>NZ_JBBOYH010000001.1:0-112500 GCF_038008025.1 Solibacillus sp. FSL W7-1324
TTGGAACATTTAGAAAACCTATGGAATGCCGTCCTTGCCCAAGCTGAACAGAAAATCTCGAAACCGAGCTTTGATACTTGGCTGAAATCAACAAAACTTCTTGCACATAGTGGCACAAAAGTGACGATTTCCGCGCCTAACTCTTTTGCCCGCGATTGGCTTGAACAATACTACATCCATATGATTACAGGAATACTAAACGAGTTAACAGGAGAGGATTTAGTCATTAATTTCGTGGTCCAGAAAGATCAGGCCGCTGATGACTTTGAATTACCGCCCCCAATTACTCAAGCAAAATCAAGTGAACACCATGACATTACCCCAGGTATGCTCAATCCAAAGTACACATTTGATACATTCGTTATTGGTTCCGGTAACCGTTTTGCCCATGCAGCGAGCTTAGCTGTAGCGGAAGCACCTGCAAAAGCTTACAACCCGTTCTTTATTTACGGGGGGGTAGGATTAGGCAAAACTCACTTAATGCACGCAATTGGACATTACGTAAAAGAACACAATCCGACAGCAAATGTCGTTTATTTATCATCTGAAAAGTTCACAAATGAGTTCATTAACTCAATTCGTGATAATAAGACAATCGATTTTCGAAATAAATACCGAAATGTTGATGTACTGCTAATAGATGATATTCAATTTTTGGCTGGTAAGGAATCGACACAAGAGGAATTCTTCCATACATTCAATACACTACATGAAGAATCAAAGCAGATTGTCATCTCAAGTGACCGTCCTCCAAAGGAAATACCAACTTTAGAGGATCGTTTGCGTTCGCGCTTTGAATGGGGACTGATTACTGATATTGCACCGCCTGATTTAGAAACGCGTATTGCGATTTTACGTAAAAAAGCAAAAGCAGATGGGCTCGATATTCCAAATGAAGTCATGCTTTATATTGCCAATCAGGTTGATACGAATATTCGTGAACTTGAAGGGGCGCTGATCCGCGTTGTCGCCTATTCATCTTTGGTAAATATGGATGTTTCGCCTGAACTTGCTGCCGAAGCTCTAAAAGATATTATGCCAAACTCAAAACCGCGCATGATTTCCATTTTGGATATTCAAACAGCAACCGGAGAGCATTTTAATATTCGACTGGAAGACTTTTCGGCAAAACGCCGTACAAAATCCATTGCTTTCCCAAGACAAGTTGCAATGTACTTATCTCGTGAATTGACCGACTTTTCTTTGCCGAAAATTGGCGAAGAATTTGGGGGTCGTGATCATACTACGGTAATCCATGCCCATGAAAAGATCTCTTCTTTACTTAAAACAGATCAGCAGCTTCAGCAGGATATTAAACAAATTCGTAGTATGTTAGGTAAATAAACTCTGTGTATAACTTTCTCCTTTCCGCACAAGTCTATACACAACTTATCAACATGTGGATAGTGCGCCCCATATGTGTAAAATAGGGGTTATCCACAAATTCACAGGCCCTATTACTATATCTATTAATATCTTTAAATAAATAATTAATCATATAAGAGAGGTAAACTAATGAAATTTACTATTTTGCGTGATCGTCTTTTAGCAGGTTTGAACGATGTAATGAAAGCTGTAAGTTCAAAAACAACGATCCCTATTTTAACGGGGATTAAAATTGATGTTACAAACGAAGGTATGACGTTAACTGGTAGTGATGCAGACATTACAATCCAGACATTCATTCCTGTAGAAGAAAATGGCGAACAGATTATGGATATTACACAAACAGGTTCTATTGTGCTGCAAGCTCGTATGTACAATGAAATTATCCGTAAATTGCCTACTAATGAAGTAGAAATCGAAATTACAAACGGATATGCAACGATTATTCGTTCAGGTAAGTCTGAGTTCCACCTTATTGGCTCAGATGCAACAGAATATCCACAGCTACCTGAAATTGCTGCAGACCGCCAATTTACGATTCCAACAGATTTACTAAAATCAGTTATTAGAGAAACTGTCTTTGCTGTAGCGACATCGGAAAGCCGTCCGGTGTTGACAGGTGTAAACTGGAAAGTAGAAGGCGATGCATTAATATGCGTTGCAACGGATAGTCATCGTTTAGCGCGTCGTAAAGTGAATCTTGAAAATTTACCAAATGATATTACTTCAGTAGTAATTCCAGGTAAAAGCTTAAATGAATTGAACAAAATTTTAGAGGACACAAATAATCCTGTTCAAATCGTACTGACAAACCAGCATGTATTGTTTAAAACAGATGATGTCCTGTTCTTCTCTCGTCTATTAGAAGGCAATTATCCGGATACATCACGTCTAATTCCGGAAGAGTTTAAAACAATGATTACGATTAACGGCAAATCTTTATTGCAGGCAATTGACCGTGCTTCGCTTTTAGCACGTGAAGACCGCAATAATGTTGTTCGTTTTGAAACATTGGAAAATCAAACAGTCGAAATTTCATCAAATTCACCTGAGATTGGTAAAGTTGAAGAGCAGATCCAAGTGGAAAGTCTGGAAGGCGAAACATTAAAGATTTCATTTAGTGCGAAATATATGATGGAAGCCCTAAAAGCGATTGATGGACAAGATGTAGTAATCGAATTTACAGGTGCAATGCGCCCGTTCATCTTACGATCAGTAGCGGATGATGCAATACTGCAGCTGATTTTACCGGTACGTACTTACTAAAATTCAATAAATTTTTTAAAAGGAACGGTCTTAACTTGTTATTGAGACCGTTCCTTTTTTACTTATGGACAATTTTTAGGTATGATAGAATGATAAGACTTTATTTAAGTGGAGGATGAATTACGTTGAATGAATTAGTAATTGATACAGAATATATAACGCTTGGTCAAGCGCTGAAAATGACAGATGCAATTAGCTCTGGCGGTATGGCAAAGTGGTTTTTAAGTGAACATGAAGTGTATGTAAATGGAGAAGTCGAAGATCGCCGCGGGAAAAAACTGCGTCATGGAGATGTGATTAATATTCCAGGAGTAGGACGCTATAAAATTGTCGATGCATTTATTGAAAACGGAGAAAATTAATTCATGAACATCGAGCGCTTGCAGCTAACAGATTATCGTAACTACGAATCGTTAACACTGGATTTTTCAGATAAAATTAATGTTTTTATTGGGGAAAATGCTCAAGGAAAAACAAATGTAATGGAATCAATCTATGTACTAGCGATGGCCAAATCTCATCGTACCGCGAACGATAAAGAATTAATACGTTGGGATGCGGATTATGGTAAAATAGAAGGTGTGGTAAATAAGCGTTACGGTGGCGTTCCTATCGAATTAACGATTTCAAAAAAAGGCAAAAAGGGCAAAATCAATCATCTTGAACAGACGAAACTAAGCAATTATATCGGACAGATGAATGTAGTAATGTTTGCACCAGAAGATTTGAATATCGTAAAGGGCAGCCCCCAAATTCGCCGAAGATTCATCGATATGGAAATCGGGCAAATTTCCCCTGTTTACTTACATGATTTACTAACATTCCAAAAGATTTTGAAACAACGTAATCATTTACTAAAAAAGAATGCGGGAAAACAATCACTCGCATCCGATGTGATGTTTGAAATTTATACAGAACAATATGTGCAGGCGGCAATTCAAATTATCCGTAAAAGATTTCAGTTTATCGAGCTTTTACAAGATTGGGCTGAGCCGATTCACTTCGGTATTTCGCGCGGATTAGAAAAGCTTGTTATAAAATACCGTCCTGTAACAGGGATGGAAGCAAGCTGGACTGCCGAAGAAATGGCGGATTACTTAACGAAGAAACTAGAAGAAGTGAAGCAGCGTGAAATTGAAAGAGGCGTAACACTTATAGGCCCTCATCGGGACGACCTTCAGTTTTTTGTCAATGATTACGATGTTCAAGTTTACGGCTCACAAGGCCAGCAGCGAACAACGGCATTATCTTTGAAACTTGCCGAAATCGAACTTATCAAACAGGAAACGAAAGAAACGCCGATTCTTTTATTGGATGATGTTTTATCTGAATTGGACGATTATCGCCAATCACATTTATTAAATACAATTCAAGGTGAAGTCCAGACATTCGTTACAACAACGAGTGTAGAAGGAATTCACCATGACACAATACAGCACGCAAAATTGTTCCAAGTAACACAGGGAACAATTGAACAACCATAGTGCATTGAAATACGTAAAAAAGAAGCATACTGATAGTTATGAAAGAGTAGGTGAACAATAGTGGCTTTAGAAGATAATAAAGTCCAGCAATCTTATGATGCGGATCAGATACAGGTATTAGAAGGATTAGAGGCTGTTCGAAAACGTCCTGGTATGTATATTGGTTCAACAAGTTCAAAAGGATTGCACCATTTAGTTTGGGAGATTGTTGATAATAGTATTGATGAGGCTTTAGCAGGTTATTGTACAGGAATCACAGTGACAATTGAACAAGACAATTGGATTCGCGTAGAAGATAACGGTCGTGGTATTCCCGTAGATATTCAGGAAAAAATGGGTATGCCTGCTGTTGAAGTAATTATGACAGTACTTCATGCAGGCGGTAAATTCGGCGGTGGAGGCTACAAAGTATCAGGCGGTCTTCACGGTGTTGGTGCCTCTGTAGTAAACGCACTATCGAGTCAGACAATTGTTCAAGTACACCGCGATGGTAAAATCCATGAAATCATTTTTGAACGCGGCCAAACGGTTCAAAAGTTAACAGTGGTTGGTGAAACAGACCATACAGGTACAAC
Source organism: Solibacillus sp. FSL W7-1324 (assembly GCF_038008025.1). Lineage (NCBI taxonomy): Bacteria > Bacillati > Bacillota > Bacilli > Caryophanales > Caryophanaceae > Solibacillus > Solibacillus sp. FSL W7-1324. The sequence goes on from NZ_JBBOYH010000001.1 coordinate 4,712, forward strand.
AACACGATTTAAAGCGGATGGCGAGATTTTCAAAGAAACAACAGTTTATGAATACGATATTTTAGCGACACGTATCCGTGAATTGGCTTACTTAAATCGTGGCATCAGCCTTACAATCGCTGATGAACGTATAGGACAAGAACGTTCTGAAACATTCCACTTCGAAGGTGGTATTCGTGAATATGTTGAGCATATAAACGAAAATAAAGAACCTATCCATGTACCGATTGATGTGTTGGGAGAAAAAGAAGGCATTACGGTTGAAATTGCGATGCAGTATAATGCAGGCTTCAGTTCCAATATTATGTCTTTTGCCAACAACATCAATACGTATGAGGGTGGTACGCACGAATCAGGCTTTAAAACTGCCTTAACACGTGTGATCAACGACTATGCCCGCAAAGCAAACCTGATTAAAGAATCGGATGCCAATCTTACTGGTGAAGATGTTCGTGAAGGTTTAACGGCAATCGTATCAATAAAACATCCAGAACCTCAATTTGAGGGTCAAACAAAAACTAAACTTGGAAACTCTGAAGTAAGTCAGATTACAAATGCTTTATTCTCAGACGGATTTGAACGTTTCCTGCTTGAAAATCCATCGGTTGCACGCCAAGTTATCGAAAAAGGTACAATGGCGGCACGTGCACGTGTAGCAGCGAAAAAGGCTCGTGAATTTACACGTCGTAAATCTGCACTTGAAGTTTCAAGTTTACCAGGTAAATTAGCAGACTGTTCTTCGACAAACCCTGCTGAATCTGAGATTTATATCGTAGAGGGTGACTCTGCCGGCGGATCTGCTAAATCAGGCCGTGACCGTCATTTCCAGGCGATCTTGCCACTGCGCGGAAAAATTCTTAACGTTGAAAAAGCACGCTTGGACCGTATTTTATCGAATGCCGAAATCCGTGCAATGATTACAGCATTCGGTACTGGTATTGGGGAAGAGTTTAATTTAGAAAAAGCACGTTATCACAAAATCGTCATTATGACGGATGCCGATGTCGATGGTGCACATATTCGTGTACTATTGCTGACATTCTTCTTCCGTTTCATGCGTCCATTAATCGAAGCAGGTTATGTATATGCAGCAAAGCCGCCTCTATATCAGGTAAAACAAGGGAAACATGTTGAATACTGCTACTCAGATCAGGAATTAGAAGATATTTTAAACCGTCTTCCAAAATTACCGAAGCCTAATGTACAGCGTTATAAAGGTTTAGGGGAAATGAATGCAACACAATTATGGGATACAACAATGGATCCAGAGCACCGTACTTTAATTCGAGTAGAATTGGATGATGCAATTGAAGCGGATAAAATTTTCGATCACTTAATGGGTGATGAAGTTGCACCTCGTCGTGATTTTATCGAAGAAAATGCAGTATACGTGCAAGACTTGGATATTTAACATCCTTCTGCGGGTTTTAAACACCCGCAGAGGGATGCAATTATGCTTGGACATAATTGATTAGTTAGTGCAATTGGAAGGAGGTCCTCATTTTGTCTGACATTCAGCATGGACATATTGAATCTAGAAATATTACAACAGAAATTAAATCATCTTTCCTAAGCTATGCGATGAGCGTTATCGTTTCGCGTGCCTTACCGGATGTGCGTGATGGACTTAAACCAGTACATCGCCGTATTTTGTATGGTATGCAGGAGCTAGGAAATACTTCAGATAAACCATATAAAAAGAGTGCCCGTATCGTTGGGGACGTAATGGGTAAATACCACCCTCACGGTGACTCATCGATTTATGATGCAATGGTGCGTATGGCGCAGGATTTCAGCTATCGTTATATGCTAGTGGACGGCCATGGTAACTTTGGTTCAGTTGATGGCGACGGTGCTGCAGCAATGCGTTATACAGAATCACGTATGTCAAAAATCGCGATGGAAATGCTGCGCGATATTAACAAAGATACAATTGATTATGGACCAAACTATGATGGCAGTGAAAACGAACCTTTAGTATTGCCGGCACGCTATCCGAATCTATTGGTGAATGGTGCTTCTGGTATTGCAGTAGGTATGGCTACAAATATTCCGCCACATCATCTTGGAGAAACAATTGATGGTGTATTAGCAGTAGCAGATAATCCAGGCATTACGACAGAAGAGCTAATGGAAATTATTCCAGGTCCGGATTTCCCAACAGGGGGAATTATTTTAGGACGCAGTGGTATTCGCCGTGCCTATGAATCGGGTCGTGGCTCACTGACAATTCGTGCTAAAGTGGAAATTGAACAAGCTTCAAACGGTAAAGAGACAATTTTAGTGCACGAATTACCGTACCAAGTTAACAAAGCAAAGCTAATTGAAAAAATTGCCGAGTTAGTACGCGATAAAAAAATTGATGGCATTACTAATTTACGTGATGAATCTGACCGTAATGGTATGCGTATCGTTATTGAAGTACGCCGTGATGCAAATGCAAATGTCGTACTGAACAATTTGTTTAAACAAACAGCGATGCAGTCAAGCTTTGGTGTAAATATGCTTGCATTAGTCGATGGACAGCCAAAAGTATTAAGTCTAAAAGAAGTGCTTTATCATTACTTAGAACACCAGAAAGTAGTTATTAAACGTCGTACTGCATTCGAGCTTCGAAAAGCAGAAGAACGTGCACATATTTTAGAAGGTTTACGTATTGCGCTTGATCATATTGATGAAATTATTTCGATTATCCGTGCTTCTCGCAGCGGTGAAGAAGCAAGACCACAATTAATGGAGCGCTTTAATTTATCTGAACGCCAGGCGCAAGCGATTTTAGATATGCGTCTTGTACGTTTAAGCGGATTGGAACGCGAAAAAATTGAGGCTGAGTACCAGGAACTTCTAAAGTTAATCGATGAATTAAAAGCGATTTTAGCGGACGAAGCGAAAGTGATTGAAATTATCCGCACAGAAATGACGGATATTAAAGAGCGCTACAGTGATGACCGCCGTACAGAAATTACAGCTGGCGGCTTAGAAATGATCGAAGACGAAGATTTAATTCCTCGTGAAAACTCGGTACTTACATTAACACATAACGGTTATATTAAACGTTTGGCAGCGAACACATATCGCTCGCAAAAACGTGGCGGCCGTGGTGTACAAGGTATGGGAACGAACGAAGATGATTTCGTAGAACATTTATTATTCACTTCTACACACGATACAATTCTTTTCTTCACTTCAAAAGGGAAAGTATTCCGTGCAAAAGGATATGAAATTCCGGAGTTCGGTCGCCAAGCGAAGGGACTGCCGATTGTAAACTTGCTTAATATCGATAAAGGTGAGCATGTTACGGCAATGATTCGCGTAACAGAATTCAAAGAAGATGCTTACTTTATCTTTACTACAAAAACAGGGGTAACGAAACGTACACCTGTTGATCAGTTTGCGAATATCCGTACGAATGGTTTAATCGCCATTACATTGCGTGAAGACGATGATTTAATTTCGGTCCACTTAACAGATGGCACAAAGGAAATTATTATCGGTACAAGCGATGGTATGTTAGTACGATTTAAAGAGGACGATATCCGTTCGATGGGTCGTTCAGCTGCCGGGGTACGCGGTATTAAACTTCGTGAAGGTGACTTTGTAGTAGGAATGGAAATTCTTGAACCAGGTCAGGAAATTTTAGTTGTCACAGAAAATGGTTACGGTAAACGTACACCTGAATCCGAATACCGTTTGCAAAGCCGAGGCGGTTTAGGTCTGAAAACGATGCAGATTACTGATAAGAACGGTAAGATGTGCGCGGTAAAGGCTGTGGATGGATCAGAGGACATTATGCTGATTACGATTAATGGTATGTTAATCCGTATGGACGTAAATGATATTTCTGTTATTGGCCGTAGCACACAAGGTGTTCGTTTAATCAGACTTGCTGAAGGCGAACATGTAGCAACTGTTGCACGTGTGAAAAAAGAAGATGACGCTCCGGATGAAGAAGAAATGGATTCTGAAACTGAAGAAGAGTCAAATTCAGCTATAGAAGAGTAATTTGAAAAGTAATCTAGTTAGTTTAGACTATCTAGATTACTTTTTTTGGTTGTAATTTATTTTCCATTCGTTATAATTAACGTTAATATGAAAAAATTAGTAGTTATTTAGAAAGAGTAATTCAATGAATGTGAATTTATCCTTACTTTATAACCGATAACGAGCTTAAGGGGTTGTGAAATTGGAAGCAATATTGATAAGAGTTGAGGAATTGCGATTAGGTAAAGTAATTGCTGAAGATATTTTTGCCAATACACAATATCCGATTATCTATAAAAATACAAAAGTAAAGCCAGAGCATTTACGCGTATTTGAACTATTTAATTTAAAAACGGTATTAGTACATAATGAAATCGAAGTTGAAGAACCAGAGATAATTGAAGAAAAGTTAGATAACCCTATTCCTATAGATTTACCAATACAGCAATCCACAAGTTTTGAAAAATCCTATCTTGATGGAATCGCGCAATTGAAAAAGGAATTTTCAAATTGGGAAGCCGGCGGAAGAGTGGACCTGACAAAAGTAAGAAATATCATAATTCCGTTAATGGATAGGGCTTTAGAGAACCGAACTTATATATTTGATCTGAACAGTTATTCGAATGCAAAGGACTATTTATACCACCATAGTATTGCTACAGGTTTAATAGCTGCAGTCATTGCAAAGAAAATGGGATACGAGCGTGGGGACACAATTCAGCTGGCCATCGCCGGAATGTTAGCAGATAGTGGAATGTCCAGAATTCCTTCACGTATTCGGGATAAGAAAAGCGCTTTAACAGAAGCCGAATTTGGGGAAGTACGAAAACATCCCTACTATAGTTACTTACTCATTAAAAACGTAACAGCTATAAAGGATATTATGAAAGTAGCTGTGTATCAGCACCATGAACGGCTGGATGGCAGTGGCTATCCAAAAGGTGATCGAAGCGGATCTATTTCGATCTTTGCTCAAATCATTGCGGTAGCAGATGTATTCCATGCGATGACGAGTGAAAGGATGTATCGTTCCATGCAGTCTCCTTTTAAAGTAATCGAGATGATTAAGGAAGAGGAGTTTGGAAAATTCGATATTAAAGTTGTTCAAGCTTTAATGGATATTATCGTCGATTTACCAATAGGAACAAAAATTGAGTTATCCAATCTAGAACTGGGTGAAGTAATGTTCATCAATAAATATTCACCAACACGTCCACTTGTTAAATTAACGCGTACAGGAGAAATTGTAGATCTTTCTTCTAATAGAAGCTTTTATATTTCACGTGTCATTACTCAAGGATAAAAATTGAATGAATTAATCGCTAAGGGGGTCTTTTCTTATTAGAAGAAATACCCTCTTTTTTTATATTAGTTTTGCATGATTAAATAGGTGTAAATTGAAATAGAAAAAAGTCGAAGAAATTGTTGACGATTAGAAATACAAATGTTATTATATTAAAAGTCCTTACAAGATAACATCTTATGAAAAACAAATTTCAAATAAATGTTGACTTAAGTTTAAGGATGCTGTAGAATAATAAAAGTTGTCGCATGAAAGCAAAATGCTTCGACAACAAAAAACTTTTCATTAAAAGTGTTGACAAACAACATTGAATAATGATAAGATATAAAAGTTGTCACCGAGACAACACAATGAACCTTGAAAACTGAACAAGCAACGTTAATGAAACAAGCTTCTTAAATGAAGCAAACAATAGATTTCAACTTCTAACGAAGTTGGATCGCTAGCAAAGCAAATGAGCTTTCAAACTACTTTTATGGAGAGTTTGATCCTGGCTCAGGACGAACGCTGGCGGCGTGCCTAATACATGCAAGTCGAGCGGAAATTTTATTGGTGCTTGCACCTTTAAAATTTTAGCGGCGGACGGGTGAGTAACACGTGGGTAACCTACCTTATAGATTGGGATAACTCCGGGAAACCGGGGCTAATACCGAATAATACTTTTTAACACATGTTTTAAAGTTGAAAGACGGTCTTGCTGTCACTATAAGATGGACCCGCGGCGCATTAGCTAGTTGGTGAGGTAACGGCTCACCAAGGCAACGATGCGTAGCCGACCTGAGAGGGTGATCGGCCACACTGGGACTGAGACACGGCCCAGACTCCTACGGGAGGCAGCAGTAGGGAATCTTCCACAATGGACGAAAGTCTGATGGAGCAACGCCGCGTGAGTGAAGAAGGATTTCGGTTCGTAAAACTCTGTTGCAAGGGAAGAACAAGTAGCGTAGTAACTGGCGCTACCTTGACGGTACCTTGTTAGAAAGCCACGGCTAACTACGTGCCAGCAGCCGCGGTAATACGTAGGTGGCAAGCGTTGTCCGGAATTATTGGGCGTAAAGCGCGCGCAGGTGGTTCCTTAAGTCTGATGTGAAAGCCCCCGGCTCAACCGGGGAGGGTCATTGGAAACTGGGGAACTTGAGTGCAGAAGAGGATAGTGGAATTCCAAGTGTAGCGGTGAAATGCGTAGAGATTTGGAGGAACACCAGTGGCGAAGGCGACTGTCTGGTCTGTAACTGACACTGAGGCGCGAAAGCGTGGGGAGCAAACAGGATTAGATACCCTGGTAGTCCACGCCGTAAACGATGAGTGCTAAGTGTTGGGGGGTTTCCGCCCCTCAGTGCTGCAGCTAACGCATTAAGCACTCCGCCTGGGGAGTACGGTCGCAAGACTGAAACTCAAAGGAATTGACGGGGGCCCGCACAAGCGGTGGAGCATGTGGTTTAATTCGAAGCAACGCGAAGAACCTTACCAGGTCTTGACATCCCGGTGACCACTATGGAGACATAGTTTCCCCTTCGGGGGCAACGGTGACAGGTGGTGCATGGTTGTCGTCAGCTCGTGTCGTGAGATGTTGGGTTAAGTCCCGCAACGAGCGCAACCCTTATTCTTAGTTGCCATCATTCAGTTGGGCACTCTAAGGAGACTGCCGGTGATAAACCGGAGGAAGGTGGGGATGACGTCAAATCATCATGCCCCTTATGACCTGGGCTACACACGTGCTACAATGGACGGTACAAACGGTTGCCAACCCGCGAGGGGGAGCTAATCCGATAAAACCGTTCTCAGTTCGGATTGTAGGCTGCAACTCGCCTACATGAAGCCGGAATCGCTAGTAATCGCGGATCAGCATGCCGCGGTGAATACGTTCCCGGGCCTTGTACACACCGCCCGTCACACCACGAGAGTTTGTAACACCCGAAGTCGGTGAGGTAACCTTTTGGAGCCAGCCGCCGAAGGTGGGATAGATGATTGGGGTGAAGTCGTAACAAGGTAGCCGTATCGGAAGGTGCGGCTGGATCACCTCCTTTCTAAGGATTTTTCGGAATCATTCCCTTGGGGAATGAAACATTAACGGTTGCTGTTCAGTTTTGAAGGTTCATTCTTAAATGAATGAAATACTTCAAAACATTTGTTCTTTGAAAACTGGATAAAACGACATTGAAAGCAATAAATCAAATTTCTATTTTATAGATTTTTAAACAAGTCAAGCAATTGACGTGTAAACTTAAATCTTGGACTCGTTCCAAGTGTTAACTTTTGGTTAAGTTAATAAGGGCGCACGGTGGATGCCTTGGCACTAGGAGTCGATGAAGGACGGCACTAACACCGATATGCCTCGGGGAGCTGTAAGTAAGCTTTGATCCGGGGATTTCCGAATGGGGGAACCCACTATCTTTAATCGGATAGTATCTTCACGTGAATTCATAGCGTGTCGAAGACAGACGCAGAGAACTGAAACATCTAAGTACCTGCAGGAACAGAAAGAAAATTCGATTCCCTGAGTAGCGGCGAGCGAAACGGGAAGAGCCCAAACCAAAGAGCTTGCTCTTTGGGGTTGTAGGACACTCTATACGGAGTTACAAAAGAATGAACTAGACGAAGCGACTTGGAAAGGTCCGCGAAACGAGGTAAAAGCCCTGTAGTCAAAAGTTCATTCCCTCCAGAGTGGATCCTGAGTACGGCGGAACACGTGAAATTCCGTCGGAATCCGGGAGGACCATCTCCCAAGGCTAAATACTACCTAGTGACCGATAGTGAACCAGTACCGTGAGGGAAAGGTGAAAAGCACCCCGGAAGGGGAGTGAAATAGATCCTGAAACCGTGTGCCTACAAGTAGTTAGAGCCCGTTAATGGGTGATAGCGTGCCTTTTGTAGAATGAACCGGCGAGTTACGATTACGTGCGAGGTTAAGTTGAGAAGACGGAGCCGCAGCGAAAGCGAGTCTGAATAGGGCGAATTAGTACGTGGTCGTAGACCCGAAACCAGGTGATCTACCCATGTCCAGGGTGAAGGTGAGGTAACACTCACTGGAGGCCCGAACCCACGCACGTTGAAAAGTGCGGGGATGAGGTGTGGGTAGCGGAGAAATTCCAATCGAACCTGGAGATAGCTGGTTCTCTCCGAAATAGCTTTAGGGCTAGCCTCGTGATTGAGAATACCGGAGGTAGAGCACTGTTTGGACTAGGGGGGCATCTCGCTTTACCGAATTCAGACAAACTCCGAATGCCGGATATTTATACACGGGAGTCAGACTGCGAGTGATAAGATCCGTAGTCAAGAGGGAAACAGCCCAGACCACCAGCTAAGGTCCCCAAGTAATCGTTAAGTGGAAAAGGATGTGGCGTTGCTTAGACAACCAGGATGTTGGCTTAGAAGCAGCCATCATTTAAAGAGTGCGTAATAGCTCACTGGTCGAGTGACGCTGCGCCGAAAATGTATCGGGGCTAAACGATTCACCGAAGCTGTGGATGCATACTTTGAGTATGCGTGGTAGGAGAGCGTTCTAACAGCGTTGAAGTCAGACCGGAAGGACTGGTGGAGCGGTTAGAAGTGAGAATGCCGGTATGAGTAGCGAAACATGGGTGAGAATCCCATGCACCGTATGACTAAGGTTTCCTGAGGAAGGCTCGTCCGCTCAGGGTTAGTCGGGACCTAAGCCGAGGCCGATAGGCGTAGGCGATGGACAACAGGTTGATATTCCTGTACCACCTCCTCACCGTTTGAGAAATGGGGGGACGCAGTAGGATAGGGTAAGCACGCCGTTGGTTGCGCGTGTTCAAGCAGTAAGGCGTGTATGTAGGCAAATCCGCATACTTTAACGTTGAGCTGTGATGACGAGCTCGTATGAGCGAAGTTCCTGATTTCACACTGCCAAGAAAAGCCTCTATCGAGGTGAGAGGTGCCCGTACCGCAAACCGACACAGGTAGTCGAGGAGAGAATCCTAAGGTGTGCGAGAGAACTCTCGTTAAGGAACTCGGCAAAATGACCCCGTAACTTCGGGAGAAGGGGTGCTTCTTTGGGTGCATAGCCTAGAGAAGCCGCAGTGAATAGGCCCAGGCGACTGTTTAGCAAAAACACAGGTCTCTGCAAAACCGTAAGGTGACGTATAGGGGCTGACGCCTGCCCGGTGCTGGAAGGTTAAGAGGAGCGGTTAGCGCAAGCGAAGCTGTGAATTGAAGCCCCAGTAAACGGCGGCCGTAACTATAACGGTCCTAAGGTAGCGAAATTCCTTGTCGGGTAAGTTCCGACCCGCACGAAAGGCGTAACGATCTGGGCACTGTCTCAACGAGAGACTCGGTGAAATTATAGTACCTGTGAAGATGCAGGTTACCCGCGACAGGACGGAAAGACCCCGTGGAGCTTTACTGTAGCCTGATATTGAATTTTGGTACAACTTGTACAGGATAGGTAGGAGCCAGAGATCTCGGAGCGCCAGCTTCGAAGGAGGCGTCGGTGGGATACTACCCTGGTTGTATTGAACTTCTAACCCATGCCCCTTAGCGGGGTAGGAGACAGTGTCAGGCGGACAGTTTGACTGGGGCGGTCGCCTCCTAAAGAGTAACGGAGGCGCCCAAAGGTTCCCTCAGAATGGTTGGAAATCATTCGTAGAGTGTAAAGGCATAAGGGAGCTTGACTGCGAGACCTACAAGTCGAGCAGGGTCGAAAGACGGGCTTAGTGATCCGGTGGTTCCGCATGGAAGGGCCATCGCTCAACGGATAAAAGCTACCCCGGGGATAACAGGCTTATCTCCCCCAAGAGTCCACATCGACGGGGAGGTTTGGCACCTCGATGTCGGCTCATCGCATCCTGGGGCTGTAGTCGGTCCCAAGGGTTGGGCTGTTCGCCCATTAAAGCGGTACGCGAGCTGGGTTCAGAACGTCGTGAGACAGTTCGGTCCCTATCCGTCGTGGGCGTAGGAAATTTGAGAGGAGCTGTCCTTAGTACGAGAGGACCGGGATGGACATACCGCTGGTGTACCAGTTGTCTTGCCAAAGGCATCGCTGGGTAGCTATGTATGGACGGGATAAGTGCTGAAAGCATCTAAGCATGAAGCCCCCCTCAAGATGAGATTTCCCATTACGCAAGTAAGTAAGACCCCTGAAAGACGATCAGGTAGATAGGTTCGAGGTGGAAGTGCGGTGACGCATGCAGCTGACGAATACTAATCGGTCGAGGACTTAACCACATTTTATTGCACAACTCAATGAAACGTTTATCCAGTTTTGAAAGAATGAAAATTCTTTTCAAGGGTTTCAAGACACAAGCTAGTCGAGGAAACGACTGAGTGATTGAAGGAGCGTACTCAAGTACGTGACTGAAAGAACGAAGGAAGTTGACGAAGGATAGCGCCGTGTATTGGAAACCGTAATAGTGAAGTGATGATGGCAAAGAGGTCACACCCGTTCCCATACCGAACACGGAAGTTAAGCTCTTTAGCGCCGATGGTAGTTGGGGGCTTCCCCCTGTGAGAGTAGGACGTCGCTTCGCACATGTAAAAACCCACTGAGAAATCAGTGGGTTTTTTGTTATAAAATACTTTTTTTCTTTCTTTAAGAAGAAAAACATTAATAATATAATATTCCGAATTATTTTACTTTTTAAAGAATCTTGACAGTGATGTCCCTCGGAGTTAACCTTACAATAATATTCTTTTCTAAATAGGAGGCATTCTTAACAATGTGGGAAACAAAATTTGCTAAAGAAGGTTTAACATTTGATGATGTACTATTAGTGCCAGGTCACTCTGAAGTGTTACCGAAAGATGTTAATTTATCTGTAAATCTAACTGACAACATTAAGTTAAACATTCCGTTAATCTCTGCAGGTATGGATACTGTAACCGAATCGAAAATGGCAATTGCTATGGCTCGACAAGGTGGAATTGGTATTATTCATAAAAATATGAGTATTGATGAACAAGCAGAAGAAGTTGAAAAAGTAAAACGCTCTGAAAATGGCGTTATTACAAATCCTTTCTTCCTTACACCAGAACATCAAGTTTTCGATGCAGAGCATTTAATGGGCAAATACCGCATTTCAGGTGTCCCTATTGTAAATAACATGGAAGATCAGAAGTTAGTTGGTATTATTACTAACCGTGATTTACGCTTCATTTCAGATTACTCATTAAAAATTGATGAGGTAATGACAAAAGAAGATTTAATCATTGCTCCTGTTGGGACAACTTTAGAAGATGCTGAAAAAATTCTTCAACAGTATAAAATTGAAAAATTACCGATTGTTGATGAAGCAGGAAAATTAACTGGCTTAATCACAATCAAAGATATCGAAAAAGTAATCGAATTCCCGAATGCAGCAAAAGACAGCCATGGCCGTTTAGTTGTAGGAGCAGCAGTTGGTGTTTCTAAAGATACAATGATGCGTATTGCCAAGCTAGTCGAAGCGCAAGTGGACATCGTTGTAATTGATACAGCACATGGTCATTCTCAAGGCGTTTTAAATACAATTAAAGACATTCGTGCAGCTTACCCGGACTTGGATATTATTGCAGGGAATGTTGCAACAGCTGAAGGGACACGTGCATTATTTGAAGCTGGTGCCGATGTTGTAAAAGTAGGAATCGGACCTGGTTCAATTTGTACAACTCGTGTTGTTGCAGGTGTTGGTGTACCCCAAATTACAGCTGTATACGATGCAGCATCAGTTGCCCGTGAATTAGGTAAAACAATTATTGCGGATGGCGGTATCAAGTATTCAGGCGATATCGTAAAAGCATTAGCTGCAGGTGGACATACTGTAATGCTAGGTTCATTATTAGCAGGAACATCTGAATCTCCAGGTGAAACGGAAATTTTCCAAGGACGTCGCTTTAAAGTGTACCGCGGAATGGGTTCACTAGGTGCAATGGAAAAAGGTTCTAAAGACCGTTACTTCCAAGAAGATGCGAAAAAGCTTGTACCAGAAGGAATTGAAGGACGTTTACCATACAAAGGACCTTTAGCAGATACAATTCACCAATTAGTTGGTGGTGTACGTGCCGGAATGGGTTACTGCGGTGCACCGGATTTAGAACATTTACGTGAAAATTCACAGTTCATTAAAATGTCGGGTGCAGGCTTACGTGAATCACATCCACATGATGTACAAATCACGAAGGAATCACCAAACTACTCTTTACAATAATTACTAGGAAACTTTCAAACGTTACTATCGTCAAATTGAAGATAGTAACGTTTTTTTATTAACAGAAGGTCACATACAACTACTTATGTATGATAAAATGACGTTAGACAAGAATAAAAATTGGAGGTAGCTTTGTGAAGAAGGTAAGAAAGCAAACGGTATTAAGCATTGTCTTAATCCCGATTTTAATACTTAGCATGCTGGCGATGAAACCTGCTAAGACGAACGCAGCAACGGATTTGGGATTAACGGTAGATGCAGCAATTTTAATTGATGCAGACACAGGAAAAATTTTATATGAGCAAAACGCAGAGACAGCTTTAGGTATTGCAAGTATGACAAAAATGATGACAGAGTATCTATTACTTGATGCAATAGAAGAAGGCTCAATTTCATGGGATCAGCAATATAATGTATCAGAGTATACATATAAAGTTTCCCAAAACCGTTTATTGAGTAATGTTCCGTTACGTGCTGATGGTACGTATTCGATTAGAGAGTTGTATGAAGCAATGGCAATCTATTCTGCAAATGCTGCTACAATTGCAATTGCTGAAACAATTGCAGGTACAGAAAAAGAATTCCTGAAATTGATGGATAAAAAAGCAGAAGAACTTGGCTTGGAAAATTACAAATTTGTAAATGCAACAGGTTTGAATAATGCCGATTTACAAGGCATGCATCCAGAAGGTACAGGAGAAAAGGATGAAAACGTAATGCCAGCTCGTTCTGTAGCGAAATTGGCGTACAACTTATTAAAAGATCATCCTGACATGTTAGAAACAGCAAAAATTCCGAAGAAAGTATTCCGTGAAGGAACTTCGGATGCAATTAGCATGTCCAACTGGAACTTCATGCTACCAGGTCTTGTTTATGAATATGAAGGCGTAGACGGCTTAAAAACAGGAACAACTGATTTTGCCGGTCATACGTTTACAGGTACAGCTAAACGCGGTGATACACGTTTAATCGCGGTAGTAATGAAAGCAGTGGATTCAAAAGGTGTTGGCTCTTATAAAGCACGTTTTGATGCGACAGCGAAGTTATTCGATTATGGATTTGGTCAATTTTCAAAGGTAGAACTTCTTCCAGGTAATTATGTATTTGAAGATCAAAAATCAATCCCTGTCATTAAAGGGAAAGAGGACTCTGTCAAAATCGGTGTAAAAGAGCCGGTTTCTGTAATGGTTAAGACGAGCGAAAAAGATTCATACGTTCCGACATTGACATTGGACAAGAAAGAACTTGAAGCAGGAATTGAGAAAGACCAAGTAGTAGGCCAGGCTGTACTTGCACCTAAAGAAGGTGTGGATTTCGGCTATATTGACGGTAATCCTATTACAGCAGATGTCGTAACGACAGAAGCGGTAGAACGTGCAGGTAAAATCTCATTGATGTTCCAAGGTATCGGAAGCTTTTTCGGTAATTTATGGAATGGTGTATTTGGATTTGCAGGTAACTTAATTAAATAATGAATGGGCTTTTCTATAAGTAATTACTTGTAGAAAAGCTTTTTTTTCGTCTAAAATCATTTTTTCGAATGGGACAATTTGTCGATAAACCATGCAAAACATACATTGATACATGGAGGGATTAATTATGTGTGGAATATCTGGTTGGATTGACTATTCGACTCACTTAGTAAATGAAGAAGCAATGATAAAAAAAATGACGAGGACGCTTTTACATCGAGGTCCGGATAGTGAAGGGTACTTTATAAGCAAACATGCTTTACTCGGCCATAAACGGCTTGCAATCATTGATTTAGTGACAGGTAATCAGCCGATGACTCGCGGCGATTTGACCATCGTATATAATGGCGAAGTTTACAATGCAAACGAGTTGCGTGAACAGCTTAAAAATTTAGGGCATTCCTTTTATACGACATCCGATACAGAAGTTATTTTAATGGCATATGTTGAATGGAAAGAGCGCTGTATGGAGTACTTAAATGGGATCTTTGCTTTTGCGGTATGGAACGAGCAGGAGCAGTCTTTATTTCTATGTCGAGACCGGCTAGGGGTAAAGCCATTGTTTTATTATGAGCTTCCGGATGGGCTATTGTTCAGCTCAGAAATAAAAGGGATACTGGCACATCCTGCTGTAAAGGCGGAAGTGGATGCAGAAGGACTTGCTGCTTTATTCAGTCTTGGTCCATCACGTATTGTGGGGCATGCCATATTTAAAGGAATTAAGGAAGTTAAGCCCGCATACGCAATGATGGTGCGGAGCGGTTTCAGAAAAAGCTGGCATTACTGGGATATCGAAAGTAAACAACATGAGCATTCAGAGGCAGAAACAATTGAAAATGTCCGGGAGCTCGTAACAAATGCAATTATTCGTCAGTTAATAAGTGATGTACCGCTAAGCACAATGCTTTCAGGTGGACTCGATTCAAGTATCATTACGGCGGTTGCAGCACAACATCTAGCAAAAGAGCAGAAAACATTGTCGACTTATTCTGTAGCATTTGAGGAAAATGACTATCACTTCACGAAAAACTCATTTCAGACGTCACAGGATGAATACTGGATCGGGAAAATGCAACAGGCATTTCAGACAAAGCACCGCCAAGTGACGCTGACCCAACAAGAGTTAGTAGATGCTTTAGAACAGGCAATGCGCTTAAAAGACATGCCGAGTATGGCCGATATTGATAGCTCATTTTATTTATTCTGCAAAGAAATGAAAAAAGAACATACTGTAGCGCTGTCGGGTGAATGTGCTGACGAAGTTTTTGGCGGTTATCCATGGTTTTATGAAGGGAAAAGAGAAACGATTTTCCCATGGCTTCGTTCTACAAAGGAACGTGAACAGTTATTTAAATCAGATTGGCAAAAACGTCTGCAGTTACCGCAGTTTATGCAAAGCACCTATGAAGAGGCGGTAAAGGGGATGCCGTCATTTATAGGGACTAAAGAAGAGCAGGAACGCCAGCAGCTGTTTTATTTAAATAACCAGTTCTTTATGCAGACATTATTGGAAAGAAATGACCGGATGACAATGGGTGCAAGTATGGAAGTTCGTGTACCGTTTGCCGATCATACAATAATCGAATACGTATGGAATATTCCTTGGGAAATGAAAAACAGCGGCGGCATGGAAAAGGGGATTTTACGAAAAGCGTTTCAGGACCTTTTACCGAAGGAAGTTGTGGAACGTAAGAAAAACCCGTATCCGAAAACGTACCATCCTAAATATACAGAACTCGTCCACAACCGGCTGGAGCAAATTTTACGGCAGAAACACTCCGTTCTTCATGAATTATTCGAGAAGGAGCAGTTAGAACGATTATTAGCTACAAACGGTCAATCATTTCATATACCTTGGTTTGGCCAGTTAATGGCAGGACCGCAACTCATTGCATACTTTATACAATTGCATGATTGGGTTGAACAATACCGGATTAATATTATTTCAACATAAAGAGATGTTCCTATATGGAACGTCTCTTTAACTTTTAGAAATTCCCCAAATGTCCATTAACTGATGAATGTTCGGCTCAATATCTGCAAGCTGTAAATTACCAAACCCTAATAAAAATGTCCTTTTGGAATAATGCTGCTCTGTTAAATAATAATTTGACAACGGTAAAATATGAATCCCGTGTTCACGTGCAATCTGTTGCAGTTCCCGTTCAGATTTCTCATGACGGAATGCAACAAGGATGTTCGTACCGGCAGCGTCTCCGGATATTGTTATTTGAGAGTAATGATTTGAAAAGACTTCAATACATTTATCATGTTTTTTACGGTAAATTTTACGCATCCGATTTAAATGTTTGGCAAAGTGTCCGTCCTTCATAAAATTCGCTAAAATATGCTGTTCAAAACGAGGAACAGTAGAAGAATAGTAATTAAAATGTTCCTGATAGCGCTGAACAAGTGTTGGCGGCAAGACGAAAAAGGCAACACGCAAGGATGGCATCAGAGATTTCGTAAAAGTACTTAAATAAATGACCCGGTCATTGGCATCAAGCCCTCTGAGTGCGGGTATGGGCTTTCCAATATAGCGAAATTCGCTGTCGTAATCATCTTCGATTATAAAGCGGTCCGGTGTTTTAGCAGCCCAATTTAATAATTGTGTGCGACGGTTGGCTGAAAGAACCGCACCTGTCGGGAATTGATGTGAAGGTGTAATGTAAACGACATTTGCATTTGATTTCTGTAATTCCTCCACTACAATACCATCTGTATCAACAGAAATCGGAATGGCGAGTTGCCCTAATTGATGACGGGGAATAGGTGAATAGCCTGGATTTTCAAAGGCAAGCTTAGAATCAGCATCTAAAATTTTTAAAATCATGGGCAGTAACTGCTCAGTACCGGATCCAATGACGATTTGCTCTGGCTGGCATTCGATGCCACGTGATTGGTGTAAATAGTTTGCAATTTCAATACGTAATGCAAGTTCACCTTGGCGTTCTCCTGTCTGAAGTAAATGTTTGAACGGCCTATCGAGCACGTCTTTTGCGTATTTTCTCCATATTGTAAAAGGAAAAGCTTCCTCATCAATTTTTGCAGAAGAGAAATCAATTTTATATTCCGTAGTTTTCGCTGTTTTTTTTATTTCATTGTTTGCTGTTTCACTTTGGCGGTAAGGTAATGAATCGATCTCTTCAACAAAATAACCGACACGCGGTTTTGACATAATATAGCCTTCCGCCAACAGCTGTGAATATGCAAGTTCGACGGTAGTTTGACTTATATTGAAAAAATCTGCAAGTTCTCTTTTGGAAGGGAGACGTACACCAACAGCGAGCTGGTTGTTGGTAATTGCATTTTTTATGCCGATATACAGTTGTTCATATAGTGGAATTGTATGGTCCTTATGAAGCTGAAAGAAAAGCACTTTACTTCCTCCTTATGTAACCTTATTGAAATTTCACTTTTAACTAATGTTGATAGTGTCAGAAAAGTATAGCATGATGTAGAAAATTAGTGAACGTTTTCATAGGAACTTGCAAATGTATATGGTTTTATAGTACAGTATGGTTAAATTTATAAATGAATTCGATGATAGGAAGTAGTAGCAAGCACGTTTTTTTTAGAGAGTCAGCGGTCGGTGGGAGCTGATAAAAACACTTGTGAATCCGTCCTTGAGATGCTTTTTCCGAAATAATAGTAGGTGGAAGCCGGCTTACCAAAGTCGTTAATTGTTAAGAGGAATAGATTTTTCTATTCAATTAGGGTGGCAACGCGGGTAGCTCTCGTCCCTTTCATAGGGATTGAGGGCTTTTTTGTATTTATTCCGCTAATACATTAACGCGTTAAAGTGCTCAAGATCATCATTTCATAAATTCTAGGAGGAAAAAACTATGTTAGATATTAAACGCGTCCGCGACAATTTTGAAGAAGTAAAACGTATGCTTCTTACACGTAATGAGGATTTAGGGAATCTCGATAACTTTGAAAACTTAGATACAAAGCGTCGTGAATTAATCGCTAAAACAGAAGTACTGAAAGCAGAGCGCAATAAAGTATCTGAACAAATTTCTGTTATGAAGCGCAACAAAGAAGATGCAACAGAAGTAATTGCACGTATGCGTGAAGTAGGCGATGAAATTAAAGCATTGGATGCTGAGTTAAACGCAATTGAAGAAGAATTCAAAAATATGATGATGCGTTTGCCGAATATCCCGCACGAATCAGTACCTGTTGGCACAGAAGAAGATGACAATGTGGAAGAATACACTTGGGGCGATGTACCGGCGTTTGATTTTGAAACGAAAGCACACTGGGATATCGCAAAAGATTTAGATATTGTGGATTTTGAGCGCGGAGCTAAAGTTACGGGAAGCCGTTTCTTATTCTATAAAGGTTTAGGTGCACGTTTAGAGCGTGCTTTACTGAACTTCATGATGGACCTTCATTCAGATCAGCATGGCTATACAGAAATGCTGCCACCGCAAATCGTTAACCGCGATTCACTGACAGGTACAGGCCAATTACCGAAGTTTGAAGAAGATGTATTTAAATTAGTTCGTGAAGAAGATGAAATGGATTATTACCTGATTCCAACTGCTGAAGTTCCGGTAACAAACTACTACCGTGATGAAATTTTATCAGCAGATATGCTTCCGCAGGCTTTCTCTGCATTCAGCGCTAACTTCCGTTCAGAAGCAGGATCTGCAGGTCGTGATACACGTGGACTGATCCGTCAGCACCAGTTCAACAAAGTAGAATTAGTGCGCTTTGTTAAACCGGAAGAATCTTATGAGCAACTTGAACTTTTAACTGGTCATGCTGAAAAGGTATTACAACTATTAGGTTTACCGTACCGCAAATTAAAAATGTGTACAGCAGATTTAGGTTTCACAGCTGCGAAAAAGTACGATTTAGAAGTATGGATTCCTGCTCAAAACATGTACCGCGAAATTTCTTCTTGTTCAAACTTCGAAGATTTCCAAGCGCGTCGTGCCAATATCCGTTTCCGTCGTGAAGCAGGAGCAAAACCGGAATTCGTTCACACGCTAAACGGTTCAGGTCTGGCAATTGGCCGTACAGTAGCAGCAATTCTGGAAAACTACCAACAAGAAGACGGTTCTGTTGTTATTCCAGAAGTGTTACGACCATACATGGGTGGCCTAGAAGTCATTACTGTAAAATAATTTCATATAAATTAAAAAAGTGTGTTGAATGAACAATTTCAACATGCTTTTTTCTTTTTAAAGAAGAAGTTAGTAATTCATTTACAATTTTATAGTATTTTGTTATATTCGAGAAAATAATATACATATTATAGTAAAAAAAGAGAAAAAAGATTCTTTCCTAATAACGCTAATATTTATTTCTTATTGCTCCCTCTTTCCATTAATACCCTCAGTCTCACAAAAAACTCACTTGAAAATAATGAAACTCCCAGGAGGATGATTGAACGAATGGAATATATCCAAGTTTCATATGAATATGAAGAAAAAATTGCGATTGTTACGTTAAACCGACCGGAAATGCGCCATGCATTTAATACGGAAATGGCGAAGCAGCTGTTATCTGTGTTTCAGTCATTCAATGAGCAGCCGGTTCGCGTCGTTATTTTAACTTCCTCTACTGAAGATGCCTTTTGTTCAGGCGCTGATTTAAAAGAGCGTAGAGGGATGAACGAGGCAGAATGGACAGAGCAGCATCATTTATTTGAACAAATGTTTCAGGCAGTAGCCAATTGCAAACAGCCTACCATTGCTGCGATCAATGGCTATACGCTTGCAGGAGGGTTTGAACTTGCATTGAATACAGATTTAATCGTAGCTGGTAAAAATGCAAAAGTGGGCCTAACTGAGGTCACTCGGGGTATTATGCCGGGCGGAGGTGGAGCACGATTACTGCCAAAACGTGTACCGCTCCATATTGCAAAAGAATGGCTGTTTACAGGACGAATTGTTTCGGCAGAAGAAGCACACAACGCAGGGTTATTTAATCGAGTTGTCGAATCAGAAGAAGTAATGAGTACCGCAATTGAGTTAGCTGAAAAAATTGCAGGCAATGCACCATTAGGAGTTCAAGGGGTAAAAAAAGTAGCAGAAATCAGTTCATTGGAAGCATCTGAGGCATTTCGGATTGAAATCGAAACATACAACGAGGTTATCGCTTCTGAGGATCGAATGGAAGGTATTTTAGCCTTCAATGAAAAAAGAAAACCTAATTTTATCGGACGGTAGGAGGATCTCATATGATGTTAACAGAGAATCTGGCATTTTTAGAAGAACTTCGTGAAGGTGTAAGAGCAGTTTGCAAACGATTTGAGGGTGATTATTGGCGTAAATTGGATGAGATCGACGGTTATCCGACCGAATTTGTGGAGGCAATTACTCAGGCGGGCTTTTTAGGGGCTTTAATACCAGAACAATATGGTGGTTCCGGTTTAGGAATACTGGAGGCATCTGTAATTTTAGAAGAGATTAATCGATCAGGCGGGAACGCAGGCGCGTGTCATGCACAAATGTATACGATGGGTACAATTTTACGGCATGGCTCTCCTGCACAAAAGGAAAAATATTTGCCGAAGATTGCGGACGGGTCGCTTCGTTTACAAGCATTTGGAGTAACGGAACCTAATACGGGTACGGACACAACAAACTTAAAAACGTTTGCGAGACGCGATGGCGACCATTATATCGTGAATGGTCAAAAGGTATTCATTTCTCGTGCGGAACATTCGGATTTAATGATTTTACTAGTGCGTACAACGCCGAAAGATCAATGCGTTAAAAAGAGTGAAGGCCTGTCCGTGCTAATTGTTGATCTGAATGAAGCAGTTGGAAATGGATTAGAAATACGCCCGATTAAAACGATGATGAACCATGCGACAACGGAATTATTTATCGACAATTTAAAGGTACCCGTAGAAAATCTGATTGGCGAAGAAGGAAAAGGATTCCGCTATATTTTAGACGGAATGAATGCTGAGCGGATTTTAATTGCTGCGGAATGTATCGGTGATGGTCGCTGGTTTATCGAACGGGCAACGAATTATGCAAAAGAACGCGTTGTTTTTGATCGTCCGATCGGCCAAAACCAGGGGATACAGTTTCCGATTGCCCAGGCGCATATTCATATTGAAGCAGCGGATTTAATGCGCATAAAAGCGGCGGAACTTTATGATCGTCAGCAAGCTTGCGGGGCAGAGGCCAATATGGCGAAGTTACTTGCTGCAGATGCATCATGGGAGGCAGCCAATGTAGCCATTCAAACATATGGTGGCTTTGGTTTTGCGGCAGAATACGATATTGAACGGAAATTTAAAGAGACACGTCTCTATCAAGTAGCACCAATATCAACGAACTTGATATTATCATACGTCGGAGAACATATATTAAAACTTCCAAAATCTTATTGAGGTGAAAATCATGCACTTTCCAGAGCAAGTTGAAATTATTGAAGTAGGTCCACGCGATGGTTTACAAAATGAATCACGCTTTGTACCAACAGAAGAAAAGAAACAATTAATCAAGCAATTATATGAAGCAGGTTTCCAGCGTATTGAAACGGCTTCATTTGTCCATCCGAAAATTGTTCCCCAAATGGCAGATGCACAGGAAATTACGGCATTTTGCAATGAACTGGGGATGGAATATATTGCTTTAACCCCAAATATGAAGGCGCTGGAAAGGGCAATTGATGCACGTGTGCCGCAGATTGCGGTATTTGTCGGGGCCAGTGAGACATTCAACCAAAAAAATATTAAGCGTTCCATTGAAGATTCTTTGGCGGAGTGCAGCGAAATGTTCCGGCATGCAAAAGCGCAGCAAAAGTTTATTCGCGGCTATGTGTCGATGTGTTTTAGTTGTCCGTATGAGGGCGCTATCTCCTATGAGCAAGTAAAACGGGTCGTAGCGCAATTTGTAAATGATGGGGCTGACGAAATTTCCATCGGAGATACAAATGGACAGGCAAATCCGCGCATTGTGTATGAACGGTTCAGTGCATTGAAAAGAGATTTCCCGAATACTACATTTGTGGCTCATTTCCATGATACAAACGGTTTTGCCTATGCAAATATTGTTGCGGCATTAAACGCAGGAATTGAAAAGTTTGATAGTTCGATTGCTGGACTTGGCGGATGTCCGTTTTCACCTGGAGCTACAGGAAATGTAGCAACAGAGAAAGTGGTGGAGCTGTTTGAATCGATGGAAGTAAAAACAAATATCCGTCTGGAAAAATTAAAGGATGTGGCAAATTTCGCTTATAGCTTAGTTTAAGGGGGGCTGAAATTATATAGGTAAATTAAGAAGCACTATGAAAATTGATATTTCTTCACACTGAAATTTTAAAAACAGAAATTATAAAATATTAATAAGGGGTTTTTATGTGACTAAAATGAAAAAATTATTTATAACACGAAAAATGCCAGAACATATGGTTCAACAATTAGTTCCGTATTATGAAATTGTTCAGTGGAATGAAGTATCGACTTCAGCCCCGGCTAAATTTACTGAGGAAGCTATAAAGGATGCGGATGCAGTGTGGTGTGTCGGGGGTGATTCATTCTCCTCTCAGGTACTGTCAAATGCAAAAAACTTAAAATTGGTCGCAAATTTTGGGGTCGGTTACAATAATTTAGATATTGATTTGATGAAAACGCAAAATATACTGGTTACAAATACGCCGAATGTTTTGAATGATGCTACAGCAGATCTGGCGTTTGCATTAATGTTATCTACTGCACGTCTAATTCCTCAAAATATGAAGTGTATTGAGCAGAACAAGTGGACAGGGTGGAGTCCTTACCAGGGTGCGGGAGTAGATATCTCGAATAAAAAATTAGGAATTATCGGTATGGGGAAAATTGGAGAAACTGTAGCAAAACGCTCTTTAGGATTTGATATGGAAATTCTATATTATAACCGTAATCGAAAAGAAGAGTTAGAAAGAAAGTATAACGCTACTTACTGTGATTTAAATACTCTCTTAACTCAATCTGATTTTATTATTATATTTACACCGCTTACTCCTGAAACAAGAAACCTTATTACTTTAGAGCAACTTAAATTAATGAAGTCCACTGCAATTTTAATAAATGTTGCCCGAGGTGGAATAGTAAATGAAAAGGATCTGTACATTGCCCTAAAGGAAAAGAAGATTTGGGCTGCAGGCTTTGATGTGTTTGAGGAAGAACCGATTAGTAATAAACATCAACTCCTTCAACTTGAAAATTTTGTGGCAACACCGCATATAGGAAGTGCTACAATAGGCACCCGTGATGCGATGATGCAACTAAATATTGATTCTTTAATTGCGTTAGTAAAAAATGAACCAATTCCCAACTTAATTTACTAGTAAAGCCTATAGATTAAAAAAATTACAACAAAAGAGCTGGGACATAACCCAAAAAGCTATTTTTCTCTTAGAAAAATAGCTTTTTTGCTGAACGTTAAAAATTGATTTCCATTCCAGGACGCTTTCCGCGGGTGTGAGGCCAACAGGATGTTGGTCGCAAAAGCGTTGACACAGACGTGGCGTTCTTAGCTTTTGTTCCTAGTTTCAGGCTTCACGCTATTCCCGCAGGAAGCTTTGCTTGTGACTGACGCTTACGCTTTCGTCACAGAGAAAATCTTGTAGCGAAAGGCGTAGCCGTCAGCACGAACACTCGCCCTATATTCCAATCAAATTTGCAATATATCCGTTTCCTAATAAAGGCTTACTTATTATTTAACAATAATTCATTTATGTCCCAGCCTATTCTTGTATTAATGTATCAATGAGAATTCTTTACTTTTCAGATTGTTGTTTTCTCGCTAACTTTTCTGCTTTTTTACGGTCGCGAAGCGCTTTGAAAAAGTCCGTTAAAATTTGTCCGCACTCTTCCGCCATCACACCTTCCGTTACAGTACATTCATGATTAAATCGAGGGTCATTGAGCAGACGGTATAATGAGTCGACACAGCCTGCCTTTACATCACGGGCACCATATACAACCCGTGGTACGCGTGACTGTAAAATGGCTCCTGCACACATCGGGCAAGGCTCAAGTGTAACGTATAAAGTAGTCTCTTCTAAACGCCAGCTGCCTATTTTGCTGCATGCTTCCTCAATAGCCATGCTTTCCGCATGTGTCAGTGCATTTTGGGTTGTTTCACGTAGATTATGTGCACGTGCAATTATTTCATCTTTATATACAATAACCGCGCCGATCGGTACTTCTCCAAGGGCTGCAGCTTTTTTCGCTTCTTCCAATGCTTCCTGCATGTAATGGTGATCTTTATTTTCGAGCATTCATCTATCACTCCTTAAAACCTAGTTTAGCATGCCATTGAATAGTTGGGCGACAAGAAATAAATCATGCTATGATGGAGGAAAAGTTTGAAGGAGAACAGCAATGAAATCATTTCAAACCTTGGAAGAAGTAAATAATTATTTTGAAACAGCATTGGCTGATCTAGATATTGAGTATGAACAGAAATTGTTGATGATTGAAAGTAATGAGCAGCAAGTAGCTCTTACATTGAAGAAGCAATATGAACAGCAAAAGGCTGCCATTGCACTGCAGCATGAACAGGAAGAAAACAAACTTAAGCAAAATCGTGATCAAGCAATCGAGAAAATTGAAATGTTATTCACCAACAAAAGAAAAGTTATATTGGATAACTTTAAAAACGCTTTTGAAGAAGAAAAGAAAAACTATCAAGTCAATAAGATGGAACTTCTTGAGCAAAAACAAGCAGAAGAACGCAGAAAGTTTCAATCCTACACTAACGAGCAACAAAAGCTACTATCACAATTTACATACGCTTCAGGCCTGACAGATGCAATGGAACGGGAAATCGATAATTTACATCAGGAGCTAACAGACATCTTGATAAAATATAATCAGCAGTTCGAGGATGCAGAACAGCTGTTTGAAGAGAGATGCCACGGGCTTGAACAAAGGCGTGATGAGGCCATCGAAACCCTCATCGACAATGAGGCTGCTTCACAAAGCCAGCTGGATGACCAGTTATTCGAGGCATTGCAGGATTTATCCGAAAAAACAGAGAAAAACTATGAGCAAATCGAACAAAATTTTATGGAAAAAGAACAGTCTCTTCAGGAAATGGTATTTACCCAGCAAGAAAAAATAAATGCTGATTATGATGAGCAGCGTGAAAAGTTATTCAAATTACAGGAGCAAGCGCTGGCACAATTTGATTAGTAGAAATTGGCTATGCACGAATTCGGTAAAATAGAATAGTTTACTTTGTTGTCTAAAGAACGTTGTGATAAAATTAAAAGCATTGACTATAAAAAGAGAAGGAGCACTTCTAATGTCTGTGCCATTTATAACAGTAGAAGGTCCGATTGGTGTTGGGAAGACCTCATTATCTAAGGCCGTATCACAAACGTTTGACTATCATTTATTAAAAGAGATTGTAGATGAAAATCCATTTCTAGGTAAGTTCTATGAAGATATTAGTGAATGGAGCTTCCAAACGGAAATGTTTTTCCTGTGCAATCGCTATAAACAATTATCTGATATTCACGAAATTCTTGGAGCACAAGGGCCAGTAGTGGCTGATTATCATATATTTAAAAATTTGATCTTTGCAAAGCGTACTTTGAAGCCGACAGAGTATGAAAAGTACGAGTCGATCTACCGAATTTTAACTGCTGATATGCCAAAGCCAAATATGGTCATTTATTTACATGCAAGCTTAGATACATTAATGAAACGGATCGCGATGCGCGGTCGTGAAATGGAAAAGAATATTTCACGAGAATATATGGAACAACTTTCAAGCGATTATCATCAATTTATCGGACATTTTGAAAAGATGCATCCAGAAATTCCTGTCATCTCATTAAATGGAGATGAGCTTGATTTTGTGAAAAATGAAGAAGATTTACAGTACGTACTACGATTAGTAGAAGAAAAGTTACAACAAAGGAGTTTGCATCAGAAATGAACTTAAGAGAGAAGTACAATATTCCTGCTAATGCAGTGATTACAATTGCAGGAACAGTCGGTGTCGGAAAATCAACAATGACAAAAGCGTTATCACATAGCTTAAACTTCCGTACCTCATATGAAAAGGTTGATACAAACCCTTATTTAGATAAATTTTATGATGATTTTGAAAAGTGGAGCTTCCATTTGCAAGTATATTTCCTTGCTGAACGTTTTAAAGAACAGAAGCGTATTTTTGAATATGGCGGGGGCTTTATACAGGACCGTTCTATTTACGAAGATACAGGTATTTTTGCGAAGATGCATTATGACAAAGGTACAATGACACCGACAGATTATGAAACATATACAAATCTGTTTGATGCAATGGTTATGACACCATATTTCCCGCATCCGGATTTACTTGTATATTTGGAAGGGCCAATTGATGATGTGATTGGACGTATTCATGAACGTGGACGCGAGATGGAACAGCAAACACCTCATTCGTACTGGGAAGAAATGCACGGACGCTATGAAGACTGGATTAACAACTTCAATGCATGTCCAGTACTGCGTATTGATATTAACGATTACGATTTAATGAAAAATCCTGCACAAGTTGAGGATGTCGTAGCACGTATCGGTTATATGCTTGAACAAACAAGTCATTTACGAAAATAATAAAAAAAGGACTGATTTCTGTATGAGAGCGGAAATCAGTCTTTTTCATTTTGTCCAAACGATAATAAAAATTGGGGTCATGATCAGCATAAAGACAAAAAAGCTCCATAAAACCTGTTTACCAGTCGTCATATTTTTAGGTTTCATACTGATGGATTCGTAGAGTTCATTCACTGCACGCTGTTCTCTTTCATAAAGCATTCTTTGGAAAGAAGCATAGTCTTCGATATATGATACCGGGTTTTCAAAATGAAAGCGAATCGCACGAATATCATCTGTAACGTCTTTATCTCGATGCATATATGTGATTGTAGGGGCAAGACCACCTGTCAGCCGGGCCGTAACTTGGATATCGAAGGTCTTCATTTTATAAGTTTTCTTCCCACTTTCATCCGTTACCGTTTCAATGAGCGAGTTGTTCAATATAGTTCCCTCCTTTTATTAATAGTATTCCCAATATAAGTATATTTGTAACGACTTTAAAAAATATTGCGAAGGAAAAGTTATATCGTTTATGCTTGTTGTAGTTACAAATTTTTACGGTTTGTAACAGTATAGCGAAAAGGGGATGGGAATATGACTTTATCGATGGTAGAGCGTTTACGGGCATTACCGACGACAGCGATTTCCGATGCAACAGGGGGACATACGAATGTAGCATCCGCAATTAAACCGCTTGCCGAACACTTTAAAATTGCCGGACAAGCAAGAACGGTCCGCCTGCCGGATGGGGAAAATGGCGCAGTACTAGAAGCAATCAGTCAGGCTGAAAAAGGGGAAATTTTAGTCATTGATGCTAAAGGCAATACGAATCGCGCTGTAGCAGGGGATTTTGTTATGCAACTGGCGCAAGGTGTCGGTGTACAAGGTTTTGTCGTGGACGGGGTTATTCGCGATATAGCAGCTGCAAAAGAAATTGATTTTCCGGTATTTGCATTAGGTACAACAGTGGCAGCAGGCAATAAACACGGTGGCGGGACAGTAGGCATAGCCGTATCTGTAGGAAACGTGGCTGTTCAAACAGGCGATTATGTAGTAGGTGATAGCGATGGGGTCGTTATCATCCCTCAGCAGGATGTTGAAAAGATTATTGAAGCTGCAGAAGCAAAAGTTGCAAAAGATGAAGAGCGTGCACAAGAGGCATTACATAATGGGGAAGCATCGATCCGCGCTTATTTAGCAAAAGTAGTGAAATAAAAAATGGCGTAGTGAAGTTATCGTTCACTACGCCATTTTATAATTTTATTTTAAGTTTGCAGCTTGGTATTCAGCAAATTGCTTCTCGTCGAAACGTTTTTCCCATTTTGCCATTACAAGTGCTGCCAATGTGTTACCTACTACGTTTACAGCTGTACGGGCCATATCTAAAATACGGTCAATACCTGCAATGAATGCTAAACCTTCAAGTGGAATACCTACAGAACCTAATGTTGCAAGAAGTACTACGAAAGATACCCCTGGAACACCTGCAATGCCTTTAGATGTTACCATTAATACAAGCATTAATGTAATCTGCTCCATAATTGAAAGGTCAATACCGTACATTTGCGCAATGAAGATTGCTGCAATCGCCTGGTAAAGAGTAGAACCGTCTAAGTTGAATGAATAACCTGTCGGGATTACGAATGATACGATATCTTTCGGTGCACCCATTTTTTCTGTTTTCAACATAATACGAGGTAATACTGTCTCTGATGAAGAAGTCGTATAAGCCAGTAATAGCTCGTCCTTAATCATGCGAATTAATTTAAAGATATTAATACCGAAAATACGGGCAGTAAGACCTAATACAACAATTACGAAGAAAATCATTGTTGCATAAACTAAAATTGCCAATTTACCTAATGGTATTAGGGATTCTACACCGAATTTGGAAACGGTTACACCTATAAGTGCAAATACACCAATTGGTGCGAACTTCATTACTAAGTTTGTGACCCAGAACATGGCGTCTGCGGTACCTTGGAAGAATGCGAGCACTGGTTTTCCGCGATCACCAATTGCTGCTACACCTAAACCGAAAATTACAGAGAAGAAAATAATTGCTAGCATATCGCCTTCTGCCATTGCATTTACAATGTTTTTAGGAACGATATCTACAATAATTTGCATTTTGCTTTTGTCTTCTTCAGCTTCCGTTGTTTGTACATAAGAAGAAATATCAGATTTCTCTAATGAACTCATATCAATTCCAGCACCTGGTTGGAATAGGTTAGCTGCTAATAAACCAACAACAATCGCGACTGTTGTAATAACTTCGAAGTAAATAAGTGTTTTACCGCCAAGACGACCTAATTGTTTCATGTCACCAGTTCCGGCAACCCCAACAATCAGTGTCGAAATAATAATCGGTACAACGATCATCTTAATTAAGTTTAAGAAAATATCGCCAAGTGGCTGTAAGTATGACTGTACATTTTCATTACCGAAGAACACAGCACCTACGATAACACCGAGTACAAGACCGATTAAAATTTGCGCGGCTAAACTAATTTTAAACTTTTTCAAAATATAGTTCCTCCTAAAAAATCAGATTCAGGACTAGCCTAAAACTAATTTTATTAGATACATACAAAATCCGACAAAAACCGACTAATCAACTTTACTAATAATTTCTGAATATAAAACTTGGATGAATTTTTTTATGTTCACTTTTGCTTTACGTTGCTCGTTTTTCTCTATTTGATTCATTAAATGACGGATATCCGTCAGGTCAAAATAGCGTGGGGTATAATATTCAAATTCAGAGTTTGTATAATCGACAATCCCTAAGTTCGCCAAGTTAATCATTGCGGCTAATATCGTTCGGCGTACACGCTGTTCAATCGCTTTACTTTCTTTTACAATATCGTCCGGCGTATTTTTCGTCAGCATGGCTACACGTTCATATACTTCCTTTAATGGAGGAAGCGGCGCAATTTTATGTTTTTCGATTAATAGCTGTTCAATAATTTTAATAATGTCTTCACTGCCGACTTCAGCGACAATGCCCATATCATTTAAGATCGACTGAATATGTTCCCGTGCCGTCTTCTTTGTATGTGTCACATCCGTAATATCAAAGTTTGTCAGGGACTGACGAATAACTTGCAAAGAATTTCTTAATAAGTATTGCTCAGTTGTCCGTTTTAATACCATTTGTACTTCGACCTTATTAATAGGCTTATGAATAAAAAATTCAATTCCTTTTGAATAGCCTTCAGCGACCATTTCTTTATTAACAACTTGTGAGATCATAATAAACTGACCTTTAAATCCATTTTGTTGAAGGCGTTCAATAGTTTCAATTCCATCCAACTGCGGCATAAGTAAATCAATTAATACAAACTCCGGCTGCATCATTAAAATTTGTGGAATGGCATCCAGACCGTTTTTGGCCTCTCCAATAACAGCTCCGAGTTCACAGTCGTTAATAATATTACTGAGCATCATACGGCTTGCCCGGTCATCATCTACTATAAAATAGCGCATTAGTAATTCTCCTTTTGAATACTTTTTGTAGGAATTTGCACAACAAAACAAGTCGATGTATTGCTCGTTACGTGAATATTCCCTTTAAGATTTTCAACAATTGTTTTTGTATGGGAAAGACCGATTCCTGTAGAACCTTGGCCTTGTTCGTTAAACTTGGATGTATAACCTGGATCAAAAATGATTGGTATGAGTGCTGCATCAATACCAACTCCATTATCTTCTACAATAAAAGAAATCGTATCCTGTTCAACTGCAACATTCAATGTAATAAATCCGCTCTCTTCAATTGCCTCCACAGCGTTAGCCATTAAATTATTCAAAATAGCAAATAGCGCTATATGATTTTTTGTTTGAAAATCATTTGGACAAATCAGTGTAAAGGAAATTGATTTATTTAAATAGGCTGCATAATTTTCATTTGCCTCCACAATAAAGCTTAGTAAATCAGTCAATAGAAAATTAGACGGGTAATTTCTCGACGTAATTTTAGAAATCCCGGCATGAATGCGTTCATTATCTTTTTTTACTTCATGAATTTCCTGGGCAATATGTAAAGCATCGGAAGCTAGCTGTGCTTCATTTGATTTCAGCTTTTTATAAAGCTGGTAACTGTTTGCTGTAAGTTGCTCGATTTGGGTCATCGTTTTTTGAAGATATAACGCTTCTACATATAGTTCCGAGTGAATCGTCATGAGCTGTTTCAGCTGTTTCTTCTGTTCCGACATCGTAATCATGCTGTAAATGCCAACAACAAAATAACTGCGCAGTAATCCAACGAGAATGAATAATAAAAAGGAAGTAACATTTTCCAAATCAGAAACAAGCAGAATGTCCGTTAATATATGTTCAATGGTGTTGGAGATTACTTCGGAAGCAGTTGCCAACAAACCAAGCGTAAGCGGTTGTTTTTTTAACTCGTCCAGCGGAATTAGCTTAAAGCAGAGTGCGAACATTATATAGAAAGCCCCTGCCGGCAAATGTTCAATAATTTGAGAAAGGAAGCTTTGTCCATATATAAAAATATCCAGTAACGATCGACCGACAATAACGATTAGTGCAGTCAATAAACCCGTAGATACAATCGGTATGGGACGAATCAGTAAAGCGAAAAAGAATATAATACTTCCTAAACCGAACCGAAAAGGTCCTTCTTCAAAAGGTATTATTTTAATTTCTCCACCAACAGCCGTCAATAAGCCGACAAGTAGCATAAATAGAAAAAGTTTAGTTGTTTTAATATGTGGCTGTGTTGATTCCAATTTTGATATACCGCCCTTTACAAACATGACATAGTACTT
Organism: Solibacillus sp. FSL W7-1324; assembly: GCF_038008025.1. Lineage (NCBI taxonomy): Bacteria > Bacillati > Bacillota > Bacilli > Caryophanales > Caryophanaceae > Solibacillus > Solibacillus sp. FSL W7-1324. The sequence continues at coordinate 35,956 of NZ_JBBOYH010000001.1, forward strand.
AATTGTACAAGAAAGTTATCTATAAATACAAAAAAGTACTATTTCCAACGAGTAGAAATAGTACTTAAAAGCGAATTTAGATATAAAAAAACCCGCTCAACTAAGTAGCGGATGAAAGTTCAAAAATGGAGGAGGTAGAGGGATTCGAACCCCCGCGCGGTGTTACCCGCCTGTCGGTTTTCAAGACCGATCCCTTCAGCCAGACTTGGGTATACCTCCAAAATATAAGATGTCTTTTCGACAAAGATTAATTTACCACGTAATCCGTTTTGCGTCAATAAAATTTGGATAAAAAAATCTCTAAAATTTTTGGATTGGAAAAAATTAATTAAAGCAATTCATTGCAATTTGATAGCTTGCTTAGTATACTAATACTTGCCGTGCTAGATGGGGAGGTAGCGGTGCCCTGTAACTTGCAATCCGCTCTAGCAAGATTGAATTCCTTTTCTGAGGCTGTCCGTATTGTTTGGCCTGCCTTTTGCACGTAGTGTTGACGGTTGGGTCCTGCGCAATAAGTACCCATGAACCATGTCAGGTCCGGAAGGAAGCAGCATTAAGTGGTATCACTTATGTGCCGCGGGGTAGCCTAACCCGAGCTGGCGACAAGAGTAACGCTTATGTGCGGCAGTCGAAGAAAGGTGCACGGTATTAAATTACCATTTCAAACGCATCCATCATTTATTGGTGGGTGCGTTTTTTATATGAAAAAAAGAGTTTAACTTTGGTCAATGTGCTATCAAATGGCTGCTGAATAAAGTATGTCCTGACGGATGTTACAGATTAATTATTCATCTCATTTCAAAAGAGTTTATACTTACTTTATGCTATACTGAATATATGTATTTTTAAATGGAAGGGAGAGGGGAAAGGTTGACATATCAAGCGTTTTATCGTGTTTATAGACCCCAGTCATTCAGAGAAATGTCAGGTCAGACACATGTAAAGAGGACCCTTCAAAATGCTCTCCTCGCAAGCAAGACAACACATGCCTATCTATTTTCCGGTCCTCGAGGAACAGGGAAAACGAGTACTGCAAAAATTTTCGCAAAAGCATTGAACTGTGAAAACGCCCCGGCAAGTGAGCCATGCAATGAATGCCCTACATGTATAAGTATTACGGAAGGTTCACATACAGATGTAATAGAATTTGATGCTGCTTCCAATTCGAGAGTGGAAGAAATGCGCGATATTATTGAAAAAGTCCGTTTTGCCCCGGCTAATGCACGTTTTAAAGTGTACATTATAGATGAGGTGCATATGCTTTCTACGAGCGCATTCAATGCATTATTAAAAACACTTGAAGAGCCACCTGAGCATGCGGTATTTATTTTGGCGACAACAGAGCCTCATAAACTACCAGCAACAATTATTTCCCGCTGTCAGCGATTTGATTTTAAACGACTTTCTTCTATAGATATAGTAGAGCGTATGAAGGTTGTATTAGAGGATATCGGTATGGGCTATGATGAGCAGGCATTAAAGGCAATCGCCCAAGCTGCAGCAGGGGGTATGCGTGATGCATTAAGCTTACTTGATCAGGTTGTTTCATTTAGTAATGAACACGTTCAATTGGACGATGTGCTTCTTGTAACAGGTTCTGTAAGCCAGGATGCATTTTATGATATTGCGGTTTCCCTTCAGGAAAAGGATGTTGCCCAAGTATTAGGTAGTGTCGAAAACCTGATTGCTGACGGGAAAGAACCATTACGCCTTGCGGAAGATTTTATTACGTTCTTCCGAGATCTGCTTCTATTAAAGACAGACGGTACGTTAGAGGAGTTATTGGAGTTTATTTCACCGGAAGAAAAGTTTTTATCATTAGCGGCTCAGTTTGAAGCTAATACACTTTACGGTTTTATCGATATTTTGGCGAAGACCCAGCAAGAAATGCGGTTTTCGCATCATACGAAAATATATTTAGAAACGGCCCTTTTAAAAATGGCTCAATATAAAGCATCACCGCAAGCGACGGCAGCAGTCGATCCGGCTATTGAAGGTAAGGTAGCCTCACTTGAAAGCCGATTAGGTCAACTGACTCAACAGCTTCAAAATGGTGGAGGGGGCGCACCTGTTCAACAAAAGGAACAGTCCCGCCAGCGTGTACGTCCACAAGGAAATCAATATAATGCTCCGACAGGCCGTATTCAGGAAGTATTAAAGACTGCAACGAAACCCGATCTGCAAAAAGTGAAATCTGCGTGGGCGGGTGGTTTGGCAAGCTTGCAAAAATCACATGCAGCTTTATTGGCGGATGCAGAGCCTGTAGCCGCAAATGCAAGTGCTTTTGTGATAAAATTCAAGTATGATATACATTGTCAAATGGTAGCTGACAACAATGCACTTGTTTCATTGTTTACACAGCAGATCGCTTCGGAAATAGGGATTCAATATGAGCTTTTATGTATACCGGAACCAGCTTGGATTCGTTTGCGTGAAAACTTTATAAATGAAAATGGCTTAAATCAAAAAAAATCGCCATCGGATGAAGTAAATCCGGTGGAGGATTTAAATGAGGAGCCCCCTTTCCTTGACGATGTTCAAGTAATGGAAGCGCAAGATCCGCTCATTACAGAAGCCGAAAAGCGTTTTGGAAAAGACTTTGTTGAGGTTATCGAAGAATAAATACACATTTTAAGGAGGAAATAAGATGCGTGGTATGGGTAATATGCAAGGCATGATGAAAAAAATGCAAAAGATGCAAAAAGAAATGATGGAAGCACAAGAGGCTTTAAATGCACAGGTATTTGAAGGTGCAGCAGGCGGCGGAATGGTAAAGGTAGTAATGAACGGCCAACGTCAAATGCTTGAAGTAAATTTAGATGAGTCTGTAGTAGATCCGGAAGATATTGAAATGCTTCAAGATTTAATGGTTATTGCAACAAATGAAGCATTGAAAAAAGTTGAAGAGACAACGAATTCTACAATGGGTAAATTCACACAAGGAATGAACCTTCCTTTCTAAGTTGAATCAAGTAGAACGTAGCGCACATCTCAAATATTGGGATGTGCCTTTTTAAAGAAGGGGGAACAGAATGCATTATCCAGAACCGATATCTCGATTAATAGACAGCTTCATGAAGTTGCCGGGCATTGGTCCGAAAACAGCTGCTCGACTTGCGTTTCACGTATTAACAATGAAAGAAGATACTGTATCGACATTTGCAAAAGCACTTGTTGACGCAAAACGTAACCTACTTTATTGCTCTCAATGTGGTCATATAACAGATATCGACCCTTGTCATATTTGTTCAGATAAACAACGTGATGTATCAACAATTTGTGTTGTACAAGATCCGAAAGATGTAATAGCTATGGAGAAAATGCGTGATTACCAAGGTCTTTATCATGTGTTACACGGTGCAATTTCACCGATGGACGGTATAGGGCCTGAAGATATTAATGTAGCTTCTTTATTGGGGCGCTTGCATGATGAGCGTGTCCAAGAGTTAATTTTAGCGACGAACCCGACAATAGAAGGGGAAGCGACAGCGATGTATATTTCCCGCCTTGTTAAACCATCAGGTATTCGCACTACACGTATTGCACACGGATTACCTGTTGGCGGAGATTTAGAATATGCAGATGAAGTAACATTATCAAAAGCGCTGGAAGGTCGTCGCGAGCTGTAATATAGGAGGAAGCCCCATGTTATTTTCTCGAAAAGGGAAACTCAAAAAAGAATTCGATGAGAAACTAGTTTCTTCTATTAAAGAGACAAAAGAAGCTTTACAAAGTGCGAAGGTAATTGAAGGATTGACCGACGATTATAACTTAAGTGTAATTGCCGAACGAAAAAAAGCCGAAAGCATACATTATTACTTATATAAAGAAGCGCGTGTACGTCGTGTATTAATTAAATAATCTTTTAGAAATAAGAAGCGAAGCAGTTGCATATGTTACCACTAAATAAAAAAGGATGGTGCTATGCAATACATAGTTATAGCTATGGTGTGTTTTGTTGTCTTGTTTCTTTTTTTATTAAACAAAAATGCAAGAGGGAAAGTGTGGGAGTACTTTGCCTGGTTCTGGTTTAAAATTGCAGTTGTTATCGTCGTTCTATTTTTAGGGAACTTAATGATTGGGGCAGCAGGGTTTCTTTTTTATGTGCCTATCAACTTCTTTTCGGTCCTTACAATCGCTATCTTAGGCATTCCTGGTATGATGTGCGTAACATTATTAATACTATTTAAATAAAAATAATAAAAACTATTGCTAAGTGAATAATATCGTGATATATTATTATAAGTCGCAACGACGACAACGAATATCGAAAAAACATTTCAAAATAAATGTTGACATAACATTATAAGAATAGTAAGATATAAAAGTTGTCACTTAAACGACGCAATGAACCTTGAAAACTGAACAAGCAACGTTAATGAAACAAGCTTCTTAAATGAAGCAAACAATAGATTTCAACTTCTAACGAAGTTGGATCGCTAGCAAAGCAAATGAGCTTTCAAACTACTTTTATGGAGAGTTTGATCCTGGCTCAGGACGAACGCTGGCGGCGTGCCTAATACATGCAAGTCGAGCGGAAATTTTATTGGTGCTTGCACCTTTAAAATTTTAGCGGCGGACGGGTGAGTAACACGTGGGTAACCTACCTTATAGATTGGGATAACTCCGGGAAACCGGGGCTAATACCGAATAACACTTTTTAACACATGTTTTAAAGTTGAAAGACGGTCTTGCTGTCACTATAAGATGGACCCGCGGCGCATTAGCTAGTTGGTGAGGTAACGGCTCACCAAGGCAACGATGCGTAGCCGACCTGAGAGGGTGATCGGCCACACTGGGACTGAGACACGGCCCAGACTCCTACGGGAGGCAGCAGTAGGGAATCTTCCACAATGGACGAAAGTCTGATGGAGCAACGCCGCGTGAGTGAAGAAGGATTTCGGTTCGTAAAACTCTGTTGCAAGGGAAGAACAAGTAGCGTAGTAACTGGCGCTACCTTGACGGTACCTTGTTAGAAAGCCACGGCTAACTACGTGCCAGCAGCCGCGGTAATACGTAGGTGGCAAGCGTTGTCCGGAATTATTGGGCGTAAAGCGCGCGCAGGTGGTTCCTTAAGTCTGATGTGAAAGCCCCCGGCTCAACCGGGGAGGGTCATTGGAAACTGGGGAACTTGAGTGCAGAAGAGGATAGTGGAATTCCAAGTGTAGCGGTGAAATGCGTAGAGATTTGGAGGAACACCAGTGGCGAAGGCGACTGTCTGGTCTGTAACTGACACTGAGGCGCGAAAGCGTGGGGAGCAAACAGGATTAGATACCCTGGTAGTCCACGCCGTAAACGATGAGTGCTAAGTGTTGGGGGGTTTCCGCCCCTCAGTGCTGCAGCTAACGCATTAAGCACTCCGCCTGGGGAGTACGGTCGCAAGACTGAAACTCAAAGGAATTGACGGGGGCCCGCACAAGCGGTGGAGCATGTGGTTTAATTCGAAGCAACGCGAAGAACCTTACCAGGTCTTGACATCCCGGTGACCACTATGGAGACATAGTTTCCCCTTCGGGGGCAACGGTGACAGGTGGTGCATGGTTGTCGTCAGCTCGTGTCGTGAGATGTTGGGTTAAGTCCCGCAACGAGCGCAACCCTTATTCTTAGTTGCCATCATTCAGTTGGGCACTCTAAGGAGACTGCCGGTGATAAACCGGAGGAAGGTGGGGATGACGTCAAATCATCATGCCCCTTATGACCTGGGCTACACACGTGCTACAATGGACGGTACAAACGGTTGCCAACCCGCGAGGGGGAGCTAATCCGATAAAACCGTTCTCAGTTCGGATTGTAGGCTGCAACTCGCCTACATGAAGCCGGAATCGCTAGTAATCGCGGATCAGCATGCCGCGGTGAATACGTTCCCGGGCCTTGTACACACCGCCCGTCACACCACGAGAGTTTGTAACACCCGAAGTCGGTGAGGTAACCTTTTGGAGCCAGCCGCCGAAGGTGGGATAGATGATTGGGGTGAAGTCGTAACAAGGTAGCCGTATCGGAAGGTGCGGCTGGATCACCTCCTTTCTAAGGATTTTTCGGAATCATTCCCTTGGGGAATGAAACATTAACGTTTGCTGTTCAGTTTTGAAGGTTCATTCTTAAATGAATGAAATACTTCAAAACACTCGTTCTTTGAAAACTGGATAAAACGACATTGAAAGCAATAAATCAAATTTCTATTTTATAGATTTTTAAACAAGTCAAGCAATTGACGTGTAAACTTAAATCTTGGACTCGTTCCAAGTGTTAACTTTTGGTTAAGTTAATAAGGGCGCACGGTGGATGCCTTGGCACTAGGAGTCGATGAAGGACGGCACTAACACCGATATGCCTCGGGGAGCTGTAAGTAAGCTTTGATCCGGGGATTTCCGAATGGGGGAACCCACTATCTTTAATCGGATAGTATCTTCACGTGAATTCATAGCGTGTCGAAGACAGACGCAGAGAACTGAAACATCTAAGTACCTGCAGGAACAGAAAGAAAATTCGATTCCCTGAGTAGCGGCGAGCGAAACGGGAAGAGCCCAAACCAAAGAGCTTGCTCTTTGGGGTTGTAGGACACTCTATACGGAGTTACAAAAGAATGAACTAGACGAAGCGACTTGGAAAGGTCCGCGAAACGAGGTAAAAGCCCTGTAGTCAAAAGTTCATTCCCTCCAGAGTGGATCCTGAGTACGGCGGAACACGTGAAATTCCGTCGGAATCCGGGAGGACCATCTCCCAAGGCTAAATACTACCTAGTGACCGATAGTGAACCAGTACCGTGAGGGAAAGGTGAAAAGCACCCCGGAAGGGGAGTGAAATAGATCCTGAAACCGTGTGCCTACAAGTAGTTAGAGCCCGTTAATGGGTGATAGCGTGCCTTTTGTAGAATGAACCGGCGAGTTACGATTACGTGCGAGGTTAAGTTGAGAAGACGGAGCCGCAGCGAAAGCGAGTCTGAATAGGGCGAATTAGTACGTGGTCGTAGACCCGAAACCAGGTGATCTACCCATGTCCAGGGTGAAGGTGAGGTAACACTCACTGGAGGCCCGAACCCACGCACGTTGAAAAGTGCGGGGATGAGGTGTGGGTAGCGGAGAAATTCCAATCGAACCTGGAGATAGCTGGTTCTCTCCGAAATAGCTTTAGGGCTAGCCTCGTGATTGAGAATACCGGAGGTAGAGCACTGTTTGGACTAGGGGGGCATCTCGCTTTACCGAATTCAGACAAACTCCGAATGCCGGATATTTATACACGGGAGTCAGACTGCGAGTGATAAGATCCGTAGTCAAGAGGGAAACAGCCCAGACCACCAGCTAAGGTCCCCAAGTAATCGTTAAGTGGAAAAGGATGTGGCGTTGCTTAGACAACCAGGATGTTGGCTTAGAAGCAGCCATCATTTAAAGAGTGCGTAATAGCTCACTGGTCGAGTGACGCTGCGCCGAAAATGTATCGGGGCTAAACGATTCACCGAAGCTGTGGATGCATACTTTGAGTATGCGTGGTAGGAGAGCGTTCTAACAGCGTTGAAGTCAGACCGGAAGGACTGGTGGAGCGGTTAGAAGTGAGAATGCCGGTATGAGTAGCGAAACATGGGTGAGAATCCCATGCACCGTATGACTAAGGTTTCCTGAGGAAGGCTCGTCCGCTCAGGGTTAGTCGGGACCTAAGCCGAGGCCGATAGGCGTAGGCGATGGACAACAGGTTGATATTCCTGTACCACCTCCTCACCGTTTGAGAAATGGGGGGACGCAGTAGGATAGGGTAAGCACGCCGTTGGTTGCGCGTGTTCAAGCAGTAAGGCGTGTATGTAGGCAAATCCGCATACTTTAACGTTGAGCTGTGATGACGAGCTCGTATGAGCGAAGTTCCTGATTTCACACTGCCAAGAAAAGCCTCTATCGAGGTGAGAGGTGCCCGTACCGCAAACCGACACAGGTAGTCGAGGAGAGAATCCTAAGGTGTGCGAGAGAACTCTCGTTAAGGAACTCGGCAAAATGACCCCGTAACTTCGGGAGAAGGGGTGCTTCTTTGGGTGCATAGCCTAGAGAAGCCGCAGTGAATAGGCCCAGGCGACTGTTTAGCAAAAACACAGGTCTCTGCAAAACCGTAAGGTGACGTATAGGGGCTGACGCCTGCCCGGTGCTGGAAGGTTAAGAGGAGCGGTTAGCGCAAGCGAAGCTGTGAATTGAAGCCCCAGTAAACGGCGGCCGTAACTATAACGGTCCTAAGGTAGCGAAATTCCTTGTCGGGTAAGTTCCGACCCGCACGAAAGGCGTAACGATCTGGGCACTGTCTCAACGAGAGACTCGGTGAAATTATAGTACCTGTGAAGATGCAGGTTACCCGCGACAGGACGGAAAGACCCCGTGGAGCTTTACTGTAGCCTGATATTGAATTTTGGTACAACTTGTACAGGATAGGTAGGAGCCAGAGATCTCGGAGCGCCAGCTTCGAAGGAGGCGTCGGTGGGATACTACCCTGGTTGTATTGAACTTCTAACCCATGCCCCTTAGCGGGGTAGGAGACAGTGTCAGGCGGACAGTTTGACTGGGGCGGTCGCCTCCTAAAGAGTAACGGAGGCGCCCAAAGGTTCCCTCAGAATGGTTGGAAATCATTCGTAGAGTGTAAAGGCATAAGGGAGCTTGACTGCGAGACCTACAAGTCGAGCAGGGTCGAAAGACGGGCTTAGTGATCCGGTGGTTCCGCATGGAAGGGCCATCGCTCAACGGATAAAAGCTACCCCGGGGATAACAGGCTTATCTCCCCCAAGAGTCCACATCGACGGGGAGGTTTGGCACCTCGATGTCGGCTCATCGCATCCTGGGGCTGTAGTCGGTCCCAAGGGTTGGGCTGTTCGCCCATTAAAGCGGTACGCGAGCTGGGTTCAGAACGTCGTGAGACAGTTCGGTCCCTATCCGTCGTGGGCGTAGGAAATTTGAGAGGAGCTGTCCTTAGTACGAGAGGACCGGGATGGACATACCGCTGGTGTACCAGTTGTCTTGCCAAAGGCATCGCTGGGTAGCTATGTATGGACGGGATAAGTGCTGAAAGCATCTAAGCATGAAGCCCCCCTCAAGATGAGATTTCCCATTACGCAAGTAAGTAAGACCCCTGAAAGACGATCAGGTAGATAGGTTCGAGGTGGAAGTGCGGTGACGCATGCAGCTGACGAATACTAATCGGTCGAGGACTTAACCACATTTTATTGCATAACTCAATGAAACGTTTATCCAGTTTTGAAAGAATGAAAATTCTTTCAAGGGTTTTTAAAGCCCACTATAGTGAAGTGATGATGGCAAAGAGGTCACACCCGTTCCCATACCGAACACGGAAGTTAAGCTCTTTAGCGCCGATGGTAGTTGGGGGCTTCCCCCTGTGAGAGTAGGACGTCGCTTCGCATATGTAAACCCACTGAGAAATCAGTGGGTTTTTTTGTTTTGTTTAAATTAAAATGTAATCAACTTTAGCTTTAAATTTAGAGTAACTAAGATATTTCCAGAAAGGAAATAAAGATAATAAGCTGTGCTTACAGAAAAAATTAGAATTGAAATGTTTCTATAGCCTTTTAGCATATTATTTACGTAATTTCAAAGCGCTCCCTTAAATAAGGAAGCGCTTTGAATCACTCATCTTGATAGCTTAAAGATTGTTCATGGTATTCCAGGAGTGCCTGGGTTAATTGTTTAGTAAATTTTTCTTCAATGTATGCTGCGATGTAAAGCTTTTTATCGACTTCCAATTGCGCAGAACGAAAAAGTTTTTGGAAAAGAGTCGGCTTTTTTTGTTGAGAGTACTGTTGAACTGCTTCATTTTGCAAACGGCTAAGCACAAGCTGCTCGATCGCTTTTTCCCTAATTCGAATTGCGATATCCTCTTTATTCGAAGCCATGATTTCTTCTACCTTCATTTTCAATTCCGTATTTTCCTGTTCAAGCTTTTTAGTAGCCATTTGTATTTCTCCCAATTCCTGCGAAGGTTCTGGAGGGAGGGCTTTAATTTCCTGTTTAAAGAAATCGTGGTTCAAGCTTAGCTGCATTTGCTTGGTCTCTTCATTATGTTCCATTTTAAATAAACCTGTCTTCATAATCTGCTCTAGTGCTTGGCTCATGGCATTGAGTCTGTACTCAATGTTATCAGGCATTCCGACTTCAGTTGTGGTTGAAGTTCTCTTTTTGACAATATGGCCGTCCTTATTAATACGTAACAGCTGCTTTAAACCTTTTACTCGATATTCGTCTTTTAGCAGTAAAATCATGCGCAATTTTAAAACGGCTTTGAAGTCTAAACGGATAACGGATGCGGTAGTAGGATTTGAGGCCTCATCATCAAAGAGATACTCTTCAAACGGTTTAATATAGTAACGTATCTGTGCATCAGTGACATCAAACCAGCTGGCCACTTCAGGTGTGGAATAGAATTTTTTTTCGATGAGGTTGGACAAATAAGGTTCCGATAAAAAGAGTTGTTCAGTTGGTGTTTCTTTAATCACTAAATACAGCGGATCATCTGCAAAAATTTCTTTAATACGGTTCTCTATCGAAATCGTTTGTTCCATTTTTTCTTCTCTCCTGTTCTACGGGGAATTTTTCTATTCTATGCTTTGCTAAATTTACTTCTCTACTTTTTTCTATTCTTAATCGTTCAGTTTTATACCAATTTTTTAAAAAGAGTTGAAAAGATATTTTATAAGTTAATTAAAGTATGGAATGATCAAGAATTTTTGAAGTTGCTTTTTTTAGTGATAACTGTTATTTCTGAAACAATTGAAAAAAGAGGGATATAGGAAACTTCTATTATATTGAGGGAAGTGAAGGAATCTTGGCTCAATTAATTTGCTGATCATTATAAAGGGGCCTTCCTAAAGTATTTAGAAAGGCCCCTTGTCTATTTTACTTTTTAAAAACATTTGGATTGGTAAGGCGAATTGATTGGACTTCCCCGCAGTTTGTACAAAAAGTATAAATCTTTTCAGATCCAACAAACGAAACTTTACTTTTCCTTAGTAACAAGTAATCTGTAGCTTCATCTAGTTCAGTACCTCCACAGTTTTTGCATTTTTGATCTTCAATAGGTGTCATATTAATTTCCTCCTTTTGTTATATAATGTATATACGTATATTTTGTAAAAAAGTTACAATTTTTATTACGTATAATTTTAATTTCAATAGTTTGTATTTCTCGTAAAAGAGTTAGAAACTTTCATTATGAAGAAGGCTTTAAGTTCGAAGGTACAGACAGCGTAAAATTGATTATAGTAATTGGAAGATTAAAGGGGTAACAACATACTTTAAAAAGGGGAGAATTCTTAACCGAAACTTCTGTGCAGGACAATGAAAAATATGAGATTGATTTATATGAAGAATATTATACTGAGTTTGCCTTAGTTGTTGATAGAAACACAAAATAAATGCGTTTAGTATACTAAATCAAAAAAAGTTATAAAAAACTATTGCTAAGTGAATAATATCATGATATATTATTATAAGTCGCAACGACGACAATGAATATCGAAAAAACATTTCAAAATAAATGTTGACATAACATTTTTGAAATGGTAAGATATAAAAGTTGTCACTGAGGCGACACAATGAACCTTGAAAACTGAACAAGCAACGTTAATGAAACAAGCTTCTTAAATGAAGCAAACAATAGATTTCAACTTCTAACGAAGTTGGATCGCTAGCAAAGCAAATGAGCTTTCAAACTACTTTTATGGAGAGTTTGATCCTGGCTCAGGACGAACGCTGGCGGCGTGCCTAATACATGCAAGTCGAGCGGAAATTTTATTGGTGCTTGCACCTTTAAAATTTTAGCGGCGGACGGGTGAGTAACACGTGGGTAACCTACCTTATAGATTGGGATAACTCCGGGAAACCGGGGCTAATACCGAATAACACTTTTTAACACATGTTTTGAAGTTGAAAGACGGTTTCGGCTGTCACTATAAGATGGACCCGCGGCGCATTAGCTAGTTGGTGAGGTAACGGCTCACCAAGGCAACGATGCGTAGCCGACCTGAGAGGGTGATCGGCCACACTGGGACTGAGACACGGCCCAGACTCCTACGGGAGGCAGCAGTAGGGAATCTTCCACAATGGACGAAAGTCTGATGGAGCAACGCCGCGTGAGTGAAGAAGGATTTCGGTTCGTAAAACTCTGTTGCAAGGGAAGAACAAGTAGCGTAGTAACTGGCGCTACCTTGACGGTACCTTGTTAGAAAGCCACGGCTAACTACGTGCCAGCAGCCGCGGTAATACGTAGGTGGCAAGCGTTGTCCGGAATTATTGGGCGTAAAGCGCGCGCAGGTGGTTCCTTAAGTCTGATGTGAAAGCCCCCGGCTCAACCGGGGAGGGTCATTGGAAACTGGGGAACTTGAGTGCAGAAGAGGATAGTGGAATTCCAAGTGTAGCGGTGAAATGCGTAGAGATTTGGAGGAACACCAGTGGCGAAGGCGACTGTCTGGTCTGTAACTGACACTGAGGCGCGAAAGCGTGGGGAGCAAACAGGATTAGATACCCTGGTAGTCCACGCCGTAAACGATGAGTGCTAAGTGTTGGGGGGTTTCCGCCCCTCAGTGCTGCAGCTAACGCATTAAGCACTCCGCCTGGGGAGTACGGTCGCAAGACTGAAACTCAAAGGAATTGACGGGGGCCCGCACAAGCGGTGGAGCATGTGGTTTAATTCGAAGCAACGCGAAGAACCTTACCAGGTCTTGACATCCCGGTGACCACTATGGAGACATAGTTTCCCCTTCGGGGGCAACGGTGACAGGTGGTGCATGGTTGTCGTCAGCTCGTGTCGTGAGATGTTGGGTTAAGTCCCGCAACGAGCGCAACCCTTATTCTTAGTTGCCATCATTCAGTTGGGCACTCTAAGGAGACTGCCGGTGATAAACCGGAGGAAGGTGGGGATGACGTCAAATCATCATGCCCCTTATGACCTGGGCTACACACGTGCTACAATGGACGGTACAAACGGTTGCCAACCCGCGAGGGGGAGCTAATCCGATAAAACCGTTCTCAGTTCGGATTGTAGGCTGCAACTCGCCTACATGAAGCCGGAATCGCTAGTAATCGCGGATCAGCATGCCGCGGTGAATACGTTCCCGGGCCTTGTACACACCGCCCGTCACACCACGAGAGTTTGTAACACCCGAAGTCGGTGAGGTAACCTTTTGGAGCCAGCCGCCGAAGGTGGGATAGATGATTGGGGTGAAGTCGTAACAAGGTAGCCGTATCGGAAGGTGCGGCTGGATCACCTCCTTTCTAAGGATTTTTCGGAATCATTCCCTCGGGGAATGAAACATTAACGTTTGCTGTTCAGTTTTGAAGGTTCATTCTTAAATGAATGAAATACTTCAAAACATTTGTTCTTTGAAAACTGGATAAAACGACATTGAAAGCAATAAATCAAATTTCTATTTTATAGATTTTTAAACAAGTCAAGCAATTGACGTGTAAACTTAAATCTTGGACTCGTTCCAAGTGTTAACTTTTGGTTAAGTTAATAAGGGCGCACGGTGGATGCCTTGGCACTAGGAGTCGATGAAGGACGGCACTAACACCGATATGCCTCGGGGAGCTGTAAGTAAGCTTTGATCCGGGGATTTCCGAATGGGGGAACCCACTATCTTTAATCGGATAGTATCTTCACGTGAATTCATAGCGTGTCGAAGACAGACGCAGAGAACTGAAACATCTAAGTACCTGCAGGAACAGAAAGAAAATTCGATTCCCTGAGTAGCGGCGAGCGAAACGGGAAGAGCCCAAACCAAAGAGCTTGCTCTTTGGGGTTGTAGGACACTCTATACGGAGTTACAAAAGAATGAACTAGACGAAGCGACTTGGAAAGGTCCGCGAAACGAGGTAAAAGCCCTGTAGTCAAAAGTTCATTCCCTCCAGAGTGGATCCTGAGTACGGCGGAACACGTGAAATTCCGTCGGAATCCGGGAGGACCATCTCCCAAGGCTAAATACTACCTAGTGACCGATAGTGAACCAGTACCGTGAGGGAAAGGTGAAAAGCACCCCGGAAGGGGAGTGAAATAGATCCTGAAACCGTGTGCCTACAAGTAGTTAGAGCCCGTTAATGGGTGATAGCGTGCCTTTTGTAGAATGAACCGGCGAGTTACGATTACGTGCGAGGTTAAGTTGAGAAGACGGAGCCGCAGCGAAAGCGAGTCTGAATAGGGCGAATTAGTACGTGGTCGTAGACCCGAAACCAGGTGATCTACCCATGTCCAGGGTGAAGGTGAGGTAACACTCACTGGAGGCCCGAACCCACGCACGTTGAAAAGTGCGGGGATGAGGTGTGGGTAGCGGAGAAATTCCAATCGAACCTGGAGATAGCTGGTTCTCTCCGAAATAGCTTTAGGGCTAGCCTCGTGATTGAGAATACCGGAGGTAGAGCACTGTTTGGACTAGGGGGGCATCTCGCTTTACCGAATTCAGACAAACTCCGAATGCCGGATATTTATACACGGGAGTCAGACTGCGAGTGATAAGATCCGTAGTCAAGAGGGAAACAGCCCAGACCACCAGCTAAGGTCCCCAAGTAATCGTTAAGTGGAAAAGGATGTGGCGTTGCTTAGACAACCAGGATGTTGGCTTAGAAGCAGCCATCATTTAAAGAGTGCGTAATAGCTCACTGGTCGAGTGACGCTGCGCCGAAAATGTATCGGGGCTAAACGATTCACCGAAGCTGTGGATGCATACTTTGAGTATGCGTGGTAGGAGAGCGTTCTAACAGCGTTGAAGTCAGACCGGAAGGACTGGTGGAGCGGTTAGAAGTGAGAATGCCGGTATGAGTAGCGAAACATGGGTGAGAATCCCATGCACCGTATGACTAAGGTTTCCTGAGGAAGGCTCGTCCGCTCAGGGTTAGTCGGGACCTAAGCCGAGGCCGATAGGCGTAGGCGATGGACAACAGGTTGATATTCCTGTACCACCTCCTCACCGTTTGAGAAATGGGGGGACGCAGTAGGATAGGGTAAGCACGCCGTTGGTTGCGCGTGTTCAAGCAGTAAGGCGTGTATGTAGGCAAATCCGCATACTTTAACGTTGAGCTGTGATGACGAGCTCGTATGAGCGAAGTTCCTGATTTCACACTGCCAAGAAAAGCCTCTATCGAGGTGAGAGGTGCCCGTACCGCAAACCGACACAGGTAGTCGAGGAGAGAATCCTAAGGTGTGCGAGAGAACTCTCGTTAAGGAACTCGGCAAAATGACCCCGTAACTTCGGGAGAAGGGGTGCTTCTTTGGGTGCATAGCCTAGAGAAGCCGCAGTGAATAGGCCCAGGCGACTGTTTAGCAAAAACACAGGTCTCTGCAAAACCGTAAGGTGACGTATAGGGGCTGACGCCTGCCCGGTGCTGGAAGGTTAAGAGGAGCGGTTAGCGCAAGCGAAGCTGTGAATTGAAGCCCCAGTAAACGGCGGCCGTAACTATAACGGTCCTAAGGTAGCGAAATTCCTTGTCGGGTAAGTTCCGACCCGCACGAAAGGCGTAACGATCTGGGCACTGTCTCAACGAGAGACTCGGTGAAATTATAGTACCTGTGAAGATGCAGGTTACCCGCGACAGGACGGAAAGACCCCGTGGAGCTTTACTGTAGCCTGATATTGAATTTTGGTACAACTTGTACAGGATAGGTAGGAGCCAGAGATCTCGGAGCGCCAGCTTCGAAGGAGGCGTCGGTGGGATACTACCCTGGTTGTATTGAACTTCTAACCCATGCCCCTTAGCGGGGTAGGAGACAGTGTCAGGCGGACAGTTTGACTGGGGCGGTCGCCTCCTAAAGAGTAACGGAGGCGCCCAAAGGTTCCCTCAGAATGGTTGGAAATCATTCGTAGAGTGTAAAGGCATAAGGGAGCTTGACTGCGAGACCTACAAGTCGAGCAGGGTCGAAAGACGGGCTTAGTGATCCGGTGGTTCCGCATGGAAGGGCCATCGCTCAACGGATAAAAGCTACCCCGGGGATAACAGGCTTATCTCCCCCAAGAGTCCACATCGACGGGGAGGTTTGGCACCTCGATGTCGGCTCATCGCATCCTGGGGCTGTAGTCGGTCCCAAGGGTTGGGCTGTTCGCCCATTAAAGCGGTACGCGAGCTGGGTTCAGAACGTCGTGAGACAGTTCGGTCCCTATCCGTCGTGGGCGTAGGAAATTTGAGAGGAGCTGTCCTTAGTACGAGAGGACCGGGATGGACATACCGCTGGTGTACCAGTTGTCTTGCCAAAGGCATCGCTGGGTAGCTATGTATGGACGGGATAAGTGCTGAAAGCATCTAAGCATGAAGCCCCCCTCAAGATGAGATTTCCCATTACGCAAGTAAGTAAGACCCCTGAAAGACGATCAGGTAGATAGGTTCGAGGTGGAAGTGCGGTGACGCATGCAGCTGACGAATACTAATCGGTCGAGGACTTAACCACATTTTATTGCACAACTCAATGAAACGTTTATCCAGTTTTGAAAGAATGAAAATTCTTTTCAAGGGTTTTTAAAGCCCACTATAGTGAAGTGATGATGGCAAAGAGGTCACACCCGTTCCCATACCGAACACGGAAGTTAAGCTCTTTAGCGCCGATGGTAGTTGGGGGCTTCCCCCTGTGAGAGTAGGACGTCGCTTCGCACATGTAAACCCACTGAGAAATCAGTGGGTTTTTTGTTTTGTTTAAAAGCTAATACTATATATTATTTTACTGCAGAAAGTAACCATTATAATTTGTTCAAAAAAGGGTTTTGTTGTCATTGAGTATTGGGGAAATGAAAGCCTAGAAGCAATGATGGATGCAGTTACTAATAGTCGTAATTCCAACGCCAATGGTGGTCTGAAAGACGGATGCATCTTATAATAGAAGGACAATGAAAATGAGGTGAACGTGGTGAACAATGATCGACCAATCGTTCAAGCATTAAAAAAGTTTGTTGCGGATGATCCGCAATCTTTTCATGTGCCTGGACACAAATATGGGTTGCTTTCGAATTTACCCAACGAAATAAAACAGGCATTAAAGTACGATGTAACCGAACTGACAGGACTGGATGACTTCCATCATCCAGAAGAAGCCATTCAACAGGCAGAGCAGCTTCTCGCATCAACATATGGAGCAAGTCGTAGTTTCTTTTTAGTGAATGGCTCAACAGTTGGAAATTTGGCTATGATCTATGCAACATGTGAAAAGGGAGATACAGTACTTGTTCAAAGAAATGCACATAAATCTATTTTTCATGCATTGGAACTTGTAGGAGTGAACCCTGTATATGTTTCACCAAAATGGGATATAAAAAGTCAGACAGCAGGTTGTATTGATTTTAAAACATTAGAGCAAGCGGTAGCGAGCTATCCCAATGCGAAAGCCGCTATTTTTACGTATCCGACGTATTACGGTGTAACAGCAGATGATTTGGCAAAACAAATTGAATTGTGTCACGTATATAACATTCCTGTTCTAGTTGATGAGGCACATGGAGCCCACTTAACTGTATCTGAGAAGCTGCCCGCATCGGCACTGGGGTTAGGTGCAGATATTGTTGTCCAGTCCGCACATAAAACATTACCTGCTATGACCATGGCTTCCTTTTTACATATGAAATCATCATTAGTAAGTGAGCAGAAAGTAAACCGTTATTTACGTATGTTACAATCGAGTAGTCCGTCGTATTTACTGTTAGCTTCCCTAGATGATGCAAGAAGTTATGTGGCGAATTATACGGAAACTGATTATGCGTATCTCATGGAGAAGCGCAAGCAATTGATTGAATCTTTGACAACTTCTACAGATTTACAGGTTATAGAGGTAAACGATTCATTAAAACTATTAGTCCGTGCTCCGGGTTATACAGGATTTCAATTAAAAGAGGCATTAGAGAAATTTCATGTATATGTAGAATTGGCAGATGCAAAACAAGTACTTTTAATTTTACCGTTGTTAAAGCAGGGAGACTCTTATTCAATTGCGGATATATGTAACCGTATGAAAGAGGCATATACACATTTAAAAAAGTTTCCAACCATTGAAAATACAAATGAAATCGAAAGCTTCGAAACGACGGCTATTACACAACCTCAGTATAGCTTTGATGAAATAGAGAAGGCAGAAAAAGAATGGATTCCCTACAACCGAGCTATCGGACGTATTGCAGCTACAACACTTATTCCGTATCCTCCTGGAATTCCATTACTTGTACAAGGTGAAAAAATTACGGGAGTACAAATTGGCCAGTTAGAGGAGCTGCTTGCCATCGGGGCAATGTTCCAGGGAGATCATAGATTACAGGAGAAATTAATACAAGTCATAATATAGATGCAGGGAGAATATAAAAATGCAAAGGAATTTATTTATTACGTTTGAAGGCGGGGAAGGTGCCGGAAAAACGAGTGTATTAAAGGCAGTTGGCGAGCGTTTAAAAGAAAAGCGTATTGAGGCATTACTAACACGTGAGCCAGGCGGGATTGAAATCGCTGAGAAAATCCGGGCCGTTGTTTTAGACCCGGCACATACAAAAATGCATGAGCGAACAGAAGCATTATTATATGCTGCAGCACGGGCACAGCACTTCTACGAAAAAATTATGCCTGCATTGGAACAAGGAAAGCATGTACTATGCGATCGATTTATTGACTCATCATTGGCATATCAGGGCTATGCACGGGAAATCGGAGTTGATGATGTACTTGCCATTAATGAATTTGCGATAGGAAAGCGTCTTCCGGATATAACGATTTTCTTTAATATTGCACCTGAAAAAGGATTAGCACGAATTCATGCGACACGCAGCGATGAAATTAACAGATTGGATACGGAAGGTCTGGCATTTCATAAAAAAGTATATGAAGGGTACGAGGAAGCGATGAGACGATACCCTAACCGTTTTAAAATGGTGAATGCCGACCAGCCTATCGAGATGGTGGTAGAAGAAGTATGGGGGATTTTAAATCCGCTATTAGGGTAAAAGTAAATGAAGTGTACCTTTTATTTATGATATAATAGAGGAACCAATTCAATGAAGGGGTGAGTACGGATGAAGTTAGTAGTAGCAGTAGTGCAAGATCAAGATAGCAACCGCTTATCGAATGCATTAACGAAAAACAACTATCGTGCGACAAAATTAGCGAGTACAGGTGGATTTTTACGATCGGGGAATACGACATTTTTAATAGGTACGGATGATTCTTTAATTCCGAAGTTATTAGATATTATTCGTGAAAATTGCCGGTCACGTGAGCAAATGGTTGCTCCTGTATCTCCAATGGGGGGTAACGCAGATTCTTACATCCCGTACCCTGTTGAAGTTGAAGTTGGAGGAGCGATTGTATTTGTATTACCAATCGAACAATTCCATCATTTTTAATTTCTTTCAACAGACTGAAGGAAATTGAAGCCCCAGTCGGTATTGGTAAATTTGCGCAGCCAACATGACTTGCGCGTATACAACCGAGTTCGGTAGTAAGTATAGTGGGGCGTTATTTTTTTGGAGGCGAATGGTAAATGAAGATTAATCAAGATCTCCGCACAAATTTAAATGCGAATCGCAATGATTTGCGTCCGGCAAATCAAAACGGCAATCGCTTTGGTGACATGATTGTAAAGCAAGAGTCGAAAATGCAGTCAGAGCAGCTCACAAGATTAATGGGCGATATTTCTACAGCGGGAGACCGTGTAGCACGATCACGGAATTTACGTGAATTGGCACGCTTTAAAATGCTTGTGAAACGTTTTTTGCAGGAAGCTGTAGATTATGGACTTGAGACGAAGCAATCACATACATGGAACCGATTTGGTGAAGGCCGCCGCTTAAAAATTGTCGAAACAATTGATGAGCATCTTGTCGAATTGGCAGAAGATATTTTAAATGAAGAAAAAGAGTCTATTGAGTTATTAGCGAAAATTGGCGAGATTAAGGGACTTTTAATAAATCTGTATATGTAATAAATGCCCGTGTCTTTGATGTGCACTAGACACGGGCATTTTTCCAGGCAGAATATATATTGTTTGAATTGTACATAGGGCATTCAAATAAATAGAAGCAGGAAATGAAAAAGGTGAGGGAATTGACACGAACTATTGAAGAGCTTACAAAGCTGCAACCTGTAGTGATGAAGCAACTACAAACAATTGTAGATAAAGATCGTTTAGCACATGCCTATATATTTGATGGTGAAAAAGGTACGGGCAAACGTGATGTCGTCTCTTTTTTTATGAAACTTCTTCTTTGCGGAAATTTGTCAGAAAATGTTCCATGTGAAACATGTCGAAATTGCAGACGGGTCGATTCGGGAAATCATCCGAATATTTGGCAAGTAGAGCCTGATGGACAATTTATTAAAATTGATCAAATAAGAGATTTAGTTGCTGAAATGAAGATGACAGGTGTAGAGGAAGGCAAGAAAATTTATGTGCTGCACCATGCAGATAAATTAAACATTGCTTCTGCTAATATGCTTTTAAAGTTTTTAGAAGAACCGGACGGACAGGTCGTGGCAATTTTATTAACTGAGCAAATTCAATCTATCATTCCGACGATTCGTTCTCGTTGTCAGCACATTAAATTTGCTAAAGCACCTCGTACTACGCTGCTCGATCAGCTAGTAGAACAGGGAATTACAAATTCAATGGCATCGACAACAAGCATGGTGACAAATGATCTTGAAACAGCTATTGCACTTGCAAATGATGAGCAATTTGTACTTGCACGAAAAACAGTGTTAAAATTAGTAGAGATTGTTCATCAAAATGTTCATGAAGCACTATTATATATTCATGAAGAATGGCTACCACTCTTCAAAGAAAAAGAAGATATGGAGCTAGCACTGGATTTGCTGCTGTTTGCGTACCGCGATATTGTAGCGATTAAAGCGAATCAGCAAGCAAAGTGCACGTATCCCGATATGTATCAACGATTTAATGAAATGGCGCTCGTATTGACATATGAAAAGCTGTCACGACAAATGCAGTCTATTTTGCAGGCCCGCACGAATTTAAATCGTAATATGAATCGTACGTTATTGATGGAACAGCTTATGCTGAATCTTCAGGAGGGGTATACATTTGTATAATGTAGTCGGAGTTCGCTTTAAAAAAGCGGGTAAAATATATTATTTTGATCCAGCCGCTTATATTTTGGAAGTTGGCGAATATGTAATCGTAGAAACTGCGCGGGGAATTGAATATGGCAAGGTCGTTGTACCAATGCGACAAGTCGGGGAAAATGATGTTGTTTTACCATTAAAACAAGTAGTTCGCCCAGCCAATGAACGTGATCGTTTCCAGGTAGAAGAAAACACTATTGAGTCAAAGCGTGCCTTTGAGTTAGCGAATACGAAAATTGTGGAGCATTCGTTGGATATGAAGCTCGTTGACGTTGAATATACATTTGATCGTAATAAAATTATTTTTTATTTTACAGCAGAAGGACGTGTAGATTTCCGGGAATTAGTAAAGGATTTAGCTAGTGTGTTCCGTACGCGAATCGAGCTACGTCAAATTGGTGTTCGTGATGAAGCGAAACTGCTTGGCGGGATTGGTCCATGTGGAAGAATGCTTTGCTGTTCGACATTTTTAGGTGATTTTGAGCCGGTGTCGATTAAAATGGCAAAGGACCAGAATTTATCGCTGAATCCGACAAAAATCTCCGGTTTATGCGGACGTTTAATGTGTTGTCTAAAATACGAAAATGATGATTATGAAATTGCAAAAGAAGGTATGCCAGACATCGGTGATTTATCAATGACACCAGAAGGCGAAGGCAAAGTCGTCGGATTAAATGTATTAGAGCGACTCATTCAAGTATATTTGACGAAGCAGGAGCGTATGGTTGAATATACGCTTGAAGAGCTTATGCAATATGAGAAAAATCTGATATAGATAGAATTAATGGGGTGGCTTGAGTGAAGGACCGTAATTTTTTGGATACTGTTATGGAGTTCGAACAACAGCTTGAATCAATGCAACAGCAATTTAGCGCACTTAAGCAATTTGTTGCGCATATGATGGAGGAGCATCAGACGCTTCAAACAGAAAACCTTCACCTACGTACGCGCTTAGAAGAATTATTAGCGAATGAAGCAACTGCAAGTAAACGAGTAGTAGAAGAGCTGAAAAAAGAACCAGTAGATATTGGCGAAGGGTACGATAATTTAGCAAGGCTTTATAATGAAGGTTTCCACGTATGTCATGTGCATTTTGGAAGCTCACGTAAAGGTGAAGATTGTTTGTTCTGTCTATCATTTTTAAATAAACAAAATGGTTAAAACAAAAGGCTGAATCTGCTAAAGTAGATATCAGTCTTTTGTTTAGAAAAGGCTGATTAAAATAGCCGTTAAGTGGAGGATTTAATAGTGGAACAATGGTTGAAGGATGATGAACGATTAGATTATTTACTGGCGGAAGATTTACGGATTATTCAAAGCCCGTCTGTCTTTTCGTTCTCATTGGATGCAGTATTGCTGGCGCGTTTTGTACAAGTCCCAAAAAATAAAGGACATATTATTGATTTATGTTCAGGCAATGGGGTAATTCCTCTTTTTTTGAGTGCGCGGACAAATGCAAAAATTACAGGTGTAGAACTGCAGCCGCGGTTGCATGATATGGCAACACGCAGCATTGCATACAATGACTTGGCACAACAGATCGACATGCAGCTAGGTGATGTAAAAGATGCACCTGGTACACTTGGTATTGAAAAATATGATGCTGTCACATGTAACCCTCCTTATTTTTTGGCACATGAATTAAGTGAAAAAAATACGAGCGAGCACTATGCGATTGCTAGACACGAGCTTTATTTAACACTTGATGAAGCAGTCGAAGCAACAAGCCGTCTATTAAAACAAGGTGGAAAGGCAGCCTTTGTACACAGACCAGGCAGGCTTTTGGATATTGTTAGTGCGATGCGTGCAAATCGTCTGGAGCCGAAGCGTATTCAGTTTGTTTATCCGAAACGCGGAAAAGAAGCGAATACATTGTTGATTGAAGCAATTAAAGACGGAAAGCCGGACTTGAAAGTATTGCCACCATTATACGTATATGAGGATAACAATGAGTATACGCCAGAAGTGAGGGCACTATTATATGGAGAAGGAAAATAAACATTACTTTTATGTGGTAGAGTGCAGTGATGCATCACTATATGCAGGCTATACGAATAATTTAGAAAAGCGAATTGCAGCACATAATGCAGGTAAAGGGGCAAAATATACACGGGCACGCGGACCGGTAACATGTATTTATTTTGAAACATTTGAAACAAAACAGCAGGCCATGTCCGCGGAATATGCCTTTAAACAATTAAAGCGTCCCCAAAAAATAAAGTATATAAGGAGTGCTACAGATGAACTCACAAAAAAGTAGCCAGCACGAACAAGGAAGCTGCCTATACTTAGTAGCGACACCTATTGGCAATTTAGAAGATATGACGATGCGTGCACTGCGTATATTAAAAGAAGTCGATATTATTGCTGCAGAAGATACGCGCAATACGAAAAAGCTATGTAATTATTTCGATATTCAAACACCGCTTATTAGTTATCATGAACATAATATTGAAGTAGGCGGAGAGAAACTGCTGGGCTATTTACAAGAAGGAAAATCCATTGCGTTAGTAAGTGATGCAGGTTTACCATGTATTTCGGATCCTGGTGCGGATATTGTCGTAAAAGCAGTCGCGGAAGGGTTTGCTGTTGTACCAATCCCTGGAGCCAATGCCGCTTTAACCGCTTTGATTGCATCAGGACTTTCTCCACAGCCATTTTATTTCTTCGGATTTTTAAAACGAAATAAAAAGGAACGCCGAGAACAGTTGGAAAAATTGTCGAAACGTGAAGAGACGCTGATCTTTTATGAAGCGCCACATCGTTTGAAGGAGACATTGAAAGACTTACAACTCGTATTAGGTGACCGCAAAATTACCCTGGCACGGGAATTAACAAAGAAATTTGAAGAGTTTTTACGAGGTACAATAGACGAAGCGATCATTTGGGCAAATGAAAATGAAATACGCGGTGAGTTCTGCATCGTGCTGGAAGGGAATACTTCCGGTGAGGTCGATGAAGAAGAAGAAGCGTACTGGACGTCTATGTCATTGGAAGACCATGTTACTTATATAATAGAAGAAACTCAAATTTCTTCAAAAGAAGCCATTAAAGAAGTGGCCAAATTACGCAATTTACCGAAACGTGACGTTTATCAGGCATACCATCAATAAAAAAGCGTTGAAAAGTCAACATACTTTTCAACGCTTTTTTTATTTGGTAATATAATACTTTACTTTACTTAATTTAGTAAACGCGTAGCCGCTTCAGTTATTTAAGTAAGTGGTATTATTTTTTTAAGTTTTCTTGAATTTCTTTCATTAGTGCTTCGGCACCTTCAGAAGACAAGATTAATTTACCGCCTACTAAACGCATGTTTTCATCAGAAACTTCACCAGTTACTGCACATGTCATATTAGGCATGTATTTTTTTAAGATGATTTTGTCGTCATCCACATAAATTTCTAAAGCGTCTTTTTCAGCAATACCTAATGTACGGCGTAATTCGATTGGAATAACTACACGTCCTAATTCGTCTACTTTACGTACGATACCTGTTGATTTCATATTAATATTTCCTCCTATATAAAAAAGTTATTTAAATTCGTCAAAATTCGACATCATCCTGATCTAGTTAAAATCATACCAACTAATACCATAAACGTCAATAATTTAGCATTCATATTTCCTTCATTTAAGGAACTTTTTTGTCATATTTGTACTTTTTAAGGAAATTATAAAAAAAAATTACCATAGAAAATTGTGAATAGTCGGAAAGATTTAACCATTTCCCAATATTTAGTTTTGATTTTTCGACAAATCTGAATTCCGATAAACTTTCATTGAAACAATTTTCGTACTTCGTTAGAATAAGACTTATACTTAACAAACAAATGGAGGCACTTTCGTGAGTGAACAACAAACATTCTATATAACAACCCCAATTTATTACCCGAGTGGAAAATTCCATATCGGTACTGCATATACGACAGTTGCATCTGATGCAATAGCGCGATATAAGCGTTTAAAAGGATTTGATGTCCGCTTTTTAACAGGCATGGATGAACACGGACAAAAAATTCAAGAAAAAGCACAGGAAGCAAATATGCATCCACAAGATTATGTAAATGAAATTGCTGAAGGTGCCAAAAAATTATGGAATACTATGGATATTTCCTATAATGACTTTATTCAAACCACTGAATCACGTCATAAAGATTCTGTAGAGAAAATTTTCCAGAAGTTTTTGGACAACGGCGACATTTACAAAGGTGAATATGAAGGACTTTATTGTGTCCCTTGCGAGTCCTACTATACTGAGACGCAATTAGTCGATGGAAAGTGCCCGGATTGTGGACGAGATGTGCAAAAAGTTAAAGAAGAGTCATATTTCTTTAATATGAAGAAATACGCAGACCGCCTGCTTGCTTATTATGAAAATAATTTAGAGTTTATCGAGCCGGAATCTCGCAAAAATGAAATGATCAATAACTTCATTAAACCGGGTCTGGAAGATTTATCTGTTTCACGTACTTCATTTGACTGGGGAATTAAAGTACCAGGGAATCCGAAACACGTTATTTACGTATGGGTCGATGCATTATCGAACTATATTACTTCATTAGGATACGGTTCTGACAATGAAGAACTATTCAATAAATACTGGCCGGCAGATGTCCATGTAGTAGGGAAAGATATTGTTCGTTTCCATACAATTTACTGGCCGATTTTCTTAATGGCATTGGATTTACCCTTACCTAAGAAAATTTTTGCACACGGTTTCATTATGATGAAAGACGGAAAAATGTCGAAATCTAAAGGGAATGTCGTGTATCCGGAAATGTTAATCGAGCGATATGGTTTAGATGCAACACGTTATTTCTTATTGCGTGAGCTGCCATTTGGTCAAGATGGCGTATTTTCACCTGAATCATTTGTTGAGCGTACAAATTTCGACTTGGCAAACGATTTAGGAAATCTTTTAAATAGAACAGTTTCCATGATGAATAAGTATTTCGATGGGGTAATTCCTACTGAAAACTTGGAAGCAACACAATATGATGCAGCATTAAAAGAACATGCTGAAAATGTACGTGTTAAATATGAAGAAAGTATGGAAAAAATGCAGTTTAGTGTCGTACTTTCTGAAATATGGTCATTAGTTTCACGCACAAATAAATATATTGATGAAACTTCTCCATGGGTATTGGCAAAAGAGGAATCTGACAAAAATAAACTTGCCGCTGTTATGAACAATTTGGCAGAAAGCTTACGTCATATTGCAGTGATGATTCAGCCATTTATGACAAATGCGCCAAAACAAATTATTGAACAATTAGGTCTTGATGAAAAATCATTACATTGGGACACAATTGAAACATTCGGCAATGTTATTCCGAAAAACATAAAAGTTGCTGAAAAAGGAACACCAATTTTCCCGCGTCTTGATACAGAAGTGGAAGTTGCTTACATTCGTGAGCAAATGCAGAGCTCTGTAAAAACAGTACAGGAAGAGGAAACAACAACGGTTGAAGCACCGGATACAGAAGAAATTACAATTGACGATTTCATGAAAGTAGATTTACGTGTTGCAACAGTAGTAGCATGTGAACCAGTTGCGAAAGCCAAGAAATTATTAAAGCTTCAGGTTGATTTAGGTTATGAACAACGTCAAGTTGTATCGGGTATTGCAGAGCATTACAAACCGGAAGAACTTATCGGTAAAAAGGTAATTGTCGTTGCAAATTTAAAACCTGTTACATTACGCGGCGAATTATCTCAAGGGATGATTTTAGCAGGCTCACATGACGGAGTTTTAACATTGGCTACTGTTGATCCGAAATTAGCAAATGGTGCACAAGTAAAGTAATGTGAAAACAGTCTGTTGGACCCGAAAAGTTCAGCAGACTTTTTCATTTACTTAATAATATATAATAATAAATTATATAAATATAATTTAATTTTGGATGAAAAAGGATGATAAGTGGATTACTGGGATAATGGTTATCGTTTTATAATATGTAAACAATAATAAAAGAGTATTTTGTAATCTATATGTAATAATACTGAAAACTAAGAAATATGATCTATGAGTACAATACACGATAGGAGAAATGAAGATGAAAACATTTATAGATACACATGTCCATTTAAACGCAGATCAGTATGATGAAGATTTACAGGAAGTTATAGACCGTGCTATTGCTGCAAATGTTGAAAGGATGGTTGTAATCGGCTTCGATAAAAAAACGATAGAGCGTGCGATGCAACTAATAGAGGATTATGATTTTATTTACGCAGTAATCGGTTGGCACCCGGTAGATGCAGTTGATTGTACAGATGAGTTTTTAAACTGGATCGAACAGCTTGCGCAGCACCCTAAAGTTGTTGGAATCGGTGAGACTGGTTTGGATTATTACTGGGATAAATCTCCGAAAGATATACAGCAGTATTGGTTCCGTAAGCAGATTCAATTAGCAAAAAAGCTCGAATTGCCAATTATTATTCATAATCGTGACGCAACAGGAGATGTTGTGCAGATTTTAAAAGAAGAAGATGCAGCAGCTGTGGGCGGGATTATGCATTGTTTCGGCGGTAGTGTTGAAACAGCTCGCGAATGTATAAACATGAATTTCATGATTAGTCTTGGGGGACCGGTAACATTTAAAAATGCACGTCAGCCAAAAGAAGTCGCGGCAGAAATTCCACTGGAACATTTGCTGATTGAAACAGATGCGCCGTATTTAGCTCCGCATCCATTTCGAGGAAAACGAAATGAACCGGCATTCGTTACATTGGTGGCAGAGGAAATTGCTCGCCTGAAGGAATTGCCTGTGGAAGAAGTTGCTAAAAAAACTACGGAAAATGCCAAGCGCTTCTTTAAAATTCAATGATGAAAAACTCTAAAAAACAGTAGAAATTAATTTCGGATTTTTACGTTAGGATTGTTTTTCTAAGTGCAAAAGCTTTAAGATGATAAGTCGCCTCCAATACTAGTTGCAGTACGAGTTCAAGCAAAATGCCCAATTTTTGATAAATTCTTTTTTATTGACAGTAAGAAAACTAGTACGTATAATCCAACTTTGTATTAAGGAGGCGTTATTTTCATGTCAAATCAATCCATGAAAAGCCAGTTCTTAGGATCATTGAGGAGTAAGCAAACAGGGGTCCGAATTCTTTCTGTAGTCCTGTTTGTATCTGTAATTGCATTTGTTCTATACCATGGAACTAAAACTCCTGTCACGTTAACAGTTGACGGAGAAACCACAAAAATTTATACACACGCAACTACGGTTGATGAGCTACTGACAGCTCAAAATATAGATTATACAAAATACGATAAAGTATCACCCTCACTGAGTACCAGTATTGATAGTGGAATGTCAATAGAATGGGAACAGGCAAAAGAAGTAGTAATTTCAGTTGATGGAAATCAGTCTAAAGTTTGGACAACTGAAAATGTAGTGAAGAACATTTTGGAAGAAGCAAATATTGAAGTAACAGAGCATGATCTTGTATCACAAAGCTTAGATACAGAAGTAGGAGCCGATAACAAAATCGATATTCAAAAAGCGTTTCAGTTAACGCTTGTCGATGGCAAAAAAGAGAGACAAGTATGGTCCACTTCGACTACGGTCGCTAACTTTTTAAAACAACAAGAGGTTCAATTAGGAGAATCGGATCGGGTCGACAAAGGTTTGGAGGAAGTTATCACTCCAAACGATAAAATCGCAGTTGTTCGCGTAGAAAAGGTTACCGATGTAGTGGAAGAATCAGTAGATTTCGCAATTGAAAAGAAAAATGATTCTTCTTTATTAAAGGGCAAAGAAAAGGTTGTTTCAGAAGGTAAAAAAGGTAAAGTAGAACGCACATATTCTATCGTTAAAGAGAATGGTAAAGTCGTATCGAAAAAGCTTGCTTCTGAAAAAGTAGTTGAAAAACCAAAAACAAAAGTTGTATCTGTAGGGACAAAAGTTGTCACTGCAAATGTTTCCCGATCTAGTGAACCAAGTTCAGGGAAAGAGTTTTATGTAACTGCAACAGCATATACACCAAATTGTGCAGGCTGCTCAGGTATTTCGGCAGCAGGTCTTAACCTGCGCGCAAATCCGGATATGAAAGTTATTGCAGTAGACCCAAAAGTTATTCCATTAGGAACAAAAGTATGGGTTGAAGGCTACGGGAATGCTGTAGCTGCTGATACAGGCGGAGCTATAAAAGGTAAAAAAATTGATGTTTTAGTACCGACAACGTCCAAAGCAAAAAGCTGGGGACGTAAAAAAGTTCGTATTAAAGTATTGAACTAAATGATTTTTTGCAATTTCAAGCTGAAGTGGAAGAACCTTTGAGAAAGTGATGGAAGTCACTAAACACATATTTTTTGTGATAAAAGCTGACCGACTTGCTATTCTTCAAGGGAAATCTGAATACAATCATGCCGAGGCATAATTGTTTATTCAGCTGTTTTGTATGTTCAACAATCCAAAATGTATATCGGCTTTCTCGCTTTTTGACTGATGGCGAGGGAGCTTTTTTCATTGTGAAGGAAATCTAGATTTTAGCAATGGTTATAACTTTGTAAGAAAGTTTTGTCCCCGTCTAGGCTAAAGCGCCAGCTCCTCGCACCATTTCGGTCCCTCGTGCAAAAGGGGTGGAGCGTTTACTTTTGCGTCCGGCTCTCCTAGTCTTGCGGCTCACACGACGTGAGTCATTGGGGGCATGCCACATGGATGTGGCGTTTTGCCCACTCGGAGCTAAACGGGCGCTTGAGCACTTTTGTTCTTGAAGTTAGCACAGCGGTAACAAAGTGCGATCTGTGGTAAAATAGCGAAAGACTATGTTAGAAATGAGGAACGTTTCTTGGATATACAAGAGATTATTGTTGTTGAAGGAAAAGACGATACAACAGCGATTAAGCGTGCGACAGGAGCAGATACTATAGAAACAAACGGTTCTGCAATCTCTGATGAAGTATTGCGCCGTATTGCACATGCCCAGAAAAAGAGAGGCGTCATTGTATTTACGGACCCTGATTACCCGGGCCGCCGTATTCGCGCAATTATAGAAGAGCGGATACCAGGTGTGAAGCATGCGTTTTTAGCAAAGGCGAAAACAATCGCCAAAAACGGCAAAGGTTTAGGGATTGAACACGCAAATGATGAGGACATCCGTGAAGCATTAAGCAATGTCTATACATTAGCGGATTCACAAATCGAAGAGAAAATTACACTGGAAGATTTAATGACAGCCAAACTGATAGGCCACCCGCAATCCAAAAAACGCCGGGACCAGTTAGGTGAAATTTTAAATATAGGCATGACAAACGGTAAACAGCTTCACAAAAGACTGATGATGTTTCAAATAACAATTGAGCAGTTTGCAGAGGCCATTTCGCAATTAGATCAGGAGGATACGCATGCATAAAGACATTGCTACACCGGTACGTACAAAAGAAATTTTAGAAAAATACGGATTTTCATTTAAAAAGAGCTTAGGACAGAACTTCTTAATCGACCCGAATATTTTACGTAATATTGTCAGTCACGCTAATTTAACGGAAAACAGTGGAGCGATTGAAGTTGGACCTGGTATAGGGGCTTTGACAGAGCATTTGGCGCGCGAAGCAAAGAAGGTTGTATCATTTGAAATCGACCAACGCCTTTTACCTGTTCTGGAAGATACATTGAGCCCTTATGACAATGTAAAGATTGTCCATTCAGATATTTTAAAAGCGGATGTTGCACAAGTAATCGCAGAAGAAATGCCAGGTATTGAAGATATTATGGTCGTGGCTAATTTACCTTACTATGTAACAACACCAATTTTAATGAAGTTATTAAATGATCGCTTACCGATTCGCGGCTTTGTCGTGATGATGCAGAAAGAAGTGGCGGATCGTATTACCGCAAAACCGGGTACGAAGGCATATGGCTCTTTATCGATTGCCATTCAGTATTACGTAACAGCGGAAATTGCGATGGTTGTGCCGAAAACGGTATTTATGCCACAGCCAAATGTGGACTCGGCGGTAATCCGCTTAATCAAACATGAAAACCCTCCAGTAAAAGTAATTGATGAGGACTTCTTATTTGAAGTATCCCGAGCGTCATTTGCACAACGTCGTAAAACAATTTTAAATAATTTACAAAATGGACTTGTTAATGGTAAGCAAAATAAAGAGCTTATCCTTCAAGCATTGGAAGAAGCCGGAATTGAACCATCACGTCGTGGTGAAACATTGTCAATTCAAGAATTTGGCAAATTAGCGGACTGCTTACATCCTAATTTTTGTGTACGACAATAAAGTGAATTTCACATTAAAAATTTTTAAGAAATCTTAAGAAAAAAGTTGACGACTCTGTATCACGGTGATAAAATATTATATTTTATTGACATATTATCTACATCATGGTATACTGTTTTACAGTGAGGTGTATGCGAAAATGCCAAAAACGTTAGCAGACATTAAAAAATCATTGGATAGTCATTTGGGTAAACGTTTGCAATTAAAAGCAAATGGTGGTCGCAAGAAAACAATTGAATGCGAAGGCGTCTTAAGTGACACTTACCATGCAGTGTTCGTTATTGAACTAAAGCAGGAAGATAATGCGTGTAAACGCGTATCTTACAGTTACACAGATATACTTACCGAAGCAGTAGAGATTACTTTTTTAGATGATGCTGTAGCTACCATCAAATAGTTTTTCTAGTACTTATTTTAATATTTTTAAAAAAGCGCTCATTTAAAGTGAGTGTTTTTTTCTTTTTTGCACATGCTAAAAGCGTCAACGAAAAGGAGGTTTTTTGCATGGCAAGACAAAAAATTATGTCCAGTCGTCTAAAGGAAGAGATTGCAAAAGAACTTGGATTTTATGACGTAGTTCAACGTGAAGGTTGGGGCGGAATTAGAGCTCGTGATGCAGGAAACATGGTAAAACGTGCGGTTGAAATGGCTCAGGAAGGCTTGGCTAAACAATCGCAAAACAACCAAAAATAAGTTGACACAAAGATGGCACCATCGTAGGTTCTCGCTTACGGTGGTGTTATTTTGATGTGAGGAAATGAAATTACCTAATACTTAGAATGTCTTACTACTGTATTGCCCGGCATGCGTTTTTTTACGATAATTTGCGAAGAAAAGTGAATGTTTTCGTGCATAATACAAGGCTCCCGTATGGTAAAATAGGGGCAATAGAATTTTAATCGCGTATTACATATTATGCGTGCCTTATACAGTAGGAGGAATTTTCAATGTTATACGTAAAAGCACCCGCAAAAATCAACTTAACACTCGATGTGCTTTATAAACGTCCGGATAATTATCATGAAGTGGAAATGATTATGACAACGGTCGATTTGGCGGATCGAATTGGACTGGAATCACGAGCAGACGGTCAAATTAAAATCGTTTCAACCGATAATTTTGTTCCGGATGATCAGCGGAATTTTGCATACCAGGCAGCAGAGCTTTTAAAAAATACATACGGTATTAAAGATGGCGTAACGATTTCAATCGAGAAGCAAATTCCTATAGCTGCGGGTCTAGCGGGTGGAAGCAGCGATGCAGCGGCTACATTGCGCGGGTTAAATGAGTTGTGGGAACTAAATTTAACGTTGGACGAGCTTGCAGAACATGGAGCGAAAATCGGTTCTGACGTATCGTTCTGCGTCTATGGCGGTACAGCTTTAGCGACAGGACGCGGGGAAAAGATTAAAGAACTATCTGCACCTCCAACTTGCTGGGTCGTTTTGGCCAAGCCGAAAATTGGCGTATCGACAGCGGATGTATATGGTGGATTGAATATTGAAGGTCTACAGCACCCGAACACGAAAGAAATGATTAAAGCAATAGAAACCGAAGATTATGAACTAATGTGCAATTCACTTGGAAATGTTTTGGAAACTGTAACATTTAAGCTTCATCCGGAAGTTATAACAATTAAAGAGCAAATGCAGCGCTTTGGTGCCGACGCGGTACTAATGAGCGGCAGTGGTCCGACAGTATTTGGGCTGGTGGAAAATGAAGCACGTGTTAGCCGAATTTATAATGGATTACGTGGTTTTTGTGAGGAAGTTTATGTAGTACGTATGTTAGGGGAACGAAATCCACTTGCATAAATACGTATAATTATGGTAATTTGACTATTAAATATTCGTATTTTAATTATTAATGTTTAGGAGAGGGTCGCATGAAATGGAAGCGCAGTGAACGCCTTGTAGATATGACTTATTATCTGCTTGAGCATCCGCATCAGTTGATCCCGCTAACTTATTTTTCTGAGCTTTACAGTTCTGCAAAGTCTTCAATCAGTGAAGATTTAACAATTGTAAAGGAAACATTCGAAGAAAAAGGAATTGGGCTTTTAATTACCGTACCTGGTGCAGCAGGCGGTGTTAAATATATCCCTAAAATGGCGGAACAAGAAGTTCGTGATATAATTGGGGAATTTATGGGAGAACTTAGTCAATCCGATCGACTATTACCTGGCGGCTATTTATTTATGACGGATCTATTAGGGAATCCGGAATTGATGAACCGTGTAGGTAAAGTATTTGCGAGCGTGTTTGCAGATCGTCAAATTGATGTCATTATGACGGTAGCGACAAAGGGAATTTCAATTGCACATGCGATTGCAAGACATTTGAATGTGCCGGTTGTTGTTGTACGTCGTGACAGCAAAGTGACGGAAGGTTCAACAGTGAGTATTAATTATGTATCAGGGTCTTCTCGTCGTATTCAAACGATGGTTTTATCAAAACGCAGTATGAAAAGTGGCCAGCGTGTTTTAATTACCGATGATTTTATGAAAGTCGGCGGCACGATGAATGGTATGAAGAACCTACTGGAAGAATTCGAATGTGAGTTGGCAGGTATCGCGGTATTAGTAGAAGCACAGCATGCTGATGTTACATTAGTGGATGATTACTATTCTTTAGTAAAACTGAAGGAAGTAAATGAGAAAGATCGCACAATTGCATTAAGTGAAGGTAATTTTTTTCAAAAGGAGAGAAATTAAAATGAAAACTGTTTCAACAACAAATGCACCAGCAGCAATCGGTCCATATGCACAAGGTATTGTAGTAAATAACATGTTTTATTCTTCAGGCCAAATTCCACTGACAGCTTCAGGGGAACTTGTAGATGGCGATATCGAAGTACAGACAAATCAAGTATTCGAAAACTTAAAAGCTGTTTTAGCAGCAGCCGGCTCTTCTTTAAACCAAGTTGTAAAAACAACAGTGTTTATGAAAGACATGAATGATTTCGCTATAATGAATGAAGTGTATGCAAGTCATTTTGGTGAGCACAAGCCAGCTCGTTCGGCAGTAGAAGTTGCTCGTTTACCAAAAGACGTAAAAGTTGAAATTGAAGTTATTGCATTAGTAAAATAATAAATTCTTCATTCTTATATTGTTTATAGCTTAAATCCGCGACTTTCTAATTATAGAAAAGACGTGGATTTTTTTTATTGGAAAAATATTTTGACTCTATTTATAGCAGTTATTAAGAAAATCTTTATAAATAAGTAGAATATTTAGTTTATTTTAATAATTATAAAAATTGTAGATAGAAAAAAATTACATTATATTGTATTCTATTGATAAATGATGTATTTTTAGAAATTTAATGGATGATAGAAGGATTATAGTTTTTCATCCCGAATACTAAAAATTACAAATCAAACTACAGGGGGTATAAATAATGGAAGTAACTGACGTAAGATTACGACGTGTTCAAACAGAAGGACGTATGCGTGCAATTGCCTCAATTACGCTAGATGATGAGTTTGTTATTCATGACATTCGTGTAATTGACGGGAATACTGGTTTATTTGTAGCGATGCCTAGCAAAAGAACACCAGACGGCGAATTCCGTGATATTGCACATCCGATTAATTCGAATACGCGCAATAAAATTCAAGAAATCGTTTTGGAAGCTTTCCATGCATCTGCTGAAGAAAACACAGAGGGAACTTTGGAGCTTGAAGAAGTGAATGTTTAATGTTAATTAGGGTCACTCATATGAGGGGGCTCTTTTTTTTGTGAATTTTTATAGACAGAAATGTTCTATAACAGAAAAGTAAAAACTACAATAAGATCGAAAATATACTGATTATTTACTTTTTAACGTAATTTTTTGCTGAATTAGTACACAAAAGAAAATGTGTCAAACTACTATAGATATTTTAAATTCAAACATTTGTCAAGTCTGAATACCTTGAAAAGATTATGAAATTGCTTTATAGTCATAAGAGAAAATGAGCTAAATTGGAGGACTTGTAATATGACGAATATTTTTGCGGTCGTGCTAGCGGCTGGTCAAGGTACACGAATGAAGTCCAAATTATATAAAGTGCTTCACCCAGTATGCGGAAAGCCTATGGTGGAACATGTAATCGATCATATCAGCTCATTAAATGTTGAGCGTGTCGTAACTGTTGTAGGACATGGTGCAGAGCTGGTAAAAGAAACACTAGGAAATAAGAGTGAGTATGTTTTACAAGAAGAACAACTAGGTACAGCGCATGCAGTTCAGCAAGCTGAGCCGATTTTAAGCGGACTTAGCGGAACTACACTTGTAGTATGTGGTGATACTCCTTTAATTCGCCCTGAAACAATGCAGGCACTGCTTGATGAACATGCATCACAAAATGCAAAAGCAACTATTTTGACAGCGGTTACAGATGATCCGACTGGCTATGGCCGTATTTTACGTAACGAACATGGACAAGTGTCACAAATTGTTGAACAAAAGGATGCTACTTCTGAACAGCAGCTTGTGAAAGAAATTAATACAGGCACATACTGCTTTGATAATGAAGCACTGTTTGAAGCACTTAAGCTCGTTAAAAATGAAAATGCACAAGGTGAATTCTATTTACCTGATGTTATTGAAATTTTACAAAAGCAAGGTGAAACAGTTGCCGCTTATGTAACAGAAAACTTTGATGAAACACTTGGCGTAAATGACCGTTTTGCTCTGTCTCAGGCAGAGGAGCTTATGCGTGCACGTATTAATGAACGTCATATGCGCAATGGTGTAACGATTATAAATCCGATTTCTACACATATTAGTGCAGACGCGGTAATCGGAAGTGATACGGTTCTTCTACCTGGAGTGATCATTGAAGGAAAAACGGTTATTGGCGAAGATTGTAAAATTGGTCCAAATAGTCATATTGTTGACAGTCAAATTGGCAATGCGACAACGATTCATAGTTCAGTTGTGCTAAACAGCCAAGTCGGCAGTGAAACAGCAGTAGGTCCGTTTGCACATTTACGTCCGGAATCTTCATTAGGAAACCATGTAAAAATCGGTAATTTCGTTGAAGTGAAGAAGAGTACGCTAGGTGATGATACGAAAGTGTCTCATTTAAGCTATATTGGCGATGCAGAAGTCGGCAGTAACGTAAATATTGGCTGCGGTTCAATCACTGTTAACTATGACGGTAAGAACAAATATAAAACAATTATTGAAGACGATGTATTCATTGGATGTAATTCGAACTTAGTTGCTCCGGTAACATTGAAAAAAGGTTCTTTCATTGCAGCAGGATCGACAATTACTAAAGAAGTTCCGGAAGATGCATTGGCAATTGCACGTGCTCGTCAGGAAAATAAATTAGGCTATGTGAGTAAATTAAATTCAAAATAAAATTAACTAAAATACAGGAGGCCATCATGCCGTATCAATACGCTGACTCAAAATTAAAAATCTTCTCATTAAATTCTAACAATCCACTTGCCAAAGAGATTGCTGATGAAATGGGTCTAGAACTAGGGAAATCATCCGTTAAACACTTCAGTGATGGAGAAGTCCAAATTAGCATTGAAGAAAGTATTCGAGGAATGGATGTATTTATCGTTCAATCTACTTCTGCACCTGTAAATGAGCATTTAATGGAACTTTTAATTATGATTGATGCTGTTAAACGTGCGTCTGCTCGTACAGTAAACGTTGTTATGCCTTACTATGGCTATGCACGTCAAGACCGTAAAGCAAAAGCGCGTGAACCAATCACTGCTAAATTAGTAGCAAACTTACTTGAAACTGCCGGTGCAACTCGTGTAATCGTATTGGATTTACATGCACCTCAAATTCAAGGTTTCTTTGATATTTTAATCGACCATTTAGTGGCTGTACCACTACTTGCTGAACATTTCGGAACAAAAGGTTTCAATGAAGAGGAATTGGTTATTGTTTCTCCAGACCATGGTGGTGTAACTCGTGCGCGTAAATTAGCAGAGCGCTTAAAAGCTCCGATCGCTATTATCGATAAGCGTCGTCCAAAACCGAACGTGGCAGAAGTAATGAACATTGTTGGTAATGTAGAAGGTAAAGTATGTATTTTAATCGATGATATTATCGATACGGCAGGTACGATTACGATTGGTGCAGAGGCATTAATTAAGAGCGGTGCTAAAGAAGTTTACGCATGTTGTTCACACCCTGTATTATCAGGTCCGGCAATTGAGCGTATTGAAAATTCTCCTATTAAGGAATTAGTTGTAACAAACACTATTCAATTATCTGAAGAAAAATTATCTCCAAAAATTCAACAACTATCAGTTGCGAAATTAATGGCAGATGCAATCTCACGTATTTACGAAAACAAATCTGTTAGTACATTATTTGACTAATCGATTGCAAACCAGCTTAGGAATTTTATTTCCTAAGCTGGTTTTTTTATGTCCTATTTTCCCTATATGCAAATATTTGCAAAAAATCTGACAATTTAATATGTTTAGTGTAGACAAGGGTAGGGTAAATGTACCTTTGTATAATTAATTAAGGGGGACGATGGAATATGACTACAGTATTACAAGCAACTAAGCGAGAAACTGGGAAACGTTCGATATTAACCCAACTTAGAAATGAAGGCCAATTGGCAGGTGTGCTTTATGGCTATGAAACTGAGACAACACCAATTTCGTTGGATTATAGAGATACTGCTAAAGCAGTACAAACATATGGTTCAACAAGCGTGTTTAAAATTGAAGTAGGCGGGAAAAGAGTAAATGCAGTACTTACTGATATCCAACGTGATGCACTAAAAGGACATGTGAAGCACGTTGACTTCCTTGCTATCAATATGAAAGAAGAACTTGAGGTGGATGTTCCAATCGCATTAATCGGAACTTCAGTTGGTGTTAAAGAAGGTGGAGTCATTACTCAACCTAACCATACATTGAAAATTAAAGTGAATCCAAGTGAAATTCCAGACACAGTTGAAATCGATGTATCCGAATTAGCAGTTGGTGAATCGTTATCTGTGGGTAATGTGCGTGATCAATTTACAGCGTTTACGATTGTAGATAATGATGACTTTACATTAGCAACGGTAACACCGCCAGCAGCACCAGTTGAAGATGTTGATGCAGATGCAGAGAATGTAACAGCCGATGATCTTGATGCAACGGGAGAAAAATTATCGCCTGAAAAACCAGGTAGAGAAGATTAAGCAATTGGACAGGCCGCTCTATTATATAGAGCGGTTTTTTAATGCCGAAAAAATACTTCGACATCCGAAAGAAAATAAGTATAATAAGATGGAGATGAGTAAATATTATGAATAATTAGAGGTCTTTATGAGAACACATAATGAAAAAATGAGTATTTATCACGGGATGGCATCTGCTGTTGCACAAAATACTTCAAACAGCTATATCCCGATTTTTGCAATGACGATTCTTGGTGCGACGAACTATCAAGTGGGATTGATCAGTTCCTTGCCACCGCTAATTACACTGCTTATGACATTGCCGGCTGCCATTTTATTAAACCGTGCATTCGAGCAAAAAAGGCTTGTTGCTTTCTCTGTATTGGCAGCACGCTTTGTTTTTCTGTTAATTGCCTTCATCAGTTATGTGCCGGGAAGTTTTGGTTCATGGTTGCTGCTTGGTCTGATTGCAGCGATGAGCGTCCCGAATACGATGGCTAATATGGGCTGGCAGTCTTTTATCGGGAATATTATTGAAGAATCACGGCGAGCTCAGTTTTTCAGTGATCGCAATCGCTTGCTGACAGTCGTAGGTTTATTCGTTACATTAACAATCGGCATTGTCATGAAAGACATGACCTCCAACAGGATAGCTTATCAAATACTGTTCATGTTTACATTTGCAGTCGGAATTGTGGAACTTTACTTTTTGCTAAAGCATGATGAACCGGAGCGTGAACTGAATACAGAAAAGAAACGCGCAATGGATTGGTCAATATTTAAAAACAATAAATATGTCCTGTTTTTAATTGTTGCACTTGTATTTAACTTTGGCTGGCAAATGGCATGGGGTGTTTTCAATATTTATAATGTCCGTTATGCGGAAGCAACAATTTTTTGGATTAGTATGTTCAATGTCGCCAATATGATTGCACAAATCTTTTCATTTTCGCTTTGGCGTAAATGGTCGCAAAAATATGGCAATATGAGTGTGTTCGTCTGGGTTGCTTTTGGTATGTCGACAGCGCCATTGCTGATGGTTTTATCGACTAACCTGTATTATTTAGCCGCGATGTCCTTTCTTTCAGGGCTGTTTGTTTCAGGGACGGTTTTAATATTATTTAATTTATTGCTGGAAAATTCACCGCAGGAAGTCCGCACATATTGTATTACAACTTACAATGTGCTGCTTGCCGTCATCGCCTTTTCTTCTCCGCAAATCGGAATTTGGCTGCTGGAAACCTACTCGATGGAAACAGCGATGTATTTGTCGACAGCCGTTCGCTTTTTCGCAGCAGTAGGATTTTTGTTGCTGTACATTGTAAGGAAAATGCGTGCAAGATCATTGGCTCAATACTAGGGGACGATACATACTTTTCAGAAGGATATATGATAAAATAAAGGCGATTAGAGAAAAAGGATGCGATTACTAGTGAAATTAATTATTGGTTTAGGAAATCCGGGAAAACCATATGAACATACACGCCATAATATAGGTTTTGATGTGATTGATGAATTAGCCGATCGATGGAATGCACCATTAAACCAAACTAAATTTAATGGTATGTATGCAACAGTTCATCGTCCTGAAGGAAAAGTCATTTTATTGAAGCCATTAACATATATGAATTTATCAGGAGAATGTGTTAGACCTCTAATGGATTATTTTGATATAGAAATTGAAGATATTATTGTTATTTATGATGATTTAGATCTGGAAACGGGTAAGTTAAGATTACGCGGCAAAGGAAGTGCCGGTGGACATAACGGAATTAAGTCATTAATTCAGCACTTGGGAACACAGGAATTTAACCGAATCCGTGTCGGAGTAAGCCGTCCGCCAGCTGGTATGAAAGTTGCGGATTACGTATTGGCCAAATTTTCAAAAGAGGATCAGCCAATTGTAAAAGAAGCTGTCGAAAAGAGCTGTGATGCTGTGGAAACAGCTTTAACAAAGCCGTTCTTAGAAGTTATGAATAAATTTAACGGCGCATAATTTAATCAAAAAATGGTTAGACTTTAATATACATAAGTGTTTAAAGGAGGCCATGGGAGATGCCTGTACGCTACCGCTGTAGACATTGTGAGGTAGAGATTGGTACTTTGCCTTTCGATGCAGAAGAAACGGTTCAAAAGCTTCATCTGTTTGAAATAGGTGAAATCGATGAATTCATCAAAAAAAATGAACGGGGAGAAACGACCGTTTACAGCATTTGTGAGCATTGTGAAGAATCATTGCGTCAGTTTCCCGATTACTATGCGTTAAAAAGATGGTTACAGTAGAGGAGTTGCTTTGGTCGCATAAACTGCGCCAAGGCTTTTTCCATTTACGTTTTCAATTATCGAAAAAGAGAAGGGGGACTAGACGTGGATACGATACATCAAATATTTAAAAAAGATAAACAGATTGATAATATGATAGACCATATTCAAAAGGGTCAAGCAAACGATCATCTTATTACCGGACTAACGGGAAGCGCAAGACCTGCATTGATCCATACAATCTATCAAGAGACAAATAAATCGATTTATATCGTGTCCTCAAATCTATTGCAGGCACAAAAGTTAGTAGATGATTTGACTGCATTAGTTGGTGAAGGGCATGTTCATTATTATCCTGCCGAGGAGTTTATCGCTGCAAATATGACGACGTCTTCCCATGAGCTGCGTGCACAGCGTATCGCTACAATAGGCCGTTTAGTCAATCAGGAGCGCGGAATCTATATTATTCCGGCTGCAGGTATGCGCAGCATTCTAAGCTCACCCGAAAAATGGCTTGGTTACGAACTTAACACCTCCATTGGTCAGGATGTCGACATCACTATTTGGTTGGATAAGCTTGTTGAAATGGGTTATACGAGAAGTGAAATGGTTACAACGCCAGGTGAGTTTGCGATGCGCGGCGGAATTATGGATATTTATCCACCATACGCACAAGACCCAATCCGTATCGAGTTGTTTGATACAGAAGTGGATTCAATCCGTACTTTTTCTGCCGACAATCAGCGCTCAATTGAAAAATTAAATGAAATTAAAATTTTCCCTGCCGCAGAACTTCTTTTAACGAAAGAAGAGCGTATAAAACTTGCAGAACGTCTGGAAGAATCATTGGCTGCTAGTTTAAAAAAAGTGCGTAAAAAGGAAACACAGGAATTGCTCATGCAAAATATTCAGCATGATATTGATCTGCTGAGGCTTGGTCATCTGCCGGATCATATCGCAAAATATGGCTCGCTCTTATTTGAGAAGCAGTATTTTTTAGGCGATTACTTTAAAGAAGATGGTCTTGTTTTATTTGATGAACTCGGCCGTATTCAGGAAGTGATGGAAGCCTGGGAACGTGAAGAAAATGAATGGTTTATTTCATTGATTGAAGGCGGCAAAATGCTTCATGATGTAAAGCCATCCTATTCATTAAAAGAAGTACTTTCAATGCTGAAACAGCAGAAAATGTATTTCGCATTATTCACAAGAACATTTGCCGGCATCACACTTAAAAAGACGATCAACATTTCATGTAAACCGATGCAGCAATTCCACGGTCAAATTGCTTTGCTGCAAAATGAGATCGAACGTTGGTCAAACGACAAGTTCATTGTATTATTTACAGCGAGTTCGGAAAGCCGGATAAAGGCGATGCAGAATTTACTGAATGACTACCATATCGCGTCAACAATCGGTTATGCCGATGCACCGGGTATTTATTTAGTTAATACGCCATTGTCGTCAGGTTTTGAGCTGCCATTACAGAAAATAGCGGTTGTTACGGATGATGAGCTCTTTAAACAGCAGGCAAAGAAAAAATCACGCCCGCAGCAAATGACAAATGCTGAGCGGATCAAATCATATACAGAAATTAAATCAGGCGACTATGTTGTTCACGTACATCATGGGATCGGAAAATATATTGGTATTGAAACACTTGTTGTGAATGGTACACATCAAGATTATTTGCATGTACGATACCGTGAAGATGATAAGTTATATGTACCTGTCGATCAAATCGAACTGATTCAGCGTTATGTACCATCCGGTGAAAAAGAACCGAAACTTCATAAACTCGGCGGCACGGAATGGAAGAAAACACATAAGAAAGTTTCGAATGCAGTACAGGATATTGCAGATGATTTAATCAAACTTTATGCAAAACGGGAAGCAGAAAAAGGTTATGCCTTTTCTCCGGATTCGGATGAACAACGAAGTTTCGAGGCGGCTTTCCCGTATGAGGAAACAGAAGATCAATTACGTACTATTGCTGAAGTGAAAAAGGATATGGAACGGGAACGTCCAATGGATCGCCTCGTTTGCGGTGATGTAGGATACGGAAAGACGGAAGTTGCTATTCGTGCTGCATTTAAAGCTATTTTAGATGGGAAGCAAGTGGCTTTTTTAGTGCCGACTACGATTTTGGCACAACAGCACTATGAAACGATTTCAAAGCGCTTTGAAGACTATGCGATCAATGTAGGGCTACTTAGTCGTTTCCGCACGAAAAAGCAGCAAACAGAGACATTAAAAGGCTTAAAAGAAGGTACAGTGGATATGGTGATCGGTACGCACCGTATTTTATCGAAGGATGTAGTATATCAGGATTTAGGACTGCTTATCGTCGATGAGGAGCAGCGTTTCGGTGTTACACATAAAGAGAAGATTAAGCAGCTTCGAACGAATGTCGATGTACTGACATTAACAGCAACGCCAATTCCGC
The DNA here is from genome assembly GCF_038008025.1 of Solibacillus sp. FSL W7-1324. Classification (NCBI taxonomy): domain Bacteria; kingdom Bacillati; phylum Bacillota; class Bacilli; order Caryophanales; family Caryophanaceae; genus Solibacillus; species Solibacillus sp. FSL W7-1324. The sequence continues at coordinate 79,116 of NZ_JBBOYH010000001.1, forward strand.
GTACACTGCATATGTCGATGGTAGGGGTGCGTGACTTGTCTGTTATCGAAACACCACCACAAAACCGTTTCCCTGTACAAACATATGTAATGGAGCATAACGGAGCCCTTGTACGTGAAGCAATTGAACGTGAAATGGCGCGTGGCGGACAAGTGTTCTATTTATATAATCGTGTAGAGGATATTACAAGAAGAGTAGAAGAAATTCAGATGCTTGTTCCGGATGCACGAGTTGCCTTTGCGCACGGGAAAATGACGGAGGCGAAGCTTGAATCGGTTATTTTATCGTTTATCGAAGGTGAGTATGATGTACTTGTCACAACAACGATTATTGAAACAGGTGTAGATATTCCAAATGTAAATACTTTAATTGTCCATGATGCGGATCGTATGGGACTTTCCCAGCTGTATCAGCTGCGAGGACGTGTAGGGCGTTCAAATCGTATTGCCTATGCATATTTTATGTATGAGCGTGATAAAGTTCTTACTGAAGTGGCGGAGCAGCGTCTGCAGGCAGTAAAAGAATTTACGGAATTAGGGTCAGGTTTCAAAATTGCAATGCGTGACTTATCGATTCGTGGTGCCGGGAATTTACTTGGTGCTCAGCAGCATGGCTTTATCGATTCAATCGGTTTTGATCTGTACTCGCAAATGCTGGAAGAAGCCGTTGAAGAGCGTCGCACGGGTGTGAAGAGAGAAGAGAAGCAGGATGTCGAGATTATGCTGCATGTTGATGCGTACATTCCGGATGCGTACATTCCGGATGGCTACCAAAAAATCCAAATGTATAAGCGGATTAAAGCGATGGAACGTATAGAGGATTATCTGGAAATTATCGATGAACTGCAAGATCGCTTTGGAGATTTACCGGTTGAAACAGAGCGTCTGATGCGTGTGGCCCGTATGAAAGTTTGGGCTAAAGAAGCGAATGTGCTTTCAATAAAAGAAAAGCAGCAAGTTGTATCTATTATTCTTTCAGAAGAAGGAACGGCCAATACTAACGGTGCACAAATCGTTGAGCAATCAATGGAGTTTGGTCGTGCGGTCGGCTTTGGGATGGAAGGAACACAGTTAGTCATTACAGTAGATTACAATAAATGCGGCAATCACCTGCCATTTGAAGTAGTAGAAAAAATGATGCAAATTATCGCAGCTGCCAAAAAAGAATCATAAAAAAAGAGAGGGAATCTTAAAAGTATTGGACTTTTAACATTTCCTCTCTTTTATTTTGGATACAATAAATGAATCACAGGAAAGATTGTTGCACACTATAATGTACTCCGTTCGAATAATTTAAGCGTTGGAGCAGTTCTTCGCGATTATGATGCTCTTCACGCTTTTCTAAAAACTGTTTTTCTCTTGTAGTGGAGGCAAATACTAAATCGCGCTGACCATTTGACTTTTCAAGGTAACGCTTAAAAATGCCATTTTCAAATTTTGAAATAGCTGTTGCACGTTCTTTCGATAAATCAGGGTAATAAGCTAAATGAGTTCCTGCATAATATTGCTGCTGACGATATGCATCAGGTGTTGATGTAATAGGATCAACTCTTACCATTATTGCACCTCCAAAAAAACCTGTTTATTTTGTTAATAGCCTTTTTTACAAAAATAAAACATAATATGAATGAAAACGTTGTAATTTCCTATATCCATTTACAGAAAATTAGGTAAATCATCATGTTTGTTCCTGCATAGAGAAAAATTATTTTATCCGTCTCGAACAATGCATAGTTTCATGTATTTCTTTCCATACTAGGAGCATCATGCTGTGAATTGATGGAAAGTGAGGGAACATGAACGATGAAAGCAACAGGAATAGTTCGCCGCATCGATGATTTAGGTCGTGTTGTTATCCCAAAAGAAATTAGAAGAACGCTTCGCATCCGGGAAGGGGATCCCCTTGAAATTTATACGGACCGCGAAGGAGAAGTGATTTTAAAAAAATACTCGCCGATTAATGATTTAGGCGAATTCGCACAACAATATGCGGAATCATTATTTGAAACATTAGGTACCCCGACATTAATAAGTGACCGAGATGAAGTAATTGCTGTTGCAGGCGTTTCGAAAAAAGATTATGTTGCGAGACGTTTAACTGTGTTTGCAGAAGATATTATTAAAAACAGGTCACCTGTAAGTGAAAAGCTGGAGATGTCGATTGAACTTGTAGCAGGACAGTATGAACAAGTGAAATCGTATTGCATCGTACCGATAGTTTCGAATGGAGATCCGATTGGTGCTATTTATTTAATATCACGGGCCCATTTCATCGGTGAAGTAGAGCAAAAAACTGCTGAAACAGCAGCTCATTTTTTAGCAAAACAAATGGAAAACTAAAATCACTTCAAAACGTCCATAGTAATGGGCGTTTTTTTAATTCCTCGAGTAAAATTAGCAAATGGTTTTCATGATATAATTAGTACATTGTATGAAATAGAGGAAGGAAATAGAATGACTTCGCAAAGCTATGGTATGAAAAATTATATGAAGGGCGCTCTTCTTCTGACTGTAGCGGCCCTTTTAGTAAAAATATTAAGTGCCATCTACCGGGTTCCTTATCAAAACTTAGTAGGTGATCAAGGATTTTATGTGTATCAGCAAGTGTATCCTTTTATCTCGTTTTTTGTCGTATGGACATCAAGCGGGTTTGCTGTTGCTATTTCCAAAATGCTCGCAGATATTGAAGGACGTGGCGGTACATATGAGGAGAAACGGTCTGTATCACGCATTATTTTTTACTATTTAACAGCATTGGCCCTTATTTTTTTCTGTCTTTTATTTTTTGGTGCACAGCCTTTAGCAAATTTGATGGAAGATCCTCAGCTAGCGGGGTTATTGCAAGTTGGCTCATTTATTACGTTATGTATGCCGCTTCTTGCAGTTTTAAAGGGCAACTTCCAATCGGAAAGTAAGATGCAGCCTGTTGCCTATGCCCAAGTGTTCGAACAAATGATCCGGGTATCGATAATATTAGTCGGAACGATTGTTTTGCTGCAATATACGCAATCTGTTTATGCTGCAGGGAAAATGGCGATGCTCGGTACAGTTATCGGAGAAATAGCGGGTATTATCCTGTTGCTCTACTTTTTGAAAAGACAGTATGTACCTTCAGGAAAAATAGTCCGAGTGAAAGTTTGGCCAATTTTAAAAGAGGTGACATTATACAGTATCGCAATCAGCATGAGTGCGCTGTTATTGTTGTGCTTTCAACTTGTAGATTCCTTTACGATATATAAAATGCTTGTCCACGCGGGAATGCCTGTCCTTGAAGCGATGGAAGTGAAAGGAATTTATGACCGCGGTCAACCGCTTGTCCAGCTGGGAATCGTTATTGCAACTTCTTTATCGCTGGCCATTGTGCCGCTCGTCGCATTAAAGGCAAATCAGCCTAATGGTCGTGGCGCCAAGCCGTTTATTCAATTGACTTTCCGGAGCTCCCTTATATTTGGAGTTGCTGCGGCACTTGGATTAATACTAGTTATGCCATATGTAAATCAAATGCTGTTCAAGACGGATGCCTATTCCAATGTATTGAAGCTATATTCGTTTCAAATTATTCCGTTATCGATTATTTTAACGTTTACAGCAATTTTACAAGGCTATAGTAAATTAAAAGGGCCTGCCATTTTTTTAGGGCTTGGAATCATATTAAAATTTTTAGGGAACATTATTTTAATCCCGCATTATGATGTGCTGGGCGCGGCAATAGCAAGTAATATCGGACTGATTTTTACAGCTGCCGCACTTATCATTTATTTAAAAAAACTGACGGCGATCCGCCTGGCGAATCGTACGTTTTATAAAAAACTGGCCATTGCCTGTCTCGTCATGACCGTTGTCGTACAAGGTGCTGTTTACAGCTTAAATAGCTTGTTTACCGGCCTGTTCAGTCGATTTGATGCACTTATTTACAGTGGTGTGCTCGTCGTGCTCGGCGCAGGTGCCTTCATTACAGCAGTCGCAAAAATGCGTGTCTTAACAGAAAAGGATTGGTTCTTAATCCCGCTCGGCAGGAGAATGGCTGCCTATCAATTAATGTTAAATCGAAAGAAGTAGGTGTATAACTTGAATCAATTAACTGTTATCGGTTTAGGAGCAGCCGATTTTGAACAAATGCAAATGGGTGTTTACAAAAAAATTAAAGCAGCCAAAAAAATATATGTACGAACAGAGGATCATCCTGTCATACAGGACTTAAAAATGGAAGGAATCGAGTTTACGAGCTTTGATGATGTGTATATTAAGCATGGCTCGTTCGGTCCCGTTTATGAAGAAATTGCAAAGCGTCTTATTGAAGCTGTAGCACAAGAGGACATTATGTATGCTGTTCCAGGTCATCCGCTCGTAGCAGAGCAGACTGTCCAGCACTTAATTGAAGCGGACCAAAGCGGACAGATCAGCCTTGTAATTGAGGGCGGACAAAGCTTTTTGGACCCGATATTCGGGGCTTTAAAGATTGATCCGATAGAAGGGTTTCAGCTATTGGACGGGACAAGCATGTCTATCAATGATATGAACATGCGTCAGCATATTTTGATTGCTCAGGTGTACGATTCGTTCAGTGCATCAGAAGTAAAGCTTACATTGATGGAGAAGTACCGCGATGACTACCCGGTAACGATTGTTACGGCAGCGGGATCTTCACAGGAATCATTGCGTACTGTCCCGCTTTATGAGCTTGATCAGGCAGCAGAAATCAATAATTTGACGACAGTATATGTGCCGCCTGTTCAATCTGATGAGGAAGCATTAAGGGACTGGACAACATTCCGACAAATCATTGCCACGTTGCGCGGCCCAGACGGCTGTCCTTGGGATCAGAAACAGACGCATGAATCATTGAAGAAATACTTACTGGAAGAAGCGCATGAATTTTTAGCAGCGGTCGATGCCGAAGATGACTTTGCTATGGTGGAAGAGCTTGGCGATGTCCTTTTACAAGTGTTTCTACATGCACAAATCGGGGAAGATAACGGTTATTTCACATTGGAAGAAGTGCTTGCATCGGTTAGCGAAAAAATGATTCGACGTCACCCGCATGTATTTGGGGATGTGACGGCAGAGGATGCGGAAACTGTAACAGCCAATTGGGAAGCAATTAAAAAGCAGGAAAAAGGGCATGCAGATGACGAACCATTATTAAAGAACGAATATAGTCCGTACTCATCGCTTCAAACCTCATACAACTACCAGAAAAAAGCGGCGACAGTCGGTTTTGATTGGCCGAATGCTGATGATGCATGGGAGAAGTTTACGGAAGAATGGCAAGAATTCCGCGAAGAAATAACGCAAGGTAACGAAATAAGCCGTACCGATGAATTCGGAGATGTATTATTCACACTTGTGAACATCGCACGCTTTTATAAAATTTCACCTGAAGAAGCGATGCTGCATGCCAATGAAAAATTTGCCCGCCGTTTTCATTTCGTCGAGCAAAGTGTAGCAAAGAGCGGCAAGTCGTTCGAAGATTTTACATTAGAACAGCTGGATGCTTTTTGGAATGAAGCAAAACAACTGGAAAAAGGGGAGTAATGGAATGCGCTTAGATAAATTTTTAAAAGTTTCACGTTTAATTAAACGCCGTACATTAGCGAAAGAAGTAGCGGTACAAGGCCGTATTACAATTAATGATAAAGTGGCAAAAGCAAGCAGTACTGTAAAAGTAGGCGATGAGCTGGCAATTCGTTTCGGTCAAAAAATCGTTACAGCACGTGTCGAAGAGATTCGTGAAAATGTGAAAAAAGAAGATGCATTAAAAATGTTTACAATAATAAAAGAAGAGCGTTTAGAGAAAGTTGAACCTGAATTTATAGATGATGAAGAATAAGAATAGGGCATGACCAACTTTTTAAGTCATGCTTCTTTCCGTTGTTGCATATAGTGTACAACTATAAGCTCAAAGGGGGACTTGCATTGACTATTCATCAAGAAAGCGCGCGCTATACCATTTCGTCTGGGGATCACTTAGTAACGGTACGTAATCGTAAACGGATGGACATGACATCTGTTAAAAGTATCGAGCGATTTGATCAGGAAGAATTTTATGTGAATACATCACAGGGTCATTTATTGATTCGTGGAGAGGAACTGCGTATTGTTCATTTAGACGTGGACAAGGGATTACTAACGTTAGAAGGGGAAGTGAAGCAATTCCAATACGATGAAAGCGAGAGTGGCTTATCGAAAAGTTTCCTTCATAAATTGTTTGGATGATGATGAGTGCGCAGCTTATAAGCATTCTTGTCATGTTTATAAGCGGAGTTGCTGTAGGTGCAATTATCGATTGTATCCGAATTAATGTAAATCGTATCCCTCTAAAAAATATTCGACGTATTACCTGGATTTTAGAATGGATAGTCTGGTTAATATTAGGGGTTACTACGTTTTATTTATTATTTTTAGTAAAAGGAGGGCAATGGCGGGTAGTTGATCCACTTGCCCAAATCGCCGGAATTGCAACATATGAATTGCTGTTCCAAAAAATTATCCGCTTTGTTGGAAGAGTGTGTATAAATTTATTTGTGAAGCCGGTTTTTTTTATTGGACATGTTGTAATAAAGCTTGTTAAAAATATTATAAAATTAATAATAGGGATTATATTATTTATTTGCCGTCCCTTTATTAAGTTTTTCAAGAAATATTTGTTAAAAAACTTTAAAACACAGCAATGAACTCGTATAATGATAACAACTATTGATTGTGAGGGAGGAGACGGAAATGGGAAGAAAAAATGTGCAAGAAGAGCTACATAACCATAATGTCCAGTCGTTGAATAACGACTATGTCCGCTCAAATCCGCAAGCAAAAGCTCAAATTAAAGCAAAAATTGCTGTACGTCGTCGCAGAAGATTAGCAGTATTTTTCATTTTAGCCACTGTAGTAATTGCCGCATTAGTAAAAGCAAACATGGTCCAGAGTGAACGCCTCGCCGCAAAGGAAGAAACGAAAGCCGCGGTTGAAGAACGATTGGAAGAAGCGCTTCACAGACAAGAGCTATTAAATTTGCAGATTGCGAAGCTGGAAGATGATGAGTATATTGCGAAGCTTGCAAGAAAAGAATTTTTCCTTTCTGAAGAGGGCGAAATTATTTTCACAATACCGAATAAATCGGACAAAGAAAATAAAGACAAGCCTGAAGATGACAAAGAATAATGTATTAATCGTTATCCAAAGAAAAATGTGACTTTGAAATTTAATAAAAAACCAGTCAGCATGGTAATATTAAGCTAAAATTCCTGGTATTTATTGCCTTTAGGTAGAGTGTCTTGTTGACACTCTTTTTATGTTAGCTATAATTAGAGAAGAAGCTATTCAACAAAAGTTTCATTATAATTGATAAATGGCTTTTCAATCGAAGAGTCTCTTAAAATTTAAGGAGGAGCATTTTTTTTATGTCAATTGAAGTAGGCAGCAAAGTACAAGGTAAGGTAACAGGCATCACAAATTTCGGTGCATTCGTCGAGCTTCCAGATGGTAAAACAGGTTTAGTTCACATCAGTGAAGTGGCAGATAACTATGTAAAAGATATTAACGAGCATCTTAAAGTAGGCGATGAAGTCGAAGTTAAAGTGATGAATGTTGAAGCGGATGGAAAGATCGGTCTTTCAATTCGTAAAGCAAAGCCTCAAGCTGAGCGACCAGAGCGTCCACAGCGTCCTCGTCGCGAAAACAACCGTTCTAACGATCGTAATGATCGTCAACCAAAAGAGAACTTTGAACAGAAGATGGCGCGTTTCTTAAAAGATAGCGATGAGCGTTTAACTACATTAAAGCGTGCAACTGAGTCTAAGCGCGGTGGCCGTGGAGCTCGCAGAGGATAATTTTGCTGGCTGTTTGAACGTAGAAAAAGTGTCAAATAGATGATAAAGCGATGGATTGTAAGAGTAATTCTTACAATCCATCGCTTTTTCTTGTGAAATGGGGCTCATGATTAAATCATTCTTTTTCGGCATTATGCTTGATGAGTACCCGAATAAGGGTAACAAAGCAAAAAATACCGCCAATTAATCCGATTGCAATCATAATTATTTGTAATGGGAGCGGCAAGTTTGTCAATAAGACGCCTCCAACAACTAGAAGCATGCTAATGCCGCAAAGAAAAGCTAAATATGTAAAGTTCTGCACCAAAGAAAACGCCTCCTCCTATACAATAAGTATAAAGGATTAGAAAGAAAGTGTGTCAGTAATTTACAAAGCAAGGAAAAGGGCAAAATAAAAGCCGCCTAGGAAGACAATGTTCCTAAACAGCTTTTGAGATGACCCGTACGGGATTCGAACCCGTGTTACCGCCGTGAAAGGGCGGTGTCTTAACCACTTGACCAACGGGCCTATAAATGGTGGCGGCAGAGGGAGTCGAACCCACGACCTTTCGGGTATGAACCGAGTGCTCTAGCCAACTGAGCTACACCGCCAAAATTAACAACAAAACTAATAATACATTGCAGTCTATAGAGTGTCAACACTATTTTTTTAATATTTCCTCTACCAAACTACACTGAAAATTACTGCTTATTATTTTTTGCAATTACTAATAAAAAAAGTGAAAAAACGCGCATATTCCCGTAAAAAAACAGTCGAACAATTTTTTGGCGCCAATCCTACAAACAGACAAAATTCACTTTTTCAGCTTTATATAATAGCGTTAAAAAGAAAAGGTGATAGTAAAAATGGTGACATTAAATAATCAAAATGAGTTTCAAACACTAAACTTAAACTTATTCTTATATAAAGAAAAATCGAGAATAATAATAGCGAGTGTTATAGCGTTTGCAGCTTTTTGTTTTGCTCAGGCAGTCTTCTTTGAAGCTGTTACTCCGTTATTTTTACCTTTTTGGCTAGTTATTCGAACGAGATTTGTCTCATTTCAGAAGAGCGCTTTACTAGGGGGAATACTTGGAACCCTCTTTCTAGGCTTTGGACAAGCAGCGGTTGTTTTAGTGCAGCTTTTCTTCATGGAATGTCTCGTACGGTTTAAGTTTATAAAAATTTCCCCGTATTTTTTGCTAGGGACTACCATTATAGCTGTTCAACTAGCGTGGCAAATGCTACTTCATAGTGGTATGCCATCTGTCATGACATTATTTTATATCGTATATGAATGTTTATTTGCGGTTTCAATTCTATTCTTTATGCGTATTTTGACAATGCCAAGTAAAGAAAATGGAAACATTGAGTGGACAAGAGAAAAAATTACGGCAATTATTGTCGTTTTGGCCGGTATGCTGATCGGCATGGAAAACTTGACTCTTTTCTACTTTTCAATGGCGCTGATCGTCCTTCACTTCCTCATTTGCCTTGTAGCCTATTCCTCGACGGTTGGTGCTACAGTCATCTTTTCATTATCTCTTGGCTTTTTTATCGGTTTAGCAAACTTATCATTCACAGGTATGATGATTTTATATGCCTGTACAGGACTGGTCGCTGCTTTTGTACAAAATCAGGGACGTTATATTGTGGCGATATTTAGTTTTTTGCCGAGTATTTTTTTCTTCTTTTATGATGCGACATTACCGATTGATAGTATTTATTTTATGTCGATGCTTACAGGGGCCATCATTTTCCTGCTGTTACCGAAAAATATACTTGAATACTGCAAAATGTACTATAAACAAACTACAGTCAGTGTCATTCAGGTGAACCGCAATGAAGTAGTGGAAGTGCAGCTTAAGCAATTTCAGCAATTTGTTTCCTTTATGAAAGAGCTTGTATTCGATCATTTCACACAAAATAAGGCGAAAAATAAGACAACTGCAGAACCGTTTCTAATTTGCTCCAGCTGTTTCAAATATGAAGAATGCTGGGGGAGAAAAGGGGAGATGGAGGGAATTATCGATTCGTGGCGTTTAGCGAAAAGAAGCACGAAACCGGTCAGCTGGATTCGGGTGGAAGAGCAGCTGAAAGGGAAATGCATCAAATCTTCTAAATTGCTGGAAGAACTAGAGTCAGCTTTACACAAAGAGCATATGGAAAGACAGTTCTATCATGGCAAAAAGATGATTGCCTTACAGCTTCGTGATTTAAGCAGCCACTTTGAAAAACTATTAAACAGCCAGCGACTAGAAATCGGCACATCTGAAATGGATGGGGAGATGCAGCAATTTTTAAAAGAAAATGATATTCACTGTTTACATATTCAGTGGATAAAAAATGAAATAGGGAACCGGGAGTTCGTGTGTTATGTCGCAGATCATCGGGATGCACATGTCGTTATCCAGCAGCTAGAACAGCAACTGTTTGAATATTTGCATGAACCATTAAAAGGTGAACAGATTTACGAGCAGCACTCGCCTATTTTTTATCGTCAAATTAAGTTTACTTCAGCAATTCGTTATCAGTTGGAGTATGATATATATACGTATTCCCATGCAAACCATGCAATTTCCGGTGATTCCTACCGTGTATTCCCGATCCATCCGGGGCTAATGGCGATTATGCTGTCCGATGGAATGGGGACAAATGTAAGGGCGAATCGAGAAAGTGAACGTTTAATTCAAATGATGCAGGATTGTCTTACTTACAATATGGACCCTGAAACAGCAATGCACACAATGCATTATGTGATGTCGCTGAAAAACGATTCGGACATGTATGCAACAATGGATTTTGCACTTGTCGATTTACAGTTCGGCCACTTATGGTGTTGGAAAGCGGGAGGCATGACGACCTATGTGTTAAGAGGGAACGATTTATTCAAGATCGAAAGTACAAGTGCACCGATTGGTTTTTTACCAAACTTTGCAGTTGATACGGAAATGACACAACTATTGTCAGAGGATGTTATTTTAATGATTTCGGACGGGTTATTTTCACCATCTGCACAATGGGATGCACAGGAGCAATTATTTATCAGGCTGATTCGTCAAGGGCTGGAAAATGGTGCTTCCATCCAGGTTGTCCTATATGATGTCATGATGCAATTTAAACAAAGATACCCAATTGCTGATGATTGCACTGTGATGTTATTCCGTTTGCAGCATGTAATAAAACCGTGGCAAGTATTCAGACCAGCAATCACACATTGAAATGTAATATGAGGTGAGTAAATGCACACTTTAGAACATCAAGTATTAGCTTATATAAAAGAGCAAGAGCTTATAAAAAGCGGAGACAGACTACTAATTGCTTGTTCAGGAGGCGTTGATTCAATGGCGCTTCTTTCTTTTTTTTATCATTTCCGGCACTATTTTAAAATTGAACTCGCCGTGGCGCATGTAGACCATATGCTGCGCGGCGAGCAATCTGCCGAAGACCGCCAATTTGTTGAGAAAGCATGCAGTGACTGGGCGATTCCATTCTATAGCTGTGCGATACCCATTGCAGAAATCCACAAAGCGGAAGGAGGAAATATTCAGGCAATTTGCCGGAAGGAACGCTATCATTTCTTTGAAACCGTCATGCATAAACATAAGTTTTCAAAACTAGTAACGGCACATCATGCGGACGATCAGTTGGAATCAATGTTAATGGCCTTGACGAAAGCGAGTTCACTAAACGGGTTGAAAGGAATTTTACCGTCACGTAAATTTCAACAATTTACATTAATCAGACCTTTTTTGATGGTTACAAAAGACGAAATTGGGGAATATTTACATAGTAAAGGTCATTTATACCGTGAAGATCCGAGCAATGCTAAGGATGACTATACCCGTAACCGTTACCGTCACAATGTTGTACCAGTTTTGAAGGAAGAAAACCCCCTTGTTTCCCAACATGCAGTCCACATTGCACAGCAGCTTTCAGATGATGATTCGTATTTAATGGAGCTTGCAGGAGAGCGTTTTCCAAAGCTTTTTCATAAAGCCGACAAAAATTGTTATAAAGTAAAAGTTTCGGCATTACAAAAAGAGCCGCTTGCTTTACAAAGGAGGCTCATTTTAATACTATTAAGTTATCTTTATAACGATTCAAATACGATTCAAAGCTATGCACTTTGTACGACGATTTTGGCGTTATTCTCAACGTCGAATGGAAGTCGTGCACTTGATTTACCGGAGAATTTTATTGCGCGTCAACAATACGATGAAGTTGTATTTGAGTACAAGCAGCAAGATCTGCTAACATCAGTTCAACAAATCACGTTGAATCAGTGGTGTGTACTTGGAACGATGCGCATCTATATTGGGGAACTTGCACGATGTGATGAGGACTTACTGCAAAAGTATCCGCATCACTTTTTCGCCGCATCATCAGTATCGTTCCCACTATACGTAAGAGCTCCAAAACAAGGGGATCGTATTTTGCTACAAGGTATGCAGCATCAGAAAAAAGTATCTCGAGTTTTTATTGATGACAAGATTCCTTTAACAAAAAGAGCTAGCTGGCCATTGTTAGTCGATGCTGATGATGACCTTTTAGCGATAGTAGCTGTACGCGTTAACAATAAATTTTCTAATGTAAAGTCGGCAGTGCATGATATGGTGCTTATTGTCGATAGCAATGAACGTCTTTAGAAAGTTTGAACAATAAAAGGAGGAATCTACTCATGATTCAAAATGACATCGAAAAAATTATGATTACAGAAGAACAAATTCAGGAACGTATTAAAGAGCTTGGTGCTCAACTGACAGAGGAATATAAAGATATGTTCCCATTAGCTGTCGGAGTGTTAAAAGGTGCAATGCCATTTATGACGGATCTAATGAAACGTTTCGATTCTTATATAGAATTGGACTTCATGGATGTTACTTCATATGGGAATGCAACCGTTTCATCTGGGGAAGTAAAAATTCTTAAAGACTTGAATACAAGTGTGGAAGGTCGCGATGTCATTATTATTGAAGACATTATCGACAGTGGTTTAACATTAAGCTATTTAGTAGATTTATTTAAATACCGTAAAGCAAAATCGATTAAAATCGTAACATTACTGGACAAGCCATCTGGCCGTAAAGTGGAATTGAATGCAGATGTTGTTGGCTTTGAAGTACCGGACGGTTTTGTTGTAGGCTACGGCTTAGATTACGCAGAGAAATATCGTAACTTACCTTACATTGGAATTTTAAAACGTGAAGTATACTCATTTTAATATTTTCTAGATTGTACAAACCTTCATTTTGAGGTAAACATCCAGACATAAATAGTAAAAAGACGGATTTTGTCATAATTCGTTTCAACGATTAAAATGTGCGGTGCTTTTTATTGTATGAAAATTTCAACGTATGTTAAGATTTTACTTATAGTTTTTCTGTAACGTTGTGAGGAGGCTGGGGATGAATCGAATATTTCGATACACCATATTTTATTTACTAATATTTCTCGTGATCATCGGGATTTTTGGAACATTTAATGGTGGAAAAAAGACAACTGAAAACCTTGATTACTATGCGTTTTTTGAGGCTTTAGAGAGCAATGAGATTGCTTCTATGGAAATACAGCCTGAAAGAGGCGTGTATAAAATCGTAGGTCAGATGAAAGGCGCTGAAGATGGCGAAACTTTCACAGTAAACGTTTTACAAAATGACCAAACTTCTGTAGACCGTATTTTGCAAATTGAAGAACAAGTTGCAAATGGCGAATATCCAGGACTGGAAATTTTAGAACAACCACAAACAAGTGGATTCGTAACATTCCTTACGAGCATTATTCCATTTGTCATCATTATTATTTTATTCTTCTTCTTACTAAGCCAATCGCAAGGTGGCGGTAATAAGGTGATGAACTTCGGGAAATCAAAAGCAAAATTATTTGATGACACGAAGAAAAAAGTTCGTTTCAATGACGTGGCAGGTGCCGACGAAGAGAAACAAGAACTTGTTGAAGTAGTAGATTTCTTAAAAGATCACCGTAAATTCACTGATATCGGTGCACGTATTCCAAAAGGGATTCTATTAGTAGGTCCTCCAGGTACGGGTAAAACATTACTTGCACGTGCTGTTGCCGGTGAAGCGGGCGTACCATTCTTCTCGATCTCAGGTTCTGACTTCGTAGAGATGTTCGTCGGTGTCGGTGCATCTCGTGTTCGTGACTTATTTGAAAATGCTAAGAAAAATGCCCCATGTATCATTTTCATCGATGAAATTGATGCAGTAGGTCGTCAACGTGGTGCAGGTCTTGGTGGTGGACACGATGAGCGTGAACAAACATTAAACCAATTACTAGTTGAAATGGATGGTTTCGGTGCAAACGAAGGTATTATTATCATCGCTGCAACAAACCGCCCGGATATTCTAGATAAAGCATTATTACGTCCTGGTCGTTTTGACCGTCAAATTACGGTTGGTCACCCAGATGTAAAAGGCCGTGAAGCAATCCTTAAAGTACATGCACGCAATAAGCCATTATCAGATACAGTTGATCTGGCTGCTGTTGCACAACGTACACCAGGCTTCTCAGGTGCGGATTTAGAAAACTTGTTAAACGAAGCAGCTCTTGTAGCAGCTCGTAAAAACAAAAAAATGATTAACATGGCAGATATTGATGAAGCTTCCGACCGCGTAATTGCCGGTCCTGCAAAAGCAAGCCGTGTGTACTCTCCAAAAGAGAAAAAGCTTGTTGCATTCCATGAAGCCGGTCACGTAGTTGTCGGTCTTGAATTGGATGAAGCTGATACTGTTCATAAAGTAACAATTGTCCCTCGTGGCCAAGCTGGTGGTTATGCCATCATGTTACCGAAAGAAGAGCGTTTCTTCACAACGAAGCAAGAGTTACTTGACCGTATCGCCGGATTACTTGGCGGACGTGTTGCGGAGGAAATTGTACTTGGCGAAGTATCAACAGGTGCACATAATGACTTCCAGAAAGTAACGAGTATTGCGCGTGCAATGGTAACAGAATACGGAATGAGCAATAGTCTTGGTGCTGTTCAATACGGTTCAAACCAAGGTGGTAATCCGTTCCTAGGTCGTGACTTCGGTTCAGACCAAAACTATTCTGATACAGTAGCATACGAAATTGATAAAGAAGTTCAGCGTATCGTGGATGAGCAATATGCTCGTACGAAACGTATTTTAACCGAGCGTCGTGATTTACTAGATTTAATCGCTAACACGTTAATTGAAAAAGAAACGTTAAATGCACAGCAAATCGAACATTTACGCGATCACGGTATATTACCTCCTGAAGAGGTGGTAGTAGAATCAGAGCTTCCAAATGAAAAAAATGAAGCAACACCAACAATTGAAACTGCTGGTAATGTTTCAATCAATAACGAAGTTCAAGGTGAAAAGAAATCACCGACAGTTGAAGATTTACCGAAAGACGCGTCAGATGATCGCCCGCAAGGCATCGATGAAGACCGTTTAAAATAATACAACGAAACTGACTATTTCCTGGGAAAAGGAGATAGTCAGTTTTTTCTTCGTAATAAGTTGCGAAATGCATCTGCCCTCTCAGGAAATCAATGGATGTTGTTGAAAGGGAAGGATTGCCGGCTAAAAATACTGAATACTGTATAGTAGATGGCCAAATATGGTATGATTTTTTTCAGTACAGGAAAAGTAGGTGCCACTTGTGATTTTAGTAATGAATGCAGGTAACTCCAATATTATTTTAGGAATTTATCATCAGGATAAACTTATCCATCATTGGCGGACAGAAACAAACATACGAAAAACTGAAGATGAATATGCGATGCAGTTTAAGGCATTTTTTGCTCATGAAGGCATTTCATTTGAACAAGTAAAAGGGATTATTATATCCTCAGTTGTGCCACCTATCATGTTTGCACTTGAATTAATGTGTAAAAAATATTTCAATATCCAGCCTTTAATTGTAGGGCCCGGTGTAAAAACAGGCTTGAATATAAAGTATGAAAATCCGCGTGAAGTAGGGTCAGACCGTATTGTGAATGCGGTTGCTGCATTACAGCAATATAGTGGCAGACCGCTGATTATTATCGACTTTGGTACTGCAATCACGTATTGCTATATTAATGAGCGCGGTGATTATGCAGGGGGGGCCATTGCACCCGGCATTGCCATTTCAACAGAGGCGCTCTATACGCGTGCTGCCAAGCTGCCCCGCATAGAAATTGCCCATACATCGCAAGTTGTGGCAAAAAATACGGTAGCCGCTATGCAAGCAGGTGTTTTTTACGGTTTTTTAGGAC
This sequence comes from Solibacillus sp. FSL W7-1324, assembly GCF_038008025.1. Lineage (NCBI taxonomy): Bacteria > Bacillati > Bacillota > Bacilli > Caryophanales > Caryophanaceae > Solibacillus > Solibacillus sp. FSL W7-1324. The sequence goes on from NZ_JBBOYH010000001.1 coordinate 95,163, forward strand.
AAGTAGAAGGCATCGTCAGTCGTATGAAGGCTCAAAGTAAAGAAGAGCCTCTCGTTATAGCAACTGGCGGGCTGGCAAAATTAATCGCGAATGAAACCCAGATGATTGATGTCGTCGATCCATTTTTGACACTCAAGGGACTAGCGACGATTTATAAAAGAAATCAATAGAAAAGAGGAATTTCAACATGAAAGACTACTTAGTAAGAGGGATTGCATATGACGGACAAGTTCGTGCATTTGCAACAAATACAACTGAAACTGTAGGAGAAGCACAACGCCGTCATAATACATGGCCGGTTGTATCTGCTGCGCTAGGTCGTTCAATGACAGCATCTGTAATGATGGGTGCAATGTTAAAAGGGGACGACAAAATTACGGTAAAAATCGAAGGAAACGGTCCAATCGGTCCAATGGTTATCGATGCAGATGCCAAAGGAGATGTGCGTGGCTTCGTTACAAACCCGCATGTTCACTTTGAATTAAATGGACAAGGAAAACTTGATGTACGTGCAGGTGTCGGTTCTGAAGGGGCACTGACAGTTGTTAAAGACTTAGGTTTACGTGATATGTTCTCAGGTCAAACACCAATTGTCTCAGGAGAAATCGCTGAAGACTTCACATATTACTTCGCTTCATCTGAACAGGTACCTTCATCAGTAGGTTTAGGTGTACTGGTAAATCCGGATAATACAATTCTGGCTGCAGGTGGCTTTATCATTCAATTAATGCCGGGCTGTGAAGAAGAAACGATCGAAGCAATCGAAAAACGTTTGTCTTCAATTGAGCCTGTATCAAAAATGATTGAAAAAGGATATTCACCTGAGCAAATTTTAGAGGCGGTATTAGGAGAAGGAAATGTTCAAATCCTTTCGTCAATGCCTGTACAGTTCCAATGTCAATGTTCAAAAGAGCGTTTTGGTGCGGCAATTATCAGTTTAGGTGTCGGTGAAATTCAGGAAATGATTGACGAAGATGGTCAGGCAGAAGCGCAATGCCACTTCTGTTTAGAAAAGTACCACTTCGATAAAAGTGAACTTGAAGGCTTTGTGAATGAAATCCAATCGTAATTTACACCAAACACCACAACCAACACAAAATTTACCGTACACACAACGACGCTTAAAAACAAAACCTACGTTGCTGTTATTACTAATATTATTGGTCGGAAATCTATTTTGGTTTGTGCTATGGTTACTCCCATCTGATGAAAAAACATCAGAAAAAGCAGATGGCGGCGGCGAAAGTATTGCTGCCGTCGAGGGAGAACCGATTACACGCCAACAATGGCTTACTGAAATGGAAAACCGATACGGAAAAGAAACATTGCAGAGCTTAGTAAATGAAGCTGTTATGGAAAAAGCGGCCAAAAAATATAAGCTCGAAGTAAAAGAAGAAGAAATAGATTTGGAAATTGCTTTATTACGCTCGGCACAAGATTCAAACGATACATCTTTACATAGTTTATCTCCAGAACAACTGCGCCAAAAAATGCGGGCACAGCTTATTCTGGATAAAGTACTGACAAATGATATTGTAGTAAAAGAGGACGAAGCCAAAAAATATTATGAAGACAATAAATCGATTTATAATATTCCGACTACCCACCGTACTAGTATCATAATCGTGAATTCAAAAGAGGACGCGGAGCGGGTGGAAAAAGAGCTGAAGGACGGCTCTGATTTTGCAGTTTTGGCACGCGAACATTCACTGGATACAGCTTCGGCTAGTTTAGGCGGCGATATTGGCTTTATTTCATCAAGTCAATCGGCAGTCGATCCGGCAATTTTACCGGAAGTGGAAAAACTGAAGGAAAAAGAAACTTCCAAACCATTTGTATTAAGCGATGGGCGCTATGCGATTGTTACCGTGACAGAGAACATGGAAGGGCAGTCATTCAGCTTTGATGAAGTAGAAGGGCATGTAAAACGCCAGCTCGCTTTAGAGCAGCTGCCGCCATCGATTACACCGGAAGCTTTCTGGGCAGAATTTGATGCGACATGGTTCTACGGAGAATCAAAAAACTAACGCAAGATTGAAGGCGGGCAAGGACAGAAGTTGAAGTTTTTAGTGAAAGGGGAACTTTTATTGAGAAACTGCTACTTTTTAAAATTGATTGGAATGGAGGGGCGACTCCTGGGGGAATAGCGCGAGCCTGAGACTACAGGCTCAGGCCGTGCCCCCGGAAAGCGTCCCCGGAATGGAAATCAATTTTGCTGTCCATGCCTTTTTTATTAAATAAACTGAAATAGTCAGAAATTTTCCAAAAATATCGTTTCAATTAATTGACAAGTAGCATCAAAAATTGATAAGATACAAATTAAGTAAAACCTATTGAATTGGTAGGGATTTGGAGAGGAATGGATAAAATGAGTAAATTAGCAAATTCAGTGGCGGACTTAGTAGGTCGCACACCAATCGTAAAATTAAACAATGCAACAAGTGAAAATGAAGGTACAGTTTACGTAAAACTTGAATACTTTAACCCAGGTTCTTCAGTAAAAGACCGCTTAGCTTTAGCTATGGTTGAAGCAGCAGAAAAAGACGGCACATTAAAGCCAGGTGGTACAATCATCGAGCCGACTTCTGGTAACACTGGTATCGGTCTAGCAATGATTGCTGCAGCTAAAGGCTACAAAGCAGTTTTAGTAATGCCTGAAACAATGTCATTAGAGCGCCGCAACCTTTTACGTGCTTATGGTGCTGATTTAGTATTAACACCAGGTCCAGAAGGTATGAAAGGTGCAATTGCAAAAGCAGAAGAATTATCTAAATCAGAAGGTTACTTCTTGCCACAACAATTCAAAAACGAAGCAAACGCAGAAATTCACCGTTTAACAACAGGTCCTGAAATTGCGGAAGCATTCGAGCAAGAAGGCTTAAAATTAGATGCATTTGTTGCTGGTGTAGGTACTGGCGGTACAATTACTGGTGCAGGCGAAGTATTGAAAAATAAATTCCCTGAAATCGAAATTATCGCTGTTGAGCCTAAAGATTCTCCAATTCTTTCAGGCGGTAACCCTGGCCCACACAAAATCCAAGGTATTGGTGCAGGTTTCATTCCGGACGTATTAAACACAGAAGTATATGATTCTGTATTACCGGTTGAAAACGAAACAGCTTTCGAATATGCACGTAAAGTAGCACGCGAAGAAGGTATTTTAGCTGGTATTTCTTCAGGTGCAGCAATTTACGCAGCAATCGAAACAGCAAAACGTTTAGGTAAAGGCAAAAACGTATTAGCGATTATCCCATCAAACGGTGAGCGCTACTTATCAACACCTTTATACCAATTTGAAGACTAATTAAAATTTGTCTAACAGATTTTTAAAAGCCATTTTGCGAGAATCACTCTCGTAAAATGGCTTTTTTTCTTTGGAACTGCTAAGTTAAAAATGGATTTTTACAGCGTTATCGAGTTTAATTAAGAAAAAGGCAAAGCAGGTGTAAATTGATGCAACAACTAGAAACACATACATTTTACATGACAAACGATGAATTTTATTATAGTTTCCAGGAACAGACGACAACGGAAAAACAACGAGCGTTTTTGGAAAGCGGTCGTGGAGGGCATTATTCAATCGCTGCATGGCAACCAATCGCAACGGCAAAGTCAGTGGCACAAGGTCTTGAGCTGACTTGGAAAAGTGGGGAGACAGAGCTGAAAACAGGTGAAGCACTCGCGGAGCTGGAAAAAGTGATCGCCGAGTACAAGCTTGAAGCGAATCCGGCACTTCCTGATTTTCAAGGTGGAGCCATTGGATTTATTTCATATGATTATGCGCGCACAATTGAGTTGCTTCCAAATGTGACAGAAGACGATTTAAAAGTACCGGATCTTTATTTTTACTTGTTCGATCATTGGGCAGTACATAATGTCCAAACGGGCGAAGTGACATTGATGAAATTCTCTACTAGTGAAGTTGATTTACTTTCATGGCAAACAGATTGGCAGCAGCATGCCGAAACCGGCTTGAAAAAGCGCCATTTTAATCAGGAAACTGCAAAAAATATGCAGCAGGATGAGGCGGAACTTCAAGTTTCATTCAGCGGAGATGCATTTGAAACTGCGATACATAAAATTCAGCATTATATTGGACAAGGCGATGTGTTCCAGGTGAATTTGTCTGTGCGACAGGCGAAAAAGCTTTCGTCAGCACCAATTGCGGTGTATGAGGCGGTTCGTTCTTTCAATCCTTCACCGTATATGGCTTATATTGAAAGCGAGGATTTTGCGGTAGTGAGCGGTTCTCCGGAGTTGCTCGTAAAACGTAAAGGGACTGAGCTTTCGACAAGACCGATTGCAGGTACACGCCCGCGCGGATCATCGGAGGAACAGGATTTGGCGTTGGCCAATGAGCTTATCGAACATGAAAAAGAACGTGCAGAACATGTCATGCTCGTTGATCTGGAGCGCAATGATCTAGGAAGGGTGAGCAAATACGGAACGGTAGAAGTAAATGAGTTCATGGTGATTGAGCATTATTCACATGTGATGCATATCGTTTCGAATGTTCGAGGGGAAATTGCGCAAGGAAAAACAAATGCGGATGTCATTCGGGCGATGTTCCCGGGTGGAACGATTACAGGAGCACCGAAGATCCGTACGATGGAAATTATTGAAGAGCTTGAGCCGGTACGCCGTGGTCTATACACAGGATCGATCGGCTGGATTGGCTATACAGGCGATCTGGAATTAAATATCGTTATCCGTACAGCGTATATTCAGGATGGTATTGCATACATTCAGGCGGGTGCCGGAATAGTCATCGATTCGATTCCGGAAAACGAGTATATTGAGTCGATGAATAAAGCAAGAGCAATGTGGCAGGCAAAAGCAATGGCAGAAGAGGTGAGCAAATGATTTTAATGGTTGATAACTATGATTCGTTTACATATAACTTAGTGCAATACTTCGGTGAGTTCGGTCATGAACTGGTCGTAAAGCGCAATGACGAAATTACAGTAGAAGAAATTGAAAGGCTCCAACCGATGATGCTTGTTATTTCCCCAGGGCCTTGTACACCAAATGATGCCGGAGAAAGTCTATCCATTATCGAACATTTCGCAGGGAAGCTTCCGATTTTAGGTGTGTGCTTAGGTCATCAGGCAATTGCACAAGTATTTGGCGGTGATGTAGTACGCGCGGAAAGATTGATGCACGGAAAAACTTCGCCTGTTCTTCATAATGGAGTGGGGCTGCACAGAAAGAATGCGAACCCGTTTTTAGCAACGCGATACCATTCACTGATTGTAGAGCCTACAACATTACCGGACTGCCTCGAAGTGACGGCATGGACAGAGGAAGGCGAAATTATGGGTCTGCGTCATAAACAATATCCGATTGAAGGAGTTCAATATCATCCGGAGTCAATTATGACTGAAGACGGCAAGCAGCTGTTACGAACATTTATTGAGACGTATTGTTAGGAGGAATGGGTAATGCTTTGTTGGATGAATGGCCAGTATATCGATGAGCAGGAATTGAAAATTTCCCCGTTCGATCATGGTTTTTTATATGGACTTGGTTTTTTTGAAACGTTTCGGACATATGAAGGGAAGGCTATCTATTTGAGCGAACATTTCAGCCGCCTGCTGGAAGCGTTAAAAGAATACCGTATTCATTTTCCGTATACGCTAGAGGACATAGGAGAAGTCATTGAAAAGCTCAATGCACAGGACGGCAAAGAAGGGTATTTTCGTTTAAATGTATCGGCTGGTGTACATCCGATTGGACTTGCCCCATCAGAATATACTGAACCAACCGTTATTCTGTTTCGTAAAGAACTGCCGAATATGGTACGTGGTAAAGAAAAAGAAGCAGTCTGGCTGAAAACAGTGCGGAATACCCCTGAACAACAGATCCGCTATAAAAGTCATCATTACGGCAATAATGTTCGGGCACGTTTAGAGTTAACAAGTTTAGCTGCACAGGAAGGTTTCTTTACCGACCAGGACGGTGTTGTCGCAGAAGGCATTACGTCAAATGTCTTTTGGATAAAAGATGGTATACTATATACGCCTTCTACTAATTTAGGCATTTTACCGGGCATTACCCGAAAAATAGTCATTCAACTCGCTGCTGAACTCCAAATCCCGGTGCGGGAAGGACGCTTTATGGCATGGGAGTTGGAACAGGCGGATGAATGCTTTATTACAACGGCTGTACAGGAGCTTGTACCGATTTCTTGTATAGGAAAGGTACAGTTTGCCGGCAGCGAAGGCAGACTTTATAAAAAGCTGCATCAAAGTTATTTACAGAAAATCATTACGCTTTTAGGAGACCGTCATGTTAGAAAACTATAAAGTACTCACATTAAATGGGATTGAACTGGATTTTCGCAAAGAAACGTTCGTGATGGGCATTTTAAATGTAACACCAGACTCATTTTCGGATGGCGGCAAGTTCAATTCGGTTGAAAAAGCTGTTGCCCAGGCGAAAAAAATGGTGGCAGATGGAGCGAAAATTATCGATGTCGGCGGGGAATCAACACGCCCAGGCTATATACGAATTTCCGATGAGGAAGAGATTGCACGTGTCGTACCGGTAATTCGAGCGCTTTTAAAAGAAGTACCTGCGATTCTCTCCATTGATACGTATAAATCCAATGTAGCGCGGGCTGCAATTGAAGCAGGTGCACATATTATTAATGACATATGGGGCGCAAAGGCAGATCCGGAAATGGCAAATGTTGCAGCGGAACTTGATGTGCCGATCATTTTAATGCATAACCGCCTATCAGATCAGTATGATAACTACTTTGCCGAATATATGGCCGATATGCAGGAAAGCATTGCAATTGCAAAAGCAGCAGGAGTACGTGATGAGCATATTTTCCTTGATCCGGGCATCGGTTTTGTGAAGAGTCTAAGTGAAAGTATTGAAACGATGCAGCGCCTCGATGAGCTCGTTGCATTAGGATATCCGGTATTGCTTGCGACATCACGCAAGCGTATGATTGGATCAATTTTAGAATTACCTGTTGAGGAACGAGTGGAAGGGACAGCCGCTACTTGTGCATTTGGTGTTCAAAAAGGCTGCCATATGATGCGTGTTCATGATGTGAAGGAAGTGGCGCGGACAGTGAAAATGATGGATGCACTTGTAGGGAAATTTGAAGTACAAGGTGAATTGGCACCGAGACATTAAGGAGTTTGCAATGGATTACATTCATTTAAAAGAAATGCAGTTTTTTGGTTATCACGGTGTATTACCGGAAGAAAACGTATTAGGACAACGCTTTCGTGCTAATGTTTCGCTTGCTGTTGATATGAAGCTTGCTGGTGAGACAGATGAGCTGGATCATACGGTAAGCTATGTTGGCGTTTATGATATTTGTAAAGAAGTGATTGAAGGGAAACCGTATAAGTTAATTGAAGCGGTTGCCGAAAAAGTTGCTTCGAGTATTTTAACGCAGTATGAAGATCAGATTTTTGGATGCCGCGTCGAAATTATTAAGCCTGATCCTCCAATTCCGGGGCATTATAAAGAAGTCGCAGTCGAAATTACAAGAGGGCAATTCGTATGACGACGACAGCGTATTTATCGATTGGTACGAATATCGGTGAGCGTGAGCAAAACTTACAGGCCGCGGTGAAACTGCTCATTGCACAAGAGGCGATTAAAGTAACAGCGATTTCTTCAATTTATGAAACAGCAGCAGTAGGCTATACAGATCAGGCCGATTTTTTAAATATTGCCGTCGCTCTTGAAACAGAGCTAAATGCTTACGAGCTTCTAGCGCAATGCCAAAAAATCGAAAATGATCTTGGTCGTATTCGTGAATTCCGTTGGGGACCGCGAATTATCGATTTGGACATTTTGCTGTATGGTCAAGAACAGTATGAAACAGAAAATTTAACGGTTCCACATCCTCGTATGTATGAGCGTGCATTCGTGCTTGTACCGTTAGAAGAGATTATGACGCAAAACTATGATATGCTTGTAGGCGTGCAAAAAGCGTTACATGCACTTGATATAGAGAAAGAAGGCGTCAATCTGTGGAAGAAAATCAATACGGTCGCAGAATTCGGGCCTTTCGAAAATTGAAACGAATTCAGCAAACCGAATTTGCAAAACATATAGGTATATCTGTAACCATTTTAGGGCGTATTGAACGAGGCGAGAAAATTGCCTCAGAAGAACAACTTCAAACAATTGCAGATGTATTACAAATAGATATAAACGAATTAAAAGGTGAATAACCTAGTGGAGGGAACAAAAAGGTGTCAAACATCGACCAAAAGCCATTCCAAATAGGCGATATTATTATGGATAACCGTGTCGTTCTTGCCCCGATGGCCGGAATTTGCAACTCGGCTTTCCGTTTAACTGTAAAAGAGTTTGGAGCAGGGTTAGTATACGCGGAAATGATCAGTGATAAAGCGTTGAATATCCGCAACAAAAAAACATTGGACATGCTTTATATCGATGAGCGCGAAAATCCGATGACACTGCAAATTTTCGGAGGAGACAAAGAAAATTTAGTAGAGGCAGCAAAGTTTGTAGATAAACATACAACAGCCGATATTATCGATATCAATATGGGATGTCCTGTAAACAAAATTATTAAATGTGAAGCCGGCGCAAAATGGCTTCTTGATCCGAACAAAATTTACGAGATGGTTTCAGCTGTTGTCGATGCAGTTGATAAACCGGTTTCGGTAAAAATGCGTATCGGATGGGATGAAGAGCGTGTATTCGCTGTAGAAAATGCCCAAGCAGCAGAACGTGCAGGTGCATCTGCAATTGCCATGCACGGCCGAACACGTGTGCAAATGTATGAAGGTAAGGCAAACTGGGATGTCTTAGCTGAAGTGAAGAAAAATATTAGCATCCCGTTTATCGCAAATGGAGACGTGGAAACACCGGAAGATGCAAAGCGCATTCTGGAACATACGAATGCAGATGCCGTTATGATTGGTCGTGCTGCTTTAGGGAATCCGTGGATGATCTATCAAACGGTGAAATACTTGGAATCAGGTATTCAAATTCCAGAGCCTTCAATCCGTGAAAAAATGGACGTTTGTTTACTACATTTTGAACGCTTAAAAGCACTTAAAGGTGAAAAAGTAGCGGTAAGAGAAATGCGTAAACATGCATCATGGTATTTAAAAGGAATTCGCGGAAACGGGAAAATCCGTAATGCCATCAATCTAACTGAGACTGAGCAGGAATTACGTATTCTATTAAACAGTGTTGCAGATGAATACGAAGAAGAAGCGGTTATAGTATAAACAGTAGTAAAAGGCATCAGCTTATGATGCCTTTTTATTATGTAAAGGAAATTCGCTTAACAGAATTATCTGATATTTAAAATTAATTCGAAACAGGTGAATCACTAAAAGAAATGCTGTACAATGGAAACATTATGGACTATTGTGCCGTTTTGGAGCGCAAAAACATTAAGGAGTGAAATACGTGTCAAATATCGAAGAATTAAACGACCAACTTTTGGTGAGACGCCAGAAGATGACAGATATTCGCGAAAACGGTATGGACCCATTCGGCAGCCGTTTTGAACGCACACATTTATCGAACGAAGTTATTGCAGAAAATGAGCAATTTGATAAAGAGCAATTAGAAGAAAACCCACGCGAAGTTGTAATCGCTGGACGTATTATGACAAAGCGCGGTAAAGGTAAAGCAGGTTTTGCGCATATCCAGGACTTAGCTGGCCAAATCCAAATTTATGTACGTAAAGATGCAATCGGTGAAGAAGCATATGAATTATTCAACAAAGCAGATCTTGGAGATATCGTAGGGGTAAAAGGTAAAGTATTCCGTACACAAGTAGGAGAGTTATCTGTTAAAGCGACAGCGTTCACTTTCCTAACAAAAGCGTTACGCCCATTACCTGATAAATTCCACGGTCTTACAGATGTAGAACAACGTTACCGTCAACGCTATGTTGACTTAATGACAAATGATGAGTCGAAAACAACATTCATCCAACGTTCAAAAATCATTCGCGCAATCCGTAACTATTTAGATAACAATGGTTATTTGGAAGTGGAAACACCAATGCTGCATACAATTGCAGGCGGTGCGGCGGCTCGTCCGTTTATTACACATCACAATGCATTGGATATGGAATTATATATGCGTATCGCAATTGAGCTGCATTTAAAACGCTTAATCGTTGGTGGCTTGGAGAAAGTATATGAAATCGGCCGTGTATTCCGTAACGAAGGTATTTCAACTCGTCACAATCCGGAATTTACAATGATTGAATTATATGAAGCATATGCAGACTATAACGATATTATGGATTTAACAGAAAACCTTATTGCACATGTGGCTCAAGACGTACTTGGCACAACATCTGTACAATATGGTGAAGATACAATTGAATTAGGTGTTGGCTGGAAACGCGTACACATGGTAGATGCAGTTAAAGAAGCAACAGGTGTAGACTTCTGGGCACCAATGACTGTAGAAGAAGCACGTAAACTCGCTGCTGAACACGGTGTGGAAATTAAAGATACGCACGAAGTGGGACACATCATTAATGAGTTCTTTGAACAAAAAGTAGAAGAAACATTAGTACAACCTACATTCGTAACAGGTCACCCAGTGGAAATTTCTCCGTTAGCGAAGAAAAATCCTGAAGACCCACGCTTCACAGACCGTTTTGAGCTATTTATCGTTCGTCGTGAGCATGCAAATGCCTTCACAGAATTAAATGATCCAATCGATCAACGCGAGCGCTTTGAAGCTCAAATGGCCGAGAAAGAAGCAGGTAATGATGAAGCACATGAAATGGATAATGATTTCATCGAAGCATTAGAATACGGTATGCCGCCAACTGGTGGTTTAGGTATCGGTATCGACCGCTTAGTAATGCTATTGACGAATTCACCATCAATTCGTGATGTTTTATTATTCCCGACAATGCGTCATACAGCGAAATAAGTTTAATTTTAAAAGAGTCCAGCGTTATTCGCAGGGCTCTTTTCTTTATTATAGAAAGAAAGGCATTATTATTTGTTTGTGAGCGACTGCGAGAGTGTGTTGGCAGTTAGAGGTATAGAAAAATATAAAGATGGGGAAGCTGTTAGGCATTCCACTCTATATTAATTAAAAGGAATCAAGGGAAGGGATATAGAATTTGATAAAAGTAATATTTTTTTGAAATAACTATTGCAATATAGTTGTGAGGGTGGTATATTATTTCTTGTCGCTAAAACGTGACGCAAAAAATTACAAACATCTTTACTTTTCGACTTTAGAGTGATAAAGTAAAAAAGTTACTAAATTTACATCGAAAAAATGAATTAAAAACTTTTTAAAAAAGTTGTTGACATTCACCTTATGTAAATGGTAAGATATAAAAGTTGTCACAACGACAACACAATGAACCTTGAAAACTGAACAAGCAACGTTAATGAAACAAGCTTCTTAAATGAAGCAAACAATAGATTTCAACTTCTAACGAAGTTGGATCGCTAGCAAAGCAAATGAGCTTTCAAACTACTTTTATGGAGAGTTTGATCCTGGCTCAGGACGAACGCTGGCGGCGTGCCTAATACATGCAAGTCGAGCGGAAATTTTATTGGTGCTTGCACCTTTAAAATTTTAGCGGCGGACGGGTGAGTAACACGTGGGTAACCTACCTTATAGATTGGGATAACTCCGGGAAACCGGGGCTAATACCGAATAACACTTTTTAACACATGTTTTGAAGTTGAAAGACGGCATCTCGCTGTCACTATAAGATGGACCCGCGGCGCATTAGCTAGTTGGTGAGGTAACGGCTCACCAAGGCAACGATGCGTAGCCGACCTGAGAGGGTGATCGGCCACACTGGGACTGAGACACGGCCCAGACTCCTACGGGAGGCAGCAGTAGGGAATCTTCCACAATGGACGAAAGTCTGATGGAGCAACGCCGCGTGAGTGAAGAAGGATTTCGGTTCGTAAAACTCTGTTGCAAGGGAAGAACAAGTAGCGTAGTAACTGGCGCTACCTTGACGGTACCTTGTTAGAAAGCCACGGCTAACTACGTGCCAGCAGCCGCGGTAATACGTAGGTGGCAAGCGTTGTCCGGAATTATTGGGCGTAAAGCGCGCGCAGGTGGTTCCTTAAGTCTGATGTGAAAGCCCCCGGCTCAACCGGGGAGGGTCATTGGAAACTGGGGAACTTGAGTGCAGAAGAGGATAGTGGAATTCCAAGTGTAGCGGTGAAATGCGTAGAGATTTGGAGGAACACCAGTGGCGAAGGCGACTGTCTGGTCTGTAACTGACACTGAGGCGCGAAAGCGTGGGGAGCAAACAGGATTAGATACCCTGGTAGTCCACGCCGTAAACGATGAGTGCTAAGTGTTGGGGGGTTTCCGCCCCTCAGTGCTGCAGCTAACGCATTAAGCACTCCGCCTGGGGAGTACGGTCGCAAGACTGAAACTCAAAGGAATTGACGGGGGCCCGCACAAGCGGTGGAGCATGTGGTTTAATTCGAAGCAACGCGAAGAACCTTACCAGGTCTTGACATCCCGGTGACCACTATGGAGACATAGTTTCCCCTTCGGGGGCAACGGTGACAGGTGGTGCATGGTTGTCGTCAGCTCGTGTCGTGAGATGTTGGGTTAAGTCCCGCAACGAGCGCAACCCTTATTCTTAGTTGCCATCATTCAGTTGGGCACTCTAAGGAGACTGCCGGTGATAAACCGGAGGAAGGTGGGGATGACGTCAAATCATCATGCCCCTTATGACCTGGGCTACACACGTGCTACAATGGACGGTACAAACGGTTGCCAACCCGCGAGGGGGAGCTAATCCGATAAAACCGTTCTCAGTTCGGATTGTAGGCTGCAACTCGCCTACATGAAGCCGGAATCGCTAGTAATCGCGGATCAGCATGCCGCGGTGAATACGTTCCCGGGCCTTGTACACACCGCCCGTCACACCACGAGAGTTTGTAACACCCGAAGTCGGTGAGGTAACCTTTTGGAGCCAGCCGCCGAAGGTGGGATAGATGATTGGGGTGAAGTCGTAACAAGGTAGCCGTATCGGAAGGTGCGGCTGGATCACCTCCTTTCTAAGGATTTTTCGGAATCATTCCCTTGGGGAATGAAACATTAACGTTTGCTGTTCAGTTTTGAAGGTTCATTCTTAATTGAATGGAATACTTCAAAACCTTGCTCCTGACGCTTGCGCTTTCGTCGCAAAGCTGCATGAAGCAAAATCAGTGAAGCTTTGTCACGATGTGATTGAAGTCAGCTGCTTTGTTCTTTGAAAACTGGATAAAACGACATTGAAAGCAATAAATCAAATTTCTATTTTATAGATATTTAAACAAGTCAAGCAATTGACGTGTAAACTTAAATCTTGGACTCGTTCCAAGTGTTAACTTTTGGTTAAGTTAATAAGGGCGCACGGTGGATGCCTTGGCACTAGGAGTCGATGAAGGACGGCACTAACACCGATATGCCTCGGGGAGCTGTAAGTAAGCTTTGATCCGGGGATTTCCGAATGGGGGAACCCACTATCTTTAATCGGATAGTATCTTCACGTGAATTCATAGCGTGTCGAAGACAGACGCAGAGAACTGAAACATCTAAGTACCTGCAGGAACAGAAAGAAAATTCGATTCCCTGAGTAGCGGCGAGCGAAACGGGAAGAGCCCAAACCAAAGAGCTTGCTCTTTGGGGTTGTAGGACACTCTATACGGAGTTACAAAAGAATGAACTAGACGAAGCGACTTGGAAAGGTCCGCGAAACGAGGTAAAAGCCCTGTAGTCAAAAGTTCATTCCCTCCAGAGTGGATCCTGAGTACGGCGGAACACGTGAAATTCCGTCGGAATCCGGGAGGACCATCTCCCAAGGCTAAATACTACCTAGTGACCGATAGTGAACCAGTACCGTGAGGGAAAGGTGAAAAGCACCCCGGAAGGGGAGTGAAATAGATCCTGAAACCGTGTGCCTACAAGTAGTTAGAGCCCGTTAATGGGTGATAGCGTGCCTTTTGTAGAATGAACCGGCGAGTTACGATTACGTGCGAGGTTAAGTTGAGAAGACGGAGCCGCAGCGAAAGCGAGTCTGAATAGGGCGAATTAGTACGTGGTCGTAGACCCGAAACCAGGTGATCTACCCATGTCCAGGGTGAAGGTGAGGTAACACTCACTGGAGGCCCGAACCCACGCACGTTGAAAAGTGCGGGGATGAGGTGTGGGTAGCGGAGAAATTCCAATCGAACCTGGAGATAGCTGGTTCTCTCCGAAATAGCTTTAGGGCTAGCCTCGTGATTGAGAATACCGGAGGTAGAGCACTGTTTGGACTAGGGGGGCATCTCGCTTTACCGAATTCAGACAAACTCCGAATGCCGGATATTTATACACGGGAGTCAGACTGCGAGTGATAAGATCCGTAGTCAAGAGGGAAACAGCCCAGACCACCAGCTAAGGTCCCCAAGTAATCGTTAAGTGGAAAAGGATGTGGCGTTGCTTAGACAACCAGGATGTTGGCTTAGAAGCAGCCATCATTTAAAGAGTGCGTAATAGCTCACTGGTCGAGTGACGCTGCGCCGAAAATGTATCGGGGCTAAACGATTCACCGAAGCTGTGGATGCATACTTTGAGTATGCGTGGTAGGAGAGCGTTCTAACAGCGTTGAAGTCAGACCGGAAGGACTGGTGGAGCGGTTAGAAGTGAGAATGCCGGTATGAGTAGCGAAACATGGGTGAGAATCCCATGCACCGTATGACTAAGGTTTCCTGAGGAAGGCTCGTCCGCTCAGGGTTAGTCGGGACCTAAGCCGAGGCCGATAGGCGTAGGCGATGGACAACAGGTTGATATTCCTGTACCACCTCCTCACCGTTTGAGAAATGGGGGGACGCAGTAGGATAGGGTAAGCACGCCGTTGGTTGCGCGTGTTCAAGCAGTAAGGCGTGTATGTAGGCAAATCCGCATACTTTAACGTTGAGCTGTGATGACGAGCTCGTATGAGCGAAGTTCCTGATTTCACACTGCCAAGAAAAGCCTCTATCGAGGTGAGAGGTGCCCGTACCGCAAACCGACACAGGTAGTCGAGGAGAGAATCCTAAGGTGTGCGAGAGAACTCTCGTTAAGGAACTCGGCAAAATGACCCCGTAACTTCGGGAGAAGGGGTGCTTCTTTGGGTGCATAGCCTAGAGAAGCCGCAGTGAATAGGCCCAGGCGACTGTTTAGCAAAAACACAGGTCTCTGCAAAACCGTAAGGTGACGTATAGGGGCTGACGCCTGCCCGGTGCTGGAAGGTTAAGAGGAGCGGTTAGCGCAAGCGAAGCTGTGAATTGAAGCCCCAGTAAACGGCGGCCGTAACTATAACGGTCCTAAGGTAGCGAAATTCCTTGTCGGGTAAGTTCCGACCCGCACGAAAGGCGTAACGATCTGGGCACTGTCTCAACGAGAGACTCGGTGAAATTATAGTACCTGTGAAGATGCAGGTTACCCGCGACAGGACGGAAAGACCCCGTGGAGCTTTACTGTAGCCTGATATTGAATTTTGGTACAACTTGTACAGGATAGGTAGGAGCCAGAGATCTCGGAGCGCCAGCTTCGAAGGAGGCGTCGGTGGGATACTACCCTGGTTGTATTGAACTTCTAACCCATGCCCCTTAGCGGGGTAGGAGACAGTGTCAGGCGGACAGTTTGACTGGGGCGGTCGCCTCCTAAAGAGTAACGGAGGCGCCCAAAGGTTCCCTCAGAATGGTTGGAAATCATTCGTAGAGTGTAAAGGCATAAGGGAGCTTGACTGCGAGACCTACAAGTCGAGCAGGGTCGAAAGACGGGCTTAGTGATCCGGTGGTTCCGCATGGAAGGGCCATCGCTCAACGGATAAAAGCTACCCCGGGGATAACAGGCTTATCTCCCCCAAGAGTCCACATCGACGGGGAGGTTTGGCACCTCGATGTCGGCTCATCGCATCCTGGGGCTGTAGTCGGTCCCAAGGGTTGGGCTGTTCGCCCATTAAAGCGGTACGCGAGCTGGGTTCAGAACGTCGTGAGACAGTTCGGTCCCTATCCGTCGTGGGCGTAGGAAATTTGAGAGGAGCTGTCCTTAGTACGAGAGGACCGGGATGGACATACCGCTGGTGTACCAGTTGTCTTGCCAAAGGCATCGCTGGGTAGCTATGTATGGACGGGATAAGTGCTGAAAGCATCTAAGCATGAAGCCCCCCTCAAGATGAGATTTCCCATTACGCAAGTAAGTAAGACCCCTGAAAGACGATCAGGTAGATAGGTTCGAGGTGGAAGTGCGGTGACGCATGCAGCTGACGAATACTAATCGGTCGAGGACTTAACCACATTTTATTGCACAACTCAATGAAACGTTTATCCAGTTTTGAAAGAATGAAATTCATTAAAAAAGTACTTGACGTATAAGAAAAGTATGTTATAATGAATAATGTCTTTTAAAGAAAATAGTCTAGTGATGATAGCAAAGAGGTCACACCCGTTCCCATACCGAACACGGAAGTTAAGCTCTTTAGCGCCGATGGTAGTTGGGGGCTTCCCCCTGTGAGAGTAGGACGTCGCTAGGCTGTATTACCCAGGAGGATTAGCTCAGCTGGGAGAGCACCTGCCTTACAAGCAGGGGGTCGGCGGTTCGAGCCCGTCATCCTCCACCATTTCTAAATGCCGGTGTAGCTCAGTTGGTAGAGCAACTGACTTGTAATCAGTAGGTCGAGGGTTCGACTCCTTTCGCCGGCACCATTTAGAGAGCCATTAGCTCAGTTGGTAGAGCATCTGACTTTTAATCAGAGGGTCGAAGGTTCGAGTCCTTCATGGCTCACCAGTTTATATTTTATACTGCTTAGCGGGTGTGGCGGAATTGGCAGACGCACTAGACTTAGGATCTAGCGCCGCAAGGCGTGGGGGTTCGACTCCCTTCACCCGCACCATTTTAATTTCATATTACTGTCAGAGTAAAAAATATCTTAAGCATTTTGCGGAAGTAGTTCAGTGGTAGAACACCACCTTGCCAAGGTGGGGGTCGCGAGTTCGAACCTCGTCTTCCGCTCCAAAAAATGCCGGGGTGGCGGAACTGGCAGACGCACAGGACTTAAAATCCTGCGGTGAGTGATCACCGTGCCGGTTCGATTCCGGCCCTCGGCACCATCTTTACAATAAACAATATGCGCCCGTAGCTCAATTGGATAGAGCGTCTGACTACGGATCAGAAGGTTGTGGGTTCGACTCCTGCCGGGCGCGCCATATTATTTCGGAATGTAGCTCAGCTTGGTAGAGCACTTGGTTTGGGACCAAGGGGTCGTAGGTTCGAATCCTGTCATTCCGACCATCATTTATGGGGCCTTAGCTCAGCTGGGAGAGCGCCTGCCTTGCACGCAGGAGGTCAGCGGTTC
>NZ_JBBOYH010000001.1:115000-217500 GCF_038008025.1 Solibacillus sp. FSL W7-1324
GCCCTGTAGTCAAAAGTTCATTCCCTCCAGAGTGGATCCTGAGTACGGCGGAACACGTGAAATTCCGTCGGAATCCGGGAGGACCATCTCCCAAGGCTAAATACTACCTAGTGACCGATAGTGAACCAGTACCGTGAGGGAAAGGTGAAAAGCACCCCGGAAGGGGAGTGAAATAGATCCTGAAACCGTGTGCCTACAAGTAGTTAGAGCCCGTTAATGGGTGATAGCGTGCCTTTTGTAGAATGAACCGGCGAGTTACGATTACGTGCGAGGTTAAGTTGAGAAGACGGAGCCGCAGCGAAAGCGAGTCTGAATAGGGCGAATTAGTACGTGGTCGTAGACCCGAAACCAGGTGATCTACCCATGTCCAGGGTGAAGGTGAGGTAACACTCACTGGAGGCCCGAACCCACGCACGTTGAAAAGTGCGGGGATGAGGTGTGGGTAGCGGAGAAATTCCAATCGAACCTGGAGATAGCTGGTTCTCTCCGAAATAGCTTTAGGGCTAGCCTCGTGATTGAGAATACCGGAGGTAGAGCACTGTTTGGACTAGGGGGGCATCTCGCTTTACCGAATTCAGACAAACTCCGAATGCCGGATATTTATACACGGGAGTCAGACTGCGAGTGATAAGATCCGTAGTCAAGAGGGAAACAGCCCAGACCACCAGCTAAGGTCCCCAAGTAATCGTTAAGTGGAAAAGGATGTGGCGTTGCTTAGACAACCAGGATGTTGGCTTAGAAGCAGCCATCATTTAAAGAGTGCGTAATAGCTCACTGGTCGAGTGACGCTGCGCCGAAAATGTATCGGGGCTAAACGATTCACCGAAGCTGTGGATGCATACTTTGAGTATGCGTGGTAGGAGAGCGTTCTAACAGCGTTGAAGTCAGACCGGAAGGACTGGTGGAGCGGTTAGAAGTGAGAATGCCGGTATGAGTAGCGAAACATGGGTGAGAATCCCATGCACCGTATGACTAAGGTTTCCTGAGGAAGGCTCGTCCGCTCAGGGTTAGTCGGGACCTAAGCCGAGGCCGATAGGCGTAGGCGATGGACAACAGGTTGATATTCCTGTACCACCTCCTCACCGTTTGAGAAATGGGGGGACGCAGTAGGATAGGGTAAGCACGCCGTTGGTTGCGCGTGTTCAAGCAGTAAGGCGTGTATGTAGGCAAATCCGCATACTTTAACGTTGAGCTGTGATGACGAGCTCGTATGAGCGAAGTTCCTGATTTCACACTGCCAAGAAAAGCCTCTATCGAGGTGAGAGGTGCCCGTACCGCAAACCGACACAGGTAGTCGAGGAGAGAATCCTAAGGTGTGCGAGAGAACTCTCGTTAAGGAACTCGGCAAAATGACCCCGTAACTTCGGGAGAAGGGGTGCTTCTTTGGGTGCATAGCCTAGAGAAGCCGCAGTGAATAGGCCCAGGCGACTGTTTAGCAAAAACACAGGTCTCTGCAAAACCGTAAGGTGACGTATAGGGGCTGACGCCTGCCCGGTGCTGGAAGGTTAAGAGGAGCGGTTAGCGCAAGCGAAGCTGTGAATTGAAGCCCCAGTAAACGGCGGCCGTAACTATAACGGTCCTAAGGTAGCGAAATTCCTTGTCGGGTAAGTTCCGACCCGCACGAAAGGCGTAACGATCTGGGCACTGTCTCAACGAGAGACTCGGTGAAATTATAGTACCTGTGAAGATGCAGGTTACCCGCGACAGGACGGAAAGACCCCGTGGAGCTTTACTGTAGCCTGATATTGAATTTTGGTACAACTTGTACAGGATAGGTAGGAGCCAGAGATCTCGGAGCGCCAGCTTCGAAGGAGGCGTCGGTGGGATACTACCCTGGTTGTATTGAACTTCTAACCCATGCCCCTTAGCGGGGTAGGAGACAGTGTCAGGCGGACAGTTTGACTGGGGCGGTCGCCTCCTAAAGAGTAACGGAGGCGCCCAAAGGTTCCCTCAGAATGGTTGGAAATCATTCGTAGAGTGTAAAGGCATAAGGGAGCTTGACTGCGAGACCTACAAGTCGAGCAGGGTCGAAAGACGGGCTTAGTGATCCGGTGGTTCCGCATGGAAGGGCCATCGCTCAACGGATAAAAGCTACCCCGGGGATAACAGGCTTATCTCCCCCAAGAGTCCACATCGACGGGGAGGTTTGGCACCTCGATGTCGGCTCATCGCATCCTGGGGCTGTAGTCGGTCCCAAGGGTTGGGCTGTTCGCCCATTAAAGCGGTACGCGAGCTGGGTTCAGAACGTCGTGAGACAGTTCGGTCCCTATCCGTCGTGGGCGTAGGAAATTTGAGAGGAGCTGTCCTTAGTACGAGAGGACCGGGATGGACATACCGCTGGTGTACCAGTTGTCTTGCCAAAGGCATCGCTGGGTAGCTATGTATGGACGGGATAAGTGCTGAAAGCATCTAAGCATGAAGCCCCCCTCAAGATGAGATTTCCCATTACGCAAGTAAGTAAGACCCCTGAAAGACGATCAGGTAGATAGGTTCGAGGTGGAAGTGCGGTGACGCATGCAGCTGACGAATACTAATCGGTCGAGGACTTAACCACATTTTATTGCACAAACTCAATGAAACGTTTATCCAGTTTTGAAAGAATGAAATTCTTTTACATAGGCTTTTTAAAGCCCACTATAGTGAAGTGATGATGGCAAAGAGGTCACACCCGTTCCCATACCGAACACGGAAGTTAAGCTCTTTAGCGCCGATGGTAGTTGGGGGCTTCCCCCTGTGAGAGTAGGACGTCGCTTCGCACATGTAAAAACCCACTGAGGAATCAGTGGGTTTTTTGTTTATTCGATCTATAGAGCCCTGTCTTTTATAAATTTTTCCTCATACTAAAACTCCAAAACCGCCCGCAAGTTATTTATATAGGACTGACTTACTGGCAATTCCACGCCGTCCTTCAGCTGTACAATAAAATTTGAAGTTAAATCACGCGTGATTTTTTTGATATAGCAAATATTTATAATATAAGAGCGATGAATGCGAAGAAAGTTATTTGGCAGTCGAGTCTGTAATTCTTTCAGTGTAACAGCTGTTTTGTATTGTTCACCTTTGGAGTAAAACCAAGTCCTCTTTTGCAAACTTTCAATATGTGAAATTTCATCAATCGAAATCGGAACCCAATCCTCCATTTGTTTACCTGTTAAAAACTTATACATATCCGAACTCTTTACTTTAAACAATGGGGGCAGGACGACAACTAGAGCGCCATGTTCGCCGTTAACCAAAATCGGATAACCGATTGCATAATAGGGTGTTTCAAAAAGTGTATTCTCCATAACAGCATCAACCTTTTGTTTAGTTTGTAGTACTTTATAAGCGATGCTGTCTTTCGGAACAGCCGACCCGACTTTCAATGCAAAATGGTGATGACCGGTACTGAAATAAATAAAGCTATTGTTTACTGCTATTGCAATCGATGCATCCTCAGGAATCCAATCTTCTAAAATAATTTTATACTGATTTAAAATGTCCTTTTCGATTTCAATATTTTGTAATGACAATGCAATTCCACTCCTTCTGTATTATAGCCTAAATGACAATTCATCCTCCAAATATACCCATTCATCCTAAATTAAAGTTAATTTATCAGAAAATAATGAAAAGTTAAACATTCTGTTATACATTATATTACAGCAAGATGTTCTGTTATGGAACAGTCGATTACAAATTTTTCTAACAGAATATCCATACACAATGGGGAAGGTGGAAATTTATTATGTCAACTCGTCAAGAAAGAATCGAAGCTTTACAAAAGGATTGGGCAGAAAACCCGCGCTGGAAAGGTATTGAGCGTGGTTATACAGCAGAAGAGGTTGTAAAGTTACAAGGTTCATTCATCCAGGAGCAAACTTTAGCAAAACGTGGATCTGCTCGTTTATGGAAGTCATTACATGAAGTACCTTTCATCAATGCGTTAGGAGCTTTAACGGGGAATCAGGCTGTACAGCAGGTAAAAGCAGGTTTACAGGCAATCTACTTATCGGGGTGGCAAGTAGCGGCTGATGCAAACCTTTCTGGTCAAATGTATCCGGACCAATCTTTATATCCGGCAAACTCTGTACCAGCAGTAGTAAAACGTATTAACCAGGCGCTTCAGCGTGCTGACCAAATTGACCATGCGGAAGGCCGCGATGACGGTTTTGACTGGTTTGCACCGATTGTAGCTGATGCAGAAGCAGGCTTCGGTGGTCCGTTAAACGTATTCGAATTAGTTAAAGGGATGATTGAAGCGGGTGCAGCTGGTGTGCATTTAGAAGACCAATTAGCTTCTGAGAAAAAATGCGGTCACTTAGGCGGGAAAGTTTTATTACCAACACAAAACGCTGTCCGTAATTTAATTGCGGCACGATTAGCTGCTGATGTGGCAGGCGTTGATACAATTTTAATCGCACGTACAGATGCAGATGCTGCTGACATGGTAACGTCAGATATTGACCCACGCGATGCAGAGTTCTTAACGGGTGAACGTACTCCTGAAGGATTCTACCGTACTAAACCAGGCATTAAGCAAGCAATTGCACGCGGGTTAGCTTATGCACCATATGCAGACTTAATCTGGTGTGAGACTTCTCACCCATCATTAGAAGAAGCACGTGAGTTTGCTGCTGCAATCCATGCTGAGTTCCCAGGGAAAATGTTAGCGTATAACTGCTCGCCTTCATTCAACTGGAAAGCTAAATTATCAGATGAAGAGATTGCAGAGTACCAACGTGAACTAGGAAAGCTTGGATACAAGTTCCAATTCATTACACTTGCTGGTTTCCACAGCTTAAACTACTCAATGTTCGAGCTTGCGCATGACTACAAAGATAATGGTATGGCTGCTTACTCTAAACTACAACAAGCTGAGTTTGCTGCTGAAAGCAAAGGTTACACTGCTACTCGTCACCAACGTGAAGTAGGTACTGGTTACTTTGATGAAGTATCACAAACAATTTCAGGTGGTACATCTTCGACAACTGCTATGTCCGGCTCTACTGAAACAGAGCAATTTGTATAAGACTGAAGTTTAATAGGCAGTGTTATGAAGAGATTCATAAACGGGGAACTGCTTTTTCGGATTAATCTATTCCTTTTCTTCTATCTTACTGATTCTAGTGACATTGGGGAATGTGCACTTAGTAAATAGACGTTATGCCGAAGCGACTCTTGAAAGAAACATAGGAGGGGAAAAGGAATACTTTCTTGAACTTGAACAGATTGACTACTATGAAAAATGCTAAATCGAATTGGAACGCGGTTTAGTATGGGATGCCTCCCAACATATAAGGAAAACTAAGGGGTTTTTATAAAGAGGAATGTCTTTTTAGCTTGGATGGGGCTGAAAAGGCATTTTCTATTTTGTATAAATGAAGGAGTTCTATAAAGTATAGAGAATATTATATAGATAGAATATTTTTACTATTAAGAAAAAGAGGCGATACCAATGAAAAATAAAGAATTATTATTAGTGCCAGGGCCGACACCGGTAATGGATGAGATTTATGATGCCTTGGCGAGTGAGACGAGAGGGCATACAGACCCTCGATTTGTTGAAACTTTTAAGAACGCGTTAGCTAATACGAAAAAGCTGTTTAATACAGACGGGGAAGTGTATGTAGTAGCAGGTTCAGGTACGTTGGCAATGGAAATGGCAATCGTAAATACTATTGCAAAAGGTGAACGTCTCTTGGTTATTAGCCACGGCTATTTCGGCGATCGTTTTACACCACTTGCAAAGGCGTTTGGAATTGAAGTGGATGTATTGCAGTCGACATGGGGTGAACGTGTAGACGCCAAGCTAGTGGAGGAAGCGGTGAAGGCTAATAAGTATAAGGCCGTAACAATTACACATGCGGATACATCTACTGGAGTTGTTTCGGACTTAGATACGCTAGTACCGATTATTAAAGCATCCGGTGCACTTGTCATTGTCGATGGTGTTGTCGCAACAGCAGCATTGCAAGAGGATATGAGTAAAGCTTACGGTGAAGAAGATTACAAAATTGATATTGTGTTAACTGGATCGCAAAAAGCAATTGGTATTCCTCCAGGGCTGGCAATTGTTGCTTTCAGTCCGAATGCATTGGCAGCACGTGAACAAATCGGGACAGTGCCGGCCTATTATGCGGATATACATAATTGGCGCAATATTATGGAGAACCCGGCAATGTACTTTGCGACGCCTCCGGTTAACTTAATTTACGCATATGATGTGGCATTGAATATTGTATTAGAAGAAGGTATGGAAAAACGTGAAGCGCGTCATATCGCATTTGGTAAAGCGATCCGTGCGGCACTGCGTTCTTACGGGATGACACCATTGGCTGATGAAGAAGTAGCTGCGCCGACATTAAGCTGTATTTTATATCCTGAAGGTATTGAAGATGGCAAGTTCCGAGCAAGTCTGGCGAAGCGCGGCATTATCGTAGCGGGTTCCTTAGCCCATTTGGCAGGAAAAGCATTCCGTATCGGGCATATGGGGAATACAACAGCGGAAATGCTGGACCAGGCTATTGCAGCAATTGGTGAAGCATTGCAAGAACAACAGCTGGAAGTTGATATTGAAAAGGCGAAAAGTGTATTTGCTCAGGAAATAGAAGCAGCAACAGTAAAGAGCTAAAGGTTAATAGAATCATATATTAAAGTTTGGTGCAATTATAGGAAAGGGGACGGTGCGATTTTTAAAGCCTTCCCTTTTTTATTTAATTATTAAATGAAATAGGATCATAGTGTGAAATAAACAGGGGGTGGCATATGAGGGAAATTATTGATCAATCTCAAAAACGAGGTAAAGCGGATTTCATTATTCAACATGCGCAAATTGCCGATGTTTTTAATTTACGCTGGCGCAAAGGCGATGTTGTAGTGGCAAACGGCAAAATTATTGCGGTTTCTAAGCCAGGTGAATTTGAAGCAGAGCAAGTAATAGATGCAAGCGGAAAGTATATTGTACCTGGATTTATTGATGCGCATATTCATATTGAATCATCCATGCTTGTTCCAAAACAATTTAATCGAATCATGCTTCCACATGGTGTAACGGCTGTCGTTACAGACCCGCATGAAATTGCGAATGTTTCAGGTAAAGCAGGATTGGAATTTATGCTACAGGATATTGATGATGTCGAAATGGATATTTATTTCATGCTGCCTTCCAGTGTACCGGGGACCTCTTTTGAACATGCAGGAGCTGTGCTGACGGCAAAAGATTTAAATGAATTTATCGGTCATAAGAATGTGCTAGGTTTAGCAGAGGTAATGGATTTTCCAGCTGTACTAAAAGGGGAAAAGGAAATGCTCGCAAAGCTAAAGCTTGCTCAAGAAAATGGGATGATCATTGATGGCCATTGTGCAGGTTTAACAAGTTCTCAAATACGTGGTTACCGGGCAGCAGGAATTACAACAGATCATGAATGCGTCACAGCCGAAGAGGCATTGGACCGAGTGGAACAGGGGATGTATGTATTCATTAGGGAAGGGTCAGCAGCCAAAAACTTAAAAGCCATTTTACCTGCTGTAACAATGTCGAATGCACGGCGTTTTGCTTTTTGTACGGATGATAAGCATCTGGATGAACTGATGGAACAGGGAAGCATTAACTACACAGTGGCATTGGCGATAGCGGAAGGAATGGATCCATTACTGGCGATCCAGCTTGCATCATTAAATGTCGCTGAATGTTATCATCTAAAAAATAAAGGTGCGGTTGCTACAGGTTATGATGCGGATTTTATAGTAGTTGAGGATTTGCAGACGATGAAAGCGCTGGCTGTATGGAAAAATGGCAAAAAAGTTGCGGAAAATGGAGAAATGCTTTCACCAATTCCAGAAAAAACTACTGTGGAAACGTCCATTTTACAATCTATACATTTACCAGAGCTGACAGTTGAAGATTTACGCTTGCCGTTTACAGGAAACCGGGCAAATGTCATGAAAATTGTGCCAAACCAGCTCATTACAAAACGGGTTGAGTTGGAAGTTGATGTAGCAAATGGACAATTTGTACCCTCTATTGAAAGGGACTTATTGAAGCTGGCGGTTGTGGAGCGGCATCACCATGTTGGGACAAAGGCAGTCGCAATCGTACAAGGTATCGGTATTCAAAGCGGCGCAGTAGCAACAACGATTTCCCATGATTCACATAATGCGATCGCCGTAGGAACAAATGATGAAGATATGTTATTGGCACTTAAGGCTCTTCAAGAGATACAAGGCGGGTTAGTCGTTGTAAATGAAGGAGAAGTGATTGCTTCCCTCAGTCTGCCAATCGCCGGTCTTATGACAGATGCTCCTGCTGAACAAGCGAAGCAGGAGCTGGAGAAATTACATGAAGGTTTGCATATAATTCATCCTACACTCGACTATCATTTGTTTCTTACTTTATCGTTTCTCGCTTTGCCGGTTATTCCTGATATTAAGCTTACAGATACAGGCTTATTTGATGTTACAAAATTTCAGCATATTCCGGTTGAGATTTTTAGTGACTATTGAATAGTTTGCTAATCTATATTTTTTCAATAAATATTCTATGAAGGAGCATGCAAAATGGAGCAAGTGATTGTTATGATTCCAGCATTAAACCCACTACCGGCCCTTCTTCAATTTATAAGGAAACTGAATGCATTGCCTATTTCCCAAATTATTATCATTAATGATGGCAGTGAAGAAAGATATAACGGTCTTTTTGAACAATTGCAGCAAGAAGGCTGCGAAGTATTAACACATGACAAAAACCTGGGGAAAGGCCGCGCGCTAAAAACCGGGATGGAGTATATACTGAAATCACGATTGCGGGCAAAGGGGATTATTACGGTAGGCGCGCATGGCCAGCATTCGTTATTGGATGTGGAGCAGGTATTATCGAGTACGAAAATTTTTTCGGACGGGATTATACTAGGTATTCGTGACTTCAAGGATTCCGACTATCCGTTCATTAGTAAACTTCAAAACCGCGCCTACTCGATGATGTTTGAGCTGCTTATCCGTAAACGTTTGCTCGACATCCAAACAGGGTTACGCTATATCCCAAGAGTCCATCTGCCATGGCTTTGTAAAGTTAAGGGGGAGTCGTATTACTATGATACAAACATGCTCATTGAGGCGATAAGACGAAAAGTCCCTGTCTACGAGGTGCCGATCGGTCATGCAAAGCTCCGTAAAAATTCAATTATTTACTATGATGAAGTATTGAATCCGACAAAAATATTCCAGCAGCTTTGGTTAAATTTCCTACATAACAGGCACAATACGAAATGAATCTTTTCTAATTGCGAAAACGTAAAGGATTACGAGCCGCATATTTGAGGAATAATAAAGTACTAGTAAAGAAGGGAGCATTCGTATGAGCGAACAATATAATTTTGAAAAAATGATTGAAGGTCAAGACCAACATTATTCAGATAAAAAGTTCCTGCATAAAATGAAGAAATTCGGTGGAGGGTTAGGCTATAAAGCGATGCAGGCAGCTGCCACACTTTACGTTGCCCTGCGTAGTCCGGACATGCCGAAATCAAGCAAGCTCATTGTTTTGGGAGCGCTTGGGTACTTTATTTTACCATTCGATTTAGTAGTCGATTTTCTACCTTTGTTCGGTTTAACCGATGATGCCTTTGTCATTTTAACTGCGTTGGGGAAAGTGTATTTGTCGATCACAGATGAGATGAAGGATGAAGCAAAAGAGTTAATCGAAGGAAAGCTGGGAAGTCAGGAAGACGTAGTGCAATAAAATATGAATCCCCTTAAAGCAACTGATGCTAAAGGGGATTTTTTTATGTTTATTTTACAGACTGGGCACCGTTTAATTCGCGCAAGCCGCGATTGAAAATAGCTTCAATCGGTTTTTCCTCGCATAGCTTTAACGTAATATTAGGATGTGTTTTATGGAGCTGAGCAGTTATTAATTCAACAAGCCCGGGGTTATTTTTTAAAATGCCGCCATTTAAAAACAGTGTATGTTCATTGTTTGCATAGCCTGCATTTTTTAATGTCGTTGCTGCCAATAAAACAAGTTCATCCGCCGCTTTTTGCATAATTTTTTGTGCAACGGCATCCCCCATTTCGACCGCCTGCTGCAAATAGGAACTGAAGCTCGCCAATCGGGCATTTGTATAATCCTCTGAATAAATAAGGTTGAACAATTCATCTGTGCTGTGAACATGATGACCTGCCAAAACAAGCTCTGTTAATATGGTCGGCTTGTTGCGTCCATCAGCAGCGCGGAAAATCGCCTTCGCAATATGTTTTCCGATCCAGTAGCCGCTGCCTTCATCACCAATCCGGTGCCCCCAGCCGCCGCCACGACTAATCTTGTCATTCATGAGGCTATAGCAAATCGCCCCTGTGCCCGAAATAAGCAGGCTTATATCACTCTTCCCAAGTCCCTTTAAAGTCGCTTCAACATCATTTTCTATTATAACTTGACCGAATGTAAAAGGGGATCGGGCGATACTTTCTTCTATAATTTCTTCAATAATCTTTTTATCCTGATCTGTATCAATGCCGGACAGTGCAAAAATGGCTACATCAATAAACAGGCTCGGTAAATGGGCTGCTGCACTCCTTAGCAGACCGGTAAATACGTGTTGGACATTTCCAATCCCCACCGCCTGGTAATTCGATCCCGTGGAAGTTGCGGTAAATAGTTCACGTCCATCTGTAGAACGAATGGTCATTACTGTTTTTGATGCACCACCGTCAACGGCTAATACATAACGATTACTCATGTTCCGTCCACCCCTTTAAAATTTGTTCCAATCGATTTTCGGCTTTTAAAATGGCCTCTGTTTTTTCTCGCAGCCAATTTTCAAGATGGACCGTATCATCTTGTGCCTGTTTGAGCGACTTTCGCATTGTTGCAGGCGCAGGCCCTCCCTTTAATGTACGTATATTAACGAAATACTCCGGCTGGATCGCCTGGTAAAAGGCAATCTCATTAATTTGAAGCGGCTTTCCCGTAACTTCCAGGCATTTCTCGTTTGCCAAATTCCATGTCAGGCTTGCGAGCGATTCTTTATTATTTGCCATCAAATCCCGCACACATAGGCTGACGATTTTATGTGACTGACGGAATGAAATACCTTCGGAGCGTACGAGGGAATCGGCAAGCTCTGTTACGTTGGCAAAGCTGTTTTGCGCACGTTTCAGTAAGTTTTCCTTATTCACATCCATCGTGAGGATCATACTTGCAAATAGCTTATAAATCCCGCCTAAACGATCAATTGCCCGCCATAAATAAGGTTGCATATCGTCTTCTGTATCGACAATATCTCCAAACGGTGTATTGTGGACCATCTGTAACACTGTTGCCGCATCCCCGACAACTGATGAGAGCAACGAACGTGTATGCTCAATTGAGACAGGGTTGCGCTTTTGGGGCATGATGGAGCTGATCTGCACATAAGGACTCGCAAGCTTAAAAGCATTGAATTCCTGCGTTGCCCATAGTAAAAAGTCCTGTGATGTGCGCCCTAAATTTAATGCCGCGAGCTGTACGATACTAGCTGCTTCCGCGATGTAGTCAGCACCGGCTACAGCATCCCAGGCATTTTCGATTAACTCGTCAAAAGCAAGCAATTCCTGTACTCGCTCGCGGCTGATCGGGAACCCAGTTGTTGTCAAAGCCGCCGCGCCCATACTGCTGCGGTTAATCGTATTGTATGCGGCCTGCATTCGTTTATAGTCCCTGGTCAACTGGTCGATGACAGCCTTTAAATAATGGGCAAATGTTGTCGGCTGCGCCTGCTGTGTATGTGTATAGCCAATCATGATCGTCTCTACATGCTCTTCGGCAAAGACGATTAGTGATTGACGTAAGTTTAAAAGTTCCTGCATGAGCGAAAGCAACTTTTTCCGAAGAGTCATACGGTAAATGGCGATTCCCATATCGTTTCTGCTGCGTCCGATATGTAAATTCCCTGAAATATCGCCTCCAAGTTCGATTAGCTTGTTTTCAATGCGGAAAAATAAATCTTCAAACTGCGGGTTATAATCTCGGGTTTTATAATATTCCAGATCAAGTTTTTGAATTGCCTGACCGATACGGCGTGCATTTTCTGGGGTAACCAATTCCTGTTCTTCAAGCATCTTTAAATGGGCAATATGAATTTGAAGCATCGCATCCAAAAAATGCCTGCGAGCCTCATCGTAAGCGGGCTGTAAAACCATTTGACGATAACTATTGGAAGGAAATAAAATTCCTTCTTTTTCATTTATTAGATTGCGGTAATTCTGAAAGAACATCGTGAATGGGCCTCCGATCAAATGATAGAAACTACTACCTCGTAATCTCATTCTACAATTATTAGAAAATTTTATCAATTCAAATAAATTAAGTAAGCCAGCGTAAAATAGACATAAAAAAACTGCCCTGAAATCAGGACAGTTGCTGTGTTTGATCGATAATGCGTACTTTTCTTGAAGCAAAATAGGATGGCAAAACCATACCGAACAGTACAAATACGATACCGAAAACTTGGAGAAGTGTTAAATTTTCATTTAATACAATAACCGATACCGTAATCGCTACAGGCAGTTCCATTGCACTTAAAATCGGGACAAGTGCACCGCCAACTTTTGGTGCAGCAATCGAGAACAGTAAAATCGGCAAAATAATACCGAAGAGCCCTAGTGCCAGACCAAACTTCCAAAGACCGCCAGTCAATTGACCGTTCCATACAATTTCAGGAGATAAGAAGATAGAAACGATGATCAGCGATACAACAGATAAAATAAATGTGCGTCCGATCGTCGTTACACCTTCAACAGGCTGAGCGTTAAATTGCATAAAAGCAGCAAAAGTAAAGGCAGCGAGTAATCCTAATGCCCATCCTTGCCATGCAATTTGCGATAAATCTACATCAATGACACCGGCTGCCAAAATCGTACCTACAAATAAAAATACTAATGAAATTAATTCAATGCGTGTTGGCAGGCGTCTTTTCAGAAAGCAGTCCATGAATAAACCAATCCATGTGAATTGGAACAGCATCACAACTGCCAATGATGCAGGTAAATAATTAAGGGACTGACCGTAAAAAATACCGGTAACTGCTGTACATATTCCGGCTAAAATTAAAGTAATGGCACCTTTTCTTGATAGCTTCGGTAATGTGCGTTGTGTTACAACAAAGAGCACGAGTGCGAGTAAAAATCCAACGAAATATTGGCTTGTCACAGCTTCTGCCGAAGTATAGCCATGCTGCATCGCAACTTTTACAATTGTTGATAAAACTCCGTAACTACTAGCCGCTATTACGATTAATAGCGGGTAAATCCAGTTTTGTTTCATTTCGTGTTTCTTCCTATTCTAAAGCGACTTCACCATATGATGAAATGGCTCATTAATTATTGTCCAGCTTTCAGTAGTATGATAACCTACTTTTTCGTACAAGCGTCGTGCATCGTGTTTCTCTAGTTCCACATTTAGAGAAATCTTTTCGTACCCAAGCTCTTTGCCTTTTTGCTCGGCAAATTGCAATAGGAGCGTACCGATGCCAAGACCACGTGCATTTTTCGAAACACAAATGGTATCGATGTAATATTCATCCATATGTGCTTCAACGTCCAATGTAGTCTGTATTCCCTTTTTGGATAGTTGTTCTTCTAGCTGACGATCGAGCTCGTATCCGAGACGGCCATCATAAAGCACGACAATCCCAACTATTTCATCCTGTTGTTCCGCTACAAATGTATTCAAATAGCTGTGTCGATTTGTCGCTTCTGTGACATACTGTTCTAAAGCAGCTAAAATCTGCGAAACTTCTTCTTCACCAGTCAAATTGTTTGCAATGTCTCCGATTGCGTCATAAATTAGAGGGGCAACAGCTTTCGCGTCATTTCGATCTGCTTGTCGAATGGTAATGGTCATCACAATCAACTCCTTACCGAACAAAGTATAACAGAAAATATATTCATTCGCGAAGAAAGCATTAGTTTCAGAATAGTATAAAGTTTTATAAATATATCTTTTCTATGGTAAATTAGTAAGAACATACAACGTCGGAGGTTAGACAATTAATGAGTCAAATAGACAAAGAATTCATCTTAGTTTATGGAGATGCATTCGTTGATTATATTGCAAATGATCAGACCAATACTTCATTTACGAAGTACTTAGGTGGCGCAACAATCAATGTTGCAGCAGGGATTAGTCGTATTGGGGCACCGTCAGCACTTATTACAATTACAGGCGATGACGAAACATCGGAATTTTGCCGTCAGGAGATTGCAAAAGAAGGTGTGAATCTTGATTTCGCTGTATTTGATGCGAAGAAGCGTGTAAGTGGTGTATATGTGCATTTAACTGAAAAATGTGAGCGAGTATTTAAAGATTATGTCGATGAGACGCCGAATTTACAAGTAACACCTCAGCAATTACAGGAAGAAGCATTCAAACGTGCTTCGATTTTAAATGTTTGTTCAGGAACGATGTTTGAAGAAACAGCATTAAAAACAACACGTGCCGCAGTGGATATGGCTAAGGATAAGGGAGCGATCATCGCAATCGATGCGAATATCCGCCCGCTTCGTTGGGAATCCGAGGAAGTCTGCCGTGAGACGATTACTTCATTCTTTGAAGATGCAGATATTTTAAAGCTAACTGATGAGGAATTATATTTCCTTACAGAAACAACAACAATTGAAGAAGGTCTTCAAAAGTTGGATGAGCTGTTAGTACCGATTGTGCTTGTTACAGTTGGCGCTGATGGAGCTTATGCCGTATTAAACGGCGAAGTAACACATGTTCCCGTTGAACGAGTTGTTCCTGTAGATACAACAGGCGCAGGCGATGCGTTTATGGCTGGTGTACTCCGCTATGTTCATTTCAATGGTTTACCTACAGTAACAGAAGATTTAGTAAGCTGTGTCGCATTCGGCAACAAGCTGGGCGCAATGGCGGCAACTAAAGCCGGTGCATTAACGGCACTGCCAAGCTACGAGGAAATTAAGCATTTAATTAAATAAATTTTATATAGAGCAAGCTGTCTTCGAAGTGTTTAACATTTTGGAGGCGGCTTTTTTGTTAGGGTGTGGTTGTGGTTATTAGAAGATTGCGGCCGGTTATTAGAAGAAGTTGGATGGTTATTAGAACAAGTGACGGGTTTATTAGAAGAAGTGGAGCGAAGGAGCTTCATTTCGTGAGTGCGAGGTGGCAAAGGAGGGCGTTTTGATTTTTATTAGAACAATGATCGAGGATATTAGAAAAAGTCAGAGCGATATTAGAAAATGCAGGACAGATATTTGAACAATACAACCGGATATTAGAACAACGGTCAGTTATATTAGAAAATCCCAACTTTATTA
Organism: Solibacillus sp. FSL W7-1324; assembly: GCF_038008025.1. Taxonomy (NCBI): domain Bacteria; kingdom Bacillati; phylum Bacillota; class Bacilli; order Caryophanales; family Caryophanaceae; genus Solibacillus; species Solibacillus sp. FSL W7-1324. The sequence goes on from NZ_JBBOYH010000001.1 coordinate 130,295, forward strand.
GAACAAATGAAAATATATTAGAACTTCCCCCAATATATTAGAACATTTTCATCCCGCAATCCCCGAATGAAACCAACAGTTGACAAAATCTCCTTTCCGAAAGAATTAGTCGCTATTAAACAGCCGATTTTCTTTTTATAATAAGTGTAAGAGGTGAGGGGGATGACGAATTTTCAATTTGCGGCCATTTTTACAGAACGCCGCAAGCAACTAAAAGTAACACAGGAAGAAATTGCGCGGCATGTCGGAGTATCAAGGGCAGCTGTTTCGAAGTGGGAGAAAGGGCAAAGCTATCCGGATATCGGACTGTTGCCGAAGCTTGCAACATTTTTCAATACTTCCATTGATGCACTGCTCGGTTATGAACCGCAATTGACGGATGAACGAATTTTAAAAATGTATGCGGAATTAGCACAGCGTTTTTCAAAGGAACCATTTGCTGAAGTGGATGCAGCAATCGATCGGCTCATTGATGAATATTATAGCTGCTTCCCGTTTTTACTGAAGATGGCGCAGCTTTATGTCAATTACTTTAATCTCGCACAGGAAAAAGAAGCGGTTGCTGATAAAATTCAGGACCTTTGTAAACGTGTGAAGGAGTTCAGCGGAAATTACAGGCTGAAAAACGAGGCGAATTTACTGGAAGCATATACGTATATTTTAAAAGGGGAACCTCAGCAAGTGCTCGAATTATTAGGGGAAGACGCTGTAGTTCAGCTTGGGACTGAGCAGCTTATCGCAACGGCACAAACGATGCTTGGCAATATAGAAAAGGCGAAGGAAATTCATCAGGTCCATATGTATCAGCATCTACTGTATATGATAACGAATGCGAATGAAGCGCTTGGGTTGGAAATGGAAAATATCCCTTATTTTGAAGAATCGGTCAGCCGAATTGAAACAATAATAGACATTTTTCATTTAGATAAATTGAATATACACAACACGCTTCTGTTTTATATAAAAGCAGCGAGCGGCTATGCAATACAAAATAATACAGATGAAGCAATTCGATGTATTGAGCGCTATGTGAAAGTATGTACGCAAATTAAGTTTCCACTGCAACTCACAGGAGACAATTATTTTTACTTGCTGGATGGCTGGATTGCAAAGGAAGTTATGTTGAGCACACAAACACCACGTGATGAGGAATCGATCAAAAAATCGATTTATGAAAGTATCGCCGAGAATCCAATGTTGGCCAGTGTGCAAAACGATACGCGCTTTAAAAGTTTACTCATCAATTTAAAACATCATTTGAAAATTTAAGGAGGATTTAAAATGGATCAATTATCGAATATTCCTTGGGGACTTATTGCGCCGTTATTAGCACTGCAATTGGTGCTTGCGGCGGTTGCCATTGTGGATATTGTACGCAGTTATGAGACGCGCGGCCCGAAATGGGTATGGGTGCTCGTATCATTATTTGTTAATACACTCGGACCGATTGCCTACTTTCTGTTCGGACGGAAAAGCCAATGATCTGCATTGAAGTGAATGGCCTCACAAAGCAATTTGGAGCAAAAAAAGTAGTGGATGACTTATCGTTCACTTTGCCGATGCATACATCTACAGCGCTGATCGGTCCGAATGGCGCAGGAAAAACGACGGCACTTTCGATGCTTTCCAATATACTGGAACCGACAAGCGGCAAGATCAACATGCCGGATGTAAAGGATATTCGCAGTGCAATCGGATTTTTACCGCAATATCCGCAGTACTATTCCTGGCTGACTGCACTTGAATATATGGAGATGGTGGCCAATTTAAATGGCCTTGAAAAGCGTTCATTAAAAAGTGAATGCAAAAAGATGCTTGAATTTGTAGGTTTGCAGGATGCGATGAATAAAAAGACCGAGACATTTTCAGGAGGAATGAAGCAGCGTTTAGGTATTGCCCAGGCAATAGTGCACAAACCAAAGCTGCTGTTGCTGGATGAACCGGTATCGGCACTTGATCCGGTTGGACGTCGGGAAGTGATGAATTTATTGAAGGAAATTCAGCAGCAAACGACGATTTTGTACTCAACGCATATTTTGAACGATGCGGAGGAAATGACCGACCAGCTGCTGTTTTTGCGGGATGGAAAACTTGTTGAACAAGGGTCACTGACAGAGGTGAAGCAAAAGTTTGAGGAACCGCGTTTTAAAATAACGTTTACAACGCCGGAAGAGGCACGTCAATTTGCTAGTCAGTCTACATTAGGAGCTGTTGCTGAAGGGATAGCGGCATATGTAGAAGTTTTAGATGAACGCCCATCGATGCAACAGCTGCTTCAGCAATTGGCGGCATCACCATATACAGTTGTAAAAGTGGAGCGGGAAACGGCAAGTCTTGAGGAAATCTTTATGAAGGTGGCGGGAAAGCATGCAGCAATTTAAAGCATTACTTTTAAAGGAATGGCGTGAAAGTGTTCGCAGCTTTAAAATTTTATGGATTCCGCTCGTTTTTGTACTTCTTGGAATTAGTGATCCGCTTATGAATTACTTCATGGAAGATATTTTGCAGGCGGTCGGCAATATGCCCGACGGATTTATGATGACAATGCCTGAATTTCAGCCGGCTGATCTGCTTATTGCATCAACGGGTCAATTTCAGACTATTGGACTGCTCGTATTAATTACTGCGTATATTGGTTCGGTAAGCCGGGAACGTCAAAATGGTACTGCGACCCTTCTCTATGTTCGTCCGATGTCTTTCACTGCATTGTTTTTCAGTAAATGGATTGTTGCAAGCACAATTGCAATCATCAGTGCACTAGCGGGCTATGCGGGAAGCATGTATTATACGGCTCTCCTTTACGGGACTGTGAATGTAACAAAATTTCTGGCAATGCTCGGTACGTATTGCATATGGTTACTGTTTGTCATGGCACTAACTGTTGCTATGAGTGCAGCCTTCCAAACATCAGTCGCTGCTACTATTACAATTATTCTCATTCCAGTCGGCCTGCTTATTGATACATTAATCGGCGGCTTTTGGAGTATTACACCGTGGAAGCTGGCAAAGTACGGAACAGGCCTCCTTACTGACAGTGTATTAATGGAAAATTACTGGTATACGCTACTTGTTGTTCTCGCACTAATTATTGTATTTGTATTAATCGGAATTCAAATGAGCAAGAAAAATATCCGATATTTAAAAGTATAAATTGTAAGCAGAAATCACGTTCCTATACTTGATTTCTGCTTTTTCGTATTAACTTCCAGGAAAATTAGGAATATAATGAGAGTTAATTGCTTATGAAGGTGGACTAGCATTTTTTATACTAATATAGAGCGATCCATTTTCTAAAATTTGCGCATAATAAACATTATTGACGTCATGGATATTTTTCTTTGCTAATTTTTTTCTGAGCCAGTCTTCCGTAAGTTGAAGTTCATTTAAATTTTTTCGAATAATTTGTCCATCTGTAATCAATTCCATCGGCAAGTATTGCGGGGAAGGAGTAGATACGGAAACATCTGCTGTTGTTGCAGTCCGGGCAAGCGGTTTTTTCAGGACACTTAGTTCTCCATTTGTTTCAAAAACGGCATACTGTACTTCATCAAATGAAAAAATACTCTGTTCACGCAACAGCATAGCAAGCTCGTCTGGATGAAGCCGCGCTTTTCTCAATTCATTATTTAATATGACACCATTATTAATGACAATCTGTGGTTTATCGTCAAAAAGGATACGTGCATTTTTTGATCTGAATGAAATATAGCTGACGGCAACTGTTAATACTGTCCACACTATTAAAGAAACTATACCATCTAAAAAAGGGGTTTCCACTTGAGTCGATATTTCGGCAGCAATCGAACCAAATGTGATACCCGTGGCATAGTGGAAGAAAGTGAGCTGACTCACTTGCTTTTTACCGATAATACGAGCGAGTATTAAAATTGCGAAAAATGCACAGCTTGCACGTAAAATCATTTCGCCAAGGTTCAGTTCTATGATAATCCCTCCTTTTAATGGGTAGTATGAATAAAATGCGATAAACTATGCACTTTAACCAATTCTTGATGAGAGTTAAAAGTGAAAGGGTTATAAAACGACAGCATATGGGTGAGCTGAGAAATATGAGAAGTAAAATTGATATAACAGAAAGAATGTGAAAAATTGTCGACTACAACAGTAAAACAATCGAACCCAGTTTATCCCATCATGGTCTCCATTGGGGTATGTCACTTAATCAATGATACGATGCAGGCGGTTATACCAGCGATGTTCCCATTATTGGAGCGTGATTTAGGATTAACGTTTACGCAACTTGGCCTGATTTCATTTGTTTTGAATATGGTTGCCAGCCTACTACAGCCGGCCGTCGGATTTATGACAGATAGGAAGCCATTTCCGTATGCATTGCCGCTTGGGATGGTGAGCTCATTTATCGGGTTGACAATGCTCATATTAGCGGGCGAATACTGGATGATTTTAGTGTCGGTTCTATTCTTGGGACTTGGTTCAGCCATTTTCCACCCGGAAGGATCACGTGTGTCGTTTATGGCAGCAGGTAATAAGCGCGGCTTAGCTCAGTCCATTTATCAGGTAGGGGGCAACAGCGGACAGGCATTAGCTCCACTACTAAGCGCATTTATCATTTTGCCTTTCGGGATGTACGGCGTATCGGTAATTCTTATTTTTACATCAATCGGGATCTTTTTATTAACGAAAATATCAATTTGGTATAAACGTCAGCTCGAGGCGGAAAAGAGATTAAAAATCAAAAAAATGCTGATATCGTCCTTGCCTCCTTTAACGAAAAAACAAGTTGGAATGGCTTTACTTGTGCTGCTGTTCATTATATTTGCCCGTTCGTTTTACGTTACGAATATAACAAGTTTCTATGTCTTTTATTTATCGGAACAGTATGGGATGAGTGTTGAGCGCGGTCAGCTGTTTATCTTTATATTTATGGCAGTTGGGGTTGTAGGCACATTTTTTGGTGGCCCATTATCAGATCGCTTCGGTCGGAAAAATATTATATTGCTGTCGGTGATTGCACCGATTCCGTTTTGCCTGGCTCTTCCGTTTGTCCCGTTGCCTGCTGTAATGATTCTACTCATTATTATTGGACTCTTAATTATGGTCAGCTTTACAGTGACTGTTGTGTATGCACAGGAACTTGTCCCATCGAAAATCGGTACTATGGCCGGGTTAACAGTCGGTGTAGCATTTGGGATGGGGGCAATTGGCTCGGTTGTTATTGGGATGCTTATTGATAAGATGGGCATTCATTTTACAATGAACGCGATATCGGTACTGACATTATTATTGCTCGTGGCATTCTTCCTGCCTCGTGATCGAGTAGGGGACTAGGTAAATAAAAGAACTTCGGATTTTAATGTCCGAAGTTCTTTTTTAATAATCCTCCACCAAAATATACGTCATTCTTACCGGCCCGTGTACACCGACGACTAAGTTCATTTCGATATCTGCTGAGTTGCTGGGTCCTGTAATGAAATTGATACAGGATAAGACATGTGACTGCTCCCGTAGAAACTGAGCAGCCTGTGTCATACGGGGAACGATGCTGCTTTTCGGGATAATTGCAATCGAATTTTCAGGCAAAAATGAAAGTGTTCGACCAATTTCAGGTGACGTTTGAAGCATGATCGTGCCGGATTCCGCTAATGTCACTTCGCTGATTACGACACCGACATTTGCCTGTTCAGCAAAGTCGATATTTTGGTTACCTTTTGCAGATTGCCACTTTAAATGTTCATATTGTTCGAAAACGGGTAACACATTCAGCACTCTAAATCGGGAATCATTACTGTAAATTACGCGCCCGCCACCGTAGTCTGCAATTGTTTCATTTAATATTTCAGGCAATTGCTGTTGGGTGCATCTCTTTAATGTAGTGTGAATGTTTAAGCATTGTTCTCTCAGCACTTCGATAAGTTCTTCCATCGAAGCGTCCTTCAATACTTCGTGTTGAGGCAGGTGCTTCCAGTTTCTTTCAGGTTTTGTTAAAGAAGGAGCGGATCTGCCAAGACGTGCAGCGATTGTTTGTAAAAAGGGCTCTCGATTTTGAATCATTTGGATTTGCCTCCCTTGTTATGCTGTTCAAACCAGTCACGGAAACGTTCTTTTTGCACGGAAGGAAAATCACGATACGCTGTCCAGTTTTTCAGTGGACCGGGACCATTTGTAATTTTTTCGTTTTTCGTAAATGGCTTCATAACGGTTGAAGCCATTTTAGTGCCCAATTGATAGATTGACTTTGAAGAAGTGCCCATCCCAAATGCCTGCATGAGCAAACTTTCACTTATTGGAGCACGGCCTTCCCGTTCAACGATTACTTCCCGGTGCTTATGAAGCAACTGGTGCAATGGAATTTTTACTGGGCATACATCTGTACATGCGCCACATAGAGTAGAGGCATAGGGCAGCTCTTTATAATCATCATAACCACCTAATAACGGTGATAATACGGCACCGATAGGACCTGAATAGATGGATCCGTACGTATGCCCCCCAACATGACGGTAAACAGGGCATGTATTAATACATGCAGCACAGCGAATGCACTGTAAAATCGATTGAAATTCCCCGCCTAAAATTGAAGAACGTCCATTGTCTACAACGACTAAATGGAATTCTTCGGGTCCATCGACTTCAAGCGCTTCTTTTATGCCTGTCAGCACTGTAATATAGCTTGTCAATTTCTGGCCAACCGCGCCAACCGCGCTGCGTGTCAGCATGCCGACGAGAACTTCCATTTCTTCAAATGTGGGAACTAAACGCTCCATTCCCATGACGGAAATTTGTGTTTTCGGCAAGGCTGTTACTAAATCCGCATTTCCTTCATTCGTTACTAAACAAACAGAACCCGTTTCGGCAACGGCAAAATTGCATCCCGTAATGCCGATATCCGCTGTTAAGTAATGGTCTCGTAAAACTTTACGGGCATGAAGTGCCAGTTCTTCAGGTTGGGAAGAAGCCGTATAGCCAATTTTTTGTTCAAACACTTCCCGAATCTGATCTTTATTTTTATGGAGTGCCGGTGTGACGATATGAGAAGGCGGATCATGGTCATCAAGCTGTAAAATATATTCGCCTAAATCCGTTTCGATCACTTCACATCCGAGCTGTTCCAAGTGTGCGTTTAAATTGATTTCTTCGGTTACCATCGATTTTGCTTTCACTATCTTTTTGGCATTCTTTTGTTTCGCAATTGTTGAAATGTATTCGGTAGCTTCTTCGGCGGTTTGGGCAAAAAATACATGACCGCCTCGTGCTTCAACGTTTGTGCTCAACTCATATAAATAGTAATCAAGATTTTCCAAAACATGCTGCCGGATTTCTTCACCATGGTTGCGCCACTCTTCCCAATCTAAGGGATCAACAGCAGCACTCCGTCTTGTTTGAAAGCGATGCTGTGCGCCGGCTACAGCACCACGCATAAAATCATTTTCCAAGTTGGATGATAGACGTTCATTAAATTTTTGCTGACTGATTTTCATCGCCATTTGAAACACGTCCTCTCTATTAGCGGCTATTCAAAATTTCTGCGATATGCATTGTTTTTATATCAATGTTTTTCCGGTCAATCCGTCCGCCGATGTTCATGAGACAGCCTGCATCAGCGCCTATTAAATAATGGACAGCAATTTGCTCGGCAGAAGCGATCTTTTCATCTACCATTTGTTCTGAAATCGGCCCCATTTTAATAGAGAATGTTCCGCCAAAGCCGCAGCAATTTTCCTTTAGTGGCATTTCCATAAGTTCAAGACCGTCTACATTACGAAGCAATGTGAGGGGAGCCTGTTGCACTTTCAATAAGCGTGTCATATGACATGAAGGATGATATGTAGCCGTTCCGTTCAGTTTTGCTCCAACATCCTCAATTTTAAGTACGTCGACAATAAATTGTGTCAGTTCATATGTCTTGTCTGCGATTTTTTGTGCCTTTTCCTGCCAAAGTGGCTCATCTTTAAAAATATGAACATATTCTTTCAGCATATATGCACAAGAACCTGACGGACAGACAATGACTTCTGCATCTTCAAATACGCGGATTGTATTTTTCATCGTTTCTTTAGAAGCTTTTACATAGCCGCTATTATAGGCTGGCTGGCCGCAACATGTTTGGCCTTTTGGGAAACTTATTTTACAGCCTAAGCGTTCCAGCAGCTCAACCGTGTTTTTTCCGATATTACTTTGAACCATATCAACTAAACATGTAGCGAATAATGATACATTCATCCAATCCCCCCTGTTCTATTAAATTTACAACTTTCTGATAATTAAGTCAACAGGTCATCTGATGACTTAATGAAATAGTATTTAACGAGAATAATAACGTTTAAAAAACATTATTGTTCAAAAAGTAATGATTCAACGGTTTTAAGGTGTTTTGCCATCGCCTCTTTAGCCTGTATATCATCTGCATGCACTAAAGCGTTGTAGATCGCAGTATGTTCTTCATGTAAATTGTGTAAAGCGGCATGATCTGAAGTGGATAAAATGGAACGGGTATGCTGGATTTGCCGTGCAATTGGCTTGGAAACACTTTGAAGCATCGAAACAAGGAGAGGGTTATCCGCTGCTTCGGCAATGATTGCATGAAATTGCATATCGGCATTACTGCTTGCCTCAGGATCGATTAGTGCATCATTCATTTTACTGAGCGCTTCTTCTAATTGTTCAAGCTGCCGAGTCGTTCTGCGTTTTGCAGCATTCTCAATAAGACCTAATTCTAAAATTTTCCGTACTTCAAATATTTGCTGTAAATCCTGCTCAGAAAATGAGGCATATGTAGGAATATTTAAAGAAATATCCTGGGCAGTTACTTTGCGGATATAGGTTCCTTCTCCTTGGCGAATTTCGATAATACCCCGTGCCTGAAGAGCAGTTAATGCTTCACGGATGGCAGAGCGCCCAACTTCAAAGTTTTTGGCAAGCTGTTCAACGGAATCTAATTTATCGCCAGGCGAAATTTCCCCGATCGTAATTTTATGTTCAATTATAGCGGCAATTTGTTCGTATAGTTTCTTAGTCTTTGGTACTTCAAATTTCATTTTAAAAGTCCTTTCCTATTTTATATTCTAAAAAAAGCTGCTCCAATAACTTGGAAACAGCTTTCGTATTAAGGTTTTAGTGATGTAAAACGATCTTTAGGTAGAATTTCAGGGTTATTAACAGTACCTTCTGTTATATCAGCCTCTAAAAGTTTCCCATTATAATTGAATTTGAATATCCCATTATCGAAGTCTGTTCCGATTTCCTTAAAGAAAATACCTTCCAAAGCCACTATTTTAGGGCATGTAAACACGACTTTATAGTAGTCATTTTCTTGGATTATATAAGCACGGACACCTTTTTCATAAACATCGATCAGCTCATCCTCAGAAGGACGCTTTACCGATACAATATGAAAATCAACGAATGGTACTTCTTTTAAAAGGACATTCAAGAAGGAACCTTTTGTGATTTCCTCCCAGCGGCTTTGAGCACTTTGACCCACAATAATTTGAGTGATATTAAAGTCCATTGCAATCTCTGTTATAACTTTATGGAATGGACGCTTTTCATTATCCTTAATAATGAATTGTTCAACTTCCAATTCATCAGTCAGTTCTTTCCACTGTTCGATATAGCCGGATTTTTCAGCATCAAATGCATCAAGTGGCTTTGAATCAACAGTCAACACATATAATGGGCAGTCAAGTAGTGTAGCAAGCTTGTGTCCTCGGCGAATTAAACGCTCACCATTTTGTCCGTAGTATACACAAACCAAAATACTTTCGTCTAATCGGCCTTTAACATGTTTCATTTTAGTTCGCACCTCTTTTTCTTATCCTATAATAATGAAATGAATCCGAATATATTTTTAGAAATTAAGCATAATTGAGATAATACGAAGGCTATTACAGTGCAATGCACTCATTATTATTGTATACTTATTTCTATGATGCATATTTATATTCAGTAAATTTTTGTTATATTTTTTGCATTTGTAATTCTTAAAAGATTACTGTTGTTGGAAAATATATTCCCCATATGCCACATTATTATGAAGATAGTTATATAGATAGTCAAGTGTGATTGTTCGAATGCCGAACTTTACATATTATTATCGGCTCAATAGGTTAGGAGGTTATTGCTTTTGGTTATTGCTTTCTCGATTATGCTCCCATTTATTGCTGCAGCATTAATCCCGTTAATATACAGAGGATTTAAAAATATACATTTAGGTTGGTTCGTATTAATTGTCCCTGTTGCGTTGTTTTCGATTTTAGCTACATATATCCCTCGAATTGCCAATGGCGAAGTGTTCATCAAAACATTTGAGTGGATCCCCTCTTTCGGTATTAATATTACTACTTATTTAGACGGCTTGAGTATGATTTTTAGCTTACTCATTACTGGGGTAGGCAGTTTAGTAATACTTTACTCAATTTTCTATTTATCAACGAAAGAATCATTACACCATTTCTATTGCTATTTACTATTATTTATGGGCGCGATGTTAGGCGTCGTATTTTCGGATAACTTAATGGTGCTTTATGTATTTTGGGAATTAACGAGCGTATCGTCTTTCCTGTTAATTGCATTCTGGCATCATCGTAAAGCATCTCGTGCAGGTGCGCGAAAAGCAATGACCATTACCGTTTCTGGTGGGGTTGCTATGCTCGCCGGTTTTTTAATGTTATATGTTGCATCCGGAACGTTTAGTATTCGCGAAATTATTGAGAATTTGGATGTCGTGCAATCGAGTGTTTATTTTGTTCCGGCAATGTGTCTTGTACTTTTAGGTGCGTTTACAAAATCAGCACAATTCCCATTCCATATTTGGCTGCCGGATGCGATGGAAGCACCGACACCTGTCTCCGCCTATTTACATTCCGCAACGATGGTAAAAGCGGGTATTTACTTAGTAGCTCGTACAACACCGATTTTCGGCGGGCATGAAGTTTGGTTTTGGGCAGTGAGCGGGGTAGGTCTTCTAACATTATTCTGGGGCTCGTTCAATGCGGTTCGTCAGTATGATTTAAAGGCATTGCTCGCATACTCTACGATTAGTCAGCTTGGACTGATCATGTCATTATTCGGTCTTGGTTCTGCAGCGCTGCATTTTGGCTATTCAACACAGTCAGTAATATATACGCAGGCTACTTTTGCTGCACTATTCCATTTAATCAACCACTCAACATTTAAAGGCGCGCTCTTTATGATGGTCGGTATCGTCGATCATGAAGTAGGCACACGTGATATTCGCCGACTAGGCGGCTTGATGTCGTTAATGCCATTTACATTCACAATTGCCGTCATCGGCAGTGCCTCAATGGCAGGTTTACCACCATTCAATGGCTTTTTAAGTAAGGAAATGTTCTTTACAGCAACATTAAAAATTACACAGCTTGATATTTTCTCACTTGATAGCATCGGTCTTTTATTCCCGATTATCGCCTGGGTGGCAAGTGTGTTTACGTTTATTTACTGTGTCATTATCGTCATGCGTACTTTCTTCGGGAAAATACAGCCGGATCGTTTGGAAAAGCCGCCACATGAAGCGCCATTTGGTATGCTGATTTCACCATTTGTTTTAGTTGCATTCGTTATTGGAATTTTCATATTCCCGAATGTTTTGGGACATTATATTTTAAGTCCGGCGATGGCAAGTATTTACCCGATGTTTCCTTCGGCAGAGGAACTGACGCCTCATATCGCAGCGTGGCATGGTTATATTAATACAGAACTTATTATGACGTTTGGTGTCATTGTTGTGGGGGTTTTCTTATACCGCACAATAAAAAAATGGCGTCCGGTCTATCAGTTAATTCCGCAAAGTTTTACGTTAAATGCGATTTATGAACGTGTGATCAATTCAAGTGAGGGTGTATCAGGACGTGTAACAAACCGTTATATGAACGGTAATTTAACGTATTATTTCGTTTATATTTATGTGTTTTTCGTTGCATTACTTGCAGGGTATATGATTTATGCGGACGTATTCAGCTGGGATCCTTCAAAAGACTCGGTAATCGAGCCTTATGAATTAGTTCTGGTATTTGTTATGATTGCGGCTGCAATTGCCGTTATTTTTGCAAAGCAGCGTATTACTGTCGTGCTGTTGAACGGGGTACTCGGTTATTCTGTTGCCTTTTTCTTCGTAGTATTTCGAGCTCCGGATTTGGCGCTCACACAGCTTGTCGTCGAATCGGTTACAACAGCACTGTTCTTATTATCATTCAAATATTTACCGAAGCTTAAAAATGAGTATATTTCGAAAAGCTGGCGTTTTGCGAAGGTTACAATTTCGATTGCGGTCGGTGCAACTGTGACACTGATCGGATTAGCTGTAATGAACTACGATCGTTTTGAACCAATCTCGAAATACTTTGAGGAATCGTATGATCTGGCAGGCGGAAAAAATATCGTCAACACGATTTTAGGCGATTTCCGTGCATTTGATACGATGCTTGAAGTAGTAGTACTTTTCATTGCAGGACTTGGCGTCTACACACTTATTAAGCTTAAGGCGAAAAAGGGGGATGCAGACGTTGAAAGTAAATGATGTTATTTTAAAATCAGTTGTACGAGGCGTTGTGTTCATCGTCTTTACGCTTGGTATGTATTTATTTTTTGCGGGACATAATGCTCCGGGCGGCGGATTCATCGGCGGATTAGTGCTTGGCTCGGGGATTGTCCTGCTATATTTGACGTACGACATTGAAACCGTGCATAAAGGCATGCCGTTCGATTTTAAGAAAGTTGCTGCAATCGGTGTATTGCTGGCGACAGGTTCGGCCATTGCCTCGGTTTTCTTTGACGTACCATTTTTAACACAGACAGATGGCTATTATAATCTCCCGTTAATAGGAGAAAAGCACTTGTCCACTGTTACGATTTTTGAAGCAGGTGTCGCATTGACGGTTGTCGGTACACTCGTAACGATTATTTTAAATATAAGTGAGGATGAATAATATGGAATCATTAATGATTGTACTTGTCGGCATTCTAGTCGCAGTCGCTACATATTTAGTCCTCTCTCGTAGTGTCATACGCGTGATTGTCGGCACCGCCATTTTATCTCATGCCGTTCACCTATTGTTATTGACGGTCGGCGGATTAAAGAAGGGGAGTGTGCCGTTATTAGGTCAAGCGGCCGCACCATATACCGACGCTTTGCCACAAGCATTGATCTTAACAGCAATCGTTATCAGCTTTGCTGTTACCGCCTTTTTACTCGTCCTGGCCTATCGTATGTATTTAATGAACGGAACCGATGATCTAGAGGAACTTGGAGGGTCATCAGATGAATAATATAATTGTTTTACCAATGATTGTGCCGATTATCACGGCCGCATTATTAGTATTTTTAAATAATAATATTAAACTTCAGCGAGTTGTAAGTTTAGTAACAATGATTTTTGTAATAGCGACATCCGTTGTCCTGTTACAGCTTATTCAAACAGAAGGTATTATGCGTATAGACTTTAGTGGTTGGGCACCGCCGTTCGGTATCTTATTTGTTGCCGATTCATTTTCGGTACTTCTTGTTTTAACGGCAAGCATTGTTACAGCAGTCTGTTTAATTTATGCCTTTTCTACAATTGGCGAGCGTCATGAAAAAATGTATTTTTATCCGTTCGTCCTGTTTCTACTTGCAGGTGTAAACGGTTCGTTTTTAACAGGCGATATTTTCAACTTATTCGTTTGTTTTGAAGTAATGCTCCTGGCGTCTTATGTACTTGTTGCTTTGGGCGGTGGAAAGATACAGCTGCGCGAGTCGATCAAGTATGTACTCATTAATGTAGTCGCTTCATGGATTTTCCTTGTGGCCCTCGCATTCATGTACGGAACGTTAAAGACATTAAATATGGCACATATTGCACAGCGCGTTGCAGAAGCCGGCCAAGATCCGTTACTGACGGTTGTAGCACTAGTTTTCCTCATTGTATTTGCTTTAAAGGGAGGCTTGCTGCTGTTCTTTTGGCTGCCTGGTTCATACAGTGTGCCTCCAACAGCGGTACAGGCATTATTTGCTGCGCTACTAACAAAAGTCGGTATTTATGCATTATTCCGTACGTTCACGCTTATGTTTCCATTACAGCCGGAAGTTACGCATACAGCGATCGGCGTGATGGCAGGACTGACAATTATAGCAGGATGTATGGGCGCATTTGCCGGACGCGATGTACGGACAATTGCTACGTATAACGTTATCATCAGTGTTGGCTTTATATTGACGGCACTTGCAATCGGAACTGAATCTGCAATGGCAGGCGCGGTATATTACTTAATCCACGACATGCTCGGTAAGGCATTGCTGTTTTTACTTATCGGAACAATGGTGCTTTTAACAGGGGAAATTGTCGTGAAAAATATGAATGGTTTAATTCGAATTTATCCGGTATTCGGCTGGCTGTTCTTCATTATGTTATGTGCACTTGTCGGAATTCCTCCATTAAGCGGATTTATCGGAAAAGTATTGATCGGCCAGGGTGCTGTTGAAACAGAGTCCTATATTTTATTGGCACTGGCATTCGGTTCGAGTATCATCGTGCTCTATTCATTAATGCGTATTTTCCTTGCTTCATTTTTTGGAGAAACATCGATTAATGAAGAGGACAAAATTCGGATGCCACGCGGGGCGATGGTATCATTTGTGCTATTGACGATCTGTATTGTTGCTTTAGGGGTTGGCGCAGAAGGTCTGGCGGTTTATGTGAATGATGCTGCCTACACATTATCAAATCCTTCCGTATACATTGATGCGGTTTTAAATACGAATAAATAAAGGAGGGTGAGCACATGCTAGGTCAATTTATTATTAATTTATTTATTGCGGCGCTTTGGTTTTTGCTGAAGGATGATCCAACTGCAGACTTTACGACATTTATGTCAGGCTTTTTAGTCGGAACATTGATTTTATATGCTATGCATCGATTTTTCGGAACACAGTTTTACTTGCGTCGTGTATTAAAGATTATTAAGCTCATCCTAATATTTATTCGAGAGCTGCTTTCATCAAGTATTTCTGTATTAAAACAAGTGCTGGATCCACAGATGAATTTTACACCGGGTATTTTTACTTATGAAACAAAATTAAGAGGGGACTATCAAGTGACAACATTGGCCCTGTTGTTAACGTTGACACCGGGTTCAGTTGTAATGGAAGTCTCAGAAGATAGCAGTACGTTTTATATTCACGCGATGGATATAGAAGAATCGAAAGAAACGGTACTCCGTTCAATCGGCAAGTTTGAACGTGCCATTTTGGAGGTGACACAATGATCGATTTAATTCTAAAGGCGGCACTTGTTCTATTTATGGTGGCAATCGGACTTTCCCTATTTCGTGTAATAAAAGGGCCGTCACTGCCTGACCGCGCAATCGCTCTTGATACGATTGGTGTTAATTTAATTTCTGCCATCGCCATCGTGTCGATTGTTTTAAAAACAAAGGCATTTCTGGAAGCCATTTTAATACTGGGGATTTTAGCATTTATCGGAACGATTGCATTCTCGAAATATATAGAAAGAGGTGTCATTGTTGAACGTAAATCAGCTGATTGAATTAATGGCGGCACTTCTTATCTTGTTCGGTGCAATTGTGAGTGTCATTAGCGCATTCGGCATGATACGTTTACCGGATGTGTATACACGCTCACATGCAGCTACGAAGAGTGCGACACTTTCTGTATTGCTTTGCTTGTTCGGCGGGTTCATTTACTTTTGGATCCATGATGGCTATGTGAGCATTCGTCTCATTTTAGGAATTATCTTCGTATTTATTACGGCACCTGTTTCCGGGCATTTAGTATGTCGCGCAGCATATCGTTCGCGCGTACCACTGGCGGAAGGTTCTGGGGACGATGCATTGAATGAAATTCTATTCGGCGAAGAGAATTTACAAGTAAAAGAAGAAGTGGAAGCCACATTGAAGGAAATTAAATAATGAATTTGAAAAGCATTTTAGAAGTGATAACATATCGCTTTTAAAATGCTTTTTTTTAGTGGATAACAAATAGAACGATGTGGATAACTTGTAGATAATGTAACAAATTTATCGAATAACGGAGGACTGTTTTTTATTTTTAACAGATCATGGATATAAGAAATTAAAAATATTCCTATTTCGTATAAAAATAAATAGACTTTACTAAGAAAAATGTGACGGTTTCTAGAACAAATGAAAATATATTTGAATATTTTTTTGAAATCTTGTTCTAAAATAGAATTTCAAAATATTTTTTGTGGATAAATATAATTTAACCTGTTGAAAAATGGTGATTAAATTGTGGATAATCGACGTTAATGTGTATAACTTTGTGGATAAATAGTATATGTGGATAATATTTCTTGATTTATTGACAAATAAGCTTATTTTTTATATAGTACATTACAACACTAATGTACTGGATAACTTAGAAAGGAGGATCTCTTTGATTTTTAACACACAGAGTACAATTCCAATTTATATGCAAGTAGCGGAATGGATCGAAAATGAGATATTGGCAGACCGGTTGCTTCCGGAAGGAAAAGTTTATTCCCAGTATCAGCTTGCTGAAATTTTTAATATTAATCCGGCAACCGCAGGGAAAGGTCTGACGATTTTAGTAGAAAAAGAAATTTTATATAAAAAGAGAGGGCTTGGTATGTTCGTGATGGGGGATGCAAAACATCGGATTTTAACAACGAGACGAAGTGATACATTGACGAAGATGGCAAAGGAAATTGTAGAAGAAGCAAAACGTTTAGGGGTAATGGATGAAGATTTGATTGAGCTGATCAAGCATATTCAAAAGGAGGGGTGAATAAATGATTGTTTGCGAACAAGTGGAAAAGCGGTACGGCAGAAAGACGATATTGACACAGGTATCTTTTGAAATTACAGAACCGAAGATTATTGGGCTCATTGGACGAAATGGTGTCGGCAAGTCGACATTGCTGAAAATATTGGCAGGGCATGTAAAAACATCAAATGGAAACATTGAAGTCGTTGGAAAAAGACCATTTCAAAATTTAACGGTGTCTGCGAATACCATTTTTATCGAGGATGCGATGACTTTTCCGTCAGTGATGAACTTACAGGAAATTCTTGAATCGGGGGCAAAGTTTTATAAAAACTTTGCAACAGAATTAGCATTTGAACTACTGAAGTTTAGCAGGATATCCGAAAAAAATCACCACCATCACTTATCCAAAGGTCAAAAAGCAGTATTCAATTTGATTTACGGTATTGCCAGCCGCTGTGCGATTACATTGCTGGATGAGCCGATGAATGGCATGGATGAGACAATCCGTGATGATATGTATCGCGTTATTTTAAAGGACTTCATGGCATATCCGCGCATAATGATTATTTCCAGTCATTATTTAAATGAAATGGAGCATTTAATCGAAGACATTTTGCTGTTGCATGAAGGGCAAGTCGAGTTATTCGCTCCAGTCGAAGAGGTGCAGCAGCTAGCGGTCAAGTTGGTAGGGCAAAAGGAGAATGTGGAGCCGGCACTAAAAGAATATGAAGTACTTGCGACATATGAAAACGGTCCAATTTATGAAGCGATTGTGAAAAACAGTGAATTGCCATTACCTGATGGCGTAAGGATGCAAAGTTTATCGACTAGTGATGTATGCAAAGCGTTGACGACATCGAAAGGGGGTTCCGTTGATGACATCTATCGTAACAGTAAGTCCAATGCGTAATATTTATGAGCAGGTAAAATGGAAATGTAAGGCGTACAGCTCGCTGTTCAGTACGGTGCTGATTGTATATATTTTTATGGGATTACTTTCAGGTGGTATGAGCGGTTCATTAGGAACAGGAACCAGTTTTGTAAATTATGAAGAGCGCTTTTATTCATTGGACGGATTTTTTATTTATACGATTATACTCATGCTGATTTTAGGGTGGATGCTTGCTTCAAAGCAGCTTACCCGGCAAAATTATTCGATTGTCACGACAAATTTAACAGAAGTTGCTTCAACAGGAATATTCCTTATCGTTTTATGCATTTTTACACTTGCGGCTGCAATTAGCACTTTAATTATTTCAGTTTTTATTAATCTGTTGAGTACGGGAGAACAGAATATATATTACGACTCCACTATTTCATTTACTGCTATTATCGGTTTTATTGTTTGTACATTACTTGCCGCATCGATCGGCTATTTTTTGCACGCCATGTTTGATTTCTCAAAGATCGCTTTTATCGTACTCGCTGCCGGTATCTTCTTATTAATTCGGCAATATACGTATGATATATGGCAATTTGTTTTTGGTGATGGAGCGATGCAGATTATCGGACGAAGTACTGTTTATGTCATCGTTATTTGGCTTCTGATTGCGTTGATTCGCCAGAAAAGAGAGGTGACACGCACATGAGTGGCATTTTGATACTTCTTATAATAGTAGGTATAGCTATGATAGTTACAAACGTGTTAGTTTCAAAGGTGCAAATTTGGAAGCCGAAAAGAACACTTTGGTTTACTGTAATTTACTTTAGTTGTGGAATATTGGCACTTGTCTATTTGCTGTTGGTATCGGGCAATGTGGAAAAGATTGCTTCAGATAAAGTTTTACAGCAGCAACTGGAGGAAACTGAACAGCTGGAGAAGGATTTAAAAAATCGTCAGTTTGAAAGTCTGAAGGAAGAGCATCTGAAATTCACCAAAACATTTGAAGCAACGGCAGAAAACATTGAGGTTATTCGCAAACAAACGGGCCATCACTTACCGGTCTTTATTTCCTGGACCGATTCAAATGACAATAAAATAGAGGTTTCTTATTATGAGACATCGCTATACTTGAATCGTGTTTATATTTCGCCGTATGTTACAGCTCCAAAGATTTGGTGGAATGAAAATAAGCTATACATTGAGGAGACCGAAACGAAAGTTATGGCAAAATCAATGCGTTTGTCTATGGAACTATTAAGCTCTTCGGAGTATGAAAGCTATAATCATCCACTCAACGAATTAATTGGTAAACGGATTTTACACTTGAATGTTCCGAAACAGTTCAATATTATTGATAAAGATGGGTGGTATTAGTAGCTGCTTAAAACTCACAATGAATTGAGCGAATAAATTGAAAAAGTTATTGAAATTAATCATTTTTATAGGTGTTGTCTATCTATTTTTATATATAAATAATAATTGGCTTGTAACGACTGATTATGTACATGAATCAGAGAAAATTCCGGCGAGTTTTGATGGATACCGGATTACTCAAGTGACCGATCTGCATGATGCGACATTCGGGGAAAATCAGTCACGGTTAGTAAAAAAAGTACGGGCTACCAAACCGGATGCTATTTTCTTAACGGGTGACTTAGTAGATAGTCGCCGCTATGACCTGGAAAACAGTTTGCAGGCTGTCCGCCAGTTGGTCGAAATTACGGATGTATACTATGTCCTCGGTAACCACGAAGTTGCATTGAATTTAACAGATGAAATATATACTGCTTTAAATGAGCTCGGTGTCCATGTAATGCCGAATGATGCGGTTCAATTGGAGCGCAACGGAGAGCACATTATCATTGCGGGTGTTGAGGACCCGTTAATGGGAAAAGAAGTGGGTCAGTCGATAGATGAAGCCCTTTACAATATGGATCCGGACGCATTTAAAGTGTTATTGTCGCATCGTCCTGAGCTGTTTGAAACATATATTGAAAAGGAAATCGATTTAGTGTTTACAGGGCATGCACATGGCGGCCAAATTCGTCTGCCATTTATCGGCGGACTTTTTGCGCCAACACAAGGTTTCATGCCAAAATATACTGCGGGAATTTATGAAGAGCAGGAAACGGAAATGATCGTAAACAGAGGGTTGGGGAATAGTCTGTTTCCTTACCGGGTCTTTAATTTGCCTGAAATTTATGCCGTTGAGCTGAAAAAGGAAAGCTAGTCAGTATTTTTTTCTAATATATGCTGCATGTTTTCTAATAAGCTTGAAAAAGTTCTAATATAATGTGGGAGTTCTAATAAATGTTCAAGAAGTTCTAAAATAGGTTTTAGTTCTTCTAATAAACAGGTGAACTGTTCAAATAAAGTGTTCCATTGTTCTAATAAACTCAAAAAAGTTCTAATATAATCCCATAAGAGTAGGGATCCCTTTCTAAAAGCGCAAAATATTCGTAAGCTTGTGCAGAGTATCGTAAAATAAGTGAAAACAGATCTTAGGAGTATGCAAATGGAAGGGATTATTACACTACTTGCAATGGTGGGAATTATTGCAATGATCGTGCGTTTTATGCCGAAAAAAGGCGTGAAATATATTACGACAAAAGAGCTGCAGCCTTTACTGGAAGACGAGAAATATGTATTTGTGGATGTCCGTACACCAAATGAATATAAAGAGGCTCACATTCCTCAGTTTATTAATCGTCCTCTAGGAACGTATTTAGGGGATTTGCCGAAAGATCGGCCAATTGTCGTCATTTGTCAAAGTGGTGCGCGCAGTAATAAAGCGTGCAAGGAACTTGTGAAGCTCGGTTATACCGATATAACAAATGTCCGTCGTGGTATGAATGGACTGCGTGCAGGTTAAACAGAAGAAGCTAATGAATGGTACAATCCATCATTAGCTTCTTTTTCATTTATCCCGCAACAGGTTATTGAATGGCTTCTTTCATAGCCTCAATCAGCGCTTCTGCTGAAATAGTTTTTTCACCGCCGCCTTGCACAAGTGCATCATTTCCGCCGCCTTTACCATTAATGAGCGGTAAAGCAGCAGCAGAAATATCTTTCATCGATTTCGTTTGCTCACTGCCGCGTGCCGCAACAAATTGTAGCTTGTCTTCATTATCGGCAACGAGCAGTGCAATTGCTTCACCATTTTGCTGAGTGATAAAACGCGCCAGCTTCTGCAGACTTTGAATTGAGCGGTTTTCGAATGTCGCTGCAGCAACTGCTTCGTTTGCTAACTCTTTTGCTTCAAATTCAAGAAGGGCGTCTTGCGCTTCCGTTAAACTTTTCTCTGTTTGCTTGGCCGTTTTCGCGAATTTACGCAACGCATCAGCTGCTTCTTCTTCCGGTGCGCTCAATTGGCGGGCAACATCGCTTAAAACCTGTTTACGCATAGCCAGCTGCTGTAATACGCGATTACCGCAAACGAAATGTATACGAATCTGCTTCTTCATTTTCTCCGTAGCTAAAATCTTCAACAAGCCTACTTGTCCGGTAGAAGTAGGATGTGTACCGCCACAGCCGTTGTAGTCATAGTCAGGGATAATGACTAACCGGATATCTTCGTCGACTTTTACATCTTTTCGTAAGTTATATTGCGCTAATTCCTCTTTTGTCACCCATTTTGTTTCAATCGGACGGTTTTCCAAAATGATTTCATTAGCACGTTTTTCCACTGCCGCCAACTGATTTTCAGATACTTCACCAACATTTAAATCGATTGTGACAAGCTCTGTTCCTAAGTGGAAGCTTACTGTCGCCATATCGAATAATTCCACAAAGGCTGCCGTTAAAATATGCTGTCCCGCATGTTGTTGCATATGGTCGAATCGACGCGACCAATGTAATTTCCCGGATATTTCCCCGGAAATATTCGACACATCGGCTGCCGTATAATGACGAATTTCCTCATCAATTTTCTCAACATCAATAATTTCCAGTTCATTAATCCAGCCTGTATCATGGGGTTGCCCGCCACCAGTAGGATAAAATGCCGTATTGTTCAGTACAATGAAATTTCCCGTTTCATCTTTACCTGTTTTCACAACCTGTGCCGTAAATTCCTTCATCATTGCATCTTCGTAATAAAATAGATTTTTCAAAGTCCATCACTCCTTAATTTCTAGTTTGTCATATGAAAACGTTGCTGTCACGGTGTAAATGAATGATTGTTATTTGACGCGCGGCAATTTTCGTTTATGATAAAATAGAAGCATTTCCCGGAAGGAGCATGAATATGAATATTACGCAATTTTCAATAGAAGAAATTTTAGATCCGACGAAGATTATTGAAGGTAAGCGTTATGAGTTTTTATTAGATGTTGAAGTGGATGAGGAAGATGAACTGTATTCCGCTGCAGGACTAGAAATTCGTGTAATCGTTGGAGTAATAGATGACAACGTACGCATCGTGAACTATTTTATTATTGATAAAGCCAATAATGAGTTTTTGGATTTTGCATTGGAAGAAGAAGAAGAAGCAATGATTTTAGCGTTTTGCAAAGAGGAATTATTTGCTGTTTCAAGTGAAACAGAAGCTGAATAATCAACAAAAAAAGGTAGCAAATTCGCTACCTTTTTTTAATCAATATATTTCGTTTTCAGCTGGTCTGCACCGATCCCGCCGATTACCATTAAGGCTAATGGCAAGAAGTTTGAAAGGACTTTTGGCAATCCTTCGGGAATGATAATATCCATACCAGCAAAATAATTTAAGCCTATTATAATCAGTTTTACGACCAATAAGAATACCCCTAATAAAAACACGCTATCGAAGAATGCTTTCCATTTTGGATACGCTAATTTCTTACTATCTCGAATTACTTTTTCTTTCAATTCTCCGTCACTCCTCAACATTTCATCGATTGTGATGCCGAATAAATCACTCAAATCAATGATTACTTCAATACTCGGATAGTTTTTTCCGGTTTCCCATTTAGAAACGGATTGGCGACTAACATGAATTTTCTCGGCAAGCTCGGCTTGTGACCAACCTCTTTTTTCTCGTTCTTTTTTTAATCGTTCACTAAAAATCATGTGAGTCATCCCCTTCCTTGTTTTCAGTATTGATGAATTGTACGGGTAAAGTAAAGATAGTTATAGGTGCGTCAGGGCGCAACCTCGTGTTGACACTGATTTTTCCCAGTCTAATCATAACTTATAATGTTCAAAAAATAAAATTATAAAAGGAGTATCCCGCAAATTTACTTCAACGGGATACTCCTGTTTTGTTGTTATAAGTTATTTTACCAAGCGGCAATTGCGCCATCTGTACGTGGTTCTGTTCCGCCGTACAACACGCCTGTCTGCTGGTCACGCCAAATAATCTGGCCGCGTCCGAAACTGCCGCCGTCGACTGCAACATGAATGTCATGACCTTTCCGCTGCAATGCCTGCACTAAATAACTAGGGAAGTGGGGTTCGACTTCAACGCGTTTTTCCCCGATCCATTGCCATCTCGGCATATCAAGTGCTGCTTGCGGATTAAGTGCAAAATCAATTGTGGACGTAATGACCTGGAAATGACCTTGAGGCTGCATATAGCCACCCATTACACCAAATGGGCCAACTGCTTCATTATCCTTCGTCAAGAACCCTGGAATAATTGTATGGTATGTACGTTTTCCTGGCTTTAAGAAGTTCGGGTGTGTCTCGTCCAGCGAGAAGTCATAGCCACGGTTTTGAAGTGCTATACCCGTTTTCGGAATAACAATACCTGAACCGAAGCCCATATAGTTACTCTGAATATACGACACCATATTGCCATCTGCATCAGCTGTTGCTAAATACACCGTACCGCCTTTTGGAATGTCGAACGGTTTCGGATCAAGTGCTGTATCGCTGATTTCCGCAAAGCGTGACTCTCCATAAGATTTAGATAATAGTGTTTCGACATTTACCGGCATTTCATTTGATTCTGTGACAAATGCTTTGCCGTCCGTATAGGCAAGCTTCATCGCTTCGATCTGATTATGTAGATTTTCTGCATCCTGCCACTTTGGCTCCGCATGCTGATAAATATTCAGTGCCATCTGTGCGACGATGCCTTGGCCATTCGGCGGGATTTCCCATACATCATAGCCTTTGTAATGCACTTTAATCGGGTTCACCCACTCTGGCTCGTAGCTTTCCAAATCTTCCTTTGAAATAAAGCCGTTATGTTTTTTCATAAAGGCATCGATTTTATCTGCAATCTCGCCTTTATAGAAAGCCTCGCCATTTGTTTTGGCAATTTTGCGCAATGTATCCCCATGTGCTGGGGAACTCCATACTTCGCCAATTTCCGGCATCCGTCCATCGATTGAAAACGTTTCAAACCAATGCTGGAATTCTTCAGTTGTGAAGTTCTTTTTATATTTTTTATAGGCCGATTGCCAGTATTGTCCAAGTGTTACGGAAATCGGATAGCCTTCTTCTGCGTAGGAAATGGCAGGGGCCAATACTTCATTTAAAGGCAATTTCCCGAATCGTTTAGAAAGAGCTGCCCATGCCGATGGTGCGCCAGGAACAGTAACCGGAATTACTCCATGCATCGGAGTTTGATCTAATCCTCGCTTTGTTAATGCTTCTTTGGAAATCGACTTGGCAGAAGGACCCGAAGCGTTTAGCCCGTAAAGTTCATCCTTCATCCAGACAAGAGCAAAAGCGTCCCCGCCGATTCCATTTGATGTAGGCTCAACGACAGTAAGTGCTGCTGCTGTTGCGATGGCAGCATCGACTGCGTTGCCGCCTTTTTTTAAAATGTCCAGACCAGCCTGTGCTGCGAGCGGCTGGGATGTTGCGACCATTCCGCGATTGGCGATGACCGTATTACGCTTACTTGGAAATGGATAATGTAAATGATCCACAAAAAATCCCCCTTTGTTTTTAATGACTCAATAAAACGAATATTACGACTATTTTAGTATAGAAGGGGGTATTTTACAATTTAAATATTTCAGAATCCGAAATAAAAAACTGTTTGGAAAGGAGAATTCGCTTTCCAAACAGCTTCGAAATCGTATTACTTCAACAATTCATCAATCCAGCGTTGCACTTTTAGACCTTCCTCGAATGGTACGACAAATGCTTTCTCGCCTAAAAGGACTTTTCGGCATGCATCGAGCATTGTTTCAGGAGTTTCAGTAGGAGTAATTGCCACTTCCGGCTCATATGCTTTACTTGTATAAACTTCAGACCAGTTTCGTAACGTTACCACCTTTCCGGTGCCGAAAATTTTAAAATCGATGCGCTCTTCCTGGCCGATGCCTGCAAGACCGTTAATGACCATTGGAATACCATTTGCTGTTTTCGCTAAAGCAGTTACCCCAACTTCACAAAGTGCCTCATCTGCGGGATAAGCCGTTTCATGCGCCAAAATTTCAATATCACCGAATAAATGGTGCGTTAATTGCAAATAATGCGGGAAAATCTCCCGAATAAAGCCACCTTGTTCACGTGATGCAATCCAAGGGTTTTGCTGCCATTTTCGCGGCCATTCAGGGAAATATGTATGCAGCTCAATACGTGTAATGTCACCCAAATCTTTTGTCAGCTCTTGTTTTAGCTGATGGACTGCTGCACCGTACATTAATGGAAAATGCATCGCTGTTTTTACATTAGCTTCATTTGCAATGCGTACCATCGTTTCACCGTCCGCTGCATCATGGGCAAGCGGTTTTTCCGATAAAATATGTAATTTGTGCTTTGCGATTTCTGCAGCAAGTGTTGCATGGCTGACAGGCGGTGTACCAATATACACCCAGTCCGGTTTTAAATTCAATAGCGCTTGTAAATCATTCGTAGTGGGTACATTATATTTGGCGGCCAGTTGTGCTGTACGTGCTTCATTCGTATCAAAAATTGCCGCAATTTCATAATGTTCATTTTGCAGTGCCTGGTTAATAATACGTTCACCGACAACACCAGTACCGATAATGCCGATCGTCGTTTTTTTAGTCATTTAAATGGCTCCTTTAAGATGAAATGTAGGATTTTTCTGATAGTTAGTGTAACATATTTTGGGAATACATAGGATTACGAAACAATAAGAAATGATAAGCTATTAATAGAAATAATTTTTGGTAGCATTTTATAAGAGAGAGAAAAGTGTATTGAGGAGTGGATCAAATATGAAAGTTGTAATTATAGGCGGCGACGCGGCAGGAATGAGTGCAGCGATGGAAATTGTGCGAAATAATAAAGCTGCGCACATTGTCGTTTTGGAAAAAGGAGAGGTTTATTCTTACGGCCAATGCGGATTGCCATACGTAATTAACGGAAAAGTCACTAATACAGAAGAATTGATTGCAAGGGATGTTGAGGAATTCCGCTCGAAATACGGAATTGACGCACGAATTTTCCATGAGGTGACGGCAGTTGATACAAAACTGCAAAAAGTGAGCGGTATTGATGTAAACAGCAACGAACCTTTTGAATTTATATATGATAAATTGCTCATCGCAACAGGAGCATCGCCAACAATGCCGAAAATCGAAAATAATCATTTAAAAGGGATTCATACAGTAAAAACAATTCCGCAAATGAATGAACTGATGGAACAGTTGCCAAACGTGAAGCATGTTACGGTCATCGGCGGAGGCTATATTGGTCTGGAGGTTGTTGAAACAGTCCGGGAGCGTGGTCTGGATGTACGTCTTATTCAACGAGGAAGCACATTAATGTCGATTTTGGATTCGCAGTTGACTGATATTATATATGAAGAAGCAGTCAAAAATGGTGTGGAAGTTTTACTGAACGAAGATACGATAGGCTACGAAGGAACTGAATTTGTAGAGGCAGTTCGGACGAGCAGTGGGGTACATAAAACAGACCTCGTCATCGTCGCGACAGGAGTACGCCCAAATACACAGTTTGCACAAGGATTTGCCAAGCTGGAAAATGGAGCCCTTATCGTCAATGAAAAAATGGAGACTTCGATTGCTAATGTATATGCAGCAGGAGACTGTGCATCTCATTTTAACCGTGTAAACCAAAAGAATGATTATTTACCGCTTGGTACGACTGCAAATAAACAAGGGCGAGTAGCCGGATTGAATATTGCCGGCTTTAATCAGAAGTTCAAGGGCATTGTCGGGACATCCATTCTGAAGTTTTTCGATCTGCATATCGGCATGACAGGATTAAATAACGAAGCGGCAGATCGTTTAAATGCACTTGTAGAAGTGTATGAAATGGAAGTAAATGATATTGCAAGCTACTATCCGAATGTCCGGCCGATGAAGCTTCGAATGCTTGTCGAACAGCAGAGCCGTAAGCTTGTTGGTCTTCAAATAGTAGGAAAACATGGTGTTGATAAACGGATTGATGTATTTGCGACAGCGCTATACAATGAAATGACCTTCGAGGAATTGCTGGACTTGGATTTAGCGTATGCACCGCCATTTAGCGGCGTATGGGATGCGATAATGCAGGCGCCAAAACGATATGGGAAAAAAGAATAAAACGTCAAAAGCTCCAGCTACTATTGGGAAATAGCTGGAGCTTTTTGGTGTCTAACTTCTTTTAGTAGCATCTTCCCACCTTTATGAAAGGTTGCAAGATGGCTGGAGGAAGTGTTTATATGTGTTTAAAGTGTGTGTTATAAACACTCGCTAAATGAAGTTAAAACCTCAGGTGGATATCCAACGTTTGGATACAATTACGCTGTGACGTAATCGGCAAAGAGGTGTTAGTCAAATATGTTCAAATTAATTATGTATAGTTCTGCGTTCATTCATGCTAGCAGCTATGTCTTTCTGCAAAGGTGGAATCATGATGAAGGCTCACTACTTGTTTTGAACTTATCCATACTATAGCGCATAATTATTAGTAATACGTCATTTTAATGAATATGTAAATAACATGTAAAATAGCAAAATTTACGACAAAACCTTTCGTAACAAGGGTTCGGAGGTATTTTTGATGCTTTTTAAATTTTTTTGTTGTAGTTGTATAACAAAAATATGACATCTGTGACGAAATAAAGAAAAATTATTTTGGAATAAATAAAGGGATGCAAAACAAACTAAATTTATCATCGAAAAGGAGGAATCATGATGAAAAACGACAGACATGAAGTTTTTAATAAAGGATCGGAAAATGCGATAAGTTTAGGGAAAATGATTAACAATACAAAAGAAAATATACATGAAGCTGAAATTAGTAAAGAATTTGCGCTTCCTGAAGAACTGGAAAATATTGAAGAGAAAAATGCACGTCGCAGAACAGCCATTGCCCAAATGGAAGAACAAATTAGAGAAAGAAAAGCAGCCAAAGCTAGAAGGGACTCATTTAAATAGCTTTTTAAAAGTTTGGAAGTAAAGCGTCCTGAAATGAAAATCAATACTCCCGAATGCAGAAAAGCAGCAATTTTCTTAAATGGAAAATTGCTGCTTTTCGTTTTGTTCCACACTTTTTTATACAAAACTAAGTTTCCACAGATTTTTATTGGGAAGTTTTCATTTTCATATTAAAACTATCATACAGTGTTTTGGGAGAGTTCTTCTATTTTAAATGGGATTGCTCAAAATAGTTATTTGCACCAATCAAATGACTTAAAGGAGGTTTTAAATGAAGGTGACAGAATTTTACCAAGCATCTGTACAAGAGGTAATGAAAAAGTTAGATGTGACGCAGTATGGATTATCTGATTACGAAGTCCGGGGCCGTTTGAAAAAGTATGGCTATAACGAATTAAAAGAAGGTAAGCAGAAAAATATCTTTCAAGTTTTCTTCGAGCAGTTCCAGGATTTTTTGGTGCTGATTTTAATTATTGCGGCTATTGTTTCAATCTTCCTTGGAGATACGGACAGTTCCGTAGTCATTTTAATTGTCATTATATTGAACGCCCTTCTCGGAACGGTTCAACATGTCCGGGCCGAAAAATCATTGAACAGTTTAAAGGAACTGGCGGCCCCTGTTTCAAAAGTTAAACGTAACGGAGAAATTATTGAAATACCATCTAGAAATGTAATAGTCGGGGACTTGCTCATTTTGGAAGCAGGCGATTCTATTAGTGCGGATGGACGAGTAGTGGAAAGTCATAGTTTGCAGATAAATGAAAGTTCATTAACAGGCGAATCTTTGGCGGTCGATAAAGTAGCCAATCCGATTATTGAAACAGAGCTTGCACTAGGAGACAGAAAAAACATGGTGTACTCCGGAAGCTTTGTGACAAATGGTCGTGGGGCAGTGGCAGTTACTTCAATCGGGATGAATACGGAAATCGGAAAAATTGCAAAGCTGATCGATAATGCGAAAGAGAAAAAAACCCCTTTGCAAGTCAACCTTGATAAATTCGGAAAGCGTCTTGCCATCGGAATTATCCTGATTTGTATCGTAATTTTCGCTTTGGATATTATTCGGGGGCGTGAGCTGATTGACTCCTTTATGTTTGCAGTTTCTTTGGCTGTGGCGGCAATTCCTGAAGCATTAAGTTCAATTGTAACGATTGTTCTGGCAGTAGGAACTCAAAATATGGCAAAGGAAAATGCAATTATCCGTAAGTTGCCTGCAGTAGAAAGTTTGGGAAGTGTATCGATTATTTGTACTGATAAAACCGGAACGCTGACACAAAACAATATGACTGTTCAGGAAGTTTATACAGGGGAGCAGTTTTTCTCTTCTAACGAGCTCGAGCTAAGCAATCCGAATCATAAGAAGCTGATCGATTTCGCAATCCTGTGTAACGATTCCATGATGTTAAGGGATAAAACGATCGGGGATCCGACAGAACTTGCACTCGTTAAATTAGGACATGAGTATGAACTGAGCGAGCAATTGATACGTGGGCTTCATCCGCGTGTTGGAGAAATTCCTTTCGATTCCACTAGAAAATTAATGAGTACCGTTCACAGAATGGGCAACCGCAATGTCATGATCACAAAGGGAGCAGTGGACGAGCTTATTCCTCGTATCAGCCGTATTGAGTCAAGCAGCAGTTCGATTATAACAAGCAAGCAGATAGAACAGATTAATCAAGCGAATACTGCATTTTCGAATGCCGGATTACGGGTAATTGCCGTTACGTATAAAGAAGTATTTTCTTCTAATATAAGTGAAAAGGACGAGCAGGGCCTAACATTTATCGGTTTGATTGCAATGATGGATCCTCCGCGCGATGAATCGGCACAGGCAGTTGCAGACTGTATTGAAGCGGGGATTAAACCTGTCATGATTACAGGGGACCATAAAATTACGGCAATCGCAATCGCAAAACAGCTGGGCATCTTAAAAAACCCTGATGAAGCAATTGAAGGCAAGGAAATTGAAAAGCTCTCGGACCGCGAACTGAAAAATAAGGTGGAAAATTTATCTGTCTATGCCCGTGTATCACCGGAACACAAAATCCGGATTGTAAAGGCATGGCAAGAAAAAGGACATGTTGTCGCGATGACAGGAGACGGGGTAAATGACGCTCCAGCATTAAAGCAGGCTGAAATTGGTGTAGCAATGGGGAAAACAGGAACGGAAGTAGCCAAAGATGCGTCAGCGATGATTTTAACAGACGATAATTTTTTAACGATTGTCAAATCGATTTCGAATGGGCGAAGCATTTACGCCAATATTAAAAACGCGATTAAATTCCTGTTATCCGGAAATGCAGGGGCCATTTTCGTTGTTTTATATGCGACCCTTTTTGCATTACCGGCTCCGTTTTTGCCGATCCATTTGCTGTTTATCAACTTATTGACAGATAGCCTGCCAGCGATTGCAATTGGTTTGG
This sequence comes from Solibacillus sp. FSL W7-1324, assembly GCF_038008025.1. Lineage (NCBI taxonomy): Bacteria > Bacillati > Bacillota > Bacilli > Caryophanales > Caryophanaceae > Solibacillus > Solibacillus sp. FSL W7-1324. The sequence continues at coordinate 160,634 of NZ_JBBOYH010000001.1, forward strand.
AACCGCATAACAAGAAACTGATGAAGGAAAAACCGCGGCATATGAATGAGTCACTGTTAAATAAAAAATTCGTAACCCAGGTAGGATTTGAAGGGCTAATCATTGCGGCAGTCACAGTTATTGCCTTCCAGGTAGGCTTATCGACGGGTGATACAGCAGTTGCCACGACAATGGCGTTTGCGACATTATGTTTATCAAGATTGCTGCATGGATTCAATTGCCGTTCGGAAGAATCTATTTTAAAAATAGGGATTTTCTCAAATTTGGCGGTTTGGATTGCCTTTTTACTCGGGTTTACAATACTGAATTTTGTACTGATCAATGGATTATTCGAGGTAGCCAATTTGACGAATAGCCAATATTTAATGATTTACGGATTATCGTTAGTGCCGTTAGTTATTATCCAAGTCCGTAAACTGTTTTTCGGATCTTCCAAGGCATAGCTAGAAAATGTAATGAACAAAAAACGCATATGGCAACTTTTTTAACCGGTTAACATAAAAATAAAGTTAACAAGGTTATGGAAGGATGACATTATTAGCACGACAATTAAACATTTCTTCGGCCAGGCAATGACAGGGCAAGGGATTAAAAACATTTATAAAGAGTTAATGAATGAAGCGAAAGCTGTGTATTTATTAAAAGGTGCGCATGGGTTCAAAGTTTCGGAGTTACTGCAGAAAATCGGGGCACATTACTTTGAAAAAGGTGCACATATTGAGCTTTTTCATGATCCATTATTTGAAAATACGGTCGAAGCTGTTTATATTCAAGCCCCTCATCACATTTTAATTGTTCAAGCGACAAACCCGTCAATAGAACCGGTACTACCAGGGTTACGGGATCATGTCATTTCCCTTTATGACTGTGTGGATGAACAACATATTTCATTGAATGGAAATCTTCCTTCAGTGAATGAATCGAAACAAGCTTATTATGACCAGTGTTTTGCGAAGCTTTCAAATGCTATTCATATTCATGATGACTGGGAAGTGGAAACGAGAAAACAGATGGAATGGAGCGGATTGAACCAGCAGTTTGCTGAGTTGTCGCACAATCTATTCGGTGAAACAAATCGGGAGCAATCCGGACAGCTTACACACCGTCTGCTTGGAACATTAACGCCAACAGGAGCTCGGGACACTGTACAGAGTATTACACAAAATCTTGAAAAGAGATTGTTTATTAAAGGATACCCGGGAACAGGGAAGTCTTCGATGATGAAGAAATTGGCGAACGAAGCGATAAGTAGGGGGTTTGATGTACAACTCGTTTGGTGCGGACTGGATTCCAATTCGATCGATATGGTCATTATCCCGGAACTGAAATTCTGTATTTTTGACAGCACGGAACCGCATGTATATTTTCCGGATGAAAATCGTCCTGGTGACGAGATTTTCGATATTGCCCAGCATTGTCATCCGACAGAAGTAGAGCTAAAGAATATAGAAGCAATCACAGAAAAATACAAAGCAACGATGACCGATGCAAAACATTTTGCGGCGAAATACGCAGAACAAGAGCGGAAATTTCGTGAAGCGATAGATGCTGCTATCAATTTGGATGAATTCAATAGACGTACAGCATTACTGTTTGAGCTTTTCTGATAAGGATAAAGAAATTTATAGGCATGGGTCCGAATTCATCTCGGGACCATGCCTTTTTGTAATAGTAGAATCTATATAACAATTGTTATTTTAGAATAGTTTATAAATTTTCAAAATAATAAATTTTTTAGGAGCTATAAATGTTAATCAAACAGAAAATACTGTATGCTGATGGTGAGCTTTTCATTACAAAGGAGGACAACTCATGAATCGTTTTGAAGGAAAAGTTATAATTGTTACTGGTGCAGGATCGGGATTAGGACAAGCTGCCACATTACAGCTTGCAAAGGAAGGCGCAAAGCTTGTACTCGTAGATTTGAATCAGGCAGGCCTGGATGAAACGAAGAAAAAAGTGCTGGAAGTCGCTCCTAATGCTGAAACATTGTCAGTAACAGCAAACGTAGCTACGGAAAGTGAAGTTGAAAATTTTGTGAATCAAACGGTTGAAAAATTCGGCAAAATTGATGGTTTCTTTAACAATGCGGGAATTGAAGGGAAGCAAAACTTAACTGGAGATTACGGTATTGATGAATTCCATAAAGTTATCTCCGTCAATTTGAACGGTGTATTCTATGGTATGAAATATGTGCTGAAAGTGATGAAGGAGCAAGGATACGGCTCGATTGTCAACACAGCATCTGTCGGCGGGATCCGTGGCGTCGGAAATCAGTCAGGCTATGCGGCTAGTAAACATGGCGTTGTCGGGTTAACACGTAACTCGGCGATTGAATACGGGCAATATGGAATTTCGATTAAAGCAATAGCACCGGGTGCGATTATGACGCCAATGGTAGAAGGCTCACTGCGCCAAATAGGTGGGGATAACTGGGAGGAAGTCGGCAAGGAGTTTGTTAAGCCGAATCCGATGAGACGTTTCGGTAAGCCGGAAGAAGTCGGTTATCTAGTGGCATTCCTGCTATCGAACGAAGCGGACTTCATCAACGCAGCCGTTATCCCAATCGATGGCGGCCAGTCTTATAAATATTAAAAGTTAAATGTTAATCCCCTTAAACAAGTTTTAAGGGGATTTTCCCTCCTAGAGCTCGCTTTCTTTTTCAACGATTCAATACCCGGCTTTCCAGTAAATACGTCACCTCGTATTTCTCTGCCAATCTTCTTATAAAGGCTAATAGCTCATTGAAATCTGTTGTTTGGATCAATTGTTCATACTGTTTTTTCTCTTCCTCGGTTGCAACTTTCTTGAAATACCCCCACATATGTTGGCAAGCATTGCGCATGCTGCCTGCTGTTGGAGATAAGCTTAATGCCTGTTCGATCAGCGCTGAAATTTCTTCATAAGAAGCCTTATTTTTCATCGCCTGACGAATTGCATTGTAGTGATTTTGGCTATAAAACATTACATTGTACTTTTCTTCACGCCAAAGGATTTCCGTTTTCTTTTGATCCATAAAAGATTCCTCCTTCACGATTTCCTTCTGCATAATCTACTAGTTGCTCACATTATATAAGATAGATAAAAGTTTTGCTTTTATAAGGAGTCAAATTCAACGTATAGTGTGAAAAATTGTATAATGAAGATAGCTTTCAAATTTTCTGAATTTACTTAAAATTGAAGAGAAAGAGGGATTCCGATGGTAAATGAACTAACATCAGTGAATGGACACGTAACAGGAGAGTCGGTCTACCAGGGTAAACCGGTCATTCAGGCTGCTGAAACACTATTCGTCAATGAATTTACAGATGGTGTTTTAAATCCGAATGCACCTATGTTAGGGCCTTTAAAAGATGGGGGTACAATCATTGCCAATACAGCTCCTGGTTGTTGGGGCCCAATGATTACACCGGCGATACGCGGAGGACACGAAGTAACGAAGCCCGTATATGTAGAAGGAGCGGAAGTCGGAGACGCGATCGTCATCCAAATTAAGTCGATTCAAGTTACATCGATTGCGACTTCTTCGGGAACAGACGAAGCGCAAAATGAGCGATTTATCGGAGATCCTTTCGTTAAGGTGAAATGCCCGGGCTGCGGGAAACTCCATCCGCCGACAATTGTACAAGGAATCGGTCAGGAGTCTGTAAAATGTATGACTTGCGGAACGGATACAACCCCTTTTAAAATTTCCAACGGCTATACAATGGCATTCAATTCGAAAGGGAATGTCGGATTGACGGTCGGAAAAGAAGCTGCGCGCCGGATTGCCCAAGACAGCAAAAATTTTATGCGAACTCCGGAAAATTCAGTTCAAAATCCGATTACTTCATTTGCGCCGAGTGACCTGATCGGGGTACTTGCAAGAATGCGTCCGTTTGTTGGTCAGCTTGGGACAACACCGTCAAAAGCAATGCCGGATTCTCATAATGCTGGTGACTTCGGAACGTTTTTAATCGGGGCACCGCATGAATTTACAATGACTGAAGATGAGCTGAATATCCACCGTACAGATGGGCATATGGATATTAACCGCGTGCGTGAAGGGGCTGTTGTCATTTGTCCTGTAAAGGTTCCTGGTGGCGGTGTATATGTAGGGGATATGCATGCAATGCAGGGCGATGGTGAAATTGCAGGACATACGACTGATGTATCGGGTATTGTACAGCTGCAGGTAAGTGTACTGAAAAAAGTAAACTTGGATGGTCCTATCTTGCTGCCGAATGTTGAAGATTTACCTTATACCGCAAAACCATTTACGAAAGAAGAAAGACGCATAGCACGAGAGCTGGCTGAAGAGTTTGGTGTAAAGCAGGTAGAAGAGAGCTTCCCGTTGTCAATTGTAGGAACAGGGGTTAACTTAAATGCGGCTACAGAAAATGCACTGGAGCGTGCGGCAAAGTTATTTGAACTGACAGTGGAAGAAGTAAGAAACCGTGCAACAATTACAGGTGGTATTGAAATTGGCAGACATCCGGGTGTTGTGACGGCTACCGTTCAAATGCCAAAATCACTTTTGAAAAAAGCAAGACTGTTTAAAACAATTAAGCACCAATATGCCTGAATGCCACGGTTCCATTATTAGTTGCACTACGGCTATAATTAATTAGATAAGTTTTTGTTCTTTATTTTTCGGGAAATAGGAAATTACTAGAAAAGTAGAGGGGATGAAGCAATGCAGCCATTGATCAAGAAGATAGAAGCTCTTGTCATCTCGATTAGCGTTCAGTCCGGTATTGGTATTATTGAAGCAATTAGTGAAAAAGACGGCAATAAGAAAGTCATATTCCAAATTACATCAAAAACGCCTTTAATGACAAAGGACGGGCACCAGATTGGGGCATCTGCCATTCCGGTCAAGGCGAAAATCATTGCCTTTATTGATTCCAGAAATCCGTTGCCGATGATTTCTCCGCCTCATACAACACCATTACTCATTATTTTTGACCAGTATGATAAAGAAGGTGAAGTATGTGTCGGTGCATTTGACCGGGTGTTTTACTGTGATCAGTTGAAACTTAAACTCCATATTAGTGAAAAAACAGAAATAGTGGATTTGGCGGGAAAGCGTGTAGATCAGAAAGATATGGACGGAAAGATGCTTTTTGTTTTTTATGATCATGCAACTAAAAGCAAACCCGTGCAAGCCAAACCATCAAAAATTATCGTGACCTCTATTTTGCATAACGAATAGCCATGATGCATATCGATTTCAATTGTTAGTACGTATGTTTTAAGCAATCTATCATACGAAATGCTGCAAATGAAACGATATGCTTTTTTTGTGGAATCAAACTGAAGGAAAGTAAATAAATTAAATATGTTACATCCACATTTATTTTTTGGTATATTTTTGTATAGAAATAAGGTGGAAAATATGGAGGGATCTTTGTTGTTGCTTTCATTTGATGAGCAGCTCTTTCAACAGACGAACGGACAAACAGGGAAAAAGCTAGAGCAGGCTTTGGAAGATAAATTTCAATTTGTAAAACAGACTGCGATTTGGGGCGCACCTATACAGAGCAGTGATTTTTTGCTGGAACAGGAGCGTGCAGAGAAGTTTTGCTTTCAGTTAATTAAAACCTATTGGGGCAGATTAGACTTATTTAATAGTGATTCAGTGCAAGAGACGAATTCTTTGAATGAAAAAATGGAACAGTTTTTTGCCGAGTCCGAAAACAGAAAAGTGCTATTTTCATTTTTACATAACCATGGTGAAGTGGCATTTGATCAGCTAATTGAATATATTTTTTCAAAGCCGGTCCCTGTAACTCATATAGAAACAGAATTAAAGAAAATTTATGTATATGAAGTGAACAATCATTTTTTTGTTCAACCGATTTATTGTGCAGATGAAAAGTTTTGGCAAATAATCGGTGCGAAAAAGATTTATTCACTGTTTTTACAAGTACCTTTAATGAATATGACGAGACCAGTTGAATTAATGCGGCATTTTAAAGCATTGCTTGCCGGTCAGCTGACAGCAAATCGCATTGCAACAATTATTCATAAGCTCGTACAGAAGATAGATGATGAAAATCCGAAATCGGATGAAGTAAAGCAATTGCATCTGTTAAATGTCCGCACGCATTTTACGAGCGGGCGACGCCATATGCTGAAGCTCCGAAAATGTATTCAGGCATTACTGGAAAACTGGTCAACCGGAACGTTTGCATTAAATACGAAAGAGCAAACACTGCTTGGCTATATGTTGTTTCAAGAAGCGGTTTATAAAAGGGATTACCGGAGTATTTTACTGCAAGGAATGTATTTAATTGAGGAAGAACGGATAAACAATCATGCGATTGAACTTGTTGTTGAATATGCGGATGTGTTGAGCAGCATGAACCCGCAGCCTGATACACTTGTGAAAGATTACCGGAAAAACTACTTGGAGCATGTCTTTTATGAACTGATTAATAGTGTTGTAAAAGAAGAACAGTTTGAGCTTGGGATAGAGCTGCTGAAAAATTATGAGCTTGCATCATGTGCAGCCATATTCCAGCTCCTTCATGCAGAAGAAACGGAAACGATTCTGCATATGATTGAGGCAACTGTTCAACGTGATATTGCTCTATTTGTTGATGGTTCGCCACAAAACATTCGCGAATCGATCATTATCTGGCAGCAACATTATTTGAATAAAAACAGCGATTATTATCGTATAGCTGAAATGACATCACAGCATATTTGCAATTTGTTGAAAATACTGTTTTGGGCTGAAGAAGATGTGCTAGTGGAGAAACTGTTAGCGGTCTATAAAAAATATTTGCTCATCCCGCATCATTTCCAGTATTTGCGCCAGTTTATTGAGCGCCGCGTAGTGATATGTTAACAATAAAGAGGTGAGGCATCCATTGCCTCACCTCTTTATTTTACTGTAATACACCGGCTTTTGTCAGTTGCTCGATTTGCTCTTTACTATAGCCGTAAGCGGTTAAAATTTCCTCGGTATGTTCACCTATTTTTGCACCTACATGTTTGTAAGTCGGTTCAACACCGCTTATTTTCAAGGCTGTTCCAATTTGGCGTTGTGAGGATCCATCCGGTTTCTGAACATCTACAAGCATATTCCGCGCTTTAATTTGCGGGTGTTCACAAGCTTCGTCAAATGTAAGAACCGGTTCCACACATCCATGGAAATCTTCATTGAAAATTTCAAGCCATTGATCGAATGTCTTCGAACAAAATGCATCGGTAACTGCTTCTTTAAATCGTTGCTGTGTATAGTAGGAGTCATTGAATGTGCTGTCGATTAGTTCGGGAATGCCAAGCGCTTCACATAGCAGTTTGCGGAACTGAGGCTCCAGGCTGCCGACAGAAAAGTAACGACCGTCTTTCGTACGATAGTAATCATAAAATGTTCCACCATTTAAAATTTCCTCTTCCGGCTGTGGTGGTCGACCGCTTCCTAGATATTGCGTGCCATATAAAGCATTCATCGAAAACATCGCATCGGTCATCGAGACATCGATAAATTTCCCTTCGCCAGTTTTTTCACGGTGTAGAGCAGCCGCTAAAATTCCGATAGCGGCATGCATTGTCCCGCCGGCAATATCCGCAATTTGAATTCCCATTGCAACAGGTTTTTTATCTTTCAAACGGGAATGATTCAACACCCCGCCAATCGATAAGTAGTTATTATCATGACCTGGTCGTGTTGCATATGGTCCGGTTTGTCCATAGCCGGTAATTGCGCAGTAAATTAGGCGCGGGTTATATTCACGCAATGTTTCATAGTCGATTCCGAGGCGCTTCATTACACCCGGACGGAATCCTTCAATGATAATGTCGTAATCTTGGATAAGCTTTTTAATAATTTCGATGCTCTCCGCAGACTTTAAATTGAGCTGCAAAGATTTTTTTGAACGGTTTAAATGCTGATGGAAGTAGGATTCCTTGTCCTCATCATAGGGAGGCATAATCCGCATTAAATCAACACGGCGTTCTGACTCCACATGAATCACATCTGCTCCGAGATCCGCAAACATCATTGACGCAAGCGGTCCAGGCAATAGAGAAGAAAAATCCAAAATCTTTAACCCATTTAAAATCGTCATACCCATCCCCCTTATGTGTTGAACAGTTGCTTTTGAAAGTAGAATGTAGAACTAATACAAACGAAAGCTCCGAAAGAGCAATATATGCTACCACCTTCAAAAAAATATAAATATAAGAAAAAGAGTCCCCTTATTATCTAATTCTCTATACTCTATTATATTTTAAATACTCTGAAAATTATAGTGCGAAAATAAGCAAAATGTGCAGAAATATAGGAAAAACAAATAGAGATAGATTATTTACTGTTTTTTAAAAAAAGTATCTATAGTTATGAATAAAATGGTATTTTAGTGAATATTAACTAAGTATAGAAACCCTATTAAAGATTAGATAGTTTTTAGCTAGGGTAAAATATGGATGGTTGGCTATTTATTTATAGAACGGTTTTGCTTTATGACAATATGTCGGAGCAGGATCGTTCCTTTTTTTGTCCAAATTTAGAAATCCAGAATTAAAATGAAAAACTACATAAATTTCATACAGTTTTGCGCACTGTTAGCCGATATAAATAATAGAAGTTTTTACTAGATTGAACATGTGACGACATTTCAAAAAGGAGGGATTTTCTAACATGGACTCGAAAAAAGCACAAAAACTTTCAAAGGCAGCGGTCGCAACAGTTTTGGCGACAAGTGGTGTGCTAGTCGCAATACCTCACCAGGCAAATGCCTATTCATTCAGTGATTTAAACCCAAATGCGGATTATTATGAGCCGATTATCGATTTAGCCAACCGTAAAATTGCAACAGGCTATTCAAACGGTACATTTAAACCAAACGCAGCAATTACTCGTGAAGATGCCGCAAAAATGCTGGCACTGACGATTGATGTTAATATAACAAATCCAAAAAATCCCGGCTTTAAAGATGTGACGGTGAATAATCCAAACTATCGTTACATCGCTGCATTGGCAGAAGCGGGTGTCATTAGTGGCTATTCAGATAAAACTTTTAAGCCAAAAGAGCCGATTACACGCGGACAAATGGCGAAAATATTAACGCTTGGCTTCAAGTTTGGCGTTTCCACAAAACTTAACCACGGTTTTAAGGATGTTTCGAATAAAAATGCCAATGCATATTTTATACAGACACTTTACGATTTGAATATAACAAAAGGAAAAACTCCTGTTTCATTTGATCCATTTAATACCGTAACACGCGGACAGATGGCGACTTTTATTTGGCGTGCAGAAAAAGCAGACCGTGGCAACCCTGTCTACGTAGTCGGGGATATTGTAGGAAATCAAATATACATAAACGGTGTCGCGTACACTGTGGCATCCCATTTACGCAGTATTATTAATGCGGGAAATCAAAATGTATTAAAAGGTGCCTATATCGAAGGAAGCTATTCAGGGAAGACCCTACAAAATATTTCGAAGCTGACAATCAATGCGAGCGGAAATTCTTCGCGTTTATTGGCGCTTGATGGGGGCTATTCTTCGTTTGCAGGAGAACTTGTCGTTCATGGAAGCTATGTTCGCTTTAAAAATATTAATTTTACAGGACGTGTAGAAGTTGCAGAAGCACCTCGACGTTCTCTTGGCGCATTGGAGAATGTACGCATTGCAAGTATAGGAAACTTCGCATCGTTTATCGACTGGGGAACACCTACAGATCCGAAAAATGAAGATTTCCTAAACCCTGTGGATAAGGAAACGCTACAGGATAAGCCGGATCCGACAAAACCTGAGCACCTGCAAAAGTATACTGAACGGATGGCGAACATTAAGAAGTATGTGGATTTTGAAAATGCGGATATTCGTCAATTGTATGTAACGGCTGACCGTACGTTTTTAAAAGCCAACTATGATATCGACCGCCTGACAGTTCAGGGAAATGTAGCAAATATAGAGCTGTATGCAAGCCCGAAAGCAATGTATATTGATACGGACTATAATGTCTCTATTTATGGCGTACATGATATTCAATATGTCTACAAAAATACATTGAAAAATGTGTATCTGAATACAGACAGCACGTATGATTATTATTACATTACATCAAGCAACGGCTTTACGAATCTTGGTACACATGCCTATATTTCTAAAGCGATTATCCCAAACAACAAAACAGTAAATGATGTGTTTGACGATTATAAAATCGATGATCCGAACATTGGTTATGTGGAGGACGAAGACGGAAAAGCAGTTGACCGTGATCCGGTTGAAAATACGATTGTTACCGATGTTACGTCTCCAACCATTACACAGCTGGATGTGGAAGCAGGCGGATCGACAGCCGATGTGACATTAACAGCAGATGAAGATGGTACGTACTACTATGTCATTAAAAAGGCGAATGAAAAAGCGCCGACAATAAGCGAGATTAAAACAGGCGGTACAAAATATAACGGCAATGGTCCACTCGTAATGGACGAGCCTGTGAAATTTACTGTATCCGGTCTGGAGACAATGACGGACTATGTCATTTATGCAATCGTCATTGATGATGCGGATAATGTATCGGAGAAGGAAGAGCAGGAATTCTCGACAATCGATAACCGACCACCGACATTCCGCCTCGATAAAGGCGAAACGATGTATGGCGGTAAGCGTGTACAATTTGTTATTAAGGGAATTACCGAGCCGGGCGAATACTATTACTATATTCGCGAAAAATCACCCGTTACGATGCCGGATCCGACTGTCGATGAAATTATGAAACGCTATACGGGAAAAGGGACAATTACAAAACCTGATGATGTTGTCATTACTGAAACGAAATATGGTGCAACTCCTGCAATCGGTGATATTAAGCCAAATACAGAGTATGAAATATATGCGGTGATGGTCGATAAATCAGGAAATAAAATGCGCAACCCTGCTCCGAAGATTACGTTGAAGACAGAAGCACCGGATACGACTTATCCGTATGTTATTAATACTGAATTAACGCCTGTAAGTTCATCTAATTCAAATGAAGGTTACTTTTACATTTCAGTCAGTGAAGAGTTAGATAAAGCAAGCGCTGAAAATGTTAATAACTATGTATTATCAGGAACCGGCATTGTCAATATTACAGGTCAAAAAGAAATTAAACCTAGTGAAGTAATTTATTCTGATAAACGTATTCGTATTAAGATTCCTTCTGTTACAGCATTGGTAAATGGAGATACAATTCGTGCAACGGTATTACCAGGAGTAAAAGACTTGGCGGAAAATGAATTTGAAAGCGCGCTAACAGCTCCTGGAGGAAATCCACCACGTAACTATGCGGTATATAACCATACCGATGCATTAGCGCCAAAATTAAAGATTGATAAAGTTGAATCTTCACCAACAGACAACAAATTTTTAATTGACGTAACGACCAATAAAGCTGGTACTTATTACTATATGATATTGGAGAATGGATATTTTGATGATAAAGATACTATTACACCACGAGATTTTGTTGATGAATTTGATTCTGAAACAGTAACTGGAAAATTTCAAACGGATAGTTTAAATGATTATTTAGCTAAAGGTACCGGACCGGCAGAATTAGGGAAAATTACATTGCCGCCTATTTCTAGACCAAGTGGAATCAGTGAATTTAAAGATTACTCTATTTATATTTTGCTAAAGGATCGTTCAGGAAAGATATCCGTTTGGGATCAAAAAACATTGATTACTGATACAAAGCCACCATTGACTTCGAATTATATTATTCAGTCACCAATAACAGGAATAGATAGATATAAAAATGAAACAGCTTTAATAACATTTAATTCAGATGAGAATGGTACACTTCATGTGGCAGCAATCCCTAAGTATAGAAAAGATCCAAATAATACCAATACCTATATATGGAATACAGATTCTAAAGGTGCAGACTATTTTAATCATACGACCAAAGGTTTATTAGAAACCCGTTCGGAAATTAAGAATATCAATAATACTTCCTTTGATAATAAAACACGTTTACAATACTTTACAAGTTTTGCTAACCAGGCTGGTCTTTATAAAAAAGAAGGGTTTAAAGCTGGTAATCCAACAGTTGAAATTACAAACTTAAATCCACATATGGAATATTCATTTTTAATAGGTGTAGAAGATGTATATGGTAATTTTACGATAAGAGAGGTAGATAATGATACTCCACCAATATCGACAGATGAGCCGAATGGTAAACTAATTGTTAAGGATTTTTATACGGATGGTGTGAAGCCATATCTTACAAATTCAGTTATTTATCGTAAAGGAGATCCGTTAGAAACTAATACAGCGGAATTTACCATTACTTTTAATGAGTCAATTATGCGACAAAATGATGTAAGTAAGTTTAACAAGTCTAGTATTATACCAGGTTTTGATTTATCAAAAATAATGAAAATAACAGATAACAGCTCAGATAATATCACTGATCAGTTTTCAGTGAAGAGCTATACCCCTGGAACGTCGACAGGTAGTCAGTCGACTTTAGTAATAACAACATCAACTGCTGTATCTTCTACAGCTAGTGACACGATAAGAGTTACAATGCTTGAAAATAACGAAGACGCATATGATTATGTAGACAAAAATGCATTTAATCTAGATGTCATCGGTAAGTACTACTGGCCAGGTAAGATTAAAAATGAATATTGGGGCGCAGAACTTGTTAATCCGTCGATATTAAATGGTAGGAAATATTCTAAAAAACTAGAAGTCGGTGTAGGATTTGGTGTTGTTATAGGTAGAGATAATGACCTTGATTTAACTATAAACCAAACGCTATATTACGCAACTCTCGTAAATAAAACAAAGGTAACTTCTGAAGAGATTTTTGCAGCTTATAGAGGATATACAGTGTCGGGGATACAAACAGTGCAAACAAAAACCCTAACAGCAAAAGATATTGCTGGAGTGATTGAGTTAACGCTTCCCGAAAACGAAAACGAAAACGATACAGCAGTATTTAGAGAAGATGATCATATAGCGGCATTTACTATAGATGATTTCGGGAATATAGTTTGGTTGTATGAAAATTCTAATAACTATATAAAAATTAAGTAAAATTTCCTGTGCTGGATATATGCAAAATTAAACTTTAAATGGGAATGTAGTACAACAAGTGCTTGAAAAGTAAAAACCAACTCCACAAAGCGAAAGCCATGTGGGGTTGGTTTTTTATTTTGTAATTATTCATATTTCCAGAACCCCTCAACTTATAAAATTTTTCCTTCTTTATTATAAAATAATGCCTCTTTTTAACCTTCTTCGCATCGTTTTCATAAAATATATAGCAATTAAATTATGAAAAGGATACAGGAGTGAATTGTATTTGAGTAATCACAGTTAGATGATTGTTGTTATTTAAGATTTGAAAATAACAGCAATAACTACCTTTATTTATTTCCAATTGTGAAAGCTAATTCCGAAAAGACCTGCTTATTAAACAGCCGTGTAGTACAAAGCCTTTCTTGGTTTAAATCTATAGTTACCTCTTTACTAAAAGGCAATTTAGTACGCTCGGGTTAAATGCCGTTAATGTAAAGTTTTGAAACCGTGGGCGCTTTATCTCTTTATTAAAAAATTGAATTCATATTATTTCAGTAAGCTAAAAATAGGAGGAGTATAACATCATGAACAGAGACTTAATGCTTTCGCTTGTCGGGAAAGTTGTAAAAATCGACAGAGGTGGTCCAGAGTCACGCGTTGGAATGTTGCTGGCAGTAGAAGGGGATTATTTTGTGCTATTCACGAAAGATGATGGTGTTGTTTACTACAAAATGCAACACGTAAAGAGTATTACACTTCATGCTAAGGGCGGTCTAGACAAAGGATTCGAAGGAAATGAAAATGTAGGTTACTACCAAGGCGAAGATTTCAAGTCCGTCATTACGAATTTTAGACATAGCTGGGTAAAGGTAAACCGCGGTGGCCCGGAATCACTTGAGGGGATTTTAAATGAGGTTGAAGATGATTACGTAACGATTTTCTCTAAGGAAGAAGTTATCCAGCTTTCAATGTTCCATATTCGCAATATCAGCTTCGGTGTAAAAGAAGAGAGCCAAGAAGAAGGTCAGGAAGCTCAAAGTCAAGAAGCAAAAAGTAGTTCGAATTCAAAGTCTTCAGGAAACAGAAGAAAGTAATAGCTTATTTAGCCACTTAAAAAGTCATTAAACTAATATTCGTGCCAAAATCCTAAAAGAAGGAGGTGAAATGGTGCTCATTTTATTTATAATCCTCTACTTCTCAATAGTGGGAGGTTTATTTTATAAATTATATATTTCAGCTCCAATTGAACAAAGACTAGTCAACGGGCCAGGAATCGAACCAGTAATGGAACTAGAGAAAGAAGTAGCACATGAACCAGTAAGATCGAAATTTATTAGTAATGAGGCGGCGGATATTAATGTGGGATAGCTCGCTCATCATGATGCTTATTATCTTTACATTCACGATTGTCTTTATGTTATGGAGACCTAAGAATGTGAACGAAACGGTTCCAACAACTATCGGGGCGGCAATTGTGTTAATCCTGGGTATTGTATCGTGGACTGACATTCTTGATATTCTGGGCATCGTCAGTGGACCTTCACTTACCATCCTTTCGACCATTATGATGACGATTGTTTTGGAAAGTATCGGCTTTTTCAAGTGGATTGCGTTCAACATTGTCAACAGGTCTAAAGGATCTGGCATTAGGCTTTATGTTTATACAAATTTGCTCTGCTTTTTAATGACAATGCTGTTTAATAATGATGGCAGTATTTTGATTACTACACCAATCATCATTCGTATAGTCCAACTACTCAAATTTAAACCGCATCAAATGTATCCATACTTAATTTCAGGTGCTCTTATTGCTACAGCTGCCAGTGCCCCCATTGCAGTTAGTAATATTGCGAACTTAATTGCACTGAAAATTATCGGACTCACTTTAAATGATTATGTACTTATGATGTTTATCCCATCGATGATTGGTATTTTTGTTATCGCCTGGCTGCTTTTTTTATATTTCAAAAAGGATATACCGAAAGTTTCTATAATGTTTCCCTTAAAACGTGCACACCTCCATTCTACTCAATTATATACTCATCCTCTTGATCCGGCAGGCAATCCGGAAGATATCGACTGGAAGATGTTCAAAATATGTATCCTCATTATTATAATAACTCGAATTGCGTTTTTTGCCCTCACTCCTTTTGGTATCTCGCTGGAATTTATCGGATTATTCGGTGCGGCTATTCTCATTATTTATCGGTGGATTCGTATACGCATTGGAATTAAAGATGTGATAAGAAATACACCATGGCAAATATTTTTATTTGCCTTTAATATGTATGTCCTTGTTTATGGGCTCAAAAATGTCGGTTTAAATGACTTCATTGTATCTTCATTAAGGGAGTTCATAGCCCAGGATGCGTTACAGGCAACAATCATTATGGGAATGCTGACTACTGTGCTTTCAAATTTAGTAAATAATTTGCCGGCTGTCATGTTTAGCACAATGGCAATTGTTGATATGGGACTGGAACCTCTTATTGTACAGATTGCATATCTCGCCAGTGTAATCGGGAGTGATATAGGAGCGCTGTTAACACCAATCGGTACACTCGCCACATTAATTTGGATGTTTGAACTTAAAAAGTTTGGTGTGAAAATGACATGGCGGAAATATTTGAAAGTTACATTCCTTGTTATTCCAATTGGATTGTTTGTCAGTTTATTTAGTTTGTATTTATGGATTATGCTGGTTGTTCAGTAGATAGGAGGAAGTAATTTGTATGACATATGGCTAGGAGATCAAAAAGAATATGTCACAGTCAGTTTAATAGGAGATCAGCTTTTTAAAGGGACTATTTTCGATAGCGGCAGCGACATTATTGTATTATTTAACGGAGAAAATTTTATTTATATCCCCGTGAGCCATATTGAGTATATTGTAGCGGATACACCAGATACTGAATTTGCAGAGCCTTCCGATTCTCCGATTATTCCTTTGATAGATAATAAAAAGAATTTAACATTTGAGAGTATCCTGAAAGAGGCAAAGGGAATTAACCAGGAAATATGTATTATCGGTAAAAAGTACTTATATGGCACGATTCTTGAGGTTATGGAGGATTATCTTGTGTTCGATTCACCTATTTATAAAGAAATCTATATTCCCATAAAACATATAAAATGGCTTATTCCTTATACGTCTAACGAGCGACCGTATGGTTTAACTGAGACAGAGTTTAGCTGGAAACAAGCGAAAAAGGAGTTTGAAGCGAATTTCCAACAACAGCTGGCGGTACTATTGAATAAGCTGATCGTGTTAAATATGGGGGAGAAAACACATCATATCGGGAAAGTAAAAAGTATTAACGGCAAGATGCTCGAGCTGATAACAGCAAAAGAGAAACGGACGTATGTAAATATTGAACATATCCAAACAATACATTGCGTATAGGCAACGCTGTAAAAGCAGTGTTATGTAATGCCTATAGTTTTTACATGTAAGCAAACTTATATAGAAATTTGTCGAAGTAAAATTAAAATAACAATCTGTAAGACACAATTCAATTTGAATTAGTGTCTTTTTTATTGTGTTGCTGGATTTTCACTAAAAACATTATACAAACCTAGTAAAATTCAACGGAGATTATAAATGAATAGAAATTTAAAAATTGAACAATAAAACTGAAAAAGTAACTTAAATATTAGGATTGAAAGCAAAGCATAAAGGGTAAACGTTTTAGAGGAAAAGTAAAAAATTGAAAATAAAAGGTTATACAAATATCTATTTTGTACAACGTTGAACGATGAGAAGAAATCTACATATGAAAAAGAGCGAATATCATCATTTAAATAATTTATAGGGGAGCGCAAATATGAAAAAAAAAGTCATTGTTATTGGTGCTGGTGTAGCTGGCATGGCAAGTGCAATTCGTCTACAGCAAGCGGGTTATGAAGTGGAATTGTTTGAAAAGGAAGGAATGCCGGGCGGGAAAATGCATCGTATTGAAAAGGATGGTTTTAAATTTGATTTAGGACCGACCATTGTGATGATGCCTGAACTATACAGGGAGGTTTTCGAATTATGCGGCCGGGACCCTGATGACTACATACCAATGGAAAAACTCAATCCAATGTTTCAAGTGTATTTTAAAGACGAGATGGATCGCCCTTATAAAGGTTCGTCTGACTTAACCGAAATGATGAAAACACTGGAAAGTATAAACCCTGATGATGCACAAGGTTTTCTGGATTACTTACAGGAAATATATAAACGCTTTATCATCGCAAAGAATTATTTTATCCAACGGCCTTTCCGCAAATTTAAAGACTTTTACAATCCATTTATGATTAAGCAAACTTTAAAATTAAAAACCTTCGATAGTGCCGATCATTTTATTGGTAAATATATAAAAGATGAACGAATTAAAAATATGCTTAGTTTTCAAACATTGTACATAGGTATCTCCCCATACAACGGACCATCACTGTATTCCATTATTCCTATGATTGAATTTCTGTACGGGGTTTGGTTTATCAAAGGCGGGATGCACACAATGGCGACATCGATGGAAAAACTGTTTTATGAACTCGGTGGTAAAATCCACTACAATGCCAACGTCGAGAAAATTTCCATCGAGTCCGGTCGTGCCGATGGAATTTATGTAAATGGCAGAAAAGAAGAGGCAGATTACGTTATGTGTAATGCCGACTTCCCATATGCAATGAAGGAGCTTGTTCAAGATAAAAAGGCGAAGGGGAAATACACCGATGAAAAAATTGATGCGATGAAGTATTCCTGCTCATGCTTCCTTCTTTATTTAGGAACGAACCGCAAATACGACCAAATAGAAGGCGTGCATAACTTTGTATTCAAAAGTGAGATGAAGAAAAATATAAACGATATTTTTTCAGGGGAAAAGCTTCAGGATGGCGCATTTTACATTCATATTCCGTCTAAAGCCGACCCGTCGATGGCACCGGAAGGAAAGGAAGCCATTTATGTATTGCTGCCGGTATCCGAACTTTCAACAGCGAAGTATGAGTGGAATGATGAAACCATTCAATACTACCGGGATTACTTAATTCGTGAAATGAAAAAAATAAAAGGATTAGAAAATCTGGAAGAAGAAATTGTCTCGGAATCGTACACAACACCATTGGATTTCAAACAGCGGTTCAATGCCTACAACGGCGCAACATTCGGTTTGCAGCCGACATTGAGACAGAGTAATCATATGCGCCCGCAAAGTAAAGCAACTCATTGTGAAAACCTATACTTTACAGGAAGCAGTACGCATCCCGGTGCAGGTGTGCCGATCGTTCTTCTCTCCGCTAAAATAGCTGCTCAGGAACTCATGTCAGATGATCAAGGGATTCAGTTCGACTACTAAACTATTTTACAAAAGGGGAGATTGATATGATACAGCAACAATTGAACGAGGATTTACTATACTGTGAAAATATTATTAAAAAGCATTCCAAAAGCTTTTATTTTGCATTTTCAGGCCTTCCTGCCGAAAAGAGATATGCAGTCTATGCCATTTATGCTTTTTGCAGATTAGCTGATGATAGTGTGGACGAAAATCCAATTGCTGCAGTTAAGAGCGCGGCTATCAATCAATTACGCCATGAGCTCGATCTTTTCAGCCATCATGAAGAACGAGATCATCCATTATGGAGAGCGCTGCGACATGTATTTAATACATTTGAAATGGATATTCAGCCTTTTTATGATCAGTTGACTGGACAAGAGATGGATATTGATTTTTCTTCACCGAAAACACTCCAACAATTAGAAGAGTACAGCTATTATGTGGCCGGCTCTGTCGGGTTGATGCTTCTACCGATTATTGCAACGGAAAATCACCAATATCTCAAAAAGACTGCTGTTGATCTCGGTATTGCGATGCAGATTACAAATATATTACGGGATATAGGTGAAGATTTTCATGAAAAGAACCGTATTTATCTTCCCGAGATGGAACGATTACGCTTCGGTTATGGCGAAGAAAAGCTGAATCAACAGTTAATTGATGAATCGTTTATCAATCTTTGGGAACATTTGGCGGTACGGGCCGAAACTTTATATGATGCATTTTCAAATCACCTTATGAATTATGATGACGATAGTAAAGCACCGCTTATGACGGCAGCAACTGTTTACCGGGAAATTTTAAATGTGGTTCGGGAAAATCAGTATGACTGCTTAACGAAAAGAAACTTTGTGGCTAAGGAACGGCTAGAACAGATGAGAGTTTAAATAAAAAGCAATTAGAGGGGGAGACAATATGTCCGGTAAGAAAAAAGTGGTTGTAATAGGCGGAGGGCTTGGCGGTTTATCTGCAGCCATTTCGCTCCAGCAAAAAGGGTACGATGTTGATATATATGAACAGAACAAACATCTCGGCGGAAAGCTGAACCGTTTGGAACAGGATGGTTTCGGTTTTGATTTAGGACCATCCATACTAACGATGCCTCACATATTCGAAACGTTATTTCAGCAAAGCGGAAAAAAAATGAGTGATTATGTGAAGATTCAGCGATTGAGCCATCAGTGGCGTTCATTTTTCCCTGATGGTAATACACTTGATTTACATGAAGATCTGTACGATATGGAAAATTTGAATCCGTCGCTGACGAAAAAAGATATTAAACAATACAAGAAATTACTTGAATATTCTAAGGATCTATATGAGATCACGGAGGAAGGTTATTTTAATCAAGGATTAGATAATCTGAAGGAAGTGCTTCAATTTCACGGTGCGTTTCAATCATTAAGGAGATTTGATTTATCGTCGACAATGTTTGAGGCGATCGATAAAAGAATTAAGAACCCGCAATTCCGGGATATGCTAAGTTATATTGTAAAATATGTCGGATCTTCGGCCTATCATGCGCCGGCTGTCCTTAATATGATGATTTATATGCAGCACGCCCAGGGGGTCTGGTATGTGCCTGGCGGAATGCACAATTTGGCAAATGCTTTAGTGAAGCTAGCTGAAGAAATCGGTGTGACATTCCATCTCGGGAAAAAGATCGTAAAGTTGGATAAAAACAAACGAATGATTACGGCAGCTTACACAGATGATGGTACGAAACTGACTGCTGATTATTTTGTTTCCAATATGGAAGTCATCCCGACATATAAACAGTTAACCGAGGAAAAAGAAAGTTATACCGATAAATTAGATGAAAAATTCGAACCTGCAAGCTCAGGTCTTGTTTTACATTTAGGGGTTAAAAACAGTTACCCTCAACTGGCCCACCATAATTTCTTTTTCTCTAAAAATACGAAAAAGCAAATGAATCTGATCTTTGATAAGCACCAACTTCCTGATGATCCGGTCATTTATTTAGTGAATGTGAATAAAACAGATCCAAAACAAGCATTGCCGGGTCACGAAAATCTTAAAATTCTCCCGCATATTCCACATCTTCAAGAAAAGCCTTTAACTAGGCAGCAGTACACCGAGTTTGCGGAGAAGGTATTAATCAAGCTGGAAAACATGGGATTGGACAATCTTAGAGAAAGTATTGTCACAAAAGATATGTGGACACCTCATGATATTGAACGAACGTATTCTTCAGACCGAGGAGCGATTTACGGGACTGTATCCGATAAGAAAATGAATAAAGGATTTAAACACCCGAAGCAAAGTGAACGCTATGACAATTTATATTTCGTCGGAGGAACTGTAAATCCTGGTGGTGGTATGCCAATGGTTACACTTAGCGGACAGCAGGTGGCGAAGAAACTGATCGAACAAGATAGGAAGAAGTAAGTAGTACGAGCTAGAAGGCAAATACAAAAGGAAGGAACATGATGAATGGAAACTTTGTATTTGGTTGTGCAAATACTATCCTTACTCGGCTTATTATGTGGTGTGCTGATGTTTTGGTCTACAAGAAAACCGCCGGCAATAGAGGGTAATCAACCATTGCCTTCATTATCGATTATCATACCAGCAAGAAATGAAGCGCTTCGCTTGCCGCCATTACTTAAGTCGCTTCAAATGCAAAATTGGAAGCATTTCGAAATAATTGTAGTTGATGATGGTTCCACGGATCATACGGCTGAAGTTGCATTATCATACGGAGCAAAGGTTTTAAAAAGTAAACAAGTAGGCGGGATGAGTCCGGGTAAATCCAATGCTTGTGCATATGGGGCGCAATCTGCAAATGGAGAGTTGCTGCTGTTTTTGGATGCAGATGTACAGCTTGCCGCTGAGGACAGTCTTGAGCGGATTGTAGACAGCTTTAGCAAACAAGACAGTAAAGGAATATTATCCATTCAACCATATCATCGTATTGTAAAACGATATGAAAATTTATCGGTAATCTTTAATATTATTGTGCTGACAGGAATGAATGTATTTACTTTCTGGAAAGACAAGTTTGCAACGGCAGGATCTTTTGGACCATGTATTCTTTGTGATAAGGAGAGCTATATTACAACTGGAGGGCATGAAGCTGCGGAGGAATCAATTATGGATGACTTTGCGCTAAGTGATGTTTTTATAGCGAAAGACTTACCGGTGACCAATTATGCCGGGAAAGGGATTATTAATATGCGGATGTATGAAGAGGGGCCGAAGCAGTTGATGGAAGGCTGGACGAAAAATCTGGCAACAGCATCGCAATCCACTCATAAATCTGTCATGCTGCTCATTCAGCTTTGGATTTTTGGTGTGATTCTGGCTGCATTGGCGCCATTACTCGCCATTTTAACGGATTCATTTGTAGCGCTCTTCAGCAGTATTGTTGTCTATTTATTATATGGTGGGCATTTGTATTTTCTTGCGAGAAGAGCAGGGAATTTCCACCTAATGGTTTTCTTGATCTATCCGATTTTTGTTTTATTTTTTACAGCAGTATTTTTGTACTCATTATACCGTACGCATGTATTGCATTCGGTAATGTGGAGAGGCAGAAAAATCAAAGTGTAATAGGAGAGAGGTATGACAGTTATTAATGCAGTTTGGCTTCTCGTTGTTAACATAGCAGCATGGCTCGTTCTTCATTTTTCGATATCTGTGCTTTGCTTCAAAATTCCTTTACGCTTTTTTCTAAAGGATAGTGTATTTTTCCGTATTGCAAAGTGGGAGCAGCACGGGGAAATCTGGAATCGTCTGTTTTTAGTGAAGAAATGGAAAAAGCACTTAATCGATGGGTCATCGATTGCAAAGAAAAGTTACAATAAAAGCCACTTACATGGTACGAAGCGGGAAGATCTAATCGTCTTTGCTGCAGAAACCAAAAGAGCGGAGATGACACATTGGCTGCTTATCTTGCCTGCGCCTCTATTTTTCCTGTGGAATCCTGTTTGGGCAGGCTGGATTAATATTTTCTACGCACTTTTCGCGAATCTGCCATTTATATTAACGCAACGTTATAACAGAGGACGAATTGAAAATATTTTAGGTTTATCTAATCGTGGTAATTAGCGCAGTAAATCCATACAGGATCCGAACGCAATATAAGACGTAAAGAAGCCTGCTATGTTAAAATTATATTGGAATAACGTATAAAGGAGACGATGAAATTGGGTCAAACATTACAAGGTAAGGTAGCAGTTGTAACAGGTGCTGCACGCGGAATCGGTAAAGCGGTAGCGGTAGCATTAGCAAAAGAGGGTGTGAACGTAGGGATCATTGCACGTTCAGAAGATGCATTGCAGCAAGTGGCAAAAGAAATCGAAAGCCATGGTGTTAAAGCTGCCTATGCAGTGGCGGATGTTTCGAACTTGGAACAAGTGCAAAAAGCTGCTGCCCATCTAAAAGAAGAGTTGGGGTTAACGGATATTTTAGTTAACAATGCGGGCGTAGGAAAGTTTGATAAGCTCGTTGATATGGACCCTGCAGAATTTAAGAAAATTGTCGATATCAATGTAATGGGTACTTTTTATGTATCGCACACAATTGTACCGCAATTAATCGAAAAAAATGCAGGTGATGTTATCAATATCTCATCTACAAACGGTTTAAATGGTGCAGCAACATCAAGTGCATACAGCGCTTCTAAATTCGGTGTCATCGGCTTAACAGAGTCGTTAGCAGCGGAAGTACGCCGCAACAATATTCGCGTAACTGCATTAGCACCAAGTACAATTGCAACAGATTTGGCGGATGCACTGAACTTAGTGCCGGATGAAAAAAGAGATCAATATATGCACCCGGAAGATATTGCAGAGTACATTATTGCGCAATTGAAGCTGAATAACCGCATGTATATCAAAAACGCTACATTAATGAATACTAATCCTTTCTAATTAATAATGCGAGAAACGATTGAATAGGAAAAGCCCTTCACTCTGAATCAGAATGAAGGGCTTTATTTTATTGATCTAGATTATTAATTAAGCCTGCTGGAACTCCTCTTTTAAAATAGAATAATAAACACTATCTACAAGAGTACCTTTAATCATGTGATTTTTTCGCATTGTTCCTTCGTGGGTCATCCCTAAACGCTCCATTACTTTAGCGGAAGCAGCATTTTGAACGTGAGACTCCGCAAATACTCGTTCTAGGCCAAGGATGTTGAAGGCTAGATCCAATACAACTTTGCTTGCTTCTGATATATAGCCTTTTCCCCAGAAACTGCGGTTCAATGTAAAACCAAGTTCGCCGCTTTTATTCCATTCATGGACACGGAATTCAATCGCACCGATCATTTTATTGCTTTCTTTTAATACGATCGCGTACTTCCCGGCAGGTTCTTTCAGAAAATAATTCTCAATCATTTTCTTTGTTTGTTCTAGATCTTTGTGTGCATGATAAAGAAATTTCGTTGTTTCTTCATCCGCTGTATATTCGTACATATCTTCAGTATCTTCAATTGAAATCGGACGTAAAAAAAGACGTTCGCTTTCCAGATGACTGTGTTTTTCAAGCATTAAATTAAGATTTTCCATTAGTTTTTTCTCCAATAATTTAGATTTATTCGAGAGTGTGATAGGCTTGCTTATCATAACACAATATACATTTTTTAACTATACTAATATATTCAATAATAAGAAAATGGAGATTATTCAAACGGAAGTTGAATGAACTGATCAATAATGAACGAGGCGGCACCGAGAGCAATTGCACGGTCCTTTAATGTTGAAAATTGTACAGAATAGTTATCTCGCTGGAAATGCATCGTATTCGATTGAATTGTATCTAATATAGATTGCTCAATAAACTTTTGCGCTTTTGTAATACGGTTACCGATAATAATTTTTTCAGGATTAAATGTTTGAATTAAATTGGTGATACCAAGGCCGATATAGTAACCGGTTTCCGTAAATAATTGTATAACATCTTCATGACCTTCCTCGGCTAAAGTTATTAACTGCTCCAATGAGAGTTCGCGTTCTTTTAACATATAAGTTGCATCATGAATAAGGGCATATTCTGAGGCGTATGCTTCCCAACATCCGTTGCGGCCGCATGTGCATTTACGCCCATTCATATGTATAATCGCATGTCCGCTTTCACCTGAATAGCCGTTAACACCAAGATAAATATTATGATCAATTATAATCCCGACACCTAGCCCGATGCCTATACTTAAATATAATAGGTTTGAGGTTTCTTTATTATTTTCAAAAATATATTCTGCATAAGCTCCGGCATTCGCTTCATTCGAAATATAGATAGGGAAGTCAAATCGATCACGTAAATAGCTGCTGATATCAAAATTTTCCCATCGTAAATTGGGCGCGATAATAATGATTCCATCTTTATTCACAGAACCTGGAACAGCAACGCCTAATCCGACGATTGAGAATGGGCTAGGGGGTACATTTTCCAGGAGTAGTCCTATCAAATCCAAAATATTATTTAAATACGGTTCAAGCTGGATAGTTGGTACGAGTTGGAGACTGTCGAAAACAATTTCCCCTTTTAAATTAAAGACTGCTCCGTATAAATAGTTAACGCCAATATCTATGCCGAGTGCAAAACCGGCTGTTTCATTGAACCTTAATAATTGAGATCTTCTTCCTCCAGTTGAAAAATCTTTCCCGTCTTCTACGATTAGTTGATCCTCTATTAGTTCAGTTACTAAATTTGCAACCGTTGCTTTTTTTAATCCGATTTCTTCAATGATTTCTCCTCTCGAAACGATCCTTTTAGAGAAAATATAATTTAAAATTTGTTGCTTATTAAATTTTTTCCCTATTTGTTGATTCCAAGACAAAGTAACAATCCCTCCAATACAAACATGAAAATTTAATTAAAGTATAACAAAAAAACTTTGTTCATCCAATAGACAAACAAATATTGGCATGTTATCCTAATTTTAAATTAAGAATATTACAAATATTAAAAGGGGTGTAGTTCATGCGTAAATGTAAGGGCTTTCTTTTTGGAATTCTGTTAGTAATGTCAATGGTATTGGTAGCTTGTGGGCAGGATGCGGGGGATTCAAACACAGGTAAGGCTAGCTCAAGTGATTCGACAGGAGATAAATTGAAAATTGGCTTATCAGTATCCGACTTGACATTGGAGCGTTGGCAGCATGACCGCGATTTCTTCGTAGCTAAAGCGGAAGAAATGGGAGCTGAAGTCGTTGTACAGTCTGCAAATGGTGATGAAGCGAAGCAATTATCACAAATTCAAAATATGTTGTCTCAGGATTTAGATGCATTAGTAATTATTGCGATTAATTCAGATTCCTTATCTACGGTTGTAGAGCAGGCAAATGCAGAAGACGTTCCAGTATTAGCGTATGACCGATTGATTAATGGGGCAGATATCAGTGCATATGTTTCATTTGATAACGTACGTGTGGGAGAAATGCAAGCGGAGTATTTAGTAAATTTAAAACCTGATGGAAATTATTTCTTAATGGGTGGATCTCCAACAGATAACAACGCAAAAATGTTCCGTGAAGGGCAAATGAATATTATTCAGCCATTAGTCGATAAAGGTGATATTACGATTGTCGGCGATCAGTGGGCGAAAGACTGGGATGCAAATGAAGCATTGAAAATTATGGAAAATGCACTTACTGCAAACAAAAACGATATTGATGTTGTCGTAGCTTCAAATGATAATACGGCTGGTGGCGCAATTCAGGCGTTAGAAGCTCAGGGGTTAGCTGGAAAAGTATTAATTTCCGGGCAGGATGCTGACTTGGCGGGTGTTCAACGTATTGCAGAGGGCTTACAGACAATGACTGTTTACAAGCCAATTAAAGCAATTGCTGAAAAGAGCGCAGAAGTAGCGGTTCAATTAGCAAAAGGTGAGGAAATTTCTGCTACCGATTCTGTAAACAATGGCCAGATGGATGTTCCATTCATTAAGCTGGACCCGATTTCAGTAGGTAAAGATGAACTTATGACAACAGTTATTGAAGATGAATTCCATAGCTATGATGATGTATTTAAAAATGTACCGGAAAGTGACCGTCCGTAATTAACAGCAAAAGGAGGGGAGAAATTCCCTCCTTTCTTTAAATGAGGATATCGAGAATGGTGGTGGAAACATGACTGAATATGTTTTAGAAATGAAAGGAATAACAAAAGAGTTTCCAAGCGTAAAGGCTCTGGACAATGTTACTTTTTCAGTCCGAAAAGGTGAGATTCATGCCCTGTGTGGTGAAAATGGTGCAGGAAAGTCGACTTTGATGAAAGTATTGAGCGGCGTTTATCCGGCTGGCACATATAGTGGGAAAATTTTAATCAAAGGTAAAGAAGCAAGTTTCAAAAACATTAAAGAGTCCCAAGATGCAGGAGTGGCAATTATTTACCAGGAGCTGGCATTGGTTGGTGAAATGACAATTGCTGAAAATTTATTTTTAGGACATGATTTAATGCGCTCGCCCGTTATTAATTGGAATGAGATTTATAAAAAGTCGATGGTAGCACTTGAAAAGGTTGGGTTAGATCTGGACCCGCAAATGAAGGTATCCGAATTAACTGTAGGAAAGCAGCAACTTCTTGAAATTGCAAAAGCTTTGACGAAAGAAACGGATATTTTAATTTTAGATGAGCCAACAGCTGCTCTTACAGAAAGTGATGTAGCTGTTTTAATTAAGCTGTTAAATGAACTTCGAAAACAAGGTGTAACATGCATATACATTTCGCACAAATTAGGAGAAGTTATGGAGCTTGCTGATTCTGTAACAATTTTACGTGATGGTCAGACAATTTCAACGAACTCCATCGAATATCTAACTGAGGAAAAAATCATTACAATGATGGTTGGACGTGAACTGACGGAGTTATTCCCTTATGAGGTACACGAAATTAGCGATGAAAATGTATTACATGTAGAAAATTACACTTCATACAATAAATCAGGAAAAAAAGTGGTATCTAATATCAATTTCAATGTAAAAAAGGGTGAAATTGTAGGCTTTTCCGGCTTGATGGGAGCAGGTCGCTCAGAGCTATTTATTAGTTTGTTTGGCGGGATGCCCGGAAAAAAAGAAGGTACGGTCAAACTAAATAATAAAACCGTAACAATTAAATCACCAGCAGATGCCATTAAAGAGGGATTTGCTTATGTATCGGAAGATCGTAAGCGATACGGTCTAGTGCTAGGAATGGATATCGCAAAAAATACGACACTAATTGCATTAAACAAGGTAATGAAACTAAATGTGATTAGCCAGGCACTTGAAGTAAGAGCGGCAGAAGAGATTACAACTAAGATGAAATTAAAAGCACCTAATCTCGACATAGAGGTAGGTAAGCTAAGTGGTGGAAACCAGCAAAAGGTTGTTTTGAGTAAGTGGATTATGAATAATCCAAAACTATTAATCTTGGATGAGCCTACTAGAGGAATTGATGTTGGTGCCAAATATGAAATTTATAAAATTATGAATGAGCTTGTTCAACAAGGTGTAGGGATTGTTCTGATTTCATCTGAGCTGCCCGAAGTTTTAGGAATGTCAGATCGCATTCTTGTTATGTGTGAAGGAGAAATTACGGGTGAATTTACGAGAGAAGAAGCAACTCAGGAAAAAGTAATGATGTGTGCAACTGGAGGGGAAAAACGTGATTAATGAACAGACGATTAAAAAAGAAAGTAAATTATCCTTCAAATTCGATTTACAATCCTATACCTTAATTATTGCTTTAATTTGTATTGCTATTATTTTCACATTTTTTACTGGAGGAGAATTTTTATCTTCTCGTAATATTTCCAATTTATTTACTCAGATGTCTATCATAGCTGTACTTGCGGTAGGGATGACGTTGGTTATTGTGGCAGGACACATCGATTTATCGGTAGGTTCAATAGTAGGGGTTACAGGTGGGATTGCCGCAATGCTGCAAGTTTGGCAAGGGTGGAGTACACCAGTTGTTGTCCTCGCAGCCATTATAATTGGCGGTTTAATTGGATTATGGCAAGGATGGTGGGTTGCATACCGAGCAGTACCAGCATTCATTGTTACGCTTGGCGGGATGTTAATATTCCGAGGGGTTTTAATTGGTTTATCGGATGGTCAAACAATTTCATCATTAAATCCAAGTTTTAAACAAATCGGGAACAGTTACTTACCATTTATACCAGGTTATATTGTAGCTGCTATAGCTGTTATTTTAATGATAGCATTCACGGTAAATGGTCGTAGAAAGCGTAAGGAAATGGGCTTATTATTATTGCCTTCTGTAATCGATTATGGAAAAGTGGCAGTTTATTCTGTTGTTTTAGTAGTCATTACGTATATGTTGAATCGTTATTTAGGTATTCCTATCCCGTTTTTAATTGTAGCGGTAATTGCGCTTGTTTTCATGTTCATTACAACGAAAACGGCATTTGGACGTCGGATTTATGCAATTGGTGGCAACCCGGAAGCTGCCGCGTTATCGGGAATCAATATTAAACGAAATACGCTCTATGTATTTGTCAGCATGGGGGCTTTAGCGGGAGTAGCGGGTGTGTTATTAACCGCACGTTTAAATGCGGCAACAGTATCTGCCGGGAACAGTTATGAACTTGATGCCATCGCAGCCTGTGTAATTGGCGGCACCTCACTAATGGGTGGTAAAGGTAAGATTTTTGGAGCAATTATAGGTGCACTAATTATGGCAAGTATTGATAACGGAATGTCGATGATGAATATCGGCGCATACTGGCAGTATATCGTAAAAGGTTTGATCTTGATTTTGGCAGTATGGGTTGACATTATTTCTAAAAATAAATAAATCGGGGGAATTTTATATGTCATATTTCAGCAAAATTTCAGCAATCAAATATGAAGGACCAAAATCAACAAATGATTTAGCTTTTAAATACTACAATCCAGAGGAAGTTGTAGGCGGGAAAACAATGGAAGAAATTTTACGTTTTGGCGTAGCCTATTGGCATACCTTTACGTATGATGGCGGAGATCCGTTTGGTGCGGGCAATATGGAGCGTACATGGGATAAATTTTCCGGCATGGACCTAGCAAAGGCACGTTTAGAAGCTTCATTTGAATTCTATGAAAAGTTGAATGTGCCATTCTTCTGCTTCCATGACGTAGATGTTGCACCAGAAGGCCAATCATTGGCGGAATCACATAAAAATCTGGATGAAATTATCGACATGATGGAAAAATACATGGCTACATCTAAAACAAAGCTCCTATGGAATACAGCCAATATGTTTTCAAATCCGCGCTTTGTTCACGGTGCTGCGACTTCACCAAATGCAGATGTTTTTGCCTACTCCGCTGCAAAAGTAAAAAAAGGCTTGGAAGTAGCAAAGCGTTTAGGCGCTGAAAACTATGTGTTCTGGGGTGGTCGTGAAGGCTATGAAACACTGCTTAATACAAATATGAAGCTAGAGCAGGATAACCTTGGTAAATTCCTGAATATGGCAGTAGATTATGCGAAAGAAATCGGTTATGAAGGCCAATTCCTGATTGAACCAAAGCCGAAAGAGCCGACAAAGCACCAATATGACTTCGATGTAGCTACAGGTATTGGCTTCTTGCGTACGTACGGATTAGAGGAAAAATTCAAATTTAATATTGAGGCAAACCATGCAACATTAGCGGGGCATACATTCGAGCATGAATTACATACAGCACGTATTAACGGCATGCTGGGCTCAGTTGATGCCAACCAAGGTGATACACTACTTGGCTGGGATACAGATGAATTCCCTACAGACCTTTATACAAATACGTTAGCAATGTACGAAATTTTGAAAAATGGGGGTCTTGGAAAAGGCGGTTTGAACTTTGATGCAAAAGTACGCCGTGGATCATTTGAGCAGGATGATTTGTTTTATGCCCATATTGCTGGAATGGACTCATTTGCAGTCGGACTGAAGGTTGCCCATAAGCTATTGGAAGATGGTGTGTTAGAAAACTTCGTAGACAATCGCTATAGCAGTTATAACGAAGGAATCGGCAAACAAATTGTTGATGGGACTGTCGGCTTCAAGGAGTTGGAAGAATATGCTTTAGGGCTTGGGGAAGTTAAAAACAGCTCTGGTCGCACAGAAAAATTGAAAATGATTATAAATCAGTACATTTTAAATGCTATAGCTGAATAAATGTTGAAAATGGGCTTTTTTGGGGCTAGAGCAAAAGATTTTTACTTTTGGTCTAGCCTTTTATGCAGTATAAGGGCGGAGGTAGAAAAATGAAGTATGTAATCGGGATTGACTTAGGAACAAGTGCAGTAAAGGCCCTGTTAATGAATGAGCAAGGAATCATTGTCGATGAAGCATCAAGGAGCTATCCGCTTGTTCACGAAAAGCCAAGCTACTCAGAGCAAAATCCAAAAGATTGGGTAACTGGAACTAGAGAGGCGATTCAGGAAATCGTTAAACGGTTTACGGGAGATGTCTCTACTATTATAGGGATCAGTTATTCTGGTCAAATGCATGGCTTGGTGCTACTTGATGAAAATAATGATGTTTTACGACCTGCCATCTTGTGGAATGATACGCGGACAACAGAGCAATGTAAGCAAATTATTGAACAGGTTGGGCAGGATAATCTGCTTAGAATCACTAAAAATAATGCTCTTGAAGGCTTTACGCTACCAAAAATTTTATGGGTGAAGAAATATGAACCGGAAATTTTTAAAGCGGTCAAAACTTTTCTATTACCTAAGGATTATGTGCGTTTTGCGATGACTGGAAATTTGCATATGGATTATTCCGATGCAGCAGGCACATTATTACTGGATATAGAAAAGAGTGAATGGAGTCAGGAAATTGCTGGAGTGCTGGAAATTGATTTAGCAATATGCCCACCTCTTGTGTCATCGGCAACAGAAGTTGGGCAATTGACAGAGGAATTTGCGAAAAGCACAGGATTGACGACTGCCACTAAGATCTATGCGGGTGGTGCAGATAATGCGTGCGGTGCAATTGGTTCAGGGGTTGCGGCCGATGGTAAGACTATGGTTAGTATTGGTACATCGGGAGTTTTATTATCATATGAGGAATCCAATACAAAGGATTTTGAAGGAAAGGTCCACTATTTTAACCATGTTGTAGAGGATGCCTACTATACAATGGGAGTTACGTTGTCGGCGGGGCATTCCCTTAGCTGGTTTAAAGAAAGATTTGCGGAAGAGCAGTCTTATGAGGAAATATTTGCAGGGATTGATACAATAGCTCCCGGAAGTAACGGATTATTATTTACACCATATCTCGTAGGTGAACGCACACCGTATGCAGATTCTACAATTCGTGGAAGCTATATCGGCATTGATGCGGCACATACGAAGCTGCATTTTGCTCGGGCTGTGATGGAGGGAATTATTTTTTCACTGCGCGATTCATTAGAAAATTTCCGTGCCTCGGGCAAAAATATTACCGAAATGGTTTCCATTGGCGGTGGTGCAAAAAGTTCAGTCTGGCTACAGATGCAGGCAGATATTTTTAATGTGACGGTGTATAAACTGAAAAATGAGCAAGGGCCGAGTATCGGAGCGTGCATGATTGCAGCGGTAGGAGCGAATTTATACACAGATTTTGAAGAAGCTGTTAAGGCATGTGTTCAAGTAGAAGGGAAGTTTGAACCGAATCCTGAAAATGTTGAAATATACAATCAGTTATATGCAATATATCAACAAATTTACACTCAGACAAAATCGTTAAATGAACAATTAAAACTATTTCGCTAAGGAGGAAATCTCGATGAACACAGTAAAATGGGGGATTTTAAGTACAGCAAATATAGCGCAAACACAATTAATTCCGGCTATAAGACGTGCTGAAAATGCAGAAGTCATTGCGATTGCCAGCCGTGGCCCAAAGGTACATGCGATTGCTGAAAACTTAGGAATCGAAAGAGCTTATGAGAGTTATGATGAATTATTAAATGATCAAGAGGTAGAAGTAATTTATATTCCGCTCCCAAATGACTTACATAAAGAGTGGGTCATTAAAGCAGCAAAGGCAGGTAAGCATATTTTATGTGAGAAACCTGCTGCATTAAACGAAAAGGATTTAGAAGAAATGCTGACAGCTTGTAATGAAGAGAATGTACAGTTTATGGAAGCGTTTATGTACCAATTCCATCCACAGCATATACGAGTAAAAGAAATTATTGATTCTGGAGAAATTGGGGAGGTAAAACTTTATAAATCAAGTCACTCATTTTATTTAACAGATCGTAAAGGTGATATTCGTATGAAAGCTGAAAAGGGTGGGGGTGCCATCTGGGACTTGGGCTGTTATTCAGTTCATGCAATGCAACTCATTTTAGGAAACGAAGTTAAGTCACTTTCATTTAAAAGGATTCCAGATTCGAAAACAACTGTTGATGTTTCGGCATTTGGAATAGTCGAACTCGATAATGGAATCCATGGCATAATCGATTGTAGTTTTGAAATGACAGAACGAGATGAATATGAAATAGTTGGGACAAGGGGAACTATCAAAGTTAAGAATTCATTTAGACCGGACCGGCTGAGCGGGAATGGACAAATTACTATCAATACTTTAACGACAGAACGTATCGAACAAACGGGCGGAGACATATATAAGCAAGAGGTGGAATACTTCTCAGATGCTGTACGTACAAATAGAGCCCTGACGATACAGCATAATTATTCACGTAAAAATGTGGGGATTTTGCATGCGATTCAGCAATCGGTCATCACAAATCAACAAATTGTATTAGCCGATTATATTTGCCATGATTGAAATTAGACCTTTTGGACAAGTAAACAAGCATCCTGTTTATGAAGTTATATTAACAAACCAGAATGGGATGTATGTAAGCAGTTGTACATTAGGATGTACGATTACAGCCATCGCTACCCCCGATGCTAACGGAATAATTGAGAATGTCGTTTGTTCATTTGATACGGCTGAAAAATATAAACAGTATCCACAGTTTTTTGGTGCGGCGATTGGACCTTTTGCAGGACGTCTTGAAGATGCTTTTATAGAAATCAATGGAGTTTCCTTACAAGTGAGGCCAAATGAAGGACACCATTTACTGCACGGTGGAAATGACGGCTTTCACAATCAGCTATGGCAATTTGAAACAGGCGATTCCTCGCGTGGACAATTTGTAAAATACTATCTTAATTTCGATTCCATTGATTTTCCTGGAAAGTTAAATATGTCTATTACCTATATGTTAACAAACAGTAACGAGCTAATTATTTCATATGAAGGAATAAGCGATGCAGATACCATTTTAAATTGTACAAATCATAGTTACTTTAATTTAAGCGGAAATTTAAAGCGTACGATCGAAGGGCATGCATTAAAATTTGGAAGTAGAGAAATGCTTTATCTTGATAAGCAGGGGTTACCGCTGGGCAATATAGAAAATATAGTTGGAACAGTATTTGATTTTAATGAAAAGAAATATTTGAAGGAAGTCATTAATAGTAACTTTTCTCAAGTTAAACTGGCGAGCGGCGGTATAGATCATCCATTTTTATTACAGAAAAATGAAATCGAATTATCGGAGGAAGAAAGTGGCCGCAAACTTACAATCATTACGGATGAACAAGCGTTAGTTGTATATACGGGCAGCAAAATCGGCAATGGCTACTCTTTTAAGGAAGCGCCCGCACAAAATTATTTAGGTATTTGTTTAGAAGTACAAAACGTACCAAATAGCATAAAATATAAACATTTGCCAAGTTCTATTCTAAAAAAAGGAATTCCCTATAAGCACGAAACAATCTACAGGTTTACAAATGTATGATAAATAGTACAAGAAAAAGCACCATTCGCTCATAAAACGATTGGTGCTTTTAACTTTAAATATTCGAATGATGGACAGTCGAAGTAGAAATTTTTTCTTCTCTTCCAGTTGTTTTTCTCGTTAAAGAAAAGACTGCGCATGCCAACGCAATGAGTACAAGTGCGCCCCCGTACCAAGCTGCGTGTGAGATTGTAGAAGTTTGATTGATGACAATACCACCAAAGGCTGACCCCATTGAAATTCCGATCTGTAAAGCTGAGTTATTAAAGCTTTGCTGAATATCGGATGTAGCAGGATCTGTCTGAATCAAGTAGCTTTGCTGTGGTGGTGATAAACTCCAGCTTAGCGCTGCCCAAATCATCATAATTGGTATGAAGATGATAAGCGAGAAAGTCGTGAATGGCAGGATGAATAGCACGACTGCAAATGAAACAATAACGAAAATAATACTTTTCGGTGCGCCGATTTTATCCGAAAGCGTTCCGCCAAATGCCCCGCCACTTACTGCAGCAATCCCGAATAATAGGTAGCAAAGACTGATCCAGCTGGAATTCAGACTTAATTCAGTTTCCAGAAACGGTGTGAAGTACGCATACATCGTATAGTGTCCTGCCAGCATAAACATTGTTGCAAGATGGGCACTTCCGATTTTAGAGCTTGCAACCGCCTTTAATTGTTGTGAAAGTGGAATTGACATTTCCCCTGGAACCTTCTCTAAGAAGATTGAAATAAGGATAAATGAGCCTACCGATAAAATCGCAATGCCTAGGAAAATTACACGCCATCCGAAATAATCGGAAATTAAAATGCCAAGCGGTACACCTAGTACGAGCGAAGAACTAATCCCCATATAAATGAAACCAAGTGCCTTCGCACGATGCGCGGGTGAAACAACTTTTGCAGCGATGATTAAAGAAAGCACGGTAATCAGTGATGTACTCATCGCACTTAAAATACGTGCTGCCATCATAAATGTGAATGACACACTGAAATACATCATGATGTTACTGATGAAGAAAATAAACAACGAAATAAGATATAACTTTTTCCGTTCAACTTTGCTCGTTAAAACGAGTAACACTGGACCAGCGATTGCATAAATAAGAGCAAATACGGTAATTAGCTGTCCGGCAGTGCTTATTGAAATATCCATATCAGTTGCGATAATCGGGAGAATACCTCCAACGATTAATTCCACCAATCCAACCGCAACCGTGGATAATGCGAGTATTAAAACTTTGAAATTCATAGTATGTCTAACTTCCTTTCTTGAGAAAAATAAAAAAATCCTGATTACAAAAAATGAAAAAAATCATTTTCTGTAATCAGGATTTTATGGTTCCTGGTAGAGACCCTCAAGCCATATCCTTGAGGTTATACAGTTACTATTAACTTGGATAAATGAGCACTTTGATAGTTTACTTGTTTTCGAAAAAAATATCAAGTATATGTTATTCAGTAAAAAAGCTGTCCTCGGAATAAGACGAGGGCAGCTTTTTGAATGAAGTTAAATTAAAAACTGAAGTGATCAGGATCCGGCCCAATACGTAAATCTTGATTAAGACCATTAATCTGTTCCATATCTTCAGGAGTCAGTTCAAAATCAAAAATATCGGCATTTTCTACAATGCGATGTTCTTTCGTAGATTTTGGAATCGTTACAACCCCATTTTGCAGATCCCATCTTAAAATGACTTGGGAAACGGTTTTATTATATTTAGTAGCCAACTCGTTTAATAGAGGATTGTCCAATAATTTTGCCTGCATTAACGGAGACCATGCCTCAAACTGAATATCATTGTTTTCACAGAAAGCTTTTACTTCTGATTGAGCTAAGCGAGGGTGGTATTCCACCTGATTGATCATCGGCTTGATTTCCGCATCTTTCATCAAGTCTTCTAAATGATGAACCTGGAAATTACAAACGCCGATCGCTTTCACTTTACCTTCTTTATAAAGTGTTTCCATCGCGCGCCATGCGTCTTTATATTTATCTACAACTGCCCAGTGAATAAGGTATAAGTCCAAGTATTCAAGACCTAATTTCTTTAAGCTTGTTTCATAGGCAGCAAGTGTTTCTTCATAACCTAAATCTGTATTCCATACTTTAGAAGTGATGAATAGTTCTTCTCTTGAAATACCTGTTTCTTTCATTGCCTCACGAATCGCTTCGCCGACGCCCTCTTCATTTTGATAAACGGCAGCTGTATCGATACTGCGGTAACCGTGTTTAATGGCAAATTTCACTGCATTAAGCAGTTCAGGTCCTTCCTCGACTAAATATGTACCGAGTCCTAACCAAGGCATTTTAACACCGTTATTTAATGTTGTTGTATCTTGCAAATTTTTGAGCATCGTAAAACCTCCATTTGTAAAATAACACTTAATAGTGCAACTTCAATAATATACCATGAATTTTTGCGCTCACCTACTGATAGGGTACAGTGAAAATTCTTCCTTAATACTGTATAAAAGCAGGAAAGCCATCCCGATTTATAGGATGGCCAAATTTATTATATTTATGAAATGGTGCCTGAACCGCGTTTATCTTCTGCCACCATGATTAGAATCTTGCCGGCTTCGAATTGTTCGTTGTAGCGCTCTGCCTCGTCTTCCGGAATCCCCATTCCGATTAATGCCCCGACGATTCCACCGACCATTACTCCGGTTGCTACTCCAGTTAACCCTGCAGCGATTGGTCCGGCAGCAACGATAGGGCCGATACCTGGAATCGCAAGTGCACCAAGTCCGACAATAACACCGCCAAGACCGCCTAATGTTCCTCCGGCAGCAACACCGGTAACGGCACCTTCCATAGCATTTGCACCGGTTTCATTGGAGATTGCATCTACATCCGATACGTTTTTACTGATGATTGAAATATCCTGAGAACTGTATCCTTGTCGCTGTAAATCCTCGATTGCTTCAATTGCCTCTGCTTCTGTATCATAATATCCTACAACATGTTTTGCCATTTCCCTCATCCTCTCAAAACTCTTTTCGTATATTGAAATTTACCCTGGAGGGATATTTGTAAACATGAGGAAACAGGGGAGGGGCAAATCTACTTCCTGCAGGAACAAAAAAAGAAAGCCATCCTGACGCGTCAGGAATGACTTTCTGTAGTTGTATTATAAAAGTGTTGAATCACGTAGTGGACCTCGTGTGTCTTCATCTACCATAATTAAAATTTTACCAGACTCAAATTGTTCGTTGTAGCGTGTCGCCTCATCTTCTGGAATCCCCATTCCGATAAGAGCGCCAGTCAAACCGCCGACACCTGCACCAGCAGCCGCGCCTGTAATACCTGCAACGATTGGACCCGCACCGACAATAGGGCCAATTCCTGGAATCACCAATGCGCCAAGACCTGCAAGCACGCCACCAATTCCGCCTAATGCCCCGCCCGCAGCAGCGCCTGTAGCTGCACCTTCTGCAACGTTTGCACCTGTTTCATCGGAAATTGTATCAACATCCGATTGGCTTTTACTGATAACTGAAATATCTTCAGTACGGTAACCTTGTCGTTTTAAATCCTCAATTGCATCAATCGCTTCTGCTTCTGTATCATAATACCCCACAATATGTTTTACCATTTCTATCATCCTCCTCATCTGAATGTTGCACAATGTAAATTTACCCGTGTCATTTGTTTATAAACATAACGGGTTGACAATCGATCATGATTAGAGGTGGGATAAAACACTATGATACATACATTTTTGCCATCCAAAAGCCGGCAAAAGCAATGGACAGTCCGACCGTATAGGTGAGGATAGAATAGAGTACAAACTGCTTCCATTGTTTTGAACCGATGAGTGTCACACTTTCCAATTTAAAAGTTGAGAAAGTAGTAAACGCACCTAAAAATCCGATTCCCAAAATTAGATTTGCATTTGTATAAAGATGAATATTAACCAAAAATCCCAACGCAAACGAGCCGAGCATATTTACCGTAAAAGTTCCTAAATGAACAAATTGGCTTGTATGATTGAGCCGCTTAGAAATAACAGCGCGGAAAATGGCTCCGAAAAATCCACCAACGGCCACTAATAAGAAATTTATCATACCGGTTCCACCCTTTCCGAAATGCTTTTTCCGATCTTCATGCCAAGCGCAGCGAAAATCAAACCGAAGATGGCGCTAATGAAAATATAAAGAATAGCTGAAAAATAAAAGTGATGTTGCAGCAGCTGGATAACTTCGACACTGAATGTAGAGAAAGTTGTAAATGAACCAATTAACCCGGTTTTAAGTACTGATAAATAGTCAGGGTTTATAAATATTTTTAGTTCAAGACCGGAAGAGAGCGCCCCTAGAAGAAAGCAGCCTGCCAAATTCACTGCAACTGTTGCAAAAGGGAAGGCAGTTGTCTCATTTGTTAAAAAAAGCAGGGATACGCTATATCGTAATGCAGCTCCAACTGCACCGCCGATTCCTATTAAAAAAAATTGCAATTTCAGTAACCTCCTTTAAATAAAAACAGACTCCCGCCAGTTTACTAAACTGACAGGAGTCATTCGTCTATAGGCGGTTAAGGGCGAACTTTATCGCCTATCATGTTCTATTTACTACATTAATTTATCGATTAATGGTAAGTCAAGATACTCATAAAAACGCCAGGCAATTTCTTCACGGAGTATCCCCCCGAACCTTTTCAATAGATGGAGACAAATCATTCCTTCAACGTTATTCTTAAATAATGGAAATAGGAGGAATGAACGTGCAACCATTAATTCATGGCATCCTATTGGCATTTGGCTTAATTTTGCCATTAGGTGTTCAAAATGTGTTTATTTTTAATCAAGGCGCTACACAACGGAAATTTACAAAAGCACTGCCTGCCATTGTAACAGCAGG
Source organism: Solibacillus sp. FSL W7-1324 (assembly GCF_038008025.1). Lineage (NCBI taxonomy): Bacteria > Bacillati > Bacillota > Bacilli > Caryophanales > Caryophanaceae > Solibacillus > Solibacillus sp. FSL W7-1324. Next base: position 199,581 of record NZ_JBBOYH010000001.1, read on the forward strand.
CATCTGTGATACGATTTTAATTTATTTAGCGGTAGCGGGAGTATCGGTAATTGTTTTTAGTTTTGGATGGTTAAAAATATCTCTGTTTTTAGTAGGGTTCTTTTTCTTGGCCTATATGGGGTGGGTAATCTGGAAAGACGATACTGCGATAAATGCAAAGCGGGAAGAAAAAGGATTTTCTGCTAGACGCCAAATAACATTCGCTGCATCCGTGTCGCTACTTAACCCTCATGCTATTTTGGATACAATTGGGGTAATCGGAACAAGTTCATTAGCTTATACAGGGTATGAGAAATGGATGTTTACTTTGGCCTGTATAGCTGTATCATGGATTTGGTTTCTGTCGCTTGCCATTGTCGGGAGAAAGATTGGACAAATTGACGGGAACGGGAAATTCCTCAATTTCCTTAATAAAATATCGGCAGTCATCATTTGGATTATGGCGCTGTATATGGGCTATCAGTTTTATGCATTGCTAGGTGAGTAGGAAAGACGGCCGAACCATTACCGGTTGAACAATACTGAAGAATGTTTTGCTAGGAAAATTATACTCTTTCATGATGTTATAAATATATCTATAAACTTAGAAACTAAGGAATCCTTAAAAACGTAGAAAGCTTAACGAAACTAATTGATCTTATGATAGTTTCACCTTTAGAATTTGGAGGAAGTGAATTTGGTTTTTAAACAAGCGTATAAAACGAATAAGAAAAAGAAACGCCGCTCACTTTGGCCTGGTTATCAAAAAGGAGATGGCGTAATGGCAGTCTTTATGCTGATTGCCCTAATTATTTTATTGCCATCTTTCATTATGTGGGGAGTATCCTTTTTTATTGAAGAGCATTTTATTGTTCATGAGATGATGAATGCCCTTGCGGCGGCGGGGGTAAGTATCTGTTTTGGAATAGGGTTCACTGGGATGGTTTTTGGAATAAAGAACTGGTTCGGAAAAATGATTTGCGTAGTCATTTCAGTCATCATGCTCGGAATCGGTTACTCCTTTGCAGAAACATCGTCACTACTCTATAAAGATAAAGTGGCTTATGAAAATAATGAATTTGAAGAGATGGTAGCCGTACCGATCGGTGTGGAATACGAACCGCCCGATTATGGCCTTCCGAAACTGATGAAGCTTGAATTTGAGGAGCTAACAATCGATGTGTATAATTTGGAAATTTTCCGGAGGGATTACGAAACAAATTGGAAAGGGAAACCGCTCGAAATTATCTATCTGCCAAACAGTCATTTTGCGGTAAGTGTAAAAGAATATGTAGAATAGGCAGCCGGCCGTAGCCACCTGTTAATTAACTCGGAAAACAATGGGATTTTATGTTTTTCGAGCTTTTTTATTGCATGGGAAAGAGTGGGTTTCCTGTAGATCTAAAGAACGACTTGGATGAATGTCGCAAAAGATTGCGTCAAATTATGTTAGAATATTTAATGGAGCTATTTAACTTACGCTCTCGACAACTATCTGCGCGGTAAAAAATCATTTCTTTTTTTGTTTCTGAATTAAAGGGATCAATTGCAGATGATTACCCGTACCGCCCTTCCCTTAAAAGATCCATCCACCTCTAATAAACATTCCTTTGAAACAAAAGAAGTATAAGTACAGAAAGGATTTGATTGAATGAGATCTGAGATTATTGCAGATCAGAATTTAAGAGAACAAGACTTATATCAAGAAGAAGCAACGAGTGACTACACGTTTGACCGAGTTCCGCGTGAAGAACGCAAAATGGGCTGGTTAAGTATCACTAATATTACGTTTGGCATTGCAACTGCCATTTTCTATTTCCAGATGGGAAGCGTCATGGCCCTACAGTTCGGAGCGGTCAATGCTCTTATATCGGCCGGTTATGCGATTATTGTCGCAGGTATTCTCGGAAGCATCATTGTTTATTTATCGGCTAAGTCCGGCATGAACGTCAACTTATTATCCCGCGGAGGATTCGGTTATATCGGAGCCTCATTAACCTCATTAATATACGCATCAAATTTTATTATGTATTGTGCATTTGAAGGCATGATTTTAGTCGCTGCGGTACATGCATATTTTCCGGCGATTCCGGTCTGGCTTTTAATTGTCATCTTTGGTTCCTTAGTAATTCCGTTAAACTGGTTTGGCATTAAACAATTGGACAAACTTCAAAAATGGTCATTGCCTATTTTTGGGATATTCCTCATTACGGCCATTGTTATTGCCTTTAATACCCCATCACTAAACCCCGGAAATTTCTGGACCTATCTACCTGAAGGTGTTCAAATAGGCGGTACGGCATTATTGTTATGTATCGGAATGCAACACGGCATCATGGGGCTTACGGCTTTGATTGCTTCGGATTATGCACGTTTCCTGAAACCGAAAGACTTGAAAATCGGTTCTATTGCCATCGGTTTTATTCCGCAAATCTTCTGTTTTGGCGTAATGGGCGGGCTTGGCATTTGGTTCGGTGTAAAATTTGCTGAAGCTAATCCCGGCGTTTATATCGTGACATTATTAGGGCTCGGTGGGGTCGTGTTCACAGTACTGACGCAGGTCCGTATTAACATAACGAATATTTACAGTAGCTCACTTTCGCTCTCAAACTTTTTTGAAAACATGTTTGGCTTTACACCCGGCCGCCGTTTTTGGGTCGTAGTGGGCGGTGTTGTTGCGATGATCTTAATGCTTGGGGGTATTGTCGATCATCTTCAAATTGCGATGACATTCCAAGGTGTAGCACTGATGAGCTGGGCAGCCGTTCTCGTCACGGAAGCACTCGTTCTCAAAAAATTGCTGAAAATCGGCCCGCGCTATTATGAATCCAGACAGGAAAATCTGTTTAAATGGAATCCGGTTGGTGTCATTGCTTTGATTGTCCCAACTGTAATCGGTACAATCGCGGCGCTCGGATATATGGGCACTTTCCTGCAAAATACTGCCGCCTTTTTTGCAGCGCTTATGGCAGCAATTCTGACTGTCATTTTAGGGTTGGCGACGAAAGGGCGATACTATAGCAAGAAAGAAGCAAATGATATTCCGAAAGAGGATTGGATTGCTTAAATAATTAGAGCCGCACTTACCGTTATAAGGGAAGTGTGGCTTTAATTTTTGAAGGCTATATTTAACGTTGAATTATAATAAATTTTCTCTATAGATAAATACTAAAAAGAACTTGTTATTAGGGAGTTTAATAGATACAATCAATTTATAATTATAGTAAAATAATACTATATCAGCTATAGCAGAGTTAAATTGAAAGCGGGTCATTTTTATGGGGATTGTTGTAGGAGGTATATTAATTTGCCTCATCGTATTATGTCTACGTCTGTACACTGAAAAGATGAAGTTACAACAAAAATTAGAATTATTTAAACCGATGATTGAAACGACTGCAGGCATCCGGGATATTTTATATTATTGTGAAGTTTACCCGAAGCTAAAATACCTTTATTTAAGCCCAAGCTTAGATAGTAATTTAGGGCCTAATTCGCTGGAAAAACATTTGAAAAATCCGAATATAATCTTTGACATTGTTCATCCTGATGACCTCGATATTTTAAGGGAGAAGCAATCGGGAACACTTAATTTTGAAAAACCGATTACAGTAAGGTTTCAAAACCATTTGGGAGAATACATCTGGTTTGAAGAATATGCCACACCTGTTTACAAAGACGGGAAACTCATTGCAGTGCAAGGTGTTTACAGAAACGTGCATAGTCATTATATTTTACAGGAACAGCTGGAGTATAAATCGACTCATGATGGATTAACAGGTTTGTATAATAGAGAGTACTTCCAATTGAAAAAGCAAGAGTTTAATGAAATGGCAATCCCTATATCTGTAATTGTCGCAGACTTAGATGACCTGAAAGAAATTAATGATGAATATGGCCATCAAATGGGGGACCGGTTAATTACTGCAGCCGCAGATTGTCTAAAGAAATTTGCAGACGATGAAATGATTGTTGCAAGAATTGGCGGAGATGAATTCATAATTATGATGCCCCATAAAGATAATGTAGAAGTTGAACAATATATAAAGAACGTCTGCGCTGAAATGAAAGAATTTTCAAACACCCTGCCATTTTCGCCTATTCATATTTCGGTCGGCTACGAATATTCACCTTCATCATATGGCGTAATGAGACAACTGATGAATACAGCCGATCAGAAGATGTATAAAAACAAAAAGATGAAAAAGACGGTAATTGGAAGCAGATAAACTTTCTGCATATATATAATATATTTTAAAACTAACCTTGTGATGGGGTTAGTTTTTTTATTGGAAGGGCTATCCGAAAAAAATAACCTGTACTAGTAATTATTATTTATCATCTTTATAGCTTATAAACTTTCCTAACTTTTCCACAACATCATTTACAATTCCAATAAAGATAGTATACAATAAGGATGTTGAATTTTTAGAATATTCATAGAAAGTATAAGGGTGGGTAAAATGACAAAAATTAAAAATGATTATTTAGTACTTGGTGATGTGGACGCACCTGTAAAAATTGAAGTGTTTTTAAATTACGCTTGTCCGTACTGTGCTACGTTTTATGATTTAGTTGATAATACGCTACCAAAGTATTTCACAGAAAAGAAGGTAGCATTAGTAGTAAAGCATTATGATAAGCCACGTGAAATGCTATTGCCTGGAACGCTAATCAATGCAAATTTAGATTATTCTAATCCAGAAAGAACATTAGAAATTATTAGTGAGCTATTTAAGAATCAGGCAACATGGGATAAGTATTCAAGTTTTGAAATAAAGAAATACATTGAAGAAAAATATAACTTAAAAGAAGAATTTTCAAATATTGACCGTAGCTTACTAATTACTGCTGAGGCAATTGAACGTAATGTGAAAATGGTGCCAACTGTATTCATCAATGAATTGGAATTCCAATATCCACGTGAGATTTTTGCAGAAGAGTTAGTGGAAATTATAGATAAAGAACTAGAAAAGGCGGAAGTTTAAATGCAGAGTATAAAGAAATTATCATTTCTATTTTTATTAAGTACTTTCATATTACTTTTAGCTGCTTGTAGTGATGAGGATGGAACGGATTCAACGGCAAAAGAAACAAATACTGATAGCGGGAAAAAAGACGTCTTAGTTGTTGGTTCATCAGGAATCTATCCTCCTTTTATTTCTGTGGATGAAGACGGCAAAGCGCAAGGTTATGACGTGGAAGTATTAGAAAAAGTTGGCGAAGCTTTAGGGTATGAAATAAAATGGGAGTTTGCTGAGTTTTCGGGTATCTTTGGTATGCTTGATGCTGGAAAAATTGATACGGTATCCAATTTAATTGCAATGACAGAAGAACGGCGTGCAAAATATGATTTTTCAACTCCTTACGCTTATTCAGGTGCTACTCTAGTAGTTCATGAAGATAATAATAGTATTAACAGTATTGAAGACTTAAAGGGTAAAAAAGTTGGTGTTTTATTAGGAAATAACTTGCATCAATTTTTAGAGAAATGGAATGAAGAAAATGGTGGTGAGATTATTATTACACCATATCAAGATGTTAGCGGAACATATAATGAAGTGGCTTTAGGTCGATTAGATGCATTTATTGATGTGAAAATTACTGCAGCATCTCGTATTCGTGATGAAGGTTTACCATTAAAAATTTATGGTGAAGAATATTTAGTTAACTTTGATTATGGCTTCCCATTTGTACGCTCTGAAGAAAACAAAGAGTTTTTAGAGGCGTTTAGTGCAGAAATTCAAAAGCTTCAAGAGAATGGCACATTAAAAGAGTTATCAGATAAGTGGAGTGCAATTGACGTTACAATTCCACATAAATAATTTTTAATGTAGGCTGTCCAGAGTAATCTCTGAACAGCCTTCTGTGATTTTTATTTTAATAGAAAAGAGGGGTTTTGTGAATTTTGATTTTGGCTATATGATTGATATTTTTCCTAGGATCATTGAGTATTTACCAATTGTTTTGTACATGGGAACTCTTTCATTTATATTAGCGGTTATTATTGGTCTAATATTTGCAGTAATTATTAATTTTAAAGTTCCGGTTATTTATCAGATTTTAGTTGTTATTATTTCATACTTCCGAGGGGTTCCAACGCTTATTCAAATTTTTATTTTCTATTTTGGAATGCCACAATTATTCCCTAGCTTTAACTCATTAGATGCTATTACAGCTGTTATTTTTGCGTTAAGTGTTAAAAATGCAGCATATTTATCTGAAGTATTTCGTTCGGCATTTTTAGCAGTCGATAAAGGCCAATTTGAAGCATGTGATGCTGTAAACATGACAAAGTGGCAAGGATTACGTACGGTTATTTTGCCACAAGTATTACGTGTAGCAATTCCGTCATCCGGAAATTATTACATTATGATGATTAAAGAAACTTCATTAGCTTTTACGATTGGTGTTATAGATATGCTTGCTCGGGCAAAATTAGAATCAGCTGTTACTTATAAATTTCTAGAAGCCTATTTAACAGTTGGTTTAATTTATTGGGCTATCACCGTAATATTAGCATACTTACAATCAAAACTTGAAAATTATGTAGAGCGTCCCTATAGAAAGGAGGCAACGAAATGATTAAAATTCAAAATTTGCATAAAAGCTATGGAAGCACTGAGATATTAAAAGGAATTGACGTAGAGTTAAAAGATGGTGAGGTACTAGCTATTATCGGTCCTTCGGGGTCAGGAAAATCTACGTTTTTACGGTGCTTAAATTTTTTGGAAAAGCCAGAAAGGGGTATTATTCAGATTGATAGCGAAGAAGTGAATTTAGAGAAATATCAAAAATCCCAAGTAGTGAAGTTACGTGGAAAAACGGGAATGGTATTTCAAAACTATAATTTATTCAAAAATAAAACGGCTTTACATAATGTATCTGAGCCATTGCGTCTAACTAAGAAAATCCCCAAAAACCAGGCTGAACAAATAGCATATGAAATACTAGCAGAGGTTGGACTGAAAGGGAAAGAACTTAATTATCCTGTAGCACTTTCAGGGGGGCAACAGCAGCGAGTTGGCATAGCCAGAGCACTTGCACTTGATCCATATGTAATCTTATTTGATGAGCCGACTTCATCACTAGATCCAGAGCTTGTAGAAGAAGTATTAAACGTAATGAAGGCAGTTATTAAACAAGGTCGAACTATGATTGTTGTAACTCACGAAATGGAGTTTGCAAAAGAGGTAGCAGATCGCGTGATTTTCATGGCAGATGGACATATTATTGAGGAGGGAACTCCGGAAGAGATTTTCGAGAACCCGCAAAACGAACGAACAAAACGCTTTTTAAAAAATTACTTAACGCTTCATAATTTTGATGGAGATGGCATTTAAATTCAGTATCCTATGTAATGACGTAATAAAATGAAAACCGATATGATAAATTGAAAAACGGATTTACATATCGGTTTTTTGAGAGGTTAATGGCTTTAATTGAACAATAATTTTTCTAAAGCAACTGAATGTTATCCACGGTAATGATCCCGTTTCGCTAATTATCCTATTACCTGTTTTACCTCAAACCGGTTAACGTTTTTGTTTTCCCACAAACTCCAGTGAATAAATATGTGTTTGGGATAAAGCAATGACTTCTTCTATAAACTCTACTTTGGATTCTTTAAAATTGCTGTTAATCCAATTTTGAATAAGTCCGTAAAATCCGTATGCAGTATAACGTTTAAAGTAATCCATATTTACCGGGATATTATTGATTGTTTGAAATATAAACTGCTCCTCGTATATTTTTAATATCGTTTGAGGAAATTTTGTATGTAAGCCTGTTAATGTATCATCGTATTTAATCAGTTCAAAGAAATTTCGATTATCATAAATGTAAGAAATAATATTAAAAGAGGGTTCACTTAGTTTTGTCGTATATACTTTTTGGCCAGGAGAATACGGTTTCCCAACAGATTCTTCCAATCCCGCAAACATTGTTTCAAGTAGATCCTCTGCCAATTGAATTTTATCCTGATAATGTACATAAAATGTACTGCGATTGTAAGAAGCATGATCGACAATATCCTTTACGGTAATCGCATGGTAGCCTTTCTTTTTGATAAGGTCAATTAACGCCAACTTTAAATGTTCTTTTGTTCGGTTTTTTCTTTTGGATGTACCATTTTCCACGATATTCCCTCCATGTAAAAAGACAAAATAATAGTAAGTGTCTACTTATTATACATTTTACATTATTCTAATGATTGATGTATTTATTGAAATTGTTAAAATTGAAATATAAAGAAAATGCACATATTTCTGCTATTTCTGTTCAATTTAACTTAAATGTGTATGTTTTCGATGACTCATTATATAGGAGGAATAAAAGATGGGAAAATTACAAGGTAAAGTAGCAGTCATCACTGGTGGTGCGTCAGGTATTGGTGCAGCTACAGCAAAATTATTTGTCTCTGAAGGTGCTAAAGTCGTATTAGTTGATTTAAATGAAGAAAAAGGTACAGCTTTCGAAGCAGAATTAAAAGAGCTTAACGCGGACGCATTATTTGTTAAAGCAAATATTACAAGTGAAGAAGAAGTAGCAAATATATTCAAACAAACAATTGAAGCATTTGGAAAAGTGGATGTCGTATTTAACAATGCCGGCATCGGCCGTGTTTTCCCCTCACATGAACTGGAATATGCTGAATGGCGCAACACAGTTAATGTAGACTTGGATGGTGTATTCTTGGTAGCGCGTGAAGCGATCCGTGAAATGCTGAAATTTGGCGGGGGGTCAATCATCAATACCGCTTCTATGTATGGCTGGGTTGGTTCACCGGGGTCGGCAGCATACAATGCAGCGAAAGGTGGGGTTATTAACTTAACACGCTCACTTGCACTTGAATATGCAGAGCAGAATATTCGTGTGAACTCACTATGCCCAGGCTTCATTGACACACCGATTATTCCGGAAGAAAGCAAACAGGCATTAGCTTCAATGACACCAATGAAACGTCTTGGACAAGCAGAAGAAATGGCAAAAGCTGTATTATTTATGGCAAGTGACGATTCTTCATTCATGACTGGCAACAGCTTAACAGTTGATGGTGGATATACAGCCCAATAATTTTTGATTCAAAGCGCACTTTCAATTTGGAAGTGCGCTTTTTGTGTGGGCTGTTTTTATTAGAAAAGTTAAGCGGGATATTAGAAAAAGTGTTGTCGATATTAGCAAATGCTAAAGGAATATTAGAACAAAGCGAACACTTTTTAGAACATTGGAATGATTTTTTAGAACATCACAGTTTTATTAGAACAAATAAAAATATATTAGAACATTTTCATTTATATTAGAAAATCTCGCCTACTTTAATTCGTGCTAACCGTAAATAAATATTTCTGTTAGAATAAATTTACAGTAAATTCTAACAATTTAGGGGGCAAAGTATGGAGGAGATTCAAGAGAAGAACTTAAATAGCGATACAATCACGAAATTGGAACAGGTAGTGGAGACAATTTTAGGGAAGGACAAGGCAACTTTTACGCTACGGGACAAAACTTCTGGAGAGATTCTGTATACATATCGAGGGGAGCATTTAATGCGTCCTGCATCCAACATGAAAATTCTTACAGGGGCAGCTGCAATTTCGGAGCTTGGACTGGACTACCGATTTAAAACAGAAATTTTTATCGACGGAAATGTTGAGGACCACACGTTAAACGGGGATATTTACGTGAAGGGTTACGGTGATCCGACAATAAATGAAGCGACACTTAAGCATTTTGTAAAAGTTTTGCGGGAATACGGCATCCGACATGTGAAAGGTAAGTTAATCGGGGATGATACATATTTTTCGGGTGAAACATTGCCTCCTGGTGTTGATGATGAAGGGGAAACGCATTATTACGGTGCACGTATTTCGCCTATTACGATGTCACCGAATGATGATTTTGATGCGAGCACAATTATCGTCGAGGCAGCTTCGGGAAATATCGGGGAAAAGCCGATGTTTAATGTCATCCCGCATTTAAGTGGTCTGCAAATTTCTAATGAAGGGAAAACAGTAGATAAAAATGCTGAAAATACATTAGAAATCCGCCGAATTAATAATACAAATCATATCGTGATTACCGGTGAACTACCAGAAGGAGAAACGGCGAAAGTATGGGTGTCCCACCAGGATCCTACAAAAAACACATTGCTGTTTTTCAAAGAACTATGCAAAGATGCAGGCATCCGCTTTGAACAGGAAGATGCCATTGCAAGCGGCACGACGCCAAAGCATGCCAAGCTAATCCACACGCACGAGTCTCGTCCAATTGCAGAGATGTTTTCTATATTTATGAAACTAAGCAATAACAGCATCGCCGATATTTTCCTGAAAACGATGGGGAAACAAAAGCATGGAATAGGCGATTACGTGCATGGCCTAAAAGTAGTGCGAGCTTATTTGGAAAAGCTGCATATCGATTTTGCGACATGGCAATTCGCTGATGGTTCTGGCCTGTCACATCATAACCGTCTGCACTCAAATGGTATATCCGAGCTATTGTATAAGCTGCAAAAAGAACCGTATTTCGAGAACTTTTTCGAATCCTTGCCTGTTGGAGGAAATACAAACAGACTGGTTGGCGGGACGTTAAAAGACCGCTTTTTAGAGCCGCAACTGCAACAGCAAATTTTCGCCAAAACAGGCTATATCCATGAAGTGAATACATTGTCAGGCTATGTGACGGGAAAAAGCGGGAGAGATTATATTTTCTCGATTATGCTTGAAGGTAGGGAAGAGGGAATTCCGTTTTTGGATGAAGGGTTGAAGGTAATTATTGAAATAGTGTAACCATTGAGCGCAAAGAAACAGTCTCCAACTATTAGCTGCTGACTAATAGTTGGAGACTGTTTATTAAGAATTAAATATACTGGTAAAATAATCCGTCACGTGTATCGAACCAAATTAGTTTCCCGTGTTTTTTACGCGGGACTGTTGCCTGCAAAGCCCATTCAGGGAACTGCTTGTACAATTGAATCTGATCCCCTGTTGCCAGTGCGATAAATGATACGTAATGGTCTTTCGTCATGGGGTGGTCTGCTGAAATGGACCATTGCATATCGATTTCCTCTACTTTTAATTTTTGTTCGTCCGTTGCTTTTACAGCTGCTAACGGCTCCAATTTCCGTCCGCAGCACGAAACGGTAAAATTCCCAGTTGCTAACCCGATATTCGAGCAGCTTGGGCATACATAATAGCTTGAATTTTTCATATTGCCTCCTACCAAATCATTTTGATTTATTTCACCTGTCAGTAAATTTTCTATTGGAATATCGAAGAGGGCAGCAAGCTGAGGGAGAAGTGTTATATCAGGACAGCCGATCCCTCTTTCCCATTTTGAAATGGTGCGGTCCGATAAAAACAGTGCATCTGCTACTTGCTTTTGCGTCATCCCTTTTCCCTTGCGCAATGTATAAATTAATTGGCCAATTTTTTCATTATCCATTCGTTTCCCTCCTACTGTTTTAGCATAAAAGGAATGAAGCTGATTCGCAACAAACGGAGCGTAGAGTTGGGATGTGAACGACCAACAGCTGAATTCTTAATACCGAATGTAAAATAAATAATAAAGGAACCTTATTTTCGTAGTGATTATTAAAAATCTCTTATTCATGATGGAGTGCCAAATAGCTTTTACAGCAGAAAATTAATTGGAAATAAGCGGAGCTAAAGGGCAATACAAATTTATTACTATACTAAGCAAGTAATTTTGAAACTTCCTTGACCTCAATCCGTAGAAATTATTAGGAGGTGTAAGATGAAGAACAGAATTGAAGCATTGGATGCATTAAGAGGATTTTCTTTACTGGGTATCTTGATTGCTAATATGCTGTATTTCCAATATGGAGATATAACGATAAATACAATTGAGCCTACAACATGGTGGGATAATGCGGCATTTTATTTCACAAAAATATTTATAGAGGCATCGTTTTATCCGATTTTTGGATTTTTATTTGGATACGGAATTATTTTATTTGTGCGTGCGTTGGAAAATCGAGACTTGAAGACGCTCGGTCCTTTATGGCGCAGGGTGATAGGGTTAATAATTTTAGGAAGCTTACATATTACATTTGTATGGGACGGCGATATTCTATTGACATATGGTGCAGGTCTTATCATTATCATATCGTTCATTAAGCGTAAGGTGAAAACTTTGCTTATTTGGGCGTCTGTATTAGCAGTGCTGATGATCCCGCTTTTAATATTGAAAACGGATGTGTTGTTGCTTGCTGGATTAGAAGAATCAACGGCCGTTTTAGCGAATGGAACCTATTGGGAAGTTGTGCAACAACGGATCGGTTTAACAGAAGAGGTTCCATTAATCTTCTTCTTAATCGGATTACCAATTGCACTTGGTTTTATTGTGTTGTTGGCCTTTTTCACAATTGGTCCTTTTGTGTTGTTGGGGATGGCAGCAGCGAAGAAGGATTTCTTTACACATATTAGGTTAAGAACAAAGCTTTTAAAACGTTTAGCGTTGCTTGTTCCACTAGGCTTGGTGTGTAAGTCATTCTTATATTGGAATCATTTTGCAGGAAAATTGATTTATGGTACGGGAACATATTTACTGGCGATTGGCTATATTGCTTTATTTACACTAATTTATTTAGCGAAGCATGAAACGAAGCTTGCACAAGCATTTGTCAGTATGGGACGTTTATCACTAACCAATTATTTAATGCAATCTATTATATTTACATCAATTTTCTACGGATATGGATTTGGCCTCTTTGGAAAGCTAGGTGTAGCGGTTGGATTACTGTTGGCAATCGTAGTGTACATCTTGCAGCTTTATATTTCAGGAATTTATACAAAACGCTTTTCAATTGGACCGGTCGAATGGTTACTGCGTAAATTTGTTTATTTGAGGTATGGTCGTAGTTAATAGAAGCAGGAGCACGCCAGGCCCACAAGAAGAACTTTTTTTCTTTTAGCCCGCAACCTCTCTAAAAAGTACAAAAACATCCACTTTTCTCCCCCCAGAGGAAAATGGATGTTTTTCAATTTGCCCTGGCGACTTTTTCAACTCACTAATCACTGCTTTTCCAATACCTTTCGTTCAATCAGTTCAACGCCTTTATACATAATCGTTGCCAATACAATAATGATGAGAAGCGCCAAGAATACTAACGTAAAGTTAAATACTTGGAACCCGGAAATAATCAGATAACCGAGGCCGCTTGATGATACTAAAAATTCCCCGACAATAACCCCAACCCATGATAAGCCGACGTTTACCTTTAAAGTAGAAATAATCGTCGGGGTAGAGGCAGGAAGAATAACATGCCGAAATGTTTCATATTTGGATGCCCTGAAAAGCTGCATGACTTTAATATAGTTTTCGTTTACTTGCTGAAATGCGGAAAAAATAACGATGGTCGAAATAATAACCGAAATGAGCACACCCATTACGAGAACTGCGAGCATATTCGGTCCGAAAACCACGAGAATCATCGGTCCAATTGCGACTTTAGGCATTGCATTCAATACGACAAGATAGGGGTCCATCACATTGGCAAATGTTTTGGAGGACCATAGCGAGATTGCAAGCAATGTTCCAAAAAGGGTTCCTAATATAAAGCCGACAACGGTTTCAAACATCGTAATCGCAATATGAGGAAATAAACTGCCATCCGTTATTTTTGTAATAAACAGGCTTCCCACTGCGCGTGGGCTGCTGAAAATCAGCGGGTCCAATATACGGAAATGGGTCGTAATTTCCCAAAATAGAAGAAGACCGACAAGGAGCATTAGTTGGAAAGAGAAAATTTTTCGTTTTTCACGTCGCCGCTTTTCGTTATATTGCTGCTGCAACTGTTCAATATTCATCCGAATCAAGCTCCTTCCATATTTCCTGGAATAGTACTTGGAAAGCAGGGGCATTTCTTGCTTCGAATGGTGTCAGTTCGCGAATTTCCTGTGGGATGATAAAGCTTTTTACAATCGATCCCGGACGAGGGCTAAAGATAAATACCTTATCACTCATCGCAATGGCTTCGCTAATATCATGCGTCACCAAAATGGTCGTCGTTGAAAATTGCTTCAATGTATTCGATACAAAGTTTTCAAGTGACAATTTGGAACGAAAATCGAGCGCAGAAAACGGTTCATCAAGTAAAAGTAATGTTGGTTTTACGGCAAGTGTTCGGGCAAGGGCGATACGTTGGCGCATCCCCCCGGAAAGCTGCGTTGGGTAAAGTTTTTTCGTATGGGCCAATTCAAATTGTTCGAGCAGTTCGTCAATGATTTCACGGTTTTTCCTTTTTTGCAGTGTCAGACCGAGTGCGACATTATCCTCAATTGTTTTCCATGGGAACAAGAAATCCTGTTGAAGCATATAGCCGATTTCAACATCGGGCTCAGCAAAATTAATCGAACCGGTCGTCGGTTTCAATAAGCCTGCCAGCAAAGAAAGCAATGTGGATTTCCCGCAGCCGCTCGGGCCTAAAAAGGAAACGAATTCTCCTGAAGCAACTGTGAAATTCACATCTTCAAGAGCTGTTGCCACTTGCTGTTCTTTGAAGAAATGATGGGTAACATGTTTTACTTCCAAATAAGTCATTTACTTCACAACCGCATCGGCAAATGACCGGTTTACTAAATCTTTGTAAGCTGGCTCAAACTCCAGTACGCCTGCTTCGGTCATTACATCAAGTAGATTTTGGAATTCGTCTTCATCGATAATCGGATCTTTTGCATAAGATTCCTGATCACGGTAACGCGTCACAACCTGCTCAATAATTTTTTGGTCTGTATCTTCAAAGTAAGGGGCAATCGCTTTTGCCACGTCAGCACTCGATGCTTCGTACACCCACTTTTGTGCTTTATAAAGGGCTTTCGTAAAGCTATCCATCATTTCTTTTTCCGAGAATGTACTTTCTTTCGCCATAAATACCGTATATGGAATGGCGCCAAGCTCTTCGCCGAATGAAGCGACGATTTTTCCGATGCCTTGCTGTTCAAAAATGCTTGCAGTCGGTTCGAAAAGTTGTACATAGTCACCTGTACCTGAAGCAAAGGCGTTTGCAATATTGGCAAAATCGATATTTTGAATCAATGTTAAATCGTTGTGCGGGTCAATCCCTTGTTTTTTCAGTACAAATTCACCGGCCATTTGCGGCATCCCACCAACACGCTGACCTAAAAACGTGCTGCCTTTTAAACCGTCCCAGCTGAAGTCGACATTCTGATCACGCGCCACTAAAAATGTTCCGTCTGTTTGCGTTAGCTGTGCAAAGTTAATGACTTTATCATTCGGATTTTGCCCTGATACATAAACCGAAGTTTCAGCTCCAATTAAGGCAATATCAATGCCGTCCGATAAAAGCGCGGTCATTGTTTTGTCACCGCCGGGAATCGTTGACAGTTCAATCGATAATCCTTCTTCTTCAAAAAAACCTTCTTCAATCGCTGCATAAAGAGGAGCATAGAAAATAGAACGCGTTACTTCTCCTACTTTTACTTCCTGTAAATCCTTCTGTCCACAGCCGACCAACAACAGTAAAAGCCCAACGAAAAGGGCAGTTCTAAGCCATTTCATTTGGTCATCCTTTTCTCTAATAGTGTTGTTGTATCGTATGCAGTTAAGCGGTGAGAGGTGTTACTTCGACATTTCCGTTTCACCATGTGAGGCGGTCATGGTACGATAAAGATAATTATTTAGTAAGGTGGAGAAGGATATGGATTTAAATCATCTGAAAGGACAGCTTGCAAAACCGCAGCCTCTGTTTTTAGGGGAAGACACTGCTTTTCGGTCGGCCGTGCTTATTCCGCTTGTAAAAAAACAGGGTGAGTGGCATATTTTGTTTGAGGTGCGTGCGTTAACAATGCGCAAACAGCCTGGCGATATTAGTTTTCCGGGCGGGAAGATTGATGAGACAGATGAATCGCCGCTCGCTGCAGCACTTCGGGAAACACATGAAGAGCTCGGAATCGATCAACAGTCAATTGAATTAATAGGCCATCTCAGTCCGTTTGTTATATCACCGGCTTTTGTTGTTTATCCATTTATCGGGATCATCGAGCAGTCGGAACTGAACACATTTAATAAGGATGAAGTCGAGGAACTGTTTACTGTTCCGTTAAACTGGTTGCTTACACATGAACCGTATGTACATTATGTCCCGGTTGAACCGAAGCCACCGATTGATTTTCCGTATGATAAAATTGCAAATGGCGAAAATTACGAGTGGCGTGCAAGCCGAATGGAAGAATGGTTTTATGAATATGGAAAGTACACAATCTGGGGTTTAACTGCACGATTATTAAAGCACTTTATTGAAAAGTTAAAATAAGATTAGGCGCCTTCTCATTACCGGGGAGACGCCTTTTACTATGCTTTCTATTAATGACGAATAAATTTAATGAAGAGGGAAAATATGCAAATGCTATGGTAAAATCAGTGTATTGTCCTAAGAGAGACGCGAAGAAACAAAGAATTGTATATAGCTTAAACAAAGCAGTACAGAGAACAGGGAATCTTATCAATCAGAGAATCAGGAGGCATTTATGAAAGGGAAAAAGATGCTTTATATAGGAGTAGTTGTAGTGATTGTGATAGCTTCAGCTTTAGATATCGCATTTAAAGGTTTAGGATATCAACTGCTGCAAAAAATATTTTCATAAGTCCGTAATCACCCGCCGCATATTAAATGTAGCGGGTTTTTTTAATGAAAAAAGCAAACCTTTATAAGAAAAGGTTCGCTTATAAAACTACAGATTATAAAGCTTTGTATATTTATTCTGTAAGTAGTCGGCCAAGTATTTTGCGGAAAGCGGTTCACCGGTACCTTCCATAATTAACTCATTCGGCTTTTTCAATGCACCGAACTGATGGACTTTATTCGTTAGCCAATCTTTAATAGGAGCTAATTCTCCGCGTTCGCAAAGCTCATCGAAGTTTGGAATGTCCTGATCCATTGCATGTTTCCATTGCGCCGCATACATGAAGCCTAGCGCGTAGCTTGGGAAGTAGCCAAAGCTGCCGTCACTCCAGTGCATATCTTGCAGTACACCTTCTGCATCATTTTGTGGACGTATCCCTAAATATTCTTCGTATTTTTCATTCCAAACGCGCGGTAAGTCTTCCGCCTGTAAGTCCCCATTGAAAATCTCTCGCTCAATTTCATAGCGAATCATAATATGAAGCGGGTAAGTAAGCTCGTCTGCCTCAATCCGTATTAACGAAGGCTCTGAGAAATTGATCGCTTTTAAAAATTCATCAGCCGGTACGTCCCCAAATTGTTCCGGAGAATGCTTTTGTAAAATAGCGTAATGATGTTTCCAGAAGCTTTCGTTCCGTCCGATAATATTTTCATAAAACAGTGATTGAGATTCATGAATTCCCATTGAAGCACCTGTAGATAATGGCAGGCCGTTTAATGAAGCATCAATATTTTGTTCATATAAAGCATGTCCGCATTCATGAATTGTGCCAAAAACAGCAGAACGGAAATCATTTTCATCATACTTTGTCGTAATCCGAATATCTCCGCTGTTTAAACCGATCATGAACGGATGGACCGTTTCATCTAAACGGCCAGCTTCAAAGTCGTAGCCAAGCTGTTTCAATAATTCCAGTGAGGCAGCATGTTGTCCGCTTTTCGGGAAGTGTTTAAATAATAGAGAAGTATCCGGTTTGTTTTTTGATTCACCAATAGCCTTTACTAAAGGAACGATTGTTGCCTTCAGCTCACCGAATAACTCGTCAAGCGTATCCGTCGTCATATTCGGTTCATATTTATCCAATAATGTATTATAGGCAGAACCATTTTTAATACCCCAGTACTGAACAAACCGCTTCTGATAATCGATTACTTCTTTTAAGTACGGCAGGAAAATCTGAAAATCCGACTTTTCTTTTGCCTCTTCCCAAGCTGCTTCCGATTTTGCTTTTAAAATCGTATAAGCTTTAAATTCTTCAGCTGGTATCTTTTTAG
>NZ_JBBOYH010000001.1:220000-410000 GCF_038008025.1 Solibacillus sp. FSL W7-1324
CGTTCTTTGAAAACTGGATAAAACGACATTGAAAGCAATAAATCAAATTTCTATTTTATAGATTTTTAAACAAGTCAAGCAATTGACGTGTAAACTTAAATCTTGGACTCGTTCCAAGTGTTAACTTTTGGTTAAGTTAATAAGGGCGCACGGTGGATGCCTTGGCACTAGGAGTCGATGAAGGACGGCACTAACACCGATATGCCTCGGGGAGCTGTAAGTAAGCTTTGATCCGGGGATTTCCGAATGGGGGAACCCACTATCTTTAATCGGATAGTATCTTCACGTGAATTCATAGCGTGTCGAAGACAGACGCAGAGAACTGAAACATCTAAGTACCTGCAGGAACAGAAAGAAAATTCGATTCCCTGAGTAGCGGCGAGCGAAACGGGAAGAGCCCAAACCAAAGAGCTTGCTCTTTGGGGTTGTAGGACACTCTATACGGAGTTACAAAAGAATGAACTAGACGAAGCGACTTGGAAAGGTCCGCGAAACGAGGTAAAAGCCCTGTAGTCAAAAGTTCATTCCCTCCAGAGTGGATCCTGAGTACGGCGGAACACGTGAAATTCCGTCGGAATCCGGGAGGACCATCTCCCAAGGCTAAATACTACCTAGTGACCGATAGTGAACCAGTACCGTGAGGGAAAGGTGAAAAGCACCCCGGAAGGGGAGTGAAATAGATCCTGAAACCGTGTGCCTACAAGTAGTTAGAGCCCGTTAATGGGTGATAGCGTGCCTTTTGTAGAATGAACCGGCGAGTTACGATTACGTGCGAGGTTAAGTTGAGAAGACGGAGCCGCAGCGAAAGCGAGTCTGAATAGGGCGAATTAGTACGTGGTCGTAGACCCGAAACCAGGTGATCTACCCATGTCCAGGGTGAAGGTGAGGTAACACTCACTGGAGGCCCGAACCCACGCACGTTGAAAAGTGCGGGGATGAGGTGTGGGTAGCGGAGAAATTCCAATCGAACCTGGAGATAGCTGGTTCTCTCCGAAATAGCTTTAGGGCTAGCCTCGTGATTGAGAATACCGGAGGTAGAGCACTGTTTGGACTAGGGGGGCATCTCGCTTTACCGAATTCAGACAAACTCCGAATGCCGGATATTTATACACGGGAGTCAGACTGCGAGTGATAAGATCCGTAGTCAAGAGGGAAACAGCCCAGACCACCAGCTAAGGTCCCCAAGTAATCGTTAAGTGGAAAAGGATGTGGCGTTGCTTAGACAACCAGGATGTTGGCTTAGAAGCAGCCATCATTTAAAGAGTGCGTAATAGCTCACTGGTCGAGTGACGCTGCGCCGAAAATGTATCGGGGCTAAACGATTCACCGAAGCTGTGGATGCATACTTTGAGTATGCGTGGTAGGAGAGCGTTCTAACAGCGTTGAAGTCAGACCGGAAGGACTGGTGGAGCGGTTAGAAGTGAGAATGCCGGTATGAGTAGCGAAACATGGGTGAGAATCCCATGCACCGTATGACTAAGGTTTCCTGAGGAAGGCTCGTCCGCTCAGGGTTAGTCGGGACCTAAGCCGAGGCCGATAGGCGTAGGCGATGGACAACAGGTTGATATTCCTGTACCACCTCCTCACCGTTTGAGAAATGGGGGGACGCAGTAGGATAGGGTAAGCACGCCGTTGGTTGCGCGTGTTCAAGCAGTAAGGCGTGTATGTAGGCAAATCCGCATACTTTAACGTTGAGCTGTGATGACGAGCTCGTATGAGCGAAGTTCCTGATTTCACACTGCCAAGAAAAGCCTCTATCGAGGTGAGAGGTGCCCGTACCGCAAACCGACACAGGTAGTCGAGGAGAGAATCCTAAGGTGTGCGAGAGAACTCTCGTTAAGGAACTCGGCAAAATGACCCCGTAACTTCGGGAGAAGGGGTGCTTCTTTGGGTGCATAGCCTAGAGAAGCCGCAGTGAATAGGCCCAGGCGACTGTTTAGCAAAAACACAGGTCTCTGCAAAACCGTAAGGTGACGTATAGGGGCTGACGCCTGCCCGGTGCTGGAAGGTTAAGAGGAGCGGTTAGCGCAAGCGAAGCTGTGAATTGAAGCCCCAGTAAACGGCGGCCGTAACTATAACGGTCCTAAGGTAGCGAAATTCCTTGTCGGGTAAGTTCCGACCCGCACGAAAGGCGTAACGATCTGGGCACTGTCTCAACGAGAGACTCGGTGAAATTATAGTACCTGTGAAGATGCAGGTTACCCGCGACAGGACGGAAAGACCCCGTGGAGCTTTACTGTAGCCTGATATTGAATTTTGGTACAACTTGTACAGGATAGGTAGGAGCCAGAGATCTCGGAGCGCCAGCTTCGAAGGAGGCGTCGGTGGGATACTACCCTGGTTGTATTGAACTTCTAACCCATGCCCCTTAGCGGGGTAGGAGACAGTGTCAGGCGGACAGTTTGACTGGGGCGGTCGCCTCCTAAAGAGTAACGGAGGCGCCCAAAGGTTCCCTCAGAATGGTTGGAAATCATTCGTAGAGTGTAAAGGCATAAGGGAGCTTGACTGCGAGACCTACAAGTCGAGCAGGGTCGAAAGACGGGCTTAGTGATCCGGTGGTTCCGCATGGAAGGGCCATCGCTCAACGGATAAAAGCTACCCCGGGGATAACAGGCTTATCTCCCCCAAGAGTCCACATCGACGGGGAGGTTTGGCACCTCGATGTCGGCTCATCGCATCCTGGGGCTGTAGTCGGTCCCAAGGGTTGGGCTGTTCGCCCATTAAAGCGGTACGCGAGCTGGGTTCAGAACGTCGTGAGACAGTTCGGTCCCTATCCGTCGTGGGCGTAGGAAATTTGAGAGGAGCTGTCCTTAGTACGAGAGGACCGGGATGGACATACCGCTGGTGTACCAGTTGTCTTGCCAAAGGCATCGCTGGGTAGCTATGTATGGACGGGATAAGTGCTGAAAGCATCTAAGCATGAAGCCCCCCTCAAGATGAGATTTCCCATTACGCAAGTAAGTAAGACCCCTGAAAGACGATCAGGTAGATAGGTTCGAGGTGGAAGTGCGGTGACGCATGCAGCTGACGAATACTAATCGGTCGAGGACTTAACCACATTTTATTGCACAAACTCAATGAAACGTTTATCCAGTTTTGAAAGAATGATCTTTCTAAGGGTTTCAAGACACAAGCTAGTCGAGGAAACGACTGAGTGATTGAAGGAGCGTACTCAAGTACGTGACTGAAAGAACGAAGGAAGTTGACGAAGGATAGCGCCGTGTATTGGAAGCCGTAATAGTGAAGTGATGATGGCAAAGAGGTCACACCCGTTCCCATACCGAACACGGAAGTTAAGCTCTTTAGCGCCGATGGTAGTTGGGGGCTTCCCCCTGTGAGAGTAGGACGTCGCTTCGCTAGAATATTGGAGGATTAGCTCAGCTGGGAGAGCACCTGCCTTACAAGCAGGGGGTCGGCGGTTCGAGCCCGTCATCCTCCACCATTTCTAAAATGCCGGTGTAGCTCAGTTGGTAGAGCAACTGACTTGTAATCAGTAGGTCGAGGGTTCGACTCCTTTCGCCGGCACCATTTAGAGAGCCATTAGCTCAGTTGGTAGAGCATCTGACTTTTAATCAGAGGGTCGAAGGTTCGAGTCCTTCATGGCTCACCAGTTTTATAAAATTATACATACTGTCAGATATAAATGATCTTAAGCATTTTGCGGAAGTAGTTCAGTGGTAGAACACCACCTTGCCAAGGTGGGGGTCGCGAGTTCGAACCTCGTCTTCCGCTCCAAAATGCCGGGGTGGCGGAACTGGCAGACGCACAGGACTTAAAATCCTGCGGTGAGTGATCACCGTGCCGGTTCGATTCCGGCCCTCGGCACCATTTTATAATTCTTATTTCTAATAATGCGCGCCCGTAGCTCAATTGGATAGAGCGTCTGACTACGGATCAGAAGGTTGTGGGTTCGACTCCTGCCGGGCGCGCCATAATATATTTACTGACATATTCGGAATGTAGCTCAGCTTGGTAGAGCACTTGGTTTGGGACCAAGGGGTCGTAGGTTCGAATCCTGTCATTCCGACCATCATTTTGGGGCCTTAGCTCAGCTGGGAGAGCGCCTGCCTTGCACGCAGGAGGTCAGCGGTTCGATCCCGCTAGGCTCCACCATTTATATTTTATTCCCTTTGGAGGTATACCCAAGTCTGGCTGAAGGGATCGGTCTTGAAAACCGACAGGCGGGTAACACCGCGCGGGGGTTCGAATCCCTCTACCTCCTCCATTTTAATATTTTTTTCTTCAAATGTTGGTCCCGTGGTGTAGCGGTTAACATGCCTGCCTGTCACGCAGGAGATCGCCGGTTCGATCCCGGTCGGGACCGCCATTTTTTTTATGGGTTTGTAGCTCAGTTGGTAGAGCATTAGATTGAAGCTCTAAGTGTCGGCGGTTCGATTCCGTCCAAACCCACCATACTATGGGCCTATAGCTCAGCTGGTTAGAGCGCACGCCTGATAAGCGTGAGGTCGATGGTTCGAGTCCATTTAGGCCCACCATAGTATTATTCCGAAGTAGCTCAGTTGGTAGAGCATCCGGCTGTTAACCGGCAGGTCGCAGGTTCGAGTCCTGCCTTCGGAGCCATTGGCCCGTTGGTCAAGTGGTTAAGACACCGCCCTTTCACGGCGGTAACACGGGTTCGAATCCCGTACGGGTCATATACACTTGAATGAAAACACATTGCATATTTTGCAATGTGTTTTTTTGATGTTTTCTTTATTTCTTGACGGAAGCATCTGCTGTTTGATGAACTCATAGTCAGGTATTATAAAGTTACAATAGAAAGGGCTGTCTGAAATGAACATAGGAGCAAGCCCTTTCTGCATAAAACAGTGGGAGCAGGTGGAAAAGTGGATGCGATAATAAAAACAGGTAATAAAGCAGTCTACCCGATTATTTTCCCTTCTGACTATAGTGGATTGGGGAGTATTAACTGTTATGTCTATCAAAATGGTGAAGATTATACATTAATTGATGCGGGCATAAAAAATGAGGAATTTGAGCAGTTTTTTTATCAGAAATTGAAAGACTATAATATTGAAATTAACCAAATTACCCGTATTATTTTAACGCATTTTCATAATGACCATATAGGGGTGGTAAATCAAATTACGAATGTTTATCCGATCCCTGTCTATGCCAGTGATATCGCCATTCCTCGTCTAAAATGTGAAGATGATTACTTACAGCAAAAGCTTACCTTTTACTATGAATTGTACAAGCAATACGGCGTACCGGAATTTGCCCGTGAACGAATGTTAAAAATGGAGAATACGCTTCACAATAAAGTACATGTGATAATCTATCCGCAGATTATGAAACTGGGAGACGGGCAAGAAATCGGAGGATTACAAGTAATCGCTGCTCCCGGACACTCACCGGATTCAATCTGTTTGTTTGATGAGGAGACAGGCTGGTTATTTGCGGGAGATTTTTTGTTAGCTAACGGCATGACTAGTGCTTTAATTGATCATGATCATTCGGGAAACATAACGAACCCGTTTAGCCAGTATATAGACTCGATTGAAAAAGTGAATGCTTATAATGTGCTTACCGTGTTTGCCGGCCATAAAGAAATTTATGAAAATTTAAATGAAGTGATGGAGAAAAGCTTAAGTAAAATAGAATACAAACTGCAAAAGGTTATATCCAAAATTAGTGAAGGCCAACATACGGCGAAACAATTAGGAGAAGCAATCTATGGTGAGCGCTTTTCGAAATATTTTACATTTATCATTTCTGAAATAATCGGGTTAACGCTCCTTGGAGAACAACGCGGTTTAATTGTGCGTGAACTGCGCAACGGGGAGTGGTATTTTACGGTTACAAGTTTGATTGAGGATAAATGAAGCAGCTGCCCGGGGGCATAATAGCCTCCTTTTTTCTATAAGTTCATATTTTCACTCGGAATAATCTGGAGTATAAAAATATATTCTAATATTTACCTTTCCTACAGTCATAAATACATTCTTTTTTAAAATTAACTACCTATTTTTGTTCTAAAATATGGAATATGAACCGATATAAAAAGTATTGAGTTATGTACATAAATAGAAATATTAAGGAGAAATCTTATATGAATAAATCTAAAAAGATATTAGCAGCATTAGTTGCAGTTCCTGCTAGTGTTGTTGTTGCAGGGGTAGTGCAGGCTGAGGAAATGACTACTTCACAAACTTTTGAATTTAAGAATAGCTTTACAGGTAATTCCTCATTTATAGAACAAACAAGCACAAAAACACTTTCAATAGATAACGAAGAAGATTTGAAAAATCAGATTTTGTTTGAGTTGGCGAATTTTAATAAAGGATTTACGATTACATATACAGGTACAGAAATTGCTTCATATAAAATTGCAATTGAGAAATTAATGGGAGAAGTATTATCTGAATTAAACACATCAAAAGTTGTAACAACTTCTTCTAATGACACTGTAACATTTGATGTAACAGAAATTTATGGGATTTTTAATAATATGCGTGTAAAAGCGACTGAAACAAAAAATGATGATGTATTAACATCGGTAAAATTAGATTTCTCGTTTAACTATTACGATACCATCACAAATGGTCAACCTACTAACTTTATAGCTGCAAAGGCTAAGTATAGTGATATTAAGTCAAAGGTAGATGAGGCAACAGGTCAAGTTGCAAAAATTAAAGTTATTCATGACTATGTAATTCAAAATACGCATTATGTAGCTACCAATCATAGTGTAGCTTCAATAAGCGGATTATCATCCCATGCCTATGCTTTATGGATGTATACTCTACTAAAACAAGTTCCATCAATGGAAGTCCAATATGTATATGGAATTGTAAATGGGGAATATCGTTCATGGAATATTGTAAAAATCGGTACGGAGTGGTATCACCTTGATGCAGCAAGTGATGATTCAGCAGAAAAAAGCGACAAGCGTATTCAATATCGCCATTTCTTGACATACACACCAAATGAGCGTCGTATTTTAAGTGAAAAAAACGCTGAAATTACAGATACAACATACAATTATTTCAAAACAATCGACAATCAAGCACAATCAACAACTCATATATATTATCCTAATGCACAAACATCAGGAGAAATATATCAGTTAGATTTAACTTCACTTACATCAACTCCATTAGCAATTGACCGTAGTAATGCAACGACAGGTACAGGTCGTATTGTTTATTATGAGCAAACGTCTGGCGATGCAGCAAATATTGAAGTTGTAAGGAAGTACTTATATTTTATAAATGATAGTCAAGGAAAGTATTTATATCGATATGAACTTAATTCAAGCAAACTTGAATTGATTTTAAAAGAGCAGTTGCAGTCGATTGAATTAGGTACAAATATTTTAAATTATAAAACAATTGATGGAGAATCTGGATTTTTGCCATTGTCACGGATAGAAGATTTGAATAATGAGTTGGCAAATAAGGTGAATTCAGAAATTCAGAAATTAGTAGATACAGAAGATCAAACTACACAAAAGTTTAAAGAAGCGGTAATGGCCACACGTCAATTATATTTGGCACTGACAGAAGGGCAGCGATTACTAGTATCTAATTATCAAAAACTTGTAGAAATCGAAGGAACTTTGACCAGCGATGTAAAAACATCTGCCGTTGTGGATATTATCAACAAGTTAGATGAAATGGATGAAAGTTATGTTAAAAATGTCGATGATGCATTAAGTGCCTATAACGGACTTAGTAATAAAATGGCGGTTTATAATTATTCTATTTTACAAGAAGCGGTGAAAAAGGTTGATGCTGCACGTCAATTAAAAAAGAACTTAGATTCAAAAGTAGCGAGCGTGATAAATGAAGACCCGTTTGCACAAATCCCGGATTTCATCGTATTTGTTGAAGATTTCCTGAAAAAATTTGATAGTTATTTACCATCGATTCGAAACGGCGTTCCAGGACTGGGTGATATTGAAACTTATCATGAACGTACAGTAAATCTTCGTCAAGATACAGAGGATTTTGTTAATACAGTAAAGATTATAGATGAAGAGGCATTGGATTTTATAACAACTATGGAAGTCATAGAAAAACAGTACGATGATCTTCTCTCAAGTCAAAAACATATTATTAAAAGTGCTGATGGCAATATAGTTAATGAAAAGCTTGCCTTAATGACATCGATGAAGGGTCAAATAAAAAAATTCAATGAGTTGATGGACAGTCTTTCAATATCCGATACTATTACGGATGATTTTGTTAGTAAAGTACAACAGGCGCAATCACTATATAATGACATGAAGCTAGCACAGAAAAATGCTATTTCAGAAGAAAATACTGAAAAACTAAAAGCTTTAATAGATCGCATAAATGTAATTTCTGAAGATGTATCATTAAAAGCTTTGATAAGTGCAATTACAGCGCTGGATTTTGCAGAAATGACTTCTTTAGACAATTTAGTAAGCCAGGTCACATCAGCAGATACGGTAAGTGTAGTTGCTGCCAATTTAGGTATTACAGAAGAACAAGCGATTGCATTATTATCAACAGATGTAAGAACAAAGTTAGTTGAATACCGTCAGTTGAAAGAGTTAGCTATTAATTCAGCAAAGCCATTAATAATTGAAATGGGTGCCCTTGATGACGAATCTTCGGCAACAACTATTATGGAAGTAAGACAGCGATATACGAATTTAATTGCTACGGATAGCCGTTTTGAAAAGTTCTTTATCGAGGAATTGAAAGAGTTAAACGCTCAAGAAAAACGGATTAAAGAAGCGCTACTTGCAGCAGAAGCACAAAATATTATTGTAAATATTGAGCTATTATCTGAGGAATCAACTTATTCAGAAGTACAGGCCGTTTATCAAAGTTATCAGGCATTATCAGATGAGGTAAAAAATATTGTAACAAACAAAGAGAAATTACTGGGGTTATGGGATAAAGTATCAAAGGATGCAACAGCTTTTCAAAAAGCAATCGATGATGTAAATAATGCAATTGAAGCATTAGATAGTCAATCGACAAAAGAAGATATTGAAAATGTTCGTGCTGCTTATAATGAGCTTACACAAGAACAGCAAGTGAAAATAAAGAATTATGGGAAACTTGATTTACTTATAGAAGCTTTAGAAGCATTGGAAATAGAACTTTCAAACAGAATTGCAGCTGAAAAGGTAGTTGAACTAATTCAGATTCTTAATAATGAATCAACACCAAATGAAATTAAAGCTGCTCGTGATGCTTATACTGATTTGACAGAAGAAGCAAAAAAGCTAGTTCCTAAGAAAGTATTGGAAAATCTAGAGTATTTTGAATTAGTATTGGAGTCGCAAATTGCACAGGCTGAAAAAGAAGCGAAAGTTGTGATGGATCGTATAAATCGCATTGATAAAACGAAATACACTGATGCTCAAATCAAGAGTATTCGAATGGCGTACAACGCATTAAGTGATCTTGCGAAATCGTTTGTAACAAACCTCAACATTTTAATTGATGGCGAGAACTATATTATTTATCAAAATACAGTTGTGAAGCAGGCAAAGCTTGATGCCAATGCATTTGATATTTACATGAATGATGTTAGCCGTAGTTCGACAACACAGGAAATTGCAAAAGCCCGTTCACTATACAACAACTTATCGGCGGAAGCAAAAAGACATGTTACAACGTTGGAAAAGCTTGTCCGTCTTGAAACAATGTGGAGAGACCCGTATTATATTGAGCTTGTGTATACGTACTATCCGGATTATATCCATGATATAAAGCCTGGTGGAGTAGTCATTGAAAAGCCATCATACGACCCGCTTTACATTCCGGACGATTCGGCGAGTACTGTGGCGACAACGATTCCAAAAACAGCAAGCTGGTCACAATATGAGACGATGACTTACCAGAATGGACGCTATTCAACACAGATTACTTCTTCTCAAGTGAAAAACAACGCAGACCGGAATATCCGTTTAAAAGCAGGAGATATTGAAATTGTTATTCCTACATCAGAAATTCAAAGCTCTACAGCAGCGGTTGGAGTGTCTGTAAGTGTGACGAATAACCAGTTGAACATTCAGTTTACAGAAGGAAATCGTGCAAAAACATTTGCAAGTACAGTAGAAGTTCATGTTCCGGTATCAAAATTAAAGGCGAATACTTCGCAAGTTGTTCAGCGTGTTACCTCAACAGGTACGTCACCGTCATCATTTAAAGTGGATGGCTCAACATTCATTATCCGTACAGCGACGGGTGGTACATTTAAAGCAGCGAACAGCAGTGTCATCTATACGGATATTCCAAATAATGACCAAGGACGTGCGATTCGGGAGCTGACAAAGCGCGGTATACTATTTAATACAAAAAACCGCCTGGTGCAAAGCTCTAAACAAGTAAGCAGACTTGATGTTGCAGTGATGATTGCATCTGCACTTGATGTATCGAGTAACACTAAATCAAAATATTTGGATATAGCCAATACACAGCAGTTGAAACTCGTTCAAGGTTTATTGGAAGCGGGAATTATGAGCGGGGCTACATCGAGCCGGTTTGCACCTAATGCCTCTGTGACAAAGCAGGAAGCAGCCATCATTATAGCCAACATGTACCGTTACTTAAATCAGGATTTGGCGAAAGCGTATAATGAACTAAACTTCAGCTATACAGATATCGCAAACCTGACATTTGAAGCACGTCAAAGCATAGCGATTTTAGAGCTATTTGGAGTTGTTGATGGGGAAGGCCTATTTAATCCTGAGAAAGCATTATCGCGCGGTGAGTTTGCCGAGCTTATATACAATGCATTAATAGCAATCGACTACTTATAAAATTCGTAAACCTATGATTCCCACTCAGGAGTCATAGGTTTTTTAGTGGAAAACAGCTATGTTGGGATAGAAAAAGGAGTCGGATGCTCTGACAACTCCTTTACAAATACGCTATAATTAACAACTACAGCACACATGCACAAAAGGAGTTTTCGCATGGTCTATTTATCGATGATTTTCTTCAAAATTGTTGCACCGATTTTAATTTTGCTTATTATAGGTGCCATTTTACAGCGCAAGTTCCAGTTTAACCTTAAAGCCTTATCCCAACTCATTACATACTGTTTCATGCCGGCAGCAGTGTTTATCAATATTTATGAAACTTCCATTGAAATGAGTGTACTCGGACAAATTACGATTTTTATTATTCTGTTTATCGGTGGGCAAATGCTGTTAAGTCAGCTGCTCGCAAAAATGTTAAAACTTGATAAAAAGGAATCGGCTGTTTTCAAAAACAGTGTTGTCCTTATCAACTCGGGCAACTATGGAATTCCGGTGGCACAAATGATATTCGCAACGCAGCCGATTGGAGTAGCGATTCAAGTCATTCTTGTTATTTTTCAAAATATGACGACCTATACATATGGCTTGTATAATTTAATCTCATCAACAAAATCCGGAATAGCAATTGTCCGGGACTTTCTGAAAATGCCGATCGTTCATGCGCTAATTATAGGCGCGGCATTGAATTACTTTCATGTCCCGATCCCGGAAACATTTAGTATTCCACTTGAACATATTGCAGACGGATTTGTGGCGGTTGCCCTTATTACATTAGGGGCACAGCTTTCTACAATTGAAATGCGGTCGATGTTCAATAAAACCATTTTTGTTAGCTGCTTTACACGGTTGATAGTCGGTCCGGCAACAGCACTTCTCATTATTTTCGCACTTGGCCTGGATGGGGTAGTGGCACAGTCTCTATTTATCGCAAGTGCATTCCCGACATCCAGAAACAGTTCCAGCTTGGCGCTTGAGTATGATATTGAATCAGCTACAGCAGCTCAGACAGTACTGTTTTCAACGATTATCAGCTGTTTAACAGTAACGGTTGTAATTTATTTATCAACAATTTTATTTGCATAGACAAGGGCTGCAGTAAAGGTGAATTCAACTTTTGCTGCAGCTCTTTTCACATAAAAAACCGCAAGTATCCCCTCAGATACTTGCGATTGTAAGCGATTATAGTTGGATATCAATAACGCTTTCGTAAACTTACGAAAAGCTAGTGAATTTAACAATTTGAGCAAGAAGCTAAATTCATAGAGTACATCTTAGTACATACTTACCGGATTAGAGTATGGGTTTGAAAGGTCCATACCATCTAATGAAAGACCCATTGCCTTCGCTACACCTTCACCATATGCTGGATCAGCTAAGTAGCAGTGTAAAATGTGACGGCGTTTGATGAATTCTTCAACACCGTTCATTTCAGCAGCAGTTGTTTCGAATAAACGTTGTTGCTGTTCCGGAGTTTGAAGACGGAATAATTTACCTGGTTGCTCGAAGTAGTTGTTGTCATCTTCACGGAAATCGTAGATGTCAGCTGGACCATCAAGAGCTAATGCAGGATCTTTATATTGTGTTTGGCCTTGTAATGCGCCATAGCTATTTGGATAGTAAGTAATAGCTGCACCACGGTTTCCGTCAGCACGGCCTTGACCATCACGGTGATATACCATGAATGGGCATTTTGGTGTGTTTACAGGAATTTGGTGGTGGTTAACGCCTAAACGGTAACGAGTTGCATCTTGGTAAGCAAATAAACGCGCTTGTAACATACGGTCTGGTGAGAAAGAAATACCAGGTACAACGTTTGATGGAGCGAATGCAGCTTGCTCAACATCAGCGAAGTAGTTTTCCGGGTTGCGGTTTAATTCGAATTCCCCAACTTCAATTAACGGGTACTCAGATTTGTACCAAACTTTTGTTAAGTCGAATGGGTTGTCCTTAGAGTTGCGAGCCTGCTCTTCAGTCATGACTTGGATGTACATTTTCCATTTCGGGAAATCGCCTTTTTCGATTGACTCGAATAGGTCACGTTGTGAAGATTCACGGTCTTTACCGATAATTTCAGCCGCTTCTGCACTTGTTAAGTTTTCAATGCCTTGTTGAGAACGGAAGTGGAATTTCACGTATACACGTTCGCCAGCTTCGTTGATCATTGAGTAAGTATGAGAACCGAATCCGTGCATTTTGCGGTATCCGTTTGGAATACCACGGTCAGACATTACGATCGTTACTTGGTGTAATGCTTCAGGTAATGAAGTCCAGAAATCCCAGTTTGAGTTACCGTTGTGCATGTTTGTTTTTGGATCACGCTTAACAACGTGGTTTAAATCCGGGAAGTGTAATGGATCACGGAAGAAGAATACAGGTGTGTTGTTACCAACCATATCCCAGTTACCTTCTTCAGTATAGAATTTTAATGCAAAACCGCGAATATCACGCTCTGCATCAGCCGCACCGCGCTCACCTGCTACAGTTGAGAAACGTGCGAACATTTCTGTTTTCTTACCAACTTCAGAGAAAATTTTTGCTTTTGAATATTTTGTAATGTCATGCGTTACAGTAAATGTACCGAATGCACCTGAACCTTTTGCGTGCATACGACGCTCAGGAATTACTTCACGGTTAAAGTTTGCTAATTTCTCAATTAGAAATACATCTTGTAATAAAAGTGGACCGCGACGACCAGCTGTCATCGAATCATCGTTTGATACTACTGGAGCACCAGTAATCGTTGTTAAACGTTCGTTTGTCATATGTAGTTCCTCCTAATATTTTTTGAAAAACCCTTCATAAATAATATAACAAATCTAAATCATAATTTCTACTAGATTATAATAATTCTTTTTAAGTAATATTTATATTAAAGAATTAGTTATTAAAAATGGATAGTTCAGATAATATAGTTTATTAGTAAATTATACCTTTAATTAGCAGGAAAAGGTAAATATTGCTCCGCATTTTTAGTTGGAAAAGTGTTTCCTTTATTAGTCGACAAATGTGGGGAGTTCTTCTATTATTTCCTATATAATAGAAGCGACTACCATACGAAAGGACATGGTTATGCAACTTACATTAACTTTTATCATTTTGGCAGTTACAATTATTTTATTTACGACGAACAGATTGCGGGCAGACCTTGTCGCAGTAATGGCATTATTATCATTTGTAATATTAAATATTTTGACACCTGCTGAAGCGCTGGCAGGGTTTTCGAATTCTGTAGTCATTATGATAGCGGGACTATTTGTTGTTGGAGCAGGTATTTTAAGAACGGGACTTGCTGGTATGGCAGGAAACCTTCTATTGAAATGGTCAGGGGATAATGAGCTCCGTCTCTTTATATTGCTTCTTGTAATTGTTGCAATTGTCGGGGCGTTTATGAGCAATACAGGTACGGTCGCGCTAATGCTGCCGATTGTGGTGTCGATAGCAATCAGCATTAAAGTAAGTCCGTCCAAGTTTTTAATGCCGCTCTCTTATATTGCGAGTATGTCGGGGTTGATGACGTTAATTGCATCGCCGACAAATTTAATTGCTTCCCAAACGCTCGTTGATCATGGGTTTGAAAAGCTGGGGTTTTTCACGATCACGCCAATCGGAATTATCGCGACGATTACTGTTATTATTTATTTAGTATTAGTACGTAATGTACTGTTGCCGAATGAGGAAAATCGTTCGCAGTCAAGTGCAGGGTATAAGCTTTCTCCAAAGAAAATTGCCAAAGAATATGATTTGCATGATAAACTGTTCCGCGTTGTCGTTACCGAGCATTCGACAATCCTAGAACAAAAGCTTGCTGATTTGAAGCTTCCGGCAACCTACCATATTTATATTATGAAAATAAAACGCGGTGCCGCGCAGGACGGGCTAAATTTACGACCGATGACGTATCAGGAACTGGCAGGACCGACAAGTGTAATTCATGTCGGTGATGAGCTGTATGTTCAAGGTCTGGCAGATGATGTAGCGCGTTTTGCTCATGATTTTGCGTTAACGGTTCAGCCGTTCGAAGATCATGCAAAAGAGCTCGTAACGAAAAAAATCGGTGTGGCCGAAGTATTATTAACACCGCAGTCACGTCTTATTAGGGAAACGGTCAGTAAAATCGGGTTCCGTGAGAAATACAATTTAAATATATTAGGGATCAACCGTAAAGGCGACTACTTACTGAAAAACATGGCAGATCAGAAACTGCGGTTCGGTGATGCGATTTTAGTACAGGGAACATGGGACGAAATCGAGCTGTTGTCCCGCGAAACGCAAGATGTTGTCGTAGTGGGACAACCGCGTGAGCTGGCAGGTGCAATTGCAGCAAACGGAAAGGCACCGATTGCCGGAATTATTATGCTGCTGATAATCGGCCTTATGGTTTTTGAAGTATTTGATGCCGTCATTGCTGTATTAATTGGGGCCGTTCTTATGATTATTACAGGCTGTCTGCGTAATATGGATGATGCCTACAGTAAAATGAACTTCGAAAGCATTGTGCTCGTAGCAGCAATGCTTCCGATGGCGACAGCACTTGAGAAAACAGGGGGAATGACAATTCTCGCAGAAGGCATTATCAGTGTGCTCGGTGATTTCGGTCCTTATGGTGTGTTGATGGGGATTTATTTACTGACTGTTATATTCGGGCAATTTGTTAGTAACACGGCAACAGCAGTACTGTTTTCGCCGATTGCCATCACTGCAGCACTTGCTATGGATGCGAATCCGTATACCTTTATGATTGGGGTAGCAACTGCTGCGAGTATGGCGTTTGCGACACCGATTGCATCTCCGACAAACTCCCTTGTGTTAACAGCTGGCGGCTATAAGTTTATGGATTTCGTGAAAGTCGGTGTGCCGTTGCAGGTGATTATGTTTATCGTCATGATGATTGCGGTACCGTTGCTGTTTCCGTTTTAAAGTGATTATTGGAACAATTTCGGTTTTGTGATCAATAACTTGTTGAGTTCTATTCCGCGGAAAGCGTCCCCGGAATTGAAATCAATTTTTTGCTGAACCGGCTGTTTTCCTAACCTGCAATCTATAGCGGTAAGGGGTTAACTGATAGTATTCCCGAAATACTTTAGTGAAGTAATTGCCGTCTGTGAAACCGACCATTTCCGCGATTGATCCGATTCCTAAACTCGTTTCTATTAATAACTTTTCGGCTTGCTGTACGCGATACTGCTGCAAATACTTCTTGAATGGTATGCCGCGTTTTTTTGAAAACACATTGCTCAAATAATTGGTGCTTATATTTAATTCGTTTGCAGCATGCTGTAATGTCAGCTCAGCATTAGTATAATCGAGCTCGATTATTTCAACAGCCAGCTCCGTATAGTCAGCAATCTGCTGCTGCTGCAGATTTTTCCTCGCATCGATTAACCGCTGTGTAAATAATATGAATTCTTGTACAATCGAATATAAAATTGGATGCTCTAAAATAAAATGGAACAGTGCGCGGTACTGCTGTTCCATTTTTGCTTGCTGCTGCAGATGATACTTCATCATAAATCGGCGGATTTGAGCCAAAATACTCGTCAAATGAATACGTACATCATCCTGGTGGTAATAAGTAGAACCTTTTGTCAGCGTATATAAAAACGTCTTAATTGCTTTTAAATCACCGTTTTCAAGGCTCGTAATCCATAGCTGCTGTTCTTCAGGAGTCAAAAGCGGATCAAGCCTCGTCACATGAAGTGTTTGCGAACTTTTAAAAATATGGGAATACCCTTTATAAAAGCGCTGTGCCAATGTTTTTTTACATGCTTGGTACATTGTCAGCAATGTTGTCTCCTTCCCATCATAGACAGCAATGTTCAGCGATTCCCCACTGAATTTCTCCCATTCCTGGCTCATGATTCGAAGCTGTCTGAATAGATTGGTAGAATCATCGATATCAACAATACAAATCACCCGGTTTTGCAGCGGAAGGGCAATAAGGTTTTGAAAAATAGGCAGTTCAATGAGCCACTCATACAGCATAAAATTATGCTCGTAATCTGCACACTCAATTAAAAAGAAGGACTTTCCTTCTAAAGAGAAATTTCCTGGCTTATTTAAATACAAATCCGAATATAATTGGGTCTCGACTGAAATAGTACTGCTTGACGTTGCTGCAGATTTAGTAGAAGGGATTTTCAGCAAAGCAGACTTTAATTGCTCCAAAGGTATGGGCTTCACAAAAAGATCGATTGCTTTTAAGCGTATTGCTTTCATAGCTTGTTGAAAAATAGGCTCCGCTGTAATACCGATAACAGGAATCGCCTGTTTTTGTAAAAACTGCTCTATAGAAGGAGAAACAAGTTCCATTTCAATGAGAAGTAATTCGGGCTGAGTTTCTTCAAAAGCTTCAATTATTCTACTGCCATCTATTACGCCAATTACTTTAATTTCCCGCATAAAATAATTTTTTAAATACCACTCAATTCCTGCAATTTCTTCAAAATCCCGCTCAACAATTAAAATTTTCAATCGAACACCACCTTTAACAATTACTGTTTCATATATAAATACTACAATTCATTCAAATTAATTTTACTTTATTCAAATATTACTATAATCGATGTTTTTATTCTATTTATTCCGAATTGAAAGAAAACTAGAATGGAAATTACAAAGGAGTGGTGGAATGACAAAGTACCAGGAGGAACAGGAACTGCCGAAAGTTGGACAGTTTGAAGTGAGTATTTTCATGAAAATGGTGTCTTGCAGCTTAATCGGGATTTTTAGTTTTTTTATCACATTTGAATGGAATGGAAAAACATCGATTTTAATCGACCATATCGTAAGTGCATTCACGACATTCACACCAACGTTAGTAAACGGGTATGTGTTGATTCTTTTAGTACTTGGAGCATTTTATCCATTTGTCACGAAAAAATGGAATACCTCAAAAGTAAATATGGTGTTATCGATTTTTAAGTTGGGCGGACTTGTTGCCGGGGTAATGCTTATTTTCGGATTTGGTCCCGCTTGGTTATTTAATCCGGATATCGGTCCATTTTTATTAGAAAAACTTATTAAGCCGGTGGGTCTGGTTATTCCAATCGGATCGATTTTTTTAGCACTGCTCGTTTGCTATGGCTTACTAGAATTTATAGGGGTACTCATGCAACCGGTAATGAAACCAATTTTCAAAACACCGGGTCGGTCAGCAGTCGATGCGGTAGCCTCTTTTGTTGGCAGCTATTCGGTCGGCTTAATATTGACGAACCGTGTTTATAAAGAAGGAAAATATACAGCAAGAGAATCTGCTATTATTGCGACTGGCTTTTCTACAGTATCAGCTACATTCATGGTAGTCGTCGCAAAAACATTGGATTTAATGGAATACTGGAACTTATTTTTCTGGGTGACATTAGTTGTGACATTCATTGTTACTGCAATTACAGCCCGGATTTATCCATTAAACAAAATTAAAGATGAATACTATGAAGGCTCCATTCCACAGCCTGAAAAGATTGTGAAAAAGGACCGGTTAACCGTTGCTTGGACTGAAGCGGTTGAAGCAACAAAATCAAATCCGTCTTTACCTAAAAACTTATACATTCATTTAAAAGACGGCTTTATTATGGCGATGGGGGTCATACCATCCATTTTATCCATTGGACTATTAGGAATGGTATTGGCAATTTATACACCGCTGTTTGACTGGCTGGCATATATATTCGCGCCATTTACGTATTTACTGCAAATTCCTGATCCGATGTTGACAGCTAAAGCGTTGTCATTATCGATAGCGGAAATGTTCTTACCGGCAATGATTGTAACGGAGGCCGTTCTTGTAACGAAGTTTATCGTAGCCGTCGTTTCGATTTCAGCTATTTTATTCTTTTCAGCTGTCATTCCGGTTATTTTATCGACAGACATCCCGTTATCAATTCGCCAAATGCTCATTATCTGGTTTGAGCGAGTTGTTTTAACACTCATATTCGTTACACCAATAGCATTTATCTTATTCTAACTTCAAATTAAAGGAGAGATTTTTTATGGTATATAAAACAAACATCCGTGCACCACGTGGTTCTGAGCTTTCATGTAAAGGGTGGACACAGGAAGCGGCAATGCGCATGCTGATGAACAATTTAGATCCGGAAGTAGCGGAAAATCCGGATGAGCTTGTCGTATATGGCGGTATCGGGAAAGCTGCACGTGATTGGGAAAGCTATGAAAAACTCATTGCGACATTAAAAGAACTGGAAAATGACGAAACGATGATTGTTCAGTCCGGAAAACCGGTTGCAGTATTTAGAACACATGAAAATGCACCACGCGTACTGATTGCCAACTCGAATTTGGTGCCTGGCTGGGCAAACTGGGACCACTTCTATGAACTGGAAGAACGCAACTTAATGATGTACGGGCAAATGACGGCAGGCTCATGGATTTATATCGGGGCACAAGGTATTTTGCAAGGAACATATTTAAGCTTTGTGGAAGCAGGGAAAAAGAAGTTTGGAACAGCCGACCTTCGTGGTAAGTGGATATTAACTGGTGGTATGGGTGGTATGAGTGGTGCCCAGCCATTAGCCGGAAAAATGGCGGGAGCGGTCATTTTAGTTGTTGAAGTGGACCGTGCACGAATCGAACGTAAAATAAATGAAGGCTACTGTGATTACCTTGTCGAAACAGTAGATGAGGCGATAGCGCTGGTGAATAAGTTAACGGCTGCTAAAGAACCTGCATCAATTGGTTTAGTAGGAAACTGTGCAGACATTAACCGTGAGCTGTTAAATCGCGGCATGATTCCGGATTTCGTGACAGACCAGACATCTGCGCACGACCCGATTAACGGCTATATTCCAAACGGGATGACGTTGGAGGAAGCACTTCAATTGCGCAAAACGGATGTAAAAACATATGAGCGCCGAGCAAAGGAAACAATGGCAGAGCATGTACGGACAATGCTTGAATTCCAGCAGGCAGGTGCGGAAACATTCGACTACGGAAACAATATCCGTGCGTATGCAAAGGAAATGGGTGTGGAAAATGCTTTTGACTTCCCTGGATTTGTACCTGCCTATATCCGCCCGTTATTCTGTGAAGGAAAGGGACCTTTCCGCTGGGCAGCATTGTCAGGCGACCCGGAGGATATTTACAAAACAGATGCTTTGGCTAAAGAAATGTTTGCTGAAGATACAGCATTAGTAAACTGGATCGATATGGCGCAGAAAATGGTGAAATGGCAAGGCTTACCTGCCCGTATTTGCTGGCTGGGATATGGCGACCGCCACCGCTTTGCCCTAAGAGTGAACGAAATGGTTGCAAATGGTGAATTGAAAGCACCGATCGTATTCGGTCGTGATCATTTGGACTCTGGATCTGTCGCTTCGCCAAACCGTGAGACAGAAGGAATGCAGGATGGATCGGATGCTGTATCAGATTGGCCATTATTAAATGCGCTCGTCAATACGGCAGGCGGTGCAAGCTGGGTGAGTATCCATCATGGCGGCGGTGTAGGAATGGGATATTCCCAACATGCCGGCCAAGTACTAGTAGCTGACGGAACAACACTTGCTGCAGAAAAGATCAATCGCGTGCTTATTTCAGACCCGGGTATGGGGGTTGTACGTCATGCAGATGCAGGCTATGACATTGCAGTTCGCACAGCAAAAGAAAAAGGTATCAATATGCCGATGCTAAAAGGATGATGAACTTTGGCTATTTTAATAAACAATGCAAATGAAGTATTAACAATGGAATGTGATGTGAAATTACCACGCCGCCGTGAGCAAATGAGCGAGCTCGGTCTGAAAAAAGAGGTAAGTGTATTAATCGAAGACGATCGCATTGCTATGATTGCGCCTCTTGATGAAATAAAACAGGAATATCCGCATCTAGTAAGCGATGCCGAGGTTATTGATGCACGCGGGAAGATTGTCATGCCGGGTCTTGTTGACTGCCATACACATTTAGTGCATGGGGGGACACGTGAACATGAGCTGAATATGCGCCTTGCCGGAAGGTCCTATATGGATATTATGAATGCAGGTGGCGGGATTCACTATACGACGACAAAAACGCGTGAAGCGAGTTTTGATGAGTTATACAATAAAACCGTTCAGCACTTAAACGAGTTTTTGCGTCACGGCGTTACAACGGTTGAGGCAAAATCCGGCTATGGCCTTGATCTTGAAAACGAACTCAAACAGCTTAATGTTGTAAAGAAACTGCAGGAAGAGCATGTTGTCGATATCGTCTCTACTTTTATGGGCGCACATGCTGTTCCGAAAGAATTTAAAGGCAATGAAGATGAATTCGTGAAAATTATAATCGAGCAGATGATTCCAAAAGTGGCGGAATTGGGGCTTGCGGAATTCAATGATGTCTTTTGCGAAAAAGGGGTGTTCACACCTGAGCAATCCCGCTTGATTCTGGAAGCGGGGAAAGAATATGGACTGACACCGAAAATTCATGCAGATGAAATCGAGCCGTACGAAGGCGCGGAACTCGCTGCAGAAGTAGGAGCCATCTCCGCAGAGCATTTACTCGTTGCTTCCGATGAAGGAATTGCTGCAATGGCGAAGGCAGGTACGATTGCTGTACTCTTACCTGGAACTGCCTTCTTTTTACGCGCACCGTATGCAAGAGGACGCCTGATGGTTGATAGTGGCGTACCTGTAGCGATTTCAACGGACTTTAATCCGGGTTCTTCGCCAACGATCAGCCTGCCATTCATTCAAAATTTGGCATGCATGAACATGGGTATGACGATGGAAGAAGTGCTTTGTGCAACAACGATCAATGCCGCCCATGCGATAAAACGCGCGGATCAAGTTGGTACGCTCGAAAAAGGAAAAAAGGCAGATGTACTGATTTTGGACGTTCCAAATTATAAGCAGCTTCAATATTTTTACGGGATGAATCATACCGACACTGTTATTAAAGCAGGAAAAGTCGTTGTGAAAGGTGGCAGCTTACTGTGAGCGCTTTTCTAGTAAGCCCGGCAACTTCTTGGAATCGGGTAGAATCTGAAGACTTGAAGGTGAAAGACTGGATTGTACCAAGTTATGCGGAGCTTTCGGAATCCTTTGATGTGGTTTTAACAGGGGTCCCGCTGTCCCGTTCGTCGATTAGTGCTTCAGCAGCTTCGGAATATCCGGATTTTTTCCGTAAAAGCTGGAATCTGTTTACGACGTATTCGATTGATGAGGATGTAGATATTCGGGAACTACGGGTTGCGGATGTCGGCGATGTGAAAATGCACGGGACGAATATTTTACAGTGTCATGACAATATCGAACAGGCGATGACGGATATATTGAATAATTGTCCTGCGAGCTTCTATGTACAAATTGGCGGCGATCATTCGATTACTGCCCCGGTTGTAAGGGCTTTTGCAAATTCTTCCGGCAAACGAATCGGTATTTTACAGTTCGATACCCATCTGGATTTACGAGCAACGGAATCAGATGGACCGACAAATGGTACGCCGATCCGTCAGCTGCTTGATGCAGGGATAGTGAAGGGTGAGGATGTGTACAACATCGGGCTGCACGGTTTTTACAATGCCCCGAGCCTTATTCGTACTGCGGACCATTATGGGGTGAATCGTATTACGTTAAAGGATTTCCGTCGTCGTGGCGCGGAGTCCGTAATCGCGAATGTCATGGAAGAGCTTTCTGAAAAAGTAGATATTGTTTATGTGACAGTTGATATGGACGTACTTGATATTGCATATGCCCCGGGAGTTCCTGCGTCTACACCAGGTGGGATGCGGACAGATGAACTTTTTGATTTGCTTTATGAAGTGGGGAAATATGAAATTGTAAAAGGTATGGATTTCGTCTGTGTTGACCCGCATCGTGATACACGTGAATTGCAGACGGTAAAGGCTGGGGTTTATGCGTTTTTAACGATGATGGTATCGAGATTTGTACATTTAAAATGACCGAATTTCTTTTTAAGGAAATTCGGTTTTTTTTATGAATTAAAATAGAATAAAAGCGGATTAAGAATCAAATCTGGGGGTAAAGGAGGAAAGAGATTAATAACTACAGGAGGTTGTCAAATGGCTGCTAAAAAGGAACTAGCATTACATGAACAATTGGAAGTCCATGAAGTATTAATTTTTAAAACGACATGCGTTACAAAAGGGAAGTTGTTCTCATCTCTTGTTCAAGACAAGAAACTGAAGGAAATCCTTGATGAAGATCTGGAACTTTCCGTAAAGGCAATTAAAGATCTGAAAAAATTACTGAAAGATGCAAGCAACTAAGGAGGCAGAGACAATGGCAACGAAAAAATCAGAAGAAACAACTGAACAGCAACTGGATTTGGATGTATCAATGATTGACGATATGGCGATTGCTACTGACCTGCTGATCACATCAAAAGCAGCAGTTCGAAACTTGGCGGTAGCCATTACCGAAACGGCAACACCTGCTGTTAAACGAATTTTACGCCGTGAACTGGATAACGCGATTGATACACATGACAAAATTGCACAATATATGATCAAAAATGAAATGTATCATGCCTATGATTTACAAGAACAGATGGAGCATGATATTGAAAAAGCAGACATCGCATTGAATGTGGCGAAAAAATAGTTGAAATTAAAACAGGCTGTTTGGAAAGGTTGAACACTTTTCAAACAGCCTGTTTTTGAGGATTATAGAAATTACGTTATATTATGCATTCTGAACGACGCCTCTCCGCAAATGCTTTGTAACTTTTTTCTCGACCTTTGCAGAAATCAGTTCGATTAAAATAGAAATCACCCAATATATGAGTGCCGCTGCGATAAAGGCTTCCAAAAACTTTAGATTACTTGCCGCTATAATATTGGCAGTACCTGTAATTTCAGTTACAGAGATTAAAAAGGCAATCGATGTTGCATGTAAAAAGGCAGTGCATATATTCGTTAAATTTGGAATTGCTGCAACTATTGCCTGAGGAAAAATGATACGTGTAAACACTTGGCTCGCCGTCATTCCTATTGAATGTGCTGCTTCAATCTGACCTTTAGAAACGCTTAAGATCCCGCTACGTATAATTTCTGATAAAAAGGCACCAGCATTTAAAGTTAAAGCGATTAAAACAAAAACATAAAGCGGGATTCCATTAAGAGAAATGTCGAGCACTTCTTGCGCAAAATTAGTAAAGCCGAAATAAATAATGAAAATATGCATAATTACAGGCGTCCCCCGATAAAAGGAAACATAAAAATTTGCACAAGCTTTTAATATTTTTAAATCACTCATTCGGATAAAGGCAACAAACAGACCAATTACAAACCCTAATATGATAGGTGTAAATGCTAAAAATAAAGTAAAAGGAATAACTTTGCTAATTTCCTTTAACGCATACAAAGTAAAATTAAAGTCCAACTGCATCGTATTTCCCCCTAAAGTGCCTCTTTTACAAGATAGTGATTTAAATAGCGTTCAATAAATTTATAACCGTATTCAAGCAGTAAAACGATGACGTAATATATGATGGCAAGTGCTACATATACTTCGAGTGCGTTCATCGTAGCAGTAATAAGCGTATCTCCACGGCCCATCATATCCATAACGCCGATAGAAAAGGCAAGCGAAGTGTCTTTTAATGAGCTGATTGATGTGCTTGCAATATTAGGGAAGGCTATCCGTAATGCTTGTGGAAAAACAATACGCGAGAACGTTTGCCACCCTGTCATACCAATTGACTGTGCTGCTTCAGCTTGCCCATAGTCAATCGATTGAATTGCGGCACGGAATATTTCTGCAAAAGCTGCTGCATTACTAAGTGTGTATGTAATGATGACAAAGATAAAAGCATCCATTCGTGTAATATTGATGCCAAACATTCCTACAAGAAGAGGTAGCCCATAAAAAACTAAGAATAATTGGATTAAAATCGGCGTCCCACGAATAAATGAAATATAAAGTGTAGCGATTTCTTTAAGAACAGGGATTTTATAGAGACGTGGAACGGCAATGATGATTCCAAGAATAAGCCCAAAGAAAATCGATAACAGAAGTATTTCGATTGTAATGTGTAAGTAGTTTAGCAATTTTGGAATGGCATCAAATACATAGCCAATATCGAAGAAGCTCGACATTCATCATTACCTCCTTTTTTAAAGTTCAACCGAGAAGTCGGCACCAAGCCACTTTTCACTTAATTCTTTAACAGTACCATCTTCAATTAACTCTTCTAATATTTCATCGATATCGGCAGCAAGTTTTTCGTCTTGCTTATTCAGCATGAAAAAGATTTCC
Organism: Solibacillus sp. FSL W7-1324; assembly: GCF_038008025.1. Classification (NCBI taxonomy): domain Bacteria; kingdom Bacillati; phylum Bacillota; class Bacilli; order Caryophanales; family Caryophanaceae; genus Solibacillus; species Solibacillus sp. FSL W7-1324. The sequence continues at coordinate 244,979 of NZ_JBBOYH010000001.1, forward strand.
GAGAAAATTAATGGTTCGCCAACCAGCTTCAATTGTGCATCAGATTCACGATTAAATATTTCTACTGAAAAAGGGAATTGGAAAATTGCCTGAATTCGATCTGTTTTTAATTGGTTTAGCATATCAGGTGTTGACGTTATATATGTTAACTCTGTGTCCAGGTTATTTTTTGCTACATAATCTTCAACAAAAAGAGCTGCATTACTCGTTGGTGCAAGCCCAACTGTTTTTCCATTTAAATCATCAATAGAATGAATATCAGTATTTTTTTCATTGACTACAACATGGGTAGGAACCGCATTGTATGGCTGTTTATTAAATAAAAACTTCTCTTCACGCTCAGGGTTTTTAGCCATATTGTGTGCAATTAAATCAATTTTTTCAGTTTCTAAACTTAGAAGTAAGTTGGAGAAATCCATCACTTCAAAATCAAATTCATATTGAGGTAAACGTTGATCGATTTCTTTTAATAACTCGATATCATAACCTGTTAAATTACCATCTTCATCATAGAAACAAATATTGATAAACTGTGAACCTGTACCAATAACAACTTTTTCTGCGTCTGCATTATTATTGGCATCTGTCTTAGCGACATCTGAATCATCGCCGCATGCCGCTAGTAAAGCACCAGATAATAAAATGGATGATAGTAGTTTTTTGTTCATTAGCCATTCACCTCTTGAGTTACTTTCAATGCTTTTTCTAAATGCTCAATACCTAGCTCTGTCACGCCTACATATGAATTTTCCTGTCCGATTTCAACAACCGGCACATAACGAATGCCATATTTAATTTCTAAAATATCACGATAAGTGTCGTTATTCGTAACATCAACTACTCTATAATCAATTTGCTTTTGCTTTAAATATGTTTTAACTTCTTCGCAATAAGAACAACCATCTTTAGACCAAACAATTACTTGTGTCATTTTAATTTCCCCCTATTATACAGTCACTGCCGAGAGCAGTTTTTTTGGACTAAGCAGCTCATATGACATACGGCGTGCTTCATGGTTTTTAATGGGTGTATGAAGAATAAACTCCGTTACACCTAATTCGTAATAATGATCGAATGTTTCTTTAATTTTTGATGGTGTACCGCTCAAAATATTTGCTTCATAACGTTTTACTTCAAAAGCCTCCCCTGATTGCTTACCGTAGTCTTCAGCCGCTTCCTTTGTAGTAAGTGTTAGTGTACGACCACTTGCTAAATGCACTTTATAAATTTCATGTCCTTCCGCGTAAGTGTGGGCGGATGCTTCGTCTTTAGCGGCTATAACAGCAAATGCGACACCAAATTTCCCTTTTGGAGCATGCTTTTTATAAGCGGCAATAGCGTCAATGAGGGTTTGCTTATCACTATTAATAAATTGAGCAAATACATATGTGAAGCCCAATTGACCAGCATACTCAGCACTTGAAACACTACCACCTAGCAAGATGATTTCTGGGGCGATTTCGGTTGTTGGGGTTACTTCCAACTTAGCGAAACGATCCTCTTCCGGAAGGCTGTTTTCAATAAAGCCCTTCAGTAAGCGAAGGCGTTCATTAAAATCATTATCGATACTTTCAGATACACCATATTGTAAAGCGGCTGTAGCTAATGGGAGTCCACCGGGTGCTTTTCCTACTCCCAAGTCTACGCGGTTTCCTGCTAAGTTCGTTAAAACATTAAAATTCTCCGCTACTTTATATGGACTATAGTGGGAAAGCATAACACCGCCGGAACCTACCCGTATCTTATTGGTTTTTGCAAGAATATAGCTGACAAGTACTTCTGGAGAAGAACTCGCCACTTCATGTGAATGATGATGTTCAGAAACCCAAAATCTTTTATACCCAAGCTTTTCTGCTAGCTGGGCAAGCTCGACTGTTCTAAGAAGAGTTAATGCATTAGATGCGCCTTCTATAACAGGAGCCTGATCTAAAATAGATAAGTGATAGCCCATTTTTTCATTCTCCTTATATATCAAATGTAAGTTCCGGTGTTAAACGTTTTAGAAATTGTTTTGTCCGGTCATGTTTTGGTGTATTAAAAATGACTTGAGGCTCGGCTTCTTCTAAAACTACACCACCATCCATAAAAACAATGCGGCTGGACACTTCTCGTGCGAAATTCATTTCATGTGTGACGATAATCATCGTTATTCCGGATTTTGCTATTTTCCTAATAACATCTAATACTTCACCGACTAACTCCGGGTCTAGGGCAGATGTTGGCTCATCAAATAAAATAACTTCTGGATTTAGTGCCAGTGCCCTCGCAATACCGACACGCTGCTGCTGCCCACCTGATAATTCGCTTGGATAGACATGCGCTTTATGCTCGAGACCTACTTTTTTTAACAGCTCTAATGCAATTTCCTTTGCCTCTTTCGTTGATTTTTTTTGGACAACAAGTAAGCCTTCTGTAATATTTTGCAAAACTGTTTTATGTTGAAATAAGTTATAGCCTTGGAAAACCATCGCGGTCTTTTTTCGCAATGCAATAATTGCCTTTTTAGAAGCATTTTTCGAATTAAGTGATAAATTATCAATCGTGATTGTGCCTTCGTTTGCTTTTTCTAAAAAGTTAATGCAACGAAGTAACGTTGTTTTTCCTGAGCCACTAGGACCCAAAATCGAAATAATATCCCCCTTATTTACTTCAAGGTCAATCCCTTTTAAAACTTCTATTTTGCCAAAGCTTTTATGAATATTTTCAAGCTTGATCATTCGGAGGCCCCTCCTTAACTTATTTGATAAGCTGTTTCTTATAGCGGTTTTCTTTAATTGGTAAACCTAAGTTTTCGCGTAAAGTCGAAGCAGGGTAGTCTTCACGGTAATAACCTTTTTCTCGTAAAATCGGTACAACTTTTTCAACGAAATCTTCCAAAGTATGTGGTGCAACCGTCGTAATAATAAACCCGTCCGCTGCATCTGCTTCAATCCAGCGAATTATCTCATCGGCAATATGAACAGGTGTACCGATGAAATTCGAGCGCGGTGTTGCTTCGCGAAGGGCGACTTCGCGTAATGTTAGTTTTTCTTCTTTTGCATACTGCTTAATCCGATCGGTAAACGCTTGGAAGCTGTTCCGTCCCAACTCGCCAAGTTCAGGGAATGGGGCATCAATATCGTATTGACTGAAATCGTGATGATCGAAATAGCGGCCTAAATATGCAAGTGCTTTTTCATCAGATACTAGTTCGGCAACTTCCCAATAACGCTTTTCTGCTTCTTCAGATGTATTTCCAATAATAGGGGAAATACCTGGGAACAGTTTTAACTGCTCAGGATCACGCTTTGCATTTATCGCAGCCTCTGTTAGTTTTTGTTTGAAAAGCTGACTTTCCTCAAGTGACTTTGGTGCTGAAAATACTGCATCTGCATCTCGAACTGCCAGAGCAATTCCTGAAGGAGATGAACCAGCTTGGAAAATAACCGGCTGACCTTGGCTCGATCGTTGAATATTTAAGGGGCCACGAACATTGAAATATTTCCCTTTATAATCAAGTACATGAAGCTTATCTTTATCGAAAAATAAATCTTTATCTATATCTGCAATAAAGGCATCATCTTCCCATGAATCCCATAGTCCTTTTACAACATCTAAATATTCTTTAGCAATCTCATAACGTTCGGCATGTGATGGATGATCTTCAACTTTTTTGTTGAAATTTAATGCCGTACTTTCCAATGGAGTTGTAACGACATTCCAACCAGCCCGACCATTACTAATCAGATCAAGTGAAGCAAGCTGTCGAGCAACATTAAATGGTTCGCTGTAAGAAGTGGAAATTGTACCAACTAAACCGACATTGTTTGTAACAGAAGCCAGCGCTGATAAAATGGTTACCGGTTCAAAGCGATTTAAAAAATGTGGTATTGACTTTTCATTTATAAATAGACCATCTGCAATAAAAACAACATCAAATTTCCCTCGTTCTGCAACTTGCGCTTGTTGTGTATAAAATTGTATGTCAACACTCTGCTTTGGGTTTACTTCGGGATGTCGCCAGCTTGAAATATGACCTCCTACACCATGTATCATTGCACCAAAATGTACTTGTTTTTTAACCATGATGCCATCTCCTTTAATTCCTATTGATTTACTAAACTTTATTGTTAATGAATCGTATCATTATTCTGTCAATTGTTACAAGGGGGGTATTGATAGAAAAATTCTATCAGTGAAAGTGGAACTTATGGTGCAGCAAAGGGGAGAAGGCATAAAAAAACATCATTTAATAAAATGATGTTGAGAAGTAAGAACTTTTATATTTAGAGTGTTCGGATTTCCATTTGAATTTTGCGATACAGAGCAACAATTTCCTGAGCATACGGTAAAAAGTGCTGTCCTTCTTTAGATAAACTTAAACTGCGTCCAGACCGAATGAACAATTGTACATTTAAACTTTCTTCAAGTGATTTGATGCGTGCTGAAATGGTAGGTTGAGAAAGAAATAAAACATTTGCTGCTTTATGTACACTTTTATATTCAACAACGTATATAAATGATTCAATATGATCTATATTCAAACTTACCCTCCTCTTTATAATAAAGTTTATAAGAATAGTTGGTTTAAATGCAAGGGTATATATTATTATATTCCGAATTTCCCTTATATTTACGTTAATTCTTTTTTTATGAAACTTATAACATTCCTAAACAGTAAATAATATCAATGATTATTTCAAAAGGAGGTTCAAGATGAAACGTAAAATCCTTTTCGCAATCATCGGGGCACTGCTCTTACATATTCTATATTTTGCAATACAGCTGTTAATAGGGTTAGTTCAAACATTTTTCTACAAACCGCAATTTGCGCCGGATACGGTTGGGTTGCAATCTGAGTTGGCATTCGGATTTATTAAAGAAGGCTCCCCGTTATTATTGCTTGGGAGCTACATTGGGATAGCAATCCTTATATTTACTGTACTTAGTTTGAAAAAACAAGGCACGAACAGCATTTCCCAAAATCAACGACGCTAAAGTTTAAATGATACAGGAAGCGGCAAATCAGCGAGTGATAAATGGAGGAGATAGTTTAAAAAGACTTTATGAACAAATTTAGTCATGTATGAAATATACATGTTTTAATCGGTTGTTGTTTCATTGTGTTTCCTTTTCCAAGAGGCCAAAATAAGGCTAGAAGGGGATGAAATAGATGGCAACAACGACTTCAATAGTGCATGAACGTATAGATTTCCTTACTTTATATAAAAAAGAAACAAATCAGACAGAAGAGTGGCTGAAAAAGCGTTTGGAAGATGCCCAGCATTCGGACTTTATTTTATCGACAGATGAGCTTACATACGGGGCGCGAGTTGCATGGCGCAACAGCAATAAATGTATCGGGCGTCTGTTTTGGAATAGCTTAAACGTGTTTGATGAGCGCCGATTATTAAATGAAGCTGAAATTTACGAAGCACTTCTTAACCATATTGATTTTGCGACCAATAACGGGAAAATTAGACCGGCTATTACACTGTTTGAACCGGACCGTGTACGAATTTGGAATCACCAGCTCATCCGCTATGCCGGCTATGAAACAGATAGTGGGATTGTCGGAGATTCCGATTCGATCGAGTTTACGAAAATATGTGAAAGCCTTGGCTGGCGGGGTGCACGTACAAACTATGATGTACTACCACTTGTCATTCAAGTTGATGACCGGGATCCTATGTTTTTTGATCTTCCGAAAGAGTGTGTGCTGGAAGTGGCGATCACCCATCCGGAATATGATTTTTCATCATTAAATATAAAATGGTATGCAGTTCCGATTATCTCGAGTATGCGTTTTAATATTGCCGGCACCGATTTTCCGGCAGCCCCGTTTAACGGGTGGTATATGGGGACAGAAATCGGTGCGCGCAACTTGGCGGATACGTACCGTTATAATTTCCTCCCGGAAGTAGCGGAAGCAATGGGACTGGATACTGCAATGAATACATCGCTTTGGAAGGACCGTGCACTTGTTGAATTGAATGTTGCGGTTCTTCATTCCTATAAAAGGGCGGGTGTTAGTATTGTCGATCATCATACAGCAGCCCAGCAGTTTCAGCTGTTTCAAATGCAGGAAAATAAAAGCAACCGCGATGTAACCGGCAACTGGGTTTGGCTAGTACCGCCATTATCTCCTGCAACTACGGATCTTTATCATGAACCAATTGCCAACACGCTAAAAAAACCAAATTACTTCTACCAAAAGCAGCCATATTAAAACAGGTGTGCAGAAAGCCTCTGCACACCTGTTTCTTTACCTTTTATTTAATATAATTTGGATCAATTCATCACGATCGATTAAATAAACGTCATTGATGTCGGCAAGTTTTTCGGCCTGGCGTGTAAAATGACTGTTTGTGACAACCCATGCTTCAGTTGCTTCGTACATTTTTACCGCTCCGATAATTTCCTGAACGGCTTTTACACCGACCGTACCGGAATAGCGTTTTGCCTGGACAGCGATAATATCTTTTCCGTCCTTTAGAATAAGGTCTGCACCGTAGTCACCGCTCGTTGCGGTATAGCTCACTTTAAAACCTCGTCGCTTAAATAACTCTCCTAAAAATCTCTCGAAATCCTCACCGGTCATTTTATCGACTTCGCGAATGCCGGATTTTCGTAACTTCCTCGTCTTCAGCGATTTTAGCCAAATTTTAAACGCGATATATAGTACGAAATAAGCGACAATTCCATAGCCGATGCCTTCAGCTGTTTGTGTGACATAAAAACCAGCTGCACCAGCCGAGGCGATGAAAAACAGCGGGATAACCGGCAGGCGTTTTTTATTTCGTCTTCTCTTTTTACGCAATAGTTCTGTACTCCTTTTATTTACTAAAGCTATTATATCATAAAAAGGGTACATACGTTTGGTTATATCGTCCGATTGTTTGCGCTCATAAAAGAAGCAAAAAATAACAGTACAGAAATCAGGATAAACAGCATAACCGGGATTGACCAGCTGTCCGTCAAATCATGGACATAGCCGAACAGAATCGGTCCGATTGCGGCAATGAAATAACCGATTGATTGTGCAAACCCGGAAAGTTCAGCTGCATCATAGGCTGTCTCTGTACGAAGAGAAAACAGCATCAGTACTAAACCGAATGAAGCCCCACCTGCAAATCCCAATAAAATCATCCAGACGATGGCGAGACTTGTCCATTCCATCAACACACCAGTAAATCCAACTAAGTAACAGATCGTAAAGAAAACAACGATCGGTCGTTGCGAGGCAATTTTACCGGCGATAATCGGAATAATAAATGTCATCGGAATTTGCGAAAACTGCATAACGGACACCATCCAGCCGGAAGCAGTTGCATCAAGTCCCTGGCTAACGAAAATTTCCGGTATCCACGCGGACGAGCAGTAAAATATAAATGATTGAAAGCCCATTGCCCCAGCGACTGCCCAGGCAATGGGTGACTTCCACATATATGTTCTCTTCGTCTGCGAAGAGGGCATATGTAATTCGACTTTTTCCTGGCGCAAAATCGGCAGCCAGATTAGCAATGTAAGAATCCCTAAAATAATCGTAATACCTGCTGCGATTTGCCAGCCTGCGTTTGCGGCAATCGGGTAACTGAAGCCCGCAGCAATTCCGGAAGATGTGTTCATTGATACGGAATAAATTCCTGTTAATAAGCCAATATGTAACGGGAATTTCCATTTAAAAAAACTAGGTATCAGGACATTACCAAATGCAATGGCGATGCCGATTAATATTGTTCCAAAAACAAGTAATGACGTTGCTCCGAGCGAACGCATCAAAATTCCTGCACATAACAAAATGACCGAATAAAATAACGTCCACTCCAAACCGAATTTACGGGCAATACGCGGGGCAAATGGTGAAACGACCGCAAAGGCGATTAAAGGGATCGTCGTTAAAAAACCTGCTAGAAAGTTCGATATTCCGAGCCCATCCCGAATAAATGAAATAATCGGCCCGATTAATGTAATCGGTGTACGCAATGTTGTCGCAAATAAAAAGACGGCAATCATGAAATAGATGAGCGGTCGGTTAGATAGTATTTTTTTGCTGTTTTGATTTAGTTGCTCGGTGTCCATTTTAATTCTCCTTTTGATTAGTAATATATGTCCGAGTAGTATGAATACTCGCAAAAAACAGAATAATGGTGAAGCCATTGCTATCAAAAAAATGTTATGTTAGACTTTTAATCAATTAAATAAAACATTACCTCATGTAGATGTATGAGGTAGAGGTCGCAATCATTAAGACTAGTATAGCTGAGATTAAGAAGAATCGGTGAAGCTTTATGAAAGGAATGGTTGCCGAAGTGTTATTTTTCTTCTTGAAAATAATGCTGGGGCTGTTTCCGATAAGGAGCAGAACTGTCACATGTGTGAGCATGTGTTGAGCTATCTTTCAAGTTTGATGAGGTGTAAATATAACCATCACAAAAACTTGTGGTGGTTTTTCTTTTACACGGTCATTGAACAAAACAAAAAGGGAGTTTTATATTCATGGGTGAGATTAAGATAGACCAGCTCGGTAATAATAACGGGTTGAAAAAGAGTTTGAAAAGTCGCCATGTAACGATGATTTCGCTTGGCGGAACAATCGGTACAGGTTTATTTTTAGCATCAGGTGGTGCGATTGCACAGGCAGGTCCTGGCGGGGCATTACTTGCATATGCACTGATCGGTGTTATGGTGTATTTCTTAATGACATCATTAGGGGAAATGGCTGCCTATATGCCAACATCCGGTTCGTTTAGTACGTATGCAACAAAATTTGTTGACCCGGCTTTAGGCTTCGCGCTTGGCTGGAACTATTGGTACAACTGGGCAATTACAATTGCAGCTGAAATTGCGGCTGTTTCGTTAATTATGAAATACTGGTTCCCGGACAGTTCATCAATTTTATGGACAATTTTATTTATCGCAGTTGTTTTATCATTTAACTTAGCGTCAGTAAAAGCTTTCGGTGAAGCGGAGTACTGGTTTGCGATGATTAAAGTCGCGACAGTAATTGTGTTCATCATTGTCAGCTTCTTAATGATTTTCGGGATTTTAGGCGGGAACGATCCGGTCGGCTTCACTAACTTCGTGAAAGACGACGCACCGTTTAATGGCGGTTTCCTTGCACTTTTCGGTATTTTCCTTGCAGCCGGATTCTCATTCCAAGGTACGGAAATGCTTGGGGTAACGGCAGGAGAAACAGATGACCCGGGCAAAAACATTCCAAAAGCGGTACGTTCAGTATTCTGGCGTATTTTACTGTTTTACATTTTCGCAATCGGTGCAATCGGATTGCTTATTCCATATACGGATTCTCGTCTTTTATCAGAAGATATTGCGACAAGCCCGTTTACATTAGTATTTGAAAACTTAGGTGTGGCATTTGCGGCATCTGTTATGAATGCGATTATTTTAACGGCAATGTTATCAGCAGGGAACTCTGGATTATATGCAGCAAGTCGTATGCTTTATCAGTTAGCGGTTGACGGCAAAGCACCAAAACTGTTCATGAAAATTACAAAGCGCGGTATTCCAATGTATGCACTTCTTGCTACTTTGGCAGTCGGTTCATTAGCATTCCTTGCATCATTTTTCGGTGACGGTGTAGTGTACATTTGGCTATTGAATGCTTCCGGTATGTCCGGCTTCATCGCTTGGCTCGGTATTGCAATCAGTCATTACCGATTCCGTCGTGCCTATGTCGCACAAGGAAATTCATTGAGCGATTTACCATATGTATCGAAATTCTTCCCATTCGGTCCGCTATTTGCGTTTGCCCTATGTATGATTGTCGTGCTAGGCCAAAACTATATGGCATTCATGGGCGGAACGATTGACTGGTACGGTGTTGTCGTTTCATATATCGGCTTACCACTGTTTGCCGCTTTATGGTTTGGCTATAAATTTAAACACAAAACGAAAATCGTTCCTTTAGAGGACTGCGATTTATCGAACAAATAATTTCTGAAACGCAATGTGGCTAGTAGGCTGACATTGCGTTTTTTTGTTTTGAGGATTATTTGTCCTATAGTGAGGAATAAGTGAGAGTGATTGAGGATTATGCTAGACTGTTTGAGGATAATTTGTCTAAAAGTGAGGAATAATTTCCTCAAGTAAGATGGCTGCAAGAATGGTATTATAGAAGAAACAAAAATTGAGTAACACTGAACTATAAGGAAGTGAAAACATGCCTATTTCAAAAGGTTTCTATAAAAAAGTATATCCGTGGTTAAAAGGGGAAGACAGTAAAGATGTGTTGTATCGACCATTTCTTACAAAGGGGAACCCGTATAAATCCCGTATCTTTCTAGTAAGTTCGCACGCGGTGCCTTTGTTTAAAGTAGAAGAAAGAAGCGAGCAGACTTTTGCGGAGTCATTAGTGAACAGAGAGCTTTTCCATGACCTTTATTTAAGTGAAATTAAAGGAGCACCCCGAGAGTTCAAAGGCTCATTACAGTTTGAAAACTGGCTGGAAAAGCAGCATCGGGAATCGCTCGTGTATACATCGTTAAATACGTATCAGTTGGAATCAGCGGATGAAGCGAAAACAGCTAAAAAAGAGGATACAGCTAATTTTGAGCGCGGAAATGTCATCTTTAAAGAAGTAATGGATGAGTTTCAGCCGAAAATTATAATTTTGCAAGGGACTGCTGCATACGAGCAATTTAAAGTACGATACGCTGATCGGTTAACAATCTTTAATGAAGAAGTGACGAAAGTACAATTATTGGAGCAGGCAGGGCCGTTTGCGGAAATGGTTTATGAAGATGGCAAAAAAGTGTCGATTTTCGTTACCCGCAGCATGAGCTACTTCGGTGCGGACGGTTCAAAGTTCGAACAATTTAAAGAGAATTTAGCTAAAATATTAGAAAATAATGTCTAAAACCGAACATTATCCCAAATAAAATTCACTTTTTAACCAAATTTCCGAAAAATAAGAATAGTTTTTTTATTCAAATGTTATTGCAAACTATCATTTCCATGATTATAATTGGAACATTCATATTGTTAAATTAAATATTCGCCACTCATATAATAGCAAGGATAAGGCTTGCAAGTTTCTACCGGTTTACCGTAAATAAACCGACTATGAGTGAAGCATGCTTAATGAATGTATTTGTCCAATTATTATAGATTTGTACAATACATTTGTTATTACTTTTGAACTTACTCGGAAGTCTTGCTCCACTCATCGTAGGGAGCTTGCCTTTCGAGTTTTTTATTTACATTCAAATGGGAAGGGGCTTTTATCATGAAGCTTTTAAAGGAAAAAATAGAAAAAGAGGGCCAAGTGCTTTCAGATACAGTGTTAAAAGTAGATTCGTTTTTAAATCACCAGATTGACCCGTTGTTAATGAAAGAAATCGGCGACGAATTTGCGAGACGTTACTCGGATCAAATCATTACGAAAGTATTGACGATCGAATCATCCGGTATTGCACCTTCAACTTTTTTAGGATTAACACTAGGTGCACCAGTTGTCTTTGCCCGTAAACGCAAATCTCTTACTTTAACGGACAACCTGTACACATCAAAAGTACATTCATTCACGAAAAACGAGACAAATGAGATTTCAGTATCGAATAAGTTTATTACCGCAGATGATAATGTCGTGATCATTGATGACTTTTTAGCAAATGGCGAAGCATTGAAAGGCTTAATCGACATTGCGAACCAGGCAGGTGCAACAATTGTCGGCGCCGGTATCGTAATCGAAAAAGGTTTCCAAGAGGGCGGCAAAATTTTACGCGAGCAAGGACTGCGCATTGAATCACTGGCAAATATTAAGTCATTGGCAAACGGTAAAGTAGAATTTTACGATTAGTTTAGCAGCACATATTTTTAAAAGGTCATAAGTTCAGACGATGTAAATTAGCTCAGCAAGAGTACACATATATTGGAGGAAAACTTTTTATGAATAACACGAAAGCAACAATGCTTGGAATTCAGCATTTGTTGGCAATGTATGCAGGAGCCATTTTAGTACCGTTAATTATCGGTGGGGCATTAGGATTCAGTTCAGCGCAAATGACGTATTTAGTAGCAATCGATATTTTCATGTGTGGGGTAGCAACACTATTCCAAGTATGGAAGGGGAAAGTAATCGGCATTGGGTTACCGGTTGTACTAGGCTGTACGTTTACAGCGGTAAGCCCCATTATCGCAATCGGTTCTGGTGGCAGCTTAGGCGATGTTTACGGCGCGATTATCGCATCGGGTCTGATCATCGTATTAATCGGTGGTCTTTTCGGGAAATTAATTAAATTCTTCCCGCCTGTTGTAACAGGTTCGGTTGTAACGATTATCGGAATCAGCTTAATTCCAGTAGCCATTAACAATATGGCTGGCGGACAAGGGGCAGCAGACTTTGCATCAGGTTCAAATGTGGCGTTAGCGTTTATTACGTTACTAATAATTTTAGTAATTTACCGCTTCACAGTTGGCTTCGTTCGTGCGATTGCGATTTTACTAGGTATGATATCAGGGACAGTAATCGGTATTTTCATGGGCAAAGTTGATTTTGCACCGGTTGCCGAAGCGTCTTGGCTGCACATTATGCAACCATTCTACCTGGCGACACCGACATTCAGTGCTTCCGCTATTTTAACGATGACATTGGTGGCAATGGTATCACTAGTTGAATCAACAGGTGTGTACTATGCATTAAGTGATATTACAAAAAAAGATTTAACTTCAAAAGATTTATCAAAAGGGTACCGTGCAGAAGGACTAGCATCGATTATAGGTGGTATTTTCAACGCCTTCCCTTACACAACATTCTCGCAAAATGTAGGACTGATCCAAATGTCAGGCGTACGCGACCGCAAAGTCATCTTCATTACAGGCGGTATGCTGGTGGCACTTGGATTCCTGCCAAAATTAGCAGCATTAACAACAATCATTCCAACACCAGTACTTGGTGCAGCGATGTTGGCAATGTTCGGTATGGTTATTACACAAGGTGTTAGAATGCTGGCACCGGAAATCGCAAAATCAATGGAAAACGCAATGGTCGCAGCACTAGGCGTCGGTCTAGGAATCGGCGTTGCCACAGTACCAGGCATTTTCGAAAACCTTCCATCATGGATGTCGATTTTAACTTCTAATGGGATTGTTGCTGGATCTGTAACGGCGATATTCTTGAACGTGTTGTTTAATATGGTTGGGTCGAAGCGTGTTGATCCGATGCATGTTGGGGAAGCAAATTAAATATAAGGTTCTAATGAGTACCCCACATTCTCGTTAGAATTAAAAAGTTATTTAACAGAAAAAGCCTAACTTATTGTAACTAGGCTTTTTCTATGACTATGCTTCTCATCTTTAGGTTCCTGAAACAACTAATCATTAGTTAGGTGTTTTTAGAATAGATTCCACACAAAAGCTATTTAAATTCTAGGTCTATAATTCTACTAGGATCAATATATGTGATGATTTGTTCTTGTTGTCTTAAATCAGAGAATGTAGTAATAATATCTGGATTGTAATGGATTCTAAGACGCGAACTCCTTGAATTCTGATTTTCAGCTTTTTCCCAATAGTAATTTCCCGAATAAGCTTTAAGCTCATTGTTTTTTTTACCAACGGAAGATCTTCCTCTTATACCGTTTAAAACAATTCTGTTAGCTGAAATTCCTCCGTTAATTATCATATTTGAACCTACACCATACATTTCAAAGTTTTTTTCACTATAAAAGAAACCTGTTATTATACTTGGCCCGTGTGGATCATCAGGGTCTGTATCTACAGAGTTATTAGATATATCTATGTTTCCAGTTGCAAAAATTACTAAAGAACCAGTTTGATTATTACCTAAATCTAACCCTTTTACTGAGGAGTATTTTAAACTTACATTACCATCAACATAAATTAAAGCATTGGAAAATAACTCAGCTCCCTGAATAATTAAATCGCCATCTACATAAATGGACCCATTTACTGAAATGTCCGGTTTATCACTAAGGTCATTAGTACTCATATTTCCAATAACAAGATTCTTACCGACGTATAAAGTCCCACCCTTATCATTGCCATCTTTTTTAGTTGTAAGTGAAGAATTATTTGAGCTTATTGTTAAATTTCCAGGTATAGATAAAGAATTAAATTTATTCTTACCAGTAAGAGTATAGTCTGCAGATTCATTTGTATGAATTGTTTCTTTATAGGATAAGCAACCAAAGAACCAACTAGTGCATTCTTTGGTAGTGTATTGGTGTGTATAAAACACCTTTTGATTTGTGAATTCTTGGTTACTGAGAGTCGTACTATTAACCACCTTATTTATGCCACCGGAGCCTTTAGTGTAATAATAGTTATTTTTTTCACCTTTAATATTAATAGGAGTCTTTACGGGTGTTCGTTTAACTATTTTAGGTGTATAGTCACTATGGAATAAACCTTTTACATCCGGTTGCCCATTTTTGTCCTTTAATAAAGTATATCTAGGAGAATTGAAGATAGTATTGGTTAAGTGACTATCATATTCTACATTTGAATTTAATTTATAGGTGTTTCCATATAACACTAAATTTGCATGTGTATTTTCCGCGAATGGAATCATACGCGGCAATACACTATCAACCCATTGTCCTCCACCATACGCATAATCTCTAGTGATTAAATTTCCTTCAACTTTCATATCACCTTTAATTTCTACACCACCGTGTAGAAATAAATTCCCTTCTCCATCTTTAGGGTTTTTAGAAGTAATGTTTGTACCAACTACATAATTTAGGTGATCTGGAACAGAATCTGTACCTATTTCAACCTTTGAAATTAGAAAGGCATCTTTTGTATCTGCTGTGCCAAAACTAAGAATATTAACATCTTTTTTTAAACTATTAATTTTTCCATTATCTAAAACGCTGTCTTGATAGGCTAAAATACAATATTCACCTTTACCAGTAGTAGATGAAACTTTATTAAAATTAGGAGATACATTACCAGCTTTAATTTTTTCCAATATGAAAGAAATATTGGATGCAGATACATGAGAGTTGAAACATAAATAATTATCCAGAGTGCCTTCTAAATAGGCAATATATGCTCTAACTGGTAATCCATTTTTTTCATCTAATTCATTTTGTAAAGTATGGTAAAGCTCATTTGTTACAAAATCCAAACCCATTTGAGAGAGCTTTTGGGCTTGTATACTATCTTCTCTCAATTCATTTTTATTAAGACCAGATGAAGACAAATTTATTAAACTAAGTCCAAGGATAGTAAATATCAAAATAATGGCAATGGACAATATTAATGCAGAACCACGTTGATTCAATAAATAACCTTTCACTTATTTCCCTCCATATTTTTTTTATCTTTAATAGTTACGATATCATTTTCAAATATTTGGATCATATTTTTTCTTTCATTTTTTAGTACAAGAGTAATTCGATAAACACCTTCTTCAATTTTCTCTAATTTAGAATAGTCTTGTTCATCATCGATAGCAGTAACTATTTTTATATTTTTATCAGAGACTTTTACAACTTGATCGTATAAAAGAAATTTCCCATCTACAAAACCAATCTTTGTATCATTTTTCAAAAGCAAATAGGAATCAGAAAATACATCATCATTTATTTTATTTTTAAATTTCAATTCTCTTATGTCTGTCTCTTTAGTTGTATATAGAGTTCTATATATAGAGGCTAAAATTAAATCAGCTTCATCACGTAAAACTGTGTCTGCCTTAATACTTTCGTAATTATCCATGGCTTTTATTATTATTGGTGTAATTAATAAAAAAACTAAACTTAAGAGCACAATAACAGCCAATAATTCTACTAATGTTAATCCGGATTCTTGACGTATTCGTTTATTCATAAGTTAAATATCCTTCCACTACGCTTTTAGACTTATTATTTGGCCCTATAACCTGAACTTGTATATTTAATAACTTTGAAAAATGTTCTTCTTTTTGTTGGCTAGCGGTAATTTTAACATCATATTCAATTGAATTAATATTTGTTTTTTTTATAACAGTTTTTGGTATGTAATTTGTAAATGTATCGCCTGGTTTGTTAAACGTTGAAGGACTTGTTCCAAATATATTTTCTTGAGATGTTAATTTAAGCCTTTCTAATTCAGCATTGGCTAAGTTAATCACAACTAGTTTTTCATTATTAAATGTTGCAACTCTATTAGAATGTAAAAATAATTGGGAAAAGCTAATAAGTGTAATTCCAATTATAACTATCGTAACAACTACCTCTATTAAAGAAAAACCTCTCTCTTCTTTTAAGATTTTCACTTTAATGTTCCTCCCTTGAAAATATGTCTTACAGCCATTCTATTTAAAAATCTAAGAAAAATGTAGAAAAATAGCGAAAAAGAACTTATTTGTTCGAAATTTGTTAGGTACTAGGTATTAATGTAAAAATATTTTTTGTAACTTTATAAAATATATAGTCAAAAAGTAATCCATTGTGTATTATGATAGATAATACCATAAAGATTAGATATGGTAAAATTTAAATATTTTCAAAGGTAATGAAATAGATTTGCTTAAAATTAGACAGAAAAATAGTATATAAGGTTCAGTAAAAAGTAAATGTATGAAGTTTTAAAGAAAGTAACTTAATAATTTTAAATTATAATTAAGGGAATTAGTGGGGTGAATCTATGAGAATAGTCTTTAGGTCAATTGTACTTTTTGCAGTAATGGTCATTTTAATAGCTATATGGGTGCCACATTTTATAGCTAGCCCTAATAATTCATCTGATGAGAGTTCGAAAAAGGACACAATTGGCGGAATTGAAGTAGGTAATTTGAAGGGGGAGGAATTAAAAGAGACCCTGAATAATGCTGTGAATGACTGGTATTCTCAAAATTTGATTGTTAAAGGTGGAGGGAATTCTATTGAAGTCAGTTCATCCTCATACCAGTTCGATATTGAAAGCACTGTTAACAACTACGAAGAAAATTACCGGAAACCATGGTATGTATTTTGGGGAGACGAAACAGTGGTCCATCTGCCATTAAATATTCTTCCAAGTGAAATCGTCAAAAATGAAATCAGCAATGTAGCGACTTGGGATACGGACTTAACTTATGAAAAAGTTCAGCTTAATGCTTCTTACTTGAAAACGGATGAAATCGAGGCAGTTGTCAACGATTTATCGGTATTAGAAAATGATCGGATTTCATTATCGGTTGAAGAAATACCTGAAGGTTCAATGGGGGTTAATGAACTTGTCCTTGCATTGCACGACACTGTTATTGATCCGGAAACAACTTTTTCTCTACTTGAAAAATTAGGAGAAACTATTAACCTGGCAAATCAAAAGGCTATCAATTTTGTAGCATCAAATATTTATAGTGCAGCACTTAATATAAACGGAGAAATTTTAGAGAGGCATTCGCAAAATGAAATCCCTTCATATTTAAAACCTGGGTTAGAGGCGAAAGTAGATGCTCTAGGAAATAAGGATTTAAAGTTTAGCAATACATCATCTAATCCAGTTGTATTAAAACTATTGGTTAATGACGGGAAGTTGCAAACAGAAGTATATTCACCTGCAAAGGAAACGGAAGTAGATGTTACGGTCTCAAAGGATGAAAAGATTCAGCCGCGTACTATTAAACGTTATTCTGAAGAGCTTGCAATTGGACGACAAGAAGAAGTACAGAAAGGCGCGGAAGGTTTGCGTGTTACAGTCTACCGGACAGTTTATGGCGAACAGCAACTTGTAAGCCGAGACTATTATCCACCAGTAAACCGTGTAATTGTTGAATCATCTCAGCAACCAGAAATAAGAGAAACAGCTGTTGTAGAAAGTAATACTCCAAGTGATCCAATTGATTTAGACGGTGATGGTTTACCGGATATAGATGAAAGCAGAGAAAGTTCGTCAAGTGATAATCAAAAAGGTAATTTACAACATACAAATGCAAATGAATCAATTGGTGAACAAAATCAAGATGAATCAGATGATAACCTCCCACCTGGCAGTTATTACGATAAAGGCGGGAATTTAATAACTTCATAGAAGAGGGGGGATACGCAATGAAAGCAAAGTTAAGAAAACGTTTAGGGGATTTACTTGTAGAATCAGGGGTTATTAGTGATGAACAGTTGGATTATGCATTAAAAAATAAAAGTCGGGATGAAAAACTGGGAGACTTTTTAATTAAGGAAAATGTGCTAACAGAACAGCAGCTGATTGAAGTATTGGAATTCCAGCTCGGTATTCCCCATATCACATTAACTAAATATGCGATTGATCCTGAACTATTACAGCTTGTCCCAAGGGAATTGGCAAAGCGAGCAAATATTATGCCAGTACGTCGTGATAAAAATAAACTGTTAATTGCGATGTCTGACCCAATGGATTACTTTGCAATTGAAGAAGTACGGATGGCGACAGGTTGCCAGATTGAAACTAGCATCGCGGCAAAAGATGATTTATACAGAACGATTACAAAGTATTATGATTTACAGGCCTCCATGGATGCAGCGTTATCAGAAGTTGCAGCAAATACATCGGAAGTCCAGCAAGAGATTACTGATGAAGATTCACCGATTGTCCGTTTAGTCAATCAGATTATTGCAAATGGGGTTGCCCAGCGTGCTTCCGATATTCACTTTGATCCTCAGGAAACTGAATTTAAAGTACGCTATCGTGTTGATGGTGTATTAAAGACGGAACGATCTCTGCCAAAACATATGCAAAATATGATGACAGCGCGTGTAAAAATTATAGGTGGACTAAATATTACAGAAAATCGAATTCCGCAAGATGGAAGAATTAAAGTTAATATTGAGTTTAAAAGTATTGATATTCGTCTTTCTACTTTGCCGACCGTTTACGGTGAAAAGATAGTTATGCGTATCTTGGATGTAAGCAATGCGGCAACAGATATTGCACACTTAGGTTTTTCAGAGAAAAATGAAGAAATGTTCAAAAAGATGATTGGAAAACCAAATGGGATTGTATTGATAACAGGCCCAACTGGTTCAGGTAAGTCTTCAACTTTATATGCAGCACTTTCAAATTTAAATGATGAGGAAGTTAATATTATTACAGTTGAAGATCCGGTTGAATATCAGCTGGATGGGATAAATCAGATTCAAGTAAAAGAGGAAGTTGGCTTAACATTTGCTGCCGGTTTACGTTCGATTTTACGACAAGATCCGGACATCATTATGATCGGAGAAATCCGTGACAAAGAAACGGCACAGATTTCGATTCGTGCCTCACTGACAGGACATCTTGTATTAAGTACATTACATACCAACAGTGCGATTGAATCGATAGCTCGTTTGCAGGATATGGGAATTGAACCATTTTTAATTTCATCTTCACTGGTAGGTGTTTTAGCACAGCGTCTTGTACGCCAAATTTGCCGAGATTGCAGTACAGAATTAGAACCTACGGTACGGGAAAAACAAATCTTCGCCAATAATGGTTTTGACGTTGAAAAAGTTCGTAAAGGACGAGGCTGTTCAGCTTGTGGAAATACAGGCTACCGCGGACGGCTGGCAATCCATGAATTACTGCCAATTGATCGGGAACTGAAAGATCTAATTCTGAACCAGGCAAGCGGATATGAGATAAGTGATTATATGAAAACTGCAGGCTACTACACATTATTGCAAGATGGTCTGCTAAAAGTATTAGAAGGTGTGACTACTACTGAAGAAGTACTGCGAGTTGCAACGATTGACTAGGGAGAGGATGTAAGATGACATTAATAATCCAAGATTTACTGCAATATGCATATGATGAAAAAGCGTCCGACTTGCATGTAACAATCGGTATCCCTCCCGTCTACCGTGTAAATGGCCTATTGAAGCAGTACGGAGATGTCGTCGTTACGGAAGAAATGGTTAATGAAATGGTGCAGGACATTCTTCCGGATTATAAAACAGCAGAGTATGAGGAGAAGGGAGAAACCGACTTTAATTATTCGCTGGAAGGTTTGTGCCGTTTTCGTATTAATACGTATCATCAGCGAAATGCAGGAGCGATTGCAGCTCGTTTGATTTCAAGTGAAATTCCTACAATCGAATCACTGAATATGCCGAAAGTGCTTTACGACTTAGCGGAAAAACCACAGGGGCTAATTTTAGTAACAGGTCCTACTGGTTCAGGGAAGTCAACAACATTGGCAGCAATGATTGATTATATTAATGAATCGAAATCGAAACACATAATTACTCTTGAAGACCCTATTGAGTATTTACATACACATAAAAAATCAGTTGTTAATCAGCGTGAGATTGGGGTTGATACAGGCTCTTTTGCTAATGGCCTACGAGCATCTCTCCGACAGGATCCGGATATTATTCTAGTTGGTGAAATGCGGGATTTAGAGACAATTTCGACAGCAATTACAGCTGCGGAAACAGGTCACTTAGTATTCGGTACCCTTCATACTTCAAGTGCACCGACGACAATTGACCGAATTATTGATGTATTCCCGCCACATCAGCAAGGGCAAATACGAATTCAACTTGCTAACGTATTACAAGGTATCATTTCACAGCGGCTGTTCATTCGCAAAGATAAAGCAGGGCGAGTCGCAGCAACGGAAATACTGGTTAGTGTTCCGGCAGTGACAAACTTAATCCGAAATGAAAAGGTCCATCAAATTCCAAGTGTTATGCAAACGAGCCGAGCGATGGGAATGCACACTTTGGAAACCTCGATACAGGCACTTGTATCTTCCGGTACTGTTTCGTTGGAGGAAGTACGTCCATATTTGAATGTAGGTGAATACAATTGACCGTTTTTAAATATGTAGGAAGAACAAAGATGGGGGTAACCCAAAAAGGAACAATTGATGCGGCGAATAAAGCATCAGCCATTACGAAGCTTCGTGAAAAGGGAATTAATCCTCGAGAAATTGAAGAGTCCAAAAGTATTTTACACATGGATATCAACCTTGGGAGCGGGAAAATCAAAACACAGGATTTTGTTATTTACTGCCGTCAATTTGCCACATTAATTCGTGCGGGTGTATCGCTCGTTGAAGCGACAAATATTTTGGCAAAACAGTCGACAAGTAAGCCGTTGAAAAAGGCTTTGGAGAAAGTCGAGGAAGATGTACGTGCAGGTATTCCTTTCTCGGATGCAGTCCAGAAGCATCCAAAGGTATTTCCAGAGCTGTTCGTAAATATGATGCGTTCCGGAGAAGCAACCGGTAATATCGATGACACATTAGAACGATTGGCCAATTCTTACGAAAAATCATTTCGGTTAATTAAAAAGGTACAGTCGACATTAACATATCCTGCAATGCTGTTGATTTTAATTGTAGTAGTAGTATTTTTCATGCTGATCTTTATTGTTCCGACCTTCGTCGAATCGTTTGAATCAATGGATGCGGAGCTTCCTACGCTAACGGTATGGACTGTGGCGTTGGGAGACTGGTTAAGGAAATATTGGTGGTTGCCGATTGGTGCGGTCGTTATTGGTGCTACTGTTTTCCAACATTTATACAGGAATAATAAACAATTTAACTATACAGTACATTATATGCTGCTGAAGATGCCGATATTCGGACCATTACTGCAAAAAACAGCGATTGCGAGACTGACGCGAAATTTATCATCTTTATTTAGCAGTGCAGTGCCAATTTTGCATGCATTGACCATTTCACAGAAAGTTTCTGGCAATCCGGTTGTCGGCAAAGTCGTATTAGATGCAAGAGCAAGCCTTGAAAAAGGGAGCACTTTAACAGAGCCATTAGAAAAAAGCTGGATTTTTCCACCAATGGTTACAAGCATGACAAGAATTGGGGAGTCTACAGGATCACTTGATTATATGCTTGAGAAAATTGCAGACTTTTATGAAGAGGAAGTAGACAGGAATGTTGACACATTAAAGTCATTGATTGAACCCTTAATGATTGTAATGTTAGCAGGAGCGGTAGGTATTATTGTTGCGGCAATTTTCCTTCCAATGTTCAGTCTGTACGAACAAATGTAATAGAAAATGAAATTTAAACGGACGTTTTGCAAGGAGGCATCAAAGCAGTACAAAGCGTCAGTGCAAAAAACAAAACAAACTATAAAATAAAAATATGAGGAGGTTTTAATATGTTTAACACATTAAAAAAACGTATTAAAAACGAAAAAGGTTTATCTTTAGTCGAGCTTTTAGCAGTAATCGTAATCTTAGCAATTGTAGCGGCAATTGCAATTCCAGCTATTGGAAATATTATTGAAAATTCACGTTATAATGCAGTGAAATCAGATGCAATTAATGTATTAAATGCAGCTCAGTTATATTATACAGATAACCCGGGTGGAGAAGCTGCAGAAGGTTCTTCTGTTGGTGCAGCTACGACGACTTCAATTACAGTTGGGCAATTGATTACAGGGAAATATTTAGAAACTGCCGGAAAAATTCCTGAAGGTGCAACTGTTGCTTCGTCTCAACCATACAAATTAACTGCAACAGTACAGAATGCAGTGGGTTCTAAAACTGTTACATTTACTAATGCTACACTAACACAAATTACAGCAGACAAACAAAAAGGTAGCGCAACTACTATTAATGCTATTGGAACAGCATCTAATCAATAATCATCTCCCAAAGAACACCCAACTCAACAGCGCTTGGGTGTTCCATTGAGCGATGATGCCGCTATTAAGATAGCATACTAATCTACAACTAATGCAAAGTATAAAGGGGAGGATCCCTATATGTTCAATATGAAGAAGAAATCTCATGTATCCGTCCTTATAAACGACTACGTGATCCGTGCACTTGTTTCCAAGGGGCCAACTCTCGATCAACCCGTTATCTATGAAACGCCATTACCGAGAAATGTTGTACAGGAAGGTTCAATTATGGATGAGATGGCGATGTATGAATTGATAAAATCAAAGGTACCTGATTGGGGCGGCAGAAAGCAAAATGTCCGATTCCTGGTGCCGGACACATCTATTTTATTAAAATCATTCGAGCACCCTGCTGATGTTAGCGGCAGAAAGTTAAAAGAGTTTGTACAAATGGAACTAGGTAACACAATACATTTACCTTTTCAGGAACCACTAATTGATGTATACGATGCGGTTGAGGGAGACGGGAAGGCGGTATTGTTTGCTGCGCCACCTGAGGAAGTGGGGAAAATGATTGGATTAATATTGGACAATCATTTGCATCCGCAAGTAGCCGATATTCGAGCGTTATGTAACTTACGTTTACTGGAGCATATCCAGTTCATAGATTCCAATCGTACCTATTTAGTGACTGACTGGTCTATTAATGAATTGTCAATTTGTATTTATTCAAATGGGGAAGTCGAATTTTTGCGCTTCCAGACAGTAGATACAGATTTAGATAAGTGGGAGCAAGAAGACCATGAAAATGGGGAAGTCGAATTCCGTTATACCGATCAATTGGATGACTTTCGAGGAGCGACTACGGACCAGGTGCTTGAAATCGACCGTATTATGAATTTCTTTAAATTCTCGCTACATAAAGGAGAAAGAGTTGTCGATGAAATTATTGTAATGGGAGATCACCCATTGCTTCAAACAATCGAAACGCTATTAAGTGAGAACCTGCCGGCACCAATTCGAATTGTGAATGATGCTGTGATTGAAGAGCAATTTCCGAATTGCAAAGCAAAGCACGCGACATTGTTAGGTCTTGCTTTAAAGGAGGTTAATGAATGATTCCGGATATTAACCTCATGCCCAAAATTGAAAAGGGTGAGGCTAGTTTAAATTTTGCATTTTATTTAGTGGGGATTTTATCGTTGGTAACACTTGGCCTTTTATCGTGGACATTTTTTAGTGCGAAAAGTGAAATAGCGAGTGCAACACCAGAAAGAGATTCTTTAATTCTGACGCGTGATGAATTGAGTGCGGAAGTTGCCTCATTTGAAACAATGAATCAAGGCTCGTTGGAAGAATCAGTTGCTTTTGTGGAACGTGTATCATATCCCGTAACGCCGGTCATTGTGGAAACACGGAATTTACTACCGTCAAACACATATTTGCGTGACTATGTATTCTCCGAAACAGGTGTACAAGTGACGGTTGATTTTGAAACATTAAATGCCATTTCTTCGTATGTAAGTGAACTTGAAAAAAGCCCTTATTTCAATGATATTCAAGTGGGTGCGATTCAAAACTTTGATTTGAATCCTTCTAACGATGAACTGGATGCAGATCAGCAATTTAGTGAAGTGCCCCGATATAGTGTGGATATAATGTTATTAATTAATCAATTAAAAGTAGCTGCTGGAGGTGATGAGTCGTGAATTCCATCTCAAGCAGTAAAAATGGAAAGCTTTTATTAGTAATAGCATTTGCGATGGTGCTGATATTTGCCGTTTATTACTACCTCGTCAAGCCAGTGCAAGATGAAGAACAGTCGATTCAAAGGGAAATTAGCAGTTTGGAAACGGAAATTTCTGCGTTGGAGGAAACAATCGCAACACACAAAACACAGCTGGCTCAAACAAGCACGAATGAGTTTGCATTACGCAAAAAAGTACCTGCAAGCCGTGAACTTGATGCATTGATTTTGTCAATCGAGGAAGCAGAATATTTAACTGGTACACGAGTACAAGGTATCGAGTTTAACAACTATGATGCCCTTGTATCAAGCTCAGGCTTACAGGATCCAATGGCGGCAAACCCTCAATCAGAAGAAGGACAGCTAACAGTGGATGGATCGGAGCAAGTGGAGCCAATAGAACCAGAAACTAATGAATCAGATAATGCAGAAAGTGAAGTGTCGGAAGCTTTACCGGTTTCCACAATCGCTGTAGAAACATTACCACCTTCACTGAAGCTGATTACATTTAATATCAATGTCGCTGCACCAAATGACGTAAACTTGTTGCAATTCATTGAAGAGATTGAAAAGAAAGAACGTGTGATGCGAATCGATATTATAGATTTCGCGCTTCCGGGTGAAGAAGATAAATTTACAGAAGAAGCATCAGAAATTGTAACAGCAGATATTCAAGTCACAACTTTCTACTATGAGTAGGTATTTATTCGAATATATAATTGTGTAGAAATTAAAAGTCACTGTCTTTGTTCTAAGCTGTGCATGGTGTCCCTTTGAAAGTGAGGATTAAAAATGCATTTGAGGATTATAGACTCACGATTGAGGATTAAGTGACGGCAATTGAGGATTAAAATACCGTTATTGAGGATTAACCTGTATCAAGTGAGGATAATCTGCTCAAAACTGAGGATTAAGTTTCTCATGGGGAGCTGAGTTGACACTAGAAAGCGTCCGACCCGGAATGGAAATCAACCACTTGATTTATAGCAGGTACAAGTAAGGAGCATCTAAAATGGAGATTATGTATACAATATTTGCGGGGATTTTCGGATTGGTTTTCGGTTCATTTTATAATGTGGTCGGATTACGGGTACCGAAAAAAGAGTCGATTGTGACACCGCCATCTCACTGTGTCCATTGCAATCGACGTTTAAGTGCTTTTGAACTCGTACCTGTTTTTTCGTATATCTTTTTGCGAGGGAAATGCCGGACATGCGGTGTGAAAGTATCACCGATTTACGCCTTCACTGAGCTTGTAACAGGACTGCTGTTTGCATTTGCTACATGGCAGCTCGGCATCACATGGGAATTGGCGGTAGCTTTATTGTTTATTTCACTATTGGTTATTATTAATGTTTCGGATATTGCGTACATGCTTATTCCGGATAAAATATTACTGTTTTTCCTGCCACTGCTGATCATTGGCAGAATTCTTTCTCCGTTTGACCCTTGGTGGGATAGTATTGTTGGTGCTGCAATTGGATTTTCAATTTTACTGTTAATCGCAGTAATTTCTAAAGGCGGAATGGGCGGCGGAGACATTAAGCTGTTTTTACTGATCGGTTTAGTGTTAGGTACATTCAATACGTTATTAACTTTATTTTTAGCTTCGGTGATCGGGATGATTGTCGGAATCGTCATTTTGAAAATCCGTGGGAAAGGGCGCAAAACCCCTGTACCGTTCGGACCGTCAATAGCCATTGCCGCAATCATTGTTTACTTTTACGGTGACCAGCTCATCGATATGTATTTAAATCTACTATAAACAAAAAAGGGGTGCCCTGCATTCATTTTCGGGTCAGCCCTTTAAATATGCCTTAATAATCTATTATAACTTTTTCAAATGGATGATTAGTCAAAAGCTCATATGTTGCAACTTCCACTACTGTTTCTACAGTATCGCCTAAAACTAATATGCGGTAGTTGTCAAAATCATTATAATAGGCTTCTGCTTCTACATATTTAGTTTTTTCACTTTGTATATTTCTGCGAATTTTTACGACAATTTCATAACCATCCTTTACAAATTGAATTTTATTCATTAAAAACAACCTCCTCAACATTAGTTTATTACTGGATAAAAGTAATTGACTAAACTTGTTGGAAGGTTGTGTAGGAACGCTAAAAATTATTCAGCATTTGGATAAATCATCGTTTTTGGATCAACATAACGTTCAAATTCCTCTTCAGTTAAAAGGCCTGATGCGATGGCCGCTTCTTTTAATGTTGTGCCTTCTTTATGCGCTGTTTTTGCGATTTTCGCCGCATTTTCATAACCGATATACGGATTTAACGCCGTTACAAGCATAAGTGAATTTTTCAAATTAGCATCCAATAGATCCATATTCGGTTCGATACCAACTGCACAATTATCGTTGAATGATTTCATTGAATCCGCCAATAAGCGTGCTGATTGCAGGAAGTTGTAGATGATAACCGGCTTGAATACGTTCAATTCAAAATTACCTTGTGAAGCTGCGAAGGCGATTGTTGCATCATTGCCGACAACTTGTGTCACGACCATTGTCATCGCTTCACTTTGTGTTGGGTTTACTTTACCTGGCATGATCGATGAGCCTGGCTCGTTTTCGGGAATCGTGATTTCACCGATACCTGAGCGCGGACCACTTGCAAGCCAGCGTACATCATTGGCGATTTTCATTAAATCTGCAGCCAACGCCTTTAATGCACCGTGTGCTGTCACGACTTCATCATGACTTGTCAGTGCATGGAATTTGTTTTCCGCAGAGGTAAATTCAATTCCTGTCAGCTTGCTGATTTCCGCAGCTGTGCGTGCACCGAATTCCGGATGGGCATTAATCCCTGTACCAACGGCAGTACCGCCAATTGCAAGCTCCTTCATGAACTGCGTGTTCACCATAATCATTTTTTCGCATTTTAACAGCATATGGTGCCAGCCGCTAATTTCCTGACCTAGTGTAAGTGGTGTTGCGTCCTGTAAATGGGTACGACCGATTTTAATAATATCGTTAAATGCGATCGCTTTTTCTTTCAATGTCGCCTGTAAAAGTTTTAAGCGCGGCATTAAATAGTTCTCTACAATTTCAACTGCAGCAATATGTAGCGCAGTAGGGAATGTGTCATTCGAGCTTTGAGACTTGTTGACGTCATCATTTGGATGAACCTTTTCATCCGATCCGGCTGCCGCCAGCTTTTCATTCGCTAAGTGGGCAATCGTTTCATTCACATTCATGTTTGTCTGTGTACCACTGCCTGTTTGCCAAACGACAAGAGGGAAGTGTTCATCCCATTTACCTGCAAGAATTTCATCAGCTGCTTCGACAATGGCATTTTTTTTCGCATCGGACAGCTTGCCCAATTTATTATTGGCAATTGCCGCTGCTTTTTTCAAAATAGTCATGGCGCGGATAATTTCAATCGGCATTTTTTCTGTGCCGATTTGGAAGTTTTCCTTGCTTCGCTGTGTTTGTGCACCCCAAATTTTATCTGCTGGTACACGAACTTCACCTAAAGTATCTTTTTCAATACGGAATTCCAACTAAATCATCTCCTTTAATATATGTATACCCAATTTTTCATGAAAAAATGGCAAATCGTGTGTGGGGATTTGCCATTTTTGCAGGAGAAAAGATAAATCCGCTTATCTTTCCGAAATATGAGAAAAGTAATTAATGAGTTTCGAATCTGAACTGGGGGGAACAGTATCGAAAAGGTTTTACTAACCTTACAATGATAATGATAATCTTTATCAATTAGGAAGTCAATACTTTTATTGAACAAATTTTTAGAAAATTCAACTTGCTGAATTTCCCAATATGTAAAACAACGCCGAAAGCACCGAACCGAATAGGATACTTTAGACGTTGTTGTTTTTGGTATTCACTTAGGAAGTCATCCCCTTATTTTTGTTAAACTATTTTCACATAAAAGTCCCGGCCATTTGTCAGCTCAGGAATTTCTATATTTTTTTCGTTCTTATAATAGTCTGAAATAATATTTGCAAGACCCGCATAACCATTTAATAATGTACCTTGTTTGATTTCTTTAGCGATATTATGGAACTCAAAATAGTGAAGTGCATCATCGCTCAACCCGTATAAAATTCTTTCAATATCTGCAAGGGGAATGTTGATGCCTCTAGTATATCGGCATTCGCGCTTATACGTGTGGTGCGGAATATTTATTGGTGTTGTTTCATTGATCATCGTCAATTGGTTCATAGTGTGCCCTCCTTCAATAGTAAAATATAATTTATTTAATATATTATACCCCAAAACTAACCTCTGTAATCAGAAAATTCACTAAATTTAGACATTTACATAATGTTTACCAATCATCTCCTTGCTGCATTTCCTCAGCCACCATCTGTAAATCATAAGCATTGATAATCAACAGCTCGTATTCATCATGCTGCTCCATATACTTTTGGATGAGGCTTAGTGCATATTTTGGGGAACCTTCATTTTCTTCATCGTAGACGAGCAATGTCGCATCCGTGTTATCGATAATGAACTTGTCCTTTTCGATAAACTGCCATGGAGCTTCATATGGGCGCTTCGTCACGCTTGTCACAAAATCGGCCTTACTTACTATATGCCTATAGGTCTCTTGTTTATGCTCATTCCAGTTTTTCTCCTGTTCCAGGAAGGGGGTGATAATGGAATATTTAAGTTCCGGGTAATCATTTTTAAGTTCCAGTACAACTTGTGCTGCCCATGATTCGACACCTTGCTGTCCGCTGATTACGACCCATTCCAATCCGTCTTCTATTAAGATGCGCAATTGGTTTTCCAGCGCCTTTTTAATAACCGGAACACCAGGGTGCTTGTCATTAAATATTCCGAGTTCATGCGGACGGTAGCCCGTAATAAAAAGTGATTTCATCATAAGTCTCCTTTACTCACCATCAATAAAATAAGGGCACTATGCATAACACAGCGCCCTCTTAATATACTATCTATTCACTAAAAACAGCTTTAATCTGCTCGATTGCCCAATCTAAGTCTTCTTTTGAAATGA
The DNA here is from genome assembly GCF_038008025.1 of Solibacillus sp. FSL W7-1324. Lineage (NCBI taxonomy): Bacteria > Bacillati > Bacillota > Bacilli > Caryophanales > Caryophanaceae > Solibacillus > Solibacillus sp. FSL W7-1324. The sequence goes on from NZ_JBBOYH010000001.1 coordinate 274,214, forward strand.
CTAGCGGTGGGGCGAAGCGGATTACTGTGTCGTGTGTTTCTTTGCAAAGCAGTTTGCGTTCTGACAGTTTTTCGCAGTAAGGGCGAGCTGATTCGTGAAGCTCAACACCTATGAAAAGACCGCGTCCGCGCACTTCTTTAATCACCGGGTTCTCAATTGTCTGAAGTTGTGCTTTAAAGTAGTCGCCAAGCTCCAATGAGCGCTCTGTCAGCTTTTCATCCAGCAATACATCGATCGCTGCAATCGATACAGCACATGCCAGCGGGTTACCGCCGAAAGTCGAGCCGTGTGAACCTGGATTGAACACACCAAGGATATCGTCGTTTGCAACAACTGCTGAAATCGGATAAACTCCGCCGCCAAGCGCTTTCCCTAAAATGTAAACATCCGGTGTAACATCTTCCCATTCACAGGCAAACAGTTTTCCTGTTCGTGATAAACCTGTTTGGATTTCATCTGCAATAAATAGAACATTATTTTCTTTACATAAGTTATACGCTGCTTTTAAGAAGCCTTCAGTCGGGATGATGATACCTGCTTCTCCTTGAATCGGCTCAACGATAAACGCCGCTGTGTTCGGTGTAATGGCTTCCTTCAATGCATCAATATCACCGTAAGGAACTAATGTGAAGCCTTCCAGCATCGGACCAAATCCGCGCTTATACTCCGCTTCCGAAGATAGTGACACAGCACCCATTGTACGGCCGTGGAAATTGCCGTTACAGCCGATAATTTGTGCTTTGTTTGCTTCGATGCCTTTTACTTCATATCCCCAGCGACGGGCTGTTTTAATGGCCGTCTCGACAGCTTCAGCGCCTGTATTCATCGGCAGTACCATATTTTTCCCTGTTAGCTTACTGACCTTTTCATACCAAACGCCTAATGTTGCACTATGGAATGCGCGTGACGTAAGTGTCACCGCGTCGGCCTGATCTTTTAACGCCTGAATAATTTTTGGGTGGCGATGACCTTGGTTTAAGGCAGAATACGCCGAAAGCATATCTAAATAACGGTTGCCTTCAGGATCTGTTACCCAAGAACCTTCTGCTTTTTCGATTACGATCGGAAGTGGGTGATAATTGTGCGCCCCGAATTTTTCCGTAGTTGAAATAAGTTGTTCTGATTTTGATTTTGTTGTCATGATGAAATCCTCCTTAAGCAAATTTACTTGTAAAACAGATAAATCTATTGCAAAAGACAGAAAAAATTACATATACGATGCAGGTTTCTTCCAAATTAATGTTAACAGAATACCGAAGAAGATGACAACCGTTGCAAAGTAATATGGGTAGTTAATATCAATATCGAATAGCATCCCGCCTATAATCGGGCCGAAAATATTGGCCAAGCTTGTGAACATCGAGTTCATTCCGCCGACGAAACCTTGCTCATTGCCGGCTATTTTTGATAAATAGCTCGTAACGGCAGGACGGAATAGGTCGAAGCCGATAAAGACGATACATGTAACAAGTAAAATAGCAAAATATGAACTGACAACGGTCATTAAAAATACGAGAATCCCCGATACAATCAGACTGTAGCGAATGAGTTTAATTTCTCCCCATTTTTGTGCAAGCCGGTCAAACAGTAATACTTGCGCAACTGCCCCGAAAATTGCACCACCTGTAATAATGATTGCGATATCCATAGGCGTAAATCCGAATTTATGGTCGACAAACAGACTGAAGAACGATTCGAATGCCGCGAGTCCAAATGACGCAACAAAAATCAGAATAAACGCGATCAAGTACATCGGCTCTAAAATCCGTTTGAATCCGGATGTTTGTACAGGTGCATTTTCCGCGTTTTCCGCATTACGTTCCGGTTCGCGTAGTAAAATGATCGATAAAATTGCTGCTGTTGTACCGAGTGCACCTGCAAAGTAGAAGGGCACGCGTGTACCGAAATCAGCTAAAAATCCGCCGATGCCAGGCCCGATAATAAAACCGGTACTAATAGCCGCACTCATATAGCCAAGTGCTTTTGGACGTGTTTCCATTGTTGTGATGTCTGCAATAAATGCTGTAACAGCAGGCATAATAAATGCTGCACTGATCCCGCCTAATACACGGGAAATGAAAAGAACTTCTATCGTCTCCCCTAAACCGAATAGAAATTCGGAAATACCGAAAATAAATAATCCGAGGACAATCATAATTTTACGTCCGTATTTATCAACCGCTTTACCAGCGAGCGGTGAAACAATTAGTTGTGCAATTGCGAATGCTGCTGTTAAATAGCCGATAACCTGGCCGCTTAATTGCAGTTCATTCATCAAAGTAGGGAGTACCGGGATTACTAAACCAATGCCAAGAAAAGCGATGAACAGGTTTAATAATAGTAACCCTAATGTTATTTTATAGTCTTTCATTGTTATTGCTCCTTATTAAGTTGTGAAAAATCGTTAATCCGCACTTCCTAACATAAACCCTACAGTAGCTATAGAGTCAATAGAACAGATTTAAGTAGAAGTAAAATTAGTTAAAGTAGCTTAATTTTTAATTCCACAATAAACTGGTCTTCTTCGTTTGGAGAATAGTTAAGGGGCATGAAGATTTCATAGACAACCGGAACAACCTGTAACTGATGCTCTTCTATATAGTGATAAAGCTTTTGATATTGTGTTAAATAAGTATCCCGTTCAAAAATGAATGCAATGCATACGTAGCGTCCGGCAGGTATCGTTTTCACGTCCATATCAGATGTTAAATGGGTAATATACCGGTCTGTAATGAGAGGCGTGAAAACATGACTGTAATGCAAATCATCCAGGCTGTCGTATTGCTCGTAAGGAAAAATACATCCGTACCGATTGCTCAGCAAGCTGTTTTCAACTTCCAATGTTTTAATTAAGGAACTGTAGTACGTATTTGGAATATAGTACGGTGTCAGTTCGTTTGTTTCAATCGATAAAATACGTACCGCTTCTTCATTTTTGAAATAGACCGTATCCATCACATCGATTGCGAGCTGTTCTTCCATCTGCCTTTTCGTTTTATACAAGGACTGCTGAATTTCGTACATGCGAGTCATTTGCTGTTCAATGACGCTTTCCTGCTGCTGCAAAAAAGAGAGAAGCTCGGCAGGGGTAAACTGCTGCGCTGCTTTAATTTCTTCCAATGACACACCGATATACTTCAATGATTTAATAATGTCCAAATGATAAAATTGCGAGTCTTTGTAGTAGCGGTAATTTGTTTTAGGATCGACAAAGGAAGGTTTGAATAATCCGATCTGATCATAGTAGCGTAATGTTTGAATACTGATATTTGTCAGTTTGGAAACCTCACCGATTGAGTAATGTTTTTCTTCCATAGAATGTCCTCCGAAGTACAATGTTATCGGTATCGTACCATTAATGGGGGATAGGGGTAAATTATTATGAGAATGAGAAAAAATCACATCCCGATAACTCATGAGATGTGATGTATATTCAATATTTCATATCCGTGGCTAAATGAACAGGGCTTTTCCTGCTGTAGAAATAGCCGAAGAGTAACAGGACAAGCGCGAGTGTCACGGTGCCGCCTGCAAACAGCAGGGGTGCTTTATACGTATGGAAATGCGTTTCAAGATGAGACGCGATGACCGGTCCGATAAATTGCCCGATCGCATAGAACGTAGTCAGTACAGATACGACGTAATTGCTTTGCTTTGGAAACAGCTGTCTCGAATAGGAAGTCGACATTGTTACGAGTCCGACAAACGTAAAACCAAACGACATTGCCGATACGAGTACGCTCCATGCCGATTGTGTTAAAACAGGTAGCAGAATGCCGACGATCTGCAAAGAATAGGCGGTAGTCATCATCGAAACCGGAGAGAAGCGGGACATGCACTTCATCCAGATCGGTGCAGACGGAATAGCAGCGAGCCCGGCCAGTACCCAACTATAGCCGGCATAGGCACGTAATGATTCGATATTATAAATAATGTCGACTAAAAAAGTGCCTGTAATAATATAGCCGAGTCCTTCCAAGCCATATGCGATAATCAGCCATGGCATAAAGCCGCGCCAAATATTGTTGTCCGCAGACTTTGGTTCTTTTATATGATTTGCTACGGTTAAATGCCGCCATAAAAAAGTTGTCGTTGTTAAAAATAAGATGGATAATGCACCAAGCCCAAGCCATGAACCTTGCCAGTTGAAGCTGGCTTCGAAAAATGGTACGAAAAGACCCGATAACGCGATACCCAATCCAATCCCGCTAAACAAAAAGCCGCTCCAGCGCGTTAAAAGATTTGCCGCTAAATAATCCATTACAATACTAGAGGTCAGAACAAATATAAAGCCGCTCGTTAAGCCGGCGATAAAACGCAACACTATCCAGATTAAATAAGATTCAACCAATCCCATTAAAATGATGGAGAATACATTCAGAAAAACATTTATTAATAGGAAGTTCTTTTTTGATTTGGAAACAAAGCCGGCCCCTAAAGCGCCGATGAAGTATCCGATGTAATTGCTTGATGCGAGCCAACCGCCTTGTGAAAACGATAAGTTTTCATCAACACGCATGAACGGTAAAATCGGTGTGAAAGCAAAACGGCTAATCCCCATGGCAACAGCTAAAAATAAAATTCCCCCTAAAATAACACTGAAATGTTGACGGTTCATGAACATCCCCCCTGGAAAAGCATCCCTTACGTTGATTGTAACACTGTTAAATTCAAGAGTAATAGAGAAAATACTTGCAGAAATGAGAAGAAAATAAAAAAGAGATGAACCGGAAGTAGAATACTTCCGTTCATCTCTATATAATCCCCTTATGAATGAGCAGGTGCTCCCTGTTTCCCTTTGCTGTTGGCAATTGCTTCTTCTTGTGCACGCTGTTTTTTCTTTTTGTTTAAATCTGAACGTAATAGTAAAGAAATACCTAAAGAAATTGCGATTAAGAAGCTGAATAAATAGAACACTGGAATATAGCTGTTTGTCGCTTCGTGAATTGTTGATACGATAATCGGACCAAAAATACCACCAAGTGACCAAGTTGTTAATAAATAACCGTGAATTACGCCAAGTTGCTTCGTACCGAATAAATCACTCGCGAATGCTGGTAAGTTCGAGAAGCCACCGCCGTAACAACTAACTACTAAGAAAATGAATAGTTGTAAAAGAAGTGCATTTGTCGTAAATGGTAATGTAATAAAGGCAATCAGCTGAATCGTGAAGAAGATCACGAAGACGTTAGAACGACCAATATAGTCAGATCCAGCCGCCCATAGTAAACGACCGCCACCATTGAATAATCCCATTAAACCAACCATTGTTGCAGCCGCAGCTACTGATAAGCCCGCAATTTCCTGAGACATTGGCGAAGCAACGGAAATCATCATTAAACCAGATGTAACGTTAATTAAGTGCATTGCCCAAAGCATCCAGAACTGCTTCGTACGAACAGCTTCACGTGCTGACATTTGAGCGATTTCCTGAGTTTTTGTTTTACCTGTAGCGACAGCTTCCTCTACTTCACCTGGCTTAGGTGGAGCGATGTAAAGTGCGCCAATCATCATTAATACAAAATAGCTAATACCTAAAATAAAGTACGTGTTAGAGATTCCTACAGCATCCATTAGACTTACGGCAACCGGCGCTGTAATTAATGCACCTGAACCGAATCCTAATACAGCCATCCCTGTCGCTAAACCACGACGGTTAGGGAACCATTTAACAAGTGTTGATACTGGAGCGATATAACCGATTCCCATCCCGAGACCGCTTAATAACCCGTAAGTTAACCAATATAAAACAACCGAATCCATAGCGATGGCAATCCCTGCGCCACCTTGACCTAAACCAAAAAGTACTGCAGCAACCATCGCTGCTTTTCTCGGTCCTAATTTCTCTACTGTACTACCAAATAGTGCGGCAGCAAAACCTGCTAACCCCATCATAATTGTAAACGCGATTGTAATTTGCGATGCATCCCATCCAAGCTCTGCGGCGATTGGATTTTTATACACACTGTATGCATAAGCTCCACCGATTGAAAGGTGAATAGCGATTGCTGATGCAGCAATTAACCAACGATTCTTTTTCAAAAATATTCCCCCTCACACAAAAATAAATATCAGTTATACGACATTTCTCTACTTGAAGTAGTTATGTCAAAAATATGAACGTCCATGTACATAAACTTAACACTAACTTATTATTTTGCGCAAGTAGAATTTACTAGAAATAATTATCTCGAAAAAACATATATTTCTCTTTTGTGTAATGAAATTGTGCTTAAAGTAAATATTTTTTGATGGTCAAAATGCGTTGTAACGTTGATAAATCAAGGTTTTGTGAGGTTTTAGTATTAGTTTAATATAACAATATTTGAGCGGGAGGATAATATTGTAAACTATAATAAATCGTATTTAAATAACTAAAAATACTTAATTGTGCTCATTTTTTCTCTTATATGCTTAAATGAGATGAACTGAAAATACTTTTGGATTCATAATATAACAGTTACTAATACACGTGAAATTAACTCGAAAGATACTTTATGCATTGGTAAATCAACGTTTTGCCTACAACTAAGCCCCGAAAAACTATTGTTATTATTAATTTAAAAGAATTAGGCAAAACTGTTTATAACAGTTGAAATAAAATGAAATTTTTGAAGTTAAGCCGAAGAATTTTGTTTAAAAAAGAAATTATTTTGAGAGATGAAGGAGATTCTTTACTTTATTTACCTTAAAAAAGCCTGTAAATAGGGGCTGAAATTCACATAAAAAATGGAACTGGAGGGATATGTATAAAAATGCTTAGCCTCTATTTAAACTTAAAGAAATTAATTGACGTGTTACGTTCTGTTCTCTAAAGTCAAATTAGTGATAAGAAAAGAGGCGAATTTTTATGAAAAAAATAGATCCAAAACTATTATCCGAACGTGAAAATTATAAGTTTTTGATTGGCTCCATTATTCCGAGACCGATTGCTTTTGTCACATCCGTTTCCAAAGAAGGTGTTGTAAACGCGGCACCCTTTAGTTTCTTCAATATTGTATCTTCAAATCCGCCGATGATTTCGGTAAGTATCCAACGAAAAAAAGGGGATCAAAAAGATACAGCGAGAAATATTTGTGAAAATGAGCAATTTGTTGTTCATATTGTCGATACTGATAATGTAAAGCAAGTAAATGAAACTGCAGCGAACTTGCCGCCAAACGAAAGTGAAGTAGCACTTGCGGGAATGACATTAGTAAAGAGCGAAAAAATCGATGTCCCGGGTGTGAAGGAAGCGAAAGTCCGACTGGAATGTGTCCTTGAAAAAGCATTGGAACTTGGCGGCGATGATGAAACTGTCGGCTGTGATCTGATTATCGGAAAAGTCGTGTACTATCATATAGAAGAAAGTCTGTATGAAGAAGGTCGAATAGATCCGGAAGGGCTTGGCGCGATCAGCCGTCTTGCTGGAAATGACTATGCAAAAATCGGTGCGCAATTCACAATGAAACGCCCTGAGTAATGAAGGAGAACAACGAACAATGCAAATCAAATCAATTGAATTATTTAATATTGAGTTACCGTTAATTGAACCGTTTATCGTAAGTTACGGAACTTATCCGAACATGCCGTCCATTATTGTAAAGATGACATCACAATGCGGTTTAGTCGGCTGGGGTGAAGCGGTGCCGGATGAACATGTGACAGGTGAAACATTGGAAGGCACGTATGCTGTTTTAAAACATACGCTGGCACCGGCAATGATTGGGGAAAACGCGATGAATTTTGAAAAGATCCATGCCAAAATGGACGCGCTTATCTACAGTGCTCCGGCTGCCAAAGCGGCAATCGATATCGCTTGCTTTGATCTGGCTGGGAAAAAACTTGGAATGCCTGCCTACCAGTTAACAGGCGGACGTTACTATGAGAAGTTTCCGATTACACATGTGTTAAGCATCGGAACACCTGAAAAGATGGCAAATGAAGCGGCAGAACGTGTGGAAATGGGATACAACTCATTCAAGATGAAAGTCGGACGCGATGTTGCGAGTGATGTTGCCCGCATAAAAGCAGTACGTGAACGTGTCGGAAATGAAATTGCAATTCGTGTTGATGTTAATCAAGGTTGGGTAAACAGTTCAACAACGATGCAAGCAGTTCGTGAGCTGGAGAAATTGAACATCGACTGGCTTGAACAGCCGGTACGTGCAGATGATATTGATGGTATGGTTGAAATTAAATCGAAAACATCGATTCCTGTCATGATTGACGAAGGTTTACGAGGTGTACGTGAAATGCGCGAAATTATTGCGAAGCGTGCAGCGGACAAAGTGAATATTAAGTTGATGAAATGTGGAGGAATGTATCCGGCGATGAAGCTTGCCCATATGGCGGAAATGGCGGGAATTGAATGCCAAATCGGTTCAATGGTCGAGTCATCGGTCGGTTCTGCGGCAGGTTTCCATGTAGCTTTCTCGAACAAAGTATTTACGAGTGTAGAATTAACAGGACCGTTAAAATTCTCGAAAGATATCGGAAACCTTCAATATAATGTTCCATTTATTCAGTTGAATGAACGTGCAGGGTTAGGTGTCGATGTGGACGAAGCGATATTAGCGGAATTAACACGTGAGCATAGTGTGGTGCAGTAAATGATCGCATCAGGATTTTTAGGGAATGAACGATACGAAGTGTATTTATTGGATGAAACACATATACCGGAACTGATCACTTTGCAGCAGGAAGTAGTCGATGCACTGCCGGATAAAGCAATATTGCAGCCGCTTGATCATGAAGAGCTGAGCTTTATTTTAAGCGGGAACGGGCTGATGATCGGGGTTTTCGTTGAAGGAAAGCTAATTGCATTCCGGGCACTGCTGGAACCAATGATTGATGAAGAACATTTAGGCTATGATATTGGCTTGAAAACAGAGGAAGAACTGCGAAAAGTGCTGTATCAGGAAATTTCCAATGTACATCCGGATTATCGCGGTTATCGTCTGCAGCGTACGATGGCGGACATCATTATGCAGCAAGTGGATGAATCGAAATTTAATACCGTTTGTGCAACGGTCATGCCAGGCAATATCGCAAGTTTAAAGGACAAGTTTTCGCAAAATATGCATATAGCAGCATTGAAGCTGAAGTATGGCGGGAAACTGCGCTATGTGTTTATGAAGTCTCTTCCTTATAAGGGGTATGATTGGTCTGAAGAACAGTATGTCCCGATGGAAAATACAGAGGCGCAGCAGCAGCTTCTTAAATCAGGCTATATCGGTATATCGATGAAAGCGGATGGGCCGGACTGGCTGATACAATATGTAAAATAATAAAGGATGTGGCGATAATCAGTTAATCGCCACATCCTTTATCGATTTAATTCCGTCCATGTCGTATGAATACTCCTTTAAATATCATTGTCGTCAAAGCAATCTAGATCGTAGCAATCACCGTTATCTTCGTATAGGTAAGATACGTCATTTTCGTCAGATGCAATGTAAGTATAGTTTGGCATGTGTATCAACTCCTTTTCATAATTATAAAATATTCAGAAAATTAAGTAAAGTGTTTTTTGAAAGGTAACATCTTGTCGGAATTGCGATGAATCCCGCGAAATCTATATTTATAGGCATTGGTTTCGCTTTCATTTCTATATAAAAATGATATATTTAATTCATTTTCATACAGGTTTTCATACATGAATAGCTAGATGATGAAGAATATAGCAGTTAAATTTTTGAAACTTTCTGTACGGAAAAATAGTATATATAAGAAAAGGGGGAAGGAGTGATTTTGATGGAGAAAAAGCCGTTCAATGATGCGGATGAGCATTATCAAAAGCATGTAGGTTCTCCAACTTCTTATAATATGAAGCAAATGCCCAAACCGATTCGGATAATCGGCTATTTTTTCTTCGGTTTCATGGCGATTGCTGCTACTATAATGATTTTACTATTATTATTGGACAAAATTCTCTAGGATAACCTGGAGGATTTTTTATTTTCTTAAGTAGATATAATATTCAACACGAAAGATTAATATACTATATATTAATCACGTTTTATCTAAATTCTGTATTTTTAAGAATAATTTTCTGCTTTATGTTAATATATTTGTAATTAACTACAGATGGGGTGGGAAGCATGGAGCAACATATTTTTGTCTCGAAACTTATACCTCCGACACCAGTCAACAACTATTTAAGACGAGCAAAGTTAATGAAAAAGCTTTCGGATTGGCCGCATGCAAAGTGTACCATTTTACATAGTAGCGCAGGTTACGGGAAAACATCGCTTATTAGTCAATTTTTGAACGACCAGAAAACAAATTCCTCCTGGTATCAGATTACGCCGGATGATGACTCAATATTTCCGTTTTTACGTCATTTTATCTATAGTATTCAGCAGCATTTCCCATCGTTCGGCGAAAAGTTAAAAGGTTGGGATGAGACATTAAAGTTTCATAATATGGAAGAGTTACTGCAGCTTTCAAAACAGATCGCCAATGAGCTCCATCATATAAAAGAACCTTTTTTGATTGTACTGGACGATTATCACCATGTGTCACACGTCTTTCCGATCAACTACATTATGAATCAGCTGCTTCAATTTTTACCTGCCAACCTCCATATCATTGTCGCAACGAGGAAAATGCCTGAGTGGAGCTGTTTGTTGACGCTACGTATGAATAATCAGCTGATAGAATGTTTGGAGCCGGAGTTTACTTTTGCGGAAGAAGATGTTCAATATTTATTTGAAGCTTTTTTTGACCGGCAAATAACGGATGAACAAAGCGAATTCATTATGCAAATGACTGAAGGCTGGGCGATGGCGATCATGCTGCTTGGCTATAAAGCGAAATATAGTCAGGAACAGCTCATCGATATCGCGGAAGGATCGGTCGGGAATTTCTTTGCGTACCTTTCAGCTGAAGTATTCGATAAGCTGGATGAGCAACTGCAGCTTCAGCTTCTTAAGTTGGGCATTCATCAAGTGATTTCGCTTGATGTCATTACAGAACTTTATGGAACGGAATGGATCCAGCAGTTGAAGCCGAAGTTGGAGGAGCTTGCATTTATCACACCATTGGCAGGGGGAACAAAATACCGTTTCCATGCACTGTTTCAACAGTTTCTACAGCAGCGGCTGAGTGAATATTATCCGGATATGCATGAGGAATTTCATGAACAGGCGGCACGGTATTATGCCGATCAAAATTTAGGTGTATTAGCTGTCACTCATGCAACCCAGCTGAAAAACAACCGGTACTATATTGAGCTATTGCTGCAATTTGCGCCACAATTTATTGAAGCAGGGCAATTTGAATTTTTACTGGAACGGCTGAAGGATTTTGTGATTGAAGAAAAACCTTATCAGATTCTTTATTATGAAGGGGAATGTCAGCGTTACCGTGCACAATATGAACGGGCAAAAAATGCATACAATGAATGCTTTATAAAAGCGCAGCTGCAGCAGGACCGGTTATTTTTAATGCGTTCGCAGTTTGGGCTGGCCAATATTTATTTGGATACACTTCAGCCGGTTTTTGCGGAACATCATCTACAGCAGGCGATCAGCTTATTGAATGAAGTAGATGTGAGTGAGACAGAACGGCATCTTATTAATAGTTTATACACCGAAAACCTGATTAACTTAGGGAAAGCGGGGGAGGCACTGCGCTGGAGCCAGTCTCAAAACCTGCAGTTAAGCATTAACAATATCGATGCACGTCTTTATTTGCGCCACGGTCAGCTGGATAAAGCGAAAGAGTTGCTGAATATGCGTGTTTCCAAGCCGTTCCAATGGGAAGAAGCACACCGCACGACCGATCTACTTCTTGTTTTAATCGATGTATTGATGGGTGAAAATACGCAGGCCTATAGCCGAATTATTGAAGGCGGAAAAGAAGCACTCGTCGATATGCCATATACACTTGCGCTCACAAAGCTGCGTAAAGGGCTGGCATTGCTGAATATGGAGATGAAAGATTTTGAACGTGCGAAAGGCTGTTTTGATGAAACACTTGAGCTCCTCAATCTCATTCATGTAAAGCGCATTACTGCCGAGTGTTATATGGGGCTTATTTTATATCACCGCGATAATGTATTTGAGGCGAAGCGCCATGCACAAATCGGACTGAGGGAAACGAATAAAGTACAGGATTTCTGGATGTCGGCGTTGCTGTTGACGGCATTGACGAAAGTGCTGGCAGAAAACAGTCAATTTGAAGAAGCGATCGATACAGCAAAACAGGCACTGTTGTATTATGAGCGCAGTGAGGATACGTATGGCCAGATGATCTGTTCATTTTGGCTTGCGTATTGTTATGCCAAATTAAATGATCAGGAAAACGCATTAACATATCATCGACGCTTTTGGGAATTATGTGTGAGTCACTATCCGTTTTTCATGGAGAAAAAAACCCTTTTTGGACCGCGCTATTTAATCGTATTTGTTCAACTCGCAAAACAGCTGCAGCAGGAGGCACTCGTATTTAGCCAGTTAAATGTAAATGCAGCGCCGAGTACGGAGCTATCGTTGACGTTATTTGGTCCTGTTCAAGTTCATCGTGAAAATGAAATGATTCCGGATAAAGAGTGGAAGAGGTTGAAAGCGAAGGAACTGTTTTTGTATTTATATATTCACCGGGAGCAGTTTGTATCGCGCCAGCAAATTTGCGATGCGATCTGGCAGCAGGACGAAGAAGCGATGCAACGGGATTTTAAAGTCGTTTTTAATGCGATGTTAAAAACATTGGAGCCGACAAGATCAGCGCGTGAGGAAAGCAATTTTATTAAACGCCATCAGCATTTATATAAACTGGAAGGTCGCTGGATTCATAGTGATGTAGCCCATTTTACGTATTATGTGCAGCGCGGATTGGAAGAAAAGACCGCCAAGCTTTCAAATGAATGGCTGAAGCTGGCGATGCGGCTTGTGGATGGAGAGTTCTGTTCTGACATGGAACGGGAATGGCTGGAACCTGTTCAGGCGCATTATAATGAAGAAATACTGCTCATTTTAGAGCGTGTCGCCCAAAACTACGTTCGTCTGCAGCAATTTGAGAAAGTGATCCGTTGGGCAGACCGAATTATTGCGCTGGATGATGGTCATGAAGAAGGCTACCGGCTATTAATGCTCGGCCATTACTATTTAGGGAACCGTCGGGAAGCGATCAAATATTATGATCGCTGTGTAGATGTACTGGACGACCAATATAAGATCACGCCGATGGAACCGACCGAGCGACTGTATGAGCTTGTATTGAAGATGTAAATAAATAGATGGAGAGCTATGTTGAAAATTCATTTCAACATGGCTTTTTTTAGTGTGTGTTTATTAGAACATTTGAAGTCGTTATTAGAAGAAGTTGAGTCGATATTAGAAGAAATGAAGAACATATTAGAAGATGTTTGAAATAAAGCTGAAATGAAACCCAGATTACCTGTAAATGAGGCTGAATAAGTCCTTACCGTAATTTTATTAGAACAATTGAACCGCTTATTAGAACAAGGCGATCGGATATTAGAAGATTGAGCACCGATATTTGAACATTTCAAACTGATATTAGAACAACCGCACGATATATTAGAAGATCGCAATTATATTAGAACAAATTAATTTTTATTAGAACAATTTCATTTTTATTAGAAGAAACCAACCTCCATCAGAACGATTAAGCTTTTATAGAACTAACCCCAGCGATTCGCGCTTCCCACCCCCCACACCTCAAATGTAACTCATTTGTAACTTCGCGATGTTACATTACGGTTAAGCAGATAGCTATGCTGAAAATTTTGCTAGGAGGGACATTGAATGAAAAAGCGTTTATGGTTAATTTTTGCGGTATTATCGATTTTCTTATTGGTTGCATGTAATAGTGATTCAACAGACGGCGATGATTCATCAACTACAAATTCAGCTGAGCAAGGTAAGAGCGGAACAACGGAAACAGCTGCATCAACAACTCCGATTAAAGTCGGTGTACTTGCATCGTTGACGGGAGCTCTTGAATCATATGGAAAGCAGACGAAAAACGGATTCGAGTTAGGTCTTGAATATGCGACAGACGGCACGATGGAAGTGGAAGGTCGTAAAATCGAAGTCGTTTGGGAAGATACAGAAACGAAACCTGAAGTAGCTGTTCAAAAGGCAACGAAGCTATTAGAGGATGACGCGGTTGATTTTCTAGTTGGTTCATCAAGTTCAGGTGACACATTGGCGGTACTTCCACTAGCAGAAGAATACGAGAAAATTATGATCGTAGAACCAGCAGTAGCTGACAGTATTACAGGTTCAGAGTTTAACCCTTACATTTTCAGAACGGCGCGTAACTCTTCACAGGATGCATACGCAGCTGCAGCGGCAATCGCTGGAGAAGGTGTAAAAATTGCAACATTCGCACCGGATTATTCATTCGGTTGGGATGGGGTATCGGCATTTAAAGCAGCAGCTGAAGGATTAGGTGCTGAAATTGTTTTAGAAGAATATGCAGATCCGGCTGCAACAGACTTTACGTCAAACTTGCAAAAAATTATTGATGCGAAACCGGACTTCTTATTCGTAGTATGGGCAGGGGCGAACTCTCCTTGGAATCAAATTGCAGATTTAAAACTGCAGGAAAAAGGCATTAAAATTTCAACAGGTGCACCGGACATTATTGCACTTCAGTTTATGGAGCCATTAGTTGGAATGGAAGGGTTCTCTGTATACCACCATACACTACCGAAAAATGAAGTGAATGATTGGTTAGTAGAAGAACATAAAGCACGATTTAACGGTGAAGTGCCTGATTTATTTACACCGGGCGGATTTACAGCGGCAGTTGCCATTGTAGAAGCACTGAAAAAATCAGGTGGAGATGCGGATGGAAATACGTTAATTCCATTAATGGAAGGTATGTCATTTGAAACACCGAAAGGAACGATGACATTCCGTGAAGAAGATCACCAGGCATTACAAACAATGTACGCAATCCGCCTTGAAAAAGTAGCGGATTTTGATTATCCGGTACCGGTATTGCTACGTGAATTACTACCAGAAGAAACGGAACCTCCTATTTTAAACTAGTAAATAAGTGAGGCTGTCTAAAAAGTGTTGAACTTTCAAGACAGCCTTTTGTTATAAGAAGCACTAGGAAATCAACAACGAGAGGGTGAGAGGATGGAACCGATTTTAAAGACGAACAATTTATCGATTAAATTCGGTGAGCATAAAGCGGTGGACGGCATTAATTTTGAAATGACAGCAAAGCATTTTAAATCGATTATTGGGCCAAACGGTGCGGGGAAAACGACTTTCTTCAATTTAATTAGCGGTGAGCTGGAGCCGACAGAAGGCGATGTGTTCTTTAAAGGGCAATCACTTCAAAAAAAGTCATCGGTAGACCGGACGCGATTAGGAATTGGAAGGTCATTTCAGATTACGAATGTGTTTCCGAATTTAACGGTGCTGGAAAATGTGCGCCTTGCCGTGCAATCGAAACGAAAAGTACGCTTCCATATGCTCAATCACTTTTTGAAATATAAAGAGATTACAAATGAAGCGGTTGAAATTTTGGAACAAGTGCTATTAACCGACAAAATGCATCAGGTGGCGAATCAGCTTTCCCACGGTGAAAAAAGGAAACTGGAAATCGGAATGTTACTGGCACTTGATACTGAAATTTTACTATTGGATGAGCCGACAGCCGGCATGTCATTGGAAGAAGTCCCTGCAATATTGGATGTGATTCGTTCGATTAAGGAGCGCGGCGATAAAACGATTTTATTGATCGAGCACAAAATGGATATGATTATCGACCTGTCCGATTCGATTATGGTGCTGTTCAACGGTACGCTGTTAGCTGACGGGTCGCCGGAAGAAATTATGAACAATGAAACAGTACAACAAGCGTATTTAGGGGGCCTTGCATATGAGTAATATTTTAACGCTGGACCGTGTGGAGACCTTTATTTCTCAATATCACATTTTGCAGGGCATCAACTTTGAAGCGAAGGCGGGAGAAGTGTCGGTTTTACTGGGACGGAACGGTGCTGGGAAAACGACGACACTCCGCACGATTATGGGATTAACGCCGGCAGCAAAAGGGGCGATTCATTTAGATGGGAAAGATATTACGAAAATGACGCCATACGATATTGCGAATAGTGGTATTGGTTATGTACCTGAGGATCAGGGCATTTTTGGGCAGCTGACAGTTGAAGAAAATATGAAAGTGGCGATCCGAAAAGAAACGGACGCGACAATGCAAAAGCAGGCGTACATTTTAGAGTTATTCCCGGATTTGAAGAAGTTCTGGAAAAAGCAAGGCGGCAATTTATCTGGTGGTCAAAAACAAATGCTTGCGATGGCAAGGGCTTTCGTCAACGACAGCAAGCTGCTGCTAATCGACGAACCATCCAAAGGTCTTGCACCAATTGTGATCGAGAAAGTAATGGAAGCTATTACGGAAATGAAAAAGCATACATCGATCGTGCTTGTCGAACAGAACTTTATGATGGCGAGTAAAATCGGCGATACATTTACATTGATCGATGACGGGCGGACTGTGCAATCAGGGGAAATGCAAAGTTTAATCGAAGACGAACAGCTTAAGCGTAAATATTTAGGAATCGGATAAGGAGGGGAAGCGGATGGAACTAATAATCAGTTTAACAATCAATGGACTAGCGACAGGGATGCTTATTTTCTTACTGGCAGCCGGATTGACGCTTATATTCGGGCTCATGGACGTACTGAACTTTGCGCACGGTGGACTGTTCGTATGGGGTGCCTATACAGGGGTGTTCACCTATTTATGGAGCAACAGTTTTATAGTCGGAATTATAATTGCGATTCTTACAGGTCTTGTTCTTGGATTTATTACAGAAAAGCTTATTATTAAGCCGGTTTACGGAAATCACGTACAGCAGATTCTGATTACGCTCGGGTTCATGCTCGTGCTGCAGGAAATGATCAAGGTCGTATTCGGGCCAAACGGTGTACCTGTTAAAGTTCCTTCTTACTTGGCGGGCAGCTGGCAAATTGGCGATTTGACGATTATTAAATACCGGATTTTCATTATCGTTGTAGGGTTTGCTTTATTCGGTGTTCTGTACTTCATTTTAAACCGTACGAAAATCGGATTGGTTGTACGGGCTGGTGTTATGAACAGGGAAATGACACAGGCACTGGGTATCAATATTAAGCGCGTATTTTTACTTGTTTTTATGTGCGGTGCGGCATTGGCGGCATTAGGCGGAATGCTGATGGCTCCGTATTCAGGTGTTGTGTATGCGGAAATGGGCATGGAATATGCGATTTTAGGATTTATCGTTGTAGTCATCGGTGGGATGGGAAGTTTCCAAGGTTCATTGATGGCAGCGATTTTAGTAGGGCTTGCCGGAAGTTTTATGGCGTATTATGTGCCGTTTCTATCTGTTGCGGTCAATATGATTTTAATGGCAAGTGTTCTGATTTTCCGTCCACAAGGCTTATTCACGGTTGCGAAGGGGTGATTCTATGTTAAAACAGCCATTAATTTTATCAAAATCAAATTTAGTGTATGCAGTCGCAGTAGGAATCATGGCCGTATTACCGTTTGTACTCGATTCTCGAACGATGACAATTTTATTAACGCAGTTTTGTATTTTTGCAATACTTGCGATGAGTTACGATATTTTACTAGGTTACACGGGCATTATTTCATTCGGTCATGCGATGTTTTTCGGGATTGGTGCGTATACGACCGCGATCATGCTGAGCGATTTCGGTCCATCGATCGGTATATTCGCTGCTTCGATTGTAGTCGGTATCGTGCTATCCGCAATTATTAGTGTAATAAGCGGTGCATTGACGCTCCGTTTGAAGAGTCACTTTTATGCAATGTTTACGTTAGCGATTTCAGGGTTGTTTTTAGTGCTGGCGGAAAAGTGGCGTACGGTAACGAAAGGGAATGACGGGTTTACATTCCGTGCACCGGAACTGTTTCGTGAGCGACTGTATTTTTACTTTTTAGTGCTCATTTGCCTCGTTGTCATTTTCATTTTACTGAAACGAATTGTGGCATCACCATTCGGGAAAGTGCTCGTTGCGATTCGTGAAAACGAGCAACGTACACGCTCGCTTGGATTTAAAACGTTAGGCTATAAAATCATCGCTTCCGTTATTGCAGGTGCTGTTGCAAGTTTGGCAGGTTCGCTTTATGCGATATCGCTGCGTTTCGTCAATACGAGTGTTCTGACGATGGACATTACACTCGACGCACTGATGATGACGATTATCGGGGGAGTCGGAACGTTAATCGGGCCGATCATCGGTGCAGGTGTCATCGAGTTTGCTCAGCATTACTTATCCGGTCTTGCAAGAGACTATCCGATCTTTGAAAGATGGATTATCTTCTTCGGTATTCTGTACATTTTAGCGGTTATCTTCTTCCCGCGAGGCATCGTCGGTACGGTCTCAATGCGCTACCATGTATGGAAGATGAAAAAGGGGCAAAAAACAAAGGCATCTGTAAAGCTTCGCGAAAAGGAGATACAACGATGATCGGAATAACTGGATTAGGAATGTATTTACCTGAAGGAAGAATGACCGGTGCCCAAATTGCGGAGAAGGCAAATATCCCGGCAGCTGTCGTTGAAACGAAAATGGGCATTATTGAAAAGGTCGTTGCCGGTCCAAATGATCATCCGGTTGAAATGAGTGTAAAAGCGGCAAAGGAAGCGATTTCCGAGGCGCAAGTGGATGCAAAAGATATTGATGTCGTCATTTATATCGGGGAAGAGCATAAAGAGTACCCGCTATGGACGGCTGGGATTAAAATTCAGGAAGAAATCGGGGCGGTGAATGCCTGGGCGTTCGATGTCCAGCTTCGTTGCGGTACGGCCATTATGGCGATGAAAGTGGCGAAAAGCTTAATGCTTGCCGATGATTCCGTCAAAACCGTGCTATTGGCTGGCGGGTACCGCAACCATGATTTTATCGATTATGAAAATGAGCGGACACGTTTTATGTTCAATTTAGGCGCAGGTGCAGGTGCGATGATTTTACAAAAGAACGCGGGCGGACACGAAGTACTGGAAGCGTCGCTTATTACAGACGGTTCATTTTCGGAAGACGTCGTTGTTCCGGTTGGGGGGACAAAGGAACCGCTGACGGTTGATCATATTCGGGAAGGCCGATATATATTGGACGTTCTCGATCCTGAAGGTATGAAGCTTCGTTTGGAGCAGAAATCATTAAGCAATTTTTTAAAGGTAATTCGCCAATCACTGCAGAAAAGTGGATATAGCGAAAATAATTTACATTATGTTGCGATGCTCCATATGAAAAAGTCTGCACATGACTATGTGTTAAAAGAGCTCGGCCTATCAGAAGAAAATTCGATTTACCTATCACGTTACGGTCATATCGGGCAAATCGACCAAATTTTATCTCTTTGCCTCGCGCGTAAAGAAGGGAAGCTGCAGGAAGGGCAAATTGTTTCATTAGTGAGTGCAGGTATCGGTTATGCATGGGGTGCCATTACAGTAAAGTGGGGGGCTTAATATGAATAAACTGGACGTCTTAGCAAAAGTAGAGTTATCGAATGGTGAAACTTTATCGTATCGGAAACGAGAAGGCGGCGATGAACTTGTTCTGTTAGTTCATGGCAATATGACAAGTTCGAAGCATTGGGATTTGCTGATGGAATCAATGGATGAACGATTCACCATTTATGCGGTCGATATGCGCGGCTTTGGGGAATCGACGTACAACAAACGGATTACTTTGATCAAAGATTTCAGCGATGATATTAAGCTTTTCGTTGATGCGCTTGAGCTGAAGGACTTTACAATTGTCGGCTGGTCTACAGGCGGTAATGTGGCGATGCAGTTTTGTGCAGATTACCCGGGCTACAGCAAAAAGCTCGTCTTATTTGCTTCCGGTTCAACACGCGGGTATCCATTTTATAGTTCAAATGCGGACGGTACACCGAATCTTTCAAAGCGCTTATCAACAATCGAGCAAATTGAGCAGGACCCTGTCAAAACAATTCCGATGCAGCAAATGTATGATACGAAAAATCGCGACGGGCTGAAATTTGTATGGAACAGTGCTATTTATACGCAGAAACAGCCGGACGAGGCGCGCTATGAGCAATATGTGGACGACATGCTGACACAGCGTAATTTGGCCGATGTGTACCATGCATTAAATACATTCAATATAAGTGCGGTCGATAATGAAGTCGCAAAAGGAACGAATCAGGTAATAGATATTCAAATTCCTGTATTTGTTTTATACGGCGACCGTGACTTTGTAGTGAACGGGGCAATGGCAACCGAAATTATCGAGGATTTTGGGGGCCGGGCCCAAATTATGAAGCTGGCAAACTGCGGACACTCACCGCTAGTCGATTGTCTGGATGAAACGAAAGAGGCAATCGAGGAATTTATTTTATCTTAAAAGGAGTCGGGGCTATATGCGTTTAGAAAATAAAGTAGCAATTATTACAGGTGGTGCGGGCGGTATTGGCCTTGCAGCGGTAAAACGTTTTTTGGAAGAAGGCGCAAAAGTAGCCATCGTAGACTATGACAAGCAGCAAGGCGAGAAAATCGAAGCAGAGCTGGGGGAGAATGTGGCCTTCTTTGCAGTTGATGTATCGAAACTGGCGGACGTAAAGGAAATGGTACAACAAGTTGTTGACCGTTTCGGCAAAATTGATATTTTAATAAACAATGCAGGGATTACCCGTGATGCAACACTTGTAAAAATGAGCGAAGAGGACTTCGAAAAGGTCATTCAAATTAACTTAAATGGTGTCTACTACTGCACACAAGCGGTAGCTCCTCATATGATCGCACAGGGGTCAGGAAAAATTATCAGTACTTCATCGGTAAGTGGTGTATACGGTAATTTTGGTCAAACAAACTATGCCGCAACAAAGGCGGCCATTATCGGAATGACAAAAACATGGGCAAAGGAACTCGGTCGTAAAGGAATCAATGTAAATGCTGTTGCTCCTGGTTTTACCGCAACACCAATGGTCGAAAAAATGCCGGAAAAAGTGCTTCAGCAAATGGAGGGCATTACAAGTCTCCAACGATTAGGGAAACCGGAAGATATCGCAAATGCTTATTTATTTTTAGCATCGGATGAATCGAGTTATATTACAGGTCATGTTCTTCAAGTAGATGGCGGCATTATGATGTAGAAGGTGGGATGGCTAATGCAACAGCTGGACTTTTGGATTGCGAAACGAGCAGGCCAAACACCGGATAAAACAGCCTTAATTCAGTTAGAAACAGGTGAAACGTGGACATATAAAGAGCTGATGCAGCATGCGTATGGCTGGAGCAGCACTTTTTCCAAACAGCAGTTACAGCAGGGAGACCGAGTTGTAACGCTGATGGACAATTCAATTGAAAGCTTTGCCATTTTAATCGCCTGTCGTTTAAACGAATTGATTTATGTTCCGTTGAATACAAAATTGTCTACATCCGAATTACAGACAGTTTTATCCGATTGCACACCTGCTTTATTAATTACGGATGATACGCATTGTGAACGTGCAATGCAGCTTTCGCCAGCCAAGTTTTTAACATGCGGTAGCTCTGAATTAGATGAGCCTACTACATATAAGTGGCGTGATGAACCCCAGCTTCCGTGGATGATTATTTATACCGGGGGGACGACCGGTAAACCAAAAGGTGTTGTCCTGTCATATGAAGCGGTCACTATGAATGCGGTGAATACGGTCATTAGCTGGGGGTTAAACGATAAGGACTGTACATTGAATTATATGCCCCTTTTCCATACAGGCGGAATTAATGCACTTGCATTGCCGATTTTAATGGCAGGCGGAACGGTAGTAATCGGCCGGAAATTTAACCCGGAAAGAGCGGTTCGGGCCATTGATGAATATAAAACGACGGTTTCCTTATTTGTACCGACAATGTACCAGTCGATTATTGAAACCGAGTATTTTAAACAGTCCAGTTTTCCCACTGTGAAGTTGTTCTTGTCGGGCGGGGCCCCTTGTCCGAAACCTATTTATGAATGTTTTCAAAAAAGAGAACTGTTTTTTAAAGAGGGGTACGGGTTAACGGAAGCTGGTCCGAATAACTTTTTCATCGAAGCAGAAGTAGCGATGAACAAAAAGGGCGCTATCGGAAAAAGTATGCTTTTCAATGAAGTGAAAATCATCAATAAAGAAGGTCAGCTATGTGCAGAAGGGGAAGTTGGCGAACTCTGCTTAAAAGGCAGCCATGTTTTTTTACACTACTGGAAAAATGAAGAGGCAACGAGGGCAACATTTGAAGATGGCTGGTTAAAAACAGGTGACTTGGCGAAGTTTGATGAAGACGGAGATTATTATATTGTCGGCCGGAAAAAGGAAATGATTATAACAGGCGGAGAAAATGTGTATCCGCAGGAAGTCGAACAATGTTTAATCGCCCATGAAGCGGTGCAGGAAGTATCCGTTCTTGGTGTTCCGAACGAAAAATGGGGCGAATGTGTTGTGGCGTTTGTAATTTCCGAAAATCCGTCCGAACAGCTTCAAACAGAACTGTTAAAGTACTGTAAGAAATGTCTCGCCAATTACAAAGTGCCGAAGCAAATCTACTTTTTGCAGGAACTTCCGAAAACCGCCGTCGGTAAAATTGATAAAAAACAGCTTATGAACAGTGTCTTCATAACGGAATAGAAACTATAGATGAGTTAGTCACAGGACCAAAATGTCGGAAAATCGACATATTGGTCTTTTCTATTGATTTGATTTAATAGAAGTTTATATGAAGTTCATATAGCTCCTTTATACTGCAGATGTGTTAAAAAGGAGGATATCGATGAATAAGTTTTTAAATCCAATTACAGATTGGGTCTCAACAAAACGCGGTGCCTGGATTACACTTATTGTCTGGCTTGTGTTGATGATTGGCTTAAGCGCCGGTCCAATGCTAAGTGAATATAAAGTGACCAACTTCCAATCACTGCCAGATGATGCACAATCAATTATCGCTGAAAATAAGTTAAGCGAGTACTTCCCGTATGATGAAGGAACACCAGGTATATTGGTTTTCCATAATGAAAACGGGGAAATTAACGTCGAAAGCGTAAAAGAAATTTTAAATGCAGTAATTGCGGAAAATATTGAAGGTGTTGACCAGATTGTTGACATTTCAAACTTGCCGCCACAAGCTTTAGCAGGATTTACATCGGAAGATAAATCGACGATGATCGTACCGATGACGCTTGAGCAAGGTCTTGGAAATTCGGCTTATGCGGAAATTAACGATTTTGCTTCTGAAATCGGAAATGAAGCAGCTGAAAAAACAGGAGATACACAATTTTACATTACTGGTCCAGCAGGGATTGCCGGCGATACTGTAAAACTGTTTGAACAAGCAGACTTACAGCTATTATTTGCGACAATCGGAATTATTTTAGTTCTATTAATTATCATTTACCGTTCACCGCTATTAGCGATTATTCCATTACTTGCAACGGTAATTGTTTATCAAGTAGTAAATCAGTCGGTTGCTTTAATGGGGGCAGCTGGTTTAGAAATTAATAACTCTACAACATCGATTATGAGTATCCTATTGTTTGCTGCAGTAATCGATTACTCATTATTCGTGTTCTCGCGTTACCGTGAAGAACTGAACCTTTACGAAAACAAATATGAAGCAATGAAATATGCGATGCGTGCAACTGGCGAGCCAGTATTCTTTGCAGGCGGAACCGTGTTGGCGGCAATGCTTGTACTATTCTTGGCTGATTTCCGTGACTATCAAAATTTCGCGCCAATCTTTGGTACAGCAGTATTTGTTATTATGCTAGGTTCAATTACATTAGTTCCTGCGTTATTTGCCTTGTTTGGCCGAAAAGCATTCTGGCCGAAAGTACCGAAATTTGGTGAGACAAAAGAAGTAAAGCACGGAATTTGGGGAGCAATTGCCAAGTTTGTTGTAAACAAACCGTATTTATCAGGTGGATTAGTCCTGATCTTCATGATCATTACTTCATTAAATGTGTTCAACTTAGATTATGAATTTGATATGGTAAAATCTTTCCCTGAAGAATTGCCATCACGTGTCGGCTATGAAATCGTCGAGTCACGCTTTGATAAAGGGGAACTTGCACCGACTTCACTATTGGTTGAAAGTGAACAGGCATTAACAGAGCAGCAAAAACAAGATTTAACGGAAGCATTATTAGCAGAAGATGAAATTGCATCTGTTCGCCCGTCAGCCGTTTCGGAAGACGAAACAAAAATGAAATTAACAATGGCTTTTGATTTAAATCCATATGATCCGGAAGCAATCGATAAGCTTGAAGAAATGCGTGAAAACAGCGCGGATTATTTAGCGGCAGCCGGAATTGACGGTGAGCTGCACTTTGCTGGAACAACAGCGAAATTGCTGGATGAGCGCAATGTAAACAATGCCGATATAATTAAAATTGTCCTTTTAGAAACAATTTTAATTTTAGTATTATTATTTGTCCTTACGAGATCTTGGAAAATGCCGATTTACATGATAGCAACCATTTTAGTTTCGTATTTATCGGCATTGGGATTAGGGTTATTCCTAGTTGATGTATTATTTGGCTATGATGCAATCAGTACTCGTGTACCTGTCTATGCATTCATATTCCTTGTTGCGCTAGGTATAGACTACAATATTATTCTAGTGTCCCGATTCCTTGAAGAGCGCAAACACACAACAGTGAAACAGGCGCTTGAAATTGCTATCCGTAATACAGGCGGTGTTATTTCGTCAGCAGGTATTATACTTGCAGCAACTTTCGCGGCATTAATGACAATGCCAATTGCCGATCTGTTCGTATTCGGCTTTATCGTTGCAGTAGGTATTCTGATTGATACATTCCTAGTACGCGGTATGTTATTGCCGATGCTGATATTAACATTTGAAAAAGACAAGAAGTAATGGTTAGATGAAGGGACATCGAGTAATTCGATGTCTCTTTTTATGGATAGAATAAGGAACAGTATTTGTGATAGGAATTCCTTAAAAATAGATAAGGCGGTGATTTCAATGCGGATATTAGTTGTAGATGACGATGCATTTATACGGAAATTAATTGGCATTCATTTGAAAAAAGAAGGGTTCGAAGCGTTGTTTGCAAGTGACGGAATGGAAGCATTAAATTTATTGCAGCAGGAGCCGGTCGATCTGGCGATTGTCGATGTAATGATGCCGAAAATGGATGGCATAAGCTTGACGAAAAATCTCGCTGAAATCGGTGTACCTGTATTGATGCTGACTGCCAAAACAACACTTGATGATAAGGAAAAAGGTTTTTTGGCAGGCGCGGACGACTATATGGTGAAGCCATTTGAACCGAAAGAACTGCTGTTTAGAGTACGGGCGATTTTACGGCGCTTTCAAAAAGTGGAACGAAGTCAAATAAAGATTGCCAATATGCTCATTGACCGGCAAACGTATGAAGTGAAAGTAGGGGAGCAAGTATCACTGCTGCCTTTAAAAGAATTTGAGCTATTGGGCATTTTATGTTCAAGATCGGAAGTCGTATTTACGCGAGACCAGTTAATGGAACAAGTATGGGGCTATGATTATGACGGGGATGACTTTACACTGACAACACATATTAAGCGTCTGCGCAGCCGGTTGGAAGAAGTGAATGCACAGGTGAAAATTCAGACCGTACGCGGAATCGGCTATAAAATTGAGGAACTGAAATGAAAACATTATACAGGCAATATATTGTCGTGACATTGGCTGTCATCGTCATAAGCATTACGATGTCGATGCTGTTAATCGGACAAATTTATAAATCGCAAATACGACCTGATACAGACGCCAAAAATTATGGGGTAGCCCAGGAAGTACAGCAAATTTTAAAAACAATGCCGAAAGAAAGTGCGGATGCCTACTTTCGGTCAATAGCAAAGCTTGGCTACCAAATAGGGGTTATTTATCCTGACGGTAGCTTAACTTCATACGGAAGTGAGTTTAAAAAAACAAAGCTCACGCCTGAGATGCTAGAGATCGTCGGTACCGATGATGTGTATCACGGCATTCGCGACTATAATGGTTCTTCCTACTTTATGAATCATTTCGCAAATGATATTCGAAATACAATCGGTATATCATTTCAACTGAATGATGAAAGCTATGCATTTTTCATTCGTCAGGAAAATGCGACACTGTTTTCGGAGATGCATTTATTGATCGTTAGTTTTATTATTATTACTGCTATCGTTATATTAATGACAATGATTTTACTTGCCCGTCAGCTTGTCAGACCGTTGAAGCAATTGCAGCAGGCGACAAAGCAAATCGCTCTTGAAAATTATGATATCCAGTTATCGATTGATCGTGATGATGAGCTCGGTCAGCTTGCAACCCAATTTCAAAAGATGGCCAATCGCCTCGCGGAAAATGATCAGATTAAAAAAGACTTCATCAATAATGTGTCACACGATTTTCAATCACCGTTGCTCAACATTCAAGGCTATGCAAATGTATTGAAGGACGCGGACAATACAGAGGAAGAACGTGTGCAATATTTGGAGATTATTGAGCAGGAAACGAAGCGTCTTTCCGCATTAACAAAGCAGTTGCTTTTACTGAGCTCGCTTGACCAGAAGAATTTACCGGTTCAAAAAAAGACCTTTTCGTTAGATAAACAGTTGAAGGAACGGCTATTTGCAAAGCGTTGGAAACTGGATGATAAGCAGATGGAGCTTGTATACGAACTGGAACCGGTTGAAGTTTTTGCAGATGAACAGTTAATGGAACAAGTTTGGGACAACTTGCTGTCAAATGCTATTCGCTACAGTGAAGATAAAGGGAAAATTATTGTCACATGCAGTAAAAAGGATAATCAGATTTTTGTAACGATAAAAGATAAAGGGATCGGTATAGCGGAAGAAGCACTTGAAAAGGTGAAAGAACGATTTTACCGGGTAGACCCTTCACGCTCGAGTCAAAGCAGCGGATTAGGTTTGGCGATTGTAACAGAAATCGTGAACCGGCATGGGGGACAGTTTACTATTGAAAGTGAGCTTGGAAAAGGAACTAAAGTAACAATTGTTTTAAATGTCCAATAAAAGAAGGGCGCGTTAAAAGTGGCATGAAACTTTTAGCGCGCCTGTTTTATTACGAAAGTTCTTTTAAGGAAGAGAGGGCATCGATTGCGCCGACTTTTTCGCATACTTTTGCTGCAGCTTGGTTGGCAAATTCGATAACGGTTACCCATTCATTGAACGAAAGGTTTGTATCTTCATATTTACTTAACTGATACATAACGGCACCGACAAAAGCATCACCTGCACCGGTTGTATCGATCGGTTTTACAGGAAATGCCGGAACATTTGTAATTTGTCCGTCACGGATAAGCATTGTACCGGAAGCGCCTTGTGTAATGGCGATAGTTTTATCACTAAACTGTGTCAGCCATTCGATTGCCTGTTCGAAATTATCAGTCCTAGCGAATAATAACAGTTCTTCATCACTCATCTTAATGAAATTTGCTGCTTCTAGGAATGGTTCACATTTATGGATGAACAAATCGGAATCACCCTTCCATAAGTCTGCCCGGTAGTTTGGATCAAATGAAATAAAATGATTTTGAAGATGTAAAGTTTGCATTAGCTGTTCGTACGTTTTACTGAAAGGTTCACTTAAAAGGGCTGTGGCAGAGCCGAAATGAATCATATCAATCGTCATGAGCTGTTGCAGGTCCAGATCTTCAACAGTGAGCAATTCGTCGGCACCACGATTAAAGATAAAATCCCGCTCCCCATCTTTTTGTCTTGAAACAAAGGCCAAAGTAGTCGGTGCAGACGGATCCATTATTAATTGATCTGTATGAACACCAGCTTGCTCCAACGTTTGTTTTAAAAAGTGACCAAATGCATCATCGCCTACTTTTCCGCAAAAATATGCCTGTCCACCAAGCATCGCGATCGTTGCCGCAACATTTGCCGGAGCACCGCCTGCCTGTTTTTCAAACGATTTTGCTTCTATAATGGATACTTCCGTATGAGTTGTAAAAAAATCGATGAGCAATTCGCCAATACAAAGAATTTTTTTCATAGCCGTCTCCTCCAAATATATGTGTTTCACTAAATATTGGCATAAAATTACTGGAATTAAAAATATTTACCCTAGGAGTTTATTAAGATACGACAAAAAACGTGAGTTACAGATGTACTCACGTTTTGTCTATTAATCATTTAATGCCCATTCAATTTTCGGAAGGTGGAATTTATCTTATAAAATTCTGGGGGAATGTTATAGAGAAAAATGTGACACCTTTTTGAAAATTTTAAATGACACCCTATATATCGAGAATGAATAATTAACTTACCAAATCATATCTGTTAAGATGAATAACAGGGTAGGGCAAAGTAAGCAGCCTAAACCTGTGTAGAAAGTAGCTGTAACGGCGCCATACGGGACCAATCGTACATCCGTTGCAGCTAATCCTCCCGTAACACCGGAAGTAGTTCCAAGTAATCCGCCATATACCATTGCTGATAATGGATTGTTAAGACCAATATGTTTTGCAATAAATGGCGTTCCTACCATTACGACCACCGATTTTACTAATCCGGCTGCAATACTGATCGCAATAACTTCTGAGCTCGCACCTAAGGCAGCTCCTGTTACCGGACCAACAATATAAGTAACTGTTCCTGCACCGATTGTTGCAAGACTTACCGCATCTGTATAACCAAAAATTAGCGCAAAAATAATACCAACTACAAAAGATAATCCAACACCGATAAAGAGTGAGGAAATCCCACGAATACCTGCTTTTTTGATTTCGTCAAAGTTTGCACCGAAAGATGTAGCTACAATGGCAAAGTCACGAAGCATACTTCCGCCTAAAAGACCGATACCTGCAAATAACGAAACATCAGCTAACCCCTTTGAGCCGTCACTGAAAACACCGCCGATATATGCCAATACTAATCCGAGAACAATTGCAATAGCTGAGCCATGAATTAGCCCTTTCGTTAATTTATTCGAAATTAAATATGCGATATACATTGTAATCCCGACAATGACAAAACCAGTAATTAAGCCATTAGATTCTAATGCAGTTTTAAGAGCATCCCACATATTAGTTTACCTCCCCTGTTGTTGCGTGATTTTTATTGAACTCTAGGGCAGATTCTTTTGCCTTTTTCCCGCTTAACAACGGAACACATAACCAACTAATAAGAGCTGTAGCAACTCCTGCAATTATTGCAAGAGGACCCCCTGTTAATGCACCTAAAACATTTTGACTGGCTGCCATCGCAATTACGATTGGGATATACATTGCATTCCAGAAAGCCATACCACTTTGGGCAGCTATACTGATTTTCCCGCTCTTCTGCAACTTATCAACTACTACAATTAATAGCAACATTGCTATACCTACGCCACCCACATTTGAATCAATTCCCATTAAAGTTCCGATTAATTCACCACAGAACATCCCAAATAAGAAACACCCAGCTAAAATGGCAACACCATATATAACCATTATTACACCCCTTTGATTGTTTAGAACAGTCGACTGTATTCTGAATATAGAATAAACAATAATAAATACATAATCAAGAAAAATATTATTTTTTTTAGAGAAAAGTAGATAATACGATTGAAATTTATGTTTTAAAGATATATTATGAATTGTATACAGTCGACCAAGTTCTTATAGAAGGAGAAGGTTAAATGAATTATTTTGAAAGAGCATTGGACAATGCCTTATCAATTAGAATTGCCAATAACTTGCTCGAACAAGTATTGAATGGTGAGTTAAGACCTGGAGATCAAGTCGTTGAATCCATTTATGCTGAACAGTACGAAACGAGCCGCTCTCCTGTAAGAGAAGCGATTTATTTATTAGCTACTGAAGGAATTATTGAACGTGTCCCTCGAAAAGGGGCATTCATTAAAGGCTATACATTGGATGATATGAAAGATTTACTGGATGTGCGGAACCATTTGGAAATGCTGGCAGCAGAACGTATCGAAAATCCGAGTAAAGAAAAAGGCACTCTGAAAGAAATGAAAGCCGTCCTAACGAAGATGACGAAAACAAAAAGCTATACAGAATATACGCACTTAAACTATCAATTTCACTTTCTCATATTCAAATTAAGTAATAGCCTAGTGCTAAATGATATGTACAGTAAAATTGCTATACCATTACTACGAATTCAAGTAATCCACTTTTCAAATAACGAAATTATTGATAAGTCGATTTTGGAGCATACAAGTATTTACGAATGTTTAAAGAATGATGATTTGGATCAGTTGAAGTCCATTTTAAGAAAGCATACAGAGGATGTAATTTTCAGTGTCCGTAATAAGCAGTTGTAAAAAAAGGGAGGGGGAAGTTAACGATGAAACAGGCATGGCTTTTTCCAGGGCAAGGTTCACAATATGGCGGTTTTTTGGAGTCACTTCCTACACACCCTGCTATTAAAGAAACTTTGGATGAAGCTTCGGATGTTTTAAAAACAGACATTAAGCTGCTCGCAACAGCAGAAAAACTAATGAGTACCAAAAACGTCCAGATTACAATGCTGGCAGCCGGTGTTGCAACAGCCCGAGCCTTTTTAAATGAAGGAGCAAAACCGGACTATTTGGCGGGTCACTCGGTAGGGGCATTTGCCGCTGCAGTGACGAGCGAAGTACTAACATTTAGTGATGCCCTGGGTTTAGTCTCACTTCGGGGAGAACTGATGGAATCTTTACAGGATGAGGCGTATGGAATGGCAGTTGTTGTAGGGTTACCTGAATCAACTCTTATAGAAATAACTCAGAAATTCCATACGGATGAAAAACCGGTCTATGTATCCAACCGCAATGCACCGCAGCAGTTGACTTTATCAGGGCATAAAGAAGCCATGCAAAATGTATTGGATTACGTAGCAGGAAAGGGCGCAAGTTCAGCAAAGATGCTGAATGTTTCTACACCATCCCATTGTCCTTTGTTTTTACCGGTTCAGGACCGATTGGCAAAAGAGATGGAGAGCATAACGCTCCAAAGGCCGAAATTTCCGTTGATTTCAAATCGAAATGCACGAGTACTTCGCCAGCCTTCCCGTATTATTCAGGATTTGGCTGAAAGTATTGCGTTACCTGTCAGGTGGCATGATGCGACTTCGATTTTATTCGAAAATGGTGTTCGTCAATTTATTGAAATGTCGCCAGGAGATGTATTAAAAAAACTTGCCAAAAATGCGTTTCCGGAAGCGGATAGCTATAGTGTGGAAAAGAACGGATTTAATGATTGTCTATATTTAGCAAAAAATGAAGGGGTGTAAATATGGTATTAATACAACAACAGCGTTCTTGGTCAACAAGATTGGAAGGAAAGAAAAAGAGATTGGCGGAAGTGGAGCATCTAGTGAATGGTGTAACAATTCCTACAGAAAAAATTGTAGACGTACTTGAATTGCTTATTAAACCGGGGGATCGGGTTGTTCTTGAAGGAAACAATCAAAAGCAGGCGTCATTTTTATCTCAAGCGCTAGTGAAGGTCGATCCAGAACGTGTACATGATTTACATATGATTATGTCCAGTGTGTCGCGTCCGGAACATTTAGATATTTTTGAAGAAGGAATCGCAAAGAAAATCGATTTAAGTTTTGCAGGGCCTCAAAGTTTACGGATCGCACAGATGATCGAAGATGGCCGATTGATTTTAGGGGATCTGCACACATATGTTGAGCTTTATGGGAGATTGTTTATCGATTTAATTCCGAATATTGCGTTAGTCGCGGCGGATAAAGCAGACCGCTTCGGAAACTTATATACAGGACCAAATACGGAAGAAACGCCGACAATTGTAGAGGCAGCGGCTTTCCGTGATGGAATTGTAATCGCTCAAGTAAATGAAATTGTGGATGAATTGCCACGTGTCGATATTCCGGGTTCTTGGGTAGATTTCATCGTTGAAGCGGATGAGCCGTATGAACTGGAGCCGTTATTTACTCGTGATCCACGCCATATTACAGATATCCAGATTTTACAGGCGATGATGTGTATTCGTGGTATTTATGAAAAACACGGCGTTCAATCTTTAAACCATGGGATTGGCTTTAATACCGCTGCAATCGAGCTGCTGTTACCTTCTTATGGTGAGCAATTAGGCTTGAAGGGGAAAATATGCAAAAACTGGGTTCTGAATCCGCACCCGACACTGATCCCGGCGATTGAAACAGGATGGGTAGAAAGTGTTCACTGTTTTGGCGGTGAGCTAGGGATGGAAAAATATGTAGAGGCACGTCGCGATATTTTCTTCACAGGGAAAGATGGCAGCCTTCGTTCGAATCGTACATTGGCACAGCTTGCAGGTCAGTATGCCGTAGATTTATTTATCGGATCGACACTGCAAATGGATGCATACGGAAATTCTTCGACAGTAACAAAAGGGCGCGTTGCAGGTTATGGTGGTGCACCGAATATGGGACATGATCCAGGCGGACGCCGTCACTCAACGGAAGCTTGGTACAATATGATGACAAGTCAGGATGAATTGGCTCGCGGGAAAAAACTAGTTGTGCAAGTAGCAGAAACATTCCAGGATGCCAACACACCGGTCTTTGTTGAACGTTTAGATGCGATTGATGTAAAGAAACAGGCGAATCTGGCAGTTGCTCCGGTTATGATTTATGCGGAAGATGTTACACATGTTGTGACAGAAGAAGGGATTGCCTACTTATATAAAACAGATAGCCCGGCAGAACGTAGAGAAATGATCGCTTCGATTGCAGGGGTAACACCATTAGGGATGGAAAATGATGTGAAGCGTACAAAATCACTTCGCGAGCGCGGTTTAGTGGCAATTCCGGAAGACTTGAATATTTTACGCGGTGAAGCGAACCGTTCATTATTGGCGGCAAAAAATATTGATGAACTTGTTCAATGGTCTGGTGGATTATATGAGCCACCAACGAAATTCAAAAGTTGGTAAGGAGCTGAAGGAATGAAACAGCATGTAATTTGTAAACGGATTGCTGATGAGGCAGTTGCAGCATTAATCGAAGAAGTTCAATTAACACCAAAGCCTGGTTTAGTAGATACAGACAATAATGGTGCACATCATGATTTATCTTTAACAAAAATGCAAAATTCAGCCCATTCATTGCACAATACGTTTTATCAAATGGCAATGCTGAGTTTCAACCGACAGCCGACAGTAGAAATAAGGGAACAATTTGGGGCAATAGGACGGAATGGCGAAAAGGAAATGTTTGCGGTTACTGAAAATAGTAACACGCACAAAGGGGCGATCTGGTCGATTGGATTACTTTGCTCTGCAATTGCAAGAAGACAGGGCCAAGTACTTTTTCCGCTAGTATTTAATGATGCTGCAGAATTGGCCAATCTTCCGGATCAATATATTCCAAAGTCCAAAACGAACGGAAGCAAAGTAAAAGAGAATTATGGAATTCCGGGTGCGAGAGAAGAAGCCCAACAGGCATTCCCTCACATTCAAAAATATAGTTTGCCAGCGTTTTTACAGGCGGCTCAGAAGATGTCGTTAAGAGATGCGAAGCTTACGACATTGTTAGTACTGATCGCAAATTTAAACGACACTTGTTTACTTCATCGAGGCGGTCTTGAAGGATTGGAAATGGCGAAGCGGGAAGCGAAAAAACTGCTGACAAACTTTTCAATTTCAAATATGAAGAAACTAGATGAATTGTATATTAAGCACTGGTTATCTCCAGGGGGATCGGCTGATTTATTGGCCGCCACAATATTCGTAATTAATATGTCAGATAAACTGAAAAGGGGTGCACAGCATGGAAAAGTTGAATTACACGTTTCAGGCAAATCGTCCGGTTACTAAGCAGGCGCATATCGGGGTTGTAGGGTCGGGGGATTTAGAAATACTGATCCAGCCAATCGAAGGCTCGGAAACAAAAGTAGAAGTTCGTACAGGAATTACAGGTTATGCTGAAACTTGGCAAAAAGTAGTGGAGCGCTTTGTTTCTCAGCAGGATATATTGGCTTCGATTAAGATTAATGATTTCGGTGCAACACCAGGTGTCGTATCGATACGACTTGCACAGGCAGCGGAGGTGGTTTTCGGTGAATAATTCTATTACATTACCTGTAAGTATAGTAGAAAGTAAGGCTAGAGAACGTGCACTTTTACTATTAGATGAAGGAACAGCACATGAAATATTAGGCCCATTCGACTTTTTTGAATCACCTCATTTAGAAGCGCAAAACATCGTGCCTCAAAGCGATGATGGAATGATTATCATGCAAGGGACAATCCGTGGTCGTCGTTCATTAGTTATTTCAATAGAAGGAAGTTTCCAAGGCGGGGGAATCGGTGAAGTTTCCGGCGCAAAATTTGCAGGTGCTTTAGAGCGTGCATTTGCTTCATGTGAAGCAGGGGAACTAATTTATCCGGTCATCATTTACGATACAGGTGGCGTTCGTCTGCAAGAAGCGAACTACGGACTTCTTTCGATTGCTGAAATTAGTTCGGCGATTGTTGCATTGAAAAAATATGTACCGGTAATCGGCATTATTCCTGGGAAAGTCGGTTCTTTCGGAGGGATGTCATTAACAGCAGGTCTTTGTTCCGCTTTAATTATGACACGAGAAGGGCGTCTTGGTATGAACGGTCCTGAAGTAGTTCAGCAGGAAGCGGGTATCCAAGAGCTGAATGCAAAACAAAAGCCGTTTATCTGGAAAATGATTGGCGGGTCAATGCGCCATAATTCAAACTTAGTGGATGCGGTTGTTGAAGATGATGTCGTAAATTACTTAGATACGCTGGAAGACTTATGGGCAAAAAACAGCTTCAAACAAAGAACAACAGAGTACGATACATTTTTAAATATGCTGAAGCACTTACAGTTTGAAGAAAAAATCAGTACGGAAGAAGCACAGGAAATTTTGAGCAACCGAGCTGAATTGGCAAATGCTGAAGCAACGGTGGCGGATGGGGAAAATCCAAGCAGAGGCCGTACATGGTTTAATGCATTTACAAATAATGCACCATCGATCTCAGAGACACCATCAGTCTTAGTGGCTGATGCTGAATTAAATGGAGAAAAAGCGCGTTTTATCGCTGTCGTGCCAAACAGTGAAAGTAAATTTTACCGTGCCCGCAATGGGGAGTTTGGTCTGCAGGAGGCATGGACTGTTGCGAAATATATTCGTCAGGCAATTGAAGAAGATAAAAATTCAGCGGTTAAAAGATTAATCGTTCCTATTGTCGATGTTCCAGGTCAGGCATTCGGCTATCACGAAGAATTATTCGGTATTTACTTAGCTTGTGCAGCAAGTGTTGAAGCGTATGCAGTTGCGCGACAAAGCGGACATCCAATCGTTACATGTGTTGTAGGTAAAGCGATTTCAGGAGCATTTTTAGCACACGGTATGCAAGGTAACCGTATTATTTCGCTTGATGATTCAGAAGTGCAAGTACATGTAATGTCAAAAAAATCAGCAGCGCTTGTTACAATGCGTACTGTTGAAGAGCTGGACGAATTTGCAAAATCTGTTCCATCGATGGCGTATGATGTCCATTCATTCCAAACGCTTGGCGCATTACATGAGTTGATCGACGGTATTAACGCAGACAAACCATCTAAAGAACAAGTTCGAAAAGTTCTTCATACAATTGTAATGGCAAAAGAAGATATTATTCAATCTGGAGACAGAACGTTAGCAAATCGAATTCAATCAAAAGTAGCGGTTGAAAACGGCCGTAAAGCATCGATTGCTGTACGTGAAAAGATCACACAGCAATGGAACTAACTGTACATGATTTAGTTTATTTGAAGGCCATGGATCAAATCGAGTATTTCGGTGAATATCCGGATTGGTTGAGTGAGGATGAAATGGCTCAAGGCATTGCTGTTGTAAGACGTATGAAAGTAGAGGATGGGAAAGTGGCGATAGGCTTCCGGGGGAATAATCGCTCGAAACGGTTTGCAGCGGTTACAACAATCTCGAATATTAAACGTGTAATTCGGCCGTTTGATGTTTTGGGAAATTCATATCCCGAGACACATTTTCAATCACTTGCTTACATTGAAAAGGTACTGGATGGTTTTAAATGGGGCATTGGAGGAAGTGTTGGCTTTTCCATGGCAACGGGAATCAATGTGTGCCATGAAAACAGTGATATTGACATTATTTTGTACAGTGAAAAGCTCCAGAAGCTGGATCAGTTGAAGCCTATTCTTTCACAGCTGCAAAAGAGTGAGCACCGTGTAGATGTCCAAGTGGAGATTTTAGGCGTTGGAGCGGTTGTTTTAGCCGATTATTTAGAACACTCTTCATTTATCGTAAGAACGGGTACGGGCCCGATTCTGCTTGAAAAAGAATCATTAATTTATAAAGGGTAGTATAATTCTCCGTTGAATAACAATTTGTTATTCAATGGGGAATTTTTATACCCACAAAAAAACACTTTCACCATTTCAGTGAAAGTGTTTGTAAGTATTACTGTTAAAGGCTGTTATGTAAGCAGCCACATTGCCGTAGTTATTATAGAAAGTTTTAAACCACCACTCCTCAAAGTGGGTGTTCGCAAATGCTATCCTGTCTATCCTGAAGTCAAAAGAGTCCAGGCACGCCATTCCAACATCGATGTAAAACTCCCTGTATAAGTATAAAGGTTAAAACTTAATATTCGTACGTACAACGTAGCCTTATTGTTATCTTATAGTAAGTTAAATCGGATTGCAATAAAGTATGTTTTTAAAAAAAAGTCAAATGATTTGAATGGGATTATTGAAGATTTTGCGGAATAAAATGATGGTTTTATTTCCAAAATAAAAAAGCCTTCCTTATAAGTCGGAAGCCTTCTGTTATTATTCTGTATGCTGTTGTAAAATGTTTTCCGTTAGAATTGCTATATCGATGACCGTCTTTTCCGCTACAACATCAGATAAAATTTCGTTACGGAAATAGTCAACAGATACGGGGAGATCGATTAAAAGTAACTTGCTGAGTGCTGTTTCATACATATGAACAAACTCTTTGTCTGTATTTCCGCGCTTCAGCTCTGAGAATGACTCGTAAAACTGATCCAGCTTGTCGGCAAACTCAAGCAGCCTTCCTTCAATTGTTTCATCTTTGCCTTCTTTCATGCGGTCAAAAAATACGTCTTGTAAATCAAGTGGAATTTCTTCTCGGATGAATTTCTCCATCATTTTTTCTTCGACATGTGAAAGCATCTGCTTTAGTTCGACACTTGCATGTTTGACAGGTGTTTTAATATCTCCGATAAATACTTCGGCAAAATCATGATTAATCGTTTTTTCGTATAACGATTTCCAGTCGATTTTACTGCCTGCACGTTCTTCCAATGTTGCAAAGAACATCGCGTACTGAGAAACTTTCCATGAGTGTGCTGCCACATTATGCTCTTCAAATTTAAAGCGACCGGGACAGCGGATGATGCGCTCTAAATCATTTAAACTTGTAAAAAATGTATGAATACCTATAATAATCACTCCTTTACATTTTTATCATCAGTATACTATTAGTTATACCCGAAAAATGTTTCTTTAAAAGTGTTTAACTGAAATTTAACACATCGTTTACATAAGGGAGAATGCCAAAAATTACGTTCAATTTTCTCATATAAATTCGTTCATCTAATATAGTATGTAAAATTTTTAAAATGTCTCCTCCGATTGTTCATATGTAATTCAAATTGCCAATAACAGACGCCCAGTCGAAATACTTATATTTAAAAACAGAAAGGACGCTCACGTGAAATTGTGAGCGTCCTTTCGTTTTTAGATTCTAAACCTGGATATCAATCGTTTGTCCTTTATAAGGATGGGGTGCTGGAGTTGCTTGTGGCTGAGGCATCTCTTCAATCATTTGAACAGCAGTTGCCACACCGGTATTCATTGCCTTGTCTAAAATACTCATCTGCACAGTTTGCTGCAACGATGCCAACTGAGCTGACATAATGGCGTTTAATTCCATAGTAATTCCTCCTTTTCATGTATCCCGCGTTAACAGATACAGATATGACGATTTAACTTGTATTCCTTCAAAAGGTGGATTTGGAAGAATACCACTGTTTAAAGTTGCACTTTATATCGTCAAAATAGAAAGAATTATTAAAGGAATAAGGGGATTTGTAATAAGTCTGACAACGGATTTCCAATTATTTTTTGCTCCTTTCCTGTCTCTCCGCAAAAAAATGGTAAATCTATGTATAAATCGCTTCAAATTTAGTAATAATTATCCAAAAGCTCTGCAATGTGCTTGTAATGGAGGGTTCATATCCGCGTCATCGTGTTGCAATGTATTTGCTGTAAGGTTATAGGCAGAGTCTAAAAAACCTAAATTTATTTGGGATTATGGAGGGACAGAAATTTGACAAAGAAAAAATTAATGGCAGTTCTATTAGCAGGAGTATTCGCTACAGGGGGGCTATTTGCATCTCAAGCTTCTGCAGATACTTATACGATCCAACCTGAAGATACACTTTATAAAATAAGTAAACAATTCCAAACATCAGTGGAAGAGATAAAGGAATTAAATAATTTAACGAGTAATACAATTTATGTTGGAGATACATTAAAAGTTGGCGGTCATGATGAGAAAGTATATACGATTGCACCAGGCGATACATTATTCCATATTGCATTGGCTCATGATGCCACTGTAGACCAGCTGCAAAAATGGAACAATATCAACTCGGACTTAATTTTCCCGGGTGATTCGATTACTGTATCCGGTCCACATCAGGA
Organism: Solibacillus sp. FSL W7-1324; assembly: GCF_038008025.1. Lineage (NCBI taxonomy): Bacteria > Bacillati > Bacillota > Bacilli > Caryophanales > Caryophanaceae > Solibacillus > Solibacillus sp. FSL W7-1324. The sequence goes on from NZ_JBBOYH010000001.1 coordinate 312,866, forward strand.
ATATTCTAAGAGTGAAGTGAAAAGCGCTTCAGGTAGCACACAGGCAAAAACTTCAACAAGTTCAGCTCCTGATTCAGGAAGAACACTGACTGTTGAAGCAACAGCGTATACAGCCTATTGTGAAGGGTGTTCAGGAACAACAGCAAACGGTACGAATTTACGCGCCAATCCAAATTTAAAAGTAATTGCGGTAGACCCGCGTGTCATTCCATTAGGGACAAAAGTTTGGGTTGAAGGATATGGAGAAGCAGTTGCAGCTGACACAGGCGGGGCAATTAAAGGCAATAAAATTGATGTATTTATTCCAGACCTAGGTAATGCCTATGAATGGGGCCGTCGTACAGTGCAAGTAAAAATTCTAGACTAATACGAAAAGAAGCCACTCAATTTTGGGTGGCTTTTTGTATATTCAGCCTTCTTTATTGAAATACTAGCTGTAAGGAGGGGATAGTGTGCGAGTATTGAGTTTATTTTTATGTGTACTATTGTTAAGCGGATGCAGTTTATTTCAAAAGGAAACCGTCCCGGTAAGTGCACCGGAAACACTATCTGCGAAGGCGCAGATGTATGATACAGAAAACAATCTAGTTGGTGAGATTTTATTTAAAGAATCCTCTAAAGGAGTCGAACTGACTGCTGTATTAAATAGTTTACCGCCGGGAGATCATGGAATCCATCTTCATGAAGTAGGGAAATGTGAACCCCCTAGCTTTGAATCGGCAGGTGGTCATTTCAATCCTACGAAAAAGCAGCATGGTGTGAAGAATCCAGAAGGACCACATTTAGGTGATTTACCGAATATTACTGCGGATGAATCAGGTGAAGTGGAATTAAATTTTGTGACAGCCGATTTTACACTGGAAAAAGGAAAAGAAAATTCACTGTTTGATGCAGATGGCACGTCAATTGTTATTCATGAAAAAGCCGATGACTATAAAACAGATCCATCAGGAAATTCAGGTGCGCGAATTGTGTGTGGGGTAGTCGAGTAATAGCGCAAAAGCAAGAAACGGAAAATATGAAAAACACCTTTTTCTCATAGTGGGGAAGGGTGTTTTTTCTTTTTTTGAATAATATTTTTGAGTTATTAATTTACAGATTATTCAAAAATATTATATATATTAGAAAAATAATTTTATTCATTTTTTATGCATTTTGCTACAGCCTTTAAAGGGCAAGAAGGATTTTGCAATCGAAGGCCCTTAGTGAAAAACATCATTTTATAGCACTTTTATGATTTTTATAGAATATTATAGTTAGCTTAATAATTAGATTTGTAAGATATTAATTGACTTTTGAATATTCGTGTATGTAAAATGAAATTTATAATGAGGTAAAAAGGGGGAAAAATTTATGTTCAAAACTAAAAATATGCTTTTTTTACTAGTACTTAGTGCTTTCATTTTAGTCTTGGCTGCATGTGGCGGAGACGACGAAGCCGAAACATCTACTGGTACAGACACAACAGATTCTGGTTCTGAAAAGGCGGATTTCGGTGATGTTAAGTTCTTAAGTATTTTGACAGGTGGAACTCAAGGTACTTACTACCCATTAGGGGGAACATTTGCAGATTTAATCACAACGGAAACAGGGGTAAAAACAACTGCTGAGGTATCACAAGCATCTGCTGCCAACATGACAGCTTTAGCTGCTGGTGACGGTGAAGTTGCATTCGTACAAACAGATATCGCTTACTATGCAACGCAAGGAACTTTAATGTTCGAAGGTCAAAAAATTGACTCTGTAGTAGCATTAGGTGCGTTATATCCGGAAACAATTCAGTTAGTAACATTAGCTGATTCAGGCATTAAAACATTTGCAGATTTAAAAGGTAAAAAAGTTTCTGTAGGTGCACCAGGTTCTGGTACTTATGCAAACGCTGAGCAATTATTGGAAATCCACGGATTATCGATTAAAGATGATATCCAAGCACAAAACTTAGACTTCGGTGAATCTACTGATGGTATTCAATCAGGTCAAATTGATGCAGCGTTCATTACAGCTGGTTACCCAACTGGTGCTGTAGAAGCTTTAAATGCTACAAATGGTGTACACATCGTTCCAGTTGAAGCAGACAAAGCAGCTGAATTGATCGAGAAATACCCATACTATGCAGTGGATAATATTCCTGCAGGCACATACGGTTTAGAAGCAGAAGTTCCTGCAGTTTCTGTAGGTGCAATGTTAGCAGTAAACAAAGACCTGCCAGAAGATTTAGTATATGCAATGACAAAAGCAATCTATGATAATACAGATAAAATTGGTCATGCTAAAGGCGAATTTATTAAAGCTGAAACAGGCTTAGACGGAATCGGTATTGACGTACACCCAGGTGCACAAAGATACTTTGATGAAGTAAAGTAATTAGGGAAAACTAAGGGCCTCTGTTGCGAATAAGCTTCAGAGGCTTTTGTTGTATTTTTCTATTTAAGCGAGTGATCATTTAAATGAAAAAATGGATTTTTATTATCCTTGTTTTTCTTTGTCTCATCGCTTGGTTTATTCCTTTTGAACGGAGCATAGTTTTTACAGAGACAAGAGTTCAAAAGCCTGTTCAGCATTTCTTGCCGTTGAAAAGTGATAATGAGTTTCAGTTGATCTTTACTCATTCGATCCATTTAACGGATGTGGAAGAAAGTTATAAAGTGCTTTCTACCAATGAATTTCAGTTGCTTGCAATGAAATATACGGATGTGGCAATAGGGATGCCGGGTCATGCTGAAGAAGGGCAGACACTTGATTATAAAGATGGGGTCTATACCCTTCAGTACAACGATGCAAAATTAGAAAAATTTACGTTACATATTGGGAATGTCGACTATAAATTAAATCTGCAACATAAAGGGAAAATCATTCCTTTAAAAAAGCATTTAATACGTGGGAAGTCCTATTTAGTAACAGTTCAAAGATTGTCTTTATATGACAAAATGAAAGGAGTCGAATTAGATGACTGATAAAAAAGTCGCTGCAGATCCAGGAGCTTTACACGAATCGCTTACTTTGGAACAGCAGCAGGAATTATTGGAAAAGTATGATCTGGAATCAAATCAGCGTAACCCTCAAAATTTTATGAAGCATATTATCTATTTTGGTTTACTGGCATTTACAGTTTTCCAGCTTTATACGGCAGTTTTCGGACAGTTTCCTGCGCAAATTCAGCGTACGGTTCACTTAGGATTTGCACTGACATTTGTGTTTCTATTATTCCCTGCAAGTCGTAAGCTATCGAAGCGGACAATTCCGTTTTACGACTATATTTTAGCGGTTATCGCTATTATTGTAGGCAGTTATTGGGTAATCAATTATGACCGACTCGTTCAAAGTTTAGGTCAACTGCAAACAATGGATTTCTATATCGGAATTCTGGCAGTTATTATCGTATTGGAAGGTGCCCGTAGAGCGGTCGGTTTACCAATCACTATTATTGCCGGGCTGTTTTTACTTTACGCATTTTACGGTCCATATATGCCGGACTTTATGTCCCACCGAGGTCAAAGCTTGGATAGTATCGTGAACTTAATGTTCTTCTCGACAGACGGGATTTTAGGAACACCATTGGCAGTTTCTTCAACATTTATTTTTGCGTTCCTATTATTCGGGGCGTTCCTTGTTAAAACAGGGGTAGGGGAATACTTCAATGATCTAGCGATTGCGATTGCCGGAAAATTGACTGGTGGTCCTGCAAAAGTTGCAATCTTCTCATCTGCACTGCAAGGAACAATTTCAGGAAGTTCTGTAGCAAACGTAGTAACTTCGGGTTCCTATACGATTCCGATGATGAAACGTCTAGGCTACAACAAAAACTTCGCCGGAGCTGTAGAGGCATCGGCATCTACAGGTGGTCAGTTAATGCCGCCAATTATGGGTGCTGCTGCGTTCTTAATGGTTGAGTTTATCGGTCGCGGTGTCACATATTGGGATATCGCCAAAGCTGCTGCGATTCCGGCAATTTTATACTTTACTGGTATTTGGATCATGACACACTTTGAAGCGAAGCGTTTAGGATTACGCGGCTTAAAAGATGATGAAATGCCGGATCGCTCGAAAGTATTCAAGAAAATTTATTTACTTATTCCGATTGTACTGATTATCATTCTGATGATGTCAGGCGTACCGGTTATCCACGCGGCATTATACGGAATTATCTCTTGTATAATCGTCGGGTTCATTAATCCGGACGTAAAATTCGGTTTTAAAGAAATTATTGACGGTATGGTTGACGGTGCACGCTCGGCATTGGCAGTAGCTGCTGCAACTGCTTGTGCGGGTATTATCGTCGGAGTGGTTGTAAAGACAGGATTAGGGCTTTCTCTTGCAAACAGCCTTGTTAAATTAGCGGGTGGCAGTATCCTTCTTACATTATTCTTTGTAATGATTGCTTCGTTAATTTTAGGAATGGGTGCACCGACAACAGCCAACTATGTTATTACATCAACGATTGCTGCACCGGCAATCATTGCATTACTGGCACCGGATGTTGCGGCAAGTGCAGCACCGCTTGTTATTGTTTTATCAGCACACTTCTTCGTGTTCTATTTCGGTATTATTGCCGATATTACACCGCCTGTTGCGCTCGCCGCCTTTGCAGCATCCGGTATTTCAGGAGGAGACCCGATTCGTACTGGTGTGAACTCCGCGAAGCTTGCTATTGCGGCATTCATTATCCCGTATATGATTATCTTCTCACCGGCAATGCTGATGATTGATGTAACCCTTTGGGAAGTAGTATGGGTTGTGTTATCTGCAATTATGGGTATGATTGCAATCGGAGCTGCAATAATAGGCTACTGGTACCGCCCTGTAAACTGGATTGAACGTATTATTCTATTGGCTGCAGGTATAGCGATGATTTATCCAGAAACATTAACGGATACAATTGGACTTATTGTCTTTGTCGGTATGTTTGTGATTCAATGGATGACAAAAAATAAAGGAAATGGCTCAAAAGCGGCTATTTCATAAATTGTAGGCGCCTGAAATTTATTTCAGGTGCTTTTTTCTATTGATCTCGAAAATAGATAGATTTAACACTTTTTATGCATTAAGTATATTTATTTGTTGATTTTCTTGAAAAACCATTATATTATTTAAATTGACTAAAAATTCAAATAATTAAAAGGGGAGAAATGATATGTCAACACTTTTAAAGTCGACGTTTGAAACATACTTATTTGATGAAGAGGTGGAGTTTGAGTTAGCCGAGCAGCAAGAGGTAACGGAAAGCGAAGAACGCACGCAATATCCGCAAGGTTTTTTCTCAAGCCTGTAAAGGAGTCTTTAAAATGAATATAAAATTATTACGGCGTCTATCCAACAAAACTGATTGGATAGATGTCGTTTTTTTAGGCACTAATAATGTAGTATGCAAAAATTGTACTGTATAATAGAAGTACTAAATAATATTTGAGGTGCGTTTCATGTTAGCGGTTAACTCTACAGAACAAATGATTTTTGATTGGTTTCAATATTTCCATGCAAACCCTGAAGTAAGCTGGAAAGAATTAAAAACAACAGCAAAATTAGCAGAAATCTTAGATGATATGGGCGTCAGCTATAAAAAATTTGATGATGTGACGGGCCTTGTCGCGGAAATCGGAAAAGGCGAAGAGATCATAGCGGTTCGCGCTGATATAGATGCACTATGGCAGGAAGTGGATGGCGTTATGCAGGCAAACCACTCTTGTGGACATGATGCAAACATATCAATAGTATTAGGTGCGCTTTATGCATTAAAAAATGAATCTTTAAATAAGAAAATCCGTTTTATTTTCCAACCTGCTGAGGAAACAGGCGGCGGGGCATTGGCAATGATTGACCGCGGTGTAATGGAAGATGTTACCCATTTATTCGGTGTTCATCTACGTCCGATGGAAGAGCTGCCATTAGGGAAAGTGTCACCTGCAATCTACCATGGTGCAGCAGCATTCTTAACTGGGACAATTACTGGCATTGATGCACATGGCGCTCGTCCGCATCAAGGGAAAAATGCAATCGATGTTGTAGTAGCGATTCAGCAAATGCTGAAAAACATCCATGTCGATCCGTTTGAAGTGTACTCAGCGAAGTTAACGAAGATTGTAGCGGATGGCGGAAGCGTCAATATTATTCCGGGCAATGCAACTTTCTCGATTGATGTACGTGCACAGAAAAATGAAGTATTGGCACAAGTACAACGCGATGTTGATAAAAGTTTGAAACAAATTGCTGCAATGTTCGATATCGGAGTTGAATGGGACTGGATGGATGTTACTCCAGGTGCGGAAGTATCATCTGAAGCGGCTGCTATTGCAGAACGCTCGATTGTGGAAGCACTTGGAGAGAAAAGTCTGGCACCGGCAGTAATTACACCGGGCAGCGATGATTTCCACTTCTATACGATTAAAAATACAGAGTTGAAAGCGACAATGATCGGCGTTGGTGCAAATCTTGGTCCGGGACTTCATCACCCGAAAATGACTTTTGATGCAAAGGCATTAATCGATGGCGCCAAAGTAATGGCAACAACACTGAAAAACAGTGCAATGAAATAAGATGGGTGGGCGATGCTATGTAGTTGGTAGCATCGTTTTTTTGTGGTTTGAGTTGTAGGGGTGCTCCGATATTAGAAAAGTTGAACCGGATATTAGAAAACCGGGGAGACTTATTGGAACTTTTCAAGGTTTATTAGAACAAGCTGGCTATATATTAGAAGATCTCCCCCTGGCCTAAAAGAGCTGTGACTGTGCAACAGACTTTTACTGGCAGGTCACCGGTTTATTAGAACTTTTTCAGCGATATTAGAAAAACCGGGTTACTTATTAGAAGATCGGATACCTTTATTTGAACTTCTATGACTTTTATTAGCACATCGGCCTACTTTATTAGAAGATCCGGAATTTATTAGAACTTTTCAAGCTTTATTAGAACAAGTGGGCTATATATTAGAAAATCTCCCCCCGGACAACCAACCTCAGCCATACAAAAAAGTGCCGCTATTATTCAGCGGCACTTATAAATCAAAACCCTACTTCATCGGGCAAAATCCGCAAGCCATTAAGCCGGGGATGTCCTTTGAAAAACAGCAGCTTTTCCGAACGGGCTGATTGATCAGAGCGGAAGGACTTTTTCCACCAGTGTATTTGAAAAACAGCGATTTATCCGAGAAGTAACGCCAAACATTTTTATCTTCGAGCATGTCCAGATCCTCGAAAGCGCGGTCAGCCAATGCCGGATTTTCAAGTAAAGTATGGAAGTGCCAAAGCATGTATCCGAAAATATTTTCCCACAAAGTCAGCGGTGAAATGGATGTTGTTTTCCGTAACTGGCCAATAACAACGGATGTCTTGTATAAAATATCCGTCATCACCCGTTCGCGTTCATCATCCTCCACATAGCGGAAATCATTCGGGTTTATATACATCCCGAGTGTATGAATACCGAATTCCTGAACAATAGCAAAACGCAGATCTTCCGGCTTGCCGTCCCAAACTTCATCATACGTCGTCAGCATATAAAACTGCATCGCAACAAACATGCCGTAACGACGCCCGAAGTGGGAGATGGCCGCAGCTTCCGTAGCAGCATTTGTAATACCCATCATCAAATTGCGGAAATCCGTCAAATAAAAGTCTTTATGTAGATTCGCCAATGTAAATAATGGACGGTCCGGTTCTTCGGTAAAAATACTATAGGAATTTAATTGTCGTACTTGATCATAAGAAAGTGCAGGCATACGTATCACCTTTTCCAAAAAATATTTATCCCGCATTAACCGGTAGTAGGACGACCTGTTAATGCCCGATTGGTTCAACTAACAATCGTAGGGAGAAACAAATCCCGCTGATTGAAGTTTCACTTTATATTTACTATACCATTTCTCTTCCTAAACGAGGTGAAAAACGCTATAATGAATTAAACATATAAGAAAGGTTGGTATTTATGGCGAAACCTATTTCTGTACCAAGACCATTAGTGCGTGTAAATCAGTGGGTTATATTTTTATCAGTCGTTATCACATGGGTGACAGGACAGTACTGGATTTTGGCGATTCCGTTAATTGCAAATTTACTTGGGATTTTCACCGGGTTTAATCCGATAATGCGCTTTGCGAAAATATTTTTAACAAAAGACATCAAATCTTATATTCCTGAAGATATCGGACAGCAAAAGTTCAATTCAGCGATTGCGAGCATTTGTCTGGCGGGCGGAATAGTAGGGTTTGCTTTTAATTGGCCGGTCGTTGCATACAGCTTTACGATTATGGTGGCTGTTGCATCCTTTGTCGCAATTTTAGGTTTTTGCATTGGATGCTTTATGTTATTTCAATTCAAACAATACCAATATCGTCGAACAGTAAAAAATTCTTAAGAAGAATATTGGAAATGGGTTGACAATGATATTGATAATCATTATCATTATAACTGTAGCAAGAGCTTATTTGTAATACAGTACAAATAAGTCTGGGCTAACAACTTTTCTCCAGGAGTTTGTTAGCTCAGCCATAGCGTTCTAAACCCCCTCATTTAGAATGTAAGTTTGACAGTGTGTCAGACACTTAGTTTTTCACCCTTTATATTTTTCTTCTAGTTTTTCTTCCTTAATTGGGAGACCCATTGCCCGTGTCGCTTACAGATACGGGTATTTTTGTGTGCAAAAAATTTCTTAAACTTTTTTTGAAACTTATTTTGAATTTCTCCGTCTGTACGTTGCTTAAGCAAAAAAGATAGGCGGAGGAAATGATGAAAAAGTTAATTGCTGTAGGGTTTATCGCTGTTTGCGTATTATTCCTGACAATTGAATATAGAGGTTCAAGTGAAAAGATTGAACGGGCCGTTGCAAATGAAAAGGATTTGGCGGGTCTGGAAAATGGAAACCCAATCGAACAAGCTACACATCTATTTGAAAAAGTTATTGTCCTGAATGAGGAGCAGCCAATTTATATAAAAGGAAATGCGCTCACTGAAATTGGAGTTGTTCATGCGAATACTTCATTTGCGATTGTTGGGGAAGATGAACTTTATTATGAACTGCGATTCGGGAAAATTTCGGCCTTTATTAAAAAGGGAAGTGCTGCTGTAGAAAAACGTCCGCTTGAGACATTGGTAAATACAGAAATAACAAATTCAATTAAAACGACAGAACAAACAATTGTATATGAAGAAAAAAGCCTTAAGAGCAGTGCACTGATGCAGCTTTCACAGGGGTTCCGCTACCCGGTAGTGGGGGAGATTGATGAGTGGTTTGTCATGAAAGTAGGAGAACGTGCCGGTTATATACATAAAACATCAGTTGAAATAGATGAAGGAATTCCAGTTTTAGTGTATCATCATATTTTGCCGAAAGAAGAAATGGTGACAAATGCAAGTACGGTTTCTGTACAATCATTTGAACAGCAAATGGCCTTTTTAGCTGAAGAGCAATTTACAACAATTTCGACAACACAGCTTTATGATTATTTGGAAGGTCGCCAAATTTTACCGGTTAATTCAATACTCATTACATTTGATGATGGTTTACTATCGACAAAAGTCTATGCATACCCAATTTTAAAGGAACATGGATTTTCTGCCGTACAGCATATTATATCTTCTCGTACAGAACGTTTTGAAGGTGAACAAGTTTTTGATGCGAAAGGACCGCTTCAATTTTTCACAGCCGAAGAGATGCAGCAAATGACGGATGTGTTTCAGTACGAAGCGCATACACATAATTTGCATCAGTTCAGCAATGGGGCAGGGATCGCATTAGAACTTTCAGCTGATGACATTGCGAAGGATTTGCAGCAAAATGTTAATATGCTGACGAATGCGACTTCTTTAGCGTATCCATTCGGTCATTACGATGAAGATATGATCGCAGCGATGAAGGAAGTCGGACTGTTAATCGGTTTTACGACAAATGAAGGCTATGCGAATATGCATCAATCAAATTATGAGGTCAATCGTTTCGGTATAACGGAAAATAATACATTTGAACAGTTCACATCCTTTGTAAAGGGGGTGGGCTGGTCTTAAGGATATAAGAAGGTGTAAATCGTTACATGAGAGAATTTGATGCAATTGTTGATGAGCACACGCGTTATTTAGTACGCATCGCTTATTTGTACGTTAAAAATTGGGCTACCGCCGAGGACATCGTACAGGAAGTGTTTGTAACATACTTTCAAAAGAGCGACCAGTTTCGCAATGAGTCGTCATTGAAAACGTATTTAACAAAAATGACAGCCAATCGCGCAAAAGATTATTTACGCTCATGGAAGCATAAAAAGGATGTTGTTTTTGAAACGATCTTTGCTCAAACAAAAGGTACGGACGAGGAAGTTATACAAAAAGAGCATCTTGCATCACTTGAACAGAAGTTATTCCAGCTACCACTGAAATACCGTGAGCCGCTCATTTTATTTTATTATGACGAACAGTCCATTGCCGATATTGCCCTGTATTTACAACTGAATGAAAATACGGTCAAAACACGTTTGCGCCGAGCAAAGCAACAATTGAAAGAGTTTTTTAGCGAAGAGGGATTGGAGGAATGATGCATGGATCCATTTAAAAAACAACTGGATGAAATGATGGGTGATACACGCTTGCAGGAAAGTCGTATTAAGCAGCGCGTGAAATCCGAATTGACTCCGACCCCCCGAAAACAGAAACGTTCGTGGCATGTTCAATTAGTAACGGCAGCTGTTGCAGCAGTTGCGGTATTCCTATTTATGACGGCCGTACCTTTTACGCAAAATTCGGGAAACGAAGGGCGGGGTGCCCCTTATGATCCGCTTGATGATTTAGCGGAAATTGCTACTCTTCAAAAAAAGAAGCAATTATCAACAATCGATTATGATTCTTTTGCACAGCTACCAGTGCTGGAACAATTATCGGATTTACAATATGTAGATAAAGAAACCTTTACACTTGCAGGGAAAACGGGACTTTACCATACAGTGATAGAACGTCAGGAAAATCTATTTGATGAAGCCGTGTATGAAGCAGGCGATATTGTACGAACAATGACGAATACGAGCAGTCATTTACCAATTTACGAAAACGCCTATTATGAAGTAGTCGCTGTACCAGGAGACCGTGTCGTTTTGCAGAACGGCAAGTTAACTGTAAATGGGAAGCCTGTTAAATCGGAATTAAAGGAAATGTATGAGGAAAACGGCAATACGATTGCAGGAGGCTACGATCAGTTATTAAATGCGCGTGAATACTTTTTGGTAAATCATTTCCCGGCAAAAAATACAATGCAGGCAGGTACAATTACCGCTGTGCATAAAATTTACGGGGAAGTCGTAGCTCTGGCAGAGGAAAGTACAACAACATCAATTTATTTGGAGTTGGAAAATGACTATACACCCGAACAATATTTTGATCTTTATTTGTACGATCAGATTTTTGGAGATGGGTCAATTAGTGAAAGATTATCGGCAAGCGATCTTCCATTTACACATTCGAACCGTTTAGGCGAGCTGTTTTTGGAAGCGTCCTACCGAAATGTTACGTATTTATCCGATACAGAAGTGGAAATACGCTACCAGTATGACCGTGAAGCAGTAGGAGAATATGTATTTAAAATGTATAAAAATCCGACTGGCATTTGGCAGTGGGGAATGTAGCAAAAGAGGCCGGGACATAACCCAAAAATGATATTTTTCTCTGAGAGAAAAATATCATTTTTTTGCTGAGCATTAAAATTGATTTCCATTCCGGGACGCTTTCCGCGGGCGTGGCCTGAGCCTGTAGTCTCAGGCGTCACGCTATTCCCGCAGGAGTCGCCCTGCATTCCAATCAATTTTGCAAAATATCCGTTTCTTAATAAAGGATTCCTGTTATTTATCGGTTATTCTACTTATGTCCCAGTTCTTTTCATGTGCTGCTTGCAATTTTTTATTCATAAGTACTGTGTGATAGCTATGTAGCAGCATGCCGATAATGATTACCGTCAGTCCGATTAGAGCAATCGGCTGCGGGAGCGGAACACTTAGTAAAATCATTTCACCGACCATCGCAAAAATAACTTCTGTCGATTGTGTCGCTTCAACGGCCGCCAGCTTTCCTTGATCGTGGCTCACCCGGTCTGTTGCGATAAAGAAAAGGGTTGTCGCAATGACACCGGAAGAAACCGCAACAAGCAGGGATTGGTACACTTGGCTCGCAGAGGGCATGCCGACCGTAAGTAATGCATAGACGGCAAGCAAAATCCATGCGGGCAGAGAAGCAATCGTCATGCCTAGAACCCGTTGAAACGGATCGACTTTTCCTTTGCATAGCTCCATCATTTTCCGGTTACCTAGCGGGTAGGCAAAAGCTGCGATGATTACAGGCAGTATACCGAGAAGCAGAGTTTTCATAGAAACTGACTGTGCCTGCGGAATTTGGATTAGTAAAATCCCGATTAAAATAATGCCCGAGATGCCTAGTGAAATAAGCGGAATTTTTGCCCTGACATCTTTTCCGGCGATAGTTGTAATAAACAAGGGGGCCAGCAAAACACCTGCTACAATCGTAAACTGCCATGTACCCGATACGAGCCAGCCTGGACCGAATGCCGCGGCAAATGTAAGTGGTGCATAAAATAATACGAACCCGACAAAGCTCCAAACGAGCCATGCACCCGGATGTTCTTTCATTTCATTTGATAATAAACGAAAACCGCCTTTTCCCCGTATGGCGACAATGGCAATGAGGAAGGGCAGCATGAAGAAGTAGCGGAGTGAAGAACTCCATAGCCAGCTGCCGCCTTCCAATTCCATTGAATGGTTCAATACAAATGTAACCGCAAAAAATAAGGCCGCTAAAATGCCAATCAGTATTTCCTTCATCACACACCTCACTTGATTGTATTGAATTTTCTGTCTATTAATTATACAAAAAAATGGAGCGAAAGTAATCGCCCCATTCAAAATTTTCCATTTTGTATTAACGTTTTTCAAATAACTGAACGATTTCAATAATGACTTCCGTCGCTTTTTCCATTGTTTCAGCTGATACAAATTCATATTTGCCGTGCATATTTTCGCCGCCCGCAAAAATATTCGGTGTCGGCAAGCCCATATATGAAAGCTGGGAACCGTCAGTACCGCCGCGGATTGGCTCGACAATCGGTGTAATGTTGAACTTGGCAAACGCTTCTTTTACGATATCGACGATTTCCATAACAGGCTCGATTTTTTCGCCCATATTGTAATATTGATCATCGATTGCTACAGTAATGGCCTCATCACCGTATTTTGCCTGTAACGCTTTGCCGACCTTTGCCATATACTCTTTTTTCTCTTCGAATTTCGCGCGGTCATGGTCACGGATAATGTATGACATTGTTGTTTCTTCAATTCCGCCGTTGAAATGCATTAAGTGGATAAAGCCTTCATAGCCGTCCGTTTTTTCAGGAACTGCATCTTTAGGCATTTCATTTTGGAATTCAATCGCCATTGTAATCGAGTTCACCATTTTATCTTTAGCAGAACCCGGGTGGATGTTCGTGCCGCGTGTCGTTACCTTTACGCCAGCTGCATTAAAGCTTTCGAATTGTAATTCACCAAGGGGACCGCCATCCATTGTGTACGCATAATCCGCACCGAATTTCTCGACATCAAACTTATGCGGACCGCGCCCGATTTCTTCGTCCGGTGTAAAGGCTACACGAATTTTCCCGTGCCTGATTTCCGGATTGTTCACTAAGTATTCCATCGCCGTCATAATTTCAGCGATGCCGGCTTTATCGTCCGCACCAAGCAATGTATTGCCGTCTGTTGTAATTAATGTTTGGCCAACATAGTTTTTCAAGTTCGGGAAGTAGTCCGGTGCCATGACTAAACCATTTTTTAATGTAATCGCTTCACCGTCATAGTTGTCGATGCGCTGAGGCTGTACATTTGTTCCTGTGTAATCCGATGTCGTATCAACATGCGCCAAAAAGCCAAGTGTCGGTACGTCTTTATCTGTATTTGATTCAAGTGTTGCAAAAAGGTAGCCGTTTTCGTCAAGTGTAATATCTGTTAAACCGATTGCTGCCAATTCATCTTTTAATACATGTAATAAATCGAATTGCTTCATTGTTGAAGGGGTTGTATCAGAGTTGAAATCTGATTGTGTATCAATTTTTGCGTAGCGTACTAAACGTTCAATTACTTTCTCTTTCATCCGAAAAAGACCTCCTAATACTTATTGCTTTTATTCTACACTTTTTATTTCGGTTTTTGAACTAATTTTGTCATAATCCATTATGCTGAGCATGAGGAAAAACTGTGCGCCGTAATACGTGAACATGATCAGAATATGGGAAGCGGGAACATCAAACATGAAGCGGTTGATCGCCAATACCGAGTCCGACATGATAAAGAGGATAGCACCGATGACAGCAAACTTACTGCCTGTTCGGAATGATGTCCACCCCATCGTTAAAATAACGAAAATATAGGCAGTCACTGCAATGGCAAGTACCGTGTCTCCTTTTTGCAGCAGACTTCCCGCAATCCAGAACATCATAACTACACCGAATAAAGCTAAAATAACTTTTACATACAGTGGTGTGTTCTGGTGGTTTGTTGAACGGAAAGCAAAAATATAGAAAATATGACCGATCAGGAAAAAGCTAAGTCCCACGATGAACCACTGCAATGTATAATCGCCAACAGCGCAGAAAATTAAACCGGTGGAGATGAGCCAATAATACGGAGATTTCACTTGAACTTTCGTTAAAAAGGCAAGCGCTATAAGTAAAATCATTGGCAAAAGCTTAAAGACCATTTTTAGCGAACTATCGATCGTTTCAAATAAGAATACATAATACAAGCCAAGCCCAAAGAACAGTAAAATCAGAACTTTACGTGCCATCCATTAACCCCCTAAATAACAAAACTACGATTTCAAGAAAATTCAATATATGTTCTATTATGCCAGAAATTATGCAGTTTTACTTGTTTATGAATCTTTTTGGAAGGTTATTCGTACATAATAAGTAAGAGAGGGTGATTGTTATGGGACAATTATTGCTAATAACGGCAATTGGATCACTTTTGATCACATTATTATTAATGCCGTTATCAAAAAAGGTACGCAATAAGGAGCTTTCGTCAAAAACATTTACGAGCTTATTTATTACAACATTTATAGTAAGTTTTATTTCAGTATTTTTAACTGTATATATTTCTAAAATCGATCTTAACTGGACGATTTTTCTATACGTAATACCTGTTGTAGCAATTATCGGAGCAATTTTTGCAGTCGGTAAGGAGCAAAAAGTTAAATCAGCAATCGTGCTTGTCAGCATTATTGGGATCGGCTATTTGGTAAGTGCGCCATTTTTAAATGCAGATGAAAAATTCAAGTCTTCAGAGATGAAGGAAAAAACGGAAATTTCGCCGTTTGATGAGACGAAAACACCGGCAAGTGTACCACCAAAGTTCGCTAAAAATAAAATGAAAAAAGCGTTTGGACAAGTGCCAAACACAAGCTATTATGAATTAGGAAATCTTCAAATTCAAAAAGTAAATGGTAACTATGTTTACATCGCACCTGTAGAGTTTTCAGGGTTCTTTAAGTGGTTCAACGGAAAAACAACACCTGGTTATTTCACGATGAGTGCAACAGACTCAAGCGATAATCCGAAGTTTGTGAAGGCTGAAATGAGCTATGTTCCATCAGCTTATTTAAATAAAAATCTGGAGCGTCATATTCGTCTCCAAAATCCTTCATTAATTTTCTATGGAGATCCGCAGCTGGAAATTGATGAAGAGGGAAAACCGTATTACATCCGTTCTTACGGCGAATTTATTTCGGCGCGTAACGGCTTTGATGTAAAAGGGATTGTACTTGTTGATGCGGAGACGGGTGCTACAGAAAAAATTGCGATTGCGAATGTACCGGAATTTATTGATGGTGCTGTATCACCGGAAGCGGTAAGTTTGCAGAACAGTTATTACGGTAACTATGTACACGGCTTCTGGAATAGTCTAGTCGGCAAAAAGGATGTTAAGTTGCCGAGTGATGAAGGTACGGAAGCAAATGTAAGCCCGATTTTTATGGAAGACGGGGAAATGTATTACTTCACTGATTTTACAAGTCCTAAAGAGGGCGTTGATTCGATGCTTGGTTATGCATTAACACATGCACGTACGGGTGAAGCAACGTACTATACCGGAAATCTGGAAGAGTCTTATATGGATTCCCAAGGGGCTCTTGAAATTATCGAGAAAAAGTTCATCGAAAAAGAATGGGAAGGCGAAATGCCGATCCTTTACAACTTCTATGGTGAAGCGAGCTGGCTGTCAGCTGTACTGGATGCGAACGGATTCCTGCAAAATTACTTCATCGTCTCTGCAGCAAATCCTGAAATTTCGGCATTTGGTACAACGCCAAATGAAGCATTAAGACTTTATAAAACAGCACTAAGCCGTGGCGGAAGTACGGTAGATGGTACTTCGAATGCTGAAGAAGCTAAGGCGACAGTAAAAGTCGTGCGTGTTTATAAAGAGCGTGTAGGTGATTTCACGATCGTATCATTCCTGGCGAACACAGGCGAAAACTTCATCGTATCTACAGAAGTTGCACCGTTTGCAATCTATTTGCAAGAAGGTGACCAGGCGACGATTACGTATGCAAAAACAGGAGAAGACTTCCAACCTGTAAAAACATTGCAGATTGAAGGGTTGAAATAAACAAAAGGAGTATGCCATTTTGAGGCATACTCCTTTTTAATTGGATTACTTCCAAGTAAAGCCTCGTGAAGCAAGGAAGTCTTTCATATGCGGACGGTTTTGCTGAACTAAGTAATCAGCCATTTGTTTCGTCCATGTCGCAGTCTTCTGATTTGAAGAACGGCTGCTATAATAGTCTTCCATAATTCCATCGTACTCATCCAGAAGTGTTTCATACTTATCAACGTCATAACCGTTTTCATGCAACACCGCAGCTACCGGTAAACGCGGCTTTGTTTCGTTGCGTTTTGTCGGTGTACCGATTGTCATCGCAAACAACGGGAAAACGTATTCCGGTAAATTGAAAAGCTCGCTGATTTCTTTAGGATTAGTACGGGCACCACCGATATAGCAAATGCCATAACCCATTGATTCAGCTGCAATAACGAAGTTTTGGGCAAATAACGCAACATCTGCTACCCCTACAAGAACATTTTCAGCAGAGTCAGCAGAAATATCAACCCCATGCTTTTGACCCGCTACTTGCAAACGTTTGAAATCTACACAAAACAAGAAAGAGGCACCTGCTGTTTTGAACTGGAATTCGTTTTTAGACAGTTCCCCAAGCTTCTTTTTCTTTTCTTCATCCGTTACCCAAATGACACTGTATGCCTGGACAAAATGCGAACTTGCTGCCATTTGTGCCGTTTCGATTAAATCGATGACCGTTTCTTTTGAAATTTCCTCACCTGTATATTTACGAACAGATGTATGACTGCGTAATAATTCTTTTGTATTCACGTGAACATCTCCCTTTTATGTAATAAAACTTAATGGTGTATCCTTCATGCTTATTTTAGTCAATATTTTACTTGAAGTCGATTATTAGCGTCTGTTCAATTCATAGAGATGAAATTTATGCATATCGTTAAATACAGATAAGAGCAATCTGAATTAAATCAGAAAATTTTAAATTTTTTGTGTTGACATATCGGATTAGTATGTTTTATACTGAGACACAACGATGGAACACAAATCACATAACTCTTATCAAGAGCGGCGGAGGGAATAGGCCCTGAGATGCCCGGCAACCAGTAAGTGATGAACTGACTAAGGTGCTAAATCCTACAAAATGGACAATCATTTTGAAAGATAAGAGGAGGCAAACTTGCTCATGCGCAACCCTCTTCTTAACTGAAGAGGGTTTTTTTCATTTAAAAAATCCTCCTCAAAAACACCGATTTCACCATCGATTAAATTTTTGGGGGTAATAAAATGACAAATTTAAGACCAGAAACATTATTATTACACGGGGGTCAAAAACCAGATCCTGAAACAGGAGCGATCGCTGTTCCGGTATACCGTACAACGGCTTATGCATTTAACGACACTGCTCATGCGCAACGTCTATTTGCATTACAGGAGACAGGCAATATTTATTCTCGTATTATGAACCCGACAGTCGGGGCATTTGAAGAACGGGTTGCTTTATTAGAAGGGGGTACAGCTGCAGTAGGGCTTTCATCTGGCGCAGCAGCAGTAGCATTTTCTATTTTAAACGTAGCCGGTGCAGGGGATGAAATTGTTGCGGCAGGCTCACTTTACGGTGGGACTTACAATTTATTCGCAACTACATTGCCTCGTTACGGCATTACAGTGAAATTTGTGGATGAATCAGATCCTGCAAACTTCCAGGCGGCAATCACGGATAAAACGAAGGCAATCTTCGCTGAAATTATCGGAAATCCAAGCTTAAAAGTACTGGATATTGAAGCGGTAGCAAACATCGCTCATGACAATGGTCTTCCTTTATTAATCGACAGCACATTTGCTTCCCCATACGGAAGTAATCCGATTGAATTCGGCGCGGATGTTGTCATTCATTCTGCAACAAAGTGGATTGGCGGTCATGGAACGACAATCGGCGGGATTGTTGTTGATGCAGGTAAGTTTGATTGGACGCAAGGAAGACATCCAGGATTTACAGAACCGGATACTTCATACCATGGTCTACGCTACGGAATTGACACAGCAGGCGCTGCATTTGCGACAAAGCTTCGTGTTCAACTATTGCGTGATTTTGGTCCAACATTATCTGCTGACGCGGCATTTAACTTCCTGCAAGGACTTGAAACGCTTCATTTGCGTATTGTCCGTCACAATGAAAATACACAAAAGGTAGCCGAGTATTTAAGAAACCACCCATTTGTGGAGTACGTAAATTACAACGGCTTTGAAGATTTTGCGACACATGATCTAGCGAAGAAGTATTTGAAAAATGGCTTCGGATCGATCATTACATTCGGTATTAAAGGTGGGCGTGAAGCAGGCCGCCAAGTAATCGATAACGTAGAACTGTTCTCTCATGTAGCGAACGTTGGGGATGCCCGTTCATTGATCATCCACCCTGCGAGCACAACACACCAACAGTTATCTGCTGAAGAATTAAAAACTGCCGGCGTATCGGAAGAGCTCATTCGCTTATCGATCGGGTTAGAAGCAGCAGAAGATATTATCGCTGATTTAGAACAGGCATTAGCAAAAGTTGCGGCTGAAGTAGGCGTAGAAACAAACGCATAAAATGTGATGAAAGGCTTAGCTTCTCCCATTCGAGAAGTTAAGCAATTTTTAGAAAATTAATCCCTACTATTTTTATAAGTTTTATTGACAAATATAAAACCTAGTAATACAATGGGGATAATAAAATACCAACCAGAAAAATTTAAAATGATGTTGCAGCATCATTGGAAGAAAAGGAGTTGTTCAACATGGGGAAAGTATACAGTGCACAAAACATTGCAGCCTATATTATTTATGAACTTAATGACGTAAAGGAATTTGTGAACGCTTGCGCTATCCAGCAAATTTTGGCGGATGTGAATACGATGTGGCAGCATGTTTTCGGACACAATGCTTTCTCAGAACAAGCTCACGATCTTTCCACAGAAGGTTATGTTGTAAGAGAAGTAGCCGAAGCATATAAAATTCATGGTACAGCCCATATTTTATCGCCAGCAAGAGAATGGTTTTTAAAGTACGGGGAATTTCAGTTAGTGGAGCGCCCATATGCGGTTCCTAACTACTCGGCAAAAGAGGAAATCGTCATGACCAAGATTTTAACTGCCTATCGTTTACGGGCATTTAATGATATAAACGTGGCAGTATAAAATAATTCCGGAACACTAGCGAGCCCCCTTGCTAGTGTTTTTTATTTTTTGTGGTGTTGATGTATGACGTTTTATTAGAAGAATGAAGAGAGTTATTAGAAGAAGTTTTGGGAATATTAGAAGAAATGGCGATGTTATTAGAATTTGAGGGGAATCATGGTTTGTGTACGTGCTTTTTTAGCCGAAAAATGAATGCAAAAACTGGTATGCCGGTTTTATTAGAACAATGGAGTGGGATATTAGAAGAAGTGTGAGTGATATTAGCACATTGAGCTCGGATATTAGCATGTTTCGTATCCATATTAGAACATTGACAGGATATATTAGAAGATCGCAATTTTATTAGAACATTTTAAAATATATTAGATGATTTCCGAATATATTAGAAAATAACAAAACGCCCTTACTACATAGCCTCAACTATAAGAAGTGACTGGAAATATTTGCGCCTTCCACCCTAAAATAGCTCTTAAAAAATAAAATTTGGATGAATATTGACCGTTTACAGTAAACAAATGTCCTTCTAGGCGAGATTCCCCTTGTTTTCATGTATTATATAAGATAGAATTTGCTTTAAGATAAATTTTTTGAATTATTCGTTAATATATGTGTGTTAAGAATTTGGAGGAGAAAGGCAATGGCAACAATCAAGGCAGCGATCTTAGGATTTGGCACAGTAGGTCAGGGGATTTACCATATTTTAAATGAGAAGAGGCAGGAGCTTCGCGAAAAGCTAGGTGTTGAACTGGAGGTCGCGAAGATTTTAGTTACCGATGCAAGCCGTGAGCGTGTACCGGGGACAAAGCATTTAATGACGGAATCAATGGATGACGTACTGGCAGAAAATAATCTGCAAGTTGTTTTTGAAGCGATTGTAAATGAAGAACCTGCATTTACTTATTTAAAGCGCGCTGTTGAGGCGAAATGCCATGTCATTACAGCAAATAAAGTAATGCTTGCAAAACGGGGCGAGGAGCTCGAAGCATTGGCGAAAGTAAATGGTGTGTTCGTAGGCTACGAGGCAACAGTAGCAGGCGGTGTGCCGATTATCAAAACAATGAAAAATATTCTTTTAGTCAATGAAGTAAGCTGTGTTCAAGGAATTTTAAATGGAACAACGAACTATATTTTAACAAAAATGCGTGCGGAAGGCTGGAGCTTTGAACAGGCATTAAAAGAAGCGCAGCAATTAGGCTATGCAGAAGCAGATCCATTTAACGATGTATCGGGGCAGGACGCATTCAAAAAGCTGATGATCTTATCGAGTCTTGCATTTGGAGAACAGCCAAATTGGGCAGATGTTGAAGTGATCGGCATTGATACAATCTCACCGGAGCAAGTAGCGGAAGCAACAGCACAAGGTTTGCGTTATCGTCATGTGGCGGAAGTGGAAAAACTCGAAGATGGTACGATTCAGGCAAAAGTGGCACCACTATTGGTGAACAATGAACATCCGCTTTATCCTGTGGACGATGTGTTCAATGCTGTAACGATGGAGACAAACTACATCGGAACATTATCTGTAATTGGCCCGGGAGCGGGAATGTATCCGACTGCAAGTGTAATGGTAGAGGATTACGCTGAAATTATCGGTAAACGCGCGGGGTTTACAGTAACTATATAATAAGAAGAGATTAAAAAAGAAGCGAACTCGATGAACGAATTCGCTTCTTTTCTGTTTACTTTGCGTCGGGTGCTTTAACAATTTTATTCTTAGTCTTCATCTTTTATATCGACATCTTCGGGAATCGGTGTATTCCTCCAGATTTCGATCTCTTCTTTAATTCGCTCAAGCTGCTGATGGTACGTATCAAATTGCGCACTATTAATTAAAAAGTGTTCACCATCATGCACTGCTTTAATGCGACCAGCATAAATGTACTGTAAAACCTGATGTTCTGGCATGCCTATATCTGCTGCAGTTTGTTCAACCGTTTTATACATCATGATGCCTCCTTTTTAGTTTTAGTTAATCTTATTATAAATCGATTTTAGAAAAACTTCATCTCGAATAGACTCACAACGTATGATAGCATAATTAATATAATTAAATGAGGTGTGGGATGTGAATATTTTACCGTATTTGTTTGTACTGCTGGCCGCCATGCTTTGGGGGACAGTCGGGACAACGCAAACCTTTTTAACGGAAGGGGTTTCTTCGTTTGCAGTAGCATGTGTTAGGTCGGGTATTGGCGGCGGGGTCTTGCTGCTGGCAGTACTTTTAATGCGGAAAATTTCATTTCGTAACTGGTCTTGGAAATGGACGATTTTAGCGGCGATTGCGATCGCTTTATTCCAAAGCCTGTTTTTCACTTCCGTCCGTTTTACAGGAGTTGCAGTAGGGACGGTTGTGACAATCGGAAGTGCCCCGGTATTTGCAGGTTTCATCGAGTGGGTATTTTGGAAAGTGCGTCCAACTCTCGTGTGGGCAATCGCAACAGTGCTCGCCATTGTCGGCTGCCTACTATTGTTTATGAATCAGGGGGAGACGGCGATCAATCCGCTGGGCATTGGGCTCGCGTTGGCTGCAGGTTCCATGTTTGCGCTATATACGAATGTGAGCAAGCAATTGATGAAACAGGAAGAAACATTGCCTGCTGTTGCAATGACTTTTACCATTTGCGCATTGCTTTTGTTGCCGCTCGCAGCGAAAGACGGGTTTGGCTGGCTGACAGAAGGCGTGAATATTTGGCCAATCCTTTTTATGGCACTTGCTGCTACAAGTTTGGCATACATACTATTTTTAGGCGGTTTAAAGAAAATCAGTTCGTCCGCCGCAGTAACATTGAGCCTAGCCGAACCTTTAACAGCCGCATTACTCGGTGTGTTTTTAGTAGGGGAACATTTAACATTTGTTGCTTGGCTCGGTGTTAGTTTGTTATTAGGTGGAATATTAGTGCTGACATTCGGCACAAAGAAAGCTGCTTCATAGGAGGCAGCTTTTTTATTGGTATAAGTACGCGGTGAAAGTGGAATGAACTGACCATAAAGTGGAAAGTTCTGTGTGAGAAGTAGAACTTTTTAAATGAAAAGTAGAACCTAATGCTGGGAAAGTGGAACCTTATTAATTTAAATAAGAAATCTTAAGAATTTCTTCAGATTTACAGTAGAGAGATGTTAAGAATTGGGCTTTATTATAAACTTATAAGAAAAAGTTGTGAGGTGAGCAAGATGAATCAGCTGACGGTGCTCGTTACAGATGATGATCAGGATATCCGGGACGGCATAGAAATTTATTTGAAAAATGAAGGCTACCGGGTGTTGAAAGCGGCGGACGGGCTTGAGGCAATCAAACTGCTTGAACAAAATGAAGTACACTGCATTATTTTAGACATTATGATGCCGAATATGGATGGGATTACAGCCACATTCAAAATTCGTGCAGAACGCAATATCCCGATTATTATGCTCAGTGCAAAGGCGGAACAAACCGATAAGATCCACGGACTTTCAGTAGGAGCGGACGATTATATTACAAAGCCGTTCCACCCGCTAGAACTGATGGCACGTGTGAAGTCGCAGCTAAGACGCTATGTGAATCTCGGCACGGCTGGGGAATCTGCGCCTCTTGTCGAAGGACTTGAGCTGGATGCGGCTGCTCGGGAAATCCGTGTGGACGGAACTCCTGTCAAGCTGACACCGACCGAATATAAAATTACCGAGCTTCTTCTAAAGAATGCGGGGCGCGTCTACTCGATCAGTGATATTTATGAGCTCGTATGGAATGAACCCGCTTATAATGCCGAGAATATCGTTGCGGTGCATATCCGCAAAATCCGAGAAAAAATTGAAGCAGATCCGAAAAACCCTCGCTATTTAAAAGTCGTATGGGGACTAGGTTACAAAATTGAAAAGTAAAATTTTCTCATGGGTTGGAGCACTCGGCGCGGCATTCGGTTTTTATTTTCTCGGGACATATTTTATCGACTATTTGACAGGACGTTTTGTGCCTTTAGTAAAGCAATTTCTATACTTTCTATAATTAAGTAAGGAGGAAGAAAAATGAAAAACAATAAATTATACCTCCAGCTTTTTCTTATATTTGTAGTCGTAACGGCAGTCAGTTTAATTTTTACTAATGGCGGTCGTTATTTAGGGAAAACTTTTTATGAATCGCAAAATTATAATAATGAAGCGGAGAACTTAGTATTTGAGTTTTCGCAGTATGTGTTTAATACGCCGACAGAAAAGGATTTTGAAGGGGCTTTAACAGTATCGGAGGAGGAAATGGAAGATTACCGTACATATTACGGTTCCCTTGCTGAGCAAATTCAAAATATTAAAGAGCAGTATGCAGGTGAAATAGACTCAACACAAGATCAGGAAGTTATCGAGGCAATTAAACAAGAACGGGATGCTAAAATTGCCGACATTAAGAAAAACTTTGAAGATGATGAGTATGTAAAAGAAAAAATTCTAGTAATTAAGAAAAAAGCGATTCAGCAGAAGCTGAAAGAAATTGAAAGAGAAAAGAAAGAAGTTTTGAGCAAATATGATCACTTTGCTTATGAATTTAAAGATGAGAAAACCGGAGAAGTTTACCGCAATGGCGATATTAGTGAAAAGAGCGTCTTTAAAAAAACAATTAACAACTTAGGGAAAAACCTCTCAGGTCTCTATCCGCTTAATTATTATGAGCAAGATACCATGGGGATTTTGCAGGATAGCTACACACTTGAGCAGGATTTATCGGATATTTCGGGTGTTGTAACAGTCCCGGCTAGTTGGATTGAAAACAATCATAGCAATGAAAAAAGTGCATTTATTATTACGAAATATGTTTATTATGGGATTATTCTTGCAGGGATTATCAGTTTCATTTTATTGATGACGTCTTTAAAACCGACGCTTGAACAATTCAATTGCAAGTTCCAGCTACGTGAACTATTTGAACGTTTACCGATTGATATTCGCATCGTAGCAACGCTTATTGCAACATACTTCGCGTTTATGTTTAACGGTTCTTTTACAAGATCCATCCATGGGCTAATCTATTACTTTACCGATAATCGTTTCGACTTTTTAATGGATTTCATCGTAACAGGTGTTATCAGTTTTGCGCTTATTGCCGCGGTCGTCTTTATGGTTGTCTCCATATGGGTAAGCTTAAAAGGACAGCATGATCTGGAGAAAATCTGGCCGGAGACATTTACGGCGAAGTTCGTAGATGGTGCCATCTCAATGTTTGAAAATCGTTCAATCGGAATGCAGTCATTAATATTGTTAGTTGTTGTTTTCCTTGGTGGTTTTGGATTTGCTGTTGTAATGGCAGCAGCAAGTTTCGGTGTTTTCCTGTTTTATATGTTTTTATTTGTAGTGTTCTTCATTCCAGCGCTTTTCATTTTTATGCGTCGTATGGGCTACCTGAACCGTATTATGCAGCATACTGAGAACATGGCACATGGCCGTCTTACAAAGGATTTAAAGGTAAGAGGAAAATCTCCTTTAGCGAGACACGCAGAAAATTTAAATGGTCTTCGTGAAGGTGTCCGTAACAGTATGAATGAACAGGCGAAAAGTGAGCAGATGAAAACGGAGTTGATTACGAACGTCAGCCATGATTTGCGTACACCGCTTACGTCGATCATTACGTATACGGATTTACTGAAAAATCCATCGATCTCAGAGGAAGAGCGAAAAAAATATATCGAGATTTTAGATGCGAAATCGAATCGTTTGAAAACATTAATAGAAGATTTATTTGAAGTATCGAAAATGGCAAGCGGCAATGTAGAAATTACGAAACAGCGCATCGACTTAGCACAACTGTTGCAGCAGGCGGTCGGTGAGCATGGGGAAGACTTTGCAGCAGCCAATCTGGATTTGCGTATCAATATTGCGGAGCAGCCGATTTATGCTTATGTGGACGGGCAAAAGTGGTGGCGTGTCATTGATAACTTAATTATTAACGCAAGGAAATATTCGTTGGAGGGCACACGTGTTTACGTCAATTTAAAGTCCTATGAAGGAAATGCGGAGTTGACTGTAAAAAATGTGGCGAAATACGAACTGAACGAGGAAGCGTCCCAATTAATCGAGCGTTTCAAACGTGCCGATACATCACGTCATACAGAAGGCTCAGGGCTGGGGCTAGCGATTGCACAGTCGATCGTTGATTTGCATGACGGACAATTGGACATCGCCGTTGATGGGGATCTGTTTAAAGTAACGGTTAGTATTCCCACAGAAAGATAACGATTGAACTGCAGTGAGGGGGAGATTACCTTGCTGCAGTTTTTTGTTTTGGGGGGACGGGTGCAGGCGAGTACTTATTAGAAGAAAAAACTTTTTATTAGAAGAAGTGTACCGGATATTTGAAGATGTGAACCGGTTATTCGAAAATGTTACACACATATTAGAAGAACGGGCCAGGATATTAGAAACTCAAGGATTTATTAGAACAACTGAATGTTGTATTAGACAAAAACAGATTTTATTAGAAAACCCCAACCCCATCCACAGTCACAATGTAAAAGCTTATTGACTAACGCCATTTACTCAAAATATAGTAAAATGGCAACATTGTAGATGACAAAATAAGTTAGGAGCAACATGACAATGCGTATACTTTGGGGCATGGTAGCATTAGCGATATATAGCGGTCTTACATTTTATCTTGGGTGGAATTTTAGAGCATGGCTGTTGTCGATTCATCAATTTCGCTGGCCGATTGTTTATTGGACAGTGCTGTTTCTCGTATCATACGGTTATTTTATAGGAAAGCTCCATCCACTGTTGACGCCATTTTCGGTGCTCGGCAGTTATTGGATGTTCTTTTTGCAGTACGGGCTCATCCTTTGTATCGTGGCAAACTTGATTATTAAGTTTACGCCGCTTACAACAAGAATGGTCGGTACAGGAGTGGTTGGTTTACTGATCATTTTATTGATTGCAGGTACATATTTTGCATATTCACCGGTAGTTCGAAAAGCTACGATAAATATCGATAAGCCTGGAGACGATATGCGTATCGTTATGGCATCGGATTTCCACCTCGGTTTGTTGTCGGGGAAAGGCCATTTGGACAAGTTTGTCGCGCTTTCCAATGAACAAAATCCCGATTTAGTACTTCTTCCGGGTGATATTGTCGATGATAGTCCAAAGCGCTTTGTCGAAAAAGATATGGGCGAAGTAATGAAAAATTTGAAGGCGACATATGGTGTATACGGAGTACTGGGTAACCATGAATATTACGGCAATGAAATTCCGGAATTTAAGAAGGAAATGGCTGAGGCAAATGTTGAA
Organism: Solibacillus sp. FSL W7-1324; assembly: GCF_038008025.1. NCBI lineage: Bacteria > Bacillati > Bacillota > Bacilli > Caryophanales > Caryophanaceae > Solibacillus > Solibacillus sp. FSL W7-1324. The sequence goes on from NZ_JBBOYH010000001.1 coordinate 339,893, forward strand.
ATTTTAATGGATGAAACCATTTTAGTGGCAAATCGTTTTTATTTAACAGGGCGTGAAGATGCGACGAACAAGAACCGCCTAGCCTTAAATGAAATGCAGCCAGAAAATGTTGACCTGCCTTGGTTTGTCATGAACCATACACCGTTGGATTTGGATGAGCCAGCTAATTTAGGTGTGGATTTTCATGTTTCCGGACATACGCATCGCGGTCAAATGTGGCCAAACCATCTCATAACGGAAAGAGTTTTTGAGTTGGATTATGGCCTGGTTGAAAAAGAGCAGATGCACGCGCTTGTTTCGAGCGGCTTTGGTTTTTGGGGGCCACCGACACGGCTTGGCAGTCGCTCCGAATTATGGGTTATAGATGTGAAATTTAGCGAATAGGATAGGAAAAAGGGGAACGTGAAATGGAATGGATTGAGCTTTTAAAAGCTTTAATTTTAGGATTTGTCGAAGGAATGACCGAGTTTGCACCGGTTTCTTCAACAGGACATATGATTATCGTTGATGATATGTGGCTGCAAACAAAGGAATTTTTAGGTTCCGGTTCGGCAAATACATTTAAAATTGTAATTCAGCTTGGATCGATATTGGCAGTCGTTTTCGTTATGTGGAAACGATTACTGAGCCTAGTTGGATTATATAAAATAGAAGGACAGAAAAAAACGCGGTTTAATTTAGGACATGTAATCGTCGGTATCATTCCAGCAGGTATTTTCGGCTTGCTGTTTGAAGATTTTATCGATGAAAATTTATTCAGTATCAAAACTGTCATTGTAGGACTGATCATTGGTGCCATCTTTATGATTATTGCCGACAAGTTTGGTCCGCGAAGACCGGCCATCACGTCATTGGATGATATTTCGTACAGTAAAGCATTGAAAATAGGGTTTATCCAATGTTTATCGCTTTGGCCAGGGTTTTCACGATCAGGCTCGACGATTTCAGGTGGGGTACTTCTTGGACTGGATCATAAAACAGCGGCGGACTTTACGTTCATAATGGCCGTACCAATTATGGCGGGGGCTAGCGGTTTGTCGCTTGTTAAGAACTGGGACCAAATTAATGCCGATCACTTTTGGTTTTATGTAGTCGGCTTTGTGAGCGCATTCGTATTTGCACTTATTTCAATTAAATTCTTCCTGAAGCTGATTTCAAAAGTGAAATTAACGCCATTTGCGATTTACCGAATCGTGCTGGCACTAATCTTAATTATTGTTTTAGCTGTATAAAAAGGAAAAGGAGCTGTCCTGAATTCGGGACCGCTCCTTTTTTGGTGCGCCCGGCATGTGCATGAACTATAGGGTGAAAGTCCCGAACCCCGAAGACAGAAGTAGAGGTTAGCCAAGAGCAAGGGTGTCCGTGGTGATGCGGAATCTGAAGGAAGCTGGAGGCAAAGCACCGGTCCGAGGAACACGAATCTCATATAAGGCTAGATATGATTGGATGAGTTTGCCAAACAAAACAAAATCCTTTCTGTCGAAGGTCATATCGAGTAAATGAGGCGGATAGATGGTGTGAAAGTGCATGTTCTTACCCGGGGAGGTCTGATAGAAACGTGAAGTACTCTTCATAACCTACTTGGTGACAAGTAATTGAACTGTCAGAAGTCAGCAGAGGTCATAGTACAAGTAAGTCTAGAATTACTTGGAAGGACTGAACGATTAAGAGAGAATAGCCCTTGGCTTTCCAACTTGGATGAATGAACACAGAAAACAGAAGTAACCTCACGCTTAGAAAGAAGTGGTGAATTCCACGAGGGTATTTGCGGAGGGTGTAGTCTAGTTGGGCAAAAGAAGAAAAAAGCTATTCACGGAAAGGAACGAAATGGTGATGTTGAATCAAATTCTGGAACGGCAAAACATGATACAAGCCTTAAAGCGAGTAGAAGCGAATAAAGGAAGCCATGGAGTAGACATGATGCCCGTAAAAACCTTACGACAGCACATTCACGAAAATTGGGATACCATTAAATCGCAGATTTTGACTGGAACCTATGAACCGCAGCCGGTACGCCGGGTCGAAATCCCGAAACCGGACGGTGGCGTGCGACTATTAGGCATACCAACCGTGACTGACCGTTTGATTCAGCAAGCCATCTCGCAGATTTTATCAAAAGAATATGACCTAACATTCTCGGACCACAGCTATGGATTCCGTCCAAATCGGAGTGCTCATGATGCGGTGAGAAAGGCAAAAGGCTATTTAAAAGAGGGATACCGATGGGTAATTGATATGGATTTAGAGAAATTCTTTGATAAGGTTAATCATGACCGCCTAATGGCAACATTAGCAAAACGAATTTCGGATAAACCGTTAATAAAACTTATTCGTAAATATCTCCAAGCGGGTGTCATGATAAATGGAGTAATTTCAAGTACAGAAGAAGGGACCCCTCAAGGTGGTCCTTTAAGTCCGCTACTTTCTAATATCGTCTTAGATGAACTTGATAAAGAGCTAGAGAAACGAGGACATAAATTCGTTCGCTACGCAGATGATTGCAATATTTATGTGAAAACCGAACGTGCTGGATTACGGGTTATGGCAAGTGTACAGCGATTCATCGAGGGTAAACTTCGTTTAAAAGTAAATGAAAAGAAATCAGCAGTAGACCGCCCATGGAATCGTAAATTCCTTGGTTTTAGTTTTACGAATCATAAAGAACCGAAAGTTCGCATTGCGAAATCAAGTCTCGTACGAATGAAGAAGAAAATACGGGAAATTACCTCAAGAAAGATGCCTTATTCCATAGAATACCGAATTGAAAAGTTGAACCAATATCTGATAGGGTGGTGTGGATATTTCGCTTTAGCGGATACTCCTTCAATATTTAAAGCGTTAGATGGATGGATTAAACGGAGATTACGTATGTGTCTATGGAAGAATTGGAAGAACCCCCGAACAAGAGTCAGAAATCTTATTCGTTTAAAAGTACCTTATGGGAAAGCATACGAATGGGGAAACACCCGAAAAGGGTACTGGCGCATTTCAAAAAGCCCCATATTACACAGAACCCTCGGCAATTCCTATTGGGAAAGCCAAGGGCTGAAAAGTCTGCAAGTTCGTTATGAAACTTTGCGTTATTCATCTTAATTGAACCGCCGTATACGGATCCGTACGTACGGTGGTGTGAGAGGTCGGGAGTTAATCACTCCCTCCTACTCGATTGCTTATTTATTGAACAGATCGAATAATCCGCCGATACCGCCTTCACCTGCGTCTTTGCCGCCACCACCTTGAGTAACTGGTGCTGCAGCAAATACACGGCTTGCCAGACGGCTGAATGGCAATGATTGTACCCAAACTGTACCAGGGCCGGAAAGCGTTGCAAAGAATAATCCTTCTCCACCGAATAAAGCCGTTTTAATGCCGCTGACCATTTCGATATCGTAATTTACATCTTGTGTCATTGCTACTAAACAGCCTGTATCAATGCGCAATGTTTCGCCTGGCTGAAGTTTACGTTCATAAATTGTGCCGCCAGCGTGTACAAAAGCCATCCCGTCACCTTCAAGCTTCTGCATAATGAAACCTTCACCACCGAAGAAACCTGTACCTAATTTTCTCTGGAATTCTACGCCTACCGATACACCTTTTGCAGCAGCTAGAAATGCATCTTTCTGGCAGATGATTTTGCCGTCCAATTCGCTTAAATTCATCGGAATGATTTTACCTGGATATGGGGAAGCAAAGTATACTTTACGTTTGCCCATGCCGTTATTTGTAAACATCGTCATGAATAAGCTTTCGCCTGTAATTAAACGTTTTCCTGCACCAAGTAATTTCCCCATTAAACCGGAGCCATGATTTGCCGAGCCGTCCCCGAATACGGTCTCCATCTGGATCTGATCTTCCATCATCATTAAACTGCCGGCTTCCGCCACAACTGTTTCCTGCGGGTCAAGCTCCACCTCTACAAACTGCATATCATCGCCGTGTAAGACGTAATCGATTTCATGATTTTTCATTTTTATGTCTCCTTACAATTCAATTTTATACTCACGATTATAGATACGCTTGAAAATTCCAAAAGTTTCAAAATGACGAAAATAATATTTGTCACTGAATAATATTATTCTGTTATTCTTTTTGAGAAAAAAAGGGAATAAAGTAGAGAATGTCGAATAATTAAAAGGTAAATGAGAATTTGTGAGGTGGAGAGATGAAGCTGTTAAATTTTATTGGTGGAGAATGGATAGAAGACGATTCATTGCAAACGATGCCTGTGATCAATCCTGCAAATGGTGAACAGTTAGGAACGATACCACTTTCGACAAAATTCCAAGTCGAACTCGCTGCTCAAAAGGCGAAAGCGGCTCAAAAAGAATGGGCGCTTGTCCCTGCGCCAAAACGAGCAGATTATTTATATGAAATTGCATTTAAACTGAAAGAAAAGAAAGAACATCTTGCGCAAATCTTAACGAAGGAAATGGGCAAGGTCATTGAAGAAGCACGAGGAGAAGTACAAGAAGGAATCGACATGGCACTTTATATGGCAGCGGAGGGGAGACGTTTATTTGGAGAAACGGTCCCGTCGGAATTGCCGAATAAGTTTGCGATGAGTGTACGCGCACCGATTGGGGTGGCAGGACTCATTACGCCGTGGAATTTCCCGATTGCAATTGCGACATGGAAATCATTCCCTGCACTCGTTGCCGGAAATACAGTTGTTTGGAAGCCTTCCAACGAAACACCTTTTATGGCTTACGAGCTTGCAAAAATATTTGAAGAGGTCGGCTTGCCGCCAGGCGTTGTGAACGTTGTGTTCGGTTCCGGTCCTACAGTCGGTACAGCGATTGTCGAGCATCCGGACATCCGTGTCATTTCCTTTACGGGATCTACAACGACAGGCAGCAAAGTAGCTGAGCTTGGCGGAAAGCATCTGAAAAAAGTTTCGCTGGAAATGGGCGGGAAAAATGCAGTCATTGTCATGGATGATGCCAATTTGGACTTAGCGCTTGAAGGTATTTTATGGAGCGCATTTGGTACGGCAGGACAGCGCTGTACAGCATGCAGCCGTGTAATTGTGCATAAAAATGTAAAACAGGAGTTGGAAAATCGTCTTGTGGAGGCAACGAAGCAGCTGACAATCGGAGACGGGTTGGATCCTTCAGTTAAAGTAGGGCCGGTCATTAATAAGGCTGCCCTTGAAAAAATCAATCATTATGTACAGATCGGTAAGCAGCAAGGTGCGAATTTGCTGATTGGCGGAGAAATTTTATCTGAAGGTGAATTGGCAAAAGGTTATTACTATGCCCCAACAATTTTCACCGATGTGGAAGCATCAAGCATACTCGCACAAGAGGAAATTTTCGGTCCTGTCATTAGTATTATTGAAGTCAGCAGTTTGGAAGAGGCAATTGAAGTGAACAACGGTGTAAAGTTTGGCTTATCAAGCTCGATTTTCTCGCAAGATGTCAACACAATCTTCAAAGCACAGCAGTTGCTTGATACAGGAATTGTTTATGTAAATGCCGGAACAACAGGCGCGGAAATTCACTTGCCGTTTGGCGGGACGAAAGGTACAGGAAATGGTCACCGCGATTCCGGTCAGGCAGCGCTTGATGTTTATACGGAATGGAAGAGTATTTATGTAGACTACAGCGGCAAGTTGCAACGTGCCCAAATCGATAATAACGCTTGATGATTCATCTTTAAGAATCATCACATCTCAAAATTCTGGACGCAATCACGCTGATGCGTAATTGACTTAATAAAAAAGGGGATGTTTACATGAAAGTAGTAGTGTTAGGTGCAGGGTTGATGGGGAAAGAAGTAGCGCGCGATTTAGTCCTTAGTGAAGATGTGAAAAAGATTTATTTAGCCGATGTTTCAACAGATCCTACAAAGGAATTCGTTAATACATTGAATACAGATAAGGTGGAAGTAATTCAGCTTGATGCAGAAGATGACAAAGCATTGCGCGATGTCATCAGCCGTGGTGATGTAGTAGTGAATGCACTGTTCTATAAGTTCAATGAACGTGTTGCCAAAGCTGCAATTGATGCAGGGGTGCACTCGGTAGACTTAGGAGGCCACATTGGCGGAATTACAGAATCTATTTTCGAAATGCACGGTCAGGCAGTCGATAATGGCGTGACGATTATTCCGGATTTAGGTGTAGCACCGGGAATGATCAATATTTTGACGGGTTACGGGGCGACAAAGTTTGATTCTGTAGATTCGATTAAACTTTATGTAGGTGGTATTCCAACAACGCCACAGCCTCCACTGCACTATATTCGTGTATTCTCGCTGGATGGGGTATTTGACCACTATACTGAGCCTTCGAAAATGATTCAAAAAGGTGTTCTTACAGAGGTCGAGTCTTTAACAGGGCTAGAGCCGATTTACTTTGACGAGTTCGGTGTATTAGAGGCGTTCTACACGTCAGGCGGAATTTCAACTTTATATAAAACGTTCCCCCATGTGAAAACGCTCGAATACAAGACGATCCGCTATAAAGGTCATGCGGAGCAGTTCAAACTGCTTGCTGAACTAGGTTTCCTTGACAAAAATAATACCGTTCAAGCTGGCGGTCGTGAAGTAAATGTCCGGGAAGTAACGAGGGAAGTATTAGAGAAAAAGCTGGATATCGGCGATAATGTCGATGCCGTATTATTACGTGCAATTATTTCAGGCGAAAAGTCGGAAGAGCAAATTACGTACGAATATGAGATGGTCGTGCGTAAAGATACTGAGCAAAACGTGACGGCGATGGCACGTGCGACAGCGAATACGATTTCCATTGTAGCTCAAATGGTTGGCAAAGGGCTAATTGGGGAGCGCGGTGTATTTGCACCGGAAACAGTTGTGCCAGGTCGTGAGTTTATTCGGGAAATGGCGAAGCGAGGTGTTGATATAAAGGAAACGTCACACCGTTCATCAATGATTGTAAAGTGGTAGGAGTGAAGGGATGAACTTCGAATTTACGGAAGAACAGAAACTTTTACGAAAAACAGTAAGGCAATTTGTTGATGCAGAGATTATCCCTTATATTGCCGATTGGGATGCTGGCGGCGGTTTTGATCCGAAGTTATGGAAGCGCCTTGCCGAACTGGGCTTGATGGGCGTTTGTGTACCGGAGAAATACGGCGGAGCAGGAATGGACTATAATTCGCTTGCGATTGTCTGTGAAGAGCTGGAGCGCGGGGATACGGCATTCCGTACGGCGGTTTCCGTTCATACTGGCTTAAATAGTATGACGCTCATGCAATGGGGAACTGAAGAGCAGAAGGAAAAATATTTGCTTCCCCAGGCAAAGGGCGAGAAAATCGGTGCATTTGGTCTGACAGAACCGGGTGCCGGCTCGGATGTTGCGGCGATGAGTTCATTTGCAAAACGTGATGGGGACTACTATATTTTAAACGGTCAAAAAACGTGGATTTCCTTATGCGATATTGCAGATCATTTCCTTGTATTTGCCTATACAGATAAGGAAAAAGCGCATCACGGCATCTCGGCATTTATCGTCGAACGTGAATGGGCCGGCTTTAGCTCAAAGGCGATTAAGGGTAAATATGGTATTCGTGCAGGCAATACAGGTGAACTGTTCTTTGAGGATGTCAAAATTCCGGCAGAAAACTTGCTCGGTGAAGAAGGCGAAGGGTTTAAAGTTGCGATGTCCGCACTGGATAACGGTCGGTTTACTGTTGCGGCAGGTGCGGTCGGCTTAATTCAGGCCTGTATCGAAGCGAGCGTCAAGTATTGCAAAGAACGCGAAACTTTCGGTAAACCGATCGGCGAGCATCAGCTAGTCGGGCAAATGCTCGCAAAAATGGAAGCCGGCTACGAAATGAGCCGCCTGCTTGTGTATCGTGCGGGAGAACTGAAAAATAAAGGCGTCCGCAATACGAGGGAAACATCGCTCGCCAAATGGCAGGCATGCGACTTTGCGAATAAAGCTGCGGATGACGCGGTCCAAATTCACGGTGCATACGGCTATTCCGATGAATATCCGGTAGCCCGCTATTTACGAAATTCCAAAGCACCGGTCATTTATGAAGGCACACGTGAAATTCACACAATGATGCAGGCAGATTATGTGCTGGGTAAGCGGGCAGATAAAAAGTTGCGCTGTATGCTGCCAAGCTGGCCATTTGAATAAAATGATGAGGCGAAAGGTTGTTGTGACCTTTCGCTTTTTTGTAATGTGGTCGAGGGGTGAGGTTTGGCGAATATTTTGCTGGAGTTGGCGAATATGTTAGGTGAATTGGCTAATATGAGAAAGAAGTTGACGAATAAGTCGTTCCAAATGGCGAATATCATCTAGAAATTGGCGAATAAATAAAGGTATCACTGATTTTTAAGAGGATCACGAAATGGTGGAACAGGTAAAAAAACGATTAGCTTGGAAATATGAAAATTAGGGGGAGTTCAAGTGGCTCCAAAATATATCTTGCGAAAAGGGTGAGCTTCGAAAACGGAGCTTGCTCTTTTTAATTGAAGAAGCAAATTTGCACATGAAGTTATAAATAAGCAAAAAGAGCGAATGCTAAATGAAGTAGAAATGACTAAAAACGATGTAGTTAATGATTCTATTTATGGACTAACGATAGGTTATATTAACCGAATTTTAATATTCCAGTATATTTATTTGGATAAAATAATTATATATGGAATAATTTTATTATTCTAGAGATAAGAGGGGCTACAGAAGATGAAGAAACTTGGATACTTAGTTTTAGCGATGTTCTCAAGTTTGATGCTTGCTGCATGCGCACAACAAAAAAGTGAGGAAAAAGAAAAAGAAGTTATTACAACAAGTGCTGATCAGAGTGACTGGTCATATGAGGAACCGACTGGACCTGAAAGCTGGGGAGAACTCGATCCTAGTAATTTAACATGTGTGAACGGTAGTGAGCAATCACCGATTAATGTTGAATTTCCAGAAGTAAAAGAAGATAGGAAATTAAAAGGTACTGAAATTCACTATGAATCTACATCGTTTACACTTGAAAATAATGGTCATACAATACAGGCAAATCCTACAGAAGAAAGCAATAAAATTATTATTGAAAATAATGAGTACAAGCTTTCACAATTCCATTTCCATACACCAAGCGAGCACCAGTTTAACGGTCAAAACTATGAGATGGAACTGCATCTCGTACATAGTGACGAGAATGGAAAGCTGGCTGTGATTGGGTTGATGATTCAAGAAGGAAATGAAAATGAACTGCTTGCTGAAATATGGAGTGAATTACCGACCGATAAAACGGCAAAAGGGAATTCTGAAAAATATGATATGGACTTACAGGCTCTACTGCCAGAAAATAAAACAACATTTGAATATGCCGGTTCATTAACGACACCACCTTGTACAGAAGAAGTACAATGGGTAGTTTTTGAGCAGCCGATTGAAATGTCAAAAGCGCAAATAAAAGCATTCCAGCAAATTTTCCCGGACAACCACCGTCCTGTTCAGCCGATTAATGAACGAGAAATCAATAAAAATGGAGAATGAAAAGTTCGATAGAGTTATGCAAACAATGGTTTATGTATCTGAATAAATCGCCGGTATAAATCATAAAACGAGGTTCCTGTCTAAGTACGTTGACAGGACCCTCGTTCAGTTATTTCAGCATTGTCGTCTTAAGAAATTCTTTTGTGCGTTCTTCTTTCGGATTGTTGAAAAATTGATCTGGGGTACCGCGCTCAATAATTTCCCCGTCATGCATATATACGATCCAGTCAGCCACTTCTTTAGCGAAGCCCATCTCATGGGTAACAACAACCATTGTCATCCCTTCTTGAGCCAGTTCCTGCATCGTTGTTAAAACTTCTCCAACAAGCTCTGGATCTAGTGCTGATGTCGGTTCATCGAAAAGCATAATGTCCGGTTCCATTGCAAGTGCTCTAGCAATTGCTACCCGTTGCTTTTGCCCGCCGGATAGTTTATTCGGGTAGACATCGGCCTTATCTTCCAGACCGACTTTTTCAAGGAGTTGTTTTGCTTTCGCAGCAGCTTCCTTTTTGTCAGTACCCTTAACCATTACCGGTGCTTCAATAATATTTTCCAAAACAGTTTTGTGGGGGAATAAATTGAAATGTTGAAATACCATTCCTACTCTTTCCCTTATGTTATTAAGGTTATCGTTTTTAGGGTCGACTTCCTTGCCTCCGATAGTAATACTGCCGCTATCTTTTCTTTCCAAAAAGTTAAGACATCGGAGAAGAGTACTTTTTCCGGAACCACTCGATCCTATTAAACAAACAACATCACTTTCAAAAACGGTCATATCGATATTTTTTAATACATGTAAGTCTCCAAATGACTTATTTAATTGATTAACTTTAATCATTTCTCTTGCTTCCATTACTTACGCCTCCTACCTGTCGCTAATTGCTAATTTCTTTTCGAAACGGTTTACTAAGAATGTTAATAATGCCACCAGCACTAAGTAGTAAATCGCTACGATAAGTAAATAGGTCATTTCGTCAAAGTTATTAGATCCAAGCGTTGTTGCTACATTAAAGAGTTCATTCATCGAGATAAATGCGGCTAACGAAGAATCTTTCAAACCGATAATAAATTGGTTGCCCAATGGCGGGAGCGCACGGCGGAATGCCTGCGGAAGAATAATTCTTCTTAATGTCAGAACTTTTGTCATCCCTAAAGAACGTCCTGCCTCCATCTGCCCTTTATCGACTCCTTGGATAGTACCCCGAAGAATTTCAGAAATGTATGCACCATTATGAAGCGCCAAGGCAAGTGAAGCAGCCCAGAAATCGGGAAGAAGGAAAATACCGCTTAGTCCGAAGTAGAGGATAAAGATTTGAACAATCAGCGGTGTTCCGCGAACTAAAAAGACATATATATCTGATATGATTTCTAATACTTTAAATTTGGAAATTTTCATTAACGCAAAGAAAAGCCCGATGACGATACCGATCAAGATGGAGACAAGGGTCAGTTCCAATGTTAAGAGCATGGCTTTAAGGAAAACATCTTTAGTATCTACTAATACTTCTAGAAAATGTGAAAAACTTGGCACTGTAACTACTTCCTTTCTTATTTAGAGGATTGAATTATTCAGGTTTTTTTGTAATGTCCTCACCAAAATACTTCATGCTTATCCGAGTAAGTGTTCCATCTTCCCGGAGTTTTTCCAGCGCCTCGTTTACTCGCTTTAATAGGTTAGGGTTATCTTGAGGCAGTACAATCGCTTGCTCACTGCGTTCGATTAACTGTTGTCCTTCAACTTTAAACCCTTCTTTTGCAGCATTTTTACCGGTAACAAAATCGGTGATGACCGCATCATGACGACCGCTGTTTAACGCCTGCAAAGCAGTGATATCACTGTCATAGGTCTTAACATTATCGGTATATCTGGAAGCTGTATCGGCATAGGTTGATCCTTTCGCTACAGCAACTTCCTTTCCTGCTAAATCATCAACAGTTTTAATTTCACTATCTGGTCGGGTAAAAATCTGCGGTCCAGAATAATAATAGGGGGTAGAGAAAGCAACATGTTTGCTTCGCTGTGGATTAATCGTGTGGCTGGCAACAGCTACATCAGCACGGCCAGTCTTGACTCCTTCTACAATTCCTTTAAACTTGATCCGCTTTTGAACCGGTTCAAGGCCGAGTTCTTTTGCGATCGCTTCGCCAACTTCGATATCAAAGCCAGACATCGTAAGGTCCTCATTATTTACATAACTAAATGGTTTAAACTCGCCAGATGCAGCAAAAACAAACTGATCTTTATGTATCAGTTCAGATCCGTCGGCAAGCTTTTCCTTCTCCGCACAAGCAGATAAGAAGCAGGCCGCGATTAAACTGAAAATCAATATTAACTTTTTTTCCAACCGCATATTACGTATCAACTCCTCTCATGTATTTCTGTAATCTATTTTGCTAAGTATCTTACTAATAAGTGTGAATACCCTTTTAGTTTCGCTAATAAACAATGAGTGTCATAATTTGGACATATTTAATGCGATTTTTTTCAGCTGGAAATGTCGAGTATTTTTATATTTGCTTTGCTAATATGTATCCATGAAGGAGGGGGATTTTGTGCTAAAAGAATTAAATCAGGTGATTGAATATATTGAAGAACATTTAACCGAGGACTTGTCTCTTGAAAGTATTGCGCAGTATGCCGGGGTTTCCGACTACCATTTTAGAACAGTATTTTTTCATCTTTCAGGGATGACATTAAATGAGTATGTAAAGAACCGAAAACTATCGGAAGCAAATAAGGATTTATTAAATGGAGAAAAGGTAACGGATGTTGCGTTTAAATATGGTTACCAGTCAGTCGACGGTTTTACGAGAGCGTTCAAAAAATGGTGTGATTGCTTACCTTCAGATGTTATCAAAAAGAAAATAAGCAAATCATTTCCTAAACTCACATTCGTTATTACAGTAAAAGGAGGAATTTCGATGGAATGGAGAATTGAAGATAAACAAGCGTTTAATTTAGCAGGGGTTAGTAAACGTGTGCCGATGCAGTTTGAAGGGGTAAATCAGGAAATCGTAAAGCTGGCTCAAAGTATAACGGAAGAACAAAGAAAAGAAATGCGCACACTGCAAAATATGGAGCCTTGTGAAATTGTGAATGCCTCTTATCATGCTGATGAAAATTTCCTGAAAGAAGAAGGGGAGTTAACGCATTTGATCGGTGTATTAACGACCGAAACGGAGGTAAGTGATCAATTAGACAAAGTGCCTGTGGAAGCATGTACGTGGGCGGTATTTCCTAATGAAGGACCGTTTCCTGCCACGTTACAGGAAACAATGGCCAAAACATATTCGGAATGGCTTCCTTCTTCCGATTATGAAATTATTCAAGCACCTACATTTTTATTTACTAAAATGGATGAAAATAAAGAAGGGTATGCTTACAGTGAAATTTGGCTTCCTGTTCGAAAGAAATAACAGGCAGGATATTCTAATCCTAAGGTGGAATAAGTGTAACTGAAGTATAAATTGCTGGAGGGGATCGAGTGGCCCTAATCATTCCTAAATGTATGAAATGTAATAATGAAATTAAAGAAGATGAAAAAGTTTTTGTTCAAATGCGTTACCCGAAGCGAAAAGGGTTTACGGAAATCAAAGCCTATCTAAATCTGGAAGGCAAATTTATTTGTGAAAAGTGTTCAGCGGAAATTAGTATTTAATCATATAAAGTTGCTCCTTCGGTAAATGAACCGGGAGCAACTTTTTGTATGTTTAGGCAACTTGTTTACATGCTTCTGCACACTTAAAGCACGCTTCCGCACATTTTTGGCAGTGGTCGTGATCGTGCTTTTTGCATTCATTTCCGCATGCCTCACAAATTTTAGCGCAAACGGCAGCCAGCTCAGAAAGAAACGGTGTACCTCTAGTAATCGCCTGTTCCAAGTAGTTACAAATGTCTGCGCATTCTCTGTCCAAACGGATACATTCCGTCATCATCTGAACATGATCCTCTTTTAAGCAGGCGTCAAAACAGTGGTTGCATGCTGCCATACATTCATGTAAAGTTTGCAGCAATTGTTGATGTTGCTCATGTGACATAGCCTATTCCTCCTCATTACAGTTTGTCCCCATTAAATTTCCCTTAATTCTGTCCGGTAAACTTACATAAAGAATTCCTAAAAAAATGTAAGGTTATATTATACCTTATAGGGGTATAATAAGTTGGGGATAAAATTGAAAAAAGGGAGCAATGAAGCGATGAATAGAAAAAGTTTAGTACAAGGTGCGCTGGTTTTATGCACGGCGTTCTTTTTAGCGGCTTGTGGTGGAAATGATGAAGAGTCAAAATCAAAGGGAGAAATGGACCATTCGCAAATGGATCACGCCCAAATGGACCACTCAAGTTCAGGTGAAGTACCAGAAGGATTGGCCGAGGCGAAAAACCCTACATATCCAGTAGGCAGTGAAGCGGTGATTAACGCAGATCATATGGGTGGCATGGACGGTGCAACAACAACGATTACCGGTGCCTTTGATACAACTGTATATATGGTTACGTATACCCCAACAACGGGCGGTGAGCCGGTTGAACATCATAAATGGGTCATCCATGAAGAACTTGAAAATGCCGGGGAAAAACCATTCACTACGGGTGAAGAGGTTATTTTAAATGCGGACCATATGGAAGGGATGGATGGCGCGACAGCTACAATCGATTCGGCTGAGCAAACAACCGTGTATATGGTGAGCTATAATGATACAGAAACAGGTGAGGAAGTAACGCATCATAAGTGGGTAACAGAAAGTGAACTTTCCCCTGTACAATAAAATGTAAAAATAATGATGGCGTAGTTAATAAATAGGGAAGGTCCTTCACATAATGGTGTGAAGGGCTTTTTACATATTGGATAAAGCGGGAGATTACATGAACTTGCGATTTCAATGTTAAACTCATTATATACAACATATAGTTAATAGAAAAAAACGAATTTTATTATGAGCTTTATAGAATCCCTTTAAAAGTAATTGATAATGTAGTTTTCTTTAACGCTGATGAAGGGAGAAATGATATGGTAAAGGACTTCGAAAGTGTAATGGATTCTCTTTCTAAAATAAATGTTTTATCCAATTCGAATAATGAGCCCGTAACGATTATTGGAAATGCAGAAGATATGAAATGTGTAGGGATTGGGACGGATGCGGCGGTTTTTCGGTCCGAAAATGCCCCTTCGTATGCATTCAAACTATATGCGAAAGACAAAGCAGCCAAAGTAAGGACGGAAGAGAGTGTTTACCGGCAGTTAGGGGATTCCCCTTTCTTTTCAACATGCTACGGTTCAAACGGCAATTGCCTCATATTAAGTTACGAGGAAGGAAAAACCCTCTTTGACTGCATTCTTGAAGGCATCCATATTCCGGAACAGGTAATTCAGGATGTAGACGAAGCAAGGGAGTATGCGCGCAGCAAGGGACTGAACCCGCGTGATATTCATTTGAAAAATGTACTGCTGCAAAACGGGAGAGCCAAAATCATCGATGTTTCCGAATATGTGATATCCGGTAATGATTTTCGCTGGGAACATTTAAAAAAAGGTTATGAGCAATACTATCATTTAATTGACGGGAAATCTGTATCGGTCGCGGTAGTTGAAACCGTTCGAAAGTGGTATAACAGGCGTGGGAAGAATTCCTTGTCATTTGAAGAGATTACAACACCGATTTTAAAACTTTTCTTTAAAAATTGATTGGTGAGTTCTATGTCAATATACAAAAAAGCTTCGCAATTAGATGATTAAATTCATCTAGACGCGAGGCTTTTTTAAATAGATTGATTCCGTAATTTTTCAATTAATGAAGTAATCCATTCACCTTCATTTTCTATACGACTTATAAAATAGCCGGTTAAAAAATCGCCACTTTCTTTTTTGGGACCTTCAAGCTTAACCTGCATATTTAGGCTTTTAATATGATCCCTTTTCTTTTCAAGCTTTCTTAGTTTCTCTTCAAGAATCATAATAATTTTTGCTCGATCAACAAATTCCAGATACATTAAACCTACAATTGTATCTGATAGAGAATCGGCTTTTTCGAAAAGCTGGTAAATTTTATTTGGAAGCAAGGCGAGACCCTGTTCTGTAATGGCGTAAACTTGCTTATCCGGTCGGTTCTCTTCTTTAATAATCTCAGTAGGCTCGATAAGTCCTTGTTTTGTCAAAGACTCGAAATGATAATAGAGCTTGCTTTCCGTCAGGTTCGCCAATTTATCAAAAGGAATCGGTTCTGACAGCTCTTTTTTTAGTTTGTATGGATAACTGCTTTCTTTCGCTAACTTGCTCAATATATAAATTTGGATGGACATAGTATTCTCCTATACTTTATACATGTTAATTTTCACTTACATAAATACAACTCGTGCCTGAAGATAGCACGAGTTGTATTTTTTCTTAGTTTAACAAAGTTATGCGATAACTTCATCCGCTTTATTTACAGTAGATGGTTGTTCAGCCGGTGCGTCAACTGGCAGAGGCTTGTGGAAAATCCAAACAATAAGGACATTTATAAGCATTGCTCCGGCACCTACTGCAGCCAATCCCCATAGATACGGGGCAGGGCTGACTGAACCGAACATAATCGCTAAATACGATTGAACCGAATGGTACATCGGTGTAATATAGCTGAACCATTCATATGGTGCGTACATCATATCACGTGGAATTGTTGCACCGTTTGCCAATGTTTGCATAAGCAGAATCGGAATGTTAAGAATCATACCACCTTCACCAAGGATAAAGATGGGAATTGCGCAAACATTAAATGCAGCCATATACAATAAAATCTGCTGACCTGCTACAGGCAACAATACTGCCATGTCGACATCTGCAATTGAAAAGGCAACAGTTAATGAAGCAATAGTTGAAAGTACCGCAATCATTAATGCAGTCAATTGTACATACATAAATAATCGTATTTTGCTCGCTTTACCACGGCTCGCTTTAAACGAACCGACTAACTGCATTCCTGCAATCATCGCACCTACATAACAAGCCATTGTTAAAAACATTGGCAGCATACTGTTATGCATACCCGTTGGCACATCATTCATAATGACATAGTTTCCAGTGTAGCTGTTTTCGATTTGTGCAGCCAATTCAGCTGCCTGTTCTTCCGGGAGGTTAAAGTTCATTAAAATTCCTTGAGCTGTTTGCTGTGAGAAGTTTGCACTTAATTCGTTATTAATTTGAGTAACTACAGATGACATAGAAGATGAAACCATTGTTGATGATGCTTCATTTACTGTGAAATCAATGTTAGTTCCTTTACCGCTCTGTGCATCCGCCGAAAAGTTTTCAGGGATATGAATAACTAATGCAAGTTCATTATGCTCTAAATCTTTCAGAGCTTGTTTATTTGTTATATCTGTCTCAATTGTCTTAAATGGTAAACTTTCGCCTAACTGACCGGCAATTTGACTGCCAGCTTCGCCTTTGTCGTCATTTACAATGGCTATTTTTAATTCATCCATATTGCCGGGTATTGCAGTATATCCAGGTAAAAAGATCCCGAGCATCGCTACCGCATAAAATATTCCCATAAAAATAGAAGCAATTGCTCCTCGTGATTTTAAAAACTGTTTAAATTTCACGTATTGTTTCCTCTCTTATATAAACTTTATTTCGGGTACTCTAATTAAAGTACTTTGCTTTTAGTATTCTATAATATTAGTAATTTACCTGTAAAGTAATAAGTTGGTTGAAAATATTACGATAATGTGAACGGTTAGGAATAAAGTTATGAGTTATTGTGGGGAAATTTTTTGTCTTTAAAATTTATAAAATTCTGTAACTTTTGCACTCTACCTCAGTCTAATTCAATACAAAGTATGGAAAAGGAGGGGTTTACATGAAAAACGGCAAACTTTTTGGGATTGGGCTTGTCGCTTCACTCGTTGCGGTTTTAGCGCTCGGTTATTTTATGATCGCTAAAAATACGGAAGTGCAGGCGACAGGTATTTTATTCGAAGGGGAAACGTATTCCATTACGTTAAAGCAGCCAGTTACGGAAAAAAGTTTAACAGATGGGTCCATTCTAGTTGTCGATGAAAACGGTAAAAACGCTAAAGTGAAATTTTCGGTTGATAAAGAAGGGTCTACTTTATCTGTCGATGGACTTAGCTTAGGGAAATATATGCTCCAAATTAAGCAAACTGCATACGCGAAGAAAGGAAAGTCCCAGCAGGAACAGTCGGTTGCACTTGAAGTTGTAAGGAAAGTGGAAAAACTTACTACAACGGAAGATTTGAAAGATTATTTTAGGGCGTTTATAGCACAAGATAATGCGGTATCGAGTCGCTCTAATGATATGGCAAAAGAGGAATCGGCGATGTCGATGGAAAACAAGGATTCGGGCAGTAGCGGACCGAGTTATTCTACTACAAACAATCAGGTTGAGGGCATTGAAGAAGGCGATATTACAATAACGGACGGCCAATCAATTTATACGATTGTCGACAATAAAGTAGTCATTGTTGATGCTAAAACTTTGCAGGCAGTAAAGCGTTTAACGATCGGCAAAGATATATATCCAACCCATTTAATGCTGCATGATCAAACATTAATAGTCGGGTACACAAAGTATGTGGAAACACAAAGAGAGCCGCATTATGACGGGAAATCCGTAACAAAAATTGCCTTTTATGATGTGAAAGACGCAAAAAATCCTACATTAGTGCGCGAAGTGGGGCATGATGGGGATATTACGAGTATTCGTAAAGCAGGCAACTATTTGTACGTTGTATCAAGTCGTATGCCGAACTACTGGCTGCTGCAGGAAACACCGGATGTAGAGCTCCGTCCATCTACTTATGACGGGGAGAAGGAAACTGTTATGCAGGTCGATAAAATTCGTATGCTGCCTGAAAGCAATGAACCGAATTATTTAATCGTATCAGCAATCGATGTGAGCAATGTAAAGTCGAACGCATGGAAAACAGAGAGCTTCCTAGGGAACAGCGGGCAAATGTATATGTCGGAAAACGCCATCTATATTGCTTCGATGAATCATACTCGTTTCTGGCCATTAATGGAGCGCACGTCTCTTGAAGACACGGTATCCAGTACAATGCCGGTAAATCAAAACGATGAAACGACAATTTATAAAATTTCAGTTGATAAAACAGCGGTAAAAATGACAGCGCAAGGTAAAGTGTCTGGTTCTGTTTTGAATCAATTTTCAATGGATGAACACGACGGGTATGTTCGTATCGCTACTACAGAAGGCAGTGCATGGGGAACAACGGCCAATTCGAAAAACCACCTCTTCATTTTGGATGAAAACTTAAAACAAGTAGGTGCGGTCAATGATCTGGCGAAAGGGGAACGCATTTACTCCGCTCGTTTTATGGGAGACAAAGCGTATTTAGTAACATTTAAAGAAACGGATCCGCTCTTTGTCATTGATACGAAAAATCCGACAGCGCCGAAAGTATTGGGAGAGCTGAAAATTCCTGGCTTCAGTAATTACTTGCATCCAATTGGCGAAAATCACTTGTTAGGTATTGGCTACGATACGGAAGTGCGGATGGAGGAAGGGATAAAAGAGCCGGTTGTCTATACAAAAGGCATGAAATTGAGCCTGTTTGATGTGACGGATTTCAATAACCCGAAAGAACAGCAGGCGGTTGTAATCGGGGGTCGTGGAACTTATTCTCCTGTACAGTATGACCATAAAGCTTTATTCAGAGATTCACGGCAAAACTATTACGGCTTCCCGGTTACGATTTATTCGCCAACAGATGAGGAAGACCAGCTGAAATACGAAGGAACAGGTGCTTATATTTACAAAGTAACGCCTAAAGGAATCGAACTTGCGGCGGACATGATCGAAAAGGCACGTCCAGATGAACAATATGAAGATGCGTATAATGTTGTACAGCGTCTTCTTTATATTGATGATGAGCTGTTTACCGTATCTCGTTCGAAAGTGACGAGCTTCAACGGGAAAACATTTGAAAAGCAACAGGTGATAGGTTTCTAATAAAGATTCAACCACAAGCACAGGTGGAATGGTGCTTGTGGTTTTTTCATGTTCACATAAAGGGGGGGTATTCAGGATTTCTTAAGAATTTCTTCATATTTAGCCTTTCTAAATATTAAGATTTGCCCTTTACAATGAAGTTAAGTGAAAAGGAGTGAACGATGATGATTAAAGTAACGAATTTACAACATACATTTTCCATCGGTAAACGCGGAAAGGAAAGACAGGTTCCGGTACTGAGAGATGTATCATTTGATGTTAAGAAGGGGGAAATCGTGGCAGTCGTCGGGAAAAGTGGATCAGGTAAATCGACACTGCTTCAGATTTTGGCGGGTTTTATGAAGCCGGAACACGGTTCGATTGTAGTAAATGCACAGGAAATTGCAGCATTTAATGAAGTTCAGAGTGCAAAATTCCGTTTAGAAAACTTCGGGTTTATTTTTCAAAACTTTCAGCTCATGCCAAGCTTGACGGCATTTGAAAATATTGAACTACCGTTAAAGCTGCAAGGGATGAATGTATCGGAGCGCAGAAAACGGGTTGAAGTGATTATGAAAAAGGTCGGGTTAACTGAAGTGACGGACCATTATCCGAATGAATTATCAGGCGGACAACAACAGCGCGTTAGTATTGCACGTGCCCTTGTGACGAATGCACCGATATTGTTGGCGGATGAGCCGACAGGGAGCCTCGATTCAGAAACAGAGCAGGATATTTTAATGCTGATCCAGCAGCTGAACCGCGAATTGGATCTGACATTCATTATTATTACGCATGATGAGGAAGTTGCGATGATTGCGGACAAGCGCTATCGCATGCACGATGGTCAATTGGTGAAAGAAGGTGAACGCAATGCTTTTTAAAGATCAGGTAAATTTTGTGATGCAGCATATTAAGAAAAATAAGCTGCGTGTATTTATGACGGTACTTGCCGCAACGATGGGCTGTGCATTTTTAATCGTACTTGCTTCGATCGGCTTTGGCTTACAGGATTCAATTGAAGATGAGATTCTATCGAGTGAAACGGTGACTAAAATTGAAGTGCTTGGCAGCCAAGCGTTGTTTACTGAAGAGGAAGTAGCAGATATCGAAGGGGTAGAAAATGTCCAGACGGTATTAAAAACGACAAGTGTGGATGCGAATGTAGCAGGCTATATGGAAGACCGTGACACGTCTACATCACTGCGTTTAGTAGACTTTACTGATTATGCAGCGGTATCGAAACCGTTATCTGAAGGGAAATACCCCGAAAATGAAAATGAAATTATTGTCGGCTATCATTTCGGCCAAACATTATTGAATGAAGCGGACCGCAAATTAGTTGAGGAAAAATCAAAGGCAGCAGAAGCAGAAGGCACTTATTACGATGGTGCTGAAGAAGGCTATAAGGATTCGCTTATCGGCAAGGAAGTGGAAATTGCTTTAAGTACCCATGAACAACCAGATGTACTGTCAGATCGTAAGACATATACGATTGTTGGTGTTATGCCTGAGCCGGCTTACGAGTGGGCAATTGAAAACAGAATTTATATGATGGATGAGCAACGTGAAGTGATTGAAAATATGTATAGCCAAGCAATTGCCGATCTAGAGGTAGCCAGTGAATTTGAACTGTTTTCAGAGCGCTTCGATATTTATGCGGAGAGCTTGGAATATGTGAAGCCGATTTTAGAAGAATTACGCGGAAAAGGCTACGGTGTGTATTCCGTTACCGAACAGTTGGATGAGTTGAATGTCTTCTTCCTAGTATTGAAAGCCGGACTTGTTTTTGTAGGAACAATCGCTGTACTGATTGCATCGATCGGCATTTTCAATACGATGACAATGGCGGTAACAGAACGTACGCGTGAGATCGGTGTATTAAAAGCGATTGGTGCCAGCCCGAAACTGATTCAACGACTGTTTTTAATGGAAAGTACGTTTATCGGGGTTATTGGAACTGTTCTTGCAATTGCAATTTCATATGTTGTAAGCTTTGCATCGAATGCGCTATTGCCGATTATTTTAAAGGCAGCAACTGGCGAAGATGGATTCAATAATGTTCAATTTTCAGCAATTCCTTGGCAGCTTGTAGTGATTGCAGCAGCGATCAGTATTGGTGTGGCAATGATTTCAGGTTTACGCCCCGCACGTAAAGCAACGAAAATTGAAGTTATGCAGGCGTTAAGACAGGAATTATAGAATGGATTTAAGGACCAAACATCAGTATTGTTTGGTCCTTTTACGTATTTGGAAAAAGCTGGTGCTGGGCGGCTGAAAGTTCTAATAAATCTTTAAATGTTCTAATATATTTTTATTTGTTCTAATAAATTTTCGATTTTCTAATATATCCCGCGCTTCTTCTAATAAGTGTCCCCGGTTGTCTAATATCGCTTTCTGATGTTCTAATATCGAGTCGGCATTGACTAAAAAACCAAAATTTCTTCTAATATAAGTTCCTTTCAAGAGGGAACACCGTTTATTACCATGAAGCGGGCCAGGACCGAATACAAATCACCCGTGCCACCAACCGGTTTTACAATTGATATAGACTAAATATTGATACTCGCCTTTGCCATCCTTTTGAATAAACAGTTCATAATAAGAATTTCTATCATACACTAAACGGATTTTATCATTTTTCGAAACGAATTGTTCCTTGATTTCGGCGATGGCCTTTGCTTTTACACCCGGCGCCCAAGCAGATGGATGTTCAAATTTTAGCTCATGTGTTGGAACATATGCATATTTGCCATTGTACTTAATTTTTGACCATCCATACTGATCAGCTGATGATGCGTCTTCCTGATCCGTACCGATTGGAACACCGCCGTATACTTTTACAGAAGTTTTCGCTTTAAGTTTACCGAGCGTTTTATAGGATTCGCCTGGTGCAGATTTTACAAGTATTGTTTTCTTTGCAAAAGCTTTTTCAAAATCAGCGGCTTGAGCATTTTCATTGTTCATGACAAAAAGGCTCCCTATAAAAACAAGGGCCATTATTAAAATTGTTAAGTTTTTCATCTTAAATTCTCTCCATTCAGCGGTTTATTGGATATAATATCGCCTCTTAATAATAGGAAATGGTTTTGGAGAAAGGGTTACAAAAAAGTTACAGTTACTATACTGTGGTCAGAAATTCATGAATGCAAAAAGCGGTCCTCCCAAATTTGGGAAGGACCGCTTTAAGCTGCTTCAATAATTGTTATGAAGCTCTACGCATTGATTTCATGATAAAGCTTACAATGAATACAAGTATAATCGCACCTATTAGAGCAGGGAAGATATAGAAATCAGAAACTTTAGGTCCCCAACTTCCTAGAAGCATACCACCAATCCATGCACCAATAATACCTGCAATAATATTACCAATAATTCCGCCTGGGATATCTTTACCTAAAATAACTCCTGCAAGCCAACCGATAACTCCACCAATAATTAAAAACCAAAGAAAACTCATAATTTTCATCTCCTATTTTTTATTGTAACTATTTCGCGATAGTGTTTTATAACCTTTATTCAACACTTTAAAACATAAAATGAAAAAAAGTTACAAAAGTCTTATAGAAGATAGCGATTATACACGTGAATTTTTGAGAAATAGTTAGTTATTCAAAAGGGTTTCCAATAATCTCAGCTGTTGTTCGAGCTGAAAATACGCTTGTTCTGCCTGTTCGAGTGTAACCAGTTCAAAATGGAGTGGTTGTTTCGGTCTAAGCTGTGCAACTTTATGTAAATCGGCCGAAATAATTTGAGCGATTTTTGGATAGCCGCCTGTTGTTTGTCGATCTGCCATCAGTAAAATAGGCTGTCCGCTTGGAGGGAGCTGAATTGTCCCAATTGTAACGGCTTCAGAAAGCAAATTAAATGGTTTTTCCAATGAAATTACATTTTGTCCTTCCAGCCGGTAACCCATTCGATCGGCTTCAAGCGAAATTGTATAGTGCTGTTCGATGAAGCGCTGCTGCATTTTAGGGCTGAATTCATGCCATTCGGTCCCTTTTAATAGGCGGATGTGCTTTCGTTCATAAAACTGATCTGTGTTTACTTGATATGTATGATACGGATTGAACGATTCTTCATAAGAAATCAAATCATTCACTTGAAGCGTTCGTCCAAGAAAACCACCAAAGCTTGCTTTTATATAAGTACTGCAACTGCCGAGTATTTCCTCAACAGAAAAGCCGCCCGCAATACATAAATAGCTTCTTGCGCCGTTTTCAATGGCACCGCATTTTAATACATCACCTCTTCTGATGGGGATTACTTTATACATCGGGACCGGGTTATCGTTAACTGTTGCGTGCATTTTTCCGCCCGCCAATACAATTGCAGTCGTTTTCAGAAATTCGAATGTGCCGCCAATTAATGTCATTTCAATTGCTGCTTTATTGTACTGTTTCAGTAGGACATTTCCGATACGAAAAGCGACTGCATCCATGACACCACTTACAATAACACCGTATTGCTGATATCCCGTACGCCCTGCATCTTGAACAGTGCTGAACAATCCGGGTTTGATTACTTTTAGCATGAAGGTCCCTCCTTAATAGCGACAAAGCGTATACGGTCACCTGCTCGCAGTAGTGACGGCGGATTTTGTTCCGGTAAAAATAATGGTGTCGTCGTACGACCGATTATTTGCCAGCCTCCTGGTGTTGAGAGCGGGTAAATGCCTGTCTGCTCACCTGCGATACCGACTGAACCAGCCATAATTTCAAGTCTTGGTATAGCCCGGCGCGGTGTAGCGATTCTTTTGTCCATCCCGCCTAAAAACGGAAAACCTGGTGCAAAGCCGAGCATGTGGACAAGATATTCCTGAGATGTATGGATTGCAATGACTTCTTCAGGTGTTAGGCCGTTGATGTCCGCAACCTCGTTTAAATCGGGTCCATATTCACCCCCGTAAAGTACGGAAATCTCAATTAACCGGCTTTCATGGGGAGCTTCCTGATGTTGATGCTCAAGCAGACTCTTAATATAATGCTGAACTTTTTCGGCGCTCGTTGTATTATGCTCCTGGTGCAAAGATTTCCGCACTGTAAACGGGTCGTAATACACACAGAAGTTTGTATAGCTTGGCACAATTTCCATTAGTCCCGGGAATGGATGCTCCTGTAAAATCGCAATTGCCTGCTGGATTTGCTGGTGGGTTTGTTCATTAATCGTCGAACTGAACTGAACGAACAGTGCTTGGTCGCTAAGTTGTTTAAATTGCAGTGCCGGCATTGAAATGTCACCTCATTATTGGAATGAATCCTTATGTATGGCATGATAATAGCATAACATTCAGATAATTCCAAAGTTGGGGGAGACATTATGTTTCAAGTAGATATTAATTGTGATTTGGGAGAAAGCTTTGGACGCTATAGGCTGGGGGAGCAAGAGGAGATTCTTCGTTATATTACGTCCGCCAATATTGCCTGCGGATTTCATGCAGGAGATCCGTCTGTCATGCGTGAAACGGTAGAGCTTGCGATTAAGAATAATGTACAAATCGGTGCGCATCCAGGACTACCGGATTTAAACGGTTTCGGGAGAAGAGAAATGAAAATCTCATGGCAGGAAGCATATGATCTGGTTGTTTATCAAATTGGTGCACTACAAGGTTTTTTGACGGCAAAAGGCGCGAAGATGCAACATGTGAAACCGCATGGAGCGCTTTATAATATGGCGGCGGTAAATGAGGAGCTTGCCGATGCTATCGCAAAGGCTGTTCATGATGTATCACCGGAACTTCTTTTATATGGTTTGGCATCAAGTCAGTTAACGGCTGCCGGTGAAAAATACGGCTTACAAACAATCCATGAAGTATTTGCGGATCGTACATATCAGGCGGATGGTACATTAACATCCCGCTCTATGAAAAATGCGCTCATTACAGATGAGGCAAAAGCGATTGCTCAAATTATTGAAATGGTGAAGGAGGGGACCGTTACCTCTGTTCATCATACGAAAGTGGCATTGCAGGCTCATAGTATTTGTGTACATGGAGACGGTGAACATGCCGTGCAATTTGCAAAACGCGCACGTCTGGAACTGGAACAGCAGGGGGTAGCGGTTAAAGCATTTAAGTGAGGATTAATTGATCTCAATTGGGGATTAAGTGTAAGAATTTGAGGATTAACCCAATAAAAGTGAGGATTAATTACTCTTAATTGAGGAATAAGTTCAAGCTTATGCAAAAAAGAGTGGCGATTATATATCGTCACTCTTTTTAAGTCACTTTTAATGATACGGCAAAATTTCAGAAACGGTTAAAAATTCATAGCCTTCCTTTTGTAAGTAGGCAAGGACAGGCTCCAGTCCATCTGCTGTAGATTGGTGGATATCATGCATTAACACAATCGCGTTATTATGCAATGCCTCTTTCACCATCGGGAACAGCTTTTCTGAATCGCGGTATTTCCAGTCAAGTGTATCAATCGTCCAGTTGACCGATTTACATGGAATCGTGTTTCGCACATCATCATTAATCGCCCCATAAGGAGGACGGAAAACAGTTGAATTTTCACCCGTCGCATGGATAATTGCTTCCTCGGTAGAATTGTACTCCTTTTCAATTTCAGCTGGAGTCATTTTCGTTAAAACAGGGTGTGACCACGTATGATTACCGAGTTCATGCCCACTATCCAGCACTTCACGTACTAAGCCCGGATAATATTGCGCCCGGCTTCCAAGCATAAAGAATGTAGCCTTGGCATTGTATTTTTCCAGAAGCGCTAAAATTTGTTTCGTTACTTCCGGGTGTGGACCGTCATCAAATGTAAGGGCAATCCGTTTTTTTGATGATTCCTTATCAATAGGAATAATCGTATTTTCGGATTGCATCGCTATTTGGAAATCAGATGCTAAAAGCGGGTTGATGAATGATAAAGGAATTTCAACTACCGGTACATCTGCTTCCGGTTTTGCCACTTCACCTTCATTAAAGTAAATGAAAAGGGATTCATCTTTCAATGCAAAACGTTTAAATAAACGCCATTTTGGCTCGGTAGCGAATGCGAGCTCCTTTTCTAATACATACTCTTTATAAGCTGGACTTTTAAGCATTTCCGATTGGATATGAGCAGCAAAAGTTTTCAGGCTTTCTAAATCCTCATTTAAAAGGTCGCGAATATCAAACAAATCGCCTGTTTCATAATCAATGAGAAATGTTTCAATCATTGTTTGCTTCTCTTCGGTAGTTAAAACCGTATTATTCGTTAAAACAAAGGAGTAATAATGATCATGCTCGAATGTTTCAACAGTTATCGTAAGGTCGCCTGTTAACTTCTTTGAGTCCTGCTGCAGGCGCATCATGCTTATGTAATATTGCTTTGATTTTTCTATATATGTCGTTACCGCGCTATTAAAAGCTTCATAATCCGTTAGTGGATATTGAACGGTATAGGGCATTTTCTTGTCATCTGACTGGTCAGTGACAATTTTTATTCCAGGGAATTTTGATGCTTCCTCTGTGATCGTATGTTCTTTAGCGGATGTTTTATCGGTTTGCCGGAAAATCGGGTCATCGCTTATAAAAGTTAAAAACACGATAATGGCACCTAAAACACCGATCGCGCCAATAAGAAGTAAGTCAATCCAAGGACCACGCCGTTTTCTGTAAGGGTTTGTCATGATGTACCGGGTTCCTTTCTAATTGGGATAATCTATTATCTGTTTCCAGAATGAAAGTCATTGTGAATTTTAAGGAAATACACTGTTCTGTCAGCATAAATTGTACGAAAAAAGACTGTTATTTTCCGATTGCTTCAAGTAATATGAGCTAAGAAGTGGAAGGGGGTCCCTTGAATGAATGCTGAAAATACGGAACTGGCGCTCGACTGCTTTTTGCTTGCAGGTCGTATTATGATTGAAAGCGGTGCTGAAACGTATCGAGTGGAAGATACAATGCTCAGAATGGCCCGTTCTCAAAATATGATGAATGCACAAAGCTATGTGACGCCGACAGGTATTATTTTCTCTCTAGGTAAAACGCAGCCTACACAAATTACATCGATTCCAACACGAATTACGGATTTACATCGAATTGTGCTTGTAAACAATGTTTCACGTAAGCTTACATCTCAAATGATAACATTAGAGCAGGCGTATGACGAGTTAAAGAAGATAGAAAAAACAAATTATTTCCTCCCGATTTTTGTTCAAGTTTTGGCGGCATGTTTAGCGAGTAGTGCCTTTTTACTGCTGTTTAAAGGGACGATTTCGGATATCCCGGCAGCCTTTGTTGCAGGTGGTGTCGGCCTGTATATTGTGACGATTCTTCATAATATGACACGTGTTAAATTTTTCTCCGAGTTTTTAGCATCGGTAGGGGTAGGTGCTGTTGCATATATCGCAGTACATTTTAATGTCGGTACGGAAATAGACAAAATTATTATCGGTTCGGTCATGCCTCTCGTGCCGGGTCTGCTCATTACGAATGCAGTCCGCGATTTAATGGCGGGACATTTCACGGCTGGGATGGCAAAAGGTGCCGAAGCCTTTTTAACGGCGTTTGCGATCGGTTCAGGTATTGCACTTGTGCTTTCGCTATAAATTTTTGGATCAATTCGGAGTGTGATCATTCCAAGGTATGATCGATTGGAAGGGAGCGTTCGTTGGTGGAGCATGTGTTAGTTCAAATCTTTATCAGTTTTATTGCGACCGCCTGTTTTGGTGTTATTTTTAATGCCCCAATTAAAACAATTCCGGCATGTGGTTTCGTCGGCGCTGTCGGGTGGGCGGTATATTATGTTCTGTTCGAAGGCGGACTGGATGATGTTCGCGCATCCTTTCTTGGGGCATTTGTCGTTTCATTAGTAGCATATTTCTTTGCGCGTAAATTTAGGATGCCGATGATCATATTTAGTGTTTCCGGAATAATTCCGCTCGTACCGGGAGGCATTGCATACAGTACGATGCGCAATGTGATGGAGCTTGACTATATTGCAGGGCTGGAAAATGGAATCCGGGCATTTATGATTTCGGGCGCAATTGCGATGGGACTTGTATTTGCGGAAGTCATGATGCAGATTATCCTGCGCTTAATGAGAAAAGGGAGAACTTCGATTCAATCTTTTACAAAAGTAAAAAAGAGAAGCTCGTAAAGCACTGAATATACAGTTGCCTTACGAGCTTTTATTTATCCTAATAATGATGAAATTTCTTCTGTAGAGCTTGGTTTGCTTACGTAGTAACCTTGGATGACCTCGCAGCCGATGCTTGTCAGGAACTGCATTTGTTCTTCTGTTTCCACACCTTCTGCAACGACCGTAAGATTCATTGATTTTCCTAGCTGTACCATACCGTTTACGAGCTGCTGGTTTTTTTCCGATTTCAGCGAGCGGATAAATGTCTGGTCGATTTTTAAAATCGAAATCGGCAGAAGCTGCATGTAGCGGAACGAACCGTAACCTGTACCGAAGTCGTCTAGCGCAAAGACGATGCCTTCATTTTCAAGTGTCCGCATTTGCTTAATAATGCCTGTTTCAGCTTCAGCTTCCAATGCAAACTTTTCGGTAATTTCGATTTGCAGTAAATTCGCCGGGCATCCAGTACGTTCAAGTGTTTCCAAAATGGACTTGGCCATATTTTTATCACGGAACTCGCGTACAGAAGAGTTGATACTCACTTTGATCGGATGGCCCGCATTTTTCCATAGGACCGCTTGTTCACATGCTTTATCAAGCATAAACGAACCGATATTATTAATGAGACCTGTCTCTTCCGCGATAGGGATCAGTTCATCAGGCGAAACAGTGCCGATTTCTTCATCATCCCAACGGACTAATGCCTCGACAGCAGTAATTTTACCGCTTCTTAAATCAAGTTGAGGCTGGTAGAGAACATGCAGGTTTTTCTGATCTAATGCAAGCAGTAATCGTTTTTCGACAATCGATCTGCGGTTTAATGCAGCATGCGAAGATTTTGATAAGGAAACGATGCTGTCACCGCCCGCGCTCCGTACAGAAGCGATCGTAGCCAAAGATGCCTTCATCAATTGGGAGAATGTTATTTGATCTTCCGGGAAGCGTGTAATCCCGCCGCTTAATGAAAGTGGTACTGCTACGTTACCGTTGTATATTGGATTTTGCTGTAAATAATTAAGAAAACCTTGTGTAAACCATTCTGGTAATGGTGTAATCACGACAAATTCACTTTCATTAATACGAGCCATCGTACTATCCTGGAAATACATTTTCATGCGCTTCGTAAATTCTAAGATAAGGGACTTTTCGGCTACGCCATCATGTAAATCCTTAATTGTATAAAACTTATCGATACTTAAGTAAACGAATGAAAAATGGCGCTCTTCTTCAATCATTTCCCCGATAATTTGTTCGAGACGGTGGACATTCATCATTCCGGTTTCTGTATCGATATAGGCGATTTTTTCCAGTTGGAACTGGATATTTTTTTCGTTTGTAATATTACGCTCAATTAGCAAATACTCGTTTTTTTCAGATGTTTGACCCAACATTGGTATGGCTGTTAAATGTACCCAGTAAAGCTGCTCATCCTTTGTCAATTTCTCAACTTCACCTTGCCATATTTGTCCGTTTTGCAACGTTTTCCAAATCTCCAGCACAAGCTTTTCCGATTCAGGATTTTGCGGGAACAATTGCCACAATGTTTTACCGATAACCCGTTTCGGTGTCCAGCGGCTTGTTGTTAAAAATGACTGGTTTGTTTGAGTAATAAAGCCGTCCTGGTCAAGTGTAACAGTCATGAATGATTGGTGAATCCCATTTTTAAGGTCGACTAAATGCTGCTGTTCTTCATCCATCAAACGAACTTCATCATTTGGAATACAAAGAACAGAAATTGCCTGCTCTTTCGCAAAGACTGTCGGCTTCGTATAAAGGGTGCATGTTGTGGGAGATTGCCCTTTTAGCGAAAGAGGAATGTTGTGTAAACATAACGCTGCCGAACTTGTTAAAATGGATTCAATAACATCATCACCTACTTCTGAGAATAGCGTGTCATGTATGGAATTCCCGATTAGTTCTTTTGTCTCTTTTGTCGGATAGTCTAAATGATGGAGATTTCCATGAACGAGTGTACCATTAGGTAAAAGTACAAAAGAAGGGAAAGGGGTATCTAGTAGCGGCTCAGTACTAGTAGAATAGATTTGTTCTTTTGTCATAAGTTAAGTCTCCTTAATTAATTGATTCATTATTGCAATTATAATTAAATAACCTCGTTTAGTCATTTAAGATGAATTTTTATTTGAAAAAAATAATCATGCATAGGATTATTATACCTTATTATTGGGTAATAAGTAGTTAAAATTATGCATCTTTACTAGAAAAATTGTATCATGAATTTGTTTTATTTTTAATGAAAATAATATTTAAGAAAAGAGAAATTTAACGGATTTAGGCGTGAGTATTGCGTTACTTCAATAGCTTTACTAAAATAAAGAAATTATAGTAGTTAGAATTGGAGTAGAAAGAATGAATTTATCGGCAATAACAGTGTCGTTTCCTTTAGATGAAGAAACATATGAAGAAGTACAGCAATTATGTAAAACTGCGGCCGTTTGTGATGGCGTACTATTAAATCAAGTCATGAATTTACCGATAGCAAAAAGCTATGAAATGCGAGGATTTTATGTTCTTGTATATGATGATGAAAAGAATTTGCTTGTCGGAGCAGGTACTGCAGTCGATTTAATGGGGTTAAATACGTATGAATGGTCAATGCTCGTTGCACCGATGTATCGTCAACTTGGAATCGGAAAAGCGATATTGAACGTGCTGAAAGAAGGACTAATGATGCGTGAAAGTGAAGGGGAGCTTGCATTAATCATGGAAGGCTCGCATTATGGTAAAGAATTTCTTCAAAAGAACGGGTATTTATACAGCTTTTCCGAAGCCACATTGGAAGCCCAGGCGGAAGTTCTGGCAAAAGAAGGCCCTGTTACTTTACGCCCGTTCATGCAAAAGGACACGGAAGCACTTGTCTCGATTTTCAGCGAAGCGTTTGGTGATATTCGTGAGGAATCGCTGGAACTGATTGAATTTAATACAACGACAGAAGGCCTAGTTATGTGGACAGCTGAAATAGACGGGGAAGTTGTTGGAACCGTGACGACCCGTAAAGAAGGCGAAGTACAGTGGATTACGGCATTTGCGGTATCCCCGAACAGACAGCGCCAAGGAATCGGCACGCAAATTTTAAATTTGGTGAAAGACTATGCGCTTCGGTCGGGTGACAAAACCATTTTACTCGATGTGGAAGTCGAAAATATGGCAGCCCTTCACGTATATGAAAAAGCCGGCTTTATGAAGTCATCCCAGCTTGATTATTACATTTATATTGGATCGTAAGCGAGAAGATTCAACGGCTTACAAAGTAAACGTTCAGGATTATCTGAGCGTTTTTTTTATGTGGAAAAAGAACGGTTATGAATGGTTTATTCGTTTTCAAGAGCCTTTAAACATGAATAAGTCGTATGGAATTATAGTTGAATTAAACAATTTTCAAGGAAGGGGGGATATTTTGAAAGTACTGATTGTTTCAATGTCTACATTGTTTATTGAAACATTACAAATAGCGGTTCGGGATAAGCGACCTGCTTGGCAAGTAGATACTTATCCTATTCAAGCGCCTATATTCAATCAAACATTACTAAAACTAATTAAAGAACAGTGCGTTGATATTGTGGTGATTGAAACAACAAACCAGCATTTCGCACTGATCATTGAAAGCTTAAAGAAAGTGGAGGGTCCCGAAATAGATATCATGCTCCTTGTAGATTCTAGAATGGGTGAGATTTACCACCACTTAAAGAATGAAGAGCGCTGGGCAAGTGTCACAAAAAATACAGGGCTGGACGAATTTTTATTACTAATGGAATCGTTTAAAAGTAACACACCACATTTAGTTGAAGTTTCTTTAAAAGAGTTGGATAAAAAAATTCTAAAAGATTTAGCGGTAGGCCATACATTTGAATTTATTCAGCGTACAAGAGGATTGACGGCCGAAGAAATCGATCAGGCTCTTTACCGGATTACGACCTATTTTAAAGTCCCGAATTATATTGAGTCGATAAGTAAAGCATTTGAGCAGAAAATCATTGCGTATTAAACCTATAAGGAGGCAAAAAGAATGAAAAACATTTTAAGGGCTGTTGTGGGAGTAGTTATTGGAGTCATCGTAATTTCTATTGTAAAGATGTTCAGTTAGGAAGGAGCGTTGCATAATGACATTTCAGATTCAAAATTTAAGTAAAAGTTTTGGCAGTAAAAAAGCGGTGAACAATATTTCAATTCACTTAGAAGAAGGGCAAATCCTCGGCATGCTAGGTAGAAATGGCGCTGGAAAAACAACAACCATTCGAATGATGTTAGAACTGATTCCTAAAGACAGCGGACAAATCTTATGGAAAGGAAAGCCTTTCTCCAAGAAAAATCTAAAAATTGGTTACTTACCGGAGGAACGTGGACTATATGCAAAAATGAACGTTTTAGATCAGATCATCTACTTTGGTATGTTGGAAGGTATGAGCAAAAAAGAAGCGAAAAGAGAGGCCCTAAAATGGTTGGAGAAGCTTGAAATCTCTTATGCAGCTAAAAAGCGTACCGAACAATTATCGAAGGGGAACCAGCAAAAAGTACAATTAATTACTGCTATTATACATGATCCGAATTTTATCATTTTAGATGAACCGTTCAGCGGGTTAGACCCTGTGAATGCAGATATGTTGAAAAGCGTTGTAAAAGAGTTGATCGCTAAAAAGAAAACCATTATTTTCTGCAGTCATCAAATGGAACAGGTTGAATCGTTTTGCAGCCAAATCTGTATTTTAAAGGACGGCAACCTGATTGTTTCTGATGAATTAGCGAATGTTAAGAGTTCCTATGATTACCGCTACTTGGAACTGGAAACATCAGCAGCAGATTTAAAGGATTACCTTATGCTTAAACAATACGACTTTACTGAGGAAAACAACCGCTATAAGCTACGGATTCCAAGAAGCGAAAAAATATATCAGCTCATCCAGGAGTTCGGAGAGAAGTTCGAGCTGCATGGAATTTCATTAAAAGAACCGAGCCTGCATGAAATTTTTATCGAGCGGACAGGGGGAGATGTCATTGCGTAATTTCAGCATTGTGTTCAGCACCGTGTTCAAAGAAGCGATTAAAACAAAAGCATATGTATATATTACGCTCGGTTTGCTCGTATTAAGTGTATTGCTCTTTGCATCCCCAACGATATTTAGTATATTTGCGAAGGATAGCTCGGGAGAAACCTATAAACTCGTCAATCGAACATCACTGGAAATTTCCGAACAAGAATTAGCTAAAGTAGATTGGAACGTTGAGATTTTAAATGATGCAAGGATTGAAAGTTTAAAAGAAGAGATTAAATCAGAAGAACTGGCAGGCTTTTTTGTTTTGGAAAATCAATTAGATGAGATGCAGCTGAATGTTTTTATGCCAAAAGTGAACAATGAATTCCTTCTCAGGATAGAATCCTATATTGAACAAAAGAGAGTGGCATCTATTGTAGAAGCTCAATCTATTCCTCCGACGGTTGTTCAGGCACTAAACGCCCCTTTACACACAAGCTTTGTATCATTATACGAAACAGAGCCGAATGCCTTACTTATTATTTATGGATTGATTGCCATTATGTTTTTGGCCATTTCCACATACGGGAATAATGTTGCAACAGCTATTGCATCTGAAAAATCTTCCCGAGTTATGGAAGTCATGATTACAAAAGTAGCACCAGTTCCAATGATGTACGGGAAAATTTTAGGGATTGGTTTAGCAAGCTTAATGCAATTATTCATCTTTATCGGGGGCCTTCTCTTATGGGCGAAATTGGGTATTTTTGAGATTCCTGAAGGGTCGTTTGTACAGACTGTAATTGAGACAATAACGTGGGGGACTGCCGCATATATTCTTATTTTCTTTATCATCGGGTATTTCACCTATGCGACTTTATTTGCAATTGTTGGGTCAATGGTAAGTCGTCCGGACGATTTATCAAGCGCCACGATGCCAATTGTAATTTTATTGATGGTCAGTTTAACAGTGGAAATGTTGTTTGTTATGGATTATCCGGAAGGCACTTTGACAAAGGTAACATCATACATCCCATTTACAGCACCAATGAGTGTACTGATCCGAATTGTCTATAATACGATTGCCCCGGCAGAAATTATTATTTCATTGTTTGTTATGATTTTATTTATTGGGTTGTTTGCCGGTATAGCTGCGAGAATCTATCCAAAAGGTGTTTTAAAATCAGATAGTTTAACATTAAAACAATTAATTCAATTTAAATTATAGCTGTTCCAAATTTTATAATGTTTTAAGAGTTTTCTCAAAAGCTATGTCTCTTTTGGGAAGACTTTTTAATTTTAGCACTTAGTATATAATGGTTATAAAGTAAATTTATAACGGAGTGTAAATGAATGGACGGACTAACTATTGATGTGATTATTTTATTTCTCGTTCAATATTTGATGGTACTATTTTTTAACACATATGTTTTAGACTTGGCATGGTCAAAAAAACAATTACTAATGATTGCATTAGTTATATTTATACCAACTTCTATATTGTTTCCGTTTATTGGTGCCCTATCGATTCTATACTATGTAGCAGTTTTGACATGGATGATTTATCGAAAAACCCGATTGGTTATTGATATTTTCCATTCGTTAGTATCCCTTATTTTTTTAGTTATTTCGGATAATTTCTCAAGTATAGTGACTTTCCATCTGTTTGGTGACGTCAATGAACAACTGACACAATACAGCTTTATTTCCTTATTCATCATATTGGGCAGCCTATTTGCTTATTGTTATAAACGGATTGCAAGATTAATCAATCGATGGGTATTCCATCGTTATGTCTCCTATATACTCGTGTTCCTTGGTGCTGTTGCAGTATTATTTATGTACATCAATATTATGAAAATTGATCAGGGGAATTTTAATGAGAGCGTCCAGGATAATTTGGTAATGTTTTTAATTTATTTAGCATTACTGACAATCAGTATTTTTACTATTGTCTTTTTGGCGTTTAAACAATTCAAATTAGAGCAACGTGAACAGGAGATAAACAACTTTGAATCCTATGTTGCATCGCTTGAGCAAATTAATCAGGATATGCGCAAGTTTAAACATGACTACATCAATATTTTATCTTCTTTACGTACATTTATTGATGATAAAAACTATGATGGTCTCCATACATACTTTTACGACCACATATTAGAAGCGAGTTACCAGGAACAGTTAAATCAGCACTCCATGATGGTATTGAATAACCTGAAAATCAATAGTTTAAAAGGATTATTAACAACAAAGATTTTACAAGCTCAATCCCATCAAATTCCGTTACATATTGAAATCGTGGAAGAAATTAATGAAATTCCAGTTGACCCCATTATTTTAAACCGCATGGTAGGAATTCTGCTGGACAATGCTATCGAAGCAGCACGAGAAACTGAGGGTGGGGAAGTACGTGCAGCCTTTATTCATTTAAATGAAGCGGTTTTATTAGTTGTAACGAACAAATTTAATGAATCAGCAAATATAAAAGTACATGAAATTTACCGGGAAGGCTTTTCCACAAAGGGAGAAAATCGAGGTCTAGGCTTAGCTAATTTACGTCAAATGAAAAACAATCTACAAAATGTTAGTTTAAATACAAAAATTAGCCCGCCTTATTTTATTCAGGAAATTGAGTTTAAAAAGGGGTAGATGAGATGGATATAGTTATTTGTGAAGATGATCGATTTCAAATGGAAAGAACGAAAGAAATAATTGAGAACTATGCAATGATAGAAAATAATGGTATGAAAGTAGTACTAGCAACTACTAATCCTCATGATGTGGTATCTTTTTTACAAACTGAGAAGGCAGATTGTTATTTTCTAGATATAGATTTAAAAGACGAGATTACTGGTATTACGTTAGGGAGCAAAATTCGAGAGGATGACCCAATTGCTAGCTTAGTGTATATTACAACACATGCGGAAATGAGCTTTCTTACCTTTATTTATAAACTGGCAGCATTAGATTTTATTATTAAAGATAATCCTGAAGTATTAAAGGAGAAGTTGTTGTCCACTTTAAAGGAAGCTTATCGGCGTTATTTAAAATTAGGTGAACAAGATAATATTCAAAAACTGCAGATCAAAACTGCTGGACGTACTTATAACATTGATTTTCAAAATATCTATTTCTTCGAAGCTTCCCCGGACTCGCATAAAGTGATCTTGCATTTGGAAAATGAACACATTGAATTTTATGGACGTTTAAAAAATTATGAAGGACTCCATCCGGATCTTTACCGCTGCCATAAATCTTTTATTGTAAATAAAAGCAAGATAACAAACATCAATTTAAAAGAAAGATCGATTATGCTAGATAATGGGGAGCTTTGCTATGCATCTGCAAGGCTTATTAAAGGTTTGATAAAGTAACGAACTTTAATGGCAATATAAAAAAAAGCACCAATCGCATTCAATGCATGCGCTTGGTGCTTTTAAGTTATTACTTCGCTCACTTCATCAAAAAAGCCTCTTTTGATGGACCGATGAGATAAAGCTCATGCATGGCACGGGTTAAGGCTACATAGAGCAGTTTCCGGTCAAGCGGATTGTCATCGTAAGGTGTTTCAAAGGATGTGAGAATGACTGCATCAAACTCTAAGCCTTTTGCCAAGTGACTTGGAATAACGAGAAGCTTTTGCTGATCGATTGCTGAATTTTCATCGAGCAGCTGAGCGGGGATATCCGAGTTTTCCAGCTGTTCGATTAACTGGACGGCTTCTTCTGTTGTTTTACAAATAAGTGCAATGGATTGATGCTGATTGGCGCGAATTTTTCCAAGGACATCTTGAATAATAGCGGCATCAAAACTTTCTGCGGCAATAAATTCAGGCACTTTCCCATGACGGACAACCGGTTCAACAAGCGGTAAATCCTCATCCATCTGCATCAGAATTTCATTGGCGACATCCATAATTTCAATTGTTGTTCGGTAGCTTTTTTGAAGTGTTGCATATGTTGCGCGCGGAAAAAGAGAGAGTACCGGCTGCCACTCTGTCAGTGACCGATAGCTGTGGATCCCTTGTGCAAGATCGCCAACCATTGTGAACATATCCGTTTCGAGACCGGCTTTTAAGGCAGCAAGTTGAAAATAGCTGTAGTCCTGAACTTCATCGATAAAGACGACGCGCATTTTCCACTTGTCATCGATGCCTTTGATTTTAGCCTGTAAAAAGTAAAGGGCGGCCAAATCTTCCAGCACCCAACGTTCTTTCTGATGCGATTTTATAAAATGCGCCACTTCTTCAAAAGGCCATTCAGGAGCAACTTCACCGAGCAATTCCCGATTCGTCAAAAGCTCACGGTACATCTGTTTCACTTTTACTTTCTGGAATTTTTTCATATAGACTGTTGCAACGGATTTTGCTTCCTGTTTGATTTTTGGAACGCGGGCATCCCGTTCATCGATCAGTTTTGTAACTGTACGACGGCGCTTGTCTGCGTCACGCATGCCATTCAGCGCACGGCCAATCGCATCTTCATAGCGCGTATTCAGTGTCGCGAGCACCGCTGCCGTTTTCCGCTTTACCTCTGTTTGAATCACCTTTTTAATACGTTCAAGCCGTTTTTCGACAGGCATATAATGAAATTCCACCAAAAACAGCTTTCGTAAATGCTCGCCCTTCATAATGCGGTATTTTTCAATGAATACATCATCAAACAAGGCGGCAAGCTGCTGTTCATGGTGCTCGATATAGCGGTTCATCATAATCTCATAAAATGGACTGCCTTTTGTTTTCGAAATGATGGCGCTCTCTTGCTGTACGGAAGGGTTCGCAATGAGCTGCTCGAGCTGTTCATTCGGATTTTGCAGTTTTAGTTTCAGGTTCAGTGCATCAAGCACATATTGTGCATATGTTGTTTGGCAAATTTTATCGACGCCAAGTTCCGGTAATACATCGGCAATATAGTCGATAAATAACCGGTTTGGTGCAAGAATCATCAACTGTTCAGGATTGAAATGCTCGCCCATTGTATAAAGGAAATAAGAAATCCGGTGCAGGGCAATCGTTGTTTTCCCTGAACCTGCAGCACCTTGTACAAGGATCGGCTGACGAAGATGTGCGCGAATAATTTCATTTTGTTCTTTCTGGATAGTGGAGACAATTTCAGTTAACCGGACATCGGCTTTTCCTTCCAGTGCTTCCTGCAGGAGCTCATCATTTGTTGTTAAATCGACGTCGCGATAATTGATCAGCTCGCCGTTTTCAATTTTATATTGGCGCTTGGCAAACAAATGACCGGAATGTGTTTCATCCCGGACATCATAAGAAATATCACCAAGTCGGCCATCGTAATAGACGTTTGCGACAGGGGAGCGCCAGTCAACAATAATCGGTTCATGGGTCTCACTATGGAAAAGTGAAGTCTTTCCGATATAAAGAAACTCCTCGTTTTCGTTTTCACGCTGGAAATGGATTCGTGCAAAATACGGTTTTTGCCGAATCGCTTCCAACCCTTCTTTTTGATTACGGGCAAGCTCGAAAAAACGTGTATTCATTAAAATATTCAGGAAGCTGTCACTGGAGTCCAAATATTCCACATTGGCCATCGCAGTACGGATATTTTCCTGTGCCGTTTCAATATCTTTTTTCGAGCTATTTAAAATCCGGTCCATATAATGGATTGTTTCTTGCAGACGTTGTTGTTCCTGCTTAAAGTCTTGAGCTGTCATTAAATTTTTCCCCCTAACGTGTTACCACTTTGCAACATGTTCTTCAATGCAGCCAAGCATTTGCTGGATATGCAATGTTTTGCCATCATCGAGTTGAATAAATCCATCGTAATAACCGACCATCTGATGAACCGAGGAAACGATGAGTTTCGCATTTGTTTCTGCCACACGTTCAAAAAATGGAGTGAAAGTTAAGTTGACGCGACCGGTAAATTTCGTTTTGATCGTCCACGGATGCATGAAATTAGTGCGGTCATAGTGAAATAAAACATCTTCATGTATTTTCGTCATTTGACCGTCGATAAAGATAGCATTTTCAGTCATGCCTGTTCCGTCTGTCCATTTACCGCCAAAGTTTAATCCAATCCGCTGCCCACGCACACGCTGTGATGCCATGCCCCAGTTCCATATTGCTTCACGCGGCCATACACCGCGGCCGTAATCAAGCACAGCAAAGCTTTCTTCCGGTGTGAACGTAAAGGTACGATTGCCGATTTTTACAGTTCCCGTAGTTGGCAATGTGTGATGTTTCGCCGTGAATTGGAAAGTTCGGCGATTCCATGGAATGACTACATTTAGGGAGTCATCGTCTTTCGGATGTGCAATCGTCAGCTCAGCGTGTAAAGGATCACCGTCAAAATCAGGCGCGGTTACGGTTAAATGGGTCTCTCGGTTGAAGTATGTAAGTTGAATGGACATTTCGGAATTTTTATATTGAATTGTTTCCAGCACTTGTGTCGGCATTTTTACTTTTGCCCCAAGCGGAATTAAAATTGTTTTTTCAAAGTAGCGTTGTGTTTCGTATTCGAGGAAATAGACAAAGCATACAGCCGCGTAATCCATATGACTGATTGTCGCGGAAAATAAAATCTCCTCGCCATATACACACCAGTAATTCCATTTTTTCTTGCGCATAAAATGCCCTGACAAATTACTGTCGATAATAGGTCTTCGTGCAAAACCGATTGCTTCCGGGTTTAAATTGCCTTTTTTATCGCAAAGGGCTATAGGAAGAAAAATTTCCCTTTCTGCATGTTGTGTCATTCATAATTCCCCCTAACCGTTTCATAATTTCAATAAAATAATTGTAGCAGACATTTACAAAAACAGGGGATTTTTGCTCTACATTCACAACACTTTCATAATTAGAAAGTACTCGACATACGCTGTGAAAAAAGGAGAAGATCGTTGTCTACTTATAATCGGACGGCTGCTGTTGATTATGCAAATAGATGGTGGGACAGCTTTAATCCTGAATATCCGGTATTTCGCGATGACTGTACAAATTTTATTTCCCAATGTTTACGTGCTGGAGGGGCTCCAATGCGAGGAGCACCGAATCGAGGGCAAGGCTGGTGGATGATCGGGCAACCGGAGCGATGGAGTTATAGCTGGTCTGTTGCACACTCCCTTCGCTGGTATTTGGAGACATCCACACAAGGCCTACGTGCGACAAGGGTAAACTCGGCAAGTGAACTGCAGCTTGGGGATATTATTTTTTACGATTTTACGGGGGACGGCCGTATCGATCACAGCACAATTGTGACGCGTATCAAGCAGGGGGTTCCGTATGTAAATGCTCATACCTCAAACAGCATTGATCGCCTCTATACGTACGAAGACTCCACTGCCTACACGCCGAATATGCAGTATTATTACTTCCATATAGCGGATCAGTTTTGATCGTTCTTATTGTGGGGAGAGCGGTGAAATAAGCGGAGTTTTTCTGCTTTTTAGGGCCGTTACTTTACCGTATTGTGATTGCCTGCCTGATAATGAACTTTTTTATATAGAATTCACACCATGTTATATGTTAAATAGAGATCATTCATGCTAATGTAATAGTAGTAATTGAAGGAGGATTTGGCGATGACTTTATCAGTAAGAGACGCAGTATTGCAACGCCGTTCGATTAAACTATTTAATGGACAGCAAGTTGACAAAAAGGCAGTAATGAAAATTTTGGATGATGCAAAATGGGCACCGAACCACGGCAACCGTCAGCCATGGCGCATTGTAGTAGGTGCAGAGGAGCAGCTGCCAAAAGTACATGAACTGCTACGAGACATGGCAGTTCCAAAATGGCAGGAGCTTTCAGAAGATGCCCTTGCGATCCAAATGAAAAAATTCACATTGGCCGGTGCATACGCATTTGTGCTTGTGACAGAAGATGTTCGTCAAAAAGAACGATTGGAAGACTATGCGGCAGCCGCTTGCTATTTACAAAATGTGCAGCTACTTGCATGGGAAAAAGGCATCGGTACTTGCTGGAAAACACCGGGCTTCCTAGATAACCCGAAATTCCGTGAAGCATTAAACGCAAAGCCACATGAACGTGTCATTTCAATGTTCCAGTTCGGCTATTACGATAATGTGCCAAATGTAAGAACACGAAAAGAGCTTTCTGAATTCGTAACGGAATTTGGGCAATAAATATGATGGAATGCATGAGGAAACGATGATTTCCTTGTGCATTTAGCAAAAGGAGTTGCCGCATTGTGTTGGCAGCTCCTTTAATTATTCCCTGACGAATAATTTGCATGGATTAATCGCAACCTATTATACAATTCATCTTAGAAAGGATGAGATATGTATGAAAAGAGTATTATTTCTGTTCGGGCTTCTATTATTGGCAGGGTGTTCGGAGGAAATAGTCGCGTATGAGGGAATGCCGTTAAAAATTGCTGTTTTAGGGGAATTTCAAGATCATTACAATACAAATATAGAAATTGTAGAAATTACATTCGACGCACTTGAAGAAGCAGTTACGGATGCCACTTTACAATTTGATGCACTTTTTATTACGCCAACTGTATTTGGACAGGCATCCCAGGATGAATACATTCAAGTTTATAAAGAGGCAATCATTCCAATCGTCTATTATGATGCAGCAAAAGGGCATTTTGCTTTTACAAAAGAAAACATAACGTATGATACACTGCATTTTCAAAAACTTATAAACGGTTCACATTCAACACTTTATTTACATAATGAAATACCGATAGGGGAAGAATTTGCAGAGAGAAAAAGAGGGATTTATGTTTTCAATTTTTATTTAAACAGGGATCGTTATGATATTATGCTGAAAGAAATTTATGAGAAAATCGAAACACTAACTTGAGATAAGTGAAAAAATCCCGTACAAAGTAGTTCTGTAACGGGATTTTGCTGTTTTTATATGGCTATTTCTTCAATAGAAAGCTCTTCTGACTTTGGTGCACGTTTACGGTTAGAGATTACGCCGGAAAGAACTGTCATGAAAAATACACTAGCAACAGTTACGATTATACAAGGCACTAAGTACTCGCGGTTCATTGAAAGCAGGATATCTGTACGGAACCAGTTTTGAAACGGAATACCACAGCCAAGAAGAACGGCAAAGAATAATACTTTTACTCCGACAGGTTTACCTTTCATCTTTTTAATCATCCCATTAATAAAAAGACGCAGCATAGCTAACCCTAATCCAACAAATGAGAAGATGATTAAATACGTCTTGCTGGACTCATCTAAAATAAACGCTTTTCCAATCATAAAAGCAATAATGGCAAGTGAAGTAGCTAAAATAATTTTTGATTTTTTATTCATATATAATTCCTCCTGAAAAAGTATTGAACAACTTGTTGATTACTGTGTTTAGTTTAAAAGGAATCGGCATATGAAGCAATCAACAGAATATTTTAAGGTGTTGAGTAGAGAGGAGAAAATGTTGTTTTTGAGTAAGTAAATAATCAAATAGAGCGAAAAAATGCATTTCGATTTAGCGTTAGAACGACTGGATGCTATTTTAAAATAAGTTTTGTATGGGGGATATGGGGAAAAGGTACTTACGAATAATTTAATGGAGGGATGCAAATGTTTTTTGATGAGCCGAAGCAGAAAATTGATGTTGCCTATACGAAACAGGAATTGCTAGAGAAACTCCAGGAATTACGTAGACCGGACAATGAGTTGGAAGGTACACATATTTATTTATTAACAAAGGATGTAGACGAATTTCACTCCATCGCACGTGATCAGCAAGTATCGCTTATTACAACAAATGGTGTCCGCAGCATAGTGAAAACCGCATTGACAAATGAATCGCCGATTGAAGAGAAAATTCGCCGCCTCGGTTTACCTGATAATAAGCGGCTGGAATACGAAAAGATCATTGAAGAGGGCGGAAAACTGCTCATAACAGGTACCGACCCATTTGATGAAGAAGATTGGACAGGCCATACGCTCGATGACTGGATTACGAACCGTTCCAATCCATCAAACCTCATTAATAAAGAGGTAATGGATGAACGCCCTGTCCCATTTGAGCCTGAGAAAAAGTACGAAGCATTGCCGAATACAACAGTTGCAGGAGATTTTGGCCGCAGCAGTGATGTCGATGATCCGGATATTATTCCGTTACAAGACGACCAGCGCATTGTTCGCGATCCAAATACAAAGGAACTTGGCATTTATCAGGCACCGCATGAAAAACAAAACTAAAAGCAAAGTCAGACTGTTCAATTAGGGCAGTTTGGCTTTTTTTGTGGGGTTGGGGATTTATTAGAACAATTGAATGAGTTATTAGAAGAAGTTGAGGTGTTATTAGAAAATCTGGCGAGGTTATTAGAAGATGGGTTCGATTCAGGGCAAGAAGCCTTCAATTTTTTCCGCATGACGGGGCAGGGGAAGACGGGGAACGATTTTATTAGAACAGTTGAGCAGGTTATTAGAACAACGCCGATGGATATTAGAAAATGCGCTGAGGATATTTGAACAAAGCGCGGACTTATTAGAACATCTCGGTAATATATTAGAAAACAGGCATTTTATTAGAACAAATAAAAATATATTAGAACATTTCAAGATTTATTAGAAAATCCACCACCCGCCTAAGAAAAACAAATTTTTAAAGGGAATTTAGTCTTTTTGTAGAATATTTTGTATGGATGTGAAAGGGGATAAGGACATGGATAAAGTAGTAGCTTCTGTACAACAGGCGATTCAGGCAATAGACGATGGAGCTGTATTATTAGTAGGGGGATTCGGGTTATGCGGTATTCCGGAAAATCTAATTCAGGCAGTAAAAGATAAAGGTACAAAAAATTTGACGGTTGTCAGCAATAACTGTGGTGTCGATGATTTCGGGCTCGGCGTTCTTTTGCAAGACAAGCAGATTACGAAAATCATCGCGTCATATGTAGGGGAAAATAAAACATTTGAACAGCAATATTTAAACGGCGAGCTGGAAGTGGAATTGACACCACAGGGCACATTGGCGGAACGCATTCGTGCTGGCGGTGCGGGCATACCAGGATTTTATACGGCAACAGGTGTCGGTACGCCAATCGCAGAGGGAAAAGAGACAAAGGAATTCGGCGGCAAAACATACTTGCTTGAACGCGCGATTACTGGGGATTTTGCGCTTGTAAAAGCATGGAAAGCGGATCGTTCCGGAAATCTTGTGTTCCGTAAAACATCGCGCAACTTTAACCCGCTTTGTGCGACAGCAGGTAAAGTGACGATTGTCGAAGTGGAGCAGCTTGTCGAAACAGGGGAACTGGATCCTGACGAAATTCATCTGCCTGGCA
This sequence comes from Solibacillus sp. FSL W7-1324, assembly GCF_038008025.1. Taxonomy (NCBI): domain Bacteria; kingdom Bacillati; phylum Bacillota; class Bacilli; order Caryophanales; family Caryophanaceae; genus Solibacillus; species Solibacillus sp. FSL W7-1324. Next base: position 384,618 of record NZ_JBBOYH010000001.1, read on the forward strand.
TTTATGTGCAGCATATCGTCCATAGCGAGTCATTTGAAAAACGCATTGAACGCCGCACTGTAAGGGAGGAAGCATAATGGATGCACGCATGAAAATTATCCGACGCGCAGTGAAGGAAATACAGGACGGAACCTATGTAAATCTAGGTATCGGCATGCCAACTTTGATCGCTAATGAAATTCCTGAGCATTATAACGTGATGCTGCAGTCAGAAAACGGGCTGCTCGGAATCGGGCCGTACCCGACAGAAGCAGAAGTTGATGCAGACTTAATCAATGCCGGGAAGGAAACGGTCACAGCAAAAGTAGGCGCAACCTATTTTGATAGCGCAGAAAGCTTTGCGATGATTCGCGGCGGGCATATTGATTTGGCGATTCTAGGTGGAATGGAAGTTTCCGAAGGGGGAGACTTGGCCAACTGGATGATTCCCGGAAAAGTAGTTAAAGGAATGGGAGGGGCGATGGACTTAGTTGTCGGTGCGAAAAAAGTCATCGTCATTATGGAACATACGAACAAATACGGTGAGTCGAAAGTAAAACGTGAATGCTCACTGCCGTTGACTGGCAAAAGTGTTGTTCACCGGTTAATTACTGATTTGGCGGTCTTTGATTTTCAAGATGGCAAGATGCAGCTGGTGGAGCTTCAGGACGGGGTAACACTAGAGGAAGTACAGGAAAAAACAGAGGCAATTTTTGAAGTGAACCTATAAAGATAATGCGCAAAAAGCAGATTAGCTTTTTGTGCACTTTTTTATTTCCGGGCAACAGCTAAGTGACTTTTACTCTATAAAAAGTGAAACGAACAGCGAAAGAGTGAGTAAATAAATATACACCATTAATGGAAAATTAAAACAATCGCTCTATATTGAATGCAAGTAAATTGATAGATTCCCTCTATATACGATTAACAAATTGATAGATATTCTTAAAGTATAAATTATTATTTCAATAATTTGAAAATTAACATAATGGAGGGGTCTTATGAAAAAGAAAGCATTAGCACTATCCTTAACCGGCATTTTGGCACTGGGCGCTGTGGCACCAGCTTCATTAACTGCCTATGCTGTAGGTGAAGGGCCGAATTATGGTGGAAATGAATCGATTCAAACGTCAATCCTATATACTTACGATGAAATGGTGAATTATCTTAAGAAGCAAGACGCGAAACAAGATGCAATGCAGCTTGAAGTGATCGGACAAACGGTAAAAAAACGAGATATTTACTTGGCAAAATATATTACAAATCCAAATAACCCGACAATCCTATTTTTGACGCAACAGCACGGGAATGAACAATTAACGACAGAAGGCGCATTGGAGTTTATCAAACATCTTGGCACAGGTAAAACAAAGGGTGTGCTGGATAAGGTCAATATTCTTATTGTACCTATGTTAAATGCAGATGGTGCAATGGGGGATGTCGACTTTTCTCTTGATGATTATATCGCTGACGGTGGACGAAATTTAACGCGATACAATGCGGTAGGGGCCGACTTAAACCGTGACCATGTTGATAAAGTGCACCCGGAAACGCAGGCTCTTCATAAAAATGTTTTACAAAAGTATGATATCGACTACATGATTGACCTGCATCATCAAGGAACTCAGGCAAGACGTGACGGGAAACTCGTTTCAGGATCTATGCTTTATCCTACAAATGAAAATGTGAAGCCGGAAGTATTAGAGAAATCGAAAAAACTAGGTTCTGTTGTATTTAATGCCGTTGATTCAACGGGATGGGGGCATTTAGCGAAGTATAATGGCGGCAATGGTGAGAATATCGGTCGTAATGGTGCTGCAGTTCAATATGATATTGCGACACTCCTTTTTGAAATGCGCGGAATGTCCGATCATTTCAATGAATCGGCAGTTATCGGTCAAAAAAGTAATGGTTACTTAATCAAGCAGACGATTACAACACTCGATGCTGCGGTTCGAGCGATAGCAGATCGTTCAATTGAAACGGCAGATACTAGTTTCTGGGATACATTGGATACTCAAAGATAAAAAATATACGAAAAGGAGCAAGAGATTCTTAGTGTGGAATCTTTTGCTCCTTTTCTGTCTCTATCTTGAAAATGAGAATTTTAAAGTTGATGTTAGGATGAAGCCGTTATGAAAGTTATAATTCTATTAGCTAATTATTAATTTTCAGAAAGGATGATTGGTTATTAAATGGAGTAAAACTAAATCTATACTTGAAGGCTTTATATGTGAAAAGTTACAAGGACGAATTAAAATAAACGCGACTGTCTACCGGAAATTTCATGATGAACCAAGCAGGGTCTGGATTACATTTGATAAGAAAGAAATAATAAGTGCTTCGGATGTTACCTATCAAACAAGATATGAAGAAACATACCGCAAAATAAAAAAGGAAGAGAATTTAAAAGGCATTCCATTTAATTCGAATTGGGAAGTGATGTTTCAATCTCCTGAGCGACAAGCACTAATAAAAGCATCCGACAAATCAGAAGAAATGATGATTGATCAGAATATTTTCAGCAGTTATCACTTTTATGAGCCCTTTATGGAATATAGTTCATTATCCATTGAGGAAGCATTATCTTCTGAAAATATATTGATACGGGCATTTGCTATGTTTGATAGAAGGCTAGGCAAAAGAAGGTTAAAAAATTTAAGATTCACGAGCGAAAATACACATCCACTAATTTTGGAGTTTTATAAAATTCGATGTGATGTTGAAGGAATTTATGTAACAAAAAATCCCCAGCCTAAAAAGTAGGTGGGGAGTAGTTCTGCTTCAAGTTTACTTCGGGTAAGTCTGACACACACGTCCGATTTGTCCATCAGTCAGTCTTACTTTAATACCATGTGGGTGGGAGCTGCTGTTTGTCAGTAAGTCTTTTACGACACCGCGTGTTGTTTTGCCTGTACGCTGGTCTTGTTTCAATACGATATCCACTTCCAAGCCTGGATAGACATCGCTTCGGTTTTTGCCGTTCATAGTAAAACGTCCTCTCATTCATAAGTTTCTTTAGTATAGCACGAAACCGAAGAGGACCTGACGTTACAGTCTATTTCGGTAAGTGCTTTAAGAAATTCGCAGACCCAAAACCAAGTACGTCCTGTTCACTGTAATGCTTTAACAGCTCATTAACGAGGTTTTGATGCATTCCAGAATGTTCAAGATGGGGAATCTTCGCATCGATTCCATCAAAATCAGATCCAAGCCCGATCAAATGCTTCCCGCCAAGTGAGCAAATATAGTCAATATGACGAATCAAGTCCGTCATGCTCGCTGTGTTTGTACCGTTTATAAATTCGGGGTAGTACACAACATGAATCGGCGCGTTTTTTTCAATCATCGCTTTAATCTGTGCATCGTTCAAATTGCGCTCATGGTTGCAAACAGCCATGGCATTTGAATGAGAAGCAATTACATAATCGGCATGCTCGATGACATCCCAAAAGCTTCGTTCATGCAGGTGGGTGACATCGGTGAACAGCCGGTGCTCATTATTCAGCTTAATAATTTCTTTGCCAAACGGTGTGACGCCAATCTGTGATGTACTATGTAAACCGTCTGCAGCTTCGTTAGAGTAATTCCATGTAAGCCCGATCGACAACACGCCTAGCTCACGGAATTGATGCCAAAACTCAATATCGCCTCCGAAAAAATCGACGCCTTCAATCGTTAAAAAAGCGCCAGTTTGTCCTGGCTGTAGTTTCTCCAAATCCGTCCACTTTTTAATATGCACAACTTGTTCACTTAGCACTTCCTGCTGAAAGTGTGAAATTTGTTTAAAAGCAGCGGCCCGTTTTTCCTCCAATGTTAACGTTGGGTAAACATAAATCGCAAACGCCTGTGCCATCACATTACCTGCACGCAGTTTATCTGCATTTACATCAAGCAGACCATCATTAAACCGGTGGCCGTCCTGCTGCATGCGCCATAATGCATCACAATGTAAATCAATTACTGGAATACTCATTAAAAATCCCCCTCCATTTTGGTGAAAAAAAGGTGAATGACCGCAATCATCCACCTCATCTTAATTTTAATTTTTATGCATGATGAAGCCCTGCAAAAATACCGCCTTCTGCGACAAGCTCGTCATATGTGCCTTGCTCTTCAATTCCATTTGGTGTGACAACGAAAATATAGTCGGCATCACGAATTGTCGCTAAACGGTGTGCAATAATTAATGTCGTACGGTTTTTCGCCAAATCATTCAACGACTGCTGGATAATTCGTTCAGTCGCTGTATCTAGTGCGGATGTCGCCTCATCCAATATTAAAATTGGCGGGTTTTTTAGGAACATACGTGCAATCGCAAGGCGCTGCTTTTGTCCACCCGATAATTTCAGACCACGTTCACCGATTTCCGTTTCGAAGCCATCTGGTAAATTCTCAATAAATTCTAGCAAGTTCGCCTGCTCGGCTGCTGCTTTAATATCCTCGAAGCTTGCGCCTAATTTACCATATTCGATATTTTCACGAATAGTACCTGTAAATAAAAATACATCCTGCTGTACTGTTCCAATTTGTTTACGCAGTGACTGCTGTGTTAAATCGCGGATATCGTACCCGTCAATTGTAATCGCACCGCCCGTAATATCGTAAAAGCGGGGGATAAGCGCACTGATCGTCGTTTTCCCGGAACCGGATGGACCGACAAAGGCAACCGTTTTTCCTGCTTCCACTTTAAATGATAGATTATTCAGTACTTGCTTACTGTCTGCGTATTTGAAGTCTACATTTTTAAACTCAATATCGCCGTTTAAATGATCGATATCAATCGCATTTGGACGATCGTTAATCGTCGGCTCCTGGTCAAGCAGATCACAGAAACGTTTAAAACCGGCCATTCCTTTTGGATACATTTCAAGCAATGCGCTGATTTTATCAATCGGTTTAATCAGAACGTTTGTAAATAGCACGAAGCTGACAAATTCCCCGTAAGACAACTGGTCATTGAATGAAAGCCATGCCCCAACGACAAGTACAAGTAAAGTCAGTAAACGAGTTAAAATATAAATGCTTGAATGTGTGCCCGCCATTACTTTGTACGCGTAAATTTTCGCTTTACGGAATAGGGCGTTCTGGTCTTTGAAGCGGTTCGTTTCGAATTCTTCATTTGTAAAAGATTTCACGACGCGAATACCCGAAAAGCTATCTTCCACACGGCCATTGACGTTCGCAATTTCACTGTACATAACGCTCCAGCCTTTTTTCATTCGTTTATTGCTCCAATACATGACCGCTATTAAAAACGGAACGAAAATCAGGATTATTGTAGCCAAAGTCGCGTTTATATTGAACATAATTGTGAATGCCCCGATAAAGGTCATCATTGCAATGAACAAATCTTCCGGACCATGGTGCGCAAACTCTCCGATATCGAATAAGTCATTCGTAATACGACTCATTAAATGACCTGTTTTCATATTATCGAAAAACGTATAAGGTTGGCGCTGCACATGATTGAACAGCTGCTGGCGCATATCGGTTTCGATATTGACTCCGAGCTTATGGCCTAAATAGTTCACGATAAAGTTCATTGCCGTACTTAAAATATACGTCAGTAAAAGAAGCGCACTGATTTTTGTGATCATGCCCCAGTCGTTTGTCGGGAGCAGATCATCGATAAACCATTGCACAGCCATCGGGAACAGCAATTCCAGAACGGCCACAAATACCGCACACGAAAAGTCGATGATGAACAATCGCTTATGCGGCTTATAATACGTAAAAAATCTTGCTAGCATTTCTAGTCCTTTCTGTTAAACAACTCAAAACTGAGTGCAACCGGTTGTGATAGTAGTGAAAATGAATCTTATTCGGATTATAACATTTTTTGGGAGCTTTTCGAGAGGCGAAATTTTTATGTGTTGGAGGAGGGGAGAAATAAAAATAGCAAAAGGCTGCTCGAAAGAATTACCTTTCTGAACAGCCTTCAAACAATCATTTAAATAATAACATTAGCGATTAGTAATGTAATTAATCCTACGAACCAACAAATTGTTGTAGGTACAGACCAGACGAGAATCTGTTCTTTCACTTCTTTTATGCCTAGCATCCGGTTTACAACCCAGAACAAGCTATCATTAAAGTAAGAGAAAATGAGGGCACCCATTGCAGCAGCTTGAGCAGCCAAAGCCATATTGACATCCATCGACACTAAAATAGGAGCCGAAATAGATGCAGCTGTAATCATCGCTACAGTACCACTACCTTGAATCAATCGGACAATCGTAGCAATTAAAAACGGAATTAATACAGCAGGGAGTGGTAAATCTGCAATTTTCGTTGCAATGAAATCACCAGCACCGCTTTCGCGTAAAACGAATCCAAATGCACCACCGGCACCTGTTACAAGTAAAATAACACCCGCTGTTTGAATACCTTCTTCCATGCGCTCAAGTGTTTCTAAACGATTTAATTTGCTTGTTAATAAATAAATCGCAGCAATTAACCCAAGAGATACGGCGATAATCGGTTTACCCAAGAAAATTAAATAACTATAAAATCCGTCTGTTAACTCTAACGCTCCTAATGTAGTATTTAAAAAAATTAAAACAATAGGTATTAATATCGGCATAAATGAACGGGCTAAAGAAGGCAATTCTTTTGATCGCTCATCCGCTAATGCGACAAACTCATTGTATGCCATCTTTGCATCTGGACGAATAAAACCGGATTCAGTATCATCTGGAATCTGGTAGATTTTATTTCCTAACCATTTAGCATAAAGTATACCCGCAGCTAACATGGGAATCCCGAATAATATACCTAACCCGATCATAATACCGATATCAACTCCGAAAATTCCCGCAACACCGAGTGGACCAGGAGTAGGTGGAACTAATGAATGGGTAATGACAAGACCGATAGCCAATGACACACCTAATGCAACAACGGATTTACCTGTTTTTCGTGAAAGCGCTTTAACTAAAGGGCTTAAAATAACGAATGCCGAATCTACGAAAATAGGAATAGAAACGATAAATCCGGCAACCGCTAATGCCCATTCTTCTTTCTTTTTACCGACAAATTTAATGAGTGAATAGGCAAGTGTTTCTGCCGCACCTGAAATTTCCAATAGACGGCCCATCATAACACCTAACCCGATTACAATCCCGATGGAAGCTAATGTACTACCAAAACCGGCTGTAATTGTATCTGCTACTGTTGCAGGAGCCATCCCCCCGATAATACCTGCAATAGACGCAGCAATTAGCAAAGCTAAAAAAACGTGGATCTTTGTTTTCAATACTAATAATATTAAGACAATTATACCTAGCAATAATCCAGCAATAAGCTGTGTGCCTGAAACATCCATCCGAATAACCCCTTTATTGTATTGTGTAAAGATGGATTCTAATAGTCTGCTATGACTACTAGAATCCAATGGTATTACATATTGTAGCTAGTGAAATTTGGTGCGTACTGTGCTGCAAGCTTGATTGCTTCTTCTAAACTAATACTCTCAGCAATATTTTTACCTGCAATATCGAAAGCAGTGCCGTGATCGACAGAAGTTCTTAAGAATGGAAGACCATTTGTAATAGAAATCGTTCTATGGAAGTCTGTCATCTTCGCAGCGATATGTCCTTGATCGTGATATAACGAAAGCACCGCATCATACTTACCGTTTAAAGCTTGGAAAAACACAGAATCGGCAGGAACTGGACCTACTGCATCGATACCGGCCTCAACAGCCATCTCAATACCTGGCTTGATTTCTTCTACTTCTTCCATACCGAATAGTCCGCCTTCACCGCTATGTGGGTTTAATCCCGCCACAGCGAAACGTCTATTTTCTACACCTAAACGTTGTAATGCTTTGTCACAGCGTACTAAGTAGTCTGCAACACGTTCTTTCGTCATTTGACCAATTGCATCTTTCAATGATAGGTGACGCGTTAAGAAGAAGATGCGCATGCCTCGTACTTCAAACATTGTTAACGGGTCATTTGAACCTGCAAGATCTTCAAGCATTTCTGTATGACCGATATATGGTACTTCTGCAGCTTTTAACGATTCTTTGTTAATTGGTGTTGTTGCTAAAGCATGAACTTCACCAGCTAAAGCAAGCTCAACAGATTTTTTAATGTATTCGAAAGCACCTTGTCCACCTTGAACAGATACTTCACCATATTCAAGTTTGTCGATATCAATATTGTTTAAGTTGATGACATCGATTGTGCCCAACTCATATTTCCCATCTTCCGGGGAAGTGATTTCGTTAATTGTTACGTCTGCATTGACGATTTCAATCGCACGCTCGATTACCTTTGAATCCCCGATAATTAGCGGTTTACTAACATCATAAATTTCCTTTTTCGTTAATGATTTCACCGTGATTTCCGGGCCAATACCAGCCGGGTCACCCATTGGAATTGCGATAATTGGTTTTTCTGTTGTCATAATAATTTCCTCCTAACAATGGTTTGTCAAAAATTTAATGCTTTTATATAAGGCATCCTTTTCACCAGCCATACCGCCTTTTGTAATGATCGGAAGGCCATCTAGTTCGCCGCCCATCAATTTACCGTAAGCTACTAAAGGAAGTACTTCTTCTTCCAGTTTGATTCCTTCTGCATTACTAATTGTGCAAATGGACGAAGTAATATCGCCTCCAGAAGAAAAACAGCCGCCAACACTATAATTTGTGCTTTGTAAAACTTTCATCGTGATCATACCGATGCCAGCTGCAATACGTTTTGCCAAATGTTCTTCAGTTGTTTCGAACTTATTGGCAATGGTCGTTAAATTCAATTGGTCCTGATGTGGTGAGTTTGTCGTCATGACTAAAACATCATGTGAATCTAAAAACTGAACTGCTTCTTGTGAGATCGCTTCAATTTCCGCATCCCATTTTTCATCTAGATGAGTTAAACGATTTGCATCAATGTAATACGGATAGGCATCTGTTTTCTCCAGTAAATATTGAATCTGTTTGGAGGCAGTTGGTGTAATACTGCCGATGGAAGCGACTATCTTTTTGTTCTGCGACTGTTGATTTAAGATGGCTTTTGAATATTTTGCTGTTAAAGGACCTGGATCAACAGGAACTAACGAATAATCGTTAACCTTCAACATTGCTGCTGTAATGCAATCAATATCGTCATCTGTCACAGCGTCAAGGACAATGATGCGGTTACCAGCGGAAATTTCTTTGTTCATCGCATCTGCCAGTTGTTGTACTTCCAGCAGTACCGTTTCCAAACCGATATGAACAACGGGAAACTTGCTTTGCTTTTGAATGATATGTGGTACAAACGATTGCTTTAAAGGATTGACCGGATCTTTTGCGACATCAGTTGTCTGCAGTGGAACACCGTTAACTAACAAATATCCTCCTGATGTGATACGCCCTGATTCAGGAAATGAAGCAACGACAATGGCGATCGCTTTTTCTCCTATAGCCTCCAGGATGGTATCAACCTCATATCCGATATTGCCGCGTACCGTACTGTCAATCCGCTTGCAAATTAAATCGGCTTCCCAGTTTTGGAAATTTTGCAGGGCTGCTTGAACACGTGCTTTAGCTAAATCCGGTTGAACATAACGACTATCTGTATCTACACACACAGCATTGAAAGCCCCTAAAGTAGGAGGGGTTTGAAATGATGTTAATGTAGTGGCTGAAAATCCTTGTTTCGATAATTTAACGCCTGTTGCATTTGCGCCTGTTAAATCATCTGCAATAATTCCAATTTTCATAGGTAGCTCCTTTCATCAAGAAATGATTGTTATTTTTTCACAAAGTTGTGCATGAAGATCTTCCTCTAAATAATCCGTAATAAGGCCACCGTTAATATCATTGAAGTCACAAACTTTAACAGTAGACTTTTCATTTGCCTTACTTGAATCTGCTACTAAGTACGTTGTTTCGGCAGCTGCAATCATTAACCGTTTAATTGCTGCTTTTTCGAAAGTAGGTGCCATAATGCCGGCTTCCGGATGGAAGGCATGGGCACCTAAAAAACAAATATCTACGTGAATAGATTTTAATAAGCTTTCTGTTAAGGAACCGAAAATTGCGCCAACACTATTTTGAAGCTCGCCACCTGTAATAATGACTTTTACTTCGCTATTAATAAGCACTGAGGCAATATATACATCATTCGTGATAACGGTTACATTTTTCTTATTACTAAGCAGTTTTGCAATTTCAATTGTTGTCGTTCCGGAATCTAAAAGAATAGTTGAGTTATCCAGAACGAGTGATGCAGCGATTTGGGCAATCAGCTGCTTCTGCGCATTATTTTTACTCTCTTTAATTAAAAAAGAAGTTTCGTTTACTAATGGTTTATTTAAAACAGCTCCGCCATGAGTGCGAATGACTTTATCCTTTTCTTCTAAATAACTTAAATCACGTCGGATTGTCATAGTGGAAACTTGTAATTCATGAGCGATCTGTTCAATATCAACTTTCTCATGTTCGTTTAAATGCTCTAAAATTAAAGCTCTACGTTCTTTAGGTAACATATTTACCTCCCGAAATGTTCGTTTTTAACATCTATTAGTTACTATAATGTTAAAATCGAACAATAAAGTCAAGAGTTTTTCGAAAAATCTTGTAATTTATAAACATCTGAATGTTTGAAAACAGTTGATAGGACTTGTTTTGGCGAGGGAATAATTTTTTTCTTGGAATTTCATGAGAAGTGCTTAAAATTCCGTATCAATTTGAAAAAATGGTACACTTAAAAAAAGCAAAGAAGCGAAGGTGTACGTATGAATTTTTATATCGTAATGCAAGGGCGTACATATGATGAGGCAAAGGAAAAGCAAATCGTATGGTGCTCAATTTTAGATAATAGTGGACAAACACCACATTCTTGGGAGCGGATGAAGGAAGTAAAGAAAGGCGATGCAATTTTTCACTGTGTGAAAGGGGAAATCGTCGCAATCAGTACCGCTCAGGAAGATTGTGGGGAAGGTGTGAATCCTTTTGATCAATCCGGTGAAGTAGGGCATCAATTTCCGGCAATATACGAGGAACTACATTTTCCCATTTCAATAAAAGAACATTTTGAAGAAACCGAGTCATTGCTGCCGGTCAAGTATTCACCGTTCCAACATAATGGGGACGGCAACCAAGGCTTTTTATATCCTTGTAATGAAATGCTCGCAATCAAGTTGCTGGAGCTTATGAGCGATGCAAATATTTATGAGGAAAATGAGGAACAGTTGGAGTTTGCGATGGGCCTCATTGCACAAAAAGAACGCAATACGCTCGTGCCTGTATTAATTGAAACAGAAGCGGAAGCAAAGGTGAAAATCCGTAAAGGCCAGCAAAAATTTAGAAAGCAACTAATGCCATTATGGGACAACCAATGTGCACTATGCGGCATCTCGCTACCAGGACTATTACGCGCCAGCCATTCAAAACCATGGAAAGATGCAACAAATGATGAGCGACTCGATCCGTACAACGGTATTCTGCTTTGTCATAACCATGATGCGTTATACGACCAAGGCTATATCGCATTTGATGGAACAGGAAAAATTCATATTTCTTCGGAGATTGATCAGATGGATTATGTGAAATACGGAATTCATGAGAAAATGCGCGTGGCAAGAGTGGAAGAGAATAAGAAATATTTTAAATGGCATAAGCGGGAGATATTTAGGGGGGAGATTTAACAAATTTGCCACCTATTTTTGTGTTGCTTCTATAAAGTTAAAAGTAGTTTTAAAGCCTCCACCTGCTTATTAATGAGTTTCTCCCTCTTACGAATCATAAATATTCCTCTACTAATTGTGCACCTTTTTAGTACAAGGTGAATAGCAATTTTAATAATTATTAACTATTGTCCATCTAAAAGAACTAGATATTTTTAGTTTATTTAAGGCCGAAATATGATCTGGTGAAAGAAAAGTACTAGTTTTCAAATCACTTTTCATAAAATATACAATGTTCCCATAATATAATGATAAGATTTGTTCAATTCTATTCCATATCTTTTCAAATAGAGTTACCATTAGATTACAGGGATTTAGGAGGGGGAAATATGAATTTTTTAGATAACAGATATTCGCAATTAAGAAATTTTATTGAAACACAATATATTAATCAAAATAGTTGGGAAAAAGTTAAAAGCCTTGATTTTATGGGGATGGAAAAGCAAATGAGTTTAAAGCTATTTTCATCACTGGTTGCATTGTCATCAGATGAACTGACTGAAGAGGTATGGGACAAGTTTGTTGAATATATGCAAAATCGAGACAAGAAACATAATATAGTTAAATTAGGAAGAAATACATTTAATGATGCAACGATTCCTAATGATAAATATACAGCTTGGCAATTATATAAATCGAAATTAATTAAACAAGGTTGGTCAGATGATACGATTAAAAGTATCGAAAAAACTTCATTTGAAATTTTGAAAAACCTTTCAATGGATACAACGGAAGATGGAGCTATAAAAGGATTGGTAATAGGTAATGTTCAATCCGGTAAAACGGCTAATATGGCTGGATTGATGGCGATGGCAGCTGATAATGGGTTTAATTATTTTATAGTGTTGTCAGGTGTAGTAGAAAATTTACGTCAGCAAACAGCTACGCGACTTTACAATGACATGAATTCATCAGGTATCGGTAATTTACATTGGCACCAAGTGGAGAAGCCTTCTTTACGTTCGAAACTACCAGAACATGACATCAGTAAATTTAATTTAGGCTCCAATGCCAAGGATAGATATTTTACTGTGTGCCTAAAAAATAGCAGTAGGTTAAATGCCTTAATTAAATGGTTATTGTCAGATCCTAATAAAGCTAAACAATTAAAAATTTTGGTTATTGATGATGAAGCAGACCAGGCAAGCGTAAATACGAAGAAAATTGAAGATGAAGATAGAACAAAAATCAATAAACATATTACAAAACTTGTTAACTCGGATTCTGTAAAAGGTATGAACTATATCGCTTATACAGCAACACCTTATGCCAACATATTAAATGAAACAGATGAAGAATCATTGTACCCAAAAGATTTTATAATACTTTTAGAAACTTCAGAAGATTATATTGGACCAAAACAATTTTTTGGGACAGAGGAACCTGAATCAACGCCTCAAATTGATGTGATTAGGGATATACCGGATGGTGATGTCGATTTAGTAAGAAAAGTTCAGGATTTAAGTACTGTGGGGGATTTACCAAATAGTTTAATTGATTCAATACATTGGTTTATGTTATCTGTTGCAGCTATGAGAGCATTGGATTATCACAAACCGATTTCGATGTTGATTCATACTAGTTTTAAAATTAACCATCATACCAATATTGCCAAAAAGGTAGAACATTACTTATTGAGTATTCGAGATAATTTTGAAGTAGTTAAAGAGAATTTACGTGAAATGTATGAAAATGAATCGTTGGATTTCAAGCGTTCACATTTTTTGGATGGAATGAAGAATTATTCTTCTAAAGAAAACGTGCCGGATTATCCGAAATGGGAAGAAGTAGAACGCTATTTAGATAGAATAATACGCTTACCGGAAAGTGAATTTGTGAGCCACATTCCTATTGGAGAGGAAGGTCAACCAGTTTATCATAAAGGTTTCCACTTAGTAATTGATAATAGCCGTGCTAAAGCTGACGATCAGATTGTTCGTTTAGTCTATCCTAAAACGACATCGGTGTCAGGAACTGCCCCTGCGTTTATTGTTATTGGAGGTAATACACTTTCACGTGGTCTAACTTTAGAAGGATTAACAACTTCATATTTTCTAAGAACAACAAATCAAGCGGATACTTTAATGCAAATGGCCCGTTGGTTTGGATATAGAAAAGGTTATGAAATTTTCCCGCGTGTATGGATGGAACAATTGGCATTGGAAAGATTTCAATTTCTTTCTCAAATGAATGAAGAGTTAAAAGATGAAATTGCTGAATATGCAAATTCAGGGTTGACGCCTACTGATTATGCTCCACGAATTAAAAATTCAAGTGATTATAAATTAATTCGTATTACTTCCAGTAATAAAATGCAGTCGGCAGAACCAAAAGAGTATGATTTTGCGGGATTTAATTCCCAAACCGTTTATTTTGAAAATGATTCGAAAAAGATGTTGAGTAACTTGAAAATTACAGAAGCATTTTTGAATGATTTAGGGGAGCCCGAAATTAAAAATAGTCATATGATTTGGCAAGATATATCGACTGAAAGTATCAAAAACTTCTTGATAAATTATGAGGTTTGTGAAAAAGATATAAAAATGTCGAATTTACCGGCATTATTGGAGTGGGCAGAGAAAAATTCAGAGGACTTATCAAATTGGAGCGTTGTACTGTCAAGTAAGGGTAGAATTGAAGAAACAAAGGGACTGGATAATGGGTGGAATATACATGGTTATAGTCCTAAGTCATCGGTTCGTACAAAACTTACTAAACGCAGTACGGAATCAATAGCCAATATAGGTGCACTTAGATCTCCGGGAGACTTGGTAGCAGATATTGAAGAAGAATTGACTGTAGAAGAAAAAGGGAAGGCGAAGCCTTCTGAAATTCGTGCAATAAGAGAAAAGTACGGGTATGGAAAAGTGCCTCAAATTGTTATTTACAAGATTGATAAAGGGCAACTGTCGAATGAGGACGTAGAGAAGTTTGAGTCCAAACCTGCCAGAAGTCCGTTAAATTTCCCTGAAGATATAATAGGAATCAATGTAATGATACCGGGATTATCTAAAGGCGGACAGTTGGCTACTTATATTTCAGCTAAAATTAATACGAACAATAATTTTGAACAAGACGAGTTCTATGAAGAGGAGTTAGAAAGCAGTGAGAATTAAACATGCACCAAATGATGTACAGAGTATGTCTCAGGACGGTAAAGCCATTTTAAGATCCTTACCGAATAACAACCTTTCACATATTGATTTGATGGTTCGAGAATCTATACAAAATAGTCTGGATGCAACAATAGATAACACGCCAAAAACAATTGTTGATTTTTCCACAGGGGAATTCGAATCGGAAAAATTAGCATCTAACTTTGAAGAAATCGAAGATGTACTTCTCGAAAGATATCCAGGGAATCAAAGATTTATAGCGGTTAGCGACAAAAATACATATGGTTTAACAGGAGATTATAGTTCAGATGACATCAGAATTTTGAACAATAGTAATTTTCATAAACTAGTATTTGGAATCGGTAAAAACCAGGATAAGGATGGTGCGGGAGGAAGCTGGGGACTAGGAAAAACAAGTTATTTCCGTATGGGCGTTGGTATTGTAATTTATTATACACGTATAAAAATAAACGATAAATATGAAGAAAGATTAATAGCCTCGTTAATTGAAGATCCCACAAAAGAGGATCGTATCCTATCTTCAAATGAGCGTGGAATTGCCTGGTGGGGTGAGTATGTAATTAATGAAGAAAAAATCTCACCAATTACGGATAAAGAGCAGATTGGTAAAATTTTATCGTTATTTAATTTAGAAAATTATAAGAATGAAGAAACCGGAACATCAATCATCATCCCATATTTAAAAGATTTACAGGTGGGGATGGTTGAAAAAAATTCATTTGCATTTCCTTGGGAAGTTTCTATGGAAGAAGATGTAATGATGGCGGTCCAAAGATGGTACTTTCCAAGAATCTGGAATGGGAAGTACCATGACGAATTAGGGAATTCCATATTGGACTGTAAAGTAAATAATACCTCCATACATCCCAATATAAATTTTGAACCGATTTTTAAGTATTATCAAGAACTATATATTTCCGCATTACTTGGTAAGGCACAATCTCCGGAAATTAAGGTTGAACAGATTAAACTAGGAACTAATGCTATGTTAAACCAGAAAGAACCTATTGGTTATGTTGCTTTCAGGGAAGTTAGCAGAGAACAGTTAAAAATGACTGCTCCTGAAAACAAGCCTTCTGGTCTGGCATATTTAGGAATAAAGGATGTTTCTAAAATGGAGAGCGATTCATCAAAAGTAGTAGCATACAGTCGCAAGCCGGGTATGGTTGTTGAATATAGTGTAGACGGACCTTGGTCAAACGGAGATATAGTTCTAAAGGACGGTCACATGCTCATCGCTTTCTTTGTACCAAATTCCAACGGGGAATTAGCAAGTAGATTTAAAGATGTGAAATTATCTACAGTAGAGAGTTATTTACGTTCTGTTGAAAATTCTGACCATGCTGTATGGGAAGATGTGCCGGGGGTTAGTGTAATTACGAGAATTAGAAATTATACTAATAAAATTATTAAAAGTGCATACCAAAGCGAAGATGACTATAATAATTCTTCTGTAACTTCAAGTTTATCGAGAAAATTTGGGGCAATATTAATGCCGCCTAAAAACTTCGGAAAGACTTCAGCTAATGCAAAGACACCAGGAAAAGCAATAGCTATTAATTCCAAAAATAGGGGATCTGATATTACAGTAGTACGCTCTAATCCTAAAAATGAATTTGAGGTAGAGGTAGCATTTAAAGCATTTATTAAAAAAGAATCAAATAATAGAATTTTGCTTCAAGTCTTATCCCAAGATCAAAAAATTGATCAGGCTTCATGGTATAAGTCAATGGGGGATACAGTAAAATTTCCATTTGTAATTAAAGATGTCATGATTAATAAAATTAATAATGATCAAGTTGAAAAATCTATATTTGAAATTGAAGAAAACGATATGGAATTTAAACTTGAAGAAGTTTCAGCAACATATGTAGACATTAATTCTAATTTGCAAGAAGGTATTGAGATTGAGGGAACTCTAAATTTAGACATCAAATCGAATCAATATCTTCCTAATATAGCAATTAGAACGATTCAATAGGTAGGTGCTAAAATGATAAACTCCAATAATAAAGTATCTTTATATAAAAAACTCGATGAAGAATTAATCGGAAAAGTTGGCTTGAAAATTGAACAGCCAACTTTTCAATATAAAATCAATGATCTATTAAAAGAAATTGAAACGGGAGAGGAATTCGAAGGGGTATTAACAATTAACGAATATGACACAGAATGGTCGCCTAATGAAAATGATTTAATTGTTAAACAACGGTTTGTTTTTGAAAAACCATCCTTACTATTTGGAAAAGAAGGAATTGCTTTGGAAGGCAGTATAATCGGAATTGCTGTTCACATCCATTCAAAAACTTCCAATTTCCAAAAGAAAATGAATTTTGGATCAATAATACCATCGGAAAAGCCGATTGTTGTTAATTTCGAACATAAATTCCCAAAGGACACTTTACGGGGCAACCTTTCGATAAGTTTCTTTTTATACTTGCAGAAAGTTGGCAGTTTAATGCCATTTCAAGCAGATAAAGTAGGTATGTTATTAAGTGAAAATGATTTATATAATATTGAGCTGATAATTGATGGAATTGGTTCGGCTTTCCCGATTAATGAGTTTAGCGATAAAAATAAGCCATTATGGATCTTGGAAAAAAACTGGGCTGATGCAAGCGATGATACATTTGACAGTTCCAATGTCAATTTAAGTTTAAATATTGCTCACCCTCTATTTGAACAAGTAAAAGCAGGTAAAACAAAAGTTAGTAGAGCAATGATGGGGGACATAATGATTCAAGCTATGGCAATGATTATTCAACAAGTAATATTAGTTGAAGAAAAATCATTGACAGAAGTAGATGAAAGTTCAACCAGCAGTATTTTAGCCGTAGTTAATTATTGGGTCACAACCTTTGAAGTGGATACTACATCACTGTTTTCAATTATGAATTCATTAAGAACTAATTTAGAAAAGGATATGTTGGGAGAAGAATAGTTCATGATAATATGGGAAAATATTAGATATGATTTAAATAAAGCCAGTGCAGACTTTGCAAAATTAAATGTACTAGATGAGAAAATAGAACCTATTAATGTGAAAAATGAGTATGTGGAACTTAGAAATAAATTCATTTTTGCACGAGATGAAATATTTGAAAAGTATAACCTTGATGGTTCAAATAAGCTGGATTATCATTTCGACTTGTTATACGGACTAAAAGTATATGAAATTCTAAATGAAGAAATAGGTTTCGTTAATAGAGTAGCTACGAATGACGACGTTTGGAGGTATCTGTCGATATGTGTAATCCCTGATATTGTTCATGCGCGATGGGGGCTAAATGCAGATCACTTCTATAAAACATCACGACGTATATGGCTGAAGACAATTTGGTGGTACATTGATTTATCATGGAGAGGGAATGCGGAAGAAACGTATGAAATTCTTAAAGGAAATTCAACTGACACAATCCTGCAATTAGTTGAGCGACCAGGAATCGGCTATTATAAGGAACTTTACCGAGAAATTATGCTGCAGTATGCAAGTTTAGAAGATTCTTCACGAAACTGGTTCAGACGTGCTTTAAAATTAAACACAGCTCGTTTAATTACTACATCTCCAGAACTGGTAGATGGAGGAATCATAAAATATGTTGAAGAGTTATTTGAAACCACGAAAGAGTAAAGAGGGATTGTATGGCTACTTATACTGAAAACTTGTATCAAAATATTTTTGGTAATTACGCAAATAGATTTCTACAAATAAGAATTATAAGTGGCTATGGTTCGGCTAAGTTTTTAAAGAGGGTAATGGATGAATATCCACATTTAAATATTGAACTGTACTTAGGGATGACAGCTGAGGGTGTTTCAATTGATAATCACAATGAGTATCTTCTGATTTGTCGTCAAAATGAAGGAATAAAAGTATTCTATCAGATCAGTGGAATACCTAATCATATGAAAATTTTGGAGTATTCTAATGGTATAGAAAAAAAGTTGCTAGTTGGTTCAGCTAATTTTACCGAAAATGGATTCATATACCAAAAAGAGCTTATGACGGAAATTGAAGAGACATTAGATTTCTTATTTGAAGATCAAATTAATCGATCAATGTTATGTACCGAACAGAATATTGCGGATTTTATAAACCTTTATTCAGAACCTCTAGAGCTGCAAATCGATACCGAAGATGATAAAATAAATAACTTGGAGGACAGTACGCCAAGTGTAATAGCGGCGACAGTTATTCATGATAAACCAAGTATTTACTATAATAATTTAATCTTACTAAGAAAAAATATAGACTGGGATTATTATAAAAAGTTTAAATTACCGATTGTTTTGCCTAGTCACAGGAATCATCATTGGGCAAGTACAGGAATAAATGCTTGGACGGAGCAAAGAAAACCTGTTTTAGAGCAAACTTCTAGGTTATTGTTTAAAAACGTTTTTCCCGATGGTGAAGAATTTTATATATATACAGATGATAAATTGATTTTTCGTGCTAAATTAACAGGAAAGTTTAGTAGGCAATTGGAATTATTAAATGCCGATTTATATAGATATATTCTTAACAGACTAAAATTAGAAGAGAACAAACCCATTTCTTATGAGAGTCTTTTAAGAAGAAATTCAACTAGCTTGTATTTTGAAAGAATAAATTTCAACGAGTTTTATATGAGTTTTAATGAAATATAGCTACTAGTAAGTCGGAAATTTATTTTGGGAGGTTGAAGGGTTCAATGTTGAAGGTAGTTGAAACATTTAGTGGCATTGGAAGCCAGGTCCAAGCTCTTAAAAATATTGGCATAGAACATGAAGTAGTAGCGACAGTAGAATGGGAAATTGGAGCAATGTATGCTTATGATATTATTCATAACGGACCACAGGATTTATCGAAATATCGACATCATACGAAAGAGTCTTTAGTAAATATATTAGCTAAATACAATTTGTCTAGTGACGGTAAAGAGCCATTGAGTTACAGAAGTCTGAATTCATTAAGTGTGGGGCACTTGAAATCTATACTGTGTGCAATAAACCGGAATAATAATCTAGTTGACATAACAAATGTTAAAGCAGAAGAATTACCCTCCACAGACGTATTAACATACTCTTTTCCATGTCAGGACTTGTCGGTAAGCGGACATTGGCATAACAATACTTCAGGTATTGATAGAGATGCAAATAACCGTTCCACGTTACTGTGGGAAATTGAACGTATATTAAAGGGATATGTAGAGCAAGAAAAAGAATTGCCTAAATTTTTGCTGATGGAAAACGTAAGTAATATTCTTTCAAGTAAGCATATAAATAATTTCAATGAATGGCAGAGTTTCCTCGAAAATTTAGGGTATGTTAATCAAGTTTATACATTGGATGCACGAAATTTTGGTATTCCGCAATCGCGTGTCAGAACATATTTGGTAAGTGTTTTGGCTCAAA
Source organism: Solibacillus sp. FSL W7-1324 (assembly GCF_038008025.1). Taxonomy (NCBI): domain Bacteria; kingdom Bacillati; phylum Bacillota; class Bacilli; order Caryophanales; family Caryophanaceae; genus Solibacillus; species Solibacillus sp. FSL W7-1324. Next base: position 404,810 of record NZ_JBBOYH010000001.1, read on the forward strand.
GTACGCACAAAAAAAATATGGTTGGTGATTATTTTATGCTGAATAACCTTGAGAATATCTCTTTGGATAAAGGTAGAGTTCAGCCGATAGGGAATTTTTTGAGGTTGGATTATTCCGTTGAAAAATATAAACTAGAGGCTATAGATAGTACGCCTGTATTTACGGAGTCTCGAAAAAAAATATATGAAAACAATGTTATTTTAGCTGCCGGTAATGCTGCTAATGAAGCTGAACATGCTCGTACTGTTACAACGAAGCAGGATCGTCATCCTAATTCGGGTATTATTGAATATAAGAACGAAGTATTAACAACAGTTAATACTAAGTATAGAAACCTTACACCCAGAGAATGCTTTTTATTGATGGGATTTGAAGAAAGTCAATTTGATTGTTTAATCGAGAATAATTCACTAGTGGGAAATGAAAAAAAGATGTTAAGTCAATCGAAGTTAATAAGGCTTGCCGGAAACAGTATTGTTGTACAAGTACTGGAAAGTATATTTAAACAAATTGATGAGATTAATCGAATTATTCTTAATGATGATTCTATTGAAGTTGATAAAAACCGTGTTACGGTCGCTATATAAAAAAATACAAAAGTGCCGCTAAAGAGAATTTATTGAAGTGACCCCTAAAAGTTAGACACGGTTATTTCGCTTAGGCAACTTGTGTAAAATGAGTTCGGTATTCTACCGGACTCATTTTTAATTTTGCCTTCATGCGTTTCGTGTTGTAATAGTTTATATACTTTTCAAGTTCCTTTTTAAATTGTTCCACACTTTCAAATTCCTTTAAGTAGAGAAATTCCGATTTTAGTATCCCAAAGAAGTTCTCCATCACTGAGTTGTCGTAACAGTTGCCTTTACGTGACATACTTTGCACAATGCCCCTTGATTGGAGCGCATGGCGATATTGTTTCATTTGATAATGCCAGCCTTGATCGGAATGCATTAATAGCTGATGTTCTGCGGGCAAGCGTTCTAAAGCTTGATCCAACATCTCTGAAACTAAAGAGTACGTCGGTCTTGAACCGATTGTATAGCTGATGATTTCGCCATTAAATAAGTCTAAAACAGGCGATAAATAGAGCTTTTCACCAAATAATTTAAACTCCGTAATATCCGTTACCCACTTTTGATTTGGGCATTCAGCCGTAAAGTTACGATCTAAAATATTCGGCGCAATTTTACCGACTGTACCTTTATAAGATTTATATTTCTTCATACGCACTAAGCACTTTAAACCTAGTTCTTTCATGATACGCTGAACCTTTTTATGGTTCACTTTTTTTCCACGATTCGCTAGCTCATCACGTATACGACGATACCCATAACGCCCTTCGTGTTCTTCATAAATCGATTGAATGTCATCTTTTAGTTCGGCATCTGGATCAGGTCGATTCATTTTCTTCACTAAATCATAGTACGTGCTGCGTGGAATGCCTGCGAATGCCACAAGCGCCTTCACCGGGTATTTCTGCCTTAATTCATAGATGACATTTACTTTGTCTTCTTTGGTGATTTTTCCTTGGCTTGAACTAAGGCGTTCAACTTTTTTAAATACTCGTTTTCTATACGCAGACGATTGATTTCGGCTTGAAGTGCTTTAGGTGAACTTTCTACTGGTGTTTGTTTTGGTTGTTTCTTCGTTTCCTTTTTCATGGATGGACGCCCCTTTTCCTTTGACAGAAGGGCATCAAATCCTTGTGTTTCTAACTGTTTTCTCCACTGAAGAATTGTGGAGGGTGCGGCTATCCCAAAGATAGCCGCTGTTTCGTTTAAGGATGTACCGTTTTCAATCATGAAGTTTAGTACGTCTAGTTTAAACTGTGGTGAATAATTTGTACACTTCTTGAGAAACGCATTGTCGCCGAGATATTCATATTGTTTGACCCATTTTAAAACGGCTTGATGATTCGTTCCCATTGACTTGGCAATTTGATAAGAACTTTCTTTTCCATTTAAGTAACGTAACGCCGCTTGTGATTTTTCCCCTGCAGTAAATTTTGCCATAGAAAAACTGCACCTCCAATTGTTAGATGTGTCTAACAATTGGGGTGCAGTTCATATCGTCTCCTAGAGCGGCACTTTTGTTTTAAAGGGAGAATTTTAGCTGCTCATCATCAAGCTGAACATCTTTCAAATAATTGGCTATTACTCTAGCTATTCCTCTTGCCATCAACGGCGGGACAGAATTTCCTATTTGCATATAAGTTTTTGTATAAGATCCTTTAAAGAAATAATCATCAGGATACGATTGTACTCGTGCTGCTTCACGTGGTGTTAGTCCCCGAGCTTGCGTAGGATGGATATACATATTACAGTCAAACTTCATATGAGCGGTTATTGTCTTGCAAGGCTGTGCATAAATCAATTTATAATATTTGTCCTTAAAGATATCGTTTCGAGTAGTGTAAGGCATAATGTCTGCAATTTTAGGATCATCGGATTTATCACCTTGATGCAACCTGGAGAAAATTTCGATATCACGGTCATTATTATAACGTGCTTTATGGTTATATAAGAAAGTCGGAATATTCTTAGGGTTGATACGTTCCAAATAAGCGTTATTTTTGTAGTTTTTAAAAGCTGTCACAAAGTAACCGTGCTCATCAGATTCATACTCAGTCGTATTTTTTTTAGTGAGTGATGTTAAAACCGGTAAATCTGCTATAGCATCTTCTAATGCAGTTGGTGGGATACCCTCGTTATTTTTATGAATTTCCTTAAAAATTGCTGAATTATCAATTTCCGTTTTATTACCGATGAAAATAATGCGTTTTCGTTGTTGAGGCACACCGAATTCCACAGCATTTAATACTTCGTAATGTACTTTGTATCCAATATTTTCGAAATCCTCGCATACTTGGCCGGCGATTTCTTTCATTCCTACAACATTTTCCATAATAAAAAATGTCGGCCGTACAGAAGCGACGACCGCAACAAATTCTTTATATAAACGGTTACGAGGATCATCGATAATACGCTGTCTATTCGCATTACTAAAACTTTGGCAAGGCGGACCTCCAATAACAACATCCACATGTTCATCCATTATATATTCCGAAACAGTACTAGCGAAGTCTTGAATATCCCCTAAAACAATTTTCCCCGGATTTACTTCCGGGTGATTATAGCTGTAAGTTTCAACGCAGCTAGGTTCGATATCATTTGCAAAAATTACTTTAAAACCGGATTGGGTAAAGCCTAAAGACATGCCGCCTGAGCCGCAAAATAAATCTATAACTGTCGGTTTATTTGCAGCTTGTTCAATTGTTAAAAGGGAAGCACGGCATGTTTTACAAATTTTCGGCAATAGACAAGTATCGTTGTTATGCTGAATGAATGAAAATAAATTACTTATTTCCTCAATCGGTAATTTAATTTTCTTATTAATTAGCTTTAGGAACGCATCCAGAGAATCTACACTTTCAATAAAACCGAGCTCAGTGAAAATGGTGCCAAGGGGGCGCTGTTGTCCAACGTTTTGTAGCTGCAAAATTTTTAAGTGTTTTACCGCATCTTCAAAATATGCGATAAGCTGCTTTTCATCTGTTTTCGTTTGAAGATTCTCATAGGTTTTAAACATTTGCAGTCTCCCTTTTCATTGCATTCGGCAGAACGGTTAAAATACTTTCGGCAATAGCTTGTGCTACATTTACAGTGACTGCATTTCCGAATTGTTTGTAAGCCTGTGAATCGGAAACAACAATTTCATAATCATCAGGAAAACCTTGTAAACGAGCACATTCTCGCGGTGTTAGTCTACGAATATCAGTTTTACCTGCCTCTTTTGCAAGGGGATTGGGGTCAGTTACATAATTATCCTGATTTGCACGGTGCATTTTGGCCATTGTAGCTGTCAATGGACGTGCAATAGGTAAATCAATTTCAGATTTTGAGTAATAACCACCAGAACCATGAGATAAAATGGTAGGTAAAATTTTATGGCTTAAATAGTATTTCGGGTCAACATTCTGCTCTAATATAGAACGGATATTTATTTTATCTGTATTAAACTGAGTGCCGGCAGGAAATTGAAATGATTCCTTTAACTGGACCGTAATATCTTTGCGGAAACACACAATAAAAATACGATTGCGTTTTTGCGGAACACCATAATCAAGGCTGTTCAATACCTGTGTGTGTACTTCGTAGTTTAAATTCTCTAAGGTTTCTATAATTACTTTTAAAGTATTACCGTTATCATGTGTTCTTAAATTTCGTACGTTTTCTAATACAATTACTTCTGGTTGATGATGTTCAATGATACGGGCAACTTCAAAAAAGAGTGTCCCCCGAACATTATCCAGGAAACCCTGTTTTTGCCCCATCATGGAAAATGGTTGGCAAGGAAAGCCGCCAATGAGTACTTGGTGCTTCGGTATTTCAAATTCATGAATTTGCGATAAATCTCCCTCTACCATGTGTTCTCCAAAATTATGGCGATAAGACTGAGCTGCGTATTTATCAAAATCGTTCGCAAAAACGATATTAAATCCAGCCTGCTGAAAACCTAAATCCATTCCGCCACAACCACTGAACAATGAAACTGTTTTCATAATTTACTCCTTCTTAAAATTATTTGTTGCGATATATTCAATAATCCATTCACGGATTAAAACGGAACAATAATTATTTTTTTCATGAGCAATTTGCATAAATTGATCTTTGATTTCCGGCTCTATAGAAATTTCTATTTTAGAAGTTTTAACTTTACCGGCAGGACGCCCTCGTTTCTTCGAAGACATAAAATCACCATCTTATTGTAGGATTCTCTTATTATACTATTTTAGACCCTGATTGAAAAGTAATTAAGGCTGAAAAATAAAATTAGGGAACAAATATTGAAAGTAAAATTTTACCTATATTATAATAGGTGAAAAGAACGGGGGAATGAAGTTGGCTGAAGTAAGTTTAGAAGGGGCGCTTAATATTGGCAAGGAATACTTAGAAAACTTAGGGGTCGCAAATGGAAAAATCAATTATTTTTTTAATAAAGAGTTATTTGAAGATGGTTTTATTCAGAGTTTAACAGATGCAGGAGTTATTAATGCTAACAAATCTTCGAAAACTACTGCAAAAACTACCCATATTCACATTACTGGCCCCTCAAGATTCATATTTTACACAGAAGAGGAACTTAAAACGGCTGGAGGGCTGGAAGATGACCGTATTTCTGTGAAGTTATT
>NZ_JBBOYH010000001.1:415000-2702500 GCF_038008025.1 Solibacillus sp. FSL W7-1324
ACATGGGTGAGAATCCCATGCACCGTATGACTAAGGTTTCCTGAGGAAGGCTCGTCCGCTCAGGGTTAGTCGGGACCTAAGCCGAGGCCGATAGGCGTAGGCGATGGACAACAGGTTGATATTCCTGTACCACCTCCTCACCGTTTGAGAAATGGGGGGACGCAGTAGGATAGGGTAAGCACGCCGTTGGTTGCGCGTGTTCAAGCAGTAAGGCGTGTATGTAGGCAAATCCGCATACTTTAACGTTGAGCTGTGATGACGAGCTCGTATGAGCGAAGTTCCTGATTTCACACTGCCAAGAAAAGCCTCTATCGAGGTGAGAGGTGCCCGTACCGCAAACCGACACAGGTAGTCGAGGAGAGAATCCTAAGGTGTGCGAGAGAACTCTCGTTAAGGAACTCGGCAAAATGACCCCGTAACTTCGGGAGAAGGGGTGCTTCTTTGGGTGCATAGCCTAGAGAAGCCGCAGTGAATAGGCCCAGGCGACTGTTTAGCAAAAACACAGGTCTCTGCAAAACCGTAAGGTGACGTATAGGGGCTGACGCCTGCCCGGTGCTGGAAGGTTAAGAGGAGCGGTTAGCGCAAGCGAAGCTGTGAATTGAAGCCCCAGTAAACGGCGGCCGTAACTATAACGGTCCTAAGGTAGCGAAATTCCTTGTCGGGTAAGTTCCGACCCGCACGAAAGGCGTAACGATCTGGGCACTGTCTCAACGAGAGACTCGGTGAAATTATAGTACCTGTGAAGATGCAGGTTACCCGCGACAGGACGGAAAGACCCCGTGGAGCTTTACTGTAGCCTGATATTGAATTTTGGTACAACTTGTACAGGATAGGTAGGAGCCAGAGATCTCGGAGCGCCAGCTTCGAAGGAGGCGTCGGTGGGATACTACCCTGGTTGTATTGAACTTCTAACCCATGCCCCTTAGCGGGGTAGGAGACAGTGTCAGGCGGACAGTTTGACTGGGGCGGTCGCCTCCTAAAGAGTAACGGAGGCGCCCAAAGGTTCCCTCAGAATGGTTGGAAATCATTCGTAGAGTGTAAAGGCATAAGGGAGCTTGACTGCGAGACCTACAAGTCGAGCAGGGTCGAAAGACGGGCTTAGTGATCCGGTGGTTCCGCATGGAAGGGCCATCGCTCAACGGATAAAAGCTACCCCGGGGATAACAGGCTTATCTCCCCCAAGAGTCCACATCGACGGGGAGGTTTGGCACCTCGATGTCGGCTCATCGCATCCTGGGGCTGTAGTCGGTCCCAAGGGTTGGGCTGTTCGCCCATTAAAGCGGTACGCGAGCTGGGTTCAGAACGTCGTGAGACAGTTCGGTCCCTATCCGTCGTGGGCGTAGGAAATTTGAGAGGAGCTGTCCTTAGTACGAGAGGACCGGGATGGACATACCGCTGGTGTACCAGTTGTCTTGCCAAAGGCATCGCTGGGTAGCTATGTATGGACGGGATAAGTGCTGAAAGCATCTAAGCATGAAGCCCCCCTCAAGATGAGATTTCCCATTACGCAAGTAAGTAAGACCCCTGAAAGACGATCAGGTAGATAGGTTCGAGGTGGAAGTGCGGTGACGCATGCAGCTGACGAATACTAATCGGTCGAGGACTTAACCACATTTTATTGCTCAATTCAATGAAACGTTTATCCAGTTTTGAAAGAATGAATTTTCTTTTAACTAAATAATTAAGTGAAGTGATGATGGCAAAGAGGTCACACCCGTTCCCATACCGAACACGGAAGTTAAGCTCTTTAGCGCCGATGGTAGTTGGGGGCTTCCCCCTGCGAGAGTAGGACGTCGCTTCGCTTATTTTTTTTGGGAGGATTAGCTCAGCTGGGAGAGCACCTGCCTTACAAGCAGGGGGTCGGCGGTTCGAGCCCGTCATCCTCCACCATTTTAATCAAGAGCCATTAGCTCAGTTGGTAGAGCATCTGACTTTTAATCAGAGGGTCGAAGGTTCGAGTCCTTCATGGCTCACCAGTTTTATAATCATTATATATACTGTCAGAATAAAAATTCTCTAATGCATTTTGCGGAAGTAGTTCAGTGGTAGAACACCACCTTGCCAAGGTGGGGGTCGCGAGTTCGAACCTCGTCTTCCGCTCCAAAAAAATGCCGGGGTGGCGGAACTGGCAGACGCACAGGACTTAAAATCCTGCGGTGAGTGATTACCGTGCCGGTTCGATTCCGGCCCTCGGCACCATCTTTTAAATAAACAATATGCGCCCGTAGCTCAATTGGATAGAGCGTCTGACTACGGATCAGAAGGTTGTGGGTTCGACTCCTGCCGGGCGCGCCATATAACTCAACTGGATAAAGCTTAAACGCTTATCAAAGTAGAGATAAACTTATTATCATGGCTACCTAGCTCAGCTGGCTAGAGCATTCGGTTCATACCCGAAAGGTCGTGGGTTCGACTCCCTCGGTAGCCATTTTATACTTTTGGAGGTATACCCAAGTCTGGCTGAAGGGATCGGTCTTGAAAACCGACAGGCGGGTAACACCGCGCGGGGGTTCGAATCCCTCTACCTCCTCCATTTTTACAAACTGAGTAATGAAATAAGTATAAACATCATATTATCGCGGGGTGGAGCAGTGGTAGCTCGTCGGGCTCATAACCCGAAGGTCGCAGGTTCAAGTCCTGCCCCCGCAACCAAATGGTCCCGTGGTGTAGCGGTTAACATGCCTGCCTGTCACGCAGGAGATCGCCGGTTCGATCCCGGTCGGGACCGCCATTTATGGGTTTGTAGCTCAGTTGGTAGAGCATTAGATTGAAGCTCTAAGTGTCGGCGGTTCGATTCCGTCCAAACCCACCATATGCGGGTGTAGTTTAGTGGTAAAACCTCAGCCTTCCAAGCTGATGTTGTCGGTTCGATTCCGATCACCCGCTCCAGTTTTTAAATAGGGCCTATAGCTCAGCTGGTTAGAGCGCACGCCTGATAAGCGTGAGGTCGATGGTTCGAGTCCATTTAGGCCCACCATATACAACTATTCCGAAGTAGCTCAGTTGGTAGAGCATCCGGCTGTTAACCGGCAGGTCGCAGGTTCGAGTCCTGCCTTCGGAGCCATGGCCCGTTGGTCAAGTGGTTAAGACACCGCCCTTTCACGGCGGTAACACGGGTTCGAATCCCGTACGGGTCATTTATAAGCATGTAGCAGAGGCTACATGCTTTTTTTGTTGAAGTTAAATGTTTATTAAATTCCTCCACCAAAAAGGAGTTATCGTTTATTGATATGTAGGTTGTTTAGAAAAATAAAGACTATGGTATGTCTATTTCATAGTTTCACTAAATAAGTAAGTACAGTAGATAATAGAAAACTTCTTAAAAAAAGACCTCCATAGATTGTTAAATTTCTAGGAGGCCAACGCTTTGCCTTACGTTAACATACTTGGAGTATTAGGGGGTATAAATATCTGTTTCATATCTACTGCTTCAAACTGTTCCTCTAACAATTGCTTCACCCGTTCATAATCAATTCGATACCACTTCGTTCGATCTGTGCAAAACTTATTAAGTGTATTTGTTGAAATGATAACACCTAACTTTTCCAGCTTTTGAATGATTCGCATAATTTTAGGGACATTCCAGAAAAGCAATCGCTTTGACCACTCCTCATATGACTGGCAATACCAGATATCTCCGTTCCTTAAAATCCCTTGCTCTTCAAGTTTTTCATGAAGCTGTTGAAGTAATAATGCACCGTTTATACCAACTACTGTTGCTAAATCTTGTGATAAACTCATTTGTTCTCCATCTACTAAGAATATACTCATTTTCCATCCTCCTAATAATTGATTTCACATTTTATATAATTGATTTCACATTTTATATAACTGATTGATACATAAAAAGGGGACATTCAGTTAAAAGTTTTTAAAATATATCATTTAATCCCATTCGCTAGATCCGGTTTCACCTTCTGAAAAATCAAGTTCAAATGGGGGAGGTGGCATATCATAACGTTTACGTGCAATGGCATTGTTATAGTAGGATTCAAAGTTTTCTTCTTTAAACAATGTAGATGGCCGTAAATATTTTTGCATAAGTAAATCACCCATCCAGCTTCTGACTTGCTCATCGATGACCATAAAGCAGTCTTCGATCGTAAAGCCATCATTTAAGCGTGAAGCGATATGTCGCTGGTTTGCTTTTAATTTTTTATTGAAGTTTGTTGATGCTTTTTCATTTAAGTAATCAATGACCATATAAGTGGCATCTGTTTTATTTGTAATGTTTTTTTCAATGTCTTTAACTTCTCTTAAATAAGAGCGTTCCGTTCGAACCTGTTGCGATGGTTCCTCCTGTAACACTGGCATTGTTTCAGCCATACCAATGGATGGATGGTTTTGACCGCTGTGAGCAAAAAAATAAGTATCTACCATTTTGTAATCGATGCGATACCATTTAGTCCGGTCTCCTAAATAATGATTAAAACGACTATTGGAAATGGTCAAACCTAATTTCTCTAAGCGCAAAAATTTCTTTTTAATCTTTTGAATACCCCAAAAAGGAAATTGTTTCTGCCAGCGTTCATATGACTGGCAATACCAGACTTCACCGTCCCGTGTCACACCTTGGTAATGTAACCTGAAATGCAGTTGCTGTAACAGTACGGCTTCCTCAAGACCGATTGCCATGGCTAACTGCGGATATATTAATAGCGGGGCATCGTTTACAAGTGGTTTCATCTAAAAAACTCCTTTCATCTTTTACAAACTATATGTCATTCAAAAAACGAAAAAGGGACAAATCCCATCCGATAATTTTGAGTGGTCGTGAAAAGGATGAGCAATCCATTACTACCAAAAAGATTTATTGGATGTTATTCGAAAATAACTTCCTTTCTTTATTAAAAAATCTATAATAAATAAGGGAGGTTAGAAAATGAAAAAAGTATTTAATCTATTATTAGTGTTTCTTCTAGCTGTATCCACGATGTTATATGCTTCACCAACAAGTGCGGAACAAGTATTTACCGATGTACCGCCAAAGCATAGTAACTATCAGGATATAGCTTATTTATTGAATAAAGGGATTATTAGTGCCGACAAAAAAACGTACGGTGTGAAAGATATTGTGACGCGTGAAGAAGTAGCGGTCATGGTGGCAAAAGCTGTCGGTCTTGATGGGACACAGCGAGCAACAAAATTTAAAGATGTTCCAAAGTCACATAAAAACAGCGGGTATATTCAATCAGCTGTAGAAGCCGGGATTATTAACGGCTATACGGACGGCACATTCAAGCCGATGACAAAAGTGACACGTGGTCATATGGCGGCATTTATTGCACGTGCATTTGATTTACCAACTGGCACGAAAACATTTAAAGATGTAAAAAAAGGGCATACGGCATATGAAGCAGTGAGTCAACTAGCTGCCGCAAAAATTACTACCGGTTATGAAGACGGTACATTCAAGCCTGCGAATAATTTAACACGTGCTCATATTTCTGCGTTTTTAGCACGTGCGGTGAAGTATCAGGAAAGCTTAGGGTCAACAACTTCTAAATTGAACGTCCACTTTTTATATGTTGGACAAGGTGACTCGATTTTTGTTCAAGCACCAAATGGCAAAACAATGCTTATTGATGCAGGAACGAAAGAATACGGCAGCACGGTTGTTGCTTATTTGAAATCTAAAAATGTGAAGAAGCTTGATTATGTAGTAGCAACTCATCCGGATGCCGATCATATCGGTGGATTAGCAGCAGTAATGGAAAACTTTACGGTTGGAGAATTTATTAACAGCGGAAAAGTCCATACAACAGCAACGTATGAAAACTTACTGAAGATGGTAGTCGAGAAAAGAATTCCGTATACAGAGCCGAAAGTAGGCGACTTGATTTCATTGGATTCAAATGTGAAAACTCAAGTTTTAGCTGTCAATGCGCAGGCAAGTGATATGAATGATGCTTCCATCGTATTAAAACTGACGTATCAAAACATATCCTTCTTATTGATGGGCGATGCGGATGCAGCAATCGAGGATCAAATTGCGAAGAAATATGATGTTTCCGCAACGATTTTAAAAGCGGGTCATCACGGTTCAAGTTCAAGTAGTTCGCTTGGATTTTTACAAAAGGTAAATCCGAAAGCGGTTGTTTTAAGTTATGAAGAGGGCAACAGCTATGGCCATCCGCATAAAGAAGTGCTTACAAACATTAAAACTGTTGGTACAAAAGCATACTCAACTGCACAGGATGGCACAATTGCTGTGACAACGAACGGTCAATCTTATTCAATTAGTGCAAAAGAGTTCATCGTACCGAATACGACACCTGAACAACCAAAAGGTGATGTGAATTCGGGAACGTATGTTATTCCTGGCGCACCGACTGCCTTTAAAAACTGTACAGAAATGCGAGTTTATTATCCGAAAGGGGTCAGCTCATCGCATCCCGCTTATGCAACAGCAAGAGACGGCGATAAAGATGGCTGGGCTTGTGAATTATAATATACGTGAAGCAGCTTAAGTGATTTTTGCTTAAGCTGTTTTTTTGTTGGGCGGTTTTATTAGAACAATGGTGTAGGATATTAGAAAAGTTGGAGGGGATATTAGAAGAAACTTGGGTGATATTAGAAGTTCCGCCGGTTTCAGCTGTATTGAAGGCTCGTTTACGCCTGAATACGCTGAACTTGAATTGCGATCAAAATTTATTAGAACAATTGGACCGGATATTAGAAGAAGTACGTGAGATATTAGCTAATCGAAAGCGGATATTCGAACAAAGCGACGACTTATTAGAACAACTCCCCATTATATTAGAAAATCGCAACTTTATTAGAACAAATAAAAATATATTAGAACTTTTCCCAACATATTAGAACATTGCGGCCAACCTTACAAAGCGTGTATCTTTAAAGTAAAGAGGTGGATGAAATGAAGCATGCATGAATATAAAAAGCATGAAAAAGAACTGTATGGCACAAAAATCAAACCGGCACTACTGGACGTCCCGCAACAAAAATATATTTGCATCAAAGGTGAGGGGAATCCGAATGGAGAAGACTTTAAAAAACGCGTAGAGGCTTTATACAGTTTGGCGTATACGATTCGTATGAGTCATAAAAATGGATTTGCGCCGGATGATTATTTTGAGTATACGGTCTACCCGCTTGAAGGGCTGTGGGATAAGAAGAACTATGATTCCGATGAGCTTCACCTGGATGATCTTGTCTATACGATTATGATCCGCCAGCCGGAATTTGTGGATGAAGCAATGTTCAATAAAGCGATGGAAGTGGCGCGGAACAAGAAGCGTATTGAGCTGTTGTCCGAAGTTTACTTTGACGTGATGACGGATGGTTTATCGGTTCAAATGTTGCATATCGGTCCATTTGCTACAGAGGGGGAGACGTTCGCGGTTATGCAAAAGTTTATTGAAAATAATGACTTACGTATAAAAACATTGGTGCACCGGGAGATTTATTTATCGGATCCGCGTAAAGTAACCGGTGATCGATTGAAAACATTGCTGCGCTACCGTGTAGAAAAAAATAAATGAAAAAGCGAAACACCAGCAGCATGTCCGGTGTTTCGTTTTTTAGATTAACTATTACTGAACGCGGGCAAACCCGAATCCAGAAGCGTAGTCATCGCCTGTACCTGCACCGTAACCGCCTTTAATGTCAACAGCTTTTGCACGTGTTTGTAAGTTCGAGCGCAGTTGCGTGTGAGACCAAGACGGGTTTTGAGCCCAAATTTTTGCAGCTAAACCTGATACGTGAGGTGTAGCCATCGATGTACCGCTAATTGTGTTATAGCCACCGTTATACCATGTAGAGTAAATAGCTGAACCAGGGGCTGAAATTTCGATATCACCTTGCTGGATGACATAGTCGCCAGCAGTAGAAGCGTATCCGCGTGAAGAGTAGTCAGCTACACGGTAAGTTCCGTTTTGCTGTACATTTTCCAGTGCAGCAACCGCAATGGCATTCGGTAATGCACCTGGATAACCGATTGATCCTTGAGAATAACCTGAGTTACCAGCAGCCGCAACAACAAGTACGCCTTTGCTGTATGCATAGTTAACAGCACTTGAAATTAGGCTGTTGTTCGCTGAAGAACCTAATGACATGTTGATGACTGTTTTCGTTCTAGTCGATGTTGCTTGGTCAGCCGCATGACGGATTGCAGCAGCAATGTCATCTGAGTAACCAGAACCGCTGTCTGTTAACACTTTGTATGCCCAAAGATCTGCATCTGGAGCAACACCGTAAACGCCGCCTCGGTCGCTACCGCCATCAGCCAATGCTGAACCGGCAACATGCGTACCGTGGCCGTTTCTGTCAGTACAGCTATTGTTTACGACAGTTGTCGCTGTTGTGAAGTCTTTACATTGTTCCACATTATTGGCTAGGTCAGGGTGGGAAGTGTTTACTCCTGTATCAAGTACAGCGATATTTACGCCGCTTCCTCCAGATGTAGATGTTAATGAACTATTGTTATAAATCGCTTTAATTCCCCATGGTACTTGCTGGGAAGCTCTTGCGAAAGCTGATGCATCCGGTGTTCTTTCTTCCACTGTATAATCCTGTCCCAATTCAAAATTGGTCGGATCTAATGAAACGACAGGAACTTTTGTCACAGTGAAATTTTTATTCTTTTGTAGTGCTTGGAATTGCTTTTCATTCATTTCCGTTGAAAATCCGTTCTCTGTTAATTCCCAACGAGCTGAATATTGTGCTTTTGCTGATTGTTTAGCAGACTGATTGTTTGCTTCAACGTACACACGGAACTTTTCCTGTCCGACATTGTTTGCCGAATTGTCTTCACTACCTAAAGTAGCCGCTTGTGCCGGACTCATTAATGATCCTGCAATTAAAAGACTAAATAATGTACTCTTTACCTTTTTCATTTTTCCTGACCCCTTTTCAAAATGTATTTGGATTACATATTGAATTTATCACATTACTAGTTTTTTGATTATTGGGAAAATATTGAGTATACTAGATAAACTATCTAACTTTTGAAGGGGTGTGGTATTTGAATGAAAATAGGTTCTTTAATAAAGTACTATCGTACGAAGCTGGGAATGACTCAAAATGAGGTAGCAGCGGGGATTTGCTCAATTCCACATTTAAGTAAAATAGAAAACAACAATAAAGAGGCAAACTGTGAGACAATTCGCCTGATCTTGGAACGCTTGAATATTAATAGCCAAGACGTCGAAAATAGCGAACAGCATATCACAAAGTTATTGAAAGACTTACAAAAACAGATCAATTATCTAGAAAATGAAAAAGCTAATGAGACAATGGACCGATTAAAAGAGTATGAAGAAATTATTGGCTTTACGGAATCGGTCTATTTATATGAACTTTATAAATTACGTTACTATGTTTTTATTAACGAATATAAATTGGCGGAACAACAGTTGAAATGGCTAAGTGCCCATCGTCAAAATTTTTCCCAACATGAGAGATATTTACATTCCTACTGTTATGCGTTAGTTTTATTAACAAGAGGAAAATATGCGGAAGCCGCTGTACAACTCACTACTATACTTCAGACAAATCCGGAACTGGGGTCACTGGAAGGGGAGTTTTACTATCACTTTTCATTAATAAAAGGACGGCTTGATGAACCAAGCCAGGCAATTATTTATGGGAGAAAAGCACTGCATTTTTATAAAGATCAGTTTAATTTTAAGCGCATTATTTATACGTCGATGTCACTCGCTCTTTATTACGCGCAGGGGAAAGTGTTTCATGAGGCAATCGAAATTTATGATCATCTTCTGAGAAATGTTGAGTTGATGCAACAGCAGCAGTTACTGCCTGCTATCTACCATAATCTTGGGGATTTATATCAAATGAGAGGCGAATATGAAAATGCCCTCGTTTACTTTGAGAAAAGTGCGGCGTTAATGGAAAATAACAGCGATAACTATCTATTTTGTTTATATAATTTGGGCATGACGCAATTCCGTCTTGACCAAAAGGAAGAAAGTATGAAAACCTTTATTATTTTAAAGGAAGAAGCAAAAAGTAAGAAAAAAGTAAGTTTCAATTTATTTGCTTCTTTTTATTTATATTTGCTAGGTGGACAAGAAAAGAAAGCGATGGAATTTTTAGAGGGGAGGTTAATTCCGTTCACGGCAAACAGCGAAGAATTTAAAGAAATGCACCAGCAGTTTTCTTATTTGTTGGGTGAGTACTACCGTCAAGAAAAGAAATTTGAAAAAGCAATCCAATTTATTTAATTATAAAGGAGACGAAGAATATGAAGAAAAACGTTAAATTATCACTATTATTATTAAGTGTGGCATTGGTGACATTGTCTATCCCAATTTATCCCCCAGTTTTATCATAATATAAAAGCGCCATCCAAAAGCTTAAACAGCTGCTGGATGGCGTTTTGCAATTATTTCATTACCTTTGACGTCATTAAAAAAGCAAAGCCTTCAGCACTTTCCAATGAAAACGAAGCACCGCGACCTTCCATCACATCCACTACAACTTGCATATGCTTTAAATACTCTGCCTGATGCTTATCAATATAATACGGAACTCCCGCAATTTCTCCGATAAGAACAAGCTGGCTGCTAATATAGTGGCCGTCCGCCTGAAAACACATCGGCACCGTACCATCACAGCATCCCGAGGATTGTTCAAAAACTAAGTTCCCATGCTTTGCCTTCAATAGCTCAATTACCTCAACCGCTTTTTCAGTAGCGATTAGTTTTTCCATATAAAATGACCTCCTTTTGTGGATAATACTTTGGAAATTTGAGATATCCATTCACTTCAGGTAGCTTGTTGGAGCTGGTCCGTTCTGCTGCGTTACGGGGCATGCTTTTTTAGGGGGCGTGGCTTCAACTAACTAAATGCTTGCCAATACGTCGGCAAGCATTTAGTGGATTTTCCGCGCACGCTGATCCCCTAAAAGTCAGCCCCTATACTCTGTTTTCTTCCCATAAAGTCCACAGCAACTTCACCTGAAATATTGAAAAGGGATGTGCTACATTAGCACATCCCTCATATTGCTTCGGCTTAGAAGAAACCTTGAGCGTTTTTGTTGTAGCTTACTAACATACATTTTGTTTGTTGGTAGTGTTCTAACATCATTAAGTGGTTTTCACGGCCGATACCTGATTTTTTGAATCCGCCAAATGCTGCGTGTGCAGGGTATTGGTGGTAAGTGTTTGTCCAAACACGACCAGCTTGGATACCACGAACAGCGCGGTAAGCTGTATCCATGTTACGAGACCATACACCAGCACCTAGACCGAATTCTGTATCGTTTGCGATTTCCATTGCTTCTTCAAAAGTAGAGAATGTTGTTACAGAAAGAACTGGACCAAAGATCTCTTCTTGGAAGATACGCATTTTGTTGTTACCTTTGAATACTGTTGGTGCTACATAGTAGCCGCCTTCTTGATCAGCATCTAATTGGTTTTGGTAGCCGCCGATAAGTAGCTCAGCGCCTTCTTCTTTACCGATTTCGATGTAAGATAAGATTTTTTGTAATTGCTCATTTGAAGCTTGAGCACCCATCATTACTTCTGTATCTAATGGGTTACCGATTTTGATTGCTTTAACGCGCTCTAATACACGTTCCATGAATTTGTCGTAAATAGATTCGTGAATTAATGCACGTGAAGGACAAGTACAAATTTCGCCTGAGTTTAATGCGAACATTACTAAACCTTCGATTGCTTTATCTAAATACTCATCGTCTTGATCCATTACGTCTGGGAAGAAGATGTTCGGTGATTTACCACCAAGCTCTAATGTTACAGGGATAATGTTTTCTGTCGCATATTGCATAATTAAACGGCCAACACCAGTAGAGCCAGTGAATGCTACTTTTTGGATACGTGGGTTTGTAGCAAGTGGTTTACCTACTTCAACACCTAAACCGTTCACAACATTGAATACACCTTTTGGCAGTAAATCTTGGATTAATTCAATTAATACCATGATTGAAGCTGGTGTTTGTTCAGCAGGCTTCATTACGATTACGTTACCAGCTGCTAAAGCAGGTGCGATTTTCCAAGTAGCCATAAGTAATGGGAAGTTCCAAGGAATAATTTGACCTACAACACCGATTGGCTCATGGAAGTGGTATGCTACTGTATCGTTATCGATTTGAGAAATACCGCCTTCTTGTGCACGGATTGCTCCAGCGAAGTAACGGAAGTGGTCGATAGCTAATGGAATATCAGCGTTTAATGTTTCACGTACTGCTTTACCGTTGTCCCAAGTTTCAGCAACAGCGATTTTTTCTAAGTTTTCTTCAATGCGGTCTGCAATTTTATTTAAAATATTCGCGCGGTATGCAACAGAAGTTTGTGCCCAGGCACCTTTAGCTGCATGTGCTGCGTCTAATGCTAATTCAATATCTTCTTCAGTTGAGCGAGCAACTGTAGTAAATACTTTACCAGTTACAGGTGATTTTACATCCAGGTATTGCCCTTTAACAGGAGCAACCCATTCGCCACCGATAAAGTTATCATATTTTTCTTTAAAGTTGATTACTGCACCAGCAGTATTAGGGTTTGCATAGATCATCTATTAACACCTCTATTATGTTATTAAAGTTGTGACAACTTTATGAACCTATTATGCACTCATGTATGAAAAATCGCAAATGAAAATGCTTTCATACTTACTTGTGTTGCTATTTTTGTGAAAGGAAATTGCATGTAAATAACATTTTGAGTGTGATATTTATGTACTGATACAGAAATGATTGGAGTATGAAGGGATGGAAAAAGTAGTGGGTTAATCCTTATATTATTATAGTAAGTGGTTATTATATAACAAAAGTAACTAATGAAAATATGTGAATAAAAATACATAAAAATTAATAAATATTTTTTATGAAATCTAGCAAATCTGGAGTCATTTTAGTGTTTTAAATGAATTAACTGCCTCATATTTTCTAGTTTTTACTGTTTATTGTTAACTTAAAGGTATTTTTAGTTATTCGCATTACGAAATAATTTAAGTTAAAATGGACATATTCATCAAAAGAAAAGGGGAGGAGTTATGCTTCTTGTATTCGTAATTGCACTTATTGGAGCACTTCTATTCTCCGCACTTTCATTGCCGATTCCATGGCTGATCGGTCCTATCTTTTCGGTATTAATCGCACAATTTTTCATCAAAGACCGGCTCAGATGGCCAGCAGTTTTGCGAAATACCGGGCTTGTCATCGTCGGTGTCGCGATTGGTCAACAATTTGATTTCGCACTATTTTCCGATTTCAAATCACTGCTGTTCTTTATGGTCATCGTCAATATTCTATTATTTGCGTTTTGTTTAGGGATTGCATGGATCATTGCCAAGTCAACGGGACTTACATTTAAAACGGCCGTTGCTGCCAATGTACCGGGCGGATTGTCACAGCTTGTATTGTTTGCAGAAGAAGAAGGGGATGTGCATTTAACAGCGGTCACGTATTTTCATATCGTCCGTGTGTTGGGGGTCGTACTGCTTATTCCGTTTTTAGTTTCCGGTCATGTTGTTGGGGGAGCGAGTATTCCGTTGACATGGGATGTTTGGCAAGTCGTTCTGGTCATTTTGCTTGCCGCTATTGCCGTGCCACTTGGCAGAAAATTAAAGCTGCCTGTTGCACACTTTTTAACGCCAATCATCATTGTCATCGGTTTAAAATTCTTTGGAATTGAAGCGCCGACAATGCCGAGTGATGTGCTTCATATTGCGCAAATACTAATCGGTGCCTATATCGGGCTATTATTAAAACCGGAAACATTGCGTTTGCCATTGAAAGTTTTAATCGGCGGAGTGACCAGTACTGTTGCGATGATTATTCTCACATACGGCACAAGCTTGCTTATCGCCAAGTTTTTAGATTTAAGTTTTGCGACAAGCTTTTTAAGTACAGCACCAGGTGGGCTTGATCAAATGGGTCTGTTGGCTGCTGCGGTAAAAGCAGATATTTCCGTTGTGACAGTATTCCAGCTGTTTCGTCTGTTATTTATTTTCCTATGCATACTGCCTATTATTAAATGGGTTTACCGGGATCGGGGAGAGACTGTTCAACAAAATTAATATGCAGCCTCATTAATTATATGCCGTGTATTCAATCGATTAATTGTGACAGCATTATCACGACATTTTAAGTGGAAAGATGAGAAAAAAAGCCTGGATGCTAACCCTTTGTGTCCCTAATAGGGTATACTAGAGAAAGTGATTAATTGAGGAAGTAGGATTAAGAACATGCAAACGCAATCGAATCGTCAGTTGTGGGCGCAAGCTGTGAAGACCGGCATTATTAAATCAAACTTAATTCCGATGATCGCGGCATTAATGCTCGCCCTGTATACGTATGAATTAAATTTTGTTGAACATATTCCCGCTATTATTTTTGCAATTATTGGTTCTGCGGCCGTCATCGCTGCTGCAGGTGCATATAACAACGTATATGACCGGGATATCGATCAAATTATGCCCCGTACTAAATCACGTCCAACCGTTACTGGAGAACTATCTGCAAAGTTAGTGCTAATTGTTGCGACGATTTTATTAATACTAGGATGTACGGCGCTTTATTTAGCATCACCGTTAGCTGCTTTGTTAGGGTTTTTAGGTGTATTTTTCTATGTTGTCCCTTACACAATGTGGACAAAACGCCGTACGATCTGGAATACAGAAGTTGGCAGTATTTCAGGTGCTATGCCACCACTTATTGGGTGGGCAGCCGTCGCTCCGGATCTTTGGCATCCGGCCGCGTGGGCACTGTTTCTAATTATGGTTATTTGGCAAATGCCGCATTTTTATGCCATTGCCATCCGTAAAAAAGAAGATTACGCCGCGGCTAATATCCCGATGCTACCAGTAGCAAAAGGGGAGCAGCGCACATATATTCAGTCGAATATTTATCTCGTGCTGCTAATTTTATCGAGCTTTTTATTTTTACCGCTTAGCTTAGGGTTAACAATTGTTTCTCTTGTCCTTGGTGTCATTTGGCTCTCCATGAGTATTGCAGCATCCAAAAAACAGGGAGAGAAGAAATGGGCGAATATTATGTTCGGCTACTCGCTTTTCCATATGATGGCTGTATTTGGGACAGTCTTCATTTATGCAACAGTTGGCATGATTTTAAATGTGCTTTAAGGCTGTATCAACTAAAACTCATTCATTTTCTATAAAGGAAATGGATGAGTTTTTTTATGTAGAGTTTATACATGCATTGGTTGCTCGCTTTACTTAGTAAAAAATGCATATATAAAATATTTTTCTCTTATAAAACAAAAAATTTCATCAAAAATCAACTAATTTATATCAAAAAAATATCATTATATGTCTGCTTGTTGAGAAATTGTGAACATAAAATGTGAGCATAATATGACAATGGAATCCCTCGTATTTTTTGAAGCAAGGAGACATGCTATCATTGATTTATCAAGTGGAGCGGGCTGCATGGTAGGCAGACTTGCTCACTCATTGATATGCTATGTTACTCATAAATCTCGTACAGGACTTCGACAACATATAAATCCCCCCTGTTTTTTATATGGTCACGTACGGATTACAAAAGACTCCAATGCTGTAGTGGGCATTGGAGTCTTTTTTTGTTTAAGGCTAGGCTAAAGCGCCAACTCCTCGCAATTAGGTTCCTCGGAGCTGGACGGGCGCTTCAGCACTTTTGTTCTTAAAATTTAATTGATGCTACTTCATGCATGTAATCGCCAAGCACGCGAAGGCCTTGGTCGAAGTTTTCCAGATGGAAATGTTCGTTCGGCGCATGGAAGTTTTCGCTTGAAAGACCGAAGCCCATTAGCACAACAGGCAAGCCTAAAATTTCATCGAATGCTGCCACAATCGGGATTGACCCGCCACCGCGTGTATAAGCTGTCGGTACTTCATACACTTTTTCGTATGAACGACCTGCCGCCTGAATTGCCGGGTGGTCAAACGGTGTTAAATAAGGTTTTCCTTTATCGAATTCAGAAATCGTTACTTCGACACCTGTTGGTTTATGCTTTTCAATGTGTGCTTTCAGTAAAGCGACAATTTCCTCAGGGTCTTGGTCCGGTACTAAGCGGCATGTTATTTTTGCACCCGCTTCAGCAGGTAATACTGTTTTAATGCCTTCACCAGAGAAGCCGCCGAATACGCCGTTCACTTCCAATGTTGGACGTGCCCATGTTTGTTCCAAATAAGAATAGCCAGCTTCACCGAATAATTCTTTTACACCGACTTCTTCTTTTAATGCTTCTTCATCAAAGTTTAAATCACGGTAAGCTTGGCGCTCTTCTTCAGATAGGGGACGCACTGAATCATAGAAGCCTTCCACTTGAATTGTCCCGTGCTCGTCACGGAAAGATGCTAAAATTTCTGCAAGTGCATGGATCGCGTTTTGAACACCGCCGCCATAAAGGCCAGAGTGCAGGTCACCTTTTGCACCGCGCACATCAATCTGCACACCTGTTAATCCGCGTAAGCCGTAGCATACTGCCGGTTTTCCTTTTGCATAAAGGCCTGTATCGGAAATGACGATCAAGTCTGCCGCTAATTTTTCTTTATTGTCTTCTGTATATTTTGGAAGAGACGGACTGCCGATTTCCTCTTCACCTTCATAAATGAACTTCACGTTAACCGGTAATGTACCTTCTGTTGCAAATAACGCTTCGATCATTTTTAAATGCATGAACACTTGTCCTTTATCATCCGAAGAACCACGTGCAAACAGTTTATTGTCACGGATGGCCGGTTCGAAAGGAGGTGTTTCCCATAAGTTTAGAGGATCCACTGGTTGTACATCATAATGACCGTAGAACAGGATTGTCGGTTTGCCTTCAGCATGAAGCCATTCTCCGTAAACGACCGGATGACCGGCTGTTTCATCTACTGATACGTTTTCGATGTTTAATGATTTTAAGTGGTCTGCCAGCCAGTTTGCCGCTGACAGCATATCTGCCTTATGCTCAGATAAAGCGGAAATACTAGGAATGCGTAAAAATTCGTTTAACTCCGCTAAATGACGTTCACGGTTTTCTGTGAAGTAAGCATCTAATTTTTCTAAATGACTCATATGGTTGAGTGCCTCCCTTTATTTCGGTTATGGAAATAATTATAGCATAGAACGAATGGTAATCAGCGTCCCATCTTTCCTTTTTTTGAGCCTGTATCAAACACCCCATACATTGTCGCCGTTGCAATCGCAAAGACAATTCCGCCATATAAAGGCAAGTAGATGGTTTCCATCATGAGGGAAATTGTCATTAATAGCGTGAAGGAGATGAGTAAGTGCACAAAGTATTTATGGAACCGGTGATGCTGCGTTGTTTTTAATTCAATCAGGACATCGAAAAACATGACAAACGCAAACTCAATGATCCCATAGATTAGGATGAACCAAATTAAGTTGCCCCAACCTTCAAATTCAATTCCGACAAGCAGTAAAATGCCTACCTCTACGGAAATTGCGACTCCGATAATTGCTAAAAATAATAAACCGATAAAAATAAAGCCGATAAAAGCTACGAAATTTTTCATATAGACTCCTAACAATTTTAAATAGATCATAGTTAGTATAAATGATTTCCGGAAAAAAGAGGGAAACGCGCTCTCGTCAAAGAATATAAAAAACACCTGTAGTAAGTGCACTTTATCAAATGCCTCACTACAGGTATAATTTTATGCTTTTACTGTCATGTTTTTCGTTAACTGACGAATCGTATAAACTAATGCGCCGATCAATAGGGCATTTAACAACACTATAATAACAGCGGAGTAGTTTTCGACGCTGATTATGCTAAAAATCGCTAATGGCAGATCTTCCCCCCATAACCCTGAGTGAATGAAAATCACAACAAGCGAAATTAAAATAAAACTCACGCCCATAATAAGATTCATTCGATAAAAACCTGCAGCGATAAACCAGCCGACTAAATAAAATATGACAATATCCAAAGCCAATTTCACAAAGTATAATGACATTTGTTCAAAGCTATTAGAGAAGTTACCAAAGATGAAGTATTCAGCCCCGTACAAAATGGCCGTTAACAATGTAAACGAGACAGCCAGCAGGAAAACGCCCATGACATTCCCTTTAAAATAAGCTTTTCGAGTAACACCCATCGAGACGAAATATTGGAGAAACGGTCCCATCGATAATATCCCGCATACTAGGAAAAAGATGCGCCCCGAATTACCGAGCAGCGCGGCAATCGAAGTTTCAGAACCTTCTTCCATAAAAGAGGGGACACTCATTTCAAAACTATTTCCAGTAAAATTCGAAAAAACAACACTCCCAATATAGATGGCTAAAACAATCGCCATAAACCAAATTGTCCAGCCGCCGATTACTTGAAACATCGAAGTGCCGACGACATATGATTTTTTCGTTTTCATCTTACGATTCCTCCTTCGTCAAATGGATGAATAGCTCTTGTAAGGTGATCTGTGCAAGTTGCAATCCATTTGCACGCTGTTTTTCTTCTCTCGAAAGCTGCCCATAAACCACCGCCTGCTTCGTATTCCCAAGAACTTGTTCTTTTAAAACGGTTTTCCCGATTGTAAATGCATCAACTTCTTCAATAGGACCCGTTACCGTTACCCCACGTGATGTGAATGTATCCAGATCTTCGTTAATGACAATTTCACCTTGATCGATAATAATAATGCCCTCAAACATCGACTCCATTTCCGAAATTAAATGCGTCGATAAAATGATTGTTCTCGGGTGTTCCATATAATCATTTAATACTTCTTCATAAAATTTTACGCGTGCAGGTGCGTCCATTCCTAAATAGGCTTCATCAAAAATCGTAATCGCACAGCGGCTTGCCAAACCGATGACGACATGCATTGCAGACATCATTCCGCGCGATAGGGAAGAGACCGCTACATCTTCAGGAAGGCGAAAACGTTGCATCAGCGCTTTTGCATAGTCTTCATCAAAATTCGGACGAAATGCGGCTGTTTGCTTAATGTATTTCCATACCTTTTCCGACTCATCGAGCTTTATATCGCGGATAAATATAATGTTTTCCATAAGATTTTCATTTTCAAAAACAGAAACACCGTCAATTGCTACACGCCCTGAAGTTGCCTGCGCAAAGCTTGCGAGCAGTGAGAGTAAAGAAGTTTTTCCGGCTCCATTACGACCGAGCAACCCGTATATTTTATTTGTTTCCAATGAAAGGGTAATATTTTTTAGTATTTGTTTATTTTTTAACTGAAGAGAAACATCTTCAAATTGAATGACATTATACATAGTTGAACCCTACCTTTCGTATGAATCGAACATTTTTTGAATTTCTTCCTTTGTCATACCGAGTTTTTTTGCCTCGGCGATTAGCGGTTCAATATATTGCTGTTGAAATTGAGAAATGCGTCGGTTTCGCAGCATTTCAAATGCGCCATCCGCGACAAACATTCCAACGCCACGTTTTTTATAGACAATCCCTGAATCCACCAGCTGATTAAACCCTTTTAGAATAGTGGCGGGATTTATTTTATAGTGTGCAACGAGCTGGTTTGTTGAAGGAATTTGATCACCATCTTTTAAAACGCCATTTACAATATCATCCTCAATCATTTCTGCAATCTGTTGGAAAATGGGTTTTGTATCATCGAATGTTAATCGCATTATTTTCCTCCTCTCACATTTGGTTATATGGTTAACTATATGAGTAACTAACCTTAAAGTCAAGCAAAGATGTAATGTGTTTTTACATAAATATGGAAAGCAATCGGTGCAACTTCTGCTCAAATACGCTACGATAAAAATAATAAATCCAAAAGGGTGATCAGGATGTTCTATCTATTGCTAAGTTATTTATTCGGTACGATCCTTTTTGCGGTCGTTATCGGAAAAATAAAAGGGATTGACCTGCAACAGGCGAATAGCGGCAATCTTGGGGCGCGCAATGCCGGACGTACATTGGGAAAGTGGGCTTTTATCCTCGTGGCGGTGGGGGACGGCTTGAAAGGGCTAATTGTAGTAATAGCAGGGCGTATGCTTGAGCTTCCTGAACTGACGATTGCACTTGCGATCATCGCTGTAGTGCTTGGCCATCTGTACCCGTTTTGGAATCGCGGAAAAGGCGGAAAAGGCGTCGCAACGGTAATCGGAGCAATGGTCGCTTTTTCTCCGCTGCTTCTGCTAGTATTTTTAGCCGGCTTTTTATTGAGTCTGCTCATCACAAAAAGTGCCACACTTAGTATGACAGGCGGATTCATCGTTTATGGCCTATTCGCGAGTATATATACGGATGCAGGGCTGATCGTAACGATTGCACTTGTTCTCGTGATTTGGAAACAGCGTCTTAGCATTGTAGAAAGGGTGAAACCAAATGTACTGGAGTAAAATTGCAGCAACAGATGAAGAATTCGATGCCATCGCAGCATTAAACTATGAAACATTTGTGGAGGAAATCCCCCAGCATGAGCCTAATCCGTCGCGTCGACTTATCGATAAATTTCATGATGAAAATGTATATGTAGTTGTTTATAAAAATACGGAAATGGTCGGTATGGTTGCATTTCGCGATACACGGCCGTTTTCAATCGACCGTAAAATCGGGAATGTGGAAAACTATTTGGATGCTGAAGTTTGTGAATATTTATGTGAAATCCGGCTGCTCGCGGTAAAAAAGAATCACCGGAACGGACGTGTTTTTACGAAGCTTGCAACAGCGATCTACCGCTATTTTTATGATGCGGGATATACGGCATGTGTCATTTCCGGTACGGTACGTGAAGAGAAAATGTATACACAAATGGGGTTCAGGCAATTCGCCTCAGCTGTCGGGACAGAGGAAGCACGTTATTTGCCGATGGTTTTAACACGGCAGGACAGTGCGGTTTTCCGGGAGCGTCTACGAGAACAGAATATGGTATTTTTCCCGGGACCGGCTGCATTGGAAAAGCCGCTCACCCCTTCAACGATTTCCCACCGTTCTGTAAAGTTTCAGCAAGAGCTTGAACAGATGAAAGGTGAGTTATGTAAGCTGGCAAAGGCAAATTACGTCATCCCGCTTGTTGGCACAGGGACACTTGCCAATGATGCGATGCTCGGCCAGCTGAAAAGTGAATTTCCCGATGAAGCCGGACTAGTATTAGTGAACGGAGAATTCGGCGATCGTCTTTATAACCAGGCGAAACAGTGGGGACTACATATTGAAAAGATTGATGTTGGTTGGGGAAAACCAATTGATATTGCGCAAATTGAAGCGTATTTAAAAAAGGGCAGCTATCGTTATATTGTATTTGTTCATGGCGAAACGTCGAACAGTACATTGAATCCGCTCAATGAATTAGGGGAGCTGGCGGAAAAATTTGATGTAAAGCTATGTGCGGACTGTATTAGCTCGTTTGGTTCCATGCCGTTTTCGATGCAGGCGCTACATTATGCAACAGCAGTTAGCGGGAAATCGCTCGGTACGATAGCGGGACTTGCTTTCATCTTTTGTAAGGATCAGCCGGTTTCAAGTGATGCGCCGTTATATTTGAATTTGCCGTATTATATGGAGAAGGAAATTCCGTTCACATTGCAGCATTATTTTGTGGAAGCTGTCAGCGATGCACTCAAGTTGTATCCCGAGCGTTTTGCCGTGTTGGAAAACCGGATGGAGGCAATTAAGAATTCAAGGCTTGATGTAACAGCAACCTACCCGATGATTGCAACATGGGAACACCCGAAAATGGCTGAAATTCTAACAATCTGTGCATTAAACGGCTTTTTACTGCATGGTGACAGCGCGTATTTAAAGGAACGCAACATCGCTCAAATCAGCACAATCCAGCCAACTTTCGATAAGGATTTTAAAAGATTACAAGAATTGCTTACTTATGTAATGGAAACGTTGTAGGGGATTAAGGGGAAGCGGGGAATGCAGAAACATTTATTTCGTTCAAATGATTACAATCAATCTTACAGCATTGTAAGGTAATTGAAAGCCAATCCGATAGAGTGTAATAGTTTAATTTGGCACAATAAGGTCATAAGGAAATTTAACATACACATACGATGTCATTATGCCACGGCGCACTTCATATAAAATCTATCGGAGGACTTTCAAATGAATGAATTATTAACGACTATTTATGATGAATACAACCGCTACATTTACCACCTTTGCTTAAAGCTTACACGCAATCAAAACGAAGCAGAAGATTTAATGCAGGAAGTTTGGGTAAAGGTTGTACGCTATGAAGAATCAGTATCAAAAGTAGACCATGTAAAAGCATGGCTTACAACAATTACGATGAATACATTCCGCGACCGCTATCGCAAAAATGTTCGTCGCAGTAAATACATGATGAATCAACCTGAACAATTAGACGTACCGATTTTAGATTTGGTTCCCAACAATGATTTTACGACGGAAGAACTTGTGGAAAAAACAGAAATCACAAAAATCGTGCAAGAGAAAATGGGTCAGCTTGATAGCATTTATCAAAAAACATTATGGTATTTCTATGTGGACCAATTCTCATTAGCCGAAATTTCCGAGTTGATGAAAGTATCAATCGGTACAGTGAAATCTCGTCTGTTCCGCGCAAAAGCACGCTTAAAAGAAATTTTATTATCCGACAATGGTGTCGCAGAAGCAGTATTGGCTTAGTAATAGTTAGGACGAAAGCTATGGCAGAAAGTTGCCGTAGCTTTTTTTGGTGCGCCCGGCATGTGCATGAACTATAGGGTGAAAGTCCCGAACCCCGAAGACAGAAGTAGAGGTTAGCCAAGAGCAAGGGTGTCCGTGGTGATGCGGAATCTGAAGGAAGCTGGAGGCAAAGCACCGGTCCGAGGAACACGAATCTCATATAAGGCTAGATATGATTGGATGAGTTTGCCAAACAAAACAAAATCCTTTCTGTCGAAGGTCATATCGAGTAAATGAGGCGGATAGATGGTGTGAAAGTGCATGTTCTTACCCGGGGAGGTCTGATAGAAACGTGAAGTACTCTTCATAACCTACTTGGTGACAAGTAATTGAACTGTCAGAAGTCAGCAGAGGTCATAGTACAAGTAAGTCTAGAATTACTTGGAAGGACTGAACGATTAAGAGAGAATAGCCCTTGGCTTTCCAACTTGGATGAATGAACACAGAAAACAGAAGTAACCTCACGCTTAGAAAGAAGTGGTGAATTCCACGAGGGTATTTGCGGAGGGTGTAGTCTAGTTGGGCAAAAGAAGAAAAAAGCTATTCACGGAAAGGAACGAAATGGTGATGTTGAATCAAATTCTGGAACGGCAAAACATGATACAAGCCTTAAAGCGAGTAGAAGCGAATAAAGGAAGCCATGGAGTAGACATGATGCCCGTAAAAACCTTACGACAGCACATTCACGAAAATTGGGATACCATTAAATCGCAGATTTTGACTGGAACCTATGAACCGCAGCCGGTACGCCGGGTCGAAATCCCGAAACCGGACGGTGGCGTGCGACTATTAGGCATACCAACCGTGACTGACCGTTTGATTCAGCAAGCCATCTCGCAGATTTTATCAAAAGAATATGACCTAACATTCTCGGACCACAGCTATGGATTCCGTCCAAATCGGAGTGCTCATGATGCGGTGAGAAAGGCAAAAGGCTATTTAAAAGAGGGATACCGATGGGTAATTGATATGGATTTAGAGAAATTCTTTGATAAGGTTAATCATGACCGCCTAATGGCAACATTAGCAAAACGAATTTCGGATAAACCGTTAATAAAACTTATTCGTAAATATCTCCAAGCGGGTGTCATGATAAATGGAGTAATTTCAAGTACAGAAGAAGGGACCCCTCAAGGTGGTCCTTTAAGTCCGCTACTTTCTAATATCGTCTTAGATGAACTTGATAAAGAGCTAGAGAAACGAGGACATAAATTCGTTCGCTACGCAGATGATTGCAATATTTATGTGAAAACCGAACGTGCTGGATTACGGGTTATGGCAAGTGTACAGCGATTCATCGAGGGTAAACTTCGTTTAAAAGTAAATGAAAAGAAATCAGCAGTAGACCGCCCATGGAATCGTAAATTCCTTGGTTTTAGTTTTACGAATCATAAAGAACCGAAAGTTCGCATTGCGAAATCAAGTCTCGTACGAATGAAGAAGAAAATACGGGAAATTACCTCAAGAAAGATGCCTTATTCCATAGAATACCGAATTGAAAAGTTGAACCAATATCTGATAGGGTGGTGTGGATATTTCGCTTTAGCGGATACTCCTTCAATATTTAAAGCGTTAGATGGATGGATTAAACGGAGATTACGTATGTGTCTATGGAAGAATTGGAAGAACCCCCGAACAAGAGTCAGAAATCTTATTCGTTTAAAAGTACCTTATGGGAAAGCATACGAATGGGGAAACACCCGAAAAGGGTACTGGCGCATTTCAAAAAGCCCCATATTACACAGAACCCTCGGCAATTCCTATTGGGAAAGCCAAGGGCTGAAAAGTCTGCAAGTTCGTTATGAAACTTTGCGTTATTCATCTTAATTGAACCGCCGTATACGGATCCGTACGTACGGTGGTGTGAGAGGTCGGGAGTTAATCACTCCCTCCTACTCGATTGTTTGAATGGAAAGTGGCTGATATCTTATTGGGATTGACTAATATCAGTGAAGGAATGGCTAAAAACTAAGAGAGTTTGACTAATAACCAAGAGCGTTTGACTAATATCCGTAGTAAAGTGACTAATAAAATTAAACACGAGCCAAATAAAAAGCACATGAGCATACTGCTGCTCATGTGCTTATAATTTCGTACACTTATCAAATATTGCCGTTAAAGTTTTAATTTCATCTTCTGTTAACATACCGAACAGGTTTTCAAAAAGATTGTCTACTTGCTGACGAGAGCTTTCGAGCACTTCGATTCCTGCTTCGGTAATATGAATTTGCGAAGCGCGGCGATCCGTTTCATTTTGGGTTTTTTCAATGAGTCCCGCTTTAATGAGCTTCGTCGTCAAAACCGTTACGCCACCTGTCGTCACCTTCAGCTTTTCTGCAATGGCAGAAGGGCGCTTTGGTCCATCTGTATGCAAGTAAGCCAAAATTAAAATATGTGATTTCGAGAAGCCTAACTGATTTTGACTGTTCCATTGATTAGCAATTTTGCGTTCCAACGATGTCATCTTTTCAAAAAGTTCGGTTAACTGCTCGCGTTTATGCTCATTCATCAGTGTCAACTCCAAATGTTATCACTATTCTACGGCTAATTTCTGAAGGGCATTCAATTCAAATGCACGCACTTTACGAGGGATGAAACGACGAATGTCCATTTCGTTATAGCCGATCTGAATGCGTTTTTCATCAAGTAAAATAGGGCTGCGCAACATACGAGGATGCTGCTGGATTAAGTTGTACAACTCTTGAATGGATAACTGGTCAATATCAATGTCCAGGTTTTTGAAATCATTCGAGTTTGTCGCAATAATTTCATCCGTACCATCTTCTGTCATACTTAAAATATGTTTAAACTCTGCTAAAGTCAAAGATTGAGAAGTTGTTCTTTTTTCAGTATAAGTAATATTATTTTCGTTTAGCCATTTCAATGCTTTTCGTGATGAGGAACAGCTCGATTGTGTATAGATTGTTACTGTCATAATTAATTTCCTCGCTTTCCCATAATCAATAATTTGGTGATAGCTTAGTTGTAAGACATTTACTTATAATAATATCTTACCAGTAAGCTATTTATAATGCAATAAGTTTATTATATGTTTCCCTTTTACTGTTTACCCATTCTTCTAATAAATTATACGTATAAAACTATAAAAAGTTTCTAATTTAATATTACAGTTTTGTAAAGTAGAAACTAGAAGAGAGAAGGGGACTGCTGGGCGCGGTTAGTTTTGAACAGGGAATGATTCTAATATGTAGTGGGAGTGCTTTAAAAGACCGCGACTTTTTAATATATTCTAGAAATATTCTAAATAGAACTTACTACTCTAAAAATGTTTTTCAAGAATCCAGGGAATATTGGAATGGTTAAACGCTCGAACCTTTACTATATTCGTCAGCTATAATGAAAAGTCCTTGCCAAGCGATTGTTTATTGACGAATAATTCTGACTAACATTCTTATTTTTCTAATATTTGACACAATTATCCAGTTAAAGTCTTTTCTTAATGAAAAAAACAGTGCACTCTATAATAAAGAGTACACTGCATGATTAAAAACTATTTAAATTCGTTTAATTCTTTCGTTTCGCGAGTCGTAAACCAGTCTTGCACGTTCCATACTTTCGTCGCTAAACCTTCATAGAATTCCGGCTCATGCGATACAAGAACGATTGTCCCTTTGAATTCCTTCATGGCACGCTTCAGCTCTTCTTTTGCATCAACGTCCAAGTGGTTTGTCGGTTCGTCAAAGATCAGCCAGTTTGTTTGATCCATCATCAGTTTGCAAAGACGTACTTTTGCCTGCTCACCACCAGAAAGTGAATTCAGTGGGCGAGTAATATGATCCGTTTTCAGACCGGCACGTGCCAATGCTGCACGGACTTGCGCTTGTTCCATAGAAGGGAACGCATTCCATACATCATCAATCGGTGTGATTTTACCTGCTTTTACTTCCTGTTCGAAGTAAGATGGCTCCAAATAGTCGCCTAAAATTACTTTACCGTCCAATGGCTGAACTTTGCCTAACATTGTTTTCAGTAAAGTCGATTTCCCGACACCGTTCATGCCGACTAACGCAATTTTTTCACCGCGTTCGATTTGGAATGTAAGAGGCGGTAATAATGGTTTTTCTTTATCATAGCCAATTACCAAGTTTTCCGCTTCCACTACGTAACGACCAGGTGTACGTGCTTCTTTAAAGCTGAACTCCGGTTTTACAGCTGTTTCCGGGCGGTCAATACGCTCCATACGATCCAGCTGCTTCGCACGTGATTTGGCACGGCCGCTTGTTGAGTAGCGTGCTTTGTTGCGGGCAATGAAATCTTCCTGCTGTTTAATAAATTCCTGCTGTTTTTCATATGCATCGATATGCTGGCGCTTATTGATTTCCGCAAGCTCGATAAACTTCTCATATGTCGCAGTATAACGCGTCATTTTAGCAAATTCTAAATGTAAAATTACATCAACAACATTGTTCATAAATTCCGTATCATGCGAAATTAAAAGGAATGCGTACGGGTAGTTTTTCAAATAGTTTTTCAGCCAAGTAACATGTTCTTCATCTAGATAGTTGGTAGGCTCGTCCAGCAATAATACTTTCGGCTTTTCAAGTAAAAGCTTAGCCAGTAAAACTTTTGTACGCTGACCACCGGATAATGCGGCAACATCGCGTTCCAGACCAATCGCATCCAACCCTAAACCACGGGCAATCTCATCGATTTTCATGTCCAGGCTATAGAAATCACCAGCATCAAGTGCATCCTGGATTTCAGACATTTCTTCCAGTAGGCTGTCGTAATCTGCATCAGGCTCGCCCAATTCCACTGAAATTTCATTTAAACGCTCTTCCTTCTTATATAAAGGGGCAAATGCATCACGTAATGCATCACGCATAGAACGGCCGGCAGTTAAAACCGTATGCTGGTCTAAATAACCGTAATGTGTACCAGGCAGCCATTCCACTTTTCCTTCATCGTGAATTGCTTGTCCTGTAATAATGCTCATCAATGTCGATTTCCCAACACCGTTTGCACCTACAAGTCCGATATGATCGCCTTCAACAAGACGGAATGAAACTTCTTTAAATAACGTACGGTCACCAAATGAATGCCCTAAATTTTCAACAGTTAATATTGCCATATATAATCCTCCGAGTGTTTTAGTGTTTCCTGCTAATAACGTTGATTTCCGTTTCGGCGGACGCTTTCTGGGGGCGTGAGGCCGACATGAAGTCGGTCACAAAAGCGTTGCCACAGGACATGGCGTACTTAGCTTTTGTTCCCCTGTAGTCTCAGGCGCCGCCACCTACACAATCAACTAGATCCTTCTTTATAAAAAAATTTATCCATTAAAAAACCCGCAACATTAAAGTGCTGCGAGCTGTTTGTTTAGTTCTGCTAGCCGTGCTTCCATATTTTCAAGGCGTGCGAGCGCTTGTTTTACTGAGTCTGCATGGCCAAGTGATTCAAGCTTTTCCATATCGCCTTGAAGATTGATGTAATCATTCTTTAATTCGGCGATTTCCTGCTGAAGCTGGTCTTTTGTTTGCATCATTAATTGCTCCTTTAGTTTCGGAAATTAATCTTTTCATATTGTAACATAATGCATACATTTATGTGATGGGGAAAGCCTAATTTTTTAAGTTAAATATGTGCCATATTGTGACGCGCATAAGCTAAATCGAGCAGCAGGTTTTTCAGAATTTCATTGTTTGTCAGAATTTCAAGGCCGCGCTGCTTGCGGACAGCTCGTTCGCGGCGCTGTTCATGAAGCAAGAGCTCCATCACGGCATTTTGAATAATGGACTGCTTCATTTTTCGGCCTAATCCGATATGGATAAATCCGTTCATTTCGCGCGTGAATGCATAGTTCAGTTCATTATCCTGCTGTGCCGTTGTAATACAAGGAATACCGGCAGCTGCCACTTTATACGGTGTATAGTTGGCATTGCAAATAATCAAATCTGCTTGCGGCATCAGCTCGAGCAGGGCATCGGATTTTTGAACGATGACGGTATTTTTTCGGCTTAATGCCATCATTTTTAAACTATCGATGTCATGATGATAGTCATCGTCAATCGCAACTGAAACTTTTAATGGGATTTGCAGCTGGGTTAAGTGGCGTAAAGTGCGGTAAGTCAGATTGTTGCTATCCCCATCTTCAAATGCGACAACAATATGCGGAAGTGAATCTTTAATCGAGCTATCGGGTTTTTCAAGGATTTGGTATGCGACTTTTTCTAAATTTGGCGGTACGGCAAATGCATAGCTGCCGGCAAGTTCGTGTGTATGCGGTTCTTCATGGGATTCTCCGAACAACGCAACGATATGACAGTCACTAAGCTGTACACCATTGCCAAAATCATCGAAATGAACAATCGTCGGGCAAAAAGGTTTAATCGTTTCAATTTGTTCGACTTGGGTATCTTTACCTTCATGAATGATCAAATGAGGCTCGAATTCACGGATTTTCTTTTGAAGCTCCGTAAAACGATCAAACTTTACAATATTTAAGCCAGTTTGGGCCAATTTATCAAGAAGCTGTTCGTTTGCAGTTTTCACAAAGAGAACGACCTCTTCATCCTGCAACAGATTTGCCAAAGTTACTGCACGTTCAAAAGGATATGTTCCTTTAATCTCACAATGCTCGATAATCCATATAATTTTTCTTTTTTGCACGTAAATCCCATCCTTTCCACTATCTCTATAAAATATGGTGGGATTGCCGAAATTATGAATGAGAGAGTTTTCTACATATACATACATCAAAATAAAGAAAAGAGGAAACATATGAAAACGATGCGCTCAGCGTTGGTCGTAGGTGCAACAGGATTGGTTGGTTCTTCGCTTGTGAAGTTATTATGCGAGAGTGAGGAGTATGCTGCAGTCAATGTCATTTCGAGAAGGCCGCTTGATTTTAAGCACCCGAAATTAGTTGTAAAGCTGTGTGAATTCGATCAGATTGTGGACAAGGATATTGAATTTGCTCATGAGGTCTTTTGTTGTTTAGGTACGACAATGAAAAAGGCAGGATCAAAGCAGCAGTTTGAAAAGGTCGATTTTGAATATCCGCTGACGATTGCAGCAATCGCAAAAAATCGGGGAGTCGGTCATTTCATTGTCATTTCCGCAATGGGAGCAAATGAAAAGGCACTTGCTTATTATAGTAAGGTAAAGGGTAAATTGGAGGCAGAGCTCATTAAAATGGATTTTCCTCGTCTATCAATCGTTCGTCCATCACTCATTACAGGGGATCGGCCAGAATTCCGTCTAGGAGAAACAATAGGCGATAAAGTTTTAAAGGTGCTTAACCCGGTTCTAATCGGGCCGCTGAAAAAAATGCATTCCATACCTGCAACGCAAATAGCTTTGGCAATGAAAGTTATTGCACTGTACGGGAAAGAGCAAAAAGTGGCGGTTTACTTATCCGATGAGCTGCTGGAAATGCAGATGCCTCCAATTGAAAAGGAAGAAGCTTTATCAGATGAAGAAGTGACCTTTAACTGGGATAAATACAATGAAGATCCATTGCCGCCAGTAAATCGTGAGGATAAAGAGGGACGACGGATAAATGATGAGCGGGGGAAATAAGGTTGAAACTATCCTCATGTTGTATTTTGGAAATTACGCTAATTTCCACTGAAATCACGATGTAAGACGAAAGACTGAAATTGAACTTTACTAAGCAACTACCTATTAAAAAGCAATGTTATTCTGATACAATATGAGTACAATGATTTACATGGAGGAACATTTATGAAAATATTACTTGTCGATGGAACCATCTTTGGTCGTAAAACCGGAGTTCTTTTGGAACAGGTTCAACAATATATTCAAGCTTTCAACCCTTCGCTAGAATTAGAGATTTTATACTTCTCCAAATTACAGCATCAAATACTAGACGGCAGCCCGTTAAATGATGATATGAAAAACATGATTCAAAAATTTGAAGAAGCGGATGCTTACATTTTCGCATCACCAATTTTCCAGGCATCGATCCCAGGCGTACTGAAAAATGCCTTTGATATGATTCCACCAAAAGCGTTACGTTACAAGCCGGCTGCTATGATCGGCAATGGCGGAACATACCAGCATCATTTAGTACTGGAAACCCAATTACGTCCGATTCTTGATTACTTCCGATGCCTAGTTACACCAAACTATGTATACACACACGCAGATCACTTTGATAAAGATAATAAAATTATCGATGAAGATGTACACAACCGCCTGCGTGAACTTGCACGCGTATTCGTTCAATATTGTGAAATGACAAAAACATTATCAAAACAAGCAGTTGATATGCAATAACTATGAGGAGCCTCCATTAATTGATGGAAGCTTCTTTTTTTCTTCAGCAGACCTTCATATTTCTCCTCAAAAAGTTCATGAATATTTCCTCGCGTATAATATATTTCTTTATTCATCATAATTTAAAGTTAGGAAGATGCTATAATGGTACTGTAAAAATTTGTAATGATGAGTAATCACAAATAATTTCATTTGAATCCACCGACATTTTGGAGTACCATGAATACTTATGTCAAAGTGAAGATTTTACTTCCGGAGCATTTGGAGGCGAACCGATAGATGGAACAAACGATATGGCAACAGGAAGAGACACATTTAAAAGAAATCAGCGCTCTTCTCAAACAACAAATAAAGATACAGTCCAATCATTTAAAAAAGCAAAAAGGCGACATTGTTGAGGAACGCTCACAAGCATCTTCGGAATTTAACGATGTTTCAGGGGAAAGTGCCATCCAGTTTTCGCAAATGCTGCAAACAATGCAATTGCGCGAGCGTGAGTATCTGAATGCCAGCGAACAATTAAGCAAAATGCAAATTTTATATAAAAGTCCGTATTTCGGGCGCATTTCAATTGAAAATGAAGAAGGCGAACGGGAACATTTATATATTGGTTTATCGACATTCCGCGAACCAAAAACGGATGATGTGCTGATTTATGACTGGCGCGCACCGATTTCAAGCCTCTTTTATGAAAATAAAGTCGGGAAATCACGCTATCAAATTCCTGACGGAGAATATATTCCGGTTACGATTCAAGGCCGCCGTCAGTATAAAGTAAAGTACGATGAGCTGTTGCAAGTACTGGACGCCGATATTTATGTTGGTGATGAAGTGCTCCAAAGTCTGCTGTCGGATACCGCGAAAGAAAAGATGAAATCGATTGTCGCAACAATCCAGAGCGACCAGAACATCGTCATCCGTTCTTCAAATAAAGATAATTTAATCGTACTCGGACCGCCTGGAAGCGGGAAAACCTCTGTTGCGATGCAGCGAATTGCGTATTTGCTGTATGAATACCGTCAAACAATGAATGCACGCAGTATTCTGCTCATTTCACCGTCTGATTTGTTCAATGACTACATTTCGAACGTATTGCCGGAACTCGGTGAGGATAATGTACAGCATACGACGTACTACCGTTTACTGCGCAATTTAAAATTGTCATATTATAAAGCAGAAACGAGCTACGAAAATATTGAACGACTTCAAAAGGCGAGTAAGGAAGAACGTGAGCACTATGCATTTAAAGGTTCACATGCCTACGTAAAGCAACTGTTGAAATATATTGAAAGTCTCAAGAAGAGCGGCATGCCGTTTTATAATTTAAAGGTCGAAGGAAAGCTGTTCGTTTCCGCCAAAAAATTGACGGATCTGTTTTATGATAAGTTCGGCGCACTGGATATTGATTTTCGTCTGAAAAAAATCCGTACAGTACTGCTGGAAAAGATAGAGCAGGAAAAAGCAAAAGACCGCAAAGTATTAATGAAGGAATTAAAGTCGATCAATACGTATATCGGGACAGATAAGGAAATCGAGCAGCAGGCAAATGAGAAGCTGCAAAAAAGGTACGGCAAACTTGAAAGTGCGATTCATCAGCTAGGGTTTGTCAATTTAAACAAAATGTATGTGCATTCGTTAACTTATCAAAACGATAATTTAAAAACGCAAATGATTCAGGCAGCAACGACTGAAACATTGAAACAACGCATATTATATTACGAAGATTTGGCACCCATCATGTATATGCAAGCTGTTGTAAAAGGCTTATATACGGATAATACGATCAAACATATTGTCATTGATGAAATCCAGGACTATTCGTATTTGCAGCTGTTGGTGATTAAAGCGATGCATCCGAAAGCGCATTACACATTGCTCGGAGATAAAAACCAGGTCGTGCATCCGCAAATGAAGGACTCGCTTGCTGGTCCATTGTCCAAGCACTTCAAAGCAGTCGAACTAAACAAATCGTATCGTTCGACAAATGAAATTACCGATTATATGAGCGCAATTTTAAACAACACGACAACCGAATCGCTCGGTGTATCAGGGGATAAGCCGCAAATTATTGAAACAAATGCATTGCGGGAAACCATTATCCAGCTTGTGAATACGCATTATAAAGAAGAGGAAAGCTTCGTCATTTTATGCAAAAATAAGCTGGCATCCGAACAATTATACAAGGAATTAAAACCGCTTCTTCCTCAGCTCCAGCTCGTTACTGAAGAACAGAAGGTATATATGAAGGGGCTGCTCATCATGCCGGGCTATATGGCGAAAGGCTTTGAGTTTACAACAGTTCTAGTAGCGGATGCGAATGCCAATGTATACAGGGAAGAGATGGATGCTTATTTACTGTATACAATTGCTTCACGTGCGACACGTCAATTATTTTTAGTAACGGACGGAACATTGCCAAAAGCGCTTGCACACATCGGTGAACAGTATTATCGTAAAGAAGTGAACATTTAGGCGGCTTTTTACGTCTAACAGAAGAGGACTACTTTTTTAGGAGATACAAATGGAAAATTTCGATTTAATTTTAGTTTTAAAGCATTTTATTATCGGTATTGTTCAAGGTTTAACTGAACCGATTCCGGTGTCATCAAGTGGACATGTCATGATTGTCAGTGAAATTCTAGGCTTAGGCGAACAAGGGTTTACATTTGCGATCCTGACGAATACTGCATCACTGATTGCGATTATGTTTATTTACCGTGAAGATATTATTCGGTTAATTACAGGATTTTTACTGTTTATTAAAACACGCAATCAACGTTACCGTAAGGACTTTAATTTTGCGCTTTACATCATTATCGGCTCGATTCCGGCAGGGGTTTTAGGTGTACTGCTGAGCGATGTTATTGCCGATAATGTGAGCATGACGACAATTGCGATCATGCTGTTTGTGACAGGGATTGCGTTATGGTTGATTCGTAATCTGCGCGGAACAAAACGTGACGGGGATTTATCAGCAAAGGATGCCCTATTAGTAGGCTTTGGGCAGGCCGTTGCATTAACACCGGGGATTAGCCGATCAGGTGCCACAATTATTTCGGCAATCGCTGTCGGAATGAAACAGGAAACGGCACTGCGTTTCTCATTCATGCTGTATATTCCGGTTAGTCTAGGCGGTGTTGTATTAGGGTTTACAGACTTCCTGGATGAGCCAAACAAAGCGGATTTAGCCATTCCGTATACAGTCACATTCCTTGCGACATTGTTTATGACATATTTCGCCATGCGATGGTTCATGGGTATTATGAAAAATGGAAAGCTGCATTACTTCACGTATTATTGCTTTTTAGTTGGTATTTTATTATTAATATTCTATTAGAACAGATTAAGCACGCTTGTAGTCTTCAAGACTATGAAGCGTGTTTTTTTGTTTTGTTTTTTCGAGTCGGTGCATAACCTGATTTATAAGCGTTCTCAAGCGATTAAGCACTCCTGTTTCCTTTAAAATTCAAATTAGATTGTAAAAAAATATTGACAAATGGAGCAAATTTCTATTTAATTAGTTAGGTTAACTAACCATTTTGGATGAAATAGGGAGGTAATTTAATTATGACTTTCTTTTTACAATTGCACCGTTTTCATAAACGCTATATGCAGCGTCTGACTAATATACTGGCAGTGCATGAACTGTCCAATGCCAACTGGTCTCTAATGCAATATTTGGCGAATGAAGATCTGGCAACAATGAGTCAGATCGCGAAATATTGGGATGTTGAGAAGCCGACTGTTTCTGCAAATGTTAAGACATTGACGAAACTGGAGATTATTCAAATGAAACAAGGCAATGACAGAAGGGAAAAATATATAAGTTTGACGGAAAAAGGAGAAAGATTGTATGAAAA
Organism: Solibacillus sp. FSL W7-1324; assembly: GCF_038008025.1. NCBI lineage: Bacteria > Bacillati > Bacillota > Bacilli > Caryophanales > Caryophanaceae > Solibacillus > Solibacillus sp. FSL W7-1324. The sequence continues at coordinate 449,709 of NZ_JBBOYH010000001.1, forward strand.
TATTTCCCCGGAAATTAAATTTCTACAAAATCAGCTATTAAACAACCTGTCAGACGAACAACAGGAGCTTTTCGAAAAAGCCTTGTCTGATATGGAGAAAATATTGAAAGAAGGGCTAGAATGAGTGAAGTAAAAGAACCAATCTGGACGAAGGATTTTATCATTGTATCAATCATTAACTTTATAGCGATCTTAATATTCTTCCTGCTAATGGTGACCATTTCAAGTTATGCGGTAGAAACGTATCAAGTTTCAACAAGTATTGCAGGACTTGTTTCAAGTATTTTTATTATCGGGTCATTGATCGGCCGATTAGGAGCAGGGCGTCTCATCAGTAATATTGGTCCACAGAAGATGCTTTTAATTGGTCTTATCGTATTTTTCGTATCTACAACACTTTATTTAATGGAATGGGGCGTTGTTTATTTATTGATCGTCCGCTTATTGCAAGGGGTTGCGGTCGGAACAGTCGGAACAGCGACAGGTACGATTGTTGCTATGATATTACCGGCATCACGTAAAGGGGAAGGAATTGGATACTTTAGTTTAAGTGCCATTTTGGCAACAGCAATCGGTCCGTTTGTCGGCATGTTCATGCTGAAGCTTGAAAACGGCTTTGATGTCATTTTCTATATGAACACGGTGCTTTCGCTTATTTTACTGGTCGCTTATTTCTTTGTTAAAATTTCTTTACCACAACCAAATAAACAAAACGGAAGTGAGCCTGAGAAGCTTTCATTCCTTGAAAAATTCATCGAACCAAAAGCGCTTCCGATTTCATTTATTGCCTTATTAATCGGCTTTGCATACTCGGGAGTTATGACATTCATTACGTTTTATGCACGAGAAATCAATTTAGTGGAAGCGGCAAGCTACTTTTTCTTAGCCTATGCAGGGATTGTCGTTATTTCCCGTCCGATTACCGGGAAAATGATGGATGTGCGCGGTCCAAATATTATTGTTTATCCATGTCTTATCGTTTTTGCAATTGGTATGCTGCTGTTCAGTCAGGCATCAGCAGGTTGGATGCTGTTACTTGCAGCGGTCCTGATTGGCTTTGGTTACGGGAACTTTAATTCCATTGCGCAAACGATTGCTGTTAAAGTGACGGAGCCGCATCGATTCGGCTTAGCAACATCAACATACTTCATTTTATATGATTTAGGGTTAGGTGTCGGGCCATTTATTTTAGGTATGATTGAACCTTATACAACATACCGCACAATATTCGTATCGATGATTCCGCTCATTCTTATCTGTATTCCGCTTTACTATATATTAGTAGCGAGAAAACGGAAAATTGCATAGGTTCTGTCAAGGTAATTAGTCAAATTGACAGCTTCATGTCAGAAACTTACTAACAATAAGCATGTATCTTCTTAAAAGGTACATGCTTATTGTTTATTCAGAAAGAAAGTGATAAAATTTTGAAAATTACAAAAAGGAAGAGAGTTCACTATGCAATATTCTGATAGTATTTTAAAAACACCGTCATCATTCATCCGAAATATTTTAAAAGTAACGGATGCACACGACGTCATTTCATTTGCGGGAGGCTTGCCAAATCCAATCTCATTTCCAATTGATGAGTTAAAGCAGTCGGTAAATGATGCGATCGACGCAAATGGTGCAAAGGTATTTCAATATTCTACGACACAAGGCTATTTGCCGCTACGTCAGTATATTGCAGAGAAATATAATAACAAACAATTGAATTTAAACTATACAGCAGATGATGTACTTATAACGACTGGATCCCAGCAGGCGTTGGAACTTATTTCCAAAGTTCTGCTAAACAAAGGGGACGGGGTTGTCATCGAGGAGCCCGGCTATTTAGGAGCCATCCAAGCATTTACATTACGTGAACCAAGTTTTTACGGTGTAACACTTGAAACAGAAGGTATGAATGTAGAACAGTTGAAGGATGCGCTAAAACAGCCAAATGTGAAAATGGTCTATACTGTTCCGAACTTCCAAAATCCTACCGGGTTAACGTATACGAAAGAGCGCCGTGAAGAAGTTTTTGAAGCGGTAAAAGATCAAGATATCATTTTTATCGAGGATGATCCGTACGGTGAGCTTCGTTTCACTGGGGAGCACTTGCCGTATATCGCAGCAGGAAAAATGACAAACAGTGTCGTATTAGGTTCGTTCTCAAAAACGGTTACACCGGGGATGCGCCTAGGCTATATTTTGACGAAAAACAAAGAACTACTGGATCATGTCGAAACAGCGAAGCAGGCGACGGATTTGCATACAAACATTTTCGGACAATACATTTTGCATCAGTATTTAACGACTAATGAGTATGAAGCACATGTTGAAAAAATTATTGCGCTCTACAAAACACAAGCGGACACAATGCTTGCTGCTATGGAAAAGTACTTCCCGCCATATGTGAACTACACGAAACCTGAAGGCGGTATGTTTGTATGGGTTACACTTCCGGCAGGTGTAAATGCACTTGAAAAATTTGCGGAAGCAATGGAGAAAAAAGTAGCATTCGTACCGGGAAATCCATTTTATACCGACAGAGAATCGGTAAATACACTACGCCTGAACTATACAAATGCAACACCTGAAATTATCGAAGAGGGCATTAAACGTTTAGCGGAAATTTTATAATGTATATTTAGGGAAGCTATTGCTTGGAGGAATCCGAGTGATAGCTTTCTTTTATTTAGAAATTCACAGAAGAACAAATGGGAAATAATAGTATAATAATATTAATTGTCAAAACGTGATATGAAGGGGTGCACTAATTTGAAAATTATGTTTGAATCGATTACCGAATTTGGCGATATACTTTTACCTGCATTTGAAGTAGAAGTACAATCACCGTCAATCAATCTATATACAGATGTGACAAAAATTAATTACATCATCAAACAATTATCATCAACATCAGAAATTTATATACATCAGCAGGAAACTGGACATTATGAGAGGTTAACTGTAGAAGAAACGTTTCGATTTTATTTGAATTTACATAATCGAGGCGATTCAGTGGAATCACTCATCCGGGAATTCGGTTTAGAACAACTGAAAAAAGTACGTGTGGATAAGTTAACATTAAGCGAACGCCGTTTATTAGGATTTTTAAGAGTATACATACAGCAACATGATGTAATAGCTTTGATCGAACCGTTCCAAAATTTACAGCAAGACGAGCGTAAAGTCATTTTGCATTTAATTTCAAAATTACAGCATTCGGGAAAGAAAACGATATTACTTTCGAATAACTTAGAGCACTTAATCCATTTAGAAGGGGAAATCTTCAGACTGGATCAAGAAGGGCTACATCCGCTTGATGTGAAAGAAGAGCAAACAGAACAAGCAGCTACAGAACCTGTTCAGCTTAAAATCGAAAAGATCCCTACAAAGAAAAATGAAAAAATCATCTTATTTAATCCGCCGGAAATCGATTATATCGAAAGTGTCGAGGGGGAAGTATTTGTTTATGTTGCCGGAGAAGGATACCCGTGCACACTAACTTTGAGTGAACTTGAAAAGCGGTTACATCATTTCGGATTTTTCCGCTGCCATCGTTCTTATATCGTCAATTTGCAAAAAGTAAGGGAAATAATAACGTGGACTCGCAATAGTTACAGCTTATCTCTTCAAGGTACAAACAAATCGGAAGTACCATTATCACGCACAAAACTTACGGAGTTAAAAGAAATTGTCGGAATATAGATTTCCTGGGAAATAGCGCGTACAATTCATCGATCTATAACACCAAACACCATCAATTTGCGACAATTCACCGTCGAAATAATGCCGTCCTTCCTGTTTTTCTTTAAATTAAAGGTAACAACAAACGAGGGAGGAACAAATGATGGTAAACATTATTGAAGTACAAAATTTGCAAATGAAGTTTGGGAAAGAAGAAGCATTAAAGAATGTTTCCTTTTCCATTAAAAAAGGAGAGATTTTCGGATTCCTTGGTCCAAGCGGTTCCGGAAAAACGACAACAATAAAAATTTTAACAGCTCAATTAACACAGACAACAGGGCAAGCATTTGTTTTTGATAAACCGGCAAGTGAAATGAATAATGTCCAACAGAAAAAGAAGTTTGGTATTTTGACGGACAACAGCGGGCTATATCAACGTCTTTCTATAGAAGAAAACCTATTGCTTTACTGTCGTCTATATAATTTGCCTGAACGTGCGATAGAAGAAGCGCTCATGTTCGTTAACTTACAGAAGGATCGCAAAAAGAAGGTTAACCAGCTTTCAAAAGGGATGATGCAGCGTGTTATTTTAGCACGTACGATTATGCACAAGCCGCCGCTGCTCTTTTTGGATGAACCTACTTCCGCCTTGGATCCGGTAAATGCCCAACATATTTATAACGGGTTGCGCCAGCTAAATGAATTAGGAACGACGATCTTTTTAACAACGCATAATATGGCGGAGGCTGAGCAGCTATGTGACCGGATAGCATTTTTGCACAAAGGGGAAATCCGGGAAATAGATTCACCGGCTGCACTGAAGAAAAAATATAGTGACCAGTCCTTTACAGTGGAACTAGAGAATGGGGAAGAGCATGTTGTCCGTAATGGGGAGCAGGGGGCACTGCAAGTAATGGAGTGGATGAAAGCCGCACGCGTATCGCGTATGTATTCCAACGAACCGACATTAGGGGATATTTTCGTACAACTAACAGGGAGTGATTTAAAATGAACATGTCAATGAAACGAATTCAAGCCATTTTTGTGAAAGATTATAAAGAGTTTTCACGTAATTATGCGGTATCATCCGTTGTCTTTATGCCGATGGTTTTGGCGTTATTTTATGGACGAATCGATACAGCTTCAATGGATATGTACTTCTTTCCGATCAATATGACATTTTCAATGGTAACGGCCTATATCCAGGCGTGCCTGATTGCTGAAGAAAAAGAGCGGAATACTTTGCGCGGTCTTATGATGTCTCCAGCATCAACAGTTGATATACTTTTAGGAAAAAGCTTGCTCGTATTTTTAACGACAGCGGTTATTTTGGCCGTCTCTTCTTATTTAGTTGGATACACACCGAATGATATGATCACAATTTCAATTGCATTAATGATTTCAGCCATTTTTTATTTAGCATTAGGAACAATTTGCGGTTTATTTACAAAATCGATTATGGAAGCTTCGTTAGCGGTGTTACCGGTTATGGTGATCTTTACATTTGGCCCATTAGCAATTCATTTAGTAGAAAGCAATATACTCGTAAAAGTGGTAGAGTGGTTGCCGAGCACACAGTTGCTGCGAATAGCAGAACTATCACAGGCGGGGAAAGGCCTCTCAGAGTTAATCGGTGCATTTAGCATCATCACAATGTGGACAGTGGCAGCTGTCATCATATCGATTATATTATTTAAGAAACGTACGAAAGATGAGTAGACTTGTAAATAGAAACAGCTGTACCAAGGTAAAACTTTGGCACAGCTGTTTTTTTAACCAATATGAAACTATAAAAAGAAGCATACCCAATAGAGTATGCTTCTTGCAACTAACTATGTGAACTTAATTCCTAAGAATTAAAGTTTTGTAACGTTAGTAGCTTGTGGGCCACGGTTGCCTTCTTCAACGTCGAATTCAACTTTTTGACCTTCGTCTAAAGTTTTGAAACCTTCGCCTTGGATAGCTGAGAAGTGTACGAATACATCGTTACCGCCTTCAACTTCGATGAAACCGAAACCTTTTTCTGAGTTAAACCATTTTACTGTACCTTGTTGCATGAGAGAAAACCTCCAAAAAATTAATTAATTGAATTGCTAAATGTATAAAAAATTCACACATTAAAAAAGGGAGCGTACACGTTCACTTTTTTAATATGTGAATTGATCGTAAACAGCTTAAGCAATTTAATTAAGTTTATTGTATAACAACATTATCCAAATGTCTACTAAAAATATTCGAAATGAAGAGGAAAATTTTGATTTTTCGTACAAATGAAGGGAAAGTATGAGGTGAATACATCGAGTTAATAGTACTTTACTAGTGAATTAACGGAAGAATAAGTAAAAATTTATGTATAAGAATAATTTTTTAACCTTATTTTCAAAAAACATATTCACAATCAACTAACCGCAAACAATTTTTATGTTTTATTTGAATAATTTTGTTGTCTAATATTAATATACCCGAGCTTTCAAAAGTTAAACATCATATTGTATTCTTATAAAAAATTTTTGTGACAACTTATTATGAATTATGAAATACGGTCGTATTTCAAATACATCTAGGTACGATTGATGTATGGTATAGTTGGTTCAAAGAGTTACGAAAGGATTGTTTACAATGGTTAAAAGCTTAGTATTAGCAGAGAAACCTTCAGTAGCACGCGATATTGCGAATGTGCTGAAGTGTCATAAAAAAGGTAATGGATTTTTAGAAGGAGACAAATATATCGTCACATGGGCGCTAGGGCATTTAGTAACGCTGGCAGATCCGGAGAGCTATGACGAGAAATATAAAAAATGGGATTTAGCTGATTTACCGATGCTGCCGGAGCGTCTGAAGTTAACAACAATTAAGCAGACGAGCAAACAGTATAATGCTGTAAAATCACAGCTTACACGTAATGATGTCAAAGAAATCATTATTGCAACAGATGCAGGGCGTGAAGGGGAATTGGTTGCACGCTGGATCATTGAACGTGCAAAAGTAAATAAACCCGTTAAACGTTTATGGATATCATCTGTTACCGATAAAGCAATTAAAGAAGGCTTTGCGAATTTGAAGCCAGGAAAAGCATATGAAAACCTGTATTATGCAGCGGTTGCCCGAAGTGAAGCCGACTGGTATATCGGGCTGAACGCAAGTCGCGCATTATCGACGAAGTTCAATGCACAGCTTAATACTGGCCGAGTACAGACGCCGGTTGTCGCAATGGTCGCGGCCCGCGAAGATGAAATTAAGCACTTTAAACCTCAAACGTATTATGGCATTGAAGCCCAAACGAAAGAGCTGAAATTAACTTGGCAAGACCAGAACGGCAATTCGCGCAGTTTCGATAAAGAAAAGATCGATAAAATCGTCAATACATTGGATAAGCAAAATGCGAAAGTCGTCGATATTGAACGTAAACCGAAAAAGTCGTTTTCACCAGGGCTCTATGATTTAACTGAATTGCAACGTGATGCCAACAAGCTATTCGGCTATTCGGCAAAAGAAACGCTGAATATTATGCAAAAGCTTTATGAATCACATAAAGTGCTCACATACCCGCGTACAGATTCACGTTATTTATCATCTGATATTGTCAGCACATTACCTGAACGTCTCAAAGCATGTGCTGTAGGGGAATATCGTACTTTAGCAAACAAAGTACTAACAAAGCCGATCAAAGCAAACAAATCGTTTGTTGATGACAGTAAAGTATCTGATCACCATGCCATTATCCCGACTGAAGAATATGTAAACTTTGCAAACTTCAGTGATAAAGAGCGCAAAATTTACGATTTAGTCGTAAAGCGTTTCCTTGCGGTACTTTTCCCTGCCCATGAGTATGAGCAGTTAACGGTTCAAGCTGAAATCGGGAAAGAGAAGTTCATCGCACGCGGTAAAACGGTCATTACTGCAGGGTGGAAAGAAGTGTATTCAAACCGTTTTGATGACGAGGAAATTTCAGAGGATGTAAAAGAACAGCTGTTGCCGCGTCTTGAAAAAGGACAAGTGCTGAACGTGTCATTACTTGCCCAAACTTCAGGGCAAACAAAACCGCCAGCACGCTTTACAGAAGCGACGATACTGACAGCGATGGAAAATCCGGCGAAATATATGAACACGCAAAATAAAGCGCTTGCTGATACATTAAAATCGACTGGCGGTTTAGGGACGGTTGCGACACGTGCAGATATTATCGATAAATTGTTCAATTCATTCCTTATCGAAAAGCGCGGAAAAGACATTCATATTACATCAAAAGGGCGCCAGCTATTGGATTTAGTGCCGAATGAACTGAAATCACCGGAAACGACAGCGCAGTGGGAACAAAAGCTTGAGCAAATTGCTAAAGGCAAGCTGAAAAAAGATGTCTTCATTAATGAAATGAAACAGCATACAAAAGCAATCGTTGCCGATATTAAAAACAGCGATAAAAAATTCAAGCACGATAATATTTCAACGAAGACCTGTCCTGATTGCGGAAAGCCGATGCTTGAAGTAAACGGGAAAAAAGGCAAAATGCTCGTATGTCAGGACCGTGAATGTGGCCATCGCAAAAACGTATCACGCGTAACGAATGCACGCTGCCCGCAATGTAAGAAAAAGCTGGAACTGCACGGACAAGGTGATGGCCAGATTTTCGTATGTAAATGCGGTTACCGCGAAAAACTGTCCGCATTTGAAGCGCGCCGTAAAAAAGAAGGCGGCGGTAAAGTCGATAAACGCAGTGTTCAAAAATATTTGAAGCAGCAAGAAAAAGAAGCCGAGCCAATTAATAACGCATTTGCGGATTTATTAAAAGGCATGAAGTTTGATGATTAATCAATTCACAGATTAAATCTAAAGTTGAAAGTGTTTAAGACATTAAGTGAATTACTATTGATTAAGAAGTAAAATTATTTTAATAAACAAATATTGAATTCAAAAAAGCCATTTTTCTCCAAGAGAAAAATGGCTTTTTTAAGTTATGTGTAACACTTATTTTTATTTAATTTATGGAGAGGATGTGTATAGTAACTTTGAAAATAAAGCTGGTTGATCCCATATTAGGTAAGCATAGAGTAAAACTAATAATATTTTATGTAACTTATAATTATTGTAATAATTTTAGGTAAATCTGTATAAACTGGGAAGAAGTTAGCTAAGTTCTATCTAATATGTATGAGGTGTTATGTGATATTAAAAAAGAAGTTAATTGTTGGAACGGTAATTACTCCATTACTTTTGATACTGGTGTTTTTCTTAGGAAAGGAAAAAGTAGTGAAAGAGGATGAAGGTTCAAAGCAATTTATAGATGAGCAAACAAAAGTAGAGGAGCAATTAAAAATGGAAAGTTACCCCCCCTTTATAGATTCTACTGAAACTAATAAACGGCCTCTATTAAAATACAGGAGTGATGATTTTCAAGGGGGTATGAATATACAGATTTATGGTCACCCTGATATGGAAGAAGTTAGGAATGTGTTTAATCATCTAAGAAATATAGGAATTAACAGTGTGGCATTAAATTTTCCTTTTTATCAATCTAACTGGCAGGCCAATGAAGTGAGTACTAGTCCAGAAGATACACCGACAATTACAGAGCTTCAAAAAATTATAGAAATTGCTCATTCTACTGAACTAAGCGTTATGATTAAACCTATTATGGATGAACAGGTGTTTTCATCCTCCAATATGTGGAGAGGGCAGATAAAACCTACAGACCCGGATTCTTGGTTTGAAAGTTACCATGCATTTATCCTAACATACGCAAAATTAGCTGAATCCACCAATGCTAAATCATTAAATATTGGTACTGAGTTGAATTCAATGCAAAGCAATTTTCAGGATAAATGGAAAGAACTTATAGAGAGTGTACGTCAAGTTTATAAAGGAAGGTTATTGTATTCCTTTAACTATGATACTGTTTCGGAAATTCCTTCTATTGAATTCGTTAAGTTACTCGATTACGTTGGTATTGATGCTTATTTTCCGTTAGATTTACCAAATGGTGCAACAGTAAAGATGCTGGAGGAAGAGTGGAGGAATCAAATGATGCAGTTAGAATCTGCGTTATGGCAATACTCACTTATTGTAACGGAAGCAGGAATACTACCTATTGCCGGTGCATATCGAACACCTTACGCTTGGAGTTTTCCTGATGGTACGTTTGATTCTCAAGCTCAATCAAATTATTACGAAGCAACTTTTAACATATGGAAACCCAAAACTGAAGGTATCTATTGGTGGGCAGTTATACTTGGCGACCGTTCCAATGATATAACCTACTCACCCTTGGAATTACCTGCGGAAGAGGTTCTTAAAAAGCACTTACTTCAAACCCCTTATTGATAGTTTATTATGAAGAGTTTGTTTTTTAGTAGTAAACAAAATGCAGAAGGAAATCCTTTTTACAAATTAATAAAACAGGCTAAAACCGATACTGAATAGGTTTTAGCCTGTTTTTAAAATTCAATTTTGAGCGTTTTTATTTTTTGGATTTCATATAGTACTTTTAATGCAAGACTAATGTATTGCTAACGAATTCATTTGAGACTTTTCTACTTTAACAACTGGTAACTAGGAATTTAAATGAATTCCATTAGCAAAGCAAAAAAAGGGGAATATGCTTAAATTATGAAAAAAAAATTAAAGAGGAATGAAATATGGGTTTATATTATTTTGATATGTTTCTTCACAATATTGCAAAATCCTTCAGTATTGGCTGCTAAAGAAATTGAAGAGCCTAAAGTATTGGTTATATATACAACAAAAGATGGTGAATTGAACCATGAGCAACGGTATCTAGATTTATTAATTAGTCATTTTACATCAGATATCCAATTTATGAATAGCGATAATGTAAAAAAAAGTGATTTAACAACAACAACCCATTTAGTCTATTTTGGCCAAACTGCAAAACTTTTGCCTGCTGAATTGACAAAGATGATGGAAGAATATGAAGGGACAATCTTGGCGATTGGTTATAACTCTGAGCAATTAGGAAGTAGATTTGCATTTGTTAAACCATTAAATGAAGTTACTATCAACCAACTTCAAAAGAAAACTACTGATAAAACCTTAGATATTCCAGAAATAAATGCCGTCGAGATAGAGGTAAGTGATGGGACAGAAGTTCTTATTAATGGAAGCATGAGAGGCGAAGAAAGAAGTTACCCCATAATGGTGGGAAAAAGAGAAAGCTATTATTATGGATTTGATAATATTGATTCGAGTCGCGCTACGCTTTTTGCTGAATCGCTCCATGACGTTTTTAACATTGAACATGACGAGATTTATCCTGGATATATCAGATTGGAAGATGTTCATCCATTAACGGATCCCAAGCCGCTGAAAGAAATCGCCCTTATGCTTAAAGAAAAAAATATACCTTATATGGTTGCAGTAATACCGATTTATATAAATCCGATTACTGGAAAGAGAACTACTTTTGCAGATTCTCCAGAACTGTTAAAAGTTTTAAAGCAAATCCAAAAAGATGGCGGCAGTATTATATTACATGGATATACTCATCAGTATAGGGCATCTGAGACCGGTGAAGGGTTTGAATTTTGGGATGTCGAGAATAACTCACCGATTTATTTCCCCGAACATGAGAAATTTAAGCTAAAAGAATTAGAGGATTTCTCTACACGAGATGAATATATAGCTTATATAAATGAATTAAAAGTATATGAAAGAGAATATACAGAAACAAAAATAAACAAGGGGATTGATGAACTTGCGAAATACGGATTATACCCTTTGGCATTTGAAGCTCCGCATTACACTATGTCCCAATATGGTTACGAAATATTATCGGGGTATTTTTCCACGTATGTGGGTCAGGTACAAATAAGTGATAAAGATTGGGAAATAATGAGTGATGCCCCCTACATTACCTCTCCATCATTTTTGCATGGGATGAATTTACTTCCGGAAACGATGGGTTATATCGATCCTGATGATGAGAATGCTATACAGAATTTGATGGGTAAAAGAGAAAGAATTAGAGTGGCTCGTGATGGGATATTATCGGCTTTCTATCATCCTTATTTAGGTTCAGAGAAGTTTAAGGAATTACTGAATGAGTTAGATCAATTAACAAATGTTTCTTGGATTGATTTGAAGAAAACAAATGTATGGGTAAATGGAAAAAACGTTTCGATTCATACAGAAAATGGTGAAATAATTACAGATGTTAATCGTTATAAAATTATCTATTCTTCATGGGATGCACTTATTTATTATATTGGTCAAATAGTTAGTTTGGTAGCATGGATTTTAGTCGGTATCGGCAGTATTGCAGTGTGTATGTTTATTATGTTTACTTTCCACTTTATAAAGAAAAATAAACAAATAGAAGGGTGACCAAAATAGCGGATTTCTTTCTTTATATTTCTATTTTTTTGATTTGGATTATGCTGATTTATCATGCTTTCTTGATGTTAGGAGGATATTTACACTCATTAAAATATAGGGAGTTTAAAAGGACGCTTAAGGTTTCTAAAAAAGCTTATCCTAAGGTTAGTATTCTCATTCCCGCTCACAATGAAGAAATCGTTATAGAAGATACTATTCAATCGATGCTGAAGATTAACTATCCAAAAGAAAAACTAGAAGTAATTATTATTAACGATAATTCTACTGACCAAACTGGTGCCATTATTGACCGGTATGAAAAGGAATTTTCTTATATCCGAGCTGTCCATACAATTCCTCCATATGCCGGTAAAGGTAAATCTGGTGCATTAAATCAAGGATTTAAATACTCGACTGGAGACATTATTGTTGTATATGATGCCGATAATACACCTGAACCGGATGCTATACTTAATTTGGCATTAGGGTTGTTAAAAGATGAAAAAGCAGGTGCTATAGTAGGAAAGTTCCGCGTAATAAATGCAAATAAAAATCTTTTAACAAGACTAATAAATATAGAAACTTTAACATTTCAATGGTTAGCTCAAGCAGGCAGATGGTTTTGGTTCAAAATGACAACTATTCCCGGCACGAATTTTGCGATACGCCGATTCATATTGGAGGAGCTGGGAGGGTGGGATGAAAATGCCTTATCAGAAGACACAGAACTGAGTATTAGAGTTTATAACCTCGGTTATTATATTCGTTTCTTTCCAGAAGCCGTTACTTGGGAACAAGAACCGGAAAAAATCCGTGTATGGTGGCGACAACGGACAAGATGGGCGAGGGGAAATTTATATGTTATTTTAAAGTATCTTTTTCAAATTCATAAATTAAAGAATAAAAAAGTTGTTATTGATATCTTTTATTTCTTGTTTACTTATTTTTTGTTTTTCAGCGGGGCTATGATTTCTCACATTATTTTTGTCGTAAATCTTATATATGATTTGAAGCTGTCCATTGGGATAGTTTCATATGCATTATTAATAACGGGCTTTCTACTATTTGTAACAGAAGTTTGCTTGGCGTTGAGCATGGAGAAGAAACAATATACCACCAAAAATTTCCTTATTGTATTACTAATGTATTTCACATACTCCCAATTATGGATATTGCTTGTTGTTCAAGCCGTATTACTTGAAACCAAACGGATATTACTAAAACAGGAGGTAAAATGGTATAAAACGCAGCGATTCAAACAACCAGAAGAAAAAGGAAATTCCGCTTAGTGAATAGGAGAAGTAGGCTACTTATTTTACGAAAACCGTACTTTATACAAGTGCGGTTTTCGTGTTTAAAGGGGCTTACATTCTTTCGATTTTATCAATAAAAAGCGTAAGAATGGAATCCATTGGGGTCTCTCCATTTGCAACAGCATTCACTTTATCAACATATTCGTTGGCGATTAAATACTTTAACGGCTGCTCTACTGCATGAAAATATTTGAATGTTTCCCTTGCGATCGCATCCCAATCTTTATAGTAGATTAAATAGTCATTTGCCGTTACTTTTGTTCTTGTTGTGCCTTCCTCGGGGATGCACTCAAATTCTTCAATAAGACCCAAAGCTCCGTAATCACATGTTATTTGCTCACCAGGCAGGATGTCTTTGGCAGCCAATTGAAAATTATAAGCTGTATCGACACAATTTGGATTGAAACTGTGATTCATATATTTTGCGTGGTCCCAATGAAGGACATAGATGCCGTCAGATTCTACATAGGCATATTTGTAGATATCCGCTTTTTGTAGATCACCGAGGCTTTCGATAAACTCCTCTGTCAACATGAGGTCAAGGTCATCTTTAATCCAGACAATCGTTCCTTTTGGGATTAATTTTGTTGCAAAGACACCGACGCCTACCTGCTCACTGACGAATTGAATTTCAGTATCCGGGTGCATCATTAGTAATTCCTCCTTATAAGTAAACCCATTCATTGGCATATTGAGTGGGGGATATGTTATTTCCCTGAAATCAGATTGTTTTAATATGTTATGGCATTGCTTTCTAGTTGGAATAGGCTTTCGTCTTATTTATAGCTATGTAGAACTAACTAGTTAGAAATTTACTTTAATTAAAAAAAAGCCATTTTCCTCCTGAAGAGAAAAACGGCATTTCTACGATTTATTTTAAGCAATATTTAGCAACGACTTCAGCACCAGCTTTTGCTGCAACTAATAATGCTCGTTCATCAATATCAAACTTAGGGTGATGATTCATATAAGGGACATCTATATACGTCGGTTGACAGCCAATATAATAAAAAGTGGAAGGCTTTGCAAGTGCATAGTAAGCAAAGTCCTCGGAACCGGAAAATAAGGGCGCTTCTTCAATGGCGATGATTTCTTCCTGTTCCGATGCTTCCAATGTTTCGACAACAAAGTTTGTTAAGTCTTCATCGTTTACTAATGGGGGGTAATCCTTTTCGTAAGTGAGTGTACAAGTAACACCAAACTGAACTTCCAAACCATGTACTAACCGTTTGATTTCCTGTTCAATCGTAGCGTGAACTGTATCGCTCATATATCGGACATCACCTTCAAGTGTTACCGCATCTTTAATAACATTAAACGTGCCTTTCCCGTCAAAGGAACCGATTGTAACGACTCCCATATCATACGGGTTTAACCTTCTGCTAATAACCGTCTGTACGGTCGTGACAAAATTAGAGGCTGCAACAATCGCATCATTTGCCAGGTGAGGGGACGAACCATGCCCTCCTGTACCATGGACGATCAGTTTGAAAAATGAGCGACCGGCCATAGCAGCGCCAGCACGATAGCCGATATGTCCAACTTTAAATGTTGGGAATAAATGTGCTCCGACAATAATTTCGCAATCATCGAGCAAGCCGGAGTCCATCATACTTTTCGCACCACCAGGGGGTTTTTCCTCTGCATGCTGATGAATAATTTTTACCGTACCGTGCAGTTCATCCTTTAATTGAATAAGGCTGTCCGCCAAAACAAGCAAATACGCCGTATGACCGTCATGGCCGCAAGCATGCATGACACCAGGATTTTTCGATTTAAACGGGACATCTGTTTCTTCTTCGATCGGCAAGGCATCGAAATCTGCACGTATTCCAATGACAGGGCCCGGATGGCTGCCTTGTATTTCTACAATGATTCCATAGCCATTTCCGACGTTACGATGAATCGTTACGTCTTTATTTTCATAGAAATCCGCAATATACTGGGCTGTTTGCACTTCCTCAAATGAGAGTTCTGGATTTTCATGCAGATGACGGCGAATTGCGATCATCTCATCGTTTCGAGCTGCTAACTTGTCCATTAACTGTTGTTTAATTGTCATGATGCTTGTTCACTCGCTTTCATTTTTTCAAGAATTACTGCAAAGATGACTGTTCCTGCAATACAAATAAATGTTTGGAATGACGGCGGAACAGGACCAAGTGCCGCAAATATACCTAATGCGATTGCACCGATCCCCCAAACAGGCTTTTTAAGGGCAAACTGTGCGAGTACGCCTCCAAAAATAGCAGGCAATACAAAACTGAAGCTTGCGCGGATTGACTCTGGCAACGCATTAATTAAATAAGAACCACCTAAAATTACAACTATTAGCATTGTCGTATTCACAATCGAAGCAGCAGAAATTGCTAATGTCGCTGTCACTTCACCTTTGCGTGTTCCTGGCTCTGCTTTTACGATGGATTGTGCAATAGATGCGCTAGGTAAGCACATATTCCCGATATTACCTGTCAGAAAGGCCAAATACGTACCCGATACACCTAAAATAGGGTAATAGCTAATTGGCTCGACAAACCAAATGATTGCTACAACGGCCCCGTAACTTAAAAAACCTGTTAAGATAACAGACCAGCCTGGATGATACCCTAGACCAAACGATAAATAGAGGGGAAAGGCAATCGTACAAATGATGACACCCCAAATAGTAAGACGTCCCCAGAAATGCGCTTGACTATGAAACGCTGCAAAGTTTTCCTCGCTTTTTGCAGGTGAAGCAACTGTTGTGTGACGCTCTAAAACGACCATATTATTCTTCCTCCTTCTATTAAATTAAGAAATATCCGACGCTCATACCGACTAAAATTACTAATCCCAGCGACCACTCACGGAGCCAATTTTGGTTGAAGCGTTGTGCTGCCCACATAATAGCCGGCATGACAAGTAAAGCGACTAAAAAAATAATCGTTTCATTCATGCCTTTTGCGATCTGGCCTCCACCAAAATAGCCGAAAGCACCAATCATTGCTGCAGTCGAAACGACACTCAACCACTTTGCGCGACTACCGCCACCACTTGTTAACTTAGTTTGAAGACGGCCGAGTGATTTCGTGAATAAAGCTGTTACAAGCAACCAGCCCATGCCACCTAAGCACATTGTCCACGCTGCTGCTGTAAATGCCTGTGCCGAGAAGTTTTTGTCACTCAACTGTTCACCAGCCGCTTCGGCCCCAAGACTTGCTCCTACTGTTTCGATTGGTGCAGATCCGACAATACCGATTCGCATCATTGTTGTTGGTTCACCAATTAACGTGATTAAAGAAATGGCAACGATGATAATGGCAAAAGACGGACCGAGAGAACTGATTGCACCTGTTCGGATAATAGAAGTGACTTCCTTGTTCGTTAAACCGACTTCCGGTGCAACTTTTTTTGAAATACGTATAAAGACAATAGCTTGGAAAATCACGATAAGCACGACGACAAATGACAAAACCCATAATACCGGATGATCCATAATTTCTGATGCTAACTTCAAAGAGACCCCTCCTTTGAATTGACGGACAATTCAGTTTTTTTACACTATACTTTGTTTTCTTATTGCGAAACAATGGGTAATCCTCTATATTTATAAATAAAATTATGGAATATCCTATATATTTAAGAGAGAGGGGAATGTCTATGTCAGATGGACAAGAAGCAATTCTACGTCAATTAACACTATCGAATAAACAGTTATCTATCCTCGTGGAAAGTATCCGGACAATTACCTCCAAACTCCATATTGATGAAGTATTACATACGATCATGCGGCATGCGCTGGACGTTATTCCTGAAGCAGACGCAGGTTATTTAATGCTTTTCGATGAGCAAAAACAATGCCTTATCCCTAAAACCTATATTCATTTTCCTCCACTAATTGAGCAATTTCAAACGAAGCCAAATGAGGCCATCACTGGTCGTGTATTTGCGACAGGAATCGGTGAGTTCTTTAACAGTTACGATGAAATTATGGCTGCTATGTACCATCAAAATGTAAGCCCCCATAACTTACGGACAATTTTAAAGAGTGCACATGTCCCGCAGGCAGCGCTTTGTGTACCGATAACTGTTGATACTAAACCGATTGGCATCATGATTCTTCACCAACTCCAAAAGAAAAGAGACCTCACACAAGAAGATCTATTATTTTTTCAAGCCTTTGCCGATCAGGTAGGGGTAGCAATTCAAAAAGCCCAATATTATGAACAGATGCTTGAAAAGGTAAAAGAAGCGCACGAACTGTCTCTGGCATTAGAGACAAAGCATACCCTTCTTAAACAACGCTATGATGTGCATGCGAGATTAAATCAATTGCTTTTGCAAAATGAATCCATATCCGTCATTTTAAATGAACTGCAAATCTTAACACAATTACCAATTGGTTTTTTTGACGCATATGATGATGTGTTTTTTGAAGACAATCTGTCAATTCCCCATCACACAAAAACAAAAATAAAAAAACAATTACTCTTTAAAATGAATCCATTTGAATACCGGCTTAAAAATGACCGAAGCTTTATTGTTTATCCGCTCTATAATTTGGATATTTGTTTAGGGAGCATGATTATCGAACAGAAAGCCATCATTTCCTACAAAGATCAGCAAACACTGGAGCAGGGGGCCAATATATTAACGCTGCAAATTTTACGCAATAAAAATGTTCAAGAACTCCATAACAAACGAATCCAGGAAACATTCCATCAAATTATCGATGCACCGAATCAAAAATCAATTGCCTCTATGGCATACCACTTGGATTTGGACGTCCAGGATTACTACCGGTTATGTATTATCGAGTTCAAACAAAAGGCTGACATGCTATCGATTGATCAGCATTTACATCAGTTCATCACGATGCTAAAAGAACAATTTTCAGGTGAGCGGAAACTGCTGTTTTATGAAAAAAACAAAATTACGCTGTTAATTGGTGTGCCGTCACCAATTATGCTTACATCTTTACACGAAACATTCTCGAAGCTTCAAAAGAAGTGGCAGTTACAGCATAAGCCGCTGTTTCGCTGTGCAATTAGTAAACAATATAAAACACTTCAGACGGTTTCTGCTCTTTTCGAGGAAGCACTGCAGACATTGCATTTTTTACATGTTCGTGATGAATGGACAATTACAAGCTACGATAAAATCGGGCTCAATCAGCTGGTTTTACAAATCCCGCCACAGGATTTGGCGAACTTCATTCATGAACAAATCGGGGAGTTAATAGTGCAGTCGAACAAAACTCACCTATATGAAACATTGCTGGCCTATTTTAAGTTTAACCGTTCCATTCAGCAAACAGCCCAGCATTTACACATCCATACGAACACACTGTACCAGCGCTTAAACCGGATTGAACAGATGTTAAATGTCTCTTTGCAGCTACAGGAGGACGCTTTGAAAATACAGTTAGCATGCTATTTAAAGGAAAATTACTTATCACCTGCAGAAAAACGAGAGTAAATGTAGCGGAGCAAGGGAAGAGAACTGTATTACTGGTAAATTCATACACCATAATAAAAATGTATACTAAAAATTCAAGGGAGTATAAAATAGTACAAGTCAGCATTTTGGGGTAATGTTATATTAAAAAAACAATGTTGGCTAACGGTTAGTGTAGGGAAGTGACTATATATTCGGGAAGATAGAGAATTTTTATTTGATGGAGTAGGACAATCTACATACTAACAGAATAAGTTGAAAAAATAGAGGATGTGAAACAATGGATTGGTTCGGCAATATATTGGGAGAAGTAAATACACTATTATATTCATATGTATTAATAGTTTTATTAGTAGGAACGGGTATATTTTTAACGTTCAAAACAAAGTTTATTCAATTTAGACTAATTAAAGAAATGTTCAAACTTATAACAGAAGCGGCACCAACAGATAAGTCAGGGAAAAAAGGGATCTCTTCATTTCAGGCATTTACAATATCTGCGGCTTCCCGTATCGGTACAGGGAATATAGCGGGTGTAGCGACGGCAATCGCTCTTGGCGGTCCTGGTGCAATTTTTTGGATGTGGATGATTGCACTGATCGGTGCGGCATCTGCGCTAATCGAAAGTACGTTAGCCCAAGTATATAAAGTTAAAGATAAAAGTACTGGGTTGTTTCGCGGTGGACCTGCTTACTATATGGAAAAAGGTTTAAATAAAAGATGGATGGGCATTCTTTTTGCCATTGTCATTACGATTACTTATGGTTTTATTTTTAATTCCGTTCAGGCAAATACGATTTCCATTGCGTTTGAAGAGAGCTTTGGTGCCAATCGTGTTGTTGTAGGTTTAATATTGGCTGCCCTAACAGGGGTTATTGTTTTTGGAGGACTGAAGAGAATTGTAAGTTTTACTCAAATAGTTGTTCCTGTTATGGCAATTTTGTATATTGTAATCGCACTTATTGTGGTATTCCTCAATATTTCCGAAATTCCGGGTGTGTTTCTCCTTATCATAAAGTCTGCCTTTGGATTGGAAGAAGCTTTTGCAGGAATGATTGGTGCAGCAATTATGAATGGGATTAAACGCGGATTATTCTCAAATGAAGCAGGGATCGGGTCTGCACCTAATGCAGCAGCAACAGCAGATGTTTCCCATCCGGTTAAGCAAGGGCTGATCCAAGCTCTTGGTGTATTTATTGATACATTAGTTGTTTGTACGGCAACAGCAGCCATCGTATTATTAGGCGATGCATATCTGCAGTCGGACGCAACTTCAGTCAATTTAACGCAAGCCTCTTTAGTTAATAGTTTAGGGGATTGGGCAGGAAGCTTCTTAGCAATTATTGTATTTATGTTTGCCTTTAGTACAGTTATCGGCAATTACTATTATGGTGAATCGAATATCAGTTTTATTAAAGAGTCAAAAACGGGCTTATTAGTATTCCGTGTATTTGTCGTACTTTTCGTTATGTTTGGTTCAATTGCAAAAGTACAAATTGTATGGGATTTAGCGGATCTATTTATGGCCTTTATGGCAATCATCAACTTAATTGCCGTTCTTCAACTTTGGAAAGTAGCCAAACCGGTTGTTAATGATTATTTACATCAGCGCAAGCAAGGCAAAAATCCAGTATTCTATAAGAAAAACGTACCTAATATAGGTGAAGTGGAATGTTGGGGAGAAGATGAAGAAGTAGAAAGAAAACATTAATTTAAAGCAGTGTTCCCCATTTATTGGTGATAAGTATAATATTGAAAACCACCTAATTGTTGATATACAACGAATTAGGTGGTTTTTTGTGAATGGAAAGAACTTAAACCAGCTACTCCTAACTATGTAATAGGTATCCTATTTTGATTTTACATATTTAAACTATAGTCCTATTTTCTGAAAACATAATGTAATTCAAAGGTATTGTAAAATATATTTCAATGCAGCAATATTTTATCATTGCTGTTTTTGGAGGCACTGATGAAATTTTTTCTACCGATTATTAAGCTACTTAACAAGTTGAAGTATCCAATGAAGTTTTCAGTTATTGGAATTATACTATTAGTACCACTATTGTTAGTAAGCTTATTCTATTTAAGTACCATGAATGATGAAATGAAACAAATTGAGAAAAGAGTGGAAGGGGCAACATGCAACACGGCATTAAAAGATATTTTGCAATATAGTCAACAAACAAGGGCATTAAATGTCTCTCTTTTAACAGATACGGCATCAGCTAAACAGTTGGATGAAGTAATAGAAAAGGTCAATCAAGCATTTGGAGAAATTGAAAAGTTGGACTCTAAAATGGAATATGACTTTAATACAAAGGAACAATTCCAGGCGATTCAAGAAAAATGGAATACACTACAGCAAACAACGTGGAAGGATTCAGGGCAGATTACTTCACAATATAGTGATTATATTGAGGATATTTTAAACCTTATGACCGATGTGACAAATAATTCGGAACTGCTGTTAACTGATTCAAAAGAGATGTTTAATCTTACGTATAATACATTTATCGAATTACCAAAGTTAACGGAGCAATTTGGGCAAATGCGAGCTTTAGGTGTAAGCATCATTAACAGTAATGCTGCAGATGAAGTTCAAGTAGAACAACTGAATATGATTTATTTCCCGACGCAAAGCGCCATAAAAAATATGAATAAAAGCTCGGCAGTTATATTTAACAATCCTGAGTTTGAAGCTGCTTTACAACAGCCTTTAGATTTAGTGAAAGAAAGTGCGGAAACGTATTTTAAAGCAATTGACAGTATTGGAAAGGGTGCAATTTCTGCAACCGATTATTATGATATTGCCACTGCATCCAATAATACAAACTTCGAATTCTATACGGCAAGTCTAGAGGAAATGGAAATAACTTTACAGCAGCAATCTGATAATTTACAACAAACAATGGTTATCATATTTATTACACTTTCGGTAATATTCATTGTAGCGTTACTCCTATTTGTCAGCCTATTTTTAGCAATTCGCCAATCGATAAAGTTGTTGGAAGAAGGAACTATGAAGGTTGCTGGTGGAGATCTGAATGTAAAAGTAGCATTACATACAAATGACGAAATGAAGAATGTAGAAACCTCATTTAATAGCATGATCATCCAGTTAAATGGACTAGTTCGTGAAATTACAACAAGTGCAGAACATGTGGCGTCATCGAGTGAAGAGTTACATGCAAGTGCTGAGGAAGCTACTGCAGCTGTGGAGCATACAACTAC
Organism: Solibacillus sp. FSL W7-1324; assembly: GCF_038008025.1. Classification (NCBI taxonomy): domain Bacteria; kingdom Bacillati; phylum Bacillota; class Bacilli; order Caryophanales; family Caryophanaceae; genus Solibacillus; species Solibacillus sp. FSL W7-1324. Next base: position 471,695 of record NZ_JBBOYH010000001.1, read on the forward strand.
TGCGGTCAATCAAATGATGACAGATACAGAAATACAGGAAGTAAGGCTGAATGAAAGTGCACAAGCAATGAATGAAATGGTAACAGGCATTGAGCGAATTGCAGAAAATAGTGTACGGATTTCGGCTCTGACAAATGAAACGACGGGCTTTGCAAATGACGGGAATACAACCGTTGAAAAAGCACTGCAGCAAATGGATATGATTAAACAAACGGTCGGAAAATCGAGTGAAAAAATTAACGACTTAAATAAACAATCAACTAAAATCGATTCGATTGTGCGTGTCATTTCAGATATCGCGGACCAGACAAACTTACTTGCTTTAAATGCTGCAATTGAGGCGGCACGTGCTGGGGAAAATGGAAAAGGCTTTGCGGTTGTTGCGGATGAGGTACGTAAGTTAGCTGAAGAATCACGCGGATCTGCTAAGCAAATAGCTGAGCTTATTGAGACGATTCAGATAGATACAACGGACTCTGTAAAAATGATGAGCCTTGTTACGGATAATGTTGATGTCGGCATAAAAGTGACAGAAGAAACCGCTTATAAATTTGGTCATATTTTAACAAGTATGCAAACATTGAATCCTCAAATGGAAGAAATATCAGCAACAGCGACGGAATTTTCAGCTCAGGCTGAGCAAGTTGCTTCGGCTATGCAACACTTATTGGAAATGGCAAAACAAACGAGCGAAGCAACAGCAGAGATTGCATCTACTTCAGAAGAACAGTTGGCAATTATGGAAGAAGTCTCATCTTCCGCAAACTCTTTATCAGAAATTGCTGAATCATTACAAAGTTTAGTAATGCAGTTTAAGCTATAATTTAAATACGAAAAGGGAACTAACTGAAGATGATTTAGACACCATTTCCGATTTTGCCAATGGATATTAAATAATTGAACTTGAAAAACTGCCTAGTTGTTGATAAAACACTTAGGCAGTTTTTTATTGCCCATTTGACAAAAGTAACAACCCATCTATAATTATAAGTTGTTAGATATTAATTTTTACATAATTCACTGTCAGTAAAACAATTAGAAAGGAAGATTTTATGAAATTCATTAGTTTTTCAAAGCTAGGATTAATTTTAGTATTAAGTTTATTGCTAGCTGCATGTTCTTCGGAGGTTGGTGGTACAGAGAAGCAAGCTGTTAACTTAGCTTATGTAGAATGGGAGACTGAAGTTGCCTCCACCCATGTAGTTGGACAAGTTCTGGAGGACTTAGGATATGATGTAACCCTCACGCCTTTAGATAATGGGATTATGTGGGAAGCCCTCGCCAATGGAGAAGTAGATGGCATGGTTTCGGCTTGGCTGCCACAGACGCATGCTCCGCAAGTCGAAAAATACAAAGGTCGTATCGATGATTTAGGTGAAAATCTGATAGGTGGAAAAATCGGATTAGTAGTCCCAAGTTATATGGATGTGGACTCCATCGAAGATTTAACAGATGAAGCGGGTAAAACGATTACTGGCATTGAACCAGGAGCGAATATTACAGGAACTACTGAAAAGGCGTATGAGATATATCCTAATCTTGAAGGATGGACAGTACTCAGCTCATCTTCGGTAGCAATGACAGGGGCTCTTAAGCAAGCAATTCAGAATGAAGAGGAAATTATAGTGACAGGTTGGTCGCCTCACTGGAAATTTAATTTATTTGACCTGAAATATTTAGATGATCCTAAAGGAATGTATGGAACTGAAGAGTATATCGGTACATTTGCTCGTAATGGATTCAAAGAGGATAATCCTGGGGCATACAGTGTTCTTGATAATTTCCACTGGAATCCGGAAGATATAGAAAGTGTTATGTACGATATTATGGAAGGCATGGATCCGAAAGACGCAGCAAAAAAATGGATTGAAGAAAATGAAGGTAAAGTTGCCGAATGGACAAAAGAAGTTAAATAAAGTTTTAAGTACCGGATTGTACGTCTCCATGCGAAGGGGCTGCGATTTTTAAAAAGAACGACCTAATTGTTGGTGGGCAACGAATTAGGTCGTTCTTTTTCTGGATACAATAAGTAAATAATTCTTCTGCAATACTGTGTATTTAAATTGGCACTATTTTTAAACAAAAAAATACACCTGCCAAATGCATTGTAAAATATGCTGACACGTGGTAAATTTATATAGATATGCGCAAAAATAATTATGATGCGTATATTATCCCTTATCTTAATTATATATAAAAATTCTTTATTAGTCAACGCTTAAATATTTTCAAGGAGTGAATGTTATGAAAACAGATTTTCTGAACGAACAAAAGCGGTTAAATAGTGTTGTGAACGTCATTAATGATCAAACACAACAACTGGAATCAGAAACGTTAAAGCTCCGAAATGAAGTAGTAAATACGCGTAAGCATTTTTGGGATGAAATTAAAGTGAATACGGATTCGTTTGATGACTTTTTGGAAACCGTTATTAACTTAAGACAAGAAGCGCAGGCATTAGCTGTTGGCGAAAGTACGCATCATCACGCAGCCAAAAGATTAGCGGTCTTGCATCGGATGAAGTCAGTCCCTTATTTTGGACGAATTGATTTTCTTGAAGAAGGTTTTTCAGAGCAGGAGAAAATTTATATTGGCATATCATCTCTGATGGATTCAAATGGTGAGGACTTCCTGATTTATGACTGGAGAGCACCGATTTCAAGTGTCTATTATGATTATGAGCCTGGTCCAGCGCAGTATACAACGCCCGGGGGCAAGGTTTACGGCGATCTTGAGAAAAAGTGGCAATACGTTATTCGTAACGGAAAACTGCAATCGATGTTTGACACAAGTCTTACAATTGGGGATGAAATTTTACAGCAGGTGCTTGGAAAAGGCGCGGATAAGTATATGCAAAGTATCGTCGCAACGATTCAAAAGGATCAAAACCGTATTATTCGCCACGATCAAGGGCGTATGCTTATCGTGCACGGTGCAGCCGGCAGTGGTAAAACTTCTGCTGCATTACAAAGAATCGCATTTTTATTATATAAATACCGGGATCGTATAAAAGCCGATCAAATTATATTATTTTCACCAAATGCTATGTTTAACAGCTATGTTTCCAACGTACTGCCGGAGCTTGGAGAAGAAAATATGCAGCAAGTTACATTTCAGGAGTATTTGGATCACCGTTTAAGTAAAGATTTTCACTTAGAAAATCCATTTCATCAGCTGGAATATGTGCTGACTGCTGCAACCAGTCCTTCGTACAGTGCAAGGATTAAAGGCATTCAATTTAAAGCATCCGTTAAATTTGTTGAGGCGATTAAGCAATACCGAGAAACATTGGAAAAATCGGACCTGCTATTTAAAGATGTAAAGTTCAGAGGGAAAACGATTATTTCGGCGCAGCAATTGTCGGAGAAGTTTTATGGGGATCATATTTCACTGAGCTTCCAAAGCAGGCTTGAAAAACTGAAAGACTGGCTAATGAATGAAATTAAAGAAATCGAAAAAATAGAACGCTCTCAGCCATGGGTAGAAGAGGAAATTGAGCTATTGAGCGATGAGACGTATCATAAAATTCATAAGTATTTAGCAAAGAAAAAGGGCTTTGAACGAGAAGAGCAGGCAGATTATGAAATGGATCACGACGCGCTTATTCAAGTAATTGTCCGACTGAAATTGAAGGCAGTGAGAAAACAAATTCAAACACTCGACTTTATTGATTTAGCTGGCATTTATAAACAGCTTTTTGCAGACCCATTATTGATGCAGCAGCAACTAAAAGTAGAAGTACCGGATGAATGGGAAGCGATATGTGAAGATACACTTCAAACGATGGAAGCGGGGACGCTGTATTATGAAGATGCGACACCATTTCTATTTTTGCAGGAATTGATTCAAGGTTTTCAAACAAACCGGTCGATCAAGCATATTCTCATTGATGAAGCACAGGATTATTCGCCGTTTCAATTTGAATTTCTGAAGCGCTTATTCCCTTCTGCCAAAATGACCGTGCTAGGTGATTTTAATCAGGCTATTTTTGCGCATGCAAGTGGCGTAGGAGATTTTCAAATCCTTCACCAGCTTTATGGAGAAGAAGAAACGGAAGTTATCAATATGACCCGAAGTTACCGTTCGACGAAGCCGATTATAGAATTTACACGGAGTCTTATTGCAAATGGAGAAGAAATTATTCCATTTGAACGTGCTGGCGAACTGCCGGTGTTGAACCAAGTAGATAATCATGCACAATTGCATCAGTACATTATGTCTGACATTTCAAAATTGCAAAGTGAGGGCTATAACAGTATCGCGGTTATTTGCAAATCTGCAGAAGAAAGTAAGACAGCATATGAAACGTTAAATAAAATTGACGGAATTAAGCTGATAAAAAGCGGTACAGCGGAGTTTGGGCAAGGAGTTGTAGTCATTCCTTCTTACTTAGCGAAGGGGATTGAATTTGAAGCAGTCATTATTTATGACGCATCCGAAAGTGTGTATAGAGATGAAAGTTTACGCAGAATCTTTTATACAGCGTGCACGAGAGCAATGCACGTGCTGCAACTTTACAGTGTAGGGAAACCGAGTCCTTTTATGCAAAAGGCTTTAGAAAATAATCTTATACAACTTGAGTTGAATTCAGAAAGTATTAGATAAACATCATTAAAACCATAAGAAAACGGAGTCGGGGAGTGTACCGGACTCCGTTTTCATTTTTAGTACGTTCAATTCATATCTTTAACATACCGCTCCAAATCTGCGGGGAATTTTAGCTGATTCAGTTCTTTTACGGACGCTGCATCCTCTGAATCATAAGAGAAATAAAACCTTGCAGCTCTATCATCCAAATGTTTGAAATTAAATTCATTATAGGGAAGTTGGCGGTCCTTTTTCTTCAGCTGTTTTTGCAACTCTTCATTATAGTATACAATTTCAATGTTGAAGTAACTTAAATTCTGTTCTTTAAAATGCTGGATCATCTTATAAGCTTTCTCCAGCTGATCGTTCATATTGTTAGATGATTTCAGAATTACATTGGCAAAGACAATATTTCCGATACCGTTCGCTTCCTTTTGTAAAATACCCTCATAGGTGTCGGTATGGTCATATTGTGCTTCGATTTCATCCGAAAACGTCACATTGACCATATAGGAATAATTTTCAACCGTTCCATAAAGTTCTTCATACAGCAACCCAAATTGCGTATTCAGCTGATCCCGCCAATGCATTTGCAAATACGTATCAGAAAGCGGCTCCGTCTTTTCACTAACCGAAACGGTAACTTCCAAATCAGGATTCTTTTTTGGATGAGCGATAATATGATAATCTCCGTAATCATCGCCCAATGGTTTGGAGTAGGTTGATTCATCAATCACAAAGTCTTCGTTATATTTCTCTTCAAGTGAAGCTTCGGCGGCATTTTCCGCTTTGTAGCCTATAATCGGGTAGTAAAAATAATCAAATGAAGCAATCGTAAGTATTAAAATAAAGAATGCTGGAATCGCCAGTAACGTCAGTAACACAATCTTTATTATTCGCATCTCAGATTCTCCTAATACGTATAGCGTGCTACTTGCTCACCTTCAATTACAAGGCCGTCAATTTCCTGGAAGCCCATTTTTTCATAGAGGCGCTTCGCATGCTCATTATCAGGTTCATAGGAAAGGGTAATCGTTTGATGGCGAGGCTCTTTTAATGTTTGAATATCCTCTATAACAAGCCGAACCGCCTCTTTGCCATAACCTTTCCCCTGATGTTTTTCATCGATCATCATCCGGTAAATCCAGAATTCATGATCATCCTCATCGAGACCATAAAGTGTGAACCCGACCATTTCCTCCCCAAAGTAAATTCCTTTCGCATGGAAGTTTTCCAGAAAGTTCAGCTGTGCCAATGACACTGCATTCGAGGCGACAAAATTCACTTGATCCTCCCGTACTTTTAGCGAGATTGCTTTTATCCAATTATCTTTTGTAATCGTTTTTAAATGCAGCATTTCTGTTATCCCTCTCTCATGTAAAATGACTTGTCGTGCACTACGCACTAACAATTAATACCATAAAAGGAATTGGAATTAAATGTTGCATATTATCGAATTTTATCCAGTTAAAATAAAGTGGAATAACTGCTGAAAGTCCCATACATCTCTTGTTTATATAACTGCGGATAAGTGGACATGAAGTTCATAATGATTAATCCGTTGTCCAAAGTCGGATAGCGGTCGAATAATAAGCGGTCACCGTAACGGATGGCTGTCAATGCAAGCGGCAATTCGCGCCGGAAAACTTCATACCGCCGAATCGCTGTATCGAAATCCTGATTTTGTGTATTAACAATTACATAGGCATTGTAATACCAATAGTGTCCATTTGTTTTCCATTCACCGAGTACTTCATCACGCAGTTCGGGATTTACTGTGTTCCAGGCGAACTGTGTACCAATTGTTAAAAATAAATCTCCGGTATCATCAGAATGGGTCAGCGTGTGATGTCTTGAAATAATAGATTCCGTTGCAGTAACACCATCCCTGTATTCAACGGATAGTCTTTCGGGATTAAAATTGCTCATCTATTCGCTCCAATCGTTTTCTTTATTCATATGCATTTATTTGTTGAGGGTGAGGAGCAATAGAATGAACAATTAACGTATTACGGGCATATTTCAAATGTCTATATTGTGAAAAATGAAGAACATATACTAGGTTAGAGGTCAAACTTAGTAGGAGGTGAATGATATGCCATTTTATGGGCAAAATTTCAGACCGGGGATGTTCCCGCCAAATGGACAACAATTTGGTCCCCAACCGCAAATAGGTAGACAGCAGATGGGAATGCCTCGTCCCAATGAATTCGCAAGACCGAGGGAAGCCTTTTATCCACCATCTCCGGTGAATGCGAGACAGGGGCAACAGCAGGCCAATTTTTATCCGCCACAGCCACAACAGCAGCAAGGTTCCCGCTTTAGCGGTCTATCTGATAACTTAAATACAGTAATGGGCCATGTGGGAACAATAACAAATGGAATTAATACAATGAGACAAGTAGGCGCTATGCTGAATCTCTTCAAATAACATATAAATAAGCAGAAAGATCAATTTAGCCTATCAATAGAACATTATTGATAAGCTTTTTTGTTTTTGTACATAAAAAAATGCTAACCAACAGCTGTTTGCACAGAGGTTGATTAGCATCTATATTAATTTTTATTATGCGGATGTAGAATGGATCTTTTTGTACGCTTTCTCATCCGAATGATATTTGGACCGATTTCATTTAATACAATCGCAACGAGAATCAGCACAATCCCAATCCATTGCAAAGCTGTGACCGTTTCAGCCAGAATAATGCTCGCCGATAAAATCGCGACGGGCAATTCAACAGAAGTTAATATATTCGCCAAACCTCCTGAAATGAGTGGTGCTCCGACTGCATAAAACAGTGGCGGCAACACGGCTCCAAATATTGAAACCCCGGCAGCGCTCGATACTAAGCTTCCTTCAAGAGGAAATACAGCAGGGATGTCCTTCATAAAGATCAAAAATACTAAAATTGTGGAACCTGTCACCATTAAAGAAGTACGGGTTAATGGATGAACATCCACAGCAACTTTCCCGCTGAAAAAGATAAAGGCAGCATAAGTAAAGGCAGATAATATCCCCATTACAAATCCCTTAATCGGAAGACCTTGTATATCACCGGTTAAAATATTCGATGCGAAAAATACACCGATTAAAATAAGGACAATCGCCAATACAGTAATTGGCGCCGGTTTAATTTTATTGAAAACCCATTCGAACAGTATGCCGATCCAAACAAACTGGAACATTAAAATGATGGCCAGTGAAGCAGGTAAATACTGCATCGCACCATAATAAAAAATACTTGTTAAACCGATAAAACAGCCGGTAATCATAATGGGAAGGATGTTCTTTTTAGTCAGTCCCTTCATACCGAACCCTTTCAGGAAAGTGATCGACCATAACAGCAGAAAGGAAATGACCATTTGGACAAGATTGATTTGACCAAGAGTGTAGCCATGACCGAATCCCATTTTGGCAAATACCGGTGTAAACCCAAAGCATCCTGCACCGAGCAGTACAAAGAATACTCCTTTATTTATCTTCATTTCTATAAACCTCCGATAGTGCTTGAAAATAACGATATTATCTTAACATATATAGTAGAAACAGACTGACAAAGCGGTTTCTGCAGTTGAGCAAGAGTTATTTACAACTAAAATCATTATATGATAAATATATCTCGGAATAAAGATGTTTTAATTTGAAATAAATTACAAGGGAGAGGTATCACAAATTTTCGTATTATAACGGCAATGAATATCGGTTTTTTTATTATAGGTATTGGGTACTTGAATTAAAAAGTAACCGATAGTCCATTTTATAGGCTGTTAGGGCAGATAAGGTTGGTAGGAAAGTTCTGATTATGAATAATTAGTGAATATCTTCTATATAAATACGATATATGTTGGTATATTAATAAAAAATTAATGTAACTTTTACAAAAGGGGTGAAGAAGATGAAGATAAATAGCTTGGTACGAGGCGTTAGTTCAGAGTTAGATGAAAGAAAACGTTCCCAGCTTCGCAAAGAGGCGGGTGACGCATATAAAAAGCATGCGCAATACACGGATCCAAGTAAAAATCCACTGCTAAAAGTGCTGGAAAACCTCCTTTCCGGTAAAACAGAAAAAGATTTACTGACACAGGACAATGCCGATCAGGCTGAAAATCTTGCAGTGGTAAATGACATCACGTATAAACAAACACCAATATTGGACAATGTGCGTGTAGCATCGGCTGTCCCTTCATCTCAAGATTTACTTACAGCAGCGAATATATCAACCTCAATCCCGCAAATGCCGGCAAACACTAAAGATGAACATAATGAGCAAGTACAATCCGAGGAAGCAAGCTCGTTATTTAATGAAAATCTTTCATTTACAATACCGGAAAAATTCCAACAAGACTTTACACGTAATCCAGACGAGCAAACAGTGTTTGGTCAAGAGTTGGAAAAGCGGTTATTCCAGCGTTCATTCAATATAGCTGCACAAAAATACAGTGCGCATATTGCAATGGTGAATAACGGTTACCGTTCAGTAAATGAATCGTTGTTCTCTCAAATTGCATGACTAAAAACCCACTCAAAACGAGTGGTTTTTTTATTTTAACTATTTTTAGAGTAAAAGTATATATTATTTTACCATAATATAACATATCGTTATATAATATGTACGTTAAACTTATATCGACTAAAGGAGATAAAAAATGCTTTATAGTATTATGCTTTTTCTACATATTATAGGTACAGTTATGATGTTTATAGCAGTCGGGTTAACGATAACTGCAATGATTGCGATGCTATATTCAAAGAAAACAGAAACGCTGCGTGTTTGGGCGGCATTGGCCGTTAAAGTTGATGGACTGTTGCCATTTAGTGTCATCATTATTTTCCTGCCGGCATTATATTTGGTGATTACTACTTGGGGCTGGCACGCGGCTTGGATCAATCTTTCATTAGCGGCACTGATTGTAATGACATTCATGGGACCAGCTATTAACCTGCGCCGTTTAAAAAATATTTTAAAAGCTGCCGATGCAGAAACGGCTAGTACTCCATCTGCTCCATTAGTTAAAACTGTGCAGGACCGTTTATTATGGATTTCTGTCATTACGATGACAGCACTGGCGGTTGCCATTGTATTTTTAATGACAGTAAAACTAGAAATGCTCGGCTCACTTGTAACTTTCGGGGTAGCTATAGTAGCAGGCTATATGATTTCCGCTTTGATTTTAAAAAGACCATCTTTGAACAATTAAAATACCGATTATTTTTTACCACTTAGAACGGAGTCAAAGCTACGTTTTAGATGGTTTTTTATAATTAGTTCCAACTTTCCCATCATTCACGCACCAGATCATTCAATGGTATACTATTTCCAAAGTTGAAATTATGGAGTGGTCTTTTTGGCGAAGAAGCAAGCAAAAACAAATGCAGTTCGTTTAATTGAGCAGAAAAAAATTGCACATGAAATCTTTGAGTATACGATCAACGATGGGGAAGCGGTGGATGGATTGACCGTTGCCGGCAAAATCGGCCAGCCTGCCATTCATGTCTATAAAACATTGGTTGCAACTGCAGGAAAGGGCAATTATTTTGTTTTCGTCATTCCCGTAGATGCGGAATTGAATTTAAAGGCCGCAGCAAAAGTGGTAGGGCAAAAGAAAATTGAGATGCTTCCGGTTAAGGAGCTTCTTGGCTTAACGGGTTATATTCGCGGGGGCTGCTCACCGATCGGGATGAAAAAGCTTTTTCCGACTATTATTGAGGAAGCGGCGACTGCATTGGATTATATTATTGTCAGTGCAGGCAAAATCGGGATGCAGATTAAGCTTGCACCGGAAGATTTACAAAAGGCAACGAACGGTCAATTTGCATCGATTGTCTCATCATAGAAAGAAGGATTGTTGTGTCGAAGAAATTTAAATGGCAATGGGGAAGTTTTTTTGTAGGAATGATGATCATGGCGCTTGGAATTACGATGACGATTAAAGGGAATGTTGTCGGAACAGCTCCATGGGATGTTTTCCATATTGGTCTTTATAAGCAGATCGGATTGACGATCGGTTCTTGGTCTATTTTAACGGGGCTGACGATTATTATCGGAACATCGATTTATCTGAAACGCATACCGAAACTCGCGACATTTTTAAATATGCTGTTCATCGGTTCATTTATTGATTTGTTCAATTGGCTCCTGCCAGAGACGAATATTTTTGTACTGGAACTTGCGTATTTTACGGCCGGCTTTTTTGTAATGAGCATTGGCTGTGCACTTTATATTGCGGCAAGTCTTGGTGAAGGTCCGCGTGATACGATTATGATGATAATTGCGAGTAAAGGGTATTCAGTGAAAACAGGCAGGCTCGTAATGGAAGTATTTGCGACAGGTGCCGGATGGCTGCTTGGCGGTCCTGTTGGTTTCGGGACGGTTGTTTTAGCGCTCGGTACAGGTTATGTCATTCAGCCGTCATTATTTTTCTTTAAAAGAAAGCTTGAGGAAATAATCGGAGAGCCGCTTACATAAAATTTTCATTCTCTGTGCTAAAATATAGTGGAAATAGATATCGAAAGGATGAACGCGCATGTCAAACGTATTAAATACCTTTTTAGATGAAAACTTACTGGCACTACAAGCACAAGGTTTATACAACGAAATCGATCCGGTAGAAGGAGCAAACGGCCCGATTATTAAAGTTGGAGGCAAACAGCTTGTAAACCTGTCATCAAACAACTACTTAGGCTTGGCGACGAACGATGAGCTGAAAAAGATTGCTCAGGACACAATTGCCTCATACGGTGTTGGTGCAGGTGCTGTTCGTACAATTAACGGTACGCTCGATTTACACGTAAAACTGGAAGAAACATTAGCGAAATTTAAAGGGACAGAAGCAGCAATCAGCTATCAATCAGGCTTCAATTGTAATATGGCGGCAATTTCTGCTGTTATGGACAAAAATGATGCGATTTTATCGGATGCACTAAACCATGCTTCAATTATCGACGGCTGCCGTTTATCTAAAGCGAAAATTATTCCATTTGCCCATGCAGATATGGATGATTTACGCGCAAAAGCAAAAGATGCAACTGAATCAGGCCTTTACAATAAAGTAATGGTCATTACAGACGGTGTTTTCTCGATGGATGGCGATATTGCCAAGCTTCCGGAAATCGTTGAAATCGCAAAAGAGTTTGACCTAATCACTTATGTAGATGATGCACATGGTTCAGGCGTTACTGGTAAAGGTGCCGGAACAGTGAAGCATTTCGGTCTGCAACATGATATCGACTTCCAAATCGGTACATTGTCAAAAGCAATCGGTGTTGTCGGCGGTTATGTGGCAGGGAAGAAAAACCTGATCGACTGGCTAAAAGTTCGTTCTCGTCCGTTTTTATTCTCAACAGCATTACCACCAGGGGATGTAGCGGCGATTACACGCGCGGTAGAGATGATTATGGAATCGACAGAGCTGCATGACAAGCTTTGGGAAAACGGTCAGTATTTAAAAGACGGCCTAGCAAAACTTGGCTTTAATATCGGGGAATCGGAAACACCGATTACACCATGCATTATCGGCGAAGAAAAGCTGACACAACAATTCTCGAAACGCTTGCTTGAAGAAGGCGTGTACGCAAAAGCAATCGTGTTCCCGACAGTACCAAAAGGAACAGGTCGCGTGCGCAATATGCCAACAGCGGCCCATACGAAAGAAATGCTTGATGAAGCATTAGCAATTTACGAAAAAGTAGGCCGTGAGTTAGAAGTAATTAAATAAGAGTTAAATACGGGACAAAATTAAATAGGATGTATAGTAAACCTTTAAAATTAGAAGAGTAATCTAATTTTAAAGGTTTTTTATCGTTAAAAATTTTTAATATATTAGAAATAATTATTTTCTACTTTGTATTTTAATTAATACGGTGAAAACGCTTGTATAACATAAAAGAAGCTTAATACTAAAATTTTTGATAAAAATTGAAAAGTTTTACTAAAATAATTTAAATTATCCGAATATATTAAATAAATAAATTATTCAGAAATTTACTATTGACGTATGGTACTATTAACAATATATTCTTTTTAAGAATTAAAATTTGTCGAAAGTGTGGTGTTTTTCTGTTTTGAAGTATATTGTTCTATCTGAAAGGGATAACGTAGCAACAGCATTAGAGAATATTCCTATTCATTCAGAGATTCAAATTCCACTGAAAAATAACCTAGTTAAGTTAAAACAAGAAATTCAATTTGGTCATAAATTTGCTCTGGAAGATATTTTGAAAGGGGACCGTATTATTAAATACGGAGAAACAATCGGAGTGGCAACTTGTAATATTTTAAAAGGTTTTCACGTCCATGTGCATAACCTTGAAGGTACGAGAGGAAGGGGCGATAAAGTTTGATAGATTTACAAGGGAAGAAGTTTTGGGGATATCGTAGGCCGGATGGTAGGGTTGGTATAAGAAATCATGTGTTGATTTTACCGACAATTACTTGTGCCACAAAAGTAGCTAACCAAATAACGGAACTGGTGCAAGAGACTGTTTCTTTTGTGCATCAGCATGGATGTGCACAAGTAGGCGTTGATTATGATCAAACATTTCGTACATATGTAGGGATGGGCTGTAATCCTAATGTCTATGCGGTGATTGTTGTCGGTCTTGGTTGTGAAACACATCAGGCTCGAAGTGTTTATAAAGAAATAGAAAAAACCGGTAAGCCTGTTAAGTTAGTTTCCATACAAGATCATGGAGGTACATTGGATGCAATTGCAGAAGGAGCAAAACATGCTGTTCAATTTGTACAAGAGGCTTCTATGTTGCAGAGGGAGTTATGTGATTTTAGTGAATTAACTATAGGGACTGAATGTGGCGGTTCGGATGCTTGTTCGGGTCTTTCTGCAAACCCGGCAGTTGGTTATGTAAGTGATGAAATTGTAAAAATGGACGGTACGGTTATTTTAGCCGAAACTACTGAATTAATCGGCGCGGAACACCTTTTGGCCAATCGTGCAAAAAATAGTCATATAGCTAAAAGGGTTTACGAAGTAATCGAACAAATGGAAGCGCGTTCAGTTTTGATGGGTGTAGATATTCGTTCAGGTAACCCAAGTCCAGGGAATGTAAAAGGCGGATTAAGCTCATTGGAAGAAAAATCTCTTGGTGCAGCAAATAAGGCAGGTACCAGCACACTTAATGAAATAATTGAATATGCTGAAACACCTACAGAAAAAGGTTTAGTGTGGATGGATACACCAGGGCATGATATTGAGCAATTGACGGGGATGGTTGCCGGCGGTGCACAGTTAGTATTATTTACGACAGGGAGAGGTACACCGACAGGTTCACCTATTGCACCTGTAATTAAAATTACCACTAACTCTCCTATTTTCGAAAAGATGAAAGAAAATATGGATGTTAATGCGGGGACGGTTATTGAAGGGACTGAAACAATAGAAGAAGTGGGAGAAAGACTTCTATCCGAAATTGCAGCGGTTAGTTCCGGTAAGTTAACAAAGGCTGAGATTTTAGGGCAACATGATTTTGGGATTTGGAGAATTGGTCCAACTTTTTAAAGTAAAACGAAAACGGCGTTTCATAATATAAAACAGTGGGGGCGTTTTGCCGGTGGATTATTCACTTCTCATTATCGTTTTTTTTCTTGGCTTTCTTAGTCATTTAGTTAGTGCACTTGTTGGCGGCGGTGGACTCATATCATTACCAACAATGCTGTTAATGGGAATTCCAATCCACAACGCCATCTCTGCAGATAAATTTGGAGCGGTAATCAGTACACTACTAACTTCAATAAATAGTATTAGAAAAAAAGAAGTGAATCTATCTGAATGTTTAATGCTCTTTGTCATCGGATTAATTAGCGGCTTTATTGGGGGGGCATTTGCTTCTAGCCTCAATGAAAAAGTTTTAAATACGATAGCGATTATATTAATGATTTTTGCTTTTGCAATGACTTTTTATTCCAATAGCTTTTTTGGATCAAATGAAAAGATAATTAATAAAAGAAAAACTTACCAGCTGCTAAGTGCAATTGGATTTTATGATGGCATTTTTGGTCCAGGCAGCAGTACATTAGCCATCTATGTTTTTTCAAATGATCAATTGCAATACTACAAAGCTATATTATTTACGAGAATTTCTTTACTCGGCTGGTGTAGCGGTGCGCTTATTTCTTATATTTCATCAGGCCACATGATTTGGGCGTTAGCGTTTGCAATAACCGGAGGAGCAATTATTGGTGGGTTTCTAGGTGTCTTTATATCTAAAAAAATAGATTTAAAATATGTAAAACCTTTGCTTCGAATAATGATGCTAATAATTCTCGTACAGCTGATTATTAAAATGCTTGGTTAAGCTTGGGAAGGATGAGACTGTTGAGAGCTGTAATTTATGGTTTTGGAAAGATGGGACGTAACATAGCCTTGAATATTCTTGAAAAGGGATATTCCGTTATAGGATATGATATCGATCGTTCAATAAAGGAAAGCATCGACAATGAAGAATTATTCCATAGCAAGTCCTTCATGTTTATTGAAGAGGAAGAAAAGATACTTCAGGAAATTAAACCCGATGATCTAATATTTCTTCTAGTTCCACCAGGAAAAGTGACAGACGAAGTTTTAACCGTGTTATTAGAGCGATTACCGGAAGGAAGCACTTTGATTGAGGGGGGCAACTCTAATTATAAAGAAGCGATGGAATGGGCTGCTTTGTTCAAACAAAAAGGGATACATTTTTTAGATATGGGAACAAGCGGTGGCATAAATGGAGCGAGAAATGGTCTATGTGCCATGATTGGTGGAGACGCGGCTGTATATGAAAAAATAGAGCCATTTTTGAAAGAAATCTGCTGTAATGATGGACTTATATATGCAGGCGTATCAGGGAGCGGCCATTATTTGAAAATGATTCATAATGGCATTGAATACGGTATGATGCAAGCGATTGCAGAAGGATTTGAAATGTTGGAAAAAAGTGAATTCGATTTTAACTATTCGGAAGTAGCGAAAAATTGGAACAGTGGCTCGGTTATTAGAAGCTGGTTGATGGAATTATTAATAGATTCTTTTCAGGATAATAATAAGTTGGATAATGTTTCCGGTAAAATGCATGCTTCAGGTGAAGTGAAATGGCTAATGGAAGAGTCTATAAAATTACAATTACCCTTGCCTGTAACCTATTTATCTTTAATGATGAGAAATCGATCTCTTGAAGATGAGACTTTTAGCGGGAAAGTAGTATCTGCTTTGCGATATTCCTTTGGTGGACACAAAGTTAGTAAGGGGTGATTAAAATTAAAGATGTATTTTCGGTTGGAGAAACAATGATAATTTTTCAAGCAATGCAAATAGGAAATTTTGAAGATATACCTGCTCTTTATCAGAAAATTGGTGGTGCAGAATCCAACGTTCTTATCGGACTGGCCAGATTAGGTCATGATGTTGCGTATATGTCTCAAGTAGGGAGAGATCCATTTGGTAAACGGATCATTAAATCGATAAGGGCTGAAGGCGTAGATGTTTCAAATGTTAAAGTATCTTCTGATAATCCAACAGGATTGCTATTTAAAGAGCAAAAAACCAAGGAAGCTACACATGTGTATTATTATCGGAAAGATTCTGCTGCGAGCAAGATGAGTGTACAGGATCTCCCGGTTGATGTAATAAGAGCATCTAAGTTTATTCATTTAACTGGAATTACACCTGCGATAAGTCTATCTTGCAGAGAAATGATATTTAAAATTATTGAAATCGCCAAGGAAAATCAAATACCTATAATTTTCGATCCCAATATTCGATTTAAACTTTGGCCAAAAGAAGAGGCAAAAGAAGTTATTTTAGATATTGCAGCTCATGCTGATTATATTTTAACAGGCTTATCAGAGGCTGAATTTTTAGTAGGTACCACTAATGAGAGCGACATTTGCAATCTACTTACGAAAAATGAAGGACAAGTCATTGTAATAAAAAAGGGGGCATCCTCTACCCTATTTTCGATTAATGGAAAATTGACTGAAGTGCCAACAGTCCCAGTTTCAGGAATAGTAGATCCGGTTGGAGCTGGCGATGCTTTTGCTGCAGGATTTATTCATGGTTTACTAACAAATCAATCATTAGAAAGAAGTGTCTACTTTGGTAACTTACTCGGCGCTTGTGTTATTCAACAGTTTGGCGATATAGAAGGCTTACCGAATAGAGAAGAATTTGAAATGCTTTGCCAATCTAATGAACAAGTAGACATCTTAAGATAGGGGGGATTTGATGTATAAATGGGATAAGTTAAAGTTTATTGAACAAAATGGAGTAGTTGCTGTCGTACGAAAAATAGACCCGACTGTAGTAATGGAAGTAACGGAAGCGATTGTTGAAGGTGGTATTAAAGTACTCGAAGTCACAGTTGATAGCGAAGACAGCTTTAATACGATTCGTCGATTAAAGAAAAAATACAATACAAGTATTTTAGTTGGGGCAGGAACGGTATTAGATAAAGAAACCGCTAAGCAAGCCATCGAGGCTAACGCAGACTTTATTTTTTCACCAATTTTGGATATCGATACAATTCATCTAACAAATCGGTATGGAAGAATTTCTATTCCTGGTGTCTATACTCCTACGGAAATTGTTCAAGCATATTCAGCAGGAGCTGATATTTTAAAAGTATTCCCGGCAACTAAGTTGGGGCCTGGCTATTTTAAAGATTTGAGGGGTCCGCTACCACATATTCCCCTTATGCCGACTGGGGGAGTGAGTTTGGAGAATATGACGGAGTTTCTCAACAATGGCGCTGTAGCAGTAGGAATCGGAAGTGCATTATTTGATAAAAATTTAATAGATAATAGGGATTTCGATCAAATTACTGAGATTGCTCGGCAATATGTTGAAAAATTTAATGAGGTGAAAGCATGAAAATCTCTGCTATAGAAACATTTAGGGTCCCGCCAAGATGGTTGTTTTTGAAGGTTAGCACAGACGAAGGAATCATTGGTTGGGGTGAGCCAATTGTTGAAGGAAGAGCAGCTACGGTAGAAGCATGTGTTCAGGAATTACAACCGTACTTAATAGGTAAAAATCCGATGAATATTGAAGATATTTGGAATGAATTATATCGAGGCGGGTTTTATCGAGGCGGTCCTATATTAATGAGTGCAATAGCCGGAATTGATCAGGCATTATGGGATATTAAAGGAAAGTACTATGATGCACCGGTTTATGATTTGCTAGGTGGTACATGCAGAGAGAAGACAAGGGTATACTCATGGATTGGTGGCGACCGTCCAAATGATATTTTAGAACAAGCAAAAAAAGCCCATGATAATGGATTCACGGCGATTAAAATGAATGCAACAGAAGAGCTTCAAATGATTGATTCTTTTTCAAAAGTTGAAAACGTATTGGAGCGAGTAGCAATTATTAGAGAAAACTTAGGTAAGGATTTTGGTATTGGTATAGATTTTCATGGGAGAGTTCATAAACCAATGGCAAAGCTTCTAGCCAAGGAACTGGAACAATATCATCCGATGTTTATTGAAGAGCCGGTATTGCCAGAAAACAATGAGGCGCTTCGGGAAATTGCAAGGCATACTAGCATTCCAATAGCCACTGGCGAAAGAATGTATTCTCGTTGGGATTTTAAAAAATTGTTGGCAGATGGCTATGTTGATATTATTCAGCCCGATTTATCTCATGCAGGCGGTATTACGGAGTGCAAAAAAATTATTTCGATGGCAGAAGCATATGATGTTGCAGTGGCACCTCATTGTCCATTAGGGCCTATTGCTTTAGCTTCTTGTCTGCAAGTAGATGCGACATGTTATAACGTATTTATTCAAGAGCAAAGTTTAGGCATTCATTACAATAAAGGAAATGATATTTTAGATTACTTAGTAGATCCTAGTGTATTTGAGTATAAAGACGGTTTTGTTGAAAACCTTAAAAAACCGGGATTAGGAATAGAGATTAACGAAGGATTTGTACGTGAACAGCAGAAGGTCGGTCACGAATGGAAGAATCCTGTTTGGAGACATGCTGATGGGACTGTTGCCGAATGGTAGGACCGTATGATAAAAGTCAAAATCTGACTCAAAAAAGGGAATTAGCGGAAAAAGCGGTTCAAATGGTAGAAGACAATACAATTATTGGTTTAGGGTCTGGTTCTACAATGCAAATATTTGTAGATTTGATTGCTGAAAGGATAAAACGAGAACAACTTCAGTTACACTTTGTCCCTGCTTCTAAAAGAATTGAAAGTTATGCAATGCATCATAGACTGAATATTTCGAATATAGAGGATACTGCTTTATTAGATATTTCATTTGACGGTGCTGATCGAATTGATGCAAGACATAACCTTATTAAAGGTGGTGGAGGCTCATTATTTAGAGAAAGACAAGTTCTTGAAAAATCACAAAAAAAGGTGATTATTGCTGACGAATCAAAATTTGTTGAAGAATTTGCAAATGAAGTTATTCCAGTAGAAATTGTTCCATATAATTTTAAATGGACAATTGAAAAAATAATTAAACTCGGATTTCATGTAGCGATAAGGAAAATCGGAAATGAATATTTTATTACAGATAATAATAACTACATTGTAGATATAAAAAAAGAAAAACCATTTGATGTGAAAATTACTTACCAAGAACTAAAAATAATCTCAGGAATTGTAGACGTAGGGCTATTTATAGAAAATTCCTTTATAGTGAAAAAATAGTATATTTGTACGAATATTAAAATTATACAGAATATTCTTGATTTTTAAAGAATAGTAATTTAGAATAAAAAATAAGTTTTGAAAGCGTTTTCTAACAATCTCAAAACGTCGTTTCATAATATCAAACAAAGGGGATGTTTGGATGAAAAAGTTACTTTATTTAGGGTTTTTGTTGTTGTTTACATTAGCACTTGCAGCATGTGGGGGAAGTGACGAAGAATCGAATGGAATACCTGTAAATGCAGATTCATCTGTATCGGCAGATAGTGGAGAAAAGAAAAAATTACGTATCAGTTTGGGGTTAAATGATCAGACACCGTTATATAAAAGTTCAGTGAAATTTAAAGAATTAGTTGAAGCAAAAACGGATTCATTAGAAGTTGAAGTATATCACTCAGGTCAGATTGCTGATGACCGCTCAGCAATTGAAATGTTACAGTTTGGAACATTGGAAATTACAATTCCTTCAACTGCACCATTTACATCGTTTGTTCCGGAGTATGGGGTATTCGATTTACCTTTCACTTTAACGGATACAGATATTGTAGATTCAGTATTGCAGGGCCCATTTGGCGATAAACTTGCAGAAAAAGCTTCAAGCCAAGGTGTTTTACAATTAGCTTGGTGGGAAAATGGTTTCCGCCAATTAACAAACAGTAAAAAAGCTGTTAAATCAATTGATGATTTAAAAGGGTTAAAGATCAGAACTATGGAAAATGAAATTCACTTAGGTGCTTGGTCTGCAATGGGTGCCAACCCAACACCAATGGCTTTCACAGAGTTATTTACAGCAATGCAACAAAAAACAGTAGATGGACAAGAGAATCCTTATCCAACAATTTTTCTTGAAAAATATCCGGAAGTACAAAAATATTTAACTGAAACAAACCATATTTATTCTCCATTTATTTTCTTAATCAGTCAAAAAACTTGGGATGGTTTATCAGAAGAGCAACGTGAAATCGTTCAGGCTGCAGCTTTAGAAGCTGGTGAGCATAACCGTGATTTATCTCGTGAAACAGCAGCTTCTGCTTTAGAAGAATTAAAAGGTTTAATGGAATATAACAAAATTGAAGGTGCAGAATTAGAAGCATTTAAAAAATCTGTACAACCAGTTATTGAAAAGTATAAATCAACAATCGGCGAAGATTTTGTTAATGAATATTTAGAAGAAATTGAAAAGGCCCAATAGTATTGATGCGATGAGAAATCAGAAGTAATCCTGATTTCTCATCGCATTCATTGAAAAAAGGGGGGATTAGATGAGTGTAGTGAAATGGCTGGATGAAAACTTTGAAAGAGTGTTGTTGTTAATTTTACTTGGGGTTATGACAGTTGTAATTGTATTACAAGTTTTTATGCGGTATGTGGCCCAAAGTTCACTTACCTGGTCAGAAGAGTTGGCAAGATTTTGTTTCGTTTGGCTGGTGTACATAGGGATCAGTTATGGGGTTAAAAAGGCCAAACATATTCGTGTTGAAGCATTGCTAGTTGTTTTAGGTCGTAAAGGTAAATACTTCATTAATATGGTTGCTCACGTTCTATTTTTAATATTTGCTCTCTATGCAATGTACTATGGTTTTTCAATCTTTGAAATGATTGATACAAGTGGACAAAGTGCTCCATCATTAGGTATCCCAATGTCGATTATGTATCTCGGTATGCCGCTTGGAATGGTTTTAACTTCTATTCGTTTAATTCAACGTATGTATTTTGAAACGAAGATGTTTAAAAACAATGAAGAAATCATAGATGAAGACATGCCTAAACTGTAGGTAGGGGGATTAAAATGGGGATTACAATATTTATATCTTTTGCAATTTTACTGATCTTAACGGTTCCAATTGGAATCTCATTAGGTTTATCTGCAATGATTGCGATTTTAATTGATGGCACAATGCCGATAGAGTTTATTATGAAAGAGCTTACTACTGCTGCAAACTCATTTCCATTGTTAGCAATCCCGTTCTTTATTCTGGCGGGGGAAATTATGGGTAAAGGCGGTATTTCCAAACGACTCATCGCAGTTGCAGAGTCTCTTGTAGGTTCTGTAACAGGCGGGTTAGCACTTACAGCTATCGTAACATGTATGTTCTTCGCCGCAATCTCTGGTTCTGGCCCTGCTACTGTAGCTGCAGTAGGTAGTATTATGATACCGGCGATGGTGAAAAAAGGCTATGATATTAAGTTTTCTACCGCTGTTGTAGCATCAGCCGGTTCTATCGGTGTAATTATTCCTCCTTCGATTCCTATGGTTATGTATGGTGTGTCAGGGAGCGTGTCTATTGGCGATATGTTTATGGCCGGTATTATTCCAGGTATTTTAGTTGGTCTCGGTTTAATGGTTTATGCATACTATTATGCAAAAAAAGCCGGATATAAAGGAAGTACGGAAAAAGCGTCACTTTCAAATATCGGGAAACAAATTTGGAATGCCAAGTGGTCATTATTAATACCATTTATCATCTTAGGTGGAATATACGGTGGTGTGTTTACTCCTACTGAAGCAGCAGCAGTTGCGGTTGCTGTTGGATTTGTAATCGGAGCCTTTGTATATCGTGAACTAAAACTGAAAGACCTTACATCTGTTTTTGTCGATTCTGCACTTATGTCAGCAACGATTTTAATTATTGTTGGAAGTGCAACGGGGTTCGGTAAACTCTTAGCCATGGAACAAATTCCGCTTAAAATTGCAAATGGATTATTGTCACTATCTGATAACAAAATCATTATTATGTTGCTAATCATTGTTTTACTTTTAATTGTAGGATGCTTTATGGATACAATCGCTGCCATCATTATTTTAACACCGATTCTATTACCAATTGCAATTCAAGTTGGTTATGATCCAATTCATTTCGGTATTATTATGATCGTTGCTTTAGCGGTAGGGTTTATTACTCCGCCTGTTGGAGTCAACTTATTTGTTGGTTCAAGTATTTCAGGAGTCAGTCTCGAGGCATTATCAAAGGCGATTATTCCGTTTATTATTGTGATGACAATCATTCTATTAATCATCACGTTTATTCCAGTTCTATCGCTAGTATTCTTATAAAAAACGAGGAGGGGAATTATGGTATTTCCATTAATGCAAAGTAGAGTTAATCCTTATAGTGACCATGTACAAGGGAAGGCTAATGAACCAATTACAGTAGCCGGTTTATTGGACAATTCTAAAAAAATATTGGGGCCGCTCTATGAAGGGGGGACACCTGATTGGACACTCGAAGAAATTATACATCGTCTGGAAAAGGATGCACCGCGAATTGCAATTATTGGAGGGTCTGCTGATCATCCAGCTCATATTATGGATTATTTAACATCCTCTAGAGCAGCAATTCGAATTTGGCAAAATGGAGGAGTTCCATTCTACTTCTCTACACCCGTTATGTGTGATGGAACAGCTCAATCAAACCAAGGGATGAGCTACTCTCTTCAAAGTAGAAATGCCGTTGCACAAATGATTGTCAATCAATTAGAAGCACACAGTTATCATGGTGCTTTTGTTATTCAAGGTTGCGATAAACAGCCATTAGGGGTTGTAAGTGGATTGGCCCATTTGGATGCATTAAGAAAATCCAGAGGAGATGCACCTTTCTTCGCTACATTCGCACCAGCCCATGTATTAGTAGGTGGAACAATTCCAGAGGACGTAGTGTTAAAGCTTAATGAAGTGTATGACAGAGCGGTAGCAAGCGGACATGAAGATATCGGTAATGATTTAAAAGATACTATGAATTATATTTTACAATGTTCATCGAATACTTCATTCCAAGGGGTATTTGAACGGGCAGTTGAAAAAAATGTTATTTCGAAAGATGAGCATAAATATTTGGAAATGCGTTTAGCGGCAGCAACATGCGATAGCCAAGGCGGCGTATGTGCTTTTAACGGAACAGGAAATAGTTCACGTCATTTAGTAGCAGGATTAGGGCTTGTCCATCCAGCAGTCGAATTATTAACAAGTCCGCCAGATCAGCAACAAGTAAATGCGGCAATCGATGCTTTTGAATATATGATTAATAAACCAGAATTTGGCGTTGCTGCGCTAGTTAGTCAGAATATTCGGAATGGTGTACGTATCCATAGTGCATCAGGCGGATCGACGAACTTAATGATGCATATGGTATCGGCAATGGTTTATGCCGGATATGAATTTAGCTTATTTGATATTGAAAGTATATTAAAAGAACAGCCGATTCCGGATTTATTTAACTATTCGTTAACGGAAGGAAGAGATATTTTTGCTTTAGCAATGCAATGCTGTAACGGTGAAAGCAGAGGTATGGAATCATTGTTCCATGAACTATTGACGAATGGTATCGATATGGATGTGGATGCTTTAACAGTAACAGGTACATCTTGGAAATCACGGTTAGTGTATACGGATAATTTACCTGCATCAAATGTTAAGGACAATCCGGTTATTTTAAGTAGCCCAAGAAGAGCATTTAGCGGGGTAGATGTATTACGCGGAAATTTCTTTGAAAGTGCCGTAGTAAAGATTAGCGGGATGCCAACACCTCAATTAGACCAGTTCGATAACAAATTAGCTGCTGTTGTCTACTTTGATAATGAAGATGAGGCAAACGCACAATTGTTGGATTCTACATTAATGGAACGTTATAAAAAAACAAAAGTTTTTGAAGAGCATGTACTAAAAACAATTGTAAAATATAATGCTCCTGAAAGGTTTGCTGAGTTAAACAATTTATCTTACGACGAACTTTTCGATGAAATTGTAAAGTCAAGTATATTAAAAATCGCAGTAATTATTGCAGGGCAAGGACCGGTTGCGTTTGGTATGCCGGAAATGTTTACTCCAATGCAACATATTAATGCAAACCGTACTTTAAAAAGAATTTGCACAATTATTAGTGATGGAAGATATTCGGGTGTAACTTATGGTGCGGCTATTGGACATATGACACCTGAAGCTTTTGAAGGCGGCGGGATTGGATATTTAAAAACGGGTGATATTCTGCATTTAAGATTACGCGAACAGAGAATTGATTTAGTAGGTCATTATGATAATGCTATTTCATATGACGATACTATAAAAGAAAAAACAGATCGAATCCAGTTATTTGATGAGAGAAAACAAAAAATGAAAACGAGACAAAAGCTTGTAGCTGCTGTAAACCGAATGGTGGGACATACGGATGCTTCAAAAGGTGTTGTTCCGATCCAGGTTTATGAAGAGGCAACGAAGAAGTTTCAAAAAGAACATTCATTAAACTAATATTCGATCTCTTAACTAATTAAGAGGTGAATTCAATGACATTAATCCAATCTGTTTCAAGAGCGCTTGAAATTTTAGAGTTATTTGATGAAAATCATCGTTCATTCAGTATTAAAGAAATTAGTACAAAACTTGATTTAAACAAAAGTACTGTACATTCCATTTTAAAAACTCTAAAACATTATGGCTACATCAAGCAGGATGACGATACTGCAGAATACGCATTAGGTTGGAGATTATACGAACGTGGAAATTTGCTGATGAATCAAGTTGAAATCAAACCAATTGCTCATAAATATCTAGTTAAGTTAAACCAATTATTGAATGAAACGGTCCATTTAGTAACACGTGTTGATCGAGAAGCATTATATATTGACAAAATTAATGGAAATAATACATTGGTTATTTATTCTAGAATTGGAAAAAAAGTTCCGCTGCATTGTAGTGCAGTAGGTAAAGTTTTGACAGCATATTTAGAGCAAGATCAATTTGAAAAAATATTTAAGCATTATGAATTTAAACAGTCGACAGCAAATACTATTTTAACGTATGAAGCATTTTTATCGGAAATGGAGATAGTACGTGAGCAGGGCTACGCTGTAGATAACGAGGAAAACGAAGCTGGAATTTATTGTATGGCGATGCCTGTTTACGATTACACTCAAAAAGTAGTAGCAGCAATTAGTGTATCTTCACCTCTTGTTAATTTCACAGAAGAAAAAAAGCAAGAGATTTTAAAGTATTTAAAGCAGTGCACATTAGACTTATCAAGTGAGTTGGGCTATTTAAAATAACATAAATGAGGGATACTTATGAAATTTATTCGGTTTATTTTTGAAAATCAGGTTCAGACAGCGTTAATAAATGAAGAAAACTCAGTTTTTCCTATTGAATTTAAAGACTATGTTGAATTTTATTATTATCTTAAAGAAAATAATTTAACAGCTTCAGATTATATTCAGAAAGAAAATATTCAACCATTAGCAGTTAATGTAGAGGAACTGCAGTATACATTGCCTATCGTTCCTGAAGAAATTTGGGCATCCGGTGTAACATATTTAAAAAGTAAAGAGGCTCGTAATTACGAGGCGACTAAGGCAAATGTTGAAATTCAAGAGACATTCTATGACAAAGTCTATGATGCGGAACGTCCGGAAATCTTCTTTAAATCAACAGCACGACGTATTGCAGGACCTCTCGATGATTTAACGATCCGCAGCGATTCAAATTGGCAGATTCCTGAACCGGAGCTTACATTAATCATTGGTAAAAATGAGGATATTATCGGTTTTACATTAGGGAATGATATGAGCTGCCGTGATATTGAAGGGGAAAATCCTCTTTATTTACCACAAGCGAAAATCTGGAAAAATTCTTGCTCGATCGGACCTGCAATTTTAATGCCAGAAGGTATTGAAAATCCTTATGATATTGATATTACTTGTAAAATTTTAAGAGACAATGTAATCCAATTTGAAGGAACTGCTTATATTAGTCAGTTGAAACGAAAGTTGGATGAACTGGTTCATTACTTAGTATTCGAAAATGACATCGAACCAGGTACAGCCTTGATGACTGGAACATGTATCGTACCGCCGAATGAGTTTACATTACAAAAAGGTGATCGTATCGAAATATCCAGTACAAAAATTGGTGTGTTAGTAAATAGCATTACAGAAAACTAGGAGGGAATATTATGATAACAACAAAAGTGTTTGAGAATTTTATTAACGGAAAATGGCAGGAATCAAAGAGTGGTAAATTTATAGATAGTATTAACCCTGTAAATCGCCAGGTAATGGGAAGTGTACAGGCATCTACTGTTGAAGAAGCTAACGAAGCTTTGGAAGCAGCAAGCAAGGCTGTTAAAGAGTGGAGAAAATTAGGTGATTTCCAGCGTGGACAATTACTGTATAAGGTAGCGTCAATTTTAGAAGAGAATATGGAAGATATCGCTAAGACTCTAACGGATGAGATGGGTAAAACTTATCCGGAAGCTTTAGGAGAAACACAGCGTGGTATTGCCATTTTAAAATACTATGCTGCAGAAGGCGCAAGAAGTAATGGTGAAGTAATTCCAGCTTCCGAAAAAGATGCGTTAATGTTTACTAAACGTACTTCATTGGGTGTAGTCGGGATTATTACACCATGGAATTTCCCGGTTGCGATTCCTATCTGGAAAATTGCTCCTGCATTAATTTACGGGAATACTGTTGTATTTAAACCGGCTTCTGAAGCAGCTGTAACAGCAGCGAAAGTGGCTAAATGTTTTGCTGACGCGGGCTTGCCGGATGGCGTATTTAATTTTGTTACTGGTAGTGGTTCGACAGTAGGAAACGAAATTATCAACAGTAAATTAGTGAATGCGATTACGTTTACGGGTTCTTCGACTACCGGAAAAATGATTGCAGAGGTTGCTGCTAAAAATCAGGTGAAGTACCAACTGGAAATGGGCGGCAAAAACCCTGTTATCGTTTTAGAAGATGCAGACCTTGAAAATGCTGTGCAGGCGGTGTTAAGTGGTGCCTTTAAATCGACAGGTCAAAAATGTACCGCGACAAGTCGAGTAATTGTTCAGTCAGGCATTTATGAGCAATTTAAAAATCGCTTAATCGAAGAAACGGAGAAAATTACGATTGGACCAGGATTGGAATCTTCGACATGGATGGGTCCTTGTGCAAGTGAAAGCCAATATAATACGGTATTAGAATATATTGAAATCGCAAAAAATGAAGGAGCAACACTTATTGCAGGCGGAAATCCAGTGCAGTCAGGTGAACTTCAGGGGTATTTTGTGGAGCCGACTATTTTTGACGGTGTTACAACAAATATGCGTATTGCCCAAGAAGAAGTGTTTGGTCCTGTTATTGCATTAATTAAAGCAGATACAACGGAAGAGGCTATTGAAATGGCTAATGATGTTGAGTTTGGGTTAAGTGCTTCGATCTTTACAACAAACATCGGCAATGCTTTAGCATTTATTGATGATATGGACGCCGGTTTAATTAGAGTGAATGCTGAAAGTGCCGGGGTAGAGTACCAAGCTCCATTTGGAGGAATGAAAAACTCTAGTTCAGGTAGTCGTGAACAAGGACAAGCAGCCAAGGAGTTTTATACAGTATCTAAAACAGTCTATATTAAAGCAAAGTAGGGGGGGATAAATCATGAAGGGAATTATTTCGCCAGTTGTTACATTATTAGATGAAAACGGAAATATTGATATAGAAAAAAACATGGATATGCTTGATAAAATAATAGATGGCGGTGTGCATGGCATCGTCTTGTTGGGTAGTTCAGGTGAGTTCCCTCACTTTACTTTAAATGAGAAAAAAAGATTTTTAAGTGAGGTTATTCCTTATTTAAATAATCGGGTTCCGGTACTTGTCGGAACAGGAGGGACTGTATTAGAAGAAACAGTTGAATTATCCAATTTTGTAAAGCAATTAGGTGGAGATGGTGTACTTGTTGTACAGCCTTATTATTGGACGATGAGTGAAGAACAAATCTATACCTATTATGCCGAATTAGCAAACCGTGTAACAATCGATATCTACTTATATAATATTCCCCAATTAACAGGGCAGGAAATTCCGGTTGATGTCATTAGCAAACTTGCTAGTGAGTTCCCTCATATTAAAGGGATCAAAGAAACTGTAGGGAGTATTGGTAGAATACGAAATGTAATCAATACTGTGAAATCAGTAAAGCCGGATTTTCATGTATATAGTGCATTTGATGAGCATTTATTAGACGCTCAGATTTTAGGAGCATCAGGGAGTATTAATGGTACATCCGTATTTCTTCCTGAACTATCTGTAAGTCTGTATAACGCCATTCAAACAAATGATTTTAAAACGATTAAGGAATTACATCGACAAATTAGCGATTTAATGGATTTTTACTCTTGGCACCCATCTTTTTATATCTCGATGAAGGAAGCTGTTTATGCAAGATGGTATCCAGATGAACGTGTGAATTTCAAAACGCCGTTTGTTAATAATGAACAGGATTTGAGAAGTTTAGCTGAAACAATGATAACTAAAAGCTTAGTTTTAGGAGGAACGAAATGAATCAGTCCATTGAATTTCTAGAAAAGTTAGGTTACCCTGCACGGGATTACCAAGAGTTACCCACTTCATTGAAGCGTTTCCCTGATGGGGCACAATATCGTATCGAGCTGCCGAGTGTTGAAGGCCCTGTAGCATTGAAGGAAACATTAAACGCAATTGATGAATATGGTTTAACAATTCACCGGATTTCACAAGGTAGTGGAATTATGCTTCAGACTGATGAGGAAATTGAAGAAATGTGCCAATTAACTTCAGAGCGTGGTATAGAATTAAGCCTATTTGTCGGTCCAAGAGGTACATGGGATATTAGTGCAGGTCCTCTAACAGCTGCTGGTAAATCGCAAGCGTTACGTCATGAGGGTGCAGATCAATTAGTATATGCAATGGAAGATTTAAAACGTGGTGCGGATTTAGGGTTACGAGGAGCACTCGTAGCCGATGAAGGACTTCTTTATATGAGCAAGAAGATGAAAGAGGAAGGATTGCTGCCTGAAGATTTTGTTATTAAAGTTTCAGTTCAAATGGGTGCGTGTAATCCTGTTTCGGTGAAAATTATGGAGGATTTAGGTGCAGATACTTACAATGTTCCTTCTTCTTTAACATTAGCAAAGCTTGCTGCAATTCGTCAGGCAATTGATATTCCGATTGATATCTATATAGAAGTACCGGATAATTTTGGCGGCTTTTTAAGATATTACGAAATTCCGGAAATTATTCGAGTGCTTTCCCCGGTATACATTAAGTTTGGGCTACGTAATCATCCTGATGTCTATCCGTCAGGAAAACAATGGGAAGCAACAAACCTGTCACTGGCTCGTGAACGTGTTCGCCGTGCAGCTATTGGAATGGATATGATCAAACGTTACTGTCCGGAAGCAAAGATGTCTGAGCTGGGAGCAGAAGGCCTTGGCATTGCATCTGTGCGAAAGGAGCCGAAACATGTTTAAAGTCGTGTTAACAGATTACGAATTTGATACTTTGGAGTATGAAGAGCGTGTCTTTGCCGAAAGTGGTTTAGAAATTTCATTTATAAAAGCACAATGTCGGACAGAGGATGAAGTAATTGAAGCTGCAAAAGATGCGGATGCTATCATTAATCAGTATGCACCACTATCAGAACGTGTATTAAGGTCTCTAACAAAATGCAAAGTAATTTCCCGCTATGGGGTAGGTGTCGATACAATCGATCTTGCCGTAGCAAAAGAGTTAGGGATTAAAGTATGCAATGTTCCCGATTATGGAATTGAAGAAGTTTCTAACCATACGTTAGCCCTTCTTATGGCTTGGTCACGTAAAATTGTAGAACTCAATAATGCGGTGAAAAATGGCATATGGGATTTCAGTATCGGTAAACCGATTTACCGTTTTGAAAATAGAGTTTTTGCAATATTCGGATTCGGACGCATTCCGAGAAGAGTAATTGAAAAGGTACAGCCATTAGGTTTTACATTAGTAGGCTATGATCCTTTCGTATCAGAAGAAGTAATGGCCAGCTACGGTGTGAGGAAAGTGGAATTGAAAGAGGCTTTAAAAATTGGAGATATTCTTTCGTTCCACGTCCCTTTAGTAGAAGAGACGAGACACCTGATCAATAAAGAAACAATAAAGTCATTGAAGGATGGCGTCTTCATTATTAACACCGCTCGCGGTCCGATTATTGAAACAGCAGCATTAATCGAAGGCTTAAAAACTAAAAAAATTGCCGGTGCAGCATTAGATGTGGTTGAACATGAGCCTATTCCGGCTAATCATGAATTACTAACATTTAATAATGTTTATATCACACCACATAGTGCGTTTTATTCTGTTGAAGCAATCGAAGAATTAAGAACGAAGACAACCAAAAATGTGGTCGATGTACTAGCAGGGCAAAAACCAGTGTATGTAGTTGTTTAATGTAAGGAGACTGCGTGGTCGTATCGGCTATGCAGTCTCTTTTTTATACCCGAACTGTGTAAATGGGAGGTTTATATGAAAATATCGGTTGATGATTATAAAAAATTTGTAACGAATAAATTGCTGGAACATGATGTGACAGAGGAGCATGCCGGTATTGTAACAGAAATTTTGTTATATGCAGATAGCAGAGGCATTCCTTCACACGGGGTTTTAAGACTTCCTCATTATATTGAGCGATTAAAACATCAAAGCATAAAAAGTAATCCGTCCCTTCAGTATAACAGAATAAATGATGTCATCACTCAATTAAACGGTGATGATGGACTTGGTCATATCGTGGCGAAATACGCAATGGATGAGGCGATTTCAATTGCCCATAAAAAAGGGATTGGGGTCGTAAGTGTCCACAAGACATCTCATTCAGGTGCGGTTGGCTATTACGCGAAAATGGCAGCTGAAAAGAATATGATTGGGTTAATTTTTACGCAAGCGGATGCTTTAGTAGCCCCATATGGCGGAAAAGAAGCCTATTTGGGAGCGAATCCGATTGCTTTTGGTTCTCCAACCGGCAAAGACTTTCCTATGGTGCTGGATATTTCAACGAGCAAGGTTTCATTCGGCAAGGTCATGATCGAAAAAGAAAAGGGAAATAAGATTCCGAAAGATTGGGGATTAAATGACCAAGGTGTTGCGACGGATAACCCATCGGACGTGGTGGCACTGCAACCGATGGGGGGAGCAAAGGGGTACGGATTGGCCATTTTAGTGGATATTCTTTCCGGTGTGTTAGCTGGTACAAACACAGGACGGGATATCGAACCGATGTATAAAGATTTAACAAAACCGAGAAATTTGGGGCAGTTTTTTTTAGTGATTAATCCAAGTTTTTTCGGCACTTCTGAAAGTTTTATAAACAGCATGGCATCGATGGTGTCTTCTCTACAGGGCTGCGCTCCACAGGAAGGATTTGATAAAGTGTCCATTCCGGGAGAACGAGCAAATTTAAAAGAGAAAGATGTTCTGGAAAATGGAATTGAAATTACTGATGAACAATATGAGTTTTTAATTTCGTAAAATACAGGAGGAAGATATATGCAGTTATTTAATTTAAGTGGGAAAAAGGCACTTGTAACAGGCGGGAATCGTGGAATCGGAAAAGCGATTTCGATCGGCCTGGCTCAGGCAGGAGCAGAAGTAGTTATTGTTTCGCGTTCTTCCGCGAAAGATGTAATCGAAGAAATTAAACAAAGTGGTGGCCAGGCGCACCATTATCCTTGTGATTTAAAGTCAAGAGCAAGTCGAGAAGAAATGATTCAAAAAGTTCTTGATGAAATAGGGACCATTAATATTTTAGTAAACAACGCGGGTATTCAACAACGTTATCCATCGGAGGATTTCCCGCTGGAGGCATGGGACGAAGTAGTAGAAGTGAATATGACGGCGGCATTCCATTTATGTAAGCTATTTGGAAAAAGGATGCTTGAGGAGGGGTATGGAAAGATCGTGAATTTAGCTTCGGTCATTTCCTATCAAGGCGGCATTTATATTCCGGCATATGCAGCAAGTAAAGCGGGTGTAATGAATTTTACAAAAACCCTTTCAAATGAATGGGCCAGTAGAGGAATTACTGTAAATTGTGTAGCGCCTGGTTATATTGCAACTGATATGAATGAGGCACTTATCGCCGATGAAACTCGAAATAAACAAATATTGGATCGTTTACCGGCAAAACGATGGGGAAATCCTGCTGATTTGGTTGGTGCCATCGTATTTCTTTCATCACCAGCATCAGATTATGTGAATGGTATTACCATTCCTGTAGATGGAGGTTGGCTAGGTAGGTAATTTATTAAAAAACAGAGTTTGGTATGGTAAACCGGCGCTATAAGCTGGTAAAGGTATATTTTAAAAAGGCGCGGACTTTTTCCAAGTGCCTCTATTTAATGCTTAATGGAGCACTTTAAAATAAGAGTCACGCGCCTTCAATTTTAAAAGAGAGACATATTCCCAGTTTTATTTCACAACCGTCTGCGCAAACAGACCAAGTTTCGCAACACGGTGTATTGCTTCGCGCAAGCGTTCTTCATCGACGAGCAGCCCGACACGAATATAGCCTTCGCCGTATTCACCAAACCCATTGCCGGCTGCAACGGCAATATCCGCTCTTTCCAGTAAAAAGTCCGCGAACAGTTCACTCGTATATGGTGCAGGTACAGGAAGCCATGCAAAGAATGAACCTTTTGGGGCGGTCACTTCCCAGCCGATTTTATGAGCTTCTTCAACGAGCACATTGCGGCGGCGCTCATATAATGCACGCAATTCCTCAACACAAGATTGTTCTTCATTCAGTGCTACTGCTGCAGCATGCTGAATCGCCGGGAACTGGCTGCAAAACAGATGGTCCTGAATAATATTGATCGCTTCAATCATTTTTGCGTTACCGACAGCAAAGCCGATGCGCCAGCCTGCCATATTGTAAGATTTGGACAATGTATAAAGCTCAATACCGACTTCTTTTGCACCGGGTGCCTGCAGGAAGCTTGGCGGGCGTTCTCCATCAAAGCCGAGTGCCCCGTAAGCGAAGTCATGGGCAACCGCAATGTTATTTTCTTTAGCGAACTGTACGGTCTGTTCAAAAAATTCGGGCGTTGCGACACCGCCAGTCGGGTTGTTCGGATAGTTTAAATACATCATTTTTGCCCGGTTTTTAATTTCTGCGGACAATGCCTCATAATCCGGCAAAAAGTAATTTTCCTCTTGAAGCGGCATCTTATCAAACTTCACATCTGCAAGTGCGACACCGGATAAGTAATCCGGATAACCAGGATCTGGGAGGAGCATATAATCACCCGGATTCAGGAGACCAAGCGGAAGTTCGACTAAACCGATTTTCGTTCCGCCAAGGATGGCCACTTCTGTAGCGGGATCAATGTCAACATCATATTCACGTTTATAAAAGTCTGCAGCTGCCTGCTTGAGTTCTGCAATACCACGGAATGGAGAATATTTGTGCGTTTGCGGATTGTTTGCCGCATTTTGCAGTGCTTCCACAATATGTGCCGGTGTTGGCTGATCGGGATTCCCTTGACCTAAATTAATCACATCGCGCCCTTGGGCTAGCGCTTCATTTACTTTGTTTACAAGTGCTGCGAAAAACTGTTGCGGTAACTGCTGCAGCTTTTTCGAGAATTCAATCATTCTTTATCACCTCTGAAAAATAGTAAGGTTAATGTTAGTCTAAAACTTCACTTAAGTAAAGTGAAGATTTTGACAACTTATAATGAGATGTTACAATGAGTACGAATATGCGAAAATAGATTCGCACGGAATATTTAAGGCGGTGGCAGTTATGAAAATTGGTTGTATTCAATTGAATGTTGGTTTTGGCAAGGTTGATGAAAACTATGAAAGCGCGGAGAAGTTTATTCGCGAAGCAGTAGCAGGCGGCGCGGAAATCGTTGTATTACCGGAAATGTGGAATACAGGCTATGCGCTTGAAAAACTGGAAGAGCTGGCGGACGAAAATGGGGAACGTACGAAAGCATTTTTAAGCAGTCTTTCAAAAGAATTGGCGGTACATATTGTAGGTGGATCGGTATCGGTGAAGCGTGATGATAAGTTTTACAATACGATGTACACGTACAGTCGTGACGGGGAGTTAGTTGGCGAGTACAGTAAAGTGCATTTATTCCGCTTAATGAATGAGCATTTGTATTTGGAATCCGGCAGTGACATGAACCGTTTCGCATTAGGCGAACTTGAAGCAGGCGGAGCGATTTGCTATGATATTCGCTTCCCGGAATGGCTGCGTTCCCATGCGTTGGATGGCGCTAAGGTACTGTTCGTACCTGCACAATGGCCAACACCACGTATTGACCACTGGAAAATATTACTGCAGGCGCGAGCAATTGAAAACCAGTGCTTCGTCGTTGCGGTAAATCGTATTGCCCGTAAAGTGGAAAATTTCAATGGTCAGTCAATGATTATCGGGCCATGGGGTGAAGTGCTTTGGACAGGCGCAGAAGATGAGGAGCTGGCGATTATTGACGTTGATTTTTCAACAGTTGATGAAGTGCGCGGCCGCATCCCTGTATATGAAGATCGCCGTCCGGGTCTCTATGAAAAAGTAATAAAAGAATAAATTTTAAAGCGTACTGGATGAATGCCGGTGCGCTTTTTTTGCATTTAGCAGCAAATTAACTCACTGATACATAAAAAAATCTCTCCAGAACCAAAACAACCACTACTTTCCACTTGCCATCTCACACGTCTCATTTTAATATAAGAACAAATGTTCGATATAAGGAGATGAGCTTTATGTATGAAAATGCGCCGGAACGTTCGATTATTTGTATTGATATGCGCAGTTTTTATGCAAGCTGTATTGCGTCGGTTGAAAATTTAAATGTAATGGAAGTCCCGATTGCGATTGTCGGAAATTTTCAGCAAAAGGGAAGTGTTGTACTTGCAGCATCCCCTCCGATGAAAAAGCGCTTTAATATTCGCACAGGTTCGCGATTGCACGAAATCCCGCCACATCCGGATATTCGTCTTTTTGAGCCGCGGATGTCATTATTTATACGCATATCAATGGAAATTACACGTCTGTTCAACGAATTCGTTCCAAAAGAGGCCATTCATGTATATAGCGTCGACGAAAGTTTTATCGATTTAACCGGAACCGAAAAATTATGGGGACCGCCTGAAGAAACGGCAAAATACATTCAGCAGCTCGTTTACAACCAATTTGAGATTCCATGTGCAGTCGGTTTCGGCCCAAATATGCTGATGGCAAAATTGGCGCTCGACATCGAAGCAAAAAAGACGGGATTTGCAAAATGGACATATAATGATGTACCGGAAAAACTGTGGCCGATTATGCCGCTATCCACGATGTGGGGAATCGGCAGCCGTACGGAAAGAACGCTGAACCATATGGGCATTTACTCGGTCTACGATTTGGCGCATGCCGATTTAGCGTTACTGGAAAAGCGCTTCGGCGTTCTCGGCAATCAGCTGTATTACCATGCGTGGGGAATTGATCACTCAACAGTCGGTGCACCGATTATGCAAGGACAAATCAGTTTCGGTAAGGGGCAAATGCTGATGCGCGATTATCGCAGTCGAAAGGAAATTTTAGTCGTATTGCTGGAAATGTGCGAAGACGTGGCAAGGCGGGCGCGGGAAGCAAAAAAAATCGGCCGGACGATTTCATTAGGGCTTAGCTACAGTAAAGATGCTTTCGGGGGCGGTTTTCATCGTTCACGCACAATCGATGAGCCGACAAACGATACATTGAAAATTTTCGAAGTGTGCAAGCAGCTGCTTGACGAATTTTATGCAGAGCGACCGGCACGCAAAATTACGATTACATTAAGCAATATTGAAAGCGAATATTCGATGCAGCTCAGCCTGTTCGATGAAA
This sequence comes from Solibacillus sp. FSL W7-1324, assembly GCF_038008025.1. Classification (NCBI taxonomy): domain Bacteria; kingdom Bacillati; phylum Bacillota; class Bacilli; order Caryophanales; family Caryophanaceae; genus Solibacillus; species Solibacillus sp. FSL W7-1324. Next base: position 507,583 of record NZ_JBBOYH010000001.1, read on the forward strand.
TGCGTTGGCGCAACCGCAAGCTCGGAGAAACGATGGACCGTTTACGTACAAAATACGGCACAACAGCGATATTGCGTGCGGTTTCCTATACGGAAGCAGGTACTGCACTGACACGGGCAAAATTAGTAGGCGGGCATAAACAATAAGGAGTGAAGGCGATGAACAGAGATAGAGGAACCATTAAATGGAGCGCAATGATGCTGCCGGAGCATGTAAAATTATTGCGTGAATGGCAAGAAGAGGACAAAATTATTACCCAACCCCAACTTGACGAAGCCCAGTTAGAACAAATTAACATCAATCTACAGCGAGCCTACACAGAACATTGCGCGATCCAACTAAAAGTATGGGAGCAAACAGGCCTCTATACAGTTTCCGGGGCCATCCAAAAAATCAGCATCCACGAACAATACGTCAAACTGACAAACAGCGAAAAAATTCATTTCCACCATATTTATGAAGCACTCTTAGATGAGTAGATTTTCCAATTGACCAATAAAAAGTAGACGATAAATGGGGGAGGCAACTTCAGCGGAATGGTCCGACCTGGAATGAAAAGCAACCCCATGTTAGAAAAAGAAATTAAATTTCTCTCAATCTTATAACGAGAAACACCCGTATAGAAGCAATTTCACTATTCGAATATTTCACACGTACAAATGTATTGCTCAAAAAGAATATTTTTAACATATTGTTTTTTACAAAAGAACATCCTATAATGAATTTCATGAAAATGTTTGAGCATCAAGTGTTATGGATGGTTCTATGTATTTTCCACAAGGACATTTGTTTTAATAGATGAGAAATAATGGACGGTATATTCAGCGGTAACAGGCAGAATATATGTCTTTTAAAGGATAGGGAGGCTTCAGATTGAAGAAAATTATGGTGACCGGTGCTTTAGGTCAAATTGGTTCGGAATTAGTAGAGAAATTACGCCATACGTATGGCACAGATAATGTATTGGCAACAGATATTCGAAAAATTGATCAGCATGAAGGTCCATTTGAAGTATTGGATGTAACAGATGGGAAACGCATGCACACACTTGCCCATGATTTTGGTGCAGACACGATGATACACATGGCTGCATTACTCTCGGCAACAGCAGAAAAAAATCCGGTATTTGCCTGGAATTTAAATATGGGCGGTTTAATGAATGCACTTGAAGTGGCACGTGAACTGGATATGCAGTTTTTCACGCCAAGTTCAATCGGCGCATTCGGTCCTTCTACGCCAAAGGACAACACACCACAAGACACATTGCAACGCCCAACAACGATGTACGGTGTCAATAAAGTAGCCGGCGAATTATTATGCGACTACTATTACACACGCTTTGGACTGGATACACGCGGTGTCCGTTTCCCGGGGCTGATTTCTTATGTGACGCCACCTGGTGGAGGAACGACGGACTATGCGGTAGATATTTATTATAAAGCGATTGCGGAAGGACGCTACACATCTTATATTGCAGAAGGTACGTATATGGATATGATGTATATGCCGGATGCACTGCAGGCGATTGTGGATCTAATGGAAGCAGATCCGGCAAAGCTTGTGCACCGCAATGCATTTAATATTTCGGCGATGAGCTTTGAGCCGTCTCAAATCGCAGCAGAAATTAAAAAACATATTCCAAGCTTCACAATGGATTATGAGGTGGACCCGATCCGTCAGGCAATTGCCGACAGCTGGCCAAATGCAATCGACTCATCCGCAGCGATTGAGGAATGGGGCTTTAAAGCAAGCTACGATCTGGAAAAAATGACGGTCGATATGCTGGAAAAACTAAAAGTACGATTAGCGCAAAACGCGATATAACCAATAGAAGCGAGTGAAACTGTTGAAAAACAGTTCACTCGTTTTTTTTGTATAGTTACTCGGGGGAAACGTTCTGAATTATTGAGCGTTTCTTTTTTACTAGAATAAAAAGAAAAGGTGTGTAAAAATAATGGCAAGTTGATTTCAATTAAAGAAGGTGCGATTATTGCGGATTTTAGTAGCGGACGATGATCATACATTGTGTGAAAACATCGCGAAAATATTGAAGCTCGATTTTTATGCGGTTGATTCCGTATTTGATGGAGCGGAAGCGAAGGATTTAATCGAATATTATCAATACGATCTGCTTGTGCTCGACTGGATGATGCCGGAAGCTATAGGAATTGAGGTGTGCCGGTATGCACGGAGCAAAGGGTTCGAAGGCGGAATATTGATGCTGACGGCAAAAGATGCAACGGAAAATATTATCGAAGGATTGGATAATGGCGCGGATGACTATATGGTAAAGCCATTTAAAATGGAGGAGCTTCGCGCAAGAGTAAGGGCACTGTTGCGTCGGAAAAACAAAATGATGGAAGAGGAAATTAGCATAGGGACACTGAAGCTTAATAAAAACAAGCGGACCGTTTTTATTGAGAATTTCGAAGTAAGCCTGACGAAAAATGAATTTCTGCTGCTCGAATACTTAATCGAAAACAGGGGACAAGTACTGACACATGAACAGATGATCGACTATATTTGGGATATTGATGATAATGCCAATACGAATACGCTGGCTGCGCTCATTCGCCTAGTACGCAAGAAAATCGATATGGAAGATGAGCCGTCCTATATACAAAGCATTCGCGGACTTGGCTACAAATTGAGGGACAGTGATGTTTAGAAAAATAAAAATGCGCCTCACATGGATGAATGCCATCAGCTACTTTGTCTTTCTTGTGTTGTTTTTAACTGTTTTCTATATATCCTTTGCGCAAATTTTAAACAAAGTACAGGAAAATATGGTCGAAAGCTATGCGGCCAACAATATCGATAAGTTTTTCAATATATATAACGGACCGCCAAAGCCTCCTCAGCGTTTTGAACTTGAAGTCGATAAAGTGAGCTTCTTTTATGTCGTTAACCGTGATCTGGACATTTTGTACGGCGAAGAGCTGCATGCAGGATTCAATGAAGTATTGCAGGAAAATTTAACGCCGGTAGAAACGAAACAATTTAAACGATATGACTACGAAGGTGAAACATTGCTCGTCATGACACAGGCTGTGCGCATGAAGGGGGGGACATTAGGTTATATCGCAGTTGGCCAGGATGTCACGACATACGAAGAACTCTTACAAAATGTACTCATTTTACTGATCATGCTGCTGACTGTTTCAAGTATCGGCATCGCGATATTAAGTTATTTCCTAGTGAAAAAATCGATGGCACCTATTCAGACGTCTTATGAGCAACAGCGTCAATTCGTGGCAAATGCTTCCCATGAGCTCCGGACACCGCTTGCCGTACTGTACAGCTCGCTGGAATTATTCGAAGCGCAGCTGAAGCAAAAGGAAACCGATTACCCGACTGATACGATGGATGATATGAAAAATGAAGCGAATTATATGAATGATATGCTTTCAAGTTTGCTTACGTTAACACGATCGGATCAAAATCAAATTCAGCTGAAAATCAGTGAAGTGGATTTATCGAATGTACTCATTCAACGAACACGTCGCTTTGCCAAAACAGTGCAGCACCTATCCTTTCAGCTCAATATTGAGGACGATTTGACGATTGAAGCCGATAAAATATTGGTAGAAGAACTGCTTTATATTTTACTGAAAAATGCAGTGACCTATACAACGGAAGGTACGGTTCATGTTCGCGCATATAAGGAAACAAGCTTCGTGAATATCGAAGTGGCGGATACCGGGACCGGCATTGCAGCAGAAGATTTGCCCCACATTTTCGAACGCTTTTACCGGGCAGATAAAATACGTAATAAATCTGGAACGGGGCTTGGACTTGCCATCGCAAAAGTCATTACCGATCTGCATGGCGGGCAAATTACAGTAAAAAGCGAGCTAGGCGAAGGGGCAGTATTTACTGTTGAATTGCCGATTGTTCAAAAGTAGGCGGGGAATTCTAAATAACATCCGCAACAAAATACATGAATTATAGACTCAATTTTTTCCTTAGGAGAGAAATTGAGTTTTTTTATTTATCCGAACGGTTTTTTCATTTTCATTTCATTTTTCCTCTGTATTGTATCGTTTGTAAGGAGGAATGACTTTGAAAGTGCGTACAAGATGGCTAGTTGTACCAATTATTTTAACGGTTGCCGTCGTAATAGCAGCAGTTTACGGGCTGAAGTATTTTAACATAGAAAAATCAACAGCAGGCTATGACTATAAAGAACAATTATTTAACGAAGATGAACTTGGAGTCGTAGAAATAACGGTGAGTGACAGCAACTGGAATAAAATTTTGAACAATCCGACTGCCGAGGAATATGTGGAAGCAACAGTAATGATTAACGGTGAAGCATATGACAATGTAGGTGTTCGTGCAAAAGGAAACTCCTCGTTATCAAGTGTGGCGAACAGCGATTCAGAGCGCTACAGCCTAAAGGTGGATTTTGCCCAATATGATACGAACCAGACGTTTTACGGTTTGGAGAAAATCAATTTAAACAATAACTTTTCAGATACAACACAAATGAAGGAATTTGTTTCATACGAACTGATGGAACAGCTGGGGATCGCGACACCAGCACACTCTTATGTGAAGGTGCTTGTGAATGGTGAATATTACGGACTGATGCTTGCCGTTGAAGAAATTGGGGAAGCATTTGCGAAAACAAATTTCGAATCGACAGAAGGGTTCATTTTTAAACCGGAAGGCGATGGCAGTGATTTAGCCTATAAATCGGATGATACAGATGATTACGCCGGAATTTTTGATGAAGTAAAAATGAACAAAAAAACAGCTGAAAAGACTTCGAATATTATCAATATGATGAAAGAAATTAGCGAGGGTGACACTTCTTCGGTTGATATTGACCAGATAGCCCGTTATTTCGCATTAAATACGGCGCTTGTCAGCATGGACAGTTATCAAGGCTCATTCAAGCATAACTATTATTTATATGAAGATGGAAATGGCCAATTCTCGGTTATTCCATGGGATTATAACATGGCATTCGGCGGATTTGGCGGTGGGGGCGGTCGTCCGGACGGGCAAGCCAATGCCGATGCCGGGCAAAATAGTGAAGCACAAACAGAAGAACCTGCAAACAATCCGCCGCAGATGAACGGTGGAATGGGTGGCGGCGGTATGATGCTTAACGAAACGATCATAACCGACTCCAATATTAATTTCAGTATTACGGAGCCTGTATCCGGAACAACTGTTGATGCACGACCATTATTGAAAATTATTATAGAGAACGAAGAGGCGCGGGCGTTATATGACGGTTATTTAGAAAAAATCGCAACTGAAATTTTAACAGAACAAAATATACTTGCGATTACAACGAAATTGCAAGATTTGCTGCAAGAAGCAGTAGATGAAGATCCGTCCAAATTTGCAACGACAGCGCAATTCCTGGCAGGAGTGAGCGGTGAACAAAGCTTGCCGGAATTTGCAAAACAGCGCAGCGAATCGATCTTAAAGCAGCTTGCTGGTGAAATTGAAGGTGTATCAGGGGCAGGATCAGGATTTGGCGGAGGTCCGGATGGTGAAATGAACGGCGAAATGCCTGAAATGAACGGGCAAGCCCCACCGGAGTTCGGAGACAACGGGCAAGGGAATGCCAACCAAGAGCGCGGTAATCGCCCACAAAGAAATGGACAGCTACCCGCGAACGGAGAAAATGGAGCACAAGGCGGACCACCGGAAATGAACGGAGAGATGCCGGACTTCGAGAACATGCCGGAAATGAACGGCGAAATGCCGAACTTTGAAAACATGCCCCAAATGAACGGCATGCCAGGACAGCAATATACAAAAGACGCGGCAACAGGCAATTCAAAACAGACAATCATCATATTGGCAGCTTCCTTTGCAGCAGTCATTATCGCAATCAGTACTGTTGTAATCCTAAGCAGAAGAAAATATAAAAAGGGGTGAGGACGGTGCCAAAACAAACATCCTATAATCCAAATGGCCGCAGTGAAATGAAATTCGGGATTACATATATCGACTACCAAATTTTAAAAATGAAGCTGCGTCATATGATGAAGCTGGATCCGCATGCAAATACAAATGGGCGTTATCTCATCCGTTCCTGTTATTTCGACAACTTCGACAATAAGGTAATGAACGAAAAGAAGGAAGGCTTTTTAAACCGGGATAAATACCGGGTGCGCATCTATAACAAAAGCGATGCGGTTATTCATCTTGAGCGCAAGTCGAAGCGCAATAACCAGACATATAAATCTAAATGTCCGCTGACAAAAAAAGAATTTGAACGATTGCGTGTAAATGATTTCGAATGGATGAAAGAGGATGAGCGATCATTAATTCAAGATTTGTATAAAGACATCAAACTATATCACCTGAAACCGATGACCGTTGTCGACTATGAACGTGAAGCTTACTTGTATGAGCATGGTAATGTGCGTATAACATTCGATTGCAAAGTACAGACAAGCTTGCGCAATACCGATATGTTCGACAAAAACTTACCAATGGTCGATGTAATAGATCAAAATGAAGTCATTTTGGAAGTGAAGTATGACGAGTACTTGCCGACAGTCATTAAAATACTGCTGCAGGGCATTCATACACGTCATGAAGCGTATTCAAAATATCAGTTAAGCCGCATGTTCGGCTAAAAAACAGGAGGAATTTTAAGTGTTTACATTATTAGCAGCAACGAATATTACCAATTTTAATGATATTTTCAAATCGAGTTTCCTGGAAAAGACGTCCAATTTTTCTTTGATCGACGCATTGATCGGACTGGCAAGTGCCTTTTTATTAGGTGTATTTATTTACTTCATCTATAAAAAAACATTTAACGGCGTTGTGTACTCTCATTCGTTTAATATTTCACTGATGATTATGGCTATGGCGACAGCACTTGTCATTATGGGAATCAGTCAAAACGTTCTATTATCACTTGGTATGGTCGGTGCATTATCGATCGTTCGTTTCCGTACACCAATTAAAGACCCAATGGATTTAATATTCCTGTTCTGGTCAGTAGTAGTCGGAATTTTATGTGGTGCAGGATTTATTCCTTTAGCGGTAATTGGTTCAGTCATTATTGGAGTAGTCATTATTGTTTTCCAAAATAAAATTGTGATCGAAAACCCGTACTTAGTTGTAGTACGTTTTGAGCATGAAGAAACAAATACAATAATTGAAAGATTGTTGAAAGAAGCTTCAAAACGTTATTTATTAAAATCTAAATCGGTAATGAATGATGAACAAATGGAAGTAACATATGAAGTACGCCTAAAAGGGAATGATGCTGCATTCGTATCAACATTATCAAAATTAGAAGGTGTATCGTCAGCAGTAATGTTAAGCTATGACGGCAACTTCACAGCATAAAAACAGGGAGTGTAATAATGAAAAAAACTATAATCGGTATCACATTGACGGCTTCACTTTTGTTGGCGGCATGTGGTAATACAGATAATGAGATTGTCGCAACAACGGCTTACGGGGATATTACGAAATCGGGATTTTATGAGCAAATGAAAGAAATAGCCGGAACAACTCTTTTGGAACAAGTTGTAATTGATAAAATTTTAACAGATCAGTATGAAGTGTCGGACAAAGAAATAGAGGAACAGCTCGAAACGTATAAAGAAATGTACGGAGACAGCTTTGAATCGGCTTTGGCGACGAATGGCTATACAGAAGAAACATTCAAAGATACAATACGTTTTCAATTGCTCCAGCAAAAAGCGATGGAGGATGTTGAAGTAACAGAAGAAGAAATCGAGACCTATTATGAGCAGGGAAAATATGAGCTTCATACACGCCATATTTTAGTTGAGACGGAAGAAGAGGCCCAGCAATTGTATGAACAGATTTCGGAAGGCAGCGATTTTGAATCGGTTGCGAAAGAAAGCTCACAGGACAGTGAAACAGCTGAAAATGGAGGCGAACTAGGCTGGCTGTCCATTGCTGATATGGAACCAACATTTGCAGATGCAGCGTATGCGTTAGAAACTGGAAAAGTATCAGAGCCGGTGGAAAGTACTTTAGGCTTTGAAATTATTCAGATGATAGATAAACGTGAAGTGAAAGACTATGCTTCTCTGGAAGAACAAAAAGAAGACATCAAAAAGACATTGAAAGAGCAGATAGTTGCGAATACGGAGTGGGAAACAGTAGAAGCGCGTTTGTTGAAAGAAGCCAATGTTACAATTAAAGATGAGGATTTTGGAAATGCATTTAGCGGAACATTAAATAAAGAAGAGTGAACGAAAAATAAAAACGGGAACGCATCTTACCGAGCGTTCCCGTTTTTGACTGTATTGCCATTGAAAAAGCGTTTAATCATCGTCAGGCCAAGGTTGAAGAGGAAAATGATTAGCGCAACACGAAAGAAAGCAACGAAATATTGCCAAACGGTTGTACTTTCAATAAAAAGGTTCGGCATATTATCGACTAATGCGTAAGTAAAATATCCCGCTAGTCCAATAAAAAACAAACCGGCAAAAAAATCCTTTACACTCATCTTTAACCTCCACTAAATAGATTTAATCAAAGGATACCATATAAAGGAAACATAATATATAGAAGAAAGTAGGATACAAAGGGAAGAGAAGGGGGTCCTCCAATTCCATCAATAGTTTACATCCTCTTAATAAGCGGTGGTTAAATCACGGCTGATTTCTTCGTTGCCTGTACAAGCGCTTCGATTGTTGCCCAGTCTTGCTCAACGAGTGCCGTAACAATTTTACTGCCGACAATTACGCCATCCGCAATGTCACCGAAGCTTTTTACATGTTCAGTCGTAGAAATACCGAAACCTGCCAACACCGGAATATTGCTCGCTGCTTTCAAGTTTGCAAAGTGACCGGCAAGTTCTGTGGCAAAGCTTGCGCGTTCACCGGTAATGCCGTTTACCGTAACGGCATAAACGAAGCCTTCACTTGCAGCGGCTAATTTTTTAATTCGTTCAGGAGGGCTCATTAATGATACGAGCTGGACAAGTGCAATGCCGTTTTTCTTTAATGCATCATGCAACAAAGCACTTTCTTCAAAAGGCATATCCGGTACAATCAGTCCTTTGACACCACCACGTTTTGCATCCTCTGCAAATGCTTCAATTCCATAAGCTAAAATTGGGTTTAAATACGTCATGACAACGAGCGGAATTTGGATTTCCTGTGCAAAGCTTTGGAGTTCATCCAGTACCTTCTTCAATGTCACACCGTGTGCAAGTGCGCGTTCACCGGCTTGTTCAATAGTTGGTCCATCAGCTACAGGATCTGTAAATGGAATGCCGACTTCAATTGCGGAAACCCCGATTTGCTGAAGCTTTAAAATAGTTGGTTTTAATGTTTCAAGCCCGCCATCGCCTGCCATAATATAAGGAACAAATGTTTTATCCCCTGCAGCTAATACGTTTTCAAGCTGTTTTTGCAATGTCATTTCACGCCACCTCCAAGTTTATCCATTAATGTGTGAACATCTTTGTCCCCACGTCCTGATAAGCAAACAACAACAATTTCATCGGCAGGTCGGTTCTTGGCAAATTGACTTGCATAGTAAACGGCATGAGCGCTTTCCAATGCCGGTAAAATTCCTTCCGTTTCACATAACAGCTTCACACCTTCAAGTGCCTGTTCATCTGTAACAGAAGGGTAGGATGCACGACCTGTTTCATGTAAATGGCAGTGTTCCGGTCCTACTCCCGGATAATCTAGTCCCGCTGAAATTGAATGCGCTTCTTGAACAAAACCGTTGTCATCCTGCAATAAATACATGAACGCACCGTGAAGGACACCTGTTTTTCCAACATGAATTGCTGCCGCGTGTTTGTCGGTATTGACACCTGAACCTGCAGCTTCCACTCCATACAATGCTACATCCTGATCTTCCACAAACGGGTAGAACATTCCGATTGCATTACTGCCGCCACCGATACAAGCGATAACTGTATCCGGTAGTCGTCCTTCCTGCTGTAAAATTTGGGCGCGTGTTTCATCCCCGATGACACGCTGGAAATCACGGACAATAGTAGGGAAGGGGTGTGGTCCAAGTGCCGATCCTAAAATATAATGCGTATCTTCTATATGAGTAACCCAGTGACGCAACGCTTCATTAACTGCATCCTTTAATGTAGCGGAACCTTTTTCTACTGCAACAACTTTTGTTCCAAGCAGCTCCATACGGAAAACGTTCAGTTGCTGGCGGCGTACATCTTCTGCCCCCATATAAACGATACATTCCATATCAAGCAAGGCACACGCAGTTGCCGTTGCGACACCGTGCTGACCTGCACCAGTTTCAGCAACAATTTTTTTCTTCCCCATACGTTTTGCCAAAAGTGCCTGGCCAATCGCATTATTTATTTTATGTGCGCCAGTATGGTTTAAATCTTCACGCTTTAAATAGATTTTCGCGCCGCCGACTTTTTTCGTTAAACGCTCCGCAAAATAGAGGGGAGTTTCACGTCCGACATATTGCTTTAAATAATAATCAAGTTCTTCCTGGAAAGAGGGGTCCTTTTTTGCTTCCTCATATGCAAGCTCCAATTCCTCAAGTGAAGTCATCAATGTCTCGGGTACAAATTGCCCGCCGAATCGCCCGAAACGTCCTTTTACTGTCGTCATAAAATCAACTCTCCTTTTGCTGTTTCAATAAAATTCGTAATCGCTGCTGAACTTTTTCGACCATCCACTTCTACACCACTTGAAACATCTACCGCAAATGGCTCGACAAGCATAATCGCCAATCCAACATTTTCTTCATTTAGTCCACCTGCCAAAATGACCTTTTCAAGCGGGATTTTCACTTTATCAAGCAGCATCCAGTCAAAAGACTTTCCGCTTCCTCCACGGAAGTCAGTTCCAGGCGCATCGAACAAATAATAGTCCACATCATATGTTGCCGCACGTGTCACATCGTCTTCGCTACGAATCGAAAATGCTTTAATTGCCGGCAACCCGATTTCCTGAATCTGATCAGGCGTTTCATCTCCGTGATACTGGATATAATCGAGTCCGACTTCTTTTGCAATTTGACGAATAGTGGCTGGTTCCTCATTGACAAAAACCCCGACTTTTTTGACCGTACTCGGAATTGCCTTTGCCAGTTCCACTGCTTCCTCTACCGTAATGCGTCGTTTACTGGGCGCAAACATAAATCCGATAAAATCGGCACCTGCTTTGACCGCTGTTTCCACATGTTCAATTTCTTTTAATCCGCAAATTTTTACTTTTGTCATCGATTTTCGCCAACCTTTGCTGTTATGTCGATTTGTAGTGCTTTAAGTGAATTTTTGACGTCTCCGCTGCGCATTAATGCTTCGCCGACTAATACTCCTTTTGCGCCAGCATTCGCCACAAACTGTGCATCTTCCGGACCTAAAATGCCGCTTTCACTAATAAATGCTATCGGTGAAGGGGGAAGAAGCTGCGCAATTTCAAGTGTTGCTGACAACGAAACATCGAATGTTTTCAAATTCCGGTTATTCACTCCGATAATATTTGCCCCAATAGCAAGGGCACGCTTTAATTCATCGGCATCATGTACTTCAACGAGCACTTCCAGCTGTTGTTCTGTCGCATAGGCGTAAAGGGATTTCAGCTGGTCATCCGTTAATGCTGCGACAATCAACAGGATAACCGATGCGCCGGCCGCTTTCGCATAGTCGATCTGCACTTCATGAATGATGAAATCTTTACATAAAACCGGTATGTCCACAGCATTGGCAACGGCATTTAAATCTGCATAGCTACCTTTGAAAAATGCGCGCTCTGTCAAGACGGAAATACAGGCAGCACCTGCTTCTTCGTATTGTAACGCTTGCTCAACAGGGTCGACTTCTGTCGCAATATCACCTTTAGAAGGGGAAGCACGTTTCATTTCCGAAATTACTTGCAATGAATTGGCTGATATCAGTGTTTCGTATAGGGAAGGGCGGACCTTATCTATTGTTAAAAACACAGGCTTTGTCGAAAGCAATTGTGGCAGCTCAGTCTTTTTTTGGTCAATAATACGGTCTAAAATCGTCATTTTACGGGTTCCTCCTGCGTCTTTTTTTGGCTATAAGCAACGATATTTTCTAATTTTTCATAAGCGCGTCCTGACATTATGCTGTCCTTCGCCATCTCGATTCCTTCTTTCATCGTCTCGGCAAGCCCGTATGCAAAGAAGCCAATGCCGGCATTTAAAAGAACCGTATCGAAATACACGCTTTGTTTTCCTTTTAGTAAGTCACGCATGATAACTGCATTTTCTGCAGGAGAACCGCCGCGAATTGCAGAAAGGGGCTGTGCGGCTAAACCGACATCTTCAGCACGCAGTTTAAATGGAATCATGTCCCCGCGGTCTAGCAGTACAAAAGTGTTTTCACCATCCAGCGAAGCTTCATCCATTCCTTGGGCACCAGATACGACGATTGCACGTTCTCGTCCCAGCATATGGAGCACTTCCGCATAATCGGTCGTGAAGTTAGGTCGGTTAATGCCGACAAACTGCGTTTTTAACGGAACAGGGTTTGTTAGGGGGCCGACTAAATTGAAAATCGTCGGCTTGCCGATTGCCTGTCGAACTTCACCAATCCGTTTTAACTTCGGGTGCATGTTCGGAGCGTGTAAAAAGGCGATACCATGCTGTTTGAGCAATTCAGATGTTTGTTCGATATTTGGCAGCAGCGTAATGCCAAGTGCCTCCAACACATCCGAGCTTCCTGAAGCACTCGATACTTTCCGGTTGCCATGCTTTGCTACTGAAATACCGCCACCTGCCAATACAAATGCAGAAGTCGTACTTATATTGAAGCTTTGAAGTCCATCGCCGCCTGTGCCGCAGTTATCGATATAAATGCCTTCGGGTACTTCGACAGCAACTGCATGTGATTTCATAACAGAAGCCAAGCCCGCAACTTCATGTGCCGTTTCTCCTTTTGCACTCATCGCCGTTAAAAATGAGGCGATTTGTTCTTTCGGTGTTTGCTCATTAAAAATAAGCTGTGCCGCCTGCGTCATTTCCTCAAAAACTAAATGCTCTTTTCGCTCGATCTGTTCAATATATGGAAGTAAAGACATGTTCATCATCCTTTCAGTAAAGAGTGGAATGGCGCTTCTTCATCTGTTTCCGAGTGAAGCTGTGCGACATTACCTTGAATTATTATCGTTTGTTCCGGTGTTGTGAAATCGACCTGGCCATTAAAGCCGATATAGCCGATCAAGCCTTGTGCTGGCAATAGCCCTTTCACGACGTCGATGGCATGAAGGGTAGGGCTTAACGTACCTGTTGTAACATTGGCAAGCTGCTGCACCGAGTTTTCTGTACTAAAGCGTTCGATTGACGGGGCATCATTTGTAACGGAAATATTCCCGTCCCTTACTTGCATATAGTTTGATTTTGATGTGCCGATTACTGTGCAATCATCAAATTCGACATAGTACATATACGGTGCAGCGTGTTCAACGCGCATTTTCCGGTAAAGGGAAAGGGCCTCGCCAGTAAATTGTGCACGATAACTTCCATTTTCCTCTTTTTCGACATGTTGTAATGTATAGGATGACTGTTCAGGTGTCTGTGTTGTAAACAGCTGTTCAATCAGTTGATCAATATTTGGTGCCACTTGCTCTGCTTCAATATTTGTATGGAAAACAGCAATTTCATCTGTTAAATGATCAAAAATAACGAGTGTATCGTAAACATGGAACTGCAGTTCAGGCAACGGCTTCTGCAATGCGTGAATATAGCCAATGCCGCCACCTGTAAACGGATATTCCGTATGTGATGAAATGCGCGGCATCACTTGTTTTAATAGTTGGATCAGCTCGCCTTCATATGTGTAGGCTTTATTGGAATGATGTGTATGATCCAAAAGCTGATCTTCAGTCCCGATATATGTTTTACGCGGGTTGACACCAATGAACGAATAGCGTCCATTACCATCATATTTTGAGGAACTTTCCAATAAAAACTTCCGTTCACCTTGCAGTCGCTGGAAAATAGAAATCGGTGTCAGTAAATCCCCATTTACTTTTTTCATTGATGTACGAAAATGTTGCTGAACTACCATTTGAAACACTCCTTTTTTGAAATAAACTACGCCTTTACGATTCAGATTATTTAGCAATCCTGTAATTAATTTAAAGATTTGCTGAATAAAAAAAATCGCCCTCAGCAAAAGAATTAACTTTTGCGAAAGGACGATTTTCACCGCGTTGCCACCTCGTTTGAAGCAAATCAAAAAAACTTGCTTCCACTTAAACCTGATAACGGCAGGGTACCGTCCGCCGACTAACGCCGGCAGCTTTCATAAGGCCCATTCACATTTACCTTTTGGCGTATTTTCACCAGCCATACGCTCTCTGGACAAAACGATAAATGCTACTCTTCTTATTCAACAATTTACTCAACTAAGCTCAACTAAACGAAAACGGTGGTCACGCTCCCGCAACCTGCTACCGTAAATAACAATTTGAATTATGCTTTATTCTAACACTGAAAAATGAAATGTCAAACAATTCTAAAATAAGTTTTTTAAATAAAAAACCAGCCGACATAAAAAAGTCAGCTGGTGAAACAATCGAAATTAAATTAATTTTTTGAAATCCAATCGTTTATTTAAAGTGTACATAATCGGTGCTCCAACCGCCAATACAACAAATTCGCCAAATGCTACAAACAGCCAAGTTTCCCAGAACGGGAAGCCAAGCACGATATTCAGCTGTGCTGCAATGATAAACATTGTAAACGTAAATAACGTTGTATTAATAATCAGGCGAGCCCAAATATTTTTCACAAACTTACAAATGAATATGAAAATTCCCAGTGTAATAATCGTATGTCCAACACCAAATACTAAATCGATGGGACCGATTGAAGACATCAGGAAATTGGAAATAAATACACCTAAAACTACACCTAACATATAGCGCGGGTTGAATGCGACTAAATGGTTAAAAATTTCGGCAATACGGAACTGTACTTGCCCAAAGCTAATTGGCGCAACAAGCATTGTAACAGCAATATATAATGCTGCAATAATGGCACTCGCTGCAATAAACTTTACCTTCATATGAAATTCCTCCTAGTTTTTTAACGTGGGATGGTTACGAACCACGCAAAGCAACTGCAATCATAGCAATATTGAAAATAAAAGTAAAGATTTATAGGACTTTTTTTTCAATAAAACGTCAAAAAAATTATAAAGAGTAAAAAGTTCAACAAACCGCGTCGCTTAGCGGTTTAAAGAGTATTGTCAAAATTCCGAAATGAGGCACATTACCTAGAATAAATTCAGAACATTCTAAATGTTATTGACTATCTAAAAATGACGCGGTAATATTATTTCAACACTTCATCCAAATGAAGTTCGGTGCTTTAAATCGATAAAGTAATTAGGGGGAAATAAGATGAGAAAAAATTTAATGAAGCTGTCCTTTTTGTTATTCGGGCTTCTTTTATTATTAGCTGCTTGTGGCGGGGAAGAGAGCGAGACATCTTCGAATGAGACGTCCAATGGCGAAGCAGTGGATACAGCTAAAGCTGATAGCGATAAAACGTTTAAAATCGGAACAACACAAATTGTTGAGCATCCATCATTAGATGCAGCAAAAGAAGGATTTAAAAAAGCAATTGAAGATGCAGGGATTAAAGCAGAATACGTAGACAAATCTGCAAACAACGATAACAGTGCGAACATGACGATCGCCCAGCAGTTAGTCGGGGAAAATGTAGATCTGATTTTCGCGAACTCAACACCTTCAGCACAGGCGGCAAAAAGTGCAACTTCTGATATTCCGGTTATCTTTACATCGGTAACGGATGCAGTAGGGGCGGAATTGATCGAGTCAATGGCAACACCTGGTGCTAACGTAACAGGTACGATTGATTTACATCCGGAAACAATGCCGAAAACAGTTGCCTTCCTTAAAGAATTAGGGGCAACAAATGTAGGGATGGTATATAACGCGGGTGAGCAAAACTCAGTGGCACAAATCGCGGCAGTAAAAGAAATTGCAGCAAAAGAAGGCGTAACAATTGTTGAAGCGGCAGTATCTGCTTCATCTGAAGTTCGTCAGGCAGCAGAATCTTTAGTAGGAAAAGTTGATGCATTCTATATTATTACTGATAATACTGTCGTATCGGCACTAGAATCTGTAATCGAAGTAGCAGATGCAAACAAATTACCGCTTATTGTCGGTGAGCTTGATTCAGTAGAGCGCGGCGGTTTAGCTGCATACGGTTTCGAATACTATGATATCGGCTATGAAGCAGGGCAAATGGCAGCACAAATTTTATTGGAAGGCAAAGCACCTTCAGAAGTTCCGGCTGCATATCCGGCTAACTTAAAACTAGTAATCAATAAAGCTACTGCAGAAAACTTAGGGTTGGAAATTAAGCCTGAATGGGAAGCAGAAGTACAATAATTCACATTTATACAAAAAAGCAAGTCAGCCTAAACAGGTATAAAATGTTTAGGCTGACTTGCTTAAAACTTTTAAAAAAGTCAGGAGATGATTCGAGATGTTTACAGCTATGTTTGGGTCAGTGGAGCAAGGGATCATCTATGCAATTATGGCACTTGGGGTTTACTTAACATTCCGCGTGCTGGATTTTCCGGATTTAACGGTTGATGGAAGCTTTGTAACGGGGGCAGGTACGGCAGCGATGATGATCGTGCTTGGCTATAACCCGATTCTTGCCACATTGGTCGCAACAGTTGCTGGATTTATTGCTGGATGTATGACAGGAATTTTACACACGAAAGGGAAAATCAATCCGCTGCTTGCAGGGATTTTAATGATGATCGCTCTCTATTCGATTAATCTTCGAATTATGGGATTAAGCTCAGATACCGGTGTAACACGACCAAATATTCCACTATTAAATTCAGAAACAGTTTTTTCGACGTTCGGTTCTTTCTGGTCGAATTTAGGCATTGATTCCGCGATTACAAACGTACTGAAGTCAATGGGCTTAGCTTCTGTTCCAACAACTTGGGGTGTTTTAATATTAATGCTTGTTGTGACGACAATTATTAAACTAGTAGTAGACTGGTTCTTAAAAACAGAAATCGGTCTTGCAATCCGCGCAACAGGCGACAATAAACGAATGATTCGCAGCTTTTCGGCGAATACCGATTCATTAGTTATTTTAGGACTCGGAATTTCAAACGGTATGGTGGCATTATCAGGTGCATTAATTGCCCAGTATACAAAGTTTGCCGATGTCGGATTAGGTATTGGTATGATTGTTGTCGGTCTGGCATCTGTAATTATCGGTGAAGCCATTTTCGGAACGAAGTCGATTGTTCGTGTCACATTTGCGGTTATTGCCGGGGCAATAATTTACCGAATGATTTACGCATTGGCGTTACGCGTAAAATGGTTGGACTCAGGGGATATGAAATTAATTACGGCGGTTATCGTTATTTTAGCGCTGGTAATCCCGCAAATCGTAGGAAAATATAAAGAGAAAAAGAGAAAAGCAAAACGTTTGGAAGAGCGTCTCGCGTTACAGCAGGCAAAAGTAGATATTGAGCAGGGAGGGAAGAGCCTTGCTTAAATTAGATGGCATTAATAAAGTATTTAACGAAGGAACACCCGATGAGAAAATTGCGCTGGACAATATTAACTTGCATTTGGCACCAGGTGATTTCGTTACAATTATCGGCAGTAATGGTGCCGGGAAATCGACAATGATGAATATGATTTCAGGTGCGTTAACACCAGATTTCGGCTCTGTCGAAATTAACGGCAATGATTTAACCCGCCTGCCGGAATATAAGCGTGCTGTCCATATCGGCCGTGTTTTCCAAGATCCGATGGCAGGTACAGCACCAACAATGACAATCGAAGAGAACTTGGCGATTGCCTATTCCCGTAATACGAAGCGTTCATTGCGCTTTGGTGTTGATAAAAAGCGTCGTGAGTTTTTCAAAACGTCATTGGAAAAACTGCATTTGAATTTGGAAAATCGTTTATCGGCAAAAGTTGGATTATTATCAGGAGGGGAACGCCAGGCATTAAGTTTATTAATGGCGACATTTACGAAGCCTGCGATTTTACTGCTTGATGAACATACAGCAGCACTTGATCCGTCACGGGCTGAACTTATTACAAAGCTGACAAAAGAGCTTGTCGAGGAAAGCCGGCTGACGACATTGATGGTCACGCATAATATGCAGCAGGCGCTCGATTTGGGGAACCGCCTCATTATGATGGATAAAGGGCAAATCATTTTGGAAGTCGGTGAAGATCGTAAACAGGACTTGACGATTCCGGATTTAATGCACGAGTTCGAACAAATCCGCGGCGAAAAAATGAACTCAGACCGTGCGTTATTAGGATAAATGAAAAGTTTCAGAAAGATAAAGCAAAAACTCGATTTTCTCTGAGAGAAAATCGAGTTTTTATATTTCAATAAAAGTATTTATACTAGCAACGCAAACAGCGTACTGTCGTTATTTACTTCCTTATATTCAAAACCGTTTGCGCGCATACGTTCAATTAATCCTTCATGATCTTCGCGATGTGCAAGTTCAATGCCGACCAATGCCGGACCACTTTCTTTATTGTTCTTCTTCGTATATTCAAACGTTGTAATATCATCATTCGGACCAAGCACTTCCGTTAAAAATTGGCGTAATGCTCCTGAACGCTGCGGGAAACTTACGATGAAGTAATGCAGAAGCCCTTCATAAATCAGTGAACGCTCCTTAATTTCCTGCATTCGTCCAATATCATTATTTCCTCCAGAAATAATGATGACAACCGATTTACCGCGAATCTCTTCTGCGTAAAAGTCGAGTGCAGCAACCGACAATGCGCCAGCTGGCTCGGCTATGATCGCATGCTTATTATAAAGGTCTAAAATAGTCGTACATACTTTGCCTTCCGGAACGGCGATAATATCATCTAAATAGTGACGGCATACTTCGTAAGTATCATGCCCAACACATTTAACAGCAGCCCCGTCAACAAATTTATCGATCGTATCCAAAGAAACTACTTCGCCATGTTGGAAAGCAGATTTCATGCTGGCTGCACCAGCAGGCTCTACACCGATAACTTTACTCGAAGGGGATAAGTTTTTAATGTAGGAAGAGACACCTGACATTAAACCGCCCCCGCCGATACTGCCAAATACATAATCGATCGGTTCTTCGATGTCATTCATAATTTCGACAGCCACTGTTCCTTGGCCAGCCATTACATCTGCATCATCGAATGGATGGATGAAGATGCGATTCTCCTGCTCACAATAGGTAAGTGCGCTTTCTGCCGAGTCGTCAAAAGTATCTCCAGCCAGCACGATTTCCACAAAGCTTCTGCCAAACATTCGTACTTGATCGATCTTTTGTTTCGGTGTAGTCTTCGGCATAAAGATTGTTGCTTTAATTTCCAGCTTTGCACACGCATATGCAACACCTTGTGCATGGTTGCCGGCACTTGCACAAACGACACCTGAAGCACGGGCTTCCGTTTCGATTTTTTTTATTTTATAATAGGCACCACGTAATTTAAATGAGCGAACATGCTGCAAATCTTCACGCTTAAAGTAAATTTTTGCCCCATACTTTTCGGATAAATATTCGTTTAATTGCAGGGGTGTATGTACAACAACATCTTTTAAAAAATGATGTGCGATTAATACGTTTTCAACTGCAATCGTAGTCGGTTGAGTAACTCCCATTTCCATGTAACCTCCGTCATCTGATTAAAGATTATATTATTCTATCATAAATTTATGTCGTAATGGCGTAAAAATTCTGTAAATTATGAAAATTCATCAATACGCCATAATGAAAGCGGTTTAATAGAGAAATGAGGCAATGTTTTAGACAAGATTACCTTCAAACTGAAACGAGAACTAAATCTTGTTGGTGTGCATATCCATGAACAAAATAGGAAAAGCTGATGTATGAACTAAGACCTAAGTCGTAAATCACATTTTAAAGGTTTAACCGAAAATTAAAGGGGAAATTATATTATTGTGAAAGGGCAATTTTGCAGATAGGAAAACTTATTGGCAATGTCCAAATTTATATATCAGGAGGAATAACAATGGCTAAAACAGCGATTATTACAGGTGGAGGCAGCGGGTTAGGCCAAGCAACAGCAATCCGTATGGCTGAGGAAGGTATTAATATTGCGGTAGTGGATGTCAGTGAAAAAGGCGGAAACGAAACAGTTGAACAAGTTAAAGCAAAAGGTGTAGACGCTATTTTTATTAAAGCGGATGTATCAAAAGCGGAAGAAGTAAAAAACTATGTTGATGAAACAATGAAGCATTTCGGTTCAATTGATTACTTCTTTAACAATGCAGGGATTTCCGGCAGCGGTAAATACTATTTAGAAACTACGATTGAGGAAATTGAACAAATTGTCGGCATCAACTTGCTTGGGGCACTTTATGGTGTACGCTATGTTGCTGATGTAATGCTGAAAAACGGTGGCGGTTCCATTGTGAATACGGCTTCAAGTGCCGGTGTAATTGGACAGGATTCCGTTGTTACATATTCGGCAACGAAACACGGGATTGTCGGGTTAACAAGAAGTATGGTAGCGGAGTACGCCAAAGACGGTCTGCGTGTTAATGCAATCGCTCCGGGACCAACTGAAACACCAATGGTAAAAGCCTTTTATGAAGCAAACCCGCAAATGAAGGAAAATGCCACAGGCGGAATCCCGCAAAAACGTTTAGGTACTCCAGAAGAAGTAGCAGAGCTTGTAACATTCCTGCTAACTTCAAAAGCAGAGTATATTAACGGGGAAGTCATCCGTATTGACGGCGGCTTCACGAGCACGAAGTAATAAAAAAAGGGCTGCCCGGATAGTCAGTAGAAAACCTGACTTCCCGGCAGCCCTTTATTGTTTAATTAAAATAATAAATGTGCAATTGCTGCGATAATTGGAATCGAAATGATTGTACGAATTAAGAAAATCATGAATAGATCCCAAAGTTTTAATGGAAGCTTCGTACCTAAAATCAGTCCGCCGACTTCCGACATGTAAATTAACTGTGTAACCGATACTGTCGCGATGAAGAAACGTGTCATTTCAGATTCAATGCCTGCACCTAAAACAGAAGGTAACAGCATGTCCGCAAAACCGACAATCATCGTTTGTGCAGCTTCACCGGCTTCAGGAATTTGCAGAAGCGCTAAAATTGGCTCAAATGGCATTCCTAATATACGGAAGAAGCTAGTAAACTCGGCTAACACTAAAGCGATTGTGGCGAATGCCATAATAATCGGTGTAACCGCAAACCACATTTCCAGTACATTAATAAATCCGTTTTTGATCATTTTACCTAAGTTACGGTTAGAATCGGCTTTTGATAAAGCATTGTGCAATCCAAAAGAGAATACATTATAGCCATCTTGTACATCTTCACGGTTTGCAGGCACTTGTGAGCCATCGATTAACGTATCTGCTTTTTGTTTTAAAGGATAAATACGAGGCATAATGAATGCTAAAATTAATCCGCAAATAATGACAGAAGCATAAAATTCGATGAAGTAATCACCAATGCCGATTGTTTCAACTACTACTAAACAGAAAGTAATCGATACGACCGAGAAAGTTGTCGCGATTGTTGCTGCTTCACGGCCTGTATAGTTTT
Source organism: Solibacillus sp. FSL W7-1324 (assembly GCF_038008025.1). Lineage (NCBI taxonomy): Bacteria > Bacillati > Bacillota > Bacilli > Caryophanales > Caryophanaceae > Solibacillus > Solibacillus sp. FSL W7-1324. The sequence continues at coordinate 529,141 of NZ_JBBOYH010000001.1, forward strand.
TTTCTTCATATTGCTTGCTTGTAAGCAATACGCCGATCGTTCCATCGCCCACCCAAGAAGCAAGGCAGTCAATAGCAGAGCGTCCTGGAATTTTGAATAGGGGACGCATAATTTTTACCATCATCGACCCGAAAAATTCAAGTAAACCGAAGTCTGTTAATAAAGGCAACAATAAACCGGCAAATAAAAACAGTACAAACATGAAAGTTACAAGACCTGCCGCCGGATCAAGTAACACGCCTGTTGTCACATCACTTGTTAAACTCTCAGGCCCGATTTGGAAAACATACATACTTGCAAATATAACTGCAAGCACACGCATGATTGTCCAGAACCAGTTCACACGGAATAATGAATCAACGAGTGTACGCTGTTCTGTTTTTTTCGGAATAAATTGCATTACGACAGATCCTGCCGCCGCAACAATAAATACAATGAATGCGAACCAGTGAATGAATGGCTCTACTTTACCCGCTAAAAAGTTTGCCAGGATTGCAATCGGTACTTTTATGCCGTCTTCTGTATTAATCGGTGTAATAAACAGAAATACACCAAGAGCAGAAAGGGCAATAAACAGAAACCAAGTATACGTAGAAAATTTTGTTTTCATATATGATAACCTCTTTGATTGTTAGTTTGAATATTTATACACTATAAAACGTGATTATTCATTTGTCTACTGTTTTACATAAAGATTAATATTTCTGAAAACTATACTGATTAAAAAATGAATATAATTAGGCCGACGAAAAGTTTATATGCAATAAACATCATATTTTTGAAGAAATAAGCTAAAAACGATCCGAATAAAAATGCAAAAGATGAATAAGGGAAAAAAAGACGTCTGCAAATAAAAAAATATGCAAACGTCCTTAAAATTATAAATATACATTAATCATTAAAAGTGACAGTATAAAATCTTTCATTTGTTAACCAGTTATCCAGTGAGACGTCACCAGTATCTACCCGTTTTTCCGCGTCTTGAATCATCCAGGCTGTTTGAGAAGCATGTGCCTTTAAAGCTTTTAACTTATCTGCTTTGACGGACTCGATATCGATTGTAACATCCGGCTCACCGTTTTTCTCAACTGTGTCATTCGCAAATGCACAAGCTAAAATTCGAGGTCGGTACTGTTTATCGATACGACGTACCGCTTCGACAACCGCGCGTCCAGTTGCTTCATGATCGGGATGGACAGCAAAACCAGGTAAAAATGTGAAGATTAATGATGGATTCAGCTCGACAATCAAATCATTCACGAGCTTGACCATTTTTTCATCATCTTCAAATTCGACTGTTTTATCACGTAAACCCATCATACGCAAATCACTGATACCCATTGCTTCACATGCTTCCATCAGCTCTTTCCGGCGAATTTCCGGCAATGATTCGCGTGTTGCAAATGGAGGATTTCCTAAGTTTCGTCCCATTTCGCCCAATGTTAAACAAGCATATGTAACGGGAACTCCCATGTTGTGGAATAAGCGTAATGTACCTGCAACTGAAAAGGCTTCATCATCCGGGTGCGGATAAACGACTAAAACGTGACGTTCTTCTTGTAATGTCATATTAGCGACCTCCTTAATAAGCAAATGGCGTTTCGCTGATTTCTAATGCAACCGCCAGCTTTCCAGTATTATCTAAACCAGCCATTAGTAAACGGCCCTCATCGTCCAGTTCGAAATGTGTAATTCCTTGCGCGTAGACCCAGCCATGCGGCATTTTAAGTCCAACACGGTGCGGGGCATCTCCTACCACTTTTCCTAATTCATAGCGTATTTGTACATTGCGGATAAATGCGCCTGCATTGAAAAAGCCTTCATTGTAATGTGTTGCATAAGAGCCGTTTGTAGTTTCTAGATGAATAAAAACGTCTTTGTTCGCAAAAGAATTAATTAACTCCTGGAGCTCGTTAGTATTTACTTCCTTCATCACTCTTATTAACTCCTTTCGAATCTTTCTATTAATAGTATAGTCAAAATATATTCGACTGGGAAACGAAAAAGTCACACAAGAAATGAGTTCCTGTGTGACGCAGTTGACTTTATGCATTATGCTTTAACATAATTTGGAATTGTTGTAACCGTAACTTCAGGTGCACCGAAACGTGGTTTTGCCCCGTGCATTACTGGTCCAACATGTTCATTTAAAGCCCATCCGTGTTTAATCGCTGCTGAAACGAATTCTTTCGCTTCAATAACCGATTCCTCAACAGAAAGACCGTTTGCTAAGTTTGCACAAATACTCGCTGCAAAAGTACAGCCTGCCCCATGATTATAAGTAGAAGAAACTTTTTCAGTTTCTAATAATTTAAATTCTACTCCATTATAGAACAAATCAACGGCTTTATCATGTACTAAGGCTTTTCCACCTTTAATTACAACATTTTTTGCGCCCAGCTCATGAATTTTCACTGCTGCAGCCTGCATTTGCTCGATAGTTTTCGGCGTTGTTGTACCTGCCAGCTGTCCTGCTTCGAATAGGTTAGGTGTGACAACTGTTGCATAGGGTAATAAATATTTAATCATGGCTGTCGTATTGCCAGGGTTCAATACTTCATCTTCGCCTTTGCAAACCATTACGGGATCGATGACAATTTTATCTGTACCGGAAGCCTGAATTGCTTTTGATGCCATTTGAATAATTTCTTCAGTTGAAAGCATGCCTGTCTTAATGGCATCGACACCTGTTGAAAGGGCTGTATCGATTTGTTTTTGCAATAATTCTGTAGGCAGTGGTGTAACCGAGTGGCTCCAAGTTTTCGGATCCATTGTCACAACAACTGTCAATGCGACCATTCCGTATGTGCCATGTTCCTGGAAGGCTTTTAAATCGGCCTGCATTCCTGCGCCTGCAGAAGTATCAGAACCGGCAATCGTTAAAGTTTTTTTAAGTGTCATAAAGCATATCTCCTTAAAGTGAATATTCGAATTATAATTAATTTAAGTATAACGTTTAGCTGACTATATAAAAATAGCCAGAAAACGAAAAATCTATAATGCCAGAAAAGATGCTTGCACTTTTACGTCATATTCAATAGCGTTTAAAATGAGGTGGAAATTATGATGAAACAGTTGACGAATAGATGGAAAGATTTATTGGCTCAAGAAGTGGAGCAGCCATATTATAAACAGCTTGTAACATTTTTAGAGCAGCAATATATGGAAGAAACAGTGTATCCGAAAAAGGAGAATATTTTCAGTGCCCTCCAGTTAACGGACTACAATCAAGTAAAAGTAGTCATATTAGGACAAGATCCGTATCATGGTCCGAATCAGGCCCATGGATTGAGTTTTTCGGTTGAAAAAGGGCAAAAGTTGCCTCCTAGTCTAAAAAATATGATGAAGGAACTGCAGCAGGATATTGGCTGCGAAATTCCGGAGCATGGAGACTTAACATCGTGGGCGAAGCAGGGCGTATTATTACTGAACACCGTTTTAACTGTACAAGCAGGAAAAGCCAATTCACATAAAGGGCAAGGCTGGGAACGGTTTACGGATACGATAATTGAAAACCTCGCAAAACGTGAGCAGCCGATTGTATTTTTATTATGGGGAAAACCGGCCCAAAGTAAACGAAATTTAATTGAACGAATTTCAAACAATCATATTATTTTCCAATCGCCACATCCGAGTCCGTTAAGCGCACATCGCGGGTTTTTCGGGAGCAAACCGTATTCAAAAGCAAACGAAGCCCTCCTGTCATTAGGACAACAGCCGATTGACTGGAGTCTATCGAAGAAATAGGGAAACAAGCTAAACTTTTGCACAAAAGCATGGTAAAGTATTGATAGAAAGAGAGGGAACGGCACATGAAAGTAGATTGCTTTAAATGCCAGCACTTCCGTGTAACATGGGACCAGTCTAATCCGCGCGGTTGCACAGCATATGGCTTTAAAACGAAGCAGCTGCCATCTCTCGTTGTAAAACAGTCTTCGGGAATGGACTGCTTAAAATTTGTACCGAAAAATAGAGAAGGTGGGCAAAAGCGATGATTACGTATGAATCGATTGTTAAGCAAATTGAAAAGTTGACATCAGAAGCAGCACAGGCGGCAACAGAACAACAAGCCCGAGAAAAGCTTGCGGCAATTCGTGCGCTATGTGATGTCGTTTTAGACGAAAAAATCAGTTCGCCAAAACCTGCTTCCATAAATAGCATGAGTACAACAATCTCGTCACCTGTATACTCGCAACCGGTCGCAATTCCAGCACAAAAGCTTGAAGAAGACGACGCAAACGGCGACTCCTTGTTTGATTTTTAACAAAGAAATCAGTATTAGATAAAGAAAGAGGTAAAAGAAATGAAAGGTTCAATTATATCTGGCGCAATCCACGGATTTTTAGCAGTAGCATTAGGTGCCTTTGCAGCACATGCACTGGAAGATATACTCGATGATTACAGTGCCGGGATTTGGGATACAGCAATCCAGTATCAAATGTTTCATGCAACAGCACTTATTTTAGTCGGTATTTTAATGTCAAAAGCGGTTTTCGGTGAAGTGAAGCAGTTGAAAATTGCGATGTTCTGCTTTAATGCAGGTATTATAATCTTCGCGGGAAGCTTAATGGTATTAGCCTTAACAGGAATCGGTATACTTGGTGCCATTACTCCTATCGGTGGGGTATTCTTTTTAGTGGGCTGGATTATGGTTATTACAGCAGTAGTAAAAAAGACTCAATAAAACTCGTAGCATATACTTCTTGAAATGGAAGTATATGCTTTTTTTATTATTTTGTTAGGAAAATCAAATCTTTTATCTAAATTATTTGAATTTATTGTATAGTTATAAAGTAAGAGAGTAAAGGGGTAAGGAAAATGGACCAATTATTATTAAAGTTAGAAGAAAATTTTGAAGAGATGGTAATAATCCGACGCTATTTACATGAGCATCCGGAACTATCCCATCACGAAGTACATACACCTGCATACATTGCCAATTTCCACCGTGAACTAGGTTTGGAAGTACGAGAATTTGTTGGAGGGCGCGGAGTTGTAGCCACATTAAAAGGGGCAAAACAAGGAAAGACCGTTGCTTTACGTGCGGATTTTGATGCATTGGCAATTCAGGAGCTAAATGATTTTCCATATAAATCAAAAAATGATGGAGTAATGCATGCATGCGGACACGATGGTCATACGGCAACATTACTCGTTTTGGCAAAAGTTTTGACAGAAATGCGGGATCAACTGTCCGGCAATATTTTGTTCATCCATCAGCATGCTGAAGAGCTCGCTCCAGGTGGGGCAAAAGCAATGATTGAAGATGGCTGTTTAGACGGTGTGGACGTAATTTTCGGAACCCATTTATGGGCACCGACTCCTTTAGGAGAAGTGCTAGTACGGGAAGGCGCCATTATGGCAGCAGCAGACCGGTTTGAAATTGTAATCCAAGGCAAGGGCGGACATGGTGCAGAACCACAGCACTCGGTTGACGCAATCGTTGTTGGTGCACACTTTGTCACGCAATTGCAGACCATCGTTTCGCGCCGTGTTGCACCACTTGAATCGGGTGTAGTGACGGTCGGACAATTTGAAGCGGTCAATCCGTTCAATGTCATCGCGGATACAGTAAAAATTCAAGGAACTGTACGTGCCTTTGATGAACAAGTGCGAAAACAGATGAAAGAGGAAATCGAATTATTATTGAAAGCAACATGTTTAGGGATGCATGCTGACTATCGTTTCGAGTATTTCGATGGGTATCCGCCTGTAATCAACCATGCAGCTGAAACACAATTTGTTGCACAAATAGCAAATGAAACACCAGGTGTTGAAAAAGTCACGGTTTGTCCTCCTTTTATGATAGGGGAAGATTACGGCTACTATATGCAGCATGTTCCAGGGACTTTCTTCTTTACAGGGGCAAAGAATCCGGAATGGGAAACGGTATACCCGCATCATCATGCACGCTTTGATTTTGATGAACGGGCAATGCTCATCGCTGCGAAAGTTTTAGGACAGGCAACATTGCAATTTTTACTAAATGAACAACGAGAAGAGGAATCAGCATGAGTGTAGGGAAAAAGTTAAATGCTGCACTAATTATAATGATCATATTAATTTTGATTACAGTAGTGCTTAACTATATGAGTTTAAAAAATATACAGGGAAATATGGATGAAGCAATCGATTACCGGGTAGAGCAAATTCGTTCTGTGGATAAAATCCGTTTTAATGTCGCAATGCAAGGAATGTATGTGCGTGCAATTGTTTTTGACGGCAAAGAAGAATCTGTCGATAGCTTTAAACAATACAACGAATTATTGGATCAGGAGATTGATAATTTAAATAAACTCGTATCAAGCGGTACGATGAAAGAGCTGATGGAACAAGTCGTTAAAAACCGGGATGACTTCAATTACGGTTATCTTGATATGATGGATGCTTTCGAACGGGGAGAACAAAGACTCGCAAACGGTTTTATTAATACAAAGCTGCGCGCGGCGAATGACGGAATGTTCGATGCAACAGCTCAGATGGTCGAATACCAGGAAAAAATGCTCGATGAGATCAACAAGAAAGCAGATGATTCAATCGCCTTTTCTGTTTTAGTTGCCGGTATCGCTTTAGCTATCAGTGTTCTTATTGGCATACTTGTTATGGTATACATACGTAAAACAATTATTTCGCCATTAAATGGTATTGTGAATGAAGCGAATGTTATTGCAGCAGGAGATTTATCGCAGCAAGATATTCTAGTGAAATCAAAGGACGAAATTGGCCAGTTAGGCAACGCGTTCAATTCAATGAAAAATAACTTATCAAACCTGATTAAAAACATTCAGGTTAACTCAGAGCAAGTAAATGCGGCAGCACAGGAACTTTCGGCAAGTACCGAAGAAATTTCGGCGACGACGGAAGATGTAACGGTGCGCGTAAATGATACAGCCGAAAGAGCACAAATATCTGCACATGCTTCAAATGAAAGTGCCCGTGCAATGGAAGAAACAGCTGCAGGTGTCCAACGAATTGCAGAATCAACTCAAAAATTGCTTGGGAATTCGGTTGATGCAACACAGACAGCTAAAGACGGTGGGCAAATTATTTATGATGCCCAACAACAAATGAGCATTATCAGCTCATCGACAAACTCTGTGAATGCTTTAGTGCAAAAGCTGGCACAACAAACAGAAGAAATTAATAATATTTCGCAATTAATTACATCGATTACGGATCAAACGAATTTACTGGCATTAAATGCAGCGATTGAAGCAGCGCGCGCCGGGGAACATGGCAAAGGCTTTGCTGTTGTAGCAGATGAAGTGCGAAAGCTGGCTGAGCAATCGAAATCATCCGCCCATTCTATCGTTAAATTAACACTTGAAATAAAAGCAGATACAGAAAACGTTGAACGTGCCGTATCGGATTCATTAGTTTCTGTGGAAGATGGCGTGAAGATAATTTCACATGCCGGTGAATCGTTTACAACAATCGTAGATGCAGTAACGCAAATGTCAATGCAAATCCAGGAAATTTCAGCTACTTCCGAAGAGCTTTCTGCAAGTGCGGAACAGGTGACGGCATCGGTTAATGAAATTGCCCACAGCTCAAATGAATCAAGCGGTAACTTGGAGATGATCGCGGCAGCGGTAGAGGAACAGACCGCTACAATGCAACAAGTAAATGCAGTGGCCGTATCGCTAAGCGACAATGCACAAACACTCCAACAGGAAATCCAGCAGTTTAAAGTATGATACTTCAAAACGGTACCTTATAAAGGTGCCGTTTTTGCTATTCTTGGGCAACATTCCGTATAAGGTGAAGGGGACTTCTTCTAATAAAAAATTTTTTCTTCTAATAAAATTTGATTTGTTCTAATAAAACCGCGATTTTCTAATATATCGTGCAGTTGTTCTAATATCACTTTAAAATGTTCAAATATCGGTGCTCCATCTTCTAATATCGCACCATCTTGTTCTAATAAGCGGTTCATTTATTCTAATAAAATTTAGGCAAGGCTTTTTTGTGCATTAATCTAGGGCAACCCCTCATCCAGTTCAATGCCATTTCAGCAATCTTCTAATATCCGCTCCGGTTCTTCTAATAACACAGAAACTTCTTCTAATATCGTGCTCAAATGTTCTAATAAACCACTCGATTGTTCTAATAAAATCAAGGCAAGGCTATTTCGCGGCGCCTCAGTTCATCCACTACTATGTATGCGTTTTTAGGCAACAAAAAAAAGGCGCCGGAAAAATGCGCCTTCCAATTTTATGGTTGCTGTGTAAAGTAACTTAATTCTTCATCAAACTCCGCATAATCGAAGTAAATCATCGGGAACAGGAAGCGATGGTTATTTTTCAAATCGCGTAAAATTACATGGTCACGACCGGCTGCTTCCACAACTCCGCGAACCGCCCGCGTATTACTTCCAGCTACCGCATTATCAAATGAAAAATAAAACGTACCTGGTTTCCCTCTGTTTAACCGTAAAATATTCTCGATATAGGATTCCTCACGTGGCATGCCTACTCCTTGCATACCTTGCATCGTTGTAGGCATCGGAACCGTCGCAGGATTCATCTGTTGCATTGGAGACGTCCAATAATAAGTCAATTTTGCATCCTTTCATAAAGAAATTTAATAGACTGCAGTCGTCGGTGCAAGAAACAGTAAACGAAGAAATAGCTGCTGTTTCTTTGTTTTCACACTAAGCAGGGCACTTGCATCACCTTTTGCCGCACCGTATCCGAGAAAGAAGGGCGGCATGTAAACCTTTTATTCGAAGTTTAGGCGTTCGATGTGACCTCCTTTTTCGATTTAGTATATGCATCAATAAAAAAAATGAACACCAAAACAGTGTTGTTTTTTGACCAACCAACATACAATAGGATAATTAGTTCGGTTATATGTAATAAGTTTCAATGGAATGGGTAAAGATAAGTAAATAAATGAGAGATTGTTGCCGGTGTTGACGAAAAGCGCGGGAGTGGAACATCATGAAAATAGGAATTTGGTTAGGCATAATCATTAGCGCATTATTGTCCTTTGCGGTCGCAATTTTTTACGAACAGCCGATACATTGGTATTTATTCGTTCTTCTAATCGTCATCGGTTTATTCATTAATACAATCATAATAATTTTAAAAATGCAGGATGATCCTACGGTAAAAGATGAGTCGTAATCAATCGACTCATCTTTTTACGTTTCCGGGAAAAAATAAACCCGTTCAACCTTGAAGATACCAAGGGAGAACGGGTTTATAAGTCATTAAATCGCTAACAGTTTTTCTAGTTTTTCATTATCCAGCAAGTTTCCAACCAGGAACTCGCCGAATTCGCCGTAGCGTGCTGAAACTTCGTCAAAGCGCATTTCGTATACGATTTTCTTGAATTGAAGCATATCATCAGAGAATAATGTAACGCCCCACTCATGATCATCTAAACCGACAGAACCTGTAATGATTTGTTTAATTTTACCTGCATAGCTGCGGCCAATTAGACCGTGGTCATACATCAATTTTTTACGATCTTCCATTGAAAGCATGTACCAGTTGTCATTGCCTTCACGTTTCTTGTCCATTGGATAGAAGCATACGTATTTTGATTTTGGCAGTTCAGGATATAAACGCGCACGAATATGCGGGTTTTGATATGGATCTTCATCTGACTTACCAGCTAAATAGTTCGATAATTCGACTACAGAAACGTAAGAATACGTTGGAATTGTAAAGTCGGCAATCGCCAATTTCGCAAATTTTGTTTCGATTTCATTTAGTTCTTCAGGTGTTTCACGTAAAGTCATAATCATGAAATCCGCTTTTTGGCCAATAATTGAGTAAAAAGCATTCGAACCTGTATCTTTATTTAAGTCTTCTAAAAATGCGATAAATTCTTTTGTAGCGGCTTCGCGTTCTTCAGCCGAAACCAATTTCCATGATGTCCAGTCCATTGAGCGGAAATCATGTAATGCGTACCAGCCGTCTAATGTAATTGCTGCTTCATTCATCTGTTCAAACACTCCTTGTAAATGAAAATGATTCACAATTAGTGTAGCATAGTTTCAGGAAAAAATATCATTTCAAAACTGCAAATTCCGCCAATTCACCAATTTGACATGACTTTAAAATACGGTATGCTAAAGTGAGGAAAAATTAGGCTAGGAGTATAAAATATGAATGATATTTTGCAGCAAACAATGTGGCGTTTTATCGATCAGTCGATCAGCGCGAATAAACGCTCGCCATTAGAGTCCTTTGCAATGGATGATACACTATGTCATCTTGTCGGTCAGAAAATGACCAATTCGACAATACGAACGTGGGTCCATCATGAAGCAGTAGTTCTCGGAATCCAAGATCATCGCTTGCCTTATATAGAGCAAGGGATGGAAACATTGAAGAACAGTGGTTATGATCCGATTGTCCGCAATTCTGGAGGACTGGCTGTCGTATTGGATGCGGGAGTTTTAAATATTTCGATTGTATTAAATGAGGACAAGCCTCTAAGTATTAATAATGCGTTTGAAATGATGGTTGCATTGATTCGTCAGTTATTCCCTGAAATTGCAACGAAAATAGAAGCATATGAAATTGTTGGTTCTTATTGTCCAGGTTCATATGATTTAAGTATAGGCGGTCAAAAGTTTGCCGGTATTTCACAGCGTCGCATGAAAAACGGGATTGCTGTTCAAATTTATTTATGTGTTGAAGGCAGCGGCAGTGAACGAGCGGAATTGATTAAACGTTTTTATGAAAGTGGTTTGCAAGGCGAGAAAACGAAATTCGAGTATCCGGATATCAAGCCGGAAGTCATGGCTTCACTTCAACAACTGACAGGGCAAAACCTGACAGTATTCGAAGTGAATGAAAGACTTCGCAATCTATTGAGGCAAAAGAATGGCCAGCTGTTGGAACTGCCATTGCAGCAAGAGGAAATGGAATTGTATAACTACTATTTAGACCGCGTGTTCAAACGCAATGAATCGATGCTAAGTAAATAATTAAATAAATAAAAAGAAGGCGAGGTGCTAATATAGCGCTTCGCCTGAATCATTTAACGATGTTTGGGAAATCAAGTTGCCGTTACGCTCCATTTTGAATGTTGGTGTGGCTTCAGTATCTGTTTCTAATGCTACTAGTCGTCTTGCGCGGTTCATAATCGAAACAAACTGCTCGTAATCTTCTTTAATCGCTTTATTCTCTTTTTGCAGTGCTGCCAGTTGTTGTTCAAGCTGGTTTTTCTGTTCTGTTAACAGTGATGTTAATTTGCGCCATTTTAATAGGTCCTGTTCATTTGAATTCGTATGCTGCAGTTGTACTAAGTATGCAATGACGATATCGAGTGATAAGGCCGATAATGGAATCGATGTTGGCTGATTTTCATTTGACGGCAGTAAGTATACTGGTGTTGTTCTGCGTTTTGTAGCTGTGTTCATCATGCGCATACGTTCTTTGCGTTCTTTTTTCGCTTGTGCCAACTCTTCTTCATAAATGCGTCGGACTACGGCATTCCAGCGAAAACCACAGGCTGCTGCTGTTCGGTTCAGTAAATCTCCAGCTTCTTCAAAAGCATTTAATTGAGTACTTCCTTCTTTTACATGGCGTAAAACAGCCTCTGCTAACAGCTCATCATTCTCTTTCACCCATGCATCTTGTCTTGTTTTTGTCATCAAAAACTCCCCCTGAATTAATAATAGTTTTGTTGTTGTAAATCTATCATGTCCAAAGGGGAAAACATTTATTCAATATATCGTAAAATGTTGCTAGAATAATGAGAAATATGTTCCTAGCAGAACTTTGGCCGGAATTGCTAGGATAATGCTTGAATGAAATAAGTAAAATGAGATACAATAGCAAATAGGTTAAAACAGCGAAAATAGCTCATAGAGAGGTGTTGACACTATGGCAAACTTATTCCACGTTTGCGATGAATGTCAGGCCGTTAATTTAAAGACGTTAATTCCAAAATTAAAGGAAATTGATCCAGAAGCAACGATTGAAATTGGCTGTCATTCATACTGTGGCCCGGGCCGCAAAAAAACATTTACATTTGTAAATAATCGTCCAGTTGCCGCATTAACTGAAGAGGAGTTAATGGTAAAGGTACTCGACAAATTGAAAAAGTAACAGCGTAAAAAGGACGCGTTCTGAAGTATTTCAGAACACGTCCTTTTTGCGTTTTCGGCGGATTCATTTCTATTTCAATGGTATCTCACTTATAATGATGTTAAGAGATAAGGAGGTGGGCTATGTGATGACATATGCAAAAACAAAACTGCAAGAGGAAAAAGTTTTTAAAGACCCTGTCCATCGCTATATTCACGTTCGGGATCAAGTCATTTGGGATTTGGTCAAAACAAGAGAATTTCAAAGACTGCGCCGTATCAAGCAGCTTGGTACGACGTATTTAGTGTTCCACGGAGCTGAACATAGCCGATTCAATCACTCATTAGGAGTTTATGAAATTGTCCGTCGTATTGTGGATGATGTTTTTAAAGGAAGAAAAGAATGGGATGATTCCGAGCGGTTACTCGTATTATGTGCCGCATTACTGCATGATTTGGGGCATGGACCGTTCTCGCATGCGTTTGAAAATGTATTTGAAACAGATCATGAATATTTTACACGCCAGATTCTGCTTGGGGATACAGAGGTAAATACCGTACTCCGCCGAGTGGCAGAAGATTTCCCTGAAAAGGTGGCGCAAGTAATTGAAAAAACGTATCCAAATGAATTGGTTGTTAGCCTGATTTCCAGTCAGATCGATGCTGACCGTATGGATTATCTGCAGCGCGATGCGTATTATACAGGTGTCAGCTACGGTCATTTCGATATGGAACGCATCATGCGTGTTATGCGTCCGCGCGATAATGGCGTCGTAATAAAAGAAAGCGGAATGCATGCAGTCGAGCACTACATTATGAGCCGCTACCAAATGTATTTGCAAATATATTTCCACCCGGTATCGAGAAGCGCGGAAGTCGTGCTGAACCATATTTTAAAACGGGTGAAAGTGCTGTGCAAAAATGATTATCCATTTAAAATCGAGCCGACACCTTTTATATCTTTTTTCAAAGGGAATATCACATTGGAAGACTATATTGCACTTGATGAAAATATCATGATGGCCTATTTCCAGTTTTGGATGGAAGAGGACGATGAGATTTTACGTGATTTATGCAAGAGATTCGTCAACCGGAAACTGTTCCAATATACGAATTTGAATCCTTACAAGCAGCCGGAAGTATATGCAGAGCTGCAACGTTTATTTTTACAGGCGGGCATTGACCCGGAATATTATCTGGTGCATGATTCTACATCAGATTTACCGTATGACTTTTACCGTCCGGGCATTGAAGGGACGAAAAAGCCGATTTATCTGCTAATGCAGGACGGAAAGCAGCGTGAACTATCGGAGGAAAGCCAAATCGTTGAAGCAATTGCCGGTCGCATCAAAGTGGACCATAAAGTGTATTATCCCGAAGAGCTATTTACAGACGAGCGGATTCCAGTAGAATTGCGCAACGAAATTAAACAGCTGATTGATGAAATTTAATATGAGCAGGAGACCCCTTGGTGAAATAGGCGGGAAAACTCTGATTAATTACAGCATCAACTTCAAAAAAACACCTCACTTATCCCTGGAGAAAAGTGAGGTGTTTCGTATTTATTTATTAACTGAAATTCAGCGCTGCCCAACCATTACTGGTCGCTGTAGCGTACGCCACCTTTTGCAAAGTGGTTTTTAGACATTTCTTCAATAATGATTGATACATTTTCTACTGGTGCGTCTACTGTTTTAGAAACAGCTTGTGTCACTTCTTCAACGAGTGCACGTTTTTGTTCATCTGTACGGCCTTCAACCATTTTAATTGTAACGATTGGCATATAGTCGCCTCCTAGTTAAAATATAGTGTATAGTATTTATATTAGCGTATTTGGAGGGATTTACAATGGCAAATGAAGAAAAATCGAAACCAAAAATGGGTTTTACGATAATAAAAAATGATCCTACCGATGGGCATAAAGGATTCGGTATTGGTTCACTTTCATTGGAAAACGTTTCGCCGGTCATTGTCGATGTCGCGGAAGGAACAGCAGTTGTCGATATCGGAGCAATGCATGCGAAAAGTGAAGTAGAGCGCGGCATTAAGTTTACGATGAACCGTGAAGACTCAGCAGGCGGAAAAGATTACTGGCTTGTTTGGGTAACAATTGACCATAAAGAATCCGGTGCCTATTTTGCCGGTGTAACGGCATGTGAAATGGTCGTAAACCGTGAGAAACGCCGTGGCTATAAAATTTTGGCAGACCATGTGAACAAAATGGATAAATCGATGAAGCGCCACATTATTGTCGACCATATGGATGAAGCTTCAAAGAAAATATTGGCCGACTTCCTAAAAAGCCATAATGAAGAAATGTGGAACAACAGTGAAGAAAAATTAAGACAGGATTTAGCATAATACTGGGTTCTTTAACGGAATCTATATTTTATAAGAAATATTACACAATTCAGTGAACAATATGTGACATTTCAAAAACTACAAAAATCCGTGGTTGAAACTGGTTCTAAAAGAAAGTAAACTGAATTTAAAGCTTGCGAAATAGTAGGCTAGGACATGTGGGATATGAAACAGGTTGAGCAGTATGCGGCATTTGAACTTTCCCAAGCCGAATGCCCCATGGTTCTCAACCTTTCATGACCACAATAGAAAAGCTCTTTCGTGTCACGGACTTGAACCGGATACGAAAGAGCTTTTTTAATTAAATTTATTCCCAGAAGTTACGTAATGCTTCAAACGGTAATGATTCAAAGAAATTGCCCCATGAATCCTGATTGAACAGATCAAATGATGCACAAGATTCTTTTGGTACATCTTCGGTTTTCATATAAACAACGCGCTGGGTAGAACATGACTCGTGCGCCAGTTTACCTGTACGGATGTCGACAGTTACTGGTTCTACACCACTCGGCATTGTGAATGTTTCATTCGCCTTACCATCAAGTGCTGTTTCCATGAAATCAATCCATACTTGCTTGGATGCGGCCATATCTGCCTGGACAGATAATGTTTTACCTTGGTCATAGCCATTCCACACACCTGCTGTTAAGCTTGGTGTGAAGCCAATCATCCATTGGTCACTGTTTGTCGTTCCCGATTTGGCTGCATATGTGTGACTCATACGTGCACGCAATGATAAACCGGTTGCCGGAGAATAATCACTGAATACAGGGTCGAACATACCTGTCATCATTTGCGTTAGGATGAATGCATCCTGTTTGGAAATGACTTGTTCTTTTTCAGGTGGCTTATATTTGTAAACGACCTTTCCTTTTGCATCGGTAATGGACAATACAGTTGTCGGCTGTCGTTTTTCTCCGCCTGCAGCAATGATATTGTAGGCGTTTGTTAAATCATACAGCGAGTTTTCTGCAGTTCCGAGTGCAATGGACGGTACATCTTTTTCGGAATAGTTGAGCCCGAAACGTTTCTGAACATCGCGGAAAGACCGGTAGCCGATGTTTTCTAGTGCTTTTACCGCATAAATATTGTCGGAAATCGCCAATGCCTGCGCCATCGAAAGCTCATGATCAGCATATTTTTTATTGACGTTTTGCGGTGTATAAGTTGCTCGTCCATTATCATACGTAAAGGTTGTTTCACTCACATCCAGGAAGGACATCGGATTAAAGTCCTTTTCCAGTGCCGCAGCATACAGTATCGGCTTAATGGCAGAACCCGGCTGACGGTTACCTAATGCAACACGGTTAAATGAACTTACACCGTAATCACGCCCGCCGACAAGTGCTGTTACAAAGCCAGTATCAGCTTCCATGCTTACAAAACCAACTTGTAAATCATTGTTCGGCATATTCGTCTTGATTGCATTTTCTGCTGCGCGTTGATGTGCCTGGTTGAGTGTTGTTTGAATCGTCCAGCCACCTTCGCTAATACTCAGGTTTTTCTCTTCTAAAATATCGCTTGCTTCTTCCCAGACAACATCCAGGAAATAGGGAGCAATTGATTTTGTCGCAATCCATTCATCACTTTTTAGGGCAACCTGTTCTGAAGTGGCACGAGTTTTTTCATCCTCTGTAATTTTCCCTTGATCTTTCATTAACCGTAATATTACTTGCTGGCGATTTGTTGCCTTTTCCAAGTTATTAAGCGGCGAATAATACGTCGGTCCTTTTGGTACGCCCGCAAGCATCGAAGCTTCGGCCAATGTCAGGTCCTTCGCGGATTTACCGTAGAAGTAACGGCTTGCTGCTTCAGCACCGTACATACCGTGTCCGTAATAAACCGTATTTAAATAGCCTTCTAAAATTTCTTCTTTTGAGTAAAATAACTCCAACCGATATGCAAAAAGGGCTTCATTTAACTTCCGGTTCCATGTCTTTTCATGGGATAAATATAAATTCCGTGCATATTGCTGGGTCAGTGTACTGGCACCTTGAACTTTACCACCGGCTTTAATATCCGCCAATACGGCACCTGCAATCCGGGAAAAGTCAAAACCGCTATGCTCGAAGAAATCTTTATCTTCTACCGCAACAGTAGCATCGATTAAGTAAGGTGAAATTTCATCAAGGTCTGTCCAATAACGGCGTTCCTTTGTAAAATAGTCACCTATCTGATTATGGTTGCTATCTAGAAAAATTGAAGCTTTCGGAACGGTAAGTGGCGGTGCTCCGGCAACTTGTGCATATATACGTAATGATAGGAACATAACAGCGAAAAAACATAAAAGGGCAATCATAAAGAGTCCGATTTTTTTCACGAAATTTTTTCGCTTTTTTCGTTTTTTATATTGCTGTCTTTTCAAGTTTTTCCACCTCATTTCTTATTTAATAGAGGGCAATATAAATTTAATGAATTACAAAAAGTAATGAAAATTCTATTGCACTTTTAATGAAAACAACTATACTTTTTCGTAGCGCATATTACGAATTTAGTCGTATATGCAGCTATTACAAAAGCAATCCATAATGTCGAATTATGTCAGTTGCACTTAATTATACGAAAATAGCGAATCAAAAGTTTCATATGTTAGATTTAGTATGAGCAAAATCTTCTATCGCTATGCATTCTAAATTAAGAAATCGATTTATAATACGCAATTTAAAATAGAGAAAGGTATAGGTGACTGTAAATGAGATTTGATGAAACTTACGCAGGAAATATGTTTATTAAAAGCCACCAAAACTATGAAGAAAGTAAAGCTGTTTTATACGGCATGCCAATGGACTGGACAGTAAGTTACCGTCCAGGTCAACGTTTTGGTCCGGCCCGAATTCGTGAAGTATCGGTTGGTTTAGAAGAATACAGTTTTTATTTAGATCGTGAGCTTGCAGATGTACCGTTTTTTGATGCAGGGGATATTCCGTTGCCTTTCGGTAATCCGGAAAAATCATTAGCAGAAATTAAGACGTTTGTCCGTCAAGTACTGGCTGACGATAAAGTACCTGTAGGAATGGGCGGAGAGCACTTAGTATCACTGCCTGTAATGGAAGCAGTCTATGAAAAGTACGAAGATTTAGCAATCATCCACTTTGATGCACATACAGATTTACGTACGGATTACGAAGGAGAGCAGTACTCACATGCCACACCAATTCGTAAAATTGCAGATACAATCGGACCGGAAAATGTTTATTCATTCGGAATTCGTTCAGGCTTAAAAGAAGAGCTGCAATGGGCAAAAGAAAACGGTATGCATATTTCATTGTTTGAAGTATTCGAGCCGTTAAAGCAAGTGCTGCCTAAATTAAAAGGACGCAATGTCTATGTAACAATCGATATTGATGTATTGGATCCTGCACATGCACCTGGGACAGGCACTGTCGATGCTGGCGGTATTACACCGAAGGAATTATTAGCATCAATTCATGAAATTGCACGCTCTGAAGTAAATGTTGTCGGCTTTGACCTGGTTGAAGTTGCACCAATTTATGATCACTCAGAAATTACAGTAAATACTGCTGCAAAATTAATTCGCGAAATGATTTTAGGCTGGGTGAAGTAGGAGAATTAGATATCCGCTAATGTTTAAGAAAAGGTACTCGACTGAGTGCCTTTTTTATTTGATTTAGTAGAGGTAAATAAATACATAAGTTCGAAAATACACCATGTTACAGCTTAAATTTAATGGGGTAAAGATTAGTATGCTGCTGTGACAAATGAATTGGTCGATTTGTGGATTTCGAAGCATCCCACAATAAGGAAGCATCATCGCTTTAAATAAACTGAGACTATTACATAGATTTGAATCAAGGGGCAAGTTAGAAATAGGAGTGTTTATGTTGGGAAAGGGTAATATTTTATTAATTATTTCATTGTTATTCAATGTAGTGCTATTAGGAACAGGAGGTTATGTATTGAAAAATATCGGAGGAATTGAGTTTGTAAAAGCAAAAATGCAGTCAACGCCATCTCCTAAAACGGATTCTGCTTATTACTATACGAAAAAAAGCGTCTTTGAAAATTCATCCATTAGTAATGCAGATAAAGTGTTCATGGGTGATAGTATTACCGATTACGGAGAATTCCAGGAATACTTTCCAGATGAAGTTGTGCTGAATCGAGGAATCCGGAATGATTGGACAGGAGGGGTATTAAAACGGATTCAGGAAGTGGTGGACCGCAACCCAAAAGAGGCTTATTTAATGATCGGTGTCAATGATCTCCGCTACAAAACAGAAGACGATGTATATAAACGTAATGTCGAGAAAATTGTGGATTCGTTTAAAGGAAAAGATACAAAAATCGCGATACAATCAATTCTGCCTGTGAATAACAGGTTGTTCGGAAATGAAGTGACAAATGATCAAGTGAAGCGGTTTAATGTTATTCTACAACGGATCGCAGAAGATAAAGGCATTGAGTATATCGATCTGCACTCAAGTTTCGTTGATAAAAACGGACAACTGGATAAGCAATATACAGAAGACGGGCTCCATGTAAATGGGAAAGGGTATAAAGTTTGGGTCAATCAGCTTCGCTCGAAATAAAATAAATTATTATAAGGGTTAGGATAAGAGCATAAATATCATTTAATAAAGAAAATTCTAATTTAGAAACAGATGCTATTTTAAAATTGATTGGAATGAAGGGCGAGTGTAGCTGACGGCTACGCCTTTCGCTACAAGCAAAGCTTCCTGCGGGAACAGCACGACGCCTGAGACTACAGGCTCAGGCCGTGCCCGCGGAAAGCGTCCCGAAATGGAAATCAATTTTAATGCTCCGCAAAAAAATGGTATTTTTCTCTTTGAGAAAAATACCATTTTTGGGTTATACCCACATTCGTTTTTTTACGTCGATATTGGGGTCCTTTTTTTCTTGATTGAAAACCCGCCAAGCAAAATTGTCCCGTACGGAATCCATTTTTTTATTAAAATTGAAACAATGATAGGAATGAATATCCCAATCATCGTATAACCAATTAGCCCGTACGTGAAATAATCGTTTAAAATAATATCCGCAAAAATATGAAGATACATAATAGTAAGCGAGTGATTTTCTATTTTCTGCAGCCAGTTTAGCGACAGTTTTACTGCGAGCAACTGGAAGCATCCTATTAAGACAATTGTAAAAGATATAGGAATGATTAAATCCAATATCAAATGGTCATAACGTAAGAACTTCATGCTCAGTCGATACTCAATAATATTGAAGTTTTCGAGTAATACCGCTATCGCACTCACGAACACGGCAGTACCCAACCACCTTTTGGAAACATCCATCCACAATTCTTTAAAATAATACCCGATTGCAAAATAGACGATTGCCATCAGTGCCACATCAATGTTCCAAATCATTGGAATCGATTGCGCCGCTTCGGATGGCTTGCCGCTAATAACGTCCATTGCGATGATACTCTCAAAATGTGCTAGAACATAAAAGAGTCCTAAAATAATAAACTGTTTCATCCGGCTGAAGTAGGTCGTCAACCACATGAATAATAAATATGTGAAGAACAATGTTGTTACAAACCAGAAAACACCATATGCTCCACGAATAAAGCGCCCTCCCACTGCAATTGTCCATAAGTCATTAAGATACCATTGTATATCTAAATTGCCTGAAGAAATCTCCATTCCATAACGGACCAGTGTAATACTCGTAAGGAAAAATAGGTAAGGGAAGATTAATTGCATGAACCGTTTGTAAACCGTCAGCTTTATATCCTTTTTTTCTAAAACCGGCTTAAAGAATAAACCGCTTAATATGAAAAAGGCTGGCATATGGAACCAGTAAATATATTTCGCAAGTGGAAATTCGAGCTCTCCTGGATAATGCCCGATAACGACAAGGATCATTAAGAATCCTTTCGTAATATCCACCCACGTTATCCGTTTTTTCATCAATAAACACCTCTAAAAAAATATGCTGTTATTATATACCCTTCTTTCATATAAGTAGTGGAATGTAACAGTAAAGATATGTAATTGTTAAATAAAAGGTAAATCACGGATATTAAGGATTCATATGGTGCCTGAAATTCTAGAAGAAATGCAAATGACTTTATAAAGAGGGAATATTAGGTTTTTGAATGGAGAAAACAGTGTGTTATAAGCTTTTGACTTTTAACACACCATTTCATTTTCGATGCTTAATCTGGTTATAATGGCAGATCTGAATATTTGCCTGCTGTTTTGCATTCAATAAAGCGTCATTTGATAAGCGGTAAAGTTCTTTGACGGTCTGTCCATTTTGCGGATAGGAGCAAATGCCAATTGCAAGAGTCAGTTGATTGGAAGGGTAGTCTTCAAAAGTGAGCTGCTGTACAGATTTATTAATTGAATAGGCTAAAGTAATTGCTTCTGCAGGAGCCATTTCCGGCAGTACTACGTAAAACTCATCACTATCAATACGCCCAATATGCGCATTTTCCGGCAGCTGGTCTTTCAGCATTTTTGAAATTTGTACGAGCACTTCATCGCCGGCTTTATAGTGATACATATAATTCATTTCCCGAAACTGCCGAATATCAATATGAAGCAGCTCAAAAGGTATTTTTGCGTTTACATAGGAAAATAACTTTTGCTCAATCGCTATATTATTTGGCAGCTGTGTGAGCAAATCCGTTTTTCTTAATGCATAGATTTGTTTAATTTGTTTATTTTTATCTTCAAGCTGCATTAAGATTTTTCGGACAGCATAAAAAGTGAGAACCGAAACGATGAAATAAAGAATTAAATAAGACAGTCCATTTACTGCAAAACGGTCAAAAATAATAAGAATGATGAGGTGTTCGATCGTTATGATAAAAAAATAGATAGGGATATTTTGATACGTTATCGGACGTTTAAACGCTATAAAGGACGCAATTAATGTCACGAGTAAAGTATTCAGCATTATTACGAATGATAATATTGTTGTGTACAATAAAACAAACCGACTCATTGCAATGAAAAAGCCAGTAATGACAATAGCAACAGGTCCCCCAAGCAAACCACTGAAAAGCACAAAAATAATCCGGTTGTTTATTAACATTCCGTGAGCATACGGAGTAGCCAATGCAGTCAAGATAAAGGCAGCGAACCCGAAAGTCACACCAACAATGATCGACTTATATTTATGGATAAAAGGATTATCTTCATATTGAATGAAAGGCCAGAAAATTAGAATTGTGAAGCAAAATAAAATCGAAAAGTTGATTGTCAGCTCAAAAAACATGGCATCCCCCACCTTCGTAATTATTAATACCCATTATTTTAGATTATTTATATGGAAATAAGAAGATAGTTTTGTTTTTGCCTGTTGTTTTGCTATCACTAAATTTTCAAGAAGCTCCGAAGATGTTTGTCCGTTAGCTGGATAGGAACTTATTCCTACCGTGACGGAAATATGTATGGATAAATCTGCGGATACTTCGAACGGTTGTTGGGCAATCGTAGTAATTAAATTATTCGCCTCTACAATTGCAACAGCAGGAGGTACATCCTTTAAAACGATAAGAAATTCCTCACCGCCGAGTCGGCCGACATAAGCCTCATTTTTTTTCGCATATTCCATCAAGTGTTGGGCAAGTTGTTTAATGACAAGATCACCTGTAGAAAAACCATACTGTAAATTAAGCGTTTTAAAATTCCGAATATCCACGAGCAATAAATTGAAAGGGGATTTCTTTTTTATCAAGTATTGTATATGTTTTTCATTTTCATTATTGTTCGGCAACTGCGTCAAAAAATCGATCCTTTTCAAATGAGTCGTCTGTTTTACCGTATCATTGGCACGCTTTATTTGGCGAATGACAATATAGATGAAATAAAATGAAAAAATCGTAAATATACCGTAGAGCAATAAGTATTCAAAGCTTTTTGTCTGGAAGCAAAGCCCAAGAAATAATGCGACAAATGTTTCGATAAAACATACCCAGAAAAATAGAAATATATTCTTATTCGTCATTTCATATTTTCTTGTGACAAAGAATAACGTCACAACAACAACAAAGAAATTAATATTGAGAATCATTGGTACCAATGCCAAATATGGAAGGAAAAAAAGTCCGATTCCTATAATTAGACCACTGATTAAAATAGCAAATGACCCGCCTAGTAAGCCACTGTATAACACCGGAATATATTGAATGTACATCATGAAATCATTCGTAAGCTGAACAGCCGAGAATGTCAAAATGAGACCTGTTATACCAAATTTCATTCCGATTACATAAGGACGTGTACGATGGATGAACGGTGTTTGTTTAAAATGATTGATAAATGGCCAATAAATTAAAAGTGTAAACGTAAATAATATAGAGAAGTAAGATAATATTTCGATTAACATAATAAGCTCCTTTATCCACTAATCATTACAGTTTTGAACGAAAATTACTATAAAAATAGAGGAATCAAATAAAAATCGTTCAAATCAAGTTGATTGAACGAGTAAGCGCAAAATTAAGTTCATTGTTGCTTAAAGATAGTTACTTATCCTATAATAAAAAGGTTATAGAAATATATGTATAGGAGCTGACTGCTATGGCGAACGAGCGCGGGAAAACAGTCAAAATCAAACTAGTTTCCTCCATCATTCCAACCGAGGGCGAGCTTGAACAATATGAAATGTGGCTTGAAGGCAGTTGTATAGAAAAAGGGAACAGTCATTATTTGCGCTATGAGGAAGTTCAAGAGGATATGCAAATTCAAACGACGATCAAGCTTAATGAATCAAATTCGTTTATTATGCGAAAAGGCGGAGTGAATATGCGTTTGCCTTTAAATCCGGACTTACGCGAGAATGGACATTATGAAAGTCAATTCGGCTCATTACCTCTTGTTACAGATACACACCAGTTAGCCATTGAAGTAGTACAAAGCGAAAAAGTGTCAGGGCAATTTAAAACGCAATATGACCTTATCATAAGTGGCAATTCTGTTGGCCATTACAAATTAGACATTGAATTTACGGAGGTATAACGATGAACGCAGTAGAACAATTACAGCAGTCGATTAAAACGGCGTTAAAAGCGGCAATCGATCAAGCAGGCCTAGTAGAAGCGGGCACAGAAATCAACATTCATTTAGAAACACCAAAAGATAAAGCAAATGGTGACTTCGCAACAAATATCGCGATGCAATTAACTAAACTGGCAAAGAAACCGCCACGTGCAATTGCAGAAGCAATTTTAGAACATTTAACGACTGAAGGCACAGACATCGAGAAAATCGAAATTGCCGGACCAGGTTTCATGAATATTACTGTTCGTAAAGACTTCCTGGCAAGTGTTGTTACAGCGACTTTTGAACAAGGTGAAAACTATGGTCGTTCAACTGCAGGTGCAGGAGAAAAAGTACAGGTCGAGTTCGTTTCAGCTAACCCGACTGGTGACTTGCATTTAGGCCATGCGCGCGGTGCATCTGTAGGTGATTCATTATGTAATGTATTGGATTTTGCTGGTTTTGATGTATCACGTGAATATTATATTAATGATGCCGGTAACCAAATTAATAACTTGGCGTATTCTTTGGAAGCACGTTATAAGCAAGCATTAGGAATGGATGCGGAAATGCCGGAAGACGGATACCACGGTCCTGATATTATCGGTATCGCAAGTAAGCTGGCTGAAGAATTCGGTGCTACAATTTTGGACAAGTCTGATGAAGAACGCTTTAAATTTTTCCGTGAGCACGGCTTGAAACTGGAATTGGCAAAACTGCAAAATGACCTTAAAAACTTCCGTGTTGAATTTGATGTTTGGTATTCAGAAACATCTTTATATGAAAACGGCAAAATTGATGTAGCATTAGACAAATTAAAAGCAAATGGTCATGTATTCGATGAAGAAGGCGCGACTTGGTTCCGTTCAACAACATTCGGTGATGATAAAGACCGCGTATTAATTAAAAATGATGGTTCTTACACATATTTAACTCCGGATATTGCTTACCATGAAGATAAATTACGTCGTGGCTTTGATAAGCTGATCAATATTTGGGGTGCTGACCACCACGGCTATATTCCACGTATGAAAGCGGCGATCGAAGCACTTGGCTATGACCGCGGTACATTGGAAGTAGATATTATCCAGATGGTTCAGCTTTATAAAAACGGCGAGAAATTCAAGATGAGTAAACGTACAGGTAATGCTGTAACGATGCGTGAATTAGTGGAAGAAGTAGGCTTGGATGCTGTACGTTATTTCTTCGTTAAAACAGCAGGGGATTCACATATGGACTTCGATTTAGACTTAGCGGTATCACAATCGAACGAAAACCCGGTTTATTACGCACAGTATGCACATGCACGTATTTCATCAATTTTACGTGCTGCAAACGAGCAAGGGTTCGAAGCATCATTGGAAAACCTGAACTTGTTAGTAGCAGAAAAAGAAGAAGATGTGCTTAAAAA
Source organism: Solibacillus sp. FSL W7-1324 (assembly GCF_038008025.1). Lineage (NCBI taxonomy): Bacteria > Bacillati > Bacillota > Bacilli > Caryophanales > Caryophanaceae > Solibacillus > Solibacillus sp. FSL W7-1324. The sequence continues at coordinate 553,946 of NZ_JBBOYH010000001.1, forward strand.
AGTAGGCGCATTCCCGCAAATCGTGGCAGATGCAGCGAAACACCGCACACCACACCGTATCGCAAACTATATTCAAGACTTGGCAGCTGCATTCCATAGTTTCTACAATGCAGAAAAAGTATTGAACCCGGATAACAAAGAGCTGACAGAAGCTCGTTTAGCATTAATCACAGCAGTAAAAACAACATTAGCGAATGCACTGAAACTAATCGGCGTAAGCGCACCAGAAAAAATGTAATATACTATTTCAAGCACTCTATTTCGTATAGGGTGCTTTTTTGAGGTGTTTCCACTTTACGAGCGATTTGTTCTACTTACGGGGGTGAAAGTTCTCCTTTAATATCGTAACACTCTACATTGCTGTAAAAATGTTCTACTTTCTACCGCAAACCTTCCACTTTCCCAACGCCAATCATTCATTTTCTAAAACAGTAAATTGAATCTAATCCCTATAAAGGAACTGGGGATATCTATTGACTTGTAATTTTCCGAAACGTACTATTAAATTTAACTTCTATAATACAGGACAATAAATATGAGGTGGTGCTTTTCATGAGCAAGGAACTATTTATACAAACCGACAAGCAGCAACAATGGCTGAAAAAGCTTGAAACTATATCAGAGAGCGTGAAAGAACATGCTCGGCAAACAGATGAACAAGCGACATTTCCATTTGAAAATTTCCGGAAGCTGAGAGAAATCGGCTATACAAAAATAACATTGCCACAGGAATATGGCGGAGATGGATTCACAGTGTATGATGCGCTGCTACTGCAGGAAACTTTGGCGAGCTATTGCGGAAGCACGGGGCTGGCTGTTTCATGGACCATTCAAAATGTGGGCGAGATTTTTGAAAATCGTTACTGGGATAAACAAAAGCTCGACTGGTTTGGCGAACAGATCGCAAATGGCGCGACAGTTAATCGTGCGGTAAGTGAGTTTGCAATGGGAAGCCCTGTGCGAGGAGGACGTCCGGGAACTTCCGCAAAACGAGATGGTGATTCCTATGTAATTAATGGACGTAAAAACTATACGAGCGGTGCACCAGACCTCGATTATTTTTTAGTATCGGCATGGATTGAAGATGAAGGCCAGTTAGGATTTTTCCTTGTTCCGAAAACGTCTGAAGGGGTATCGGTCGAAAATACATGGGATGTAGCATCAATGCGCGGTACGGGAAGCGATGATTTAGTGCTCGATAATGTACGTGTTGATCAAACAAACTTGGTGGAAATCCCGAACTATTCAACCGGATTTAAGCTGAACGGCTGGCTGCTGCTCATCCCGGCGACTTATTTAGGGATTGCGCAGGCAGCACGCGATTACGCGGTAGACTTTGCGAACAGTCACTCTCCGAACAGTATTCAAGGAACAATTGCGCAGCTGCCAAATGTGCAATCACTGATTGGGGAAATGGATTTGGCGTTGACGAAAGCACGCTTTACAATTTACGGTGTCGCAGGGCTTTATAATGATCCGATTAAAAAGGCGACATTAGTGAATGAAATCAATATTGCAAAACATGTAGTGACAAATACAGCAATCGAAGTGGTTGATAAAGCGATGCGTCTAGTTGGGGCGAAAAGCCTGCAAAGATCCAACCCGCTTCAACGCTATTACCGTGATGTACGCGCAGGTTTGCACAATCCGCCAATGGATGATATTACAATTAAACGCTTAGCTGAAACGGCAATTGAAAGAAACTTGAAAGAGAAAAAATAAACAGTTCTATTATCTGCGACTTCTACAAATTTAAACGAATTGTCTGAAATTTTAACGAATGAGCATACTTTTTTCAAAATATCCGCTATAATAGAGCTATTAATTATATATGGACGATAAAGGTTCTTACTCGATAATGAATTGAGTAAGGAGTAAAAGGGAAATCGGTTCAAATCCGATGCGGTCCCGCCACTGTAATTGCTAGTTGAGAGCAATATGCCACTGAAAAACTTTCGGGAAGGCGCTCTTCAACGTTTATGCATAAGCCAGGAGACCTGCCTTTATAATGCCCTAAATTAAACCTACGAGGATAGGATGTGGCGGATAAATTCTTTTTGTTGAATTTTATTTGCATGCGTAAAGCTTCCTTCGTTTCTAGTAGGGAGCTTTTTATTTTTGTAGAAAATTATACAACGAGATCTCAGGAGGTTTTTATTTTGAAAAAATGGCAACTGCTTTCTTCCGCAGCATTACTGACAGTAACATTGACTGCATGTAATTCGGAAAAAGCAACGGATGAACAAACGGCAAACGATATGGCGGAAGTAACAGAAAAAGCACAATACCCGATAACGTTAACAGATGCTTTGGACAAAGAAATTACACTTGAAAAAGCACCGCAACGTATCATTACATTAACTCCATCGAATACGGAAATATTATTCGGCTTAGGATTAAATGATGAAATTATCGCTGTAAACGACAATGATACATATCCTGAAGAAGCATTGACAAAAGAATCGGTTGGCGGCATGGAGTTCAATTTAGAACAGATAATCGGTCTGCAACCGGATTTAGTTTTAGCACATGAATCCGGAATGTACAGCTTCAATGAACAGGCAATTGCGCAGCTTGAATCAGTAGGTATTCCTGTATATGTTGTAAAAGATGCAAAAACATTTGAAGAAACGTACGAAACGATTGAACAGATCGGGCAGCTGACAAATAAAGAACAAGAAGCAAAAGAAATGATTTCCTCCATCAAAGAAGGAATCGAAGAAATTGAAGTGAAAGTAGCAGACCTGGAAGAAAAATCTGTGTTCATCGTAGTCGGAACAGACCCGGATCTTTATGCAGCAGGTGAAGAGACATTTATCAGTGAAATGCTGGACGTGTTAAACGTAGAAAATGCTGTCCCGGAACTAGGTTGGCCGATGTACAGCTCTGAACAATTTGTAAACAGCAATCCGGATGTCATTTTAGTGACGTATGAAAGCGATATGGCGGCAATCGAGAAAAATGATGCGTATGCCGAAATGGATGCAGTGAAAAACGGCAATGTGAAGTTAGTCGATGGCGATACGACAAGCCGACAAGGTCCTCGTATTGTGGAAGGCATTGAATCGATAGGTGCGGCGATTTATCCAGAGGTATTTAATGAATAAAAAATATTCAATCGCCTATGTACTATCGATTGGATTGCTTTTAAGCAGTATATGGATCGGCATTTCATTCGGATCGGTAAATATCCCGTTTTCAACACTTTGGGATAAAACGACTGATCCGGTTGCATACAGTATTTTGTGGAAAATCCGAATGCCCCGTGTCATTTTAGCCGCATTAATCGGAGCATCATTAGCAATAGCCGGAGCCGCATTTCAAGGGTTACTTAAAAACCCTTTGGCAGATCCGTATACATTGGGGATTTCATCTGGTGCCTCGGTAGGTGCGGTTATGACCATCTTTTTAGGGATTTCCATACCAGTGCTCGGTGTTTTTACATTGCCTGTATTCAGTATGGCTGGAGCCGCGTGTACGATGATCATTGTCCTGACGTTTGCAAGATTAGTTGACCGTTCGATGAAAATGGAAACACTGATTTTAACGGGGATTATTTTCAGCTCATTTTTAGGTTCCTGCATTTCCTTAATGGTCGCACTTACTGGTGAACAGCTTCGGGAAATCATCGGCTGGCTTTTAGGCAGTGTTTCGATGCGGGGATGGCCATATGTCCAGATGGTGCTGCCGTTTATGTCGATCGGTACGGCGCTAATTTGGCTGACTCGCCGTGAACTGAATGCGATGATTTACGGGGAAGAGCGTGCCCAATATTTAGGTGTAAATGTGAAGCGCAGCAAATATATGATTTTGGCGGGCGGTTCCATTTTAACAGGAGCAGCAGTTGCGGCATCCGGCACAATCGGATTTGTCGGGTTAGTCGTACCGCATATGATTCGACTGCTGATTGGAGCAGATCATCGACATTTATTGACATTGTCGTTTTTGAACGGTGCAAGCCTGCTCGTCATTTGTGACCTAGTATCGCGTACAATTATTGCTCCGATCGAACTGCCGATTGGTGTTATTACTTCCTTTATTGGCGCGCCTGTCTTCGCTTATATTTTCTTCAAGCAACGTAGAAAGGTTGTTGCATAATGTTAAAAGTAAATAATTTATCTGGTGGTTACGACGGCAAAACGATTATAAAAAATGTGACGTTTCACGTGGAAAAAGGGAGAATTCTCGGGATTCTTGGTCCGAACGGCAGCGGTAAATCGACATTACTGAAAATGATCAGCGGTGTAATGAAGCCTGAAACAGGTGACATTTTTATCGAAGAAAAACCGCTTAAAAGCTATGATAATAAGCAATTGGCGAAAAAGATGGCCGTTCTGCCTCAATTAAATGCAAGTGCATTTACAAACAGTGTATATGATGCGGTTTCATTAGGGCGTTACCCCCACCAAAGCGGTTTCTTTTCTTCCTGGACTGAAGAAGACGAAAAGACAGTCCAACTGGCAATGGAAAGTACAGGTGTGTCGCAGTATAAAAATCAGTACTTGGAGTTTTTATCGGGAGGCGAGCAGCAACGGGTATTTATTGCCCAGGCACTTGCACAAAATTCGGAGCTGCTTCTACTGGATGAACCGACAAACCATTTGGATATTGCCCATCAAAAACAGATACTTGATATGATTCGTATGCAAGTTGAGATGCAAGGGCTGACGGTAGTCTCGATTTTCCATGATATTAACCTGGCCTCGCTTTATTGTGATGAACTCCTGCTGTTGGAAAATGGTGAAGTACGGGCATTTGGCGAGCCGCATGAAGTAGTGTTGCAAGAACAGATTGCCGATGTGTATCAGGCACGGATTGCAACATATCCTCACCCCGAGCTGCCGAAACCGCAAATTACGATGCTGCCAACGAATGAAATGGAACGAAAAGCAGCGACAATCGAGATGGACCAGTTTCATATAACAGAAGACTATATCGAATATCAGGCCAAGGCACCGCTGAAAGTAATTTCTTCTGCTGTGCATAATGCCGGCATAGGCTGGTACGATACATTACTTAATCGTTCCATTGCTCCGGAATACGATATTTATAATGTAAAAGAGGAAACGGAGCAGTTTTTAAAATCGCGTAAGTTTTCTCCAACGAATACGGTCGTTATGCTGACCGCAGTGGAAACAAGCTGCGGAGTCATACGGTACTTCGTGAAAGATGATACAGAAATTCTTGTTATGGTAACGGCAGGGGTAGGTAACAGTGTTGATGTTACGAAAACATATTTACGGGAAGATGAGCCGCATATCGGTACGATTAATACATGGGTCATCATTAATGGTAAACTGACAGATGAAGCGTTTATTCAGGCGATGATTACGGCAACTGAAGCCAAAACGAAAGCAATGGCAGATCAGCAAATTAAAGATTCCGTGACAAATACAATTGCAACTAGTACCGCAACCGACAGTCTACTGATAGCCGCAACCCAACAAGGGGATGAAATGCCGTATGCAGGACCTATTACAGACATCGGCAAACTGATCGGCCGGGCTGTTTTCGAAGTAACGATCGAAGCAATAAAGAAATATAAGCAACATTATAATAAGTAAAGTTGGCTGAAGAAATAAGTCTAAAGGGAATTTTCGAAAAACCTAGAAATTATATTAAATCGAAAGGGTGATGATTGATGAAATTATATACAAAATCAGGCGATACAGGTAAGACAAGCATTATTGGAGGACGTGTTGATAAAGACCATCTGCGCGTTGAAGCATATGGGACAATTGATGAGCTGAATTCATTTATCGGGAAAGCTGTCAGTGAATTGGACCAGGAAAAATTCAAAGATCTGATTGAAGATTTAACTGCGATTCAACATGAATTGTTTGATGGCGGCGGGGACTTGGCAAATGTCATGAAAGAACGTCATTACAAACTTACGGAAGAACCGATCGCTGTTTTGGAAAAGCGTATCGATGCACTTTCCGAAGAGGCACCGCCATTAAAACGTTTCATTTTACCAGGCGGATCGCCGGCAGCTGCGACTCTGCATATCGCTCGCACGGTTGCCCGTCGAGCGGAACGTGAAACAGTTTCTTTAATGAAGGAAATTGAAGATGTTTCACTGGTTGTTCAGAAATATTTAAACCGATTATCGGATTATTTATTTGCTGCAGCACGTGTTGTAAACTACCGATTATCAATCCAGGATGTCGAATATATCCGTAGTGGGGACGTATTTAAATAAACGAAAAATGCTAGTTAAGACGGGATATTCGTCTAACTAGCATTTTTTATATTTTGATTTAATTTTCAGAATTAATGACGAAATTTGTTGACTGAATGCTCATTCATAACTACAATGGGTTTATAGATTCATATAGTTTATCGGGGTGAATTGGATAAACAAAGGGGTAAAAACTTCGTATTCCAGGGGGGAAAACAATGAATACATTTTTAATTATTAACTGGATTGCATTCATCGCCGTGTTACTTTATGCGCTAGGGTTATTCGCATATTTATTAAAAACACGTTATGACTATATTCAACTTGGTCGTAAAGAAGAGTTCAATCATAAATTTTCTGAACGCATAGAAGATATCGTTGAGAAAGTATTTGGTCAATCAAAACTATTAAAAGATAAGAAGATGGGACTTGTACACGTTCTGTTTTTCTACGGATTTTTAATGGTTCAATTTGGGGCTATCGATTTAATCTGGAAAGGGCTCGCACCGGGATCACATCTTCCGCTAGGTGGTCTGTACCCGGTATTTACATTTACACAGGAACTTGTTGTACTAACGATCTTAATCGCGGTAGCGGTTGCATTTTACCGTCGTTATATGGAGAAACTTGCACGTTTAAAGCAAGGTTTTAAAAATGGTTTAGTTTATATGTTTTTAGCTATTTTAATGTTTGCTACATTATTTGGCAATGGCTTTTACTTAATTTGGCATGATCACGGTTTAACAGGATCAGAACCAGTAGCTTCTGCAGTTGCCTGGGTATTCCAATGGATGGATCCGACGATTGCTGCTGGTATGTTCTTCGTTATGTGGTGGGCACACTTGTTGGCGTTACTAGCATTCCTTGTTTATATCCCGCAAGGTAAGCACTTCCACTTAATTACATCGATTTTCAACGTTTATTACAACCGTCAAGACCGTATTGGGACATTGCGTCCAATCGATTTTGCCGCATTGGAAGAAGCGGAAGATGAGGAAAGTATGCCGCCGCTTGGAGTCGGGAAAATTCATGATTTCACGCAAAAGCAAATGCTTGATCTGTATGCTTGCGTAGAGTGTGGACGTTGTACAAATATGTGTCCGGCAACAGGAACAGGAAAAATGCTGTCACCGATGGACCTGATCGTAAAATTACGTGATCATCTAACATTTACTGGTGCAGTTGAGCTAAAGAAAAAGCCTTGGGTACCATTTTCATTCTTCAATAATACACAAGGAAACCAATTGGCAATGGCTGCTGGTGCTGAAGGTGCAGTAATTGAAGATATTTACAGCCCGTCACTAATCGGCGATGTTATTACAGAAGAAGAAATTTGGGCTTGTACAACATGCCGTAACTGTGAAGATCAATGTCCGGTAATGAACGAGCATGTTGATAAAATTATCGATTTACGTCGTTATTTAACGATGACAGAAGGTAAAGTGAATCCGGATGCTCAACGCGCAATGACGAACATTGAGCGACAAGGGAATCCATGGGGCTTAAACCGTAAAGAAAAAGAAAACTGGAGAGAGCTTGATGAAACAGTTCACGTTCCAACAGTTAAAGAATTGAAAAAATCGGGCGAAGAAATGGAATATTTATTCTGGGTCGGTTCAATGGGATCGTTTGATAACCGCTCACAAAAAATTGCATTGGCATTCGCTAAACTAATGAACAAAGCAGGCGTGAAGTTTGCCATTTTAGGTAACAAAGAGAAGAACTCAGGGGATACACCACGCCGTTTAGGTAATGAATTCCTGTTCCAGGAGCTTGCAACAGCCAACATTGATGAGTTTGAGAAAAATGGTGTGACGAAAATTGTAACGATTGACCCGCACGCATACAATATTTTCAAAAATGAGTATCAGGATTTCGGCTGGAACGGTGAAGTACTTCACCATACAGAATTGCTGTACGATCTGATTCAGGAAGGTCGTTTAACAATGGATCACCGTGTGGATGAAACAATCGTGTTCCATGATTCATGTTACTTAGGACGCTATAATGATGTATTCGATCCTCCACGCGAAATTCTTAAAGGAATTGCAGGCGTGAAGCTGGTTGAAATGGCGCGTAATCGCGAAGACGGTATGTGCTGTGGCGCCGGTGGTGGTTTAATGTGGATGGAAGAGCATGTCGGAAACCGTATTAACGTTGCACGTACTGAACAGGCAATCGCAACACAGGCATCTGTCATTTCTTCAGGCTGTCCTTACTGTTTAACAATGCTTTCGGATGGAACGAAAGCAAAAGAAGTGGAAGATACAGTCGGCACTTACGATATTGCGGAAATTTTAGAGCGTGCGGTATTCGGAACACCGGAAAAAGCACAAGTTCAACAAGAGCAAGAAGAAGTAGCAGAAGAAACGGTTGCAGCACCTGTAGAAGCAACTGAAGTTGAGAAACAGGCAACAGCTGTTGAATCTTCAACACTACCAGAAGAGCAGCAAGTGGCAACAGATGAATTACCGGTTGGAAATGAAAATAACGAACAAAACAAGTGATTAACGAATTAACGAGAATAAAATTTATAGTCAGTATATTTGAATAATTGTTGCGAATTCAAAAAGGATTTAATACAATGAAAGTAAGCGAAGAAATGAGAGTAGTAAATACTCTCATTTTTTTCTAAACATTGATTGAGCGAGCGTTCAGTCGAATTATAAATTACAGACTGCATCCGGCATTTTTTATTAGTAAGTGATGGGGATCGATACTAATAGATTAATAGCCTGAAGCAGAACTTCACAATACGGATGGCGAAGTGCAAATTCGGATTAATTCAAACAAAGGGGTGTATGGATTGTCAAGAACAGTCATTTTAGACGGCGCAAGAACACCATTCGGAAAATTTGGTGGCGCATTAAGTTCATTAACAGCGAGTGATTTAGGCGGAATTGCAATTAAAGAAGCATTAGCAAAGGCGAATGTAGAAGCAGATGCAGTAAACGAAGTCATTATTGGAACAGTATTGCAGGCAGGGCAGGGGCAAATCCCTTCTCGACAAGCTGCAACAAAAGCGGGAATTCCGTGGAATGTGAAAACAGAAACAATCAACAAAGTATGTGCTTCAGGAATGCGCAGTGTAACACTTGCAGATCAACTCATTCGATTAGGGGACGAAGAGGTGATTGTGGCTGGTGGAATGGAATCGATGTCTAACGCACCGTACTATATGCCAAAAGGGAGATTTGGTTTGCGTATGGGAGATGCGAGTTTAGTAGACGGCATGATTTATGACGGTTTGTCTTGTGCCTTCCATCCAAAACAAGTGCATATGGGCATTTACGGAAATGACACAGCGAGCAAGTTTGAGGTTTCCCGTGAACAGCAGGATGCATGGGCAGTTCGCAGTCATGAAAAAGCACTTGAAGCAATCGACTCAGGGAAATTCGCAGAGGAAATCGTAGCAGTGGAAATTCCACAGCGAAAAGGTGATCCACTCCGTATTGAAACGGACGAAGCACCACGAGCAGGAACAACTTTGGAAACGCTAACAAAATTAAAATCGGCGTTCAGCAGTGATGGCACAATTACAGCCGGAAATGCTCCAGGAGTGAATGACGGAGCATGTGCACTTGTTCTAATGAGTGAAGAAAAAGCACAGCAGGAAAATCGTCAACCGCTTGCAACAATTCTTGCACATGCGGAAGTTGGGGTGGCGCCTGAAGATTTCCCGCAAACACCGGGACTTGTAATAAATGAGTTGCTTAAAAAGTCAGGTAAAACATTGGCAGACATTGATTTAATTGAAATTAATGAAGCGTTCGCAGCGGTTGCTCTAGTAAGTAATCAAATTAGCGGACTGGATGAGAGTAAAGTAAATGTTAACGGGGGTGCCGTAGCATTAGGTCATCCAATTGGAGCAAGTGGTGCCCGTATTATTTTAACGCTCGCTTATGAACTGAAGCGTCGTGGAGGCGGTTTAGGAATTGCGGCTATTTGTTCAGGCGGCGGTCAAGGGGACGCGGTATTAATCGAAGTTACAAACTAAGGGGATGAAATAAATGGCGATTCAAAAAGTAATGGTCATCGGAGCAGGGCAAATGGGTTCCGGGATCGCGCAAGTTTGTGCACAGGCAGGCTACGAAGTCATTTTAAATGATATGAAAGATGAGTTTTTCGAACGCGGTTTAAATACAATCACGAAAAATTTGGCACGTGATGTTGAAAAGGGCCGAAAAACAGAAGAAGAAAAAACGGCTGTGTTAGCTCGTATTACTAAATCATTGAAGATTGAAGACGCGAAAAACGCGGACATTATCATTGAAGCGGCAGTCGAAAACATGGATATTAAACAATCGATTTTCAAGCAGCTTGATGAAATTGCACCTAAGCATGCGATTTTAGCGACGAATACATCAAGTTTACCGATTACTGAAATTGCGGCAGTGACAAAACGTCCGGAGCAAGTAATTGGCATGCACTTTATGAACCCGGTTCCGGTCATGAAGCTTGTCGAAATTATTCGTGGTTTGGCAACATCGGATGAAGTATACGAAACGGTTGCTGACATGACAAAGCAGCTGGGGAAAACAGGTGTGGAAGTGAATGACTTCCCGGGCTTTATTTCAAATCGTATTTTACTGCCGATGATCAATGAAGCAATTTATGCGTTGTATGAAGGGGTAGCGACGAAAGAAGCGATTGATGATGTAATGAAAATGGGGATGAATCATCCGATGGGTCCATTAACATTGGCTGATTTTATCGGATTGGATACATGCTTGTCGATTATGGAAATTTTACACGAAGGACTTGGTGACAGTAAGTATCGCCCATGTCCGTTATTACGCAAATATGTGGCAGCCGGCTGGTTAGGCAAAAAGAGCGGTCGAGGATTCTACATATACGAAAGCTGAGGGACTTCTATGAATCTACAATTTACTGATGAGCAGTTGATGATGCGTAACATGGTCCGTGATTTTGCCAAAACCGAAATTGAGCCGTTTATCGAGCAGATGGAAGCGGGCGAGTTCCCGAGGCATTTGCTGAAGAAAATGGGTGAGCTTGGGCTGATGGGAATTACGGCACCTGCTGAATATGGCGGGGCGGAAATGGATTTTACTTCTTATATTATTGCGATCCATGAGCTATCGAAAGTTAGCGCGGTAATGGGCGTTATTTTGTCAGTCCATACTTCTGTCGGCACAAACCCGATTTTATATTTCGGCAATGTAGACCAAAAGAAAAAATATGTACCGAAGCTGGCAAGCGGCGAATCGATCGGAGCATTTTGTTTAACGGAGCCTAGTGCCGGCAGTGATGCTGGTTCATTAAAAACAAAGGCAGTACGAGACGGTGATCATTACGTATTGGACGGAGCGAAAGTGTTCATTACAAATGGCGGGGAAGCTGATGTGTATATCGTTTTTGCATCTACAAATCCGGAAGCCGGTTCACGTGGGATTTCAGCATTTATCGTAGAAAAAAATACACCCGGTTTAATCATCGGAAAAGACGAACGGAAAATGGGGCTTCACGGTTCACGTACGGTTCAACTAACATTTGAAAACATGCGAGTGCCTGCAGAGAACCTGCTCGGGCAGGAAGGAGACGGCTTTAAAATTGCGTTGGCCAACTTGGATGTAGGTAGAATCGGAATCGCAGCTCAAAGTTTAGGAATTGCCGAAGCTGCATTGGAAGCGGCAACTGCCTATGCAAAAGAGCGCATCCAGTTCGGAAAACCAATCGCCAAGCAGCAAGGGGTCGGCTTTAAGCTTGCCGATATGGCAACAGCGGTGGAAGCTGCGAAACTGCTCGTTTACCGGGCTGCAAACATGCGCAGTGAAGGACTGTCATGCGGAAAAGAAGCATCAATGGCAAAACTGTTCGCATCTCAAACAGCAATGGATACAGCAATCGAAGCCGTACAAATTTTCGGCGGCTATGGCTATACCGAAGACTATCCGGTAGAACGCTATTTCCGCGACGCAAAAGTAACACAAATTTACGAAGGCACAAGCGAAATCCAACGCATCGTCATTAGTAAGCATGTGATTGGGTGACGTAAACCTTCTACTATATTTAAAAAGGGGATATGGGGAAATGAACTTTCAATTATCAGAAGAACACCAACAATTACGCGAAATGATTCGCGATTTTGCAATTAATGAAGTAGCACCAACAGCAGAGCACCGCGATGAGCATGAAGAATTTGATCGCGGCATTTTCGATAAAATGGCTGAGCTTGGTTTAACAGGTATTCCTTGGCCGGAAGAATACGGCGGAGCAGGGTTTGACTACTTAGCATACTGTATCGCAGTTGAAGAGCTATCACGTGTATGTGCATCAACAGGGGTAACACTATCAGCACATACATCACTTGCAGGCTGGCCGATTTTCAAATTCGGTAACGAAGAGCAAAAGCAAAAATATCTCCGTCCAATGGCAGAAGGTAAAAAAATCGGTGCTTACGGCTTAACAGAGCCAGCATCAGGCAGTGATGCTGGCGGAATGAAAACATATGCAGTAAAAGACGGCGACGACTATATTTTAAACGGTTCGAAAATCTTCATCACAAATGGTGGGGTAGCAGACATTTATGTTGTATTTGCTGTTACTGATCCGGAAGCGAAAAACGGCACGACTGCTTTTATAGTTGAAGCGGACTACCCAGGTTTCTCAGTAGGGAAAAAAGAGAGAAAACTAGGAATCCGTTCATCTCCAACGACAGAAATTATCTTTGACAACTGCCGTGTACCGAAAGAAAACGTACTGGGCGAAGAAGGTCAAGGTTTCATTATCGCAATGAAAACACTTGATGGCGGACGTAACGGTATTGCAGCACAAGCGGTAGGTATTGCACAGGGTGCATTGGATGCAGCGGTTGATTATGCAAAAGAGCGTGTTCAATTCGGCAAGCCGATTACAGCAAACCAAGGTGTATCATTCAAGTTAGCAGATATGGCAACAGAAATTGAAGCTTCTCGTTTATTGACGTATCAGGCAGCATGGCTGGAATCAAACGACTTACCATACGGAAAAGCATCGGCAATGGCAAAACTGCTTGCAGGTGATACAGCGATGAAAGTAACGACGGAAGCTGTGCAAGTATTCGGGGGCTATGGCTATACGAAGGATTACCCGGTAGAGCGTTATATGCGCGATGCGAAAATTACGCAAATTTATGAAGGTACACAAGAAATCCAACGCCTCGTAATTTCGCGTATGATTACGAAATAGCCTATGGCGAAAAATGATAAGCTGCACGTCCAATCGTCAATAAAAGATGAAAATAAAATTATCGCACGCCGTCAGCAAATTATCGATGCCGGTGTGAAGCTCTTCAAGGAAAAAGGATTCCATCGTGCTACTACAAGGGAACTTGCAAAAGCGGCCGGTTTTTCCATCGGGACTTTATATGAATATATTCGTACGAAAGAAGATGTTTTATTTTTAGTATGTGACAATATTTTCAATGAAGTAACGAAATGCCTAACCGATTTCCCTTCCGATACAGGTACAATCGAAGGTTTGAAACAGGCAATCCGTCAATATTATTTGCTTATTGATCAAATGCCTGAGGAGTTTACGATTATGTATCAGGAAACGAAGTCATTGCAAAAAGCTGCGATGCATTACATTCTCGATAAAGAGCTTGAAATGGTCGCAATTTTTGAACGCATATTAAAAGACTGTGTTGAAGCGGGCAATTTATCGCTGTCTGAAGATGCAATCTATTTAGCGGCAAATCACATCGTTGTACAAGGGCAAAGTTGGGCATTCCGTAAGTGGGCACTGCAAAAAAGATATACGATAGATCAATATATAAAATTGCAAACAACAATGTTTTTACAAGGCATTATGCAGTTTGAAAATTAGGAAAGGAGAATCGCCATGTAGAGCAACTATTTAAAAAGTTTGCTTCGCATGGTGATTTTTCATTATTCCAGCATAACAAAGGGGTTATTAACATGGGGAAAACTGAAGTATACAAACCAAAAAATCATATTCGCTTTGTCACAGCATCAAGTCTTTTTGATGGGCATGATGCTTCAATTAATATTATGCGCCGAATTTTACAGTCAAGTGGAGCGGAAGTGATTCACTTAGGGCATAACCGTTCAGTTGAAGAAGTGGTGAATGCAGCGATTCAGGAAGATGCGCAAGGGGTGGCACTATCTTCATATCAAGGCGGTCATATCGAGTATTTCAAATATATGTATGATCTGCTTCGCGAAAAAGGGGCACCGCATATTAAAATTTACGGTGGCGGTGGTGGTGTAATATTGCCGCGCGAAATTAAAGAACTGCATGATTACGGAATCGCCGGAATTTTTTCACCGGAAGATGGGCGCCAATTAGGTTTACAAGGAATGATCAACAAAAAACTTGAAGGTGCGGATTTTTCAACACTAAAAGGAAATTACAAAGAACTTTTAAATAAGCTGACGACCGATACACCGGAAATTTTGGCGAATTTAATTACAGCTGCCGAAAATGGCGGAGATCCGGAAATTGAAGAAATGCTGCAGCTTGCACGAACTAAAAGTTTAAACACACCGGTAATTGGGATTACAGGTACAGGCGGTGCAGGGAAATCTTCATTAACAGACGAATTGATTCGCCGATTCCTGCAAGAATTCCCGGATAAAAAACTTGCGATTATTTCAGTCGATCCGACAAAACAAAAAACGGGCGGTGCTTTATTAGGTGACCGTATTCGTATGAATGCCATCTTTAACAACCGTGTTTATATGCGCAGTTTGGCAACACGCGGCTCCCATACGGAATTATCAAGTTCAATTGGGGATGTGCTCGATGTTGTGCGTACAGCAGGATTTGATCTGATCCTTGTTGAAACAAGTGGTATCGGGCAAGGTGATGCTGAGATTACAAAATATACAGATCTATCAATGTATGTAATGACGAGCGAATTCGGAGCCCCAACACAGCTTGAAAAAATCGACATGATCGATTTTGCAGATTTGATTGCAATCAATAAGTTTGAACGCAAAGGCTCTGAAGATGCATTGCGTCAAGTTCAGAAACAATACCAGCGTTCACGTGAGCTATGGGAAGAACCGCTTGATCATATGCCTGTATTCGGGACGATTGCTTCACAGTTCAACGATTTAGGGACGAATTCATTATTTGCTGCACTTGTAGCGAAAATTAATGAGAAGTTCGGCTTGGATTGGGAAACTTCGTATGAGCAATTTGTTAAAACACAAAAGCAAAACATTGTTATTCCGAATGACCGTCGCTATTATTTACGTGAAATCTCGGAAACAATCAGAAACTATCATAAGCATGCAGAACAGCAGGCAGCACTTGCGACAAAATGGTATCAGCTTGAAGGAACAAAAGCACTGCTTGCAGAGAGTGAAGCAGCATTAATTGCTTCAATTGATTCTTTACTGGAAGGCGTTCAAAATGAATTAACTGCGGAGTCAAAGCGTATATTGAAAAATTGGAATGCTTTAAAAGAAGCGTATGCTGGCGACGAACTGATTACGAAAGTACGTGACAGGGAGATTAAAACAATTTTACGTACCGAGTCGCTTTCAGGCTTGAAAATTCCGAAAGTCGCGCTGCCGAACTTTAAAGATTACGGCGAAATTTTACGCTGGGTGTATAAGGAAAATGTACCAGGTGAATTCCCGTATACAGCAGGTGTTTTCCCGTTCAAACGAGAAGGTGAAGATCCGAAACGTCAATTTGCCGGTGAAGGTACTCCTGAGCGTACAAATAAACGTTTCCACTACTTATCAAAAGATGACGATGCGAAGCGTTTGTCGACGGCATTTGATTCTGTAACGTTATATGGGGAAGATCCGCATACACGTCCTGATATTTACGGAAAAGTCGGGGAGTCTGGCGTAAGCGTATGTACATTGGAAGATATGAAAAAACTATATGCGGGCTTTGATCTATGTGCACCTTCTACATCTGTATCGATGACGATTAATGGTCCGGCACCGATTATTCTGGCTATGTTTATGAATACAGCAATCGATCAGCAAGTGCAAAAGCGCGAGCAGGAACTTGGCCGTACTTTAACAGTCGAAGAATTTACAGAAACACGTGAACAAACATTGCAGGTTGTGCGCGGTACCGTACAGGCGGATATTTTAAAAGAGGATCAGGGGCAAAATACATGTATCTTCTCAACTGAATTTGCGCTCCGTATGATGGGGGATATCCAGCAATATTTCATCGATCATAAAGTACGAAACTATTACTCGGTATCCATTTCGGGCTATCATATTGCCGAAGCCGGTGCTAATCCGATTTCACAGCTCGCATTTACATTGGCAAACGGTTTTACGTATGTTGAATACTACTTAAGCCGCGGTATGAACATCGATGATTTTGCACCGAACTTAAGTTTCTTCTTCTCGAACGGCCTGGATCCTGAGTATACAGTGATCGGTCGTGTAGCCCGCCGTATCTGGGCTGTCGTGATGCGTGAGAAATACGGCGCGAATGACCGCTCGCAAAAGCTGAAATACCATATTCAAACATCTGGCCGCAGTCTGCACGCACAGGAAATTGACTTCAATGATATTCGTACAACATTGCAGGCATTAATGGCATTGCAGGATAACTGTAACTCACTGCATACAAATGCGTACGATGAGGCAATTACAACGCCTACAGAAGAATCAGTGCGCCGCGCGATGGCAATTCAAATGATTATTACAAAAGAACACGGCTTATCGAAGAATGAAAACCCGTTACAAGGGGCATTTATTATTGAGGAGCTTACACAGCTGGTGGAGCAAGCGGTGCTGGAAGAGTTCGACCGCATGAATGATCGCGGCGGGGTGCTTGGTGCGATGGAAACACAGTATCAGCGCGGAAAAATCCAGGAAGAATCAATGCATTACGAGCATTTAAAACATTCAGGACAACTGCCGATTATTGGCGTGAACACATATTTAAACCCGAATCCGCCATCAGAAGAAGCGATCAATAACATGGAGATCGCACGTGCTTCAAAAGAAGAAAAAGATTTGCAAATTGCAAACTTGGCAAGCTTTAAAGAAGCGAATGCGGACAATAACCAAAAAGCGCTTGATCGTTTAAAGGAAGTTGCTAAAACAGGCGGCAATATTTTTGAAGAATTAATGGAAACGGTGAAAGTAGCGAGCCTTGGCCAAATTACTCAGGCGCTCTATGAAGTAGGCGGGCAATACCGCCGAAATATGTAAGCTTTATTGATAGTAGCATGCGGAAACAACTTAATAACTAGCCTTATTTACTTAGTTATTAGAAAAAAATGCAAAAAAATGAACTTAGAATACCACGAGTGCGGGAAATTTCGTTATACTAGTAACTACATGGACGATCTGATGAAGGAAGGTGCGTAATAGTGCAACAGTATGTACATTATATTTTAATTTTAGCATGCCTAATCGCCACCTTCTTTTTATATAACCGACAACTAGCAGCAATCCCTTTGCTGCTTTTATCCTTCATTTTATTTTATGTTGCGTATAAAAAAGTAACAAATTTAAAAAACAAGAAATGAAACTAGCATAGTAATAGCATGTTTGTATATAATGGGTATTATGCTTATATCCACCCAGTTGATGTACAAGCTTCAGCGGAAGAACGGGTATAAGATTTTCGGCAGATGTTAAGGATTTGGAAGACGAATCCAAACGCAATTACGCCGAGTCGTAATTGATAAATAGACATGTAAGAATGGAAAGGACGTGCACGATTTGAACTTTCGTGGTATGACAGATGAACAATTAGCAGAAGAGTCATTAATCGACTTAGCATACGCACTACTAGAAGATAAAAAACAAGCAATGCCGTTAAATGAATTATTAAAAGGAATTCAAGCTTTAAATGGTATTTCGGATGAAGAATTAAAATCTCGTTTAGTACAATTTTATACAGACTTAAACGTAGAAGGCCGTTTCTTATTAAACCATGAAAATGGCTGGGGTTTACGTGAGTGGTATAAAGTAGAAACAATCGAAGAAGAAACAGCGCCAACAATCAAGACACGTAAGAAGAAAGCAAAAGCTGTTGACGACGAAGACGAAGATGAAATTATCGACCTTGAAGAAGAGGATGTATTATTCGAGGAAGACTATGATGAATTCGTTGACGACGATGAAGAAGAGGAAGAAGTGGATGAGGACATCGACTTCGTTGAAGAAGACATTGAAGAAATCGATTCTGACATCGATGAAGAAATAATCGATGAAGATGATACATTTATCATCGAGGATGATGAAGAAGAATTAGAAGAAGAGCTAGATGAGGAATTAGAAGAAGACGAAGATATAAAATAAGATTTCCGCATTGGAAATTGAAAGTGCTTGACTTCTATTTCAGTTCCGTATAATCTTTTACTTGGGCTCCTTTAAAAAGGAGATTGACCGTATAAGTTATACGCTCCCCCTGCAAAATAGTGCAGGAGGAGCGTTTTTTATTTTTTCATGCGTTTTAATTAGAAAAACATTCCCTTGCATTTAAGAAGCAAAAGAGTGTTTTTCTAATTTGTTTTAAAAGAAGGAGGAATTTGTATGACAAAGTATATTTTCGTAACAGGTGGGGTAGTTTCATCACTTGGTAAAGGGATTGTAGCAGCATCTTTAGGTCGTCTATTAAAAAATCGTGGATTGGAAGTAACAATTCAAAAATTTGATCCATATTTAAATATTGATCCAGGTACAATGAGCCCATACCAGCATGGTGAAGTTTTCGTAACAGATGATGGTGCAGAGGCGGACTTAGACTTAGGTCACTATGAGCGTTTCATCGACATTAACCTTGGTAAACACTCAACTGTTACTTCAGGTAAAGTATATCAATCGGTACTAAACAAAGAGCGCCGCGGTGATTACAATGGTGGTACTGTTCAAGTAATTCCTCACGTAACAAATGAAATTAAAGATCGTATTCAGCGTGCTGGCCGTGAAACTTCTGCTGATGTTGTCATTACGGAAATCGGCGGTACTGTAGGTGACTTCGAATCACTTTCTTTCCTTGAAGCGATTCGTCAAATGCGCCGTGATTTAGGTCATGAAAATGTTATGTATATCCACTGTACTTTAATGCCTTATATCAAAGCAGCCGGTGAAATGAAAACGAAACCGACACAACACTCTGTAAAAGAGTTACGTTCATTAGGTATTCAGCCAAATATCATCGTTTTACGTACAGAACAACCTGTACCACAAGATATGAAAGAAAAAATCGCGTTATTCTGTGACGTACGACCTTCTGATATTATCGAAT
Organism: Solibacillus sp. FSL W7-1324; assembly: GCF_038008025.1. Lineage (NCBI taxonomy): Bacteria > Bacillati > Bacillota > Bacilli > Caryophanales > Caryophanaceae > Solibacillus > Solibacillus sp. FSL W7-1324. Next base: position 573,336 of record NZ_JBBOYH010000001.1, read on the forward strand.
CACGTGATGCGGAACATTTATATGAAGTGCCATTAAATCTTCATGCACAAGGCTTTGACCAAATCGTTCTTGATCATTTTGGCATTACAGCGCCAAAAGCGGATATGACAGATTGGAAAGAGCTTGTACACTTAGTGAAAAACTTGGAGCACAAAACACGGATCGCTTTAGTAGGTAAATACGTAGAATTGCAAGATGCGTATATTTCAGTTGTAGAAGCATTGAAACATGCTGGATATGTATACAATTCAGATATCGAAATCGACTGGATCAATGCAGAACACGTTACAGCGGAAAATGTTGATGAATTATTAGGACAAGCAGACGGTATTTTAGTACCAGGTGGTTTCGGCGACCGTGGTGTTGAAGGGAAAATCGAATCAATCCGTTATGCACGTGAAAACGATGTACCGTTCTTCGGTATTTGCCTAGGCATGCAAATGGCAACAGTAGAATTTGCACGTAATGTTATGGGCTTGGAAGGTGCACACTCAACAGAACTGGACAAAAACACGAAATATCCGATTATCGATTTCTTACCGGACCAAACTGAAGATACAGATATCGGCGGAACATTACGTCTTGGTTTATACCCATGTAAATTAAAAGAAGGATCTCGTGCACGCGCGGCATATAATGGTGAAGAGCTAGTTTATGAACGTCACCGTCACCGTTACGAGTTCAACAATGAATTCCGTGAAGCAATGGAAGCGGAAGGTATGGTATTCTCAGGTTTATCTCCTAACAATAAGTTAGTAGAAATCGTTGAGTTACCGGAAAAGAAATTCTTTGTGGCTGGTCAATTCCACCCAGAATTAATTTCACGTCCACAACGTCCACAACCATTATTCCGTGAGTTCGTTGGTGCAGCGTTTAACAATAAAAAGTAATTGATTTTGCACGTCCTGCTTTAAGGGACGTGCTTTTTTCTTAAGAATTGTTTCATTACATAAAAAGACGACTCTCAAGCCAACAGGCCATAAGAGTCATCGTTAAATTATGCGAATGGTGACGGGTGGCTGTCCATTAATTCGTCATCTTCTTCATCATCGTCCACGAGCATTTCATCGAATTCCATCTTAATCGCTTCATAAATATATAAAGCTGCTATAAGGTGCGGGAATACGATGCGTTCGCCGAGTTTTGCAGGATGCGGTAAAATGCCGCCGCGAACTTTCAATGAAATATACGTATAAGCAAGATCGCTCAACGGATTGTCATCACCGGCCACTTCACTTGCGACAGCCGCAAATGGAATGAACTCTGCATGCAGTTGCTGTGCAAGGTTTAAAGCCTGTTCATCTGTTGCATGACGCGTAAAAATAATGACACGGTCAGCAGGCAAAAGTTCAACATTTTCTGTATAGCGGGCAAACTTGGCAAATTTACTTTCCCCAAGCTCTGCATTGATTGCAACAGCTTCCATTTCACCAAATGCCGCAAAGTAAATTGTTCCTTGCCCAATTGCTGCCTGTGCCAATAATCTTGCAGTTTCTTCAATAGATTCTTCTTCAGTTTGCTGAATGCGCTGCAGAAGACCTGTTAATTGCGTAGTTAAAATTTTAGACATATTTACACCTCAAAGTTATTATAAAATTGTGTACATAAAAAAGCAAAAACACAAACTCTCTCCGTAAAAGAGGGGAAAGCAATTTATAATCGAATGTAATTAGTATAAATTATTATTATAATGGGGGATCACATTGAAGGGGATATTAATAGTAGACGATCAGCAAGGAATCAGGATGCTTCTAAATGAAGTATTTAAAAAAGAAGGATTCACAACTTATTTAGCCGCAAACGGATTTGATGCGATAAAAATTGCACAGGAAAATGCACTTGATTGCGTTTTGCTGGATATGAAAATACCCGGAATGGACGGACTGGAGATTTTAGCCCGTTTGAAAGAAGATCACCCGGAGCTGCCTGTAATGATGATGACTGCCTATGTGGAGCAGCATATGATGGACAGAGCGAACGAATTAGGGGTAGTGAAATATTTTACAAAACCTTTTAATATTTTTGAAGTACGGGATGAGGTTAATAAATTAGTAGAAAAGACTGAAAAAATATAAATGAAACAGGCGAGCAGGCAGTAGCGCATACTGTCTGTTTTTGTTATGATTAATCTAAATGTTTTTGTCATTTCATGTGATTTTGCATAGAATTGACGATGAAAAAATACTTAAAAAAAGCATTTTGTGCAAACTATGTTTTTATAGCAGCAAACTAATTATGTATCTTCGAGGAGGATTTTAATAATGGCATTAGTTTCAATGAAAGAAATGTTAATTAAAGCAAAAGCAGAAGGTTATGCAGTAGGTCAATTCAATATCAATAACCTAGAGTGGACACAAGCCATTTTACAAGCGGCAGAAGAAGAAAAATCACCGGTAATTCTAGGTGTCTCTGAAGGTGCCGGGAAATATATGGGCGGTTTCATCGCTGTCGTAAAAATGGTTGAAGGCTTAATGGAAAGCTACAAGACAACTGTGCCAGTAGCAATTCATTTAGACCATGGTTCAAGCTTCGATAAATGTAAAGAAGCAATCGATGCTGGTTTCTCTTCTGTTATGATTGACGCTTCACATCATCCATTCGAAGAAAATATTGAAACGACTAAACAAGTTGTTGACTATGCACATGCAAAAGGCGTATCGGTTGAAGCAGAACTTGGTACTGTAGGCGGCGAAGAAGACGGTGTCATTGGCGGCATTATGTACGCAAACCCGCAGGAATGTAAAGCATTGGTTGAAGCTACAGGTATTGACTGTTTAGCTCCAGCATTAGGTTCTGTTCACGGTCCATACAAAGGTGAACCAAACTTAGGATTCGCTGAAATGGAAGAAATCTCTACATTAACAGATGTACCGTTAGTATTACATGGTGGAACAGGTATTCCAACTAAAGATATTCAACGTTCAATTTCTTTAGGTACAGCAAAAATTAATGTCAACACTGAAAACCAGATCTCGGCTACGAAAGTAATCCGTGAATTTTTAGAAAATGATAAGAAAACATATGATCCACGTAAATATTTAGGTCCAGCTCGTGAAGCGATTAAAGCAACAGTAATCGGTAAAATGCGCGAATTCGGCAGCTCTGGAAAAGCTTAATTGATAGAATGAAGCTTCTTTCACAGAAGTCTTTATTCTAAAGCTTTGCTTAAAAGACAGCTGAATTATTACCTATTTAATGCGGAATAATGAATCCACAAAAGAAAAGTGCATAAAATAAGCGTACTTTTCTTTGTGAACACGTGTTTTTCAACATAAGACATCTCGTTCACAACTTGAGCGAGATGTGTTTTTATAATCAAATGTAAATCAATCGGAGGCTATTATAATGAAATTTTTTATCGATACAGCAAACTTTGACGAAATTAAAGAAGCATACTCTTGGGGGATTCTTTCAGGTGTAACGACAAACCCATCATTAGTTGCAAAAGAATCAGGCGTGAACTTCCACGACCGCTTACGTGAAATTGCAGAGCTAGTAAACGGCTCAGTTTCTGGTGAAGTCATTTCTTTAGACGCTGAAGGAATGATTCGTGAAGGGGAAGAATTGGCAGCGATTCACCCGAATATTACTGTTAAACTTCCAATGACTCCGGAAGGATTAAAAGCATGTAAACATTTCTCTGAAAAAGGGATTAAAACGAACGTAACATTAATTTTCTCTGCTAACCAAGCATTAATGGCAGCACGCGCAGGCGCATCTTATGTATCTCCTTTCTTAGGACGTTTAGATGATATTGGTCAAGATGGCGTAGAGTTAATCCGTGAAATTGCTGAAATGTTTGCTATCCACGAAATTGACACGGAAATTATTGCCGCATCTATTCGTCACCCGCAACATATTACGCAAGCTGCATTAGCTGGCGCACATATTGCAACAACTCCATACAAAGTTTTACAGCAACTGTTTAATCATCCATTAACAGACAAAGGAATTGAAGGATTTTTAGCGGATTGGGCAAAGCGTGAAGGGAAATAATAAGAATACCTCACAGCAGTCTAATTTACTGTGAAATCTTTTCCAATGTAAGGGAGAACACAAAATGGATGTTTATAAAATTCAAGGCGGAAATCGTCTAAAAGGTAAAATAACCGTTAGCGGTGCAAAAAACAGTGCAGTTGCTTTAATTCCTGCATCAATTTTGGCTGATTCTTCCGTTACCATTGGAGGAATTCCAGAGATTTCAGATGCATGGACGTTAAAGGCACTACTCGAAGAAATTGGCGGCGAAGTAACATTTGAAAATGGCAAGATGACGATTGATCCATCAAAAATGGTTGCAATGCCGCTGCCAAACGGCAATGTAAAAAAATTACGTGCTTCCTATTATATGATGGGTGCCATGCTCGGCCGCTTTAAACAGGCGGTAATCGGCATGCCAGGCGGATGTTTTTTAGGGCCGCGTCCAATTGATCAGCATATTAAAGGTTTTGAAGCTTTAGGAGCAAAAGTAACAAATGAGCACGGTGCAATTTATTTACGCGCAGAAGAACTAATCGGTGCGAAGATTTATCTGGACGTTGCAAGTGTCGGCGCAACTATTAATATTATGTTGGCGGCAGTGCGTGCAAAAGGGAAAACTACAATCGAAAATGCAGCGAAAGAGCCTGAAATTATTGATGTTGCAACACTATTAACGAATATGGGTGCGAACATTAAAGGGGCAGGAACGAGCGTTATTCGTATTGAAGGTGTCGATGAGTTAAAAGGCACAAAACATACAATTATACCGGACCGGATTGAGGCAGCTACATTTATGATTATGGCTGCAGCAATTGGTGATGGTGTACTCGTCGATAATGTTATTCCGCTTCATATGGAAGCTGTCACAGCGAAACTTCGTGAAATGGGTGTAAGTGTTGAAGAGAATGAGGAAAGCATCTTCATTTCCAAGCAAACGAAACTGCAGGCAGTTGATGTTAAAACACTTGTCTATCCAGGATTCCCGACCGATGTTCAACAGCCTTTATCTGTATTAATGACACAGGCAGAAGGCACATCGATGATTACAGATACGATTTACTCTGCCCGTTTCAAGCATATAGACGAACTGCGACGTATGAATGCAAAAGCTCGTGTTGAAGGCAATACAGCCATCATTCAAGGACCTGCATCTTTGGAAGGATCCACGGTAACGGCAACGGATTTACGCGCGGGTGCGGCATTAGTATTGGCTGGACTTATCGCGAAAGGTGAAACAGAAATTCACGATATTTACCATATTGAGCGCGGCTATAGTTCATTAATTGAAAAGCTGTGTGCAATCGGTGCAAATATTCGTAAAGAGTCCATTGTCATTAATACAAAGAATAATGCATAAATTTGCTATTATTCGTGATCAGAATCGCGCAACGATGAGAGTATGATAATATATATTTGGGTAATAAAAATATGTTAGTTCATAATACAATTCAAAAAAGCAGTTAATTTAGGCTGTTAAAATCGGTTTTAACCGATTACAGGAGGCAAACACAAAATGGAACGTAGTTTATCAATGGAAGTAGTACGTGTAACAGAAGCAGCAGCGATTGCATCAGCGAAATGGATGGGACGCGGACTTAAAAATGAAGCGGACGACGCAGCAACAACAGCGATGCGTGTTATGTTTGATACAATCCCAATGCATGCGACAGTTGTAATTGGTGAAGGAGAAATGGATGAAGCACCGATGCTTTATATCGGTGAAGAATTAGGGCTTCGAAATGGCGGACCTGAAGTTGATATCGCAGTAGATCCATTAGAAGGTACAAACATCGTAGCAAAAGGTACAAATGGTGCGATGACAGTACTGGCAATTGCAGACCGTGGCAATCTATTAAATGCGCCTGATATGTATATGGATAAAATAGCTGTAGGACCGGAAGCGGCAGGAAAAGTTGATATTAACGCTTCTGTAACTTACAATTTATTGCAAGTAGCTAAAGCAAAAAATAAAGATATTTCCGATGTAGTAGCAACACTTTTAGACCGACCTCGCCATCAGCATATTGTCGATGAAATTCGTGAAGCCGGTGCACGTATTAAATTCATCCAAGACGGTGATGTAGGTGCAGCGATCAACACAGCATTCGATGAAACTGGTATCGATATTATGTTCGGTATGGGTGGTGCCCCAGAAGGTGTAATCGCAGCAGTTGCTTTAAAATGTTTAGGCGGCGATTTCCAGGCGAAACTAGTGCCTGAAGATGAAGAACAGCTTGCACGTTGCAAAAAAATGGGTGTCGACGTAGATAAAGTATTAATGATGGAAGACCTGGTAAAAGGCGATGATGCGATTTTTGCAGCAACAGCTGTAACAGATTCCGAGCTTTTACGAGGTGTTCAATATAAAGGTTCCTACGCACTTACTCATTCAGTTGTTATGCGCGCGAAAACAGGAACAGTACGTTTTATCGAAGGACGCCACAGCATTGAAAAAAAACCAAAGTATGACCAAATTTAACTTCTCATATAATGTAAGTAGCCTCAAATAGAAAATGCCCATTTTCAAATTACTTGCACTATAATATAATAAATGCCCAGTGTAAAAACTGGGCATCTTTCAAATAAAGTGTAGTATACTTCTCTTACACAAATTCCTAAAATCTTTCAATAACTTAATTTTTCAAATTAAATTTTAATAGACTGGAGAAAACGTATGACAGCATTAACAATTGCTCAATTAGAAAGCATGACATTAAAAGAATTATATGCTTTAGCGAAGCAATATAAATTATCAAATGCTAGTAAGCTAAATAAAAAGGAACTAATTTTTGCAATCTTAAAAACCCGCTCTGAACAGGAAGGTTTCTTCTTTATGGAAGGTGTTTTAGAAATTATTCCTACAGATGGCTTCGGATTCCTGCGCCCGATTAACTACTCTCCTTCAAAAGAGGATATTTACATTTCTGCTTCTCAAATTCGCCGCTTTGATTTACGAAATGGTGATAAAGTTTCAGGTAAAGTGCGTCCGCCAAAAGAAAATGAGCGTTACTACGGCTTGCTGCAAGTGGATGCTGTAAACGGCGAGGACCCTGAAGTTGCAAAAGAACGTGTGCATTTCCCTGCATTAACGCCGCTTTACCCGAATCGCCACATCAAATTGGAAACGGTTCCTACAAAACTTTCGACGCGTATTATGGATTTAGTAGCGCCAGTCGGTTTTGGACAACGTGGTTTAATTGTTGCACCGCCAAAAGCCGGTAAAACATCTTTATTAAAAGAAATTGCCAACGCGATTACGACAAATCATCCGGAAGCGGAACTGATCGTACTACTAATCGATGAGCGTCCGGAAGAAGTAACGGATATCGAGCGTTCAGTAAATGCGGATGTCGTATCTTCAACGTTTGATGAAGTACCTGAAAACCATGTAAAAGTCGCGGAAATCGTATTGGAACGTGCAAGACGTCTAGTAGAGCAAAAACGCGATGTTATTATTTTAATGGATTCGATTACGCGTTTGGCACGTGCCTATAACTTGGTAATTCCGCCAAGCGGCCGTACACTTTCAGGTGGTATTGACCCTGCTGCATTCCACCGTCCGAAACGTTTCTTCGGTTCTGCCCGTAATATTGAAGAGGGCGGCAGTTTAACAATTTTAGCGACTGCACTTGTTGATACAGGCAGCCGTATGGACGAAGTAATTTATGAAGAATTCAAAGGAACGGGTAACCTTGAACTGCACTTGGATCGCAGCCTGGCAGAACGCCGTATTTTCCCTGCAATCGATATCCGCCGTTCAGGTACACGTAAAGAAGAGCTTCTTATTCCGAAAGACCAGTTGGATAAATTATGGGCTATCCGTAAAACATTCAGCGATTCACATGACTTCGGTGAAAAGTTCTTACGCAAACTGCGCACAACAAAAACAAACGAAGAATTCTTCGAAAAGCTTGATACAGATATGAAGAAAGCAACGAACGGTAAAGGGTTGTTATAAATTTTAGAAGATTTGCCGGAATGGAAATCAGGTTCTTAATATATTGAGGAACTACATATATTCAATTTCGTAAAATAATATAAAATAGTTGCAACCTTTTTTAAAACTTGCTATACTTCTTTAAGTATGAAACGTGCACATATATAGCTGACCTCAACACATTACGTATGTAGTGACATATTCGGGCTATGTAAGGTGCAGTTCGAAAATACTCTGTTCCGGATGGTTCAGGGCGAGAGGAGAAAACGAATATGAAACAAGGTATCCACCCAGATTACAAAGTAGCAACAGTAACTTGCTCTTGTGGTAATTCTTTTGAAACAGGTTCAGTTAAAGAAAAGATCTCAATCGAGTTCTGTAACGAATGTCACCCATTCTATACAGGTCGTCAAAAGTTCGCTTCTGCTGACGGACGTGTAGATCGCTTCAACAAAAAATATGGTATGAAATAATACCTCTGCCCATTTCCGCATTGCCGGAAATGGGTTTTTAATTTTTACGGGGGTCTGTTTCGTTTTATTAGAAGATATTGCGCAGTTATTTGAAGATATTTGAGGGTTATTAGACAATCTGAAACGTTTATTTGAAAATTGCGACCGGATATTAGAAGATGTACATATTATATTAGAAGTTCTGACTTTTATTAGAAAAAATAAAAATATATTAGAAGAAATTAGAAGATATTAGAAATCTTTCGCACAGGTTTCTCTTAAGAGAAAGATTCTCGTAAATACAGCACCTTTTGCAATAGACGTATGGCGAAAAACTAGCTAAGATAAAAGAAGTGAAAAGTTGACCTTGAGTTTGATGCTCAAGGTTTTTTATTGGTGAAAAACGAACTTGTAATTTTTATTAGAAACGAGGAAATAGAAATGGCGCAATTATTTTATAAACATGGGGCGATGAACAGCGGGAAATCGATTGAAATTTTAAAAGTTGCCCACAATTATGAAGAGCAAAATAAAGCGGTACTGATTTTTACTTCTGGAATTGATACGCGCGATGAAGTCGGAACGGTTTCAAGTCGAATTGGCTTAAAGCGTCCGGCGATTGCGGTTTTTGAAGATACGAATCTATACGAAATCGTGGAAAAACACGACGAAAAATTATATTGTGTACTTGTAGACGAAGTACAATTTTTATCAAAAGAACATGTTTTGCAGCTGACACAAATTGTCGATGAGCTGAACATTCCGGTTATGGGCTTTGGATTGAAAAATGACTTCCAGAACGAGCTGTTTGAAGGCAGCCGTTACATGATGATCTACGCGGATAAAATTGAGGAAATGAAAACAATTTGCTGGTTCTGCCATAAGAAAGCGACAATGAACTTACGAGTAGATGAAAACAAAAAACCGGTCCGCACAGGTGATCAAATTCAAATTGGGGGTAATGATAGTTATTACCCTGTTTGCCGCAAATGCCATTCCAATCCGCCACTATAATTTAAATAGATGAAATGACAATGTGTAAATGATATGAAGAAAGTTCAACATAGATGTAGCAACAACCGTAAAATTTCTTTATACTAGTAAAGGTGCATTTTAACGTAACTCGTGAGAAGACGAGTGAAATACAACGATTAATAAAATAACTTTTAGAGGTGAACTATAGATGTTTGATCGTTTACAGGCGGTTGAAGACCGTTACGAAAGATTAAATGAATTACTAAGCGACCCGGATGTTGTGAGCGACTCCAATAAGCTTCGTGAATATTCAAAAGAACAATCCGATATTCAGGAAATGGTAGATGTCTACCGTGAATACAAATCGGTAAAAGAACAATTGGCGGACACACGCGAATTAATGGAAATTGAAAAAGATGCAGATATGCTGGAAATGATGAAGGAAGAGTTTAACGATTTAAATAAACAAGTTCCTGAGTTAGAAGATCGTCTTCGTATTTTATTAATTCCTAAAGATCCGAACGATTCGAAAAACGTAATTATGGAGATCCGCGGAGCTGCAGGCGGTGACGAGGCCAATATTTTTGCTGGTGACCTATTCCGTATGTATACACGCTATGCGGAAACGCAAGGCTGGAAAGTAGATATAATGGAAGCAACACCAAACCCGGCAGGCGGCTTTAAAGAAGTAATTTTCATGATTAACGGTCAAGGTGCCTATTCGAAATTCAAATATGAAAACGGCGCACACCGTGTGCAACGTGTACCAGCGACAGAATCACAAGGCCGTATCCATACATCAACTGCTACGGTAGCGTGTTTACCGGAAGTGCATGTAGAAGATGTAGAAATTCATGAAAAAGATATTCGCGTTGATACATTCGCGTCATCTGGTGCGGGTGGTCAGTCGGTAAATACAACGATGTCTGCTGTTCGTATGACCCATTTACCGACAGGCGTTGTCGTTTCGATGCAAGATGAACGTTCACAAATTAAGAACCGTGAAAAAGCGATGAAAATTTTAGTTGCGCGTGTAGCGGATAAACACCGTCAGGAAGCACAGGCTGAAATCGATGCAACTCGTAAGACAGCAGTAGGAACAGGCGACCGTTCTGAACGTATCCGTACTTACAACTATCCACAAAACCGTGTAACAGATCACCGAATTGGTTTAACGATTCAAAAACTTGACCAAATCGTTGAAGGTAAGCTGGATGAAATCATCGATGCACTTATTTTAGATGAGCAGGCAACACGCTTATCAAATTTGAATGAAGATGCATAAAACTATTTTTGAGGCCCTGAATGGGGCTTCTTCTTTTTTAGAGGAAAACGGTCGCGAAGGAAATGCCGCACGAATTTTATTGCAGCATATTTTACAGACAAGCTACTCAGGATTAATGATGAAAATGCACGACACTTTACCCGAAGAACAGCAACAGCAGTTTGATGCTTTTATCCAAGCACATGTGGAAGGACGTCCCGTACAGTATATAACGGGTGTCGAAGAATTTTATGGACGGTCATTTATTGTAGATGAATCGGTACTGATTCCTCGTCCGGAAACAGAAGAACTGATTGTTGGGACGATTGAGCGGATCCGTAAATTATTCGGAGATCAGCAAAACCTGAAGTTTGCCGATATCGGGACAGGCAGTGGTGCCATTGCCATTACGATGAAAAAGGAATGTCCGCTGCTTAATGTCACAGCAACAGATCTTTCACCGGCAGCACTTGCAACAGCACAAAAAAACGCAGTGCAGCTGCAGGCAGAAATCACATTTAAACTCGGTGATTTAACAGAACCGATTGCAAATGAAAAATGGGATATTGTCCTTTCCAATCCCCCGTATATTGCCTATGGGGAAATGGAGGAAATGTCTGATGTCGTTGTGGCGCATGAACCTCATCAGGCATTGTTTGCCGATGAAGACGGACTCTTGCTTTATCGTAAACTAGCAGAAAATTTACCATCTCTTATGAACAAGCCTGCATTAATTGGTCTGGAAATCGGTTATACACAAGGAGAAGCGGTAGCAAACTTTTTCAAAAAAAGCTTCCCCGATGCTCATGTATCAGTCGTACAGGATATAAATAAAAAAGATCGTATAGTTTTTTGTGAAATTAGTGAATAAAAAATAGATTCCTTGTAAACAATGTTTGCAAGGGGGAATGTTTATGTTACATGATTACGATATTCAAAATGAATCCAATCTATTTTTAGCGATTGCTAAATTACTAATAAGTGTCCTATTTTTATATTGTGCGGCTACATTTATACCTACTTTTGTAGATGATGTCCGCATTGATCAGGGGGAAAGCAATGACCAGTTAAAATTCCGCGTCATTGCCAACAGTTCGACAAATGCCGACCAGCTTATCAAATATGAGGTTGTGGAAACAATCCAAACCTATTTGAAAAATACACCTGAATTTTCAGAAGATATCCACAGTGTGGAAAACATGTATCAGGAAATTCAGAAAACTTACCCACAATTAGAAATTACCTATAAGTTTGGGGATAACTTAATCCCACCGAAATGGACAGCGGGTCAATTTTATCCGCAAAACGAATATTATTCAGTGAATTTCATTATTGGACAAGGGCGGGGCGAAAACTGGTTCTGTGCAGTATTCCCAACACTTTGTACAAACAATGAGCCAATGAAAAAAGAACGCCCGCCATTTTATGTTGCGGAATGGTGGAACAAATTTAAACAAAAAAATAATCCACAAAAAGCAGAAAAAGATATACAAAATGCATTAAGTTACTAACACCTTGGGGATAGTTACACGAAACATCAAGAGAAGGGAGGAAAAAGTAATGCACACTTTCCAATTGAATGTGGATGAATTTGTGGATAATTCAGAAAATTATACACAGGCTGTGGATTTATTGAATAGCGGCGAAATAGTCGCTTTTCCGACAGAAACCGTCTATGGCTTAGGAGCGGTTGCGACAGACGAGCAAGCTGTGAAAAAAATATTTGCTGCAAAAGGACGACCTTCGGATAATCCTTTAATTGTTCATATAGGAACAGTGGAAGAAGTATCGCTGTATACAACAAATATTTCGGAAGTTGCCCGCAAATGTATGGACGCTTTTTGGCCTGGTCCATTGACACTAGTTATGCATGCTAAGCCGAATGTTTTAGCACCAAGTGTAACAGCAGGTCTCGATACAGTTGGAATTCGTATGCCTGATCATCCGGTAGCACTTAAACTTCTTCAAACATTAAAGAAACCGTTAGCCGCGCCAAGTGCGAATCGCAGCGGCAAACCTAGCCCGACGAAAGCCGAACATGTATTTGAAGATTTGCAAAACATTATTCCTTGTATTTTGGATGGCGGAATGACGGGGATCGGACTTGAATCGACTGTTTTGGATGTTACGCTGGATACGCCGGTTATTTTGCGTCCAGGCGGTGTAACGAAAGAAATGCTCGAAGCGGTAATTGGACCGGTTGTTGAGCCTAGTCTGGAACAGCAGAAAATCGAATCGACACCGAAAGCGCCCGGCATGAAATATACTCACTATGCACCGGAAGCTCCTGTTTATCTAATTGAGGCAAATAAGGAAGCGATTGAAACGGCTATTGCCGAATTAAAGCCGGAACATAAAGTTGCCTTATTGGCACCGGAGAGCTTTAAAAACATTGAGGCCGATTATTATTTTTCATTCGGTAATGCCGATGACCTTGATCAAATGAGTGCTTCACTATATGATGCATTGCGTGCATGTGATAAAACGGATGCCACGATTATTTTAGCGACAGCAACATCAAAAACAGGTGTTGGCACAGCGATCATGAACCGTCTGGAAAAGGCGGCAGGCAGCAAATGGTATTTACTTTAAGACATAAACCACATCTTGCAACATCGGGATGTGGTTTTTATGTATAACCTAAAGGATATTTCCCGACCTGAAAGCATAAATTACAACAGCGCTTAGTGGAAGAGGGGAACAGATGCAAGAAGTAGTTGCCGGAATTTTAATGTCGTTCGATGTCGTTGCACTGTATTTAATTGCTACAAATGTTAAGGCGAAATGGTTATTAGCTTTATGGACGGCATTTTTACATATGCTTTTTCCGTTACTGGGTTACCGATTTGGGGAATGGCTTGCCGTCTATTTAACCAACTGGGCATCAGGTCTTTCGACACTGTTGTTGTTTTTTGTGGGGCTGCAGTTACTGCTCTCGAAGAAAGAGGAAAGTTTTCCGGCAATGTCTCTCCCGATAATTGCGATTTTCGCCAGTATTGACACCTTTTCAGTTAGCCTATCTTTTGGTATGCTAAATTTACAAAAATATGTTTTTATCGTTAGTGCAGGCCTATCAACATTTATATTGTCCTATGCTGCATTGGTAATAGCGCAAAAGTCGCCAATATTTAAAAATAACGCATTAAAAAAAGTGGCAGGAATCCTCCTGATTATTATGAGTGTGATGCTACTAAAATGGTGAATTAGAGGGTGTGAGGAACTTGAATATTTATTTTATTTGTACAGGCAATACATGTAGAAGTCCTATGGCAGCAGCAATTTTACAAGCAAAAAACTATGAGAATATTACTGTGCGTTCAGCAGGTATTTATGCACATGAAGGCAATGAAATGTCCCTGAACGCAAAGGAAATATTACACAGGAAAAATATTTCGCAATCACACCGTTCATCGCAATTTACGGTAGAAGATGCACAATGGGCGGATTTGATTTTAACAATGACGACCGCTCATAAAGAAATGGTCCTCCGTTTGGCAGGAGAAGCGGCACATAAAACATTTACGTTAAAGGAATATGTAGAGATGGAATCAGGGCTTGATATTCAGGATCCATTCGGTGGGAACCTGCAAGTTTATGAACAAACGTATGAGCAATTGAACGAAGCAATTAACAAGCTGGAAACTAAATTGAAATTGGAGGATAAAATTTAACATGAACGCTCAGAAAAAGATCTTTAGTTTGCGCCGAAAGCTCGTATTGTTTGTCGGGATATTAGCGCTGATTACTTACACTTGCAGTTTTGTATTCATCGAATATTTACATCCGATGTTTTTTGAATCGACAAGCACAAGCACATTTCAGATTATTACTTATTTATTAGGAATCTTTTGGTCATGCGCATTGGCAGCAGTATTCGGTTTAGTCATTGTTCGCCCTTTACAGCAATTGGAGCGCAGTGCAAACCATGTAGCGGAAGGCAAAATCGGACAAGATGTCGAAATGCCGAAAACAAATGATGAAATCCGCTCCGTAGCAGAAGCATTCCAAACGATGGTGATGAATTTACGCAAGATGGTAAACGGTATTGAAGACAACTACAAGTCAACCGATGAAACGATTTTGAAACTATCGGAAGAAAGTATTTCGGTTACGAACAACGCCGAGCAAATTACAAGTAATATTAGCCAAATTTCATTAGGGGCTGAATCTTCGGCAGTAGCCATTCAAGAAACGGTGGAAGCAATCGAAGAAGTTCGCGCATTAGCCGCGGAAGTGAACAATAAAGCATTACATACAGCAAGTCGCTCAAAAAATCTTTTAACAAACTTAACATCTACAACGGATTCGATTCATGGTGTAGTGAACAGTATTAAAAAAATCGCGACTGACAATGAAAATTCATTGGTAAATATTCGCGAGCTGGAAAAAAATGCGGAGCAGATTGAGCGGATTATAAGTTTAGTAGGCGATATCGCAGGACAAACAAACTTACTTGCGTTAAACGCATCAATTGAAGCGGCAAGAGCTGGCGAACATGGAAAGGGCTTTGCAGTTGTTGCAGAAGAAGTCCGTAGTTTGGCAGACGAAAGTGCAAGCGCTGTTCAGGGGATTACAACACTGATCCAAACAATGCAGCAAAATGTTTCGGTTGTAGTAAAACAGATGAATGAACAAGTATCATTTGCGGTAAACGAATCTTCACGTGTTTCTGAAACAACGACAGCAGTTGAAGGTATGACAAAATCTGTTTATGAAATGGCCGATGATGTCGTTCAAATTTCAGAATTAGTCGCACAGCAAATGAAAAATATTGAACATACATCACATCAATCGCAGGAAGTGGCGGCTATTGCGGAGCAAACTTCTGCAAGTGCACAGGAAGTAACATCCGCTTCACTTGAACAGGCCGAAGCGATCAAGCAAGTGGAAGAACTGGCAAGCAACTTAAAACAACAGTCTGCCGAGCTTTATCGGATGATTCAACAATTCAACCGTACGCAGTAGAGTGGAATATAGTTTAGAAACCCCAATTGGTTTATCAGTTGGGGATTTTTGTTTTGGGAGCGCATGAGGGTTTCTAATAAGTGGCGGAGATTTTCTAATAAACGCGGGGAAGTTCTAATAAAATGCTGAACTTCCAATATATCCGTTCATTGTTCTAAAAAGCTGCTCGGATTGTCTAATAAAGGTGACGGAAGTTCAAATAAACGGGGCCGATTTTCTAATATCCGAAGTAGATCTTCTAATAAACCTTACCCGAGGCACCGCACCCCCCTGTTTCAAATACAAAAAGTCTGGGTATGGTACACTATTGTTTACAATAATTAGTCCTGGGGGGATTTATATTGAACAAAATGAAGTACTGGCTACTGATGGGAGTAGTCGTAGCGGGTCTTGCTGGATGTGGAGACGCAGAGGATGCGGATACGACAGATTCAGTTGACTCAACACCAGCCGAATCCACTGAATCATCAGAAGGAACGGGCTCAACGGATGTTTCTGCAGGTGAAAAAGTGGCAAATGCCAGCTGTGTAGGGTGTCATGGTGGAGATTTAACGGGAGCAATGGGACCAAACTTAACGACGACTTCTTTATCAAAAGAAGAAATTATTGATGTATTGGTCAATGGTAAAGGCGCAATGCCACCGGGGACAGCAAATGGTGAAGAAGAAGCGGTAGCGGAATACATTTTATCATTACAATAACGGTTAAAGACCAGCTCCTTGTCTGAGCGGTCTTTTTTTGTTTGAAACTAATGTCGAAAAACCCATTTCAACTTCACAAAGTCATGTAAAGCTGAACATTAACATAATTAATAATAAAAAAATCAGCTAATACTATCGAAATATTAACAATAAGGTTCATTTATTCGTTTATTATTCGTGTTTATGCATGTATTTTGAAAGTTATTCGGAAAAGACGTGTTATTCTTCCGGAATAAATGGTACACTGATGGTGAATATAATAAGTATACAAAATCGAGGCAGGAGGGATCTTCATGAAAATTGCAATTTCTTCGGATCACGGCGGTAATAATTTACGTAAAGAGATTATGTCACTACTTGATGAAATGTCAATCAGTTATGAAGACTTTGGTCCACAAACGGACGAGTCAGTAGATTACCCGGACTATGCACGTCCAGTAGCTGAACGAGTAGCTGCAGGGGAATTTGATAGAGGAATTTTAATTTGCGGAACAGGTATTGGGATTTCGATTGCTGCAAACAAATTCAAAGGAATTCGTTGTGCACTTGTACATGACGTGTTCTCAGCAAAAGCAACACGTTGCCATAACGACTCAAACATTTTAGCGATGGGTGAGCGCGTAATCGGTCCAGGGCTGGCACGTGAGATTGTTGCAACTTGGCTGGATACACAGTTTGAAGGCGGTCGTCATATTCGCCGTGTTGAAAAGATTACTGAAATCGAAGAAGGGTAACAAATGGTGATTCAATGACAAACTTACACGATTTGCAAAATGATTTAGCGCAAGCATTAACCGAATTTGAGCAACAAGTGAAGTTTTCTGAAGGTCAGCTATTTGTCATCGGCTGTTCCACATCGGAAGTAATGGGTGAGAAGATTGGAACAGCTGGTGCTCTCGATGTAGCGCAAGTTCTATACGAAGAATTTTCAATATTCGCGCAAAGACATAAAATTCACTTAGTTTTCCAAGGCTGCGAGCATATTAACCGAGCTTTAACACTTGAAGCTGCAGCCGCTAAAATGTACCATTTAGAACCTGTTTCGGTCATTCCTGTCCGTACAGCAGGTGGCTCCATGTCTGCATACGCTTTTACACAAATGGATGAACCTGTAGTTGTAGAAACCATCCAAGCACACTACGGGATAGATATTGGTCAAACACTAATCGGCATGCATTTAAAAGCAGTAGCCGTACCTTTACGAACATCTGTTAAGCAACTAGGCAATGCAGTTATTACGTTAGCGACAACACGTCCGAAACTTATCGGTGGAGAACGTGCGCAATATACCGTAACACCTTAACGTTACATATATCATTTACTTGGAAACTCCGAGCGATTCGGAAGTACATTTAGGGGGATTTGAAAATGGCATTTGAAAAATTAGCAGGACAAGACAAAGCAATTTTAGACGCAATTTTATTGGAGAAAAAACGTCAAAACACAAACATCGAACTAATTGCATCAGAAAACTTCGTATCGGAAGCAGTTATGGAAGCACAAGGTTCATATTTAACAAATAAATATGCAGAAGGTTACCCTGGCAAACGCTACTATGGCGGATGTGAGCATGTGGACGTAGTGGAAAATATCGCGCGTGACCGTGCAAAAGAATTATTCGGTGCTGCATATGTTAACGTTCAGCCACACTCAGGTGCGCAAGCGAACATGGCAGTTTACCATACAATTTTAAAACCAGGTGATACAGTACTTGGTATGAACTTATCACACGGTGGTCACTTAACACATGGTTCACCAGTAAACTTCTCAGGTATTCTTTATAATTTCGTAGAATACGGTGTAACTGAAGATACAAACTTAATAGATTATGAAGATGTTCGTCAAAAAGCATTGGAATCTAAGCCAAAATTGATCGTTGCTGGTGCATCAGCTTATCCTCGTGCAATCGACTTTGCTAAGTTCCGTGAAATCGCGGATGAAGTTGGCGCATATTTCATGGTTGATATGGCGCATATTGCCGGCTTAGTAGCAGCGGGCGAGCACCAAAATCCAGTACCATATGCAGATTTCGTAACGACAACAACTCATAAAACGTTACGCGGTCCTCGTGGCGGTATGATTTTAACAAATGATGAAAAATGGGAAAAAGAATTGAATAAATCAGTATTCCCTGGTATTCAAGGCGGCCCATTAATGCATGTCATCGCTGCAAAAGCAGTATCATTCGGTGAAGCATTACAACCGGAATTTAAAGATTACGCAAAACAAATTAAAGCAAATGCAGCGGCACTTGCAAAATCTTTAATGGATGAAGGTGTTGAGATCGTATCAGGCGGTACGGATAACCACTTGCTTCTATTAAATGTAAAATCTTTAGGTTTAACAGGTAAAGTAGCAGAGCATGTATTGGATGAAGTGGCGATTACTACAAACAAAAACACAATTCCATTCGATACAGAATCACCATTCGTTACATCTGGTATCCGTGTAGGTACAGCAGCTGTAACATCTCGCGGTTTCAAAGAAGAGGATGTAATCGAAGTAGGTAAAATTATCGCTTCAGTCCTTAAAAACCATGAAGACGCAGCAGTAAAAGAGGAAGCACGTAAACGTGTTGAAGCTCTTACAGCAAAATACCCTTTATACGCATAATTGAGTTTAAGCCCACTATTTACAATATTGTAGATAGTGGGCTTTTTAATAAGAAGAAATAACGAATAGATAAGCAATTACAGGAGAATGCTACTTAAAGATAATATTTGTACTATTTTTGTATTATAAAAAGGGCAATTTTTAAAACATTCTTGTCATAGTTTTCGTTAACTTTATTTTCTGTTATACTGTGTTAGATAAACAACAGTTAGGAGATGTCAACGTGAGTAAAGTATACGTATTTGACCACCCATTAATCCAACATAAGTTAACTTATATTCGAGATAAAGAAACAGGGACAAAAGAATTCCGGGAGTTAGTTGATGAAGTCGCAACATTAATGGCTTTTGAAATTACTCGTGATTTACCACTGGAAGAAATCGAAGTGGAGACACCTGTTACAAAGGCGAAGGCAAAAGTATTATCAGGGAAGAAAATGGCGATTGTCCCAATTTTACGTGCGGGTATCGGAATGGTAGATGGCGTATTAAAATTAATTCCTGCTGCAAAAGTAGGTCATATTGGTCTTTACCGTGATCCGGAAACATTAAAGCCAGTAGAATATTATGCAAAACTTCCAGCAGATGTTGAAGAACGTGACTTCATTATTGTTGACCCGATGCTAGCAACGGGTGGTTCAGCTGTAGAAGCGATTAATTCACTGAAAAAGCGCGGTGCGAAAAGCATCAAGTTTATGTGTCTGATCGCAGCTCCAGAAGGTGTGGAAGAAATTCAAAAAAATCACTCAGACGTAGATATTTACATCGCATCTCTAGATGAAAAATTAAATGATCATGGCTATATCGTACCAGGCTTAGGTGATGCCGGGGATCGTTTATTCGGAACAAAATAATAAATAAACGAGACGTCCGTAAGCAGTTGCGGGCGTTTTCTATTAAATAGCAAGTTGATTAGACATTTGCAGAAAAAATTAATTACAGATTAGACAAGGAGAAAAATGATGACGAAGAAGTTTAAAGTTATGACGATTTTTGGAACAAGACCGGAGGCAATTAAAATGGCGCCTCTTGTGCTGGAACTGGGAAAACATCCGGAACAAATTGAATCGATTGTTACTGTAACGGCACAGCACCGTCAAATGCTTGACCAAGTATTGGAAACTTTTGAAATTAAGCCGGATTATGATTTAAATATAATGAAAGACCGTCAAACATTAGTAGATGTAGCGACGAATGCACTATTAGGACTTGATCGAGTAATGAAGGAAGCAAAACCTGATATCGTGTTGGTACATGGTGATACGGCGACAACTTTTGTTGGCAGTCTGGCAGCTTTCTACAATCAAATTGCAATTGGCCATGTTGAAGCAGGACTTCGTACAGGTCAAAAATATTCACCATACCCGGAAGAGATGAACCGTCAGTTAACAGGGGTAATGGCAGATTTGCATTTTGCGCCAACTGAACAGTCTCGTGCTAACCTGCTAAAGGAAAATAAACCGGCAGAAGCGATTTTCGTAACGGGTAATACGGCAATTGATGCATTAAAAACAACAGTAAGTGACCATTACACACATCCGGTTATTGAAAAAATCGGTTCGGACCGCATGATTTTATTAACGGCACACCGTCGTGAAAATCTAGGTGAACCAATGCGTAATATGTTCCGTGCAATTATGCGTTTACTGAACGAGCATGATGATGTCCAAGTTGTCTACCCTGTGCATATGAATCCTGCAGTACGTGAAGTTGCCAATGAAATTTTAGGGGACAACCCGCGTGTTCATTTAATTGAACCATTGGAAGTTTTTGATTTCCATAATTTCGCTGCCCGTTCTTACATGATTTTAACGGATTCCGGCGGTGTTCAAGAAGAAGCGCCATCATTAGGGAAGCCGGTACTGGTTTTACGTGATACAACAGAGCGTCCTGAAGGGATTGCGGCAGGTACACTGAAACTTGCGGGAACAGATGAAGAAGTAATTTACAAAATGGCTAAAGAATTATTAGTCAATGACGAAGCTTATGAAGCAATGGCACATGCATCGAATCCTTATGGAGATGGATTTGCTTCCGAACGTATTGTGGAAGCATTAATGCAATTTGCTCAAAAGCAGTTAGTGGATGAAATTATCGAAAAAGCAGAGACTCGATAATCCAATTTCTTACTGAAATTTACTTTAAAATGAAATTGACAACAGGGGATAGCATTTCACTCCTGTTGTCAAGTATTAAATTCGACATTATTGCCGAAAAATTTTTTCTTGGATACAAAAAATGTATCGACACGGAAAAAACGCATGAAATAGCGAATTTTAGCGTTAGTGAAAAAATGCAAAAAATATTTATGCATAACTATACACAAATTTGTCAACAATTTGACAAGGAATGTATCTATGTGAAGTTTTTCACCATTACTAATTGACATCAAAAACCCCCTATTGTATGCTTACAAAGGGTAAGAATGATAAGAGTTTCGCCTAGTCAAAAGACGTTGAAACGCTTGTTATATCAAGTTTCTACTAGATTGACAGTTGAAACGAAACTCGTCAATTTGCAACGTTCTATGCGCCTGGATGAAGTCCGTGAAGATTAAGAGACACTTAGAAGTATGAAATGAATGTTCACAATAGGATTTTCCTGAAGTGGAATTATTTACTACTTGTAACGGCCTCTAATTTTGTAGTGCATTTACTACGTTTTAAATTCATTTAATGGTCGATGAACACTTTCTTTACTCGAAAAAAGTTTCAGGAGATTAACTGCCAATGCTAAATTTGCATCACGTTTTTGCAATGCAGAAGAAAGCGTTCTTTTTTTTGCTTGCTGTTTGTACGTTAGGCTGGGGATTTTCGCCATATGATTCTATATTTGCTGGTATAGCCCTAGGTGCGTTCTTTGGTACGTATAATTTTTGGATTTTACTTCGACGTATGGAAAAATTTGACCGTTCCATTAGTGAAGGGACAAAAGTAGCATCTATCGGTACAGCGCTTCGCTTTGGATCAGGTGTTGCCGCAGTCGCAATCGCAATATCGTTGCCACAATATTTTCACTTAATAAGCACGGTCATTGGGCTGATGATTCCGTACATCTTTTTAGTAGTAGAAAGAGTAGTACATCATATAAAAAGCCACTAAGGTGCATTTGAAAGAGAGGTGAATGCAAAAATGGATCATACAGCTCCAGAGCTAGATTTGGATTTAGGCTTTATGACGCTTACTTTCAACTTATCTACAGTACTAACTCTCTTAGTAGCTGCAGTCATCGTATTTATTATCGCGTTTGTATCAACACGTACACTTGCGTTAAAACCGACTGGTATGCAGAACTTCATGGAATGGGTTATGGATTTCGTGAAAAATATTATTAAGAGTAATATGGACTGGAAAACTGGTGGGCGCTTCCACATTCTAGGGATTACATTAATTATGTTCATTGCAGTGTCCAACTTACTTGGTTTACCAATGGGTGGTATTCTGTACGGCCATGATTTATGGTGGAAATCACCAACAGCCGATCCAGTTGTTACAATGACATTAGCTTCGATGGTTCTAGTTTTAACACAGTATTACGGCGTAAAAATGCAAGGTACTGGCGGTTATGCTAAAACATTCTTCCAACCAATGTCGTTTATGTTCCCGTTAAAAGTTATTGAAGAGTTTGCAAATACGTTAACTCTAGGTCTACGTCTTTACGGTAACATTTATGCCGGCGAGATTTTACTAACGTTACTAACTGGTTTAGCAGTTTCAAGTGCGTTTGGTTTCTTCGGTGCAATCGTACCAATGATGGCGTGGATGGGATTCTCGATTTTCATCGGATTTATCCAAGCTTTCATTTTCACAATGTTAACGATGGTATACATGGCTCACAAAGTGAGTACAGACCATTAATTATAAGTTCCCGCATTCAATGTAGTGCGGTAATTTGAACCAAAAAAAATTACAACATCCAAGGAGGATATTATCAAATGGTAGGTTCAGTAGGTTTATTAGCAGCAGCAATCGCAATCGGTTTAGCAGCACTAGGTGCAGGTATTGGTAACGGTTTAATCGTTTCAAAAACAGTAGAAGGTATCGCTCGTCAACCAGAAGCACGTGGCGCACTTCAAACTACAATGTTCATCGGGGTTGCATTAGTAGAAGCATTACCGATCATCGCAGTAGTAATCGCATTCATCGTAATGAACCAATAGTCTTCATAAAAAGATTATTAAAATCCAGTGGCGAAGTAGACTTCATTTGAAACCCTTCGCCATTAGTTTTGTGTAAATAAGAAATACCCTTTTTTATTTAATATTAAATATGAACAAAAAGTATGACAAAATATAGATTTTATTCAAGCTCTTGAAGGGAGTGAAACAATCGTGTTTTTAGACTATCTTGTACTAGGTGCAGGCGCTACTGGCATTAACTTAGGTGATGCTATTGCGACGTTAGTGATTTTCTTAGGTTTAATGGCACTTCTTAAAAAGTTCGCTTGGGGTCCTTTAATGGGTATCATGCGCGAGCGTGAAGAGTTAGTTGCAAGCGGTATCGATGCAGCTGAAAAAGCTAAAAAAGAAACACAAGCACTATTAGAAGAACAAAAGAGCCTTCTTAAAGAAGCTCGCACTGAAGCGCAATCAATTATTGAGAACGCTAAAAAGCAAGGCGAAGCAACTCGCGAAGAAATCGTGGTAACTGCACGCGCTGAAGCGAACCGTCTAAAAGAATCTGCTGTTCGTGATATCGAAGCAGAAAGAGAAAAAGCAATCGCTGCTGTACGTGAAGAAGTAGTTTCATTATCAGTACTTGCTGCGTCTAAAGTTCTTGGGAAAGAAATTTCTGAAGCAGACAATAGCGCACTAATTAAAGAAACGATTGCGAAGGCAGGCGAAGCGAAATGAGTCAATCGACTGTAGCAAATCGCTATGCTCAAGCAATTTACGAATTAGCATTAAGCAAAAACCTTCTTGCTGAAGTAGGTGCAGATTTACGTGAGATCAAAACAGTAGTAACTACAAACGAAGAGTTTATGGCATTACTTACTGCTCCGAAAATCTCTACTGACCGTAAGAAAGAGCTTATCGCTCAAATTTTAACGGGTGCACAGCCAATCGTTGTTAATATGGTTCAATTCCTAATCGAAAAGAAACGTCTTAACGAATTAACAGCTGTTGCAGACCAGTATCAAGCATTATCAGCTGCCGCTCAAGGCACTGCAGATGCTAAAGTATACTCTACGCGTGAATTAACTGATGGCGAACGTGCAGAAATTTCTGCTGCTTTCGGCAAGTTAGTCGGCAAAGGG
This sequence comes from Solibacillus sp. FSL W7-1324, assembly GCF_038008025.1. Taxonomy (NCBI): domain Bacteria; kingdom Bacillati; phylum Bacillota; class Bacilli; order Caryophanales; family Caryophanaceae; genus Solibacillus; species Solibacillus sp. FSL W7-1324. Next base: position 597,479 of record NZ_JBBOYH010000001.1, read on the forward strand.
CAACTTAACATTACAAACATTATCGATGCGTCATTAATTGGTGGCGTACGCGTTCAAATCGGCAACTACATTTTCGACAGCACTGTAGCGTCTAAGCTAGAGGACTTAAAACGAGTATTAGTTGGCTAAATCTTAAGAAATGTGAGAGGTGAACATACATGGGCATCAAAGCTGAAGAAATCAGCAGTCTGATTAAACAGCAGATTGAAGGTTATCAATCGGAATTAAAAGTAAGCGAAGTAGGTACAGTTATCACTGTTGGTGACGGTATCGCTCGTGCTCATGGCCTCGACAACGCCATGGCTGGAGAGCTTTTAGAGTTCTCAAACGGTGTTATGGGTATGGCACAAAACCTAGAAGAAGGTAACGTTGGTATCGTAATTTTAGGAGACTACCTAGGCATCAAAGAAGGCGATGAGGTTCGTCGTACAGGTCGTATTATGGAAGTACCAGTTGGTGAAGAACTAATTGGCCGTGTTGTAAACCCACTTGGTATGCCAGTGGATGGATTAGGTCCAATCAACACAACAAAATCTCGTCCAATCGAAAGTCCAGCTTTCGGTGTAATGGCACGTAAATCAGTACATGAGCCATTACAAACAGGTATCAAAGCGATCGACGCTTTAGTACCAATCGGTCGTGGTCAACGTGAGTTAATCATCGGTGACCGTCAAGTTGGTAAAACATCTGTAGCGATCGATACTATCTTAAACCAACAAGGCGAAGATATGATCTGTATCTACGTTGCAATTGGTCAAAAAGAATCAACTGTACGTAACGTTGTTGAAACTTTACGTAAACACGGTGCATTAGATTACACAATCGTTGTAACTGCTTCTGCATCACAACCAGCTCCATTACTATACCTTGCTCCTTTCGCAGGTGTATCTATGGCAGAAGAATTCATGTTAGATGGTAAGCACGTATTAATCGTGTATGATGACTTAACTAAACAAGCATCAGCATACCGTGAACTTTCACTTCTTCTACGCCGTCCTCCAGGTCGTGAAGCTTACCCTGGTGACGTATTCTACTTACACAGCCGTCTACTTGAGCGTGCTGCGAAGTTAAACGAAACATACAAAAACGGTTCGATTACAGCGCTTCCATTCGTAGAAACGCAAGCGGGCGATATCTCTGCATATATCCCAACAAACGTAATCTCAATCACAGATGGTCAAATCTTCTTACAATCTGACTTATTCAACTCTGGTGTACGTCCAGCGATCAACGCCGGTTTATCAGTATCACGTGTAGGTGGTTCTGCTCAAATCAAAGCGATGAAAAAAGTAGCTGGTACATTACGTCTTGACTTAGCAGCATTCCGTGAGTTAGAGTCATTCGCTCAGTTCGGTTCTGACTTAGACGCAATCACACTTGCTAAATTAGAGCGTGGTAAACGTACTGTTGAAGTTTTAAAACAAGACTTAAACAAACCACTTAAAGTTGAAAAACAAGTTGCGATCCTTTATGCATTAACTAAAGGTCACTTAGATGATATTCCAGTACAAGACATCGTTCGTTTCGAAAACGAATTCTTAAGCTGGTTAGATACAAACCACACAAATGTTTTAGATCATGTTCGTACAACTAAAGAACTTGCTCCAGACGCAGAGTATGTTGAAGCAATTAATGCGTTCAAAAAGACTTTCGCTAAATCTGAGTAAGAATTGAACGGTTTTTCACGCACATTACTGTAGCGTGAAAAACTGGACAACTCTTTTTTAATAAGAGCTTGATAAAAATCTAAAGGTGGTGAAATACCAGTGGTAAACTTACGCGAAATTAAAGGTCGTATTAACTCTACAAAGTCAACGAAACAAATTACGAAAGCGATGCAGATGGTTTCTTCTTCAAAGTTACGTCGTGCAGAGCAAAATGCTAAGTCTTACGTTCCATACATGGAAAAAATCCAGGACGTAGTAGGCGCAATCGCAACAGGTACAAAAGACAGCGGACATCCAATGTTAACTACTCGTCCTGTTAAGAAAACAGCTTACTTAGTCATCGGTTCTGACCGTGGTTTAGCAGGTGCTTACAACTCAAGCATCTTACGTGAAGTACAAAGCACTATTGATAAACGTCACAAGTCGAAAGATGAGTACGTTGTTTTAGTAGTAGGTCGTGTTGTTCGTGATTACTTTGTAAAGCGTGGACACAATGTTATCGCAGATGTCGTTGCTCTACCTGATCAACCATCATTTGCCGATATTAAAGAAATCGCTCGTAATGCTGTTGGTATGTTCATTGATGGTACGTATGATGAACTTTATATGTACTACAATCACTTCGTATCTGCAATTCAAAACGAAGTGACTGTGAAAAAAGTTCTTCCTTTAACTGATATTGCACCTTCTTCAAGCAATGCTTCTTATGAGTTTGAGCCATCAGGCGAAGCGATTTTAGAAGTATTACTTCCACAATATGCGGAAAGCTTAATTTACGGCGCTTTATTAGACGGAAAAGCGAGTGAACATTCAGCGCGTATGACAGCAATGAAAAACGCTACAGACAATGCAAACGATCTTATTGCAGACCTTTCTCTACAATACAACCGTGCACGTCAAGCGGCGATTACACAAGAAATTACAGAAATCGTTGGTGGAGCTGCAGCCTTAGAATAGGCGCGCTCATCAACGTCGTATAAGAATACGATAGGAGGGTACAAAGTAATGAACAAAGGACACGTTCTTCAAGTAATGGGTCCAGTAGTAGACGTAAAGTTTGCTAATGGTCAATTACCAGACATTTATAACGCATTAACAGTTACAATTGAACGTCCTAACGAAGCACCGACTACTCTTGCATTAGAAGTAGCGCTTCACTTAGGTGACGATTCTGTTCGTACAATTGCCATGTCATCTACTGATGGTTTACAACGTGGAGCAGAAGTAACAAACTCAGGAGCACCAATCTCAGTACCAGTTGGTGAAGCTACATTAGGTCGCGTATTTAACGTACTTGGTGAAGTTATCGACTTAGGTGAAGAAATTCCTGCTGATGTTCGTCGTGATTCTATTCACCGCGAAGCTCCAACTTTCGATCAATTATCAACTACTGTAGAAATCCTTGAAACAGGTATCAAAGTAGTAGACTTATTAGCACCATACATCAAAGGTGGTAAAATCGGTCTATTCGGTGGTGCCGGTGTAGGTAAAACAGTATTAATCCAAGAATTAATCAACAACATCGCACAAGAGCACGCAGGTATTTCTGTATTCGCGGGTGTAGGTGAGCGTACTCGTGAGGGTAACGACTTATTCTTCGAAATGACAGATTCAGGCGTAATCAAACAAACTGCGATGGTATTCGGTCAAATGAATGAGCCACCTGGAGCACGTATGCGCGTAGCTTTAACTGGTTTAACAATGGCTGAGTTCTTCCGTGATGAGCAAGGTGCAGATGTACTTTTATTCATCGACAACATTTTCCGTTTCACACAAGCAGGTTCTGAGGTTTCTGCCCTATTAGGTCGTATGCCTTCAGCGGTAGGTTACCAACCAACACTTGCTACAGAAATGGGTAAATTACAAGAACGTATCACATCTACTACAAAAGGTTCTGTAACTTCGATCCAAGCGATTTATGTACCAGCCGATGACTATACTGACCCGGCTCCGGCTACAACTTTCGCCCACTTAGATGCAACAACTAACCTTGAGCGTAAATTATCTGAGATGGGTATCTATCCAGCGGTAGACCCACTAGCTTCGACTTCTCGTGCATTATCACCAGAAATCGTTGGACCAGAACACTATGCAATCGCAACTGGTGTTCAACGTACAATCCAACGTTACCGTGAGTTACAAGATATCATTGCTATCTTAGGTATGGATGAGTTATCTGATGAAGATAAACAAACTGTAGAACGTGCTCGTCGTATCCAGTTCTTCTTATCTCAAAACTTCCACGTAGCGGAGCAATTCACTGGTCAAAAAGGTTCTTATGTACCTGTTAAAGAAACTGTTCGTTCATTCAAGGAAATCCTTGATGGCAAATGGGATCACTTACCAGAAGATGCTTTCCGTCTAGTAGGTTCTATTGATGAAGTAGTAGCGAAAGCTAAAGAAATGGGCGTACAAGTCTAATTAGCTGACGAGGAGGAAAAAATATGAAGACAGTTACAGTCAATATTGTCACTCCCGACGGCTCAGTATACGATTCAGAAGTAACGATGGTAATCGCTAAAACGACTTCAGGTGAAATTGGTGTCTTAGCTGGCCATATTCCTATGGTTGCTCCACTTACAATTGGTTCTGTGAAGCTTAAAAAAGCAGACGGCACTACAGATGTCGCAGCGGTTAGCGGTGGTTTCATTGAAGTTCGCCCTGAAAAAATCTCGATTTTAGCTCCTTCTGCAGAAGTTGCTTCTTCGATCGATGTTGCCCGTGCTAAAGAAGCTTTAGCCCGTGCTGAAGGTCGCCTTCAAAAGAAACAAGATGACATCGATTTCCAACGCGCGGAATTATCTTTAAAACGTGCGATGAATCGTATCAATGTTCATGAGGGTAATATCTAATGTTTAACAAGCGGGCAGATTCTTTCTGCCTGCTTTTTTTATAGTCATGAAAAAAACACAGGAAGTTAAACTGGCTGAAACACAAATCGCCAATATTTGAGGTAAGGTGTTTAAAAGGAGCGGGGAAAATGGATTTATATGTCGAGGCTGGCCAACAAGCAATCGTTAATGTATTAGCATATATTATATTTATAGGAATTGCCCTTTATGCATTACAAGGACTAAGAATCGAACAATTATTTAAAAAAGGGAAAACTTTTCAAATTCAGCTCTTTTATATTTTGACGAGTATTGTTATTGGTTCAATTGTAGCGGATTTCTTTTTAAACTTTTTAAGATGGTCGCAAACGATTCCCTATATTTTTAGTTAGTACAGGAAATAGCTGCGGTTTTATTTCTTGTAAAGGGGAATAAATGTTTGTTTTCCACTACAAGAAATAAAAATTTCCTAGGAAATATTACAGGTTTGCAAAGTTACATGTTTTGGGTAGTTATTAAAGGAAGATACTTTTATGTGAAAATTTGTCTATTCACACTAAATAGTTACGCTGCGTATTATAATTTAATAGCCTTTTTAAACAAATTAGCTTAAAATAGTAATTTGGGTGCTTGAATTGCCGCCCTAATAAATGTAGTATATTTTTGTGTGTAAATTGAGTCAAATGAAGTTTAAAATAATTTAAGTTTAATTGAACTTATTCCTTTATTATATGAGAATTGAATTCGGAGGGACGAATTGTGGAGAGAATTATTGTTACTGGAGGTCAGACACTAAAAGGCACAGTACGCGTTGAAGGCGCAAAAAATGCTGTATTACCGATTTTGGCTGCTTCTCTATTAGCTTCTAAAGATAAAAATATGATTAAAGATGTACCAAACTTAGCAGATGTCGGTACGATTGGTGAAGTGTTAAAAAGTTTAAACGCGATTGTCGAATACGATGTCGAGAAAAATGAAATGATGATTGATGCCTCTATGAAGCTATCTAGTGAAGCTCAATTTGAGTTTGTAAGTAAAATGCGTGCTTCCATTTTAGTAATGGGTTCATTATTGGCACGTAATGGCTATGCACGCGTAGCATTACCAGGCGGCTGTGCAATTGGATCTCGTCCAATCGAACTTCATTTAAAAGGCTTCGAAGCTATGGGTGCAGAGATTTCCTTTGGACATGGTTATGTCGAAGCTAAAGTAAAAGGTGAACTAAAAGGCGCAGAAATCTATTTAGACTTCCCAAGTGTTGGGGCTACTGAAAACATTATGACAGCAGCATCTTTAGCAAAAGGGACGACGATTATTGAAAATGCAGCGAAAGAGCCTGAAATAGTTGATTTGGCAAACTTTATTAACGCTATGGGCGGCCGTGTAATTGGTGCCGGTACTGATACGATCCGTATCGAAGGCGTTAAAGAATTAAAAGGTTGCGAACATTATATTATTCCAGACCGTATTGAAGCCGGAACATTTATGGTAGCGGCAGCGATTACTCGTGGAGATGTTTTAATCGAAAACGCCGTACCAGAGCATATGACAGCACTAACTGCAAAAATGCGTGAAATGGGCGTAGAAGTTATCGAAGAAGATGAAGGCATCCGTGTGCGCGCAAATGACCCGTTAAAAGCGGTTGATATTAAAACGATGCCACACCCAGGTTTCCCGACAGATATGCAATCACAAATGATGGCATTAATGTTAACGGCAAACGGAACAAGTATCATCACAGAAACAGTTTTCGAAAACCGTTTCATGCATGTTGAAGAATTCCGTCGCATGAATGCTGATGCAAAGATCGAAGGGCGTTCTGTATTTATTGAAGGCGGCAAAAAACTTCAAGGTGCCGAAGTATCAGCGACAGATTTACGTGCAGCAGCTGCACTGATCTTAACTGGCCTAGTATCTGAAGGCGTAACACGTGTTACAAAGTTACACCATTTAGACCGCGGCTATGTCGATTTCCACAAAAAACTAGCTTCTTTAGGTGCAATGATTGAACGCATCGATTTAGAAGAAGAAGTATTACAAGAAATCGTTGTGACAGTTTAAAAACTAGATTCATATAAACATATAAAGTATTCAGAAAGTGAGATTTACGCTTTCTGGGTGCTTTTTTGTTTTTGGGGATTAGGATCGGATTGTAGAATGATTTTTGGAGAAAGTAGAACATAGCGCTGCAAAAGGAGAACGAAGCACTTTATAAGTAGAAAGTTCCGCAAGTAATGGAGAACAATCCACCTCAAAAGTAGAACCTGCCGCTAGTAAAGTAGAATAACCCCATTCAAAAGTAGAGTCCTTTTATATCTCACACTGTAGAACTACTCCCCAAATCCCGTTCCGCCAAAAATAGAAATTCTCTCTCCAAATTGAACTCATATTCTTCCTGTGTGTTCATATACTGTCTCATGAAAAAAATTATCATTTTCTTTATCATTGGCGTCCTATTGTTTTTAGTCCCATTCACTTTAAAATCTAAGAAACAAACCTCCATTATTGAACAAACAGAATCTACTTCTTGTCCTTTATTTATTAAAGTGAATAATACTGATGTTCCAATTGAAGATTATTTAATTGGTGTAATTGCAGGGGAAATGCCGGCAAGTTTTCATATGGAAGCATTAAAAGCTCAGGCGATTGCCTCCCGAACTTATGTATTGAAGCAGACCAATTACGGAAAAAAGCCGATTCTCACAACGACAGCCCATCAAGTTTACAATGATCAGCAATTACGAGAAGAAAAATGGAAAACTACTTTTGCCGAAAATGAAGAAAAAATAACAGAGGCCGTCAAACAAACCGCCAACCAAATTCTTACCTACAATGATGAACTGATTACAGCCATGTTTCATGCATCATCCTTTCAATATACCGAGTCCGCGGAAAACTACAGCGGAAATCCGATTCCCTACTTAACAGCAACCACTTCGCCTGAACAATTAAACCAAGAACAGACTACTTATACATTTGAAGAGATCAATAAAAAACTTAAACAGAATTTCTCGAAGGCTCAGCTTCAAAACGCAAAGCTGCAGCAAAATGACACAAACCGCATCGAGCAAATTACGATCAACAAAAAAACATGGTCTGGCAGAGAACTGCGCACACTTTTAAACTTGCGCTCAACGAATTTTACATGGGAACCGTCAGCAACCGGTATAACGATTAAAACTTATGGATACGGGCATGGGGTAGGTATGAGCCAGCACGGCGCAAATACGATGGCACAGGGGGGAATAACGGCGGAAGATATCCTTTCTCATTACTATCCATCGACAACAATAAAATCGATAAATTATTGTAAAAAATAATGTTTAACTTTCCAATTTCTTGTACACACTTCCATTTGAGGTGATGAATATGAGAGAAGTTAAACAAAAGCCTTCTCAGAAACCAGTTATGCAAAGACGGTGGTTTTGGCCGGCTGTATACGGTGGTATGGCAGTAATGATTGTGGCAGTTATTTTTAGTTTTAATGCATTGTACGAAAGTCAGAACGAGCAGGAATTGATGGAAGAAGTTTCTGCACCGGCCGATCAGTCGATTGTACCAACAACAGCGACTGTTACGGAATCTTTGAAGTATCCATTCAAAGAAGAATACTTAAATGAAGTAACGATTTTACAGGATTTTTATGACGTATCAAAAGATGAAGCGACACGAGAAAACTCATTGCTTGTATTTAATCAAGTGTTCACGACATCTACAGGCGTCTCTATCGCAATTAACAGCGAGCCTTTTGAAGTTGTTGCTGCAATGAGCGGTGAAGTGACAGAAGTAAAAATGGATGCATTTACAGGTAACAGCATTACAATTACACATCCAAATGGTATGCAAACACGTTATAACTCCGTGGCAGATATTCTTGTAAAACAAGGTGATCAAGTTACACAAGGCGATCAGCTGGCTACTTCACAAGAAAATGAATGGAATCCAAACATTGGCGTTCATTTACACTTTGAAGTAATGGAAGATGGTGTACTGGTGGATCCGAACAAATATTTATCCTTTTGATTATTTAGCGAAATGGATGAATTCGGATATATTTTTAGTAAGTTAACAACGAATCCTGCAATCTACTTCGAATAATTAAGAGCCTACTCACATAAGGTGAAATATTAAGAAGCAAGGCTCTTTAGATTAGACGTAGAGAGGGAGAGGACGTGCACGAACATATTCGGCAACGCTGCGTTCGTTTGGGTGAACTGTTGGTAGAGACAGGTGAAACCGTGCGTGCACTCGCGAAAATGACGGGATTCTCTAAAAGTACTGTACACAAAGATTTGACAGAGCGGCTAAAACAAGTGAATGAACCACTTGCGCTACAAGTACAACAAGTTTTAACCTATAACAAATCGATTCGCCATTTACGCGGTGGTGAAGCAACACGTAAAAAGTGGATTACAAAGCAACAAGAAAAAAGCATTTAGTCTGTTTTTATAACAACTAAATGCTTTTTTTAGTGCTTTTCACTTTATATTTTTACCATTTTAAACCATTATAAAGGAAAATCCTTCCCACAATATTGGTGTAATTCAACACTGTATATGATAAAATAACTAAGATAGACATATATAGAATCGTATGCATGTTCAAATGGGCGGAAGGAGAATAAAGAAACATGTTTTCTAAAGATATTGGGATTGATTTAGGTACTGCAAATGTGCTGATTCATTTAAAGGGCAAAGGAATTGTTCTGAATGAGCCTTCTGTAGTAGCGATCGATAAAAAAACAAATAAAGTACTGGCAGTCGGTGAAGAGGCGCGTCAAATGGTGGGACGTACACCAGGTAATATTATCGCAATTCGTCCATTGAAAGATGGGGTAATTGCAGATTTCGATGTAACAGAAGCGATGTTAAAACATTTTATCAATAAATTGGACGTTAAAGGTTTCTTATCAAAGCCGCGTATTTTAATCTGCTGTCCGACAAATATTACTTCGGTTGAGCAAAAAGCAATTCGTGAAGCAGCTGAAAAATCAGGCGGTAAAAAAGTTTATTTAGAAGAAGAGCCAAAAGTGGCAGCAATCGGCGCAGGTATGGATATTTTCCAGCCAAGCGGTAATATGGTCGTTGATATCGGTGGAGGTACAACGGATGTTGCAGTATTATCGATGGGTGATATCGTAACGAGCGAATCGATTAAAGTTGCCGGAGATGTATTCGATAATGATATATTGCAATACATAAAGAAACAATACAAGCTGTTGATCGGCGAACGTACAGCAGAAAATATTAAAACAACAATCGGTACAGTATTCCCTGGTGGACGCGATGATACGATGGAAATCCGCGGTCGTGATATGGTTACGGGATTACCGAGAACAATTGAAATCAATTCAGAAGAGATTGAGCATGCATTGCGTGAATCGGTTAGTATGATTGTACAGGCAGCAAAAGATGTCCTGGAAAAAACACCACCTGAATTATCGGCCGACATTATCGATCGGGGCGTTATTTTAACAGGCGGCGGCGCATTACTTCATGGCATCGATCAGCTGTTAATCGAAGAGCTGAAAGTACCTGTATTTGTTGCAGAAAACCCAATGGACTGTGTGGCAGTTGGGACTGGAATTATGCTGGACAATATCGATCGCGCGGTAAATAAATAAATTATATTACTTATAATTATCAGTTTTTGGTCGATAAATGATAAATACAGCATAATTAGAGGTGAATTGAGTGTTTAAAGGTTTTTATACAGTAGCTACAGGAATGGTTGCACAACAACGCAAAACCGAAATTTTAACGAATAATATGGCCAATGCCAATACACCAGGTTTTAAATCAGATCAAACGACAATCCGTTCTTTTCCGGATATGTTGATGTCGGCAGTAAATTCGACAACAATTCCGACTGAAAACGGATTTACATTAAAAAATCTTAATCCGGTTGGCGCGGTGAATGCGGGTGTTTATTTGCAGGAAACAATGCCAAACCAAGCACAAGGTCAGATTTATTCAACTGGTTTAAATACAGATATCGCGCTGATCAACAGTTCGATGCCTATTGACGAAACATCGGGAAATTCAGGACAAATTTTCTTCCGCTTAGAAAATGAATCCGGAACAGAAAGCTATACACGTAACGGGAATTTCACGCTGGACGGGCAGGGGAATTTGGTAAACCCTCAAGGACTATTCGTATTGGACGCGAACGGTGAACGTCTGCAATTTGATAACGACAATATTCGCATCAGTTCAGACGGGGCGATTTTTGACGAAAATGATGTACAGGTCGGAACATTAGGTGTCGCATTTTCTGAAAACCCGGACGTACTTGTGAAGCGCGATAATGGATTGTTTAATACATTGGATGGCGCCGATCTACCGTCAGCCTATGGACAGGAAAATGTCCAGTTTTCGATGCAGCAGCAATATTTAGAAGGCTCCAACGTAGATGCCTCTAAAGCAATGACAGATCTGTTAACGGCATACCGCGCATTTGAAGCAAATCAAAAAGTACTGCAGGCATACGATAAGAGTATGGAAAAAGCAGTTAATGAAATTGGACGAGTTAATTAAATAAAGTGAGTTGATTGGAATGAAGAGAAGGCGACTCCACCGGGAACAAGCCCGTGGGAGAGACTACAGGCTCGAGCCGGGCCCGGGGAAAGCGTCCGAATCGGAATGGAAATCAACTCATTCCTATAGCGATTATTTTCATTAGCTGTCGAATTTTCGTATAATTAAGGAGGTGCGGGAAATGTTACGTACAATGGTAAGTGCGACAAATACATTATCTCAAATACAGCATCAGTTGGACACAATCAGTACAAATATCGCAAACAGCAATACTACAGGCTATAAAGCACAGCAGGCAAATTTTACGGAAATGCTGTATCAGCAATTTAATAATGACGAATTAGACCGCACTGTCCGTGATACACCAGTAGGCATTCGTTACGGTGCCGGTGCACAGATCGGATTAATCCAATCCAATCAGGCACAAGGCTCATTGCAGGAAACAAACCGCGATTTAGACTTTGCCTTAACAAAAAAGAACCAATATTTTAATGTGTTAATGCAAAATGATCAAGGCGACGTGCGAACTGCATACACGCGTAACGGTAGCTTTTATGTAACACAGACTCAACCTGGCATCCTTTCACTCGTGAATAGTGACGGATATCAAGTAGCAGATGCAAATGGACAGCCAATTACATTCCCGGATAATGTAACAGGCTTTACGATGGATTCGGATGGTTCATTGGTGGCAAACTATGAAAATGGCACACCGCTAAAGTTCCAGCTTGGGATTTCTGAACTGCAAAAACCAAACGTAATGGAAAAACTGCAAGGCGGGACATATATTGGCTTGCCGGAAAATCTGGATGCACTTGGCTTCACGCAAGCGCAAGTACTGACAGATCTGCAAGGTGCCAATCGTCAAGTGGGCATTCAAAAAGGAGCACTTGAGATGTCGAATGTAGATGTATCTAAAGAGATGACAAATTTAATTCAAGCACAGCGTTCATATCAATTTAATACACGTGCGATTACAATTGCAGACCAAATGCTTGGGTTAATTAACGGTATTCGCTAAACGTGCGACATTGTTAAGGAGAAGTTTTATGACGAATGAGTTAGAAACACAGACGGAGCAAAATGAGCCTGCAGCCAAAAAGACGAGACGTCGCGTAAAGAATGTTTCGGAGCAGACGACAGATCAGCCTGTCGGTAAGGTCCGGCTTCGACTGATTCCTATCTGGCTACGAATCATAATCGTAATTCTATTATTTTTAGTAGCGGTAGTTGTAGGACTCGTTATTGGTTACAGCGTTTTAGGGGACGGCGCAGCATCCGATGTTTTAAAGTGGGAAACATGGCAGCATCTTCTCGATATTATAAATGGTAAGGAGTAGAGGGATTGTCGGGAAGCCATTTCCGAGCAATCCCTTTACAACGAATAAGCAAAAAAATTTAGTTTACTGAATTGGATTGGAGCAAAAGCCTGCTGAAATTCCAGGCTCTTTCTCCAATATTTGCAGCGCTTTACCAAAACATACATAAAAATAAATGAATATCTACATAATATTAAAGAGGAAACAAGGGGGATTTTTTTAATGTTAAACGCAGAGCAAATTCAAAATATATTACCACATCGCTATCCATTTCTATTAGTTGATCGCATTCTTGAAATCGAAGAAGGAAAGCGCGCACTTGGATTGAAAAATGTATCGATCAACGAAGAATTCTTTAATGGACATTTCCCTGGCTATCCAGTAATGCCGGGAGTCCTCATTGTCGAGGCACTTGCGCAAGTTGGCGGTGTTGCATTATTAAATGCACCTGAATATAAAGGCCGTCTAGTATTTTTAACAGGGATTGATAGTTGCCGTTTCAAGCGTCAAGTCGTACCGGGCGATCAGTTGAAGCTTGAGGTGGCATTTTTGAAATTGCGAGGACAAATGGGGAAAGGCCGCGGTACTGCAACAGTAGATGGCGAGCTAGTTTGTGAATGCGAGATTTTATTTGCAATTGGTCCTGTTCAGCCAAAATAAGGCAATTTGCAATTGAAACTCAAAGGTTATAAAATATAAAAGTTGAAGTAAATCTTTAACTTCTTTAAGAAGAAGTCTCCCAATGAGATAAGATAGGTGTGGGACGATTGCCAGTGTTCACCTTTTATGGGTTTTCATTTGCCTGTAAACAATGAGCGAAGTTTGGCTTTAAACGTAGGAGGTTTAAAATAGATGTATAAACAACTGTCTTCAGGCGTAAAAATTAGTATTACACGATCAATATCGACGTCGTTTGAAGCTTATTTAGCAAGCATTGGTTGGGATGAAGAAAAATTTTCAATGGAAGACTATATGGCAAGCTGGCAAAAGTATTTTAAAGAAAATGCCGCTTGGATTGATAAAGTGCCGGCAGACATTTTACTGAGTCCTGAATTTCATGAAGAAATTGCTAAGAAAATGGATGAAGTCATTGCTAAAATTTTAAGCGAAGAGCCAACAGAAAAGCAAAAGCAGGAAATCGCGGAATTACAGAAACAATTAGGTACAAATTACAAATTTGACTGTAAAGCCGAAGCTGCTTATGTTAAACAGCTCTTAAAAGATAAATTGAAATAAACCCTATTTTTTTGTAGGATAGATCCTTCTTTTCCCGGGCACTATATGTACGATCACTCGAAGTGATTGACTCATGATTGCATATGGGAAAGGAGGGAATTTTTTATGCGAAAATCAGCACTACTTGTCGCACTTTCGCTTGGTTCACTGTTATTTCTCTCAGCGTGTAATACAAATGACAACGCAGGGGATGACAATCTAGGAAACGACGTCGAAAACGGTGTTAACGATGTAATGGACGACACACGTGACGTTATCGACGACACGGTAGATACAGTCGATCCAGACGGCCAAAGTGGTCAAAACGGCAACAACGGGAACGTAAATGAGGGCACGATTCAAGACTCAAATGTCCCGGATGGTTCAAGCGGTCCGAATGGTGACAATGGCGCAACTGCACCAGGCGCTCCATCAGTAAACCAAGAAGACATCATCGAAGACCGTGCAGACCGAAAAGATAAAGACAAAGTGGATAATCACTAGTCGAAAGAAGGAATCAGTGTTCACTTAATTGTGGGCACTGGTTTTTTGTTTTAGTTGACGGGCAGGGTGGGGGCGAGTTATTCCTCACTTTAGTTAGGTTAATCCTCAATTTAGAATGATTAATCCTCAAAACGTTACAGTTAATCCTCACTTTAGACCAGATAATCCTAATTTCAACTTAATTAATCCTCAATCACAATTTTTTCTTTGACCAGGTTAAAATGTTCTCCGGAATAATGTAATATGTTCCTCTTTTAGTGCCATACTTATCAAAACCAAGTCTTGATAAAATATTCGAACACGTTTTAATACTTGCTATTCCAAAGAACTCACGGAATTGTCGGTTAGAAATTTTATCACCCATCAAGACTCGATAATGATAAAGAGTTTCAAAGAGAACATCCCGACTTTTCGCCCCACAAACAACGCATGTAAACGATCCGTAATGATAATTCATAACATTTTCATAATCACACTGTCTACAAAGAACGCCTTTCTTTAATCTGTCCAAACTAATGGAGCGGCGAGGGGGTAGGGCCTGATAAAGTCGATTCAAATTGGCAACGATCAGACTCATATTTGAATTGGAATTTGCAGGATTACGGTATATGTTTTCAATAAAGTTTGGGACGCCGCTAATGTGAAAAATCGGAAACTTCTCCAAGGATTCATCTAAAATAGCGTGCTGGTTTGCGATTACAACGGCAAAATACACTGGGATGGTAATCTGCCATTTTCGCAAACATTGTTCCAAAAATAGCTGATGCCGGTAAACTTGATCAAGGGGGTTACGGAAGTTTTCACGTTTTTCGTTGTGGATGCGGAAAAATTCATGCTGTGCGGGTTTATAAAATAAAACGCCGGACAGCAGTTTTACTTCAAAAATTACGATAAATAATGGCGTCACTAAAATAGCATCTATTTGATGGGAAAAGCCATTATCATTCATGCACTCAAAATTGTAGAAGATATGATGATCAGTTTTGAAGTAAAAATCGGATAGAGCTTGCTTCAATCTGTTTTCACCGAAAAATCCAGCCTCCAAGCGTTGAAACTCTTGCTGGATTGCACTAGCTTCCATATCATCAGACAAAATCCTTTTAGCTAATACTTCTATATAAAGATGATGCTTCGACTTCTGCATTACTTCACCTCCACCTAGAATATACGATGCAAGGTGAGGAAAGACAAATGCGCTCAAAAAGGTAATTTTAGAAAAAATTACGCATCAAATTTACCCTCCTAAAATTAAATTTAGTACAAAAAACTACTTTCCGCCCTCTTCATTATTTTTCTGTAATGAAGGGCGATTGCGCATTCCTTGGTCAAATGCCTCGAGTAACTCATCATTTCTCAATCCATCTTCAAGCAGCTGTGCCAATAACAGCTCGGCATATTTTTTGCGCTGTGCTTTTAAACGGCCTTTGATAAGGACCGATATTTTATCTCCGACTTTAGTGATCGAATGTACGACAACGGCAAATGGGGCAGGCTCATTGTCCGGCAACGAGATGATGGCACGCGCATCCAGCACTTCACCGGAAGTAACAAAGCTTTGAAAGAAATCGTAATATGTATCTGCTGTAAACAATTCTAAAATCCACATTTTATGGCTATTTTCCTGATTGATAATAATACCGTCTATTAAAGAAATTTCTTTGACTTCATCGTTTAGTAATAAATCAAAAGCAAGCATTTTAAAGGTTTTCACTTCTAAATCCCTCCATATTTTTCTTATGTAAAAGTATAACATACAAAAAAATGTGAAACTGCCAATTTCAGCAAATTGTAATATTAACTCCAAGTCCATTTACATCAGCATTCTCATTAAAATGAATGAAAAACCCTATAGGCGAAAAAGTATTTTTGAAGCAATATTTTGCGCGGAAAACTCAAATTCGTGTTTTGCCAAAAAAGCAGGGTTCGACTATGCTTTAATTAATTTCCGAAAGAAAGGAGGTCAATGAATGAATCATGTTGGGCTTGTAGGACGAACAACGAAAGATTTGGAGCTCAGGCACTTATCTGAAGGTAGGGTTCTGGCATACTTTAGCATTGCTACTAACCGTCCTTTCAAAAACAGTGAAGGGAAGGTTGATGCGGACTTCGTGCAATGTGTCGCATGGGGGAGGACCGCTGAATTGATGGCAAAATACTGCGGGAAGGGTTCGCTTATCGGTATTAAAGGGCGTTTGCAGTCAAGGACATATGTGAATCGTGAAAACCAGAAAGTATACACGATGGAAGTTCAAACAGAGGAAGTGCAGTTTTATGCATTAAAAAATCCTGGTAATGCCGAGAAATTCCAAACAACGTCCCCGATTTCCGAAGATTTCGTGCTCCCAGAACAAGAAATCAAACTCGTCCACCAACCGTAAACTTTCCCGTCTCCAATAAAAAAAATTCTACAGGAGGTGAAACGCCCAAATCTGCTGTCTGACCGCGCAGTAGTAACCATTCTTTCTCACAATCCTATAACAACTGAATAAAGTAGTGAAGTAAGCATAAAAAAGAGTCTACTTCATGGCGTAAAAGTAGACTCTTTTCAAATTATTTAATATTGGCCGTATCCAGAACGAGTAAATCCATCAGTTCCGTATCATCAAGTTCAGTCAGCCATTTACTTGATTGAATCAATTCTTCGGATAGGGCGGATTTCATTGCAATCATTTTATCGATTTTTTCTTCAATCGTACCAATCGTTACAAATTTATGCACCTGCACAAATTGTGTTTGTCCGATGCGGTATGCCCGGTCTGTCGCCTGATTCTCGACTGCCGGATTCCACCAGCGATCGGCATGGAGCACATGTGTAGCAGCTGTTAAGTTAAGACCTGTTCCGCCAGCTTTAAGCGACAGTAAAAATACAGGGAATTCGCCTGCCTGGAATTGGTCGACTAAATTGTCGCGCTGATTTTTCGGCATACTACCTGTTAAGAACGGAACCTCAACATTATAAAGCTCTGTTAAACAATGCTGAATTAAATTACCCATTCCGATATACTGTGTGAAAATTAAGCATTGTTCGCCATTATCGATAATTTCTTTTGTCATTTCAACAATGCGCTTCAGTTTTACAGAACGGGAAACCATTGTATTGGCCTCTTCAAAAGGTTCTTTTAAAAACAGGGCAGGGTGATTGCACAGCTGTTTTAATTTGTTCAGCATTTTTAAAATACGTCCCTTTTTCTCGAAGCCAGTGAGCTCTTCAAGAGTCGCTAAAGTATCCTGAATATAGCCTTCATAATGTGCCGCCTGCTCAGGAGTAAGAGCACAAAATTCAAGGGATTCCTGTTTGTCAGGCAAATTCAGCTGAAGCTCGGGATCGCGCTTTGACCGGCGTAGCAGGAACGGACGAATTTTCATACGTAAAACACGTTTATGGGATTCCGACTCTTCACGTTCGATTGGTGTAATAAAGTTTTCCGTAAATCTTGTGAAGCTTCCTAAATAGCCTTTATGGATAAAATCAAAAATGGCCCATAGCTCGGAAAGACGGTTTTCAACAGGTGTTCCTGTTAATGCAATATGATGCTCGCCTTTTAATTTCCGGATTGCACGAGACTGCAGTGTTTGCATATTTTTGATATTCTGTGCTTCATCCAATGCGACTGTTGCCCAGTCGATAAGCTGTAAGTCATCTGCATCCTGAGTAACCGTACCGTATGTCGAAAGGATAACATGTGGACGCTGTGTTGCGATATAGCTCGTCAAATCATCACCTTTTAAACGACGCGGCCCGTAATGTGTATAAACCTCCAGATCGGGAGCAAAACGTGCAAGTTCCTTTTGCCAGTTGCCGACAACCGATGTCGGACACACGATTAAAGTCGGTTTATCGATTTGCAGAACCGAAACGGTATGGAGCATATACGTAATAAGCTGAACAGTTTTACCAAGTCCCATATCATCTGCCAGACAAGCACCGAATTTCTGGTCACGCATGAAAACAAGCCATTCAAAACCTTCCTGCTGGTACGGACGCAGCTCGGCATGAAGCTTTGCAGGTACCGCGACTTTCGGCAGACCTTTTTTATTTTGCAGCTGTTCGATATACGTCTCCAAGGATTGTTGCATCTCAAACGCAAATAACGGGTCATCGCGCTCGGCATCATCATCCAGATCATCTTCTATGGGTGCTGTTAACGTTTCAGGCAGTTCACGGAATAGTAAATCGCGTACTGTCCAATTTTCTTCTTTTGCCTGTTCCATCAGTTCACGCATTTCATTGAGCCATTCTGCATCAATACGGAACCATTCCGTGCCGATACGGACAAATTCACGCTTTTCATCAACGAGTTTCTGGAAGGCTTCAGCGGAGATTTCCTCGCCATTCATCGAGAACTGCCATTTGAATGTCAAAATATCATCAAGTCCTGCAACACTGCGGGCTGATTGGTTATTGGCACTGACACGGACACGCATTTTCGATTGGCGGAGTTCTTTAAGCCACGCCGGTAAAATTACATCAAAGCCTAAAGCCTGTAACTTGGTAAGTTCAAGGCGTAAAAATTCACGTACTTCCTGATCATTGAATTGTGTATGAATAAACTGCGCACTTTCAGCATTTAATTGAATTAAATCAACTATTTGTTTTTGCAGCTCTTCAATGTCATTAGCTATCGCACTCCATTTTTTCGGCAGTGCATCCAATATCGGCAATTTCAGTTTTGATGAAGCAGGAGTCCAATGTTTTGCGGCATTCGGACTGATCAGCACCGTTTCCAACAACCAGTTCTCCTCATTTTCTTCTGGTTCACTTAAACGCAGTGCCACCTTTACACCATCAAATACATGGGAAGTTTGCATCGGCCAGCCGCCATTTTGGAAAAACGGAATGAGTGCAAGCGTATCTTCTTTAGATAGTCCAGCATCCATCAGTTTTTGTTCAACTGCATGCTGTAATAGATCATTGGCAAATGAAAAGCCTTCTTCTGTTACATTTGCCTGCTGCCAAAGCTTTGGGTCATTCCATAGCGGCAAAGTCGTTTGGATTGTCTGAAAGTGATTCACGGTTTCGTCATCATATGCAGCGAAATCCAAAAACGGATGTCGGTTTGCAGGTGACAGAACATCCAGTAAATGAGATGCCGATATGATTAAATCACGTTCTTCCAATGAACTGTGCAGCCCGTAAAAGCTTTGCTCAAATTTGAAAAAGAAAGAAGGAATCCAATTGGCTGTCGGTAAAATTAAATCATTTTTATTGTACGCCGTAGCGCGGAAGTAACCGGGACGCAGCTCGGAAAGCTTTATTCGAAAGACTTGTAGAAAGGGTAGCTTCGTATTAAATAAATATTGCATTGTATCGTTGCGCAGTTAACGCAATGTCACCTCCTATTAGCAAAATACATAATCTAGATGAGTAAATTGCTTTTATTTATCTCTTCTTGCAGTGCACGCAAACGTTTGTACTGCTGCTGCACGGCTTCAATATATGCTGTAAAATAGTCGAGCTTCCCGGCTTTTTTAGAAGCCGATTTCATGGCACGCCAAATGCGGACTGCCTGTTTGTAATTTTGCCGTGATTTCTGCTGAATTTCTTCCATCGCATAGAAATGGTAAAGAGGGAGCGCAGTTTCAGGTGACTGTGCGACAACGTCCTTTAAACCGCATTGATCCAAATAAGGAATCGATGAAGGATATAGCTGATGCAGTGCTATCCACTCGTCCAAACGATTTTGGCGCAGCAAATAGTTTGAAAATGACTCAATACCGTAACGCCCAAAAGAAGAGTACAGGGCGAGTTCCTCACTATCGCTTAGTTGAATTTGACCGTATAGTTGATCGAGCTTACGCGTAAATTTCTGACGACGTATCGGCAATAAGTTATCCTGCACAAACGTCTGTAAAAATGGAAGGGCCTTTTTTAAAATAACGGTTGCCTCATCAACAAAGTTTTTCTGTAAGGCATATTGGGCTATTTCGATAAACCCTTCCACATTTTCTTCATTCATCATTTCGACTGCTTGTTCCAGTTGTGACGGTGAACTTAATAAAATATAAAAAATGGATTTTACTACATTTAATTCAATATCTGTGTTGCTATCATCGCTTTGTTCCAAAAGAGCCAGTTCATTTTTTAAGTGCTTTTGTTCATTAAATAGCTTTGTCCAAAATTGCAAATACAATGACAGCCGGAATGCTGTTGCTCCTTTTTCAATAAAAAGGATCTCATGGACATTTTTCTGAATCGCATCAAAAAATGGTTCGGTTGCGAACAGCCTTGTCGTTTTACTTAACGTATCAATCGATCGCTGTATGCGGCTTAGCGTATTTTCCAAAAAGAACTGAACATAATGATGACTCAGATCTGTTTTCGTTTTGACTGCATGTAACAGAAAATGTTTTGAAACGGCGATATCCATAAACAAGTTAAACAGTTCCTGCCATTCCTGCTCATAAGGGCGGTGGCGCTGAAGCTTCGTACGAATATTTTCAATTAATCCGGATAACGTGTACGGCTCCACTGGCTGCGGACCTTTAATTGCATAATTAAGCACTTCGTCAGCCATCATCTGCCAGTTTTCCGGATTGCGCTCTGAAGCTAACGACTGGAGCGGAACGGATCTTTTAGAACGCCAAATAGAAAGCCATTGCTGCAGTGAAATAAAATACTGCGACAGCTTTAAAATAATGGCAAGTTGATGTCGGCACAGCTCCTTTTTAGGACAGCTGCAGCTAATCTGCCGTTCCGGGAAATTAATCGTCACTTCCGCTGTATTGACATCCTGAATTTGGCATACAAGTATTTGACTGAATCTTGAATAGTGCGGTGGCTTAATTGCCTGATTACGGACTGAGAACATGGCGCGTGTCACCAATTCTGCATCTTCATTTGCTGAAGGGAGAAGCTGTTCTTCAAAGGATTGTAATGTATGTTGAATAAAGTCTTTATGTGCATGGGCAATCTCGGAAAAAGATAAACTCAAAACGGGTTTCCCCTCCCTAATAATTAATTGCATTGGAAATTTTAACTTCCTTCAAGGTGAAGGAAGAAAAAAAGTCGTTCCTTCCATTATAATACGAATCCGGACAAATCGGTAATGTGAAGAGACATTGAATAAATTTTTTAAGCGAATAGCACTTTTTAAAAGGTTTGAAATGTGGAAAGTGTGGGGAAACTATAAGCAACAGAGAAATTGATTTAATATTCAAGAACACCTGAATGATTGCATCCATATGATAAATGAAATTAGGTCTTATGACTCGGATAAATGCCAACAAAAATAAGTGAAGGAGGAATTCCCATGATTCAAGTACAATTTATGAAGCCTTTTTATACAAAAATGACAGGCACGAAATTACGCTTAGTCTTTGCTTATCAATACTTTTCCATTACAAAAGATGAGGAAGTTTTTCATTTCATCCCGATTGAAGGAAAAGAAATGATCATTGACTTAAACTCACTGCAAGTCGAAAACTTATCGGAAGTTTTTGTATTCCAGCGTGGCAATCGTTTCGTACGTCTCCCGCTGTATCAACTTTTACTCGTATCAAATGTACATGAGTATTTAATGCCGATCATTGAAAATGTTTCAACCAATGTAACACCGATGAAAAATGAAGTGTCACCGGTATTCGATGAGGAAGTGGAAGGGATTGTGCGGGCTTTAGAAGAAAGCAATTTATCCCGTCTAATTGACGAAGCGCTCGAATCACGTGATGAAGCTTTATTCCACAATTTAATTGCGGAAAAGGAACGAATAACTGGAGGCTATGCATCGTGATTGCCCATTTAAACTAAACCCTGTTAGCTGATTTTAGCTAATGGGGTTTTTGTTTATTACCGATCATTTCTCACCAATTAGTATAACAATCCCTTTCAAAGGCAAAATTAATAGGAAAGCTTTCATCAAACTGCTTGAAAAAGAAAAACTATTTCACACAGCGAGCAGAAAGTTGTATACTGTAATGCAGGACTAATTTTCAAGCATTTACAGGCAACCATTTGAACATCCATTCCGTCTTATAATAAAACGGAATTTTGAAACTGTATTAAATGAAGTTATTTAATTAATTGATAACGAATGCAGGCAAAATGCGTGAAACAAATTATACAATAATCAAACAATGAGATATAGCTTTTTTGAAAGTGAAGGAGAAACGATCATGACAAAATCAATCTGTGTCGTTGGATTAGGATACATCGGTTTACCAACGGCGGTAATGTTCGCAAATCACGGCGTAAAGGTACACGGTGTTGATGTGAATCCAGCAGCTGTGAAAAGTATTCAGGATAAACAATTACATATTGAGGAGAACGGCTTACAGGAGCGCCTGAACAAAGCGGTCGATGAAGGCTTTTTAACGGCATCAACAACACCTGTCGCTTCGGATGTGTATATTGTCGCGGTACCATCACCGATTAATCCGGACAATACAGCGAATTTAGAATATGTTCGTCAAGCAACAGCTTCAATTGTACCTTTCGTGAAAAAAGGCGATTTAGTTATTCTGGAATCAACAGTACCACCAAAAACAGTAGAAAATATAATGCTGCCTGAATTAGTGAAATCTGGTTTAGAGATCGGAACAGAACTATTTGTAGCCCATTCTCCAGAACGTGTTATTCCAGGACGTATTTTTGAAGAGCTAGTAAACAATGACCGTATTGTTGGCGGGATTTCGCAAAAATCAGCAGAGCTTACGAAAGAACTGTACGAAACATTTGTTAAAGGTACGATCCATTTAACAGATGCAACGACAGCTGAATTAGTAAAAGTAATGGAAAACACGTACCGTGATGTGAACATTGCATTTGCAAACGAATTAGCTAAAATGGCTGAGAAGTTAGATGTGAACATTTGGGAAGCGATTAAATTTGCGAACTATCATCCACGTGTAAACGTCCATTTCCCGGGACCAGGTGTAGGCGGTCACTGTATCGCGGTCGATCCTTGGTTCTTGGTTGAGCTAGGCGGGGAACAAGCCCAAATCATTCATTTATCACGTAACACGAATGACTCAATGCCAAGCTTCACAGCACAAAAAACACAGGCGATTTTAAACAAAAACGGTATTGCAGGCGCAACAGTTGCTACATTAGGTTTAGCGTTCAAAGGAAATGTAGATGATATGCGTGAAAGCCCATCGACAATCGTTATTGATGAGTTAGAAAAACTAGGCTTAACTGTCGTTTCACATGACCCGCACATTAAGCAAAACAAACACAAAACACAAACACAAAGCATGCAAGAAGCGTTGGAGCAAGCGGATATTTTAGTGTTCCTGACAGATCACAAAGAATTTAAAGAGCTGGATCCGTCAACATTGAACGCAAAAAGTAAAATCGTATTCGATACGAAAAACTGCCTAAACCGTGAAGCATGGGAAAAAGCAGGCTTCCAGTTCCACTTACTTGGAGATGCGAAGAACTAATATTGTAAACATGGCAGTACGTCTAATCGTACTGCCTACTGTTTTTTATCTTCATTCAGCAGGCGTTTAAACGCCTGTTGAATGAAGATAAACTCCTGGTGGATGTCACAGATTTTTTAAAGGATGTTTTTTGAGTGAACTCAAAAAAATCTGTACGCAATTACGCCGAGGCGTAATTGATTGATGGAATATAAAGAAGGGAAGACTATATATGAAAGAAACCGTACTCGGCATTCAAGTAAATACCGAAAGCTATGATGAATTACTTCCGAAAGTATTTGATCAAATTGAGAAACAGCAAAAATCGTTAATCGTAGCTATTAACCCGGAAAAGATTATTAAAGCAAAAGAAGACCCGGCATTAAAGACACTCCTTAATAACGCGGAGTTTCAAATTCCGGATGGTATTGGCGTTATTTTGGCGTCGAAAATCCAGAAGGGTCAAATTACATCACGTGTAACGGGTGTAGATATGATGCTCCGCTTATGTGAGGAAGCAGCCCAGCGTAAAAAGCCTATTTTCCTTTATGGAGGAAAACCGGGAATCGCAGATCAGGCCGCTAAGAAATTACAAGAACTCTATCCTTCTATCCAAATTGCCGGCACTCAGGACGGTTATGAAAAGGATAATCAAAAAGTTATAGATAAAATTAATGAAGCAAAGCCCGATTTATTATTTGTTGCGATGGGGTCGCCAAAGCAGGAAAACTGGATTAATGCAAACCGTGATCAGCTTCACCCAACAATTTATCAAGGTGTTGGTGGTTCATTTGATGTATTGGCAGGTAACGTGAAAAGAGCACCAGAAGCTTTCCAGAAAGTGGGGATGGAGTGGTTTTACCGTTTAATGAAGGAACCGCACCGGATAAAACGTCAAATTGCTTTGCCATTATTCTTGCTAGAAGTAGCACGTGGAACGAAAAACAACAAGTAAAAGAAAAAAAATAGTGTAATCTTTGTAATATTTGATTGTTTATTTGTAATGTTAATGATACACTAAATTCAGTAGTGAGATTTCCTCTACGATATATATTAAATTTTAACTTTTCCCTGCAAGGAAAAACTCGGTTGGTAGCCCGAGAAAAAGGCTTTAGCATTTATATGCTAAAGCCTTTTTCTTTTTTTATTTTTGTCGAATTTTAGCGAACTGGTTCTATTAATACGTATCGTTCATAGACTAATCGG
Source organism: Solibacillus sp. FSL W7-1324 (assembly GCF_038008025.1). Lineage (NCBI taxonomy): Bacteria > Bacillati > Bacillota > Bacilli > Caryophanales > Caryophanaceae > Solibacillus > Solibacillus sp. FSL W7-1324. The sequence goes on from NZ_JBBOYH010000001.1 coordinate 622,117, forward strand.
GTAGGAAAAAATTTGGTTATATAAATAATAACTATATTACAAAAGTAATATATTAGTAATATATGTAACCTGATAATTTTATTTAAACCATTGGTATTATTGTATTTTATAACCATAAAATTATCTACCTTTTCAAAGTAAACCATTAATTACCATGTTTTATAGTTATATTTAAATAACAATTGGAATTTATTGGTGAAGAAAACGTTGTCTTTATGAGTATATGTATGTCATAATTAAAGAAATTTTAAGTTATCTGAATATATTTACGTATTAATCTTTTATAACTGTAAAAACAGGTTAAATGTGGTTTATATGGTAAAAAAAGATTGACATAGTAAATGTATACTAATAGAATTTATGTGTAGTTAGTTTTTCTGCACATTTTTCGTGTGGGTAACTAAAATATTATTTTCACATATGAGGAGGAAATTTTTCAATGGCTAACCAACCAAAGAAATACACAAAATTCGTAGCAACAGCTGCGACAGCTACATTAGTAGCATCTGCAATCGTACCAGTTGCATCTGCTGCAGAATTATCAGACATCAAAGGCAACACGCACGAAGAACACATCAATGCTTTAGTTGATGCTGGTGTAATCAACGGCTACCCAGACGGTACTTTCAAACCTAACAAAACTCTAACTCGTTCAGACGTAGTTAAATTATTAGGTAAGTACTTAGAAACTCAAGGTTACGAGCCAGCTGGTAACTATAAAACTAGCCCAGCATTCGCTGACTTAACAACTAAAACTAACGAAGAGTTATTAAAATACGCTTCAGTAGTTAAAGAATCAGGTGTATTTGTAGGTTCTAACGGCAACCTTAAAGCTGGTGATCCAATCACTCGTGAAAACATGGCGATCGTATTAGTACGTATGGCTAATACATTACATGACATCAGCTTAGAAGAGTTCGTAGCTGAACAAGATTTCAATGGCGATGTTAAAGACTTAGCTCAAGCTAAAGCTGAAGCTCGTACTGCAATCGCTGTATTAGATTACTACGACATTACAAACCCAACAGTAGCTAACTTCAATCCAAAAGGTGACACTACTCGTGGACAATTCGCTACATTCTTAAACAAAACAATCAATGCTGAGTTCTCAGGCGCTGAGCAAGGTGCTTCTGAAGTTGTTCCGACTAAAATTGAATTAACTGAAAAAAATATTCAATCTGCATTTGGTGAAAAAGTTACAGTTACTGCAAAAGTAACAGTTGCAGACGGTGAATCTGCAGAAGGTATTCCAGTAACATTTACAGTTGATGCTGAAGGAACAGACACTTTATTAGTACCTCAACTTAAAGAAGAAGTAAAAACTAATGCAGAAGGTATTGCTACTTATACTTATACACGTGAGCATAAATACAGTACTTCTAAGTCTTTAATGGATGATGTAACAGCATACCCAACTATTAAACCAACTTTAAAAGCGAATACAGTTGTTTACTGGGGAACTTCATTAAAAATTACTGATGTAACAGAAGGTTCAACTTTAGCTAACGGGACTAAGAAAGTATATAAAATCACTGGTACACCAGGTGCACGTGTAGCAGTTACTTTTGCTGAAAACCAAAATGTAACTCCTGATAAAGCAGTTACAACTGCTAAATTTGAAGGGATTCCTACTCAGTATGTAACTTCTGGTGATACAGCGACTACTGGTAGCGCTCCATTCCCTTACAGCTATACTACAGGTGGTAGTGCAGTAGGTGTAGCAGTATTAGATGTAAATGGTAATGCTAACATTGTTGTTACAGGTAGCAATGCAACAGTTACTCCAGTAGTATATGAAGCAAATACAAACTTCAAATATTCTGCAACTAAATTACAAGCAAAAGCATCTTCAGTTACTTTCCAAGCAACTCAAGTATTAGGCTTAACTTTAGCGGCAGAAGGCAAACAAGTAGCTGCTAACTTCTTATCTTCAAATGAAACTGGTGGACGTGACTATGTTGCGACTCTAACTGATGGCAACGGTAAACCAGCAGCAAATACAGTTGTAACAGTTCGATTCGATAACACTAGTTCGAATAATTTGCAAACATTACGTTTTATTAAAACAGTTAACGGTAATAAGTCTATCGAACAAGCAACAAGTGCAGATTCTGCAACATTCACTGTAGTAACAGATAAAGATGGTAAAGCTCGCTTTACTGTTGCGAATTCTGTAGTAGATTCATACGCGACTCCAACTGTATATATTGATAATGATGGTGTAGCTGGATTCTCTAAAAATGACTTACAATCTACAAGTGAAATTGCTTACTTTACAAATATCCGTAACAACGATTACCAAAGCGCAATTCAATTAACTAATACTGCTGGGAAAGCACAAACTTCATTTGGTAAAAATGAAGATGCAGTATTTACTTATGCATTAGTTGATCAAAATGGTAAAGCTCGTTCTTATACTGGAGCAAGCATTGATGTTGCTTTCCAATTAACAAACACTGGTGCTCAACCAGTTACTGTTTATGATGCAAATAACAATGTAATTGCTACAGTAGCGGCAGGCGGAAATGCTACAGTTAAACAAACTTTAGCAGCTGGTGCGCGTTCGGTTTCTATCAGAACAGATGCTGCTGGAGCAACATCATTAAATGTAATTGCAACACCAACTAATCCAGTTATCCCAGGATCTACTACAGCACCTGGTTATACACTAGTTCCTGTTGTAATCAATGGACAAACGGTATGGGTACCACAAACAAATAGTTCAACTCCTTCTTATGAAGTTGGATTTAACTTAAATCAAGTTTCAGCAACAGCAACATTTACATCTGGTGCTCCTAACTATGTAGTTACTACATCGGCTGCTGCAGGTACAACAGCTGATACTGTAACGTTAACATTTACTTCAGCAGTTAATGTTAACGACGTAACAGTATACTTCGGACCTGATGCTGCAACAGTAGCTCAAAAACAAACTGAGCCAAACAACAATACTGTAATTCATGCGACAATTGTTGGTGGTCTAGCTGTAGGTCAAACAATTAAAGTTTCTTATGCTGGTGGGGTTTATACATTTGTTTACCAAGCAGATGGTACATTTGATATTCAGTAATAAGTAATTAATAATTAATTAAACCAAGAAATGGCTAATGTCATTTCTTGGTTTTTTACGTTTGATATATGCGGACAATATTTATGATGGAATTTGAATGGGAATTGTGGGGGCAGAGTAATTTAAAGTCGTAGGCAATTTGGTATCAGTTGATAGGATCATTAGATATTTATATGAAATTGCAGTTAACTTAATTATAAGTAAGATATTTCTTGGTTCGCAATGACCAGAGCATTAATCTACTCTAGTATTTGTATTTATTTAATAGTAAAATTTAAGGAAATTTAATAGAATTTAGTGTATAATTAACAATGTTATTTAAAAGTCAATGCATAAAGGATTGTGAGCAATGCGATTTCGAGAGTCGACAAGAAAATACATATTAATAGGGTTTGTTGCTTTTATTATCGTTGGTTTTATTACTGCAAAAGTTCTAGCAAGCAAACAGGATAAAGAGTTTTTAGTAGACGATACGCTTTATCAACAAGCAAGTCAATTATACAATGATGGGAACTATCCTGCGGCAGGAGAGTTAATTAATGATCTACTATTACGTCAGCCAAATTCTGAATCCGTCAATTATTTGGGAGGGTTAATTAACGCGAATAATGCAAATTATAACCAATCTGCTATTTTACTTCAAAAGACATTGGATATTAATCCTCATAAAGTAGAGGATCCGATGTTTATGCTTCAATTTGGTGAAGTGCTATTTTTTGCTGATCGATTTGAAGATTCTAAAATCGTTCTAGAAAAATGCCGTGAGTGGGGTTGGGTACCTGAATCTAATCCTAACTATCAGGACCGTGTTACAGAATTATTAACTCAAATTGAAAATATGTAATAAGGAAGGTAACTTAAAATGACTTCATTTTATGAAGAACTCCATAAATCCGAAAAGTTTAGTGACGAAGAAGAAAATATTCAGTCCCGTGCCACGATAGATAAATGGATTCTTCGCTTACTATTATTTTTAATCGGTTTTATGCCATTAATAGTTATGGCAAATGTAGAAGAAGTAATTAGTCCTTTAGTGTCGAATATAGATGTACTATCATCGGGGACAAAAGGGGATTTGTTTACACATTATAAAGCATTATTCGTGCTAATAATAACGGTTATTACAGGTGCTATGCTTTTGATTAAAGTGTTATTTATGGAAGGGACGATCCGCAAAACTTATTTAAATTATGTACTCGGCTTATTCGTAGTGGCAATTGTAGTTACTACAATTGCCTCTCCAAATATTTCAGTTGCATTAAATGGTCAATATAATCGTTCTGATGGGGCTATTAGCTGGTTATGTTATGTGGCTTTAATGTTCATAGCGATGAATATTGCATATCCTAAAAGAGTGGTTTCTTATATTATGTATACGATGATGCCGTTTGTATTTATTAACCTTTACATCATTACGATGAATTTTTATGGTAAAGATTTGTTGGTTAATAATGCTTGGATGCAAAGTTTCGTTTCATTATTTTTACCTGAAGGCGCCAATATTTCAGAAGGCTCTGTTTTGGTAGGTACACTTAACCAGTGGAACTATATGAGTGGTATGTTTGCCATAATGACGGTGATGTATTTGGCTTGGGCGGTTTCATCTACCAAAATGCATGAAGCGATTATTGGTTCAATTACTGCTAGTGTTTCCATTTCAATCATGTTCTTAGCTATGTCCACAAGTGGATTTTTAACGGTTTTAATAGCTATTCCATTTATTTTAATCTTTTTTATTCGTATAGAGAAAAAAAGGTTATTTACACTTGCTTTGATAATATTTACGGTTGTTACAATACCACTATTTAATATTTTTGCTACTAAAGATTTTAAGATTTGGACTGAATCTTTTGGTTTTTTTATTGATAAAAATCCATACAAGGCAGAGGAAATATCATTCGGAGATTTAAATAAAGTACATGCTAGTGATTTGAATTTTGAATTACCTTCCTTACCGGAATCTGCATTTAGCCCAGGGACAGGTCGGCTTTACATTTGGGATAAAACATTAGATTTAGTACAAAAGAGAGCTATTCTTGGTTATGGTGGGGATTCATTAATATATAACTTTCCACATTATAATATTGAGGCAAGAGCCGGAATGGTAACTGAGAATACAATTGTAGACAAAACCCACAATTTATACATTGGATTATTATATAGTTACGGGGCTTTTGGTTTAATAGTAGTGCTAATTATATTAGCTGTAGTGGTGTTGCATACCATAAAGAGTTCAATTAGAAATTTAAGTTCAACTTTTATACTATCTCTGACTAGTTTAGCTTATTTTATACAGTCTATGTTTAATGATTCGTTACCAAGTAGCTCTGGGGTAGTCTGGATACTAATAGGCGTATTATTGAGTATTATATTTAATGGCGAGAAGGAGTCTTTAGAGAATGGAAGAAACTATTGAATTAAAACAGATTATTAATATTATACTTAAGGGAAAATGGATTATTGCAGCTTGTACGATAATCACCTTATTAATTACGGGAATTTTTACTTGGTTTGTAATGAATGAAGAGTTTGAATCAAGTGCCGTGGTTCAAATAGCTAGTGGTGTGCAAGATACAGGAATAATGTCAAATTATATAGCAACAGAATTTACACCTACAATTTATACACAAAGAATTCAAGATACTTCTATTATGAAAGAGGGATTCAAAAACCAAGGGTATACTGAGTTTATTAAAGGTAATTTTAGTTTTACAAACTTACCAGAAACAAATTTAATTGAACTACATTATAAAGCTCCCTCACCAGAAGAAGCTCAACTACATTTAGAATTATTAATGGATGAGACGAAAAATCAAATGAATAAATCTGTTAAAGAAACTTTAAATCAATTAGAGCAAACTTATTTAAATGAAACTAACTCTTTATCAAACGAGATAGAACAATTAATGAAAAAGTATAATAACGTGATAATTTCGAATAAATTACCAGAGGTGCTTATTTTACAAACTATAACATCTTCACAGTTTGTATTAAATTTAACACAAGAGCAAACAGCAGCTTTATCAGGTATTTCGGGGACTTTACAAAATGAATTGTTACAATTAAAAGCTCAAATCGATAGTAAATCTAAAGAATATCAAAACGTTTTAGCCAAGTATCAATCTGTAAAAACAGGATTAGATAGTTTTAAACCGGATCCATTTATTCGTGTTATCACTGAACCAACATTAAACGAGGCTCCTACTTCTCCAAGTAAATCTTTTATTTTGGTTGTAGGACTTGTTGTAGGTATATTGCTTGGATTAGCGGTTGCTTTCTTCAATGCGTATTGGAAAAATAGCAGTAGGATATAAAGTGAAATTTGATGAATAAAGTAATTGTACAGAAGTACAATTACTTTATTCATAGTATAAAGTAATATGTCGAGGAGAATATATGAAAAATACGCTATATAAACTATATAAGTATATTTGTTATATACATAGAAAAGTCAATAATAAATATTTAGAAATTAGTATATTAGAAGACCAAGATGTCATAGATAGAATTACAAAAGAAAAATTATCTTTAGCTAGATTTGGAGATGGCGAGTTAGGATTAATTATTAATAAGAGTGAAATCGGCTTTCAAGAAAGTTCTGATTTTTTAATTCAAAGATTAAAAGAAGTATTAATAGAAAATAATGATTCGAAGTTATTAATAGGAGTTCCAAAAATCTTTGTTGAAGATAGTGATTATGATTTAAAAACAAAAATGTTTTGGGCATGTTTTATAGTAAAGAGATTTGATATTCTTAATAATTTGTTGAGCCAAAAAAAAGTGTATGCTAATGCTAGCCTAACTAGACCTTATATGGATTATAAAGTTAAAAATTTGGCTAAAAAAAGATTTGAAAATATAAAGAAGCTTTGGGAAAAAAGAGATGTAATTATTGTAGAAGGAGATAGTACATTTTTTGGTGTAGGTAATGATTTATTTGATAATATTAAGAGTATTAGACGAATAGTTTGTCCATCTAAAAATGCATTTATAAAATATAATGAAATTTTAGAAAGTATATTGGAAGAGGTATCTAGTAATACATTGATATTAATGGCTTTAGGTCCTACTGCAACACTATTAGCTGCTGACTTATCAAAAAAAGGGTACCAAGCATTAGACATAGGCCACATAGACATTGAGTATGAGTGGTTTAGAAAAAGTGCTAAATATAAAATTGAAATAGAGGGGAAAAATATTAATGAGGTCAGTGGAGAAGGGGATATAAAGCCAAAATATATAGCGAATGAAAATTATACAAATGAAATTATTTCAATAATAAAATAATGGTTTTATTCGTTTTAGTTTAGTCTTAATATAGGAAGTAGTTGATTATTATTAAGAATTTTAGTATATCCTTATTTATCTTGTTAGTGATATTTGCCGATTTAAAGGTGACTATTTCACCGTATATACATTGGATAGCTTGGTTAGTATTAATTTTTCCATTGTTTATGCTTTCTATTTATAAAAAAGGAATAGTTAAATCTCCTTTATTATGGCTGGGTTTATTTATATTTTTCTTAGGGGTAGTGAGTAGCTTATTTACAGGATTAAATATAGAAACTGTTATTCAATGTGTAAAAATATTACTTATATTTAGTACTCTATATTTCTTTCTGTACTATAGTAATTTTAAATGGGAAAGTGTAGTTAAAATTATAAATTTGTCTGTGTTAATAAATGTGATATTTTTGATGATAGGTACTATAGGTGGAACAGTACTTGCTACATTAATGACTGCAGATGGTCGGTGGGGTACTATATTAGCGTATCCCGGTTCTTTAGTAAAAATAGGTGTATTAGGCTTTTATATTAATGTGATGTCTGTACTTTTATTGCATAAGAAGGACAAAATCTTTCCCATACTTATGTTGATTCTGAGTATGTATATTATTTTTATGGATGGCTCAAGAACAGGGATGCTAACGGTACTTCTAACTTTACCTATTATAATTTTTTTCTATGCAATCTTGAATTATAAAAACAAAATTAAATTTGTGATGTTGCCAACTATTTTTATTATAGTACTATCTGCTAGTGTGATTTTTGCTATACCAATCTTAAAAGAATCAAGAATTGGTAATAATATCATGAATATTTTACAATCTTCTTCAGTGGATGAAGCATTAAAGAAAATAGACCCAGCCCGTTATTCAATGTATTTAGAAGCAATGAATAAAATTCTTGAAAATCCTTTTATAGGTTCAGGTGCATTTACCACGGTTGGTAATATAGAAGATTCGGCAGGGATGGTGGTCCATAATACATATTTGCAAGTATGGGGTGATTTTGGCTTATTTGGTTTAGCTGGAATTTTTCTTGTTTATTTTGGTTGGTTTGCTCTTGTTCCTAGAATATTAAACAAACTTCAAAATAATATAAATTTAAAAGAAAATGTAGTAGTATGCTGCTCAATATTAATACTAACTTATTTTATTTTAAATGGTTTATTCCATCCGTATAGTACAGAAATGTCGGAATGGATATTATATATTATACCATTAACAATATGTTATTCTTTTTTTGCCAAAGAGATACAACTAAAACAAATTAAGGTGAAATTATAAAAGGAGTAATGAAATTGAAAACTATATTACCTAAAGTAAGTATAATTATTCCAACTTATAATTGTGCTCAATATATAGAGTTAGCTTTATTAAGTGCTTTAGAACAAACTTATCAAAATAAAGAAATAATAATAATAGATGACGGTTCGACAGATGATACAAGGGCTGTCTTAAAAAAATATATAAAAAATAAAGATGTTAATTATATCTATCAAGAAAATCAAGGAGTTTCACAAGCTAGAAATACAGGCATTTCAGTTGCTCAAGGATCTTATGTAGCTACTTTAGATGCTGATGATACTTGGTCAAACACTAGATTAGAAAAAATGATAGCTTTTTTAGAGGGAAATGATTATGATATAGCAATTTCTAATTTTTATATAGTAGATGAATATAGAAGAAGAATTAAATCGACCGCAGCTTTTCCAGAGGGTTATACACACCCCTCGGTTGAAAAACAGTATAGCTCACTTTTAAAGGAAGCTACAGCATTTGCATTGATGGTAGTGAAAAAAGATATACTAATAGATGTTGATTGTTATGATGTTAGTTTAAAAGGTGAGGCGGAAGATTATGATTTATGGCTTAGGTTACTTTCTGAGAAAAAGAAATGGGGGTACTATCCAGAGCCGTTAGTAGAAATGATGGTAAGAGTTGGTTCTCTATCTAAAGGATATTCCAAAAATAGAAAAGCTGCACTAAAAAAAATATTTAATAAACAGATTCCTATTATAGGTCATTTAAAAGCGTATATGTATTATCGATATCATTTAGGTGGATATAGGCTAGACATGTTGATAGTATCTTATCGTGAAAAGAATATAGCAAAAATCAACAAACATATTTTTATTTTAATGAGATCTCCTATATTTAGTTCCACTATTCTCTTAAAAAAACTAATTCAATTTAGGAGGTATGTATAGTATGGAATTACCTTTCAGTATCGTTATTACTACTTATAACAGGAAGTATGAACTAATGCGATGTTTGAAATCTATATTTGATCAAAGTTACAAAAAATATGAAGTAATTGTAGTGGATGATTTTTCTAAGCCAAGTTATCAAGACTATATAATTACAAATTTTCCAAATGTAAATTATGTTTATAGGGAAAATAATTCAGGTCCAGGAGAAAACCGTAACAAAGGTATTAAAGTAGCGAAGCATAATTATGTAATAATTATGGATGATGATGATATTTTTCATAAAGATGCATTTACTATTATAAATCAATCGTTACAAAGTATTGAAAATATCGATCAGTACCCAGTGGTGAATTTTCTAAGATCTAATGCTAGATTAAATTATCAAGATTATTTTAGAGTAAACACTTTCGAAAACCTTACGAAAGGGGTTATTTCTGGAGATGTTACACATGTAATTAATAAAAAGTTATTTCATGAATTTAATTACAAATTTCCTTCAACAAGAATTGGCGGAGAATTACTTTTATGGTTTGAAGTAGCATTAAAGAATGGGTATCCAATATTTAATCAAGAAGTGGTACAACTTATGGATGACTCTGAAGATAGATTGACTAATTTTGATTATCAAGTCAAAAGAGCTAACTTATTCAAGGAATATCAAATGGAGATATTAGATAAATTTGAAGGGGATTTGTTGGAAATTGGAAACTATCCATTTTTAATTACTAAATATAAAGGTGCCATCATCTATGCTTTATTGGATGGCGATAAGAAAAGTGCTTACAAATATATTATAAGGGTGATGAAATATTCAAAAAAGCAGGCAATTTTTCTATTGATGTTAATTTTCCCTAAAGCTACAATAAAAAAGTTGCTTTTTATGTATAGAAAAAGTACGGGTTAGGAGAAGAGTTATGCGAATCTTACATGTAATTCCTAATTTAGGTAGTGGTGGAGCAGAAAAAATGTTAGTAGATTTAATTAAAGAAATGTTGTCACAAAATATTAAATGTGAGGTCGCTGTCCTAACAAAAAATAATAATTTTTTCGGCAAAGAATTAGACATTTTAAATATTCCTGTTTATTACGGTGATACTTCTAAAGTTTATAATATCAGAAATATTCTTTTTCTGAAAAATATTATAAAAACTAAGGAGTATAATTGTATACATACTCATTTATATGCTCCGCAACTATTTACGCCCCTTGCTTGTCAACTTATTAATAAAAAAATACAGTTATTAACTACAGAACATAGTACACATAATAAACGGAGAAATAATAAAATATTTTATTTATTAGATAAATGGATGTACATGCAATATAGCAAAATTGTAGCCATAACAAAGGATACTAGAACTCAATTAATTAATTATTTACCTAATCTAGCTAGCAATACAGTCGTCATTGAAAACGGTATTAATGAGAAAATTTATAGTAATGCTGAACCATTAGCCTACAATGAAATTTCTGCAGAGATTAAAGATGAAGAAAAAATTATTTTAATGGTTGCTGGTATGAGAGAACAAAAAGATCCTGAAACGCTAATTCGTGCAAGTAAGTTATTACCTAAAGAATGTAGAGTTGTTTTTGTGGGTGAGGGTGAACGTATGGAAGAAGTAAAGAGATATGCTAAGGAATTTGGTAGAAACAATATTTTATTTTTGGGCGCGAGAACAGATGTGCCCTCCTTGATGAAAGCTGCTACAGTTTTTGTTCTTTCATCAAAATGGGAAGGCTTTGGGCTAGTCGTTGTAGAGGCAGCTGCTGCCGGTTTACCTATAATTGCTACTGATGTAGAAGGATTACGGGATGTAGTTGCTAAAGTTGGTGGTAATACATTCACACCTTATGATGAAAAGGAGTTAAGCCAGCTTATTACCCAAAATCTAAATGAAAAAATAAAAAAACGAAGTATTTCGACTTTTTCCATCAGCACTACTGCTAAAAAATATTTAGAATTATACGAGGTTATTATTAAATGAAAGTATTATTTGTTGCTTCCGTATATAGACATTTAACCTCCTTTCATGTTCCCTATATGAGCTACTTTCAAGAAAAGGGATACGAAGTATGGGCGGTAGGTAATGGAGACGATAAAGAAATTTTAGAGTTAAATAATATAAAGTGTATCGATATTCCATTTTCAAGGAACCCAATTAATATAAGCAACATAAGTGCGTATAATCTTTTAAAAAAAACCTTTCAAGAACAACATTTTGATTTAATACATGTTCATACACCTGTTGCGGCAGTGATAACACGATTAGCCTTTAAAGATTCAGATTTTGGTAAGTTGATTTACACAGCTCACGGATTTCATTTTTTTAAAGGGGCACCTCTAAAAAACTGGTTGATATATTATCCAATCGAAAAATTCGCAGCAAAATGGACAGATCATTTAATAACAATTAATAAAGAAGATTATATAAATGCCAGGAAATTATTACCGATTGAAAAGGTCTCTTTAGTGCATGGAGTAGGAGTAGAGGACTCGAATGGAACTATAAGTTCTGAAAAAAGATTGGAATTGCTAAGAAGTATGAATATAAAGCCTGATGCAATTATAATTTCCTACATAGCTGAATTAAATGATAATAAGAATCATCAATTTTTATTAAAAAATTGGGAGGTTATAAAAAAGATTAATCCACTATATGAACTTCTTATTATTGGTACAGGAGAAAAGAATAAAGAGCTAAAAAAAATTGTACTAGAAGAGAAATTAAAAGATATACATTTTTTGGGTTATAGAAGAGATGTAAATGAGTTATTAAAAATAACTGATATCGTAACATTGTTATCAAAAAGGGAAGGGCTTCCTAAAAGTATTATGGAAGCTATGGTTAATGGAAAGCCCTGTGTAGTTAGCAATACACGTGGATTAAGAGACTTGGTAAAATCTAACAAAAACGGCTTTGTAGTAGATTTGAATGACGATTCCCAGTTGGTAAATGCGTTCTCATCTTTAGCAGATGCTAATTTAAGAGCAAAAATGGGTTTTTTAGGTCAAGAGTTAATACAACCTTTTATAAAAGAATCGGTATTAAAAGAATATATTGAAATATATTCAAAACAATTAAATTCAAAATAAAATATAGAGAATTATATTCTTGAAATAATGAAAATAGGAGAAGAATATGAAAAAAATACGGAAAGCTATTATTCCAGCAGCAGGCTTAGGTACACGATTTTTACCTGCAACAAAAGCTATGCCAAAGGAAATGTTACCAATTGTAGATAAACCTACAATTCAATACATAGTAGAGGAAGCAATAGCTTCAGGTATTGAGGATATCATTATAGTAACAGGTAAAGGTAAAAGAGCGATTGAAGATCATTTTGATAATGCTTTAGAATTAGAAACAAACTTAATAGAAAAAGGTAAGCTAGAAATGCTTGAAAAAGTTCAGGCTTCCGCTAATGTAGAAATTCATTACATTCGACAAAAAGAACCTTTAGGTTTGGGACATGCTATTTGGTGTGCAAGAAAATTTATTGGAAATGAGCCTTTTGCAGTCTTACTAGGTGATGATTTAGTAAAGAGCGATAAGCCATGTTTGAAGCAATTAATAAATCAATATGAGCTTACTTTTTCAAGTATTATTGGTGTACAAAATGTACCAGATGAGGATGTACATCGCTATGGTGTCATTGATCCAGTTAGTACAGATAGTCGATTAATGCAAGTTACTCAATTTGTGGAAAAGCCGTGTTTAGAAGAAGCACCATCTAATTATGCTATTATTGGAAGATATATTTTAACACCAGAAATTTTTAGTTTTTTAGATGAAAAGAAAAAAGGAAAAGGTGGTGAGATTCAATTAACAGATGCTATTGAATCTTTAAATACCATACAGCGTGTTTTTGCTTATGAATTTGAAGGTCGTCGCTATGATGTTGGGGAACAATTGGGATTTATAGAGACTACAATTGATTTTGCTTTACAGAGAGAAGATTTATCAGAACAAGTAAAGCAATTAATTATTGTTAAAGCTGAACAATTAAAAAACAATAAACCAAATTTTGAATAGTTGGTTTGTTATTTTTATTATATATTAGTATATAACTATAAAGCTGTTCTAAGAATAAATATTAACAGGGGTGATTTGATGAAAATATTAGTAACAGGTGGACTAGGCTTTATCGGTTCTCATACAGTTGTTTCTTTAATTGAAGAAGGGCATTCAGTTGTAATTGCAGATAATTTGAGTAATAGTAAAAAAGAAGTGCTCTATGTATTGCAAGAACTTACAAATAAGGAAATTCCTTTTTATCAAATTGATGTAACTGACAACCCAATGTTAGAAACATTATTTTCAAGATATCAATTCGATGGTGTTATTCATTTTGCGGGTTACAAAGCAGTGGGCCAGTCTGTAGAACAACCATTAATGTATTATTATAACAATTTATTAAGTACAATTAGCTTAGTGAACTGCTGTAAAAACTTTGGTGTGAAAAAGATTGTATTTAGCTCTTCTGCAACAGTATATGGCGATAATAAATCACCGTTAGTTGAAACAATGAATCTTTTACCGACAACTAATCCTTACGGGGAAACGAAGGCGATGTGCGAAAGGATTTTAAAAGACTTACAAGCAAGTAACAATTGTTTTGAAATAGCACTATTGCGCTATTTTAATCCTATAGGTGCGCACACAAGTGGTCTTATTGGAGAAGTGTCAATTGGAACACCGAATAATATAATGCCATATATTACGCAAGTAGGGAAGGGAAATAGAGAATTTCTAAACGTCTTTGGTAATGACTATCCGACTATCGATGGGACGGGTGTTAGAGATTATATACACGTAATGGACCTTGCTGAAGGACATGTTGCTGCTCTAGAAGGATTAACACCTGGTACACATATATATAATTTAGGAACAGGTAGTGGTACAAGTGTGCTGCAGCTTATTCAAACTTTTGAAACAGTAAATAATATAAAGATTCCTTATAAAATTACTTCACGTCGTTCGGGAGATATTGCTACATGTTATGCAGATGCTACAAAAGCTAGAGTAGAATTAAACTGGGTTGCGAAACGCACATTAGAAGAAATGTGTGCAGATGCGTGGCGTTTTGAAAAATCACTACAACTCTAATAGTACAGAGCGTATATTAGAAGCTAAATGATTAAAGCATGTTGGAGGTATTATTTTGGGTGAAATAAACAGTACCCGTACGCAGAAGTTTTTAATAATTTTAATTGATTTATTTTTAATTTTTTTAGCGTATGTGTTATCGTTCCATTTTAGGTTTGAAAAAATTGACCAATTAAACTGGGATGCATTTATAGCTTTAACACCGTGGATTTTATTAATTTCATTGTTTTTTATTTTAATGTACGAGCTTTATTCAATAGATCGGAAAAGTAAATGGGATATTATACGTAATCTTTTCGTCGCTACAACATTAATGCTGTTTTTGACGATGGCTGCTTCATTCTTATTACGGGAGTTTGCTTTACCGCGTTCAGTTATATTTATCGCATATATAATTGGTAATATATTACTGGTTTTTTGGAAATTACTTATTTATTCGTTTGTCTCAAAAAAGGGAAATTTAGTTCTTTTTATTGGTGAGGATGACGAATATTTGAAAATTGCAGACCAAATGGATTTTCAATTCGGCAAAAGAGCAACCATAAACCATGTAAATATGAATGATAGTTTGGAACAAATATTTAAAAATATTTGTAAAGTAGACTATGTTGTCATTGGGGCTAAAATTTCTAATGAATTAAAATCCCAAATTATTTATGAAGCCATTAAAAATGGGAAGATCGTATATGTCATACCTGATTTTTATGATTTATTATTATCGCAATCGATTATTACAACGATAGATGATACCATGGTAATGGGAGTTAATCCATTCGGCTTAACAGTATCTCAGAAACTCATTAAAAGAGCCTATGATATTATTGTATCATTATTAGCTTTAATCATATTAAGTCCTTTTTTTGTAGTGATTATGGTTATAATGAAAATTAAAGAGCCTAAAGGGAGAATTTTTTATAAACAAGAACGATTAGGTCAAAATAACAAAGAGTTTATGATTTATAAGTTTAGATCGATGGTTGAAGGCGCTGAAATATTGACAGGACCAGTATTGGCTGGACAAAATGATCCACGAATTACTAAGTTCGGTCATTTTATTAGAAAGACACGAATTGATGAATTGCCACAATTTTTAAACGTATTAAAAGGTGATATGTCGGTCGTAGGTCCACGTCCTGAGCGAGAATTTTTTATTAAACAATTTGAGCAAGAGCATAGCTCATATACGTATCGTAGTACTGTAAAACCTGGTATTACAGGATATGCTCAAATTATGGGTAAGTATACTACTAGTGTGGAAGATAAATTAAGGTTCGATTTATTCTATATTAGAAATTATTCGTTTGTTTTAGATATTATTATTCAATTTAGAACAGTAATTGTTTTGATGGATAAAACAAAATCGGAAGGCAGAAAAGAGAAGTATTAATTGTTATAAACATTATATCAAACAAAGATTTACCAACTAGGGTCACCAAGTTGGTTTTCTTTGTAGCAAAGGTAACATATGATTTTTATTTTATTCATATTGATTTAAATTAATTTAAATCAATATGAATAAGATTGTAAAATATCTTAAGGATGCATTTTAAATAGCATATCATAGTAAGCTTGATTTTGGTTAGTTACGTTTATTATAAGGTAGTTAGGAGAAATTAATATATGTTTAAAGATAAAATATTATTAATAACAGGCGGCACAGGATCTTTCGGTAATGCTGTAATGAAACGTTTTTTAAATACTGATGTTAAAGAAATACGAATTTTCTCTCGAGATGAGAAAAAACAAGATGATATGCGTAAAAAATATAATAATGATAAATTGAAATTTTATATTGGTGATGTTCGGGACATTAATAGTGTGAAAAATGCAATTTACGATGTAGATTATATATTCCATGCAGCTGCATTGAAGCAAGTACCTTCATGTGAATTTTTCCCAATGGAAGCAGTGAAAACAAATGTAATGGGGACAGACAACGTTGTTACAGCGGCAATCGAAGCAGGTATTAAGAAAGTAATTTGTTTGTCTACAGATAAGGCGGCTTATCCAATTAATGCTATGGGTATTTCAAAAGCGATGATGGAAAAAGTATTTGTTGCAAAATCGCGTACCGTAAATCCTAGCAGAACTTTAATTTGTGGTACACGTTATGGTAATGTAATGGCTTCTCGTGGTTCGGTAATTCCATTATTTGTAGAGCAGATTAAAGCAGGTAAACCTTTAACAATCACAGATCCAAATATGACTAGATTTTTAATGAGTTTAGAAGAAGCAGTAGAATTAGTTGTGTTTGCATTTCTAAATGCTGAAGCAGGGGACATTTTGGTTCAAAAATCACCTGCCTCTACAATCTATGATTTAGCTATCGCTATTAAGGAACTATTTAAAGCTGACAATGAAATAAAAATTATTGGTACACGTCATGGTGAAAAATTATATGAAACACTATTAACTAAAGAAGAATACGTGCATGCAGAAGATTTAGCTAACTTTTATAGAGTTCCGGCAGATAAGCGTGATTTGAACTACGATAAATATTTTGTTGAAGGAATTAAGGAGATAAATAAAGTAGAGGATTATAATTCTCATAATACAGAGCGTTTAAATATAGAGCAAATTAAAGAGAAATTATTGCAATTAGATTTTATAAAAAATGAATTGAAGGATTGGGAGAATAACTAAATGCGAATTTTAGTATTAGGGGGCTCTGGTATGGCTGGTCATATTATCTCTCTTTATTTTAAAGAAGTAGGTTATGATGTAACAGTATTCACAAGAAAAAAAGTTAGTTACTGTGAAAATATCGTTGGAAATGTTAAGGATTTGAAAGAGTTAGAGCGCGTAGTAGTCCACGGTGGATTTAATGCAATAATTAATGCGGTGGGAATTTTAAACCAAGATGCAGAAAATAATAAAGGAGATGCAGTTTTAATAAATAGTTACTTACCACATTTTTTAAGTGATATAACTCAAAAATTAAAAACTAGAGTTATTCACATGAGCACAGATTGTGTGTTTTCCGGTAGAAATGGTAATTATTCTGAGCATTCTTTTAAGGATGGTGAAACATTCTATGATAGATCGAAAGCACTTGGTGAAATAGAAAATTGCAAGGATTTGACATTTAGAAGCTCGATTATCGGTCCGGATATCAATAAAGATGGAATGGGTCTGTTTAATTGGTTTATGAAACAATCGGGAACAATAAATGGTTTTAAAAAAGCTATTTGGACAGGGGTAACAACTCTAACATTGGCTAAAGCAATGGAGCAAGCATTGAAAGAAGATTTAACGGGTTTATACAACCTAGTTAATAATGAAAAGATAACTAAATATGAATTATTAAAATTATTCAATGAAAAAATGTCGGGAAATAAACTTAATATTATAGAAGATAAATCTTTAGTTTTAGACAAATCACTAATAAATACTAGAGATGACTTTTCTTTTGTAGTACCTTCCTATGAGGTAATGGTTATTGAAATGAAAGAGTGGATTTTAACCCATAGGGAATTATATCCGCATTATTTTAAATAAATTTATCAGAAAAGAGTGGTCTTTTGAAGAAATTGAAAGTTATAACTGTAGTAGGGACACGACCTGAGATAATAAGATTATCAGCAGTAATTCATAAATTAGAGGCATCTGAAGCAATAGAACATATATTAGTACATACTGGACAAAATTATGACTTTGAGTTGAACGAAGTTTTTTTTAATGATTTTGAGTTAAAAAAACCAGATTACTTTTTAAATGCTGCTACTGGAACAGCTATGGATACGGTGGGGAATATTCTTATAAAAATTGATCCTTTATTAGAGGAAGTTAACCCTGATGCTTTTTTAATTTTAGGGGACACAAACAGTTGTTTATGTGCAATTGCAGCCAAACGTAGAAAAATCCCGATTTTTCATATGGAAGCAGGCAATCGTTCATATGATCAACGTGTTCCTGAAGAAATTAATCGGAAAATTATCGATCATATAGCTGATATTAATTTAGTATATAGTGATATTGCACGTGAAAGTTTGCTCCGAGAAGGTTTACCAGGAGATCGAATTATAAAAACAGGTAGCCCAATGTTCGAAGTATTAAATTCACGTAAAGTTGATATTGAAAACTCAGATGTATTAACTCGCCTTCAATTAGAAGAAGGGGAGTATTTCCTAGTGTCAGCGCACCGTGAAGAAAATATTAGCTCTGAGCGAAACCTCTTAAATTTAGTTGAATCATTAAATACGATTGCTGAAAAGTTTGGCTACCCAGTCATTATTAGTACGCATCCACGTACACGTAAAATGATTGAAAAAAAAGGTATCGTTTTTAATCCACTAGTACAAACATTAAAACCATTAGGTTTCAATGATTATAACAAGCTACAACTGAAAGCAAAAGCAGTATTAAGTGATAGTGGAACGATTAGTGAAGAATCATCTATTTTAGGATTCCGAGCCTTAAACATTCGTGAAGCACATGAACGTCCTGAAGCGATGGAAGAAGCAGCTGTTATGATGGTAGGACTAGGTGTAGAACGTATTATGCAAGGATTAGCGATATTAGAAATACAAGAGTCGGATACATTGCGTTTAGTAAGTGATTACTCAATGCCGAATGTTGGGGAGAAAGTATTAAGAATTATCTTGAGTTATACAGATTATGTGAAATCTAATGTTTGGAAGAAAAATTAAAGGAACACTATCGTTTAATAAATAGTTTCAAACAGGCATTGTTACTTAGAAAATGCCTGTTTATTATTGTATTTTAAGTTAAAGATCGAGGTGTGGATGATGAAAAAAGGCTTAATTATTTCAAAAGAATATTATCCTATGTCAAATGGAAGTATTACTTGTTTGGAGAATATAATTAATAAGTTAAAGGACAATTATGAAATAACAGTTGTAGGTTATAATTTAGCAGGTGAATTTTTAGATTATGAGAAAAAAAATGGTATAGAGATTTACAGAATATACTCGAAATATGATTTACCTGTAACAAAAAGAAATCGTTTTTTAGAAAAAAGAGCTCAAAATCAAGAATTGTGGGGTAAAATAACTAAATTACCTTATATTCCTTTCTATTTTAATGCTATGAAAAAAGGACTGATCTATCCAATTGCTTGGTCAAGAAATGCTTTGGAATATATAGAAAAATTAATTGTGCCATCAAAATTTGATTTTATTTTGGCGATAGGAGGTCCGTTTGAAAATGTTCGAACAGGTGTCCAATTATCTGAGAAATATGATATCCCGTTGTATATAATTGAGTTTGATTTATTTGCTTATAACCCTACACATAATCTTTTGAATATTGAGGCTGTAAAACAAAATTTAGAAGAAGAATTAACCTGGTATAAACAAGCTAACCATATTTTTGTAACGAAAGAAATGTATAAAACAGTTTTAAATTCTGAGCTGAATAAGTACAAAGAAAAGATAACAGCTATTAATATGCCTAATTTGGTACCACTTATATCTAAAGCTAATAATAGAGACGAAGAAGGTTATGTTGATATCTTATATGCGGGTATGTTTTATGAAGATATTAGAAATCCATCAACAATGTTAAAGATTTTCTCCAAGGTTTTTCAAACAAATTCTAAAATTAGATTACATATTTTGGGTATTGGATGTGAAAATATCACATTTAAATATCAAAAAGAATGGCCAAATAATATTTTTTTATATGGAAAACAAACTAAAGATAAAGTGAACGAATTGATAAAAAAATCCAATTTCTTATTGAATTTAAGTAATGCTATAGCAACTCAAGCGCCTAGTAAAATTGTAGAATATATTTCAACCTGTAAACCAATTATAAATTTCTATTCAATAGATAAAGATTTATGTGTAGATATCTTAAAGAATTATAGTCTTTCAATTTCACTTGATCAACGTCAAGGACAAGAGGAATTATCATTAACATTACTGGAATTCATTAGAGAAAATGAAGGCAAAACTAATAATATAGATGAAATAACATATATGTATTCTGAATACACTCCTCAATATGTAGCAAATAAAATTATAGATGTTCTTGAAGGATAATTATGAGATCAAAAAAAACATTTCTTAATTTAATTGTAAACATACTGTCTGTTCCTGTAACAGCTTTACTAGGTTTGTGGTTAACAAGACTTACAATAATATATTATGGTTCAGATATTAACGGTTTGAATGCCTTAATTACTCAAATTATTGCTATTATTTTAATATTAGAAGCTGGTATAGGTGTGGCGATTAATTCCAAGCTTTACAAACCCTATATGAATAATGACTCAAATGCTATGAATGCTATTTTAACTGTTGGGAAAAAGGCATTTGAAGTCATTGCAATTGTTTTTTCGATGCTGGCATTTATAATTGCTTTAATTTTGCCTGGTTTATTGGAGACGTCGGTTAATATTCAAACAATTTTTATTTTGTTTATTTTAGCATTTTTACCAACTTCAATTTACTTGTTTTTTTCTTTAAAATACAAGCCTATATATGATGTTTCTCAAAGCGAATATATATTTTCTCTTATTACGGTATCAATGAACATCATAGGGCAGTTAGTGGCTATATTATTCATTTATTTAGAGAGTAGCATCGAAGTGGTTCGATTTTGGATAATGTTCTTTTTAATAATGCGTAGTGTATTTATATATATAATTTCAAGAAAAAGGTATAAGGAATTTAAATTTGACAGTAAGCAAAAAAACTATGAGTTTTTAAAAGATATGCCATCAGTTATAAGTTTAAAAATAACTACCCTAATATATAGTACGTCTCCTATTCTATATATATCATTTATATTCGGAACGTTAATGACAAGTGTATATAGTGTTTATAATATGATTTTTACAGTTTTGAAGTCGCTTGCTTATGCAGTTGTTAATGCACCTTTTAATGCTTTTGGCCAGCTGTTAGCGGATGATGAATTGATAGATAACACTCGCGAGAAATTCATGTCTTACCAGTTATTGGTGATAATGTTTATATCAATTATATTGATTACATGTATGCTGGTTATTATTCCTTTTGTAGAGATTTATACAAATGGTGTAACTGATGTAAATTATTTAGACTATAGATTAGCAATGTTATTAAGTATAATAACTTATTTAGAAATTGTTCATATACCAAGTGGAATAATGATGCAAGTAACTGGGGCGTTTAAAGAAAATAAAAGAATACAAAACATTTCTACGGTCGTTTTAGTTGTAGGGATGGTTGGATTTTCTTTAATATACGGATTATATGGTATTATGTTTGCTTTAATTATTTGTAATCTTATTTTAGGTTATTTAGAAATCAAATATGCCCATAAAGTTATCTTTAAAACTAATTTATTTACAATTTATATTATGATTTTTTTAAATCTATTTATAGCAGGTATGCTTGTAAAAATATTAAGTACATATATATCCATCAATGGATATATTGAATTTTTAGTGACATCTTTTATATTGGTGGTTATTAATAGTCTTACTATTTATATTGTAAATTTTATTGTATTTAAAAAATATTTAAACATATTAAATGGTCTGGTGATTAATAAATTAAAATTGAAAAAATAGTATTTAAAATATTAAGTAATTGATTTAGTTCAGAGGTAAGTAGTTAAACTCCCCTACCCATAGTAATTAGTAAGTCTAATAGTATTAAAGAATCCCACTTGAAACTTTCTTACTTGTTTTTTTTTTTAATACTATGTCATAATAAAATTATCTATATATACCAAAATTGGAGATGAATTATGCTAAATGAAATAGTAAAAACTACGTTATTAAATTGCTCATTGAATGAAATTGACATTTTAAATTATAAAAATAAAGTTCAGTATATTCATAAAGTATTACCTCAATTTAAATTTATAGGTTGGATAGATTCGCCTCTATATAATCATAATGAGCTATTAATGGAAATTGAGCATGTAGCCTCAGAAATCCGTGCTTGCGCAAATGTACTAGTTGTAGTGGGTGTAGGGGGATCCTTTTTAGGTGCTCGTGCAATCCAAGAAGCACTGAAGCCGTATTTTGGTTTAGCTGAGCATGGAATTGAAGTTGTATATGTTGGTCTGAATATGAGCGGGGCGTACATAAAAGAACTTTTATCATATCTGGATAAAAAGCAAGTTTATGTTAATGTCATTTCAAAATCGGGTGGTACAATGGAGCCAGCTCTTGCTTTTCGAGTAATGCGTCTTTATATGGAAGAACGCTATGGAGATAAAGCAAAAGAACGTATTATCGTAACAACGGATGCGGAAAAAGGTGTTTTAAAAGGTATAGCTGATAAAGCAGGCTACCGTCAATTTGTTATTCCTTCAAATATTGGAGGTCGCTATTCTGTATTAACACCTGTGGGGTTATTACCTGCGGCAGTGGCAGGGGTAGATATTCGCGCTTTAATGGCTGGTGCTAAACAAGCAGCAGAAGAACTTTCTGAATCGGATTTAGCTAATAACGACGCATATAAATATGCCGTGATGCGTCATATGTTATATGAGCAAGGTTATTCGATTGAACTGCTCGCTTCATTTGAGCCTGGCTTAAATAAATTCCATGAATGGTGGAAACAACTATTTGGTGAAAGTGAAGGGAAGGCAAAGAAAGGCTTATATCCTTCAACAGTTAATTTTTCAACGGATTTACACTCAATCGGTCAATTTATTCAAGAGGGAAGCCCGATTATGTTTGAAACTCTATTGCATTTCCATGACATTAAAGGCGACCTGCAAGTACCATTCGATGAACGCAATGAAGATGGCTTAAATTATTTATCTCATCGCACTTTTAATGAGATTAATGCGATTTCGAAGCAAGGTACTGCACTAGCTCATGCAGAGGGGGGCGTACCTGTTATTCAACTTGAATTACCGAAACTTGATGAATATCATTTAGGCTATTTAATTTACTTCTTCATGAAAGCCTGCGCGATGAGTGCATGCCTATTAGAAGTGAATCCGTTCGATCAACCAGGGGTAGAAGCATATAAACGGAAAATGCTAGAGCTTTTAAAGGAGAAATAAATGATGAGTGTAGAATTAATTAAACATTGGCAACAACAACAACTTCCCATTTATTTGGCTGATGAATTAGTGCAACTAATGACAGATGAAAAGGCAATTGAAGACGGTTTCTATCAATACTTAACATTTGGTACAGGTGGGATGCGTGGTATCCTTGGTGCAGGTACAAACCGTATGAACATCTATACAATCCGACGTGTTACGGAAGGCTTGGCACGCTATATTTCTTCAAATGGAGAAGAAGCGAAAAAACGTGGTGTTGCTATTGCTTACGACACTCGTCATTTTTCATATGAATTTGCGTTGGAGACAGCTCGTGTATTAGGAGCACATAATATTACTGCATATGTTTATAAAGAGGCGCGTCCAACACCACAGTTATCTTATACAGTACGTGAGTTAAATGCTTTTGCAGGTGTTGTCATTACAGCCAGTCATAATCCTAAGCAATACAATGGCTTCAAAGTATATGGTGAGGACGGGGCGCAGCTTGTGCCGACTGGGGCAAATGCAATTATCGAGCATATGAATCAAATTAGTGATATTTTTGAGATTGAAGTTGCAGATGTTACCGAGCTTGAACAACAATGCTTGTTACAGTGGATTTTGGAAGATCTCGATGAAAAGTTCATGAACAGGCTATTAACTTTAAAAAATAATAATGCAATTGATTATAATATGAAACTTGTTTACACACCTTTACATGGAGCAGGGCTTATTCCAGTAGTAGAAGGATTAAAGCAATTCGGATTTAATGAAGTGCATGTTGTTGAAGAACAAGCTGTACAAGATGGCGCTTTCCCTACTGTTGTATATCCAAATCCTGAAGAAGCTGCAGCCTTTTCTATGGCAATCGAGTTAGGTAACGAAGTAGGAGCGGACATCTTGCTGGCAACAGATCCTGATGCTGATCGTTTAGGGGTTGCTGTACGTAAAGGAAATTCATATGAACTTCTTACAGGTAATCAACTTGGTGCACTTTTATTAAATTATATTTTGTATACAAAGCAAGAGAATGGTTCACTCCCATCTGATGGAGCTATGCTAAAAACTATTGTTACATCAGAGCTAGGAACTGCTATTGCTACTCATTACGGAGTTACAACTGTCAATACTTTAACTGGTTTTAAGTATATAGCTGAAAAAATTGCGGAGTTTGAAATGACGAAAGCACATACTTATTTGTTCGGGTATGAAGAAAGTTACGGCTATTTGATTGAGACATTCGCCCGGGATAAAGATGCGGTTCAAGTAGCTTTAAAAGTAGCTGAAATGGCTGCCTATTATTCGACGAAAGAAAAAACATTGCTTGATGCTTTGGAAGAGTTGTACGGTAAGTATGGCTATTACAAGGAAGCACTTGTGTCCAAAACATTTGAAGGAAAAGACGGCCAAGAGCAGATGAAGGTAATTTTGAATAACTACCGGTTAAATACGCCTAAAGAAATCGCAGGAATAGCAGTTGTACGTGTTGAGGATTACTTGACAGGGATTGCAACATTACACGAAGGCACTACAGAGCCAATTTTGTTGCCGAAAGAAAATGTATTAAAGTTTGTGCTAGAGGACAATTCGTGGATTGCCATTCGCCCTTCAGGTACAGAACCGAAATGTAAGTTTTATTTTGGCGTTGTAAGGGATACAGAAGAAAAGGCTAATGAGATTCTTGCTCGACTAAAAGAAGATATTTTATCAAAACAGGTACTAAGTTAAAATAATTTTATAAGGCATAGCTTCTAACTAATAGCTATGCCTTTTACTTATTTTAATTTCCTAAATATAAATCTACCGATTAATTTAATGAGGATGAGTATAAGCAAGAACATTAAAAATCCCCAAAGTCCATATAATATATCCGCAAACTCCATATTCCCCGCACCTGTTAATTTTTGTTGTATTTCAATAACAAAAGATACCACTATAATTATTGAAAAAGTATAAATGAAAGAAAGTACGGATACCCCGAATTTAACTAAACTTTTAAAAATCACATCTATTAAAATAAATAAAATAATACCAATAATTCCTATGAAGAAAAAATGAATCATTTTATCATTAACAGTGAAGCCGAATTTTGAAACTGCCACTACAATTAAGTCATGAATCATATTCATGAATAATGTAAGTCCACTTAATAATTCTTCCATTCTATATCCCCCTCATTATTTATATTTATTAATTTTAATCAATATTTATGGAATATCCTAGAATGTTAATAATGTAAGCCCGAAATATAGAAAATAGCGCACCTTTATGGTACGCACGACGAATGGCCAGCTAGCTGAAATTTTTTTCGGCTAGCTGGCTATTTTGCACATGTGGCTTGAATATTTTCTGACCATGGCAGGTAGTTATGTAAAATTTCAGGTTGCTGATGAATCGGTAAATTTGGCAAATCAGTTAGTAGCTTGACCAGGTATTGATAAAAATCGATGCCATTTGCTTTGGCCGTTTCAGCTAGACTTAAACAGATGGCATTTGCTTGCGCACCTGCCTCGCTAACAGAGAAAAGCCAATTTTTACGACCAAT
Source organism: Solibacillus sp. FSL W7-1324 (assembly GCF_038008025.1). Lineage (NCBI taxonomy): Bacteria > Bacillati > Bacillota > Bacilli > Caryophanales > Caryophanaceae > Solibacillus > Solibacillus sp. FSL W7-1324. The sequence goes on from NZ_JBBOYH010000001.1 coordinate 648,294, forward strand.
GACATTCGGACGAATCGCATTTTCAGCTGGGTTATTATCAATAGCTACATTACCATCATCAATAAACACCCTTAATGCGGCTTTTCGACTTAACGTGTATTCAGCTGCTTTCGCAATGGCATTTTTACCGAAGAAAGGTGAGCGATCAATCCATTCGAAAAATTCATCGACAATCGGTTTTGCTTCTTGTTGTCGAATTTGGACACGTTCCTCTAGTGAAAGATGTTTGATTTTACGCTCAATATGAAATAACCGGTCACAATATTGCACACCGATTTGTCCATTCTTGCTCTCAGCTTTTAACCAATAGCGGCGTACATGCGCCCAACAGTTAGCGAATTGAACATCTGGTAATTGCCCATAAGCCGAATAACCATCGCATATGACAGTCCCTTTAAACCCTCTGATAAAATCTTCTAAAATAGCACGCCCACGAGAAAGCGCACTTTTAAAGAGAACGATTATAGGTCCATCACTTTGAACACTACGTGCTACCCAGTTATAGGCGTTGGATTGCGCTGGCTTTCCATCGGAACGCTTAAGTATTTGTGAATAGGTTTCATCGAGATGAAGTACTGATTTTGCTGTTAACAGTTGCTTCATCAAATCATATAGCGGTTGAAGCCAATCTTCTGCTACACGAATGACCCAGTTGGATAAATTTTTATCGTTGGTGTGAAGGCCATGACGTTCCCATTCATTTACCTGACGGTAAAGAGGCAAATACTGAATAAACTTATCGTAGATAAGCTTGGCCAAAACCGTAGGACCGGCAATACTTCTTTGAATCGCGCCTTGTGGTGCTTTCCCACGTTTAATTTGCGCTTTTTGTAGTGAATCTTTTTTACATGTTTTGCACTCATAGATATGTTCAAAATGCTGTACACGTTTCATTGTAGCTGGAATAAATTTCGCTTCTTCACGTACTAACATCGAACTGAATTCCACCATTTCTCCTTGGCAACAGTCACAAGTTACGTTGGCTGGATGATGATGAATGGCTTCGATTTCAATATCTTCACGAAACGAATCATTTCGCTTTTTATTTTTCTTTTTACGTGTAACCGAATAACTAATAGTTTCGGTGCTTTGTTCGCCTGTCTGCTCAGGTTCGTTAAAAGACGGGTCGTCTTCAAATAAGGAAACTTGTCCATCGGGCGCTTGATACTTCGATTTTTCTGATTTAGAGCCATATAAGGCTTTTGTTAATTGACGAACTTGTTCAGTTAAAGCTTCTATTTGTCGATTAGATTGAGCCAATTGTTGCTCAAGTAATCGAATAATACGTTCGTTTTGTTCTTCTTGCTTTTGATCAACAGGCATCAAATCATTCACCACATTCCGTTCGATTTATATGTGGTTAATTATACCATTTATAATAGTGCCATTAAAAGCTCCCTTTTGCAGATTTTGCAATGGCCTTTGGTTGTTGTAATGACAATCCCTCCAATAGCCAACGGAGTTCCTGCTGTGAAAGATTACGTACTTCATTTTCATCTTTAGGCCATTGAAGCTTCCCATTATCTAATCTTTTATAAAGCATGGCGAAGCCATCTCCATCAAAATATAAGCACTTATAGCGATCTTTGCTCCATCCAGAAAAAAGAAAAATCGAATCGCTGTAAGGATCTAATTCAAAAGAATCTTGAATCAGTGTTGCTAGGCCATCTATCCCTTTGCGCATGTCAGTCTTGCCACAAATAATATAGATGTTTTGCACACTCGTAAAATCATGTCTCACCGACTTTTCAGCTCCTTCATAATGGTTTGGATGATGCACTCATCTACGCCATTGAAGAAGAGAATTTCAGTTTCAGCGGTTTTAATGATACAACTTGGTGCAGCTGTATCTTGAGTGGAATGAAACGTAGTAGGTTCAGTTGGGAGGGGATCGAGTTTAACTGGTACGATGGTTAATTTATTTGTAGGCATAGAAATGGCACCTCCTTTGATTGATACGTCTATCGTACCGGAGGCGCCTGATGTTTTATATGCGTTATTTGATTACGGGCTTACTTAATAATAACTATATTTTACTGTTATATATCATATTACCTTTTAATATTGAAATTTTTGGATGTGAATATTCATTTTTCCTTATAATTAAAAATGGGTTTATAGGCATAATTTTTCATTAATTTAACTGCTTATAATCTATTCCATTACTCTCAAAAAGAAAAGGAGAAATAGGTAAATGAATAAGAAAAAGTATTTCAATGCCACACTTGCAGCAGTGCTTGCAACTTCGGGTGTTGCAGTAATAGCTCCAGCAGCTGTAGAGGCCAGTTTTAAAGATTTAAAGAAGACTGATTATTTTTACAATGATATCTTAAATCTGCAACAACGCGGAATAATTCAGGGTTTTGCAGATGGTACTTTTCGACCGAATGCAGAGGTAACACGTGGTCAAGCTGCAAAAATATTAGCGGGTGCTTTAGGATTAGATACAGTAAATGTAACAGACCCAGGCTTTAATGATATTCCGAAAAATCATCAATATTACGGTGCGATTGCAGCTTTAGCAAATGCAGGTATTATTAGTGGTTTTGAAGATAATACATTCCGACAAGGTGAACCAATTTTACGGAACCATATGGCAAAAATGATTGCCAATGGCTTTAAGTTAGCAACAATAGAAGGTAATGCACCGTTTACGGATGTTCGTAAAGATTATGCACAATATATTGCAGCATTATATGATAACAAAGTTACCACAGGCAAAACAACTACTACATTTGATGGTGCATCTAATGTAACGCGCGGCCAATTAGCAACTTTTGTTGTACGCGCTGAAAACGTACAGGTTTCAGAAGAATTAATATTTACAATTGATGAAGTAACAGGAAATACTATCAAAACTTCAACAGGCGAGTTAAAAGCGGCTTCAGTAACACAAGCGATTTTCACCGAAGCAAATGCAACTGCTTTAAAAGGTGCACAATTAACGGCAATAGTAAAAAATAATGAGATAGTAGAAGTAAAGTCTTTATCAATTGAAGCAGCTAGTTCAGAAGAAGCTCCTGTAATATTAGATTTGGGACAAGTTATCATTACAGGTGATGTCATAATAAACAGCACATCTGTTAAAATTTCAAATGCTGTCATTCAAGGAAAATTAGTAATTGATTCAATCAAAGCTTCACCAGTAGCATCTTTAAGTGCAATTGCAGCCAATAGCACAAAAGGTTCTACAATTACGTTAAATCAGGTTACTACTCAAACAATTGAAGTGAAACGTAATGATACAACGATATCTGGTACAGCAACTGTGGATACATTGACAGTGGCAAAAGCAGGTGAAGTTTCAATTGAAATTTCAGGTGATATTAAAGTTTTAAATATCCTCGAAAAAGATTCAATCATTACTTTAGGCTCGGATACGAAAATTGATAAACTTATATTGCCAGTAGGTTTTAATGCAGTTGATATTATTAAAAACTATGACTCGGTTAAATCAAATATCGCTAAAATTGTAACAGCTGATGGCAAAGCAGTCGAAGCACCGACAACATCAGGGGCTAATACTGTTTATATTCCAAGTAATCCATCATCAAATAGTAATCGCGTAGAACAAATTACAGGCTCTACAATTGCTGCTGCAGGTACATATGGCCCTTCAACAGGTAAACAAATAATTACTGGTGATCTATTCATTAATACAGCCAATGTAAATCTTCAAAACGTTACAATTAACGGTAATCTAATTTTAGGTGAAGGTATCGGTGAGGGAGATGTTCATTTAAATGGTGTTAATGTAACGGGTCAAACGATTGTAAAAGGTGGCGGTAAAAACAGTATCTACTTTACCGACTCAGTATTAGCGACAGTAATCGTAAATAAAAATACAGGTGCTGTACGTATTGTTGCACAAGGTAGCACACAAGTATATGAAGTACAGTTAGAAACACCAACTTTAGTAGTTGAGCAAAACTTGAGTGAGGGTTCTTCTGGCTTTGAAGACATTACCGTTTCCGAAGCCATGCAGACAGCTGGCGAAGGTTTTCAGGTAGAGTTAACTGGAGTATTTGAAACAATTAACTCACGTGCGACAAATGTTCGGATTAATTTGAGTGAACAAACTGATATCCGAACTTTAGTATTAAATGCAGCAGCACAAGTATTAGGTACGGGTATTATTCAACAAGCTCACATTAACTCAGAAGGTTCTACACTATCTCAACGCCCGCAAAACTTAGTATTAGACATTGATAATGGATACAATTCGGTAAATGTCGGCGGTGAAACAGTTACGGAAAGCTACTCGGACCCAAATGCCACAGCCACATTGACTGCAATTAACGCATCTCAGAATGCTATTGCATTACAATTAACAAATTTTATCGCAGGTTTAACGATTTCTGATTTCGAAGTAAAAGCATTCATTGATGGCAATGAAGTAGAATTACAAAATTTACAATATGATGCAAACAAACAGCGTATTACATATACACCGCTTAAAGTAGATGCGAATGCTGGAAAGACAGTTCAAGTGAAAGTAACTTCGAAAAATGCGAAAGTGACAGGAACAGAAGTAGCTTCTTCATACGAGGTGAAAACAGGTTTTGCAGGTCGCATTACAGATATTCAATATGTGGGTATTCCAAACTTAACGATTAAATTCCGTACAGGATCGGGGACTACACAAGGTGACGTAGTAGCTACTGCAACAACTGATGCATACGGATACTACTCAGTAAATTTACCGGCAGGAGTATATACAGGCGAATTCTCAGCTCCTGGTTATGTAACATCCTATATGATTGCAAATGCTTCAACAGATATATTTTTAACAGACCAACATGAAACAGCAATCCGCGCAGCCGCTTCTCAAGAGATTAAAATCATGCTTTCTTGGGACAAGGATCCAAGTGACTTGGATTCACATTTAGAGGGACCATCAGTAGATGACGAGAAATTCCACATTTTTTATGGAGAGAAACGTACAACATCAAATGGTATCATTTATGCGGATTTAGATTGGGATGACGTAGATTCTTACGGTCCGGAAACGACAACAATTCGTAAATTATTGGATGGGGAATACCGATTCTATGTACATCATTACTCTGGTAGTAATACATTACGTTCTTCTGGAGCGAAAGTTCAAGTATTCTTAGGAAATGCAACAGCTCCGGCACATATTTTCGAAGTACCTGAAGGTGAAGGGACAGAGATTTACTGGAACGTATTTGATTTAGTAGTAACGAATAATGGTGAAAAAGTTGAAGTGCGTCCAGTTAATATTTTATCAGAGCCTCGTGAGCCGTATGATGAAAATGAGGAAAATGAAGACCCGGAAGAAAACACAGATGAACCGGGTGGGGAAAATGAAAATCCAGATGAAAACGTAGGTAACACAGACGAAGGTACTGGATCAACAGAAACTACTACAAATGATACTGCGGGTGTAATTGCAACTACTGCTGATACAGTAAATATTGCTTTTACAAACACAGAAGTTACACAATTAACGACAATTGATTCAATTGAATTAATTACTGGTACAACTGCAGATTCAGTAACTGTTACAAGTGAAGACAGCATTGCTGTAACAACTTCTCCAGATGGGAAATTGAGTATCACATTCAATAAAACAAGATTTGCAGATTTAGTTGAAACAGACATTATAAAAGTAACTATCCGTTTCCGTGATGAAAATGGTGAGGTGAAAGAGCTTGAAGTAAATATTAATCAATAAAAATGGAAACTGCGTGAACCTACACTTTAGGTTCACGCAGTTTTTTATGTATGAAAAGTATGGTATAGAAACTTATTACAAGCTAATGTTGTGCAGAATATTGAATTCAAATCTTAGTTTCCTTATTGTTACTGATAAAAAAGATGTGTTTTCTCTTGTGTTGTTCTTATCTTATAGCATAACGGTGAATATTGTCCTACTAAAAATATTTTAAAAACCAATTTTATGGAAATGGGAGAAATATTAAGGTATAATGAATTATATTCACTATTGGTGAAATATTACTATTTTTTTAGGAAATGGGAGGTATTTATTTAGGTATGAAGAAAAAACAACAATCAAAGTTCTTGAAAGCTACAACAGCAGCAGCGGTTGCAGCTTCAGTTGTAGCAGTTGCTGCCCCAATCGCACCTGAAGCAAGCACATTTAAGGATGTACCATCGTCACATCAATTCTTTGATGCAATTAAAAGTTTAAGTGACCGTGGCATTATTAATGGTTATCAAGATGGTACATTTAAACCGGGACAAAACTTGACACGTGGTCAAGCAGCAAAAATTATTGCTGGTGTACTAGGTTTAGACACTACTAATGTAATCAATCCCAACTTCAAAGATATTCCAACCACTCACCAATATTACGGAGCGATCGCTGCATTGAAACAAGCAGGCATTATCGATGGCTATGAAGATGGTACTTTCCGCCAGGGAGCAAACATTCAACGTAATCACGTAGCAAAAATTATTGCAAACGCATTAAATTTAAAATCTAAAAATGCTGATGTATTACCTTTCACAGATGTACGTGCAGATTATAAAGAAGCAATCACTGCCTTATATGAAAATAATGTGACAACTGGAAAAACAGCTTCTAAATTTGACGGTTCTTCAAATGTAACACGTGGACAAATGGCAGCATTTATTACACGTGCGGAAGCTGTAGTTAAAACAACTCCAGAAACGTCTAAAAGTGTAACTTTCAAACTAGATGATTACACAACAGCCAGTATTGTGGTGGATGGAACAACTTATTCATACGATGATTCTGTAAAATCAATCTTTACAGAAGATAATAAAGAAGCATTAAGTGGCGCTTCTATTGTCGCTACAGTGACAAATGGTGTTGTTACATACGTTAATTCACTGACGTTAAATAATGAGGGGACAACTGATCAAGGAGTAGTATTCAATTCGAACGCAACAATTGATGCATTAACAATCAATGCAGATTTTGTAACAGTTTCTGGATTAACAGTAACAGGTAACGCAACAGTAACAACAAATGTTGGAAACTCAGTCGAGTTAGACGGCACTACAGTTAATGGAGATTTAATCATAGATGACGCAATTTTTGGGAAAGTCGCTTCATTAGATAACAAGTTTGCCAATGATGAGAAAAAAGGTCCGAAAGTGAAGCTGAGAGGTTCTAAAGCTGGAAAAGTTCATGTGAAGCGTAATGATACTGCTATCGAATCAGACTCTGTAGTTACTGAAATTACAGTTGCTGCAACAGTTTCATTAATTAATTTAGATGGTACGGTTACAAAAGTTACAGTAGAATCTACAACTAATCTTGAACTAAAAGGAAATGCAAATATTGGTCAAGTATTATTAACGACAGCAGTGGAACTTGCCTTGCAAATCAAAGGTATTGTAGAAACGTTAGCGGTTTCAAATCCAGCAGCAAAAATTACAGTTGGAACAGATTTGAAAATCAATGAATTAACTGTTCCAGTTGGTACAACAGTAGCAGGAATTGTTTCAAACTATGCAGCGATAGCATCACAAATTGTAAATGTTATTGTTGGAACGCCGAGTACTGGAACGCCAGGAACAGGCGGAGTTACACCAAATCCAACCCCAACAGAAGATAATGGGAACTGGAACCCAGTAACGCCTCCAGTAATTAATCCGGAACCGATACCGGAGCCGAAACCAGATCCAGAAGTATCAAAAGACGTTTTATTTAAAGACTTAAATAGTTCTAAAACACAAGGTACAGGATTGGGGACGGATGTAAACTCTTTCTTAATTACAGATCTTGAAGGTGCAACGAATTCAAATACTATTAAAATTGAATTAAGTGATGGTACGCAATATGAGTTCAAGCAAAGTAGTGTAAATGAAGACCGTTATTTAGTTGAATTACCAACAGGTGTAGATTTAAGTTCGTCAAAAATTATAATTGAATAAACTTTAAAATAAGAAGAGGTGAATTAACTCATGAAGAAAAATTTATATAAAGTCTTAGCTAGTACAAGTATAGTAGCGGTAGCTAGTGTAGCTTCAATTAATCCAGTATCATTTGCAGCTGAAACAACGGCAGATATTGATAGCGTTATAATTACAAAAAGCGGTATAAATTATGAAGTTTCTAAAACAAATTATATAGAAGCATTGGCAGAAGATTGGGTTCAAGCTTCAGATGTATCATATGTTGGAATAGGAAATAAATATTACGAACGAAAATTATATGTAGATTATATTGCTGAATCAGATAATAAAGATACAGCAATTCAACAAGCAATTGCTGAATTGTTAAACAATCCAGATAAAGCAATCGACATAACACCGATAAAAGCAAAAATAGGTAAAAATGGTGTTGAGGCCGTAGAACCTGAAATAGAAGTGAACCCAACAGAGGAATTAAGAATACATGCATTTAAAGGGGATTACGTTTTAGAGGAAGAGTTTGATTTTGAAATTCTTAGTTTTACTAATACAGAGGGCGAAATAATTACAGTAGAGAAAGAAGATATTAAAATCACCGGTTTTGATAGTAGTCAATACCAATTGAATCAAGAGGTAACTATAACTGTAAATAGTTGGAGTGAAACAATATTAATAAATGTTCTTCCACCTGCTCCGAATAATCTAATTGTAGATGATAATTTGGACACTATTTTTGGGTTGAATAATACAATGGAATATAAAACGGAAGGTAGTGACAAATGGATTGAATTCGATGGAAGTAATCCACCGAATTTAGCTGGTAACAACGTAATACTTGTTAGATATTCTGCAACAACTGAACAACCCTATAGTCACTCTAAATATTTGAACTTTACTGAAAGTTATTTCCTGTTAGAAGATGTTGTTAAGAATGGTGAGCCTACAAATACGCTTACTTTTGTATGGAATGTTAATCAGCTTAATGAATCAACTTTTAATACTCTAAAAGCCAAAAGTATGAATGAATTGTTTGCAATAAATCAAGACATCTTAAATGTATTCGGTAATGAAGATATTAAAATAATTAATTTAGAATGGGATAATAGTGGAGATGAGCTGAAATCAACATTTACCTTGGCAAAACCTATTAATATGAAAGAAACTCTAGGGGTAAGTTTCCAACTTGAAGGACTGGAAGAGCTAGATTATTGGGTAGGATATCAGTATATTGCATTATATAAAGCAAGTGATTCAGAATTATTCGAGTTACTTCAAAAGGAAATTGTTTCTGAAGAAATAAGCTCGAAAGGCAACATTACAGAAATTTTGAAATACATGAGCTCGGACCGAAATTTAATTACTGACTATAATATAAATTTTGAAAGCAACTATATTGCAGAGTTATCACCTTCTCTAACAGATCTTGTTGACTTACAAAGCATCATTGATAGAGTTAATATAGAATTGAAGAATGATGGTGAGCAAACTGAACCTACACAAAAAGAATTAGATGAAGCAGATATTGATGCGATAAAAGTGGAGCTTGAGAAATTAATAATTGGAAATGTAACAACAACTGATACAGCCTTACCAATAGTAGCAGATACAAAAGGAACAAAAATTGACTGGTCTATAACAGGTGAATCTGGCAATCCGATTCCCAATGTAAGTATATCGGGTGGTAAAGTTATAGTTGACAATAGTGAAGCGGCAGTACAATTGACAGAAGCAAAACTGGTTGCTAAGATTTCAAAAGGTTTAGCTACACCAGAGACAGTAACATTTACATTTAATATTAATGTGGACAAAACTGCAGAAACTTACACAGTAACATTTGATGTAGAAGGTGAAGCAATAGCCACAACAGACACAGCCGGCGTAACTTTCCCAGTAAACCCAACAAAAGTAGGATACACATTTAAAGAATGGAACACAAAAGCAGATGGAAAAGGTGAAGTGGTAACAGCAGCAACATTATTCTCTGCAGATACAACAGTATATGCGATCTTTATAAGTGACCTTATTACGCCAACAGCACCAACAGTAACAGCTGATGATGAGGCGAATACAATCACTGGTTTAGCTGAAGGAATGGAATATTCAACAGATAATGGTGCAAGTTGGACAGTAGTTGATCCATCAAACTTACCAATATTTGAGGGAGCTCAAACAGTACAAATCCGTGTCGCGGCAGTAGATGGAGTGAGCTACGCAAGCCCTGTAACAACAGTTGAGTTCACAACGAACTTAACAATAAAAGAAGTATCGTCTATCACTGAATTAACAGATGCATTAGCAGATGAGAAAATCAAAACGATTACTCTAGCTAACGACATAGAAACAACAGAAGAAATCGTAATAGACCGTGCGGTCACTATCAATGGTAATGGTTATAAAGTGACAATGACGGGGAATGATGAAGGCTGGCAAGGAGACTATGTGTTCCATGTTTACAAGGCAACAGGAGTAACAATTAGCAACGTAGTTCTAACAGGAGCAGATGGAGCCTTATTAGTTAACGGATCAGAAGTAAAATTAACAGGTAGTATCGATGTAAATGGAAATGAGTTTGGTGGAATTGAAGTATCAAAAGGTCAAAACGTAACTTCCACTCCATCACTTGATGTGACTGAAGCAACTTTATCCAATCAAGGTGAAGTATACGGCTTACCAACGATTTGGGAAGATAAAATCACTGGTACAGTAACAGCGACAGCTGATCAATTAACATCAACGAGTACAGTGAAAGACAATCAAGTGCAGTACTACTTAACAGCAGCTAATTCAGAAAATCCAGTGGTCGAAGAAGTATCGTCTATCACTGAATTAACAGATGCATTAGCAGATGAGAAAATCAAAACGATTACTCTAGCTAACGACATAGAAACAACAGAAGAAATCGTAGTAGACCGTGCGGTCACTATCAATGGTAATGGTTATAAAGTGACAATGACGGGGAATGATGAAGGCTGGCAAGGAGACTATGTGTTCCATGTTTACAAGGCAACAGGAGTAACAATTAGCAACGTAGTTCTAACAGGAGCAGATGGAGCCTTATTAGTTAACGGATCAGAAGTAAAATTAACAGGTAGTATCGATGTAAATGGAAATGAGTTTGGTGGAATTGAAGTATCAAAAGGTCAAAACGTAACTTCCACTCCATCACTTGATGTGACTGAAGCAACTTTATCCAATCAAGGTGAAGTATACGGCTTACCAACGATTTGGGAAGATAAAATCACTGGTACAGTAACAGCAGCAGCTGGTCAATTAACATCAACGAGTACAGTGAAAGACAATCAAGTGCAATACTACTTAACAGCAGCTAATTCAGAAAATCCAGATAGCGTAGCGTTTGCGGCAGCGGATACTTTAAATATGGGTGAAACTTTTGTAATAGAGAATGGTCTTGTTAAATTTATCTAACGAGTAATAGTTCAACTCGCAAAGGAGTAATTATTATAAAACTGCGTTCGGATGGACTTAAAAACAGTGTTAACTGATTCAATTCCGTTTAACACTCAATCTCTTTGTATTTTTAACACCGAATCTCAACCAACATTTCAACCATATATTATATTCATAGAATAGTTATTCTAACTCACTCTGCTCTAATTCCTTTCGAGGGATTAGGGCTATTTTTATTTTAGGAGGAATGTGAAATGAGAAAGTATGATTACACCGTACAGTTACCGTTGCCATTTGTTGATGTTGTGAAGGAGGAGAAACAGGAGCCAGCGAAGCGAGTGAGTATTGTGAATATGAAGTTAGTGAGGGAGAAAACGATTATGTACAAGAACCGTCGTATTCGCTCTCCACATGATGCGTATCTATTAATGAAAGAGTTTTTAGGTGATATGGATCGTGAGCACTTTGTAGTCCTATGTATGGATACGAAGAATCAGCCAATTTGCATTCAGACGGTTCATATTGGCAGCCTTAACGCTAGCATCTAGCATAGTTCATCCTTGAGAAGTGCTGAAACTAGCAATACTTTCTAATTTTGCTTGCATAATTTGTTTTCATAATCATCAAGCAATTATAGCAGACTAAGTCCAGAGGACATTGCAGTAACGAAAAGAATAGTAGATGAAGTTGAAATCATAGGCCATTAGTTGTTTCCTGCCAGAGATTGCAATTTCATTCTCTTACTCTTTGGAGAAAAGGGTGCCGCTAAATCTACAATACGATGAGAATGATCATGCAGGAACTCATATCTTTGCCAGCATCTAAATTTAATTTAGCAATTGTTCTATCAAACAACGAAATGCAGGCTTTGATAAAACGGATACTCTGTATGCTGAAAAGAGTGATATGTTTGGAGAAGTGCATAAGTAATTTTATTAAATATTTATACAAAAAACGCAAAAGTTTCTACGAATTCTCTTCACGTACTGCTCATATTTTGTAATCTCGCTAACTCTATAACCATCATACTACTCCCACAATTTCCTCCAGAATATTATCGTGAAAATCCAAATTTCATAATTATTCTATTAAAATATATGATATGTTTTGTATAGTAAAAATGAAATATATGGAGTGAAACAATGAGAAAGATACTATTAATAGGAATACTGTCTGTAGGGATACTTATCTTTAATTTTTCTACCTTAGCTGAAGCCTCTCTAGCAAAATCAGAAGAAAGCGTTATTGTAAAATATCCTTCAGAAACCAGCAAACAAATAATCATTCAACAAGCTGATGCTGTCATAGAAGAGTTTGAACATTTACCAATGGTGGCTGTAAAAATTTCAAATGAACGGTTAAAAAATCTTGAAAATGAAGGGCATATCGAGTTTTATGAAGAGAATCAACAATTCACCCTTCAAAATCAATTTAAAGTAGCAAATTTTTCTTCCGCTGAATTAGAACGGTGGAATTTGAAGGCTATGGATGTGCAAAATGGATGGAGTCATGGCTATACAGGTAAAGGGGTTAAGATAGCTATTATTGATTCGGGGGTGGCGAACCATTCGGACCTGACGATTGCTGGTGGCAAATCATTTGTAGGGGAAAGCTATGATGATGACCATGGCCATGGAACCCATGTTGCAGGAATTATTGCAGGAAAGCATAATGGAGTTGGTGTAGCGGGAGTTGCCCCAGATGCTGAAGTTTATGCAGTAAAGGCAATAAAGAGTGATGGGGTTGGTGATGTTCGGGTTGTGTTACAGGCAATAGACTGGGCGATCGATAATCATATGGACATCGTTAATTTGAGCTTTGGAGATTTGGAATATGCGAAATCCTTGCATGAAGGGATTAAAAAGGCATCTGAACATGGTTTACTGATCGGTGCAGCGAGTGGCAATGAAGGAAATGACAACGGGACGGGTAATACAATTAATTATCCGGCACGTCATGAGGAAGTAATATCAGTTGCGGCAATTAATCGTTATTTCAAGCGTTCTTCATTTAGCGGAACGGGTGACACGAATGATTTTGCAGCGCCGGGAGAAGAAATTTACAGTACATATTTGAACGGACAATATGCTACATACAATGGTACTTCGATGGCGACACCACATATAACGGGAATGCTAGCATTGTTAATGGAACAATATCCATATGCAACACCTACTGAATTGCGCGAAGGTTTGCGTTATATTGCAGAAGACTTAGGCGATGTAGGTTTAGATGCTTTGTACGGGTATGGGCTGCCTAAATTCAGACTTCCGAATGTACAAGTTGTAGAGGGACTTTTGAACAGTGGATTATCTGCTGAAGCTTTGAATAAAAAAATTGATTCAATGCCTGACTCGATTGAGAAACTAGCTTTAAAAAATGAACAAAATAAAGCAGAGCAAACGGTTATTAAAGAAATCGATCAATTATTAGGTACCTTTGAAAAAGAACCTACTGAACAACTTTGGAATGAATTACAAGCACTATTAGCGAAACTGGCTGCTGCTGATGTAAAAGTACAAAAGCAAAAAGAAGCAGATGCTGTTATTGAGAGACTACTTGAACCTGCAACAAATGCAGTAAGAACCTTTACTAAAAATAAAACAGTCTATAACTATAAAAAGGCAGAGGCAGAATTAACTAAATTACCTTCACTGAATAAGAAGAAGGATTTAGAAGAAACGCTAAATGAGGCACTAAAAGAGTTTGCGAAAAATGCAATTGACAGTTTAGCACAATTTGAAAAGAACCCTACCAAAAATCAATATAGTTATACGAACTTTTCAATTAATAGCTTACCAGATTCCAAAATTAAAACGGAGCTACTCGAAAAGATGGCAAAGCAAGTACAAGCTGCTGTAAAAACAGCAAAGACGAATATTGCAGCATATGAAAAAGTCCAAACACTGAAAAATTATAATAAAGCAGTAAAGGCTATTCAATCTGTATTTGATGAAAAACAGCGTGAACTGCTGGAAAAAAGAGTTCAGAAAACGGTTAATAATAATATAGCTAAAGCGAAAACACGTGTAGCCAATTATGAAAAGAAAAAAACAAAAGCTAACCGGAACTTAGCGATGAAATTAGTACAAGAACTGCCAAACGGAAAAGAAAAACAGCAGTTATTGAAAAGACTAAAATAAAGCTTTCATTCACTTAGATAGAGTAACCTACACTTAAAGCCCCAATTGTGCATTTGTGGTATATAGAACCAGCTATTTTGTACAAAAGGGGCTATTTTTATTAATAAATATTATAAATACGCATTACTTATCCAGTCACCAATGGACAGCTCTCATCAGCAGCCCACTCATTTAACGACCCATCATAAACTGCTACATTTTCCTGGCCTAATTTGTTCAACAACAATGCGTTCCATGTTGCAGCAATTCCGCCACCGCAATAAGTAATCACTTTTTTAGAAGGATCAAGCGCACCTAATTTTTCAAAGGTAGCGCGCAATGTGGCATCATCGTTCAGTAAACGTGTTTCCGGATTTAAATGTGATCCGAAAAAGGCGTGCTTGCTTCCTGGAATATGACCAGGGCGTGGGTATGTTATTGTTTCACCCCGGAAGTCTGCCTCTGACAAACTGTTGATCAATACAGTATTTTCATCACCTAAAGCTGCTTTTACCTCTTCTTTTGATACGATCAGATGCTCGCGGCGTTCTCCTGGAAATGGCGCAGGTTCATAGTTGGAGATTCCAGATTCTGTTGGACGACCATCAAGTTTCCACTTGCGGAATCCGCCATCGAGTACAGCTACATTATCAAAACCTTCATATTTTAATTGCCAGCGTAAACGTGCTGACCAGTCGGAAGCTAAAATATCAATATTTACTAAAGGGCCGCGGTCATAAATAACTACATAAGTTTCTTCGCTAATTCCTAAAGGTTCCACAGCTCTTAGAAATTGCTCTCTTGTTGCAATTGTAAATGGTGCCTTTCCTTCAGGGTTAGTGAAGTCTTTCAGTAAATCAGCGTAAGCGGCTCCGGGAATATGCTCTTCTTTATAAGCCTCAAAGCCGGACCATAGTTCTGGAAATCCTTCACCTTCAGGAATTTTTAAGAACGTTGATGCATCGATTAAGCGTAATTTCGGATCATCCAGTCGTGCCTCTAACCAGTCGCCATCCACTACATATGGAATATTTCTCATCATTATCAAGCTCCTTTGCGCCTATTAAAACTGAATTGTTTTTCATAAATATTACCTTATCACAAATTTTCAGTTAATTCTAACTAATGGATTTTTTTGTGCTCATAGATAATTATACTCAAAAAAACATTTTTAACATTAATTTACATAGTTTTTGGCATTAATCTGTTAGAATTATTTTGTTAATAGAAATATAGTGAGGAAAATTCTACTATATTCTCAATTAAAAGAATTACAAAATCGGAGTGGAGGTATTTTTATAATTATGAGTAAAAGGCAATCTTCGAAGTATTTCAAAGCAATAACAGCAATGGCAGTTGCTTCATCAGCAATTGTGGTAGTGGCACCTACCGCACCAGAAGCAAGTAGTTTTAATGATGTCAAAGCCTCTCATCAATTTTATGATGCAATTCAAAGTCTAAGTGAACGAGGTATTATTAACGGTTTCCAAGATGGTACTTTTAAACCAGGACAAAATTTGACGCGAGGACAAGCGGCAAAAATTATTGCGGGCGTCCTGCAGTTAGATACAAAGAATGTAAAGAATCCTAATTTTAAAGATATCCCTGCATCTCACCAGTATTACGGAGCGATTGCAGCCTTAAAACAGGCTGGGATTATCGATGGTTATGAAGATGGGACATTCCGCCAAGGCGCAAATATTCAGCGTAATCACGTTGCAAAAATTATTACCAATGCATTAAATTTAAAAACTGAAAATATAGATGCACTCCCTTTCATAGATGTGCGACCAGATTATAAAGAAGCAATTGCTGCTTTATTTGAAAACAAAGTTACAACGGGTAAGACTGCTACATTATTTGATGGATCTTCCAATGTAACACGTGGACAAATGGCCGCGTTTATCACACGCGCAGAAGCAGTAACAAATCAAAAGCCACAACCTGCTCAAAGTGTCACATTTAAAGTGGAAGATTATACAGCTTCAGGAATTGTTATAAACGGGTCTGCCTATTCATTCCATTCTTCAATATCTTCTATCTTTACTGAGAAAAATAAAATCGCTTTAACTGGTGCAGCAATTACAGCAACCGTTGAAGATGGCGTCTTGACTAAAATTGAAAATGTAATAATAAATAAATCCGGGACAGCTGAATCTCGTGTTGTATTTGATTCAACGGCGACAATCGGTTCATTAACAATTAACGCTGATTATGTTTCGGTAAAAAATTTATCGTTAACAGGTAATGCAACAGTCACTTCATCAGTAATGTCAGAAGTAGAATTTGAAGGTGCAAAAATCACGGGTGATTTAATTGTTGATAATCAGGTAGTGGGTTCAACCGCTTCTATCAATAATAAATTTGCTGATGATGGAAAAGCGGGACCTCAAATAAAAATGAAAAATTCTCATGCTGGAAAAATACATGTGAAGCGCAACGGTGTCTCGATTGAGTCAGACGCAGCAATTCATGAGATTACAGTAGCTGCAACAGTGACATTAATCAGTTTAGATGGGACTGTCACTAAAATTACCGTAGAATCATCAACAAAACTTGAAGTTCATGGTAATGCTAATATTGGTCAATTGCTGTTAACAACAGCGACGGAATTAGCATTAAAAGTTAAAGGAGTTATTACGACTTTAACAGTCAATAATTCTACTGCTCAAATTACGGTAGATACAGGATTAAAAATTAATGAATTATCAATTCCAGCAGGTTCAACAGCGACAAAAATCATTAAAAACTATAATACAATTGCTTCACAAATAGTTACGGTTATTATCGGGAATGTGCCAGGCACACCTACACCAAATCCAGGAGCACCAAACACGGGTGGTGGAATTGATACATCTAATCCGCCGGTAAATAACAATAAGCAAAATGTAAAGACGTTAAAAGAACTGAATGAAGCGTTAAAAACAGCTAAACAGGGAGAAACAATCAAATTATTGGCTTCGATAACGGGTGACATTATTTTGACGAGTCTTGTGAATCTTGATTTCAATGGCCATACATTAACAGGAAATCTGACAATCAATGATCCTACAGCAACGGGGACGTATTCACTTGCGCCAACTGGTGGAAGTGGGACGATTACAGGCAACCTCGTAATTAATGCGCCTAATGTAAATATCGATATTAATGGATTAACAGTAGAAGGCGAGACAGTAATAAATTAAAAGAAATTTTATACAGGACAAGCTAAAAAATAATAAGGAGCTAAAAAAATGAAAAATAGTGGATTCCATTTCGTTTCCAAAATCGCTTTGTCATTTTTACTTGTAATTTCGATGATTTTGCCTCACTTTGCGGTTGCGAAGGCAGAGACAACAGGTGCGATTGGGGTTGGAGAAGCGATCAGTCAGTTTAATCCTACTTCAGTTATACCTGGTGTAACAGTAGAGGGTTATATAGTAGGGTATGCAAAAAGTGAAACCTCATATGTAGTAGAGGCTGGTGATGATAATAACATCGCCATTGCGGATACGCCTGGTGAGACGGATGTAACGAAAATGCTATACATTCAATTAACAGCATCATACAGATCTGAATTTGGTTTAAAAACGAACCCTAGCAACCTTGGCAAAAAAGTGGTAATTACAGGTTCGCTAGAAAAGTACTTTAGTAACCATGCTGGTTTAAAATCACCAACTTTCATTCAGATTGTTGGGAATGATACACCCGATCCTGAAGAACCAACACAAGTAGCAACTGTAAAAGCTTCCCCAACGGCCGGAGAAGTTTATGAAGGAACAAAAGTAACTTTGTCAACGGCTACAAAAGATGCAACGATTTATTACACAACGGATGGTACTGAACCGACGACAGGAAGTATGGTTTATGATGCATCATCGGATATTGTTATCAATGAAGCAACAACGATTAAAGCATTTGCAACAGCAGCAGATTTGGACGATAGCGAAATTGCAACATTTGGCTACACAATCAAATCAGCGCCAACAGCCATCTCTATTGAAGAAGCACGCAATAAAGCTATCGGCGATGAAGTAATCGTTTCGGGTATTGTCACAGCAAAACTAGAAACAGCGACAGCACATATCCAGGACGAAACGGGTGCAGCGATTGCAATTTATCCAGCGGACAGTCTTACAGCAAAAGTTGGAGACCTTGTTACAGTTCAAGGGATAGTAGATGAATACAGCGGGCTTAAACAGTTAAAGAATATTTCTCTTGTTGGTACCCCAACAGCGGCGACTTTACCAGAGCCGCAAGTTATAACAAGTATTGGAATTGCAGAAGATAATGAATCGCGATTAGTAACTTTAAAAGATATAGCGATTACTGGTTCAGGGCAAAACTTTACGGGATCAGATGCAGCCGGTACATTTGCAATTTATGATAAATTAAGAGATTCAGGTTTGGTAAGTGGGAAAACGTACGGAGAAATTACAGGTATTGTTGGTCAGTTTACAAATCATCAGCTTCTTCCAATCCGTATTATTGAAGATACGACTAAAGTACAGGATATCCAAGCTTCATCTACAGGTGGTGTAACAGCGGGTACAAGTGTAACACTTTCTACAATTACTGAAGATGCAAAAATTTATTACACAGTGGATGGTTCACTACCAACTATAGCAAGTACAGAATATACGGAACCTATTACGATCAATGATCCGATGACGATTAAAGCTATTGGAGTTAAAGAAGGCTTAACTAGCAGCGCGGTTGCAACATTCGTTTATGAAATCATTAATCTGGAAAATGCGACGATCAGTGATATTCAAGGGGCAAGTCATACTTCGCCTTATGCAGGATTACAAGTGAATGATGTTGATGGAATTGTTACATTTGTAATTGATGGTTCGAATTTCATTATGCAGGAAAATACACCGTTTGATGGAGTTAAATCAACTGCGATTAAAGTGAACAAGTCTTCGCATGGTGTGATGGTAGGAGATGCAGTGAAAGTAACGGGTACTGTAAATGAGGCTGGTGGCAATACACGTTTGAAAGATACGCAGATTGCAGCCGTAACGGTTGAAAAAACAGGTACTGATGCTGTTCCTAAAACGCTTGCTATCGGGGAAGATTTATACCCGCCGAACAGAATTATCGATAATGACAGTTTCGGAACTTTTGACCCGCAAGAAGACGGAATCGATTTCTGGGAATCAATCGAATATATGCTTGTGTCATTCCCTGATGCAAGAGTAGTAGGACCGATGTATAACAATGATTCACCAATCGTCGTTCCTAATACAACAAACAATACATTTAACGATAATGGCGGTCTAAATATTGCTGCCGATGATTACAACCCGGAAAAAATTATGCTTGAAGGGGTATCAGCGAAAAACTATGAATCAGGCGATCGCTTTAATGATGCACTGATCGGTTTTGTGGAAAACTTCTCTGACGGCTACCGCCTGAATACGAATAAAGTATTCCCGGAAGTGACAAAGGCGAACATTCAGCAGGAAGTAACGCATCTTGAACCCGTAGCGGACAAGCTGAACTTTGCATCTTACAATATCGAAAACTTTTCGAATAACACGGATAATACATCCGATGAAAAAGCAGCGAAAATCGCTTCGACATTTGTGCACAATATGAAGTCACCGGATATTATTACTTTAGTGGAAGTACAGGATAATGACGGTCAAACAGATTCAGGAAATGCCGATGCAACAGAAAGTTACTTGCGATTAATTAACGCAATTACAGTAGCTGGCGGTCCTCAGTATGACTGGATTGATGTTACGCCGATTAATAATACTAGCGGTGGTGCACCAGGCGGAAATATCCGTGTAGGTTACTTATACAACCCGGAACGAGTTACGCTTGTTGAAGGGGCAAAAGGAACAGGTGATCAGGCGAATGCATGGACAGAAGAGGGCAGTCTTGCATTGAATCCAGGTTTTGTGAATCCTTCAAGATTTGAAGATACACGTAAACCGATTGCGGCAGAATTTGAATTCCAGGAAGAGCGAATTGTTGTTATTGGGGCCCATTTGAATTCTAAAGGTGGAGATGATTCATTATGGGGTCCAACACAGCCACCGGTTTTAGGATCTGAAAAAGAGCGTATTGAGCTTGCACAAGTAATCAACAACTTTATCGATGAAGGACTTGCCAAAGATCCGGACATCAACATTGTCGTAGCAGGTGATATGAATGACTTTGAATTTACACCGGCTCTTGAAGCATTAAAAGGTGATGTTTTAACGAATATGGTAGACAAGGCTCCTATGGAAGATCGTTTCAGCTACTACTTCCAAGGAAACAACCAAGTGCTGGATCATATTTTAGTTTCTAACAATCTTGCGGAAGTAACGGAGATCGATATGATTCATATTAATGCGAACTTTACTGAAGCGCAGGGCCGTGCATCAGACCACGATCCAGTATTAGTTCAAATTGATTTGAAGTCTGGTAAAGAAGAAACACCAGAGCCGATTATTCCGGAAAACGTATACAATTATAGTAACTATAAAACAGGTAAGCTTATTATGAACCGCCCAAGTATTTCCCTTACATTAGGTGAAAATACAACTATTAAAAACGGTATTGCGGTATTCAGTGAATATGCCGAATTCCACGGTACAGGGTTTGCAGACAAAACTGTAACGATCAGTCCGAAAAAAGGAAATGCGATTATTGATTTCACAGGAACAAAAATAGGTAAAATAATCATTGAAGGCAACAATGTAAAAGAAATACGTAATCTGCCATCCGATGCGAATATTACGTATACAAAAGGAGCATCACCAGAAACAATTGAATTTAAATAATAGATAATAACAAGTAGCATCACCAAATCAGGAAATTGACTTGGTGATGCTTTTTTACTGGCTCAATACATAAATTCCTAACAAGATTGTCATAAAAATATTGCATATGCTGAAAAGAATGCAGTCACGCTATGTTATAATACTAGCAATTATATTAAATCAAATATACCTGCCTATATTTGGACTAGGAGATTGTAATGTTTTCGTTACGAAATATCGTTAAATTAAAATATTTGTTCATTTCAGTCATTGCCCTTGCCTTTGTACTTTCTACGCTTATCAGTGTTTATAGTAACTACAAAGGGAATATGAAACTAATGCAAGAACAGACACTGGAAAATAATCGGGTATACGCGCTGAAATTAGCGGAAACAGTCGATAAATTTATTGTTAATTCAACTAATACGATGCGTTATAGTGCAGCGGAAATTGCCTATGACTTTAAAAATATAAACAAATTGCAGGAAGTAGCAAATCGACTTTATTTACAAGGAGATACATTTAGCTCTGTACTCATTGTTGATGCGGAAGACACTATTATAGTGAACGCACCGCAATCTCTCGGAGAAGCAGGAAAGAAAGTTCTTTCCGCAAATGGAATGGAAAACTATGATAAACATGAGCCGTTCATTTCAGATCCATATATTTCGCCAACAGGACGTAAAATGATTGTTATTTCAATGCCGATTTATGATGAAAAAGGAACGTTTAAAGGGTTTGTGAGTGGCAGTATCTACTTATACGACTCCAATATTTTTGAATCGATTCTAGGTGAGCATCCTTATGAAAATGGTTCTTATGTGTATGTAGTGGATAACAAAGGGAAAATTATTTATCATCCGAATAAAGCGAGATTAGGGGCAGATGCTTCCAAAAGCGAGGTAGTTGTTCAATTATTAAAAGAAAAACGTGGTGCTCTAGAAGCTGTAAACGCATTTGACCAGCCGATGCTTGCGGGTTATAGCCAAAGTGAAAAAACAAGGTGGGGGATCATTGTCCAAACACCTTATGATGAAGCGCTTAGTATGGTAGGGCAACAAGTGGTAAGTGTGTTTAAAATTGGTTTACCATTCATTTTATTCTCATCAATTGTCGTATTTTTATTGGCTAGCCATATTGTTCGTCCTCTTGAAAAAATAGCGGAAATCTCAGAAAACAGTGTGAAAGATCAGGAAATGAAAAAGCTGAAGGGAATCCGTGCCTGGTATTACGAAGTGTATAAAATACAAGAAGCACTCATCCGTAGTTTTTCGGTTTTACATGGTAAAGTGAATACACTGAAAGAAGAAACATCAACAGATTCACTAACAAAGCTATTGAACCGCCATACTTTTGAAAAAAAGATTAAACTGCTTACTGAGAAGCAAAAAGACTATACGCTCGTCATGCTGGACGTAGATTGGTTTAAATCTATCAATGATAATTACGGGCATATTGCAGGAGATGAAGTATTGCAAGTTTTAGCAAGCAAATTAAAAGAATCATTACTAGAAGATGATTTAGCATGCCGATACGGGGGAGAAGAATTTATTCTTGTCTTTACAGAAACAACAATTGAAGATGCTTATGAACGCGTTGAATTGCTTCGGTCAAATGTTCAGCAAATTATCAGTCCTGAAGGAGAACCCCTTACATTTTCGGCTGGGATGGCAAATTATCCGCTACATGGTGGCGAGCTAAAGGCTATTATTGCAAAAGCGGATGAAGCGTTATATAAAGCGAAAGATAACGGGCGCAATCGTGTAGAAGTCACAAATGCATAAATTAAAATTCATTCTTTCTTTAAAATTGAGGGACTGGTTACTCTACATGGCTTTGCTGTTTAGAGTTTTTTTAGTATAGGGATTGAAAAATCTGTACAGAAGAATGGTAGAAATTATTCAAATTTATAAAGGGTGTTCCAGTTAATTGATAAATCACTAAAGAATGGTATGCTAAAATTAAACACAGTTTTTTAAGTGTTAATTTAGCAATTTTTTATGTTTTAATTAGTTTTATTCTGCTTAGGTATAATTTTTGATTAAAATATATATGATTCAAATTTAAAAATATTCTATTCTTTAGGAGAAATGCATGATTTCTTTAAAAAAATATATGAAATTAAAATACTTAATAGTCGCAGTTATTTCTCTTGCCTTTTTTCTTTCTGCAATTGTTAGTACGTATAGTAGCTATCAAGGAAATGTGAAATTTATGGAAGAACAAGCGCTGGAAAATAACCGGGTATATGCCTTGAAATTATCTGAAACTATTGACCAATTTATCGGCGATACAAAACGGGTTATGCGTTATAGTGCAGCAGAAATTGGTGAAGACTTCAATAATATGGAAAACCTGCAACAAGAGGTTAACCGTCTTTATTCGCAGGAAAACACATTTAGTTCTGTCGTTGTTGTAGATGCGAATGCGAATATTTTAGTCAATGCGCCACAAAATCTTGGTCTGGCTGGCAGTAAGGTAACATCAAAAGAAGGGCTTGATGTGCTAAAGAAGCGTACTGCTTATATTACCAATCCTTATATGTCGCCGACCGGTCGTGAAATTATTCTGCTTTCAATGCCTGTCTATGATAAAGAGGGCATATTTAAAGGGGTTGTGAACGGTACGATTTATTTGCATGAGTCGGATATTTTTGAAATGGTTTTAGGCCGACACCCTTATGAAAATGGTTCTTATGTATACGTTGTGGATACAAATGGGAAAATCATTTATCATCCGAATAAAGCACGACTAGGGGAAAATGTTTCGCAAAATGAGGTTGTAGAAGATCTGCTAGAGGAAAAGAGCGGAGCCAAGGAAATTGTCAATTCTCTTAATCAGCCAATGCTTGCTGGGTATAGCTCCACGGAAAGAACTCGCTGGGGAATTGTAGTTCAAACACCGTATGATGAGGCAATAAATGCCGTTGGAAAACAAGTATCGGGAGTCTTTGCGCGAGGTTTGCCATTTATTATTCTCTCAACTATTTTCGTCTTTATCCTTGCAACACGTATTGTACGTCCACTTCAAAGTATGGCGGAAATAGCAGGGAACAGTGCACAGGAGCAGGAGATGAACAAGCTCAAAGACATTCGCGCATGGTATTTTGAAGTGTTTAAAATTCGGGAAGCCCTTATTCAAAGCTTTTCCATTTTGCATGGACAAGTGAATACACTTAAAGAAGAATCTTCAACAGATCCGTTAACAAAGTTGTTGAATCGCCGAACTTTCGATAAAATAATTCACTTATGGACAGAACAGCAAAAACCATATACATTAGTCATTTTAGATGTGGATTACTTTAAAAAAGTCAATGATTCCTATGGTCACACTATAGGGGACGAGGTATTGCAATTTATAGCTAGTAAATTAAAAGAAGTTGTTGGTAAAGGAGATTTAGCTTGTCGTTATGGTGGGGAAGAATTTATACTTCTGCTTTCCGAAGAGACGGTAGGTAATGCATATAGCCGGTTAGAAGCACTCCGCGAAGAAATTTCTCAACTTACTAGTCCTACGGGGGAAGTAATTACATTCTCAGCTGGAATCGCAAATTATCCGTTGCACGGAGATCAGCCAAAAATCATATTGGAAAAAGCGGACGCAGCACTATATGAAGCGAAAAAGAACGGGCGAAATCGTGTGGCAGTAACAAATGCATAATTTAAAAATCCAGTCACTCTTTATAATTAAGAGAGACTGGATTTATTAGTTTAATAGAAATTAATCGTAAAGTAAGGACTCTTATTACTGCTGTACTC
Source organism: Solibacillus sp. FSL W7-1324 (assembly GCF_038008025.1). Lineage (NCBI taxonomy): Bacteria > Bacillati > Bacillota > Bacilli > Caryophanales > Caryophanaceae > Solibacillus > Solibacillus sp. FSL W7-1324. The sequence goes on from NZ_JBBOYH010000001.1 coordinate 673,191, forward strand.
CAAGCCTACAATTGCATTTTTATAGGCAGGCTGTAATAAATTGTCTCGATGTCCTTTACTATTCATAAAGCCTTCGTGTGCGTAAATCACATTGTAGTGACCATACGAAATGTTCTCACCCCAAGTTCTAAGATCGGATTTACTCATACCGCCGCTGATCATACGGTCATACGGTGTTGTCCCTGAAAGACCTGTATGAGAGAAATAGTTGTTATCGATCATATCTTTACTATGTTTACGTGCAATCGATGCCCATTGCGGTGAATGTGTAAGCGGATCAACACCTTCAGCAGCACGTGCCTGATTCATCAGCTCGACCATGAGTTGTTCGGAATGCTTTTGCGTATCCGATATATCACCGTAATAGCCATCTTTGTTCACTTCATAATCTTTATGGACATATAGAATTGAGCGAATGACATTCTTTTTATGAATATCATAGAAAAACGTTACGTAATAGTCATCTATTAAATAGAAATTATATTCGTTGGAAGAAGGCGTATTATAGATTACATTTCCGCGACGTACATTTGCATTTTTCGTTCCATACTTCGCTTTTACATCGCTTGCATTATTTTCACCAATTTGCAGATCTTGTGCAGCGAAGAAACTTTTACCTTGTTTTGTCATGTACCGTGCGACTATCTTATTGTTGTCGACACCTTCTAATTCAAAGTCCAGATTTTTGCCTGTTTGTTTCCATGCAAAGTCATATTCACTATTGTAAGTTGACGTAGCTGCATCGGGTTTTTCAGAAGCTGGAGGTGTTGGTTCGCTGATTACTTCACCTGTCGTTTTATAACTGAGTGCCCGGTACAGGAATGTTGCCATTTGTGCATTTGTGACATTATTATTCGGTAAAAACTGATTTTTTTCATTGCCGGTCGTAATACCGTGGCTCGCTAAAATATTTACGTAGTCATAGTACCAGCTGGATTTTGAGACGTCTTTAAAGTTGACCGTTGTACCGCCGTTTAATTTCAGGCTTTCTACTAATATTTTTGATAGATGTGAGCGTTTCACAGGCTGGTCCGGATTGAAATTGCCGTATTCATCCCCATCAAAAATGCCGGATTCATATGCCCAAATAATTTCCTGTGCAAAAGGAGTCGAATTCGTTACATCTTTAAACTTTCCATCATAAGAACGAACTTTTGGAATCGAAAGGGCCGAATCGCTTGAAAGAATCGTTTGGAGAATTTTTGATGCTTCTGCGCGTGAAACAGGTTTGCTGAAATTAAATTGGTTGCCGGATTTATAATCATACACATTTAAGTTATTTAAATATTGGATGGCTTCCGTATGGGAATTGCGACTGTTTTCTACATCAAAAAAAGTCTTTTTCGCAAAGACGTCATCACTTGCTACAAATAATGCGGAAGCGAACAGGGTAGTAGCTATGAAACTTTTTGTAATTCCTTTTTTCATTCGTTTCGACTCCTTTAGTATAATTCTATATTCCGTGTCTATTATTTTTTGTCTATACCCGTACTGAAAGGCAATAAAACACGGTGTTATGTATACATAATAAAACGGCGGGAATGAAGAGCATGTTCCCGCCGTTTAATAGTTTATTTAATTAAATACCATAGAGCATCTTTCCATGTCGCATCAACATATGTCCATTCAAATGTACGTAATGGGTACGGTCTGAATGTAGGGGCGAACAGGTTTTTTTCATCGCCGTCAATAAAGATTTGCTGTGGTGCGATTGGAGCTGTAAATACCGCCGTGTCCTCTAAATCTTCATCTTTTGCAGCTTCCTCTTTTTTGGAGTCTTCGAGCTCAACAGTTTGGATGCGCGGTTCAGTAACGACGGCATCCTCTTCAAGGGCTTCTTCTTCGATATTTTCCTCAATCGGTTCTCCGTACATGAACTCTTCTTGCTTTACTTCAGCTTTATGCTTGAATAGCAGGTCAACAGGTTCTAATTTTGTTTTTCCATCTTCTCCGACGGTATAAATAAGATTTCCTGAGTTTTCTTGTTCATATTTTACAAGCCAATCCTCGTTTACTTGGAAGCTGTCATTTGCTTCAAATGTCGTAATTGTCGCATCGGCAAGTATTCCAATCGGTGTTTCCGTTAATAAGTCAGTTGGTTCGATGCTAACTTCATAGACCGTATCATCCGGCTTTACTTTATCGTTCTTTTTCATTTCATTAAACGCAATGGAATCACGTGCTGGTATTTGCTGTTTCTCTAGTACATCTCCATCAATAATCAGTTCGTCTTCTTTGCCTTCATTCAATATAACAGAAGCCTTTTGACCGATTTCGATTTCCTTCCAGTCTTCATGTTCCACATAGGCAACAAATTTCTTTTCAAGTGATTGAATTTGGAAAATAATCGAATCGCCTTCAAGAACAATTTCCTTAACAATTCCGTCCACTGGTGTAGTTAAAGAATTATTGTTATTTAACTGGGAGATCATACTGTCCAAAATGCTGATTTGACGCTCCGTTTCAGCAATGGAACGTTGGATAATCGCAATACCTTCAGCTGTTGGAGTGCTTTGTTCAATACCAAGCTCCAACGTTAAATTAATGTTCCAGTTTTCATTGTCACCAAGTGTTGTTGAATCGGTTGCAGTACTAGGTGAGGAATTATTGCTTTCGTATTGTAAATCCGAAACGATTCTTTCCAATTCCGATAGCTCGTTTTCATAAGCATCACGATCCGTCTCAAGACGTGTAATTTCACGTTCAGCCTCTTCAGGTTTATAAATGGCCAGCTCCGTTAAGACGCTGACACTTTGTCCTTGTGTAACGAGAACTTCGCTAATCGATTGTACAGGTGCTGCAATGAAATGCTCCTGCTTCGCTGCTACAACAGCATCGGTTTCCAACACTTTCTCATGATAATCCGCTACTGCAAACTGCACATTGTTAATATAGTAGTTTTTCATAATAATATCGTTGTCTTTTAATAGTAAATAACCATTCACCAAAACAAACAATAAGGCAACTGCGCTAAAAATCTTTACTTTTTTTGTCATACGCATTACAGACCAAGCCACCCTTCGATCCAAGTTAAAACAGGAAGAATGCTATACAACGCAACAAGCGATGCCAATACTATTTGAATAAGTATTAACTTAAACAGCAAAGCTTTCGGTCGGTCTGTCCAATTCGATAAAAATATGTATTGAATCCATACCGCAATTATCGATGCGACTGTTAATTGATTCAGGAAGAATAACAAATAGTCATGATAATATACGTATGCCATCATAGGTGCAAGTGAAAACATAGTGAACTGTGTAGAATATCCTGCTATTGCAAAGATAATCACCGTCAGCAGTTTTTCAAGAACAATGAAAAAGATGACATATAGCTGTATCTTTCGAATCCAGCCATAATCGATATTTGTCAATAAATGAATCAAATATGTAATGACATAATAATGAATGATAAAAAATAAGATACCTGCTAGAATCGCACCAATTAAAGACATCAGTCTGGCGAAACTATATAAATCTCCTTCACCATTCACAAGCAATGCTGTTAAATCAGTTGTATTCATCCCCCAGAAGTTGCGGACTATAAAAAACAGTAAAGTAAAACCAAAAATAGCCAGCAAAACTTTCCGATACCCTATAAGTCTTTGATCTTCGCTACGTTCAATATTATGTATGAGTTGCGATGGGTGTGAAAGATGATGCCAAAACTTGTACTCGAACATAAATTCACCTCAATATTTTTATTAACATATGCTTAATACCCTAATTTGGAGTAAATAACACATATATTAACAGTGTAATAGAAAATATAATTTTATTATAAACCTTATCGCAAATTAAATGTAAAAAGTATGTAAATTTTGAGGAATAGTCTAGGTTAAGCGAGAAAGAAATGCTACTTTTAGTTAAGGGAGTTGGCAAATATAGGAGTATTACATTTTAAAATAGTCTTAAGGGGTTAGCTGGCGATGAATTCAACGAAGCAAAATAGAATCAGATCACTTATTGAGATACTTTTAGTTTCAACACGGTTAGGGCTGACATCCTTTGGTGGTCCTACTGCTCATCTTGGGTATTTTCATGAAGAATATGTACGAAGAAGAAAGTGGATGGATGAAAAAAGCTATGCAGATTTAGTCGCACTTTGTCAGTTTCTGCCCGGCCCTTCAAGCAGCCAAGTGGGAATCGGCATTGGAATTATGCGCGCTGGAATACTGGGGGGTATTACATCATTTATAGGGTTTACATTTCCCTCGGTTGTAGCGCTTATTGCCTTTGCATTACTTATGGCCGGACTCGATGTAGGAAACGCCGGATGGATTCATGGGTTGAAAATTGTGGCGGTAGCGATTGTAGCACATGCCATTATAGGAATGGCTAAAAGTCTGACACCTGATTTGAAAAGGAAGGCAATAGCCATTTTTGCTTTGCTTGCTACGCTTCTTTGGCAAACGGCCTTTAGTCAAGTAGGGGTTATTTTAATTACAGCATGTATCGGGTATTTTTTGCTGAAACAGAAGAATGATGGAGCAGAGGTGCAGTCGTGCTTTCCTATTTCTAAACGGGTTGGAGGGTTTAGCCTTCTTTTGTTTGTAGGCTTACTGGTCGCTTTGCCTTTGTTGAAAGAGGCGACAGGTTCTTATTGGGTGGCAATGTTTGATAGCTTTTACCGTTCAGGCTCTTTCGTTTTTGGCGGGGGACATGTTGTGCTGCCGTTACTGGAAAAGGAATTTGTCCCAACAGGTTGGATGAGTGAAGAAGCATTTTTAGCAGGATATGGTGTCACACAAGCCGTTCCAGGTCCACTATTTACATTTACGGCTTATATAGGAACAGTAATGAACGGCTGGCAAGGAGGGCTAGTCGCGACAGTAGCAATTTTTTTACCGGCGTTTCTATTAGTAATCGGTGCACTGCCGTTTTGGGATCAACTACGTAACCACCCGAAAATCACAGGTGCCATCATGGGCGTGAATGCGGCTGTTATTGGTATTTTAATTGCTGCACTATATACTCCAATCTGGACTAGTTCTATATTGGAGGCGAAAGATTTTGGGCTAGCTGTGATTTTATTTTGCATGCTGGCTTACTGGAAACTATCGCCGTGGGTTGTCGTAGCGACCGGGATACTAGCTGGATTATTATTTTTATAGTGTTAAGGAGCTGTCTCTAATAGTAGAGATGGCTTTTTACATTTATATGGAGAGATTCTAAATTTTTTCTACATTAAGCATGCTATAAAGAAATGTATTGGGATTTGAATGTAATTTATGGGATTTATATACTAGTAAGGAAATCATATAAGTACCATTTTCAACCTTAATGTTATAATTCTGAAAATAAAAAAATTATATCTAGAAACTAATTATTACCATGTAGATAAGTTATTACCAAATAATATTACACAAAATACTGATAACAAAGGTATTGGTAATACTGATGTTACAAGTGTAACTATATCCTAACTAAAATAACATTGACATTAAAATATCTTACTAATATACTTATAATTGTTATCGTAATATACGAGACAACATTTACTAAAATGATAAAAAATTGTTTTATTTGGAGGAAATCATTCTATGGCTAACCAACCTAAGAAATATACTAAATTTGTAGCAACTGCTGCTACAGCTACTCTTGTAGCATCTGCAATCGTTCCTGTAGCTTCAGCTGCTGGTTTTTCTGATGTGGCAGAAACTAACTCACACGCTGTAAACATTAACGCATTAGTCGATGCTGGAATCATTCAAGGATACCCAGATGGCACATTCAAACCAAACCAAGAATTAACTCGTGGTCAAGTTGTTAAAATGTTAGGTAAATGGGTAGAAGCTCAAGGTTTCGAAATTCCAGCTGACTATGCTTCAAAAGCTCGTTTCAACGACATTAAAGTAGATGCTAAAGACCAAGAATTAGTAAAGTATGCTGCATTAGTAGCTGATACTGGTGTATTCAATGGTTCTAACGGTGCATTAAACGCTTCTGGCAAAATCACTCGTGAAAACATGGCTCTAGTTTTAGACCGCGCTTTCAAAGCAATCAACGATACTACTTTAGTAGAATTAGCTACTGAAATTGAAGATGTTAAAGTTGCTGACTTAGCAACAGCTAAAGCTGAAGCTCGTGAAGCAATCCAAGCTTTACGTGACCTAGGTATTACTGTAGTTGAAAACTTCAACCCTAAAAACACAGTAACTCGCGGTCAATTCGCTTCATTCTTAAACAAAACAATCAACACTGATGCAGTTGTTGAATTAACTGTTAAAGAAGCGGTAGCAGTAGATGCTAAAACATTATCAGTTACATTATCTGATGATACTAAACACACTGTAAAATTAGAAAAAGCTTTAGAAGCTAATGAAGCTACTGAAGTAACTTTCACAATTAATGAAAAAGAATATACTGCTAAAGTAACTTATGTTGTTAAAGAATTAGCTGTATCTTCTGTATCAGCTGCAAACGCTGCTGAATTAGTTGTTAAATTTAACAACCCAGTTAAAGCTTCAACTGTAGTTGAATCAAATGGTACGTTAGTAAACGGCGTATTTTCTATTACTTCATTATCAACTGATGGTGTAACTGCTGCTACAGTAACTAGCGCTGATTCATTAAAAGCTACTTTAAGTGAAGATGGTAAATCTTTAACTATCCGCGTAGCTGCTGGTGAAAAATTCGAAGGTCAATATGCATTTACAATTGCTAATAACACAGTAGTTGCTAAGGAAGATGCTAAAAACAAATTAGCTGCTTATTCTACTACTTTCACTGCTAAAGATTCAGTACGCCCAGCTTTAGTAGGTGTATCTTACACTGATACTCATACTGCTGTTGTAGAATTCTCTGAGCCAATCGTTAAAGACAGCACATTTGCATTATCTGCTGCTCGTGTTGATGGTAAGGAATTACAAGCTGCTTCTAAAGCAGTATTAACTTCATCACAATTTGTAATTGATTCTACTAACCCACGTAAAGCTACAATTAGCTTAGCTGGTTTAGATGCTAAAGATTTTGATGCAGAAATCAAATTATCATTTGTTGGTTTAACTGACTTTGCTGGTAACTTAGTTTCTCCAAACCCAGTATCAACAGTTGTTAAATTAGATACTTCTAACAAAGAAGAAGCTCAAGTTGTTTCTATTAAAAAAGTAGGTACTTTAGAATTAGAAATTACATTTGATCAAGCATTAAAAACAAAACCAGCTGTTAAAATCGGTGCTACAACTGTAGATGCAGCTGACGTAAGCATCAACAAAAAAGATTCTAAAGTTGTTACTGTTAAAATTGCTAATACAATTACTGGTCTTAAAGATGTAACAATTAGCGATTTTGTTGGTATTAACAATGTAACTGGTAAAACAGTTACTAAAATTGTAAACTTCGATGCTGATATCGTAGCTCCTAAAGTTGTTTCTTCTGCAGTTGAAAAAATTAACGGCAAAGAATATTTAGTAGTGACATATGATGAAGATGTAATCGTACCAACAGCTTCAGTTGCCTTAACTGGTTCTAAAGTTGTTAATTATGTAACATCTGCATTAACTTCTGCAGATACTGTAGATGTAACTTTATATGATGAAACTGCTACGAAATCTAACAAAGTTAAAATCGAATTAACAGATTTAGTTGCTGCTGATTACACAGTAGAATTAGCGGAAGGCTTAGTAAAAGACTTATTCAACAATAACTCTGTTAAAAAAGAAGTTAAATTCACTCGTACAGCTAACGATTCAGAATTTGATGTAATCAATGTATCACCAACTGCAGACAATAATGTATTAGAAGTAAACTTTGATGTAGAAGTTGATCCAGCTTCTGCATTAAACACTGCTAACTATGTAGTTGAAGGTGCTAAAGTAGATAAAGTAGAGTTAACTAAAAACTCTGGTACAGCTACAGTAAAAGTAACTCTTGCTAAAAATTCTAACGAGTTCTCAGGTTTACATTTTGTAACTGTTTCAGGTGTGAAAACTGCAACTGGCCACGCTATGAAGGCATTTGCTGCTAATGTTGATATCGATGAAAACGTAGTACCAACTGTTGCTAAATTAGAAGTAACTTCTACTGAACAATTAAAAGTAACATTCTCTGAAAATGTTAATGTAACTGGCACTGCAAACTTTGATGTTTATGTTGGTACTGTGAAAGTTGATGCATCAACTGTAGCTGTTTCTAACACTAACGAATTAGTGATTACTCTTGATAATGCATTAACAACTGCTGATAAAGATAAAACAATCACAGTTAAACCAGCTACAACAATCAATGTAGAAGATTTAAAAGGTAATAAATTAGACTTTACAGAAGCAACTGCTACTGTATCAGCTTTAAATCTATAAGATTTGAAAATAATTAAATACCTTTAGCCATATGGGCTGTGGAAAGACCAATTAATTTGGTTTTTCTACAGCCTTTTTTATATTAATGAATAAGAAGTTTAATTAATAACTGGAAATACGAAAATTTGTAAATTCATATAAATTTCTATACAATATTTACTATGGAGGGATTTTTATGCAATTCTTTAGTCAATTGAAAATAAATGGACTTCTACTAGATGTTCAGGGCTATTTTCAAACGAAAATGAATATCCTGGAAATTCATTGTATGGAAGTAATATCGTTGTTTAGAAATTGGAAATATGAAGAGGTAATAGTTGAGGAATTAGCTTTTATCGATAAGGAACAAACTATCTATTTGGATAGTGCAAATCTAGTAATTGCTGAAGTTAGTCATAATCAAATAAAGTTTATACATATATAAAATAAGAGAATAGAAATTGGAGGCGTTACATATGAAAAAATATTCTAAGTTTCTAGCATCTGCATCTGCAGCTGTTCTAGCAGCAACGGCAGTTGTTCCTGTAGCTAGTGCGGCATCGTTTTCGGATATTAAAGGCAGCGGTCATGAGAACGCGATTACTATATTATCTGAGCAAGGCATTATCGGTGGTTATCCCGATGGAACATTTAAACCGAATCAAAACCTGACGCGTTCAGATGTTGTAAAACTATTAGGGAAATATTTAGTTTCGTTGGGACATGAGGTACCGGAAGATTATAAAACGAAAATGCGTTTTACAGACTTAACTGCCAAATCTCAGGATGAGTTATTGCAGTATGCGGCATTAGTGAAGGATGTTGGAGTATTCCAAGGAAGTAACGGTGCTTTAATGCATCGTGATCAGTTGCGCCGTGACCAAATGGCAACGGTTTTAGTGCGCGCATTTAAAGTGATCAATGAATTTGATTATGTAGAAGCGATGAAAGAAACTGACTATAATTCAAACATTAGTGATTTAAATCGGACAACTGTAGAACATCAGGAATCAATTGAAACACTAGCTTACTATGCGGTAACAAAGCAAAAGACATTTAATCCTAAAGATCCGACAAAGCGCGGTCAGTTCGCTACTTTCCTGTATAATATGCTACAAATTGAAGTGCCGGAGCCTGAACCTGAAAAACCGGTTTTAACAGTCAAAACAGTAGAAGTACAAGCAGCGGATAAATTGCGTGTAACTCTTTCTGATGATAAGGCTTATATTGTGACACTAAAAACACCTTTAGTTGAGAATATTGAAACTGAAGTTACTTTTGATGTTGGGGAACAAACGTTTACAACTAAAGTAAAATTTGAAGTACCGGATCTGAAGGTATCTTCTATTACAAATCCCAATGGGGGGCAAGTTGCAATCACATTCAATCAGCCTGTAAAGCTGGGAGCAGAGTTAAATACAGCTGCAATTAATAAGCTAGTGGCGGTTACCGGGGTGGATCGTCTTGGACAAGTTCAGCTATCTAAAGGGCAATTAAGTGAAGATAAACGCACATTGACGGTGACTATTAATGCAACAGCAGGACTTGAAGGACGCTACCGTGTCGTTGTTGATGGTATTGAATCGGCAACATCAAAAAAACTTATTAAATATGATGACATCGCAACTTTCTTGCCTGATAAGACATCGCCGGGCGTGTTAAAGGTAGAAAATGTTTCGGCTACTAAAGTAAAAGTGATTTTTACAGAACCGGTAACAAATCCTATTGGGGTTACCCAATTTAAATTAGCAAATGGTACGGTTGTGTCAGGCATTCAAGGAACAATTGAAAAAAATGCAACAGAAGTTATTTATGATCTATCGGCGGCTACTGCAAAAGGGCAAATTTTAGCACCAGGTACAGCAATTACGGTCACATTTGGAACACTCATTGATATTTCAAATAACCTATCTTCACCAAATCCGTTAACTACGTATATTACAAAAGGAGATAAGGATGGGGTTGTACCAACATTAACGAATGTTACACAATTAGGCGCTAAAAAATTCAAGTTAACATTCTCGGAAGAAGTACGTACAATTGTACCGGCAGACATCACAATTTTTCAAAATACCTATTCACCGGGAATTACTAGTATTGTAAAAGATAAAGATGATGTCAATTCCTATATTGTTACGACAAATGGCTCATTAAACGGCTATACAACAATTTCAACGACACCAGGACGCTATATTACAGATGTGTCCGGAGAAGTAAACGTATTCTCAACAGCTTACAACTTTGTTGCTGATACAACAATCCCGTCTGTTGTGAGTACTAATGTTGTAAAAGATAAAGGAATCGAATATTTAGAGTTTACATTTGACCGCAATGTTGAAACAGCAGCCTTTGCACAAGTGACACTAACGGGCAGCTATATTTTAAATGGATATACGTATCCATTAAAGGACTCTTTAGTAGGGCAACTTGAAAAATCAGCAACGAATGATAAAACAATCCGTGTTCGTCTAAGTACATTAACTGGGCTGACAACAAATTCCGGCTACACATATTCTGTAGGTGCTACATTTACAGGGGTAACGAGTGAATATGGCCAAGCGGTAAACCCTGCCTACCAAGTGAATTTTGTGCGAGGTTCAGATTTTGCGCAAAATGAAGAAAAGCTTTCTGTATTAAGTGTGGAAACGTCATATAATGCTAGACAAGGAACGGTAATTGATAATAAAACAATTGTTATTACGTTCTCAACATATGTGGACGGTGTTACGGCATCAAACCTGCAAAACTATGTATTGGACGGTATGACAATCCAGCGTGCAGTAGTAAATCACAATGAACCTCATAAAGTGTATTTAACGGTTAAAGAAGGCGATATTGCCTACCCGCGAGGGACAAACTTGACAATCAGCAATCTACGGGCGTTAAATTCAGTTGTAACGATGGAACCTAAAACAGAATTGGTTTATTTGAATGAAAATATCGCACCACAATATGTGTACCATAATATTACTGGTACTGATACGATTACCCTTTCATTTAATGAGGCGGTAAAAAATGCATTAAATCATTCGTTTGAAGTAAAAGTGGGCGATTTAGCTGTGCCGATTTCACAAATTTATTCCTCTGGTACAAACAATGAACAAGTTGCAATCCGATTAGCTCAGCCATTGAAAGCAAATCAAGTTGTCACTATTTCACAAACAGCCACTTCGACAGTTAGTGATTTGGCAAATAATAAACTTATTTTCTCTCCACTTCAGTTTACTGTCCCTACGAATATTAATTACTAATATTTGGAGCATATCTATTTCAATAGATATGCTTTTTTATGTTTTTATAATACTTTATAGTTATTTTTACGAAAATATGTTTATATTCAGATAATTGGTGGAAATGCATAGGTTGTAGGCAAGGTGGAGAAAGTGTAACTTATTTAATTGTTCAAAAACTAGGAGGTTAATAAAGATGCAGAAAAAGAACAGGAAGTTTTTGACGAGTACGGCTGCTGCGGCATTAGTAGCATCAGCAATTGTTCCGGTAGCAAGTGCGGCAAGTTTTTCGGACACAGCAGGAAATACACACGAACTGGCTATTGATTCGCTCGTAAGCCAAGGCATCATTTCAGGATATCCGGATGGCACATTTAAGCCAAACCGTACACTAACACGTTCGGATGTTGTAAAACTATTAGGTAAATACTTAGTGTCACAAGGTTATAAAGTACCTTCAGATTACAAAACAAATATGCGCTTTTCAGACTTGCGCAGCACATCACAGGACGAGCTATTGCAATATGCGGCATTAGTAAAAGACAACGGTGTATTTAACGGAAGTAATGGAAACCTGTTACCAGCGGATCCAATTACGCGTGAAAATATGGCGGTTGTTTTAGTGCGTGCTTATACGAATATTAATAATTTTGACTTCCTGGGACATGTTTTGAAACAGGAATTTAAAGAGGATGTCATCGATTATAATAGAGCGAAGGCAGAGGCACGTTCTGCGATTAGAGTTTTAGATTACTATAATGTAACGGGCGTACCTAACTTCAATCCGAAAGGCAACACAACACGCGGACAGTTCTCTTCATTCCTGTATAAGATGCTTCAAGTGGAAGTACAGGGTGAGGGATTAAAAGCGATTGAAGTTGTGGATGCATCAACATTGAAAGTTACACTAACGGACAATACGGAACATACGGTGAAATTGGATACACCATTGGAAGCCGGTAAAGAAACGCCAGTTAAGTTTACGATTAATGGTAAGCAGTATGCAACTTCGGTCACTTATAACGTTGCTTTAACAGTAAAATCGGCTGAGGCTACTGCTGCAAATAAATTGAAAGTCACATTAAGCGACAACACTGAGCATGAAGTTACATTAGATAATAATCTTCCTGAAAATGAGGAAACAAATGTTACATTTAAAATTGACGGAAAAGAGTATTCGGCAAAAGTAACATTTACCGTAACTGAAGTAAAAGTCGCAACTGTGAAAGCGCTTAATGCAGGACAAATTGAAGTGAAATTCAATCAAAGAGTAGATTTGCCCGCCAGCTTAACACAAGCACAGTTGTCAAACTATGTCTCAATTTCAGGGGTAGACAATACGAATGCTGTTTCTCTCTCGCAAGGGCAGTTAAGTGAAGACGGCCGTACATTGACAATCACTACTAACGGGGCAGCAGCTTTAACAGGACGCTATCTCGTAAAAGTAAATAATGTGAAAAATACAGCCGGTACAACGGTTACTCCATATGATGAAGTCCTTAACTTTGGTTCGGATACAGTTTCACCAACATTAATCAGTACAGTCAACCGTGATGCTAAAACTGTTCGTGTTACTTTCTCAGAACCTTTGCGCGCATTTAGTAACAGCAGTATTACATTTAGACTGGCGAACGGTACGAATGTAACGGGCATTACCGGAGAAATCCCTGCCGGAGCATGGTATGCGGATTTCGATTTATCAAATGCAAAGGTAAATGGCCAGCCATTAGCTGCAAATACTTCAGTTACTGCAACCTTTGCAGGACTACGTGATATTGCTGGAAACTTCAGTACACCAAACCCATTAACGACAAGCTTTGCAATGGGTGGAGCTGATGGAGTAAAACCAACGTTAACAAGCATTTCCCAAACAGGCCCAAAAAAATTTAGACTGACATTCTCAGAGCGTATTCAAAAACCTGCAGTCGGTGATCTTGAAATACGCTTAGGCACTTCGCCAAATACGATTACGGCCATTGAAGCAGTCCCTGGGGATGATCGTTCATTTATCGTTACCGCTACGAATAATTTAAAAGGTGTATATAATATCGGCACAGCATCCGGCAAAACGATTACCGATATTTCAGGTGAAACGAATACATTCACAACTACACATTCATTCACGCTAGATACAGCAGCACCTGAAGTAACGTCAACTTCTGTAACAAGAGAAGGTAATTTTGAATACCTAAATATTATGCTTAACAAACCAGTGGATTTAGTAACTGCATCACGTGTAACAGCATCCGGTAATTATGTTAAAGGCGGCGTAACCTACACAATCTCTGGTACAGCAACTCCTTTAGAGTATCGAGAAAACGGCAATCGTACTGCAGTACGTGTGAAATTGGATGATCTGCTAGGAACAAGTGATACGGATAATGCAACATACAATGTTACGTTATCGTTTACGGAAGTAGACAGTGCATATGGTGTAAATACGGCTAACAAAGCAATCACATTCCAACGGACATCGGATTATTTAAACAATGAAAATGTACTGCAAGCACCAACTGTTACAACCTCAGTGACGGATTCAAATTTAACGAATAATCAAGTGCGGTTGAAGTTCAACCATGTGGTGGATGCGACAACAGCATCTGTTGCAAGCAATTATTCTATCCCAAATGCAACAATTACAAATGCTCAAGTACCAAGCGATGCATTAGATACGGTTATTTTAACATTATCCCAAAATGGAACAACGACATCCGGTGAACGTAACTTAACGATTACCGGAGTAAAAGCAAAAGATTCCATTGCTACACAGCCGAACTTAACGACAGTTGTCGATTTAAAGGAAAACATTCGACCAATGATAAATTCCGCTCAATTTACAGCAGCAAATCAAATTGAGCTCACATTTAGTGAGAATGTAAGCGGTCTTGCTAAAGACTCCTTTGTTCTTCAAAATTCTGCCGGGGCATCGGTCGGAATTGAATCAGTGACATCTGAAACAACCGGCAATAAAGCAGTCATTACTTTAACTGCTAATCAGGAAGTTGGTACGGCAGTTACGCTGAGAAATGGTGCGGGTATAGCAAGTATAGTAGATGCTGCGGGTAATGCAGTAGTTGATCCAATTAATTTATCAGCAACTTTATTAACGAACTAAGTAGTTTTAAGTGGGGCATACATGTTTAATTGCGTGTATGCCTTTTTTAGGGTTGAGTTTTCTAATATGAGCAGTTGATTTTCTAATAAAACTAAGAAAGTTCTAATAAGTCGTCCGTTTTCTAATAAAAAGTTAGTTTCTTCTAATAAATGTATCTCATTTTCAAATATCATGGTTCAAAGTTCAAATAAGGCAGTCAGAACTTCTAATAAAGGTGCAATTTTTTCTAATAAAGTATTTAGTGTAAACAAATTGGCGCGGTTTGAACTTAGATATAATTGAATTTAGCAGCGAAATATACGAAAATGCTAATATTGGTAGCGGAAGTTCTAATAATATGTAGAAATCATCGAATATGTTCAACAATCTTTCTAATAAAATTGGCTAAGGTTAATGAGATGTCTGCTGTAATTAATCGTCTACATAAAACTATAAACTAATGTATAATTATGCTAACTAGTTTAAGAGGAAGGATTGAAATAAATGAAGAAGTTTTTCTATGGCTCAATTCTTACTGCGATACTTATTATTATTATTTCAAGTGTTATAGTAAGTGACCATTCAGTACAGGCATCTACAATTCCATTTACCGATGTAAAAGAAACGAATTCCCATGCAAATGCAATAGTCTCTTTATATAATGAAGGAATTATTACTGGCGTAACGAGCAAAACTTATGAGCCTGGTAAATCGGCAACACGTGGAGATGCGGCATTATATTTAGCGAATGCATTAAATCTGCAAAATAGTTCTGCACCCAATCCAGGTTTTAAAGACGTTCCAACATCAAGCAAATATTATAAAGCTATCGCTGCATTAAATAAAGCAGGTGTTGTGAACGGTTATGGCGATGAATTCCGCCCGAACGCAACATTAACTCGTTCCCAGTTAGCGAAAATGTTAACGATCGGTTTTGAGTTGGAGCAATCTACTACTACAAAGACGAAATTTACCGATGTCAATAAGTTACCGGATACTGCAACAAAGAAGTACATTCAAACATTAGTAGATTACGGAATTACAAAAGGAACGACAGCAACTACATTCAGCCCTAATATGAAATTAACACGCGCCCAGTTAGCAACCTTTTTATATAATGCGATCGAAGCAACTTCAGATGACTTTATTGTTATTGGAGTAGAATAGCTTTTTATGCACTTGAGTCTTGTATAGGCTCAAGTGTTTTCTATTGGGAAATTGTGAGATGAAGATAAGGAGGTAAGAGGGATAGATAAAGTAGAAAGTTTATCTGAGAAATGAGAAGGTTTGTGCTGAAAAGTGGAAATTAAGCCCGGAAATGGAGAAACTCTTCGCCCGAAAGTAGAACTTTTTTGTCGAAATGTAGAACCATGACATGAAAAAGTAGAATCGCATTCCCCGACACTAGAACCCCACACCTCAATAAAGAAATACCTAGTAAAGAAAGCGAGAATTACCATCGCTTCACTACAAGTGGCGTGCTACACTTAAATTGAATATTACTATTCTATTAAATGTCGTACATTTCAGTGAAATATATGGCGATATTCGGTATAATTTATACGTTATTGAAATAAAAGGAGGGAATCTGTCGAATGTTGAAATTAAAATCAGCACTGTTAGCCTCGCTACTATTCTTGTCCACAGCGCTACCAACCGCAACGTATGCAAATGTACAAGGCACAGTTGAAGCTGAAAATCCAACAGTACAAAATTCAACCACTACTACGACTCAAACTACGGATTCCGGTAATAATCCGGTAGTTCAAGAGGAAACGGTTACAGATGAAAAGGAAGCGGAATCTACTTCTGCTGACGAAAATGCTGAACAGACAACAACACCTGATCAGCCAGAACCACAGACAGAAGCATCTCCGGAAAACGAGGAATCAGTAGAACAAGAGCAAAATTCTCCTGTAAATACTGAACAGCCTGCAACTGATGCGGAACAAAACGAATCATCAGAGGAGCCAGCTAAGCAGCCGCTAACAGGTGAGAAATTAACTGTTAAGCAGAAGCTTGCGGATGTACCTGATAGTTTCTGGGCTAAAAATGAAGTGATGCAGCTTGTGGAAATGGGTGTAATCGGTGGTTATCCGGATGCACAGTTCCGTCCAAATTTAAATATTAACCGTGGTCAGGCAGCGAATCTGTTTAAAGGTGCATTAAAGCTTCCGGACGGTAAATATCAGAACAAGTTTTCAGACGTAACTACGAAATCAAGCTTTTTACAAGGTGTATTTTCTACATATGAAGCTGGTATTTTTGGCGGTAAACCAGATGGACGTTTCGGTGTAGCGGATGCGTTAACACGTGAACAGATGGCGACGACTTTAGTACGGGCATTTGATTTGAAAGAAACAGGTAAAGAACTGACATTTAAAGACTGGAACAAAATCAGTGAGTCACACCGTGAAAATGTAAAGATTCTAGCGCAACATGAGATTACAACAGGCCGTGAAGACGGCACTTTTGATCCGAAAGCAACGGTTAACCGTGTGACTTTCTCGGTAATGCTTCACCGTGCGCTTGTCGCAACAAATAAAATTGCGAAAAACGAATATAAAGTACAAGCAGCGGAAGTATCAAGTAACTTTAAAAACAATAGGGAAGAAATGAACTTTGCGCAAGTAACATCGGATGCAAACCCGCTATACCTTCGTTCAACAGCACCGATTTCATTTAAAGGCACAACAACTGAAACTTACGGTGTTGCAAAAGATACAGTTTATAATTATGCAGTCGGAAACCAAGGTGCAACTGTAAAAGTAACGGTTCGTTCATTGGAAAACGGCGACGACTTTGTATTTACAACATTGACGAACAAAGGAAAATTAAAACTGACTGTGGATTTATTCCATAAAGCAACGAATGTAACGAATTTCCGTCTATATCGTTATGATCGTTTCCCAATCGAAAAAAATTCTGCGGATGTATTTGGCTTTGACTCGTCATCATACCCGACAGGATTATTACGCATTATGGAGAACGAAAAGCTGGCGACAGATCGTATGGTCGGACAAGCGTATCGTTCAAAACAATTAACGCAAAGCTATAAAGATACTGGCGGAACAAGTTATATGCGTGATTTGGAATCTGAGTACGAAGCGTATTCACAAGCATGGCTTGGCGAAGATTTATTCAGCTACTATACTCTAGTTTCTAATGGGAACGACATTGTTGATACTTGGTATATGGATTCAAATGAGCGTTTATTTAAAACAGATGAAAATATGAATGGCTGGATGCTTGAAACCGCGCTTAACTATAAAAAGCGTAACAACTGGTACACAGCTGAAGGTCCATACAATAAGATGGCGACTACTACCGAGCCAATGCCGAAATCTTACCAAGGGTTCGGACGTAATCTATTGTTGGTAAAAGAAGACCGTGCACTTGTTTTATTAAAGGAACAGGGCGACCGTTATTTTGCAAACTTAGTGAAAAACTCGTTCATAAACTTGAATAAGTTCAAAGGCGACGCGACTTACTGGAAGACTGAAGTAACGAGTACTTATTTGAAAAACTTATTTGGCATTACAGCACCGTTTATCGATACGCGTTTCAATGAGCAGATTGCGTTATTCTACTATAATTCCGGAGCAGAGTTTAATATGCCGAATTATAAAGAGCCGTTACGTAATTATGCGGATCTTTTAGTATCGCGTAAACAGGCTGGACATGTTATTGATGTCGATAAAGATGCCTATTATATTTCAGATTATTTCCCGTTAAATCAGCAAGTGACAACGCATGCATCGATGAACCATGTACTTGGTGGCATGAATGTACTATTGTTGGCTTATAAAGAATTCCAGGATCCTAAATATTTAGAAGCGGCCAAATCGATTAGCCGTGCGTTACAAATTGAGAAAAACAAGTGGATTCGTTCAAACGGAGATATTTGGTACCGTGTAAATCCAAAAGGTGAATTTGCGGGTGATGATTATCTGCATTTAACACTTGAAGACTTAATTAACTCTTATAAAAACTGGAAAGATGTAGATCCATCACAGCTACCAGTATTTGAAGAGATGCTAATTTCAAAAGCAAATTATTTATCGAAAAACCGATTAGGTCACACATACAAAATTAAAAACGGTCTAGAAGAAATCGGCATGTCCGAGTATTTACCGGAAGGCAAGTTATATACAGACGCATTATAATGAATAGCTGTCTAGAAAGTGTAAAAACTTTTTAGACGGCTTTTTTGTTGTTGAAGTTTTTCTTCGATTTATTTATACAGTAAGCCCGAAATATAGAAAATAGCGCACCTTTATGGTACGCACGACGAATGGCCAGCTAGCTGAAATTTTTTTCGGCTAGCTGGCTATTTTGCACATGTGGCTTGAATATTTTCTGACCATGGCAGGTAGTTATGTAAAATTTCAGGTTGCTGATGAATCGGTAAATTTGGCAAATCAGTTAGTAGCTTGACCAGGTATTGATAAAAATCGATGCCATTTGCTTTGGCCGTTTCAGCTAGACTTAAACAGATGGCATTTGCTTGCGCACCTGCCTCGCTAACAGAGAAAAGCCAATTTTTACGACCAATGACATTCGGACGAATCGCATTTTCAGCTGGGTTATTATCAATAGCTACATTACCATCATCAATAAACACCCTTAATGCGGCTTTTCGACTTAACGTGTATTCAGCTGCTTTCGCAATGGCATTTTTACCGAAGAAAGGTGAGCGATCAATCCATTCGAAAAATTCATCGACAATCGGTTTTGCTTCTTGTTGTCGAATTTGGACACGTTCCTCTAGTGAAAGATGTTTGATTTTACGCTCAATATGAAATAACCGGTCACAATATTGCACACCGATTTGTCCATTCTTGCTCTCAGCTTTTAACCAATAGCGGCGTACATGCGCCCAACAGTTAGCGAATTGAACATCTGGTAATTGCCCATAAGCCGAATAACCATCGCATATGACAGTCCCTTTAAACCCTCTGATAAAATCTTCTAAAATAGCACGCCCACGAGAAAGCGCACTTTTAAAGAGAACGATTATAGGTCCATCACTTTGAACACTACGTGCTACCCAGTTATAGGCGTTGGATTGCGCTGGCTTTCCATCGGAACGCTTAAGTATTTGTGAATAGGTTTCATCGAGATGAAGTACTGATTTTGCTGTTAACAGTTGCTTCATCAAATCATATAGCGGTTGAAGCCAATCTTCTGCTACACGAATGACCCAGTTGGATAAATTTTTATCGTTGGTGTGAAGGCCATGACGTTCCCATTCATTTACCTGACGGTAAAGAGGCAAATACTGAATAAACTTATCGTAGATAAGCTTGGCCAAAACCGTAGGACCGGCAATACTTCTTTGAATCGCGCCTTGTGGTGCTTTCCCACGTTTAATTTGCGCTTTTTGTAGTGAATCTTTTTTACATGTTTTGCACTCATAGATATGTTCAAAATGCTGTACACGTTTCATTGTAGCTGGAATAAATTTCGCTTCTTCACGTACTAACATCGAACTGAATTCCACCATTTCTCCTTGGCAACAGTCACAAGTTACGTTGGCTGGATGATGATGAATGGCTTCGATTTCAATATCTTCACGAAACGAATCATTTCGCTTTTTATTTTTCTTTTTACGTGTAACCGAATAACTAATAGTTTCGGTGCTTTGTTCGCCTGTCTGCTCAGGTTCGTTAAAAGACGGGTCGTCTTCAAATAAGGAAACTTGTCCATCGGGCGCTTGATACTTCGATTTTTCTGATTTAGAGCCATATAAGGCTTTTGTTAATTGACGAACTTGTTCAGTTAAAGCTTCTATTTGTCGATTAGATTGAGCCAATTGTTGCTCAAGTAATCGAATAATACGTTCGTTTTGTTCTTCTTGCTTTTGATCAACAGGCATCAAATCATTCACCACATTCCGTTCGATTTATATGTGGTTAATTATACCATTTATAATAGTGCCATTAAAAGCTCCCTTTTGCAGATTTTGCAATGGCCTTTGGTTGTTGTAATGACAATCCCTCCAATAGCCAACGGAGTTCCTGCTGTGAAAGATTACGTACTTCATTTTCATCTTTAGGCCATTGAAGCTTCCCATTATCTAATCTTTTATAAAGCATGGCGAAGCCATCTCCATCAAAATATAAGCACTTATAGCGATCTTTGCTCCATCCAGAAAAAAGAAAAATCGAATCGCTGTAAGGATCTAATTCAAAAGAATCTTGAATCAGTGTTGCTAGGCCATCTATCCCTTTGCGCATGTCAGTCTTGCCACAAATAATATAGATGTTTTGCACACTCGTAAAATCATGTCTCACCGACTTTTCAGCTCCTTCATAATGGTTTGGATGATGCACTCATCTACGCCATTGAAGAAGAGAATTTCAGTTTCAGCGGTTTTAATGATACAACTTGGTGCAGCTGTATCTTGAGTGGAATGAAACGTAGTAGGTTCAGTTGGGAGGGGATCGAGTTTAACTGGTACGATGGTTAATTTATTTGTAGGCATAGAAATGGCACCTCCTTTGATTGATACGTCTATCGTACCGGAGGCGCCTGATGTTTTATATGCGTTATTTGATTACGGGCTTACTTTATACATTTGGCAAATCTATTATTATCCAGATAAACTAACAAACTGTGAGAATATGCCGATAATTATCCTATGAATATGAACAATTTATGAAGTACTACCCATGAAGGAAGGGATAAAACGATGAAGAAAAACTTGAAGGTTGGATTGATGGCGGGGCTTTTAATTACTCCGGCAATCGTCGCGCAAGCTGGAGATGTAGAAGCGAGCGAAACATCGACTCCAATTAATGCTGAGGACACTGCAGAGGAATTTTTGAAAGGTTTTAAAACAGCCAATGAAGAATCAAAGACTGCAGTAATTACTCAAGATAGAACAATCTACAATAAATTCAAAGATAATGATTCCTATGCGGATATCATGCCGCTAATTGATGCGAAACTGACATATTTAGAAAAGTACATTCAGTTAAAGCAGGATGCCGAACAAGTAAAAAATTTAATTTCCAAACTTACAACTTCAAATAATAATTTAATTGCGGATAGAAAATTAGCGGAGGAGGCACTTGAAAAATTACATGCGGATTTAGACAGTGCCAATAGTGAGCTAAGCAACTCTGTAACCGGTAATGCGGGTACATTTTTAGAGACATTACTGTATTACGGTGAAAGTGGTAAGGAAGATTTCATCAATAAATATGTTACGTCAGAATCTATTGAACGTCTGGAATCATTTGAAGAACAAACGGAAGCCATCGAGCAATTTATAGAAGATTATATTAGTCCGATAACGACATTAACAAGTGCTGGCGCGTTAAGTAAGGAAGAATATATAGATGTTGTTACTAAAGCGCGGGATGAGTTTAATAAGATAACGGACCTTGCATTGAAAAATTTATTGAAAATTCAATTGGTAGAAAATAATACTGGTCTTGAACAATTAATTAAAAATGCAGAGTCGGATATTAAAAAGGCACAATCGGTTGAAGATAAAATTAAAAATTTAGTAGAAAATCCGCCTACTGCAACAACATTTAATTCCAAAGTTAATACGCTTGTAACTGAATACGGGCAATTAAAAGAAGTACAAAAGAAATTAGTAACTAATGCAGATGAATTAAAACCTTACGAAAATGTTTTAACCGTCGTAAATGAAATTATTAGGATTTCAAAATTATCAGTGTATACAGAGGAGTACCGTGAACAAGCAAAAAAAGTAGGGGAACTTTATGATGCACTCGATCCGCTTGATACACGTTTGGTCGTGAATTTTGACAAATTGCTTGAAATGCAACAGGCTATTGAAAATGCACAAAAAGTCGAAGTAGAAATCTCGAAAATAAATCAGGCTGCATATGTGGAGAAAAGCACAATCGTTGCGGACGCAAGAGCAGCTTATAATGCATTGACGAGTCAAGATCGTAAATATGTATTAAAAGAATTATTGGATTTACTTTCATCGTGGGAAAAATCAACGGCAACAGCAGCAACGATCAATAAGCAAATCGATGCGATTAAAACAGATGTATTTGTAAATATGAATGATGAAAAACAAACAGATACGAAAAAGCGCTCAACTACGACTTCATTTATTACAAAAGTTCGAACGGCAGAATCTTCATATGCCAAGATTAAAGAAAACGAGCGAGAAAAAGCTCTAGTTACTAGAAGAGAGATTCTTGAGGCATTTATTCCAATTGTGAATATTGCAGATAAAGTAGTCAATTTAAATGTATCGAGCACTACCTATGCAAAGGATTTAGATGAAGCGGAAGATGAGTTGAACAAGTGGGATTCATTCAAAAATGCTATCCCTTCGGATGATGCAGGAAATATCGAAAAGCTTTATCAATTTTTAACAGCCTATTTGCAATTGCAAAAACAGGAGCAATCTGTTGCTGCTCAACTGGAAGCTGATATTTTAGCATTCCAAAATGCTGAAATGCTTGATTTACAGCAAATTAATGCAACTCGGGAAAAATATAATTCGTTATCGTCAAGTGCCAAACGATTAGTAAAAAACATAAAAGTATTAACTGATATTGAGCGTTCAAACAAGACAGCATTAAAAACAATTCAGACCATCGATAAAATTGATGTTAAGGCGAAGGACTTTGCACGCAAAACGACTGCTGCCGAAACGTCTTTCAACAAACTTGCAGAGCCAATGAAAACGATTGTCTACAATAAAGCTAAACTGGATGAATTTTTACCTATTGCAAAGTTAATGATAGAAATTGATGCAATCCGTCCGACTGCAAAAGATTTTAAAGACAAATTATCAACTGCACAGAATAAGTTTATAGAATTCTTAAATGGATACACAGCACCAGAAAATCCGACTACAGATATAGATTTTATTAAATCCAAATTACAAATCGAATACGGTCAGAAGTTAGACGGCTTCAATCAAGTTGTCAGTTCTGCATTTTCAATTGAGCAAAGAATTGATGCACTGCAAACAAAATCAGGGGAAGCGTTCATCACCGATTTAGCTGAAGTCTCAGCTGCTTACAAAAATCTTGATTCTGCAACGAAACGTAATGTCAGCAATGCCAAGATATTAACTGGCCTTGAACGGGACTACAAAGCATCATTAAAAGTAATCGGTCTTATTGAAAAACTACCTGTTCACACAGATCGTAATTATTCATCAAAAGTAGCTGCTGCTCAAAAAGCATATGAACGGTTAACCGATAAGCAAAAACAAGATGTATATAATTATAACTCGAAGCTGAGCAATGTTTTAAAAGTAGCTGATTTAATCAACCGTATAGAAAAACTGCGTGTCGGTTCGAAAACATATGAGGCGGATGTTGCGGCAATACGTGCGGAATATGCAGCACTATCTGTTAAAGAGCAACAACTCGTGCATAATATTACGAAGCTTGCAACTGCGGAACAAGGAGTTTCAAACGCCAAGCAGGTAGTGGCGTTAATCGATGCGGCAATTCCTACTGCGGAAGGTTATATTCAGAAACTGGTAGATGCACGAAACGGTTATGACAGTCTTGATAAAGCGGAACAGCGATTAGTAACGAACTACAAAGACTTAACGACTCGCGAGCGCGGTGTAAAACCGGTACTAAAATTGGATAACGATATTTTAGCGTTAGATCCATCGAATGCACGTACATTTATTTCTAAATATAAATCAGCTGAGAAAGCATATGAAAAATTAACGATGTCTGAACGCTCACTGCTCATCAACAGTGAAAAGCTATTAGGTGATCTTACGACAATTTATAACGTAGTAAATGCGATCAGTTCGATTAAGCCATCGAGCAAAACATTCGTAGAAGAGACGGCAGCAGCAAGAGCATTATATAATACACTGCCGGCTGAATTAGCAGCACAAGTGTCTAATATACCGACATTGAAGGAACATGAACTGAATGTAGAGGGTGGCGCAAGGGTAGATGCGATGATTCGGGCAATAAATACAGCATCAGCAAATGAATTTATCGCCAAAATTAAAGAAGCGCGTGAAGCCTATAAATCATTGAATTCATCCAATAAAAAAGGTGTGACACTCGAATCTGAATTAAAAGAACAAGAAAAGTATATTAAGCCGATTGAAGCGGCGATTCAAGCAATTGATGGCTTAAGCAATCCAAGAAACGATTTGAGCCGTCAATTTAATACAGTCAATAATGCTTTGAAAAAATTGGATGACAAACAAAAAGAGTACGTGACAAATATGGATCAATATTCGAATTTATCGAGTGTAATTCATGTTTATACATTGATTGATAGTTTAAAACCAAACGACAAGTACTATCAGGGGAATATGGAAGCAGCAAAGCTGGCATATGATAAGTTGTCGGAAGTTGAAAAGTTAAAAGTTACTAACTACTACAAATTACAACAGGCTGTACTCGATATGACAGAGGTTCAAAAGGTTACGTCTCTCATTGCTTCATTAAATGCTACATCTA
The DNA here is from genome assembly GCF_038008025.1 of Solibacillus sp. FSL W7-1324. Lineage (NCBI taxonomy): Bacteria > Bacillati > Bacillota > Bacilli > Caryophanales > Caryophanaceae > Solibacillus > Solibacillus sp. FSL W7-1324. Next base: position 698,241 of record NZ_JBBOYH010000001.1, read on the forward strand.
GCAGTTTTGAAACAGATGTAACTAATGCAGTAGCAGCATATAAAGCACTTCCTTCCGGTTCCAAGCGCCAAGTACTGAACTACTCTGTACTTCAGCAAGCCGAAAAAGATTTAAAGGCAGCAGAGCGTGTCGTGAAGCAAATAGAAGATCTTGATTCAACTTTAAGAACATATGCTTCAAGAGCGAAATCTGCGAAAACAGCTTATGATCGCCTGACAATCGAACAAAAGTCTTTAGTGAAAAATTACAATAAACTGCAGGCCGCTATTTTTGAATTAGGGTTGTAATTTTATTGGAAATACGATAATTTAATTACTGTACCCCAAAAGGTAGAATGGAAAATCTGCCTTTTGGGGTATTTTTTAGTGTAAACTTAGATTAAAGAAAACCGTGTATTTATAGAAAATGCGAGTGATTTCTATCGAATTTGGTATGAAAATTCTATTTCGTGGCTTTTAAGTTAGTTGCCAAGATTTATGTTCAGAGAAAAGTAATGATTCCATTGTATAATAATAGAAATGGACTGATAGGGGGGGTTTGATGAAACGAGTTTTAATTATGGGGTCCATCATTGCGTGTTTATTACATGCACCAACTTCAGAGGCATATGCAAAAACGTCTCCAACTTTCACCGATGTGAAAAGTACGTATTGGGCAGCACCCGTAATATATGAGCTAGTTGAAAAAGGATTTATGGAAGGCTATACAGATGGTACATTCAAACCAAACAGTATGACAACTCGTGCTGAAGCGGCTAGTATTATCGCAAGAACGATGGACGTGCCATTGACGACTGATTTTGTACCGGATTTTATGGATGTTCCTACAGATCACCGTTATTATAAAGAGATTTGTAAACTGGCAGAATTGGGGATAATTCAAAATGCTAGTGAGTTTCATCCTGAAGCCCCTTTAAAGCGTGCACATATTTCAAAAATGATCGCTCTTGCCTATGCGGTTGAAGTGGATCAGAAAAATAAGACATCCTTTAAGGATTTGCCAAAAAACTATTGGGCAAAAGACTATATTGAATCACTGGCGGATGTTGAAATTGTAAAAGGAAAGACAGCGAAAACTTTTGAACCGAATGAATTTGTTACCCGTGCGCATGTAGCTGCACTTACAATGCGCGGAATGGAGTTCAAGGATAAGGTTAAAAATTTGGATATAGCATACGATTTTTTACAAAAGGATTATATTGATACAGTAAATCATCATATACAGTGGGAGAAAAAAATATTGGAGCTTGTTAACAAGGAACGGGCTGCTAAAGAACTTTCACCACTTCAACAAGACAAGAAGTTAACTCAGATCGCCATCATTAAAGTGAAGGATATGCTAAAACGCAATTACTTCGAACATAATTCACCGTTTTATGGCAACCCTTGGGACTTGGCGACGTTATTTGATTATGAATATACAAGTTATGGAGAAAATTTAGCCCGAAACTTCGAGTCACCGGAAACTACGGTTAAAGCTTGGATGGCTTCACCGAAACATCGCGATAATATTTTAAAAGCCGTATATACACATATGGGCATCGGTATTGAGAAGTCGAAAAATGGAAAATATTATGTAGTTCAACATTTTTCTAGTAAATAAACTGGTAAATACTAGTACCTTACATTACAGTAATGTTACAAGTATTGTTTCGATAATATAAAAAATCTACAAAAAACACCAAATCTCCGCGTAAATACAGAGATTTGGTGTTTTTTGTTTTTATATCGAAATACTAGAAACTGTTACACAAGTGAAAAATAATATCACAAATATATATGTTACCCTGTTATTAGGTTAAATAAACATGAACAAACAAGTTTTACGTTATGTTATACCTCGAATATTCATCACGAGGCCTATTTTGAAGGGAGTTCCATTTTAAAGTGAAAAAGAAAATCTTATTACCGATCTTTGCAACTTTCATGATTTTTTCAGGTGTAGGGATGGGTTCGAATAATACAGCACAAGCAGCATCAGTTTCAGAATTAACAGCAACAGCTTCTAAATATATCGGTGTACCATACGTTTATGGAGGAACTACAGCAAGCGGGCTAGATTGCTCTGGATTTACTCAATTAGTATTCAAGCAATTAGGTTTTGACTTAAGCCGTACAGCTGCTGCTCAATATAAACAAGGTAGCTCTGTTTCAAAATCAGATTTACAACCAGGAGATTTAGTATTCTTCAATACAACTGGTAAAACGGCTTCACACGTTGGTATCTCATTAGGAGGTAATAAATTCGTTCACGCTGGTACAAGCACAGGCGTTACTGAAGCGAGTTTAAGTTCTTCTTACTGGGCGAAGCGATATAACGGAGCGAAACGCGTAGCGAGTTTTGGCGAAAGCAAAAAAGTAGTTGCAGCAGTTTCTTCAGTTGAAAAAGAAGAAGTAAAAGATTCAGCTATCGATTTTACGATTTATGCATCACGCGGTGAAGTAGCAATTCAATTAGCAGAAACATTAGGCTTAGATACATCTGATACAAACTCACCATTTACAGATATTAAATCATCATCAAAATATGCAGGTGCAGCAACTGCACTATATAAATTAGGTGTTTTCACTGGTGACGAAGGTAAATTCAATCCAGCTTCACCATTAACTCGTGCTCAAATGGCAAAAGTGTTAGTAAAAGCATTTGACTTAAAAATGAAGCAAGATACTTTAAACTTCACAGATGTACCAGCATCTCACTGGGCACATAACGACATCTCAATCCTAGCATCGAACGGTATCACAGTAGGTAAAGGTGACGGCACATTCGGTACAAACGATAACGTTATGTTAAAGCATTTAACAGCTTTCATTAACCGTTTACAATAATAAGATTGGCAATACCAATACTTAATGAATAAATTAGTAACATAGTAACTTCTACATATCTCAATAGATATCTACCTTGCAGGGAAGTACTTACTAATAGTAGTGAAACACAGACAAATTTGTCTGTGTTTTTTTTGGTAGGGGTTATATTAGCAGTTTATGGCGAGGAAGTAGAATCTTCAGCGTCAAAAGTAGAAAGATTACTAGTGAATGTGGAAGTTTCAGTTCGAAATGTAGAACAATCATGCCTAAAGTAGAAAGAGCTACTTTATTAGAAGTTCTGTAAATGAAAGTAGAAACTTTTCGGGCTAAAGTAGAACGCTTGCGATATAAATTGGAAACTATTGACGCTAATGTAGAACAATTGCGGTCAAAAGTAGAACGCATTAACTTTATTAGACAACCTTTAAAATTGAAAATCATTTTCTCATAAATAAGCCTAGAAAAATATTAAATTTCTAGTTTGTTCATATTAATTTTATGAATAATTTGGTAAAATGGGAACTATCTAATAGAGGGGAGGATTTTAACATTGTCTTTGCGCAATCTTGTCGTGACGGTGACAATCATCTTCATGGCAATGTTCCAATTGAATACGGCATATGCTAATACTAGCTTCGCCGATGTCCCTTCTTCAAACGGGGCGTATAATGAAATAAATTATTTAGTAAATGCAGGTGTCATAAAAGGGTATACGGAAAATGGTCAAACTCTTTATAAACCGAATGCTCATGTAACCCGAGGACAAGCTGCTAAAATGGTCGTTGTTGCAACGAATAACAAGCCTTTAACTGTTACCAAGTCTTCTTTTTCTGATGTGACATTGGGGACAGAGCTGTCGGGTTATGTAGAAAGTGCCGTGGAGTTAGGATTTTTCTCTGAGCAATCTAAAGGGAAATTTGGACCGAACACGCCATTGACTCGAGAAGAAATGAGTAAAGTGCTGGCCATTGCCTTTAAATTAAATACAGCTCAAACAGAAAAGCTGGAAATTCCTTTTAAAGATACTAATCCGACATATGGTTATTATCCATACATCGCGGCAATTTACTTTAATGGTATTACGGTGGAAGCTGAGAAATATAATCCGAAAGATTCGGTAACACGTGCGCAGTTTGCTTCATTTATCGCTCGTGCCTCTTCTGAAAAATACCGTTTGCCATTACCTGTTCAAGGTGTGAACGTACCGGATGTTTCAACAGCAATTGCTTCTGCTAAAGCGAATGTTAATGATTTAAATGTCCGTACGTCGGCATCTTCTTCAAACGCATCAAATATTTTAGCGAAAGTAAATACAGGAGCATCGTTCGCCGTTTATGAAATCCAGAAGGACGGTTGGCTGAAGGTCTCCCATGAAGGACGCTATGCCTATGTTTACAAGGATTATGTAGATTTTATAGATGAATCCGGTAAGCAACTTAATAAAATACAAAAACACGTTTATGCATCGGGAAATATCCAGACATATGAAAAGCGTGATATTGCTTCAAATAGTGTAAGCACGATTGCAGCAAAAGAGAAAATTGCTGTATATAATACGATCGGCAATTGGTATGTAACGTTAGTAAATGGTATCCCTGCGTATGTTCGTGTTTCTCAAACCGTGGATTCATTGCAGACAGAACCAGTTACCCCTCCGACAGTAGAGCCGGAAAAACCGGTAGTGGAAGAGGAAAATAATGTGCCGACGCCTCCTGCAAATGGCGGTGAAAACGAACAACCGGTTACCCCGCCGCAACAGCTATTGACGAATACGGTTGGTAAAGCGACAGTTGATGCCCTGCACATTCGTGAGTCGGCTTCAGGTACTGCGCGTTCACTTGGTCAAATTAAGCGAGGAACACTAGTGGAAGTCCATTCAGTATCCGGCAGCTGGGCTAAAATCACATATAACGGTACTAACGGTTATATTAATAAAACGTATTTACAACTGCTTAATCAAAAAGGACCGGCTGTAAAAGATCGTATTATTGTTCTTGATCCTGGTCATGGCGGTAAAGACCCGGGTGCTGTTAGTAAAAATGCACGTGAAAAAGAAGTCGTTCTAAAAGTTGCGAATCTAGTAAAGCAAAAGCTTGAAAAAGATGGTGCAACAGTAAAAATGACGCGTTCTGGTGATACATATCCTAGCTTAGAGGATCGTGTTCGATACGCTAAAAATGAGAACGGTGAAATTTTTATCAGCCTTCATGCAAATGCAGCAGCAAAGGAATCGGCAAATGGTACGGAAACGTTCTACAGTGTTACTTCCAATGCAAATGAAAAAGAAGATTTAGCGTTGGCAACAGCCATTAACAATGAAATCGTTAAAAATGCGAAAATGTACAACCGTGGTGTAAAGCGCGCAGACTATGTTGTTATTAAAGGAAACGTAATGCCTGCTGTTTTAGTGGAGCTTGGTTTCATTACAAATACTGCGGATAGAGAAAAGCTTATTTCTGACGAGTATGTCGAAATATTTGCCCAGTCTATTTATAACGGCATTGTGCAATATTATACGAAATGATTGAGTGGGCAGTTCCTTATTGGGGGACTGCTCATTTTTTGTTTCAGATTTTCTAATATGTTCCTCAGAAGTTCTAATAATCTGAAAATTGTTCTAATAAAAGTGCGAAGTTCTAATATAATAGACGTTTCTTCTAATATGTCATCCGGATGTTCTAATATCATAATCAGAAGTTCAAATATCCGATCTCAATCTTCTAATATCGATCCCAACTCTTCTAATAAAAACCGCCGCTCGCGAAACCTCAGACCATAAACACAAAAAAATCCAGCACTTCCGTAGAAGTACTGGATCAGAAATTAATTTCCGGGAATTAACTGAACTAAATCAGAGCGGACCCAACCGTATTTTGCAGGAGGATTGCTGTCTGACATAATTTTATACCAAACATAGCCATCCGTACCTTTCGTTTCTTCAACGATTGCTACAGGATAGCCGAACACACCTGTTTCACCTACATACTTCGCTTTATAAGTGAAGTGAATTGGCGATGAAGTTGATGGTTCGTTCCGGACATTTACTAATAGACCGTTTTCATATGATACGAAGGCCAACTTCGCTTGCTTGTAATCTTTTTTGCCGAAGCGGTTGTCCATGCGGTACATATGACCGGCGATTTTACTGCCCCAGAATGGATCTGATGCATAGTGCACGTTCATGCCGGCTGTTTTATTACCAGGGGCTGCACCTTTTGCATAGCTACCTGATTGAGGCGCATAGTTTAAGTTGACGTAACGGTTAATAAAGGCTAGAACACTATCGTCACGGGATTTATAAACTTCACCTAATGTCGGATCTGAATCGAATACTTTAATACCGAAAATATTGTTTTTCGTTAAAGCATTCGTACTAACACCGTAATCACCTTCGTGCATCGCTGCAGCCAGAATGAATAGGGCATTGACATGATATTGTGATTCCACCTGTTTTAAAAATTTCCCCATACCGATTAAACGAGATTCAATCGTTGCTTTTGCATATTGCGGGGAAGTTTTAATATCCTGGCGCTCCGCTAATAATGTCATAATCATATTGTCCAGTTCCTCAGCTGTATAGTTAGATGGCTGACGGATCGACTGGAATTGGAAGTAAGGATAATGTGTTCCTACCTTTTTCGTTAATAGAACGTCAGAGTAGTAATTCACACCATCTTGGCTATAGTATTGTGAACCTGGTTTCATAAAGACAGGTGCTTCACTTACTACATAATCCCAATTATATTTTTGTGTAGAATGGTTGTACGTACGATGTGTTAAGTAACCACCTTCAACAAAATAGAAGTCTTGTCCTTTTATTAAACTTGTAGGTGTTAACGTAACTTCATCAATTTTTGCATAGCCTTTTGTATCTGCTAATTGAACGATTGCGTACTCATCACTGCTTCCAATATATTTGAATTGGGAGCCTTTTGTAGCGTATGATAACGATTTTGTGAATTTTTTGTCTGAATATACCGTTACTGTTGTAGCTGCTGCTGAAGCGATACCTGAAGACATTTTAATAATTTTGTCGCCTTTAATAATCAGGTTTGAACCAGAGCTTTTTAATGCAGCTTCAGCTTGTTCATAGTTAAAGTAAACAGTAGCATTTTTCGTAATTACCCCATTTGAAATTTTACCCACATAATAGATATTAGGGTTCGGAGCAGGTGTTTCCGTCGGTTCTTCGCCTTCTTTTACAGCAAATGTTTCGATTGTCGTTTGCATACGGAATAAAAATGCTGCGGCATGTGCGATTGTCGCATTACCTTGAGGTTCAAAAAATACGCCATTTTTCGTATGTGATCCACGGATAATATTGTAGTAAACGTTAGTAGCTACAGCCGGTTTGAACTGATCACTAATTTTGTTGTTATCCTTAAAAGTTAGTGGTTGTCCTTCCAACGGCACGTTTGAATAGCGTAAAGCTTTTTCCAAAAGTGCTGCCATATGCTGACGCGTAATTTTTTCGTTCGGACGGAATGTGCCATCAGGATAGCCGCTTAAAATGTTCGAGCCTGCAGCTGCCTGGATTTCGCGTGTCAGTTCATTACCAGCTTTTAAATCCTTAAAAGTGTATGTAGACGAATCTGGTAATTCAAGTGCGCGTGTAATGTAAGAAGCAAATTCTCCACGCGTTACGGCACGGTTTGGATAGAAATTTCCTTTGCTGTCTGGTCGAATGACATTAAGATTAGACCAATACGTTAATTCATTAACCATCTGATGGTCTTTTATATCATTTGCATGAGATGTTGATTGTGTTGTGAAAGACAGAGCAACGATAAATGCGAATGCTAGTCCTACTATTTTCTTTAACACAGATTCACGCTCCTTTCCTATATGATGATATTTTACCAATATATGAGCGAGAATCATAGATGAATCCTATTACTTTAGATGTTTGTAATATAAATGTAATCAAAAAGTCCTTTGAAAATGAGTTTAATAATAGGGAGAAAAGAGCTCTGTAATGGAAGAGTTGAAGATATAAAAAAGGTGAGCCAGATTGAAGCTCATAAAATAGAGGTTTCTGAAATTACGGGGAAGAGATGCGTGAAAAGAATGCATGACAAAGCAATGGTATATATTTTTCTAATAAGTATCGGAAAATAATTACAGGTTTAATGCTTTTGATATTTTTTTTACTTCTTTCGTTAAGTAATGAAGTTGTTCATGAACTTCCTGGAGATCCACGTTATTTTGTGTGAAATTACTGGCTTGCTGTTGGGCTTCCTGCAGTGCAAGAGCGGATGCAAATGTTGAAATCCCTTCCGCTAACGTAGCTAATAAACCGGCCAGCACCTCAAGTGAAGCGGCTTGAATTAATGGGTTGTTTTCAATTGGCGGTTCAGTGTTTTTCTTACGGTTATTTTGCAATACTACGACCTCCAAAATAGTGATGTATATATTTTATGGTTTTGATGAGCAATTATGAATGGTGGGGTGGAATTCGTTTCGGAAAGTTTTTTATCTCTCTAGTTTACATGATTGTAAAATCTAGATGCTAATAGTGGGGAGGCTTTAGTCTCTAACACTTATTTTTTAGGACCGAAAAACCATTGTTCTGACAATTATTCTAGTAATTTAGGGTGTGTTTTATACTCTCATTGAATTATAATTGTAACCATATTATACTTAAGTTCGTCTTAATCCACATGAGCGAAACTCATCTAAAAATAGAGAACTACATATAGGAAAGGGTTTGGGACATCTATGAATGACATTTCTGTCAAAATGAATAAAAAAGAGTGGCTCGAAATATTCGGGGCAATTCTTGTACTTGTGGCGGCCATACTGCTTCCGCCATCGATAGCGCAAATTAGTACAGCTATTTTCTTTCTACTTTTCGCATTTTTTAAGCCATTTCAAAGTTTAGTAATTTTAGTACCGTACGTTATTTTCCGTACATTCTTTATTGAACTGAACCCTGGTCTAAAACTCATCGGCGATTTAATTACAATCGTCGTATTGCTGCGTTTATTTTTATTAAATACGAAGAAATTTAAAACGTGGTTTCATTTTAAACCATTTGAATACTTCTTCTTCGCCTTTTTAATCTTCGGTGCAATCATTGGATACAAAAACGGTGTATCACTTGGTGCGATTGTTTTCCAATTACGTACATTCGGCGTTATGTATTTACTTTATTACATTTTAAGTCGCAGTGAACTGCCGAAAAACTTCCTTGTAAAAATAGCATGGGTTACTGTATTTTCAGGTGCCGTTATTTTCATTCAGGGGATTGTCGAAAAATTGTCGATGCGCCAATGGTTAATGCCGGAAGTATGGACGCAAAAAATTCTTTCTTCAACAAACTTCGTGCGTGTCTACGGTATGCTGAACAATCCAAACTCGTTGGCATTAGTGATGTTCTTTGCAATTGCCGCAGTATTTTTCCTGCGATGGGCATATAAAAATAATGAATTTAAATGGACGTTCCGTATTGCACAGGTCGCTTTCTTTGGAATGCTGTTATTGACACTATCACGTGGTACATGGATTTCAGCTTTCATGCTCGTCTTATTCTTTATCCTGCTATCTCGTAATTGGCAGTTATTGAAAAGAATTGCCATTTCATTTGTTGTGGCAATCGCGCTTATTTATTTCCCTGTAAACTGGGGAGTATCGTTTTTACAGAACTTAGGTGTGGAAAACACGGTAGCACCTGAGGAAATTTCAGGTGGAATCAGCAACCGCTTCACGGAAACATTCTCGGACGATACTTTGGAGCTTATGCAGGAAAGTGGTCGTATGTTCTACATCAAAAAAGGATTTGAAGTGCTGAAAGATTATCCGATTACAGGTGCCGGCTTTGGTACATTCGGTGGTTCGGCGACTTTATCATATGACTCGCCAATTTATGAAGAGTACGGTATCCGTTCTGATATTTACGGAGGCAAAAACTTCTATTCCGATAACCAATATATCCAGGTTATTGCGGAGACAGGAGCAGTCGGTGTTCTATTGTTTGCCGGATTCCTTCTTGCGATGGTATGGATGTACTGGAAAGAACGCAAAACAGTCTTCGGACAATATTTATTCGGGTTATGGTTTGCAACAGGTGTAGCAGGTTTCTTCTATAATATTTGGGAATTGAAAGTATATGTACTATTCTACTTTATTATCTTTGGAATATTTGCGAGTATGCGCACAATGTATCCAATGCTCAAGCTTAGCGATTACGAAAAACAAAAAGCAGAATAATCAAAGGACTATCTTCTTAGGGAGATAGTTCTTTTTTATTGATTAAAAGTTTACTGGAGGGCACTTATTCAAGCGAATTAATTAAATATAAAGGTATTTAGGATTAACAGGAGTTGATTGGAATGGAGGGCGGCAGACTCCTGCGGGAAAAGCGCGAGGGAGAGACTACAGGCTCGTGCCGCGGCCGTGGAAAGCAACCGCCCGTAATGGAAATCAACGGACTAAGTAGAAAGTATTTATATTATACTCTTTTACAATATGTAATTTTATGTTGAATAAAACGGTATTTTGTAAAATGTAACAAAAGATTAATAGTCTCGCACGCGGAAATTTGTTAAGGTTATAGATAGGACAATTAGAAAGGAAGGTGACTTGCTTCAAGTTAACAAGGAAGCACAATTTATGAAAACAAATAAATCTCTATTTATTGCAGTGCTCATGGTGTTTGCACTAATTTTCAGTACACCGCAATTTGCAAGTGCAGCACAATCGACAAATGACTCATACCCGCTTTCGACAGGGGTAAAATATTCAAACTATACACATAAAGGTTCTAAAACAAGTATAGTTAACCATTTAGAAGTAGATTTAACAGACTCTTTCACAAAGATTGGGTTAGGTTTACCATCTCCGGTTAATACCTTAATGACAACGACGCAGCATGCGAACAGTCATACAAAGGAAGGAAACCGGGTAGTTGGGGCGATCAACTCTAACTTTTATAATATGGGGGATGGCTATCCTTTATATTTAATTTCTCAATATAATACGATCGTGACACCAAGCGTTATTTCTGATTCAAGTTCGAACTATGTCAGCCAGCCGATTGCATTCGGTATTACAAAGGACGGATTTGGAGAGATCGCTTACTACAATAGTAAGATTAACGTTACATATAACGGTCAAACGAATGAAGTAAATGGTCTTAATGTAAAGCGTGGAACAGATGAAGCGATTGTTTATACACCGCAAAACCATAGTTCTATGACGCCGAACAACGGAAAAGGTATGGAATTTATCGTTGAAACTGGAAATACAATCGGTGCAACGAAATTCGGACAAACATTAACAGGTAAAGTCACTGCCATCCGCGGCTATGATGATGAAACAAAAACGAAAATTCCGCGTAACGGTTTCGTGCTTTCTTTTAACGGCTCAGCATGGGGCGATAAATACCGTGGAATTAAAGTCGGGGAAGAAATTTCAGTAAACTTTGGTATCGATGATCGTTGGATGGATGCACAGTTTATGATGGCAAGTGGTCCATTACTAGTATTGGACGGCAAAAAAAATCTGACAATCAATGAATCAAGTTCACGTGCTAGAGAAGTGGCACCACGTACTGCAATTGCAATCAGCAAAGATAAAAAGAAAGTACACTTAATTACAGTGGACGGTCGTATTAACTCAAGTGCTGGTATGACATTACCACAATTTGCGGATTATCTAGTAAGCCTTGGCTTTGACCGTGCGATTAATTTAGATGGCGGCGGTTCAACAACAATGGGTATTCGTAAATATGGCAGCAACACAGTCGTTTTAGCCAATACACCATCTGGAGGTACACAACGTCGCGTTTCTGCAATTATTGAAGCAATCAGTACAGCACCAACAACAAATACACCTAAATATATTCAAGTAAATCGTGATAAAGTAGGTACGCTATTAGTCGGTGCAACAGTGAAACTTACACCGAATTATGTGCTGGATGAGTATTACAACCCATTGGCAGTAAATGCAGGTGACTTTGTAGTAACACCACAAAATAATACAGTAACAGTCAATGGCTTAAGCTATACAGCTGTAGCACCTGGCTCTGAACGTATTACGGTTTCAAATAAAGGCGCAACACAAACAATTAGCTTCAATGTAGTGGATGCACCGGCTGGTCTTTCTATTTCAGGCGTTTCGGGTCCAATACAACCAAATGCATCGCTTCAATTAAAAGCAAATGTAACAGGCGCAAATAATGAAACACTAATTTATAACGATTCGCAAATTAAATGGACTGTTGATGGAAACATGGGTACAGTATCCAGCACAGGTCTTTTCAAATCAAATGGTAAAGAAGGAACTGCCCGTGTAACGGCGACATTAGGAACAAAATCTGTTTCTAAGGAAATTGTTATAAAGGCTGTTGAACAACCATTATTCAAAGATATTTCTGTAAACAATGTTTATAAAACTGAAATAAAATATTTAGTTGATAATAACTTAATTAGCGGTTATCCGGATGGTACATTCAAACCAGATATAGCATTAAACCGTGGTCAGGCAGCGGTATTGCTGACTCGTGCATTAGGCTTATCGACAAAAGATGTACCAAACCCTGGATTTAGCGACTTATCAACAAAGAGCACATATTATGGTGCGGTTGCGGCAATTGTACAAGCAGGCATCATGAGTGGTACTGGTGACGGCAAGTACGAACCGGGCAAACCATTAACTCGTGCGCAAATGGCAAAAATTCTTGTTGAGGCCTATAAGTTAACAGGCACTACTACTTCGAAATTTAAAGATGTAAGTACAAAGCACTGGGCATACGATTATATTCATACGCTGGCAGCAAATGAAATTACGACAGGTTATGAAGATAATACGTACAAACCAAGTCAAGAAGTATCACGCGTGCACTTTAGCTTATTCTTATACCGCACAATTACACAAAATAAATAAGAGAGAACCTTTGTAAAATTGCAGCGAGGAATCGCAACTTTTACAAAGGTTTTTTTATGGGGAAAAAGAAGGTATTGGGGAAGGGGGGGGGGAGAGTGAAGTGAGGTGAGGTTGGTACGGAGAGTTTTAGTGCGTGGAGTGAGTTTGATGGGGAGATGTAAGTAATAGTTGCGCTGTTGTAGGAAATATAGGATGTTTTTGCGCGGAAGTAGAATGCTTAGACGAGAATGTAGAACTTCGCACCAAGAAAGTAGAACGATTTACGAGTAAAGTAGAAAGTTTCACTCGAAAAGTAGAACGGGTTGCGAGTAATAGCCGAGTTGTCGCTGAAAGTAGAATATTGTGGTGTGAAAGTAGAATGTTTAAGAAAATAAGTAGAACTTCGCACCAAGAAAGTAGAACGTTTTACAGGTAAAGTAGAAAGTTTCACTCGAAATGTAGAACACGTTGTGAGTATGCGCCGATTTCTCAGTGAAAATAGAGTGTATCAGAACCCCGCTCCAAAAAAGTTGAACTCTACCCCGAAAATCGAGAAGAATATACTTTGTAAGTAACTCATCACCTCCTTAAAGTAGAAATCACATAAGAAAATTTACTATTCATTTTTTCTTTCTAAAATATCTTCAGGAATTAAGTGATATACACCACGTCCTTTGCCAAATTGCTCAAATTTTAAGCGCTTCAGCAGTTTTGAAGTAACTGCTTTACAGTCGATCCCAACAAATTCCCTCAATTCACGATTAGTAATGCGGTCTCCGATTAATAGTCGATATTGATGTAACGCTAAAAAGATAGCTTCTTTACTTTTCACGCCGCAGTGTGGGCAGATCCACAATCCGTGATGATAATACATGACATGTTGAAAGTCGCATTTCTGGCAAAGGACGCCATTTCGTAAACGATCTTTTCCCACGTTCTTCCTATAAGGAAGCCGGCGCGAGATAGCCACTAATTTTCTTTCCAAATCCATTAAATTAACTGTTGATTCACCATTGATTTCATATAATTTTTCTAAAAAATTTGGCAAGCCGCTTAAATGAATAATTGGATAACCATTTAAGGATGAATCCAATTTTGTTCTTAAATTAGCATTGATCACAATATACAAAACGGGCAATGAGATCCCCCATTTTGATAATAAATACGATATATATAACTGGTGCCGATAAGCTTGATCAAATGGATTTTTGAAGTTTTCTATAACCCCTTCCTCAGTTTGACGGGCGAATTCATGAAATGCAGGTTTATAAAATAATGTACCTGAAATTTGTTTGACCTCGACAACGAGAAGAAATCTTGTCGTAATTATAAGGGCGTCAATCTGATGAGAAAAACCCTTTTCATTTAAACACTCAAAGTTATAGAAAATTTTATAGGGGCCAGGAAAATGGTAATCCGCTAATGTTCTCTGCATTTTTAATTCACCTGCAAGTCCAGCTTGGGCGCGATAGTAAGCCTGTTGATAAGAGGGAAATTCTTCATCATCAACTTTTAATCTAGAAATAATGGCTTCCAAATAGACAAGTTTTTCAGTCCTATACAATAAATCACCTCTACTCGGGCATTGAGACGAAATCTCTATGACAGCAATGTATCTGAAAATTTCTAAGCTTGCAAATGGCCGGAAAAAGTCATTTAGTGCATAAATTCAATTTCAAAAAGTAAAAATGAAACTAATCTTATATATAAACCGTCTCATTAACGAAAAACTACAAATTTAATATTATTTTTCTTGTTGGGAAATAGTGTGTTCTTGCCATTGGAAATATCGTTTCAAACAGACATTATGATATACTGAAAATACGAATCATAACGCAAAACACATCTACTATAGATGTGTTTTTCAAATGAAAAATGAAATAAGCCAAGCGCATCGATACGCTTGATTCAAAGGATGATTAAATAAATGAAAATTGGTATTGTAGGAAATTACGGAAATGATAATAACGGAGATGAGGCGATTTTATTAAGTATTATTCGCCAGCTTCAGAAGGTATTTAAAATAGACACAAAAAATATTACGGTATTTAGTAATAATCCTAAACAAACCGCTGAACGTTATACTGTGCAAAGTTACCCTTTATACTACAAAAACGGTAATGCCGTAAAAACATTTATGAAGACATTTAAAGAAAATTCAAAAGTCGTGAAAAACCTTGATTTTGTCGTAATCGGCGGCGGCGGTATTTTAATGGATCTATATAAGCGTGAAGCGCCGTTATACGGTTCTTATGCGATGATGGCCAAAAATAATAATGTACCGTATGTTGTGTACGGCTGTGGTGCTGGTCCGCTCAACACAGGTTTAGGGAAATGGTTTATCCGTTATATGGCCAAGCATGCACAGAACATCTCAGTGCGTGACCCGCAATCACAACAGCTCCTTAAAACAATAGGTGTAAAACGTGATGTTCCTGTTATTGGAGACCCTGCATTTAGTTTAGAAGTAGAACGTTCAGATTATAGTGAAAAACCAAAATCGGTTGGGGTTACAGCAGTTCCCTACTATAATGCTTCATACTGGCCAACAGGCGATGAGACAAAATACGAAAACTATATTGATGGAATGGCGAAAAACCTGGACCGTCTAATTGAAGAGCATGATGTCGACGTGACATTTTTTGCGACAAAATATCCGCAAGATGCTGATGTGACAAAGGATATCCAAGCTAAAATGAAGCATCCGGAAAATACAAAAATTATTGATGAAAACTTGCCGCCGCAGCGTATTTTACAAATTACGTCTACATTTGATGTGCTGATCGGTACAAGACTTCATTCATTAATATTAGCAACAGATGCGAAAACGCCGATTATCGGTGTGTCATATCATGTGAAGGTTAATGACTTTTTACAAATGGCAGGGCTAGGAAACTATTCATTACCGATTGATTCGCTTCATGAATCGGACGAGAAGTTTGCGATGCTTTTTAACGATATGGCAGTAGATTGGAACGGTGCACAAAACTTAGCGGCTCGTACAAATGCATCATTTAAAGAAAAATCAGCATTAGGGGAGCAGCTTTTAAAAGAAGGTGCGAAAAAGTAATGAAAAAAGTATTCGTCATTAGCAATATGTACCCTTCAAAGGAACATTTAGCTTACGGCATTTTCGTGAAAAATCAGGTCGAGCAACTGGAACGAGAAGGAATCGAAACAGTGCTCGCGGTAAATACCAATCCCGCCACAGGGAAGAAAAATGTAATTTTAAAATATTTAAAATGGGCAAAGCAGTTTATGCGAGTTTTCCGTGCAAACAAGCGGAATATTTCATTAACACATAGCCATTACGTATTTCCGAGCGGGATGTTCAGCTACTATTTAAAAAAGCGCCACAATATTCCTTATATCGTAACAGCACATGGTGGCGATATTAATAAAATGGCCAAAAAAGGCGGGCAAATCCGCGAGTTTACCGAGAAGATTTTACAGTCTGCCGATCATGTCATTGCAGTAGGAGAAGAGCTTGCTGCAACGATTGAAACAACTTTCCATGTTGAAAACGATAAAATTTCGGTGATGAGCATGGGAATTGATCGTACGGTATTCAAAGAACCGGAAGATAAAAAACAAACTGCAAAAGAGTTAGGAATGGATCCGAATAAGACAAACTTTTTATTCGTAGGCAATATCATACGGGAAAAGGGCGTTACAGAACTTGTAAGAGCATTCAATAAAGTTGCTGAAACACTTCCGGAGCAAGCCGCTCTTTATTGTGTCGGTTCGACAAAAGATAGCAATTTTACTAGTAAAGTAAAAGAGCAGGCTAAGGACAACACAGCGATTCACTTCATCGAACCAATGCCGCAGCAGGAATTGGCACGTTATTTCCAGGCGGCAGATATTTTCGTCCTGCCTTCTTATATTGAAGGTCTGGGATTAGTAGCTTTAGAGGCAATGAGCTGCGGCACACCCGTCATTGCATCGGACGTTGGAGGACTGCATTATATGCTGGCGGATGGAGCAGGGGTATTAGTACCTCCTAAAGACGAGATTTTACTGCAGTTGGCACTAGAAAATGCCGTGAAAGACGGAATTGCAGTGAATGAAGCACGAATTGCAGAGCTGCTTCATACGCATGATGCAAAAAATATTATTGCACGTTTAAAAGAGCTCTACACAACATACGCGAAATAAAGTAATTGTAATTAAAGGAATGTGATAAGCGTTGAAAGGAATTTTAAAAATAATAGGAGCAGTCGCGGTTATTAATATTTTAGCGCGTCTGGTCGGCTTTGCCCGTGAAACATATATCGGGATTGAATTTGGTACAACTGTATATTCAGATAGTATTATTAATGCTTATACAATTCCAAACTTTTTATATTTAGTTATCGGCGGAGCGTTTACGACAGCGTTTATATCTATTTACCATAAGACATCATCGAGCCTTACGGAATATATACAGCGAACGTTTACAACAATTGTCGTTTCGATTACGCTCATTGTCATTTTATTTATGGCGTTGGCTGATCCGATATTAATGCAGTTTTTCCAAGTTGAGGATCAGGCAGAGTACGAAATGCTGCGCTCACTATACTACTGGATGATGCCATCGACGATTGTGCTTGTTTTATCGACTTGGATGAGCGGTATTTTAAATGTGCAGGGTCGTTATCATTTATCGGCATTTTCCGTACTTATTTATAACGGTTCATTTTTACTCGTATCCGTAATCCTATCGATCACAATGGGACCGATCGGAATGGGAATCGGGGCACTAGTCGGAGCGATTTGTATGTTCCTGTTCCTTGTATTCGGGGTTCGGAATGTTAAAGAAATGTCTTTCAAGCCAAATTTTAAACAGGCTGAAGATCAGAAAATGCTATGGAGAGTTGCGTTGCCGATTATGCTTGGCGGTGCGACGGCACAGCTTTATATTTTAATTCAACGGTTCTTTACGAATATGCTGGAAGCCGGTGTACCATCGGCGATGAACTATGCAACGAAAATGTCCCAGTTCCCGCAGGCGATTTTAATGACTGCTGTAACGACGGTTATTTTCCCGTTACTCAGCAAAAAAGAGGGAGAAGGGGATACAGAGTCGGTAAAACAGCTTTATGTTCGCGGGATGCGTTTATTATATTTACTCGTATTGCCTGTTTCGGTGTTCTTCTACTTCCAGGCAGAAGGTGTTGTCCGCATCATATTTGAATATAAAGAATTTGGTGCAGCATCTACAGCAATTACAGCGCCATTGCTGCAAGTATTCAGTACGACGATGTTCTTCCTTGCTGCCAACACGTACATTACACGTTTCTACTATGCGAAAGGTAACTCCGTGTTACCAATGATTTTCAGTATTTTAACGGTATTCGGTGTAAATATTGCGGTTGTAATGGCGACAATCGATGAAATGGGTGCGAATGCAGTTGCCTTAGGGACGTTGATTAGTGCCATCGTAAACTTCCTGTTGCTTGTCATAGTGCTTCAAAGTAAGTATCAGTTAAAACTTCTGGACAAAAACATCGGTCAGCTGTTTAAGTTGATCATCATTGGACTGATTTTTGTCGCTATTAACTGGGCAATTGCACAATGGATTGTCATTGATCAGAAATGGCTTCATATAATTGCTACTTTTATTGTTGCATCAATCAGCTATATGTTATTACTGTTTGCGTTCAAGATGGATGAGCTGCAGCAAATTACTGGTAAAGTAAAAGGTAAGATTTCAAGAAAAAATTAATTTGATGAAGCGCGTATCCTTAAATTTTATAGGATACGCCTTTTTAATATCTCCTGACTAAGGCAGCGATAAAAAAAAATTTTCCCTTTTCGCTCATGCTATTTATCCACATAACAGGACAATTTATGGATAATTAAATATAAATTATTGCTAAGTTATGTCAATTGGACGCTGATATTAAGGAGAAATGTTAGTTATACGACGGAAAACTTTATTTTAAAAAAACTTTACTATATAATCATAAGTGGAATAATTTTGGAATTTAATATAAATACTAAACATCTAAAATAGAGATAAGGGTGGAGAAGTAGTATGGCAAGAGGACGACGTGTAAATTCATGCGGTGAAAAAAGTAAAAAATTATTATTGGAAAAAGCAATTGAGCTATTTTCTACATATGGTTATCATCAAACAAAAATCAGTGATATTGTGAAATCGGCAAATTTAACACAGCCGACCTTTTATCTATATTTTCAAAGTAAAGAAACATTATTTAACGATTTAAATGAGAAATTCCACAATGAATTAACTGATATTTTTTCTAGTTCAGCTAATGGCATAAATGACGGAAAATTCGGAATCGATCTTATTCAGGGAAGCCTGACACATATTTTTAATTATTTTATCGAAAATCCTAACTTAACGAAAATCGGTTTTTATGAAGCAGAGCAATCAACGGCCGTGAAGGAAATGCTCGTTTCTAAACTAATACATATCCTTAACACACAATTAAATGATTCCAATGTTGTAAAGCTGGTGGATGTTACTATTCTGGCAGAAAGTCTTGTTGGTTCGGTGGAAAGACTGACATTGACAAATTTACTTACGAAAAAAACGGATCCGGAACAGCTGGCAAAAGATATTTGCATGATTTATTTTGCAACGGAACTAAGTTTAGTACACTCGTGAAATTGAAAGAGACGATTGCCAATGCGCAAATCGTCTCTTTTTTCGTTTACTGTTTTGTTGTTACATGTAAATAAACACCGGTTTTTAAATTTTTGCCTTTTTCATTTTTCACTTTAGGATGAACGATAAGGGCATATTCCTTGCCGGCTGTTAACTCTTTTGCTGGTGTTACAACGAGCTGTTGACCTGATAATTTGTACGTGGTTTTTACGGTATCTGCACCTAACTCGACTAGTTCAACGGAAGAAGATGCAAGATCTTTTGCCAGTTTAGCGGAGAACTTGATCGTGAAAGTTTTATTTAATGGAACATTCTTTAATGCAGCAAGTTCTTTATAGTTTTTTAAGTTTGAAGCGATTGTGTCATAATGTGCCTGATAAAGCGGGTCACTCACTGTTTTAATATGTGGTTTAACCCCGACTTCATTTATTTTCGTGCCGTTTGGACCATAAAAATGACCTACTGTTAATTTTAGAAAGCTGCCATCTTCAAGCTCATAAAAGGCCTGCATGGAACCTTTCCCGTAAGTTGTTTCTCCGTAAAGCGTGACTGCTTTTTGGTCAGCAAGTGCTGCTGCAGTCATTTCAGATGAACTTGCACTATATCTATTTACTAGCATTTTCGTATTTTCAGGGAATGTCGTCGATTGCTTCATCGAACGTACAATAGACGTCCCCGAAGTTTCCTTCAGTTTGTATGCATACGTGGCATTCGGAAACATTCCGATAAGCTGTTCTGCTGCTGTAACATAGCCCCCTCCGTTATTTTGCAAATCGAAAATAAATGATTTTGCCCCTTTATTTTTCAAATCGCGAATTGCTTTCGATACAAGGCTTGCCGTATCATTTGAAAATGAATTCAATGAAATATAGCCCGTATTTCCGTACAAAATCTTTGTTTCCACATTAGGAAGAGAGAAAGATTTACGTGTTAATTTTTTCGTTAAAACAGTGCCGTCTTCACGTGTAACCGTAATTGAGACTGTTGTATTTGCCGCTCCCTTTATACGGGAAGAAGCCTGGTCGATAGTTAGATCAGCAACAGGTTTCCCATCGATCTCTGTGATGATATCGCCAACTTTTAGACCTGCATTTTTTGCACTGCCACCATCAATCAGTTCGGAAATCTGAATACCGCTTTCTACTTTCTCAATGACGACACCGATACCTACAGTAGTAAGGTCCACGCCATTAATAAACTCATCGAATTCTTCCGGCGTAAAATAAGCAGAATAGGGATCGAGCATTTCTGCCAGTTGCTCAAGGCTTGTGGCATGATTGATGTCACCGCTAACATTCCCTACATAGTTTTCCTTAACAATCTGTTTTGCCTCATCTAAAGGAGCACCTAGTACTGTTAAAGGCACAGCCAGGCACATGATGAAAAACAGTATTGCTGATAAATGTTTTTTTAGCATGAGTCCACCTCATCAATTTTATTTTTCTATAATGTAATGCGTAATGCCATGATAGGGATATTACCATATTTTATCATGAAAACTTCCCGGATTTATGGGGAGGATAAAAAATATTTTAAGCTATTATTAGTCAATAAAAGAGGGTAAGTTACAAGTTTTTACACTTATAACTTACCCCCTAAAAGATAGTTAAACTTATTTTCGTTTTGCTAAATACATAATGTAGCCGATAACACCGCCGACTAATGCAGGGACAACCCATGCGATGCCTTGCTCATAAAACGGGAAGATTGATAAAAAATTATCGTATGCTTCAATTTCAAAGCCGGCAGTTTTGATACCATCATAGATTGCAACAATACCTGTGAAAATTAAAGCCATACCATATACGCTCGGTGCGTGGTTGAATAAATTTCCGAATAGTGCAAAAACCATTAACACAATGGCGAACGGATAAATTGCAACTAACACAGGTAACGACAATTTAATTAAATCAGCTAATCCGAAGTTTGAAACACCGAAGCTGAATAATGCGAAAATCACTAAGTATGTTTGGTAAGAAATTTTCGGGAAAATCTTATTGAAAAATGTTGCGTTTGCAGATAAAAGACCTACAGATGTTGTTAAACAAGCTAAAATGATAACCGCTGATAAAATAATTTTACCGGCTTGTCCGTATAGCTGCTGTGCTGCCAAAGAAATAATTGTACCGCCATCTTCATGGAAGCCAATAGCCGATGTACTTGTTACCCCAATGTAACCTAACGATACATAAACAAATGCTAAACCAATTGCAGCGACAATCCCTGCGAAAATTGTAATTTTAACCTGTCTTGCTCTGTCCGTTATGCCACGGCCAACTAATGATTGAACAATAACAATCCCGAATACGAGTGATGCAAGTACGTCCATCGTTAAGTAACCTTGAATGAACGATTCACCAAATGCGTTATTAATATATGGCCCCTGCGCTTCACCAGCTTCGCCTAATGGAGTAATGACGGCTTTAATCGCAAGTAAACAAATAACGATTAGAAGAGCAGGTGTTAAAATTTTACCTACACGGTCGACGATTTTTGTAGGGTTATATGCTAAGTAGAATGTGATTCCGAAAAAGATAAGTGTTGTAATGAATAATGGAACCCAGCTACCTTTCATTGCTTCTGATAAAAATGGTTCCACACCGATTGAATATGATACAGCGCCAGTACGTGGAATCGCAAAGAATGGTCCGATTGATAAGTAAATTATCGAAGTGAAAATTATGCCGAAATACGGATTAATTCGGCCAGCCAATACTTCTAAATCTCCGCCGTTTTTTGCTACGGCAATAATACCTAATAGAGGCAGCCCAACTCCTGTTATTAAAAATCCGATCATGGATATTACAATATTTTCCCCTGCCATTTGACCTAATTGTGGTGGGAATATAATATTACCTGCACCTAGGAATAATGCAAATAACATAAAACCTACCGCGATATTCTCACGGAAAAAACTTGACTTGCTATTCATGTTGACTAAACTCCTTTAATTTGAAAATACAAAGTTTTCTAAAAATTTAAATCTTTCAACAAGAACTAATTCTATCATATAATTATTAAAATACAAGCTTATTTTCAGAAAACAAATTGCGCCAATTCAGTAACTATGAAATGTTTTTGAACTTCTATTTCCGATTATTAATATATGAGTATAATAATAAGGAAGAAAATGAATTTATCTGTAGAATTTTCTCAAAAAAAGAGGGTTGAATACTCTATTAAATATTAAGTAAAATAGAGTAAAATTTAGTTTCAGTGAAATGGGGGAGTTTTCATATTGAATAAGAAATGGAAGGTAGTGTTGACAGGTTTAACGTTTTCACTAGCCTTATTCGTCGCACCAGATGCCGAAGCGTCCACTTATACGGTGAAACATGGCGATACGTTAACAAAAATTGCGAAAGCGCACAATACGACGATCAATCAGCTTAAACAATGGAACAACCTATCTCAGGATCGCATTTTTATCGCACAAAAACTGGTTGTTGCGCCAGCAAAAAGTGCAGTAAATGCAGTGAGCAAATCACCGGCAGTAACCAAAGCGGCTGCTGCAACAACTGCACCAAAAACGACGGCAGTTTCTGTTGTAGAGGAAAAAGTTGAAAGTCCGCAAAATACAGTATCTCATACGGTTATAAAAGGGGATAATTTAACAAAGATCGCTAAAAAGTACAGTATCTCGGTAGCAAGCATTAAACAGTTGAACAATTTAAAATCTGATGCGATTAAAGTTGGTCAAAAGCTGACAATCAGCCAGCAGACAACTAAAGACTTGGCTGTTGAAGCTCCTTCTGCCAAAACAGTAGAGGCAGAAATTAATTTCAGTCAAACAGCAGACGAAGCGATTGAAAAACAGTTAAAGAAGGAAGTTGCACTGCCGGGGAAGGTTTCCCAACAAACAGAGCGCCTATACGGACAAGCTATTCAAGCGGCTAACGCTGTATTAGGTACACCTTATAAATATGGCGGAACAACAATAGAAGGATTTGACTGCAGCGGCTTTGTAAACTACATATTTAATTCAGTCGGAGTCCAGATGGATCGTAAAAGCAGCCTTATGTATTTCGAACAGGATACGACAAAAGTGACGCAACCTGTACCGGGTGATTTAGTATTTTTCAAAAATACATTTATCCCGACGATTTCACATATGGGTATCTATTTAGGGAACAATGAATTTATCCATGCGGGATCGAAAGGTATTACGATTTCTAATGTTCAGGAAAAATATTGGGCTGAGCGCTTTGTCGCATATAAACGACTTAATAATTTAAAATAATAGGATGAAGAACTAGTGTGTGTTGTTGAAAAAGCACATATTAGTTCTTTTTTTGTTACAGGAATTCATCGTAATATTACAAATGTTACGAAAAACGCTTTGAATATTGATTAATATTACAATTAATAGCGGTAATTGTTTGGATATTAGTTTAAAATCCCTATTAAAAATAGGTTCTTTGGCAATGTTTGAAGTTATTTCAAAACGGGTAAATGTAACTTTGTTGTTACATAACTGTAATGTTATAAAATAGAATCCCGTGTTAACCTAATATCAATTAAGTTTTCAGAAAATTATTAATTGGTTGGAGGAACACGATGGATTACTTGAAATTATTACGCAACACCGTACTAACTTTGGCAGCAGCCTTCGTAATTTTCTTCGCACCGGTAAATGAAAATGAAGCTTCTGCAGAAACGGCTTACTCAATTGATGAGTTAAAAGAAGTCTCTTCAAAATATTTAGGAGTTCGCTATTCATACGGCGGTACATCAGCAAAAGGCTTTGACTGCTCAGGCTATGTACGTCATGTATTTAAAGAACTAGGCATCACATCACTGAATCGCACATCTTCAGAAATGTACACACAAGGTACGAAAGTTAAGAAAGCCGACCTTGAGCCAGGCGATTTAGTATTTTTCAACACATCAGGCAAACGCATCTCTCATGTAGGGATTTACATTGGTTCAGGAAAATTCATTCATGCTTCTACAAGCAAGGGTGTTATTAAAACAAGCATTAACGACAAATATTACTGGGGGAAAAAGTACGTAGGTGCTAAACGTATCGCGAACTTCTCCACAGCAGAAGCGATTGTAGCGGCTGCAGACGATTCAGATGTAGACAATACACCAGAAGCAGAATAATACATAGATTATACACACTACTACATACTGCAAAATTCGTAATTACAATCTCTCACCTTTATAGGGTGGGGGATTTTTTAGTTTGTTTCGAAATAAAGAATGGGTATTGATTGTGAGTTTGAGTTCTGCTTTTGAGTCAAGTGTTGGTAGATTAATAGATGGAACTGTGATGAAGAGGGTACATTTTAAGTAAATAATTCCACATTAGCCTCGAAACATTCTACATAACCTCTGAAATTTCCACATTATTAGCGCTTCGTTCTATATATACAAAGAAATGTTCTACTTTTCTCGTAAAAGTGTCAATTATAATCAGGATGCACCATAAAAAAACAGCATCCGGAAGCCAAATAAATGACTTCCAGATGCTGCATATTAAAACTATTGTGGAACGCGAGCTGTCCAGCGAGAAAGGTCAATACCTTTAACTGTTACTAATTCTTTAGGGAAGATGAATGTCCAAGGTTTTGTCGTATTAGGTTGTACTGATAAGACAGGATCTAATTTAAACGAACCTTTTGCAACTACGACATTGCGTGCATCCATAATTTCAAGAGGTAACTGTTCCAGGTTAATGGCCTTATCATGACCATTACGAATGAAAATAGATGCGTGTAAACTGCCATCATTATTCATCTTAGCTTGCAAACCTGTAAAGTTTACTTCTGTTTTTCCTAACTTCGGTAAACCTTTCACAATTTCTGCTAATTTTTCTTGTTGATCTTCTGGTAATTGTTTTTTCCAAGTTTCATCCAAATCTAATTGGTGACCGCGTAATGAAAGCAAATTGAATGAAATTTTCCAACCTTCTTCAGGTACTTCGTCTGCTGTAATTGAAGAAGCAGGGAAGGTGAATATCCAAGGGCGTGCACTTTCTGCTGGAATGACACCAAGTTCTTTGAAATCAAAGTAATGTGAAGCGATACGGTTATCGTCTTTATCTAAAATTAATAATTCGATTTCGCCTAATTCAATAGCCTCGGATAATGAAGAACGGAAAAATGCTTTTACATTCCATGATCCGTTTGCAAGTGATGGCTCAATATTAATTGCAGCCAATGATAATTGATTTGGCTTTAATGGTGCTAAATCATTTGCCAGGAAGTTAAATACATACTTTTGCTCTTGTGGAACATCCCATTCAGGATGGAATGACAATTTTGTTATGACATCACGGTCAGCACCTTTTTTAGAAGTTTCATCAGATGTTTTTACAACAGATGATGAATCTACAGCACTGTCTTTACCTACTTTGTCACCTTTTTTAAATAAATCAAATAAACCCATATGCTATTCCTCCACATTCATCGTAATGTTTTTCATAAATGTTACAAGCTCTTCTACAATTGTGCGGCGAAGTTCCTGATAGTTTTTACCGAATAATTCTAATCCTTCGCGTTGATAAATACGCATTGGATCTTCTTGCTGATAATGACGTAACCCGATTCCTTCTTTTAAGTGGGCCATTTGTTCTAAATGTTTTACCCACATATGATCGATGAAACTTAGCATTACCTTAGGAATAACCGCCATAATTTGTTCATTTTCCTCAAAGCTTTCAATTACCGCTTTTAATTGCTTAACTGGAGGATCCATTGTATCTAGTAAATTTTTGACCTTTGTTTCATCACGATCTACTTTGACTGGTTCAATAAATAAGGAATTTACGGTTTTCTCCATTTTATCGAAGTCCCACTCAGCAACATCTTTATCCTCGGGTGCATTTTCACGAACAGCAAAATCCACCGTTTCATACATCATTCGAACTAACAGAGGAATAATATCCTCATTTTTCAAGACTCTGTCACGTAAATCATACACAATGCGACGTTGTTCATTAATAACATCGTCCAGTTTTAAATTGTATTCACGCATTGAGAAGTGAGCGCCTTCAACGATACGTTGTGTACGTTCGATCAGCTCTGTCACTTCTTTATTTTGAATTAACCCGATTTCATTCGTTGTCATTTTCTTGCGGAACTTCTCGACATCATCTTTAGCAAAACGCTTGAACATGTCGTCTTCAATCGAAAGGATGAACTGACTTTCACCTAAATCCCCTTGACGACCGGAGCGTCCACGCAACTGGTTATCTACACGACGGCTTTCATGCTTTTCGGTACCGATTACAAATAAACCGCCAAGCTCTTCAACGCCTTCACCTAATACGATATCCGTACCACGTCCAGCCATATTTGTTGCAACGGTAATACGACTTTTTTGTCCTGCTTCCGAGATTAACTCAACCTCTTGTTCGACTGTTTTCGCATTTAATAATTGGAACTGTAATCCGTGTTTTTTCAAGTAATCCGCTACTTTTTCGGATTGTAGAATAGAAGTTGTTCCTACTAGTACTGGCTGTCCATTTTTATGGCGGCGCAATACTTCCTGAGCCACATACTCATATTTTTGCTCGATTGTTTCAAATACGATATCAGGCTGGTCCAAGCGACGACGCGGACGGTTTGTCGGTATTTGAATAACACGCATACCGTAAACTTCTAAAATTTCTTTTTCCTGAGTTTTAGCAGTACCTGTCATCCCTGATAACTTAGGGTACATACGGAAATAGTTCTGAATTGTTACTTGGGCCTGTGCTTTGTTTTCCTCAGTGATTGTCACGCCTTCTTTCGCTTCGATCGCCTGGTGTAAACCGTCAGATAGTGAACGGCCTTCCATAATACGGCCAGTAAACATATCAACTAATTCAATTTTGTCTTCACGTACGATGTAATCAACGTCACGTTCAAACATAACGTGTGCACGTACTGCCTGAATTACGTAATGGTATAGTGTTTGATGTTCCAAATCGTATAAGTTATCAACACCAAAAGCCGCTTCAACTTTTTCAATTCCTTGATCAGTTAACGAAGTTGCTTTTGTTTCGTCATCGAAATCATAATCTTCCTCAACCTTGAAACGTTTCGCTAACATTGCAGCAATGCGATGCAGTTCTTCGTTTGCTCCCATTTTACCAGCAATGATTAAAGGTGTTTTCGCTTCGTCGATCAATACAGAATCCACTTCATCGATGATTGCGAAGTGGTATGGTCGCTGTACTTTATCGCCAATTGTATGTGCCATATTATCACGTAAATAATCGAAACCGAATTCCGTCCCGACACCGTATGTAATATCCGCATTATACGCTTCCTTTTTATCTCCTGGTTCCATCATCGGAACATTCAGCCCAACTGTTAATCCTAGGAAACGGTGGATTTGACCGATTAATTCGAAGTCACGTTTTGCAAGGTAATCGTTTACCGTAATAACATGTACACCTTTACCCTCCAATGCGCGTACGTAAGATGGAAGTGAGGCAACAAGTGTTTTACCTTCACCAGTCGGCATTTCGGCAATATTACCTTCAGTAAGTACAAGACCACCGATTAGCTGCACATCAAAGTGGCGCATGTTTAATACACGTTTAGAAGCTTCACGGACAACAGCAAATGCGTCAGGAATAATATCAACGAGCTCTGTTCCGTTTTCTAGACGTTCTTTAAATGTAAATGTCATATTGCGAAGTTCTTCGTCAGACATGGGACTATATGTTGCTTCGAGGCTGTTAATCTGCTCTACTGTTTTGTAGTATCTCTTGAGCTCTCGAGCACTTGTTTGCTCTTTATTACGTTTGAAAATTGAGAACATTATTTTACTCTCCTTTGAAATTGGCTACTTTAATATAGTAGACACTTCGTTATTTTATCAAATAATGCACAAAAAGACTACTGACCAAAAGGGAATTCATAGGAGCAATATAAATAATCTGGATAGGAACCAAATTAATAATGATAATTATTTGATAATTTGAAAGCTTTCAAAGAAATTAGTAATGTAGGAGAAGATTAATAGATGTTAAATTTATGTGAGCTGAATAAATAGTGGAAGGAATTTAAGCTATATTTTATGATTTGTTCATGCTATACTTATGGTGAATAAAAATGTAGAGTTTTTAATGAATCTCCAAAAGGCGATTTATTGTAATGCTTTATACTACAAAAATTAAGGAGGAGAGACATGATTTACGTGTCTTTAATCGTAGCTTTTATTGCTGCTATTATACTAACTCCGCTTGTGAAGCGATTGGCTTTTCGCCTTGGAGCTGTAGATGCCCCGAACTATCGTAAAGTGCATGCACGCATTATGCCACGATTAGGCGGTTTAGCAATTTTTGGTGCGTTTATGATCGGGATATTACTTTTAAAATTTGTCACGAACTTCGAAAGTGACTACTTATACGCGATTTTAATCGCCGCGACAATTATTGTAGCAACAGGTATCGTTGACGATATGCGTGAAATTTCCGCTAAAGCTAAATTGCTTGGCCAAGTGATCGCTGCCTGTATTGTTGTATTTGTCGGCGGTATTCAAATTGACAATATTAACTTACCATTTGGTGGGGAACTGGAATTCGGCTGGTTAGGAATTCCGTTCACAATCATTTGGATTGTCGGTATTACAAATGCAATTAACTTAATTGATGGTCTTGATGGACTAGCTGCTGGTGTATCCACAATTGCTTTAATGACATTGGCTGTAATGGCAATGATCATGGGGAATGGCATTGTTATCGCAATGGCTGCAATTTTGGCGGCTGCAACAATCGGATTCCTGTTTTTCAACTTCCACCCCGCGAAAATTTTCATGGGGGACACAGGTGCACTGTTTTTAGGATTTATGATTTCGGTGCTCGCACTACTAGGATTTAAAAACGTAGCGGTGATCTCGTTCGTTATCCCGGTTATTATGTTAGGAGTTCCGATTTCTGATACGTTCTTCGCAATCGTGCGTCGTTTGCGCAGCGGTAAAAAGTGGTCGGATCCGGATAAATCGCATTTACACCACCGTTTATTGGATTTAGGATTCTCGCATCGTCAAACTGTGACGATTATTTATGCAATGGCTGCAATGTTCGGTCTCGCTGCTGTCATCTTCTCGATGGCAAAAGTTTGGGGCGCGATTTTACTCATTGCCGTAATATTAGTGGCGATTGAGCTGTTTGTAGAAATTATCGGCCTTGCCGGCAAAAACTATAAACCGTTACTCAACCTTGTAAGAATATTTAATAAATGAAATGACCGAAACAAGTAAATGGCATTATGCTGTTTGCTTGTTTTTTTGTTTTGGGGATTTTTTTGCAAAGCATAGGGGGAATGTAGAAAGTTGTGTGGGGAAAGTGGAACGGATTGAACTATAAGTAGAAAGTTTCACAGCGAAAGTAGAAACTGTTCAGGGAAAAGTAGAATAAATGGTCGAAAAAGAAGAAAGTGTGAATTTTAATGACGGATATACACACCCTATTATAGGTAGAAACCCCAAATAAAAAAACCAACCCCCGCATCATTGGCGGAGGTTGGCTCATCTTATTGTGTATCTGTATCCGTTCTTGTTGTATAAGCTGAATTTGATTGTGAGCTTGTGCCTGAAATGTTTGTCGATTCAGGAGTAAGTCCTAAATGACTTTTTAAAATATGGCTCGTTTCTTCAAGTGCTTCTTGATCCAACTTGTAATAATAAACGCCTGTCGACATATCGTCATAGCCTTCCAATGTCAATGTATCAATACGGGGCATGCCGTTTGTTAAATAGCTGAAGAAAGATTTCATTTCTGTAAATGTCATATCTGTCTTCATATTGTTTCCGACAGCTGATAAAATATCATCGTATTTTGAAATGGATGTAAATGATGCTGCTTTTGTTGCAATCGCCTTAATGATTTCTTGTTGGCGTTTACCGCGTTCAATGTCATTGTCCTGTTTACGTGTACGTGCAAGTGCCAATGCTTGACGACCATCCAATGTTTGGAGACCAGGTTGCAGTCTTACTGTATTACGGTCGAATTCATCTTTTTCATTCATTACATATGGTACTTCTGCTTCAATCCCGCCTAATGCATCTACAATATCGATGAAGGCATTAAAGTTTACACGCATGTAGTAATCAATCGGAATATCAAATAATTCTTCTACAGTTTCAATTGAAGCTAGTGTGCCACCACGAGCGTGCGCATGGTTGATTTTATCGTTATATCCGATATGGGGGATGTAAACATATGAATCACGTGGGATACTCACTAGTTTAACTGATTTAGTTTTATTGTTTAAAGTGGCAAGCAGGAGGGCATCTGTGCGGGAATTATCTGCACCTTGACCGCGCTTTTCACTATCATCGACACCTAAAATTAAAATTGAAACATTGTCTTGAGCCGGCTCTACTTTTACTTCACGTTGTTCCGGAATTTTACGGTCTTCGATTACTTCATATGCACTGTTTGCAGCATGTTCGGCTTGCTTCGTCAAATAGACACCGTACGCTGTTGCACAAATTACGAGCGAAAGAGTCAAAAGCGTCGTAACTTTAAGAAACAATCTGAATTTCGAAGAGCCTTTCTTTTTATTTTGCCTTGTTTTCATAAAGATTCTCCTCTAGTCTGGGGATAGGTAACTCTATTAAATTGGGTATAATCAATGTTCATAATCTTATCTAATATACTACAATCTACTTTTGTCGTAAAGTTACGAAATCATGTATTATATGTCGCTTAATTACACTATTCTTTCAAAAACTCGATAAAAAGCGCATCTTCTTGTGTGATGACTGCCTGGCCATTTGTCAGTTCTGTAATCCAGTCAATGAAAGTTTGTTCATCTTCTTTTAAAACGTGTACATAAATTTCTACATTTTCGGCATACTGAATATCATGAAGAGGGTAGTGGGAACCGCGTATCTCATTTTCTATTTTCCCCAACCACACATAATCAATCCCAATTTTCATTAAATAATGTAATTTTCGCTCAACAACTTGAGCAGCTGCGATACCTTCTGTCGTTGCTTTACTGTAGGCGCGGATTAAACCGCCTCCGCCAAGCTTAATGCCGCCGAAATAGCGAGTGACGACAACAACCGTATCTTTTAAACCTTGTTTTTTAAGAACTTCTAACATAGGGACGCCTGCAGTACCACTAGGTTCCCCGTCATCATTCGCTTTTTGGATCTGATCATGCTCCCCGATCATATAGCAGGAGCAGTTATGGGTAGCCGATGCATGCATCTTTTTTATTTTATCAATAAAGAGAATCGCTTCTTCTTCTGTTTCGACGCGTTCTACATAAGTTAAAAAACGCGATTTGGATATGATGATTTCTGATTCTCCGTAACCTTTTACTGTAATGTAGTTATTTCTCATTATCTATTCTCCTTAATATTACAATTTGATTTCAAATTTGTGGTTATAATTTAACTTAAAAAATGATTTACTAATGATATAATATGTATGTACTATATTAGTAGGTTGCAAAGCAAAAAGATAGAGTAGTTCGCATTCTGACTAAGTAAGGTGGGGAAAAAGTGCTAGAAAACAATCAAATAGACATCGCCTCGCTTGATGTAATATTTAATCGAATGTTGGAAACTATTACAAGTTCAAAAGATGATGTATTTATTATAAGCGAACAAAGCCGCAGAAACTTCGAAGAGATGCAACAAGAGCTGGAAGTTGTGCGTCATGAAATTAAGATTATAATAGATGAAAGTGATAACTTGGAAAAGTTGCTTCAATTATCTAGACAGCGATTAGTCGTTGTGAGTAAAAGTTTCAATAATCATTCAGAAGAGCAAATACGTGCTGCTTATGAAAATACAAGTAATTTACAATTAAAGGTCTCTCTTTGCCGGGAACGTGAAAAGCAGCTAAGAGATAAGCGTGATGATTTGGAAAGACGTCTGCGCACACTTTATGATACGATTGAAAGAGCGGATCATATTGTGAATCAAGTGAATGTTGTTATTAACTTTTTGACGACTGACCTGAAAAATGTCGGGGCAGCACTTGAACAGGCAAAGATTAAACAGGATTTTGGTATACGTATTATCGCAGCCCAGGAAGAAGAACGAAAGCGTTTATCGCGCGAAATTCATGATGGGCCTGCACAGATGATGGCGAATGTGCTGATGCGTTCGAATTTAATTGACCGCACTTTCCGGGAAAAAGGATCCGACGCCGCTTTAAAAGAAATCCATGATTTGAAAATAAGCGTACGCAACGCCTTATCCGAAGTACGCCGCATTATTTATGATTTACGTCCAATGGCACTTGATGACCTAGGTATTGATCCAACATTGAAAAAGTATTTATCTACGATTATGGAGTACAATCCGGGTGTTGAGATTCAGTTCCTTTCATATAATAACGAGCGCAGAATCCCTTCAGATTATGAGGTGGCTGTTTTCCGTTTAGTGCAGGAAAGTGTTAACAATGCATTGAAACACGGAAAACCAAACCTGATTATTGTTAAACTAGAGTGGTTATGTGACGAAATTAATGTTGTAGTAAAAGATAATGGGGTTGGATTTGATACAGAAAGCGTTCGTGAAGGATCTTTCGGTATTATAGGGATGAAAGAAAGAATTGAACTGCTGAAAGGTTCTTTGAAAATTAGCAGCAGTATCGGTAAAGGAACAACGATTTTAATGAAAATTCCATTGCCGACAAAAGATGAAGAGATAAGATAGCAGAATTCCAGGGGGTTTCGAAATGACGAAAATTATTATTGTAGATGATCACCAATTATTCCGTGAAGGGGTAAAACGTATTTTAGATTTTGAAGATACATTCGAGGTTGTTGCTGAAGGCGATGACGGTACAGATATCGTAAACTTATATGAACAAAACGAACCGGATGTTGTATTAATGGATATTAATATGCCGGGCAGAAACGGTGTAGAAGCAACAGCCGATTTACTTGCTGTATATCCGGATGCGAAAGTAATGGTTTTATCGATTCATGATGACGAATCATATGTAACACACGCATTAAAATCAGGTGCACTTGGCTACATGCTGAAAGAAATGGATGCCGATGAAATCGTTGAAGCGATCAAAGTTGTTTCTAACGGTGGTTCTTACCTGCACCCGAAAGTAACAAAAAATCTGGTTGCGGAATTCCGCCGTCTATCAGAGCACGAAAACAAAGGTAATTTCCATCAAACAGAAATTCGCCGCCCATTCCACTTATTGACAAAGCGTGAATGTGAAGTGCTTCAATTATTAACAGATGGCCAATCGAACCGTACAATCGGTGAGACATTATTCATCTCGGAAAAAACAGTTAAAAACCATGTATCAAGTATTTTACAAAAAATGAATGTGAATGACCGTACACAAGCAGTAGTAACAGCTATCAAAAACGGCTGGGTAGAAGTACGTTAATTACATATTTAACGTTAAAACAAGGATTCGATTTTTGTATCCTTGTTTTTATTTTTACATATTATTCCCGATTAATAAATAGACTTCCCGACCTAATCTATGAAACATCTGTGAACAAGTTTCGTCCTAATGTTTTGAAGGCAATAGTAAATAATTCGGACCTCGAATTTTTTCGTTCATAAAGAAAATTATGTTTTAAATGAAATTTGTATAAGAAAAAACATCATCACATGCTATGTTGTACAAGATGGGTTTTTCCAATATTGTGTGCTAAAATGTTTTGCGGGAGGTTGTAAAATTATGAAAAAATGGTTGGTAGCTGTACTAGCGGTTTTTGTACTGGCAGCTTGCGGGAATGAACAAGAAGCTTCACCTGAAAATCTGCAGAAAACGATCGACGAAGGTACTGTAGGCTTTGAAATGATGGGTGATTCAATTCAGGAAGAGGCAGATGTCCCGGAGGAAGAAAAAAATAATATTATATCTGCGTTTAATGAATATATTGCAGCCTTTAATGAAAAAGATTTAGAACGTTATAAAAATATAATTTCCAAAAATGCGTCAGGTTTTAATTATGACGAAGATATCGAAGCGGTTTCCGACGTATTTAATCAATATGATGTTAAACGTACGGCAGAAGATATTACGATTGTAAAATACAGCGACGATGAAGCTCAAGTATTTTCCAATTTAACGACAGAAACGAAAGAAATCGAAACAGGAGCCGAACTATCCGGTGTCGGCCGCCAAGTAACGGTATTGAAAAAGGAAGACGGCTGGAAAGTTTCGAGTATTTATTATATCGGCAGTGAATAAAAACTTAACTTCTATAATATATAGTAAAAACGTCTTGCGCGAATGGATGCCAAGATGTTTTTTTCATATAGTGACGAAGGTGAGAATGTGTGGAGTTCCCTATAAGAAAGGCAAAATACCGTTCACAATTATAGTGAGTTCATGTAAACTAGTGAACATAGGAGAGTGGGAGAGCGATGAAAACAGCAATTGTTACAGATAGTACAGCCTATTTAACACTTGAAGAACGAAATTTGTACAATGTCCATATGATTCCTCTAAGTGTAAACATTGAAGGAACATTTTACGATGAAGAAATTGATATTACAGCTTCAGAATTTTACGACCGTGTGCGCGGTGCAGCGGAGTTTCCGAAAACAACGCAACCGTCTGTCGGAAAATTTGTCGAGCTTTTTGAAACTTTAGGAAAAGATTATGATGAAATTGTAACGATTCACTTATCAAGCGGAATCAGCGGAACTTTCCAAGGTGCTGTCCAAGCGGGCGCAATGGTGGAAGGCGTAAACGTTCACGCATTTGATTCGGAAGTGGCAGCCTACTTGCAGGGCTTCTATGTAAAAGAAGCTGCTAAACTTGCATCGGAAGGCGCTTCAGGCGAGCAGATTATGGCACACTTGAATGATTTGAAAGGTTCGATGGATGATTATATTATTGTCGACGATTTACAGCATCTGCAGCGCGGCGGTCGTTTATCAGCAGCAGCTGCATTAATCGGCGGATTGCTTCAAGTAAAACCGATTTTAACATTCCAAAACAAAGTCATCGTGCCATTCGAAAAAATCCGTACACGCAAAAAAGCACTACGCCGAGTGGAAGAACAACTCGCTTCAGCAGTCAAAAAGCACGGTGCCCTTCAAGCAACAGTTATTCACGCCAACTGTGAGGACGAAGCACGAGAATGGATGAAGTCTTTGGAAGCAACGTACCCTACAGTCGATTTTACACTAAGCTACTTCGGTCCAGTAATCGGTACTCACTTAGGTGAAGGTGCGATTGCAATGGGATGGATTAAGAAATAATTTTGTTTTAGGCTTAACAGTCACTACTTCTTAGGGAGAGTGGCTGTTTTTTGTTTTTGGTGGGGAGGTGGGTCGCGGCGAGGGATATTAGAAGTTTGTGGGTGGAAAGTGGAAACTTCTTCACGGAAAGTAGAAAGTTTTAAGGTGAAAGTGGAATGTGAACGGAGAGAAGTAGAAGCGGTTGTCGGTATTAGAAGTTTTAGGATGGAATGTGGAAATTTCTTCACGGAAAGTAGACAGTTTTTAGGTGAAAGTGGAACGTAAACGGGGGAAAGTAGAAATTTTAGAGTGAAAAGTAGAAAGTTTTTTAAGTAATGTGGAAAGTAGAATTTTTTAAGTATTAGCTCAATATCGAATATCATTAAAAATTAAATAAAGGAGCGGAAATTATGTCTGCAATCTCAAAGAAAAAACGCTATAGACTACCCAAAATCAACGGTACCGCAAGCAAACCAAGTTCTCCAACTCATACTAGTTACTTTGGTCTTATCCCGGAACCGGCAATCGCAAATTTCTTCACCGGCCGGATCTGGTCCCGCAACCACACACCATTTTCTCAGAAAAAAATCGACACTTATATAAATCGCGGCTATTTTGAAACGGTCCACGCTGTCACTACAAAACCCCAATTGATTTGCCGTCGTTGTCTAAATAAAAAATCACATAAATTCGTTTCCTTTTGCTGTGCAAAGTGTCAAAAAGTCTGCCACTATTGCCGGCACTGTATTACGATGGGACGAATGTGCAGTTGTGATGAACTGATTATCTGGAAAGGAACTGGCACCCGAAAACAAAAATCACAAATCCAATTTGCATGGAACGGTAACCTGACACCTCACCAGAAAAAAGCGGCAAATGAACTCGCAGAAAGTATTTCACAAAACAAAAATCATCTTTTAGAAGCGGTTTGTGGCGCAGGAAAAACAGAGATTCTTTTTTCTGCAATCTACAATTCACTTAAAGCTGAAAAGAGAGTTTGTGTGGCAACACCTAGGACAGATGTAGTCTTAGAGCTGTATCCACGTTTTCAACAGGTGTTTCAAAAGATTACGATCCATGCTTTGTACGGTGGTGCAGAAACGAACGCTCAGTTCGCACAACTTGTCCTGGCAACGACACATCAGCTATACCGGTTTGAGCATGCATTTGATGTCATGATTGTCGATGAAGCGGATGCCTTTCCGTATACCTATGATGAGGCGTTGCA
Organism: Solibacillus sp. FSL W7-1324; assembly: GCF_038008025.1. Classification (NCBI taxonomy): domain Bacteria; kingdom Bacillati; phylum Bacillota; class Bacilli; order Caryophanales; family Caryophanaceae; genus Solibacillus; species Solibacillus sp. FSL W7-1324. The sequence goes on from NZ_JBBOYH010000001.1 coordinate 734,890, forward strand.
ACGTGCAGTAATGAAAGCGAAAAAACCGGATGCCCCGATTGCATTCGTTACAGCCACTCCATCGAAAAAATTACTCCTGCAGCAGAAAACAGAAAACTGGGGCTACTCATTTATCGCAAGAAGATTCCATGGCCATCTTTTACCGATACCTCGATTCCAGGCACTCTGGAATTATGAAAAGACACTTCAGAAAAATAAAATTCCACAAAAGCTCCAATCCTGGCTAGATCAAAGACTTGAAAAAAACGAACCCTTTCTTATTTTCTTCCCGACAATCGAATTAATGGAACAAGCAAAACCTCTGTTTCAAAAGATAGAATCTACTATTGAAAGTGTCCATTCCGAAGACCCCGACCGGAAAGAAAAAGTTCTGCAACTGCGCAATGAACAACGAAAAGGTCTATTAACTACGACTATATTGGAACGCGGAATAACAATTAAGAATGTTCAGGTTGCTGTAGTCGGAGCCGAAAATCCTGTCTTCACATCCAGTGCGCTTATACAAATTAGCGGAAGAGTCGGGCGGAATGTACAGTACCCTAAAGGTGATATCGTATTTTTCCATCATGGTATCACGATGGAAATGGACGGAGCACGCAATAAAATATTGGAGATGAACCGTTATGAATAGACAGATCTTGAATTGTCTCTTATGTGATCATGAGCTTCAACAAAATATCGGATGGAAAGAACTGCTTCTAAATACACTGCCTCAAACTATTTGTCCCCGCTGTGAACAGCGCTTTCAACGAATTGAGCACCAACAGGAAGAAAGCGTCGTATCTTTATTCCATTATAATGAAGCAATGAAAGATTATCTGCACCGTTATAAATTTCTTCACGATATACTCCTTGCGAAAGTATTCAGCAAAACCCTTCACGAACAGCTTAAAGACGAAACCCGCCTTATTATCCCGATTCCGATGCATCCCGAAAACTTGAAACTTAGAACATTCGCGCATGTTGATGAATTGCTAAAAGCGGCAAAAATCCCATTTGCCCACCAATTAACAAAGCTTTCGAAAGAGCAACAATCACTTAAAACAAGAGAAGAACGTCTAAAAACGCCGCAACTTTTTGAAGTTATCAACCCGACTGTAATAAAAGATAAAAATTTACTTGTAGTGGACGATATTTATACTACAGGGACGACTTTAAACCTTGCGAAGAAAGTGCTTCTGGAAGCAGGAGCGAAAACGGTGGATGGATTTACATTAATCCATGGGTAAAATTAAAACCTATCAAGATGTTGGAAAGTCTTCAATTTAAGTTATTGAATTATTTTGTATAATGAACAAATAGTAGATTGTACGAAGAAGGAGGGCTCAAAATGGCTGAATTAAGAAATTGCCCGGAATGTAATGCTTTTTTTAACTACACTGGCTTGAGGGAAGTTTGCCATAACTGTGCACAAAAAGAAGAGGATTTGTATCAGGAAGTATATCGTTTCCTTCGTAAGCGTGAAAACCGTGCAGCAAATGTTGACCGTATTGTAGAGGCGACAGGAGTTGAGCGTGATTTGCTTTATAGATGGGTACGAAAAGGACGTCTGCACCCGGCGATGTTTCCGAACCTCGGATATCCATGCGATAACTGTGGAAGGATTACAAATTCAGGTAAGTTATGTGAAAAGTGTCAAAATGAATTAAAATCAGAGTTGCGAACTTTTGATGCTGCAAAAGAGTTTCGTGATGATATTGAACGTCGTGAACGTGGAACATATCTTTCTGAGAAAAAATAATTGTCTAAAACGGAGTCGTTTAAATAGGACTTCGTTTTTATTTTCAGTAAAATGAGCATAATAATATACTACATAAGTCCAGTTTTTTGTACTGAAGCATAAACAATTGGTAAAAGCAGTCGAAATAAAATATAGACGAAGCTTTTAACTTTATTAGCTGATAGAAGTTTAAGCCCCGCGCGGAAGTCGAAGGTTCGGTTATTTGAAGTTAACCTAAAATCGCCGCGTCGTGCGACAACGGTTGACTGATCCACATCGTGTGGACGTAAAGCCGAATCGAGGCAAAAATGATTTTAAGAGGAGGTCTATAAATATGAAGATTAATCCAATAGGTATACAAGCGATCAATAATTACAATAAGCAAGCACGACCTGTAAAAACAGAGGAAACTCAAAAAACATTTGCAGACCAGATCGAAATTTCAACAAAAGCAAAAGAAATGCAGGCAAATTCGACTTATGCAACTGAACGTGCAGAACGTGTGAAGAAAATCAAAGAAGACATCGATTCAGGAAATTATAAAGTAGATGCAAATCAGGTTGCTGATGATATGCTGAAATTCTTCAAAGGCTAATCACAGAAAATTTATGAGCAAGGGAGCGCTTAATACATGTCAATTGCCAATATTGTCGTCACGCTGGAAAAGCTAGAGAAAATGCATAAAAGTCTACTGGAACTAGCGCTTGCCAAAACGGAATACATTAAGCAAGGTGATATGGAAAAGCTTGATCAGCTCATCAAAAATGAGCAGTCACATGTAGCGGCGATTAACACAATTGAGCAACAGCGTCAGGCGATGGTAACGGATTACCTCCGAGCAAAAGGAATTGCTCTCACTGACACTCCGTCTGTTGCCGATGTGATAACGGCCGCTGAAAACAGCGAATCTACTCAAAGCCTGGTTAATGTACGGGAACGTTTAGTTGAGTTGCTCAACCAATTAAAGATGCAAAATGATTTGAATCAGAAGCTGGTTATGAACTCACTGCAGTTTATTAACATTACACTGGATGCAATGCGCCCGCAGCAAACAGAGCAGTTCAATTATTCCGGTGCGCAAATACGCGGGAATGCAGAAGTTGCAAAACGTTCTTTCAATGAATTTAAAGCCTAATCGCATGTAAGCTTCCGCATGCTGCGGAGGCTCTACATGTGATTTTTTTATTAATACTAAACAGAAATAACATACTAAAAGGGAGGTCCTGCAATGCGTTCAACATTTATGGGACTTGAAGCAAGCAAGCGCGGTCTTTTTACACAGCAATCAGCACTGTATACAACAGGACATAATATTTCAAATGCCAATACAGATGGCTATTCACGTCAACGAGTTAATATGGAAACAACACCAGGATTTCCGAGTCCGGGTTTAAATACAGGCAAATCGGCGGGGCATATCGGAACTGGGGTACAGGCACATTCAGTGCAACGTATCCGCGATGAATTCGTAGACCGTCAATACCGCCAAGAAACAAATAAGTTAGGATACTGGCAATCGACAACTAAATCGATTTCACAGATGGAAGATGTGATGTCAGAGCCTTCAGAGTATGGGATTAACCAGGCGTTCACTGAATTTTGGAAGTCAATGGAAGATGTTATCACCAATCCTAAAGATACCGCCGCTCGTCAGGTAATGATTTCGAAAGGAGAGTCATTGGCGGAATCATTTAACTATATGGATACACAATTAAAGCAAATCCAAGGGAATCTTGGAAATGAAATTAACGTTATTACAGATAAAGTAAACAGTTTATTGAAACAAATTGCTGACCTGAACAAGCAAATCCAAGCGGTTGAACCTAATGGATATATGCCAAATGATTTATATGATGCGCGTGACGTTTTAGTAGATCAGTTAAATGATATTATTCCTGTCTCAATTTCTTTTGAAAAGTCCGGCGGTAATGCATTGGAAATCGCTGAAGGAAGCATGACGATTACTTTTAAAGATACAAATGGTAATTCAATTGATTTAGTTCGTGGCAAAGAAGCAGGGAACTTGTCTGCTGTTGGTAAAGAATTGAATGCTGATGGTACGCCTATGCTAGATGCAAATGGTAACCAAATATATAAAAAAATTGATGGTGATGTAGACAACACTCAAACAGGAGAGTTTTCAGCATTTAGCCATATTACTATGACCAGTGCACTAATCCCTAACCCGGCTTACGATAAAAATGATCCGGCCATTTCTGATGATCCAAATGATCCGGCCTATGTCCCAAAACTGATTACAGTAACTAACAATATAAACCATAACGGACTTGAATCAAGCAAAGGTAAATTAGCAGCGCTGATTGATGCCTATGGTTATGAAAATCCAGCTGGTGAAGTAGTTGGTATTTATCCGGACATGTTAAATAAAATTGATAGTTTGGCTAAAGAGTTTATAACTGAGTTCAATTCAATTCACGGAAAAGGTGTAGATCTAAATGGTCTGCAAGGAGAGAACTTTTTCAGTGGTACAAATGCAAGAGATATAACAGTAGCTATAACAGACCCTAAAAAAATTGCAGCAGCGGGTGATTTGGAACCAATAATTGATCCGGCTACAAATACTCAAGCAACTGACCCGGTTACAGGTTTATTATTGTTTAAATCCGAGGAAGGGAACAATAAAAACATGTTGGCCTTGTCTAAATTACAATCTGCAGTACAAGGGAATCTGCAGGGCGGTACATTCCAATCGTTCTACAAATCATTAATTGGTGAATTAGGGGTAAAAGGTCAACAAGCAATAACGATGGAATATAATTCGACGACATTACGTCTACAAATTGAAAATAACCGTGCGTCCCATAATTCTGTATCATTGGATGAAGAAATGACAAATATGATTACATTCCAGCAAGCATACAATGCGAACGCACGTATGATTACCGTAATTGATGAAACATTAGATAAAATAATTAATGGCATGGGCCGCGTAGGTTTATAATATACATTCTAAATTAAACAATTAGGAAGAAGGCAATATAAATGCGTGTTACACAATCAATGTTGTCCAGCAATATGCTTCGTAACCTAAATACAAGCTATGGCAAAATGAGTAAATTGCAAGAGCAAATAAATTCTGGAAAAGTTATAAATCGTCCATCTGATGACCCGGTAATAGCGGTAAAAGGAATGGGTTATCGTGTAGATATAGATAAAATTGAGCAATTTCAACGTAATATGAATACAGCGCATAATTGGCTGGATTCATCAGATGAAGCATTAGATCAGGTGGGGAATGCTTTACACCGTGTACAGGAACTAGTAACACAGGCTGCAAATGATTCGAATACTGCAGATGAACGTCAAAAAATCCAAGTGGAAATCGAACAAATTCAACAGCAAATGCGTGATTTAGCGAATACAAAAATTGGTGAGAATTATATTTTTTCAGGGACTAATACAAGTTCTCCCCTCTTTCCGGACTCTACATCAAATGTTATGTCTGCTGGAACGGGTTTAAATAAATCAGTAGAAATCAATGTATTCGATGGAATTACAATGCAAGTCAATACACCGGGAGTAGGTTTATTCAAAGGTATAGATGATATGATGCAAAGTGTATCAGATGCATTAAATAACCCAGCCTCAACAGGTCAAGAAATTGGCGATTTATTGGGGGATATTCAAGGACAAACAAATGTCGTTCTTGAACAACGGGCTATCATCGGTGCAAGACAAAACCGAGCGGAACTGATGGAAAATCGATTGTCAATAAGTGAAGTAAATATCACAAAACAATTATCCCAAAATGAAGATACAGATTATGCAAAAGCTATTACAGAAATGACAACTGCCGAATCAATTCACCAAGCATCACTATCAGTAGGGGCAAAGATTATTCAGCAAACACTAGTAGATTTCATCCGTTAGATGAAATCTACTAGTGTTCTGCACCGAAAGCGAAGCGACAGGTGCAAACGATTTTAAAAAGATTTCATCCGTTAGATGAAATCTACTAGTGTTCTGCACCGAAAGCGAAGCGACAGGTGCAAACGATTTTAAAAAGATTTCATCCGTTAGATGAAATCTACTAGTGTTCTGCACCGAAAGCGAAGCGACAGGTGCAAACGATTTTAAAAAGATTTCATCCGTTAGATGAAATCTACTAGTGTTCTGCACCGAAAGCGAAGCGAAAGGGGCAAACGGATTAAAAAAAGAATTCATCCGTTAGTGAATATACTATAAAGCGTTTGGACATGTTCCAAGCGCTTTTATTGAACAGAAGGGAGATATTTAAAATGCGAATCCCACAAATTCAAATCTCGACAACAGATATACAGATGGATTATACAATTACAAAGCCGTTCCAACAAATTAAGCAACCCAAAGCCAATTTACAGATCTCACAACCTGCGGCAACAGTTGAAATTAATACGACAAATGCGAAGTTGGATATTAACATGGATCAATTGTGGCGTGATTTAGGGTTAAAGCCTAATCATGAGCTGATTAAAGAGTATGCACAAAAAGGAAATCAGGAAATGTTGAAAGGCATTTCAAAACGGGTTCGCGAAGGCGAGCAGTTGATGCAAAGTGCCGGAAAAGAGCAGGGGCGTGCAACCATTCAAAATATAGCAAAACAAAATCACGGTCCACAACGTTCGGGTCCCTACAATATTAAATTCATTCCATCAATAGGGTCGGTGAAAGTGAATATAATACCGGGGACTACAGATGTTAACATTGAGCAAAATAAACCAGAAATTGACGTGAAAGTAAACAAGCCGCAAATGGACTTCACTTATGGAAATGTAAGTGGAAAAATGATTGTAAGACCAGATGTACAAATAGATGTCATCGGCTAAAGGAGCAAAAAACATGAACATTCAAACAAAATTTTTAGGCGAAGTAGAAATAGATTTATCAGAAATAATTACATTTGAAAATGGTTTACCCGGCTTTCCAGAATATACGAAATACATCCTTTTAGGATTAGATGCCAATTTACCGATTGCCCTATTGCAATCAACTGAAGACGAGCAAATCGGATTTGTTGTAGGATATCCATTCGCCTTTAAATCCGATTATGCCTTTGATTTAAGCGAGGAAGATAAGGAACAGTTACAGCTAATGGAAGAAAGTGAAGTCGCAACATATACGGTCGTCACATTAAAAAAGAATTTTACGGATTCTACAATTAATTTACTTGCCCCAATTATCATCAATACGAAACAAAAGCTAGGCAAACAAATTGTCCTACAGGATAGCGAGAAATACCCATTACGTTACCAAATCGCCATTTCTTCAAAAGGAAGTGAAAAATAAATGCTAGTCTTAACACGAAAAAAAGGCGAAACAATTATGATTGGCGATCAAATTGAAGTGAAAGTTATTTCTGTTGATGGAGACCAAGTAAAGTTGGGGATTGTGGCTCCAAAGTCTGTTAAGGTTCATCGTTCTGAAGTATTTGAAGCGATTCAACAGCAGAATAAAGAGGCTATGGCTAGTTCAATTGATATGTTGAAGCAATTTAAATTGAAAAAATAAATGTAAGTCTTATTGTGGGAGTAATATATTTTTCTATGTTGAGGCTTTTTCGGTCTTTTTCACTTACAAGTTTTGTCCAAATGATACTTCTTTAAAAAATATTAAATAATTTATATAAAAACTATTAAACATTTCAAACTAGTTACGATATATATTATGTAAGGCAGAGGTACTAGCCGATGCCAAGCTTTCCCACAAGGATGTGGGTCATATAAAAACAATTCAAGGAGGAATTCCAAATGAGAATTCAACATAACATTTCTGCTTTAAACACACACCGTAACCTAGGTTTCAACAACGATCAAGCGTCTAAAAACCTTGAGAAGTTATCTTCTGGTTACAAAATTAACCGTGCTGGCGATGATGCAGCAGGTCTTTCAATTTCAGAAAAAATGCGTGGACAAATCCGTGGTTTAGAGATGGCAACTAAAAACGCGCAAGACGGTGTATCTCTAATTCAAACAACTGAGGGTGCGTTAAATGAAGTACACTCAATCTTACAACGTATGCGTGAATTAGCAGTACAAGCTTCTAATGATACAAACGTAACTGCAGACCGTGATGCGATTGGTGATGAATTAGCTGAATTAGGGAAAGAAATTACACGTATTAAAGATACGACAGAGTTTAATACGAAGAAGTTACTTGATGCATCAGCAGGAAGTGTAAACCTACAAGTAGGTGCAAATAGTGGTCAAAGTATGTCAGTGGACTTTGCTACTAAAGGAATCGATTTATCTGACGTTGAAACAAACGTTGGTGCATTAAGTGCAACAGACGTTGCTGACCATGCTACTGCTACAGCATTAGTAACTACTATTAATACAGAATTAGAAAGTGTTTCTAAAGGTCGTTCTTTACTAGGGGCTACTCAAAACCGTTTAGAGCATACAATTAATAACTTAGGTGCAACATCAGAAAACTTAACTGCATCTGAATCACGTATCCGTGATACAGATATGGCTAAAGAGATGATGGGCTTCACTAAGAACAACATCTTAATGCAAGCTGCACAATCTATGCTAGCACAAGCTAACCAACAGCCACAAGGTGTATTACAATTATTAGGATAATTCATTAATAGTAAAACTCACATACTCAATTTGAGTATGTGAGTTTTTTTAGAGGGAGAAATAAAAAACTAAAAACTACTATATTTATTGATTATAATATAGGTGTCTTGTAAGAATAATAAGCGATGTTTACAAAATGGGTTTAGTTTGGCTAATTAAATTTACATAAATTATAAAGGTAGTATTATAGTTTTCAAATTACCAATAGATTTAATTTATATATAAATTCTTATGAAAAACTTTATATGAAGGGGAGAATTAAATGTTTTGTAGAAAAAAGAAAGGATATTATTTCCTTATAACTTAGGAGGGCATAAAATGTGCTATGAAATAAAAAAAATTGAAACGAAATATGGTATACCATCTGTAATAGTAAATGAATATTTGTTACATAGTAAATACAATCCACTTAGTGAAGCAGAAAAATTTGCCCGAAAGAATTATGTACCAAAGGCAACGCATGTCCTTGTTGGTTATGGTCTAGGCTATATAGTTGACTCATTATTGAATCTATTTCGACATAATGAAATTTTAATTGTAATCGATCCTCTAATTTCAAATGGAAAAATCAATGTGAAAACTGAACATAAAATGTCCAAACAAGTTATTTTTTTTGATTGTAAGTTTATTAATGATCTGGGATATTTTTTGAGAAGCGTAGAACAAAGAAAATATCAAACCGAATATATTGTTATACCCTCTATTAATTATAAAAACATAATCCCAGAAATACTTTTAGAAGTTGTAAGGCAAGTTCAGCAACTACAATATCGAACAATAGGAGATATTGCAACAGTAAATAAACATACAAATATATGGATTGAAAATATATTAAATAATATGTTGAACTTATTAAGAGATCAAAGTATTGATTGTCTAAAAAAAAGTGTTAGTAAACCAATTGTTATTGCTTCTGGAGGGCCATCTTTAGCGAAACAACTTCAATTGTTAAAAGAAACAAGGGAATCAGTTCTCCTAATAGCCGCGGGTTCTACAATTAATTCATTATTGAAGCAGAATATTTACCCGGATTATGTTGTTTCTATTGATGGAACTGAGATAAATAGGGAACACTATAGTCAATTGAAATTAGCCAAGACAAAGTTAGTTTATTGTTTTACAAATCACCATGAAATTCGAAATGAATTTAGTGGTTCTGGATATTTATTTCTCTTAGAATCGGAAAAGCAGTTAAATAGGATTATTAAAAATGAATTAAATATGAGTGTTGAATTTCCAATTTTAAAAGGTGGAGGTACTGTAGCACACTTTAGTTTATCGTTTGCTCGCTATATTTCAGATGGTCCAATAGCTCTTATTGGCCAAGATTTAGCTTTTACAAATAATAAAAGTCATGAAGAGAATAATAAAGGATACAAAGAAATAAACCTTGAGAAACTGCCTGAAAATTATTCATTTGTTGAAGATTATTATGGTGGTAAGGTTTTAACCAATTCTTTATTTTTAGGAATGAAACAAGATTTTGAAAAATTAGTTGAGTTATTGCCTAACCCTAAATCTATTTATAATTGTACAGAGGGGGGCGTTTTAATTTCTGATATGTGTAATATTCCTTTTAAAACATATCTAGAAAAGTTTTCAAGTAATACACTTAAGGAAGATTTGAATCTCGTAGAGAAAAGTTATAAAGTATCAAAAGATCTCTTGAATATTTATTTTACCAATTTAATAAATCAATGCGAAACGATTTTAGAAGATTTAGTGTTGTTACAAACAAATAGATTTGAAGAAAATACAAATCCACAAGGTCAATTAATAAGAAGTGTAACTGACAAAATATCTTCTTTTAAAAGTAAATATCCTTTTTTTATTACTGAGGATAAATTATCCTTTCTAAAAGCAAGAATAGAGGTAGAGCGGTCAGAAAGTGTAACGGATTCATTTAATTTTGATATAAATAAAGAACTGATAATTATTTTCGAAACATTTAAAGATGCCGCCGGAAAAATTGTTAATAAAATACAACTTGAGTTTTAGGAGGATTAAAATGGAAATGAACGAAGTACTATTAACTTATAATGAATATATAACAAGGCTACCTAAGGGGTGTACTATTATTTCGAATTATTTAAGAGAAGATGATATCCATAAATCGATGTTAGGAATCCAAGAGTTTTCAGAAGGTGTTATGTGGCTAATTAAAGCTAATGAAATATTGAAGGAAGCAGGGATTCATGAACAGTTAAATATTAAAAAAATACAGCAATATTTAGTGGAAATTAATGATGGATTACAAAGGCAAGATTTTGTATTGGTAGGAGATTTATTTGAATATGAAATTGTACCATTTTTTGAAGAAATAAGTGAGAGTTATACGAATGACTAGTGAAATAATATGGCAAATTGAGCAAGCTAAAAATGGAGAGAAAACTTTATTAATGAATAAGCATTATCTCTATAGTAAATATAATCCTAGAGAGGGAGTAGCTAGATGGGTAGAAGCAGAAGTTCGGAAGGCTGATAGTTATTTATTAATTGGTGTAGGTTTAGGTTATCATTTACATTGTTTGGTAAATAAAGGATTTAAAAAGCATATTTATGTTTATTGTTTTAATCAAGCGGAATTTGATCTGTTTAAAGCTTATAATATTAATAATGATTGGTGGGTTAATGAAAAAGTTTCTTTTATATTCGATTTTGAAAAAATAAATTTTAAAACAGATGTTCAGCTTCTCCTTCCAAACCAGGTAGTTAAAGCGCTTGGAGTTAATCATCCATTACACCAAGGTTTAGAGTATGCCAAGATGAATCTGTTATCTTTTAAAAAATATGGTGCTATTATGGAAGAAAACTTTCATGAAAACCTTTTAAGAAATGATCATTCAATTGTTCAATTTGAAGAAAATAAAACTAAAATCAGTTGTTTAGTAGCAGCAGGTCCATCTTTGAATGAAACCGTAGAATGGATAAAAGGGTTAGAATCAAAGATAGATATTTATGTAGTAGGCGCAGCTTTAAAAGTATTATTAATGAATCAAATTAAACCAAAAGGAATCGTTTTAACAGATGCAAATGAAATTACAAAAATCCAATTTGAAGGCGTCTCATTTGAAGGGGAACTGTATTATCTAAGCACAGCAAATTATAAAACGGTTGCAAATTATAAGGGGAATAAAAAGATTATTTTCCAAAAGGACTACTCTTTAGCAAAACAGCATGCTAAAGAATATGGACTACCTTTAATTGAAACCGGTGGGTCTGTGGGGACAACTTGCTTTAGTTTACTGCAGTTTCTAGGTTATGAAACGATAGTGTTATTTGGGCAAGATTTAGGTTTTATAGGAAATAAAACACATGCAAGGTTATCACCTTCGATAAGTGAAATTGATAGCAATACATCTTTAAGAACAGTTAAAGCTAATGATGGAAGTAATATTTTCACTACACCTTCCTTACAATCCTTTCAATTCTGGTACAATAATAAAATGAAAATAACTAAGGCCAAAGTCTATAATACGGCAAAAAAAGGGGCTAAAATATACAACGTCCCTTTAATTGATAAAAAAGAATTTGAAATTCTGGTGAAAAAATTTCAAGGGTAATTTGCTCACTATGTGAAAAATATATAATTAAAAGAGGGTGCGGTATTGAAAATTTTAGTAACTGGAGCTGATGGGTTTATTGGTTCTCATTTAACTGAACAATTAATCCGAGAAGGTTATGAAGTTCGTGCATTTTGTTATTATAACTCATTTAATTCTTGGGGATGGCTAGATAATATCTCTCAAGAAATTAAGTCCCAGCTAGATGTATTTACTGGTGACATTCGTGATCCATTTGGCGTAAAAGAAGCAATGAGAGACTGTACACATGTGTTGAACTTAGCTGCACTTATTGCCATTCCATATTCCTACCATTCTCCAGCAACATACATTGATACGAATATTAATGGGACATTAAATATCGTCCAAGCGGCAAGGGAATTGGGTATAGAGAAGGTGGTACATACTTCTACAAGCGAAGTATATGGAACAGCTTTATATGTACCGATAGATGAGGAGCATCCCTTACAAGGACAATCGCCATATTCAGCTTCAAAAATTGGTGCGGATCAAATGGCTCTATCTTTTTACCGTTCATTTGACACACCGGTTTCAATTATTCGTCCATTTAATACATATGGTCCACGTCAATCAGCTCGTGCCGTGATTCCAACGATTATAAGTCAATTAGCTAGTGGGAAAAACACAATTAAATTAGGCGCTATTAGTCCAACTCGTGATTTCAATTATGTAAAGGATACTGTACAGGGCTTCATTTCTGTTATGAACTCAGAACAATCAATTGGAGAAGTCATTAATGTTGGCTCAAATTATGAAGTTTCGATAGGTGAAACAGCAAAAATGATTGCTGATATCATGGGTGTCAACTTAACAATTGAAACAGATGAGCAACGTTTACGACCTGAAAAGAGTGAAGTAGAGCGTCTCTGGGCTGAGAATAAAAAGGCGAAAGAACTATTAGGTTGGGAGCCTACATACGGTGGAAAAGAAGGTTTCCGCAAAGGTTTAGAAGAGACAATAGAATGGTTTACAAATCCCCAAAACTTATCTCAATATAAGGCAGATGTTTATAATATATGAATGAACAATGGATACAATTTGCAGAACGTGTGAAAGAAATGTACGGAAAAGATTTTATTCCATTACATGAGCCGACATTCAACAAAAAAGAAGTAGAATATATTACTGACTGTGTCGAAACAGGTTGGGTTTCTTCTGTAGGTGCTTATGTAACTAGATTTGAAGAGGATTTAGCAAAGTTCGTTGGAGTGAAGCGTGCTGTAGCGGTTGTAAATGGTACGGCAGCTCTACATATTGCATTAAAAGTGGCGGGGGTGGAGGCAAATGATGAAGTGCTGATGCCATCGCTTACTTTTATTGCTACAGCGAATGCAGTGAGCTATTGTCAGGCTGTTCCACATTTTATAGATGTACATGAAGAAACATTAGGTGTTGATCCATTTAAACTTGCAGTATATTTGCAGGAAATTGCAGAAGTGCGAAATGGTGAACTTTTTAATAAACAGACAAATCGTCGAATAAAAGCGCTTATTCCAATGCATACATTTGGACATGCTGTTCATTTAGATGAACTTGTGGCTTTAGCAAAAAAATATCATTTAGTACTAGTGGAAGATGCAGCTGAGTCGCTAGGCACTTATTATAAAGGGAAACACACAGGTACTTTTGGTAAAGTTAATGCGATGAGCTTTAATGGAAATAAAATTATTACTACTGGTGGTGGTGGTGCTATTCTAACCGATGATATTGCTCTCGCAGAATATGCAAAGCATTTAACGACAACAGCCAAGGTACCACATAAATGGGAATATGTACATGATGAAATCGGCTATAATTATCGAATGCCAAATATTAATGCAGCACTTGGTTGTGCACAGTTAGAGAAAATGGATGAATTTTTAATACAAAAAAAGCAGCTAACATCAAAATATGATGAGCTTTTAAAGGGTTTAAATGGTGTGAAATTATTTAAACAGCCTACACATAGTGACAGTAATTATTGGCTACAGACAATTATTTTAGATGAAACATTGGATCGTGACGAGGTACTTGCATTTTTAAATGAGCATGGTGTTATGAGCCGGCCGATTTGGCAGCCAATACATAAATTACAGATGTATAAAAAATGTCCGAAGGCTAATTTACAAAACACAACTGTTTTAGAACAGACTATTATCAATATTGCTAGTTCTGTTAGTTAGGGGGAAATATGAAACAACAAGCAGTAGTTGTAGGTGGCGGAATTGTCGGGATTTTCTCTGCCATTTATTTGAAGGGTTTTTATAGGGATGTTGTACTAATAGAAAAAGAAGAAAGACTCGGTGGATTATTAACATCTTATCAAGATCATTCGGCAATTTCTTATGATTATGGTACACATATACCTTGTCAAACAAATATTCCAGAAATTGATAGTATTGTTTTTGATTATATGCCTGAACGTGAATGGGAAATTTTTGAACAACTAAAAGTGGGGAATTATTTTAATGGTATCTATAATGATAAAACAGGATTTCCAAATTTATTAAGCTTACCTCGAAGTATATATACAGAAGGAATAGTTGACTTCTTAAACGGTGGACACGCTAACAGTGAATATGAAAATTTAAAACAGTACTTAACTGCTGTTTATGGTGATATTTTTAGTAAAGAAGTATATGAGCCAATAATGCATAAGTTACTTAATAAATCAACGGAGCAGTTACATATTAATGCTTTTAAAATATTTGATATTAAACGCTTAGTAGTTGGGGATGTTAATTTAACAAAGGAATTAAAAAAGTCTGAGCTGATTGATAGTAAATGTGCATTTCCAACTTATGAAATAGGGGCATCGTCAAACTTAAAATATTACCCTAAGAATAATAAAGGAATTAAAAAATGGATTGACACCTTAGAGAAGAAAGCTAGAGAAGAAGGTATAAATGTTAAAATCGGTACGACAATTCAAGAGATAAAATATGATAGAGAGTATATCACTAGCATTATGTTAGACAATGGAGAAGTTTTTTCACCTGAAAAGGTCGTTTGGACTATACCAAACCAATTTTTATTGAGAGATATTGAAACGCCTTTCACTAAGTTTACGCCGCTTGAATTTAGAGAGATGCGATTATATAACTTTAATTTTAATAAGCAGTTTAAAGTTAAAGAACATTATATATATTGTTTTGATAATAAATTACATTCGTATCGAATCACTTTATATCCTAACCTTACAGAGTCGTTAGTCAAACAAAATATTTTCAATTGCACGGTAGAGGTCCTGACACAGGTAAACAATCAAATTTCATCGGATTGTATTCTAAATGAGCTAATAACAATGGGTATAATAGATAAAACATATGAAGTGGTAAATTCTAGTGTTTGCTCAATTGAAAAAGGATTCCCTATTTTTACGCCAGAGATAGTAAATAATATGAAAGAAAGCGTCGAAATACTTACAGAGAAAGTAAAGAATTTAGTGTTATTAGGTAAAGGTAAAGGGGATGCATTTTTTATGGTGGATTCTTTAAGAGAAGCATATGAGGTGTTATCAAGTAAAAATGAAGGATAAAATTGTATCAATTCATCAAAGTCAATATTTACCCTGGGCTGCATACTTTAAAAAAATTGCATTTTCCGATACGTTTGTTATTTTAGATAATGTTCAATTTCAAAAAAATGGTGTTCAAAATCGAAATAAAATCAGAAATAAAAATGGGGAATTTTGGATTACATTGCCAGTTAATAATAAGCTTGATGAGGCTATAAATGAAAAAAAAGTCGTTTCGAATAAAGATATATTAAAAAATTGGAAAATGATTGAACAGAGTTACTCGAAATCTCCAAACTGGAAACAGCATAAAGACGCTTTGTGTGAAATTTACAACCAAAGTTATGAAAATTTAAATGATATTAATATGAAACTAATAAGATATTTTTTAGATGTTTTAAATATTAGAACGGAAATCTTACAGGCTTCAGAATTGGGCGTTGCTGAGAAAAAAGGTAATCTTGTTTTAGCGCTATGTAAAAAGCTATCAGCAACAGTTTATTTAAGTGGTCACGGAGCGTTAAATTATTTAGACATAAATTGTTTTGAACAAGAAAATATGAAAGTGACATTTATAAAATCAGAAAGTCCAGTATACACTCAACCAATTGAACCATTCATACCAAACTTATCTATTATAGATTTTGTAATGAATGCAAGCAAAGAAGAATTTGAATCATATTTTCAAGGTTAAAGATCAATTTGAATGTGGGAGAAAAACATGACTAAAAATAATGAACAAATTTGGGAAAATATTTATGCAAAGGGTTTATCGAACTTAAGATACCCAAATGAACTATTTGTAAGGTTATTTAATGGCTATATATTAAATAATCAAGTGGAGAAAGTATTGGATTATGGATTTGGAGCAGGTGCAAATTTAATCCATATGGTAGAGGCGGGAGTTTCTACAAGTGGTGTTGAGGTGAGCGAAAGCGCAATTAAGTTAGTTGATGAAAAGTTAAATGAAAAAAAACTACAGGCAGAACTAAAAAAAATAGAGAATGGTAAAATACCATTTCCTGATAATTATTTTGATGTTGTCGTAGCTTGGCAAGTATTAGTTTATAATGATATGAAATCGTATTTCAATGCTTTCGCTGAAATTTCTCGAGTATTGAAAAAAGATGGATATTTTATTGGTACAATGACGGCAACTGGAGACATCACTCATAAAATGAGTGAACGTGTAGGAAACTATGAATATATATCTAAAGTATCTACTCAAGAAGGTGCAAAATGTATCATCATAGAAAAAGAAGATTTACAAGAATTTTTCCCTAACCAATCTATAAATATTGGTGAATATTTATTTGAAATTAATGGAAATGTTTCACATCATTGGACTGTTACATATAAAAATGAGAAGGAGTGAGTAATAAATGATTAGTCATAATTCGCCTAGCTACACTGAAAAGGTTGTAGCAGAAGGGTATAAACAGCTGGAAATGGGGAACTTTTCTAGACGCCATGTATCATATAAGGCTGAAGTTGCATTTGCAAAATTTACTAATAGTTTGCATGCTAGATTAGTTTCATCGGGTTTTGCAGCTATACAAGCTGCATTAATAGCTGTCGGAGTCCAAAAAGGTGACGAAGTGACTATCCCAAATATTACTTGTCCATCGGTTTATCACGCTATTTTATCGATAGGTGCTATTCCACATGTAGTAGATGTTAGTGAAAAGGTACCTTTAATAGATACTAAAGTATTAAAAATGTGGAATGTCAAAAAATTTTGTTTAATTCCTAATATGTTTGGCATTAAAGCTGAAATTGACAGTTTAGAATTTGAAAACATAATATTTATTGAAGATAATGCTCAATGTTTGTCGCCAAACAGAAGTGAATGGGCAAAAATTTCAATTTATTCTTTTTCCCCTACTAAAATTTTAACAATTGGCTATGGAGGAGCAGTTGTATCAGATAATGAAAATTTGATGAAGAGAGTTGCGTTATTTTTAGATTGTGATTATCATTTGTCGCAAACTGAAGAAAGTAATTCCCTTCCATTTCGAATTCATGCGGATATAAGTGATTTCCAAGCTGCTATGTTAATGGGACAATTAGAAAGGTATGAAAGTATTATTTCGTATAGAAATAATCTATCTAAATTATATGATGAAAATCTAAGTTTTTCGCGTATAAATTCTGATGTACCGTTTAGATATTTATTAAAGCTTCAACAATCGAATGCTTTTGAATGTGCTGAATTATTACAAAGTAAATTTATTTCTAGCGTGCCACTTAGTTCACATCTTTTAAGTGACATATTCGATTTACCGGACGAGTATCCAAATTCATATTTTTGGAAAAATAGTGTACTTTCTTTACCTTTACATGAGGGTATCGAAGATACAGATCTGAAATATATTTGTAAAGTTATAAATCAATGTTTTTAATATGCTTGACGAGTCTCGCACGGATATTATAAAAGTTTGAGTAGGATTAATATATTTTGAATGTCATTCGGTAAATGAAGTAATTGATTTTGAAATTTAATCAGAGAAAGTAGTGTAATAAATGAAAAAGGTTTTAACGTTAACGGGAATTCGATCAGAGTATGATTTATTATTTCCTATATTAAGTGAGCTGAATAAGGATTCTTTCTTTGATTTAGGTATAGTTGTATCTGGTGCTCATTTAACACCTCTACATAATTTTTCAGTTAAACAAATTGAGAATGATGGTTTTAAAATAGTTGAACGAATTGAGAATCTACTATATACAGATAGCTTGTCTTCAAAGGGGAAATCATCAGCTATTTTAATGCAGTCGTTAACCCAGACTTTAGTTCGAGAAAATCCAGATTATTTAATAGTGCTAGGAGACAGAGAAGAGTCGATTATTGGTGCTTTAACTGCTAGCTATATGAATATTCCAGTCATCCATTTTGCAGGTGGTGATCATACGAATCCGGTAGGCGGAAATGTGGATGAACAGGTTAGACATGCTACAACTAAGCTAAGTCATCTTCATTTAACGATGAAAGAAGAACATAGTGAACGAGTTTTAAGACTAGGTGAGGAACAGTGGCGTATTCATACAGTTGGTAGTGCTGGAATTGATAAAATAAGAAAAGTCCCTAAAGTACCGAAAAATACGTTTATTATTAATTCTGAAAAGGAAAATTTAAAAGATTATGCTGTTGTCATCTATCATCCTTTAAACTCTCAAATGGATGTTGGAGGGAGGGAGCTTTCCTTAATTTTTGATGGATTAATAGAGCAAAATTTAAATGTTTTCGTAGGATATCCAAATAGCGATCCAGGTTTTGAAGGGATACTCGAGGTAATTCAAAAATATGAGCAAGAAGAGAAAATTTTTACATATAAAAATTTAGATCGAGTAGCTTTTGTTAATTTATTGAGAAGCGCAAAAGTTTTAGTTGGTAATTCATCATTAGGTCTTCATGAAGCACCATATTTATGTCTGCCTACAATTAACGTGGGAGAAAGACAGCGTGGTCGTTTAGCGGGATTAAATGTTCAGTTTATCGATGCTGATAAGGAAGCACTTAGCGATGCATTACAAAAAGCATTGTATGATGAAGAATATTTAGAAGGTATTGAAGAAGATAGATTTTTATATGGGGATGGCTATACAGTAGAAAAAGTCATCAAAATTTTAAAAGAACTACCATCTAAAGAAACACTTTTAGCTAAAAAAATAACATATTAAGAAAGGCGGTGGGAATTATGCAAGACATTATAATCGTTACTCCACATCCTGATGATGAAACATTAGGTTGTGGAGGGACTATTTTGAAATATATTGAAAATGGTGCAAACGTTCATTGGCTAATTGTTACAAAAGCTGGAGACTTTGCTTCAAAAGAATGGAAAGCCAAGCGTGAAATAGAAATACAAAAAATATCGGCTATGTACAATTTTAAATCTGTTTATCATTTAGGGTTTGAAGCTGCTAACTTAGATCAAGTGGCAGATAGCGTGCTAGTAAAAGAATTTAGTGAAGTATTTCAAAAGTTAAAACCCACAGTTGTTTATGTACCTTACCCTGGAGATATACACTCAGATCATAAAGCAGTTTTTGATGCAACGATGGCATGTACAAAATGGTTTAGATACCCAAGTGTAAAAAAAGTACTTGCATATGAAACATTATCTGAAACGGATTTTACTATTAACCCAGATTTAAATAATTTTAAACCAAATATTTTTGTAAACATCAGCGACTATTTGGAACGGAAAATTGAAATCATGAAAATTTATGAGTCTGAAATGAGTGATTTTCCGTTTCCACGTAGTGAAAAAGCAATTAAATCACTTGCTTATGTTAGAGGTGCTGCAAGTGGTTATGAAGCAGCGGAAGCATTTATGTTATTAAAGGAGCGGATCGAATGAAAACTTACATCATCGCTGAAGCAGGAGTCAATCATAACGGATCCTTTGAGATGGCAAGGCAGCTAGTAGATATAGCAAAAGAGGCTGGGGCGGACGCAGTTAAATTTCAAACATTCAAAGCAGAAAATTTGGTAACGAAAAGTGCTAAACAAGCTGACTATCAAGTAGAAAATTTAAAGGAATCAACATCACAATTTGAAATGCTAAAAAAGCTTGAGCTTACCTTTGATGAATTTACAGCACTCAAGAAATATTGTGAGCAAAAAGGAATAGAATTTTTATCGACACCTTTTGATTATGAAAGTGTCGATTTTTTATTAGATGACTTACAAATTAAAACTGCAAAGATTCCATCGGGTGAGCTAACAAATGCACCTTTTATATATGCAATTGCTAAAAAGAAAAAGCCAATTATTTTATCTACAGGAATGGCTACTTTAGAAGATATTCATGAAGCACTATCCTATATCGCTTTTGGGTTAGCAAATAAAAGTGAGATGGAGGAGGCTCAAGTATATTATCAAACTGATGAAGCAAAACATCTACTTCAGCAATATGTGACAATTTTACATTGCACAACGGAATATCCCGCACCGTTTGATACAATCAATTTAAAGGCGATGGTTACATTACAGCAAGAATTTCAAGTTCCTGTTGGCTTGTCTGATCACTCATCAGGTATTGCCGTTCCAACAGCTGCGGTAGCACTTGGAGCGAAGGTTATAGAAAAACACTTCACACTAGATAAAACACTGGAGGGACCAGATCACGTTGCTTCTTTAGAGCCTGTTGAACTCAAACAAATGATTGAGCAAATTAGACAAGTTGAACAAGCTTTAGGTAATGGTTTTAAGCAACCTTCTTATGTCGAATTAAAGAATCGAATTCCTGCCCGAAAAAGCTTAGTAGCAAATAAATCAATACACCCAGGAGAAATCTTTACTCCAGAAAACTTAGTTGTTAAGCGTCCAGGTAGCGGAATACCTCCTTCGAAATATTGGGATTATATCGGGGAAGAAGCGCAGTTTTCATATGATAAGGATGATTTAATTCATGAGTAAACCTTTAATCATACTTGGAAATGGTGGACATGCTTCTGTATTAATGGAAACTTTACTAAAGCAAGAGCAAGGCTATGAAATAATAGGTTTTACAACCCCAATTATGGAGGACAACTCCTTTGGATTAGTATACTTAGGACCTGACGAAGTTATTTACAATTATAACCCAGAAGAAGTAAATCTTGTTCTTGGATTAGGTATGCTTGGGCCATCCTCTGCGCGTGAAAAAACCTTTAAACATTTCAAAGAGAAAGGCTATTTCTTTAAATCAATCATTCATCCGGCTGCGATTATTTCACCTTCTGCCAAGTTAGGAGAAGGTGTTCAAATAATGGCAGGTGCAATTGTTCAAACGGGAACAAGTATTGCCGATAATACTATTATAAACACGGGCGCAATAGTTGATCATGATGGTCAAATTGGTGCACACGTACATATCGCACCAGGTACAAAAATCTCAGGTACTGTTAAAATTGGAAATGGTACACATATCGGTACAGGCACAACAATTATTCAAGGCATACATATTGGCGAAAAATGCTTGATTGGAGCTGGATCTGTAGTGGTGAAAGAATTGCATCATCATGCAAAGGCGTATGGTGTACCAGCAAAGGAAGTGTAATAAATGATTAAATGGGAAAATATCGTCGTTCATACCAAACAAACGTTGTTTGAAACAATGAAAATTATTGATGAAACATCATTACAATTTGCGGTTGTTGTAGATGAAGACAATCACTTACTTGGTACAGTCACAGATGGTGATATTCGACGAGGTATTTTACGTGGTGAGGGGCTTGAAGTTCCGATAAATATGATTATGAATCCTAACCCATTTATTGCAAAAAATGGGCTGAAAATGAATACTTACAAGCAATTGATGAAATCTAAAAACCTAAAGCAGTTACCAATAGTGAACGATCAAAATCAAATCGTTGATATTTTATTTATTGACCATTTAGAAACACCTTCAAATAAAAATCAAGTCATTCTAATGCTTGGAGGCTTGGGAAAGAGATTACGCCCGCTAACAAATGACATTCCAAAGCCGATGCTTAAGGTTGGAAATAAGCCGATTGTTGAATCAATTATTGAAGGGTTTAAACAATATGGCTATACAAATTTTATTTTCTCTGTGAATTATAAAAAAGAAGTTATCCAAGATTACTTTCAAAATGGTGAGATAATGGGCATTTCGATTGACTATATTGAAGAAAAAAAACGCATGGGGACAGCCGGTGCATTATCATTACTTGAAAACCGGCCAACAGAGCCGTTTTTTGTGATGAATGGTGATTTACTAACTCAGGTAAACTTTGATCAGTTAATGCAGTTTCACCAAGAGCAAAATGCTGTTGCAACGATGTGTGTGCGAGAATACGAATATCAAGTCCCTTATGGGGTTATTAAAACTGATGGCGTAGAGTTGATATCAATCAAAGAAAAGCCAATCCATCGTAGCTTTGTAAACGCGGGGATTTATGTGTTAAGCCCAGAAGTGTTTGATTACATACCTATAGATACATTTTATGATATGCCATCGCTTTTTGAAGCATTAATTAATCAAGGAAAAAAAACATCAGTTTTCCCAATTCATGAATATTGGTTAGATATTGGGCGTGTTGATGATTTTAACCGTGCAAATGAGCAGTATAAGGAGCTTGTAGAATGAATTCAAAAATTTTAGCAATTATCCCAGCCAGAGGAGGATCTAAAGGTGTACCACGTAAAAATATCCGTGAGCTTGCTGGAAAGCCTTTAATTGCATGGACGATTGAAGAGGCTAAAAAATCCAAGTATATTGACCGCTTAATTTTGTCGACTGAGGATGATGAAATTATTGAAGTAGCAAAACAATACGGATGTGAAGTACCATTTAAAAGACCAATAGAGCTAGCCCAAGATGATACACCTGGAATTGATCCAGTACTACATGCTATTGAGCAATGCCCAGGATATGATTATGTCGTTTTATTGCAGCCAACATCGCCATTAAGAACAGTGGATGATATTGATGGTTGTATTGAACAGCTTTTATCAAGTGATGGTACTAATTTTTGTGTTTCAGTAACCGAGCCAGAGAAATCTCCTTACTGGATGTATACTCTCGAAGATGAAAGAATGGTACCTTTATTACCGAAGGATACGTTAGTAACTAGACGTCAGGACTTGCCAAAAGTTTATGCGCTGAATGGTGCGATTTATGTGGCTAAAACAGAAAAACTGATTGAAGAAAAATCATTTTTATCAAGTAATACATCGGGATATATTATGCCGCAGGAGCGGTCTTTTGATATTGATACTCTTATTGATTTTACTATTTGTGATTTGTTAAAAAAAGAGGTTTATCAAATAGTTTAAGTGTAACTTAACAGACTTATTTTACCGATTTATGGATAATACTTTCTAAAGTAACTCTTATCCTAATACAAAATTAAACTTTGAATTTCAGTATTCCATTCATTTGATTGTGTTAAAACTGAAATTCTCTTTTTTTTGTCCGATATTAAAACTAACAATGCATTTAATGAATTCAAGGAGGATGGAAATATGCGTATTTCAGGAAATGCTAATATCGAAACAACTTTAACGAACAAAGCTAACTTAACAAGTAACGTTATTAAAGAATCACTGGAAAAGCAAGGAAGCGATAATACTGCTACAAAAGAAACAGTTGTAGTAGAGCCAATGATGCAACTAAAAAATGGCGATGAAACGAAGGCAAAAGTCCAAGAGGCTGTTAATAAGATGAATGAGATGCTAGATGTAAATAACAGTACTTCTAAATTTATGTTCCACGAGGGACTGGAGCGCTATTATGTGACGGTTGTGAATCGCGATACGGAAGAAGTTGTGAAGGAAATTCCTCCGAAAAAATTACTGGACGCTTTTTATGAAATGCAAAAAATGCTCGGTATGGTAGTAGACGAAAAAATTTAAGCTGACGGATTAGAGGAGGAAATAACTATGGTAATGCGAATTGGCGGACTAGCATCAGGTATGGATATTGATAGTTTAGTTGAAAAATTAATGCAAGCTGAAAAGGCCCCATTAAATAAACTGGAACAAAAGAAACAAACGTACGAGTGGCAACGTGATGCATACCGTGGCATTAATACGAAGTTGAAAACGTTTGATACGTATATTGCAGATAATTTAGTATTAAAAACGTTAAATTCTAAAACAGCATCTAGCTCAAATGAAAGTTTAGTAAAAGCTACAGCTACAGGGCAAGCTACAGGTACATTGACTATTGATGGAATTTCCCAGCTAGCTACTTCCGCTACTGCTGTTAGTACTCAAAAGCCGATTAATAATTCAATGAAATTAAATGAAGTATTAAATGGACCAGTACCTGCAACAATTGAATTAGGTTCAATTGATACAAGCGGTAAATTAAGTGAACGAGTAGCCATCGAATTAACTGGTGATATGACTGTTGATCAATTTGTAAGTAAAATTAATTCGAGTAATGCAGGAATTACTGCTGTATTTGAAAATGGACAATTTTCAATTACAGCAAAAAATTCTGGTCGTGTAGCTACTGGCGAGTCTGCTATTAGCATGGATGATGCTGCTAAAAATGTGTTTTCTACATTTGGTATAACTGATGCAGAAATCAAGGAAGGGCAAAATGCTCGTTTTATTGTAAATGGTATTGCTACTGAGCGTTCTTCTAATTCGTTTTCTATTAATGGTTACAATGTTACATTAAATTCGACCTTCAACGAACAAACTACTTTTAGTGCATTTGCTAATAATGCTCTAGGTAGTTTAAATACGACCGAAACGCAGTTGAATAATACAATTACAAGTTTAGTTGGAAATCCTGAATATTCAGTGGACTTTAGTGCTGTATCGGCGACCGCTTCACAGACTATGGAAGATATTAAATATGAGATGTTAACAGCAAAAATCAATGAGGTAATTAATTATAAAACAACAGTTTTTGAAGAAAAAAATAATGAATTAAAAAATGCTAAAGTGACATCACTAGGGACTGTGGCTGCACAAAGCTTTTTAAATACATTGACCGAGGAGCAAAAAAATAAGTTTCAATCTAAAGCTTTGACTGAAGCAGAGATTGATGCTCTTGGGCTAACAGAACAACAAAAAACAGACTACAATAGTTTAACTGAACAAGATAAAAGTAGTTTAACTAAAACAGCTGGTTCGGTTTATGATTCTTTAAGCGCAGAAGCAAAAAATGTTCTTGCAACAATGAGCTATGGTTCTGATTTAAATGCGGTTACTTTGCCTGAGGATCAAAAGGAAATTTTAAATAACCTTTCTTCATCGGAGTTAGCAGCCATTCAAAATGTTCATGTAAAGCAGCAGGCAGCGAACATGGCATCAACGGATTTACAAAACTCAACGAAAGATTTAAATGGTTTAAATGCTAAATATACAGGCTATGAAAGAGCTGTTGCGACAGTTTTAACAGCTGGAGGAGCCCCAACTGAGAATAATGTATCTGCTAGCATAACTTTATCTTCTACTACAAACGTTGACGAAATGATGGACAAAATTAAAGAATTCGTCGCAACATACAATGGTTTAATAAAAGATTTAAACGACCAAACTAAAGAAACGAAATACCGTGATTATGCACCACTTACAGCTGAGCAACGGAAAGAAATGGAAGAGAGTGAAATCAAGCTTTGGGAAGAGAAAGCGAAGAGTGGTTTACTTCGAAATGATTCAATCATTCGTGACGGACTATCAAATATGCGCGCACTCATTTATCAGACGAATCCAGGGTTAGAAGGTACTAAATTCAACACATTATTTAATGTGGGAATTACGACATCTAAAAGTTATAATGACGGTGGTACGCTTGAAATTGATGAAGCGAAGTTGAGAAAAGCATTAGAAGAAGACCCAGATGCAGTGGAGCGCCTATTAAAAAATAGTGAAGGGCAAAAATCTGATCCTGCTTATGGTGGTACAGATACACGTGGCTATCTTGCCAAGCTTCGTGACTCAATGAAATCATTAGAAGTTAACATCGAGAAAAGAGCTGGTCGTTCAACAATGACCGATGCCCAATATACAATCGGTAAAAATTTAATCGATAATAGTAAACGTATTGATACATGGCAAGAAAAACTTAAAATGATTGAAGCCCGTTACTGGAAGCAGTTTACTGCAATGGAGACAGCAATCAATAAAGCGAATCAACAGTCTTCTATGTTCATGCAAGGATAATAGTTGGAGATGAGTTTATGGAAAATATACAGCAGTTACTGCAAATCTCAGCAAAACTTTACCAACATTTGGTAGTCCTTCCGGAGGGGGAACAGAGAGATGCTTATATCGATAAAACGAATGACTTATTAGATGAGCGGGGTATTATCATTGAAAAGATGCAACGTGATGGTTTTCAAGTTGATATGCAACAGAAATCCCATGCCATGCTAGTTGAGTTAGATAAAGGAATTCGCGAGCGTTTAAATAGTAATATGAAAGTAATTAAGAACGATTTAAAAGATCTGCAATATTCGAAAAAAAATGAGCAACAATATATGAATCCGTATGCAAATGTTCAAGTCATGGACGGTCGCTATTATGATAAAAAGAAGTAATACTAACAGCAATAAAAGGAGTGTCAACATTGACAACACAAACAAATGCTTTCAACGCATACAAACAAAACAGTGTGACAACTGCTTCCCCTGGGGAACTAACGCTAATGTTATATAACGGGTGCTTAAAGTTTTTGAATAAAGCGAAGCAGTCTATTACCGATAAAAATATAGAAGAGCGCAACCATTATATCCAGAGATCACAAGCAATTATTGGAGAATTAATGTCTACACTTAATATGGATATCGAAATTTCAAAACAAATGTTACCGCTATATGAATATATGAATCGTCGTCTTACGGAAGCAAACATCAAAAACGACCCTTCAATCATCACAGAAGTCGAAGGCCTGGTAACAGAATTCCGTGACACATGGAAAGAAGTTATCAAAATTACTCGCCAGCAGCAATACGGTACAGCTGGACAAGTATAAAATATAAATACAGAAGCCGATGTGAGGAGTTTTTAATCTCCCCACATCGGCTTTTTATCTATAACTTTTCTCTCAAATTTCGACTTCTTTATTTATAAAATTTAAAATAGTCAAAATAGTATTGATTATATTGTACTATTTTGTATAATGTAAATAATTAGCAAATTATGATTGGTAACATATGGTTTAGTTTAACTATCCATAACTAATGTACCTACATTAATCTAAAAACATCCTACGATCATCAGCATCAATAAATTAATATTCGCCTTTTGCTAAATAGAAAACGGTAATATTAAACCCCTGGATGCCACTATACCCCATGATTCCAAAACTTTTATCCGTTTTCTAAATACATAATATTCAGTTAATCATCTATTTCAACTTTGTTCCGTTTCGATATTGTTTTTGGCTGGCAAATTCTATTACTTTTATTCATCGAAGAAAGCGGTTACCAGATTAAGCTGACCGTAAAGGGGGTGAGTGAGTATGTGAAATGGCAAAATAAAAAACCCCAAGTGAAGATTCTCCATAGACATCACCTGAGGTTTGGACGCCGGAGTATACCGACATATTATAAGTATACTCCTTTTTACTGAAAATGATAACTATAAATTGGAAGGAGTATGGAAAATGTATAGAAATTCCTTGTATGATGCCTGTGTATTAAAGCCTGAATTTGATCAGCTTAATAATCTTTATACGCTTATTATCACTCCGTCGGGTTATAAAAAGGTTCCATTCACACCGATGCAATTGCTGGATGGGGAGCTGAAGCAACATGGTTCGAGCTTAAAGGGTGCTAAGGAGGCGGCAAAAGCGGTCCTGAACTCCAATTCTATAAACCCGCTCATGATTCCGAGATTTCCGTTAGTTCAAATTTGGTTTCCGACAGAGGCTATGCGCAATGTGGAGCATTGTATGTATTTTGCATTGCAGCACGTCCATGATATTGAACCATATATGGAAAATCACTCGATCGTCGTTTTAACACATAATGAGAGAGTTAAAGTGCCTGTGTCGTACAGCAGACTGAATAAACAGTGGACTAAAGCAAAATGCTATTATGCGACGGCCTTACTAAAACAATTTTACAGTGGTCATCAATATTCCAAAGCCGAGCAGCAAATAATGTTAAAATGTGCAGAACTAAATGAACAATATGTAATCAATTAATAAGCATAGAGTTTTACGCAAC
Source organism: Solibacillus sp. FSL W7-1324 (assembly GCF_038008025.1). Classification (NCBI taxonomy): domain Bacteria; kingdom Bacillati; phylum Bacillota; class Bacilli; order Caryophanales; family Caryophanaceae; genus Solibacillus; species Solibacillus sp. FSL W7-1324. The sequence goes on from NZ_JBBOYH010000001.1 coordinate 762,913, forward strand.
GGAGCATCCCAATGTGTGAAACTCTTTTTGTTTCTCAATTTTTTATCGATAGCACAATCCTTTATTGCAAATGGAAAAAATTCTGGTTCCTTGGTCATGAGTTTGAAGTCACAAATTCTCCTTAAAATAGCAATTAAGCACATAGACATTTAATCGTATATTACATCATAATGTGGGTATATAAATTGTAGCAATGAATGGCTAGGGGGAACGGTTATGGCGTTTAAACGCACAGAAGGATTTCGCTTTACATTTGGTGTCCCAATCGAAGCAAATTTTACTGAATTGATCAATGGAAAACAGGAACAATTAGAGGTGATAAAATACCCTTGTGAAATCATCGATGTGAGCCCGCACGGAATGAAAATGTTTTCTTCTCGGGAAATTGGTGAAAATAATAATAACCTGGTGCAGTTGGAATTGGAATTCATTTTAGACGAAGTATTGATTAAGGCCATTGGAGACATCGTATGGAAGAAGAAGTACGGCGATAAGTTTCAATATGGTTTGATCTTCGAAAATCAGCCAGGTATTGAAGAATTAATCGTCAGTGAATTAAAAGTTCGTCGGAAAAAAGAAGTCGGACGTAAGTAATTTGGTTGGTTACCATTGATTCCATATAACGATACGGTGTCTTTCTTATCAATCTGTAGGACAACTTGTCGAAAAATGAAAAAAGTTTCAAGTCGTAACAGGATTTTATTGATGAATGTAGAATAGATAATTAAGAGCAGTAATGAAGGAGGAGTTCACATGCTAAAGTTTAACATTCGTGGTGAAAATATTGAGGTAACTCCAGCGATTCGAGATTACGTTGAGAACAAAATTGAAAAGGTAGAACGCTATTTCAATGAAGATCTTAACGCGAACGCTAACGTCAATTTGAAGGTTTATAATGATAAACAAACAAAAGTAGAAGTGACGATTCCGATGAAAAATTTAACGCTGCGTGCCGAAGAGCGTCATAACGACATGTATGCTGCAGTTGACTTAATTGTCGACAAGCTTGAGCGTCAAATCCGTAAACATAAAACAAAAGTAAACCGTAAATTCCGTGATCGTGAAGGGACAGGTGTCTACTTCGCCAATGTGACATCTCAAATGGAAGCGAACGCTGAATCTTCAGAGGATGAATATACAATCGTTCGTACGAAGCAATTTGATTTAAAACCGATGGATCAGGAAGAAGCCGTTTTACAAATGAACATGTTAGGCCATGATTTCTATATCTTCACGGATGCAGAAACAGACGGCACAAACATCGTCTACAAACGTAAAGACGGAAAATACGGTTTAATCGAAACGAACTAAATGATTGACTTCCAAGCGGATTGCCTGAAATAGGCAGTCCGTTTTTTCAGGTAGTGAAAACTTTGCAACAAACTGGCTAATAAAAATATAAAGTGGCTATTAAGTACTTCCGAATGGCAATTATCGTTGTTAAAGTGGCTAATATCTACGAAAAAGTGGCTAATAAAATATTTCATATCTCGTTGAGTTTCTTTCTTGTGAAAATTTGGATAAGTATTACCAATTGCGTCAGTCCATTTGCACCACCGGCATATATAATGCTAAAATATACTTTGAGACTATTTATTGGGAAGTGACCAATTCGATGGCAAACATATTAAATAAATTATTTGATTTCAATAAAAAAGAAGTAAAGCGTTTAGAAAAGATTGCAGATAAAGTAGAAGCATTGGCAGGGCAGTTTGAAAACCTCTCTGATGATGCATTAAAAGCGAAAACAGAAGAATTTAAAAACCGTTATCAAAATGGCGAAACAGTGGATGCTTTGTTGCCTGAAGCATTTGCGACAATTCGTGAAGCGTCTCGCCGTGTTCTTGGCATGTTCCCGTTCCGTGTGCAGATTATGGGGGCCGCTGCATTAAATGAAGGTAATATCGCGGAGATGAAAACCGGTGAAGGTAAAACTTTAACGTCGACAATGTCCGTTTATTTAAATGCGCTTACTGGTAAAGGTGTTCATGTCGTAACGGTCAATGAATATTTAGCAAGCCGTGACGCGACTGAAATGGGAGAGTTATATAATTGGCTGGGCTTAACGGTCGGTCTGAACTTGAACAGTCTTTCAAAAGAGCAAAAGCGTGAAGCATATGCTGCGGATATTACATATTCGACGAACAATGAACTTGGATTTGACTATTTACGTGACAACATGGTGCTTTACAAAGAAGACCGCGTTCAGCGTCCGCTTTACTATGCAGTAATCGATGAGGTTGACTCGATTTTAATCGATGAAGCGCGTACACCGTTAATCATTTCCGGACAAGCAGGGAAATCTGCTCAGCTATATGTACAGTCAAATGCTTTTGCCCGTATGTTGAAGCAGGATGAAGATTACAACTATGAAGAATCAACAAAAGGTGTAACATTAACAGAGCAAGGGATCGAAAAGGCGGAGCGTGCGTTTGGCATCGATAACTTATTCGATTTAACACATGTCCGTTTAAACCATGCGATCAACCAAAGCTTAAAAGCACATGCATCGATGCATAAAGATGTCGACTATGTTGTGCAGGATGGGGAAGTTGTAATCGTTGATGGCTTTACTGGACGTTTAATGAAAGGCCGCCGCTATTCGGATGGTTTACACCAGGCGATTGAAGCGAAGGAAGGTCTTGAGATTCAAAATGAATCGATGACAATGGCGACCGTTACATTCCAAAACTATTTCCGTATGTACGAGAAACTGTCGGGTATGACAGGTACAGCGAAAACAGAGGAAGAGGAATTCCGCAACATCTACAATATGCAGGTTGTAGCGATTCCTACGAACAAACCGATTGCGCGTGATGACCGCCCTGATCTTATTTTCGCAACGATGGAAGGCAAGTTCAAAGCGGTTGCGGAAGATATTGCAGAGCGTCACCGTAATGGTCAGCCAGTACTAGTTGGTACGGTTGCGATCGAAACATCGGAAATCATTTCAAAGTATTTATCGAAATTTAAAATTCCACATAACGTCCTAAATGCGAAAAACCATGAGCGTGAAGCGGAAATTATTTTAAATGCCGGCCAAAAAGGTGCAGTTACAATTGCAACAAACATGGCAGGTCGTGGTACGGACATTAAACCTGGTGAAGGTGTACTTGAAATCGGCGGTCTAGCGGTAATCGGTACAGAGCGTCATGAATCACGCCGTATCGATAATCAGCTTCGTGGTCGTTCTGGTCGTCAAGGGAACCCTGGGGTAACGCAATTCTATCTTTCTTTAGAAGATGAACTAATGCGTCGCTTCGGCTCAGATAAAATGAAGTCGATGATGACAAGACTTGGTATGGACGATACACAGCCAATCCAATCAGGGATGGTTTCAAAAGCAGTAGAATCAGCACAAAAACGTGTTGAAGGTAATAACTTCGATGCACGTAAACGTTTATTACAATACGATGATGTACTTCGTCAGCAACGTGAAGTTATTTACAAAGAGCGTGAAGAAGTATTGGATTCTGAAAATATGCGTGCATTAGTAGAGTCGATGATTTCTCAAGCGATCGAAAATCAAGTTGCCCTTCATACACAAGGCGAGAAGGAAAACTGGACACTTGATGCACTGGAAGATTATATTGCCGCAAATCTTTTAGATGAAGGCGTTATTACAAAAGAGCAGCTTGAAAATAAATCACCGGAAGAAATGATCGCGTTCATCTCTGAAAAAGTGACAGCGGCTTATGATGAAAAAGAAGAAGCGATGACACCAGAACGTATGCGTGAATTTGAAAAGGTTATTTTACTGCGTTCAATCGACTCGAAATGGATCGACCATATCGATGCAATGGACCAGTTACGTCAAGGTATTCACCTACGAGCTTACGGTCAGAACGATCCATTACGCGAATACCAGCAAGAAGGTTTCGCAATGTTCGAAGAAATGGTCGCAGCGGTTCGTGAAGATGTGGCGAAGTACGCATTAAAAGCGGAAATCCGCAGCAACCTGCAACGTGAAGAAGTAGCAAAAGGCCAAGCTGTCAACCCGAAAGAAGAAGGCGCAGCCAAACCAAAAAAACTACCAACACGCAAAGCCGAAAACATCGGACGCAACGACCCATGCCCATGCGGCAGCGGCAAGAAATACAAATCATGCCACGGCGTAGGCCAATAAAAGCAAGTAAACCGAGGTCATTGAAACTATGCTCAATGACCCGGTTTGTTTTTTCATAAAGGTTGAAATGCGTTTAGATTACCCGCCAAATAACTTAGCCAAAAGTATTTGTTTATTTTATTCAAGCGCCACAACTGTGAGCAAAATAAATTACAATGAAGTAAATTTATTAGTAATGAAACTTAGTTGATTGTAGTGGAGGGCGATGAGTGCAGCTGTCGGCTACGCCTTTCGCTGCAGAGCGAAGCGGATTCGAAGTAGTAACTCAAAGCTTCCTGCGGGAACAGCACGACGCTCGAGACTACAGGCTCGAGCCGTGCCCGCGGAAAGCATTCGCCCGCAACGGAAATCAACGGCATAAGCAGCCCAAACTTTATCACCCAACTACGGAGGAAAATATATGATGGAATTAGCAGATGTGCGTAATGCACTCGAAAATACAGCTACAAAACTAGCGGACTTCAGGGGGTCTCTTTGACTTAGAAAACAAAGAGGCACGTATCCAGGAACTAGATGAACTGATGCTTGAACCCGAATTCTGGAATGACCAGAACGGTGCACAGGCAATTATTAACGAAAGCAACGGCATTAAAGCAGTTGTCAACGAATACAAAGAATTAGTCGACATACAAGAAAACCTTGAAATGACGCTAGAGCTTTTACGCGAAGAACCCGACGCAGAATTACAGGAAGAACTAGGCAATGAACTAGTCGAATTCCAATCAAAAATGGAAGATTTCGAACTGCAAATGCTTTTATCCGAACCATACGATAAAAACAATGCCATTCTGGAACTGCACCCAGGTGCTGGTGGTACAGAGTCACAGGACTGGGGCTCAATGCTATTGCGTATGTACACACGCTGGGCAGAGAAGCGCGGCTTTAAAGTGACGACAATCGACTATTTGCCTGGTGATGAGGCCGGCATCAAATCCGTTACACTGCAAATTTCTGGCCATAATGCATACGGCTATTTAAAAGCGGAAAAAGGCGTACACCGTCTAGTACGTATTTCACCATTCGATTCATCAGGCCGCCGTCATACATCGTTCGTTTCATGTGATGTGATGCCGGAGTTCAATGACGAAATCGAAATCGATGTTCGAACAGAAGATCTAAAAGTCGATACGTACCGCGCAACTGGTGCCGGTGGTCAGCATATTAACACGACTGACTCGGCTGTACGTATTACCCATCTTCCAACAGGTGTCGTTGTACAATGTCAGTCTGAACGTTCGCAAATTAAAAACCGTGATGCAGCAATGAAAATGTTAAAATCGAAGCTGTATCAGCTGGAAATCGAAAAGCAGCAGGCACAGCTGGATGAAATTCGTGGAGAGCAGAAGGAAATCGGCTGGGGCTCGCAAATTCGTTCATATGTGTTCCATCCGTATTCAATGGTTAAAGATCACCGTACAAGTGCTGAAACAGGGAATGTTGGCGCTGTAATGGATGGCGATCTCGATATTTTCATTACGGCTTATTTACGTTCGCAAATTTCATATTAATTTTTAAGAAGCCCCGGACAACAATTCATTTTGTTGTCCGGGGCTTCTTTTTGTTATGGGGTCTTATGTCTAACTTTTGTTATCAATTTCATCAAGATGAAGATGAAACAGATTTTTAGGACGCCCTTTTCCTGTTGGTGTCGCTAAGGTTTCGATAATTGTAGCATAGGAATATTCGGTTAATTTTTTTAATAGCCGATTACCTGTTCGAGTCGATACCGATAAATGAAGGCTTACTTCTTCTGCTGTAAATTTATCTTTATCACATGACCTCATCATGTCATATAATTTTTCAAGCTGAAAAATGGATATGTTTGTTTTTTTAGCAATTTCCTCAAGGAAACTATGTGCTTGTTCCGCAATAGTGGATATATTGGTGCCGTCGAGTGGGCCGAGTAATTTATCTTCCTTATTGATCCGGTAACTTTCTGTAAATGGCTTCTGACAATAACTCGAAGCTTTTTCCGCTTGTGATTGAGCTATTGTTAATGTCTTGCCGATTCCCCACCCGATTTTCACTTTAAAGGGCAGCTGTTCACGTAAAAAAGTGGCTAAGGAACACTTTGTCTCATCACTTGTTATGCGTATGTAATCCGAATAGTTCGTAATAATTTCATTATGAAGTGATGAACGGTATATCAGAAGGGAATAGCCGAACTTACGGTTAAAATCTAAAATCGCTTTATAAAGTGCAACTTGGCGGTACTCATTTTCTGAAAAATCGTTCTCCGCAAAAGAAAACTCCAAATGTCCACAGACAACTTGGCTTTTCTTTAAGCTATATACTTCTATTTCTTTTAACAGTTTTTGTACAGCAGCCTCCATACTTTTCAACGAAGGTGTTACCAAAATGGGTTTAACGTCAACATGTGAGAAATACATATACAAATTGGTTAAACGGGTAAAACAAAATTTCACTTTTCCTTCATCCAACAAATCCAAATGACGTTTAGCTACGAGCTCATATGCATTCGGTTCTCCGAAAACTTGAATGGATTCACTCAAAATATAAGGAAATTCATCTTCAGGCAACCATTCCTTTAAGCTTAAATAATTATTTTCCTCGTATAAAAAGTCAATTAACGCATCTGTAAAACGGAACCCCGGATTTTCATATTGAATTTTTGTAAGAGTAAAATATAAATCGCGCTCCGTAATATCGATAAACTGAGAGGGCATTGCCGCAAATTCTGTCGGGCAATTTTTCTTTATATGCAAATAAGGAATTTGCCCACTAAATAATACAGCCGGATATTTTGAATGATTTTCTCTGAAAACCTCAGTCAAATGCTGTAAATCCGTGTAAAAAATAACGTCGAATTCTACATTATCAATTTCGAGTTGTTGAATATTTTGTAACCAAGTGTAAGAATATTTTGTTGAAAAAACGCAGATTTTCAACTTAAGTCCTCCTTTTTTCTAAAAAAAGTATTGTCATATTTATCAGTTTATTATAACCTTTTATTTATAGACATTGAAATTAATTGTCTTTAAATAAGGAGGCGAACCGATGGAACAAGTAGAAACTAAAAATAATGGGGCATTTAACAGATTTTTAAATATGATTGAAAAGGTAGGTAATAAGTTACCGCATCCTTTTATGCTCTTCTTTTACTTAACACTAATTTTGATTGCATTCTCATTTGTGTTAGGAACGATGCAAGCAGCTGTTGTGCATCCTACTTCTGGAGAAGAAGTTGTTGTAAAAAATCTTCTTTCTAAAGAAGGGATACGTTATATACTAACTAATACTTTAACAAACTTTACTGGTTTTGCACCATTAGGTTTAGTATTAGCAATGATGTTAGGGATAGGGCTTTCTGAAAAGGTCGGTCTGTTTTCTGCTGTAATGACAAAAGCGATTTCCAAGACACCAAAACGTATCGTATCGTTTATGGTTGTATTTATCGGAATTTTAGGAAATATTGCATCCGATGCAGCGTTTGTAGTCATTCCACCATTAGCAGCACTTGTGTTTCTAACTTTAGGTCGTCATCCATTAGCTGGTTTAGCGGCTGGTCTTGCTGGGGCAGGGATAGGATTTACTGCCAATATTTTAGTGGCAGGAACAGATGCATTGCTTTCCGGTATTACTACTGAAGTTGTCAAAGGACTGGATGATACGTTAATTGTGTCACCATTGGATAACTGGTTCTTCATGATTGCTTCTACGTTTTTACTAGCTTTTTTAGGGGCGATTATTACAGATAAAATAGTAGAGCCGCGTCTCGGCAACTATAAAGGCGATCAGCTTGCTAAGAGTACAGACATTTCAGCGCTTGAAGCAAAAGGATTACGAAATGCCGGTATCGCAGCGCTATTATACATTGCATTTATTGTTGGATTAATCTTAATTCCAAACTCACCGTTATTAAACGATGACGGAACGATTTTACGTTCACCGTTTTTATCAGGGATTGTTCCGATTATTTTACTATTCTTTGTTTTTGTCGGAATCACTTTCGGGGTAACGACGGGGAAGATCAAAAAATCGGCCGATGTACCGAACATTATGGCAGAAGCGATTAAAGATTTGTCGGGTTACATAGTTTTAATTTTCATGATCGGACAATTTATCGGGTATTTTAACTGGACGAATATTGCGACATGGACAGCCGTACATTTAGCAGATTTCTTAACAATGATTAACTTAACTAATATTTTTGCGATTATCTTATTCGTATTATTAGTTGCTGTGTTGAGTTTATTTATTATTAGCGGTTCAGCTTTATGGTCGTTAGTGGCACCAATTTTTGTACCTACCTTCTTAGTATTAGGGTACCATCCCGCTTTCGTACAATTAGCGTATCGGGTTGGGGAATCTTCTACGAACATGGTAACACCGTTAAATACCTACTTTGCCATCATTTTAGGTTTTATGCAGGTATACAATAAGAAGGCGGGCATTGGTACGTTAATGTCCTTAATGATTCCATACACAATCATTTTCTTGATTTTCTGGATTATATTAATGTTAATTTTCGTAATTTTCAATATTCCGATTGGTCCAGGAATTTACTACAAATTAAATTAAATAGAAATGGGGGAGTCACATGATCGAATTACCCGATTCTTATTTACAACAACTTATTAGCTGGCGTAGACAGTTTCATCAATATCCTGAGCCAGGTTGGTTAGAATTTTTTACGACGAGTAAAATTGCGGATTTACTACAAGAATGGGACTACAAAATATATGTCGGCAAAGAGCTGAATGCGTCAGAACGGATGGGGCTTCCTTCCGGTACGATGATTGAACAATTTTACACTGCAGCAAAAAATGCCGGGGCTAATGAAAAATGGCTTTCGAAAATGGAAGGCGGCTATACTGGAGTAATGGCTGTGTTAGAAACAGGGAAGCCAGGCCCAACCGTATGTTTCCGTGTTGATATTGATGCATTACCTATTTTCGAATCTACAGAAGTAGCACATTTGCCCAACCGTTTAGCATTCAGGTCACAAAATGATGGCTTTATGCATGCATGTGGTCACGATAGTCATATAGCAATTGGGTTAGGATTAGCGGAACAAATAATGCAACATAAAGATCAGTTGACGGGCACGATTAAACTAATTTTCCAACCTGCTGAAGAAGGTGTGCGTGGGGCGGCCTCAATCGTTCAATCACCTTTGTTAGATGACATAGACTATTTCTTTGCACTTCATATTGGTACAGGGGTAGAAGCTGGAAAGTTTATTGCAGGTTCGGCAGGCTTTTTGGCTACATCCAAATTTGACGCAACGATTACAGGTGTAGCTGCACATGCAGGAGGAGTTCCTGAAGAAGGGAAAAATGCGTTGTTAGCATCGGCCCAAGCAACAATTGCATTGCATAGTTTGCCGCCTCATAGTAAGGGAAGTCATCGAATCAATGTCGGAACTTTACATGCAGGTCAAGGACGCAATGTCATAGCTTCTACTGCACAGCTGCAGCTTGAAGTCCGTGGTGAAACAACAGAGATTAATGCGTTTTATGAAAATGCAGTCAAGGAAATCTTTGCTGGTATTGAAATGATGTACGGGGTTCAAGTGGAGTTGAAAAAAGTTGGACAAGCAATAAGCGTTCCTTCAAGTAAAGCGCTTAGTGCGATTTTGGCGGAGGTAGCAGGCAGTTTACAGATTCCGTATGAAGAATACAGTAACTTTAATGCAGGCTCCGAAGATGCAACATTTTTTATGGATCGTATTCAGAAATATGGGGGCTTAGCAACCTACTCAATCATCGGGACAGAACTTGCGGCTGGCCATCATCATGAAAAATTTGATATTCGGGAAGAAGATATGCTTACGGCAATAAAAATATGGCTTAATACATTATTAAAGCTGCAATAGGAGATGACACCATGAATAGTCTCATCAATGAAAATTTAATCGAACAACTAATTACACAATATGAGGAGCAAATTCTAGCATTATCAAATTCAATTTGGGATATTGCCGAAACACGTTTTGAGGAACAGAAGTCAGTTGAACTGCTGACAACTTTTTTACGTCAGCATGGTTTTCAAGTAACTGAAAATATCGCCGGCATGGATACAGCATTTGTTGCTACATTCGGAACCGAGGGACCTGTAATTGGTATTTTAGGTGAATATGATGCGCTCCCGGGACTGAGCCAAGTACCACACAGTGCAACGCGCCAAGCCGTTATCGATGGCGGGAATGGACATGGTTGTGGACATAACTTATTAGGTACAGCAGGCATTGGGGCAGTACTAGCATTAAAAGACTTAATTGAACAAGGCGAACTTCAAGGGCAAATCCGGTATTATGGCTGCCCTGCTGAAGAAGGGGGATCCGGTAAAACATTTATGGTCCGTGAAGGTGTATTCAATGATGTGGATATTGCCCTTACATGGCACCCCAATTCATTTGCGAGTGTCTTTAGTTATTCTTCTCTTGCAAACTATCAAGTATATTTTGAGTTTGAAGGCATCGCTAGTCATGCGGCCAACTCGCCTGAATTAGGGCGCAGTGCACTTGATGCGGTAGAATTAATGAATGTTGGCGTAAACTATTTACGTGAGCATGTTCCTTCGAATGTTCGCATGCATTATGCTGTAACCAATACTGGAGGACTTTCACCGAATGTTGTGCAGGCTAATGCGGAAGTATTGTACCTCATTCGTGGAAAAGACATTCAGCAAGTAGACGATGTTTATAAACGTGTCATAAAAATTGCGGAAGGTGCGGCTTTAATGACAGAGACTAAACTAACAGTGAAGTTTGATAAAGCTTGCTCTAACTATATTCCGAATGATCCATTGAACCGTTTACTATATAAAAATTTACAACAAATAGGTTTGCCGGAATATAGTAACGATGAATGGAACTACGCTAAACAAATGGTCAATACGCTACAGCCAAATGAAATATCGGCAGCAAAAACTGAAGTCACTACATTAGCTGGATCTCAATCGATGGATTTTGATAAAGCCTATTCAGATGGTGTATTTTTAAATGAAATTGTTCCATATGAAGTATCTAACTATACAATGGCCGGTTCTACTGATGTTGCAGATGTGAGCTGGGTCGTTCCAACTGGACAATTCTTTGCACCGTGCTTTGTATTTGGTACGCCATTACATACATGGCAGCTTGTATCGCAGGGCAAAACGTCAATTGCGCATAAAGGACTTTTATATGCAGCGAAAGTGCTCGCTTCAACAGCTGTTGATTTACTGTCCAATCCGGAACTGATTGAAGAGGCGAAACGCGAGTTTTTAGCTGAAACAAAAGGTTCGTATGTTAATCCGATTCCGGCATCGATTCTTCCAAACGCACATAATAAATAAGGTTTGTTGTAAGTTTATAACAACTCTCTAAAACACAGACTTGCTATTAGAAAATTAAAAGCCGTGCCTTAGTAAATGCTAAGGCACGGTTTTTTAGTGAAATTTAAGCTGAGTAACAATTTTCCTCTTGTCAGATTTCATGAAATATGTGAAAATACATATACGAACAAACGTTCTTATTAATTGGAGGTATTCGTATGCTGCAAATTCCTTCTAAAACGATTCCGTATTATGAGGCTGGGATTTATTTGCCGTTGCTGTTAATTATTCTTGGGAAAGATTACACAATAGTGGAGCAAAGTCCGTTCAAATTTAAAAATCCCTATTTGCAATTAATCGATGCTGTACGTATCAAAATAGAGCATGACTTAAAAGAAACGAAGGACTATTTTAAACTTCATCAGATGCGCTTAGTGAGAGGCAAAACGGATGATTTGTTTACCGAGTATCATTTTTACTTTGGGGGGATCATGGAGTGTAGGAGATATTCGAATATTCGCCTTCGTAATCAAAGTGAGTTACTTCTTGCTGAATATTTTAAAAAAAGCTGATGCTCTTATAAGATGGCATTGCGCTGTAATAGCAGATATTTATAGTACATCGCAGCACGTACATATTGCTGATTGAATGATTTCATATTGATATCCAGACTAACCTCCGTATTATCAACAAATGTAACGAGCGTTTTATCACCGTCTTCACTAATATTAATAATAGGGTTCAAGGATAACCAAACATTTTGAGGTGAAAACGGCGAAAACAGCGGGAATAAAATGCAAGGATCCCCGAAATCATAGGCCACCATTATCGGCAGTTTATGCTTATTCTCTCCGAAAAACCGTCTCGCCTGATATTTGCTGGCGTCATAGGAACTTCCGTGCAGACGACACGTATCCCGAATGATTTTTAAAGGTTTATACGGAGATGTAGATTGACCGTACTTGTCCAAAATGGCAGTGTGAATTTTATCTCGTTGCTGATAGGACTTTAAACAGAAGGTAGAGTTAGAAATAATGTAATTGGTTTTTTGTGTTAAATTACTAATCATTTTGTATCCCCTATCTTTCCTACTTTTTTAATCGCTTAAATTTTCACTATACATCTAAACTACTGCATAATTTGCTAAAAATCAACATTATATTTAGAAAATTCTGTCATATGATAATTTTTCAGAATATATTGCAAATTAAATGACTTTTAATTTATAATGGTTAAAAGAGGTCGAGGTGATATCGATGGATAAATATTATTCGTATACAGACTTTTTAAAAGCGGTTAGTCAGCAGTCCACTGAACATCATGCAGAGAAGCTATTGAATGAAATTTATTTAGATTTATTTATTAGTCGGTTGCAGCGGATGCAACGTATTGAACAATTAAAGTTACTTATCGATACATCGTTAGATCAAAAGAACGAACAAGCATTTCACAGCTATACTACAGAATTAAAAGAGTTACTCGAAACTGTTTCTTAAGAGCCGCCCTCTTCAGGTGGCTTTTTTTTTATGGGCAAGCAGCGGGTTCCGGCTGTTTTCTAATAAGTGATTGAAAGTTTCTAATAAAACTAAAATAGTTCTAATAAATAGGTTATTTTCTAATAAAAAGGATAATTCTTCTAATAAGTGCGCGGGATTTTCAAATAACCGGCAACAATCCTCAAATAAGTCACCGTAGTTTTCTAATATTTGTTACCAAAGTTCTAATAAATTCAAAACGCCCTCACAATACAAAATTCGAATGTACGTTCGCAATTTTATCGTAAATTAAAAACGGGTATGTTAAAATAGAACATAACATAACATAAGCGACAGAAAGGACAATCTGAATATGACAGAAACTTTTACAATAAAGTCCGCCTATCAGCCTGCCGGGGACCAGCCGGAAGCGATTAAACAGCTCGTACAAGGGGTTAAAGAAGGCAAGCGTCACCAGACATTGCTTGGTGCGACAGGGACAGGTAAAACATTTACGATTTCCAATGTAATAAAAGAAGTGAATAAGCCGACGCTCGTGATGGCACACAATAAAACACTGGCCGGCCAATTATATAGTGAGTTCAAAGAATTCTTCCCGGACAATGCGGTTGAGTATTTTGTCAGCTATTATGACTACTTCCAGCCGGAAGCGTATGTGCCGCAAACCGATACGTACATTGAAAAGGATTCAAGTATTAATGAAGAAATCGATAAATTGCGCCACTCGGCAACGACTGCTCTATTTGAACGGAAAGACGTTATTATTATCGCGTCCGTTTCGTGTATTTACGGTCTCGGTAATCCGGAAGAATATCGTGAAATGGTCGTTTCCATTCGTACAGGGATGGAAATCGAGCGCAACCAGTTATTAAGAAAACTGGTCGACATTCAATATGAAAGAAATGATATTAACTTTACACGTGGTACGTTCCGAGTACGTGGGGATGTTGTCGAGATTTTCCCGGCATCACGCGATGAACACTGTATCCGGATCGAGTTTTTCGGAGATGAAGTAGACCGGATCCGTGAAGTGGATGCATTGACGGGCGAAATTTTAGGGGACCGTCAGCACGTAGCGATTTTCCCAGCATCCCACTTCGTTACCCGTGAAGAGAAGATGAAAGTGGCCATTGAAAATATTGAAAAAGAGCTGGAAGAGCGTCTGGCAGTATTGCGTTCGGAAGACCGATTACTGGAAGCACAGCGTTTGGAACAACGGACAAACTATGATCTGGAAATGATGAAAGAGATGGGCTTTTGTTCAGGTATCGAAAACTATTCGCGCCATTTAACATTGCGTGAAGCAGGGGCGACACCGTATACATTACTCGATTACTTCCCGGAAGACTTTTTGCTAGTCGTTGATGAAAGCCATGTTACATTACCGCAAGTACGTGGTATGTATAATGGAGACCAGGCTCGTAAAGGGGTACTGGTTGAACATGGTTTCCGTCTGCCGTCCGCACTCGATAACCGCCCGCTAATGTTTGATGAGTTCCAGTCAAAGGTAAGCCAGGCGATCTATGTGTCAGCAACACCGGGTCCATACGAATTGGAGCATACACCGGAAATGGTGGAGCAGATTATTCGTCCGACAGGGCTGCTTGATCCGACAATTGATATCCGTCCGATTGAAGGGCAGATTGATGATCTGATCGATGAAATCCATGAGCGTATCCGCCGTAATGAACGGACACTCGTTACGACATTGACGAAGAAGATGTCTGAAGATTTATCAAGCTATTTAAAGGAAATGGGTCTGAAAGTAGAATACCTGCATTCCGAAATCAAAACATTGGAGCGGATCGAAATTATCCGTGAGCTTCGTAAAGGAACTTATGATGTGCTGATCGGCATTAACTTATTAAGGGAAGGTCTCGATATTCCCGAAGTCTCCCTTGTCGCGATTTTGGATGCGGACAAGGAAGGGTTCCTGCGTTCGGAACGTTCACTCATTCAAACGATTGGACGGGCTGCACGTAACTCGAACGGTCATGTCATCATGTATGCCAACAATATGACGGATTCAATGACAAAAGCGATCGGTGAAACGAAACGCCGTCGTGAAACTCAAATGGCCTACAATGAAAAACATGGGATTACACCGAAAACTATTATTAAAAAGATTCCTGAGATTATCCGCGCTACACAAGCTGCGGAAGGGGAAGAAACATATATTACAAAAGTAACAGGCGGCAAAAAGCTGACGAAAAAAGAGCTGGAGAAGCTTGTTGAGACATTGCAAGTAGAAATGAAAGAAGCCGCAAAAGCGCTGGACTTTGAACGCGCGGCTGAATTACGTGACATGATATTTGAATTGAAAGCAGAAGGGTGAACAATGTGAAAAATACAGAAATTGTCGTACAAGGTGCACGAGCGCATAATTTAAAAAATATTGATGTCACAATTCCTCGCGATAAAATTGTTGTTGTGACAGGGCTTTCAGGTTCTGGTAAATCGTCACTGGCATTCGATACGATTTATGCGGAGGGGCAGCGTCGTTATGTCGAATCATTGTCTGCATATGCACGACAATTTTTAGGACAAATGGACAAGCCGGATGTCGATACAATTGAAGGGCTGTCACCGGCTATTTCGATCGACCAGAAGACGACGAGCCGCAATCCGCGCTCGACTGTCGGTACAGTAACGGAAATTTACGATTATTTGCGACTGCTTTTTGCGCGTATCGGAAAACCATACTGCCCGAACCATGGGATTGAAATTACGTCACAGACGGTTGAACAAATGGTCGACCGCCTGATGGAATATCCGGAGCGCACGAAAATGCAGCTCCTTGCTCCTGTTATCGAAGGGAAAAAAGGGACACATGTAAAGCTGATAGAAGACTTGAAAAAACAAGGATTTGTGCGTATCCGTGTAAACGGGGAACTGCGTGATCTCGATGACAATATCGAGCTGGATAAAAATAAAAAACATACAATTGAAGTAGTCGTGGACCGCGTTGTCGTAAAAGAGGGCAATGAAACACGATTAAGTGATTCGCTGGAAGCAGCGCTCAGAATTGCGGATGGCCGTGTTCTTGTCGATGTTATCGATCATGAGGAGCTGTTATTCAGTGAGCATCATGCATGTCCGCTTTGCGGATTTTCGATCGGTGAACTTGAACCGCGCATGTTTTCATTCAACAGTCCATTCGGGGCTTGCCCTACGTGTGACGGGCTTGGAAGTAAGGCAAAGGCCGATCTCGATCTGGTCATCCACAACTGGGATTTAACACTCCTTGAAAATGCGATTGCACCATGGGAATCCGTATCGTCCAACTATTACCCGCAGCTGCTGGCATCCGTATGCAAGCATTATAATATTCCGATGGATGTACCGGTAAAAGATATTCCGAAAGAGAAAATGGATAAAATTTTATACGGTTCAGGAAAAGAAAAGATTCTATTCGAATATACGAATGATTACGGCAGCATGCATAAGAAAAATATTGAATTTGAAGGCGTCATCGCGAATATCGAACGCCGCTTTAAAGATTCCTCTTCAGATTATGTACGTGAATCAATGCAAAAGTACATGACGGAACAGCCTTGTGCTACTTGTAAAGGGCACCGTCTGAAAAAGGAAACACTGGCAGTAAAAATTAAAGACCAAAACATTTCAGAAGCGACACGCCACTCCATTCAGGAAATGTATGAATTCTTTAGTTCACTAGAATTAACGGAAAAAGAACGCCAGATTGCGAATTTAATTATTCGCGAAGTAATTGAACGACTGAAGTTCTTACTGGATGTCGGATTAAATTATTTAACACTTGCACGATCTGCCGGAACTTTATCCGGTGGGGAAGCACAGCGGATTCGACTGGCAACACAGATCGGTTCCCGCCTAACAGGGGTTCTTTATATTTTGGACGAACCGTCAATCGGGCTGCATCAGCGTGATAATGACCGGTTAATCAATACACTTGTAAATATGCGTGATCTTGGCAATACATTAATTATCGTCGAACATGATGAAGATACGATGATGGCGGCAGACCACTTAATCGATATTGGCCCGGGTGCCGGTGTGCACGGCGGTCAAGTCATTGCACAAGGGACACCAAAGCAAGTAATGAAAAACAAAGAGTCAATTACCGGCCAATATTTAAGCGGGAAGAAGTTTATTCCGCTTCCGCTTGAACGCCGTAAATCAGATGGCCGAAAAATAAAGATTAAAGGCGCTTCCGAGAATAACTTGAAAAATGTCAGCGTCGATATCCCATTAGGTCAATTCATCGCCGTTACGGGTGTGTCAGGTTCCGGTAAATCGACATTGATAAATGAAATCTTATATAAGTCACTCGCATCAAAGCTGAACCGGGCAAAAGTGAAGCCTGGCAAGCACAAAGCAATAGAAGGTTTGGAACAGCTGGAGAAAGTAATCGATGTGGACCAATCGCCAATCGGCCGTACACCACGTTCCAATCCTGCAACATATATCGGTGTATTCGATGATATTCGTGATGTTTTTGCGATGACGAATGAAGCGAAAGTGCGCGGCTATAAAAAAGGGCGTTTTTCGTTCAACGTAAAAGGCGGACGTTGTGAAGCTTGCCGCGGGGACGGCATTATTAAAATTGAAATGCACTTCTTGCCGGATGTATATGTGCCATGTGAAGTTTGTCACGGCAAGCGTTATAACCGTGAAACTCTGGAAGTAAAATATAAGGATAAAAATATTTCCGATATTTTGGAAATGACCGTAGAAGATGCGTTGGAGTTTTTCGGGAACTTACCGAAAATCCAGCGGAAACTGCAAACAATTGTCGATGTCGGGCTTGGTTATGTGAAGCTTGGCCAGCCTGCCACAACATTATCCGGCGGGGAAGCACAACGTGTAAAATTGGCATCTGAGTTGCATCGCCGTTCAACCGGCAAATCATTTTATATTTTGGATGAGCCGACGACCGGTTTGCATGCGGATGATATTTCCCGTCTACTGCTTGTACTGCAGCGCTTAGTTGAAAACGGAGAGACGGTCCTTGTTATTGAGCATAATCTTGATGTCATCAAAACAGCCGACCATATTATCGATTTAGGTCCTGAAGGCGGCGAAGGTGGGGGTACCATTTTAGCGACAGGTACGCCGGAGAAAATTGCTGAAGTAGAGGAAAGCTATACAGGACGTTATTTAAAACCGATTCTCGAACGTGACCGTGAGCGTATGGAATCAAGAATTAAAGAAGCGAAAAATAAATAGATTGAAAAACTGAGAGCGCAAACGAAACTTTTCGTCCTCCCTCCTCGTATAATAACTATATACGAAGCAGAGGGAGGAATTTTTTTATGCAAGAAGAACGTAAGCGCATTTTAAAATTAGTTGAAAGCGGTACAATTACGGCAGAAGAGGCAATTGTATTACTGGAAAAATTGTCGTCGGAAAAGGAATCCACTCCAGCACAAACTGCACCATTCGAGCAACCGGTTTTTGAAGAAAAGTTTGAGGAAGAGCCGCATAAGGCAGAACCGGTTTTTGAAGAGCAAAAAGAAAAACGTAAAACAACAGGATTTGAAGATATTTTCGGCAAGTCATTTAACGATAAAGAATTCAATAAAAAAATGGACGAGTTTATGGGCGATATTAAGCAGGATTTATCGCAATTCAGCACACGTATGACAGGATTGGTCGGTGCGGCCTTATCGAAGTTCAAAGAGCTTGATATTGATACACCGTTTGGAGAAAAAGTGGAATTTACGAAAACGTACGCATACCCTGTAGCTGATGTTAAAGGGGTAGAGCTGGAAATCGCCAACGGTAAAGTCGATATCGTACGTGCTATGGATGATTTAGTTACTGTCAATGTCACTGGGAAAACACCGTTAAAAGGTAATGAGGAAGAAACGATTACTCAGGCAACGGAAAACATGTCAAAGCTGACAAATGACAAATTATTTATTCAGTCAACAAATAAATTTGCGCAAGTGAAAGTACAAGTAGCTATTCCAGAAAAACATTATGATGTCGTCATTGCAAAATTATTAACAGGTAGTGTTTCAATCGAAAAGGTTGATGCAAAGCTAGTAAAAGCACGTACTCATAACGGTGTCATCCGTTTGGAAAATGCAACATTCGATCATGCGGAACTGCAAACGAGCAATGGTGCAGTAGAAGCCCGTCAAATAAAAGGTGATGATTTGGAAATCGGCACAGCGAATGGTCGTATTTATGTGGACGGCGAATTAAACGAAATTGAAGCAGAATCAATGAATGGACATGTTGTCATTACAACAACGAGTGCAGAAGCGCACAAAATCAAGGCACGTGCCCTTGCGGGTTCAGTTGAAATTTATGTTCCGAAAACCGTTGCGCTGGACGGCCAGGTTTTCTCAAACTTCGGTAAAGCAGATATCGGTTTAAGTGATGCGCTTATTACAGAAGAAGAGGAGCAATTCCTGTCAAAATCGGTTCGCTTCTCAAAAGAACTGGAAGGTGCAAAACTTCTGAAATTAGTAGGAGAATCTCGTACAGGTACAGTGCTCGTACGTTATACACTGCAATAGACCAGGATTCTATTAACCAAGGCATAGGGTTCGATTTCCTAAGAGCAACATAAATTATATCAAAAGGCATCCATTTTCTAACATAGAATTTGGATGCCTTTAATTTTTTTGTTTTCCGAGAAATCTCCAATAAAAAGTCACAAACTGCCGCATTCCTACAGGGAAAAATGCTCTTTCTAAAAAACTCCCTAAAAATACCATAATAATCCAAATATTGAGAAGGGTTTTCACTGACAACGTCGAATAATTAAAAATAGTGTAGAGTATTTTGTTATATTAAGAACATTTCATACTTTAACAATTACATTACGAAAACCCAAAAACGAGTATATTTGGATGAAAATTTAGCGACAATTGAATTTTTACAATGTTGTCATGACGGTCCAGAGGGCTTGAAAACGAGGCGGGGCTTACATTGAAAAGAAAATGTAATAAAATTTGAGCCTGAAAATGCTATAATGGGTAAGACTAAAATTTAAAATACTAGATATTGAGCTTAGGTGGTTTCGTGAATGATTGAAATGAATAATGTAGTGAAGAAGTATCCTAATGGGGTCGTCGCCGCTAACGGGATTACGGTTCATATAAAAAAGGGCGAATTTGTTTATATAGTTGGCCCGAGTGGAGCAGGTAAATCGACATTCATTAAGTTGATGTACCGCGAAGAAAAACCGACTTCCGGCGATGTCATCATTAATGGCATTAATTTGAGAACGCTAAAAAACAATCGCGTACCCCATTTACGCCGTCATCTTGGTGTCGTCTTCCAGGACTTTAAATTATTGCCGCGCTTAACAGTGTATGAAAATGTAGCGTTCGCGATGGAAGTAATTGAAGAACAGCCAAGTGTTATCCGTAAACGGGTAATGGAAGTACTCGAACTGGTGGGATTGAAGCATAAAGTGCGGATGCTGCCAAATGAGCTGTCAGGTGGGGAACAGCAGCGCGTTGCAATTGCCCGCTCGATTGTGAACCGTCCGAAAGTGATGATTGCGGACGAGCCTACAGGGAATTTAGACCCGGAAACTTCGTGGGAAATTATGAATATTTTTGAAGAAATCAATCGCCAAGGTACAACAATTTTAATGGCAACACATAACCGTGAAATCGTAAATACTGTGCGTAAAAGAGTTATTGCCATTGAAGGCGGAATGATCGTCCGTGACGAGTACGGAGGTGACTACGGCTATGAAAACTAGAACAATTGCCCGTCATTTCCGTGAGAGTTTTAAATCATTGGGCCGTAACAGCTGGATGACACTCGCTTCAATCAGTGCTGTAACGGTCACATTATTATTGGTCGGTGTATTTGCTGCAATCATGATGAATTTAAACAAAGTCGCTTCCGATTTGGAGAACGATGTTGAAATTCGTGTCATGATCGATATTATTCCGGAAGCGGAAGAAGCAAAACTTGCAGAAGAACAGCTTCTTGACGAGATTCATAATATGCCGGATGTCGAAGAAGTTACATATTCTTCAAAAGAACAGGAATTAAGTAAGTTAATCAAAGATTTTGGTGATGAATTAAGTTTATTCGAACAGAACAACCCGTTATATAATGTACTGTATGTCAAAGCTGTCGATCCTCTGAAAACAGCTGATGTCGCTAAGCAGATTGATAGCTTGGACAATACATTTGAAGTAAAATATGGCGAGGGTAAAGTAGAGAAACTATTTAACTTCTTGGAAATCGCTCGTAATGTTGGACTCGTATTAATTTTAGGCCTGCTGTTTACAGCAATGTTCTTAATCTCTAATACAATTCGCATTACGATTATTGCACGTAAAGATGAAATTGAAATTATGAAGCTTGTAGGGGCTACAAATTCTTTCGTCCGCATTCCATTTGTATTGGAAGGAATGTGGCTTGGTTTGATTGGATCAATCATTCCGGTCGCAGCCGTTACAATTGCTTATTATAATATTTATGATTTATTGGCACCTCGATTAAAAGGGGAATTGTTCCAATTATTAGAAGTAACACCACTTATGTATCAGGTGAACGCATTAATTATTTTCATTGGGATGTTCATCGGTATATGGGGTAGTTTTATGTCAGTTCGTAAGTTTTTAAAAGTATAACTTCTTTCAGCGACTGTCACACATTGCCAAGGCAAAATTGACAATGACGAAAATAGTGGGAAGTGGCTCGTTTTTTGAGATAAAAAGAGCCACTCTTACCCATGCATTTAGGGGGAAAAGTTTTTGAAGAAGCTAACGACGCGTTCATTTAAAACCGTATCTGCAGTCCTTGCGCTAGCGCTATTTGTTCAAATACCGGCAGCAGCATCTGCAGCAACATTAGATGAACTGAAAAAAGAGCGTAGTCAACTCGAAGCAGAGAAGAAAACAATTAATAAATCGCTTGAACAAAAAACAAATGAGATTCAAACAAATCAAAACAGACAGCAAAAAATCATTTCACAACTGGAGCAACTTGGTGGGGAAATTAATGAAACGAACCATAAAATTGCCGTTGTCGAATTGGATATTGAAATTGCAAACGAAGAGATTTCTATTTTAGAAGATGGAATCGCAGAATTAAAAGAGAAGATCGAACAGCGTAACGAGCTATTACGTGAACGTGCCCGCGCAATACAGTCATCCGGTACAGTAAGCTACCTTGACGTCCTGCTTGGAGCAAATAGTTTCGTAGACTTTATCGATCGTTTTTCTGCTGTAAGCACACTTATGGACGCTGACCGTCAAATTATGCGTGAGCAAAAAGAAGACCAGGAAAAGCTTGAAGTTCAAAAGCTGGAGCTTGTGAAGAAGAAAGAAAATCTTGAAGCGAATAAAGCAGAATTAAAGAGTTTGATGGCTTCATTAAACAACCAAAAGAAAGAAAAGAAACGTTTAGTAGCGGAGCTTGAAAAAGAAGAAGCGAAATTACGTGCTGAGAAGACAGATTTAAAAGAACAGTACCATGATAAAGTGGAATTAAGTAAAGAACTTGAAGAGAAGTTCCTTAAAGAACAACGCCGATTAGCAGAAGTTGCCCGTCAAAAAGCATTGGAAGCTGCGGCTGCTAAAAAGAAAAAACAAAGCAGCAGTAATAGTTCTGTAAGTTCCGGTAACTTGCCGGTTGTTTCGTCAGGACATTGGACAAGACCGGCAGCGGGCCGTTTCACATCAGGGTTCGGCGGACGTGATATTGGACCGATCGGAAGTAAGAATCACTTAGGTGTTGATATTGCCAACTCAATCGGAACACCGGTTGTTGCAGCAGCAGATGGCGTAGTATCTTATGTTGGTTCGATGAATGGTTACGGTAATGTTGTTATGGTGACTCACTCAATTGAAGGCCAATTATTTACAACAACGTATGCCCATTTAAGTGGATTTAATACAAGTGTTGGTGCATCTGTTTCGAAAGGCCAGCAAATTGCACGCCTAGGGAATTCAGGGAACTCAACAGGACCGCATGTACACTTTGAAATTCATGTCGGTGAATGGAACGGCAGTCGTTCAAACGCTGTAAACCCATTAAATTATATTTCACTGTAACATAGAGAAAAGACCAAACTTTGATTAAAGTTTGGTCTTTTTATGTGTTTATGAAGAAAGGCTGGGAAAGTTACCGTTATCATATAATTTATAGCAGTTTTTACCGCTTTTTTTAGCCTCATATAAGGCAATGTCGGCTTTTTTCATTAAGCTGGATTCGGTGAAGTTCTGTTGACAGGACGATGTTGCAATCCCCATGCTTGTTGTAACTGATAAAGTATGGCCATTCAGTTTCCATGGCTGCCGAATAGTTTGGTTAATTCTCTCTGCAATTTCCAGCGCATTTTGAGAGCTTGGAATGTTTGAGAGCAGAATAACAAATTCATCTCCGCCTAATCTTGCCACCAAGTCATGATCCCGGATCGCGGCTTTAATACGAGCGCCAAATTCTTTAATAACCGCATCACCTGTATCATGGCCATAGTTATCATTGATCTGTTTAAAGTGGTCAATATCTAAAAGTATTAAGGCAAGAGGCGTATGATTTGTTAGAAACTGTTCCTTTGCAAAAGCAAATTGTTCCTTAAAATAAAGTCGGTTCGGAAGATTGGTTAAGCTATCGTGATAAGCGAAATATTTTAATTTAGCTTCATATTCTCTTCTTAAAGTTATGTCTCGGGTAAGCACAACCAGATATTGAAAGGCATTATAATGATTGAACACCGGATTTCCGATGGATTCACACCAGATCATATTTCCTTCAGCATTTTTTTGTCTAAATTGAATAGTAAAAGGTTCACCAGTATAGATCGATTTACTGACAACTTCTACTAGTCGTTCCTGATCCTCTGTATGGACATTATGAAGGAAGCTTTTTTCAAGATATTCCTGATTGCAGTAACCTAATATCTTTTTATAAGAAGGGGAAACATATGTAATTTCGCCGTCTTTATTAACAACTGTAATTAAGTCATGGGCATTTTCTGCAATAATGCGGAACCGTTTTTCACTTTCTTCCAGCTTATTAATGCTTTGAATCTGTTCCGTAACATCTTTCAAAATTCCGTATAGTCCAATGATTTTCTCATCGATTAAAAGTGGGATGATTTTAAAAATGATGTTAACCTGCTGGCCGTCTTTATTTTTGAAGATTAAATCTCCGCTTTGATTCGTTCCTTTTAGTGCTTCATTTATTAGATGTTCGAAGTTGCCGGAATCTTCTTTGTCCACCAGCTCTTTAAGAGGTTTACCGAACAGTTCCTTTATTTTATACCCGGTAATATGTTCACTTGCTTCGTTTCCATCAGTAATATAACCCATCTTATTTAAAACAAAAATGCCGTCCGTATTATGGAAAAATAAAGAATGGTAACGCTCATTACTTTCAGCAAGGCTATTGATCATTTCCATAGCATTTGATAGTGCTTTTCTTTCCTGTGTAATATCGCGAACAACGGCTATGATTTGATCTACAGCGCCTTTTTCATCAAAAAATGGGCTTAAAACGGTTTCAGCATAATACTTTTTTCCGCTCTCTTCGTAAATATCTTCGTAAGTATAGCTTTTTTTACTTTCAACAACTTGGCTGTACTGCTTATATAAAAAATTTCCTTTTTCCTTTGGCTCGATATCCAAAATGCTTGAGCCTATAATCCGGTTAGACAAATTTAGTCGTTCCATCGCAGCGGTATTAACAAACTGAAAGCGGAAATCATCGTTTACAACTTTAAGAATAAAGACCATATCTTTAATACCGTTCATTAAAACTTCTTGATAAAATTTTCCCATAAAAGTTCCCCTTGTTTAAACTGGACTAAAATTTAATTCTTCTGAAGTAAGTATGGGCATCTTCATAGATAAATTCAGTGTTTGGAATTTTTTCATTATTTTTAATTGTAGTAATTAATTTATTAATAATAGAAGCTAACCGATTTACCGTCAATTGATTCACTATCATAGGAACTCCGTAAGAATAGCCATAATCAAGTTAATATGTTTGCTAATTATTATGTATATTTACTTATAAATGAACTGAAATTTAATTATTCAAATCTTATTTTAAGGACTATTGTAATAAGACTATATATTCATATTAAAATATGTATATTTAAAATACCCGTTTTTAATAATAATTAATCACATTTGATAGAAGTATTTATGTATTTATTTATGGAGTTTTTCCTCTGCAGTTTTAAAAGAAATTTTTCCAGTTTGAATAAAAACTTGAAAGTTATGATAATGTACTAGTAGGAAGAAATGGTGGGGTGATGTTGATGAAGAAAAATATTGGAATCGGTATTATTTTAGTGCTTGTCATTACAATGCTTGGCACTTACATAAAAGCTGAAATCGATCAGAGTACTGCAATCAACGACTATGCATTAGGAAAAGAAGTGGAACCGGAAGAAGAAGTGGGTCTTGAAAAAGGTCAGTTTGCACCGGATTTTACATTATATAATTTACAAGGGGAGCCACTGACGCTTTCGGAGCTGAGAGGGAAGCGTGTTGTACTGAACTTCTGGGCGACTTGGTGTCCGCCATGCGAAGCTGAAATGCCGCATATGCAAAAATACTACGAAAAATATCGTAAAGAAGACAATGTGGAGATTGTCGGTGTTAATATGACATATGCAAATGAAAAGCTGGAGCGTGTGGAGCAGTTTTTAAAAAGTTATAAGATTACCTTCCCAATCGTACTGGAACAAACTGAAGCAGTCGCCTTTCAATATGAAATTTTGACAATGCCGACAACGTACATGATTGATACAGCAGGGAAAATTCAAAAGCAGATTATTGGTCCGCTGGATTTGGATGCATTGCGTGAAAATGTGCTCCAACTAGATTAAGTACGGGTAATTTATAGATTAGCACTTAAATTAACTTCATTTTGACGTTAAATTCGACTTTGTAAGTATGAATCTTTCATTCGCTTCATAAATTTTATGGAACGGAGGAGAATTCGTGCGGAAAAGTCGGATTTTTTTATTAGTTGTCGCAATGGTGTGTATTGGCGTAATTGTTTATGGTGTGTTGAATATTAAGGCACAGCCCAAGGAGGAACAGGCGGAGTTTGCGGTAGTCAATGAACTGCATGAGTTAATCACGAAGGAGTCGGTTTATGATATCGATTCGGAGAAATTGGTGGAAGGTGCACTGCGAGGGATGGCAAATGCAATAAATGACCCCTATAGTACCTATTATTCGGAGCAGGAAGCAGCATTACATAAACAGACGCTCGCAAGTGAACGAATCGGAATTGGTGTTGAGTTGGCAGAAGCAAATGGTAAGATTATTGTCGTGGCCCCTATTAAAGCATCGCCAGCAGAAAAAGCGGGTATTCGACCATTGGATGAGCTTGTACAAATTAATGAGGTACGACTTGACGGGAAATCAATGGGGGAAGTTCGTAAACTGATGTATGGCAAAGAAGGGGAAGCAGTGGAACTTGTCATTTATCGCCCGGATATGGATCAGCATTTAAAGTTGGTCATGAAAAGGGAACGCTTGAAAAATGATACGGTGGAAGCTGAAGTCCTCGAGGTAGAAGGAAAAAAACTCGGCTATATAACGATCAATCTATTTGGCGAAAAAACAGCAGAGGAGTGGAAAGAGGCTCTTGATGGTGTAATTAAGGAGGAAGTGGAAGGGTTAATCATTGATGTGAGGGACAATCCAGGTGGCTATTTACATAGTGTTACCCAAATGATGAGCATGTTCGAGCAAAAAGAAAAAATCTTTGCGTACATGCAAAATCATGACGGTGTAACAGAGCCGCTGAAAACAAAGAAAGTCGAGCAGTTCCAGCCTTACGCAAATTGGCTGCGCGACACGCCTTTAACACTTATCCAAAATGAAGGAAGCGCATCAGCCAGTGAAGTGTTTGCGGGTGCCCTGCAGGACTGGAAGCGTTCGGTCATAATTGGGGTGACGAGCTTCGGTAAAGGAACGGTTCAGCAAACATGGGACCTTCAAAATGGCGGAGAAGTAAAGTTATCGACGAACAAATGGCTTACTCCTTCTAAAAAGTGGATTCATGATGTTGGGATCGAGCCGGATGTCGAAGTGACACAGCATCCTCTTTACAGTGTAGAAACAAAAATACTGAAGGGGCGCTATGAAGAGGGAGAATACAGTGAAGAAGTTGCCTACAGCCAGCGCATATTAAGTGAACTGGGCTATGCGATCAGCCGGACAGACGGATTCTTTGATAAGGATACAGCTCAGGAAGTGGAGAGCTTCAGACATAAGCATGACATTGCAGAAGGAGACTATATGGATGAAGCATTTTTCAATGAATTAACGAAAGAACTGCAAACATTCAAACAGTCGAAAGTAAATGACATGCAGCTGCAGATGGCGATTAGTTATATAATGCATCAGTTTGAGTGATTGATAGTATAAAAGAGATTGAGGGCTCGTTTCTTTAATGAAATGGGCTTTTTTTATTTGTTCAACATTTTATTTAGAAAACGGTCTGAAAGATACCTCCTTATTTAACTCGCCCCCTACATCTCCAATTCCACCGCCAAGCCTTTATTTCTATTCCGGTACAAATGGGACTACGCATTACGGAAAGGATTTGGTACAATTATTCGTACGGTAGGTGAGAATATGGATGGAACAGTTTTGATTGAAATTTTAAAAGGGATTGGCCGGTTTTTTATAAATCCTTTGTTTTATGTCGCCATCATTTCCGCAGTATATTTAGGGTATCGCCGAGTGAAGCGCGAACGAAGGTATTTTAACCGACGGATACTAGGTGGCTGGTCCGAGCTGAAAAATATGCTTGCGATGGGCTTTATGCTGTCCGTTATTATTTCCTTATTTAGTCTTGTAATAGGCTTAACAGTATCACTCGAATTATTGACAATTGTATTTATTGTAAGTCTCGCAGGTATGATTATTTATCTGTATCAATTATTATCGCCAGCGATTGTGATGGCAGTTGCTTTTTGCGGAATCGTTTGGATGCAATGGCAAGATTGGTCATATACAATCGGAACAATTGAGTTGGCAGGTAGAAATGTTACGGACGAGCTTGTTATGACCGTTCCGATAATGACAGGGCTTTTGCTGATGGCGGAAGGAATTTTAATCCGCCGTTATGGTGCCCGGTTTGCTTCACCGATTGTTGAGAAAACAAAACGTGGATTAAACGGGATCGGTTATTTTAGTAAACAGCTTTGGATTTTACCGGTCTTTACTGTTATTCCGGGTGAAGGGATTCAAAATTTTGCACCTTATTGGCCACAGTTTACGATTGGAGCAGAACAGTTTTCAATCATTGTTTTCCCATTTATTATCGGCTTCCAGCAGATGGTGCGTCAGAAGCTGCCGATGAATGTTTATCCTCAAATGGGACGTTCAATTATAATGATAGGCCAATTTGTGCTCGTTGTCGGATTGGCCGCTTATCTCCTGCCGATACTTGGGGCAGCAGCATTAGCGTTAGGAGCAATTTCTCGTACAATTATCGGTATTCATTATAGTCGTTCAGAGGACCGTAACAGCTATGCCGTTGTACGCAGTGATAAAGGTGTGATGATTGCCGGTATTTTACCGGATTCCCCTGCTGAGAAAATGGGGCTTGTCGCAGGTGAAATTATCAAGCGTGTAAATGGACAAGATGTTTTTACAGAAGAAGATTTGTATAAAGCATTGCAGATCAATGCTGCCCATTGCCGTTTGGAAGTGCTGGATCATTCTGGTGAGTTGCGCCTTGCCCAGCATGTTGTCCATCGTGATGATAATCATAAAATTGGATTATTAGTTGTCAGTTAATTTCAAAAGAATCTCGATAATACGAGGTTCTTTTTTTTGGCTAAAACGGGTATAAACAAATTATGTTAAGATTAAATTGTACTAGACAGCATTGTGTAACTTCAGGAATTTTTATCGTTTTTGGTA
Organism: Solibacillus sp. FSL W7-1324; assembly: GCF_038008025.1. Taxonomy (NCBI): domain Bacteria; kingdom Bacillati; phylum Bacillota; class Bacilli; order Caryophanales; family Caryophanaceae; genus Solibacillus; species Solibacillus sp. FSL W7-1324. Next base: position 791,682 of record NZ_JBBOYH010000001.1, read on the forward strand.
GGGGTGAGTGGTTATGTTAGATTGGCTGACAATCGATAATATAGAAACAGTTGTAGAAAAATATAAGTTACTAGGCCCGTTTTTCGGAGTTTTATTAACGTTTTTGGAATCATTTATACCGATATTGCCGCTGTTCGTAATCATCATTGCCAATGCAGCCGCATACGGGTTGTTTTGGGGATTTTTACTGTCCTGGCTTGGAACAGTAGCAGGTTCCTATATGTTCTTTCTTATGATTCGCATGTTCGGAAAGTACCGGCTCTTCCGTCGGATTAAAGAACAGAAACAAGTAAAAAAATTGATTAACTGGGTGGATATTAGAGGATTTACACCACTGTTTGTTCTGCTGTGCCTGCCGTTTACACCTGTAGTCGTTGTCAATACGGTTGCGGGTCTATCTCATATAAAAAAGAAATATTATTTTTTGACACTTCTTATTTCAAAACCTATTTTAATCTTTCTAATTAGCTACTTAGGCAGTGATCTGCGTGACATTTTAACCTCTCCTGTCAAACTTATTATGTCAGCTGTAATTATTTTAATCATTTGGGGAATCGGCAAACTGATTGAAAAGATTTTAAATAAGCGCGTGGAAAGAGATTTACGAGAAATCGGGAATTTGCGAAAACATAAATAAAAACTAGAAGTCCTGGCTTTTTACAAATAGTGAAAAGGCAGGGCTTTTTTGTATGATTGCAATTAATGCGCGAACATGTATTCTTATATTATAATAGAAGAAAGAAATAGAAGTGAGGTGGGAATGGTGACGTTACGAGTTATTACAGGACGGGCAGGTACGGGGAAAACAACATTGATTCACCGTGAGATTGTCGATGATTTAAAAACAAATATATTTGGACATCCAATTTTTATATTAGTTCCTGACCAAATGTCGTTTTCAACGGAATATGAGCTGACAACGAAATATGACATTGAAGGAATGATGCGTGCACAGGTTATGACATTCAAAAGGCTTGCCTGGTTTGTGCTGCAAAATGAAGGCGGTATTGCCCACGAACGTATTGACGGCACAGGGTACCGCATGCTGTTACGACGTATTTTGGAAGAACATCAGGAAGAGTTTCTACTATTTAAACGTGCGGCGGGTAAACCCGGTTTTACAAAAGAAGTCGAGCAGATTTTAAAGGAATTCAGTCAATATCATATCGATGTGGAAACAATCGACCCGCTGATCGATTCATTAAAAGTAAACGGTGCAAGTGAAGTGCTGCTTCATAAATTGCATGATTTGAATATCATTTTAAAGCAGCTGCATGAGCGCATCGGGACAGAATATATTGATGGCGATGGCTACTTCCCGCTTTTAATTGAGCGTATTCCGAAGATGGAAAGCTTGCGCAATACCCACATCTACCTGGATGGGTTTGTTTCATTTAATGGACAGGAATTGGCCATTTTAAAAGAGCTTCTTATTTATGCGAAGCGTGTTACAATCGTGCTCCCGATGGAAGACCCGCAAATGGATTTACTGGAAGGCTCCGTGTTTTACCGGGCTGCGATGACATATGACAAAATAAAGAATGAACTGCAAAAATTACGGTTCGAACGTGGAATTGATATTGAAGAGGAGCCACGTGTCCATTTAGAAGTAAACTACCGTGCGAAAAATCGGGACTTGCTGCATATTGAACATTGCTTCGACAAAATTACCGATAAACCAGTCGAATCAACGGGCCATGCGAAAATATTAGAAGGTGTAAACCCGCGCGCAGAAGTGCAAAGTATTGCCCAGGAAATTAAACAACTCGTTCTTGAAAAGGGGCTGCGCTATAAAGATATCGGAATAATGTATCGCCAGGCGGATGTATACGATGCGATTATCGGTACGACCTTTACTCAATACGAAATACCGTTTTTCTCAAATGAGAAGCGGGCGATGCTTTACCACCCATTGATTGAATTCAGTCGATCTGTACTGGAGATTATTACGACGAACTGGAAATACGAGCCGGTTTTCAGAAGCATTAAAACCGATCTGTTTTTCCCTTATGGAGCAAATTTGGTCGCAATGCGGGACAGAGCGGACATTTTGGAAAACTTCGTCATCGCCAAAGGAATTGTTCATGATCGCTGGATGAAAGATGAAGTATGGCATTATCGCCGTTTTAAATCGCTGGAAAAAGTGAATGCGGTTCAGACAGAAGACGAACTGGAGCATGAGCAGCTTTTAAAATCCGTACGTGACTTAATCCGGGAACCGGTATTGGCATTGCAGAACCGGTTGAAAGGTAAAAAAACAGGCCGTGAAATTGTAGTGGCACTGTATGAGTTTATGGAACAGCTTGATATTTATAAGAAACTGCTGAAAATGCAGGAGCAGGAAGAGCAGGCTGATTCACTCCATCAGTCATTGGAGCATGAACAAGCCTGGAATGGCTGGATTCATATTTTGGATCAATTTGACTTGATGTTCGGCGATAAAATTATGCCGTTGGAAGAAGTCGCACAGATTTTGGATGAAGGCTATGAAACACTAGAGTTTGCAAGTGTACCGCCGACATTGGATGAAGTGACCGTATCGACAGTCGAGTTTGCGCGTTTTGACAACAAAAAGGCCATTTTCGTCATCGGTGTTAATGACGGGGTCTACCCGATGCGTATGGAAGCGGGTGGCCTTCTCTCTGATGACGAGCGTGAAACATTTGAGAAAATTGATGTGGAATTGGCACCGGGTATAAAAAGCCGACTTCTGCAGGAAAGTTTTCTGTTTTACCGTGCGATTTCTTCATCGACCGACTATTTATATATTACGTATGCAAATGCGGATGAGGAAAGTAAAAGCAAGCTTCCTTCACTTTATATTAACCGGCTGCACAGCATGTTTGAAATTACCGAAAACCAAGGTACTTCAGAGGAAAAAACGGTTCGTACAATGCCGCATCGTCAAATTGCGATGGATCCGCTTGATGAGCTTCATAAAGACAATGTGCTCAAGTATATACAGCACCCATCACCGGCAATCGGTTTCTTAATGACCCAGCTTAAACAGGCACAGCATGAGCGACGTCCGCTTACTGAAGAATGGGCGGCGTTAAAAGCATTTTATGAACGGGAACCGCGCTGGAAAGATGTACTGAACATCGTGGAAAAACCTCTCTATACGACGAATGAAGCAGAACCGTTAACGGAAGATATAGCGACTGCATTGTATGGGGAAGACTTTTTGGCAAGTGTATCGCGTATTGAACGCTTTTACAGCTGTCCGTATTCACATTTTGTGTCTTACGGGCTGAAACTGCAGGAGCGTACAGAATTCAAGCTCGAGACCTTCGCGATGGGTGATCTGTTCCATGAGGCAATACGGACGATTTTATCCGAGAAAGAGCCATCGATTCCGCTTACAACATATGTAGCATGCTATAAAAAGGCGGATGAAACGATTTCAAAACTGGCGGACTATTTCTCGTACAGTATTTTAAAAAGCAGTCACCGCTTTGAATATATTAAAACGAAACTTGTGAAAATCGTAGCACGTACAATTTATGCGCTAATCAATCAAAGTGAACTGTCGAAGTTTAAAGCGATAGCCCATGAAAAGCCGTTCGGGAAACGCGACGATAAAAATACGGAACAGGATGACCGTAACCCGCTGGAAGCACTGAAAATTGATCTGGAACATAACCGGAAAATGTATGTGCGCGGGCAAATTGACCGGATTGATGCATATAAAGATGCGGAAAATCTGTATTTGCGTGTGATCGATTATAAATCAAGCGGACGCAAGCTTGATTTTACAGAAGTATATAACGGGATTTCGCTGCAGCTGTTGACGTATTTAGATGTAGCGATGAAAAATATCCCGATTATCGCACGGGAAGGGAAGTTCATCCAGGACTTATCGGAGCTGGAGAATATTATTGTTCAGGCCGCGGGAATGTTCTACCTGCATGTGCACAATCCGCTCATTCCGACAGAAGACTATGAGCAGTATGACCGTGTGGAAAATCTGCGTCAGGAAAAGTTCAAGTTGAGCGGCTATATGGTAAAAGATGTGGAAGTGGCGCAATTGATGGACCAGTCACTCGAGCCGAGTAAATCGTCAATTATCGTACCGGCCGCGTTTAAAAGCGGAGACAACCCGGAATTTAACAGCCGATCCTCAAAAGTAATTGAACAGGAACAGATGGAAAACCTGCAGGAGTTCGTACACTATAAATTCCGTCAGGCAGGCAATGAAATTTACCGCGGGAATACGGAAATTAAGCCGTACAGCCTTGGTAATCAAAAGGCTTGTACGTATTGCAGTTTTAAATCGGTTTGCCAGTTCGACCAGTCGGAAACAGGCAACAGTTTCAATGAAATTAAGAAACAGCCGGAACAGGAAGTATTTGAAAACATTAAAAAGGTGGTATGTGCAGATGACAATTCCAGCGAAGCCGAGTGATGTTCAATGGACAGATGTGCAGTGGAAAGCCATCTACGCATCCGGCCATGACATATTAGTATCAGCAGCGGCCGGTTCAGGGAAAACAGCGGTATTGATCGAGCGACTGATCCAAAAGATATTGGCGCCTGAAGATAAGCGGATTGATGTGGATGAGCTGCTCGTTGTAACGTTTACAAATGCATCGGCTGCGGAAATGCGCAACCGGATGGCGGAAGCGCTTGAAAAGGAACTTGCCCAAAATCCGAGCAACCATTTTCTGCGCCGTCAGTTAAGTTTATTGAACAAAGCGCAAATCTCAACACTGCATTCTTTCTGCTTATCAATTTGCCGTGAATATGCATACACGATTGATCTGGACCCGGGCTTCCGTCTGGCAAGTACAGAAGAAGCTTCGTTATTGCAAGATGATGTACTGATGGATGTGCTTGAAAAGGCATACCGGGGTGATATGGAAACATTGTTTACGAAAGAGGAGCTATACACATTAGTCGACAGCTTTGCCTCTGACCGCAGTGACCAGGCAATTGAACTGTTGCTGCAGGAAATGTATAAAGTGTCGCGTGTTCAGCCAAACCCGTATGAATGGCTGCGCGCATTGCCCGAGAAATACGATATCGATCCGGAAAGTCCGATTGATGAGTTGGGTATTGCGAAGGAAGTGCGTCCGTTTATAATCGGGAGTCTGAAAGAAATTGCCACACGGCTTGAAAAAGGATTGCAAATCATGACCGTTACACCTGCTTTAGAGAAAAACAAGCCATTGTTTGAAGCGGAATATACAGGGGTTAAGCATGTACTTGAAGCGATGGAGGAAGGTTCATGGGAACAGGCATATGAGCTGATCCCTGCAGTTGAGTTCGGTCGGATCAAGCCTTTGACGAAAAAGGATACAGAGGAAGATAAGCAAACTTATGCGGTAGCGAAAAATCATCGTGATACGGCAAAAGAAATGCTTACGGATTTAAAGGAAACATTTTTTGCGCGTCATCCTAAGTTGTATGTTCAGGAAATGGCGGCGACAAAGCCGATTTTGGAAACACTCGTGAAACTGACGATTGAATACAGTGAAGCGTTTAAAAAAGCGAAGCAAGAGCGCGGCCTGCTTGATTTTTCGGATTTGGAGCATTATGCGCTGGAGATTTTGACAGATGAAGAAAGCACGTCAAATCCACCCCAGCCGTCCGATGTGGCATTGAATTTCCAGAAGCGTTTCAAAGAAGTGCTTGTCGATGAATATCAGGATGGTGCGACACGTTGCTAATTGAAAAGATTAGCCACTAGCAATAGCTAGGAGAACTAAGAAATCAGATGAGTCGAACGATGAGGTAACGCTCTGAAAGGCTCGACCTAATCCTCCGAATAGCGTTGATGTGTGCAATCATATGAACGTTATAAGCTCGGTGAAGTCAGCTGAATATTGCCCTAATCGAAAGAAGGAAAGCGAGATAGAGGTATCTTGTGCGGTAGATAGGCTGGGGTTCTATAAAAATACCCATGGTTAGAATGTAGAGGAAAAATCCTTTACTGACGAAATTCCGAATGTACGGCTCTAGAGATATAGGTATTCGAAAGGGTACACCAACTGATTGTTGGGTTAGTGAGGTGGAGTAAAATTCGTCTTTATGAAACACCTTATAGTGTTACAGGCACTATCAAGCTAACAGGGCTAAAGGAATGACCTAAAGGTATTATATGTACAGATATGATTTCTTGGAACGTGGGAAGCTGGCTACTTGGAGAGATTGCACTCGATGAAGAGGTATAGGGGAAAACTGATATTTATAACCCTATTTAAAGTCAGTGAAAGTGATGGCACAGTACCGTTGAAGCCGTGATAATAAGCGGTGGAGGGATAGCCATTAGTCAATTTATGAATAACTAAAACAATATTTTATAATATCAGGTTCTCGTATGACTAAAAGAAATGCAATCACCAAATCGCGTAAATGGTGGTGAAAGTGTTGACTGATACAGCAAACGAAAAAGTTTTGAAACGACAGTCTTTACGAAATAATGAGTATTACGGTATGCAAGAAACCTTCGACAAGCTTTACAAAGATAGTCAAAACAACAAGAAATTCAAAAATCTCTACAAACTCATAGTAGATAGGGAAAACATCTTACTAGCATATAGAAACATCAAGAAAAATAAAGGGTCACTCACTAAAGGTGTAAACGAATCAACAATTATTACTATCGGTGATCAAGAACCCGAAAAACTCATCAAATATGTTAGAAAAAGGATGGAGAACTTTATTCCACACAAAATAAGAAGAAAAGAAATACCAAAAGCTAATGGCGGTAGTAGACCGTTGGGAATCCCAACAATTGAAGACCGAATTATACAGCAATGTATTAAACAAGTTCTTGAACCAATATGCGAAGCGAAATTCCATAATCACAGTTATGGATTTAGACCAAATAGAGGTACACTTCACGCGTACTCAAGAGCAGTTACATTAGCCAATCTTAATAAGCTGCATTATGTGGTTGATATAGACATCAAAGGATTCTTTGATAACGTCAATCATGGCAAGCTATTAAAACAAATGTGGAGTATGGGCATTCAGGATAAAAAAGTAATCTCTATCATTAGCAAACTGTTGAAAGCTGAAATTGTGGGACTAGGTAAGCCAAACATAGGCACTCCACAAGGTGGTATTTTATCGCCGCTACTATCTAATATCGTTTTAAACGAGTTGGACTGGTGGATAAGCGACCAATGGGAAACGTTTGAAACAGAAAAGAACTATGAGAGAGAACGTATTATAAGTGGCAAGAAGCGACTAGATAGGTCATTGAAATACAGGACTTTAAAATCTAGTACAGACCTAAAAGAGATGTTTATCGTCCGATACGCAGATGACTTTAAAATCTTCTGTCGTGACCATAAAAGTGCTTTTAAAATATTTGAAGGCGTTAAAAAGTGGTTAAAAGAGCGACTGCATCTTGAGATTAGCAAGGAAAAATCGAAGGTAATTAATTTAAGAAAAAACTTTTCAGAGTTCCTCGGATTTAAAATGAAAGTAGTAAGGAACAAGAAAAAGCATACTGTAAAATCATTTATGACTGAAAAGGCGAAAAAGAATGCAAAACAAAAAATTAAAGAAAATATTAAAAGACTTAAGAAAAATACCACCGCCTCAGAAGTGTCGAAACTAAACGCAACAATATTAGGACTCCAAAACTTCTACAGACAGGCGACAATGGTAACAAAGGATTTTAGTGAAATTGCATTCTCTGTCAAACGAACCTTATATAACAGTTTAAGCAGAGTATCATCAGAAAAAGGGAAAATTAGTAAATACTATGAAACACATTATAAAGACTACTTAGGCAAAAAGATAATTTTCGTAGCCAAAGTAGCCATCTTCCCAATTGATGGTGTGAAGCATAAAAACCCGAAGAACTTTACGCAAGAAATAAACAACTACACGATTGAAGGTAGAAGTCTCGTACACAAAACACAGAAGTCAGTATCAGAAGGAATTATTAGGCACCTAGTAAAAAATCCTGTAATTAATCAAAGTATTGAGTATAATGACAATCGCATCTCAAAATATATCGCTCAAAAGGGGATATGTTTCGTTACAGGTGAGCCACTTCTTCTAAATAATATGGAATTACATCATAAGAAGCCAAGAGCATTGGGTGGAAAAGATGATTATAATAACTTAGTTTATATAACTAAATTGGTCCATAAACTGATTCACGCAACAAATGAAGAGACGATTGAAAAATATCTTCAATTAGCAAGACTGACACAAGAAAGTAGAGACAAAGTAAATAAACTTCGAGTTATGGCTGGAAATAAAATATTAGTTTAAAGATTCATAATTGATGGAACGCCGTATGAGGGGAAACTCTCACGTACGGTGTGAATGGGGGGAAAAGCTGGAGATAACTTCAAAGGCTTACCTATCCATATTCAATTTCTTGCAGGAAACAATTTTGCAGCTTGTGAAAAACGGCGGCGAACAGGATGGGAATATGTTCATGGTCGGCGATGTGAAACAAAGTATATACGCATTCCGTCTTGCAGAACCGCGCCTTTTCCTTGATAAATATAAGCGATTTGAAGAGGACCCTTCCGGCACGGGAATGAAAATTGACTTAAATGCCAATTTCCGCAGTCGTTCGGAAGTGCTGGAAGGTACGAATTATGTATTTGAGCAAATCATGGATGAAGAAGTCGGCGAGATTGCATACGATGAACAGGCAAAACTTAAATTCGGAGCGAGCTATGATGAGCAGCAAGTGCCGATTGAATTAGTTTTACTGGAAGGTGATTCAAAAGCGCAAATTATTCCGGGAAGTGAAGACGGTTCTGAGGAAGAAAGCATCAGCGCTGCACAACAGGAAGCACGCTACATTATTCAGCGCATCCGTGATTTAGTCGATCATGGCGGACAAGTATACAATCCGAAAACGAAATCGATGCGTCCGGTCAGCTACCGCGATATCGTCGTATTGATGCGTTCCCGTACTTGGTATACGACGTTCGCAGAGGAATTTAAACTGGCCGGCCTGCCGCTCTATGCCGAAACAGATGGCGGTTATTTTGAATCGCTTGAAGTAATGATTATGATCAACACATTAAAAGTCATCGACAATCCGTATCAGGATATTCCGCTCGCTTCCGTACTGCGTGCACCGTTTATCGGGTTAACGGAAAATGAACTGGCGAAAATCCGCCTAATTAACGGGAAAGTCCCTTTTTATGAGGCATTAAAGCAGTATAAAGAAGAAGCAGCGGGTGACATGCCGATCGAAACAGAGGCGAAGCTTGATAAGTTCTTTACGATGCATCAGAAATGGCGCCAGTTCTCTCGTCATGGGGCATTGGCCGATTTAGTATGGCAAGTATATTTAGATACGAATTATTACGAAATGGTTGGGGCGATGGCGAACGGCAAGCAGCGTCAGGCGAACTTGCGGGCATTGCATGATCGTGCATTAAGCTATGAAAAATCCTCATTCCGCGGATTATTCCGCTTCCTGCGATTTATCGACCGCATGAGTTCACGCGGAGATGATTTAGGAATTGCCAAATCAACAAGTGAAGCCGATGATGTCGTTACATTACTTACAATCCACAAATCAAAAGGATTGGAATATCCAGTCGTATTTGTAGCGGGGATGAGCCGTACATTCAATACGAAAGATTTAGGCAGCCGTTATATTTTCGATCAGGATTTCGGTTTGGCGATAAAATCGGTGAATCCGGATTTAAATATCATTTCGACATCGTTACCGCACTTATATGTGAAGGAAAAAAAGCTCGCGAAAATGAAGGCAGAGGAAATGCGCGTCTTATACGTAGCGATGACCCGTGCGAAAGAGCGCCTCATTTTAGTCGGCTCGATTAAAGACTGGGAAAAGCAGAAGGAAGAATGGGCATTTTATCAGGAATTGGAGGAGACAGTGCTCCCGGCTTATATTCGTTCAAAAGCGAACAGCTATTTAAGCTGGGTCGGTCCGGCTGTTGCACGCCATAACGATTTCCTGTTTGCCAATTATGGTTATTCGAATGAAGCGGCAACAACAGAAAAATGGACAGTACGTATCATTCCGAACTATGATTATTTGCTTGCCAATGAAGCGGAAACGGTGGAGCAGGAAGTGGTTGAACAGACCGTGAATGAAGATCTGGTTCAGCTCTTGGCGAAACGCTTCACAACACCGTATCCATATGCAAATGCAGTAACAAAGAAATCAAAGACATCGGTATCGGAGCAAAAACGTCTTGAAAGTTTGCAGCGTATGGAAGAAGAGCAGCTTTACAATATGGAAGCGAAGCGTTATGTAAAAACCGATGTACCAAGCTTTATGCTGAAAGGGAAAAAAGAACGGAAGCTTTCGGCAACCGAAGTCGGTACAGCTGTCCATGCCGTTATGCAGCATATCCCGCAGCAAGGGTTTGCATCAATTGAAGAGACGGGAAGTTATATCCAGTCGCTTGTAGAACGTAAGCTGTTGCAGCAAATTGAAGCAGATGCCGTTTCAGCGGAAAAAATATTTGCCTTTTTCCAAACAGAGGTCGGTGAGCGTTTTAAAAAAGCGAAGCAAGTATTAAGAGAAGAGCCGTTTACACTTAGTTTGAAAGATGAGGAAGGAGATGCCCAAATTGTACAGGGTGTCATCGACTGCATTTTTGAAGATGAACACGGTAACTGGGTGCTTCTTGATTATAAGACGGATTATATCGAACAGTATTTATTAGGCGATTTTGAGAAAATTAAACAAAAAATGACAAAGTCGTACCAAATTCAATTAAACTATTATCAGCATGCTGTCCAATCAATTAAGCGCATTGAAATAAATGAACGCATTTTATATTTATACAGTATTGGACAAGAAGTGAAAATAGATTAGGGGGATTGACGGTGGATTTTCGCCCAGTAGGTACGAACGAACGTGTTGCAACACTTGATATATTGCGCGGGGTAAGTTTACTCGGCATCTTATTAGTGAATATGTTCGGATTTTATTTACCGATGCCGCATATTGCGGATTTGAGCAGCTGGTTTAATGAAGTTCAGGATATAGTACTCCAGCAGCTTTTGGATATTTATGTGCAAAGCAGCTTCTATCCGTTATTTTCTATGCTGTTCGGGTATGGATTAGCGATGCAATATATAAAAGCAAATAATACGGGGGCAGATTTTTACCGGTTTGCGCCGAAACGTTTAATTTTGTTATTTTGCATCGGGATGTTCCATGCGATTGTTATTTGGTGGGGCGATATTTTGGCAACATACGCATTTTGTGGAGTGTTTTTAATTGCACTAATTCGTATGAAGGCAAAATGGCTCCTGCTTGTGGCAGTTGCGGTGAATGCTTTGTATCATGGTTTCAACTTAAGTTTATATGTCGCGGCAGGTTTTTTTAACGCATCAACAGATAGCTTCTCTGTCGATATTGAAGCAATTCAAAGTGCCTTAACAGCATACGGTATCGGAAACTGGACGGATGCATTCATGCAGCGTCTTGATGACTTATCGATTCAGATGAGTGTCATGATGTGGATTTCGTCTCTATTTACGATATTACCCTATATGCTGTTTGGTGCGGCACTTGCCAAATGGCGTCTGATCGAGCGGGCAAAAGAAAAAATCATCATATGGGTGATTTTAGCTGTTGCTGGTATTGGCGGCGGACTTTATATGAAGAGCTTGCCGATAGCCGGTGATCAAACACTCGGCAATGAATACTTGCAAGTTTATATTGGCGGTCCATTATTGGCGATTGGTTATATGGCGGCGATTACATTGCTGACACAATTGCCGTTCATTGTAAAACTGCTGTCGCCGATTGCAAAGGCTGGCCGTATGTCTCTTACGCTCTATCTGATGCAGTCTGTTATTTGTACGGTGCTTTTCTACAATTGGGGCTTTGGTTTATACGGGAAAGTGGATGTGCAAATGGGCATTTATATGGCGGTCGGAATTTTCGTCATCCAAGTATTAATTGCGGAAATCTACTTCTCGAAATATAAACAAGGGCCGATTGAAGCATTGCTGAAAAGATTTACTTACGGTAAACCTGCGAAACGTGAATCGTGAACAAAGAATGCGGTACTGTACAAAATTTTATGCACCGAACACTTAGTTTTACGAATTAAGTCCCTTTTTGTCAGAAAAGTAAGGTAATTGTTTATGTTTTAATGTATGATGTAAAAAAACAGAAGGAGTGCTCCACGTTATGAAATTGTTATCATTTAAAGTAAACGAACAAGTAAAGTTTGGCCCAAAAGTGAAAAAAGAAGAGGCAGTTTGGGATGTAATCGAAATCCAAAACCAACTTAATGTACTAAAAGACTTTCCGAAAACAATTATTGACGGGATTGCACATGGCTACGAATTTGTTGAGCAAGTTCGTAAATTAGTAGAGGCAGCTCAAAATCATGAAGATGGCGCTCAGTTTAAACTGGCTTATTCTGATATTGAATGGCTGTCGCCAGTTCCTCGTACACCGAAAAATATTTTATGTGTTGGTAAAAATTACAGTGATCATGCCCGTGAAATGGGTGCAGAAAAGGCACCTGAACATATCGTTGTCTTTACGAAGTCGCCAACTGCAATTGCGCCGGATGAATCGACATTACCTGTGCATGCAGATGTAACGGATTCCCTGGATTATGAAGGGGAGTTAGCTGTCGTAATCGGCAAGCGCGGAAAAAATGTTCCGAAAGCAATGGCATTTGACTATGTGTTCGGTTATACAATTGCCAATGACATTACAGCGCGTGATGCACAGGAGAAACATAAACAATTCTTCTTAGGCAAAAGTTTGGAAGGCAGCTGTCCGATGGGGCCGTATTTAGTAACGAAAGATGAAATTCCTGATCCGCATGCATTATCCATTGTGACGAAAGTTAATGGTGAAGTACGCCAAAATGGATCGACGAAAGATATGCTGTTCTCAGTTTCGGAAATTATTGAGACCGTTTCAAAATATGTAACGCTTGAGCCGGGCGATGTTATTTTAACAGGTACGCCGGCTGGAGTTGGAAAAGGGATGAATCCGCCTCAATTCTTAAAAGCAGGCGATGAAGTGAAAATTGCAATTGAAGGAATCGGGACTTTAGCAAACCGATTTGCTTAATAGTTTTATAATGACGGATTACTAGTTTCCGATATTAATAGGCAGTAGATTTTCATTGTTAAGAAAATCTACTGCCTTTTTTGCATAGAAATTTAGCTTTTTTATGACAACTCGTTGAACTTGGAAGATTCAATTGAATTTAGAGGGCTTTACATGGTAGGATATGCCTGTAGAGAAAAATAGAAGAGGTGGAAAATTCGTGGATTTTTTAACTAGTACGACACATTTGCACATTACGACTTGGGCAATCGCATTAATATTATTCTTTATTGCTGCATTATCCGGTAAAAAGTTGAAAGCAGTACACATGATCTTACGTTTAATGTACATTTTAGTAATCGTTACAGGATTGTCTTTATTCCTTGAGTGGCGCGATAAAATTCCTGAAAGCGGCATGAACTATGATATGAAAGTATTATTTGGTATCTTAGTAATCGGCTTTATGGAAATGGTATTAGTACGCAAAAGCAAAGGCAAATCTGTCAATATGTTCTGGGTACTGTTCAGTATCGTTCTATTAATTACATTATACTTAGGCTTAAGCATGGGTATCGGTGTAAACTTCTAATAAAGATTGAAGCGTGTTAAAAGTTGAAGTGGCTTTTTACACGCTTTTTTGTATGGAGAAGGGTGGATTCTACTTTTACGGGGAAACGTTCTACTTATGTAGTGTTTTGTTCTACTTTAGGGGAGAGACGTTCTACTTTATAGAGGAAAGGTTCTACCTTTCCGTTTCCTCTTTCCACATTTTATCCTGAAAGTTCTAATAGCTCCGGGTGTTCTACATTCAGATGTATTCGTTCTACTTTTGACGAGAAAAAGTTCTACATTAGGTCGTGAGTGTTCTACTTTGCTGACCCAACGTTCCACATTTCACCTATAAAGTTCTACTATCCCCGCAGTTTCTACATTTCCCGCGATTTGTTCTACCTATGTGGAGAATCGTTCCACATTATATCAAGGAAGTTCCACTTTTTCGGCTCCACGTTTTACATACAATCCTCTATTTAAAAACAACGCGCCTTCAATTTTTAGCTAAATCAATCCCTTCATACACATTTCTGACACGTATTTGTCGAATTTCCTATAAATAACTATTTAAGGTAGCTACGTTTATATCTTTTTTGGTAAAATGACGATGGACTGTATATGAAAGAGAGGGAAATGAATGGGATTTAATAAATGGTTTCGTACATTAGCTGCGGGTGTGCTGCTTTCGACTTCATTGTCAGTTGCTGCTGTTGCAAATGCGGAAGAGCGTACGATTGCAGATGAAAGTATATATGATGTTTTAGTGGACCGTTTCTTTAACGGTACCGGTAAAAATGATGATGATGCAGTAAATGCGCAAGACCCGACGATGTTTGCGGGCGGGGATTTCAATGGATTGCTGAAGAAAATCGATTATGTAGCAAATATGGGCTATACAATGCTGTCAATTGGCTCTGTATTTGAGACTGAAAAATATGATGGCTCGATGCCGACGAGCTATACAATGTTTGACCACCGTTTTGGTACAGCCGATGAATTTAAAAAAATGGTCGAGGCTTATCAAAAACGCGATGTTAAAATAATGGTGGATTTCCCGATTTCCAATGTGAGTCCAAACCATGAACTTGCAGAAAAACAAGGATTTGTGGCATCTGAAAATGATGGGAAAATCCAGTGGGACCTAACGAATGAAGAGGTACAGAATGAGCTGATCAACAGCGCTGTACAATTTGTAGATACATATAAACTAGACGGGGTTCGATTGACGAATATTGAACAAGCCGATACTGCTTTTTTAAATCGCTTTATCGAGCAGTTAAAAGCAGCAGGTGCCTATGTAATTGCGAATGCAGAAAGTGACGCTGATTTTGACGCGAAATTTTATAGTGATACAGCGACTAACTTCACGAATGCATTTAAAAATGTTGATTTAAATACAACAGTACTGGAGCCTCATATCGAGGAAATGCTATCGGGAACGCCGGTTTTATCGATGACCGATACAATCTGGTCGGACCGCTTTACATTGGCGGCAACAGAGGAAGGGATGTATCCTCCGACACGCAGTAAAATTTCCATTGCGAGCACGCTATTACTTCCTGGTGTGCCGGTTGTACAATATGGATCTGAAATTGCAATGAACGGGGAAGCCGGTGTTGAAGCGCACCAGTACTACAATTTTAAAACGGACTCGGAACTAGCCGATTATGTCGGAAAACTTCAGTCATTGCGAAATGATTCCGACACTTTACGTAACGGGGAATTTAAATGGCTTGAAAATGAAGACGGCTATGTTGTATTTGAACGCAAATCCGATGAAGAAACATGGATTGTTGTCATTAATAATAGTAGTAAAACAAAACGTGTGCATATTCCTGTCGCTGAGCTAGGTGAGGGAAAAGAAGTTCGCGGGATGTTCAACAGTGAAATTATCCGTGAAAATAAGGACGGCAACTATGCCATTATTTTAGACCGTGAAATGGTGGAAGTGTACCAGGTGATTGATGCGCGTGGCATTAACACATCCTACATTGTGGCGCTTGGGTTAGTTGTTGTGCTGTACACAGCATTTATGATAGCGATTATGAAACGCGGAAAAAAACGCCGTGCCGAGAATTCAGCACAATAGTAAAAAAGCCTGGAAAAGCAGACACTATGCTTTGCCAGGTTTTTTCTAGTTTATTACAGTTTTAAGCGGTCTTGCAGGAATTTCCCGATGCCGTCTTCATTGTTCGATAGTGTAATTTCATTGGCGATAGATTTCAAATCGTCAATACCGTTACTCATCGCAACACCAACGCCTGCATATTCAATCATTTCCATGTCGTTGTCCTCATCGCCAAATGCAATGATACGATCGCGCGGAATGCCCATTTCTTTTGCAATATAGTCAATGCCTACTGCTTTACTCAACCCTTTATGGACAATTTCAATAATCGGGAATGGCGCTCCCCAACGGCGATGCTCAATCAGTTCAGCATGAACATCCTGTAAATGTTGGCGGATGATCGGTGTATTTACATCATCGGCTTGAATAAGCAAACTTGTCGGGTCTTCCTTTAATATATCTTTTAGATCGCCGGTTAAAATAGTCGGGTTGCCCATATGCAGCAACTGAAGCACACCTTCGTCTTCACGATGGAGATATACGTCATCCATCACTTCGGCGATTAAGTTATCATATTCATATTTATGAACGGATTCTACAACATCGTGGACTACACTCAAATCCACTGTTGTATGAATGGGTTTCCACATTGGATTTTTAGGATGGTGGATGAGGGCTCCGTTGAAATTGACAATCGGAGTTGTTAAACTCAGCTCCTGATAATAAAGCTGACTCGCACGATACGGACGTCCTGTCGCAATCATCACCTGATGACCAGCTTCTTTTGCTTTCAACAAAGTTTCCTTTGTCAGCGCAGAAATCTTTTTCTCGTCCGTCAATAAAGTGCCGTCTAAATCTAATACAATTAAATGTTCGTTCATAAGAGTAAGCCTCCTTTAGCCTGGGTATAATTGTAACGTGCAAAAATAGCATTCGTCAAAGTTTTGAAACATCGACCAATTTTTGCTAATGTAAACAAAGAGGTGAGAAATTTGATAGTAGATCAAGAACAATGGAAGTCCATTCCATTACTGCATGTATATGATGAAACGATGGATGAGCAAACACCGGTCGTTATTTTTCTTCATGGTTTTATGAGCGCAAAGGAACATAATTTACATTACGCTTATCAGTTTGTGCAACGAGGTGTACGTGTTATACTGCCGGATGCATTAATGCATGGTGAGCGCTCGAATGAATTGACGGAAGACCAGATGAACTTTAACTTCTGGAAAATTGTATTAAAGTCAGTGGAAGAAGTACATACTATTTATGAAGAATTGAAGCTGAAAAACTTGGCAGGAAATAAGGTTGGCATTGCCGGAACTTCAATGGGCGGCATTGTAACATCGGGTTGTTTAGCGATCTATCCATGGATTGAAACAGCAGGTATTTGCATGGGAACGACAAGCTACACGAAACTGGCACTCCATCAAGTAGAGGATTTAAAGCAAAAAGGCGTAACATTCCCGCTATCCGAAGAACAGCAATCTGGCCTGATTCAAATGCTGCAAAAATTCGATATGGAGCAGCATGAGGAATTATGGGCGAACAAACCGATTATTTTCTGGCATGGGGAGCGTGATACGGTCGTTCCTTATCATATGAGCCGAGATTATATTGAACAACTGGAAAAAGAAAAAAAAGCAGAACATATTACTTATTTGGCAGAACGAAAAGCTGGGCATGCGGTATCGAGAAACGGGATTTTGCAAGTCACGCAATTTATGGCGCATTGTTTGGCATAAAGGATACGTTCTGCTATGATAAACAATAACACCAAGGCGAAAGGGGAAATTTAAAATGGCAATTGATCACGATATGAAAGAAAGTATGTTAGGTGCATTGGAAAACGTAATTGACCCTGAGTTAGGCATTGATATCGTCAACTTAGGCTTAGTATATGAAGTGGATTTAACAGATGAGGGCTTAGCAACTGTTACAATGACATTAACATCAATGGGCTGTCCGCTTGCACCGGTTATCGTTGACCAAGTAACAACGGCACTTAGCGAATTACCGGAAATTAAAGAAGTAAAAGTTGATATCGTATGGCAACCGGCATGGTCTAAAGACAATATGTCCCGCTATGCAAAAATGGCATTAGGCATTCGTTAATAAGAAGTGAATAAATAAATTGAAATTCGGTCATTTTGCATATAGGCAAAGTGATCGATTTTTTTTAGAACTTTTACGAAGAAAACAGGGCGTAATTATTTGTTGTTTGACCATCTTTGACTTATAATTAAATTAATCAAAAAAGGTCAAACTAAAGGAAAGGGTGCACTCTATGCAATTTAACCAAACACAAGATAATCGTCCGCCATTAGAACAGTTTGGACGCAACTTAATTGAACAAGTAAAACACGGTAAGATGGATCCGGTTATTGGACGAGATGAGGAAATCCGGAACGTCATTCGTATTCTGTCACGTAAAACAAAAAACAACCCTGTCCTCATCGGTGAGCCGGGTGTTGGTAAAACAGCAATTGTCGAAGGACTGGCACAACGAATTGTTAGACAGGATGTTCCGGAAGGATTGAAGGATGCAGAGCTTTATGAACTGGATATGAGCGCACTGATTGCAGGGGCATCGTATCGCGGGCAGTTTGAAGAGCGGCTGAAATCTGTATTAAAGCAAGTGAAGGAATCCGATGGGCGAATCATTTTATTCATCGATGAAATCCATACAATTGTCGGTGCAGGGAAAACGGACGGAGCAATGGATGCGGGAAATATGCTGAAACCAATGCTTGCACGTGGTGAACTGCATTGTATTGGAGCAACAACATTGGATGAATACCGTATGTATATTGAGAAAGACCCTGCATTGGAACGCCGCTTCCAGCAAGTAATGGTGCGAGAACCTTCTATTGAAGATACGGTTTCTATTTTACGCGGAATAAAAGACCGTTTTGAAGAACATCACCGTGGTGTTCGCATACATGACCGTGCGATTATTGCAGCGGCTCAACTGGCAAACCGTTACATTACCGACCGCTTTTTACCGGATAAAGCAATTGATCTTGTCGATGAAGCATGTGCAATGATCCGCATTGAAATCGATTCAATGCCGCAGGAACTGGATCAGTTATCACGCCGCCTGACACAGCTTAAAATTGAGCAGCAGGCACTGAAAAAAGAAAAAGACGATGCGAGTAAAAAACGTCTGGAAATGATTACAGATGAAATAGATACATTGGAAGTATCGATCAAGTCAATGAAGGAACAGTGGGAACTCGAGAAAAACGGCCTGCAAATCGTTCGTGACAAAAAAGATGAACTGAAAAAAATGGAAGCCGAGCGCGATGACTTATTTATTTCCGGCAGTAATTTAGCGCGGGCAAGTGAGCTTCAATACAGTAAAATACCGCAGCTGGAAAAGGAAATCGCCGAACTGGAACTGCAGCTGAAACAGTCGGAAGGAAACCGGATGCTGCGTGAAGAGGTAACCGAAGAAGAAATCGCTAAAATAATTTCACGCTGGACAGGTATTCCGGTAACGAAACTTGTTGAAGGTGAACGTGAAAAACTGCTCCGTTTAAAAGATACTTTGCATGAACGGGTAGTTGGTCAGGACGATGCGGTAACTTATGTGACGGAAGCCGTTTGGCGTGCGCGTTCCGGTATTAAAGACCCGAATAAGCCGATCGGAAGCTTCCTGTTCCTCGGTCCAACAGGTGTCGGGAAAACGGAACTGGCAAAAGCATTGGCGGCACAACTGTTTGATTCAGAAGACCATTTTATCCGCATTGATATGAGCGAGTATATGGAGAAACATTCTGTATCACGGCTAGTCGGAGCTCCTCCAGGCTATATTGGCTATGAAGAAGGCGGTCAGCTGACAGAAGCGGTTCGCCGTAATCCATATTCTGTTGTTCTGCTGGATGAAATCGAAAAGGCGCATCCGGATGTTGCGAATATTTTACTGCAAGTACTTGATGATGGCCGTATTACCGATAGCCAAGGACGGATCGTCAACTTTACGAATACCGTTATCATCTTGACATCCAATATCGGCTCACAGTTTTTACTGGAAGCGTCAGAAGAAGTGGAACAGCTTGTCCAAGCGGCATTGCGCCAGCACTTTAAGCCGGAGTTGTTAAACCGGATGGATGATATTATTATGTTCCATGCATTATCGAATGAGCACTTCCATAAAATTGCCTGGAAATATGTAAAACAGCTTCAAGATCGGGTCGCAGAACAGGAAATTACATTGTCTGTTGATGGGGAAGTGGTAGACTGGATTGTGAAGCACGGGATTGATCCGCAGTTTGGTGCACGTCCGCTTAAACGCTTCGTCCAACGCCATTTGGAAACAATCGTTGCCCGTGAGCTGTTAAAAGGTGAAGTTACAGCGGGCGGAAGCTTATCGATTAAACTGGAAAATGAAGAGTTAGTCATAAAAACAAATTAAGTGTGATGAAAGCTTGTACGTGAATGCGTACAAGCTTTTTTGCGTGGGATGTTCTAATAAAGCTGAATGATGTTCTAATAAAAATGAAAAAGTTCCAATAAAAGACGGAAGTTCTAATATAAATGCCCTTTATTCTAATAAGCAGTGCAACTGTTCAAATAAACGGGTCGATTTGTCTAAAAAGATATACAAACCTTCTAAAATAAGTTAAAAGTCTTCTATTAAAATCCGCGCACCTTCAAAATAGGCGAAAATAACAAGGGGCTGTCCAGTAGTTTTACCGGACAGCCCCTTGTTATCTATTAGTGATGCTCTGCTTCTGTTTCTGGAGTTGATTCGTTTGGAATGATTGCAGCGATAATAATAACTAATACGCTGAATACTAATGATACGATTACGCCATTCATGAAGTTAAAATCTACACTTAATACAGAACTTACTACATAGTTTAGCATTGAAACTAATAAGAATGACCAAAAGAACGTAATGATATATTGCATCAAATTCACCTCATTGAACTTATTTATAACGTTATTGTGAAATTACATCTTCAATATCATACCACAAGCATTCATCAAATTAAAAGGGCGAATCAAATTATTCTTGAAGTTGTCATAAATGCTTGTTTTTATTGCTTTTTTAAGTAGGATTTAACAAGGAAAATGGGGAAATTAGCTGGAAGCTGTATGTCTAATATTTGAACGATTTTGTCCATTTGCCCTTTAACATTAAATGTAAGAAACGAACCGAAAAAACTTCATCAGCCATTAAATTTCATGAAGATGTGTTAACAAATAGTATAGCCATTTTATTCGAACAAAAAACATGTATAAATCCCTAATCCCTCGTTTTCCAGAAATTTTAATTGTGTTCAAAATAATTATGCTCTATAATTAGTACCAACTACTAATAATTAGTTATATTTTTTGAGTGATGAAAAACAAGGGGGCTATTATATGAATGCCGGTATTATAGGGATGGGGAAATATGTTCCGGAAAAAGCTATAGCAAATAAAGATTTTGAAAAAGTATTGGATACATCAGATGAGTGGATTCGTTCTCGTACAGGAATTGAAAACCGTTTTATCGCCGAGAATGAAGAAACATCGGATTTAGCATATAAAGCAGCAGTGCAAGCGATCGAAAATGCAGGGATTACACCGGATCAAATCGGCCTTATCATCGTTGCAACAGTTACACAGGATCAGAATTTCCCGGGTGTGGCGTGCCAAATTCAAGAGCGACTTGGAATTTCGGGATGTGGTGCGATGGACGTGTCCGCTGCGTGCTCAGGATTTATTTATGGAACGGCCATTGCAAAACAATTTATTGAGAGCAATAGCTATGAATATGTATTAGTAGTAGGTGTTGAAAAACTGTCGAAAATTGTGGATTGGGATGACCGCAACACAGCTGTTCTATTTGGAGATGGCGCAAGTGCGGCGATTCTCGGCAAAGTTTCGGAAGGGCGCGGAATTTTATCGTTCGAACTTGGAGCTGACGGAACAGGTGGAAAGCATCTTTATTTAAATCCTGAAAATCATATTACAATGAACGGTCGTGAAGTATTTAAATTTGCTGTTCGTCAAATGGGCGAATCTGCCGTAAATGTACTCGAAAAGGCTGGCCTGACGAAGGAAGATGTCGATTATTTAGTACCGCATCAGGCGAACATCCGCATTATGGAAGCCGCAAGAGAACGTCTAGAATTACCAGAGGAAAAAATGTCGAAAACAATCCAGAAATACGGGAATACATCTGCCGCTTCAATCGGTATTTCAATCGTAGAAGATTTGGAATCAGGGAAAATCAAAGATGATGATATCGTTGTTTTAGTAGGTTTCGGCGGAGGCCTTACATGGGGCGCACTTGCGTTAAAGTGGGGTAAATAAGAACGTGAATGTGGGGGAAAGAACGAATACTAAAATCGTCACGTCCTGTGGCAACGGATTCGTGTCCTGCCCCCGAACGGAATTGAAAATAAACCTTTAAATAGGAAAGAACTTAACTTAGAAAAGGGTGTTAAATAATGGAGAAAAGAAGAGTTGTTGTTACAGGAATCGGTGCAGTATCGCCAGTAGGAAACAGTGCAGAGCAGGCATGGGAAAATGTAATTGCAGGCAAGTCTGGTATTGGACCATTAACACGTGTAGATGTGAGTAAATTTCCAGTTTCTGTAGCTGCAGAAGTAAGAGATTTTAATATAGAAGATTATATCGAGAAGAAAGAAGCACGCAAAATGGACCGCTTTACACATTATGCGATCGCTGCTTCCATGATGGCCGCAAAAGATGCCAACTTGACGATTACTGAAGAAATGGCGCCGCGTGTAGGTGTATGGATCGGTTCAGGTATCGGCGGAATGGAAACACATGAACAGCAGTTTTTAACTTTCCAGGAACGCGGTGTACGCCGTGTAAGTCCGTTTTTCGTGCCGATGATGATTCCGGATATGGCTTCTGGACAAGTTTCGATTTATCTTGGTGCAAAAGGGGTAAACTCTTGTTCCGTAACGGCATGTGCATCGGGAACAAACTCGATTGGTGACGCATTTAAAGTAATTGAGCGTGGCGACGCGGATGTCATGATTACAGGTGGAGCAGAGGCGCCAATCGTCACAATGGCGGTAGCAGGCTTTTGTGCAAACACAGCATTATCATTGAATCCGGATACGGCAACTGCATCACGTCCATTCGATAAAAACCGTGACGGCTTCGTTATTGGCGAAGGTGCAGGGATTTTAATTCTGGAAGAGTATGAACATGCAAAAGCGCGCGGTGCAAAAATTTACGGTGAAGTAGTTGGGTATGGTTCGACAGGGGATGCCCACCATATTACAGCACCGGCTCCAAATGGTGAAGGTGCAGCACGTGCAATGCAAATGGCAATCGATGATGCACAAGTATCACCTGACCGAGTGGGTTATATTAACGCACACGGTACGAGTACACCATATAATGACTTATTCGAAACGCAGGCAGTTAAAACAGTGTTTGGTGACCATGCCTATAAGTTGGCGATGAGCTCAACGAAAAGTATGACTGGCCATTTATTAGGGGCAGCGGGTGGTATTGAAGCGATCTTCACGGTACTGGCATTGAAGGAAGGTATTTTACCGCCAACTATGAATTTACATGAACCGGATCCGGAATGTGATCTGGACTATGTACCAAATGCCGCAAGAAAAGCAGAAGTGGAATATGCGTTAAGCAACTCACTTGGTTTCGGCGGGCATAATGCTTGTTTACTATTCAAAAAATTTACAGATTAATAATAATAAAAAACGAACGTGCTTCTTCTATCGCACGTTCGTTTTTCGTATAGTTGTACGAAGGATGGTGTTTTGACACGTTTCGTACTTTTTTTATTTTTTTATGGGCTCAGTGTCATGTCGATCAGTAATATGATTTTGTACTTGAATTACCGCACGCTCGGTTATTCATGGCATGCTGTATTAATGTACATTGTACATGGAGCAGAGTTGTATATGCTGCTTGTTGCGATAGGCGGTATGATTAGCGTCGTTTACGGCCTAAGCCCATCGCGTTCTCCATTTTCTTGAGCGTTTTAGAGGCAATGGCATTCGCTTTTACTGCACCCTCATCCAAAATTTCATCAAGTTCCGGTGAGTCAATCAGTGCATAATAGCGTTCCTGAATTGGTGTTAAGTGGTCGATAACAGCCTGTGCTACTCCAGCTTTAAAATCACCATAGCCTTTGCCTTCATACTTCGCTTCCAAATCTGCAATTGCTGTTCCGGATAAGGCAGATTCAATGATAAGTAAGTTTGATACACCCGGTTTGTTTTCAATATCGAACTTAACGATTCCCTCAGAATCCGTTACAGCCGATTTGATTTTCTTTTCGATTTCTTTAGCTGTATCAAGCAGGCGGATCGTCGCTTTAGAGTTTGTATCTGATTTTGACATTTTTTTCGTTGGTTCCTGCAATGATTTGATACGGGCGCCTTCTTTCGGCAATTGAATATCAGGAATCGTTAAAACATCATTGTACCGCTTATTAAATCGTTCAGCCAAATCGCGCGTTAACTCAATATGCTGCTTTTGGTCTTCGCCAACCGGTACGATATCTGTATTGTACAGAAGAATATCGGCAGCCATTAATGGCGGGTATGTTAAAAGTGCGGCAGAAACGGATTCTTTACCTGTTGATTTGTCTTTGAACTGTGTCATACGTTCCAATTCACCGATTGATGCGACACATTGCAACATCCAGCCGGCTTGTGCGTGGGCAGGGACTTCTGACTGTATAAATAAGATCGATTTTTTCGGGTCAATGCCACATGCAATATACATTGCAGCCAATGAGCGAATGTTTTTACGAAGCTCCAGGCGATCCTGTGGCACAGTAATGGCATGCTGATCCACGATGCAATAAATGGCGTTATTGTCTTCCTGTAGCGCTGGGAATTGTTTGATGGCTCCGATATAGTTCCCTAATGTAATAGTTCCTGTTGGTTGTACACCTGAAAAGATTGTTTTCATTGGGTGTTCCTCCTTCAAATCAAATGAAAATAAAAAAACATCATGCGTCCTCTATTCGAAAATAGAAGGGACGAATGATGTTAAAATCCGCGGTACCACCCAGCTTGCCTTAATTGGCCACTTTGCTTCGTAACGTGAAGGCGACGAGCTGGACTACTAATAGAAACGTTCATCAAGCTAACTCGGAAGTCCATTCCATTTAACGAATGATCTGTTTGCACCAACCACAGACTCTCTAGGCATTCTTATTAAATGTACTACTCTTCGTCATCGTTTTTCATAATCTTGAAAGGATTATAACGTAACTCATGAAAAGAAAGCAATTGTTTTATTTAAAGAAAAAGGAATAAAATGAAATGGAAATGGAAATAGTAGTAAATAGTTAATTATATTATAAGAAATCGCCCCATATTATCTGACTTTTTTCTCAATTAACATTTGATAATTGAGAAAAAACTTCGGAAATCTATACGTTTTATTTTACTATTTTATGGGTAAAATTTGTTATGGCACAAAATTATAGAAAAGGTGCTTATTAGAGAGAAATGCGTAATAAAATTTATTACGTAACTTGAATTATTTATTGACAATGTATATTCAAACATGGGTTATTCATGTATAATGGGTACAGAATCTTAAATTAAATTAATTCTAAATTAAGTTTTACTTATACATTTATGCTTCCATATTAACAGGAGCAGCATCTAGCAATTGAATTGAAATCAATTAGAGAGGGAGTGAGCCAATGTTAGTAACATTATTTACTTCACCAAGTTGTACTTCATGTCGAAAAGCAAAAGCATGGTTAGAGGAACATGATATCCCATATACAGAACGCAACATTTTTTCCGAGCCACTTACAATCAGTGAAATCAAAGAGATTTTACGAA
This sequence comes from Solibacillus sp. FSL W7-1324, assembly GCF_038008025.1. Lineage (NCBI taxonomy): Bacteria > Bacillati > Bacillota > Bacilli > Caryophanales > Caryophanaceae > Solibacillus > Solibacillus sp. FSL W7-1324. The sequence goes on from NZ_JBBOYH010000001.1 coordinate 817,111, forward strand.
TGACAGAAGATGGTACCGATGAAATTATCTCAACACGTTCGAAAATTTTCCAGAAGTTGAATGTCGATGTTGAAACATTGCCATTACAACGATTATATGAGCTTATTCAGGAATATCCGGGACTATTACGTCGTCCGATTATTTTAGATGAAAAACGTCTGCAAGTCGGTTATAACGAAGACGAAATTCGTCGATTCCTGCCTCGTAAAGTACGAGCGTACCAGTTGCAAGAAGCCCAACGCATGGTTAATTAAATAGATCGCTCATGATGTTACGGATGCATATTGTGCAATTGTAGCATCTTTTTTTTATTTTAGAACATATTAGAAAGAGACCTTAAGGACTTGATTTAAAGTGTTTCGTGCAATACAATTTCAATTATTCAAATAATTTACGATGAATAATGTTTTTCCTTTTCATTTTAATCCAATCCATCATACAATAGAGTTATAGATACTTCTAATATTAAAAGTATCTGGGTTCCGATGCAATAGAACGCCATATTGTATGCCACTTGGAAATAAAGCGACGTTCTATACAATGACTGTGAAGGGAGTTGAGGTCTAATGGACATCGAACGCATTAATGAAAATACGCTAAAATTATTTATTACGTATAGTGATATCGAGGACCGCGGTTATACACGCGAAGAAATCTGGTACAATCGCGCAAAAGGTGAAGAGCTTTTCTGGGATATCATTGGTGAAATAAATACAGATGATTATTTCGATTTAGATGGTCCAATTTGGATTCATATTAACGCTTCAGAAAGTGGATTGGAAGTCGTTGTTACACGCGCGTCTGTAGGTAATGACTCCGAAACTTCTTCAATGCCCGGCAGCTTTGAAGATGACCTTCATATATCAGATCAATTAAATGAAATGGAAGAATCGATTTTCAATGCGATTGGCAAAGCGGCAAAAGAGGAAGAACAATCGCTTGAAAACGCACGATTCCGATTTAAAGATATTGACGAACTAATACCTCTTGCAAAACGCGCAGCACCTTTAGGAATAGAGTCTGTGTTGTATAAATGGGAGGACTACTACTATTTATATGTAGATTTAAAAGATTTGGAAAGCCAGGAAGCGAGAAATATCATCGCTTTATGTACTGAATATTTACAGGCTTCCAAAGTTACAGCGCATCGCCTTGAAGAGTATGGGGAAACAATCATTGCTGAAGACTGCTTCGAAACAATCATTACGTATTTTGAGTAGGAAGAGCAGTTTACGAAAGCCACCTGAGTTTAGGTGGCTTTTTTGTATTGGTCTATGGGAAGGAACTCTTTGAAAAAGCAAGTTTCAAATAGTTACTATTCATAAGTTGAAAAAGACTATGCATTTCAATAAGATGGATAAAAAGGAGTCGAGGCAAATGCTCGTCGCCATGAACGAACAACAGCAATTATTCCATTTAACGTCAAAACTTCCGCCGGATGAACTGCAAAAATTAAAAAAACAGCAATCCTTTTTTTGTCCTCTATGCAGAGAACGCCTTTTATTAAAGGCCGGTCAAATAAAAATTCCCCATTTTGCCCATCAAAAAAATAGCGATTGCGATTCTTTATTTTCGGAAGGGGAGTCTGCTGTACATCTGCTCGGGAAACAACAGCTTTTTCAACTTTTTACTGGCCTTCAGCTAAGTCCTGCCCTTGAACCATATTTACCACAGCTTCAACAGCGACCCGATCTTCTTATTAAATTAAAAGACCATCAATATGCCATTGAATTTCAGTGCAGTCCAATCGCACATCCATCTTTTCAACAGCGTACAAGCGGCTATTTGAATGCCGGTATAACACCGATATGGATTTTGCACACTCCCGAAAAATTTAAAAGTCCCGGTATTGTAAAAGTTTCCATCAATCATACGAACACTCAATTTATGCAACAGTATAAAAAGCAGAATTTCCTCATCACCTATGATGTAAAAAGCAAAACTTTCTACTATATTAGTAATTTAATCCATCTTCATAAATTGCAGTATTTTGCTGTTGTTAAACCACTCCCCCTCAGTCAACAACGTTTCCCGTTCCTAGTCCCAGAAAAAATAACGAAATCACAATTCCATCTGTTGTTAAAAAACTACAGGAAGTACCGGGAGCGATATATCCGTCCTCGTTTATTACTAAGCAAAAAAGGAGTAAATGACCGATTTTTCCGTTCTATTTATGAGTTAAGGCTATTGATGTCGGATTTGCCGGCTATTTTAGGAATTCCTGTCTATAATACGAATGCTTTTAATCGATTTTGTATAGAATGGCAAGTAGGGCTTTTTCATTTTATGAACTGCCATGCGCTCACACCTGAAACGATGAATGTACAGGCAATTCCTTATTTTTTCAAATGGTATCAAATGGAGCTGACAGATGAACGGAAAGCAGCGGTGGAACATTATTTAACAATTTTAAAACATCTCAAAGTAGAGCAACTGGATGAAAATATACCCGAAGAACAACTTTTTAATGTTCTGTACGACGAATTGGTTGCATTTGGATGTTGAAATTGTTTAAATAGATTTATAATTTCGAATATCGGAATAGTAGGAGGCAAATAAATGGCAAAGCAAATTTTAACGCGTGAAGAAGTACCTGAGCAATTAACTTGGGATTTAACAACAATTTTTGAATCCGATGAAGCTTGGGAAGCTGAGCTGAAAGAAGTAGAACAATTATCAAAAAAAGCTCCGGAATATAAAGGGAAAGTAGCGGAAAGTGCGGAAAGCTTATACAATACATTGCAGTTCAGCGATGCACTATACGAGCGTCTGAGCAAGCTATATGTGTATTCTCATTTAAAGCATGATCAGGATACGACGAATAGTAAATACCAGGATCTTGATGGTCGTATTCGCTCTGTACTGACAAATGCAGGAGCAGCGTGGTCATTTATTACGCCTGAAATTTTAGCATTGGATGAAGCAACATTGAACAGCTATGTGGAAAGCTATGAACCACTTTCATTATATGAACAAAGCCTAAAAGAACTGAATTTGGGCCGCCCTCATATTTTATCTGCGGAAAAAGAAGAATTGCTGGCACAATTTTCTGAAGTTACATCAACCTCCGGCAAAACATTCAGTGCTTTAAACAATGCCGATCTAGAATTCCCGAAAATTAAAGGGGAAGATGGGGAAGAAGTACAAATTACGCACGGCAACTATATTACGATGCTTGAGAGCGACAACCGTGAAGTGCGTGAGGCAGCATTTAAAGCTGTTTACAAAACGTATGGCCAATACAAAAATACATTTGCGACAACTTTAGCAGGCAATGTAAAAGCACATAATGCCAATGCAAAAGTTCGTAATTACAATTCGGCTCGCCATGCAGCATTAAGCAATAACTTCATTCCTGAAAAAGTGTATGATCAGCTTGTTTCAACAATCCATGACTATTTACCGGCATTACACCGTTATGTAGAGCTTCGTAAAAAAGTGCTTGGTTTAGATGAACTGCATATGTACGATCTGTTTACACCACTTGTTAAAGAAGTGAAAATGGAAGTAACATATGACGAAGCGAAGAAGACGATGGTAGAAAGCTTTGCGCCACTTGGTAAAGAATATCAGGAAATCGTTCAAAAAGGTCTGGATAGCCGTTGGGTAGACGTGCTTGAAAACAAAGGAAAACGCAGCGGTGCATATTCTTCAGGAACGTTCGGCACAAATCCGTATGTATTAATGAACTGGCAAAATAACGTGAATAACCTTTATACATTGGCGCATGAATTCGGCCACTCGATGCACAGTTATTATTCACGTGCTAACCAGCCTTATCAATATGCGGATTACTCGATTTTCGTTGCGGAAGTTGCTTCAACATGTAACGAAGAACTATTATTCGATCATTTAATGAAAACTTTGGATGATGATAAGCAAAAAATCTACTTACTAAATCAATGGTTGGACGGTTTCCGCGGTACAGTATTCCGTCAAACAATGTTCGCTGAGTTTGAGCATATGATTCATGAATTAGATGCAAAAGGCGAATCGATTACATCGGAAAAATTAACATCCATTTATTATGATTTAAATAAACAATACTTTGGTGATGCAATGACTGTAGACGAGGAAATCGGTCTGGAATGGGCAAGAATTCCGCACTTCTACTACAATTATTACGTATATCAGTATGCAACAGGTCAATCTGCGGCAACGGCATTATCAAAACAAATTTTAGAAGAAGGCGAGCCGGCAGTTGAGCGCTATATTAACAACTTCCTAAAAGCAGGCTGCTCGGACTTCCCGATCGAAGTATTAAAAGCTGCAGGTGTAGATATGGAGTCTCCTGAACCGATCGCATTGGCATGCCAAGTATTCGAAGAGAAGTTAGAAGAGCTTGAAAAGTTATTATTGAATAATTAATAGTTTGTGAAAACGCATCTGTTTCAGGTGCGTTTTTTGCTTGAAAAAATGGAATTTTACTTAGGGAATATAGAGAATGGTAAAATTTCATTCTGGGAAACAATGAATGGGAAAAGGTTAAAGAATGTTGATATATCGGTGTTCGAGGTGGAGAATTAAATACGAATTTATGACAATTTTTTTAAACCTCATTTATTCATATGGAAACGCTTACTATATGACGAATTTGTGAAATTGTGAAAGATACATTGCAAGAAATATTATTCCATGATAGAGTAATACTCGTGAAATAAATCACATAACAAACATACACCCCTTTGTTTGAACGTGAACATTTCTCCCATCCCCTTTGTGAAAAAGAGGCGTCTTATTTCTCGAGAATAAGACGCCTCTTTTGTTTTGTTTACGTTTTGATGCCTGGAATAAAGAAGAAGAACGTTCTATATTCCCTGGCAAATGTTCTACTTCCATCCCATTAACTTCTATTTTTCCGGTTTAATTGTCGAATAAAGGGTATGTTATTTTAAACAGTCCTAAACCCCTTAAAACAGCTTTTAAAATTTCACTAGGATAAATGCCAGTGAGTGCCCGATTAAGGCCTTTACGACTGTATAGAGGAGCAAATATACCTATGTCTATCCTCACGACTATAAAACGATTCATAGCTCTTTTTCGGAACTTCAAATAACCCCGGAAATTAAAAAAACCAGCCTGCACAAATGCACAGCTGGTGAAAATATCATATAAGTTCGTTTTAAAAATAATTTAATAGGTCGTGCGTTCTTTTGCACGCCAAAGTGTAATTTCGTCGGTCATAATACGTTCTACTTTTTGCTGAAGCATACGTTTCTTTAATTCGCGTTCTGCCAGCTGCTCATTGATCGAGTAGATTTCGGCAACTTCAGCTGTTGTAAGGGTGCTGAATCGATCGAATAACTCGTCTAATGCAGGAACCGGTTGGCGAATTAATTCTTCCCCAAGCAACTCTGCTAAAATATGCTCGTAAACTTCATAATTATAAGAACCGCTTACTTTCAGGCCTTCATCCTCAATGCACTCATTGAAAAATACGATGCTTGGTATTTCTTCAACTTCCATTTCGCGAGTTAAGTATAAATCGCATTGGAAGGCACGAGCTGCTTCTTTTGAACCAAAGTCGGACACGAACTCATCCATATCCAGGCTGACTTGCTGTGCAATTTCAATTAATGTCGCATGGGAATTGATATTGCGTGTATTAAGTGTTGCAACTTCCTGGACTTTGTTTAAATAGCGGAAACCTGCCCGCTTTCCTTGAAGTTCGGCCGCTTTAATAGCGATTGAAGGTAATGCTGGATGTGTAATATCCAATTCCGCTCCGGAAACACAGCCTTTCATCCGGCTCGTCATGCTGTTAAGGGCAGCGAGTTCCGTACTAAGGACATATCGACATGTAAAGTAATGACCGTATTCTACTTGCAGTTTTCGCATTGTTGTTTGTAGGGATAATGCTTTCTCGCAAAGAGGGTCAATAAAAATATAAAGCTCAATCGGTTTATTACATGTAGAGGGTGCTACAGGTTGCTGTAAAAGTTGGATATTATTCACTCAAATCCCTCCTCATCATTTGGGGCGTTGACCATATGGTGAGCAGTCATAACGAGACGCTTATAGTAAACTTCACGGAATTTTCCGTCCAAGCCCACTTCGTCCATCGCCTCTGCCATACATTCAAGCCATGCCTGGGCACGATCGGGTGTAATTTTAAAATGCATATGTCGAGCACGCATCATCGGATGGCCGTGTTCTTCTGAGAAAAGGTTAGGGCCCCCGAGATACTGCGTTTGGAATTGTATTTGTTTACGAATTGTTTCCGTCAGATCTTCAGGAAAAATAGGAATTAATAAAGGATGCTTCGCCACTCGAGAGTAGAACGCGTTAATTAATTCAGAAAGCTTTTCAGCACCGAGTTCCTCATAAGGAATCGTATATTTTCGATTCATTAGTTATACTCCTTTGTGTCTTTCTTTGCCAGTATATGAAATATGAATGTCATGTAAGTAATGTAAATTTCATTTAGGCGATACAATCATTCTAGCAACGTAAGGCCGTTTTAACAAATAAAGTGCCCTGCCAAAAAATTTGAGGGCATTTCACATCTATTAACACCACGGTGGAATAGTTGATTTAATAGGTGTTCACACCAATTTTCCATTTAATCCAAATTAGAACATATCAGGAGTACTTACAATTAAATCCTAAACATCCCTTTTGGCTTTCGTCTTCAAATTTTCACTGCATTTTTAATAACATCACACATTCATATAGTTCATTATTTTTTTGACATAATTTTGAGTTTCTTGGAATGGAGGGATCCCCCCATATTTTTTTACATTTCCGGGACCCGCATTGTAGGCAGCAAGCGCTGTTTCCACATTATTATCGAACTGATCAAGCATTTGGCGTAAATATTTTGCGCCGCCCATAATATTTTGTGCAGGGTCAAAACGGTCAGACACTCCTAAATAGCGTGCTGTTGAAGGCATAAGCTGCATTAAACCGGATGCTCCGGCAGCACTTGTCGCAGAAGCATTAAAATTAGACTCCTGTTTAATAACGGAAGTGATCAGTTTTTCAGGTATATTATATTTCTTGGCAGCTGCAGTTATTTCAGCTTGATAAGTCTCAGCTCCGGCAAAGAAATTTGCAACATCGGTCTTTCTTGTGAAATCCGTCATATACTGTTCAATTGTTGATGTATCATTACTTGCTGAGAGACTGCTGAATGTCCCTGGTAAATTCGTCAAGTTCGATGAATTATTCAACAAAAATGATGCGATATAGTTTTGAGCAGCCGAGTTTTGCTGCGAATTAGAAGTTTGTGATGAATCCGTTAACTGCTGGAAAGTGCTCACATCACCGAGTCCATTCAGTGAACTTGATAAAGATTGTCCGTCTAAAATGTCGCTCATTAAGTCGGAAAATAAAGTCGACGTAGATGATGATGATAATACACTTGAGCTTGACTGATTGGATGTATTTAAATTTTGAATTGCCTGAAGTTCGAGCAATGTTTTCATTGATGAAATATCCATCACAGCACCTAGCCTTTCTGATTGTTTAAAGCCGTCATAAAGCGCACGATTTTCTTTTGCGCAGGCTGTGGCTCAATTTCATGATGTGCCAAAAATTCGGAGAAAATTTGTTTTCCGACTGCTTCATCATGTGTCTCATATTCTACCTCATAATCGTCGCAGAGCAAATAGAAAGAATGGTCAAATACGAGCAAACCGCCTTTGTATGGGATTTCCACCCGGTCGGTCGTCAATGTTCCGTAACATTGTAAATCGGCAACGGGAATTTTAAATAGCGCAAGCCTTTCGTTTACAGAATACGCGGGTATTCCTTTACCGGCCAGCATACGGTCTGCTTCCTCACGTGTTAAATAGTCAGTCGTTTCTAAATGCTGATGCTTGGAAGCTTTTTCTTTTAATGTTAATTCAATCGAATCCTCTGTAACACGAATTCGAAGAGCACTGTGAAGTTGTTTTAAATGGCTTTCCTTTGTATCAAAGTAATGATTAGCTTGGCGAATAATTTGCTCGTGCTTTATGGAGAACGTTTCGATAAGCTGTTCATACTGCGATTTTGTTAGCATATTTTTAAATTCTATTTCAATTTGCTGTGTCATTGTCAACGTCCTTTTTATTAATAGTATTGAATTAAATTCCGATGATTGAAAGAAGTCAAACGTTTCTGCACCAACCGAGTGTCCTATGGTAAAATGTGAAGGGTAGATGAATCATCAATTTTATTATCGGAAAATTTCCGGTGATGAAAAGAAAAAGGAGATTAATTCATTGCGAAACGTATACATAATCGATCATGTTGAAGTAGTACATAGTGAAATCTATTTTATTTTAAATGAAAAGAAACAACTTAGCCAATTGCAATCGACAGGACAAGTGATTGTCGATTCGGATAATGAGGCGTTTCTTTATATCATAGAAGAAAATGAGGCATACAGTTATTTAAGCTTTGGGAAAAATGTATGGTCGCAGCTATTACAAATGTTATTGGCAGAACAAAAAGCATACTTGAAAGTGGAGGACGGTCTGCTGCCGCTTCAACAATTTGCTGATGAATTACAAGGATTGCTTTATAATATTGAAGGCAACAGCAACTATGGAGATCAATTTGTTGAAAATATTGAAAAGGCATTTGCCGAATTCTTTAATAAATAGCATAAAACTTAATTATCACAAGAAAAATAGCCATTTTACGTGATTTAAGTGTGAAATGTGTATTTCTCGTCTACAAGAAGTATAATTGTTTGAAACAACGTGTTGATGAAATAGTGTGACAGGTATGAACTATTTCTAGTTGGGGGGTTTTTTAATTGGGGCAGTGGGAAGTATTTTTGAGTCCATATCGACAAGCTGTGGATGAACTTAAAATTAAATTAAAAGGGATGCGTTCGCAATTTGGTATTATGAGTGCCAATTCGCCAATCGAATTTGTTACAGGCCGTGTAAAACCACTTGCCAGTATATATGACAAATCGCTTGATAAAGGGATACCATTCGAACCGACTGCGCTTTTAGGAAATGAATTGCAAGATATAGCCGGTGTACGGATTATGTGTCAGTTCGTTGATGATATTGCTACTGTAACGGAGCTAATACGCCAGCGTAATGATATGAGAGTTATCGAGGAAAAGGATTATATTACACATAGTAAACCGAGTGGCTATCGTTCACACCATATGATTATTGAGTATCCGGTTGAAACGATTCAAGGGCGCATCGTAGTCGTGGCGGAAATTCAAATTCGAACATTGGCAATGAACTTCTGGGCATCCATTGAGCATTCTATGAACTATAAGTATAAAGGGATTTTCCCTGAAGAAATAAAAAATCGACTGCAAAGCGCAGCCGAGGCAGCATTCCGGTTAGATGAAGAAATGTCCTCCATTAGAAGTGAGATTCAAGAGGCGCAGGCATATTTCAGTGAAATAAAAGAAGCAACGAATACAGCTATCCATAAGTCGACTGACAAAGAGGAGCGTGACAAATAATGAAGTTTTCAATACAATCACGCAGAGATGACCAATCAAATGAATTGATGGAGCTCGCAAAATCTTATTTAATTGATTTCGGTTTACAATTTGATGAACAAGAGCCTGAAATTGTTCTTTCGATTGGCGGCGATGGAACATTACTCCATGCTTTCCACCGCTATTTGCACCGTCTGGATAAAACAGCTTTTGTCGGGATTCATACAGGACATTTAGGTTTTTATGCCGATTGGAAACCTTCAGAGCTGGAAAAGTTAGTATTGTCGATTGCCAAAAAGGAATACAATGTCGTGGAATACCCGTTGCTGGAAGTGCAGGTACACCGCCTGCATTCCGAATCCAGTACGTTTCTGGCGTTGAATGAAGCGACGATTAAGTCGCCGGACGTAACGCTTGTGATGGACGTGGAACTGAACGGCGAACATTTTGAACGCTTCCGTGGGGACGGTTTATGTATTTCGACACCTTCGGGCAGTACAGCTTACAACAAAGCGCTGGGCGGAGCGATTATTCATCCGACATTGCAGGCTTTGCAAATAACGGAAATGGCATCGATCAACAACCGTGTGTTCCGGACAGTAGGGTCTTCCCTAGTATTGCCGGCACATCATAACTGTGTACTAAAACCCGTACATGAACAGCAATTTAATATGACGGTCGATCATATTAGCATGACGGAAACAGATGTAAAGTCCATTACGTTTAATGTGGCAAATGAAAAAGTGCGTTTTGCACGTTTCAGACCATTCCCGTTTTGGGAACGTGTGCATGATTCATTTATCTCGAATGAATAGAATGAGGAACTATGGATAAACGATTTCAATTACAATTTACCAATAAGGTCGATCAGGAGCTTTTGCGTGACGCAATTGCTCACTGGGGCATTTCAAAGCGTGCATTGACTGCCATTAAATTTGATGGTGGGGCACTTTTAGTTAACGGAGAAGAAAGAAATGTGCGGCATCGTCTGGCAGAAGGCGATGTTGTGACAATTATTTTCCCGGTAGAAGAAGCAAGCGAAGGGCTGATACCGGTACAAGGAAAATTGTCTGTAGTGTATGAGGACGAGGCAGTGCTCCTTGTCAACAAACCGGCCTTTATGAGCTCGATTCCTTCTCGGGAACACCCGAATAATTCGCTTGCCAACCTTGTATACGGCTATTTTGAACAGCAGCAGCTAGCGTCGACTGTTCATATCGTGACAAGACTTGACCGTGATACATCCGGGCTGATGCTTATAGCGAAGCATCGTCATATCCATCATTTAATGAGTGAACAGCAAAAAAAGGGACAAATTCACCGTGAATATGAAGCAGTAGCAGAAGGAATCATAGAACAAACTCAGCAATCCATTATCGCACCGATCGGGCGGAAGGATACGAGTATTATTGAACGTGAAGTACGGCCGGATGGACAATTTGCCCATACGGATGTAACGGTGCTGGCTCGTAAAAATAATATGACCTATATTCGCCTGAAGCTTCATACAGGAAGAACCCATCAAATACGTGTTCACATGGCTTATATTGGCCATCCATTAGTGGGGGATGAATTATACGGGGGCAATCATACATTCATTGACCGTCAGGCACTCCATTGCCGCTACATTGAATTTGAACACCCATTAACGAAAGAAAGAGTACACTTTGAAAGCAAGCTGCCGGACGAGATTGCTTCATTGATTAACTAATGCAAGATGCCAAGATTTCATTGGCATCTTTTATTTTTGGTGAAATTGGGAATATACTGTTGAGAAGAAAATTACGTAAGTCGTAGTCGATTATGGGAACATACGAAAAAAGTAATGATAATACGTAATTAGCTTGACGAGGACAGGTAATACATCATAAAATAACTCGTTATGAATAGTTGAAAGGAGGGGGCAAGCATGATAGAGGAAAAAAATGATGAAATCCAGTACGATGAAGCGTTTTTACGAATGCTGCTTGATGAAGAAAATATTGAAGCATTCCGCGAACATTTCCTTGTACTTCATCCATATGATCAGGCACAGTTTTACGAAGAGGTGGGCCCTGACATACGGCAAATTATTTATCGTTACTTGTCTCCTCAAGAAATGGCAACCATTTTTGAAACAACTGAAATCGAGGACGATGAATATAAAACATATCTAGATGAGATGGATCCATCATACGGTGCGGCCATGTTTGGCTTCATGTATACCGATAATGCGGTAGATATCCTCAATGAATTGGATACCGAGCAACGTGAAAATTATTTGGACATGATGGATGAAGAAACCGTCGATGAAATTAATGAGCTTTTAGGCTATGAAGAATATACAGCCGGGGCTATTATGACGACGGAATATGTATCGGTCGTTGAAAGTGCAACAGTTCGCGAAGCAATGCGCGTGCTGCGGCAGGAAGCCCAAACGGCCGAAACGATTTACTATATTTTTGTAGTGGATGAGGAACATCGATTACTTGGTGTCATGTCGTTAAGACAACTAATTGTCGCGGAAGGTGATTTATATGTCCGGGATATTATGAGTGAACGTGTCCTATCCGTAAAAGTAACGGATGACCAGGAAAATGTCGCGAATCTAATTAAGGACTATGACTTACTGGCCATTCCGGTCGTCAACGAAAACAGAGAGCTCCAAGGGATTATTACGGTCGATGATATTATCGATGTCATTGAAGAAGAAGCAGAGGACGACTACTCCAAGCTGGCAGGTATTGCGGACATGGATGATAATGATGCAGGTCCTTTGCGCGCGGCAGGCAAGCGCTTGCCATGGCTTATTATTTTACTGTTTTTAGGAATGCTGACATCGGGACTTATGGGAATATTTGAAGCCACACTCGATAAAGTCGCCTTGCTTGCAACATTTATCCCGCTTATTTCCGGTACATCCGGTAATAGTGGAACCCAGGCACTGGCTGTCGCGATAAGAGGGATTGCAACCGGGGACATTGGCGGAAAAAGTAAATTAAAACTGATTATGCGGGAATTAAGTACAGGACTTATTATGGGGGTAGTGAGCGGTGCAATAGTTGTCGGCATCATTTTCTTTTGGAAGGGAACATTAATGATCGGTCTGCTTGTCGGAGCAGCGATTTGCTGCTCGATTATCGTTGCGACACTTGCCGGCTCGTTTATTCCCATTTTAATGCATAAGATGGGTGTTGACCCTGCCGTTGCATCAGGACCTTTTATTACAACGTTGAATGACGTCACAAGTATTATTATTTATCTTGGGCTTGCAACATCGTTTATTAGCCGGATTCTGTAAGGAACGATTTGAAAAGACTTTGCATATTGTATGAAAAAGGATGTGGAATGTGGAAATTCACCCATTACTTTTTATTGCAAGTCCGATTTATATACAAGAAAAACGAGTCGAAATAGAGGAAGAAAGTACATCAATTTATGTACGACCTGCCACTGAAAAAATTGAAAATGCCCTTATTGCCAGACAGCTCCATTATTTTTCGAAACCGACGAAAGAGCCGAGGGTATTGGTATTTATTATGCAATCAGGTGAAAAAATTCACGGATCCATCGATAAAATAAGTGGTAGTCAAGTTTTGCTGAATTGCAATGATACAAAACGCTGGATAAAAGCTAATGAGATCGTGTTAATTCACAATACTTTATAAAAAGGAGGAGCCAAGTTAATGGCTCCTCTCAGACTGTAGACAAACTCGAAGAAATTCGAGTTTGCCTACAGTCTTTTTTGTTTTAAAATAAAGTTAACTGATGAATACCGTTGATTTCCATTCCAGGGGACGCGTTTCGCGGGCGGGTGCCAATCCTCCTCGTCGCTACGCTCCTGCGGTGTATCGGCAGTCCCGCTTTTCCCGCAGAAGTCGCCCCTTCCATTCCAATCAACTTGATCTATTCTTTCTAATAAAGTTTATCTAAATCAAAGAGGTGTCCCGATATGATGACTAAAAACCAAATGAATGAACGTAATCAATTAGAAATGTTGACGATTGAACAGCTTGTCCCAGAAAATCATCTCGTACGTAAATTAGATGCAGCCATTGACTTTTCTTTTGTATATCCATTAGTTGAAAACTTATATTCACCTTTCGGTAGACCAAGTATTGATCCTGTTGTCTTATTTAAAATGACAATGATTCAATACGTTTTTGGTATTCGTTCGATGCGCCAAACGATTAAGGAAATTGAAACGAATGTAGCGTACCGCTGGTTTTTAGGCTTCGGTTTTCATACAGAAGTGCCTCACTTCTCGACGTTTGGGAAAAATTATACGCGGCGTTTTGAGGATACAGATGTATTTGAACAGATTTTCTATCGCATCTTGAAAGAAATTGTGGAGGCGGGTTTATTATCAGCTGACCATATCTTTATTGATTCCACGCATGTGAAGGCAAGTGCGAATAAACGAAAATTTGATAAAAAGATGGTTCGAAAAGAGACACGTGCCTATGAAGAAAAGCTACAGGAAGAACTAAACATAGACCGTGAAAAGAACGGAAAAAAGCCGTTTCCACCAGAGAAGTTTGAAAAGGAAGAATGGAAAGAAATCAAAGAGAGCACAACGGACCCTGAAAGTGGTTACTATGTGAAGGACGAACGAACAAAACAATTTGCCTATTCATTTCATGCAGCGACAGATGAACGTGGCTTTGTATTAGGAACGATTGTGACACCTGGTAATATACATGATAGTCATATGCTGCAACCGCTTGTTGAAAAGGTCATTCATCGTGTGAAAAAGCCAGTGGCTGTTGCTGCGGATGCTGCTTATAAAACGCCTGCGATTACGAACTTTTTGTTAGAAAATCAAATGTTGCCTGTTCTTCCTTATACAAGACCAAAAACGAAAGATGGCTTCTTCCGTAAACATGAGTATGTCTATGATGAACATTATGATTGCTACATTTGCCCAAATGATCAGATGTTACCATATGTGACAACTACGAAAGAAGGCTACCGCCAATACAAATCAAATTCCGCGATTTGTGCCAACTGTCCATTTTTAGCACAATGTACAGAAAGCAAAAATCATACGAAATTGATTCAACGTCATATTTGGTCCGAATATGTTGAAGAAGCGGAACATCTTCGTCATCATCATGAAATTAAATCAATCTATGCGAAACGTAAAGAAACGGTTGAGCGTGTCTTTGCGGATGCAAAAGAAAAGCATGGTATGCGATGGACAACTTTAAGGGGCCTTAAAAAATTGTCCATGCAGGCGATGCTTACTTTTGCTGCCATGAATTTGAAGAAACTTGCCACATGGACTTGGCAAGGAGCTTAGATGAGGGCATCTTCCCTCGAAGAGGAGAACTTTTACAGAACTTCGGGACCTAATTTGATAAAATAAATGACAAAAGGCATCGAGAGACGAACTCTCGATGCCTTTTGTCGACAATCTGGGAGGAGCCAAGTTAATGGCTCCTCTTTTTTAGTTTCTTCATAAAAGAAAATACAGCATCTCGCACATAGAGCGCGAGATGTGTTATTAATATGAATTATTCACAAATACCAAGGTACACATCATCGATACATTGAACAGCACAGAAGCAATCTAAATCAACTGTGATACAGCTATCTGAAGCCTCAAATTGTGTCACTTTACATACTTGACGGAAATCAATAGCTGTTCCGTGATCGTTTAGTAAATCAACTGCATGTTCTTTGTCATCTTGTGGTACAAGAACACGTAATGTTGCACAGCAGCCATCGAATACGTCTTCAACACGGAAATACATTGATACACAAGGACAAGCGTGGCCATCTGCTGTAGTGAATGTAGCAAAGAATGGAGAGCCATCCTTGTTTAATAAAGTAAATACACGTGTGTCGACATTTGAACGTGATGGGTTAACAATCCCACCAAGTGGCTCTAAGAAACAGTTTGTTGTACAGCGACTGCATTCATCCTGTACTGCCGCATTTTGAATTTCTAAAATCGCACGGACAACCTCACAAACACAGCCACGTGATTGGTGATGTCCACCAGTTCCACCTACATCATTATTACCTCTTCCACAACCCATAAATTTTTCACCTCCGGTATACTTAACTCTTACTAATAATATGACCCGGTTTCTAAAAGAATCGGGCGAATGAACAGGTTTTCCCAAACTTCTTTGGGCGATGAATAATTCAAAATACGACCGGTTATACTTGGAGGAAAATGGACAAAAGGGGGGACTGCTATGTGGAAGGCGATTTTGACATTGAGTTTGCTTTTAATTCTTGCAGGCTGCAATGACCGGGAGAAAGTTGTGACGTATGCGCTGACAGACAATGAACAGAATCAGCAGGAAATAGAAAAGCTTTTAAAGGAAGATGATGCAATTGAACAAGCGAATCTTTTAGTAATTGAAGATGAATTATTTGTGGCAATGCAATTAAAACCGTTTGAAAAATGGAACCGCAAAAAAATTGAAGAGGATTGGAAAAAGAAGTTGGAAGATAAATTTTCTGATAGCAAAGTCAATGTTTCCGCGGATTTTAAAATGTTTTGGGAATCGACTAAATTGATGGAAGAAAAAGACCAGAAAAAAATGCTGAAAGAACTGCATGCATTAAAAAAGCTTGCTAAGGAGGAAACGTAACTTGAAAGAACAACAATACAATACATTAAAAGATCAGATTACACCGAAATCGCCTATTGCCATCAATTGTTTAAAAGCTTTTGCAGTTGGCGGTGTAATTTGTTGTGTAGGACAAGCAATTTCCTTTTTTTATATGATGTTTTTTGATTTTACGGAAAAAACGGTAGGTAACCCAACAGTGGCTACAATGGTGTTTATCGCCATGCTTCTTACAGGCTTTGGACAATATCGTAAACTAGGTCAATTTGCAGGAGCTGGAAGTGCAGTTCCGGTAACAGGGTTTGGTAATGCTGTTGTGTCTTCCGCAATTGAAGGAAAAACGGAAGGACTTGTATTAGGTGTAGGGAGTAACATGTTCAAGCTTGCCGGCTCGGTTATTTTATTTGGGGTCGTATCGGCCTTTTTTGTAACCTTGATTAAATTAATACTAGTATCGGTAGGTGTCGCGGCGTGGTAATTGTCTTTCAGTCAAAGCCATCCATTCTTTCCTCAGGTGTTGTAGTAGGGCCTTTGGAGAAGCGGAGTGTCTTTCAAACATATTTTGACAAAATATCAACCGATGAACGGTTGCAAAAAGATTCGAATGAGAAAGGGAATGCCGTGCTGATTTCTGAAGCATGTCAGATCATTTTAAAAAAATCGAACTTAAAAAATTTGGATATTGATTATTTGCTTGGTGGCGATTTGGTCAATCAAATGACACCTACAAACTTTGCAGCCCGGGAACTGGCGGTTTCGTTTATCGGTCTTTTTTCTGCCTGTGCAACATCTGTCTCTTCTATAGTTATTGCTTCATTATTGACAGAGCTGGGTGCCAGTGACTTTTCTATTGCAGGTGCATCAAGCCAGCATAACTCGGTAGAACGCCAATTTCGCTACCCGGTTGATTATGGAGGTCAAAAGCCTGCAACTGCTCAGTGGACTGTAACGGCAGCAGGCTTTGTATTAGTTGGTAAGCATCAGCCGAAGCTTCCGTATGTAGAAGCCGCAACAATTGGAAAGGTAATTGATTACGGAGCAACAGATCCATTTCATATGGGTGGGGCAATGGCACCGGCAGCATTTGATACGATTCAGGCCCATTTGAAAAAGCGTTCACAAACAATAAAGGATTACGACGTCATTATGACCGGTGATTTAGGAAAAATCGGTTTGAAAATTTTAATTGCGATGTTTGCACAAAGCGGTGTGAAAAAAGAAGATTTATCAAGATTCCGTGATGCCGGTGCCGAATTTTACGGTGAAGATACTGCATTTTTGGCCGGTGCGAGTGGTGCAGGTTGTTCTGCTGCCGTCTACAGTGGCTATATGATGGAACAATTTAAAAGCGGGCGTTACAAGCGTGTATTACTAGTGGCAACAGGAGCGCTTTTATCACCGCTATCATTTCAACAAGGCGAATCAATTCCGTGTACAGCACATGCAATTGAAATCGGGATGGGGTGAGTACAATCGGCTTTACATTTTTAGTGGCATTTGTCGTTGGTGGATTAATTTGTGTAATTGGTCAGTTATTAATGGATGTAGGAAAGCTGACACCTGGTCATACTTTATCCATTTTAGTAGTAGTAGGAGCAATTTTGGACGGACTTAATTTATATGAAGCCTTAATAAACTTCGCCGGTGCCGGTGCAACGATTCCAATCACTTCATTTGGCAACTCATTGACACATGGGGCGATGGCTGAAGCTGAAAAGCACGGCTGGATTGGTCTTTTGACAGGTATGTTTGAGGTAACAAGTTCTGGAATTAGTGCTGCAATATTGTTTGGTTTTATCGCGGCATTAATATTTAAGCCTAAAGGAAAAGTAGATTAGACGAATACCCTCCTTTTTTTTGAGTGTTTGCATACACTACAAAATAGAAAGGGGGGTATAAGTATGTCTGGATATGGTTGGCAGCAACAAGGTTGGCAACATAGTGGTTGTGATTATGGCTGTTCCCCAGGCTATGGCGGTAATAACAGTATGACATTCGTATTGATCGTTGTACTATTTATTTTACTTATTATCGTTGGTAGCGTATTTATTTAAGGGAGGGAAGTAAACAGTATGGATCGTTCGTTTTTTAAAAAAGTGGAGCGCAAAACCGGCGTTGATTTCGATGAAATTATGACGCTTGCAAATGCATTGACGTATGCAGATTTCTCGGATGAAAAGCAAGTTCGAAAAATCGTGAAAAAGGTAAGCCGTCTTGCAAATAAACCGATTACAAGTGAGCTTGAAGATAAAATTGTCCAATCAATCATTCAAGACGGTAAGTCTTTGGATTTTTCGAAAATCGAGAAAATGATGAGATAATTCGGAACTTAAAAAGTGGCGTAACAAAACGAAAAACATCCATTTTCTCCGAAGAGAAATGGATGTTTTTTAACTTTTATGTGATTGAAAAGATTAAATTTTCTTTTCCATAGCACGGTGCGGAATGCCGGCATCCATAAATTCCGGAGAAGTGACAGTATAGTCCAGTTTCTCATAGAAAGGAATCGCATAGCTTTGTGCATTCAACTTAAGCTTTTCAAATGATTCATCTTTTGCATATTGTTCAACAGCTTCCATAATTAATGCACCAAGTCGTTTACCGCGGTAGTTGTTCAAAACGCAAACGCGTTCAACTTTTCCGACTTTCGGTTCGACTTCGCGAAGCCGTGCTGTAGCAATGGAATTTTCACCTTCATTTACTAAAAAATGAATGGCTGTCTCATCGTATTCATCTAATTCCAAACTTAATGGAACCCCTTGCTCTTTGACGAACACTTCTTTGCGTAGTGCAAATGCACGTTCGCGGTCTTCGTCGGTTGTAACTAATTTTACATCAAACACGTATTACTCAGCTCCAGTCAATTTGTAGGTTTCGTAAGTTGTCCATGAGCCGTCTTCCAATTGGTAAAGCAAGTGGAAACGATCGATTGAATCTTTTTCATCTACTCCAACCATACGCAACTGACCGTAAATATCATCATGCTCGGAAGCGCTCATTTTTTGCGCGATAGTAATATGTGGCGCAAACACATGCTTTGGCGCACCAAAAGTGATTTTTTCCTGAATAGAATTATGAATATTTTCTAATTGTGGTGTCGGTTCGATTCGGAAGTATATGGCATTCGTCGTCGGATAAAATGAACTGATTCGAGAGGCGTGAATTTGTAAAGGTGCAAACCTTGAAGCCACTTCCTGTAAGTGCTTGGAGATTTCTCCGATTTCAGCTTCATCCGCGTCAAACGCATCTTTTAATGTAACGTGAGGTGTGATTAATGCATAATGCGGGTCATAGCGTTTGCGATAAGTGTTCGCTAAATCTTGTAATTTTTTAGATGGAAAAGCAACAATACCGTATTTCAAATTCATTACCCCCTAAAAATTTTATGAATAATTTCATATAGCACTGTTCTATATGAATGTGAGACGTCCTGTAAATGGCATAGATTTATACAACTATTCATGATTGATAATCTAGATACAGCCACACCAAGGCGTAATTGTTTTCATTATAACAGAAAAATTTGTGAATAAACATTTACAACTCACTGTATTATCCGAAAATTTCAATTAGTGCACGTTTTAAATCAGGTTTCCAGTAAGTCCATGTATGATTTCCATTGAATTCTTCATAGAATGTATCAATACCATGTTGGACGAACAATTGGTGCAGCTCACGGTTAGGTGTTAGCAGATCTTTGACAGTGCCATCCTTTAAGGCAACTTGATCTTCCTGAAGACCGATGATATGGTACAACGAAAGAATATTGATATTTTTCGCATCTTTAACAGCCTGCAATACAAGCTCATCTACATAAGGTGATTGTAATACTGCTTTACCGAAAATATTAGGGTAATGGATGGCAGTCATTAATGAAATGGTTGCAGCCATAGAATCACCTATTAATGCACGCCCACCGCCAACTTGTGTAGTTGAAAATTCATCATCCAAATAAGGCACGAGCTCATGTGCCAAAAACCGCATATACGCTTCAAATTGATCTCCTGCCGGTATATATTTTCTCTTTCGATCTTCATAATTTTTGTATGGCACACCAACAATGATGGTATTTTCGATTTCATAGCCATCGATCAGTTCATCAGCGAGACGTGGAATTCCCCCTAATTGAAAGTAATCTTTACCATCGGATGCGATTAAAATGTTATATTCGTATAGTGGAGAATAATTTGCTGGAATATAAATTAGTAATTCTAACTCTTCGTTTAATGCATTGCTAAAAAAAGTAACATCTTTTACTGTGCCTCTCTCCAATGTTGTCACCCCTGTTTTTTGATGTATCTAAAATTGTATCATATAGTAAAATAAAGGTGTAATATATAAAAAAAGCTATAAATCTTGCCTCTGAGGCTGAACTTTCGAGGCAGTATAATGACTATCCGTTAATGCGGAAAAAATGAGTGCCTAAAATAAACAGAAGTGAGGATTTCTTATGCATAATAAAAATATTCGTGTACACTCAGACGAAGTAACAAAAGCTACATATGACGCGTTGGAACGCCGTCATGTGAAAATTGAGGATATTGCGGAAATCGTGTTTACGATGCAATCACCATATAATGAAGGTTTAACTATTGAACACTGTATTCAATCGGTTGTTCGTGTATTAAATAAACGTGAAGTGCAGCATGCTGTACTAGTAGGAATTGAGCTTGACGAACTGGCGGAAAAAAGATTGCTGTCAGCACCGCTTCAAGCAATTATCGAGGCAGATGAAGGGCTGTTTGGCGTTGACGAAACACTGGCATTAGGCTCAGTATTTACGTATGGTAGTATTGCCGTTACAACTTTCGGTCATTTGGATAAGCAAAAAATTGGGATTATCGAAAAGCTTGATACAAAAGCTGGCGAATCGGTAAATACATTTTTAGATGATTTAGTAGGAAGCATCGCAGCCTGTGCAGCTTCACGTCTGGCACACCGTATGCGAGATTTAGAAGAAGAGGGCGGCACATTTGCAGATATTCCACCGGTAGACTTAGGACCCAATCCTAAGCCAAATACGGATATTTAGAAAATTTTAAAATGAGCTATCAAGATGGACCAGAAAAGAACCTTAAAGTATTATCTTCGGTTTCGATACTGAAGATTTTTTTTGTGAAGATATTATTGATCCAGTTGAAAAAATAATACAAAAAAATCAAAATTATTGTGCTATCCGAGGATAGATAATAGACTTAAATAAAATATGTTAAAGTAAGTTGGAAAAGAGGAGTATACAATGAGTGACAAGGATATAAAAACATTAATCACTAGCGGAACAATTATTTTAGCAGTTGTTCTATATTTAATATTCAGTTAAGACTTGAATCTTCAGTTAGGCAGTTTAACTGAGGATTTTTGAATTTATAGCTATTGTTATGAACGTAAAAAGTTGGGTAATTAAAGGCGGTTTTTTAAATGAAAAGAATTTTATGGTTGTTCTTGCCGGTATTAATATTAAGTGCTTGTACGGAACAAACAGATTTCAATACGGATGTTAATGACATCGAGAATATAAATAGTCTCGTTTCCAGCGTGAAGGAAAATGCGGATAAATATGATGTAAGCAAGTTTGAAGAATATAAGCTGGACAGTGTAATAGACGGCGATACGATAAGAATTATTTATAACGGAAATTCTGAGAAAGTACGGTTTTTGCTGATTGACACTCCAGAAACAAATCATGAGACTTTGGGAGAGCAACCATATGGACCTGAAGCAAAAGAATTTACGAAGCAGCTATTGGCTGGACAAGACAAAGTGTATTTGGAATTCGATGTTTCTTATCGCGACAAATATCAAAGACTTCTAGCGTATATATATACCCAGGATGGGATTAGTGTACAAGAGCAGTTACTGAAAAACGGTTTGGCAAGAGTTGCCTATATATATGATCCGAATACGAAATATGTGGATCGTTTCAAATCGATACAAGAAACGGCACAGCAGTCAGCGATCGGAATATGGTCTGTTGAGGATTATGTAACAAACCGCGGTTATGATAAAGAAGCATTTAATGCTGCAGCAGGAATGCGCAATGGGGAGCAACAAGATAAAACTACAGCGGACGATGATAGTTGCGAGATTAAAGGCAATATTAATAGAAAAGGTAATAAAATTTATCATATGCCCGGGCAACTTGACTATGAGAATACAGTAGCCGAAGAGATGTTCTGTTCAGTGAAAGAGGCTGAAGAGGCAGGATTTATTCCGGCATCCAGATAAAGTGGACCGTTACCTATGTAATATCAAGTAAAGCAAAGGACCTCCAGACTAAATCTAAATGATTCATGTCTGGAGGTCCTTTTTATATGCGTTCTTTAAATTTTATAATTCGGAAGCATACTTGTTTAACTCTTTACTCATCGCTTCAATTTTCGTAATGATCTCAGAAATTTCTTCAGTAGAAGATGCTTGTTCACGTCCTACAACTACAACCTCTTGGATCGTGGCTGTAATATCATTCACTGATTTTTGGATGTTCGTTAATGTCTGTCTTATTTTTTCTGTGGAAGAAACTGTTTCAAAAGAAAGCTTTCTGATTTCATTAGCAACTACTGTGAAGCCAAGACCTTTATCTCCGGCCCTTGCTGCTTCAATCGCGGCATTTAACCCTAAAAGGTTTGTTTGATCAGCAACTCTCTTAATGAAATTCAATACTTCATCGGTATTTTTTACTTCTTCCATAGCATGATTGGACTGTTCTAATAATTTATCACTTATTTTTGAAAGACCTTCCGAGCTATCTGTGATCGATATAACATTGTTATTAGCTTTTTCAAGTGATTGTAAAATCTGATCTGAAATAGCTCTAAGTTGTTTTTCATTTTGTTTTTGTAGTTGGATGGCTAGTGCTCCAATTACCTGACCATTATCTAAAATTGGTGCAGCTATGCCGGTGAAAGGAAGTCCAAAGAACTCAGATGGAACTTCATCATTTATTATTACATTGTTTTTAATAACATCTGCCAGAGGTTCCAGTGGATTTATTTTAGTCCCCGCTCTTGCACCAATATCTATTTTTCGGCCCGGACGGTAAGTGAGCCATTCTTCTGTATCTGTTACCCCAAAAGCGATGTCAGGTAACATCAAGTGGAATAAAGGTAAGACTTCTAAATAGTTTTGTAAAACTGGATGAATGGCTGTTTTTGAATATATTTTATTCATTTTTATTCCCCTTTTAGTAAATGCTTTCGAATAACCCGCTCATATGGATGATAAATATGGTATTTCTTTCAATAACATAGCATTGTTTTAACACATATGCTATAACGTTTTTCCGATAGTTAAAAAAACCCGCCGATCTATAGAAAAGGAAAAAGTCGGGACGTAATGGTCTTTCATAAATTCATGAATTTTCAATTTTTGCTCGTAAAGACTGATTTTTCGTACAAGCTGAATAACTGGGTTGTCCTGTATTCAACAGTCTTGGTATGATGTGATGGCAAAGAGATTTAAGCTTTAAAATATTCACCGGTAAGCAAAAATAATGGAATATGTAATCATTAGCTAAATACTAATTAAGGGGTAAGACGGATGACAAAAATTTTAATGTTACATGGTGTTAATCACAATATGTTTGGAAAACGTGATCCGGAACATTACGGTACGATTACTTTGGATCAGATTAACAGCAATATTCAAGAATTAGCCAAAGAATTAAATGTTGAAGTAGAAACTTTCCAGACGAACCACGAAGGTGAATTCGTAGAAAAAATTCATGAAGCGTTCCTATCAGGGGTAGATGCAATTGTTCTAAATGCAGGTGCGTGGACTCATTATAGCTATGCAATTCGGGACGCATTGGCTATTTTCACAGGACCAATTGTTGAAATGCATATGTCCAATATTCATGCACGTGAAAGTTTCCGTGAAAAATCGGTATTCGCTGATATTGTAACAGGACAAATTTCCGGTTTTGGGGAAGAAAGTTACTTACTCGGAATCCGAGCTGCAGTCCAAGCAATCCGAAAATAATGATTTACAGATACATCAAAATTTGTTTGTAAATGCTAGATGGTTAAATAGAATAATTTATTGAGGCAGGGACATAAGTAGAATTATTGTTAAATAAGAGGAAAGCTTTTATTAAGAAAAGGATATATTGCAAAATTGATTGGAATGGAGGGCGAGTGTAGCTGACGGCTTACGCCTTTCGCTACAAGCAAAGCTTCCTGCGGGAAAAGCGTGACGCCTGAGACTACAGGCTCAGGCCACGCCCGCGGAAAGCGTCCCGGAATGGAAATCAATTTTAACGCTCAGCAAAAAAACGCTATTTTTCTCAGAGAAAAATAGCGTTTTTGGGGTTATATCCCAGTCTCATTTTGAGTAGGGTAAGATTCATATTGATTTGCGACAAATATGTGAAGTTTACAAAGGAAGTGAAGAATAAGTGTTAAATGAGAATATTATCAATTGAGAAAATAGCCGATTTATGGCATGCTATATAGTGGTATTGAGAAATATTCTCTGTTAGGAAATTATAATTATATAGATAAGGAGGAGAAATAGTGTGAGAAGAGGTTTCTTCATATTTTTTGCTGCTCTTTTTTTGGTAGCGTTTACTTTACCGAATAATTCCTCTGCAGCGATTGCTGATGGTACATATGATATCAGTTATCAAGTTAATAAACCCGGGAGCAATTCCGCATCCATGGCGAATGACTATTTTTTAAAGCCCGCCAAATTAATTGTCAACAATGGAAAAATGACAATGCAGCTTACGATTAAAAACAGCAGCTGGGTTACACAGTTTAATCCTCCAGGCGGAGCGAAAGTAATCAGCTCAAATGAATCAGCAGACCAGCGTACAGTGCAGTTTACTGTTTCCAATGCAAATTTAGTGACAATCCCGATGAAAATCGACATTGATGATATTGATTACCATCATAGCTATAGTGTTGATTTTGTATTTAACAGCGGGGGGTTACCTGAAGCAAAAGCCGAGGAACCTAAAGAAACGGTAAAGCAGGAACCGGCTAAAACAGCTCCGGCACCTCAGGAAACACCGACAAAGTCGTCAGGAAGTAATACTTCTTCAAATACACCAGCATCATCAACAACTGAAAAGCAGAAACAAGAATCATCCGAACAGCAAGTGACAACAGAAACGACAAAGACAGATGATTCAACAAAATCCGAAGAAGAAGTTGTGTCTGAAACAAAGCAGGCTGAGGATTCTGAAGTCGTAGAAAATCCGGAGACGAGCGATGAATTACCATTAATGGCGATTGTTTTATTTTTGATAGCAGCCGTTGTATTCATTCGCACTAAGAAAACAAAAACTACATAGACAGATAGGGGAAATAAAAAATGACAAACAAATCAAAAGCAACTAAAGCGGTTTTAGCCTCATTACTAGCTACATCAGCAATCGTACCTGCAATGGCAGTATCTGCTGACACAACTACAGAAACAAAAGCAACAGAAGCGGCAACACCAACAGCTTCAAAAACAATTGACTTCAAAGTTGAAGCGGATGATTCATTAAAACGTTTTATTCCAACTACAGGTACATTAGTTGAGCGTAATGGTCAGCAATTTATCAATATTGAATTATCAGATGCGGTATTAGCAATGGTAAACAGCGTAACAGTGGCAGGACAACCTGCAATGGCTGAATATAACGGTAAAAAACATATCAACATTCCAGTAACTGCAGATTATGCTCCAGTTGAAGCTACTTTAAATATGACAATTACATTCGTCGGAAAAGATCCGGTTGATTATAAAGTGACGTTAACACCTGATGCAAAATCAATCAAAGAAGTAACGGAAACGACAAAGCCTGTTGAAGAAGTGAAAGAAGAGAAGATTTATACACCTGGTAAAACGTTTGAGTCTGTGGCAGATGGTACATATGATATCAAATGGGATGCTTATAAAGAAAAAGTAGGGAACTACACAGCAATTACGAATCATTTTTCTCCTGATGCAAAATTAATCGTAAAAGATGGTAAGTATTCAGTAGAGTTAACAATCACAGAAGCTTCAAAAGCAATGGTTCCGGATGTAATGATTGCTGGCAATAAAGTAGAGGCAAAAGCCGGTAAGGTAACAATCGATATTCCATCAATCAGTGATCTGCATGAAGCATCAGTACATGTAGTAGTACCTGCTGTGAATATGGACAAACAATATGACTTTAATTTCGCAATCGAAACAGCTGACCTGGAACTACCAAAAGCTGAAACAAAACCTGCGCCGGTTGAATCTGTAAAAATGGATGTTACAGCATTAAAGAACGGAACTCAGGAATTGTCTATTATGCACAATAAATATTTGGACGATGAAGTAACAGTGACAGCAACTGAAGGGGGCTATGATGTAGAGTTAACATTCCCTGAAGGTCAACATTTATTGGGCTTCGATGTTGAAGGCGCAACAGTTGCATTAAAATCAGAAGAAAAAGTTGGCAATAACACAGTGAAAATCTATACGTTATCAGTAAAAGATTTAGAAAAAATCTATACTGCTACAGCAGATTTAAAAGTAGTTCTTAACGGCACTGTATTATATGAAACTGCACATGACTTCCAAATGAAGTTTACTGAAAAGAACGCAACAACTGTTCCATTTAAAGATATCGCAAACAACGGAAATAAAGATGCAATCATTAACCTGTACAATAAAGGGATTTTCATTGCGGCAGAAAAATTCAATCCAGGCAACAACTTAAAGCGTTCTCAATTTGCATTAATGTTAAACCGTGCATTAAAACTGGATGTACCGGCAAAATCGAACTTCACTGACATCGTAAAATACGCTGCTGAAACAAAAGCAGCAATCAATGCATTAAACGGTTACGGTATTATTAATGGTAAAACTGCTACTACATTTGCACCTGGACAAGATGTAACACGTAAACAAGCTGCTTTAATGATTTACCGTCTATTAGAGAAAAATGGCTATAAAGCATCTGGCGAAGTAGCAAAATTCTCTGATATGCCGAAAGAAGTGGAAGCTTCGAAAGCAATTTCTGAATTAAATAAATTAGGCATTATTTCTGGTTTTGAAGGAAAATTCAATCCGGAAAATAAATTAACACGCTCTCAAATGGCAAAAATCTTAAACAACACATTAACAGTTGTTGACGGTTTAAAGAAATAATTCAATGAATCGTAAATGGCTTATTACAAACAGCCATTGCTAATACTAGTTTAGGTAGGGTTGTGTTAAAAGCTGAGGCTTTTAATACAGCCCCAATCCTATTTTTAAGGTAAGGATAGTTAAGACGCTACGCTTAAATTGAACTAAACTTCCATCTAATACGGGATGAAATTTTACTTCAGTTTAAACAGCTAGGAGGAAAAGCAAATGAAAAAGTGGTTAATCGGTCTCGCACTGAGCATGGCGGTACTTGCGGGATGCGGAAATAGTGAACAGCAAGCAGCGTCAACCAACACCGGTGAAGATAATACTGCATCTGAACAGGCAGCGGCAGTTGAACAGGAGCACCGAATTATCGCCGGAACAGTTGTCATCGCACAAATATTGGACCGGTTGAATCTTGATGCGGTTGCTATTCCGGATACGGTAAAGGGTTTGCCGGCACGATTCGATGATCTGCCGAATATCGGAAATGCGATGGATCCGGATGCGGAAATCATTAAATCGCTTAATCCTACGGAAGTACTTTCCGTTTCCACATTGGAATACGACTTAAAGGATAAATTTGAGCAGCTGAAAATTCCGGTAGATTTTGTTGATTTAACAAGTATTGAATCAATGATGGACGAAATTACAGCACTTGGAGAACGCTACAACCGCGTGGAAGAGGCGAAAGCTTTGAATGATGAACTACAGGCGGAAATTGATGCGGTAGAGGTGGCAGCAAGTAATGAAGAGAAGCCGCGTGTACTCATTTTACTTGGAGTGCCTGGCAGTTACTTAGTGGCAACGGAAAATTCCTATGCGGGAGATCTTGTCCGTCTTGCTGGCGGTGAAAACGTCATGGCTGGCCAGGATGCAGAATACTTGCCATCGAATACAGAGTATTTATATTCATCAAATCCTGACATTATTTTACGATTATCGCACGGTATGCCGGATGAAGTGATTAAAATGTTTGACGAGGAATTTGCCAAAAATGATGTATGGAAACATTTTAATGCTGTGAAAAACGGACAAGTATATGATTTGGAAGAAGAGCTATTTGGTACAACAGCAGCATTGAATGTACCGGAAGCACTCAATGAGTTAGTAGAAATATTTTATCCATAAAACCCCTGCCTCCCAGGTTTACGCAGGGGGGGAGGATATGCGGGGTTCCCCGTTCACCTTATTAATAACAATGTTGAAAAAGCAAAGTCTTGAGCGAGGTTTTGCTTTTCATCATATAAAGGATGTTTTCTGTGACCAAAAAAATTTTCAGCTTTATCGCTGTCACGGTATTACTTGTACTAACGAGCATTTACGCAGCGACTACTGGCAGTATACAGATGTCATTTACCGATTTTATAACGAATTTCTTTAATAGTGATAATGCGGATATGGCAGCGATTAAAGATTTACGTTTTCCAAGAATCATTGTAGCGATATTCGCCGGAGCAGCTTTATCGGTTGCCGGTGTATTATTGCAGGCAATTTTGCGAAATCCATTAGCAGATGCCGGATTCATCGGGATATCCGCGGGAGCAGCATTTACAAAATTATTTATCGTAAGCTTCGTACCGACATTATTTTTCTTCACCCCACTAGCAGCATTTATCGGAGGGGCACTTGCATGTTTCTTCGTTTTCCTGCTTTCCTGGAAATCAGGGCTGAATCCTTTAAAGCTGATTTTAGTCGGGATTGCGATTAATGCTATGTTCTCTGGACTTACAGAAGCGATGATCAGTTTCGGTGCATCGGCAACCGGTTCGATTACGTCAAACCTTTCTTTGAAAACTTGGGATGATGTGTCGTTAATTGTTACATATGGCTCGATTGGTTTACTTCTTGCATTTATTTTATATGCTTCGTGCAATGTGCTCGTATTATCCGATAAAACGGCAAAAAGTGTCGGTTTTAATGTGACAGGTGCACGTATATTCATAGCGACGGTTGCCGTGCTGCTAGCTGCTTCATCTGTAGTGGTGGCAGGGGTCATTTCATTTGTCGGAATTTTAGTGCCGCATATTGCACGCCGGCTTGTCGGTTATGATCATAAAGTGTTAATTCCGTTTACGGCACTGCTGGGCGCATTTATTATATTATTGGCCGATACACTTGGACGTACACTGTTCAGCCCGATGGAAGTACCGGCATCGACGATTATGGCGATAATCGGAGGACCATTCCTCATATTCCTACTTAGAAAAGAGTGACAACCAATATGGAAATTAAACAAGTAGTCGTTTCTCATGACGGAACGACCCGTCATTTAAATGCAGTATCGACCGCTATTCCAAAAGGGAAAGTGACGACAATTATAGGACCGAATGGCTGCGGGAAATCCACATTGCTAAGTGTCATGTCACGAAATAATAAACCGCTTGAAGGCCATGCAACGCTCGAAAACCGGGACTTGCTGGAATATAAGCCGAAAGAGTTTGCCAAGAAACTGGCGATTGTTTATCAGCAAAACGATATTCCGGCAGATTTGACGGTGGAGAAGCTTGTGATGTATGGTCGGATGCCGCATACTTCATTGTTCAAAAAGAGAGCGGAAGAGGATGAAGAGGCTGTTACATGGGCGCTTACTTGTACGAATCTGCTTGAAAAACGGCATAATGACCTATCGGCACTATCCGGCGGGGAACGGCAGCGAGTTTGGATCGCCATGGCGCTTGCACAAAAGTCGGAAATACTGTGCCTGGACGAGCCGACAACATATTTGGATATATACTATCAGCTTGAGCTGCTGGAGCTCGTAAAGCAGTTAAATGAACAGTACGGCTTGACGATTGTAATGGTGCTGCACGACATTAATCAGGCGATCCGTTACAGTGACCACATTATTTTAATGAAAGCTGGTAAAATTATCGCTGAAGGTGAACCGCGCGATGTGATTACAAAAGAAGTAATTAAGGAAGTATACGGGGTCAATTCCGTGTTTCATGAAGATGAGCAGCTCGGATTATATATGATGCCGTTAAGTATTTAATATGCGTAGGATCTTTCGAGTCGTCAGCGGTATCATCATGATAATTTGCGCCGGGATTATTATCCGTTATTTTTTCAGCTATGAGAAAGTGGAAAAAGAGCTTGAAAATGCCCGGCAAATTGTCGAACAAAGTGAGCTTGCCTCACTTCAACAGCAAAACGATCATATAATCGGCTGGCTCACACTAGAGAATACTCGTCTTAATAATCCTGTTTTACAAAGGGATGATAACGAGTATTACTTAACACATAATTATTTGGATGAGAAAAGTCGCGGAGGAAGCATATTTGCCGATTTTCGCAATGAAGTAATGGAAGACCGTCATACGATTTTTTACGGGCATGTTTTGCGCAATGGTACGATGTTCGGAGATTTGCCTAAATTTAGCGAACAGGCATATGCAGAAGCCCATCCCGTTTTCTACTATGAAACAAATGACAAACGGTATGCACTGCATGTGTTTGCAGCCTATGAAACAACGACCGACTTTTATTATATCGAAACGCAATTTACAGACTATACCTATACGCAGTATTTAGAGGAAATTCAACAACGTTCCGCTATAAAACTGCCGGTTCAAGTGACGCCTAACGATAAAATTGTGACATTGTCGACTTGCACGACATCACAAAATGACAAAGAGCGTTTCGTCGTTCATGCAAAAGTAGTCGAACTAGAAAATAAGAGGTGAACTATGATGAAAAAAAGTAAAAAGTTAATGACTGCTTTACTTGCTGTTTCTGTATTGGCAGCATGTGGGCAAAAAGAAGAAGAACAAGTAGCGGAGCCTGTGGAACAGCAGGAAACATCGATAGATATCAGTGCGGAAGCAGAGCAGTTTAAATCGCTTTTAGCTGGGCAAATGGATAGCTTTGTAATTGATACCGAGCTTTTAGCGACTGCTATTAAAGAAGGGAAGCTGGAGGACGCACAGAAGCTGTTTCCGCTAGTAACGATGTATTATGAACGACTACAGCCGCTGACACCAAGTTTCCCGGAGCTTGACGAAAAGATAAACGGTAACCTTGTGAAAGGGGAAGAAACGGAAACGACTGGTTTTCAACGTATAGCCTACGGATTATTCGATGAGAAGAAGACAGCAGGGTACGAAGAAATTGCCGAGGACCTTGTTGCAGATGTGAAGAAACTTCAAGCCGATTTTCCGACAATTGATGTGACGGAAAATAATGTGCTTGCTTCAGCTGTAACAATGTTTAATGAAATGGCAAATACCCGACTTACTGAACCGAGCGTTGCAGGAAATGAAGTATATGCAGTGAAAGCACAAATAGAAGCAGCCGAAGATTTAATGGAAGTGTTTGTACCACGTGTTTCAACTGAAAGTGCGGATACTGCAACAAAAGAAATTACAGCATTAAATGAAATTGTAGCGTACTACGAAGTGGGTAAAGAGGATTACGTTAACTATAATCTCTTTACGGCAAAACAAGAACAGGAACTCATTACAGCGGTGACAAATGTCCAAAAGGCACTACAGCAAATGAATGAATCGATTAAATAACGGAATAGACAGGCATAAAAATAAAGCAGTTCAAATTTTACGATCCGTAATTTTTGAACTGCTTTTTATATTGGAAAGATATATTAATCCAGATGTGCATGCTTTATATAGTGAGTGGATGCCTGGGGAATGTCTTTATACGAAATTTCATCAAAAGCAACTAATGCCTCTTCATCTAATGTAATCGTTAGTATTTCTGTATTTTTGTTTTTTACAGGCTTGAACCATTTTAACGTAATATTATTGATTTCTTCCACGTGCTGGATTTCATTTAGTAAGTTATAGCTGTCTTTCAGCAATGTAATTTCACTAAGAAATTCTGATGCCCTTAGGGAGACAATGACATTTTGTTTATCGTCAACCGGTATAATTTCGATATTCAGCATTATATTTTCAACAAACTGTTTCAGTACGATTTCACTCAACATCAGCATCGTATGAGTCTTTAGTTGGTCCTGTGTCATCGATGCCTTTGCTTCTATGATGGTTTCTTCCTGATCGGAATTCTTCATTTTTATAATATATTGAACTGAAACGGCGCAAACAAAAATTAGTAAGGCGAATAACATAGATTTCAGTAATTTATTTAAAATAAGGATAACCTCCTATGAACTTAGCGTAATAATCACTATTATATAGTTATTATGCCACAAAAAAATACTAAAAAGGACTGTCAATTGTGACAGTCCTTTTAAAAGTTAAGTATTTTGTTCTTCATTAGGAATAGTAGCAACAATTTCGTCAAAGTATAAAAATGATTCATCCTCAAGTTGTTTAACTTTCTGTTCGTTTAATCCAATAGATAATGGCCCGGAAAAAATCTCGCCCCACCAAGTTTCAGTAATAATCATTTTATATAGCCTCCTTGTACGATTGTTTTACATTGCTTATTATGTTCGATTATTAATTTAGTTATGAAATT
This sequence comes from Solibacillus sp. FSL W7-1324, assembly GCF_038008025.1. NCBI lineage: Bacteria > Bacillati > Bacillota > Bacilli > Caryophanales > Caryophanaceae > Solibacillus > Solibacillus sp. FSL W7-1324. The sequence goes on from NZ_JBBOYH010000001.1 coordinate 849,610, forward strand.
CCCATATGTCTTTATTTATAAACATTTCATTAAAAATTAAGACAATTTAATCATGAAGCCTCCTTTTTCTTGCAGGATATTTTTAAAACTTTGTAGTAGTTATTACTATAGTTAATATGTGTGAACAGCTATAATTTATGCATGCATTTATCTTCATTCAATAAAAATGATTATTTTCTTTTAATAGTTGATGAATGAAGCTGGATCTCTGTATAAGTCACGGATATTAATTTTGGGAAGGATGAAAAAAATGAATTTTACTGCAAATGATGTTGAACAAATGATCGAAAATCAACGTGCTTTTTATTTTACGGGCGCTACAAAAGATGTAGAATTTCGTAAAGAACAGCTCGTAAAATTAAAGGAAACAATAAAAAAATATGAAGATCAAGTAATTGAAGCTTTAGCTCTCGATTTAAGAAAAAGCGAGTTTGAAGCATTCACAACTGAAATCGGTATTGTTTATGATAGTATTTCCTATTTTTTAAAAAATATAAATAGCTGGATGGAACCGCAGCCTGTCAAAACACCGCTCCACTTCCAGCCAGCAAAAAGCTATGTTGTACGTGAACCATATGGAGTGACATTAATCATCGGGCCATTCAACTATCCATTCCAATTGATTATGGAGCCGTTGATCGGTGCGATTATCGGAGGAAATACGGCGATTGTTAAACCATCGGAATCTGCCGAAAATACAGCATTTATTACGAAAAAAATCCTGGAAGAAGTATTCCCTTCCGAATATGTACGTGTTGTAGAAGGGGAAAAGGATGAAGTAACGGCATTGATTCACGCATCTTTTGATTATATTTTCTTTACGGGAAGTGTAGCGGTAGGGAAGGTTGTGGCAAAAGCAGCTGCAGAACGCCTTACGCCGATTGCATTGGAATTGGGTGGAAAGAGTCCGGCAATTGTCGATCAGACGGCAAATCTGGATGTAGCGGCTAAACGGATTGTATGGGGGAAATTCAATAATACAGGACAAACATGTGTAGCGCCTGATTATGTTCTTGTCCATACAAGCGTTGCGAAAAAGTTTTCGCGTCTTGTAAAAAAAGCGATCAAAGAATTTTACGGTGATGATCCACAGCAAAGTAAGGACTACGGGCGTATTATTAATGAACGCCAATTCGACCGACTGCAGACTATTTTAGATAGGGAACGAGATACGGTCGTATATGGTGGCCGTACAGACCGAGAAGATTTATATATGGAACCGACTGTGCTGGAAAATATTACGTGGGATCGACCTTCGATGGAAGATGAATTGTTTGGACCAATTTTACCGGTTATGACGTATGAAAATTTGCCAAAAGCGATTCATGAAATTCGTCAATTGCCGAAACCGTTAAGTGCTTATTTGTTCTCGGAAAATGAAAAAGCCATCGATTACTTTTTAGAAGAGCTTCCGTTTGGCGGAGGGTGTATAAATGATGTCATTACGCATGTCGGTAACACGCATTTACCGTTTGGCGGAGTGGGGCCTTCAGGTGTGAAAGCATACCACGGAAAAGCAAGTTTTGAAAACTTCACACACCCGAAATCCATTTTGCACCGTTCTAATAAACTGGCAAATAGTCTGCTATATCCACCATACAAGCAAAAAGTAAAGCTAGTCCGTACAATTATGAAATAATGAAAAGAAGGCTTTCCCGTTAAATTCAGGAAAGCCTTCATCTATTATTCTGTCATTATCGGAAACGTTAATAATATTTCAGTACCGACATGCTGCTTGCTTTTAATTTGGATGGACCCTTGATGATCTTGTACAATTTTATTGATAATCATCATGCCAAGCCCTGTTCCATTTGTTTTCGTCGTATAGAAAGGTTCGAACATCCGGTCCAGCACATGTTGTGGAATACCACATCCCGTATCAATAATTTGAATACGAATTTCTTTTTCCTCTTTACTTTTGCATACTTGCAATGTAATGGAACCATCTTCATTGATCGCTTCGATCGCATTTTTGAATAAATTAATAAACACCTGCTTGAGTTGATTTTTATTTCCTAAAATTGTAATGTTCAAAAATTCATTAATAATTTTTAAGGAAATCGCTTTTGACTGGAACTCGTATTGAAGAAACTGGACGACCTCCGATAAAGCTTCCGCCAAATTAATCGGCGCATACTGATTAGCCTGAGGTTTTGATAGTACAAGGAACTCCGATAAAATTAATTCAATTCGCTCGGTTTCATTTTGAATGAGTTTTGTATACTCATAGTAAGGCGAATCCGGATCTTCGTTCATCATTTGAACATAGCCGGAAATTACCGTCATTGGATTGCGGATTTCATGAGCAACACCCGCGGCAAGCTCTCCGACAAGCCGTAATTTTTCCGACTGCAAAATCAGATTTTCATTTTCTTTAATGTAGGAGATGTCCCGTGAAATGACAGACGATCCGATAATCTCACCATGCGGACTCAAAATAGGTGACAATGAAATCTGTGCATCAAAAAAAGTGCCGTCTTTTCTCATATCGGTCGTTTCATGGAGCCGATATTTTTTTCCGAGCATTAAATCATCTTTCCTTTGCTTCGATTCTTCCTCATTTTCCGGGGGAATCAGCGGTAAAACACGCCCTAATGCCTCCTCCTTAGACCAGCCATACAATTTCTCGAATGCAGGATTGACCGCAATAACACGGTCTTCCAAATCAAATACAGCAATTGCATCATTTGCCTGTTCAAAAAATAAGTTTAAATAGGCATGTTTGGAATTCAAATAATTTTCACGATCAATCGCATTTTTCTCTAGCTTCATCCAGATGTGCTTAATGAAAAAGCTCTGACCAATACTAACAATACAAATTACTATTAAAAAGCTGAAAAACAGGAAATGATCCTTTGAATTAAATAATGAAAAAGAGAAAAATGATAATTTATATAAAATAAAAATCTCCAAAAGTATTAAAAATATATTAATAGCTAAGATTAATGATGAACGGTAAATTGTTAAAATTGCGATAATATAAAGAAATGCATAAAAGGTAATAATACTAACACTTTGAAAATTAAAAAGAAAAGCAAGTAAATGCCAACAGACGATTATAATTATTTGCAGGGTTTTTGGCGGCAATTTAACATTGTAAAATGCTACGAGCAGAAGACTGCTTACAACACATACAATCAAAAAAGTAGGATGATGCTTCAAAAGCTGTGAAGTAATTACAACAGCAAATACAATAGCGGAAAAAATATAGGTGATTATCATAAGCAAATTTCGCTTATTCAAAATTTCATGTTGCTGCATAAAACACCTCGGATAAGTAATATTAACTATAATGATACAGTAATTCATGATGTCGATAAATGGCGAATTTTGATATGATATATATATCGTATAAATAAATTAAATAAGGAAATAAAACGGAGTCTCTATTTTAATATAATTTTAGTTCTTAATTTCTGTATATTGAGTCAATAATGAGAAAAATGAACTTATGTATTATATGTCCATAGTCCTTATATTGCAAACATGTTTATTTTATACGGAAACATTACAGATGTTGAAAAGCGTGGAAATTTCAATCTATGCACAGTATGATGATTAGTACATAGAAGAAAATTATCATTCGCAATTATATTGCAATTGTGGGGGAAAGAATTATGTATGCAGAAGAACTTTTAAGTACACTGATGCAAAAGAAAGTTGTAGGTCAACTACCGAAACTGATTAAAGATATTGCAATTGACTCGCGCAGTGTTCAGCCAAACAGTTTATTTATATGTATAAAAGGTTTTACAGTGGACGGGCATGACTATGCTCAAAAGGCAGTTGATGCAGGTGCAACTGTAATTGTTACAGAACGTCTATTACAGTTGGATGGAGAAATTGCACAAGTAATCGTAAAAAATACGACACGTACACTTGGCATTTTAGCGGCAAAGTTTTTTGATTATCCATCGAAGGATATTATGATGATCGGAGTTACAGGTACAAATGGGAAAACGAGTGTATCTGGAATTATCCACAATATATTAATCGGACTTGGCGAAAAATCGGCATTGTCAGGAACAATCGGTTTTAATTTAAATGGTGTGCTGTACGAATCGGCAAACACGACAAGTGATTCATTAAATACACAACAGATGATTTTCCGTGCAAAAAGTGAAGGCTGCCGTGCAATGGTGATGGAAGTTTCATCACATGGTTTAGCATTGGGCCGTTTAGCCGGTGTTGACTACGATGTGGCGGTATTTACGAATTTAACGCACGATCATTTAGATTTCCACGGTACGATGGAAAACTACGGGAACACAAAAGGTTTGCTGTTTTCTCAGCTTGGACAAGACTTGGAGAAGAACAAGCATGTCGTTTTAAATGCTGATGATCCTTGGTCTGAGCGCTATGCGGAAATGACACCGTTCCCAATTTGGACTTACGGATTGCATAATAATGCGATTTTCCGTGCAGTAAACTGCAATTATGAAAATGGAATGACGCGATTCGATATGGAAACACCGGAGGGTACATTCCCGGTATCGATGCATTTACTGGGCGAATTTAATATTTACAATGTCCTTGCAGCAACAGCCGTGTTCTATGCCCGCGGTTTCCCGATTGATGTTATTATTGAACAAATTGAAATGCTGCCGCCAGTCAAAGGGCGTATGGAGAAAGTAGAATCGGATTTACCGATTCAAATGTTCATCGACTATGCTCATACACCGGATGCGATTGAAAAAGCGATCAATGCGGCAATGCCATATAAAAAACCGGAAAATAAATTAATTTTCCTTGTTGGCACTGGTGGCGGACGGGATAAAACAAAACGTCCGACAATGGCAGAAAAAGCATCGGTTGCAGATTATGTAGTCTTGACAACGGATGATCCACGCTATGAGGAATTTGACAGTATTACAGGTGATTTGGCAAAAGGTATGAAACATAAAAATTATGCCTGTATCGGTGACCGTGCCGAAGCCGTTAGACATGCGGTAAGTGTTGCAAATCCTGGTGATATCATTATTTTCGCTGGTAAAGGTCATGAGGATTACCAAATTATCGAAAATACAAAATATCCGCATAGTGATGCGAAAATTGCGATTGAAGCTGGAAAGTTAAAATTTGTATAGATTATGCTATAATTTTTTCAAATCCACCGTGTTAACGTAATAGCGTTAGCGGTGGATTTTTTTGGAGGTGACAAAAATGATCTATTCATTTTTACTTAGTATGATTGCGTACTGCACTGTAAGCTTCCCGATTTATTGCATATTGCGCGTGTTTTATATGAAAAATAAAACTAGATACGCGTGGCGCGAATTGACAATGCTTTTATTTTTCTTTTACAGTGTCAGTATCTTTTCCCAAACGATTATTCCAGATTTCCAAATGTCGAATGGACAGATCATTTTTGATACTTCCACCGCATATGTGCGCAGCAATTTTACCCCATTACAAACAATTATGCTGTATTATGACCAATTGAATGGACCATTGGCTAATATTGCATTTTATAATTTGGCAGGCAATATTGTCCTGTTTATACCTTTTGGTTTCTTTATTCCGCTATTATGGAAAAATTTCAGAGGATGGCGCATCATGCATGTCGTCGCGTTTACGATTCCTTTATTTATTGAAGGGACTCAATATTTTATTGGTCGTAGTATAGATGTCGATGATATATTATTAAATGCAATCGCCATTGTAATCGGTTTTATGCTTTTCAAAGTATTGCGGAGATTACGTAAAATGAGCCTATCAAAGTAAAAAAGGTTGTAACTAATGACTGTTGTCTTTTAAAATAAGAAAGTATGAAAAAAGGAGACGAAATTAATGACTTTAGAACAAGATATATTATCGCGTCGTACATTCGCCATCATCAGTCACCCGGATGCTGGTAAAACGACGATTACAGAAAAATTACTATTATTCGGTGGAGCGATTCGTGACGCAGGAACAGTAAAAGGAAAGAAGTCAGGAAAGTTTGCGACATCTGACTGGATGGAAATCGAGAAACAACGTGGGATCTCGGTTACTTCTTCTGTTATGCAATTCGATTACTCAGGCTGCCGTGTAAACATTCTGGATACACCAGGACACCAAGACTTCTCGGAAGATACGTACCGTACGTTAATGGCTGTAGATTCGGCTGTCATGGTAGTCGATGCGGCTAAAGGGATCGAGGCCCAAACATTAAAGCTATTCAAAGTTTGTAAAATGCGCGGTATTCCGATTTTTACATTTATCAACAAATTGGACCGTCAAGGGAAAGAGCCACTGGAGCTTATTGAAGAATTGGAAGAAGTGCTTGGCATTAATGCATATCCAATGAACTGGCCGATCGGTATGGGGAAAGAGTTCCTGGGAATTTACGACCGTTACAACAAGCGTATCGAGCAGTTCCGAGTAGAAGAAGGTGACCGCTACTTGCCACTTGATGAAGAAGGACATCTAGCTGTTGATAACGATATGAAAAAAACATCGTATTATTCACAGGCAATCGACGATATCGAACTTCTGAATGAAGCTGGAAATGAATATTCAGAAGATAAAATTGCTCGTGGTGAATTGACACCGGTATTTTTCGGATCGGCATTAACGAATTTCGGTGTACAGACATTCCTTGATACGTATTTAAAATTTGCACCGATTCCTCAACCTCGTATTACGGAAGATGAGCAATTTATCGATCCTGTTGATCATGGCGAATTTTCTGGATTCATTTTCAAAATTCAAGCGAATATGAACCCGGCACACCGTGACCGTATTGCATTCGTGCGTATCGTATCAGGTAAATTTGAGCGCGGTATGAACATGACACTTTCACGTACAGGTAAATCGTTCAAAGTGACACAGTCAACACAGTTCCTTGCAGATGATCGTGAAACAGTAAATGAAGCTGTTGCTGGTGACATTATCGGTCTTTATGATACAGGTACGTATCAAATTGGAGATACGGTAGTCGGCGGCAAGAAAACATTCAACTTTGAAAAATTACCTCAATTCACACCTGAAATTTTCATGAAAGTTTCGGCGAAAAACGTAATGAAAGGGAAGCAATTCCAAAAAGGTGTGCTGCAATTAGTACAAGAAGGAGCAATTCAGTATTTCAAAACAATGCATACTGAAGAAGTAATTCTTGGTGCGGTTGGTCAATTACAGTTTGAAGTATTCCAGCACCGAATGATTAACGAATACAACGTTGAAGTAATTATGCAGCCGATTGGCAGCAAAATTGCACGTTGGATTGAAAACGAAGAAGATGTGAAAGATTCAATGCATTCTCAGCGTTCAATGCTTGTGAAAGACCGTTTCGATAATAAAGTATTTTTATTCGAAAACGAATTTGCGATGCGCTGGTTCTCTGAGAAAAACGAAAACATTCAATTATACAGCTTGCTATAATTGAATAATTAATAAGCCCCGGCAATTTTCTTTGTAAGAGAATTGCCGGGGTTTTTTACGTTTTGAGGGAATGAGGGTGTCGTGAGCAAGGCGTTTATTAGAAGTTTTAGACTGAAATATAGAAAAGAAAAAGCGAAAAGTAGAACTCCCCGGTGTCAAAGTAGAATGTTATGACCGAAATGTGGAACGAAATAGAGAGAAGTGGAACCCGAAAATTTATTAGAAGTTTACGAATTAAATGTAGAAAGTAAAGAGAGAAAAGTAGAATGTTATGCGGTAAAAATGGAACTATTCATCCGGAAAGTGGAACAAAAGTGTGAAAAAAGAGAACCGGGTCCGGATATTAGAATAGTTATGATAGAAAGTAGAACTCCTTCCCGGTCTCAGTTATTTGCCAATTACTTATTCTCCCGCATTAATACGGTAAGAACGGTCAAATTTAAATTTCCCGTTTTCATATGTCCGTTCTAGAAAATCAATCTCTCCATTATTTTTGAAAACAATAGATGTGGAGCAGCGCGTACCGTAATTAGGAAGTTTTACAAATTGGGCGGATAAGGATCTTTCCAGATGGATACCTACACCAGTATTTGGCAATACTTCATCTTGTGCGATTTCAGCATTTGCCAAAAGCGAGATGAGTGTATTCATTTCGACTGCATCTTCTTCGACTGTATTTTCCAATACAGTTTTAGCAGCAGTTACTTTTGGCCATGGTGTATTGAAAGTAGCGTTACTCACACCGTGAATTCCGCTTTCTATCATACTGTGTTCATCGTAAATATTATTGTAATGATGCATGTCTTCACCGTCATAAAGCAAAACATTGAAACCTCCATACAAATCTCTTTTTGAACGCAGTGACTGGATAAAAGCGTCTGTCGATTCTGTAGCAGTTAGAAACAACCGTACAATTTCTCCACGTGACAATTGGCCGGTTTCAGGAAGGCGCGGATCACGGTAATTTGTAATGGCAGCAAAACGGCCATTTTTTGACAGCCCCATCCAGCTGCCCTGCTGACGTAAATCTCGTCCGGCTAATATTTCAGGTTCATCTTCCCAAAAATGGGCAGCTGCTGTCGGCCGGTCGTAAAATTCGTCACGGTTCGCAACGACGATGAGCGGATAAGATGGATGAACTTTATAGGAAAATGCAATTAAACACATAAATGGACCCCCGTAGCTTGTAGTGTAGGCAATGCATTCCAGCAAGGAATTCACTGGAGCTGAAAATCCAGACTAATAAAACCATGCCTACTTTGTATGATTTTTTGTAACATTTTGCTGTAAAAATGTAAGTTTTGTCGGATGATAAAAGGGAAAAAGATAGCTCTACCCGAATTTTAATGAATATAAAGACAAATTGAAAGGACTTTGCACCGATGAATATAAGCAAGTTTTCTATAAAACGCCCGGTATTTACAATTGTTTCAATGATTTTCGTGCTAATACTCGGTGCCGTTTCATTATTTAAAATACCTGTTACGTTAATACCCGATTTAAATCCGCCGATAGGGGTTGTTGTAACAAACTATCCGGGTGCAAGTCCGATAGAAGTAAATGAAAAAGTGACAAAGCCGCTTGAAGCATCTCTGGCCACATTGCCGGGGATAAAACGAGTGCAGTCGACATCGCTGGAAAGCTCGAATCTCATAATTTTGGAGTTTGATTGGTCAACGAATATGGATGATGTTCAAATGGACATCTTGCAGCGTATTGACCTTGTTCCGCTTCCTGAAGATGCGGGAACACCAAACTTTTTAAAGTTTGATCCATCACAGTTTCCGATTATTCAATTGGCACTGTCAGCAGATAGGGAAGAAGTCGATATCCGGCAAATCGCCGAATCGCTTGAGCAGGAATTACAGCGGACTGAAGGGGTGGCCAGTGTAACCGTTTCCGGTGAAATTGTTGAAGAAGTTCAGATTGAGCTGGATGCCGAAAAGCTTGAGCAAAATAATTTAACGCAAGATGATGTAATGCAAATTATCCAGGCGAGCAATATTTCCATGCCGGGTGCAGAGCTAAGTACAAAAGATAATCAGCTGTTAACTACAAGGGTGGTCAGCTTGTTTACAAGTCCGGAAGAAATAGCGAATGTTGTGCTTTCGGTCAATCCGTTAACAGGTGAGTCAATTAAAGTTCAGGATATAGCAAACGTAGAACGAAAAGAACAGGAAACGAACACGATTACAAGGGCCAATGACCAGCAGGCTGTACTTATCTCGGTTTTGCAGGAGTCTGGAGCAAATACCGCAAATGTATCCGAAACTTTTCAAAAGGAGCTTGGCCAATTATTAGATGAGCCCCAATATGATGGCATTGAGGCGACTATTTTATTTGATCAGGGGGACTATGTACGATTGGCAATCAGCAATATCAGCTCTTCGCTTATTTTTGGCGGACTGTTTGCGATGCTTGTCCTTTTCTTCTTTTTGTCCGGAATAAAAAGTCCGCTTATTATCGGGATTGCGATTCCTTATTCGGTCATCGTAACGTTTGTACTTATGTTTTTTGCGGACTTCTCTTTAAATATTATGACACTCGGTGCACTTGCACTTGGTATCGGGATGCTTGTGGATAATGCCATTGTTGTAATAGAAAATATTGAGCGTCATTTAGAGCTTGGAGAGAATCCGAAAGAAGCAGCAGTTAATGGTACAAAGGAAGTTGCTTTAGCAATTACAGCTTCTACTGTCACGACGATTGCGGTATTTGTACCAGTCATTTTTATAAGTGGGTTAATTGGACAAATATTTGTCGAGTTTGCATTAACGATTTCGTTCAGTTTAATCGCTTCTCTTTTTGTGGCATTAACAGTTGTTCCAATGCTGGCCAGCCGTTTCTTACGTACAAAACCTGCTACGGTAGTGAAGAAGCGTCAGGAATCTTGGCTGTATCGAAATTATACGAAAGCGCTGGAATGGGGATTAAAGAGACGTGCCCTCATTTTAATTATCACAATTGTCTTGGTGGGTATCTCCGGTTTTACAATATATAAAACAGGTACAGAGTTTTTACCGCCTACAGATGAAGGGTTTGTATCACTGTCCGTCGAGCTTCCGAACAGTGCAACGGTTGAGAAAACAGAACAGATAGTTTCGGAAATTGAAGAGATGGCGAAGGATTATGATGAAGTGGATGTAGTGGTCAGTCTAATTGGAGGAAATCAGCAATCTTTATCTCGAGGTACTAGTGAACAAAATGAAGGGGAGATTTCAGTCAAGCTCGTTGAATTAGGGGAACGAGATCGTTCCATTTTCGAGTTTGTAGAACAGTTTGAAAAACAAGTACAGCAGGAAATCGGAGAGCGTGCTGAAGTGACGTTTTCATTGTCGTCTTCTTCCGGATCAACACCGAACTCCTTAACATTCCGTGTGACAGACAGCAATGAGCCTCAGCTGCAAAAAACGGTCGCATCCATCCAGGAACGTGTAGCAAATATCGATTCGGTCATAGAAGTAACGACTGATTTGGATGAAGTGCAAGAAGAAATTCAAATTGAAGTAAACCGTGAAGATGCACTTCAATATGGGCTAATGCCTGCACAAATCGCACAAACCGTCAATATGATGACACGAGGTGCATTTACAACGCAGATTATTGCCGAAGATGGTGAAGTACTGGGAGTATACACTGGTTTCGGAAAAGCGTACCGTGAGGATGTGGAAGCACTTAAAGCGATGAAGCTTCGAACAAATGCCGGGGTGTTTGTCGAACTGCAGCAGCTGGCATCGGTTGAAATAAAAGAAACCCAAACGGCTATCCGGAGATCGGATCAGGCATCGGCCGTTGCTGTATTTGTAAAATACGATACGTCCGAATCGCTCAGCGGCATTTCCCGAAAAGTGGATGATGCGATTGAAGAAGGGGGAATTCCTGCAACATCGAGAATTGTCTTTGGCGGGGACCGTGAATTATTTGACAGTGCAAAACAAGATATGATTTTGGCTATTCTACTTGCGGTCATACTTATTTATTTAGTAATGGGTGCTCAATTTGAATCGTTTAAGCTGCCTTTTGTCATGATCTTCAGTGTACCGCTAATGATCATCGGTGTCGCGATTTCATTGTTTGTAACAAATACATTGCTTGGTGTCACAGCCATTATCGGAATCCTTATATTAGTAGGGATTGTTGTGAACAATGGTATTGTGCTTATTGACTATATTAATCAAAAACGACAGCTCGGATTAAATAAAACCGATGCGATTATTACCGGGGCGCAGGATCGGATGAGACCGATATTAATGACGGCTCTAACGACGATTTTAGGGTTGGTACCATTAGCATTAGGAATTGGCGAAGGAACTGAAATCAATCAGCCAATGGCAGTTGTTGTTATTGGAGGGCTGATCAGTTCAACAATTTTAACTTTATTTATCGTACCGATCATCTACAGCTTGATTGAAAAGGAAGCAAAACAATAGCTCGGAAAGCAGTATGTGAAGATTGTTATGGTAAAATGTTGATGAAATAGGAAAGAATCGTTTGATTTTTTCAGTTGTTATCGGTAAAATAATAATATAATAATTGAATTGAATATCCATTGACATTTGTCAGAGGGGAGTAGCTATAAGAAATTTAAGTAGCAGCCTGTCTTTATAGATAAGCGCTATATTTAAATGTACTTACTTCACATTCGTCATTACATGGTTAGGAGCCATCGGGTGTGATAGCATTATGTGCTTAGCAAGACCTTTGCCTATATTACATAGGCAGAGGTCTTTTCTTTTTTGGCCAAAAAGGGTATTTTTTCAAGTTTATATTATTAACGCCTAATTAATTGGGTACAAGTAAATAATAAGGAGGAGAAATTTCATGGAAGCAATTTTATTAGAATATGCATGGGTCTTACTTGTATTAGTATTCCTTGAAGGGCTATTAGCTGCAGATAATGCAGTTGTAATGGCAGTAATGGTTAAACATTTACCAAAAGAACAACAGAAAAAGGCATTATTTTATGGATTATTCGGTGCGTTCGTGTTTCGTTTCATCGCACTGTTCCTTATTACGTTCTTAGCGAAATACTGGGAAATTCAAGCGCTTGGTGCGGCTTATCTATTATTCATATCCATAAAACATCTATACGATAATCACTTTAAAAAGCAGGATGAAGAGTCGGAAATTAAAGAAGGTAAAGGTTCTGGTTTCTGGATGACTGTATTAAAAGTAGAGCTTGCGGATATTGCGTTTGCAATTGACTCAATGCTTGCAGCAGTAGCGATTGCTATGACGTTACCGCATATTAGTGACTACCATATTGGCGGAATTAATGCAGGTCCATTTGCTGTTATGTTCCTTGGTGGTTTTATCGGGCTTGTCATTATGCGTTTCGCGGCACAAATGTTTGTTAAGCTGTTGAACGATTATCCGACATTGGAAACTGCAGCCTTTTTAATTGTAGGCTGGGTAGGTGTCAAATTGGCTGTACTTGCTTTAGGACATGAGAACTTGGCTATTATTGACCCGCATTTCCCACATTCTACAACATGGAAAGCGATCTTCTGGGTCGTGCTGCTTGGACTTGCTGTGGGCGGCTATTTAGTAAGTGTGTACAAAAACAAAAAAGCAAAAGCAGAATAATAAATAATTTAGGAGATACTTCTACTATTAGAAGTGTCTTCTTTTCATTTTTCACGTTATTCATTATACTAGAAAAAATGTAATAAAATATCGGAGGCCACTATATGCCTTTTAAAAAATTCGAAAAACGGAAAGTCACGCCTTTCCAAATTTTAATCACTTATTATTCTGTAGCCATTTTAATTTCATTTTTATTGCTGCGTCTCCCGGGGGTACATCAGGAAGGCGTCCACGTATCGTTTTTGGACAGTTTATTTACGGCGGTTAGTGCCGTTAGTGTAACGGGTTTAACGACTGTGACTGTTGCAGAGACCTACAGTAGCTTTGGGCTTGCAATGATTTTGCTCATTCTGCAATTTGGTGCGATCGGGATTATGTCCATCGGTACGTTTTTATGGCTGTTGTTTGGAAAGAAAATCGGTATGCGTGAACGGCAGCTGATTATGATTGACCATAATCAGTACAATTTATCAGGTGTTGTAGCATTAATTCGTCAAATTGCCAAACTGCTGTTTATGATTGAATTTACCGGTGCCTTTATATTAACGGTTCACTTTAAGCGTTATTTTGCGACATGGGAAGAGTCGTCGATTAATGGGTTGTTTGCTGCCATTTCATCGACAACAAACGGAGGCTTTGATATTACGGGAATGAGTCTGGAACCATTCCACCATGATTATTTCATCCAATTTGTCTGTATGATTTTAATTTTTCTAGGTGCAATCGGTTTTCCGGTATTAATTGAAGTGAAGGCTTATTTAACGAAAAAGGATCCGGCTTTTCGTTTTAGCTTATTTACAAAGGTTACGACATTCACGTATGTCGGCTTATTTATTTTCGGTTCAGTTGTTATTTTTATTATTGAATCCTTCCAGTCATTTAAAGGGATGCGATGGCATGAAGCCTTGTTTACGGCCATGTTCCAATCGGTTTCCACCAGGTCGGCCGGTTTGACTACCTTTGACGTAACATCTTTTAATGAGGCGACACAGCTCTTTATGAGTGCGCTCATGTTTATCGGGGCGTCACCAAGTTCTGTAGGAGGCGGAATTCGCACAACGACATTTGCAATCGTCATTTTATTTTTAATCGCATTTTCCCGCGGGCAGTCGGAAATTCAAATATTTAACCGGGAAATTCATGTAATCGATGTATTCCGTTCGTTTGCGGTGCTGATTTTTGCGATTATTATGGTGCTCGGTGCTGCGATGGTATTGTTTATTACAGAAACCCGTGCAACGATGATGGAAGTTATATTTGAAATCACTTCAGCATTCGGAACGTGCGGGATGTCGCTCGGTATAACAGAGGACTTGACGGCCTTCGGTAAAATGGTCATTATGGTGCTCATGTTTGTAGGGCGTGTAGGACTCATTTCTTTCCTTTATTCAATCGGCGGGTCTGCCCAGAAGAAGAAGTACCACTACCCGAAGGAAAGAATCATTATCGGGTAAATAGTATGATAGAATGCGTAAAAACGTCCATTTCCTATAAGGGAATGGGCGTTCTTTTTTAAGGACAGTTATTTTTCCTGCAATGTGAGAATCATCAGCCTGTAAATAGTAAATACTCCGATATATGCACCGGAAATTAAAAAGAGCTCATTTAAAAATAATCCGTGAATTTTTGTCATAAATACTGCGTCATCAATGATGATCTGATAAATCGAAGTGGATGCAATACTGCCGAAAATGATAACAAAAATAACAGCAAGTATATTGAAGACAAGTGCGGACTTGCTGATTTTCTTTCGTATAAGAACCATAATAAGCGGAACAACAATGCTAGAAATAACTAAAAATATTTTCAAAAATAGCACTCCTTTCATCTTATTTGAATTATGCCCTCTTTTTTGGGGTATAAAACGAGTAGGCTGATTGCAGCTCTGTTTAATCATATCGGCGGAATAGATATTAGCCGAATGGTTAATTTATAAAATGGAGGTGATATATATGGAGAAAAAGAAAGGGAATGACCGACAAAACATGAAAGAGGAAGTTGGACCAGAATTAAACCCGGATGATTTGGATCTTCGCGAAGACAATGATCTAACGGAAGAACAATCGAAAAATAGCCCACAAAAAAAGCAAACGGATTCTAACTCGAATAAAAAGTAAGTTTATCGTTCATAAAATGATGTGGGGACATATGTCTTAATTAAGAAACCGTATATTTCTAACGCCACGTCCTGTGGCAACGCTTTTGTGACCAACATCCTGTTGGCTTCACGCCCGCGGAAAGCGTCCCGGAATGGAAATCCATTAGAACGTTCAGTAAAAAAGCTATTTTTCTCTCAGAGAAAAATAGCTTTTTGGGGTTAGATTACAGCCACTATTGATTAATTGAATGTGCTGAAGTAAGGCTGTTGTCCATTGCGGAAGTATGTGAATAAATAGCCCGTTTTCTTTTGTGGTGCACCGACTTCGTAATTTTGTAAATCGATGTGGAACGGAATAATTAAGGAATGCTTGAATAATTCGCGTTCCGTAATTTGCATTGCTTCAAATTCCTCACCTACAAGAGCAGGATTTTCTTTAATACGTGCATAGGCATCTTTCATCTCAATTTCAGAAAGACGGTCATCCCACCAAAGTTTACGCGGCTGGAATTGCTGACCTTGAAGGAAGTCATATTTCATTAGGCTTGTAATGACTTCTAAGTCGGCATGCTCGACCGTTTGAAGGAACTCAAGTAAACGGCGGAATAAATCTTCTAGCTGATGTCCGATACGTGACCAGCCTTTTGTTTCCCAATATGTGCCGAAGCTTTGGAAGAAGTCGAAAGGCGTTTCAAATACTTCTGTTACTAAATATTCAATTGTATTGTCCATACGGTGTGCGTTCCAATACTTTTCCAGTACATCTTCCGCATGTTTAATACGGACAATATCATCAAATGTTAATACATTATTTGAGAAAATTTCATATGGCGAAATATCAACATATGTGTAGCCGTACTTTTCGGCTTCCAGGCGTAATCCTGTCCCGCGCAGCAGTTTCAAAAAGCCAAGCTGAAGCTCTTCCGGGCGCATCGCAAATACATCATTGAATGTTTTACGGAATGACGAATAATCCTCTTCCGGCAATCCGGCAATTAAATCAAGATGCTGGTCGATTTTGCCGCCTTCTTTTACCATCGTAACAGTACGTGTAAGCTTTTCGAAGTTTTGTCGACGTTTTACAAGATCGTTCGTTAAGTCATTCGTTGACTGGACACCGATTTCAAAACGGAACAGCCCTTTCGGAGCATTATCATTCAAAAATTGGATAACTTCCGGACGCATAATGTCTGCCGTGATTTCGAACTGGAATACTACACCTGGCTGATGTTCGTCAATTAAAAACTGGAACATTTCCATCGCATAACTGCGGCTAATATTAAAGGTACGGTCAACGAATTTAATCGTTCTTGCCCCGTTATTCATTAAGTAGCGAATATCTTCTTTGATCTTCTCACGGTTGAAATAACGAACACCTACTTCAATAGAAGATAAGCAGAATTGACAGCTGAACGGACAGCCGCGGCTTGTTTCAATATATTGAATTCGTTTGCCAAGGTGGGGCAGGTCTTCTTCAAATCGGAAAGGGGTAGCAATTTCCCGTAAATCGATTTTAGGTGGCTGTGCATGGATTTTTAATTTTCCCTCTTCTAAATAGCAAATACCGGGTACTTTTTCGAGCGGAATCTCACCATTGAAATGACGAAGCATTTCTTTAAATGAAACTTCCCCTTCGCCCATTATAATGAAGTCGATTTCTTCATGTTTGCGAATCCATTCATGGACATCATAGGAAACTTCCGGACCGCCTAATACAATCTTGACATCAGGCAATACCGTTTTTAGCATACGAATTACCGCAATTGTCTCATTAATATTCCAAATATAACAGCTGAATCCGACAACATCGGGTTTCTTTTGGAAAAGGTCGGATACGATGTTGAAAGCAGGGTCTTTAATTGTATATTCAGCAAGCTCACAGTCGAATTCAGGTTGTGCTGCTGCTTTTAAATAGCGAATCGCTAAATTAGTATGAATATATTTTGCATTGAGTGTACTTAATATAGTTTTCATAATTTTATTCTCCTCTTCATAAAGTCTATTGTAGCAGTGTAAACAGATACAAACAATATGGGAGAATATGCCCATTTTATTCCAAATAGTAATATGAAATAATATACGGTAAGTATACAATTCTGAAAATTCTATAATATCTAAAATTGGGGGGTAATATGTGTAGTGGAAGGCCAATTGAATTATATGTTAGAAGAGCTTTTTCAGCAATCCAACGAACAAATCATTATATTGAACCGCCAAGGAAAAATTGAATTCATGAATAGTAAGGCGAATGAAATATTGCAATCTGTCCATTTACCGAAGTGCTTTTGGGAAAGTGCGGATAAGATTAGTGGTGAGTGGGAGAGATTTATCAGTTCTGTAATTGAAAATTCAACATCTACTGCAACGTATACATTAATAAATAAATATCACCAAAAAATACCGGTTCAAGTTTGGGGCCATTATCTGGAACATAAACAACTAATCTTTACTAGGATTCAGGTAAACCCTTCCAATGTCATTTCATTTGAAGAAAAAAGTAAAACAGTGATGTTTCAGAATTTAATAGATGGAATGGCGCAAGGCGTAATATTGACAATGCTGAATGGAAAGATTATATCTGGCAATGCTATGGCATTACATTTACTTGATCGCAAAGCATCTCAAATAGAGAATAGAAGCTATGATTATCTATTTGAAGACTGCCAATATGATTCCCAGGTCATCACTCAATATTATAAAAAGATTTCCAACAGGGAAATGGCCAGTATTTTTGTTATGAGAAAAACAGAAGATGGAAATACGGTCTATTTAAATTTTATTAGTAAAGTAGATGAAAATTTAGGGATCTTGGTCACAACAATTATTGATCAAACAGAAGAGATGATGCTGTTGAAAAGAATCGAGCATCAGCAATCGTTATCATTTATTGGTCAAAATATTGCTTCGATTGCCCATGAGATACGAAATCCAATGACATCGATTCAAGGTTTTATCCAAATGATTAAGAGCAGTTTAAATGAGCAGGAATATCCTTACTTTAAAATTCTTGAATCGGAATTGAAGCGCATGGATGATTTATTGGGGGATCTTCTGAACATTTCAAAACCAAAGAAACAAGCATTCCAAATGCTTGATATGAAGGAAGTTGTAGACGAGGCAATTCAGCGTATGCAACCTCTTGCAATGAAAACAAATGCTATGATTTTATTTGAATTTGACGAAAAAGTAGAATACAAAATTAATGGTGACTTTAATCGCCTGATGCAAATGATTATTAACTTGCTGAAAAATGCGATCGAAGCTATGGATACGAATAATTACATTGTCGTACGTTTAGTTTACCGAGGCAAAAATACGCTGCAGCTTTCAGTTGAGGATAGTGGTAAAGGGATGAATGCGGTTGATATAGAAAATGCATTAAATCCTTTTTATACAACAAAGGAAACAGGATCCGGGCTGGGATTAATGCTTGTACAATCTGTCGTTAAAGAACATAATGGGACTCTTCACATTGAGAGTGAGCAAGGTGCAGGATCTAAGTTTTTAATTGATTTTGATTTACGTAATGAAATTGAATATTTAAATTCTTCTCCTTCTTTTTCAATGAGAGTGGCTAGAATGGCGGCAATTTCGAAGTGATTTTGACAAAACTTCCAATCCATCGCTATAATATGTACATCTTCATTAAGCAGTTTTAGTAAATACTAGCTGGAATCTGGAGAATTCAGTGTAAGAACATCGCTTCCACTCGGAAATGAAAGCGTATCAATTTCATGGTGGACAAGCTTCTTGCAGGAATTACAGATTATTGAAGGGAATTTAAAGAGGAAGTTAGCCTGAACGTCATATTACCGGCAACAGCTGACGGTCCCGGCAATGAGGGTCTCCTTAAATCCTACGCAATTGCATACAGTGTAATTGATTATTTAAAATAGAGGATGGTTTTTATGGCTTCAGAGGAAGTAAAGCAATCGTTAAAATTATTTATTGTATTATCAAGAGCTCATAAAGCGATAAGTGAAGCTACGAATCAATTTATACAAGCAAATGGTTTGAATCCTACAGAATTCGCAGTTTTAGAACTTTTATATCATAAAGGACGCCAGCCCCTGCAGCAGATCGGGAATAAAATTTTATTGGCGAGCGGGTCGATTACTTACGTTGTGGACAAGCTGGAAAAACGCAATTTTTTAGCGCGTGTTTCGTGTCCAACCGATCGTCGTGTCACATACGCGGAAATTACCGATCTTGGTTCCGAGTTTATGGACAAACTGTTTCCTGAACATGAACAGAATATTCATGAACTTTTAGGGGTATTAACAGCTGAAGAAAAACAGACAGCAATAGAGTTATTAAAAAAATTAGGATTATCAATTAAAGATTTATCCTATTAAGCAATAAAAGGACACCCGGAATTTACGGGTGTCCTTTTTAGTGGTTATTGAATTGTTAAGCCCATTTGTAAAAAGGCGTCTGTTAAGTCAGCTTGGACATTATCGTAAATTGTTAGTGTAACAAATAGGTTTTCACGTTCAATTACAACTTTTACAACCTTTTCATCTTCTAATAAAGCTTCATATCCAACAATATTTGAAATTTCCTTACGTTCTTCTAAAGTAGATGCCAAATCCAGATCTTTTGTGCTATCAGGTGCAATGGCAGAAATAGTTTCTTTTGCAGATTCTTTTAACTGATCAAAAGTTACATCTTCTTTTTGTACAACTTCAATCTGCATTGAAGTAGCTTCATCAGCATTATTTAATAAACTGTCAACACCTGGTTCTTCTGAAGTAAGTGTATAGTTTTCAAAATGCTGAATCGTGTAATTCATTTCATCACTTGTAGAAGTTACTACTTTTTCTTCAAACGGCTGACCATTTGAAATGTATGTCAATGTAGTATTATCGGCTTTATCTGTTTGTTCAGCTTTTGTTTCTTCTGATGTCTCAGTAGCTTCTTCTTGCTGGTCTGAAGAAGCGTCATCCGATTCGTCTGTCTCATTCGTCTCGGTAGTTTCTGGCTGTTCTTCATTTTGCACTTCTTCTGTTTCGGCAGGTTCTTCATTTGCTGCATTTGATGTTGTAGGCTCGTCTGTATCCGTATTACATGCTGCCAAAAATGCAGATAAAATTACTACGGCACCGACTTGATAAATTGATTTCTTCATATGGATCCCCCTTTTACTTGTATAGACGGAAATTAGAAAGATAAGTTTCTGCTTTAATTGTATCAGAATAATGGTAAAACTAAAAATAATAGTAAAACAAAGACAATATGGGTAACGATTATTAATGGTAAACTTTTTTTCCATTCATATAAAGCTCCCCAAAGTATACCGGCGATAATTGCTGCAAGAGCACCCGGCAGGAACCCGCTAATGGCTAGAGACAGCGAAAATAGTAAAGATGTGATCAAGACAGCCCAGAAAGGCGTTGTGAATTGTTTTAACTGCTGCTGAACATAGCCCCGCCAAAATATTTCTTCTCCCACTGCCACAATAAAAATGAGCATTAAGTAATGGAAAATATTTTGAGGACCATATACATCCAAAAATTTCGTAATATCTTTTGCTGCATTTTTATCGAGATAAGGCATTATCATGTAACCGAGTTTTACAATACCATACGTAATTGTCCCGTATCCAATACCGTAAATCAAATACTGCCAAGTTGGAATGCGATCTTCAAATTTACCTGCCATTAAGCTGATTGAAATTCCAACTAGTAATGTAAAGGCATATAAATACCAGAAAATCGTTTTTTCATAAAATGTAAAAAACATCATGCTGAAAATAAAAACTAATGCCAGAAGGAGTGTAATGATTTGTTTTCTGTTTTTCAATAGCTTAACCTCCCCTTACGTATCGTAACAAAAATTACCCTTTTTATCATCATATCAATGTTAAAAAGGGTAATTTGCATTAAATTATTCGTTATTAGCTAATATTTTATACCGTTTATGATTAACAACTGTTTTCTCTTCCATTTCTAAATCATGGAAATTATCCATAATCGTTATATCAACGATAACGGAATTCTCATTCACTTTTTCAACGACTCCTTTTAAGCCGTCTTTAAACTCGATTATATTTCCAACTTCCGCAATTTTCATACACAGTCAGTCCCTTCATCGACTACTAATTAACAGTTTGCTTGAAATTATACTACAAAATTCAATTAGTTTGAATAATTTTATTAATTTACTAGGGTTTATTTGGAATATATTTTCGATTAAGAGTTTGATATATTGGATTTATGCACATAAAAAATGGAAAGAGGGATCCAGATGACAGACTATAAAAATATTCTCGATCAGTTGCGTAACGGTGAATTGCAATCTGTGATTATAAAAAAAGAAGAATTTTTACAGTTCCGGGAACACCTTGTGAAAGATGAACAATTTAAAAACTTCCGTGGTGAAGCAAAACAAGGCGGGGATGTTGTTTATACATTTTCGGAAAACTCAAGGGCATAATAATTGTCGAATTTTGAATAATGATTCTTTTGTAAGAAGATTACAAAATGGGTATAATAATGGTAATTGACTAAAAAAGGAGGAAATAAATTGGGTAGACCTATCTCGAATGAGGCACTACTACTGGAAATTGAAAAAAAGCGCGAACAAATGATTCAATCGGGTCTGGAAAATGGTTTACGTAGTCACAAAACACTTGAGCTAAGTATCCAAGTAGACAATCTGATGAATGCTTTTAATCAATCAAGAAGTGCACATCTGTTTTATAAACATTAAATAATAAAAAAAATTATAAATTTTATGTTTAAAACAGTACTGAGAAGGGAAGAGTAATTTTGAACACAGCAACATTCTCATTTCCCCCTTTAGAGTAGAAGCGGACCAACGCTACTGCTCTCTTTTTTATATATGCTCGAAATTTCAATTTATTCATCCAATTCCTCTAAAGAACCCTAACAAAATTTTCCGATTTAAATGTAATATGGTATAGAAATTTATCTTATAGTGAAGCGGTGCTATTTTATTTTGAATTATTAAAATACACTGACATTGAAGTTCTGGCTGGTTTTGTTAAAATAAAAGAAAATACTAAAGGGGCATACATATGGAATCCAAAAAAATAGGTTTTATCGGCACAGGCGTTATGGGGGCAAGCATTGTTGTGCATTTGCTGAATGCCGGGCATGATGTAACAATTTATACAAGAACAAAAAGCAAAGCGGAAGATCTTATTACAGCAGGCGCAAAATGGGCAGAAACACCGGCACAAGCAAGTAAAGAACAGGATATTGTCTTTACGATGGTCGGTTATCCAAAAGATGTCGAGGAAGTTTATACTGGAGAGAACGGTATTTTCTCTGCAGCGAAACAAGGAGCGATTATTGTTGATATGACGACATCCGAACCGACTCTTGCGAAAAAACTTTATCAAGAGGCAAGTGAACGCGGATTACATAGCCTTGACGCACCCGTATCAGGTGGAGATATCGGTGCCAAAAATGGAACGTTATCGCTTATGGTTGGCGGCGACAAAGATATATTCGAAAAAATGCAGCCGATTTTCGAACTGTTTGGACAAAATATTATTTACCAAGGTGTTGCAGGCAGCGGGCAGCATACGAAAATGTGCAATCAGATTGCGATTGCTTCCGGCATGATTGGTGTTTGTGAATCGATGGCTTACGGTTTAAAAGCGGGACTCACAATGGAAGAAGTTCTTCGTTCGATTACAGCAGGGGCAGCAGGGTCATGGTCGCTTTCCAATCTTGCCCCACGTATGTTGAAGGGGAATATGGAACCAGGCTTTTATATTAAACATATCATTAAAGATATAAAGATAGCGCTTGATGAAGCGGAACGCATGAATCTCCAATTACCAGGCTTAACTTTAGCGAAATCTATGTACGATCAGTTACTTGAAGAAGGTTATGGTGACAATGGGACACAAGCATTAATCAAGTATTATGAGTGAGTACAAAGGGCATAATAATAGATAGTAGTTAAATAGTTCTTATGATACAATAGGATTATTGTAAGCGTGGCAGTTTGGAAGGAGAGACATGTAGTGGAAAATCAGAAAGGGATTTTACTAGAAAGTGGAACAAATGAGCTTGAGATCGTTGAATTTGAGGTGGCGAACAATAAGTTCGGTATAAATGTCATTAAAGTAAAAGAGATTATTCAGCCTATACCAGTGACATTTATTCCGCATGTACATCCGCATGTTGAAGGCATTATTCAATTACGTGGGGAAGTATTGCCGGTTGTAGATATGTTGAAAGTATTAGGCATACCGACAGAAAACCGAAACCCACAGCAAAAATATATTGTGGCGGAATTTAATAAGCAGCGTGTTGTATTCCATGTGGACAATGTTACACAAATTCACCGTATTTCTTGGGATCAGATTGAAAAACCTTCGGACATGTACCAAGGTGGGGCATCTCAAGTGATTGGCGTTATCAAGTCTCAAGAAGAAATGATTTTACTACTGGACTTTGAACGAATCATGGTTGACATTAATCCTGAATCTAGCATAAGTGTAGATGCTGTGAAGAAGCTCGGCAAGCGTGAACGTACTGAAAAGAAAGTTATTATCGCGGAAGATTCACCGTTACTGCGTAAACTGCTGTTCGATACGATGAATGAAGCAGGTTATGTGAACACGGAGTTTTTTGAAAACGGTCGTGATGCATATGAATATCTGGAAGCGATGGCGAAAGCAGATAAACAAATCGAAAAGCATGTACAGCTAGTTGTTACTGATATTGAAATGCCTCAAATGGATGGACATCATTTAACAAAGAAAATTAAGTCACATCCAGATCTTAAAAAGCTTCCGGTTATTATTTTCTCAAGTCTGATTACCGATGATTTGCGTCATAAAGGTGAACAGGTAGGAGCGGAAGAACAAATTTCAAAACCTGAAATTGCAGAACTGATTTTACGTATGGATAAGTTAATTCTATAAAAGACTAGCCTAATAATTGATGCATTGTTTTAAAATGTATAAAATAATGAGAAAGCCGGATACCTTGAAAAAGTTATTCCGGCTTTTTTGTACAAAAAAAGAAGAGACTTAAAGAATATTGAACTAATGCAGCAACTTTTCTTGAAGGGCAAAAAAGAGGGCAAAAGAATACAAAGGTATTCAGAAGGAAGTGAAGCGGATGATGAAAAAAAATAAGACAGCCATCATTGATATTGGTTCTAACACGATTCGACTTGTACTATACTCCTATAATAAAAACGAAGGGTTAAAAGAATTCGGTAATATTAAAACCGTTGCCCGACTGCGCACATATTTATTGCCAAATGGTGAAATGTCCGAAGAGGGTATTCAGCTATTGGCTGAGACGTTAAAATCATTCCGCTTAATATTGGCGGATTACGATGTAACGGACGTAAAAGCGGCTGCAACTGCCGCAGTACGTCAAGCGATCAATAACGAGCAGATAATTACCCGCATGAAAGACGAAACGGGCATTCTGATTGATATATTAACCGAGGAAGAAGAAGCATATTACGGATTTATTGCAGTAGCCCATTCGATGGATACCCCGTCTGCAGTGACAATCGATATCGGGGGCGGTTCAACTGAGATTACATTATTCATCAATAAAAAGCTCCAAAAAACGATCAGTTTTCCATTCGGTACTGTTTCCTTAAAACAAAAATTTGTAAGCGGAACGGTTATAAATAAAAGCGAGCGTGAGAAGCTGCGTTCATTTTTGAAAGAACAATTTGCTTCGTTGAAATGGATCGTCGATGTAGGATTACCGGTGATTGCGATTGGGGGAAGTGCACGAAATATCGCCCAAGTTCACCAGCAAAAAATTGGCTACCCACTATCTGGTGTTCATCAATATGAAATGACGTTGAGTGATTTACAACAACTGCGCGACTATTTGACAGAATTTTCGTACGATAATTTGAGGCAACTGGATGGTCTTTCATCAGACCGGGCAGATATTATCGTTCCGGCAATGGAAGTCTTTATGGCGCTCCTGTCTACTGTAAAATCGAATTCTTTCCTTATCAGTAAAAAGGGATTGCGGGAAGGGCTCATTATTAGCCGTGTTTTACAAGATAATCCACACGCCTATGATAAGTACAATGTTTTTGAAGAAAGCGGACGGCAGCTTGCATTAGCCTATGGACGTACGGAAGAGGAAGTACAGACACTGGAATCGCTGACAGAGCAATTATATAAGGGCTGTATTAATTTAAAGCTATTTGAATATAGTGAAGTAGATCTAGAACTATTAAAGAAAGCAGCAAAAGTGTATGGAATCGGAGAATATATCGAGCTGGATTCCTCCAGTCAGCACACTTTTTATTTGATTTCCAACCAGTCCATACCAGGCTTGTCCCATCTCAACCGGATTAAACTGGCATTGCTGGCATCATATAAAAACCGTGATTACTTTTTGCGTTTTGCACGTCCGTTCGATTCCTGGATTTCAAAAGAGGAATTTAAAAAGCTGCGCGACTTTGGGGCGATATTAAAATTTGTTTATGCCTTGAATATGACGAAGCGCAATGTCGTCAAAAATATTGCAATCGAAAAAGTAAACAACCAATTTCACATAGAAGTACACGCTTCTGAACGGGCAATAGCTGAAATGGCTCAGGCAGAAAAACAGAAAAAGCATATCGAGCGTGTTTTCAAAGGTGAGGTAAAACTTAAGTTCAAGGAAGAAAGGCAGGGTTGATATGACAATGAATATGGAAAAGGATCCGATTTTTGATCCGGAGCATGTGGACATTGAAAATAATCCTGATTTTTGCAATGAGCTGCTTGTGGAAATTGCGAAACCCCAGTATTACAATAACCGTGAATTAAGCTGGCTCGCATTTAATGAACGAGTATTGGAAGAAGCGGAAGATACAAACAACCCGTTGTTGGAACGGATGAAGTTTTTGGCAATATTCAGTTCCAATCTGGATGAATTTTTCATGGTACGGGTTGCGGGTTTACAGGACCAAATTCGTGCAGGCTATCATAAGCCGGAAAATAAATCAGGTTTAACTCCAAAAGAACAGCTGGCGAAAATTGCCGAGCGTACACAGGCATTGGTCAGACGCCAAACAGAAGTTTACCGCCATTTAGTGCATGAGCTGTTACCGAAAGAACATGTGCATATCGTTGATTTGAAAATGCTGAATGAGCAAGAAAAAAGTTATATCAATGAATTGTTTGAAGAAACAATCTTTCCTGTACTTACACCAGTTGCGGTAGATGCCTACCGTCCGTTTCCTACATTATTGGGACGTACACTCAACTTGTTTGTCATGCTGGAAAACAACTGTGAGGACACGGATAATTGTATGGATAAAGTAGCAATTGTTCAAGTACCGTCCGTATTGAACCGCTTTATTAAAATACCGTCAAAAGACAAAAAGACGTTATTTGTATTGCTCGAAGATGTTATTTCAAGTAATATTGACCGTTTATTTTTAGGCTATAAAGTAAAATCGACACAAGCATTCCGGTTAACGCGAAATGCGGATTTGACCATCCATGAGGAAGGCGCACAAGACCTGTTAGTGGAAATTGAAAAAGAACTGAAAAAACGTAAATGGGGCGCGGGTTCACGCCTGGAAGTACGTGACGGCGAGATGAATGATGATGTACTGGATTATTTACTGGATGAATTCGAACTTGGGGAGTCCGATGTTTTCAAAATTGACGGCCCGCTCGACTTAACGGCAATGTTCAGTTTTGTAAAAGAGATTTCTGTAGGACGGGAACATCTGGAGTATGAAAGTTTTATACCGCAGCCGCCCCAAGATTTACAATCGGACGAAAATATTTTTGAAAAAGCATTAATCCAGGATATATTTTTCCATCATCCGTACGAGTCATTCGGACCGATTGTCGATTTTATCGCAGAAGCAGCAGAAGACCCAAGTGTATTGGCGATTAAGCAAACGCTATACCGGGTAAGCGGAAATTCGCCGATTATTCAGGCGTTGAAGCAGGCGGCGGAAAACGGTAAACAGGTGACGGTTTTAGTGGAGTTGAAAGCGCGTTTTGACGAGGAAAATAATGTGCATTGGGCAAAAGAGCTTGAACAAGCAGGGTGCCTTGTCATTTATGGCATGAATAATTTAAAAACGCACTCAAAGATTACACTTGTTGTCCGTCGACGGAATGGAAAAATTGAACGCTTTGTACATTTAGGGACCGGCAACTACAATGATGCTACCGCAAAAATCTATACGGATATGGGGATTATTACATCGCATAAGGAGTTTGGTATAGATGCGACAAACTTCTTTAATTATTTAAGCGGTTATACTGACAAACCTGAATTCCATCATATTGTCGTCGCGCCTTTTGATATTCGGGATGAATTCCTCGAGTTAATCGATAAGGAAATAGCGCTACATAAAAAATATGGAAACGGGTTTATCCGGGCAAAAATGAATTCTTTAACCGACAAGGATTTGATGATGAAACTTTATGAGGCGTCGATTGCCGGCGTAAAAATCGAGCTGATTATTCGTGGGATTTGCTGTCTGCGTCCCGGCATCCCGGGAATCTCCGAAAATATAACCGTTTTGAGCATTGTTGGCCGTTTCCTGGAACACTCACGGATTTTCTGGTTCCATCATAACGGTGAGGATAATCTATACTTATCTTCTGCAGATATGATGACACGAAATATGATTAAACGTGTGGAAATACTGTTTCCGATTTATTCCCCGGAAATAAAATATCGGATCCAGCGCATTATGCTGCTCCAAATTAAAGATAATCAAAAAGTACGTATCCAGGACTCCAATGGGAAATACCACTATAAAGAAGGCTCCCACCATGATGAAAGGATTAACAGCCAGGAGATTTTTTTGGCCGAATCACTCGGTCCGATTATCGAAGAATAGTGATTCAGAAAGCTATGGACAAAATGTTCGTAGCTTTTTTTAGTGGTGTGGCGGGGGCGGAAATTTATTAGAAAAATTCAGCAGGATATTAGAACAAAGCAGAGGGTTTTTAGAAAATATGAAGCTGATATTAGAACAAAGTACCAACATTTTAGCACATGTTAAAGATATATTAGAACATCGCAATTTTATTAGAACAAATAAATTTATATTAGATGATTTTCCGTTTTATTAGAAAACCAGAACTGACCCTTCCACTGTAAGTAAGGAAATACGTTATTAATAGAAGAAATAAATGTATAAAACAGAAAAAATAATAAATTAGTATTTATTTCATCTCTATTATAGTAAACTCTATTTATGAATGACTGTTCATTTTATAGACAAAGGGGATGAATAAAATGTTACAAGGCAAAACGATTATCATTACAGGTGGCTCTAGCGGGATGGGTCTAGGTATGGCTAAGCAGTTCGTGAAAGAAGGGGCAAATGTTGTAATCACAGGACGTGATTTGGAACGTTTAGCTGGTGCAAAGAAGGAAATAGAGGAGTTCGGCTCATCAATTGAAACATTTCAGATGGATGTTCGGGAACCGGAACATGCAGATGCAATGGTGGCATTTGCGGCAGAAAAGTTTGGTCAAGTTGACGGATTAGTGAACAATGCCGCAGGGAATTTTTTAGTGCATGCAGAAAAGCTTTCGCCGAACGGATGGAAAGCTGTTATTGATATTGTATTGAATGGAACATTTTACTGTACTTCTGCCATTGGTCGTTATTGGATTGAAAATGGTATGAAAGGTTCGATTATTAACATGGTTGCTACATATGCCTGGGGTGCAGGAGCTGGCGTTATTCATTCAGCTGCCGCAAAAGCCGGGGTGCTCTCGCTGACACGTTCGCTTGCGGTTGAATGGGGAGGTCAATATGGAATCCGTGTAAATGCTATAGCACCGGGTCCGATTGAGCGCACAGGCGGGGCAGACAAACTGTGGGAATCTGAAGAGCAAGTGAAGCGTACATTGGATTCTGTACCGTTAAAACGTCTTGGCACACCTGAGGAAATAGCGGATCTAGCGGTATTTATGTTATCGGATAAAGCAAGTTATTTAAACGGAGAATGCATTACTTTAGATGGCGGACAGTGGTTAAATCAGCACCCGTTCTAACTTATAATGATATAAAAAAGGAATAAATTCCAGATGATTGCTGCATACTATCGCTAACTGTAAAAAGGAGGCGATTACAATCGGAATATGGCTATATCCAACAATTTTCGTTGTCATCCTATTATGTTTTATAGGCTATTATTTGACGGTACGTGTCGGACATAATATTGAAGGCAGCGGTCAGGAACGTGATTCGGAAGTGCCTGAAGAAATTCAGGAGCATCCTTTTCTGCTTAACCCGATTATTTTATCGTATGTGGTTTTTGGCACATTTACAGGTATCATTATTTTCTATTACTGGGCAAGGGGTTACTGAAATTAATGCATAATGGGACGAATATTCTCGTCTTATTATGCTTTTTCTTTTGCAATCATAGGCGCTTTCATAGTCATAAAAATGAACGATATGGTATGATAGAGATTAGAGAAACTGTTTTGTCGAAAGACAGGGCAAAGAATAACGGCAGTAAATATTAAGTTTATTTTAGTATGGTGCTGCCCGTTATTAGCGGGATAAAGGAGTAGAATGTCATGATTTCAACGAACAACAGAGCTTTACTAGATATGCCGATAAAGGATTTTATTATTTCATCTGAGAAGGTTGCCCATGTACAAAGTGGCAATAACGCTGAACATGCATTATTAGTTTTAACAAAAACGGGGTATTCTTCTATTCCGGTTCTGGATGTAAAGTATCGGCTAAAAGGTTTGTTAAGTACCAAAATGATAACGGAGTCTATTTTAGGTTTAGAGCGAATTGAATATGATAGATTAGCAGACATTCGTGTGGATGAGGTCATGAATCAGGAAGTAGTGTATTTAAAAATAACGGATACATTCCAACGTGCACTCGATTTAGTAATTAACCACGCCTTTTTATGTGTAGTCGATGAAGAAGGTACATTTGTCGGTATTATGACGCGCAGAATTATTTTAAAACAATTAAAAAAATATATTTACCAGCAAAACGCTTAAAATAAAAGTCGACAAAGTCCTAATGGGATTTTGTCGTTTTTTTAACCGTTTGTTCGGAAAGGAAGGGTTGTCAGTGACAGCAACAGAAGCAGAGATTATTAAAGTGTTGGCAGAAGAGAGAAATATGCGAAAAGCGGCAGAGCGCCTTTTTTTAACACAGCCAGCACTGTCACAGCGACTTCAATCAATTGAAAAAGAATGGGGCGTACAATTATTTATTCGTTCCCAAAAAGGGTTAACACCAACGCCCGCAGGGGAGCTGGTTATTCAATACTCGAATGATCTGATCGTTAAGCGGGAAGAAATTTTTGAAACGATCCACTCGTTGAATACAAAAGTGCACGGTACTTTAAAAATTGCCTGTGCATCGATTGTCGGCCAAAATTGGCTGCCGAAAGTGTTAAAAGACTATGTAACGAAATATCCGGATACGAAAATTTCGTTAATTACTGGATGGAGCTCAGAAATCATAAAAGCGCTTTATGATGGGGAGGCACACATCGGTATTGTTCGTGGACAGGCAGAATGGAAAGGGAAAAAAATTCATTTGTTCCGAGACACGATGTATTTAGTAGATAAAGAAATCCAGGATATGGAAGATATCTTGACATCCGACCGCCCGTTTATCCAATTTAAAAGCGATTCGAATTATTATCAGGAGATTCAGCAATGGTGGCAACGTCATTTCAACTACAATCCGAAACATCAGATCATCGTAGATCAGATTGAAACATGCAAGCAAATGGCTGTAAATGGGATCGGCTATGCAATTTTACCTTCAATTACGTTGAACGGCGAAGAAAATGTTCATAAAATTCCTTTGGCCAACAATGAAAATGATGACGGGTTAACACGGGATACTTGGCTGATCGGCTATGAATCGACATTCGAATTACGCCAAGTGGAGGCTTTTGTCGATTTAGTGCAAGATCATGCACGCTGCCTGTATGATTATTCAAGTGAAACCAACTAAAAAAATAGTTTTAATATTACTGAAAATTTAGTACAATTATTCCTGTTAAAAAATCTAACACGCAGCGAGGTGTCATATGGAAAAATTAAATGCACAACAAATCATTGATTTTATTTCAGAAGCAAAAAAGGTAACACCAGTAAAAGTTTATGTAAAAGGAATTGGTGTTGCGGATTTATCATTTGGTGCCGAAAGCAAAGTGTTTGGTGAAGGTAATCATGCGGTAGTTTTTGGAGAATGGACTGAAATTGAAGCATCATTAAAAAAATACGAAGATCTTATTGAAGACTATGTAGTAGAAAGTGATCGTCGTAATTCGGGCGTACCGCTTTTAGATATGAAAAAAATCAATGCACGAATTGAGCCGGGCGCAATTATCCGTGATCAAGTTACAATCGGTGACAATGCAGTCATTATGATGGGTGCCATTATTAATATTGGTGCAGAAATCGGCGCAAAAACAATGATTGATATGGGCGCGGTATTAGGTGGTCGTGCAACAGTAGGGGATAACTGCCATATTGGTGCAGGAACTGTTCTTGCAGGGGTAGTAGAACCACCGAGTGCATTACCGGTTGTAGTAGAAGATGATGTAGTTATTGGTGCAAATGCCGTTGTACTGGAAGGTGTTCGTATCGGTAAAGGTGCAGTAGTAGCAGCCGGAGCAATCGTTATTAAAGACGTTGAGCCATACACAGTCGTTGCAGGTGTACCAGCTCGTCAAATCAAAGTATTGGATGAAAAAACAAAATCGAAAACAGAAATTATCGATTCACTGCGTAATTTATAAAAAGGCGGGAACGACATGAGGCATCTTATTGAAGTAAGACGAGACCTACATAAGATTCCTGAAGTAGGCTTTAATGAATTTAAAACACAGAGCTATTTACTCCAATTTATTTCAAATCTCGATCAGCAGCATTTGCAAATAACAACTTGGAATACAGGAATTGTTGTATTTATAAAAGGTACGAACCCGTCCAAGCTGATTGGCTGGCGTGCTGATATAGATGCACTTCCTGTACAAGAAGAGACGGGATTGCCGTTCGAATCGGAGTATGCCGGTTTTATGCATGCTTGCGGTCATGATTGCCATATGTCGATTGCACTTGGGCTTGTGGAGGCATTTTCCATCCAGCCGCCAGTTCAAAATGTCGTTGTTTATTTCCAGCCTGCTGAGGAAGGTCCAGGCGGGGCAGAGCCAATGCTCGAATGGTTAAAAGCAGAGCAGCCACATCTTGTTGCAGATGAACTCTATGCATTACACATCGCGCCGGAATATCCGGTTGGTACGATTGCAACAAGACCAGGGCTTCTGTTTGCCAATACTTCCGAGCTGTTTATTGACTTGAAAGGAATTGGCGGTCATGCAGCCTATCCGCACAAAACAAGGGATATGACAGTTGCTGCGGCCAATCTAGTGATGCAACTGCAAACTATTATTAGCCGTAATGTCGATCCAATGGATAGTGCTGTTATTACTATCGGGAAAATGACTTCTGGTACAGTTCAAAATGTCATCGCGGAAAATGCGCGACTTGAAGGAACGATTCGTACGTTGAATGCAGAGGCGATGGCCGAAGTGAAACGTCGTATCGAAGCAATCTGCAAAGGAATTGAAGCCTCATTCGAATGCGCCATCGCTATTGATTACGGTTCAATGTATTATGAGGTTAATAATGATGCGGATTGTGCGAATGCGCTTCTGGAGTATGCCGAACGGTTCGAAGGGACAACTGCTTATGAATGTCCTGCTGCAATGACAGGTGAAGACTTCGGTTATTTCATCAAGGATTTGCCAGGGGCGATGTTCTGGACGGGAGCCAATTCAGATTACGGACTTCACCATGCTAAAATGGCACCGGACGAGTCGCTCATTCCTCTAAATTGCCGCTTCGTCGAACAATTTATCCGACAGCTTGTTTAAACATACAAAAAGCTATCCAATTTTAATTTTGGATAGCTTTTTTTGATTTATGAAGTGGCTTTCATTAAATGAGGTGCTCTTTTGACTGTCCATAAATACGCAAGCGTGAAACAGCTGACGAGGACACATGTACCTAAAATATAAGGAGAGTTCGGATTCCAGTCGAATAGGACACCTGCAAGTGCAGGTCCGAACATATTGCCAAGACTCATATAAGCATTGTTCATACCGGCTGCGAACCCTTGTTCATTGCCAGCAAGCTTTGAAATAAGTGTATTTACCGCTGGACGAATAAATGTTGTGGCAATCGAGAACAGTGTAGCGACAACTAAAATGATGAAGAAGCCACTAATGTAAATAACGAGCAGCATCATGGCAGCCGCCAATAATAAGTTTACTAAAATAACCTTCATTTCCCCGAAACGCTTAAACAATTTATTCACAACAAACATTTGCAGCACTACCCCCGCAAACCCGCCGACTGTTAAAATAATGGCAATTTCTGATGGGGTATAGCCAAATTTATGGTCCAAATAAAGCGTTAACGTTGCCTGGAAATTGGCAATACCAAAACTGAATGTGAAGACGATAATTAAAAAGATAAAATAGGAGGTCTTCACAGATTTGACCATTTGCCTGAACAGTTTTTCACGCGGTGCAATTGTTTCCCGAATGTTTTTAATATTAGGTAAATAAATAGCGGACAGAATTGCGGCCATATATGCTACAGTTCCAGCTAAAAAGAAAGGGAATGTCAAATTTACTTCAGATAAGAATCCGCCAACACCCGGTCCAATCATAAAGCCTAATGACATTGCTGCACCGATCATGCCCATTCCTTTACCGCGCTCTTCATACGTTGTAATATCGGCTACAAAAGCCATAATTGGTGCCATAATAAATGCAGCGCCCGTTCCGCTTAAAAAACGTGCTAAAAATAATACCCATACTTCCGTAGCGAGACCGAATAAAATTTGGGAAGATCCATACACGATCAGCCCGCCGATAATGAACATTTTCCGGCCATGGCGGTCCGACAAATCACCGGCAACCGGAGAGAACAGAAACTGTGCGAGTGCGAAGCCGGCAATTAAAAAACCGAGGACTTGTCCACCGACACCAAATACTTGCAAATAGGCAGGCATAACAGGAACAATAATCCCGATACCGCCCATTGTAATGAACATGTTAAACATTAATAAATAAAGCGCTAACTTATTGGATTTTTCTGTCATACAATGCCAGCCTTCCTGTTTAGATATTTCGACACTAGAAATATATATTTATATTAAATATCATACTCTAAAAATTTTAAAATTGCATTTATTCATGTCAAATCTTAGTAAAGAATTTATTAGTCCGGAGCATTTCTATGCGATAATTGAATTGTTAAATATACTTAGATAGAGAATCCAGTAAACTGTAGCTTTTGGTGAAAGGGGAGATAAGGATGAATTATAAGTTTTGGACTGTCGTCATGATACAAAAAGAGGATAAAGTATTGTTACTCAACCGGCAGCATGATCATTTCAAAGGATATATTCCGCCGGGTGGCAAAGTGGATTTTCCCGAAGGCTTTGCTGAAGGTGCAAAAAGGGAAGTAAAAGAAGAGACAGGGCTGGAAGTACAGTCTTTAGTGTTTAAAGGAATTTCCCATTACACGAACCCGGAACGGCTCGATCACTTTATTATTTATAATTATTGGACGGATGATTTTACGGGGGAGGTTTTAGACTCCTGTACAGAAGGGGAACTGGAATGGGTGAAAATAAGCGAGGCCAAATATTACCCGATGCAGGAGGACATTCAAGTACGATTTGATTTATTCTTCGAGCCGGGGACATTTGAAATCCATACTATGTGGGATGAACAAAATAATAAAATCGACAAGCGTATCATACATAAACTATAAAAAAAGCGTGACCAAATTTGTTGGCCACGCTTTCGTAAAGTTAAGGAAATTATAGATTCTGGCATTATGGATAGCTTTTAAATAAAATGTTATTTGCGTCCAGGCTAAAGCGCCAGCCCCTCGGTCATTTCAATCGCGCCGTCGAAAGTGGTGAAACGTTTACTTTCTAGTCGTGTCTCCAATGCCTGTCGGGGCTGAACGGGCGCTTTAGCATTTTTGTTCTTATTTCAAGCTCATTTTAAATTCTAGGAAGTATTCGTTGTATTTGCCCAGCCATTCAAGGCCAAGGTTTTCGTAAACTTCCAATTTTTCACGCTGGTCATGTGGCGGGTAGAAACGCTCATCGTTAATA
This sequence comes from Solibacillus sp. FSL W7-1324, assembly GCF_038008025.1. Lineage (NCBI taxonomy): Bacteria > Bacillati > Bacillota > Bacilli > Caryophanales > Caryophanaceae > Solibacillus > Solibacillus sp. FSL W7-1324. Next base: position 884,789 of record NZ_JBBOYH010000001.1, read on the forward strand.
ACTTCCTCGTCCATCAGTTCCCAAGCGGCTTCATTTGGTGTTGAATAGCCGACATAGTCTGCATTTTGCGCAGCATTTTCAGGATCAAGCATAAAGTTGATAAATTTATGGGCACCTTCGATATTTTGAGAAGTTTTCGGAATAACCATATTATCGAACCATAAGTTAGAGCCTTCTTGCGGTACGGCAAATTCCAGTTCCTCATTTTCCCACATCATATCTGCGGCCTGACCGGAGAACGTTAATGCTACTGATGCTTCATTATTAATCATAAGCGGTGTAATTTCATCACCGATAATCGCTTTAATATTTGGTGAAAGTTCAATTAAGTGATCTGTCGCTTTACGCAATAAGTCCTCATTTTTCACATTAAGTGACTCGCCGATAGAGTTCAGCCCCATTCCGACTACTTCACGGGAGCCATCGACTAGAAATACTTTTCGTTTCAATGAAGGATCCCATAAGTCATCCCAAGATTCAAACGTTAGATGGTCATCGATTAAATTCGGATTATAGACAATGCCAACTGTTCCCCAGAAATAAGGGATTGAGTATTCATTGTCAGGATCGAACGGTAAATCCAAAAAGTCTTCATTAATATTTTGCAGATTTGGCACTAAGTTATGATCGATCGGAATAAGCAGGTTATCATCTTTCATTGATTCAATCGTGTATTCGGAAGGGACCGCAATATCATAGGCAGAGCCACCTTGCTGTACTTTCGTCAACATCGCTTCGTTTGAATCGAATGTTTCATACGTTACTTTAATTCCTGTTTCTTCTTCAAACTTATCGATTAATTCCGGGTCGATATATTCACCCCAGTTATAAACCGTTAATGTATCTTTACTACCTGCAGAACCGGCTGATTGCATACGGTCAACTGTAAAAAACAACAGGGCACATACAATGACAATAGCAGCCGTTGCTTGAACTAATTCTCTCATCGTTGTCCCCCCGTTGCTACTGATTTTGAACGTTTGTTAATAAAGTAGTATCCGATAACGATTAATACCGTTACAGCAAATACTAATCCTGAAATAGCATTGATTGTTAATGAAATACCGGCACGGGCCATTGAGTAAATTTCTACGGATAATGTACTGAAGCCATTTCCGGTTACGAAAAATGTAACTGCAAAGTCATCGAGTGAATACGTCAATGCCATAAAGAAACCGGCGAAAATTCCTGGTGAAATGTACGGTAAAATAACACGTGTCAAAACATCGCGTTTCGTTGCACCTAAGTCTCGTGCAGCATCAATCAGCGAAGTGTTCATTTCAAGCAATTTCGGTAAAACCATAAGCACAACAATCGGTACACTGAACGCAACATGCGATACAAGTACTGAAGCAAATCCCAGCTTTACACCGATCATTGTGAATAAAATCAAAAAGCTTGCCCCGATTACAACATCTGGAGAAACAATCAAAACATTATTTAACGAAAGCAATGTATTGCGCATCTTTTTATCTTTCAATGAAACAATACCGATAGCCCCAAGCGTTCCGATAATCGTTGCGATTAAACCTGATAATAGGGCAACGAGTACGGTATTCAGCAAAATGATAATTAATCTTGAATCTTCAAATACAGCCGCATAGTGCTCAAGTGTGAATGACTCGAAATTATTCATGCTGCCGCCACTGTTAAAGGAGTAGAAAATTAAATAAAATATTGGTGCGTAAAGGATCGCAAATACGAAAAGTAAATATACTTTCGACATAGCGGACAACTTTTTCATCAGACACGTCCTCCTTTAGATTTTTGTCTCGTGAACAGCATTGTGAGCACCATGAATAAAATTAAGAACACGGCAATTGTCGAACCCATACCCCAGTTTTGCGAAACAAGGAATTGCTGCTCGATCGCCGTACCTAAAGTAATAACCTGGTTTCCGGCAATTAAACGTGTGATCATAAACAGCGATAATGCCGGAATGAACGTTACTTGAATACCTGCTTTTACGCCGTCGATTGTCAGCGGGAAAATGACACGTCGGAAAGTTGTCCATGCATTTGCCCCTAAATCGCGAGATGCGTAAATAAGTGAAGGATTCATTTTGTCCAATGAGTTGAAAATCGGAATAATCATAAACGGAATGAAAATATAAACCGATACAAATACGAAACTAAAGTCCGTAAACAAAATTTGTTTTGGATCAAAACCGAATACTTCAATCATTGCATTGATCGGGCCGTACAAACCGAAAATACCAATGAATGCATATGTTTTTAGCAGCAGGTTAATCCAAGAAGGAATAATGATCAGCATAAGCCATAACTGTTTATGCTTCGTTTTAGTCAGTAAGTAAGCAGTAGGGTAGGCAAATATTAAAGTAAATAATGTAATTAAAAATGCATACCAGAAACTGCTCAACGTCATTTTCAAATAAACCGGTGTAAAGAACTTCGCATAGTTGGCCAATGTAAAGTTCCCGTTTAGATCAAGAACTGAATAATAGACGATTAACGCAATTGGTGCGATAACGAATAAGATTATCCAAAAAACGTAGGGGATTAACGGTCCTTTAGCTGTTTTATTCATGCTCTTCATCCCCATACGCTTCTAAACGTTTATCGAAATCTTCTTCCGTTTCGTTTAAACGCATTACGTGAATTGCTTCCGGATCAAAGTCCAATCCGATTTCAGCGCCAACTTCCGCTTTCTTCAATGAGTGGACAAGCCATTCATTGCCGTCTTTATCATATGTCGATAGTTCGTAGTGCACACCGCGGAACAGCTGTGTATCGACTGTTACGATCAGTTTGCCTTTTTCAGGTGTTGTAATTTCCAGGTCTTCCGGACGAATGACAATATCAATTTTTTCGTTTCGCTTCATTCCGGCATCGACACATTCAAACTCTTTTCCTGCAAATTTTACACGGTAGTCTTCAATCATAATACCGTCCACAATATTCGATTCACCGATAAAGTCTGCAACAAAACGGTTAATCGGCTCATCGTAAATATCAACAGGTGTACCCGATTGCTTAATTTCACCTTGGGAAAGGACAAAGATTTCATCACTCATTGCAAGTGCTTCTTCCTGGTCATGAGTAACAAATATAAATGTTTTACCAAGACGCTGCTGCAGTTCCCGAAGTTCGTACTGCATTTCTGTACGTAATTTTAAATCAAGCGCAGATAAAGGCTCATCAAGTAAAATCACGTCCGGATCATTGACGATGGCACGGGCAATCGCAACACGCTGACGCTGACCACCAGACATTTCCGAAATTTCCCGGCTGCCGTAGCCTGCCAAGTTAACGAACTTCAATGCTTCCTGTACACGTTCTTTTACTTCTGCTTCTTTTACTTTTTTGATTCGTAAGCCGAATGCCACGTTTTCAAAAACATTCAAGTGAGGGAAGAGTGCATAATCCTGGAATACTGTATTTACTTGACGTTCATTTGCAGGAACATCGTTAATTCGTTTTCCGTTGAAGAAAACATCTCCTGTAGAGGCGTCGGTAAACCCGGCGATTATACGTAAAATCGTTGTTTTCCCGCATCCGGATGGTCCGAGTAATGTGTAGAATTTCCCTCGTTCCAATTCAAAGTTAATATTTTTTAAAACTACTGTTCCGTCATCATATGATTTTGTGACATTCTCAAAGCGAATAATCGTGTTATCCATTATGCATCCTCCTAATTTATAAATATGATTGTGTCGCGACAAGGAGCAATTTTGTTATGCCACTGTGCGCATTGAAAATTTGATGGTTGGAAGATGCTTCGTAATATACGGCATCACCTTCACTGGCGATATATTCTTCATTGCCAAGAACGACACGGATTCGTCCGTTTTGAACATAGATGAACGTTTCTGCCAGGGATGGCTCAAATGCTTTAAATTCTGCATCTTTTTGCAATGTAATGAAAACCGGCTCCATTTCCTTTTCATTTGAGGTAGGAATAAGCCATTCGATTTCATATTTTTTATCCTGATCAATAAAACATGTTTGTTCATTTTTCGTGAAGACAATTTTTTCGTTCTGTTGCGTGTCATCAAAAAAATCTCGTGGCGTACACCCGAGAACTTCCAGCAAGTTAAACAATGTTTCTATGGAAGGGGAATTTAAGTCGCGTTCTAATTGGGAAATATAGCCTTTCGTTAAATCGGTACGTTCCCCGAGCTCTTCCTGGGTAAGCCCTTTTTTTATGCGAAGGGCTTTAATTTTTGAACCAATTTGCATATAGTCACACCCCTTATATTTTTCGCTCAATAGTTTACTGTTTATAAACCTTGAGTAAGGAAGTTTACTTTTACATTACTTTAAGTTTACGAAAGCACTAATAATTATACATAATTCATATGTATTTTCAAGGGTCTTGTCCAAATATATATTGATATATGTCTTGGGGCATTTGAATGGTACCGAAAAAACCGTCATTACATATGTTACAACGAGGTGAATATAAATGAGGATTCGAACAATGATGCCATCGTTGAGTGGCGCGACGAAAATATTGAATCGGGAGAATACTTACGAAGAAAATGCGAAAGCAACATTGGTTTATTTCTGGTCAATGAGCTGTTCGGAATGTGCCCATTCCATCAAAAATCTGAAGGAACTGGAACGTATATTTGGGGATCGGTTAACGGTTCATGCGATTCATATGCCAAGAGAAGAATCGGATTATTCAGAAGAACTTGTGAAAGAGAAAATAAAGCAACTCGGTTTAATATACCCTGTTTACCTTGATAACGAACTAAAAATAAGCGACAGGTTTGGAAACAAGTTCGTACCTGCTTACTATATATTTGATCAACAGCAGCAATTGCGCTTTTTTAAAGCGGGCTATTTTGCATTGAAATTACTGCAGCAGAAAATAGAACGCATAATTTAATGACAATAGCTGTTTTGATACGGTAAACTAGTGGCAACTGGATGTTCGGAGGAGAAAAGAATGAAAAAAGAATTCGTAGTAATAGGGCTGGGACGTTTTGGAGGAAGTATCGTACGTGAACTCGTTAAACAAGGGGCCAATGTAATGGCAATCGATACAGACAGTGAACGTGTCGATGAATTTGCCCGTATTGCAACACAGGCTGTAGTAGCGGATACGACAGAAGAGGAAACAATCAAATCACTCGGATTGTGGAATTTCGAACATGTCATTGTAGCGATTGGTGAAGATATCCAGTCGAGTATTTTAACGACGCTTATTTTGAAAGAGCTTGGTGTTCCGCAAATTACAGTGAAAGCGCAGAATGACTACCACGAAAAAGTATTGCTGAAAATCGGTGCGGATTTTGTTGTGCATCCTGAACGTGATATGGGGATCCGGATTGCCAATAATATGATGTCAAACAGTGTTCTTGATTATTTGGAAATTTCCAATGAGCATTCCATTATGGAAGTTAAAGCGAACGAAAGTATTGCCGGTCAGTCATTAATCGAGCTGGATGTACGTGCTAAATACGGATTGAACATCGTCGGCATTACTCGCGGTGATGAGATCATGATTTCCCCGAATGCAACAGAGCGTATTCAAGTGGGGGACGTGTTACTCATTATCGGTGCGGATGTCGATATTAACCGATTTGTAAAGAAGGTTATTCAGCGGTAGGTTAGCGCTGTTTTGACTAAACTTCGGACATAAATAAAAATCCATCATTTCGCGAAAGCAAAATGATGGATTTTTTATATTGGGAACTAGTCCCTTTTATACTTCCATAATGATCGGTAAAATCATTGGGCGACGTTTTGTCTTTTCATATAAATATGGACCTAATACATCGGTAATTTCATTTTTCAAATCATTCCATTGTGTATCTTTTTCCTGAATCGTGCTGTTCAAATGATGGTTCAGCATTTTTTGTGCTTCATTTATCATCATGCCAGATTCACGCATATACACAAATCCGCGGGAAATAATATCCGGACCGGAAACAATTTTGTTTTTAGCCATATCGACACTTACGACAACGATGACCAAACCTTCTTCTGAAAGAATTCGGCGGTCGCGTAATACGATATTGCCGATATCCCCGATTCCATTCCCATCGATATATACATCGCCTGAAGGAATACGTCCTGCAACATGTGCTTCATTTGCACTTAATGCAAGTACATCACCATTTTCCATAACGAACGAGTTTTCCAATGGAACTTCACAAGCTTCAGCTAATTCAGTATGAATTTTCAACATGCGGTATTCACCATGAATCGGCATAAAGAATTTCGGTTTCATTAAACGCAGCATCAGTTTTTGTTCTTGCTGAGAACCGTGACCTGAAGTATGGATATTATTTAATGCGCCATGGATAACTTCTGCACCGGCACGGAATAATAAGTTGATAATTTTGTTTACACTCATCGTGTTACCAGGAACCGGAGAAGATGAGAATACAACTGTATCACCAGGCTGGATTTGAATTTGACGGTGAGTACCGTTTGCAATTCGTGATAATGCAGCCATCGGTTCACCTTGAGAACCGGTACATAAAATCATCACTTCATTTGCAGGTAAACGGTTTAAACTTTGTATATCGACAAATGTTTCTTTAGGTGCTGTAATATAGCCTAATTCACGGCCGATTGTAATCGCATTATCCATTGATCGACCGAACACAGCCACTTTACGGCCATATTTCACGGCTGCATCTGTTGCCTGTTGTAAACGGTGGATATTTGAAGCGAATGTTGCGAAAATAATACGTCCGTCAACTTTACGGAAAATTTCGTCAATGCTTTTTCCGACTGTACGCTCAGACATTGTAAAATCAGGCTTTTCAGCGTTTGTACTATCTGATAGTAAACAAAGAACGCCATCACGGCCGATTTCCGCCATTTTCGTCAAGTTAGCAGGCTCGCCTACTGGAGTAAAGTCAAACTTAAAGTCACCAGTGTGCACAATATTACCCGGTGGTGTCTTGATGACAATACCATATGCATCTGGAATACTATGTGTTGTACGGAAGAAGCTGACAGCTGTTTTACGGAATTTAATGACATCATTCTCTTTAAATTCAATCAGTTTTGTTGTACGTAATAAGCCATGCTCTTCTAATTTGTTGCGAAGTAGACCTAGTGCAAGTTTCCCGCCGTAGACTGGAATATTAACTTGACGTAATAAATAAGGAATACCACCGATATGATCTTCGTGACCATGTGTTATAAATAAGCCTTTGATTTTGTCTACATTTCGAACTAAATACGTATAGTCTGGAATTACATAGTCAATGCCAAGCAAATCGTCTTCAGGGAACTTAATACCTGCATCTATTAGGATGATTTCATCTTGGAATTGTACTGCATATGTGTTTTTGCCGATTTCGCCCAGTCCGCCGAGTGCGAATACAGCCGCTTGATCATTCTTAACGAATTTCATAACAATTAAGCGTTCTCCAGACGGAAATTCGGGCTGTTTTGTTCATATTCTAAATAGTTGCCTTCTAGAAGTTGAACAAGTTCGATATTGTAGTTACGGTCTTTTAAATAGTGACGTACTTCACGTTCAGATGACGCCTCTAAATAAAGTGTTTTTGTGTTTTCGCGAACTGGAATTTCAGAAATGTTTTCTTGATAATAGACTTTGTAAATCATAGTTACTCTCCTTTAAGTACGAACATTATTACTGCACTTCTAATTTGTAGAAAAATGCATTTCCTTTATATTATCACGGGACTCCTTTAAAATAAAGAAAAGCCCTTCAAATTTCGTGAACATCAAAGTGGTCACGAATGAAAAAAATGGCACGTCCTGTAATCGGGCGTGCCACTCTAAATGAAGTGTTAGGCAATTAATTTTTTTCCGAGGATGCCATTTAATCGTTTTCGCCATTTCTTTTTGAGACGTTTTAACATAGGTCATCACTCCTCACACTCATTATACTAAATATTCAGACTTTTGTAAAGGGTCTATTAAAATTAAAGGAGCGTTATAAATTGAAGAAAATATTATTTTTTGATGTAGACGGCACTTTATACAATTCAGATAAAAAATTGCCTGCTTCTGCAAAGGAAGCGATATTCAAGGCACGTGAAAACGGTCATGAAATTGCGATTGCAACAGGACGTGCACCATTTATGATAAAAGATATACTGGAAGAGCTTGAAATCGATACATATGTGACATTTAACGGGCAATATGTTGTCTATCAAGGGGAAGTCGTATATACCGATCAGATTGACAATGAAACTTTAACGGAAATCCTGGAATTTGGTGCACAGCGCAATCATCCGTTAGTATTCCTGAATGAAAAGGAAATGATCGCGACTGAAAGCGACTATGAAAGTGTGGAAAGCAGTTTAGCAACACTTCAATATCCATATCCGCAAATCGATCCGCAATACTATTTGCACACACCGGTGTATCAAACACTTGTATTTATAGAAGAAGAGGAACAGCCAATTTATGAACAGCAGTTCCCGCAAGTTCAATTTATCCGTTGGCATCCTTTCTCATGTGATGTACTGCCAGCCGGTGGTTCAAAAGCAAACGGCATCCGAAAACTGCTGGAAAAAATTAATTTCCCGGTTGAAGATGTTATTACATTTGGCGATGGATTAAATGACATTGAAATGCTGTCAGAGTTTGGGTATAGTGTCGCGATGGAAAATGGTCATGAGAGGGCAAAGGAAGCAGCTTCAATGATTACAGGACATGTGGACAATGGCGGCTTGGCTGACGCAATGAAGAAATTGAAATTAATATAGTAGAACAGTAGAAGAAACGTTGTGGGAAATTTTTCACAGCGTTTTTTTGTTGTGGGAGTAGGGCGCAAGGTTTTATTAGAACAATGTAAGCGGTTATTTGATAATCGGATAACGATATTAGAAAGAATGGAAAGGATTTTAGAACATCGGGCTGACATTTTTGAACAATTGACAATTATATTAGAAGATCTCATTTTTATTAGAACATTTACACGGATATTGGAACATTTTCAATTTTATTAGAAGTTTCAAAATTAAAACGACTTTCTTCTATAGTAACTTATCAAAAAAGAACCCATTCTCGCTTCTAACGAAAATGGGTTCTATAGATTTAGTCTCTTCCGAATGGAATGCTGTTTTCTAACTGGATGAACGGGTCTTTTTCATCGATGCGATCATAGAACATAACGCCGTTTAAATGATCAAGTTCATGTTGGAACGCGATTGCAGGAAGTCCTGATAAACGCATCTTCTTTTCTTCGCCGTCCACTGTCATAAACTTCACAGTGATGCGTGCATAACGATAGACATAACCGGGAACGGCACGGTCTACTGACAGGCAGCCTTCACCACTTGTTATATAAGTCTGTTCGACAGAATGGCTGACAATTTTAGGGTTAACTGCGACAAAGCTGAGCAGTTCGCCGTTTTCGTCTTCCAAATGCAGTGCAAACATACGTTTTAAACTGTTTACCTGGTTTGCAGCTAAGCCGATACCGCCACGTAAATTATATTTTTCAGCAATTTCAGGATCTTGGCTATTAATTAAATATTGCAGCATATCATCTGCGAGTTGTCGATCTTCTGCAGATAACGGAAAAGTAACTTCCTCCGCGCGGGTGCGTAATGTAGGGTGTCCTTCACGGATAATATGTTCCATTAAAATCATGTGAAACTTCCTTTCAGTTCAAACTTATATGTGTAAGTATACACGACTCTCCGGAATCGAAGTAAGAAAAAACCTTCTCCAAAAGAAAAATATCATAATTTCAGATTTAACAATTCAATATAAGGGAATGAATAAATGGTGTGGTGTTATTAATTAAATAATAAAATTTATTGGGTGTTTTTTCTATTATAGTACAGAGGTGATTAATGTATGATACAGGTAATGTAACTGTATCAGTTTCGGTAAATGCGAGGAAAAATCTTTAATTAAGATGATAAACAATGATTGACCGATAGAATTTTATTCTTTATACTCGGGTTATAGAAACGTTGTACTAGTAAAAAACGAAATTTTTTTAATACAGTTCAAAGGGGATGTAAACAATGGCAGAAAAAATGAAGAATCAATTGGACCCAGCTGGAACGTTACAGGAAATTGAAAGTAAGTTTGAAATGTTCCAGATTTTAAACGAGCAGGGTGAAATAGTAAATGAAGCGGCTATGCCGGACTTAACGGACGAGCAATTAGTTGAATTGATGGAACGTATGGTTTACGTACGTATTTTAGATCAACGTTCGATTTCGTTAAACCGTCAAGGACGTCTTGGTTTCTATGCACCGACTGCGGGTCAGGAAGCTTCGCAACTTGCATCACATTATGCTTTGGAAAAAGAAGACTGGATTTTGCCAGGTTACCGTGATGTTCCGCAAATCGTTATGCACGGTTTACCATTATGGAAAGCATTTTTATTCAGCCGCGGTCACTTCGTTGGTAACCAAGTACCTGAAGGCGTAAATGTATTGGCACCACAAATTATTATCGGTGCACAATATATCCAAACTGCGGGTGTAGCACTTGGTTTACAAAAACGTGGTTCAAAAACAGTTGCGATTACTTATACAGGTGACGGCGGTTCATCACAAGGTGATTTCTACGAAGGAATTAACTTTGCGGGTGCATTCAAATCACCGGCGATCTTCATCGTGCAAAACAACCAATATGCAATTTCGACGCCACGTGAATTACAGACATCTGCTAAAACGATTGCACAAAAAGGTGTAGCCGCAGGTATTCCATGTATTTTAGTAGACGGAATGGATCCATTAGCAGTATATGCAGCGACAAAGGATGCGCGTGACCGTGCTGTTCGTGGTGAAGGACCAACATTAATCGAAACAATGTGTTACCGTTACGGACCACATACGATGGCAGGGGATGACCCGACACGTTACCGTACAACGGATATCGACAATGAATGGGCTGCAAAAGATCCATTAGTACGCTTCCGTACATTCCTTGAAGCTAAAGGTTTATGGGATGAGCAAAAAGAGGAAGCAGTAATTGAACGTGCTAAAGAAGAGATTAAAGATGCTATTAAACAAGCAGACCAAGCACCAAAACAAAAAGTTACGGAATTAATCGAAAATATGTACGCTGGAGAAATGCCGGCGAACTTAAAAGAACAGTATGCGATTTATAAAGAGAAGGAGTCGAAATAAGCCATGGCACAAATGACAATGATTCAAGCAATTACAGATGCATTACGCTGCGAATTAAAAAATGACGAGAACGTTTTAGTATTCGGTGAAGACGTTGGTGTAAACGGCGGGGTATTCCGTGCAACAGAAGGTCTTCAAAAAGAATTCGGCGTTGACCGTGTATTTGATACGCCTCTTGCAGAATCAGGAATCGGTGGTTTAGCAGTTGGTTTAGGGTTAACTGGATACCGTCCAGTACCTGAAATTCAATTTTTCGGCTTCGTATTCGAGGTAATGGATTCGATCAGCGGACAATTGGCTCGTATGAGATACCGTTCAGGCGGTACGTATAATGCACCTGTAACAATCCGTTCTCCATTCGGCGGTGGTGTTCATACGCCTGAAATGCACTCGGATTCATTAGAAGGATTGATGGCTCAATCACCAGGATTGAAAGTAGTTATTCCATCAACACCATATGATGCAAAAGGTTTACTAATTGCTTCGATCCGTGATGATAATCCGGTTATTTTCTTAGAGCATTTAAAACTATACCGTTCATTCCGTGAAGAAGTTCCGGAAGAGTCATATACAATAGAATTGGGTAAAGCAGATGTGAAACGTGAAGGGAAGGACCTTTCGATCATTGCTTACGGCTTAATGGTTCACGAAAGTCTAAAAGCGGCAGAAGAATTGGAAAAAGAAGGCTACTCAGTAGAAGTAATCGATTTGCGTACAATTCAGCCGTTAGATATCGAAACGATTATTGCATCTGTTGAAAAAACAGGTCGCGCAATTGTTGTTCAGGAAGCGCAAAAGCAAGCAGGTATTGCGGCAAACGTAGTCGCAGAAATTACAGAGCGTGCGATTCTATCATTAGAAGCACCAGTATTACGTGTAGCAGCACCAGATACAATCTATTCATTCCCACAAGCGGAAGGTGTATGGTTACCTACGTATAAAGATGTAATGGAAACTGCAAAGAAAGTCTTAACATTCTAAGAATTGAGGGTGAGATAAATGGCATTTACGTTTCGTTTACCAGATATCGGAGAAGGTATTCATGAAGGTGAAATCGTCAAATGGTTCGTTAAACCTGGCGATCAAGTAAAAGAAGACGATATTTTAGCAGAAGTTCAAAATGATAAAGCAGTCGTTGAAATTCCGTCACCAGTTGATGGTACAGTAGAAGAAATCTTTGTAGAAGAAGGAACGGTTGCGATTGTCGGGGATGCCTTAATCCGCTTTGATGCACCAGGCTATGAAGATTTAAAACTAAAAGGTGATGACCACCACGAATCAAATGAATCAAACAAAACAGAAGCACAAGTACAGTCTACTGCTGAGGCTGGCCAAGATGTGAAAAAAGAAGAAACGAAAGCGGATAAGAGTGCAGATACTGCTCAGCCGGAAGCTCCTGCTGAAACAGAAAAAGCTGCATCAGCATCTGAAACAGAATCTTCAGGTAAACGCATTATCGCAATGCCTTCTGTTCGTAAGTATGCACGTGAAAAAGGTGTCGACATTCAGCAAGTTTCAGGTACAGGCAAAAATGGCCGTGTGTTAAAAGAAGATATTGAGAGCTTCTTAAACGGAGGTCAACAGTCAGCTTCTGAAACAGAAGAAGTAAATGAGACACAACAGTCGCAAGCAGAAGAGAAACAAACAGATACAAAACAAGCTGCTCCTGTTGCGCTAGAAGGCGAGTTCCCGGAAACACGCGAAAAAATGAGCGGTATCCGCAAAGCGATTGCCAAAGCAATGGTACATTCAAAACATACGGCTCCGCACGTAACGTTAATGGATGAAGTGGATGTAACAGAACTTGTTGCACACCGTAAGCAATTCAAGGATATTGCAGCAGAGCAAGGTATTAAATTAACGTATTTACCGTACGTTGTGAAAGCTTTAATCTCGACTTTACGTAAATATCCTGATTTCAACCGTTCGCTTGATGATGCGACACAAGAAATTATTCAAAAACATTACTATAATATTGGTATTGCGGCTGATACAGAAAAAGGTTTATTAGTTCCTGTAATTAAGCATGCTGATCGTAAGTCAGTGTTCAGCTTATCTCAAGAGATTAATGAATTGGCTGTAAAAGCACGTGATGGTAAGCTAGCGACGCACGAAATGAAAGGCGCGTCAATGTCAATTACAAACATCGGTTCAGCTGGTGGGCAATGGTTCACACCGGTAATTAACCACCCTGAAGTGGCGATCTTAGGAATTGGTCGTATTTCAGAGAAACCAGTAATAAAAAATGGTGAAATTGTAGCAGCACATGTGTTAGCATTATCATTGAGCTTTGATCATCGAATGATCGATGGTGCGACTGCACAAAACGCTTTAAATCATTTAAAACGTTTATTAAGTGAGCCGCAACTATTATTAATGGAGGCGTAAAAAAATGGTAGTAGGAGATTTTCCAATCGAACTAGATACTCTTGTAGTAGGTTCTGGCCCTGGTGGCTATGTAGCAGCAATCCGTGCAGCACAAACAGGTCAAAAGGTAACAATCGTTGAACGTGGAGCATTAGGTGGGGTATGTTTAAACGTAGGTTGTATCCCTTCAAAAGCTTTAATTTCAGTAGGTCACCGCTTTGAAAATGCTCAACATTCAGATGATATGGGTGTTACAGCATCTGAAGTGAAATTAGACTGGTCTAAAGCACAAGCATTTAAAGACAGCGTTGTTAAAAAATTAGTTGGCGGCGTTGAAGGCTTATTAAAAGGTAATAAAGTAGATATCGTAAAAGGTGAAGCTTACTTCGTGGATGCAAACACTGTACGTGTTATCGACGGTGATAATGCTCAAACTTATACTTTCAAAAACGCTATTTTAGCAACAGGATCTCGTCCTATCGAAATCCCGACATTTAAATTTACAAAGCGTGTAGTAAGCTCAACTGGTGCGTTATCATTCCCTGAAGTACCAGGTAAATTAGTAGTTATCGGTGGCGGTTACATCGGTACAGAGTTAGGTTCAGCATATGCTAACTTAGGTTCTCAAGTAACAATTATCGAAGGCGGTAAAGATATTTTAGCTGGCTTCGAAAAACAAATGACGCAAATCGTTAAAAAAGGTCTTAAGAAAAAAGGCGTTGAAGTTGTAGTAAACGCATCTGCTAAAGGCGTAGAAGAAAGCGAAAACGGCGTAGTCGTTACTTATGAAGTAGGCGGCGAAGAAAAAACTGTTGAAGCAGATTACGTATTAGTAACTGTTGGTCGTCGTCCGAATACGGATGAAATGGGCTTAGAAGAAGTAGGTATTAAGTTCGCAGAACGCGGATTATTGGAAGTAGACAAACAAGGTCGTACTTCAGTATCGAACATCTATGCAATCGGTGATATCGTTGCAGGTCCACAACTTGCTCATAAAGCTTCTTATGAAGGTAAAGTTGCTGCAGAAGCAATCGCTGGTGAACCATCAGAAGTTGACTACTTAGCAATTCCAGCAGTATGCTTCACAGATCCAGAAATGGCAACTGTAGGCTACTCTGAAGAGCAAGCAAAAGCGGAAGGTTTAGAAGTGAAAGCTGCTAAATTCCCATTCGCTGCAAACGGCCGTGCATTAGCATTAAACGAAACAGAAGGCTTCGTGAAACTAGTAGCACGTAAAGAAGACGGCTTATTAGTTGGTGCTCAAATCGTTGGTGTTGGTGCTTCTGATATGATCGCTGAAATGGCAACTGCTATTGAAGGCGGTATGACTGCAGAAGATATCGCATTAACAATCCATGCACACCCAACTTTAGGTGAAATTACAATGGAAGCTGCTGAAGTTTTACTAGGCAACCCAATCCACATTGTAACTAAATAATTTATGAAATTTACACTGTCCATTTTAAATGGGCAGTGTTTTTTTAGTGTGCCCGGCATGCACAACAGCCTGGTGGTGAAAGTCCACTACAGGCTTGGCAGTAGGAACTGTTAGCGAAAGACAAGGGTGTCCATGGTGACGTGGAATCTGAAGGAAGTCGGACGCAAACTCTCGAACTGACGAACAGAAATCAGATAAAAGGCTGACTTGGGACGGATGAGCTTGCTAAACAAAGCGAAGTCCAATACTGCCCAAATCCCATACAGTAAATCTGGCAGTTACATGAGAGGAAGGCGGTTGTGCTTACCCGGGGAGGTCTCTTGAGGGTTATTCAATTAACAATTTGTTTAGTGATAAATGGATGAATCAAGAGAAGTCAGCAGAAGCCATAGTAGTCTTCGACCGAAGATGAAGGGCCGAACAATCTTTTAAATCTTGAAAGAAACAAGGAGGTGGAGACATCCCGCCAAAACACAGAAAACATCAAGGTATAGACCGAATAGATGGCTACTTATAGAGGGATAAGCTGGAAGCGAAAGAGTATATAAGAGCGTGTAGGGATGTAAACATGGAAATGAAGAAACAAGAAAGTATCAATTTAATTGACAGAGTAACGTCTCATAGAAACCTATGGAACGCATACAAGAAAGTAAAAGGGAATGGTGGAGCACCTGGAATCGATGGTATCACAGTTGATGGACTGAAAGCGCATTTAATGAAATATGAAGAACCATTGAAAAGGAAATTAAAAGATGGTTCCTATCAGCCACAACCAGTGAAGCGGGTAGCTATCCCAAAAGCGGATGGCTCCAAACGATATCTAGGTATACCATGTGTATTAGACCGAGTTGTGCAACAAGCCATTTTACAAGTAATCCATCCAATTATTGATCCACACTTCTCGAATAAAAGCTTTGGTTTCCGAAAAGGTCGAAATCAACACCAAGCGATTGCCCTTGCGAAGAGATATTACGAGGAAGGTTTTCGAACAGTGGTCGATTGTGACTTGAAAAGCTACTTTGACACAATCCATCATCAACGGCTACGAGCTTATCTAGAAGAATTCATAACAGATAAAATCGTACTTAAGTTAATATGGAAATTCCTACGCTCTGGCATATTGGACAAGGATATCCTCATTGAAACGACAGAAGGTACACCTCAAGGTGGTCCACTCTCTCCTATTCTAGCAAATGTGTACTTAAACAAGCTAGATAGAGAATTAGAAAAACGAGGACATCGATTCATTCGCTATGCGGATGATTTCGTGATTTATGTGAAGTCGCCAAGAGCAGGTGAACGGGTCATGACAAGTGTCAAGAAATTTATCGAAGATGAACTGGGTCTAACAATCAATGAGCAGAAAAGTAAAGTATGTGGAGCAACAGCAGCTACATTCCTAGGTTTTCATCTTCAAAATCTGTCGGGAAAGTTGGATACCGACCAATCAAGTCCGCCAAGAAACGACTAAAAGATAAGTTAAAAACATTGACGAGTCGTAAACGAACCGGGACATTTCGTGAGATTGTGAAAAGAATCAATCAAACAACGGTGGGTTGGATAAATTACTATGGTATCGCTAACATGAAAACTTTTATCAGAGAAATACAAGCATGGCTAAATCATCGCTTACGTCAATTAATATGGAAACGGTGGAAACTACCACGAACAAAATATGCGAAATTACGCCAATACGGAATCCAACATGATGAAGCCATGAAAACGGCACATTCAAGAAAAGGATACTGGCGAATATCACGAAGTGAGGTTCTACACCAAGCCATTCCAAATAAAAGGCTCGTAAAGTGGGGACTGAAAGACCTGTCCCAACTTTACGAGCGAAGATACTCAAAAGATTGAACCGCCGTATACGGAACCGTACGTACGGTGGTGTGAGAGGTCGGCTAGCCAATTAATGGCTAGCCTCCTACTCGATTGGCTATGAATCGGAAATAAGCACACAACGAAAAAATAATTTTCCTATATAATAAAAAGGTTTTTAAATTGTGAAATATGGTTATATATAACTGAAACATACATTTTAAAAGTCGAAAAGGTAGAACTAACAATCTAATGGCAATCGAATAAAATGGGAAAGAAGCGCTAATTACAGGAGTCACACTGCTTGCAGGATTTCATTGATTAAGGGAGTTGTCGAGGTATGAATAATTCTGGTGAAAAAAAGAAACTGCAAAGTGAATGGGCATCATCGGCAGTTGTACTATTAATGGAGCCAAAAGAAGAAAAGTTCGTCGGTGAAACAGATCGATTTGCCACAATTGCACTTGATGTATTAGTAAGAAAGCTGCTTGAAGTGCAAAAAGAGGATTTTACAATAGATTCTTATGAGCTGTTACAGCACGCCATAGTCAACGCTATTAACAAAAAGTATACTGATATAGCGCAAGCTTATGACGGGCTAATTACGGCCGCAGGGAACCTTCAAACATGCCCTTTAATAATGGAATCACATTATAAATATAGCAATGGAAAAATTTCGACCCAAAACGCAGAATTCGTTTTACGCAATACAATGAAGGCGATTCTATTCAATATCAATCAAATTCCGTACAATGAACTGACAGAGCACTCTGTCGATCAAATAAGTAAGACAATCCAATTTGCTAAAGAAGTAATTTCTGAAAAAACAACGGTACCTGAACTGACTTTGGTTTTAAGACGTGTTTTAGGATCACTGATAAATGTCCAGCTAAAGACAACAAGTGAAATGAAAAATTAATGATAACGGCCTTTCAATGATTCAAAACAGGTGAAAATTAAATAACTTTAACTAGTAAATATTTACGGAGGCTACCTTGTATTAGTTAAACAAGGTAGCTTTTCCTGTTACTTTAAATATCAAGGAATGGTTCAAATTATAGCAGGAAAATAAAATAGACAGATATTTTTAATAGACGTACAATAAAGTGAAACTTCTATAAGTAGGGGCTCCCAATGAATAATGAGGAAATTTTATGGAAAGGGGATTAACAGGTGGAGATTATTCGTACTATTGCTCAAATTGGCATTATCATTTTATTTTACCTGGCAGGTGAATTTATCGTTTCAATTACCGGTATTATTATACCTGGGAGTATTATCGGGTTGCTTATATTGTGGCTAGCTCTCTACTTTAAAATATTAAATGTGAAATACATACAAAACGGTGCAAGCTTTATGCTGGCATTTTTAACATTATTTTTTATTCCTTCAACAGTGGGCGTCATCAATTATCCTGAATTGCTAACGATCTCGGGAGGGCTTTTTGTTTTAGCAGTTATTATCAGTACAATTTTTGCGCTGGTTATTACCGGTAAGGTCAGTAAATTAATAGAAAGAAAGGAACGTAAAATGAAGGAGGAGGAGAAGATTGCTGCATCTACTGCTAATTCTGTTCATCATAAGTAGCACTGTTTTTCTTTTTGTATTGCTGAACAGACTGTACTTGAAAGTGGGTCATCCACTTTTATTGCCTATTTTAACGGCGACTTGTATTACGGTTGTTATTTTACTAGTTTTTAATATTCCTTACGAAACATACATGGAAGGGGGACAGTGGATATCGAAAATGCTCGGTCCGGCAGTTGTAGCATTGGCATTTCCTTTGTACAACCAGCGTGAGCTTATATTTAAATATAAATATTCCATTATTACGAGCATCATTGTCGCAATGATTGCGGGTCTCATCAGTGTTGTAGCATTGCTTTTACTTTTCGGATCAAGCAAGGAATTTATCCTTACTTCATTACCAAAATCGTTAACAACACCTGTAGCAATGCAAGTAAGTGATATTGTTGGCGGGATACCGCCGCTGACTGCTGTAATGGTTATGGTTGCAGGGTTTACTGGTGCCATTTTGGGCCCGGTTATATTTAAATTATTTAAAATTGATACGGCTATCAGTCGGGGGGTAGCTATGGGAAGTGCTTCACATGGTGTCGGATTGACAAAATTAAAGGAGTATAGTGAAGAAGATCTATCGATCGGGTCGCTGTCAATGGGGCTTAGTGCGGTTGTAGGGGCTTTCATTATTCCGCTTATTTCGATTTATTTATTTTAAAAAAGACAGACAGCATTTAGCTGTCTGTCGAAATATTAATAAATCGCTTTTCGCTCTTTAATTACACGGATGTTTTGTAATGTGCTGTCCTCAGGTCCCTGTACAGGGAGACCAGCTTCAATATTCATTTTAATAAAATCAATATTGCTCTGCGTAATTATTTCCCCGGGAATAAATATTGGAATGCCCGGTGGGTACACCATTATAAACTCCGCGCAAATATACCCTTCTGCCTGTGCAAGGGGGATACTTTCTGTTTGAGCATAAAATGCATCGCGCGGTGTCATGGCAAGAGCAGGAATTTCAGGGATTTGAACATTTGTTTCAGTAATCGATGCTTCCGATTCGAAGTTTTTCGACATACGTGTCAAAGCATTCACAAGTAAATTAATCTCTTTTTTCGAATCTCCGATAGTTACTAAGCATAGTATATTATATAAATCGGACAACTCTACTTCCAAGTTTGCGTTCTGACGCAACCATTCTTCTGCAACATGTCCGGTAATGCCTAAATCTTTAACGCAAATTAACAGCTTTAACGGATCCATATCAAAAGTAGCGGAAGTCCCGAGTTTTTCACGCCCTACACAATGTAGATGCGGAATTGCGTTAATGCGTTTCCGGGCATCTTTAGCCAAACGGATTGCTTCATCCAACAAGTCATGTCCATGGACAGCAAGCTGGCGACGTGCCGTGTCTAAAGACGCCAGTAATGGATAGGAAGTCGATGTCGTTGTCAGCATAGAGAATACTGCCTGTACTCTTTTAGCTGTTACAAGGCCTTCTCTCACATTTAAGACAGAACTGCCGGTCATGGAGCCACCAAGCTTATGTGTGCTTGTAGCAGCCATATCCGCACCTGCTTGCATTGCTGATAACGGCAGCTCATCATGGAATTTAATATGAACGCCATGAGCCTCATCCACAATTACTGGAATATTACGTGCATGTACTATTTCGACAATGCGTTTTAAATCTGCAACAAAACCGAAATATGTCGGGTTGATGACAAGTACGGCTTTCGCATCTGGATACGTCGTCAATGCACGCTCCACAGACTCAGGTGAAATACCATGAGAAATGCCGAGCTCACTGTCAACTTCCGGATGAATAAAAATAGGGATAGCACCTGCAAAAACAATCGCTGACATAATCGATTTATGTACATTCCGCGGTACTATAATTTTATCGCCTGGACCGACGACAGTCATAATCATCGTCATAATGGCGCCACTAGTACCTTGCACGGAAAAAAATGTATGGTCAGCACCAAAGGCTTCAGCAGCAAGATTTTGTGCTTGCATAATCACACCTTTAGGAGCGTGTAAATCATCTAGTGGAGCAATATTAATTAAATCAATTGATAAAACGTTGTCGCCTACAAATTCTCTGTAAGCTGGATCCATGCCTTGCCCTTTTTTATGGCCTGGGATATGGAACTGGATAGGGTGTCTGTTGCGATGCTTAAGTAATGCATCAAACAAAGGAGTCTCTAACTGTGACAACGCAGGTACCACCTCACTATTTAGTATTTTTTAAAAACAAGTGAATTATAGCACCTATTAAAGTTGCTGACTATATAAATATTTCAATCAAATGAATTAACAGCTATTATTTTAGGAGGAATAACAATGAAATGGCAAACAAAAGTTACTGATTTATTGCAAATTCAATATCCTATTATTCAAGGCGGATTGGCATACTTGGCCTATTCAGAGCTTGCTGCAGCAGTTTCCAATGCAGGAGCATTAGGACAGATTACCGCTATGAGCTTACCATCACCGGAAGCGTTAAAAGAAGAAATAAAAAAAGTGAGAGAAATGACAGATCAACCGTTTGGAGTAAACTTTGCAATAGGAATGCATGGAAAAGGTTACGAAAAGATGATCGAAGTAGCCGGTGAAATGGATGTACCTGTAGTGACGATTACTGGAGGAAATCCTGCACCGATATTCGACATATTAAAAGATGCATCATGTAAAAAACTTGTACTCGTCGCTGCGAAACGACAGGCTCAAAAAGCAGAACAGCTTGGCGCGGATGCAGTAATGGTTGTCGGGCAAGAAGGCGGCGGTCATTTAGGGCGAGACGATGTCGGAACAATGGTGCTTGTGCCGCAAGTTGTCGACAGTGTTTCGATTCCGGTTATCGCTTCAGGTGGAATCGGAGACGGACGTGGTTGGATGGCAGCGCACGCATTAGGGGCAGAGGGAATTGAAATGGGTACACGCTTCATTGCGACGAAAGAATGCGTCCATGCTTCTATGGCATATAAAAACGCCCTGATTGAAAGTGAAGAAACAGATACGACGATCATTAAACGCTCGATCGGTGCACCTGCCCGAGTGATCCGCAATGCATTTACGGATGAAATTTTAGAAGTAGAAGATAAAACGCCTACATATGAAGCGCTGAAATCATATATAAGCGGTGAAGCTAACAAAAATTTCATTTATGGCGGCGATGCGACAAAGGGATATGGCTGGGCTGGCCAAGTAACAGGATTAATTCAAGATGTACCATCAGTGGAAGAATTAATTCAGCGTATGGTTGTACAAGCGGAAAAAATCCGTTTAAAATGGGGACAGTAATGATTAAAGGCAGGTTATAACTATGGAATATTCATACCCATTATCAACGGACTGGACGACAGATGAAATGGTGGATGTCGTACGCTTTTTTGAAGTTGTGGAAATGGCTTACGAAAAAGGTGCAAAGCGTGAACTAGTCATGGCACGCTATAAACGTTTTAAAGAGATTGTCCCTTCCCAGGCGGAAGAAAAAACAATTTGCCGTGAATTTGAACAGGCGAGCTCTTATGTACCGTACCGTGTTGTAAAGCTTGCAAAAGAATTAGCGGACGGGCAAATTGTAAGAATGTAATGAAAAAGCTGTTGGAATGAAGTTCATCGGTTAAGTAAGGCGAGAAACGGATGAAAGCTACGGATTTTCATTACAGCAAAAAGCAGCATTTTCTCATCCGGGGAAAATGCTGCTTTTAATTTTAATATTAAGAATTTTTTAAATTATTTTTAAATTGTTGGAATGTTTAGCAGTCTTTTGTACATATTAATAATAAATGGTTGCAATTAACCTTTGATGACTTCATAAACAGGGAGAAGCTCATCGAAAGTTTGTTCAGCCAATTGCAAAAACTGTTCTGCAGACATATTAATTGCCTCATCTGCAGATATACGACGCCCAACAAGAAATTCTCCTTTTTTTACATCACGCAGGCGTATAAGGAGCTGTTCAAGCTTTTCGGTGCGCGCTTCTTTTAAAGAAATCGTATCTGGCTGCATATGATCGCCTGAAAGTACGTAATCATCGGATAAATTTTTGATGACTTGCATATTTTTCAGTAGGCGCTGTGCCATTTCCTCTTTTTGCGGCGCTTCATAAATCACTGCAACAACGATGAAAAGGTGCGTACCCCATAACCCAATCTGGAAATGCGGCAAAGCTTTATAACCACGTTTATAAGGAGCAAAAGCAACCCAGGAATCTTTTGGCGGGTTTACAGTACGACGGGCATGTTTGGCCACATGACCGAAAAACTCTTCTCCTGTTTGTGCACTGAAATACCCTGTAAACGTATCGGATAGTTCATTGAACTTCGGGCGGATAATTGTAGTTAAAGCTTCCATACGCTCATCCAGACCGTCGATATCAAATACTTGGAAGTCTTCTTTAGTCCATTTGACAATACTCATATTTTTATAATTCCTTTCGTTTTATGTTTATTTTATTAATTTTTTGGGAAAAAATCTTGTAATAGAAACTTTATACCAACGGAAAATATCAAAGGTGAGGCTATATGTCTTAAGGAATTACTTATATTATCCAGTGTGGATAAAGTCTGAAAAATTATGATAAGGAAGTGATTTATTATGAAACAGATGATTAAGATTATACGCAAAGTTGATATTGAAAAGCAATATGAAGAGATTTTAATGTTGGAAATGGATTATGAACTAGCTACACTCTATGCGGCGATGAATGATAAAAATCAATCTGAAATTGATAAATCTAAAAAACGATTAACAGAAATTCAAGAGGAATTAAAAGGTCTACATGCATATGCGTAACAAAAAAACCTTTCCAAAATAAAAAATCACTTGCCGACGTAAGAAAGCAAGTGATTTTTTGTTATAATGAGAATACTTCAAAAACGCTCATTATTTTTACATATATATAAACTAGCGATTGTTGTCGGAAGGTGGATGAACGATGGATATAAAAAAACTGGATGAATTTGCAAAAGAAATTATTTTTGAAGCGGGAAAAAATATTCGAGCAGCATTTTCCTATAATATTGAAATCGAAACAAAGTCGAATCCCAATGATTTAGTAACGAATATAGATCGGGAAACGGAATTATTTTTTATTGAAAAAATAAAAGTATTTAATCCGGACCATCGTATTTTAGGTGAAGAAGGAATGGGTGAAAAGGTCGATAGCCTTGAAGGGGTTGTATGGATTATCGATCCGATTGACGGCACGATGAATTTTGTTAAGCAGCACCGTCATTTCATGATTACTATCGGTATATATGTAGATGGCGTCGGAGTATTGGGCTACATATTTGATGTAATGAGAGAAGATCTATTTAATGCAATTGCAGGTGCAGGTGCATGGTATAATGATTCACCGTTGCGCAAGCTGCAGCCGGTGAAAATCGAAGAGGCGGTAATCGGTATCAATGCGAACTGGGTTACACCGAATAATCGCATCAATCATGAAAAAATTATTGAACTAGTCCGTACGGTACGCGGAACCCGTTCTTACGGATCTGCTGCAATGGAAATCGCCTTTGTTGTAAGCGGCAAGCTGGATGCCTATATGTCCATGCGCCTAGCACCGTGGGATATTGGCGGTGGCGTCATCATAGCGAAAGAAGTAGGGGCAATTGCGACTAACCTAAAAGGCGAAGATTTCGATTATTTATCGAAAGATACATTCCTAATCGCCAACCCTTCAATTCATCAGTTAATTTTGGAGAAATATATTGAAGTGAAAAAATAAAAATAAAGTATGGCAGATGTAGAAATTAATTAGAGAATATAAAAACTCACTATATGAAACGGATATTTTATAAAATTGATTGGAATGGAGGGGAGGCGACTCCTGCGGGAATAGCGTGACGCCTGAGACTACAGGCTCAGGCCACGCCCGCGGAAAGCGTCCGACCCGGAATGGAAAACAATTTTCAAACAAAAAACCCCTATTTTTCTCGTAGAGAAAAATAGGGGTTTTGGATTACAACACCGAAGTTTTTATTTCTATAGTAAACCTTGATCTCTGAATTTACGTTTTGTCTTAAATGCCATACCGAAAATTCCGCACATTACGATAACACCTAAAATAACACCGATCCAGCCAGTTGTTTCATATTTTGGTCCTGTCATGAAAACAAGAGAAAATGCAAATCCAATGCTAATCATTGAAAGAATCGCAGCTAATGCGTAGATAAACATCACAAATTTTGCTTTATTCATCGTTTATACCTCCATATACTTTTTATATGTGACAATAAATGTAATTAATTATTGTGAAAAGACATTTAATCTTTCATGTGCTATAATATCACAGTTAAACAATTGAAAAAAGAATATGGAGTGGAATAATGACAAATTTACGTCAAGATATTCGTAATATCGCAATTATTGCTCACGTTGACCATGGTAAAACAACGTTAGTAGACCAATTATTAAAACAATCAGGGACTTTCCGTTCAAACGAACGTGTTGAAGAACGTGCAATGGACTCTGGTGATATAGAGCGTGAACGTGGAATTACGATTTTAGCTAAAAATACTGCAGTAAATTACAATGGAACTCGTATCAACATCCTTGATACGCCTGGACACGCAGACTTCGGTGGAGAAGTAGAACGTATCTTAAAAATGGTAGATGGCGTTTGTTTAGTTGTCGATGCGTATGAGGGTTGTATGCCGCAAACGCGCTTCGTTCTAAAGAAAGCGTTGGAGCAACGTTTAACACCAATCGTTGTAGTTAACAAAGTAGATAAAGATTCAGCTCGTCCACTAGAAGTAGTAGATGAAGTATTAGAATTATTAATCGAACTAGGTGCAGATGATGATCAATTAGACTTCCCGGTTGTTTATGCTTCAGGTGTAAACGGGACTGCATCATTAGATCCAGACCCAGCTAACCAAGAAGAAGACATGAAATGCCTATTCGAGAAAATCATTGAAGCTATCCCAGCTCCAGTAGATAACTCGGACGAGCCATTACAATTCCAAGTAGCATTACTTGATTATAATGACTTCGTTGGTCGTATCGGTATCGGTCGTGTATTCCGCGGTAAAATTTCTGTAGGTCAACAAGTTTCTCTTATGAAATTAGATGGCACAGTGAAGAACTTCCGTGTAACAAAAATCTTCGGTTTCTTCGGTTTAAAACGTGAAGAAATTGAAACAGCAATTGCTGGTGATTTAATCGCAGTATCAGGAATGGAAGATATTAACGTTGGTGAGACAGTTTGTCCAACCGAGCATCAAGAAGCATTAACACCATTACGCATTGATGAGCCAACATTACAAATGACATTCTTAGTAAACAACTCACCATTCGCAGGTCGCGAAGGGAAATGGGTAACTTCTCGTAAAATCGAAGAGCGTTTACGTGCACAATTACAAACTGACGTATCTCTACGTGTAGAAGATACAGATTCTCCAGATGCTTGGACAGTTTCTGGTCGTGGTGAGCTTCACTTATCGATCTTAATTGAAAACATGCGTCGTGAAGGTTATGAGCTACAAGTTTCTAAACCACAAGTTATCATCCGTGATATCGACGGCGTAAAATCTGAGCCGATTGAGCGCGTTCAAATCGACGTTCCTGAAGATTCAGTAGGATCTATCATTGAATCAATCGGTACTCGTAAAGGTGAAATGCTTGATATGGTAAACAACGGTTCTGGACAAGTACGTTTAATCTTTAACGTACCAGCACGTGGTTTAATCGGTTATACAACTGAATTCATGTCGATTACTAAAGGTTTCGGTATCATCAACCATACATTTGATCACTATGCACCAGTAGTACCTGGTAAAGTAGGCGGACGTCACCAAGGCGTACTTGTTTCTATGGAAAATGGTAAATCAACAACTTATGGTATGATGGGTATTGAAGACCGTGGTACATTATTCATTGAGCCGGGTACGGAAGTATACGAAGGAATGGTTGTTGGTGAAAACAACCGTGATGGCGATATTACTGTAAACATTACGAAACAAAAACAAAAAACAAACATCCGTTCAGCGAATAAAGACCAAACGAATGTTATTAAAAAGCCTCGTATTTTAACGCTTGAAGAAGCATTGGAATATTTAGGCGATGATGAGTACCTGGAAGTAACTCCAGAATCAATCCGATTACGTAAACAGATCCTTGATAAAGGTGAACGTGAGCGTGTTGCTAAAAAGAAAAAGAACGCTGAGTTAGAAGCTTAATTGGCGTCATTAAGGAAAGGTTGAATGATGTTGAATATTATGGCTGTGTTTGGTAGCTATTTTAATTTAGTATTACTGGCAACTGTATCTACAAATGAAAGTGAATACGTGTTTAATCGTATGTCCGGAATTACAAGATATTTATACGAAAATTTACCGAGCTACGAAATAGCTGGCTATGCAACATTCGTTCTTGTATTCCTTATGTCGGCAATTGTATACAAACTTGGTTTTGCAAAAAAACTTTCATTCGGCAGAAATGTCATCATCTATGCGTTCCTGTTTATAGGATGTATCGTGTTAACATTTTTAGCGTTATTTTTACCGATGATTGAAGGTTTAATTGTAGCTGCGCTAATTCTGATCATTTATAAATCACGTTTGTGGCGTGAGAAACGTGAAGAAGCGAAACAACTAAGTTAATAAAGAGGGGGGATGTGTTAATTTGGACACATTCCCTTCTTTTTTTAAGGCGGTTTGTTTGAAAACGCTTTATTCGGAGCGTTATAATTCATAACTGGGGATAATAACAAAAATGGAGTAGAGTAAAATGAATCTTACAAAAAAACAAGTCTTTATCATTGTTGGTTTAGCGATAATTATTATATCTTGCGTTATTTTTATACCTGCAGTATTATCTGCGAAAAATGAAGATAATGCAGCTGCGGAATTAAGTGAAATTTATAACGAACAATTTGTTGTCACAAAATCTACGGCACCTGCATTCGGTGATGATTTTGAAATAACTGTCCAATCGGAAACATCAAAAATAGTGTATGATTTTGAAGTAAAAGACGGTCAATATTTTGGCGAATATTATGGTGAAAATGTAAACATGCAAGTGAATGAACTGATTCAACCAATTGTGGGAGAAGAAATTTTAGTGATGTCGAATGTATTCCAGAAAGGTTTGGAAGAAGAGACAGCACTTGAAAATGTGAAAGCGGAAAAAGCGACTGTCCATTTATTAGTGGATGACGAGGTTTCGGAAGCGACAGCTCAGCAAATTGCAGATGCTTTAAAATCACAGTTCGGCGAAATTCCCGTTACGATAGAAGCGTATGTTGTTGATGAAGAACGTGTTTTAGAAGGGGTAAAAACAGAAGTTTTGAACTTTTTCCAGCTTAGCAAAATTAACGGAGAAAGCTTCGTCGATTTCAAATTCCACGAACAGTCTTTTAAATTTTAATAAGTTCGTTTAATAAAATCCTTATAAAGATTCGGAAATTTTATATGCAAAAACCCATTTTTCTCAATGAGAAAAATGGGTTTTTAGTTTTCCAAATCGTAGTTTAAAACTCTTCATCAAATTTTGATGATGTTCGGAAAAAGCGGAATTTTCCTGTGGCAATTCGTTTATGTGTGTTTTCGGAAATACGATCCGAACATTCTGGACACATAAACGTATGGATGGGACGATTGCGTAATTTTTTCGCTAAAGGTAAATCGTTTGGTAGTTCATGTAGTGTATCGCAAATGACACATTTTACACGCATGACGAAATCCTCCTATTGAATACGAATCGCACGCACATTTTTTATTGGATTTTCAACATTTGAACCATCAGCAAATAATACATGTACTGGTCCATCTTCTAATAGCGGTTTGCCATCTTGGCTGAACTTGAAAATGAAACTTTCAGCCTGCGCTAACGGAAATGCAAATTCCTCGCCTGTCGTACATTCAAAAACAACTTCATTTGCACCATCAGCAAGTTCTGCATTTTTCAGGAATGGTTTGATTTCCATACCGAATGTGCCTGTCATCATGCCTTTACGGTCAAATTTACGTTCAGTTTTTAATGTAGGCGGAAATACTGCACCTTCCATAATTTCACGCGACCAGTGCGCGCCCATATCACGTAAATATTTTTCGTTATTTTCTTCAACTTTTTCTGATACAAAATATGTATTCAGATCCAGTTTACGATCATCAAAAATCCATACAGTAGGATCTAATGTTAGTTCAAATTTAACCGCACCTTTAATTGGAATGATTGTTTCGGTCATTTGTAAGTCCCCCTTCACTAAGTTCCTTCATAATTATAACGCGATTCTTCATAGAAAGAAATATAATTGAATTGAACGCAAAACATACAAAGACACTTGCATTTTTGAATGTAAAAAGATACACTTTACTAAGATAGAATCGAAGAAATATCATAGATGGGGGCGTCCTCATGGATACGAAAGCACAAGCTTCCTTTCAGGAAAAAGCATTAGAGCTGTTAACTGCGGATGCAGATAAAATTGCTCGATTAATTCGCGTACAAATGGATAATCTGACAATGCCATCTTGTCCGTTATATGAAGAAGTTTTAGATACACAAATGTTTGGTTTATCGCGTGAAATTGAATTTGCCGCGAAACTAGGGCTGATCGAACGTGAACAAGGTAAGCAAATTCTCGATTCGTTGGAGAAAGAGCTTTCTTTATTACATGATGCGTATACAGACAAATAAAAGAAAACTCAAACGCTACATTGCGGTTTGAGTTTTTTTTTCAAAGATGAGGTTTACTACATGAAACAGTATTTTAAAAATTATTTCCGCAATTTTGATTATGGTTTGTTATTCGTTTATATTTTATTGATGTTATTTGGACTTGTCATGATTTACAGCTCGAGTATTTGGGTTTCTATTATGCAATATGATGCAAATCCTAATTTCTATTACAATCGCCAGCTCGTCAATATCATTTTGGCGCTGATTTTGTTTACGGTCGCTGTTATCATACCCTATAAAAGATTATCCAATAAATCTATATTAGGTCTTTTGCTGGCAGCTATGTTTATACTAGAGTTATGGCTTTTAATAGCCGGTAAAAATGTGAATGGTTCCAGAAGTTGGATCAGCCTGTTCGGGCTTATGAATTTCCAGCCATCCGAATTTGCTAAACTCTTTATTATTATTTTCTTTGCGGGAACTTTTTACCGTAAAAGTGTGAACCGGGGTTCGATGCAGCTGTTAACATTTGATGATGTATCGTATCCGCTGGGCATGTGGTTATTTATCGTACTTGTTGTCGGCTTTGAAACCGACCTCGGTGCACTTGTTATAATTGTAGCCATTGCACTTGTTGTTGTAATTACGAGCGGACTTAGGGGTAAAACGCTCGGCAGGATTTTTGGACTTCTCTCGGCACTCGGTGTTGTCGGAATGATCGGGATTTTAATCTTTAAATGGGATACGGTTTTTAACGCAAGCCGAAGAGGCCGTATTACTTCCTTTTTAGATCCTTTCAGCGACCCGCTTAATTCCGGATATCATGTTGTCAACGGTTATTATGCCATTGGAGCAGGGGGATTGGAAGGACGCGGGCTTGGGCAGTCGATACAAAAACTGGGGTACGTGCCTGAACCGCAAACCGATTTCATTATGGCGATTATTGCCGAAGAGTTAGGGATTTTTGGTGTTTCAATTGTTATTCTTGGTTTAGGCTTTATTGTGATGCGCGGTTATTATATTGCGATGTCAACAAAAGATCCGCTTGCACGAATGTTGGCGGCGGGCATTTCTACATGGATAGGATTACAGACTTTTATTAATTTAGGTGGATTATCGGGACTTATCCCGTTAACCGGAGTAACGTTACCTTTTATAAGCTATGGCGGTACTTCTATATTATTGCTCTCAGTGGCAATGGGGATACTTATTAATGTATCCACACATCACAAATTGGAAAAAAGAAAGTAATTGGGGGTTAGGGAGAAATGAAGTCGATTCAAAAGATTTTAGTTGCAAACCGAGGCGAAATCGCCATCCGTATTTTACGCGCCTGTAATGAGTTACATATTAAAACAGTGGCAATTTATTCTCGTGAAGACAGCGGTTCTTATCACCGCTATAAAGCAGACGAGGCATATATCGTCGGCGTAGGTAAAAAACCGATTGATGCTTATTTGGATATTGAAGGCATCATTAAGATTGCCAAAGAGGCTAATGTGGATGCGATCCATCCTGGTTACGGTTTTTTATCGGAAAATGTTGATTTCGCACGCCGATGTGAAGAAGAAGGCATTCAATTTATCGGACCGACTTCAAAGCATCTTGATATGTTCGGCGATAAAGTTAAAGCGCGTGAACAGGCAGTTTCTGCACAAATTCCGGTTATACCGGGTACGGACGGTCCTGTAGCAAATTTACAGGAAGTAGAACAGTTCAGTGAAACATATGGCTTCCCGATCATGATTAAAGCGGCTCTTGGCGGCGGCGGACGTGGAATGCGTTTAGTGAATTCCAAAGAAGAACTGCAATCAGCTTATGAGCGTGCTAAATCAGAAGCAAAAGCGGCATTTGGCTCAGACGAAGTATATGTGGAAAAAGCGATTATTAAGCCGAAACATATTGAAGTACAAATTATCGGGGATACATACGGCAATATTGTACATTTATATGAACGTGACTGTTCAATTCAACGACGTCACCAGAAGGTAGTGGAAATTGCCCCGTCAAATTCTATTTCCGAACAGCTCCGCAATGATATTTGTGATGCAGCTGTTAAGTTGATGAAAAATGTAGGCTATATTAATGCAGGGACTGTAGAATTTTTAGTTGCAGACAATCAATTTTATTTCATTGAAGTAAACCCGCGTATTCAAGTTGAACATACGATTACTGAAATGATTACCGGTCTTGATATTGTGCATGCACAAATTAAGGTTGCGGAAGGGCGTGACCTGCACTCGAAAGAAGTTGGTATTCCTGCACAGGACAAAATTCCGCTGTTCGGTTACGCGATTCAGTCACGAGTAACAACGGAAGACCCTGCAAATGACTTTATGCCGGATACTGGGAAACTAATGGTATACCGTTCAAGCGGCGGTTTTGGGGTTCGTCTGGATGCGGGTAATGGCTTCCAGGGCGCTGTTGTCACACCATATTATGATTCATTACTTGTAAAAATTTCGACCTGGGGAATGACGTTTGAAGAAGCCGCGGCAAAAATGGACCGTAACTTACGTGAGTTCCGTATTCGAGGCGTGAAAACGAATATCCCGTTTTTAGGTAATGTTGTTTTACATGAGAAATTTATAAAAGGCGAGTTTGATACGAGCTTCATCGATACGACACCGGAATTGTTTGAATTCCCGGAACGTAAAGACCGTGGAACAAAACTATTAAACTATATCGGAAATGTCACATTAAATGGATTCCCAGGTGTTGAAAAACGTACAAAGCCGATTTTTGTACAGCCGGACAAACCGAAAGTAGACATTCTGATTCCTTCTCCGGAAGGCACAAAGCAAATTCTTGATGCCCAAGGCGCAGACGGTCTTGTGAAATGGATTAAAGAGCAAGAAGATGTTTTACTGACAGACACGACATTCCGTGATGCCCATCAATCATTGCTTGCAACGCGTGTGCGTACACAGGATATGCTTGAAATTGCAGACGAAACATCTCGTCTGATGCATGATTATTTCTCACTTGAAATGTGGGGTGGGGCAACGTTTGATGTTGCATACCGATTCCTAAGTGAAAATCCATGGGACCGATTGGAAAAACTTAGAAAGAAAATTCCGAATGTTCTGTTTCAAATGCTGTTACGCGGAGCAAATGCGGTAGGTTATACGAACTATCCGGATAATCTGATCCGTGAGTTCATTCAGGAATCCGCTTCTTCAGGTGTGGATGTTTTCCGGATTTTCGACTCGCTTAACTGGATTAAAGGCATGGAAGTAGCAATCGATGAAGTACGTAATAGCGGAAAAGTAGCAGAAGCGGCAATCTGTTACACAGGCGATATTTTTGATGACAGCCGTGCAAAATATACGGTTCAATACTACAAAGATATGGCACGTGAACTGGAAGCGACAGGTGCACATATTTTAGCGATTAAAGATATGGCGGGACTGCTGAAACCGCAAGCTGCATATCGACTTATTTCCGAGCTGAAAGACGCGACTAGTCTGCCTATCCACCTGCATACACATGATACGAGCGGAAACGGCATTTACTTATACGCGAAAGCAATTGAAGCGGGTGTTGATATTATTGATACAGCACTAGGTTCAATGGCTGGTTTAACATCACAGCCAAGCGCCAACTCATTGTATTATGCAATGAAAGGTTCTGAGCGTAATGTACGTGCAGATATCGAGAGTCTGGAAAAATTGTCTTACTACTGGGAAGATGTCCGCAAATACTATGTAGATTTTGAAAGCGGCATGAACGCACCACATTCTGAAATTTATGTTCACGAAATGCCGGGCGGACAATACAGTAACCTGCAGCAACAAGCAAAAGCAGTCGGTTTAGGCGACCGTTGGGATGAAGTGAAGAAAATGTATTCCCGTGTAAATTTAATGTTCGGTGATATTGTAAAAGTAACACCGTCATCAAAGGTAGTAGGGGATATGGCATTATTCATGGTGCAAAATGATTTAACGGAAGACAATATTGTTGAGCGAGGACAAACGATTGATTTCCCTGAATCCGTTATTGAATTCTTCCAAGGCTATTTAGGACAGCCGCATGGCGGATTCCCGGTAGAAATCCAGAAAGTTGTATTGAAGGATCGTACACCGATTACTGTTCGTCCGGGAGAATTATTGCCGCCGGTTGATTTTGATCAGCTGACAGCAGAATTAACCGAAAAATGTGGACGGGCTCCGTCTAAACAAGACGTATTGGCCTATGCGCTTTACCCGAAAGTATTTGAGCAATATATTGATGCAGTAAATGCATTCGGTGATGTTTCTGTACTC
This sequence comes from Solibacillus sp. FSL W7-1324, assembly GCF_038008025.1. Taxonomy (NCBI): domain Bacteria; kingdom Bacillati; phylum Bacillota; class Bacilli; order Caryophanales; family Caryophanaceae; genus Solibacillus; species Solibacillus sp. FSL W7-1324. The sequence continues at coordinate 917,895 of NZ_JBBOYH010000001.1, forward strand.
GATACACCAACATTCTTCTATGGTTTGAAACTTGGCGAAGAAATTGAAGTGGAAATCGAAAAAGGAAAGACACTGATAGTGAAACTTGTATCGATCGGTGAACCGCAGCATGACGGCACACGTATTATTTACTTTGAACTGAATGGCCAATCACGTGAACTGGTAATTCAAGACTTAACAGTTGAAGTAGATGGCAGCATCGCATTGAAAGCCGATCCTTCAAATCCGAACCAGATTGGTGCAACAATGCCAGGTACAGTTCTAAAAGTTGTAGTTAATAAAGGAAGCACAGTTAAACGCGGTGAGCACTTATTAATTACTGAAGCGATGAAAATGGAAACAACCGTTCAAGCGCCAAAAGACGGCATTGTAAAAGAAATCTATGCAAAAGCAGGAGACGCCATTTCTACAGGCGATCTGCTGATTGAATTAGAATAGAACACATCAGGCTGGGTTAATATGAAAAGCGCCGCAAATTTGGAATTAAAAATTTGCGGCGCTTTATTTTGTTTATTGTTGAAAACCATTGTTCTCCGCTGTGGCGGACGCTTCCAAGGGGGCACGAAGGTTTGAATATAATTGGCGCCCTTCCAATTTGATTATTTCGCTAAAATAAACAAAAGAAAAAGGAAGACTGCACTTAGCAATCTCCCTTTTCTAGTAACTATCAAATCTATTCAATTTATTTAGACCTTGAAACGAGCATAATCAAATAACATAATAAACCGAATAGAAGTGTAATTAGTAACGAGTGCATTAATGAAACGAATAAGTGAAGTTTCAACAAGACTACGAGCATGCCCGCAATCACTTGGAAGATGACAAGTGATAGAGCGATCGTCCATCCCCAGAAAATGATCCGCTGACTCTTGTAATTTCTGATAACATGGATGGCAATATAAGCAATCCAAATTACGAAAATTAACACTGCAAAACGGTGCCCCATCTGAACCCACTCATACATATTGTACGGTATCGTCATCGGCTGATCATTACGGCAGAACGGCCAGTCCGGACAAACAAGACTAGCATCGGTATGACGTACAAGAGCCCCTGTATAAACAACTATATATGAATATAAAGTAACGCAAATAGTATGTATTTTTAATTTCCTGCTCATGTACAATCGATCGGCATCAAACTTTTTGTCGACTTCAAATACAATCAAGGTAAGCAGCAATACAGCCGCAAATGAGATTAACGAAATCCCGAAATGTAACGCTAAAATAAAGTCACCTTGTCCCCATAATACTTGCGCAGCCCCAATGAGTGCCTGAAGAGCAAGGAAGAATAGCGCCAAAAACCCTAAAAGTTTAACTTCCCGTATATGGCCCAGTGCACGCCATGTCCAAATAACGAGAATAAGAATAAAAATGGATACTGAACCCGTTACAAGACGGTGAGAAAATTCAATTAATACTTCAGTCGTAATTTCTTTCGGTATTAATGAACCGTTGCAGTCCGGCCAGTTTCTTCCACAGCCCAAACCGCTATCAGTCTTTGTAACTAGTGCTCCACCTTGAAGGATGAGCAACATGCCGAGGGTAGACAAAACAGCAAACCATTTTAGAAATTTGTAATATTTTTGATGCATAAAATGAGCTCACCTACTTTAATTTTCGCTTCGCTACAAAGAGCGTCTCTAATTGTAGATAATAGCGAAAATATTTGAAAAATACAACCGTATTAAGGATTGGATTGTAAACGCAACCATTTTTTCACAAATTGTTCATAAATTCGTCTCCTTGCATTCACAAATATTGGCAAAAAATACATTACTATATAGATGTTGATATAGATTTCTTCATGTTTCGTCAAGTTTGTCGCGAAGTAGTTTGAAATTTCATGAAACGTCTAGAAATCCTATCCAAATTTAGATATAGTTATGGTAACGGAATATGCTTACAAATTTGAAAGGAGAAGTAAGTTATTGGACCCTTTTACCAAAATCCCGTCGAACTATAGATTATTTTATCACAATTATTCTTTAAGTTTTCTTGCACTTATAAGATAGAAATCGGTCATCACTTTAATGAAGACTTAAAGAAGAATTGAAGTTTTCTAGATTTTTTGCTTATTTTTCTAGCAAAATAGTATAAACTAGAAGTTGGCAGTGAAATGGGATGTAAGTAAAAATGTCTCAGTAATTTCAAAATCCTACTTATGCGTAAGCGGATTTTTGTAACCGATAGCAGTGACTGCTGTCAGCATGTGAGGGCTTATCATTTTCTGAGCCAAATCATTTCAGTGAAACTTTACTCAAATATATTAGAATTTTGCTAATCGTCTACTTTTGAATCAAGTCGATTAGAAGAATAGGAGACTAATCAATATTTGACAATAAAGGGAAGCAGCAAGTAATGGGCGGCTAAAAAATCGGGATTCTTTCCAGTACAGTATTACACTGTACAAGAATTCACATAGACATAACCGCAGTCATGGTTACACATGAAAATACAACAAAGAAAGAGGGGTTTATTAAGCTATGATGAAAGGGCTTAAAAAATGGCGTTTATTCTCGTTATTAACAGTAATGACAGTATTCCTTTCAGCATGTGGTGAAGAGTATATCTCGACGCTTCGTCCATCTGGTGAAGTCGGTAAAGAGCAATTAAACATCTTATATCTATCCATAGCTATTATGGCGTTAGTCGTTATTGTTGTATCGACAATTTATTTAGTTGCTTTCTTTAAATTCCGCCGTTCAAAAGTTGGCGAAGACCATATGCCGAAGCAAGTGGAAGGCAGCCATACTTTAGAGGTAATATGGACAGTTATTCCAATTATTTTATTATTAGTCTTAGCTGTTCCAACGCTGCACTATACGTATAAATTCTCGAACGTTGCGGCAATGGACGAAGTAGACGAAAGCGGTAACAATACTGCACTTACTGTAAATGTTACGGCAAAGTTATACTGGTGGGAGTTTGAATATCCAAACCAAGGAATTATTACAGCACAGGAACTGGTTGTTCCTACTGATGAAAAAGTATACTTCAACTTAATCGCATCTGATGTAAAGCACTCATTCTGGATTCCGGCAATTGGCGGAAAGATGGATACGAACGTTGATGGTATTAACAAATTCTATTTAAAGTTTGATAAAGAATCAGCCGGATTAAACGATGGTGAAGGCGTATTCTACGGTAAATGTGCGGAGTTATGTGGTCCTTCACACGCTTTAATGGACTTCAAAGTAAAAGCACTTGAACCCGAAGCGTTTGACGCATGGGTTGCAGCAATGCAGGCAACTGAAGGAGCTACAGCAGATAAAGAGTCTTCTGATTTAGGTGAAGCGACATTTGCTAACTCTTGCTTAGGATGTCACGCAGTATCCGGTGTTGCAGGCAATGGATTAGGTCCTAACTTAACGACTTTCGGTGACCGTAACCGTGTGGCTGGTTACTTGGAGCATACAGTTGAAAATACGACTGAATGGATTGTTGATCCTGAACCGTTTAAACCAGGTAACACAATGACTGGTAAATACGATGTTACTAGGGAAGAAGCGCAAGCGATTGCTGAATATTTAATGACATTATCAGTTGAAAAGTAATTCTACATTAGAGAGAAACATTGAAGGAGGTTAAAGGTGTGAGCTCTGTTACACAGAAAAAGGGCTTTGGAGCACATGTATGGGACTATTTAACAACGGTCGATCATAAAAAGATCGCAATCATGTATTTAGCAGCCGGTACATTGTTCTTCGCAATTGCAGGATTTGAAGCGTTACTGATGCGTATTCAATTAATGTTCCCTGAAAGTACGTTCATTTCTGCAGGCCTGTTTAACGAACTATTAACAATGCACGGCACAACGATGCTATTCTTAGCAGCAACACCAATAATATTTGCCTTTATGAATGCGGTCGTGCCACTTCAAATTGGTGCACGTGACGTTGCATTCCCATTCCTGAACTCATTAGGATTTTGGCTGTTCTTTATTGGTGCAGTATTCCTTCACCTATCATTCTTTTTAGGTGGAGCACCTGATGCAGGTTGGACTTCTTATGCATCATTATCTTTATATTCACCGGGCCATGGTATCGACTTCTATATTCTTGGTCTGCAAATCTCGGGTGCAGGTACGTTAATTTCAGGTATTAACTTCATCGTAACAATCATTACGATGCGTGCACCAGGTATGACGTTCATGCGTATGCCTTTATTTACTTGGACGACTTTAGTAGCAAGTTCTTTAATTTTATTCGCATTCCCTCCACTTACTGGTGGATTGTTCTTAATGTTAGTTGACCGTATGTTTGGGGCAAACTTCTTCGATCATACAATGGGTGGTAATACAATTATTTGGGAGCACTTATTCTGGATTTTCGGTCACCCTGAAGTATACATCTTAGTATTGCCGGCATTCGGTTTATTCTCGGAAATTATTCCGGTTTTCGCTCGTAAACGTTTATTCGGATACTCATCAATGGTATTCGCTACAATTCTAATCGGTTTCTTAGGGTTCATGGTATGGGCTCACCACATGTTCACAGTTGGTTTAGGTGCTACTGCGAACGCAATTTTCGCTGTTGCTACAATGGCGATCGCTGTTCCGACAGGGATGAAAGTATTCAACTGGATCCTTACAATTTGGGGCGGTTCGATTAAAGTAACAGTGCCAATGCTTTATGCACTTGGATTTATTCCATCATTCGTTGCTGGTGGGGTTACAGGGGTAATGCAGGCAACTGCACCACTTGACTATCAGCTGCATGACTCTTACTTTATCGTTGCGCATTTCCACTACGTAATCGTAGGTGGTATCGTAACAGGTTTATTCGGTTCAGCACATTTCTACTGGCCAATTATGTTTAACCGTGCATTAAATCCTAAACTGGGAATGATTACTTTCTGGATGTTCTTCATCGGGTTCCACTTAACGTTCTTCATCCAGCATTTCTTAGGATTAATGGGTATGCCGCGTCGTGTATTCACTTACATGGAAGGGCAAGGTTGGGATTTATTCAACTTTATCTCGTCAATCGGTGCTATTATGATGGGAATCGGGGTAATATTATTAGTGATCGACGCAATATTATCGATCAAATCTGAACCGGTTAACCGTCGTGATTACTGGGGCGATGGTCGTTCACTTGAGTGGGCGCTTGAAACACCGCTGCCATTCTATAACTTTAAACAAACACCACTTATTCGTGGTTATGATCCTTATTGGATTGAAAAAGAAGAAGGTAACAAAGAAGGTATGGTTTATGCTGAGCCATTAGGTGAAATTCATATGCCAAACAATTCAATTCTGCCATTTATTATGTCCATCGGAATGATGATTGCCGCATTTGGTGCTCTTTACAGCCCATGGGGAGATCAAGTACAGGCTGGTACAGCTACAGGTACAACACCTGCCGTTTCTTTAGCATTGATGATTGGTGGTCTTGGATTAACAATCGCATGTATGATTATTCGTTCGTTCAAAGACGATTTAGGATTCCATGTAACAGTTGCTGAAATTGAACAAGTGGAAGCGGATTTAGCTCACTACCGTGCAACAGGTAATAAAGGGGGTATCAAGTAATGGATATTAATCAAAAATTTACTCCACAAACTTGGCCGAAACACCCTGAACAAGCTACTATGGAAGGGAAAAACAAGTTAGTTGGACTTTGGATTTTCCTGGCATCGGATACAGTACTATTCGCGAGTGTATTTGCTACATATATCGCGCTTAAAGATAGCGGTCCGGCAGGGATGGAATTCTCGGCAAAAGAACTTTATGAGTTACCGTTGGCGTTTGTGATGACAATGTTATTATTAACATCTTCATTAACATCTGTATATGCGATGTACCATATGAGAAACTTTAACTATTCCGGTGTCCGTACTTGGATGGGGATTACAGTATTATTAGGCTTAGGCTTCCTTGCACTGGAAATCTATGAATTCCAGCACTATATACACATCGGGTTTGGTTATACACAATCGGCGTTCTCTTCTGCGTTCTTTACGCTCGTAGGGATGCACGGTTTGCACGTTATTATCGGTTTAGTTTGGATTACGGGATTAATCATCCGCAATAGTAGCCGTGGATTGAACTTATACAACGCACCGAAGTTCTTTGCAGCTTCACTTTACTGGCACTTCATTGACGTTGTATGGGTATTCATTTTCACAGTAGTCTATCTGATGGGAGTGGTTGGATAAAATGGGACACGAAACTCATGTAGAAGTACGTACTCAGGCACAATTCGAATATGACAGAGAACATGCCAAAGCGCATATGCGTAAACAAGTAGTAAACTTTGCGATCATGATTTTCCTGACTTTTATCGCATTTGCCGCTGTACTGGCTGATTTTGCTCCAACATTTATCATTCCGATTATTTTATTATTGGCTGGAGTACAAGTAGTACTGCAACTTTATGCTTTTATGCACTTGGAAGACCGCACTACCCATATGGTTGGTGTCATTGAATTCTTCATCTGGAGTGCTGCCTTCATCGCGTTTACGTTCTTCGTGGCGTTTACGACTATTATTTGGTGGGGGAACTAATCGCATAACAATTGACGTCCTTAGCAAATGCTAGGGGCGTTTTTTGTTTAGCAGATATGTTGGTAGCCAAACAGGAGCTGTTTATAACAGGGATGCCAGACTTCTTTGGAAAGCGAACTCCCAAAGCGGAACCCGACGGACAATATGAGGGAAATAACGTAAAACTGCTTTTATTTATAGTAATGTCTAACCTATATAGAAAATAAATGTTTGATTCAAGTAATTGTCATAGTTCTTTCATTGATGTTGATGAAATTGCCATCTATAATAAAGTGAAAGTATTATTAGTGGGGTTTTCTTTATTTTCCACTATTTAGTAGGGACATAAGCTGAAAACGTCCTGTCCTGTGACAAAGCTTGTGCGACCAACATCGTGTTGACCCGAACCAATCTGGCTTTTACTACCCGTTAATGCGGGATAAAATTACTGATATTTAAAGGAGCATGGTCATATGCCAATAAGTATATTCGGTTTTCAAGCATTATGGAGCCCATATTTATTCGGGTGTTTACTAATTGTAACGGCTTTCTATTTTTTACTGACTGTTACATGGCGAGAAAAATTTAAAGTAAGTGAACCATTAAAGAAAAGTGAAGCAGCTTATTTTATAGCAGGAATCATTTCTTTTTATATAATTAAAGGATCTCCAATTGATTTGCTTGGTCATATTATGTTTACAATGCATATGACGCAAATGGCCTTTTTACTATTATTGGTGCCGATCTTCTTTATAAAAGGAATTCCTTGGTGGGTTTGGAAAGTGGTTGTGGAAGCGCCGGTAATGCGAACGATTTTTAAAATTTTCACTAAACCGCTCGTATCTATCATCGTTTTTATTGGCTTATTTTCGGTCTATCATTTACCATCTGTATTTGACACGATTAAATTAAATGAAGTATACCATCTTGCTTACACAGCGATTCTGTTTATTTCAGCTATTTTTATGTACTGGCCATTATTGAACAATGTTGATGGACAGCATGAAATGAAGAATATGAATAAATTGGCGTATATTGCTTCGAATGCAGTATTAATCACACCAGCCTGTGCGCTTATTATATTTGCTTCGAGTCCGATGTACGGTACATACAGTGATAGTGACATGTGGCTGAAGGCAATGGAATTATGTGTTCCTTCCTCTACATTATCAGGACTTACATTATCAGGTCCTGAGCTGTTCTCGAGTATGGATTTATTAAGTGATCAGCAAGTCGGCGGCGTATTGATGAAAATTATTCAGGAAATCATATTTGGGGTTATTTTGTTTAAAATTTTCCGTAAGTGGTGGAATACCGAGCGCTCGAATCAGCAGGAAATTACAGATAATGCTTTAAAAGAGTTTCAAAATAGAACACAGTACTAATGAAATGATAGACTGGTTACAATTGGAGCAATCAACATAATAATGTTGTTCATATTGATTATTAAGTAAGAATGGAGATTTGCAAATGAATTTACCTATATTACCCACAATAAGCACGTCATTTATTGTTATTAGTGCAGTGCTTGTAGCGATTGGATGGGTATTGATCGCAAAGCGGAATGTGGAAGCACATAGAAAAGTAATGTTGGCAGCTGGTGTTTCAGCTTTGGCATTCTTTATCATTTATGTATCTCGTACGCTATTTATTGGGAATACGGCCTTCGGTGGACCGGATGAACTGAAAATATATTACACAATCTTTTTAGTTTTTCATATTACATTAGCGACAGTTGGGGCAGTATTCGGTCTGACAAGCATAATTTCAGGCCTTAAATCCAATCTGAAATTACACCGCAAAATTGGTGCGATTACAAGTATTATTTGGTTTTTCGTAGCGATTACCGGAGTTATTGTATATTCACTGCTTTATGTAATTTATGAAGGCGGCGAAACGACGTCAGTCTTTAAAGCAATTTTAGGATTTTAAATTGAAAGAAGGCAGAGACATAAGTAGAATTATTGTTAAATAAGAAGAAAGCCTTTATTAAGAAACGGATATATTGCAAAATTGATTGGAATGGAGGGCGACTCCTGCGGGAATAGCGTGACGCCTGAGACTACAGGCTCAGGCCACGCCCGCGGAAAGCGTCCCGGAATGGAAATCAATTTTAACGCTCAGCAAAAAAATGCTATTTTTCTTTCAGAGAAAAATAGCATTTTTGGGTTATGTCCCAACCTCTTTTTGGCAAATTAAAAAAGCTGGGTTGGATTGCCAGCTTTTAAAGGGATTAAATACCGTATGCTGATAGCTCTCTGCGAACATCTGCCAGTACTTTTTCACATTCTTTTACAAGATGTCCCGGGAATACTTCATCTGTGTATTCAACACCGTGTGGATAATAGTATTTTCCAATTGCAGGTTTGTTGATATTTAAAGTTGCATTATGTGCGCCTACATCACCTGATACTGCATTACAAAAAACACGTAAATAAAAACGACCTTCACGTACATCATAGCAGCGGTCAAATGTCATTCGGTCATAGTCCCATGCACCGTGGCATTCTAAGCCGAATTTGCCCATTACTGTCGTTAAAACTTCTTGGTCAACTTTAACATGTTCGAGTTGTGTGTTTTCAAAATACATTTCTATATCCTCCCTTTGCCTATCGTACATAAGTTTACGGTCAATTCTAATAATAGAACAAAATGGTAATTGATGCAATGACAACATTGTGTCATAGTGTCCAAAATTGGTATAATTATACTACCTAAAATAATGGTGGAGGATTTTAATGAAAGTTTTATTTCGCATATTAATTATTGCAACTTGTATCGGGATTATCGTTTATTATACAAATGGAGAGTCCTCACAAACCGAATTATTGGAAGGCCCGCCGAGCATTACGAAACCGGTAGTCGAACTGGAACCTTCCATACCGACTGAACAGTTTCTTCCGCGGGCGGTTACAGGTATTTCTACATTAATAGGTAAAACTTCGAAGGATGTATTGGAAGCCTATAGTATTCCGAAGCGAATCGATCCGTCGGAATATGGGTATGAATGGTGGATTTATGATACGGACAATGGACTGTTAATGGTCAGTATAAAGGAAGACCGTGTAAATCAGATTTATACAAATAATAGTCAATTCGATATTGCACCGTTCCAAGTCGGAGAGCTATTGGAGGATATTTATCGTACGACAGTATTGGGACAGGAAATAACCGTTGAGCTCGATGATAATATTTATATGTTTGCAATGAATGAACAAGATTTACATAATCGTATTTTAGTAAAATATGAGGATCTTTACGCTCAATTATACATAGATCAAGAAACGAATCAATTATACAGTGTCCGTTTTCTGGATGGGGAAACACTCGTATTGCATAAGCCGTATGAGATGCAGTTTATAGGAGAGCTTTTTGAAGCAAGCACACCGTCAAGCTATATGCAAATCGATATTAATTTGGCCAACAGAAGACAATTGACGGACTTGGCAAATTCCTTGCGGTTGCAATACGAATTGCCAGCTTTACTCCCTTCAGACACGCTCGCTTCAGTGGCGGATTATCATAGTGAAGATATGCTTTTAGGAATGATGGATTCCCAAGTAACAAATGATGAATATAAGATTGAAGACCAGTTGAATGAAGTACACCAGAATTATGAACGCCATGGTGTTAATGTGGCAACAAATTATAAAGATGCCATTGAGGTGATACATGGCTGGATGAACTCGAAGGAACACCGGACATTGCTTACGGATGAGGAGTTTACGCATATCGGTTCCGGGGCTTTTATGAATTACTATACACAGCTGTATGTGAAACAAAAATAAAAATTAAAAATTAAACGCTGCGATATGTAGCGTTTTTTTTTTGTCTTCATAAAGTATGGTAAGGAGTGAAACCGTGCAAATTGGAGAATTGATTAAAGATTGGCCGTGCACTATGAAGGGCTCCATTAGAGTGGAAATAAAACGAGTGGAAGACGATGCGAATCTTATTGCGCCCGGAGATGCTTTTATTGCAAGGAAGGGAAATAAGTCGAGTGGTATTTCGTATATTGACAGCGCTTTGGAGAAGGGTGCTGCAGCAATTGTAGTAGATGATGAAAATTACTTTAATGAAGCCGATTTACCTGTACCGATTATTTGGGTACCGAATTGTTTGAGTTTTATTGCCTATGCAAGTGCAAAAATTTATAATTTCCCCGCAGAAGCACTAACCGTGATTGGGGTAACAGGCACAAACGGTAAAACAACTGTTACACATTTTATCGGACAAATTTTAAATCAGTTGGATAAGCGGACTATGGTAATCGGTACGAATGGTGTTTTTATCGACCAGGAAAAATGTTATCCGGAAATGGAAGCACTGACAACATTGCAGGCGAAAAATATTCAGTTTTTGTTTAAAGAGGCGATTCGTCTCGAAGTACCTTACGTTGTTCTGGAAGCTTCATCCGTTGGTCTGGAAAAACATCGTCTGGATCATTGTGATATTGATATCGGTATTTTCTTGAATGTGACAGAAGATCACATTGAGGACCATGGAAGTTTTGAACGCTACAAACTATCCAAGCAGATTTTATCGACCTTGGCGAAAAAAAATATTATCAACAGTGATGACAGTGTTTGTCGTTCCATTGGTTTAGCGACAAAAGGCAAACGTATTTTTTTCGGCAAGGGAAGCCATGTCGACTACTTTTTCCAAACGCTAGTTGACGGACCAGCATCAACGACTTGTTGTATTCAGCATAAGAAAGAGAAGCATATAGTGAACATCCCGTTAGTGGGTGACTATCAGTGCAGTAATGTACTTGCGGCAGTAAGCTGTGTTGCACAGCTCGGTTTTCCGTTAAGTGATATATGCAATACTATCGGAAATCTAATATTGCCTGAAGGACGGTTTGAGCATGTGAAAAACCAGTTAGGCTTATCGATCGTCGTCGATTATGCCCATACACCGGATGCGATGAAAATGATTCTGCAAACTTTGAAAAAACATACAAAGCGCCGGTTAATTGTCATGTTTAGCTGTGGTGGTAACCGAGATAAGGCAAAACGTCCGAAAATGGGAATGATTGCTTCCATTTATGCGGATTATATTATTTTAACGACAGATAATGCACGCAATGAAAGTCCGCAGCAGATCAATAAGCAAATCCGTGAAGGTTTTTCTTCTACCCAGGAGTATATTGAATGCCTTAACCGGAAAGAAGCGATTGAGCACGCACTTAATTATGCGGAAGAAGGCGATACAATCGTACTGTTAGGAAAAGGTCATGAAAAAACACAGCAAATCGGTGAAAAACAAAAATACTTTTCAGATTTAGTATTTGTTCGGGAAATGGTAAGACAATTGGAAAAGCGTCGGTTGAACAATCATTGATTTTCCCTTCAATTCTGTTATGATAAAGTGAGATTGGAGGAATAAACAATGCTCATGACTTCTGATTGGGTTTTTATTTTAGATGAGGTCGATGAATTAAATGCGATGATCCTTTCCTCTGAGCAAGCCGAAAACCTTCGTCTTGCGAAAAAGGCAGTTTACGAGGATGCGGAATTAAGCGCACAAATTATGGCCTTTCAACGATTAAAAGACCAATATGAGGATGTACAACGCTTTGGCAAATACCATCCTGATTACAATATAATTATGAAAAAAATTCGAACAGAAAAGCGTCTGATCGATATGAATGAACAAATTGCGGCACTCAAAGTGGCGGAAAATGATTTTCAGGATTTACTTGATGAAATCAGCCTTCTTATCGGCCATTCCGTTTCGGAAGCTGTCAAAGTTCCGGTAAGCAATCCGTTTTTTGCGAGCAGTTCTTCCTGCGGCAGCGGATGCGGCACAGGCGGCGGTTGTTCGTGTTCAGCTTAATGTAATAAAAAAGCTCCCGAAAATTTTCGGGAGCTTTTATTTGTTATTGCGATACTTTTTGGATGAGTACTTCTGCGATATCCGGACGGTTTGTCACAATCCCCATTGCCCCTTGTCGGATGACACGGTTCATTGTTACAAGATCATCGATATCACTGTAAATTGTCGGTACATTAAGTTCCGATAAAAACTTAATAAAGCGCGGTGAGTCATAATTGAAAACACCCTGTTTCAGTGGAACGATGAACAAGTCCACTTTTGGGTGATACAGATGACCGAATTGGCTTGTAAATGACGTCATTGCCTTCTTAATATCGCCTTCACCGGCACCAAGAGCGATACGGTTTTGCGCATATAAGTTGAAGCGGTCGATTTGTTCGCTATACGGACTTGTCACGATTACCTGGTATTGAATATTCAATTCTTCAATTAAGCGCCATAGTTTAGAAGGCATTAAACTACCTTCATATGTGTCTGGACTATCTTGAATGTTTACGATAAATAGTTTATCTGGATAAGTTTCGATTAATTGGCGTAATGTCACGGCAAGTACATGCTGTTCTCTGTATGGGAAAGCACCTTCTAAATCTTCAAAGTTGTAGCCGATATTGAGTTCTTTTAATTGTTCAAGTGTAAAATCTTTAATAAAGCCAGAGCCATTTGTTGTGCGGTCTACCGTTGCATCATGAAAAGCGACAATTTCTTCATCTTTTGAAAGGCGTACACTTACTGTAAAGCCATCCACACCGATTTCCGCTGCTCGTTCAAAAGCAAGTAACGAATGTTCAGGTGCCAGACCAGCGCCTCCATGTTGTGCGATAATAATTGGACGTTCAAATTGTAATGCTTCTTTTGATTCACGTTTTTGCGGCTTTGAAATCGCTTTTGTTCCTGCCCATGCCGCCGCACTAGCCGCCGCGATTGCTAAAGCAACTTTAGTTTTCTTACCCATTAAATTCGTCCTCCTCTAACCGTACATTGTTTCGTTGAAAGCTATGTGCAATAAATGTGTTTTTAAAGCTTAAAATAGTATGAAGTGTATATCTCACTCTACTATTTTCCATTATAACGGAAAAGAAGTGGAACTGTCTAAACTCTGTTGCTAACAATTTGCACATTTGGTATGCTTTTAGTGAAAAAGACGGCTTGAAACTGAAGAAATTTACAGGAATTTGTTGCGTGATTAAGCTGAATATAAATTTTTTTATGAAGAAACGAGGAGTTTTCCATGAATGAAAGACAAGGTTTAATTATATACGTTCATCAATTAAAACATGCGAAGTCGTTAAGGAAGTATGGTCACGTAAATTTCATCTCCAGAAGATTAAAATATGTTGTGATTTATTGTAATCGAGACGAAATCGAAACATTGAAAAATAAAATACAACGCCTTCCATTTGTGAAAGACGTTGTTGAATCATACCGTCCATTTGTTAAAAATGAATTTGAAAATGCAAAGCCGGATAAGGCAAAAGAGTACGATTATAAAATTGGCTTATAATTTTTACTTACTGCATCGGTGGTATGTAACGATTTAATCTTAAAATACCAATTAAGTATTGATAAAACTGATTTTTTTCCGAAAAAACAGATGAGTGTTTAATTTCAAGAATGTTTTCTTGCTGCTTAGCATCTTGAATCGTTTGTTTAAATATCTCAATTCGCTTTGACAGTTTTTCCTCGCTATATGGAATCCCTTCGCGGCAAATATATATTGGCATGAATTTGCTTTCACCTGATGGTTTAAAAGCCACGGCTAACGAAGCGACTGAATTGCCATCATGAGTTGCGGTGAAAATAAATGCGTTATGGAATCGATGCTCATTTGTTTTGACCAGTTCGCAAAGCTCGTATATATCGCCATAGCCTTGACCGAGTTCGATAAATTGTTGAATCATTTTTAGCACATCCTTTCTTTATAATAGTAACATGACGCAGGAGGTCAGGCACTTGAAAATTGCCGTTAGTATTTTTTCATTTTTAACGATACTAATCGGAACTATACTTTTTATGCAGTTCCAAGTTTATTCGGATAATTTGGATTCGACAGAGAAAGGCTATCGTTATTCTCAGGAAATTGAAATAGTGTACCGTGGCGAAAGCCTGGATATTCGTCAGCACTTTAAAAATTTGCCGAATGAAGAACTTATGATTGAATGGCCGAAAACTTCCATTAATCCGGATTGTTTTATAGAAAATGAACATAGCTGTGCACGTTTAAGTGAAGACTCCACAAAGTTTAATGCAGGAGAAACACGGGCACAATCGATTTCCTATGTTATTCCATTAACAAACGGCTTACAGTCCCGTAAGCTGATGAAAAATGTTTTTGCTACATTAAAAAACGGTGACGTCCAATTCACTACTGTCCATATTTCCACTGGAAAAGAAGTGAAAGGACAATGGGTAACAGGTTTGCCGCTAATCGGTGAACAAAACTTGTCACTAGTCAACTATTCGATGTTTAGCGGGGAAGGTCCTGTAAAAGATCTGTTTTGGCAAGATGGGGACTTTGCGCTGCAAAATGAAGTGGGTGCTGTTTCCATTTATTCAAGAACCCCATTAAAAGCTGCATTTTATGAAAAGCTGGAAAAAGTCAATTTTATAAACGACGAGCATCTTACAGTCATTAATGGCACGAATGTTGATGGTATAGACGGATTCCGTATGCTTTTTGTGCCAGATGCAACCGTTGCGAAGGTGCAGCGAAATATACTGATTACCCAACTTGAAGCAACGTATGAGTTTGGTGACAGTCCGTATTGGCTGAAAGAATTAATGGCCTCCTTTTTAACGGGTACAGTATTTGGTACTGAAAAAACAAAAGAAGTCGCTGCAACAATTACCGGCCAATTAACGGACGGGCAATTGACAGATTGGCGGGAACGTTTACGCGCATTGGAAGGTAAAAAAGTCAGTGGAGAACTACTCGACAAGGAGCTGTCTGAAATATTGGGAGCTTCTACGAAATATATTTCGATGAACGCCCAATCAGAAAAGTCCTATCCGTTTTTATATAATGACCCACGGCATCTATATGTCAATTCGGAAAAGCAAGCTGCCGTACAAGTCGTACTAAAAGATGGCGAAGT
Source organism: Solibacillus sp. FSL W7-1324 (assembly GCF_038008025.1). Classification (NCBI taxonomy): domain Bacteria; kingdom Bacillati; phylum Bacillota; class Bacilli; order Caryophanales; family Caryophanaceae; genus Solibacillus; species Solibacillus sp. FSL W7-1324. The sequence goes on from NZ_JBBOYH010000001.1 coordinate 933,314, forward strand.
ATTGTACGGAGCGGATTTACTGCTTGAATCAATCGGGTATGATGTAAGTATAGGTGAACACGGTTATTATGCCGTAAGTGAAACACGTGAATTCCGATTCCCGCACGAACCGGGTTTTTATGTATTTAATCAGCGACGCTATAATACGGCATCGTTACCTGTAAAACAGGTTGCGGGTCAATATTTCATTGAGGAATCGTGGTTGCAGCGCCTGTTTTTAGTTGACATTAAAAAAACGGAAGACCGGATTGATATTACGGCTCCTTAAAAACGATTTAGTAAGAAAGTTTGGTGGAAAACATGCGCGTTGTTGCAGGAGACAGAAAAGGAATGCCTTTAAAGGCGATTACAGGAAATACAACACGACCGACAACAGATAAAGTAAAGGAATCCATTTTTAATATGATTGGACCATTCTTTAATGGTGGTTTGGCAGTAGACCTATTTGCCGGAAGTGGCGGACTTGGTATCGAGACACTTAGTCGGGGGGCAGACCATGCGCTGTTTATTGAGAAAGATGCACGTGCTTTCCAAGTACTCCAGGAAAATATAAAAAAATGCCGTTATGAGAATGTATCTGAACTTTTCCGGACAGATGCGACGCGTGCGGTGAAGGCTTTATTAAAAAGAGATATTGTCATTGACTACTTATTTTTGGATCCGCCATATCACAAAAAGGAATATTATGATTTAGTCGAAACACTTGTTGAGGGCGGGAAATTGGCGCATGATGCAATCATTATGTGCGAGCATTCAACAGAAGTCACGCTGCCGGAAAACTACGGCAGCTTTAACCTTGTAAGACAAGAAGAATACGGCAGTACGATCATTTCTATTTATCGTCATGAAGAGGAAGAGGGAGAAATCGTTTGACAGAAAAAATCGCAGTAGTACCTGGAAGTTTTGATCCGATTACGAATGGTCATATAGATATCATTCGTCGGGCAGCCGATGTTTTTGACACAGTATATGTCGCAGTATTAAATAACTCAGCAAAAAAACCATTGTTCTCAATAGAAGAACGTACAGCCTTAATTAAAGAAGTGACAAAAGATTTGCCGAATATTCGAATCGAAACCTCTTCGGGATTACTGATCGATTATGCCCGTGAAAAGAAAGCGAAAGCCATTGTCCGTGGTTTACGTGCAGTTTCCGACTTTGAATATGAAATGCAGATTACTTCGATGAACCGAGTGCTTGATGAAAATATTGAAACATTTTTCATCATGTCAAAAAATCAGTATTCATTTTTAAGTTCAAGCATTGTAAAAGAAGTAGCCAAATATGGCGGGAATGTAAGTGAACTTGTTCCAGCACATGTTGAACACGCATTAAACGAAAAATTCTCCAAATAAAAAAGAACTTCTGTGAAGGATGATCCCTTACACAGAAGTTCTTTTGTTTTCGCAATGGAGCTGGCTGTACCCGCAAAAAAGCGTCCGCCGCAACGGAAATCAATGGACTCCATTAAAAAACTTCTTATAGAAACAGCAGGAAAAATAAGATCGGAATGACAATGCTGTAAATCAGACGTGTGAAAATATATGGTCGAATCGCAATGTTTGCCGATCGGGCAATTACGATTACCTGAAGATGAATACTTAGACTTTGAGTTGTCAAAAATACGACAGTGAAAAATATGAGCATGTCGCCATATAGTTGCTGGTGCAGTAAATGTAACCCGTTCGTAACTTCGAGAAAGCTGGCAATTCCAATTTCTAAATAGGTAGGAATTGATTTGAAAACCATTTCGACACTATGTAGAAACACTTGATAAATCGTCGTAAAGAAGATGATCGTTGTTGCCACAATTAATATCGTCGGGGCACTTTCCTTGATACTTGACGTAAACGGTGTCGGGTCTTTTGGTGCTCTATGCACTTCCTTCGAAAGCGGAGGAGATAATTTATATACGGCAATGAGTAAAATGAGTGAGAAGCTATGTAATAAAATTAAATATTGCCAGCTGAATGATGTGGAATTTAATAAATCACTTCCGACAAAGCCGAATAAAAATAGCGGGCTTGGACAATGGCAAATACCTAGTAAATAGGCAGCTTGCTGCTTTGTGATCGAATTACGTTTCACGAGTTGCGTAATTGTAGCAGCACCTGTAGGGTACCCCCCGATTGCACTAATTCCGTAGGTTTGCAAAAAAACGAAAAACGGTGAGTTATTATAGGAATGGGTCAATTTTAAAAGCCAAGTTGTTAACACTAAATACGGCAGTAAGTATGGAAATAAAGCTTCCATAAAAAGTGAAACACCAATGTCTGCGCCAACATGTGTCATTTCCGGGAAGAACAATAATAAACTAATTAATGTAATACATAAAAGGATTGTCCAAATATTTTTCATCCTTTTCAATATTTTGTCATTCGCTCGTTCAAATGCTACACTAATTGTATGCAATTGAAGATTAAATTAGTATTTCAAGTAGTCAGAACGTAATTTTCAAGGAACGATTTTTGTTGAGGAATCGTCTTACTATTTGTTAACAGCTTACAAATATTGGTCCGGATACAATTACGATGATGTGAAAGTGATTAATTATAGAGGAGTTCAAATAAATGGGGAATAAAGGGAAAATAGCATTTGGCCTGTTTTTAATTATATTAATGGGTTTGTCATTTTATCGGTTGGATTACTATATTACAAAACCGGGTGGTACATATAATGTAAGCGAATTTTTGGCTATTCAAAATGGGGACCAGGACGATGAAGGTTCATTTTATATGACGACCGTTGCAATGGGGCAGGCAACTCCGCTAACGTATGCACTGGCAGCCGTCGCGGATTATTATGATATTGTAAAATTATCAGATGTGCGACAAGAGGAAGAAGATGACGAAGAGTATAATGTTCGTCAGTTGAAATATATGACGGACTCCCAGTTTAATGCAACGTATGTAGCGTTCAATCGAGCGGGGCTTGATTATCAGGTGACATACAAAGGGCTTTATGTGTTGAATGTCCTTGCAGATGGTGCTGCAGACGGTCATTTAAAACCGGGAGACGAAATTGTTGAAGTGGATAATGAGCGTATTGACAGTTTGGATACGTTTTTGACGCTGATTACACCGAAAGTAAAAGGGGATAAGATTAACCTAGTTGTAAAACGTGATGGAAAACTGATTGATGAAACATTGGAGATTAAAGAAATTCCAGGTTCTGAAGGGCGTATCGGGATCGGTATTACCTATTCAGAAAGTAAGTCAATCAAAACAGACCCGAAAGTGACCGTTAAAACAGAGGATATCGGCGGACCGTCTGCCGGTTTAATGTTTACTTTAGAGTTGTTAAATCAGCTGATCGATGAAGATTTAACAAGAGGCTATGAAATTGCAGGTACCGGTGAAATGCTGGAGGATGGAACAGTAGGCCGAATCGGCGGTATTGAGAAAAAAGTTGTTTCTGCGGATAAAGAAGGCGTCGATATTTTCTTTGCGCCTGATGATGAAATAACAAAAGAAATGCTTGAGTATAACCCAAGCATTACTTCAAATTATGAGGTGGCAGCCGAAACAGCTAAGGACATTGAGTCCGATATGAAAGTCGTTCCTGTAAAAACGATCGATGATGCCCTGAATTATTTAAAACAACTGAAACCGAAAAATTAATAGCGAATAGGCGGAGTTTTATAATCTTCGTCTATTTTTTTATTTGAAAACTGCTGAATGCCTAATTGATACATCTGGGTCGCGTGCAGATCGATCGCCAGGATTGGATCATTGACAGCTGCAACCCGGCTGATGAGCGGCAGTGAAAGGGACTTTTTAATTTTTGAAATATATTGCTGTCCCGCTGCTGTCATGCCCAATATCCGAATATAAGTAGGGCTTGAATAGGCATGTAACTGTTCTTTTGTGATTCCTGTATAAATATGTGTCAGCATTCGCTGCAGTCTTGTCCATGTATAACGCTTCGATTTCAACGCATTCATAAACTCCTCAAAATCCGAACTTGTTCTTGCATATTTAATAAGTGAGTTTTCAAGCCCTTCTGATACGTCTGCATACTGTTTTAACTGCTGAGGGGTATGTCTTAAAATAGCATATTGTAAAAGTGGCCAGAAACCATGCCAGCTGGCAAAGAGACCATGATTTTCCTGCCAGTGAACAAGTTGATCGATACTTGACTCAGGTAAATATTGTGTAACCTGTTTTAGAGACTTACCGCTGAACAATGCCTGTCGAATCCCGGTTGCACTGGCAATTTCACTGTCTGTATCAATCGCATCATGATAACCTGCAGCAATTCGCTGAATAGTAGCGGGCCGCATAATAGTCTGATTCTTCTCGATTGCTTCGACGTAATGGAAGCCTAATATATTATTTGGTTGCCCTAAATCAATGTATGCATCCGGGGAAAGTTGTTTAAGCTGTTCATATGCCGTAAAAAGAGCTTGCGGGTAGCTTTTGCCTTGCTGGATTGTTTCTTTAATGATGGAATTATAAAGTGTACGATTGCTTTCGATTAAGTGATAGGTGTTCAGAAAGGGCGTGATGCTTCCTTGTTCGCTCCCAAATGCTAATGTTGTACATTGCATTGCTTCCAGTAGCTGTACGGCACCTGAAGCAAAATCAGTTGCCTGAGCGGTACTGAAAATATAGGGAAGCTCGATTACGACGTCGACCCCGCTTGCGAGTGCCATTTTTGTCCGATGCCATTTGTCGACGAGTGCTGGCTCTCCTCGCTGTAAAAACTGACCGCTCATAACAGCAACCGCAATATCACTGTTCGTTGTACGTTTTGCTTCGTTTACGTGATGCAGATGGCCATTGTGAAACGGATTATATTCAACAACTATACCGACGGCTTGCATAAACTTCCCCCTTACGCTAAAATAGTTTTTTGTTCGCATCAATACATTCGAAATGAATGTATCTATGCAATATGTTAGAATTAATTTGATTATAAGCACGTTTTGTAATAGTGACAAGAAATTATCTTGACATCTTTTTTTATGGGCTATATAATAAACAGTGTTGTCTCGAGGTGATTAACGAATGAAATGGTCAATTCATCAATTATCAAAGTTTCGAAAAGACGGAATGCCGATTGATACAGTTGTTCAGTTGGATGAAGTAAAAACTCGTAACCCCGATATTCGAAACGTTTCACCCGTTCATGTAAAAGGGCTTTGTACTTTTGGTGCATCGCAAATGACTTGTCAATTAACGATTAGCACTACGTTGACGCTTCCATGTGCACGCACGTGGGAAGATGTTGAATATCCTGTGAACATTGAAACGGTAGAGGTTTTCAGCTGGACCGATGAGAGAAATCGCGGGGATGTTGAGGACGATATCCATTATGTTGATGGTGACGTTGTTGATATGAAACCAGTCCTGGAGGAATTAATTCTTCTGGAAGTACCGATGCAAGTATTCAAAGAGAATACCGAAGGACAAGTGCATGGCGGTAAAGGCTGGGACTATTCAACGGATGAAGATGTAGAAAAAGCTAAGGAAGTTGACGAACCAAAATTGGATCCAAGACTGGCTGCTTTAGCTAAGTATTTTGATCAAACAGATGAATAAATATCTGTAAGGAGGTGCCATCAATGGCTGTACCATTTAGAAGAACTTCTAAAACTGCAAAAAGAAAGCGTCGTACGCATTTCAAACTATCTGTACCTGGTATGGTAGCTTGCCCAAACTGTGGAGAAGCTAAACTATCTCACCGCGTTTGCAAAGCTTGCGGACAATACAAAGGTAAAGAAGTAGTAGCGAAATAATTCAGTATTTACGCTATATAAAGACTAGTTAAGAGACCATGGCTCTTAACTAGTCTTTTTTCTGTTTTTCGATAGAAGCATTGTCAAAACAATAGCGCTCTACTATTATTAGAATAGTTTGATATATCGAAATAATTACTAAAGGGGATGGGAAAGTGGATTATTTAATTCAGAATGAAGATGGGATTTTAACATTTACGATTAACCGAGAAGAAAAAAGAAATGCGATAAACTATGCGGTGATGGATGGTTTAAAAGAAGTTATTGCTTACATAAAAGAACATAATGATGTGCGCTTTTTAGTTATTACAGGTGCTGGAGAGAAGTCGTTTTGCTCGGGTGGGGATTTGTCAGAGTTTCATAGTTTGGAAACAGAAGAAGAAGCGTTTGGCATGCTGAGTAAAATGGGCAATATTTTATATGACTTAGCGACATTGCCTGTACCGACAATTGCTTTAATTAATGGGACGGCTGTTGGCGGCGGTTGTGAAATTGCGACAGCTTGTGATTTCCGCCTGATTTCCTCACATGCCAAAGCCGGTTTTATTCAAGGGACATTGGCGATTACGTCCGGATGGGGTGGAGGAACTTATTTATTTGAGCGTGGCCTTCGCCATGATCGTGCATTAAAAATGCTCGTAGATGCAAAACCATATGACGCGCAAACGTTATATGAGATTGGCTGGGCAATGCGCGTCTATATCGAAGGAACAAAAGAGCAGGCGCTTGCCGATTTCATTGAGCATATGGTGAAGGTTCATCCTTCCGTGCACCAGGCATATAAAGAAATTGAATTAAGAAAATGGCGTGAACGCAATATGTATGAGCGGGTGATGGAAGAAATCCGACTATGTGCAAAGCTGTGGGAGTCTGAAGCTCATCATAAAGCAGTGCAGAACTTCCTTGAGAAGAAAAAATAATCCGTTAACAAATTGCTTAACGATCCCTAGTTACGATGAAAACTATTTTTCTCGTAACTTTTTTTGTTTTTAAGTCTATTTTGTTCATCATGGCATATAGTAGTAAAAAATATGAGGTGGTGCAACTGTGGAGCAAAAAAGAAGGAAAGATCAATGGACAATTGCAGACGATGAAAAGTTAGCGGAAATTGTGATTCAGACAGTTCAAAATGGACGTACACAACTAGAAGCTTTTGAACAGGCAGCACAGGAATTAAACCGGACAAAGCAAGCTTGCGGCTTTCGCTGGAATAAAACATTGCGAGCGCAGTATGGACAGGTGTTGAACAGTGTCAGAAAGCGCCCGAAGCAGTTGATGCGCAGTCACTTAAAGCTGGCGTTATCTAGTTTTGAAGAATTGACAGAAGCATATAACGAACTAGAAATGAAATATTCGGAATTGCAATCAGAGTACGACAAAATTACGAAGTGGTTACAGCAAGGTGTAGCCTTAACTAAAGGGAAACCTAGTTGAAGAAAAATGAGTTATAAATAGAAATAAAATAATTTTTCGAGAAAATAATTGTAATTAATTTTAAGGCTACTTACAATAGAGGTAGAAACATAGCGCAAGTAGCGCAAATATCTTCTAACAAGGGGGCCTTTTGCATGGCAGAAGTAAAAGCACAGATGGCAGGAACAGTATTCGAAGTAAGTGTTAAAGAAGGGGACAGTGTGACAAAGGGGCAAACACTCATCATTTTGGAATCAATGAAAATGGAAATCCCGCATGAAGCAGAATTGGATGGGACAGTAGCAAAAATTACTGTTGCTGAAGGAGATTTCGTTGAAGAGAATGATATTTTAGTAGAATTAGCTTAAGTGATGGAGGAAAGATAATGACACAGCCTACTTATAACGAACACTTACAGCAAAAAATAGAAGAAATATATGCAGGCGGGCAACCAAAATATCATGAAAAGTTAAAAGAAACAAATAAACTTTTTGTCCGGGATCGCTTGAAACAACTATTTGATGATGGAATTTATGAGGAAGATGCCCGTTTCGCTAACGTTGATGCCGGTGATTTGCCTGCAGATGGTGTTGTAACAGCTGTTGGGCAAATTGACGGGCAAACGGTATGCGTTATGGCGAATGATTCTACTGTCAAAGCTGGATCATGGGGATCGCGAACAGTTGAAAAAATAATCCGTATTCAAGAAACTGCTGAAAAGATGCAAGTACCAATGCTTTACCTAGTCGATTCTGCAGGAGCGCGCATTACAGATCAGCTGGAAATGTTCCCTGGTCGACGAGGAGCAGGTCGTATTTTCCATAATCAAGTACGTATGAGCGGAATGATTCCTCAAATATGTATTTTATTCGGTCCATCTGCTGCAGGAGGAGCCTATATTCCGGCCTTTTGTGACATTGTAATAATGGTGGACGGAAATGCTTCAATGTACTTAGGATCACCGAGAATGGCTGAAAAAGTTATCGGTGAAAAAGTTTCGCTGGAAGAAATGGGTGGAGCGCGTATGCACTGTACCGTTAGCGGCTGTGGGGATGTATTGGCTGCAAACGAAGAAGAGGCAATCCGTGAGGCGAGACGTTATATCAGTTATTTCCCTGCGAACTTTGCAGAATTCCCGCCGATTGATGAAACAAAGGCACCGAAAAGCGGGAGAACACTGGAAGAGATTATTCCGGAAAATCAGAATGCGCCGTTTGATATGTATGAATGCATTGAACAGCTCATTGATGAAGACAGCTTCTTTGAAATTAAAAAGCTTTTCGCTTCTGAACTGATCACAGGGCTAGCCCGCATCGATGGGCAAGTTGTAGGGATCATCGCCAATCAGCCGAAAGTAAAAGGCGGCGTATTGTTTATCGATTCTGCCGACAAAGCAGCGAAGTTCATTACGCTATGTGATGCCTTCTCCATTCCGCTGCTATTTTTAGCGGATGTACCGGGCTTTATGATCGGTACAAAAGTAGAAAAGGCAGGCATTATTCGGCATGGGGCGAAATTTATATCAGCGATGAGTTCCGCAACAGTACCGAAAATTTCGGTTATCGTTCGTAAAGCTTATGGAGCTGGCCTATATGCAATGTGCGGACCGGCATTTGAACCGGATGCAGTCATTGCATTGCCGACAGCCCAAATCGCGGTTATGGGTCCTGAAGCGGCTGTGAATGCTGTTTATTCAAATAAAATCGAGGCGATTGAAGATCCGAAAGAGCGGATACAGTTTGTGAAACAAAAAATCGAAGAATACAAGGAAGAAATTGATTTATACAAATTGGCTTCCGAAATGGTGATTGATGATATTGTCGCACCAAATCAACTTCGACATACATTAATTCAACGCTTTAATTACTATAATTCAAAACAAATTGTCTTACCTTATCGAAAACATCCGGTATATCCAGTATAATAAATTTACCTAAAGGTCTGTCTTGAAGGCAGACCTTTTTAATTCGAAATAAATTTGAGGTATAATATAATGCGAATTGAAATCATTGGGGCAGGTGCAGTTGGTTTATTAGTAGCAAGCTATTTTGCTGAAAAGAATATGGACATATATATTGTCGGAAAACCTGCTGAAAAAACTGTATGTAGGGATATTCAGATTGCTAGGACGAATTTGAATCAATCTGTCGTGACCGTCAATGTTAAATATATTTCGGCACTTTCAAATGGAGCGGATTTAATCATCATAGCAGTAAAATATGGACAACTTCATGAAGTGTATGCAAGTATGGAGCAGATAAAAGAATCTATTCCGTTATTATTTTTGCAAAATGGTTTAGCGCATTATGAGGAAGCACTTGCATTAAGTAAAGCCCATATTGCATTTAGCTCGATCCAATTCGGGGCTCTAAAACTGTCGCAGTATCATATCGCCCATAAAGGGGAAGGCGTGATGAAGATTGCTGTTGCAAAAGGGGACCACAGCAAGTTTGATTTCCTGCTTGAACTTTCATCGTCAAAATTGCCGATCGTATTTGAACAGGATGCCGAAATGATGCTGATGGAGAAAGCGCTGCTGAATTGTTTTATCAATCCATTAACCGCGATATTGCAAGTGAAAAATGGACAGCTGATTTCACAGAGCTATACATTACAATTATTAAACAAATTATATAACGAACTCATGACGGCATTTCCGCATTTTAAAGAAACGTTCCAATTTGAACAAGTGGTTGCGCTTTGTGAAAAGACCGCAGAAAATACTTCGTCTATGCTGGCAGATCGTCTCGCAAATCGCAAAACCGAAATTGATACGATAGCGGGAGCAATTTTGAAAAAGGCGGAGCAAAACGGGAAAGAATTACCTGTGTTACAAACACTTTATCAACTAGTGAAAGCATTTGAAGAGAGCGGTGAACAACTGTGATATTATTTTTTCAATATTTAGTGGCGACAATTATTGTGTGCCCGATTATTGTTTTTATCACTATGCTGCTCATATGCCGTAAGCTTCGGATGAATAAATATAAAGCGATTGGCTTGGCAGCGGATATTACAACATTTCTTTTGTTATTTTCGATACCAATTGCGTTACAAGCAGTATGGAATATTGGTATATTAATGCCGATGCTAATTGTCGTACTTGTAATTGCGATTGTTTTTACATATGTTGATTGGCGAACGAAAAAAGAACTTGAAGTAAAGCCATTAATGAAAAAAATATGGCGCTTTTACTTTTTATTGTTCAGCATCACTTATTTTATAATTTGGATTGTTGGAATTACCCATTCAGTTATGATGTTTATGATGGTTGATTAGGTGGCTGGACTTTTCTTTTACTATAAACTAGTATCCGGAAAACAAGAGGCAAAACAATGATAAAGGTAAATTTAAAATTGAGTAAAGAGAAGTAGAGGAGAATTTTTCATGGAGCTAGAACAAATAAATTCACCAGTAACGAATAAGCTATTAGCGGACTATTGGTCGGAGAATGCAGATATCCATTCGTTTTTTGAATATAAATATAATGAGGGAGCTTTTGATCAACGATTTGCATATTTGAAAAATCGTGCATATCGTTCGAAAGAGCTGGCTCAAATTATTCGTAGTTATATGGAGCGGTATGGCATCTCGGAAAAAACGGCGCATCACTTAGATGAGCTTGAACAAGGTGCGGTAGTGGTAGTGGGTGGTCAGCAGGCTGGATTGCTGACAGGTCCTCTCTATTCTGTTCATAAAGCGATTACGGTTATTCTGCTGGCGGAACAACAAAGAGAAAAACTAAATGCACCAGTCGTACCAATGTTTTGGGTTGCGGGTGAAGATCACGATATTGAAGAGATCAATCATACGTATACAATGGCAAACGGCGAAGTGAAAAAACGTGGTTACAGTGAACGTTCTAAGCTGAAGAAAATGGCCTCGACTACAGAATTGAATAAAGAAGCACTACAACAGTTTATTTTAAATGTATTTAAAGATTTCGGAGAAACAGAACATACAGCAGACTTGCTGAAAAATGTTTTGAGCCATGCAGAAAATAGTGAAACATTTACGGATTTCTTTACGCTACTGATGAATGATTTATTTAAAAAACATGGTTTATTAATGTTGGATGCAACATATGGACCGTTCAGACAATATGAAAAAAACTATTTTGTCCAATTGATTGAAAAGAACGAATCAATTGCAACGGGTGTTGTAGCGCAGGAAAGAAAGCTTGCGGAGAATGGCTATACAATGCCAATCGAAGCGACGGAGCAAAATGCGAATTTATTTTACATTAAAGAAGGCGAGCGTTTTCTGCTGGAAAGAAGTGGCGGCCATTATAAAAATGGAACGGCACATGCGAATTTTTCAAAAGAGGAACTATTGGCTATAGCGAATGAGTCTCCTGAAAGTTTAAGCAATAATGTTGTAACCCGACCATTAATGCAGGAAATGGCACTGCCGGTACTCGCTTTTGTCGGCGGTCCTGGTGAGCTTGCTTATTGGGCTACGTTAAAGCCTGCTTTTGATACACTGCAGCTGCAAATGCCGATATTTGCGCCTAGACTCAGCATTACGCTTGTAACCCGTCAAGTAGATGCATTATTGGAACAGAAAGAACTATCTGTAACGGATGTGCTGACAGGCAAGGTCGATGAGCATTTAGCACAATTTGTAGAAAGTGTGAGAGACGAGCAAGTAACTCGCGCAATTGAGCAGATGCAAAAACAGATGGAAGAACAATACGAACAGCTGACGAGCTATCTTCAGCATGGTAACTATCATGTAGAAGATTTATTGGAGAAGAATAAAAATTACCACGAACGCCAATTCCATTATTTACGCTCAAAACTGGAACAGCAAAATATAGAAAAGCATGAAGTTGCGATTCGCCAATATAAAACGATCCAGTCACTATTATATCCGAATGATAGTTATCAAGAGCGGTTATATAACCCGTATTTATTTCTAAATACCTATGGGGAGAAGTTGATTGATGATTTATTGGAATTACCTATGAGTATTTCCATGAAACACCAACTTATTACCTTATAAAAAACAAGAGTTATCTCACATGCAGATAACTCTTTTTTGTGTCTTTTGGCACCGAACGTATGTGTGAGAATATGCTCATTTACGCAATTTCATTTTATTGGTATGAGAAGCAAGGAAATTGGTGGTGGAAAGTGGGGGGATGTGGTACATTATTTAGTAAAGTGGGGTGAGTAGCATGTTCATGGGAGAATATCAACATTCTATTGATGCAAAAGGCCGTATGATCGTCCCTGCAAAGTTTCGAGAATCACTTGGAGAACACTTTGTAATAACACGCGGGCTAGATCAATGCATTTTTGGATATCCTATGGATGAATGGCGAAAACTCGAAGATAAATTAAAGGATTTACCGATGACCAAAAAAGATGCACGTGCATTTGCGCGGTTCTTCTTTTCTGGGGCTACAGAAGTAGAAGTGGACAAGCAAGGCCGAATTAATATTCCATCTACACTGATTGGGTACGCTAATCTTGAAAAAGAATGCGTGATCTTAGGTGTATCGAGCAAAATTGAAATTTGGGCGAAAGAATCTTGGCAGCAATACTTCGAGCAATCGGCAGAATCATTTGATGAAATCGCAGAAAATCTGATTGGCTTTGATTTTTAAACTTTTTCAGTAGAAGTTGGGGAAATTTAAAGCAATGGTCACTATTACAGAGCCGACACGAACTTTTAATCCGGGTGTAATAGTACCGAAATGAAATTGAATTAATATTTAAGAGGTGCTTTAAACTATGTTCGATCATACAACCGTATTATTGAAAGAAACTGTTGATGGGTTGAACATCAATCCGGATGGTATTTATGTAGACTGTACATTAGGTGGTGCAGGCCACAGTGAATACCTTGTGAAACAATTGTCAGAAAAAGGCCGTTTAATTTGCTTTGACCAGGATACAACGGCTATTGAAAACGCAAAAGTACGATTAGCCGATTATTTGGATCGCGTTATTTTCGTACACTCAAATTTCCGCTATTTAAAAGAAGAATTATACAAACTGAACATTCATCAAATAGATGGAATTTTATACGATTTAGGTGTTTCATCACCACAACTTGATACACCTGAACGAGGATTTAGTTATCATCACGATGCACCGCTCGATATGCGGATGGATCAGACTGCAGAACTTAGCGCCTATCATGTTGTGAATGAATGGTCATACGAAAATCTAGTACGTATTTTCTTCCGTTATGGCGAAGAAAAATTTTCGAAACAAGTTGCGCGCAAAATTGAACAAGCCCGTGAAATTGCTCCTGTTGAAACGACAGGTCAATTAGTAGAGCTTATAAAAGATGGTATTCCAGCCCCAGCACGTCGCAAAGGTGGACATCCTGCCAAACGAATTTTCCAGGCTATTCGGATTGCTGTAAATGATGAATTAGGAGCAGCGGAAGATTCTTTAGTAGATGCAATCGATTTATTGAAAATTGGTGGTCGTATAAGTGTGATTACATTCCACTCATTAGAAGACCGCTTGACGAAAACACTATTTAAAGAGGCTTCATCATTGCCTGATTTACCTCCAGGTTTACCGGTAATTCCAGAGCATATGAAACCAATCCTTAAGTTAGTGTCAAGAAAACCGATTTTACCATCAGACGAGGAGTTAGCTGCGAATAATCGTTCACGTTCAGCAAAATTGCGCATCGCTGAAAAAATTAACGATAAAGGACGTGGGTAAAAAATGGCAGTAAGAGCAAGACAAACTTATATACAACAGCAGCCAGAACTACCTCAACATCAGCAGCAGGAACAAAGACTGCCGGTCCAGCCTAAAAAACGCAAAGCAAAGTATTTTTCGGCACAGGAAAAGTTTTTGTTCCTAGTATTTGCAATCGTAGTAGCATCTTTCGCTATTTCCATATTACATACTCAAGGAGAAATCCAAACGCTCAGTATGGAAATCCAAAAAATCGAACGCGACATAACTGAAGTCAATAACAATAATACAGATTTAAAAGTACAAGTAAGTGAACGCTCCACTCACCAACGTATTTGGGAAAAAGCGAAAGAACTCGGATTAACACTAAATGAGAAAAATGTGAAAGTAGTGCCGGGAGAATGAAAAAGAGAAGATTTCGTTACCAGATAGGAGCCTTTCTAATGTTTATTTTCTTTGGAGGGCTCTTTTTACTATTATATTGGCGTTTTGCATCGATTCAGGCGACAGGAATGGTAAAAGGGCATGAATTGGAAGAAGAAGCATTATCAAGGTACGAAACTGGATATGTGTTATCAGCAGACCGTGGGAAGATTCTGGACCGCAATGCTAATGTGATTGCCGAAGATACGTTAAGCTACCGTCTTGTAGCGGTAATTAAAGAGTCGGCAACAGAAAGCAAAAAAAATCCAAGGCATGTCGTCGATAAAGCAGAAACAGCTAAATTATTGGCGCAATACATTCCAATGGAAGAAGAAAAAATTTATGAACGGCTAAACCCTTCGAAAGATTTGTATCAAGTCGAGTTTGGACTGGCAGGGCGCGGCATCAGTCATGAAGTGAAAAAGAAGATTGAAGAGCTGAAATTGCCTGGCATTCTATTATATAGCGACAAAAAACGCTATTATCCGAACGGCGCTTTTGCCTCTCATCTTATAGGTTTTGCACTGCGTGAAACCGATGATGACGGGAATTCGTCGGTTGTCGGTAAAATGGGACTTGAATACATTTATGATAAGCAATTGACCGGAACTGACGGAAAGTTAACCTATCAGCGCGACGCCCGTAACTATTTATTGCCTAGCAGCGATAAAGTGGTTCAGGAAGCGCAGGACGGGAACGATATTTATTTGACAATCGATAAAACAATCCAAAACTTCCTGGAAGAAGCAATGTCACGGGTCAATGATCAATATAATCCACAGTCTATGGTTGCTATCGTGGCAAATCCGAAAACGGGTGAAATTTTGGCGATGTCACAACGACCGACATTCAATCCTGACACGCGTGCGGGGTTAGATGGTAACTGGTTAAATGATGTCGTGGAAAATACGATTGAACCGGGTTCCACATTTAAAACATTTACGGTTGCAGCCGCAATCGATTCAGGGAATTGGCATCCGAATGCAACGTACCAGTCAGGGCAGTATAAAGTTTATAACGATACAATACGGGATCACAATAGATACGGTTGGGGCCCGATTTCCTATTTACAAGGTATTCAACGCTCTTCAAATACGGCGATGACGAACTTGCTTGATATTATGGGCTGGGAAACGTATGAAAGCTATTTAAAGGAGTTTGGTTTCGGTCAAAAAACAGGCATTGATTTACCGAATGAAGCGAGCGGCATTATTAACTCGCGCTATCCTTTGGAAAAGTATACGACGACATTCGGTCAAGGTTCGACTGTTACACCGATTCAGTTAATACAAGGGGTAACGGCCGTTGCGAATGACGGGAAAATGATGCAGCCATACGTAATTGATAAAATTGTCAACCCGAACACAGGTGAAATTATAGTAGATTCAAAACCTACTATAAAAGGTGAGCCGATTTCGGCAGAGACAGCCGAGAAAACACGTGAAGTGCTAGCTTCAACTATTTACGGGGAAGCTGGGAATGCGAAACGGTTCCAAATTGACGGTTATAAAGTGGCCGGTAAAACGGGAACTGCCCAAATGCCGAAAGCAAATGGAGTTGGTTATGACTGGGGGAAAAATGAGTTCCTTTATTCATTTTTAGGAATGGCTCCAGCAGAAGATCCGCAGCTCGCTGTATTTATTGGCGTTGCAAAACCAAAACTAGGGGCAACCGAAATAGGTTCTGACCCGGTTTCACAAGTTTTCAATTCAGTTGTACTGAACAGTTTAAAGTATATGAATATCAATCCGTCGGACGTAGCGGAAGTCGAAACGACAAAAGTTGAGGATTATGTAGGGAACCAGACAGATACAGTTATGACTCAACTGGAAGCAGAGGGACTGGTACCGGTAATAATTGGTCAAGGCGGAGAGATTACAGAACAGTTCCCTGCAGCAGATGCATCATTAACAAGCGGGAGCATCGTTTTCTTAAAGACGGATGGAGAAATTACATTACCTTCGTTTAGTGATTGGTCATTACGTAATTTACTTGTTTATAAGTCACTATCCAAACTCCCGATTGAAATTGTCGGGGAAGGCTATGTTGAAAGCCAGAGTGTTTCCGAAGGGACGCCGATAACAGATGCTTCACCGATCGTCGTCAAGCTCAAAACTCCTGAGGAAAAGCATTTGACCCCTCCGGCAGAGGATATGGAGCTTGAAGAAAAAGAGGAAGACGAAGAATTTCTTGAAGAACTTCCACAAGATTAGAGAGATTTGAATACAAACTTCATCTTTAACATACGTTGTTTTAGGTGAGGTGTCATATTATGAAATGGGTAACTACAAAATCTAAAAAGCGTTTAACATGGATCGCCATCGCACTTGGACTATACGGCGTGGCGATTTTTGTTAAATTAGTATCCGTTCAAATTATTCAGTATGATGAGCTTTCGACAAAGGCAAAAGAAAACTGGGACAGGGAAATACCGTTCCATACACAGCGAGGCGAAATTACTGACCGGAACAATGAAGTAATTGTAACGAATAAACTAGCCCCGACTTTGTACTTCATGCCTTCACAAAACGAAGATAAAGAACAAGCAGCAGACGCCATTGCAAATGTACTCAATAAAGATCGTGCCAAAATATTGGAAAGACTGCAGCAGCGCGTATCCCTAGTAAAAATTGCTCCTGAAGCGAAAAATATTACGTATGAGCAAGCGGAAAAAATTCAGCAGCTCCAAATTCCGGGATTGTACAGTGGTGTCGATTATGTAAGGTCTTATCCGCATGGTAATTTGCTCGCACGCTTTTTAGGGTTTACAGGTGCAGATAACCAAGGCTTGGCAGGAATTGAATACGAGTATGATGAATTATTAAAAAGCTCGGATGCAGCCATTCGGCTATTTACAGATGCGAAAGGGAATGCACTCGAACATGTAGATGATGAATGGAAAGACGGAAAAGACGGAGCTACAATTCAACTGACAATTGATTTAAAGCTTCAGAAAATCGTTGAACGGGAATTATCACAGGCTATGCTGGAGTATGATGCAGATCAGGCATTGGCCATTGCCATGAATCCAAACAGTGGTGAAATATTGGCGCTTGCATCATTCCCGACATATGATCCGACGAAATTTTCGGAAGTAGAGCCAAGTATCTACAACCGGAACCTTCCAGTATTTATGTCTTATGAGCCGGGTTCCACATTCAAAATTATTACGCTCAGTGCCGCAATTGAAGAAGGTGTAGTCAACATGGAGGAAGAACACTTTCATGATCATGGCTATACAATGGTCGAGGGAGCACGATTGCGCTGCTGGAAACGGGAAGGACATAAAGACCAGACGTTTTACGAAGTTGTGCAAAATTCCTGTAACCCTGGATTTGTAGAGCTGGGGCAACGAGTTGGTTCAACAAAGCTGCTTGAGTATATTCACAAATTCGGATTCGGGAAAAAAACAGGCTCGAACATTGCCGGAGAATCGACAGGTATATTGTTTTCCAAAGAAGCGTTTGGTCCTGTAGAGCATGCAACGACCTCTTTCGGTCAAGGTGTTTCTGTAACACCGATCCAGCAGATGCAGGCGGTCTCAGCAGCTATTAATGGCGGTACATTATATACACCGTATACAGTTTCAAAAATATTGGACTCTAAAACAAACGAAGTCATTATGGAGCAAAATCCGGAAGCGAAAGCGCAGGTTGTCAGTGAGGAAACATCCGAAAAAGTGCGTCATGCATTGGAGCTTGTCGTTGCAAAAGGTTCCGGTCGTCAGGCATTTCGTGATGGCTTACGCATCGGGGGTAAAACAGGGACTGCGCAAAAGGTGGAAAATGGCCGCTATAAAGACGGCGACTATATTGTATCGTTCATCGGGTTTGCGCCGGCCAATGACCCGGAAATTATCGTTTATGTTGCGATTGATAATCCGAAAAGTTCTCTGCAATTCGGAAGTGTTATTGCAGCACCGATTGTAGGACGTATTATTGAAGATGCAGCACCGCTGTACAATATCGAAAAGCAAAAAGATCAGATAGAACGGGATTACGTGTGGGGCGATGAATTGACTGAGCGTACACCAAACTTTATTGGAATGACTAAAGAAGAAGTAATACCACATTTATATCCTTATAAGATTGAATGGCACGGAGAAGGCGAAAAGGTAATTCAGCAAGTACCGTCAGCTGACAGCCTTATTCTCCAAAGTGGTAGTGTTCATTTATATTTAGGAGATTAATTTGAATTTCCATCTTTCAAAATGCAACTAAAACAACTATTATAGTGAAGGACGTTTTTTCACAATAATAACTAGGCGTTGTAACCGTTGAAAATCAAACGTTCCACCATATTCAGACAGAAGTTTTAAAGGAGATATATTATGACATTATCAACAACATTGACCATACTCTTTTCATCATTTTTAGTAACGGTCATTTTAGCACCAGTAGGAATCCCTCTTTTACGCCGATTGAAATTCGGGCAAAGCATACGTGAAGAAGGCCCTCAATCTCATATGAAAAAAGCGGGCACACCTACAATGGGTGGTTTAATTTTCTTGTTAGCCATTATTATTTCGACAATTATCGTCGCAATGATTTTCGACTTGTTTACAACACAAACGATTGTATTATTACTTGTTTTAGTTGGATTTGGCGTAATTGGCTTTTTAGATGATGGGTTAAAAGTTATTTTTAAACGTAACTTAGGATTAACTTCCCTGCAAAAATTGATTGGGCAAATCGCAATTGCAATTGCCGCGTTTTTACTATTACGTTTAGGTTCATTTGATACATCTGTAGGGATTCCGTATACGGATTTATCGATTGATTTAGGAATTCTGTATGTTGGGTTTTTAATTTTCTGGCTCGTAGGTTTTTCAAATGCGGTCAATTTAACAGATGGTTTGGATGGACTCGTATCAGGAACGGCTTCAATCGCATTTGCTGCATTCGGGGTCATTGCATTATTCAATGAGCAGGCCGATATTGCACTATTTGCATTTGCTGTAACTGGTGCATTACTTGGTTTCCTTATCTTTAATGCAAACCCGGCTAAAGTGTTTATGGGAGATACAGGTTCCCTGGCACTTGGCGGTGCATTGGCGATGATTTCAGTACTCGTAAAACAAGAATTGCTGTTACTATTGATCGGTCTCGTATTTGTTATTGAAACATTATCCGTTATTTTACAAGTAGGAAGCTATAAACTGCGTAAAAAGCGTATATTTAAAATGAGTCCGATTCACCACCATTTTGAATTATCTGGGTGGTCAGAATGGAAAGTCGTACTAGTATTTTGGTCAACAGGTTGTATCGTAGCACTTATAGCAGTATTAGCGGAGGCGTTATTATGATGGAATATGAAGGATTACAATCTAAAAAAGTACTCGTTTTAGGATTGGCTAAAAGTGGTGTTGCGGCTGCAGAGCTTTTGCATCAGTTAGGTGCATTTGTAACAGTCAATGATGCAAAGCCATTTGATGCAAATCCTGAAGCGCAGGAGCTTTTATCTAAAGGAATTACCGTAATTTGTGGCCGACATCCGGAAGATTTGCTTGATGAAGGTTTTGAGATGGTCGTAAAAAACCCTGGGATTCCATACACAAATCCGATTGTTGCTGATGCGATTGCCAAAGGTCTTCCTGTCATTACAGAAATGGAACTTGCTTATTTAGTAAGTGAAGCGCCATTTATCGGTATTACTGGTTCGAATGGTAAAACAACTACGACAACTTTACTTTACGAAATGCTAAAAGCAGGCCGTTTAAAACCGTTAATCGCCGGGAATATTGGAACCGTTGCTTGTGGTGTTGCAGCAGAAGCAAAAGCTGATGAGATTATCGTTACCGAGTTATCATCGTTTCAGTTAATGGGGACACGTGAATTCAGACCACATATTGCAATTTTGACAAATCTGTATGAAGCCCATTTAGATTACCATGGGACGTTTGAAGAATATGCAGAGGCTAAATTTGGGGTCACACGCAACCAGACAGCCGAAGATTATTTTATTTATAATGCCGATCAGGAAGTTGTGGCGAAATATGCTCAAAAATCAAACGCCCAACTCATTCCATTTACGACAAAAGGCCATGCAAAACAAGGGATCAGTGCCGATAAAGAAAACATTTATTGGCAAGGCGATGCGGTCTTAAAACGTGATACTATTGTATTGCCGGGTGAGCATAATTTAGAAAACATTTTATGTGCTGTAGCAGCAGCGCTACTGCAGCAATGTCCTATTGAAGCAATTGAAGAAGTTTTATCAACATTTGCAGGGGTACGTCACCGTACGCAGTTTGTCAGAGAATGGCAAGGACGCAAAATTTACAATGATTCAAAAGCAACAAATGTACTGGCAACGAAAAGTGCCTTGGCTGCATTTGAGCAACCGATTGTATTATTGGCCGGCGGATTAGATCGCGGGCATTCATTTGAAGAGCTTCGTAAAGAAATGACACGTGTAAAAGCAGTAGTCGCGTTTGGCGAGACTGCACTTCGCTTTATCGAATTTGCAAAATCATGTGGCATTACGAATATTGTGCGTGCAATAGATGTAGAAGATGCAGTCGGTTACGGAGCAAAAATGTCTGAACAAGGTGACATCATTTTACTGTCGCCTGCATGTGCAAGCTGGGATCAACATGCGAGCTTTGAAATTCGAGGCGACTTATTTATTGATCGTGTTATGAAACTTTCATAAGAAAGGATAGTTACACTGTCGCAAAAAAATCAACAGTATTTTATGATCAGTGCGATTGCATTGTCGCTTATTGGCATTCTCTTTATTTTTTCTGCAGGTACATATTGGGGGAATGTTCACTATAATGGACAAACCCCGTTTTACCTGAAACAGGCAATTTATTTCATCGTTGCACTTATCATTTGTGCAGCGATTATGAACTGGGAGTTTTTGCAGCAACCGAAAGTGTGGAAGACATTTTATATCATCTCACTTGGCTTACTAGTTGCTGTTCTTATCCCGGGTATCGGGATCGTCCGAAATGGTTCGCAAAGCTGGATTGGGATCGGTCCTTTAACGATACAGCCGGCTGAGATTGCGAAAGTAACGACAATTATTTATATTAGTGCATTATTGACACAGCGGAAATCGTATGAGCGAATTGTACAACTGAAGCATTTTCTCATACTGATTCTTCCCGCAGCCTTAATTATGCTTCAGCCTGATTTCGGTGCTGTCTTTATCTTAGTAGTGGTTGTTTTAATTATATTTTTTATTGCCCAATATCCGTTGCGTTTATATGTTGTTCTTATCACATTAGGTATAGGTGGCCTTGCAGGGTTAATTATCGCGGCCCCGTATCGACTTAAACGGATTGAAGCATTTATCAACCCTTGGGCAGACCCGTTAGGAAGCGGCTTCCAGGCGGTTCAGTCATTATTTGCGATAGGTCCTGCTGGCTTGTTTGGACATGGATTATTAAAAAGTAGACAAAAGTATTTATACTTACCGGAACCGCAGAACGATTTTATATTTGCAATCATTTTAGAGGAAATCGGACTTGTCGGTGGAATGGGACTGCTGCTTATTTTTGCGTGCTTTTTAATTTTAGGCTATCGCTTGGCATTACAATGTAAACATGTATTTCATTTTTATGCTATTTGCGGACTGACAACGATGATTGCTGTACAGGCAGCGCTGAACATAGGGGTAGTTATTAATTTACTTCCTGTAACAGGTGTAACATTGCCATTTATAAGCTATGGCGGAACATCGCTCGTTGTTGTATGGGTAACAGTAGCGCTTATTTTAAATTTCTCTTATGAAAGAAGGAAGGAGTAGAGATAATGGAAAAAGTAATCGATATTACAGAGCGGGTACCCGCTATGAAAAAACGCAGAAGACGTCGCACAAATCTAAAATTTTTAGCACTCGTAACGATTTTTCTTTTTATCATTATCATCCTTCTTTATTTTCAATTACCTTATAGTGATATAAAAAAAATTGATATTAAAGGGGCAGCCCTTAAGGAAGATACGTACTATATCGAACAGTCAAATTTGAAAATTGATGATTCGTTATGGGGCTTTAAAATTTCAGAAGTGGAGCAGGCAATTGCTCAGCATGAATGGGTAAAATCCGTTAATGTCGAAAGAAAATTCCTGAATGAAGTTCAAATTACAATTGAAGAATGGCAAAAAGTAGCTTACATCACACAAGACGGGGAATTTTACCCTATGCTTGATAATGGCATTGTTTTTGAAGAATCCAATGAAATTGTTCCGATCGATGCCCCGATTTTCCGGGACTTTGAAAATGAGAATCTTCGAAAAAAGCTGTTGAAGGAACTTGCAAATTTAAAGCCGGAAGTACTGTCGCTCATTTCACAAATTAATGCAAATCCTACAGAAGCGGACCCGTATTCAATTACGCTTTTTATGAATGATGGCTATGAAGTACGCGCTGATGCGAATACTTTAGCAGAAAAGTTAAATTACTATCCATCGATCATCGCGCAAATTGAAAGCGAGGACGTTTCTGAAAAAGGGATTGTAGATATTGAAGTCGGGTCATATTACCGACCTTTTTCAGGTGAATATTCATTGATAAAAGAAGACACTGAAAAAACTGAAGAATCAACAGATGAAACAGCCGATGAAACAGAAAATGCGGAAACTGATGAAGGGGGGCAACTGGAAGAACAAAATGAAGAAGAGCCGGAATAATAGCAGCAGCCAGCCGAAGAAAAAACCTACCATATTTTCAGGAAAGTATGGCGCCATACTAATTGTATGCGTAATTACAGGATTTATTATCGGTTTTTCCTATAATTTATCAAAGGACAAGCGTACATTAAGTTCTGCCTCTCCCCAGTTTGAGCAGGAAAATCAGTACTTGGAAGATTTGATTGAAAAGCAGGAAAGAAACAAAGAGCTTGCAGATGAGTTGGCCCAATTAGAGGAAAAAATTCGTACTTATGAAAAGCAGTTTTCTTCAAACGAATCGCAATATGAACAGAATCGCCAGGATGCTGAGCAATTGCGGCTGTTATTAGGCCTAACTGATGGGATGGGACAAGGGATTAGAATTACATTGCAAGATGGTGATTATAATCCGAATACTACCAACCCGAACGAGTATATTGTGCACGAAAGTCACATATTTAAAGTATTAAATGAATTAAAAATTGCAGGTGCCGAAGCGATATCCATAAACGGGCAACGTTTAAAACCCAATTCCTACATTGCCTGCAATGGTCCTGTCATTACAATTGATGGACAACAATACCCTGCACCATTTGTAATCGAGGCGGTAGGTAATCAGGATGTACTTATTTCTTCGTTGGAACTGGCAGGAGGAGTATTTGACCAATTATTAAATGAACAAATTGTCGTTACTTTGGAAACAGACGACCTAATCGAGATGAAAACAGTCAGCGATGAGTAAAGCATAAGATCGGAGGGAAGATGATGACGAAAAAAATGTACCGTAATATTACAATCATCTCGTTCATCATCGGCTTTATGCTTGCAGTGCAGTACAACACTGTTCAAAAACCGGCAGAAAGAACTACGGTCGATATTTGGGAAATTCGTCAGCAATTATTTGCGGAGCAGGAGCGGCATTCAGAATTGCTGACCGGAATAAGTGAATTGACCGAAACAGTAAATAAATATGAGGATGCAGAGTTTGATAATCCGGAAGTACTCTTGCAGCAAACGGTTGATCAGCTTAAAGAACGTGCTGGAATCCTGCCGGTTGAAGGACCGGGGTTAACATTAACGGTTGGCGCTTCACCTGAATTAATGGCTTTAGGCTATGAAATAAAGCCTGTATCCCCTGAACTGTTAATCCGCCTTATCAATGATTTAAACCGCTATAACGCGCGGGCCATTGAAGTGGATGACAAACGTTTAAGCTACAACTCGGCCATTCGCGATATTAATGGAAAAACGACGATCAATAGTGAGCCGATTCAAAATACGGATATTGAAATAAACATCATTACATTTACGTATGAACAGGCCGAAAAAATGAAAAACCATTTGCTTGCATCTACGTTCCAGGATGAATTTTATATTGATAATCTAGTATTGACGATTCATGAAGCAGAGCAGAATCTACAAATCGACTCAGTTGTGCCTGTACAAAAAAGTAAGTATTTATCAGAAAAGTAGAAGGGGATGCGAATATGTGGTTACCACTTTTAGGTCTTGTATTAGGTGTGGTATTAGGGATTTTAACAGATATTCAAATTCCATCTGTTTATGAAAACTATTTATCCATTGCTGTACTGGCGGCTCTCGATACTATGGTCGGCGGTATCCGTGCATTATTGCAGCAAGTATACGACGACAAAGTATTTATTTCCGGGTTTTTCTTTAATATAATTTTAGCAGCAGGATTGGCTTTTCTCGGAGTTCATATAGGTGTCGATCTGTATTTAGCCGCAATTTTTGCATTCGGTGTTCGACTATTTCAGAACATCGCAGTCATTCGTCGGTTATTATTGACAAAATATGAAAACAGAAGGTTGAAAAAGGAGGAAAACTCTTAACAATCACGTTAAAATATCATTACAAATTATCGTTTTACTTAGACAATCAACGAAAATTACAATAGAATGAACTATAGGAGTAATCGAAGGAGGTGCAGAAAGTTGAATCATCAAGAAATTTATGTCTCACTCGATATTGGATCATCTTCAATAAAGGTCCTAATCGGTGAGATGAACGGTGATCAATTGCACGTAATTGGTGTAGGTCATGTGAAATCAACAGGAATAAGAAAAGGTGCAATAGTTGATATAGATGCAACTGTACAGTCCATTAAAAAAGCTGTAGACCAAGCAGAGCGAATGACTGGTATTAATATAGAGGAAGTGGTGCTTGGAGTTCCTGCAAACCAGACAGTTCTACAGCCTGTAAAAGGGGTTGTAGCGGTAAACGGTGAAGACCGGGAAATCACGGACGATGATTTAGCTAGAGTAATAGACTCTGCACAGGTAATGTCGATTCCACCAGAGCGAGAGTTAGTAAATTTGATTCCTAAACAATTTATCGTGGACAACCTAGATGAGATTAAAGACCCGCGTGGTATGATTGGCATTCGTTTAGAGATGGATGCGACAATGATTACGACATCCAAGACGCTTGTACATAATGTTTTAAGATGTGTAGAACGTGCAGGCTTGCAAATTCGCGAAATCTATCTACAACCATTAGCAGCAGGGTATTTTGCGCTGACGGAAGATGAGAAAAACCAAGGAACTGCCTATATCGATTTAGGCGGCGGCTCAACTACTGTTGCGGTATTCCAGGATGGACTGCTGACAAATACAGCTGTTATCCCGGTAGGCGGAGATCATATTACGAAAGATTTATCGA
Source organism: Solibacillus sp. FSL W7-1324 (assembly GCF_038008025.1). Classification (NCBI taxonomy): domain Bacteria; kingdom Bacillati; phylum Bacillota; class Bacilli; order Caryophanales; family Caryophanaceae; genus Solibacillus; species Solibacillus sp. FSL W7-1324. The sequence continues at coordinate 958,858 of NZ_JBBOYH010000001.1, forward strand.
TCGTATTGAAAACTCCTACTGAACAAGCCGAAAAAATCAAAAAGCAGTATGGACATGCCTTTTACGATGATGCTTCAGATGAACAGACGTTTGATGTTCCTGTTGTTGGTACTGATACAACAGATCAATACAGTCAACGCTTTATATCAGAAATTATCGGAGTGCGTTTAGAAGAGTTATTTGAATTAGTTTTGGATGAATTAGCACGTATGGGGGTACAGGATTTACCGGGTGGTGTTGTGATTTCCGGCGGGGTAGCTCAGCTGGAAGGAATTGCTCAGCTGGCGCGACAAGTAATGTTAACACGAGTTCGTATTTATACACCGGATTACATCGGTGTACGTGAACCGGCCTTTACGACGTCAGTAGGTTTAATTCGATATGCACATGCAGAAGACGAATTTTACGGAAGAAGCGAGCCGGTACCAGCTTCTTCATATGCAGCACCTTATCCTACTCAACCAACTCCTTCTAAAAAACAATCAAATGTGCCGGAGAGAGTAGAAAGCGCAAGTAAAGTAAGTGTGATTGATCGCGCGAAAAACTTATTAAACAAATTTTTCGATTAATACGAAAATGAATGACGTGAACAATTAGGAGGAGAAGAGTATGTTAGAATTTGAAACGGATGTTGAACAATTAGCCGTTATTAAAGTAATCGGCGTTGGCGGAGGCGGTAACAATGCCGTAAACCGCATGATTGAACATGGTGTACAAGGTGTAGACTTTATCGCTGTAAATACAGATGCGCAAGCTTTAAATCTGTCAAAAGCTGAATATAAACTACAAATTGGCGGTAAATTAACACGTGGACTTGGAGCAGGGGCAAACCCTGAAGTAGGTAAAAAAGCTGCTGAAGAAAGTCGCGAACAGTTGGAAGAAGTATTACGCGGTGCCGATATGGTATTCGTAACTGCCGGTATGGGCGGTGGTACTGGTACTGGTGCAGCACCAGTAATCGCATCAATCGCACGTGATTTAGGTGCATTGACAGTAGGTGTTGTAACACGTCCATTTACATTTGAAGGCCGTAAACGCCAAACACAGGCAATCGGCGGTATTACTTCAATGAAGGAAGCGGTTGATACTTTAATCGTCATTCCAAACGATAAGTTACTTCAAATTGTTGATAAATCAACACCAATGCTTGAAGCGTTCCGTGAAGCGGACAATGTATTACGTCAAGGTGTACAAGGTATTTCAGACTTGATCGCAACACCTGGTTTAATCAACCTGGACTTTGCCGATGTAAAAACAATCATGTCCGATAAAGGTTCTGCATTAATGGGTATCGGGATTGCTGCTGGTGAAAACCGTGCAGTAGAAGCCGCTAAAAAAGCAATTTCTTCTCCATTACTTGAAACATCAATCGATGGAGCAAAAGGTGTCATTATGAATATTACAGGCGGAACGAACTTAAGTTTATTCGAAGTTCAGGAAGCTGCCGATATTGTACAGCTTGCTTCAGACGAAGAAGTAAATATGATTTTCGGTTCTGTCATTAACGATAACTTAAACGATGAAATTATCGTAACGGTTATTGCAACAGGTTTCTCTGATGACTTTATTATTCAAAAACCGCAGCCAGTACGTCCATCAATCGGTGTTCGTCAACAAGCTGCAACAAGCGCATCTCAACCGCAGCAACAGCAGCCTGTACGTCAGCAAGAACAGGTGCAACAAGAAACACCGCGTCAAACACAACAAACAAACTATCAGCAGGACGATGCATTGGATATTCCGACATTTTTACGCAATCGTCGCAATCGCTAGTCTTATAGATTTTCATAATATGAAAAACGATTATTTACATGTACATGTGAATAATCGTTTTTTTTTAGTTTAAGAGAGGCTGTGGAAAGTAGCTTGCTATACAATGTGCTCCAAAGAAAAAGTAGAAAAACAGATTCCCCGTTACAAAAAAGGTCCCCCTCTCCACCTATGTTTCTATAACTTTCCCTCTGCCAACTTTTTGTCGATTGAATTTGAATAGCGTAACAATATGTCATACGATTCTTCCAGATTTATGCAACAGTTAGACAAAATACACTGAGGGGGTTTGATAATCTTATTTACAGGAGGACAATACATGTATGCAGAGTGGATTCTTTTAATGAATTTTTTAATGAATCTCGTACTACTAAAATTTACCGCAACCATAACATATACCATCATTCCAATTTGGAGATTACTATTAGGAGCCTTTTGTAGTGCGCTGATCGCTGTGTTATTTATGGGAAACATATTCATGTTGCTTGTAAGTTTCATCGTACTATTGGGCATAGCCTTTTCATTTAAATGGAAAATATTTTACGAGCAAGGGAAGTGGATTGTTGTCGCTACTTTGCTCGCAGGTGGATTAATAACAGCATTACAACCATTTTTGCTTGCATCTCCGTTTTTCGTTTATATTTTTTTATGTTTCGGCATAGTATGTATTAGTTTGACAGTGATGAAACAAGGCTGGTTTCAAAAACTGCAGAATGTTGCACAAAGTCGGTATGTCACGACAAGCAAAGTGGAACTGTTCGAACAACAAATGGGGCTTGTAACATATATTGATACCGGAAATGAATGCACGGAACCTTTAAGTCAGGCGCCGGTCCATTTTATTTCATTTAAAGCAGTTCAATCGATGTTACCGGATGAATTTAGTGAATGCCTGCTCAAATGGGATGAACAGGAGCCTTACTCACTGACAATGTTTTCAAAGGAAATACAGAAAAGAATACGTATTGTTCCTATTACAACGGTTCAAAAAGGCACATTACTCGTACCGGCCTTTCGTGCCACAATTGTCATTCAGAACAAGACGTATCCAAATCACTATGTTGTATTTACGAAAAATGATGCGCGCTTTCCGCAAAATGCACAAATGATTGCACATGTGTTTGTCCTAACGAATTCATAAGGGAGGATCGATATTGCTTAAAAAAATTCAATCGATAATTTTAAACATACTAAGCTACTTTAGAAGAAAAAAAGGGACATACTATATAGGGGGACATGATTCATTGCCTATTCCATTAACTAGAGAAGAAGAAGTTGTCGTAGTCGAAGCATTTATGAATGGTGACTTGCATGCCAGAGATATGTTAATTGAGAGAAATTTACGTTTAGTTGTTTATATTGCAAGACGTTTTGATAATACGAGCACGCCGATTGAGGATTTAATCAGCATCGGTTCCATTGGCCTTATTAAAGCGATTGAAACATTTAATTTGGATAAAAATATTAAATTAGCGACGTATGCATCCCGCTGCATCGAAAATGAAATCTTGATGCATTTACGAAAGACGAGCCGCATGAAGGGCGAAGTATCCTTTGATGAACCGTTAAATGCGGATGCAGACGGAAATGAGCTATTGCTTTCAGACATATTAGGGACAGAAGAACATATCATAACACTTGATGTAGAACGTAAAATTGAGCGTCAGCATATGTTTAATGCCATTAATCAGCTGACACCTCGTGAAAAATATATTATGGAATGCCGTTTTGGCCTAAACGGAAAAGAAGAAATGACGCAAAAAGAAGTAGCGGATCATTTAGGTATTTCACAATCTTATATTTCAAGGTTGGAGAAAAAAATTATTATGGATTTACGTGAATTCCTGAACGAACCAATTGCATAAGATGGTTAAATTTGGCGCGCATAGCGACGACCAATTCGGACAAAATGATTGAAAAGACAAAAGACAATCTAGTTCGGAAGGTGAAGTTGGATGCGTACAAAAGTGGAATTATGTGGTGTGGATACATCTACATTACCAGTACTGAAGCCAGATGAAATGAAAGATTTATTTATACGATTACAGCAAGGAGAATGGATTGTTCGTGAGCAGCTAGTTTTCTGTAATTTACGGTTAGTGCTCAGTATTGTCGGCCGTTATGCCTATCGTGGCGAACAGGCAGATGATTTATTCCAAGTAGGATGTATTGGTTTATTAAAAGCGATTGATAATTTTGATTTGAAGCATAATGTTCGATTTTCAACATATGCTGTACCGATGATAATGGGAGAAATCCGCAGACATCTGCGCGATCATCATGCACTGCGTGTATCTCGTTCATTGCGCGATATTGCATATAAAGCGATGAAAGCAAAAGAACAGTTTATTGCGGAACATTTAACAGAACCCACTATCGAACAGTTGGCACAGGCAATCGAGATGAAAAAAGAAGATGTTTTATTTGCTCTTGATGCAATTCAAGACCCGATGTCACTGCAGGAACCGATCTATTCCGATGGTGGCGATGCAATCTTCATGATTGACCAAATTAAAGATAAAGTTACAGAAGAGCATTGGGTCGGTTCGATTTCATTGCAAGAGAGTATGAAAAAGCTGAATAGCAGACAAAAAATGATTATAGAAAAGCGATTTTTCCTAGGAGAAACTCAAACTGAAATCGCACAATCTTTAGGTATTTCACAAGCGCAAATATCGAGATTGGAAAAGAGTGCGGTAGAATTGATGAAGCGGGATTTCCGTTAAATAGATAGAAATTCTGAGGGACTGTCCAACACGTAGGGCTGTCCCTTTCATCATAGTTACACAATGTTTGAATACTTATATTGGGGTAAAAATAAATTAATGATACAGAGAGGATGGAGGAATGCGATTTTCATCCGTTCAGGAAAAGGAAATCATTGAGGCATCCAGCGGGAAATTTATCGGTTATATTGTAGATGCGGAAGTGGACGAAAAAGAAGGCGCCATTATTGCATTTATAATTTCCCCGCCAAAAAAGTTTTACCATTTATTTCAAGGGGAAGAGTTAGTTAAGAAAATCCTTTTCAGTAATATACTCACAGTCGGTAAAGATGTCATTTTAGTGAAATCACCGGATGAATAGTTCACGCTATTCATTGAAAATTAAACTATCAATTGATACAATAAGAGAAACTATTGTTGTAAAGTTGGGAAAAAAGTGACGAAAATCATAGAAAACTTAAAACAGATTGAACATCAAATAGAAATTGCAAAACAACGTGTCAATGCCAAACAGGCAGTTCAGATTATTGCTGTGACGAAAGAAGTAGATGTCAATCGGACAGAAGAGGCAATCGAAGCAGGTCTTGTCCATATGGGAGAAAATCGTCCTGAAGGCTTATTAAATAAGCTGGATTCGATTAAATCAGATGTTTCATGGCATTATATTGGTTCATTACAGACGAGAAAAGTAAAGCAGGTAATTGATCAAATTGACTATTTACATTCTCTTGATCGATTAAGCCTGGCAGAAGAGATTGAAAAAAGAGCAACAAAACGAGTGAAATGTTTCTTGCAAGTCAATGTTTCCGGTGAAGAATCGAAACATGGCTTAACGAAAGAACAAGCGCTGGATTTCGTAAAGCAGCTTGAGCAATTTTCAAAAATTGAAGTAGTAGGTTTAATGACAATGGCTCCTTTTACTGAAGATGAAACGATGATTAGACAAGTGTTTAAACAGTTAAAACAATTGCAACAAGAAGTGTCACAATTGAACATTCCAAATGTACCTTGTACTGAATTATCGATGGGCATGTCAAATGACTACGAAATTGCAGTTGAAGAAGGGGCAACATTTGTTAGAATTGGAACAGCTCTTGTTGGCTAAGGAGGATTAATATGAGCATTAAAAATATTTTTGACAAGTTCTTTTATTTAGAAGAAATAGAAGAAGATTATGCTCCTGCCAAGAATCAAACAGTGCAAAAACAAGCACCAAAAGCAGTTCAAAATGAACCACAGCAATTTTATCAGGATTATGGCCAAAAGCAGCAACCACAACTCATTCAAAACCGAATGAAGAAGGAGCGTAAAATGCAACAGCAACCACCACGCAATGAAGTCGTGATGCAAAATCATAACAATGTTGTGAGCCTTCAAGCTGCGTCTTCATCGAAGAATTCAAAGTTAGTATTATTAGAACCACGTGTATATGCAGAGGCGCAGGACATAGCGGAACATTTAAAAAATAAACGTGCTACCGTTGTCAATTTACAGCGCATCGACCGAGATCAAGGGAAGCGAATAATCGATTTTCTTAGTGGAACAGTGTATGCTTTAGGTGGAGATATTCAACGTATTGGAAATGATATTTTCCTATGTACACCGGAAAATGTTGAAGTAACTGGAGAAATTTCTAATTTAACGTTCGAGTAATTAAATTTTGTGAGGTAAAAACATGATCATATTTTCGATTGTATCAACAGCATTTCTTGTTTACCGTTTTATGCTGATTGGATACATATTAATGTCTTGGGTTCCGGCACTGCAAGAATCGGCTGTTGGTCGTTTCCTTGAAACAGTATGTGAACCGTATTTAGGATTCTTCCGCAAATTTATTCCACCGATTGGCATGATTGATATTTCACCAATTGTCGGTTTATTCGCGTTAGTATTTATTGAGCGAGGCGTCTATAGCGTCCTAGCATTTTTCCTATAATCTAATTGAACTCCTGCCATTGTAGGAGTTTTCTTTATTTCCGGCTGTTTTCGGTGTTATCGGATTGTAGCTGGCCAGCCTTCAATCGGGAAAGGTTCCGGAATGAGCCGAACACCTATACATAAAATAGAAGTTTAATTTAATTGAAAAGTGGAAAAATTAGTAACACAGTTTAAAAGAAAGTAGGAATTATGATGGAGCATTTAATCCAGCATTTTCGTAAAGATGAACAACCTTTCATTGAGCAAGTTATTGGATGGCAGCGTGAAGTAGAAGATCGCTATGCTCCAAAATTGACGGATTTTTTAGATCCGAGACAGCGTTTTATCGTAGAGTCCATTGTTCAGCAATCCGATGATCTCCGCGTGTTTACAGAAGGGGTATTTGAAGAAGCAGAGCGTAAACGTATGCTGATCGCTCCTTCCTATTACGAGCCGGTTGAAACCGATTTTCAGATTGCTGTATACTCATTGAATTACCCGACAAAATTTGTCCAGCTGCGCCATCCTGATGTATTAGGTGCCTTATTATCGATCGGACTTGACCGCAGTAAGTTTGGCGATATCCGGCTTGCCGATAATACGGTCCAATTTGCTATTGCTTCGGAAATCGCGGATTATGTGCGTTTGCATTTAACAGGTATCGGCAAGGTGAAAGTAAGCGCTGAGGAAATGGATGCGACAACACCGTATATTCAAAACGAGGAGCAATGGGTCGAAAGCTCGCACACGGTTTCTTCCATGCGTCTTGATGTGGTTTTGGCGACAATCGTAAATATTTCCCGTCAAAAATCGCAAAGCCTGATCAATGCAGGAAAAGTAAAGGTTAACTGGACTGTCAGAGAAGCTGTTGCCTTTGAATTGCAGGAAGGGGACATTATTTCTGCACGGGGATATGGACGGTTAAAAGTCATCATGACAGAAGGACGGACAAAAAAAGATAAGATTCGATTACAAGTAGGTCGTTTAGAGCAAAAAGTATAATTTTCAACTGTTTTTTAGGAAAACATGATGTTATTCCGAAAAGAAACGTTTATAATACTTGTAAGAATGCACGTAAAAAAGGAGAGTAGAACGATATGCCATTATCACCTCTTGATATACATAATAAGGAGTTTACACGTGGTTTCCGTGGTTATGCAGAAGACGAAGTAAATGAATTTTTAGATCAGATTATTAAAGATTATGAGATTGTTTTACGCGAGAAAAAAGAGCTCGAGGAAAAGATTAAAATGATGTCGGAACAAATGAATCATTACAATTCATTGGAAGACACATTACAAAAATCAATTGTTGTTGCTCAAGAGGCAGCTGGCGAAGTTCGTCGCAATTCCGAAAAAGAAGCAAAGCTCATCGTTAAAGAAGCTGAAAAAAATGCGGATCGTATTGTCAATGACGCATTGGCAAAAGCGAGAAAAGTGACGATTGAGATTGACGAATTGAAAAAACAGTCGAAAGTGTTCCGCAACAGATTCAAAATGTTAGTGGAAGCACAGCTTGATTTACTGAATACAGGCGATTGGGATCAATTACTGGAATATGATGTAGATTTAACGGAAATCCAGGAAAACAATCGTAAAGAAATCAAAGAAGAGAACCAAAATGACGAAAATGCCGTGTATTAGTCAACGGTACTTGACATTTTATACAGCCTTTTCATATACTGAAAAATAATGAATAGGATGCACTTGCATCAGGCTTTGACGGAGACAGTAAATTTAACATTGTGGTTTAGCGATTCGAGGACGGTGAGAGCTCGAACGAAGCAAGTTAAATCGAAAATCACTCCTGAGCTAAATAACTGAAATTCGAGTAAGTTATTTCGTAGCACACGACGTTACAGTGTCTAATGAGGCTAATTGTATTTAGCGAATTTAGGGTGGTACCACGAGACTAATGCTCCTCGTCCCTTTTTTACAGGGATGGAGGGGCTTTTTTGTTGTATAAAAAGCTACCAAATCCTTAAGAGCATTAAAAACATGATTATTTTAGAAGCTGCATTATTTGTTGAAGCTGTTGATTAGAAACGGGGGGATGGAACGAATGCCAAAATCGTCACTTCCTGTGACAATGCTTTCGTGACAACATCGTGTTGGCCCCATCCCCGGAATGGAAATCAATAATCAGCAATCGATAAGAACACTAGGAGGAATTTACAATGGTAGAGTATAAAGACACATTATTAATGCCGAAAACCGACTTCCCTATGCGCGGCGGTTTGCCAACTAAAGAACCACAAGTTCAGGCACAATGGGATGAAATGGATATTAACAAATTAGTGCTGGAGCGTACGAAAGACCGTCCTCACTATTTACTGCATGATGGTCCTCCATATGCAAACGGAGACATCCATATCGGTCACGCATTGAACAAAGTTATCAAAGATATGATTAACCGACAAAAATCGATGTCAGGTTTCCACGTGCCATATATTCCAGGCTGGGATACACACGGTTTACCAATCGAGCAGGCATTAACAAATAAAGGTGTTAAACGTAAAGAAATGTCGGTTGCAGAATTCCGTGAGCTTTGCGAAAAATACGCTTATGAACAAATCGAAAACCAAAAAAGCCAATTCCGTCGTCTAGGTGTACGCGGTGACTGGGAAAATCCGTATATCACATTAAAACCTGAATTCGAAGCACGCCAAATTGAAGTGTTCGGGAAAATGGCGGAAAAAGGCTATATTTATAAAGGCTTAAAACCGGTTTATTGGTCTCCATCTTCTGAATCTGCATTGGCAGAAGCGGAAATCGAATATAAAGATGTTGAATCGTATTCAATTTATGTAGCATTCGGCATTAAAGACAGCAAAGGCGTAGTACCGGCAGATGCTAAATTTGTCATCTGGACAACAACGCCATGGACAATTCCGGCAAACTTAGGGATTTCGGTTAACCCTGAATTCACATATGTTGTCGTAGAAACAAACGGCAGCAAATATATTGTTGCAAAAGATTTACTGGAAAAACTGTCAGCGACATTCGGCTGGGAAGATGTTCAGATCGTTCAGGAAGTACAAGGCGAACAGCTTGATATGATCGTTGCAGAACATCCAATCTACAAACGTGATTCATTAGTGATGGTAGGTGACCACGTTACTGCTGACGCTGGTACTGGTTGTGTACACACAGCACCTGGTCATGGTGAGGACGACTATCAGATCGGTAAACGCTATGGTCTGGACATTTTATCACCTGTTGATAACGGTGGCTGCTACACAAATGAAGCACCTGGTTTTGAAGGATTATTCTATGAAAAAGCAAATCCGGTTGTCATTGAAAAATTAAAAGAAGAAAATGCTTTATTGAATGTTTCTAAATTTACACACTCATACCCGCATGACTGGCGTACGAAAAAACCGGTAATTTACCGTGCAACACCGCAATGGTTCGCATCTGTTGAAATGTTCCGTAGTGAATTATTAGATGCAGTAACAGCGACAGAATTTACACCAAGCTGGGGCGAAACACGTCTTTACAATATGATTCGTGACCGTGGTGACTGGGTAATTTCCCGTCAGCGTGCATGGGGTGTACCAATTCCGATTTTCTATGCGGAAGATGAAACACCGATCATCACATCAGAAACAATTGCGCATATTTCAAAATTATTCCGTGAACACGGTTCGAATATTTGGTTCCAGCGTGAAGCAAAAGACTTGCTTCCGGAGGGCTTCACTCATGAAGGCAGCCCGAACGGCAAGTTTACAAAAGAAAACGATATTATGGATGTATGGTTCGACTCTGGATCATCTCACCAAGGTGTATTAGCGGAACGCGGACTGAAATACCCTGCTGACCTTTATCTTGAAGGTTCTGACCAACACCGTGGCTGGTTCAACTCATCATTAATCACATCTGTTGCGATTAATGGGCATGCACCATACAAAGGTTTATTAACACATGGTTTCGTATTGGACGGCGAAGGACGCAAAATGTCCAAATCTCTTGGTAACACGATTGACCCGATCAAAGTGATGAACCAATACGGTGCCGACATTATCCGTATGTGGGTAGCATCTGTTGACTATACAGGGGATGTTCGTATTTCAATGGATATGTTGAAGCAAGTTTCTGAAACATACCGTAAAGTGCGTAACACATTACGCTTCCTGCACGGAAATGTGACAGACTTTAACGAAACGACTGATCGTGTCGCTTATGAAGAGTTACGCGAAATGGATCAGTATATGTACATGCGCTTACAGGATGTTGTAAAAACAATCCGTGAAGCATATGACCGTTATGACTTCTCAACAGTTTACACAACTGTAAATAACTTCGTAGCAATCGAGCTTTCTTCATTCTACTTGGATATTGCAAAAGATGTTGTGTATATCGAAGGAACGGACAACAAAAACCGCCGTGCAATGCAAACGGTAATGTATGATACATTAATGGCATTAGTGAAATTATTAACGCCAATTATTCCACATACGACAGAAGAGTTATGGAGCTACATCGAATTTGATGGCAAGCCACAATCTGTACAATTAACAGATTTCCCAGAAGTAGTGGAACAAGCAAACTTTGCGGATCTACGTGCGAAATGGGTAAAAGTAATTGCAGTACGCAACGAAGTGTTAAAAGCATTGGAAGAAGCGCGTAATGCTAAAACAATCGGTAAATCACTGGAAGCGAAAATCTCGGTTTATGCAGACAGTGAAACAATCGAGCTTTTAAATGATGCAAACATCGATTTTGCACAGCTTTCAATCGTATCTCAATTCTTCATCGCAGGAAGTAAGGAAAATGCACCTGTAGAAGCATTAGCACTTGATAAAACAGCGTTAGTTGTTGAAAAAGCAGATGGTGAAAAATGTGAGCGTTGCTGGACAATTTCAGAAACAGTCGGCGCAAGCGAAAACCACCCAACACTATGTAAACGTTGTGCGGATGTTGTAGAAAACTATTACGTATAAAAACTTTGAACGCTGTTGCCAATTTGGCAATGGCGTTCCTTTAGTGTGCCCGGCATGCACAACAGCCTGGTGGTGAAAGTCCACTACAGGCTTGGCAGTAGGAACTGTTAGCGAAAGACAAGGGTGTCCATGGTGACGTGGAATCTGAAGGAAGTCGGACGCAAACTCTCGAACTGACGAACAGAAATCAGATAAAAGGCTGACTTGGGACGGATGAGCTTGCTAAACAAAGCGAAGTCCAATACTGCCCAAATCCCATACAGTAAATCTGGCAGTTACATGAGAGGAAGGCGGTTGTGCTTACCCGGGGAGGTCTCTTGAGGGTTATTCAATTAACAATTTGTTTAGTGATAAATGGATGAATCAAGAGAAGTCAGCAGAAGCCATAGTAGTCTTCGACCGAAGATGAAGGGCCGAACAATCTTTTAAATCTTGAAAGAAACAAGGAGGTGGAGACATCCCGCCAAAACACAGAAAACATCAAGGTATAGACCGAATAGATGGCTACTTATAGAGGGATAAGCTGGAAGCGAAAGAGTATATAAGAGCGTGTAGGGATGTAAACATGGAAATGAAGAAACAAGAAAGTATCAATTTAATTGACAGAATTGCGTCCCATAGAAACCTATGGAATGCATATAAGAAAGTAAAAGGAAATGGAGGAGCACCTGGAATCGACGGTATCACGGTTGATGGACTGAAGGCGCATTTAATAAAATACGAGGAACCATTGAAAAGGAAATTAAAAGATGGTTCCTACCAACCTCAACCAGTGAAACGAGTAGCTATCCCAAAAGCGAATGGCTCCAAACGATATCTAGGTATACCATGTGTATTGGACAGAGTTGTTCAACAAGCCATTCTACAAGTCATCCAACCAATAATTGATCCACACTTTTCAGACAAAAGTTTTGGCTTCCGAAAAGGTCGAAACCAACACCAGGCAATTGCCCTCGCTAAGAAATATTACGAGGAAGGTTATCGAACAGTGGTCGATTGTGACTTGAAAAGTTACTTCGATACGATTCATCACCAGCGACTACGAGCTTATTTGGAAGAATTCATAACAGATAAAATAGTACTTAAGCTAATATGGAAATTCTTACGCTCAGGCATATTGGACAAGGACATCCTCATTGAAACGACAGAAGGTACACCCCAAGGGGGTCCACTCTCTCCAATTCTAGCAAACGTGTATTTAAACAAGCTAGATAGAGAGTTAGAAAAACGAGGACACCGATTCATTCGCTATGCGGATGATTTTGTGATTTATGTAAAGTCACCAAGAGCAGGTGAACGCGTCATGACCAGTGTCAAGAATTTTATCGAAGATGAACTGGGTCTCACAATCAATGAGCAGAAAAGTAAAGTATGTGGCGCAACAGCAGCTACATTCTTAGGGTTTCATCTACAAAATCTGTCGGGAAAGTGGGATACCGACCAATCAAGTCCGCCAAGAAACGACTAAAAGATAAGCTAAGAATACTGACGAGTCGTAAACGAACAGGGACATTTAGTGAGATTGTGAAAAGAATCAATCAAACAACGGTTGGTTGGATTAATTACTACGGAGTTTCCAACATGAAAACTTTCATCCAAGAATTACAGGGATGGTTAAACCATCGCTTACGTCAATTAATATGGAAACGGTGGAAGCTACCACGAACTAAATATGTGAAATTACGCCAATACGGAATCCAACATGATGAAGCGATGAAAACGGCGCATTCAAGAAAAGGGTACTGGCGAATATCACGAAGCGAGGTTCTACACCAAGCCATTCCAAATAAAAGGCTCGTAAAATGGGGACTGAAAGACCTGTCCCAATTTTACGAGCAAAGATACTCAAAAGATTGAACCGCCGTATACGGAACCGTACGTACGGTGGTGTGAGAGGTCGGCTAGCCAATTAATGGCTAGCCTCCTACTCGATTACCTTTTTTATTTTTCCGAAAAAATAAAATATTTAGGAGTTGTATATTTTGGAACAAATCGAACAAAAGCCATTGACTCCTGATACGTTTATGCAGGGGATAAAAGATTGTGTACCAACATTACTCGGGTATATTAGCATCGGTCTTGCATTTGGTGTGGTCGGAATTGCATCAGGCATCTCGGTATTGGAAGTATTTTTACTGTCGGTGCTTGTATATGCCGGTTCCGCCCAGTTTATCTTTTGTGGATTGTATTTAGCAGGAGCTCCTGTAACAGCGGTCATTGTCACAATCTTTATCGTCAATTTACGGCACTTGCTCATGTCTTTGACAATTGCACCGTACTTCACCAAGTATTCGACGCTGCGTAATATCGGGTTCGGGACATTGCTGACAGATGAAACATTCGGTGTCTCCATCGTTGCTGCCGGAAAAGAAGGGCGTCTTGGCGGAAGGTGGATGGATGGGTTAAATATAACGGCCTATACAAGCTGGATTGCGGCGTGTACAGTTGGGGGCATTATCGGGCAATGGCTGCCGGATCCGGAAAAATGGGGCCTGGATTATGCTTTAGTGGCAATGTTTGTTGCGCTGCTTGTTTTGACACTTGCGAGCATTCCAAAAGAAAAATTAATGCATTACATAAAACTGATTGCCATTATGGTGATCAGCATGTACGGGATGCTTTACTTCATGCCGGGGCATTTAGCTGTTCTGTTATCAACAATGGTTGTTGCGACGATTGGGGTGGTATTGGAAAAATGACAACCTCGTTAGCGATGGTATTATTAATTTTAGGATGTGCCTTAGTAACATGGATTCCTAGAATAATGCCGTTTATATTAGTGAAAAATATGAAAATGCCGAAAATTGTTCTGCGATGGCTTGCCTACATACCGGTTTGTATATTGTCCGCCCTCGTAATTGAAGGTTTCTTCGAGAAAGAAGAAGCATTCGTTACGGTTCAGTGGCTAAATGTAATAGCGTTTATTCCAACACTATTTATTGCTTTACTTACAAAAAGTTTATCAAAAACCGTAGTTGCCGGTGTCGTGACAATGGCGGGACTGCGGTTATTATTCGGTTGAAGGTTTAAGGCTTGTTTAGTTGAATGTGACTAAACAAGCTTTTTTTGTAGAACTTTTCGAGTAATGAAGAGTGTTTTATTTTCCTTTCTTGTCACTTTTCGCGTATTAAAAATATCAGATGGTCTGATATTTATGTTAAAATAGGTAAGATATATCGTAAACGGAGGATCTGCTGTGTATAAATATTACGGAATCGCAATAATTGCAGTCATTTTGGATCAATGGACAAAATGGCTCATTGTTAAAAATATGGAATTAGGGGAACGCATCAGTGTATGGGATCCTTGGTTTGGCATCTTATCGCATCGTAACCGTGGTGCGGCTTGGGGCATGTTAGAAGGACAAATGTGGTTGTTCTCACTCGTAACAGTAGCTGTCATTATCGCAATTATTTATTTTAATCATACAGAAGCAAAAGGTAAGCCACTTTTTCATGCAAGCTTAATGCTGTTGTTAGGTGGTGCGGTCGGTAACTTTATTGACCGTTTATTCCGAGGAGAAGTAGTTGATTTTGTCGATGTTTTTATACCGGTAATCAATTATCATTTCCCGATCTTTAATATTGCAGACGCAGCTTTAACAATTGCTGTTGTAATGCTTTTCATTACGATCATACTAGAAGAAAAAAAGGATAAGAAAAAGGTGAAATAATGACAGTAGTCACATTAACAATAGAAGAATTTGCAGGAGAACGTATCGATAAGGCACTTTCACAAATGGAAGAATCTTGGTCACGTTCGCAAATTGGTAACTGGCTGGATGAAGAGCGTATTTTAGTGAACGGTGCAGCCGTAAAAGCAAAATATAAAGTAAAACAAGGGGACGTTATTGAAGTAACGGTTCCTGAAGTGGAAGATTTGGAAATCATTCCAGAAGATTTAAATTTGGAAATCGTTTATGAAGATGCCGACGTATTAGTCGTGAATAAACCGCGTGGAATGGTCGTTCACCCGGCACCAGGCCATACTTCAGGCACATTAGTAAATGGTTTAATGCATCACTGCAAAGACTTATCAGGCATTAACGGTGTGGCACGTCCAGGTATCGTACACCGTATAGATAAGGATACGTCCGGCTTATTAATGGTTGCTAAAAATGATGTTGCCCATGAAAGTCTTGTTAATCAGCTTGTTGAGAAGTCGGTAACACGTAAGTATACGGCTTTAGTACATGGTCATATTGCGCATGAAAAAGGCACAATTGATGCACCGATCGGCCGTGACCAGAAAGACCGTCAAAAGCAGGCAGTTGTCGATAAAGGCAAGCATGCGGTTACACATTTCCAAGTAATCGAGCGTTTTGGTGACTTTACTTTAGTGGAGTGCCGTCTTGAAACAGGCCGTACCCACCAAATTCGTGTGCATATGAACTATATTGGTTTCCCATTGGCAGGCGATCCGAAATATGGTCCAAGAAAAACAATCGATTTCGGCGGCCAAGTATTACATGCAGGTGTTTTAGGCTTTATCCACCCTGTAACGAAAGAATATTTAGAGTTTGAATCACCACTACCGGAAGATTTCAAACAGTTATTAGAAGAATTACGCGGGTAATCGCGAATGGCCGTCTCCTTTTTGGGGGCGGTTTTTTTGGTTTCAGGAGTTATGGCATTCAGGTTACTTGGAGTAATTTTATTAGAACATTTGAAGGGGATATTAGAAGAAGTTGCGGGGATATTAGAAGTTCTGGAGCTTTTATTGGAAAACGGGTGGAAATGGATTCAGTTAGTGATGAATTTTCTGGCTGGAGAGGTGTTCTGACAGCTGAAAATAATTTTATTAGAACATTTGAGTGGGATATTAGAAAAAGTTGCGAGGATATTAGAAGTTCTGGAGCTTTTATTAGAAAACGGGTGGAAATGGTTGCGGTTAGTGATGAATTTTCTGGCTGGAGATGGGTTCTGACAGCTTGACAATAATTTTATTAGAACATTTGAGTGGGATATTAGAAAAAGTTCAGGAGATATTAGCACATTGGGAAGCTTTATTAGAAGATCACGAATACTTATTTGAACAATCGGCCATTATATTAGAAGATCAAACTTTTATTAGAAGATTTCAAAATATATTAGAACATTCAGCACACTTATTAGAAAATCCCCACCATGCTCACAATTAAAATAAAATTCACACTATTCAAACATCTATTTTCAGTTGTCTGACCTTCGCAAAGTTTATTGACTTATAAATTAATCAAGCCTATACTGACAACAGTGAGCTACAGAACTTGACGAGAGCAAGCAGGTAGTCACAACAAATCAAATCAATCTGAATATTGTTCACCTTTAATGGCAGTCCAGAGAGGCTGAGAAGGGATAATGTGAAGCAACGGAATTTTTGTGCGCAAAAATACCCGTGTGCAGTTTTTCAACATGACTTTTCAAACCCTCTAGAACTTTCTAGAGGGTTTTTTGTTTGAAACTTACATTGATCATACCCTGTGAACACGGAAAAAACGAAAGGAGCAAAAAACATGGAAAATTTTACAGTATTACTTGATGGACCATCGATGAACCGTGCGATTACAAGAATCGCCCACGAAATTATTGAACGTAACAAAGGCATTGACGAAGTGATTTTAGTCGGGATTAAAACACGCGGTGCCTATTTGGCAAGACGCCTTGCAGAAAGAATCGAAACGATTGAAGGGAAAGCGATTCGAACAGGAGAGCTTGACATTACATTGTACCGTGATGATTTATCTCCTAAGCATGATCAGGCACAAGTAAAGCAAGTCGATATTGAGCACCAAGTAAAGGATCAGAAAGTCGTACTGATCGATGACGTTCTTTATACAGGAAGAACAGTTCGTGCAGCACTCGATGCCATTATGGACTTGGGCAGACCGGCACAAATTCAGCTTGGGGTTCTCGTTGACCGGGGCCACCGCGAATTGCCGATCCGTGCAGATTATGTAGGGAAAAATATTCCAACATCAAGCGTTGAACGTATTGTCGTCAATCTTGTAGAAACAGACAAAGAAGATATCGTAACAATTCATAAATTTGAGGAATAAGTGAACACGGGGAGAGAACATCATGACGAAAGCAGTATTGGATATTCATGAAAAACCTACAGCAGGGCAGCTGATTACATTTAGTTTCCAGCATATGTTTGCCATGTTCGGATCAACAATTTTAGTACCAAAATTAGTCGGGCTGAGCCCAGCGATAGCACTTTTAACAAGCGGAATCGCCACAATCATCTTTTTGTTCATTACACAGTTTAAAGTACCGGCTTACTTAGGTTCATCGTTCGCCTTCATCTCTCCTATTATCTTAGTAGCAGGAATGACGGAAGCAGGAGTTTCCATCAACCCGGGAAATGCAATGATCGGGGCAATGATGGTCGGGGTTGTATACGCAATCGTAGCATTATTAATTTGGAAAACAGGCTACAAATGGCTGATGAATATTTTACCGCCAATCGTTGTTGCACCGGTAATCATCGTAATCGGATTAGGCTTGTCAGGCACGGCAGTAGATATGGCGATGAATGTGAACGGGGAATATAGCGGCCTTCATTTCTCGGCAGCATTAGTAACATTAGCGACGGCGATTATTTTCACTGTATTCTTTAAAAACATTTTAAGTGCAATGCCGATTCTTATGGGAATTGTAGTCGGCTATATATATTCAGTCATCGTCGGGATCGTTGACTTCACGGCAGTAAAAAATGCGAAGTTCTTCGCTTTGCCGGACTTCTTAATCCCTGGTGTAGATTATGAGTTCCAACTTACTGGAGCTATCTTTATCGGGATGGTGCCGATCGTCATTGTGACGATTTCAGAACATATCGGTCACCAGCTAGTGTTGGGGAAAGTTGTAAACCGCAACTATATTAAAGACCCGGGCTTACATCGTTCGCTGTTAGGTGACGGTCTTGGAACATTTGCTTCAGCACTGATCGGTGGTCCGCCAAAAACAACATATGGCGAAAACATCGGGGTTCTAGCAATCACACGTGTATATTCAGTGTATGTAATCATGGGAGCAGCAGTCGTTGCTATCATCGTATCGTTTTCAGGTCAGCTGATGGCACTGATTGAAACGATTCCGACAGCGGTACTTGGCGGTATTTCAATCCTGTTATTCGGGATTATCGCAGCAAGTGGTTTACGTATGTTAGTGGAAAGTAAAGTGGACTTTGGAAATAACCGAAACATGGTCATCGCATCTGTCATACTGGTAGTCGGAATCGGCGGAGCAGCAATGCGCTTTACAGAAAGCTTTGCGATTGAAGGCATGGCATTAGCATCGATTATCGGTGTCATCTTGAACCTTGTATTGCCGGGCCGTGAAGTAACAGAAAAAGATATTTACGAAACAGAAGAATAAAATAATACCTTTTAAAGATTGTCCAGAGAGGCAAGGAAGGGTATGACATGCATGAAAGGATCACCGAAAAGGATGATGCCTTACCTTGTCACACCCTCCAAGCCTCGCTAATGATCATAGCGAGGCTTATTTATGACGAGATATTGTATATTTAAACAAAAAGTAGATTAAATATTCATAATGTAATAAAATAATATCAAGCTAGCATTTGCGCCGGGGCGTAATTGATATAAGCGGAGGTACTCACATGAAAAACTTATTATCGATGGAACATTTGTCAAATGAAGAAATAATGATGATTTTAAATCGAGCACAGCATTTCGAAGATGGAGAAAAACCTGTGTTACCACGTGACTTTCATGTAGCAAACCTTTTCTTTGAGCCAAGTACACGTACAAAAACGAGCTTTGAAATGGCGGAGCGTCGACTAGGGTGTACAGTGATTCCGTTTGATGCTGAATTCTCCAGTACAACAAAAGGAGAAACACTGTACGACACAGTCAAAACATTGGAAATGATCGGCATTGATGCGGTCGTAATTCGGGATAAGGAAGATGAATATTATAACGAGCTTTTAGAAGGAATCGGGTGTGCAGTCATCAATGCAGGAGACGGCGCTGGCCAGCATCCTTCACAGTCATTGCTGGATTTATATACGATCCAGAAAGAGTTCGGGCGATTTGAAGATTTGAATATTACAATCGTCGGAGATATTTCACATAGCCGTGTCGCAAAATCAAATGCGACAGCACTTACTCGTTTAGGGGCGAATGTCCGATTCCTTTGTCCGCCGGCATGGGCAGGAAATTTTGAAGCGGCACATAGCTGGGATGAAGTACTTGAAGACAGCGATGTCATCATGTTGCTGCGCATCCAGCATGAACGTCATTCTGTAAGCAAGAACTTTTCAAAAGAAAGCTACCATGCAGAATACGGCTTAACAATTGAACGTGAACAGCGGATGAAAGAGCGAGCTATCATTATGCACCCGGCACCGGTGAACCGCGATGTGGAAATTGCGGATGCCCTTGTTGAATGCAGTCGTTCCCGCATTTTTGAACAAGTGCGAAACGGAGTATTTACTCGAATGGCCATTTTAGAAACGATTTTGAAAGGAAGAGATCAATATGACAACAGTTATACAAAATGTGAAACTACTCAATGAGGAAGGCGAATTAGTAGTATCTACTATTGTAATAGAAAACGGCAAAATCGCTTCGATTAATGGAGACATTCCAACTGGCGCTAAACTGATTGACGGTAAAGGCTATTTCGCATCACCAGGTTTTGTCGATGTACATACACATTTACGTGAGCCTGGCTTTGAACATAAAGAAACGATTGCAACAGGTTCGGCATCTGCAGCAAAAGGCGGTTTTACAACAATTTGTGCGATGCCAAATACGAAGCCGGTACCGGATTCGGTAGAAAATATGCAGCTCATTAACGGATTGATCAAAGAAAGTGCAGTAATTCGGGTTTTACCATACGGTTCATTAACGAAAGACATTTCAGGTGAAGTTCGTACAAATATGCAAGAGTTGAAAGAACAAGGTGCAGTCGCTTTCTCGGATGACGGGATCGGAATACAGTTAGCGTCGACTATGTATGAGCAAATGCAGCAGGCAGCAAAAATCGATGCGGTAGTTGTTGCACACTGTGAAGATAATTCACTTATTTACGAGGGGGTTATGCATGAAGGAAAACGCAATAAAGAACTTGGATTACCAGGGATTCCTTCGATTTGCGAATCAGTACAGATCGCTCGTGATGTACTGCTCGCAGAAGCGGCCGGTGCACGCTACCATGTTTGCCACGTATCGACGAAAGAATCCGTACGTGCTGTAAGAGATGCGAAAGCGGCAGGTATTAAAGTGACTGCGGAAGTTTGTCCTCACCACTTATTATTAGAAGAAATGGACATTCCATCAGATGATGCGAACTGGAAGATGAATCCTCCATTACGAGCTGCAGACGATAAAGATTCACTGCATGCAGCACTTTTGGACGGTACGATCGACTGTATCGCGACAGACCATGCACCGCATACAGAAGAGGAAAAATGCTGCGGTATGGTTGGGGCACCATTTGGAATCGTCGGTTTTGAAACAGCATTCCCATTGTTGTATACAAATTTTGTAGCGACAGGAAAATGGACATTAAAACAATTAGTCGACTGGATGAGTGTAAAAGCAGCCCAAATTTTCGATCTTCCATACGGAACATTGGAAGTAGGCGCATCAGCAGATCTTGTACTAATTGATTTGGATAAAGAACAGGCAATCGATGCAGATGGTTTTGTTTCTAAAGGACGCAATACACCATTTAACGGATGGACAGCAAAAGGATGGCCGGTAGTAACGATGTTTGAAGGCAATATTGTATATCAGGAGGCAGAATAATGAAAAAGCGTTTATTAATTTTAGAAGATGGCACTGTATTTACAGGCACTGCATTTGGAAGCGACAAAGCAAGTCAAGGAGAAGTTGTATTTACAACAGGGATGACAGGCTATCAGGAAACAATTTCAGATCCGTCATTTTACGGGCAAATTGTTACATTAACATACCCGTTAGTCGGAAATTACGGCATCAACCGTGATGACTTTGAAGCGATTACTCCTGCAATCCGCGGTTTTGTCGTACGCGAATTGGCAGAGCAGCCATCAAACTGGCGCTCGGATATGTCTTTAGGGGAATACTTGGCCTCACAAAATATCCCTGGCATTGAGGGAATCGATACAAGAAAATTAACGCGCATTATTCGTACAAAAGGGGCTGTACGCGCAATCTTAACGGAAGCAGACGCTGAAGTGGATATCACACAAATCGTCGCTCAATTACAGGAAACACCTTATATTACACATCATGTCCGCGAAGTATCGCCAAAAGCGGCATACCCTTCACCAGGACGCGGGAAACGTGTTGTGCTGATCGATTTTGGAATGAAACACGGCATTTTACGCGAACTGAACAAACGTGACTGTGATGTACTTGTCGTACCTTACAATACAACTGCCGAACAAATTTTAGCAATGCATCCGGATGGTATCATGCTTTCAAATGGTCCAGGGAACCCGGAAGATGTAACAGAAGGAATCGAAACGATTAAAGGACTAATCGGAAAAGTGCCAATCTTCGGTATTTGTCTAGGGCACCAGCTGTTTTCACTAGCTTGTGGCGCGAAATCGTTCAAATTGCCATTCGGTCATCGAGGCGGAAATCACCCGGTAAAAAATCTGCGTACGGGTCGTACGGATTTAACGAGCCAAAACCATGGCTATGCAATTGATATCGAGTCATTAAAAGACACTGATCTGGAGTTAACGCATGTCGCTTTAAATGATGGAACATGTGAAGGGGTACGCCATAAGAAATATCCGATCTTCACTGTGCAGTATCACCCGGAAGCATCACCGGGTCCTGAAGATTCAAACTACCTATTTGATGAATTTATCGAAATGATGGAAATCGAAGCAGCAAAGGAGAACCAATATGCCTAAACGTACAGATATAAATACAATTTTAGTAATCGGCTCAGGTCCGATCGTAATCGGTCAAGCAGCGGAATTTGACTATGCAGGGACACAAGCTTGTCTATCATTAAAAGAAGAGGGTTATAAAGTTATTTTAATCAACTCGAACCCGGCAACAATTATGACGGATACTGAAATCGCAGATAAAGTATACATCGAGCCTATCAGCCTTGAATTTGTATCACGTATTTTACGTAAAGAGCGTCCGGATGCCATTCTTTCTACTTTAGGTGGTCAAACAGGATTAAATATGGCAATCGAACTTGATGAATCCGGCATTTTAGATGAACTGGGAATCGAAATCTTAGGTACGAAACTGGATGCGATTCATAAAGCCGAGGACCGTGACTTGTTCCGTAACTTAATGTATGAGCTAGGAGCACCGGTCCCGGAATCAGATATTATTCATAACATGAAAGAAGCAAAAGCATTCGTTGCAAAAATCGGTTATCCGGTAATCGTCCGTCCGGCATTTACGCTTGGCGGAACTGGCGGCGGAATTTGCTATAACGATCAGGACTTACAGGAAATTGTAACATCTGGTTTAAAATACTCGCCTGTAACACAATGTTTACTGGAAAAATCAATCGCAGGCTTTAAAGAGATTGAATACGAAGTAATGCGTGATGCGGCGGATAATGCAATCGTTGTATGTAATATGGAAAACTTTGACCCGGTAGGAATTCACACAGGTGACTCGATCGTTGTAGCACCAACACAAACATTATCGGATCGTGAAAACCAAATGCTGCGTAACATTTCACTCGATATTATTCGCGCACTGAAAATCGAAGGTGGCTGTAACGTTCAGCTGGCATTAGATCCTTACTCATTCCAGTACTATGTAATTGAAGTAAACCCGCGTGTATCGCGTTCATCTGCATTAGCATCAAAAGCGACAGGCTATCCGATCGCAAAGCTAGCAGCAAAAATTGCAGTAGGTCTTACACTCGATGAAATTAAAAACCCAGTTACAGGTTCAACATTCGCATGCTTCGAGCCGGCACTGGACTATATTGTCGCAAAAATTCCACGCTGGCCATTTGATAAGTTCGAATCGGCAAAACGTAACCTAGGTACACAAATGAAAGCGACTGGGGAAGTAATGGCACTTGGTCGTACATTTGAAGAAGCGATCTTAAAGGCAGTCCGTTCATTGGAAACGGGCCATGTGCATATTGAAATGAAACATGCGGAAGATTTAACCGATTCATGGATTGAAAAGCGTATTAAAAAAGCAGGGGATGAGCGTCTGTTCTTTATCGGTGAAGCATTGCGCCGTGGCGTAACAGTGGAAAAAATCCATGAATGGTCTGCAATTGATCTGTTCTTCTTAACAAAGCTGAAAAAGATTGTGGATATGGAAACGACATTGGCAGAAAACAAAGGCAATAAAGAGATTTTACGTACAGCGAAACGTCTAGGCTTTGCGGATAAAAAAATTGCACAGCTTTGGGAAATGAAAGAGCAGGCGGTTTATGAATTCCGTAAAGAGCATGGTATTATTCCAGTATATAAAATGGTTGATACATGTGCTGCAGAATTTGAATCGAATACACCATACTTCTACGGAACATACGAGGAGGAAAATGAGTCCATCCGCACTGACAAACCATCTGTTGTCGTACTTGGCTCAGGTCCGATCCGTATCGGTCAAGGGGTAGAGTTCGACTACGCAACAGTTCACTCTGTATGGGCGATTCAAGAAGCGGGCTATGAAGCGATCATCATTAACTCGAATCCAGAAACGGTTTCGACTGACTTCTCGATTTCGGATAAATTATACTTTGAGCCATTAACAATTGAAGATGTAATGCACATTATCGATCTGGAGCAGCCAATCGGTGTCGTTGTACAGTTCGGCGGGCAAACAGCGATCAATCTAGCGGATAAGCTGGAAGCGAATGGCGTGAAAATTTTAGGAACGACACTTGAAGATATTGACCGTGCGGAAAACCGCAATAAATTCGAAGCGGCATTACAAGAACTGAAAATTCCGCAGCCTCCTGGCGATACAGCCACATCTGCTGAAGGTGCAATGAAAATTGCGGAAGGTTTAGGTTTCCCTGTATTAGTTCGCCCATCATATGTACTTGGCGGACGTGCAATGGAAATTGTTTATAACATGGAAGAGCTTGCACACTATATGGAGAATGCGGTAGAAGCATCACCGGACCACCCTGTATTGGTAGACCGTTATTTAACAGGGCAGGAAATTGAAGTTGATGCCATCTGTGACGGGGAGAATGTGCTGATTCCGGGAATCATGGAGCATATTGAGCGCGCAGGGGTACACTCAGGTGACTCAATCAGTGTATATCCTCCACAAAAATTAACGGATGCTCAGAAAGAAACATTAGTAGACTATACGACTCGCCTTGCAAAAGGTCTTGGCATTGTCGGTTTAATGAATATCCAATATGTAATGAGCGAAGGTGAAATTTACGTTATCGAAGTAAATCCGCGCTCAAGCCGTACAGTACCGTTTTTAAGTAAAATTACAAACATTCCAATGGCAAATATCGCAACAAAAGCGATTCTTGGTCAATCGATCATTGAACAAGGCTACCCAACTGGACTTGCAAAAGAACAGCAAGGTGTATTCGTAAAAGTACCGGTATTCTCATTCGCGAAATTACGCCGTGTCGACATTACATTAGGACCTGAAATGAAATCAACAGGGGAAGTAATGGGGAAAGATGCAACATACGAAAAAGCATTATATAAAGGCTTCGTAGCAGCAGGTATGGAAATTAAAACACATGGTACCATCCTGTTCACTGTATCGGATAAAGATAAGCAGGAAGCGATCAGCCTGGCGAAACGCTTCTCAACGGTCGGCTATCGCATCGTTGCAACAGAAGGTACAGCAAAAACATTTGAAGCAAATGGTATTAAAACAGACATCGTAGAAAAAATCGGCGGTAAAGGCAAAACATTGATCGATATGATTCAAAATGGTGAAGCCCAATTAGTTGTCAATACATTGACTAAAGGGAAACAGCCGGCACGTGATGGTTTCCGTATCCGCCGTGAATCGGTAGAAAACGGCGTACCATGTCTAACTTCACTGGATACAGCAGAAGCAATGCTGCGTGTAATTGAATCAATGACATTTACAGCAGAAGAAATGCCGAAAGCGGAGGTTGTACACTAAAATGATTCGTCAAGAGAAGATGACAGTTGTAGCACAAAAGCAAATTGCGACGAACATTTTCGAATTGACACTACAAGGACAACTGGTTCAGGACATGTCGCCTGGCCAGTTTGTTCATGTAAAAGTGTCAAATACATTCGAACCGTTGTTGCGTCGACCAATCAGTATTGCCAATGTAGATAAGGAAAAAAATGAATTTACGATGATTTACCGTGCTGAAGGTCGTGGTACAAAATTTCTGGCAACAAACCGTGAAAATGAAATCGTGGATGTTTTAGGTCCGTTAGGGAACGGGTTTCCTGTTGAAGCGGCAAAACCAGGCCAGACAGCGCTTTTAGTTGGAGGAGGAATTGGTGTACCGCCACTTCATGAATTAGCGAAACAACTGAATGCGCGCGGCGTGAAAACAATTCATGTTCTAGGTTTCCAATCAGAGGATGTATGCTTCTACGAGGAACAGTTCAATGCTCTGGGCGATACGTATTATGCAACAGTTGACGGGTCGAAAGGAACGAAAGGGTTTGTTACAACAGTATTTGATGAAGTGAAGCCTGAATTCGATCTGTTTTATTCATGTGGGCCATTGCCGATGCTTCGTGCTTTGGAAGGCTATTACCCGGAAAAAGAAGGGTACTTATCTTTTGAGGAACGGATGGGCTGTGGTATCGGAGCATGCTTTGCGTGTGTATGCGATACGACTGAAGGATACGGAAAAGATTATGTGAAAGTGTGCTCGGACGGGCCAGTTTTCCCGAAAGGAGTTGTGGCACTATGAGCCGTTTAAACTTGCAATTGCCAGGTTTGGAATTGAAAAACCCGATTATGCCCGCGTCAGGCTGCTTTGGCTTTGGACGCGAATACGCCCAGCTTTATGACTTATCAAAGCTTGGGGCCATCATGATCAAAGCAACAACGGTGGAAACGCGTAAAGGAAATCCGACACCGCGTGTTGCCGAAACATCGGCCGGAATGCTAAATGCGATCGGCCTGCAAAATCCGGGGATTGAAAAGGTAATGGCAGAAGAGCTGAAGTTTTTGGAAGGCTATGATGTTCCGGTTATTGCCAATGTTGCCGGCACGGAAGTTGCGGATTATGTGGAAGTGGCAGAGCGTATTTCAAAGGCCACTAATGTGAAAGCGTTAGAATTGAATATTTCTTGTCCGAATGTAAAGTGCGGCGGAATTCAATTCGGGACAGATCCGGAAACAGCTGGACAGTTGACTGCGGCTGTAAAGGCGGTTTCAAGTGTCCCTGTCTATGTGAAACTCTCTCCGAACGTGACAAATATTGTAGACATTGCCAAAGCGGTTGAAGCAGGTGGAGCGGACGGCATCACAATGATTAATACTCTTGTGGGAATGCGTTTGGACGAGCGTACTGGAAAACCTGTCATTGCAAACGGGACAGGTGGCTTATCAGGTCCAGCCATTAAACCGGTAGCTATACGTATGGTGTATGACGTGTATAAAGCGGTGAACATTCCCATTATCGGTATGGGCGGGGTTACGTGTGCACAGGATGTAATCGACTTCATGTCTGCCGGTGCATCGGCTGTAGCAGTCGGGACAGCAAACTTTGTAGATCATTTCGTATGCCCGACCATTATTGAAGAATTACCGGACTTGCTGGACACGTTAAATGTGAACCATATATCTGAACTTATCGGAAGGAGCCACCGTTAATATGAATACAAAACCTATTATTGCATTAGATTTCCCCGGTGAAAAAGAAGTTATGGGCTTTTTAGGGCAATTCGAAGAGAAACTTTTCGTTAAAATCGGAATGGAACTGTATATGCAGGAAGGCCCTAGTATTGTACGTAAAGTAAAAGATCAAGGACATGATATATTTTTAGATTTAAAGCTTCATGACATCCCGAACACGGTGAAATCGGCGATGAAGGGTTTAGCAGGGCTTGGTGTGGATTTAGTGAATGTGCATGCAGCAGGTGGCCTTAAGATGATGGAAGGTGCATTGGAAGGTTTGGAGGCCGGTACACCAGCCGGAGCTAAAAGAGCTGCATTAATTGCTGTCACACAACTGACGTCGACGACAGAACAGCAAATGCAAGATGAGCAGAAAATTGCCCTATCTTTAAAAGAATCCGTTTTACACTATGCACAGCTGACAAAACAAGCGGGCCTCCAGGGCGTAGTCTGCTCTGTTCATGAGGCAAAGGCAATCCGTGAAGCATGCGGAGATGACTTTTTACGGGTGACACCGGGTATTCGTATGCTTGGTGGGGAAGCGCATGATCAGCAGCGTATCGCAACCCCTGATGGAGCGAAAAAGGACGGCTCATCACTGATTGTTGTAGGCCGTGCCATTACAGGTGCCGTCAATCCGGTAAAAGCGTATCAAGAAGTTTGTAACTTATGGGAGGCTAACTAAAATGACATTACAAAATGAAATTGCACATGCAATGCTGAAAGTAGGAGCGGTGGAATTAAATCCAACCGATTTATTTACATGGGCTTCAGGAATTAAGTCACCGATTTATTGTGATACACGTTTAACAATTTCGGATCCAGTTATTCGAAAACAGCTTGCCAATGGACTGTCATCATTAATCAAGGAGCATTTTTCAGACTGTGAAGTAGTGGCAGGAACAGCTACAGCTGGAATTCCCCATGCTGCGTGGGTTGCGGATATTATGCAGTTGCCGATGGTATATGTGCGTTCAAAAGCGAAAGAGCACGGGCGTGGAAACCAGATTGAAGGTAAATATGCAAAAGGTCAAAAGGTCGTTGTCATTGAGGATATTATCTCAACAGGAGGTTCGTCCATTACAGCCGTTGAAGCATTACGCAATGCAGGATGCGAAGTGTTAGGTGTCGTATGTGTATATACATATAATTTGCCTAAAGCGGATCAGGTGTTTAATGAAGCTGGCGTTAAATTTGTTTCATTGACAAATTTCGACTACTTAATCGACGCAGCAAAAGAAGCATCTGCAATTCAGGAACAGGATATTCCTTTCCTGAAAAATTGGCATCAAGACTTAAAAGCGGGAAAATTAAAATAAAGTAAAACTTTAATCCGTGGGAGAATCGGCTTTCACGGGTTTTTAGTCGCGTCATTCGGGCTTTTATAAAATAAAAAAATATTAAAAATATTCAAAAACGTGTGAAGTTATCAAAAATATACTTTACACGTTTTTGTTATAGTTATATAATTCCAATATGCAAATTATCAGTTTTTTTAATATTGAAGTTTAATGAGAGTGAATTTTATTAAACTACATAAAAAAGTATTTCTAGATGTTTTTATGTTGAAAAGACATAATTATAATCACTAAGCGTTAATTTTTGAGCGTAATTATCGGAAAATTTAAATTTAAAAGAATAGTTTGCTATTGATAAATTTAAAATGTTAAATTAGAATAGTTAGAAAGTTTAATAATTGACATGCAAATAAATTTTATGGATAATTTACGAAGTAGTACAAAAAATTAACAAAACGTTAATATTTTAAAAAGACTGAGTATTAGCAAGGTTTAAATTTTTTCGATAAGGGTATTTTAATCTATTTGGAAAAATTTAATATAGAGCGAGTTTAGCAGAGTCGATTGTATGTTTAAGAAGAAAGGAGCGGTTATTTAATGTCTACGAATGAATTATTAGAAATCCGAAATTTACGTACGAGTTTCCGAATTAAAGATACATACTACCCAGCTGTAGACAATGTTTCGTTAACGCTTCGCAAAAATGAGATTTTAGCAATTGTTGGTGAATCAGGTTGCGGGAAAAGTACTTTGGCAACATCAGTAGTCGGGTTGCACAATTCTGTTACTACAAAAGTTGAAGGGGAAATTCTTTACAACAATCAAAACTTAGTTAAATTGACAGATGATCAGTTTAATAAGTTAAGAGGAAATGACATCGGGTTCATTTTCCAAGATCCACTTTCTGCATTAAACCCATTAATGCGTATCGGTGAGCAAATTGAGGAAGGGTTAATTTATCATACGAAATTAACTAAAGAACAACGTCAAAAACGAGTTATTGAGTTACTGGATCAAGTAGGGATTCCGAATATGCAGCGTGTTGCACAACAATTCCCGCATCAGTTATCGGGTGGTATGCGTCAGCGTGTTATGATCGCGATCGCATTATCAGGAAAGCCTGCAATCATTATTGCGGACGAACCGACAACAGCACTTGATGTAACAATCCAAGCACAAATTTTAGACTTATTAAAGTCACTGCAAGACGAAATACAATCAGGCATTATTTTAATTACGCATGACTTAGGTGTTGTTGCTGAAGTAGCAGACCGTGTAGCTGTAATGTATGCCGGTGAAGTAATAGAGGAAGCGCCGGTTGTAGAGCTATTCAGAAATCCGAAGCATCCATACACAAGATCGTTATTAAAATCAATTCCTCAAACAAACAGTGAGGAAGAAAAATTAGAAATAATTCAAGGAATGGTTCCTTCTTTAATGAAGTTACCTCGCCAAGGCTGCCGTTTCTCATCACGTATTCCTTGGATTCCGCAATCAGCACATGAAGAAAACCCACAGCTTCATGAAGTTGCTCCTGGCCATCTTGTACGCTGTACTTGCTGGAAAGAATTCCATTTTGAGGATGAGGAAGGGAGCGTAAATCAATGAGTTTCATGCAAGTAGAAGATTTAAAAGTTCACTATCCGATCCGAGGTGGATTTTTTAACACAATAGTTGATCATGTTTATGCAGTAGATGGTGTAACGATGGAATTTGAGCGCGGAAAAACTTACGGTCTTGTAGGTGAATCAGGCTCAGGTAAATCGACAACCGGTAAAGCAATTATCGGACTGGAGAAAATTACATCAGGCCGTATTCTTTACGAGGGTGAAGATGTAACAAATTCCCGCCGTAAACGTGATTCAGCATATAACCGTGATATACAGATGATTTTCCAGGATTCACATTCAAGTATGAACCCGCGTAAACGTGTATTGGATATTTTAGCAGAGCCAATTCGTAATTTTTTGAAGTTATCTCCGCAAGAAGAGCGCAAACGTATCAATGAGCTACTCGCAATTGTAGGGATGTCAGAGGACGTACTTCTTAAATATCCGCACGAATTCTCTGGGGGGCAAAAGCAACGTCTAGGGATTGCCCGTGCAGTTGCATGTAACCCAAAAATGATTATCGCGGATGAGCCGGTTTCGGCACTTGATTTATCCGTTCAGGCACAAGTTTTAAACTTTATGAAGGATATTCAGGAACAATATGGAATTAGTTATTTATTCATCTCTCACGATTTAGGTGTTGTTCGCCATATGTGTGATCATATCTCTATCATGTATAAAGGCAGATTCGTAGAAACAGGTAAGCGAGAAGATATTTACACAAATCCGCAGCATATTTATACAAATCGCCTGCTTTCTGCAATTCCTGATATCGAGCCTGAAACGCGAATTGAACGTAAGGTTGAGCGTCAAAAAGTTGAAGCAGCATACCGTCAGGAACAACATAAATATTACGACAAGGATGGAAAAGTATATCCTTTAAAATCGATTTCAGACTCACATCGAGTAGCAATGTCTGAAGATGAAAAGGAGCGTGTATAGTATGTGGAAAACGATAGTTCGCCGTGTATTAATAATGATTCCGCAGCTATTTATTTTAAGTCTCCTAATTTTCATATTAGCGAAACAAATGCCTGGTGATCCATTTACAGGGTTAATTACACCGGAAACAGATCCGAGTGTAATTGAAGAATTACGTGTTAAATCAGGCTTCTATGATCCATGGTATGTACAATACTACAACTGGATTGCAAATGCAGCACAAGGTGACTTCGGTCAGAGTTATACATTTAAAAAGCCGGTTGCAGATATTATTGGTGACCGTGCAATGAATACATTATTACTTTCATTGCTGAGTGTATTCTTCCTTTATGTGCTGGCAATTCCTCTAGGGGTTTTGGCTGGACGTTACCACGATTCATTCTTGGATAAATCGATTGTACTTTACAGCTTTATCTCATATGCAATTCCTGCATTCGTACTGTATTTAATTTTTGTATTCGTGTTTGGTTACCGGCTTATGTGGTTCCCGACAAGTGGTACGGTGGAAATAGGAATGGATCCGGGAACCTGGAGTTATTATTGGAGTAAATTCTACCATTTACTGTTACCGGCAGCCAGCTATGCACTGCTAGGTACGACAGGTGTTATTCAATATTTACGTTCGGAAATTATTGATGCAAAAACAATGGATTATGTTAAAACAGCACGCAGTAAAGGGATACCGATGAAGAAAGTGTATTCCCGTCATATCTTCCGTAACTCTCTGTTACCGATTGCAGCGTTCTTAGGATTCACAATTACCGGTTTACTTGGTGGATCAATTTTCATTGAAACTGTATTCGCTTATCCTGGAATGGGTAAATTATTTGTCGAGTCCATTTCAAGTCGTGACTACAGTGTAATAACGGCATTAGTAATGTTATATGGCTTCTTAGCATTATTAGGTAGTCTATTATCCGATATTATCTTAAGTATAGTGGATCCGCGAATTCGCATAGACTAATCAATTAATAATGACTAAGGAGAGGTGATTTTAATCATGGAAAACAAAAATGAACAGACAGTAGAAAAATTAGAATCTCAAAGCTCTCCACCAACTGGTATTCAAGTAATATGGCGAGAGTTTAAAAAAGATAAATTAGCAATGTTCTCATTAATAGGAAGTATCCTGCTAATGATCGCGATTATGATTATGGCATTCTTCACTATTGATCAAACGGAAGTAATGAAAATCCAATTATTGGAGCGTTTCACTGAACCAGGTGTCCGAGGATATATCCTTGGGGCCGATGAAGCCGGACGTGATATGTTCGGCCAGCTAATCATTGGCGCGAAAAACTCTATACTGATTGCCATTGCGATCACAATTATCGCAAACGTAGTCGGTATCGGTCTTGGTATTATTATGGGATATTACGGTGGTTTCATCGATAATTTCTTCATGCGTATTATTGATTTCTTTATCACTCTACCAACTACAATGATTATCATCGTAGTCGTAACAATCATTCCATCATACGGAATAGTAGATTTAATCTTAATTATTGCAGCATTTCAGTGGATGTCGACGGCCAGACTTGTGCGTTCCAAAGCGCTATCTGAAGCACGACGCGATTACATTAGTGCCTCTAAAACAATGGGTACAAGTGATTTCGCGATCATGTTTAAAGGTTTATTGCCAAACTTAAGCTCACTGCTTATTGTGGAAGTGACATTAAGCTTTGCAGGGAATGTTGGGATCGAAACAGGTCTTTCATTCTTAGGTTTCGGTTTACCACCGTCAACACCAAGTTTAGGAACTTTAGTAAGTTATGCTATGAACCCGATAATTTTATCGAGTAAATGGTGGGTATGGTTGCCTGCATCAATATTAATCTTAGTAATGATGCTTGGTATAAATTACGTTGGTCAAGCGTTACGACGCTCTGCTGACGCAAAACAACGTTTAGGATAATAAGGGAGGAAAAACAGATGAAGAAAAAGAAAGGTTTAATGCTGTCATCAGTATTTGCTACGGCATTAGTATTAGCAGCTTGTGGAGGAGATGACGAAACGTCTACTGAAAAACCAGCTGAAAAAGATGGTAATCAAACAGAAGAAAATACAAATGACGGTGGTTCTACTACTGCGGAATCTCCAACATTACCATCTGAAGTTACAAATGATGGAGATGCAATCGAAGGCGGTACTTTACAATTCGCTTTAGTAACAGATTCTCCTTTCCAAGGTGTATTCTCATATGAATTATATGAAGATGGTTATGATGCAGATATTTTAGACTTCATGACAAACTCTATTTTTGATACAGACGGTGACTTCCTTGTAACGGATGAAGGGATTGCGAAGTTAGATGTTGATGCAGATAACAACAAAGTAACAATCACTATCCAACCTGACGAAGTAAAATGGTCTGATGGTCAGCCAATGACTGCTGACGATATCATTTATGCTTACGAAATTATCGGTCACCCTGATTATACAGGTATCCGTTATGATGATGACTTCAAAAACATTATCGGTGCTGCTGAATATAAAGCAGGTACAGCGGATTCAATCTCTGGTATTAAAAAGATTGATGACAAAACAATTGAAATTTCAATGACTAAAGTTTCTCCAGCTATCTATTCTTTAGGTGACGGTTTATGGGGTTATGCAGTACCTAAGCACGTATTGAAGGATATTCCTGTTAAGGACTTAATCTCTTCTGATGCAGTACGTAAATCTCCTGTAACTTTAGGACCATTTAAATTAGATAAATTAGTTGACGGTGAATCTGTTCAGTTCGTAGCGAACGAGAACTACTGGAAAGGTAAACCAAAACTAGATAAAGTAGTATTACAAGTAGTTCCTTCATCTTCTATCGGTGAAGCATTACGTACAGGTAAATATGACATGGCGTCTTCATACCCTACAAACCAATATGATGGCGTAAAAGATCTTGAAAACTTAACAGTATTAGCTCGTCCTGAGTTAGCATACTCTTACCTTGGCTTCAAGCTTGGTAAATGGGATGCAACTGCAAGTGTAAACGTTACAGATGAAAATGCAAAAATGAATGATGCTGACTTACGTAAAGCTGTTGCTTACGCAATGGATATCGAGCAAGTAACAGAGCGTTTCTACCAAGGCTTACGTTCACGTGCAACTTCATTAATTCCGCCAGCATTCGCTTCATTCCATGACAACTCTTTAGAAGGATTCAACTATGATCCTGAAAAAGCGAAAGCATTATTAGATGAAGCTGGATACAAAGACGTTGATGGCGATGGTATCCGTGAAGATAAAAACGGTGAAAAATTCGAAATCCGTATGGCAGGTATGTCAGGTTCTGACACTGATGAAGCAATCGTTGAATACTTCCGTCAAAACTGGAAAGATGTTGGTTTAGATGTACAGTTAACAACTGGCCGTTTAATCGAGTTCAACAGCTTCTATGATAAAGTACAAGCTGATGATCCTGAAATCGATATGTTCATGGCTGCATGGGGTACTGGTACAAACCCATCTCCACTTGGCTTATACGGTGAAGGTGCTTCATTCAACTACAGCCGTTTCGTAACACCTGAATTACAAAAATTATTAGCTGATATCGACTCTAAAGAAGCGGTTGACGCAGATTACCGTGCGGATGCATTCCGTAAGTGGGAAGAGTACATGTTCGAACAAGCAACAACAATTCCAACATACTTCCGTACAGAAATCATTCCAGTTAACAAACGTGTGAAAAACTACAATGTTGACTATGGTAATCCAACTGAATTACATGAAATTGAATTAACTGCTGATGCACCAATTAAATAATCAGTAACAACAAAAAGCCGCTTAGAAAATTTCTAAGCGGTTTTTCGTTGTTTACTTTTTCAGCTGCATAACAACTGCTTCGTCTGGTGTAACATAAAGTGTTTTTTGTTCAAAATAAATCACAAATCCTGGTTTTGCGCCATTCGGTTTTTTCACATGGCGAATTTCCGTATAGTCTACCGGAACCGAAGAAGAGTCACGTGCTTTTGAAAAATAAGCGCTTAACACAGCGGCTTCTGTCAAAGTTTGCTCGTCAGGGTTTTCCGAATGGATGACAACATGTGATCCCGGAATATCTTTCGTATGTAGCCATACTTCGTTACGTTTTCCAATTTTGAATGTCAAATAGTCATTTTGTTTATTGTTTTTACCGACCGAAATTGAAATACCGGAAGATGATATGAATTTTTCCGGTTCCGGTTTTGCCGGTTTCTTTTTTCGTTTTGCCTGGCGGATTCGAAGTAAACCTTGTTCTGCCAGCTCTTCACGGATTTCCTCGATATCTTTAGTGGACGCTTGCTGCACTTGCTGTGTAAGCATTTCCAAATAGTTGATGTCTTCTGTTGCTTTTTGCTGTTGTTCTTCAATCATAACTAACGCTGTTTTTGCTTTATTGTACTTTGTGTAATAGCTTTGCGCATTTTCGATCGGTGTTTTTCTTGGGCTAATCGGTATCCTTACTGTTTCGGCATTTTCGCTGTAATAGTTTTCAACGTCTACGTATTCAGCGCCTTTTTCGAAATTATAAAGATTCGCCATTAAAAGCTCACCGTAAAGTTGGAACTGCTCCAGATTTTGAGCGCGTTCATAATCTTTTTGAAGCTTTTTTTGTTTCAGTTTTAATTTATTCAGTTCATTTTGCAGCCAGCGTTCAAGATCACCCGCTTGCTGTTTCACTCGATCACGTTTTGCACGGGCAAAAAATACACGGTCAAGCAGCTCGCCAAGAGTCTTATAATTCGTAACTGCTCCTGACAAATGTGTTAATGCTGTTGGCGAGAAATAGATTTTCCCTTCCTGCTCAACATAGGTCGGATTTGCGCTCGTTGCGATTTCGTTCATCAGCTGTCTGCAAGCTGTTACAGCATCATTTGTTGTGATACGGTGCAGCAACTCATTTGCATGCAATGGGGAGAAACCGGCAAACTGATCGACAATATCTTTAGTAGTAGGTTGTTTTGAAAATACTTCTTTCAACTCTACATCGGATAAACTTGTCAGTGCAATTTTCTGTTGTTGTGGCGGTGCGATATATTGCTGCCCCGGCAAAACGGTCCGGTAGCTGTTCATCGATGGCGGCAGATGTTTGATACTATCAATAATGATATCATTTTGAGCATCGATTAATAGCAGGTTACTATGACGCCCCATAATTTCGATGACGAGCTTACGCTTTACCGCATCGCCGATTTCATTTTTACTGTCGATTTCAAATGTGATCACACGTTCAAAGCCGTCCTGAACAACAGATGAAATAAAACCCCCTTCGATATGTTTACGCAACAGCATACAAAACATTGGCGGGTCAGCCGGATTTTCAATCGATTGATCTGTTATGTGAACACGGGAATAAGAAGGGTGGATAGAAAATAATAGTTTACTGTTCTGGCCTGCTGCACGAATTTGCAATACAACTTCAAGTGCATTCGGCTGATAAATTTTGGTGATACGTCCGGATGTTAGGCTTTGTAGCTCCTTGCTCATCGAACGTGTAAATAGTCCGTCAAATGCCATCTTTATGCCTCTTTCATTAAATAAGTCTTTTAGATTGTTTAATCATATCATTTTTTCGTACAAACCTGTAGTTATCGCAAATGACTATCTATTAATGAAATATTTTTTATATGAAAGATAACTACTCTCGAAAAAGGGGGCCAATTCTTTCCTACTTACATAAAATAAAAAGTATTTTATTACCTCCTATCTATGATAAAATATATATTTGGATAATAGACGTTAACGCAAAATCGATCACACATATGCTATAATTGAAACAATTAAGTAAAGAAGGATGTGACGAACCTTGGTACGTAGTATGACCGGATTCGGCAGGGGGGTCACAACAACGAAACACTTTCAACTCACTGTTGAAATTCGTGCTGTGAATCATCGTTTTTTAGAAATTAATACTAAGTTTCCAAAAGAATGGATGGAATCTGAAGTAATAGCAAAAAAAATGTTGTCGGATGCAGTTTCTCGTGGGAAAATAGATGTTATCATTTTTCTGAAGGAGCTTCATGACACTGAACAGACGATTCAAATTAATTGGTCACTGCTCAATGCTTTTCTCCAGGCAAAAAAGGAATTGTCCCAAACAGTTCCGATGGAGGAAAAGTGGACAATGCAGGAAATTGTAAGTTTGGACCAAGTGTTGCAAGTTGAAAAAATTGAGTTCATGCAGGATGAAATTATCGATGCTGTTAAAAATGCTTTGGCAGAAGCAATCGAGAACCTTATTGCAATGCGTACTCGTGAAGGGCAAGGATTGCAGCAAGTGATGCTGCAGTACAAAGCGGACCTGGAAGCGCAAATAGCTGAAATTCGGCGATATGCTCCGCTCGCAGTTGAAAAATACCGAGAACGTTTAATGAATCGTTTAGAAGAAGTGATAAGCGGTCAATCATTGGACGATCGACTACTTACGGAAGTTGCGATTTTTGCAGAGCGTATTGATATTACAGAAGAGCTCGACCGTTTAGAGAGTCATTTTAATCAGTTATCCGAAACTTTAACTGAAAACATTGCGATTGGACGTAAACTTGATTTCATTATGCAGGAAATGAACCGTGAAATTAATACAATCGGTTCAAAAAATCAGTCTACACAATGCTCAGCTGCAGTAGTGCAGGCGAAGACGATTTTAGAAAAAATGCGTGAACAAGTTCAAAATATTGAATGATATAAAGGAGTTACTTATGAAAAAACAACGTGGATTATTAATTGTTTTATCTGGTCCATCAGGTGTGGGTAAAGGGACAGTACGAAAAGAGCTCTTTTCACAACCGGATACGAATTACGAATATTCGATTTCAATGACAACACGTAATCCTCGCGAAGGGGAAGAAGATGGTGTAGACTATTTCTTTAGAACACGTGAGGAATTCGAAGCGTTAATCGAGCAGGGAGGCTTACTGGAACATGCAGAATTTGTCGGCAATTATTACGGTACACCACTTGCATATGTACAGGAAACGCTAGAAGCAGGACGCGATGTATTTTTGGAAATTGAAGTCCAAGGAGCAGCACAAATTCGTGAAAAAGCACCAGATGCGTTGTTTATCTTTTTAGCACCACCAAGCATTTCCGAACTGGAACAACGTTTGGTTGGTCGTGGTACGGAAACAGAAGACGTAATCGCCCGTCGTATCGCTACTGCTCGTGAAGAAGTTGAAATGATGAGTTTGTATGATTACGTTGTAGAAAACGACCAAGTTCAAAATGCATGTGATAAAATAAATGCTATCATAATAGCAGAACACTGCCGTCGTGAACGTGTTGAAAAACGCTATTTGTCAATGTTGAGAGGAGAATGAAACCATGTTATACCCATCAGTAGATAATTTGAAAAAACAAATCGATTCTAAGTATTCTTTAGTGAGCTTAGCATCAAAACGCGCGCGCCAAATGCAAGAAGAGGGCGGCGAGCACTTAAACTCATACATTTCTTACAAGCCAGTAGGAAAAGCATTGGAAGAAGTAGCTGCCGGAAAGCTTCGCAAAGTTCAACAAGACGCTTCAACTGTTTACGAAGACGAAATCTAGTTGGTAATGTAAAAAGAATACTCCCTGAGTAGAAGCTCCCTAAGAATTTTTCTTTGGGAGCTTATCCTTTGAAAGGACGGTAAAATAATGAAAAAAAACAATATACTATTGTGTGTTTCGGGCGGGATTGCCGTATATAAAGCGGTTGCGTTAGTGAGCAAACTGTCTCAGGCAGGCTTTAATGTAAAAGTAATCATGACAGCTTCTGCACAGAAGTTCGTTACTCCTTTAAGCTTCCAGGTGATGTCTAAAAACGACGTATTTTTTGATACTTTCGATGAAAAAGATTCCAATGTTATTGCGCATATTGATTTGGCGGATTGGGCGGATTTAGTGATCGTCGCTCCTGCCACTGCCAATATGATTGCGAAAATGGCACATGGTATGGCGGATGATATGGTGACAACGACTTTACTAGCAACAACTGCACCTGTATGGGTGGCACCGGCGATGAATGTACATATGTATGAGCACCCGGCCGTTTTACGGAATATTGCACAACTTCATGAAGATGGCATCCGCTTTATCGAACCGTCTGAAGGATTTTTGGCATGCGGCTATGTAGGAAAAGGACGTCTGGAAGAGCCGGAAAAAATTACGGCCATTGTAGAAAAGTATTTTCGTGAACTAACTGGAAGCGATGGACAATGAGATTCGCACAAGTAATCGTTGATGTTTCCGCATACCCAGTTGACCGTCCTTTCGATTATTTAATACCTGAAGATTGGGAAGAGCTGATTGACATTGGCAGTCGCGTCAAAGTCCCATTCGGTCCGCGTAATGTGCTTGGATTTGTCGTCGGCATTACAGCTGAATCGGACGTACCGGCAGAAAAAATAAAGCAGATTTCGGAAATACTTGATTTGGAATCTATTTTAACTGAAGAAATGCTGAGCTTGGCAAAATGGCTGAAGCGTCAAACAATCTGTTACGAAATAGATGCATTACAAGTAATGCTGCCGGGTGCATTGCGGGCGAAGTATGAAAAGTATGCAGTTTTGCAAGGTGAAGTATCGCAATTACCGCAAATGCTGCAGTCCTATTTCGAGAAAACGGAAAAAGTGAATCTAGCCCAATTTGAAAAGGCCAATTTATTGAGACCGGTAAAACGCGCCGTAAAAGACGGTCTGCTCATTATAGAAAATGTAGTGAAACAAAAGGGCCAAGTAAAACAAGTGCGTAAAGTGCAAATTTATTCACGCGAACAAATAGAAGATATAATCGAACAAATGGGGAAACGGGCACCGAAGCAGCGGGCAATATTGGAATGGATGAAGGAACATGCAGGAGCCGTTGTTTTACCGGAACAAATATACGAAGCCGTTCAAGTGACAAGCAGTGTACTAAACAGTGTCATTGAAAAAGGGGCAGCAGCGTATATACAAGAAGAAGTTTACCGTGATCCGTTTACGAAGGAAGTTGTAAGAACGGACTTTTTACAATTAACAGATGAGCAAGATGTGGCACTGAAAAAAATTACGGAAGCAATCGATGATAAGCGTCAAGAAACATTTCTTCTCCACGGCATTACAGGCAGCGGGAAAACAGAAGTGTATTTACAGGCGATTCAGCGTACAATCGCAGACGGCAAAGAAGCAATTGTGCTCGTGCCTGAAATCTCATTGACACCACAGATGACAGAGCGTTTCAAATCGCGTTTCGGCAATGAAGTAGCCGTTATGCATAGCGGTTTGTCAGTCGGTGAAAAATATGATGAGTGGCGAAAAGTACAGCAAGGGAAAGTAAAAGTAGTTGTAGGCGCCCGATCAGCAATTTTTGCACCGTTTAAAAATCTCGGTCTGCTTATATTGGATGAAGAACATGAGTCAACATACAAACAGGAAGATTCACCGCGCTACCATGCCCGGGATGTCGCAATCTGGCGTGGTAATTATTATAACTGCCCTGTTATTTTAGGGAGTGCGACACCTGCATTAGAATCGTTTGCGCGTGCAAAAAAAGGTGTATACACATTGCTGACGTTGTCTCAACGGGCCAAAAATCAGGCATTGCCGTCTGTTCAGATTATCGATATGCGTGAACAGCTTCAGGCTGGAAACCGCTCGATGTTTTCCGAACCGCTTATGGAAGCGTTACGTGACCGTCTCGAAAAAAAAGAGCAGACCGTCCTGTTTTTAAATCGTCGCGGCTATTCATCGTTTGTATTATGCCGGGATTGCGGGACAACGGTGCAATGTCCGAACTGTGATATTTCGTTGACATATCACCGCTATCAGGAAAAGCTGAAATGCCATTATTGCGGTCATGATGAATACATTCCGGAAACATGTCCTGAATGCCAAAGTGAAAACATCCGTTATTTCGGTACCGGTACGCAAAAGGTAGAAGAAGAAATTTACAAGCTGTTTCCTGAGGCACGTGTCATGCGTATGGATGTCGACACGACCAAACAAAAAGGGGCACATGAAAAAATGCTCGATGCGTTCGGTCGGGGCGAAGCAGATATTCTGCTCGGTACACAAATGATCGCTAAAGGACTTGATTTTCCGAATATTACACTAGTCGGCGTGTTAAGTGCCGATACATCGCTTCATTTACCGGATTACCGGGCTGCAGAAAAAACATTCCAGCTTATGACGCAAGTGAGCGGACGGGCAGGACGCCATAATAAGCTTGGTGAAGTATACATCCAAACGTATACTCCTGAGCATTATGCAATCCAGCTTTCAAAGGATCAGCATTATACACCGTTTTATGAACGTGAAATGCATGCAAGACATCTTGCCGGATATCCGCCCTATTATTATATTGCGCTAGTTCAAGTAACACATGAAGACGTCATGTTTGCTGCAGAATATGCAGGGCGGGTCGCGGAGTATTTGCGTTCCAATTTATCATTCAATGTATCTGTTATTGGACCGACAACAGCCAGTATCGCCCGCCTCCAAAATAGATATCGTTATCAATGTTTGATAAAATATAAAGTAGAGCCAAATTTGATTCCCGTTCTTTTACAGCTTATAAAACTGTATCGATCGGAATGGATAAAAAAAGGCATTGTGCTAACAGTTGATTTAGATCCGACAATGATCTAATGCATATAGAAAGAGGTATTAAAATGGCAATTAAAGAAGTAGTGAAAAACCCAGCAAAAGTATTATCACAAAAAACGAGAGAAGTTGAAGTAATCGATGAAAATATCATTCAACTTTTAGATGATTTATATGACACGATGGTAGAAAATGACGGTGTAGGAATCGCTGCACCGCAGATTAATGTTGATTTACGTGTAGCAATCGTAGAATTAGGCGAAGATATTTTAGAAATGATCAACCCGATCGTTATTGAAACACGTGGTGAAGAAGAAGATGTGGAAGGCTGTTTAAGTTT
Organism: Solibacillus sp. FSL W7-1324; assembly: GCF_038008025.1. NCBI lineage: Bacteria > Bacillati > Bacillota > Bacilli > Caryophanales > Caryophanaceae > Solibacillus > Solibacillus sp. FSL W7-1324. The sequence continues at coordinate 1,000,695 of NZ_JBBOYH010000001.1, forward strand.
TCCGGACCTGTTCGGAATGGTCAAGCGTCCAAATTACGTAAAAATTGAAGCATCCGACCGTGAAGGCCGTGTTTATGAACTTGAAGCTGAAGACTTTGAAGCACGTTGTATTTTGCATGAAATCGATCATTTAGAAGGCGTTTTATTTGATTCTAAAATGACGCGTGTATTAACAGAGGAAGAAATAGAAGAGCTATACGCGGACGCTGAGGAGGAGTAATCGATGACAAAAATCGTATTTATGGGAACACCTGCCTTTTCAGCACCGATTTTGCGCATGCTTCATGAAGAAGGCTATGACATCGCAGCAGTTGTAACTCAGCCTGACCGTCCAGTTGGTCGTAAAAAAGTATTAACGCCACCACCTGTGAAAGAGGAAGCATTACAACTAGGTTTACCGGTTATTCAGCCTGAAAAGCTGCGCGGTTCACAGGAGCTGGAAGAAATTTTAGCGTTAAATGCAGACCTTGTTGTAACAGCGGCATTTGGACAAATTTTGCCGAAAGAACTGCTTGATGCTCCACGATTAGGCTGTATTAATGTCCATGCATCATTATTGCCCGCATACCGAGGCGGTGCACCGATTCATCAGGCAATTATTGATGGCCAGGCAACAACAGGTGTAACAATTATGTATATGGCGGAAAAACTGGATGCTGGTGATATTATTTCACAAAAGGAAATTGCCATTGAGGATACGGACAATACAGGCACAATGTTTGAGAAATTAAGTGCGGTTGGCCGTGAATTATTAAAAGAAACAATGCCATCGATTATTAATGGAACAAATGCCCGCATTCCACAAGATGAGTCACTCGTAACATTCGCGCGCAATATTAGCCGTGAACAGGAGTTGATTGATTGGAATAATGAAGCACGTGCATTGTATAATCAAGTGCGTGGATTGCACCCTTGGCCTGTCGCCTATACGACATTTGAAGGGGCTAACTTTAAAGTCTGGGCGGCAAAAGTTGGAGAAACTTCAACAAACGCTGTACCAGGAGAAGTCGTGAAAATCGAAAAAGATCACTTTGAAGTAGCGACAGGAGATGGTGGTACATTAGCGCTGTATGATGTACAACCAGCAGGTAAAAAGCGCATGACAGCAGAAGAGTTTTTACGTGGTACGGGCTCGAAATTACAGATTGGGGACCGTTTTGAATGAGTAAAAAGAAACAAGTGATTTGGGACGGTAATGTTCGGGATGCCGCTTTAACGATTTTATTGACAGTCGACAAAAGCCAGGCATACAGCAATTTATTATTACACCAAACAATTGAGAAATATAAAATCGATGCGAAAGACCGTGGCCTTTTAACAGAGCTCACATATGGAACATTGCAGCATAAACTGACACTGGATTATTATTTGGAGCCATTTATCCGCGGGAAGGTGGATATTTGGGTGCGCTGGCTGTTGCGTATGTCACTCTATCAAATGCAGTATTTAACACGTATTCCTGCACATGCTGCAGTAAATGAAGGAGTGGAAATTGCAAAGCGCCGCGGCCATAAAGGGATTGCCTCAATGGTGAACGGGATTTTACGTTCGATTTTACGTGAAGGTGTTCGTTCGACCGATTTAATAGAAGATGCAAATGAGCGTCTGGCAGTGGAAACGAGTCATCCGCAGTGGCTCGTTGACCGCTGGGTGGAAAGCTACGGCTATGATAAAACACGTGAAATGCTTCTTGAGAATAATATTGCACCATTGCAGACAGTACGTGTCAACACGACAAAAGCGACTGTCGAACAAGTTTTGACGACACTTGAACGTGAAGGTGTAAAAGCGCGCCGCAGTGAATTTATACCCGAATGTCTGCATCTTGAAAACGGTCAGGCAGCACGTACAGGAGCGTTCCGCAATGGACTTATTACAATTCAGGATGAAAGCTCGATGCTGCCGGCAAAAGTGCTGAATCCGCAGCCTGGCATGAAAGTACTCGATATGTGTGCAGCACCAGGCGGAAAAACAACACATCTTGCAGAAGTGATGAAAAATGAAGGCTCGATTTTAGCGACCGATCTACATCCTAAAAAATTGGATTTAATCGAGGAAAACGTTGCGCGTCTAGGATTGGATATTATCGAAACAGCCCCTCTTGACGGAAGAAAAGCCGCAAGCTTTTTACAAAAGGAAGGCTATGATGCGATTTTGGTCGATGCACCATGCTCAGGCTTGGGCGTAATGCGACGCAAGCCGGATATTAAATATACGAAGCGCGAAGAAGATTTAGAGAGCCTGCAAACAATTCAGCTTTCTATTTTAGATAATGCAGTCCAGCTATTGAAACAAGACGGACGATTAGTGTATTCAACATGCACAGTAGACCGCAGTGAAAATGAAGGTACGGTACAAGCCTTCTTAAAAGAGCACCCTGAAATGAACTTGGTGCCAATTGAAAATTTACCGACACAACTAGAAGCGAAGCAACAGGACGGGATGCTGCAAGTATTCCCGCAAGATATAGGCAGTGACGGATTTTTCGTAGCTGCATTCGTAAAAAAAGGAGCGTCCAATTAACTAATGGAGCAAGAACAATTAAAACAATTTGATGAACGAATTCAGGATTTAGTGGAAGAAACAGCAGATAAGCCAGTACGTCGTGCGAAAAAAGAAAAACCTCAGTTAAAACCTTCGATCTATTCATTACGTCTGGATGAAATGAAGGAATGGCTGACAGCAAATGGAGAAAAGGCTTTCCGTGCTGCACAGATTTATGAATGGCTTTATGAAAAACGTGTTCAAACGTTTGAAGAAATGTCCAACTTACCGAAAGCATTACGCGAAAAACTGGAAGCGGAGTTTGCTTTAACAACACTTTCAACAATTATTAAACAGGAATCAAAAGACGGTACGATCAAGTTTTTATTCCAGCTGCAGGACGGCTATTCAATTGAAACAGTATTGATGCGTCATGATTACGGAAATTCAATTTGTGTAACAACACAAGTAGGTTGCCGTATTGGCTGTACATTCTGTGCATCTACTTTAGGTGGCTTGAAACGTCATTTAATGGCAGGAGAAATTGTCGAGCAGGTCGTAAAAGTACAGCAACAGCTTGATGAAACAGACGAGCGTGTATCATCAATCGTAATTATGGGAATCGGCGAGCCGTTTGATAATTATGATGCAATGATGAACTTCCTTAAAATCATGAATGATGACAAAGGATTAAATATTGGTGCCCGTCATATTACGGTTTCGACTTCAGGGATTGTACCAAAAATTTACGAATTCGCAGATGAAGGTATGCAAATTAACTTTGCGGTTTCACTACATGCACCAAACCAAGAGGCGCGTCAGAAATTAATGCCGATTGCAAAAGCATATAAATTAGAAGAATTGATGGAAGCAGTAAAATACTATACAAAGAAAACAGGACGTCGTGTCACATTTGAATACGGTTTAATGTCAGGGCAAAATGATACAGAAGAAGTAGCATTGGAACTGGCGAAGCTGATTAAAAATGTGAAGTGTCATGTTAACTTAATTCCGATTAACTACGTGCCGGAGCGTGATTATATTCGTACATCACGCAGTAAAATTTTTGCTTTTGAAAGAACGCTTAAAGAGCAGGGGATTAACGTAACAATCCGTCGTGAGCAAGGTGCAGATATTGCAGCTGCATGTGGCCAGTTACGTGCACAGGAACGATCACACGAAACAAAGTAGGTGGACTATAGTGAACTTTACAGTGGAAAGTGATATTGGGTTAAAGCGAAAAATAAATGAAGATCGGGCCGCGTTTTTTGAGCGCCCCGATCATTTTAAGCTTGCGATTTTAGCAGATGGTATGGGTGGTCATAATGCTGGTGATGTAGCGAGTGAAATGGTTATTACCGAAATGCATGAACTCTTTAAACAGGAAAATGCAGAAAGTTTTGCAACAAAACAGTTAAAGCTGGAATGGTTGCGTAATGCGGTGTCACATATTAATCAGAAAATATATCATTACTCATTAACACATGAAAATTGTCAAGGTATGGGAACGACAATGATTGCGGTGTTGCTTGACAGGAATGATTGCACGATAAGCCATGTCGGCGATAGTCGTGTATACCATATTACAAACGAAACAGTAAAGTTAGTAACGAGAGATCATTCTTATGTAAATATTTTATTGGAAAATGGAGAAATTAGTGAAGAAGAGGCACAAAATCATCCTCAACGGAACTTTATATTAAAAGCACTCGGTACAGAAATTTCAATTGAACCTGATTTTTATGAAATGACTTTATCAAATGAGGCCTTTTTACTCATTTGTTCTGACGGGTTAAGTAATAAACTTTCTACAGAGGAAATGGGCCAAATTATTACTATGCCGGTTACCATTCAGGAAAAAGGAAAAAAATTAGTTCAAATTGCAAATGATCGTGGCGGAGAAGATAATATTTCCCTTATCTTAATGACAACGGTGCAGGAGGTGTAACAATGCTAGTAGGAAAACATATAGGTGGCCGATATAAAATTTTAAAGTTAATTGGCGGAGGCGGGATGTCAAATGTCTATTTGGCACACGACATTATTTTAAGTCGTGACGTCGCAATTAAAATATTGCGTTATGATTTATCAAATGAAGAAGAATTGCACCGTCGTTTCCAGCGTGAAGCATTGTCTGCAACAAGTCTGACTAATCCAAATATCGTAAGCATCTATGATGTTGGCGAAGATGAGGATATGCACTACATTGTCATGGAATACATTAAGGGGAAAACATTAAAACAATACATACAAGAGTTTTCACCTTTATCTGCAGCACGTAGCGTCCATATTATGAAGCAGCTAACATCGGCGATTGCCCATGCACATGAAAACGGCATCATTCATCGAGATATTAAGCCACAAAATATATTGATGGACGAAGAAGGCAACGTAAAAATTACTGATTTCGGGATTGCGACATCGCTTGGAGCAACGAGCTTCACGCAAACGAACTCAGTCATCGGAACTGTTCATTATTTATCGCCGGAGCAGGCGCGCGGCGGTTTAGCAACAATGAAGTCTGATATATATGCACTTGGGATTGTCTTTTATGAGCTATTAACAGGAGAATTACCATTTTCAGGGGAATCTGCTGTATCTATTGCGTTAAAGCATCTGCAGGCGGAAACACCTTCAGTACGTGAACTCGATGCAAGCATTCCGCAAAGTGTGGAAAATATCGTATTAAAGGCTACAGCAAAAGATCAAAACCACCGCTACAGCAATGCAGAAGAGATGGAAGAAGATTTAAATACATGTTTATCAATACAGCGGGTGAATGAGCCTAAATTTATGCCGCCGGTAGATGACGGAGCGACAAAACTGATTCCGATTATAAAAGATCCAAAGCCTGTTCCTATCCCAGTGAAGGAGCCGTCTACCAATCTAACAGAACAAACAGTCCGGATTGATTCAAATCCGCCGGTCGAAGAAGAACCGAAGCCGTCAAAACCAAAAAAGAAAAAGAAAAAGAAGAAATGGCCGCTAATTGTTGGGCTTTTAGTTCTTTTAACAATTGGTGCTGTAGTAGCAGCTGTCCTCCTGACTCCAAATAGAGTCGTTGTAGAAGATGTGACAGATATGACGGTTGAAGAAGCGATTCGAATTTTGGAAGAGCAGGGCTTCGTGATAGGAGAACAGGAAGAACGCAACAATGAAGAGATTGAATCCGGAAATGTCATCGAAACGAACCCGCAGGCAGGTCGGGAACGTGAAAAAGGCACGACAGTTGATTTAATTGTCAGCATCGGTAGGGAAATGACGAAGATGGAAGATTTCGTCGGTAAGCAGCGTGATGAGGTAATGGATGCTTTAGAAGAATTTAACGACTATGATTTCAAAGAAGAATATTCTACAGAGCATCCAGCAGGCGAAATTATCGCTCAAACACCTGAAGCCGGAGAGGAAATTCACGTCAATGAAACGGATGTTGTGTTAACAGTCAGCAGAGGTCAGGAGCAAGTAACGGTACGTGACTTAATGGCATTTAATGAAGCAAACCGTTCAGAATATGAAAAAAGCTCAGGATTTAAAGTGAATGTGACAGGTGAGGAATATTCGGAAAAACCGGCCGGTGAAGTTATCAGTCAAACACCAAAAGCAGGTACAAAGCTCGAAAAAGGTGGCACAATCAACGTTGTCATCTCTAAAGGACCGAAAGCTAAGCAGGAAAAGTTCTATACAAACACAATTGAAATTCCGTATGAGCCTTTTGAAGAAGGAATAGAACAAGAGGTATCGATTTACATTCAGGACAAAACACGTACGATGGCAGAGCCAGTAGAAACAATCACAATTACTGAAGATACTTTATATACAATTAAGTTGGTTATTGTTGAAGGGGATAAAGCAGCCTATCAGATTGTACGGGATAACAACGTAATCGAAAATAAAACAATTACTTATGAAGAATTGGCGGAATAAGGAGGAATTGGATGGCGCAAGCCCAAATTCGAAAAGCATTAAGCGGCTATTATTATGTTGAAAAAGACGGCGATTTAATTCAATGTCGCGCTCGTGGGATTTTCCGTAATCGCGGAGAATCTCCACTTGTCGGCGATTTTGTGGAATATTCGTATGACGGTGAATCAGATGGTTCAATCGATAAAATTCTGGAACGCCAAAATGAACTTGTTCGGCCTCCTATTGCGAATGTAGATCAGGCCTTACTAGTGTTTTCCGCAAAAGAACCAGATTTTAATACAGTCCTGCTCGACCGTTTTTTAGTCGTGCTTGAGTCGTTCCATGTACAGCCGATCATTATTTTAACGAAAATGGATTTATTGAATGATGCTGAACGGGCACATTTACAAAACTATATTGACGATTATAGGGCAATCGGCTATGACATTATCGAAACTTATATTGATGATCCAACATTGCTGGAAAAGATTGAACCTTATTTGCAGGAAAAAACATCGGTGCTTGCCGGACAGTCAGGTGTCGGAAAGTCTACATTGTTAAATACATTGCTTCCTGAACTAGATTTAAAAACAGGGATTATTTCAAAAAGTTTAGGACGAGGAAAACATACGACACGTCATGTAGAGCTTATTGAAGTATGTGGAGGGCTATTGGCAGATACGCCAGGCTTCAGTTCTTTCGATTTTGAAATGATAGAAAAGGAAGAGCTGACATCTTGTTTACCAGAGTTCGAGCGAATTAGCGAGAATTGTAAGTTCCGTGGCTGCCTGCATATAAAGGAACCGAAATGTGCGGTAAAACAAGCGGTGGAAACTGGTGAAATCCGTTCGTACCGCTATGAGCACTATGAACAAATTTTACAAGAAATTATTGACCGAAAGCCGAGGTATTAGACATGATTAAAATTGCACCATCAATTTTAGCAGCAGACTTTGCAAAGCTAGGACAAGAGGTAAAAGAAGTAGAAGCAGCAGGAGCAGAATTGATCCATATCGACGTAATGGACGGCCATTTCGTTCCGAATATTTCATTTGGTGCGATTGCATTAGAAGCAATTCGTCCCCTTTCTACATTACCGATGGACGTACATTTAATGATTGAAAATCCTGATCAGTATATTGAACAATTTGCGAAAGCGGGAGCAGACTACATTACGGTACATGTTGAAGCATGCCGACATTTGCATCGTACAATCCAGCTGATCCGTTCATTTGGTGTTAAACCGGGTGTTGTATTAAATCCGCATACGCCGATTGAAACGATTCAGCATATTTTGGAAGATGTTGATATGGTGCTGTTTATGACAGTTAACCCGGGCTTTGGCGGGCAAAAGTTCATTGAATCCGTTGTGCCGAAAGTAGAAGCACTATCGAAAATCATTAAAGAACGTGGCCTGAATATCGAAATCGAAATTGATGGCGGCATTAACGCTGAAACAATCGTACCTTGTGCAAAAGCGGGGGCAACGGTGTTTGTTGCGGGTTCAGCTATTTACAGTAAAGAAGATCGCGCACAGGCTTTACAGGAAATTAAACAAGCAGGATTAGCGGCAATTCAATGATTGTTGCCATCTGCTCAGGCGGCCCCGTACATGAGGTCGCCTTTTCTTTAACACCGGATATATGGATTGGAGTCGACCGGGGTGCATTGTATTTAGTGGACAAAGGGATACGGCCACATAGCATTGTCGGCGATTTTGATTCTATTACAGCGGAGGAATTTGCGCGGATTTCCGAAGCAGTAGACCATGTGGAACAGTTTCAGGCTGAAAAAGACGAGACGGATACAGACCTAGCCTTGCTGAAGGCTCTTACATATGAACCGCAGGAAGTCTTTTTGACCGGTGTTACAGGCGGACGCTTAGATCATTACGAAGCTTCGTTAAGGTCTGTTTTCCTTATGCAACAGCAGTATCCTCAAATTACTTTTAAAATCATGAATTCTCATAATATCATTCAATTTTTACTGCCGGGTACGCATATTTTGACAGAAGATCATCATACCTATGTTTCGTTTTTTGCCTATGGAAAGACGCTTCAGAACGTAACATTGCGCGGGGTTAAATATGAAACAACAGATGAAGTGATTGAGCAGGGGACAACGCGTTTCACAAGCAATGAAATAATAGGTACAGGGTCTATTTCATTTGAGGAAGGCATATGTTTAATGATAAAGAGTAAAGATTAAGGAGGAACAACGCTGAAAGTATATACATTCCAAATGCCTAAGTGGTTAAGCGGTGTGGCAAGAGGCTGCGTGAAGTTGTTTCGTAGAGATAAAAAAGAAAAATAAAGATCCTGGCTACAGCTCATAGCGATTATGGGCTGTATTTTTTTGTTATTCAGGAAAGTATATCCAATCGCATATGGATAACCTGGAAATAAGTATTTGTCCACGTCCAGGCTAAAGCGCCAGCTCCATGGACATTTCAGTCCCTCCGTGCAAAAGTGGGGAACCTTGACCGGGCACTTTAGTGCATTTTTTATTATTTGCAAAAAAATAGAGTATCAGCAATTGCTGATACTCTATACGCGATTATACGCGCTCGATTTTACCTGATTTTAAAGCACGAGCAGAAACCCATACACGTTTTGGCTTACCGTCAACTAAGATACGAACTTTTTGAAGGTTAGCACCCCAAGTACGTTTGTTAGCGTTCATAGCGTGTGAACGGTTGTTGCCTGTACGAGCTTTACGGCCAGTAATTACGCATTGTTTTGGCATTGTAAAATTCCTCCTTACAGCTGAATCTGAAATCTTTATTTCAGTTCGTTATTTCACATACCATAATAATTTAACATACAGAGGCAATGAGTGCAAGACATTTTGCACAACCTTTCAAGAAAAAAACCTTTACACCCCATTTTGCTTATTCGGGATTAAAAACTTCCTGGAAAAGGTAATGTACACTATAAACGAATTGCTTAGGAGGAAGCAATTATGAAAAAATGTATGGTCATCATCAATCCTACTTCAGGAAAAGAAAAGGCAAGTGACTACGAAAAGAAAATTATCGCACAATTACATAATTATGAAGTTGTCGTAAAAGAAACTACAGGTGAAAAGGATGCAACCCGTTTTGCTAAAATGGCATGCGACGAGAAATATGATGAGGTTATTTTAGTCGGGGGAGACGGTACGGTAAATGAAGGGATCAACGGCATTGCAGAACAGCCCCACCGCCCTGTTGTAGGGATCATTCCATTGGGGACGGTCAATGATTTTGCCCGTGCATTGGATATTTCGCTTGATCCGGATGAGGCGATTGCGTTACTCGGCGGGAAAACAACAAAAGCAGATATCGGGAAAGTGAATGATTATTACTTCACGAATGTCATTGCAATCGGATTATTGGCAGAAGCGGTCGGCGATGTGACGTTGGAACAAAAAACGTCGCTTGGTTCGCTCGCTTACCTATTTGAAGGTGTAAAAGCGGCTATACAAAATGATACTTATGAAATGGAAGTTAAAGCAGACGGAAAAACGTATAAAGAAGATATGATGCTCTTCATATGTGTTTTGACCGATTCAGTCGGAAGCTTCCGTCACATGAATGAAGAAGCTGATAAATCTGACGGTCTCCTGCACGGATTTATTATTAAAAGTACGAACACGCTACAAGTGGTAGGCACAGCTAAAAACCTGCTGACAGGCAATTATGAGGATGATGATAATATTATTAAATTCAATGCACAGGAAATGCATGTTAACGCGAATGAAGCACTTCCGCTGAATGTTGACGGTGATTTAATCAGCCAACTTCCGGCGAAAATCTCGATTTTGCATAATCATCTCGAATTTTATACAAAATAAACCATCGTGATTCATTTCATGAATGCTTCTTTGTATAACAACCGGAAATAGTCAAATACTCTAATTAGATTGTACTAAAAAATTATTATAATATGATGTTGGTCTGATTAAAAATAAAGAGCAGTTTAATTAAGAGAAATTTTAAAAAACGACTTCAGGCTAGACGTAGATGAACGTTTTCTTTTATAATCGACTTTTGTGTAGTACAATATAAATTAGTCAAATAGAGCCAAGGGGGCATTCACTATGTCAGTAGAATTAAATAACGAATTCGGTCATATTGATATATCCAATGATGTTATTGCTCAAATTGCTGGTGGAGCAGCGATTGAATGCTATGGCATTGTAGGCATGGCATCAAAACATCAAATTCGTGATGGTTTAACAGATATTTTACGAAAAGAGAATTTCGCAAAAGGTGTGCTCATTCGCCAAGAAGGTGATGACTTACATATTGATATGTACATTATTGTAAGCTATGGTACGAAAATTTCTGAAATCGCTTATCAAGTACAATCCAAAGTAAAATATACAGTAAATAAAACATTAGGTATGAGCGTTAAATCAGTTAATATTTTTGTTCAAGGCGTTCGTGTTGCGAATGTGTAAGAGGAGGAAATGAATCGAATGAAGTCTTTAGACGGAATTAAATTTGCTGAAATGGTACAAATGGGTGCACATCACCTATACCAAAATGCAGCTTATGTAGATTCGCTAAATGTATTCCCTGTGCCGGATGGTGATACGGGAACAAATATGAATTTATCAATGACATCTGGTGCAGATGAAACAGAAGCCAATGTAAGTGCACATATCGGTAAAACAGCTCAGGCGTTATCAAAAGGCTTACTAATGGGTGCACGCGGAAATTCAGGCGTAATTTTATCACAGTTATTCCGCGGGTTCGGTAAAGCGATTGAAAAAGAAGCTGAAATCGATGCGAAAGGCTTAGCGAATGCATTCCAGGCTGGTGTAGATACTGCCTATAAAGCCGTTATGAAACCAGTGGAAGGGACAATCCTAACGGTTGCTCGTGAAGCCGCAGCAAAAGGTGTGGAAGTTGCTGAAACAGAAGAAGATATGATTGTTCTTATGGAAGCATTCATCGAGGAAGCAAAACAATCATTAAACCGTACGCCGGATCTTTTACCTGTATTAAAAGAAGTGGGTGTTGTTGATAGCGGCGGCCAAGGATTACTGTTCGTATACGAAGGATTCCTTGCTTCTATGAAAGGCGAGCCACTACCGGAAAAAAATGAATCTTCACTGGATGATTTAATTAATGCAGAACATCACCGTGTACAAGACTTCATGGACACATCTGACATTGAATTTGGTTACTGTACAGAAATCATGGTGCGCTTCGAGGAAGATAAATCACCATTTGACGAAGAGCAGTTCCGCCAAGAACTGAATCCGATGGGTGACTCATTATTAGTTATCTCGGACGATGAAATTGCAAAAGTACATATACACTCGGAAACTCCAGGTGCCGTACTTGCAGCGGGTCAAAAATATGGTAGCTTAATTAAAATTAAAGTAGACAATATGCGTGAACAGCATTCTGCGATTGTTAACGATACACCACAAGCACCTGCAAAACAGCAAAAAGCAAAAGTACCTTATGCGATTGTAACGATTGCAATGGGTGAAGGTGTATCCAATCTTCTACGCTCAATCGGTGCTTCTTATGTAATTGAAGGCGGACAGACGATGAACCCTTCTACAGAAGATATCGTAAAAGCGGTTAAAGAAATTGGTGCAGAGCGAGTACTGATTTTACCGAACAATAAAAATATCATTATGGCGGCAGAGCAAGCGGCTGAACTTCTGGAAATTGAAGCAGCGGTTGTGCCGACAAAAACGATCCCTCAAGGAATGGCAGCTATTTTAGCATTCAATCCTGCTGAATCGGTTGAAACGAATAAAGCAAACATGACACAAGGCTTTGAACATGTGAAAACTGGTCAAGTAACATTTGCGGTACGTGATACATCGATTGACGGTGTTGAAATTCGCAAAGATGATTATATGGCATTGGCTGAAGGTAAAATTATTTTATCGACTCCTGAAATGATGGATGCAGCGAAAAAAGTGCTTGATGGGTTAATGGATGAAGATTCAGAAATCATCACAATCATTTATGGTGAAGATGCGACAGCAGAACAAGCCGATGAATTACAAAACTTTATCGAAGAAAATTATCCGGATGCTGAAGTGGAAATTGTTGAAGGCAAGCAATCCCTGTATCCGTTCATTTTATCTGTAGAATAAAATCAATAGTGAAAGCAGTGTGTACATTCATGTATGCACTGCTTTCATTACGTTTGAGTAGAGTGAAAAAGGTTGAATTGGAAGGCTGTATAGTTCCCTTGTATTCAGTCGGTTTTCCTGTATAAAGTTAGTTTAGGGGAATATTTCCATCACTTTGCCCCCTTACTTCTTACACGTCTGCGTAAAGTTATGGAGGATCATCCTCAATTTGGTTATTATTCTGTTTTTACAACAAGAAGTTTGTTAATTGCAGAGAAAATGAGTACACTAGGAGTAAATGAAAGTATGAAAGAATATGGGGGGATAACTTTATGAAATTTACATCGGTTTTTGATATTATTGGACCTGTTATGATTGGTCCATCCTCTTCACATACAGCAGGGGCAGCACGAATTGGACGTGTTGCACGCGACTTGTTTGGACGCCAGCCAAAATGGGCGAAAATTTATTTATACGGTTCTTTTGCCGAAACATACCGCGGCCATGGAACAGATGTGGCGATTATCGGTGGCTTACTAGATTACGATACAGATGATGAACGTATTAAAACTTCTTTTGCCGAAGCAGAAAAAGCAGGCTTGCAATTTGAATTCATTCCGGAAACAGCTAATAAAGAACATCCAAATACTGCTCGGATATTGATGGGCGATGACGAATCGGAAATGAGCGTTGAAGGTATTTCAATCGGCGGCGGTAAAATTGAAATTAGTGAAGTGAACGGATTCAAGCTGCGTCTGACAGGCGGAATGCCGGCAATTTTAGTTGTGCATGATGACCGTGCAGGCTGTATTGCAAACGTGGCGAATTGTTTAGCCATGCATGATGTTAATATTGGACATATGGAAGTATCGCGTATTGAACGTGGTTTAACCGCTTTAATGGTAATTGAAGTCGATCAAAACATTGATCAGCGTCTGTTAGAGCAAATTTCATACATTCCGCATATTACGAAAGTATCGAAAATTAATAACTAAGGGGTGGCAAATATGGATGTTTTATTCCGCAGTGTTCGTGAGCTGGTGGAGTTAGCCGAAAGAGAAGGAAAGCTGATTTCCGAATTGATGATCGAACAGGAAATGTTAATTACAGGTCGCTCGCGTGAAGAAATTTTTACACAGATGGATCGCAACTTAACGATTATGGAAGAAGCGGTAGAGCGCGGCTTAAAAGGTGTACAATCCGTAACAGGTTTAACGGGTGGCGATGCTGTACTTATTCAAAATTATATTAAAAAAGGCAACACATTAGCCGGAGACCTTTTACTTGATGCTGTCAGCAAGGCGGTTGCAACAAACGAAGTGAATGCGGCAATGGGTACAATTTGTGCGACACCAACTGCTGGTTCAGCAGGAGTAGTTCCGGGGACATTGTTTGCCGTTCAAAATAAATTAAATCCGACACGTGAACAAATGATTCGCTATTTATTCACGTCCGGAGCATTCGGATTTATCGTGGCGAACAATGCTTCTATTTCGGGTGCTGAAGGCGGCTGCCAGGCGGAAGTCGGCAGTGCATCGGCAATGGCCGCTGCTGCGATTGTCGAAATGGCTGGCGGAACAGCACAGCAAAGTTCGGAAGCATTTGCCATCACATTGAAAAATATGCTTGGATTAGTATGTGACCCTGTTGCAGGCTTAGTTGAAGTACCTTGTGTTAAACGGAATGCAATGGGTGCATCCAACTCATTGGTAGCAGCGGATATGGCTTTAGCAGGTGTGACAAGCCGTATTCCATGTGATGAGGTAATCGGCGCAATGTACCGAATCGGTCAGGCAATGAGCCCGAACTTGAAAGAAACAGCACGTGGCGGTTTAGCTGCAACACCTACAGGCAAAGCCATTACCCATGCAATCTTTGAAGGCGGAGACCTGAAAAGCCTGCTGAAATCGCGTGTAGGCAGTAACTAATTAATCTAATGAGATATTCAAAAATCGGGCGGGCAGAAGTAGAAATTTCATAGAACAAGCTGAAAATCTGTATTAAGAAACGGATAATTTATAAAATTGATTGGAATGGAGGGGCGACTCCTGGGGGAATAGCGTGACGCCTGAGACTAGGAACAAAAGCTAAGAACGCCACGTCCTGTGGCAACGCTTTTGTGACCAACATCGTGTTGGCCTCACGCCCCCGGAAAGCGTCCCCGGAATGGAAATCAATTTTTACGCACAGCGAAAAAATAACATTTTTCTCATAGAGAAAAATGTTATTTTTGGGTTTGCCTTGGCTTTTTTAGTTTATGAGGGAACGTATGCACCCATTTTATGATATTGTTAAATTATTAAAACTCGTAAAGGAAGGAAGTGTCAACAATGATTCATGAGCCAGTTTCACAATTAAAGGGAATCGGAAAAGAAACAGCCGAAAATTTAATGAAAATTGGCATCGAGACAATCCATGACTTGATTTGGACATTTCCATACCGCCATGAAGATTTTCGATTAAAAGATTTGACTGAAACACCGCATAATGAGCGTGTAACGATTGAAGCACGTGTCGAAAGTGAACCGACCGTATTGTTTTTAGGGAAAAACAAGTCACGACTGCAATTTACGGCTCTTGCAGGAAGACATTTAATTAAAGTTGTGTTTTTCAATCAAAATTATTTACGGCAAAAAATTTCAACCGGCGGCATCATTACGGTTACCGGGAAATGGGATCGCGGTCGCCAAGTGATTGTCGGTTCGTCCGTGACGTTCGGACCGAAAACAGAACAAGTTGATTTTGAGCCTGTCTACAGCTTAAAAGGGAATATTCAGCAAAAGCGCTTCCGTAAATATATGCGCCAAGCATTGGATACCGTGAAGGATCAATTACCTGAAACATTGCCGCACTATCTGCGCGATAACTACCAGTTATTGAATATTCAAGAAGCGCTCGAAGGGGTACATTTCCCGCAAAGTGCAGACCATGCAAAACAGGCGCGCCGCCGCTTCGTTTATGAGGAATTACTGCAGTTCCAGCTGCGTATTCAAGCATTGAGAAAAGCAAATAAGGAAAATGAAAAAGGGATATCCGTCCGCTTTGACCTGGAAAAATTAAAGGAATTTATTTCAACTCTGCCGTATGAATTAACAGGGGCCCAAAAGCGGGTTGTCAATGAAATATGCAAAGATTTACTGCTGCCGCAACGTATGAATCGTCTACTTCAAGGGGATGTTGGATCAGGGAAGACGGTTGTTGCGGCAATCGGTCTATATGCCGCTGTAACGGCAGGTTATCAAGGGGCTTTAATGGCACCGACCGAAATTTTAGCCGAGCAGCATGCTGAAAACCTGCATATGTGGTTTGATCCGATCGGTGTTAAGATCGCATTATTGTCGGGCTCCACAAAAACAAAGGCACGCCGTGAATTGTTAGCGCAGCTCGCAGCAGGAGAAATCGATATTCTCATTGGGACACATGCACTTATCCAGCCAGATGTCGAATTCAAAAAATTAGGCTTTGTCATTACGGATGAGCAACACCGGTTTGGTGTAGAACAGCGTCGTGTACTGCGTGAAAAAGGTGAAAATCCGGATGTGCTTTTCATGACCGCAACACCTATTCCTCGTACGTTAGCCATTACAGCTTTTGGCGAGATGGATGTTTCGATTATTGATGAATTGCCTGCAGGAAGGAAAGAAATTGAAACGCATTGGCTGAAAAAAGAACAGCTGAACAGTGTGCTGATGCGCATGACCCAAGAACTTGAAGCAGGCCGCCAAGCGTATGTCATTGCTCCATTAATCGAAGAATCCGATAAACTCGATGTACAAAATGCAGTGGAAGCTTATGAACAATTAAAGGCATATTTCGGCAACCGTTTTGAAATCGGCCTGATGCACGGTCGATTGCATTCGGACGAAAAAGATACGGTCATGCGAGCGTTCAGTGATGGAGAAATTCATGTACTTGTATCGACAACTGTTGTCGAAGTTGGGGTAAACGTTCCAAACGCGACATTCATGACAATTTATGATGCCGAGCGTTTTGGTTTAGCTCAGCTTCACCAGCTGCGCGGACGTGTTGGCCGGGGAGAACATCAATCTTATTGTGTACTGATTGCTGATCCGAAAACAGATGAAGGAAAAGAACGTATGATGAGTATGACCGAGACGAATGACGGTTTCCGCCTGGCTGAAAAAGATTTGGAATTGCGCGGCTCAGGGGATTTCTTCGGTAAACGACAAAGCGGGTTGCCGGAATTTAAACTGGCAGATCTTGTTCATGATTACCGGGCACTTGAAACAGCAAGACAGGATGCCGAAAAAATGCTCTATGATGAAGCATTCTGGCAAGATCCGGAATATGAATTTTTACGGGAGGATTTAACGGCTTCCGGCGTTCTGCAAGGAGAACGGATCGATTAAACGATTAGAACCTGTATTTGGTGGAAAACTATTTAAGCTACTTAAAAATGCTGAAAAGAGGTTATAAGATGGGAAACATGTATCCGTATTTTGTACTAAATGGACAAGCAAAAGAGGCAGTGGTGTTATATGCAGAATTATTTAACGCCAAAAGTGTAACGATTTCAACATTTGGAGAATTACCGCCAAACCCTGAGAACCCTATTCCACCAGAAGCAAAAGATCTGGTCATGAATGCGCAAATTGAATTGCAGGAAGGTCAAATGATGTTTTCCGATACGTATCCGGGCTCTCCGCAAGTAACGGTAGGGGATAATATTAGCATTGCCTATACATCAAAAGACGAGCAGGAAATCCGGTATATTTTCGATGGTTTAAAAGTAGGCGGAAAGGTTGTAATGGAGTTACAGGAGACCTTTTGGAGCAAGTGCTATGGTCAGGTGAAAGACAAGTTCGGGGTGCTGTGGCAGCTAAGCCTTGAAGCATAAGATTTCAAGAACGCGACAAAAAGTTGTTGCGTTCTTTTTTTTATACATGTATATTGATATTAGTACCAAGTGCTAATACTAATCTTTTAGAAAATTAAAGGTAGGTAACAAATACGATGAAGCGTTCCAAAAAAGAGCGACAGTCGTTATTGACTGAGCAGATCGCAGACAATCCTTTCGTGACAGATGAACAATTAGCAGCTGAATTTAATGTGAGCGTTCAAACAATTCGATTGGATCGCATGGAACTCGCTATTCCGGAATTGCGTGAACGTATTAAAGATGTTGCTGCTAAAAAATATGATGAAGTAAAATCGTTGCCACTCGATGAAGTCATCGGTGAAATTATTGATATAGAGCTGGATAACCGGGCAATTTCAATATTTGATGTTGGAGAAGAGCATGTTTTCCAGCGCAATGGCATAGCGCGCGGTCACCATCTATTTGCACAGGCCAATTCTTTGGCGGTTGCAGTAATTGATGATGAGCTTGCCCTTACTGTAAAATCAAATGTAGCTTTCGTGAAACCGGTTCGAGCAGGTAATCGTGTCGTAACGAAGGCCGTTGTAAAAGGGAAAAACCCTGATAAAAACCGTACATTTATCGAAGTAACTTCTTCTGTTGATAATGAACTAGTTTTCAAAGGAGAGTTTGAAATGTATCGGATGAAAGGTGAAGAAACAACATGAAAATAGCAGTAGATGGTATGGGCGGAGATAACGCACCAAAAGCAATCGTGGAAGGTGTCTTCATGGCGCTTGAAGATTTTCCGAAATTAACAATTGATCTGTATGGCGATGAACAGAAAATGGCGCCTTACTTAAAGAACCATGATCGCCTGACGGTTGTTCATTGCAGTGAAGTTGTAGAGGGAGAAGATGATCCGGCACGCGCAGTACGCCGTAAAAAAGATTCTTCAATGGCACGTATGCTGGATGCAGTTGCTGAAGGAAAAGCGGACGCTTGTTTATCGGCTGGGAATACGGGTGCTTTAATGGCAGGCGGACTTTTCAAAGTAGGACGTATTGATGGGGTCGCACGTCCTGCATTAGCAACAACATTACCGACGATGAATGGTGACGGCTTCCTAATGCTTGATTTAGGGGCGAATGCAGATGCAAAACCTGAAAACTTATTACAGTACGCAATCATGGGTGATATTTATGTGAAGCAAGTACGCGGTCAAAAATCACCACGTATTGGACTATTGAATATCGGAACGGAAGATAAAAAAGGTAATGAATTAACTAAATCGGCATTCACATTAATGAAAGAAGCGGATTTCAACTTTGAAGGTAATGTGGAAGCACGCGAATTACTGAATGGGGTCGCAGATGTTGTCGTAACGGATGGGTTTACAGGCAATATGGTGCTGAAAACAATCGAAGGTACAGCGGGTACGGTTTTCAAAATGTTGAAGGATGCATTATTTGCTACAACAAAAACAAAGATTGCTGCTGCATTAGTAAAAAACGACTTGAAGCAGTTAAAAGATAAAATGGATTATACTGAATACGGTGGTGCGGCTTTATTCGGCCTGAAAGCACCTGTTATTAAGGCGCATGGCTCTTCGAATGCACGTGCGATTTACAGTGCAATTCGTCAAGCGACAATTATGGTAGAGCATAAAGTATGCGAAACAATTACTAAAAAAATTGAGCAATTGCCAAAGCCAGAATAAGCTTTTTCACAAAGGGGATTATCAAATGACAAAAGTTGCTTTTATTTTTCCAGGACAAGGTTCACAAACTGTAGGGATGGGTGCGGAGTTTGTTGCGAATGATGAAGTAAGCAAACAGTATTATGAACGAGCAAACGAAGTGTTGAACCTTCCACTGTCGGACTATATGCTGAACGGTCCGCAAGAAACATTAACACTGACATACCATGCTCAGCCAGCTTTATTGACATCAGGGGTGATGATCGCAAACAAGCTGATTGAAGCCGGTATTGCACCGCAATATACTGCGGGACATTCATTAGGAGAATACAGTGCATTTGTCATTTCAGGAGTAATTGATTTTGAAGATGCAGTTCAAACAGTTCATAGGCGGGGTGTATTTATGGACGAGGCAGTACCTGCAGGTCAAGGAGCAATGGCAGCTATATTGGCGTTAGATGGAGAAAAGCTGGACGCCATTTGCCAACAAGTATCCGCTGAAGGAGAAGTCGTTCAAGTGGCGAACTTCAACTGTCCGGGCCAAATTGTGATTTCAGGGACGAAACAAGGTGTTGACGAGGCATGTATAAGAGCGAAGGAAGCGGGAGCAAAACGAGCTTTACCATTAGTCGTGAGCGGTCCTTTCCATAGTTCATTAATGCAGAAAGCGGCACATAATTTAAAAGATACAGTAGAAAATTTACCATTGCAGGAACCAAAAATTCCGGTAGTGAGCAATGTAACTTCAGAGCTTTTAACAACGGTGGAAGCAATAAAAGAAGAAATGGTTGCCCAAGTAACAAGCTCTGTACAATGGCAGCAAAACATTGAAAAGCTTATTGCTGAAGGGGTAACAGTCTTTATCGAATGCGGACCTGGAAAAGTATTATCAGGCTTAGTGAAAAAAATCGACCGCAATGTACAAACTTACTGTGTATATGATGAGGCGAGTTTAACACAAGTTGTTGAGGCATCAAAGGAGTGGAAACAATGGGTTTAACAGGGAAATGTGCAGTTGTAACAGGGGCATCTCGTGGCATTGGTCGCGCAATCGCATTACAATTGGCAAGTGAAGGTGCAAAAGTCGTTGTCAATTACAGCGGGAGCGAGCAAAAGGCACAGAAAGTAGTAGAAGAAATTAAAGCAAATGGCGGCGAAGCAATTGCTGTTCAGGCGAATGTAGCAGACGCGGATTCTGTGCAGAACTTAATGAAATCGGCGCTTGATACGTACGGTTCGATTGATATTTTAGTGAACAATGCGGGCATCACGCGCGACAATTTGTTAATGCGTATGAAAGATGACGAATGGGATGATGTCATCAATACGAATTTAAAAGGTGTGTTCCTTTGTACAAAAGCTGTAACGCGACAAATGATGAAGCAGCGTGCAGGTCGCATCATTAATATTTCTTCGATCGTCGGAGTTGCAGGTAATGCCGGACAGGCAAACTATGTAGCGGCAAAAGCGGGTGTCATCGGTTTAACGAAAACAACTGCGCAGGAGCTTGCTTCACGTAATATTTTAGTCAATGCTATTGCTCCAGGCTTTATTACAACGGAAATGACAGAAGGCTTACCGGAAGATTTGAAAGAAGGTATGCTTAAACAAATTCCGTTGGCAAAATTGGGCCAACCGGAAGATATCGCCAAAGCTGTCGTATTTTTCGCATCAGACAGTTCTAATTACATTACAGGCCAAACACTGCAAATAGACGGCGGCATGGTAATGGCTTAAGATTATTGTAATATAAGCAGTGTCTAGTTGATTGGAGTGAAGGGCCGACTCCTGCGGGAATAGCGTGACGCCTGAGACTAGGAACAAAAGCTAAGAGCGCCACGTCCTATGGCAACGCTTTTGTGACCAACATCGTGTTGGCCTCACGCCCGCGGAAAGCGTGCCCGGAACGGAAATCAACGGAGCCAGATTCATTGAGGGGAGGTGACTGATTTGTCTACAGTATTTGAGCGTGTTTCAAAAGTAGTCGTTGACCGTTTAGGCGTTGACGAAAGCGAAGTGAAATTAGAAGCATCATTCCGTGAGGATTTAGGTGCAGATTCATTAGATGTTGTTGAGTTAGTAATGGAACTTGAAGATGAGTTCGATATGGAAATTTCTGATGAAGATGCAGAAAAAATTGCAACAGTTGGTAATGCAATTTCATACATCGAAAGCAAAATTAGCTAATTCATTTATAAAACATAAGGCTGTACGAGGTCAAAACGACTTTTGTACAGCCTTTTTTACGTCTGAAAATTGCGTTAAATAGCAGTTTCTAGTGGAGTGAACAAATAAAACGAAATTTGATAGGAATTTGACTGATACCCTTTGCACATTGCTATAGAACAAGGTAAACTAAACGATAGAAACTAGAAGGAAGGCAGAAAGTACATGACCTATAGAAAAAAAGGGAACAACCAGAAACCCGGGGTACTCCCTGAAAAAGTAAAATCACAATTTGAAGTTTTAGAAAACGAAATGAACATTCATTTCCAGAATAAAGATTTATTATATCAAGCATTTACACATTCATCTTATGTGAATGAGCATCGCCGCAAATTATTTACGGATAACGAGCGATTAGAATTTTTAGGGGACGCAGTTTTAGAGTTATCTGTATCAAAATATTTATTTGAAAAATTTCCGCATATGAGCGAAGGGGAACTTACGAAATTACGTGCATCAATCGTTTGTGAGCCATCACTAGTTGTTTTTGCGAATGAACTGAACTTCGGGCAATTTGTTTTATTAGGTAAAGGTGAAGAATTAACAGGTGGTCGTGAACGTCCGGCATTGCTTGCTGACGTATTTGAATCATTTGTCGGAGCTCTTTATTTAGATCAAGGTCTGGAAGTAGTTGTCGCATTTTTAGAACGTGTCGTATTCCCTAAAGTTGAAGTCGGTGCTTTTTCGCATGTGATGGATTTTAAAAGTCAATTACAAGAAATTATTCAACAAACAAACAACGGCCTTTTACATTATGAGATTGTTGATGAAAAAGGACCAGCGCATAATCGAACATTCGTTTCACGCGTATTGTTAAACAGCCAGGAGTTAGGTATTGGCCGTGGAAAATCAAAGAAAGAGGCTGAGCAGCAAGCAGCACAAAGTGCCATGCTGATGCTTAAGCAGTCAAAGCAAGAGGAGGAATAACATGTTCCTTAAAAGACTCGAAGTAGTAGGCTTTAAATCATTTGCCGAACGTATCGGGATTGATTTTGTACCTGGTGTTACTGCAGTAGTAGGACCAAATGGTAGTGGGAAAAGTAATGTAACAGATGCAATCCGGTGGGTTTTAGGAGAGCAGTCTGCCAAAAGTCTGCGCGGAGCCAAAATGGAAGACGTTATTTTTGCAGGAAGTGAATCGAGAAGAGCACTGAACTTTGCGGAAGTTACACTCGTTTTAGATAATACGGATGAGCAAGTAGCGATACCTTATACAGAGGTAAGTGTGACAAGACGGGTTTATCGCTCAGGTGAAAGTGAATATTTACTGAATAACCAGCAATGCCGTCTAAAAGATATTACAGACTTGTTTATGGATTCGGGTCTTGGGAAAGAAGCCTTTTCCATTATTTCGCAAGGACGGGTTGATGAAATTCTAAACAGCCGTCCAGATGACCGCCGCAGTATTTTTGAAGAGGCTGCAGGTGTTTTAAAATATAAGCAGCGCAAGAAAAAAGCAGAGCACAAACTTGTAGAAACAGATGAAAACCTAAATCGGGTTCTCGATATTTTGCATGAAATCGATCAGCGTCTGGAACCATTGAAAATTCAGGCGTCGAGCGCGAAAGATTATGTGCGAATGACGGAAGAACTGAAAGATTTTGATATAGCATTAATGGTTCATGATATCCGTGCGAACGGGAAAGTATTGCAAGGCTATACTGAAGAACAGCGGAAATTAACAGCAACCGAAAAAGAACAGGCAGCTGAAATTGCGACAGTTGAACAACAATTGCGCAAAATGCGTACAGAGTTAAAAGCAATTGATGAAGTGCTGGACAGTTCTCAAGAACAGCTTGTTGAGGCAAGTGCGGAAGTAGAGCGCTGGGAAGGCCGAAAAGCACTCTTTAACGAAAAGCGTTCAAATGCCGAAAAACAAATTCAGCAACTGCGTGAAAGCTTAACGGAAGCTTCCAATATGGTAAAAGAATTGCTGGAGGCTGAGCGTGAAAAACGCGGTCAGTTTACAGAAAAGCAAAAAATCGTTACCGAAATCCGTTCGGCATTAAAGCAGGTTGAGCAAGCTTTAACACGTTCTGCTTCAGAAATCGAGCAGGAAATTGAAGATGCGAAAAATACGTACATTAACTTACTTAACGAAGAAGCGACAGTAAAAAATGAATTAAAGCATATTGATCAGCAACTTTCACAGGAACAGGCATCTGTAGAGCGAATGTCAGGTCGTTCTTCTGAAATCCAAAAAGAACTGACTGAAGCACTCATGGCAAAAGAAGTGACAGAACGTGCGCTTGAACAGGCAGAACTGTCTGTAAAAGAACAGCTTAGTCATTTTGATGTTATGCAGGTTCAGTTGAAATCGGCAACTGCCGATCTGGATGAAAAACAAGCGTTATTGTATAAAGCTTATCAGCATCATCAGCAATTAAAGGCACGTAAAGAAACATTGGCTGAACTTGAAGCTGATTTTTCAGGCTTCTTCCATGGTGTTAAGGAAGTTCTTTTAGCGCGGGACCGTAAAGAACTGCAAGGGATAGAAGGTGCGGTAGCCGAGCTGATTCAAGTTGAGGCGAAATACTCGCAGGCAATTGAAACAGCATTAGGTGCAGCTTCGCAGCATATTGTGACAGAAAATGAACAGCATGCCCAAAAAGCGATTGGCTGGTTGAAGCAAAAACGTGCAGGTCGTGCAACATTTTTACCGAAAACAGTTATGCGTTCACGGAAAATCCATGCACAGCAACTGAGCGATATTCAATCACATCCTGCCTATGTTGCACTGGCATATGAACTAGTGAATTATGCACAGGAAAATACAACAATTATAGAAAACCTTTTAGGCAATGTATTAGTTGCATCTTCTTTGGAAGGCGCGAGTCAAATTGCCCGTTTATGCGGATTTAAGTACCGCGTTGTTACACTTGAAGGGGACATCGTAAATGCTGGTGGTTCCTTAACAGGTGGTGCCGTAAAGCAGCAAAGTTCATTGTTCTCGCGTAAAGCAGAACTTGATAAGCTCGTTACGACATTGGCCGGTATGGAATCTACAATCCAATCTGCTGAGCAAACGGTAGCGACAAAAAAAGAACAGATTGCATCATTGCGACATTCATTGGAAGAGTTGAAGCTGCAAGGTGAATCATTGCGTGAGCAAGAGCAAATTCACCGTTCGAAGCTTATGGAACTCGATATGATCGTGAAGAACTTACAGACGACGGTAACGATTACGCAGTCGGAGCAAACTTCATTATCGACACGTAAAGAGTCTTTAAATGAACAGCAGTCAGCTGCACAATCGCGATTGACTGAGTTAAGTAAAGAATTACAGGAAATTCAGCAAACGGTCGATGAACTGACACTTGCTAAGGCACAGAGTGAAACGCAAAAAGATGTGTTGCGTGAACAGTTAGCACAAAAGAGATCTGAACTCGCGGTTGCTCAAGAACAATTAACGCAAGTACAGGCATCGATTGCAGGAATAGAACTCAATTTGTCTAAAGCACAGGGAAATGTCGAAAAAATTTCCCGGGAAATCGACTGGGTAGAATCTGAAGATGGCTTAAATGGACCTTCAGCAGAAGAATTAGCCCAAACAATTGTCGAATGGACGGAGAAAAAAGACGCACTGACAGAAATTATTCAAAAGAACCGTACAATGCGTTCAACTTTGCATGATCAAGTTACGGAAAACGAAATTCACCTGCAGGAAATACAGCGTGTACACAAAAGCTATGTTGATGCATTGCGTGCACTGGAACTGAAATGCAGCAGAATCGAATTTGAAATGAATAGTTTGCAAGAGCAATTACTCGAGCAGTATGAACTTGATGTTTTATCTGCTCAAGAAGAAGCAATCAGCATTGAAGACGAAGAACAAGTCCGTCGGAAAGTGAAGCTGCTGAAACAATCGATTGAAGAACTTGGTCCGGTCAATTTGACTTCGATTGAGGAATATGAGCGTGTTCAGGAGCGCTATACATTTTTAAGTGAACAACGAGAAGATTTGGTCGCTGCAAAAGATACGCTGCACAAAGCAATCGGCGAGATGGATGAAGAAATGACAGAGCGATTCAGTGAAACATTTAAGCAGATTCGTAAACAGTTCGTCATTTCGTTCAGAGAGCTGTTTGGCGGCGGTACGGCTGACCTGGTGCTGTTGGATCCTACTAATATGTTAGAGACAGGCATTGAAATTATTGCCCAGCCGCCAGGGAAAAAACTGCAAAGCTTAAGCCTGCTTTCGGGCGGTGAACGTGCATTAACAGCTATTGCTTTATTGTTTGCGATTTTAAATACACGACCTGTTCCATTCTGTATTTTGGATGAGGTTGAGGCAGCATTGGATGAATCGAATGTTGTGCGTTATAGTGAATATTTACGTAAATTTAGTGAGCATACTCAATTCATCGTCATTACGCACCGTAAAGGCACGATGGAAGGAGCAGATGTTCTGTACGGTATTACAATGCAAGAGTCGGGTGTATCGAAACTTGTATCGGTAAAACTGGAAGAACATGCTGAATTAGTAGCGCAAGGGAGTGGCGGAAGATGAGTTTTTTTAAGCGACTGAAAGAAAAACTGGCAGGTAACAGTGAACAAAAAGAACTGCAAGAGCAACAAGAGCAACAGGCGGATCTGTTACCGCTTGATGAACAAGAACAAGAAGTACAAGAAGAAAATCAATTAATTGAAACGGTAGAGGAAGAAAAATCCGAAACTGAACAAATTGCCGAAAAAGAGCAAGACGAAATAATTGAACAGCCGGAAATTGCTGAAGTGGAGCCTGTTGAAGAAGAGACTGCCAATCAATCGGACACAGAAGTAGAGGAGCAACCTCAAAAGCAGTCTGCCTGGTCGATCACTCAGAAGTTTAAAGCGGGATTGGAAAAAACACGTAATTCTTTCACTTCTAAAGTAAACGATTTAGTTGCACGTTATCGTAAAGTAGATGAAGATTTCTTTGAAGAGCTGGAAGATGTTCTGCTGCAAGCGGATGTCGGCTTTGAAACAGTAATGGAATTAATGGATAAATTACGTTTTGAAGTACAGCGCCAAAACATTAAAGATACGAACGGAATTCAGGCGATCATTTCCGAAAAGCTTGTTGAAATTTATGAATCTGGTGAAGAAAATTTAACAGAGTTAAATATTCAGCAGAGCGGCGATTTAACGGTTATTTTATTCGTTGGTGTAAATGGTGTCGGAAAGACTACGACAATCGGTAAATTGGCGCACCGTTTAAAATCAGAAGGGAAATCTGTGATGCTGGCAGCGGGAGACACATTCCGTGCCGGTGCCATTGAGCAGCTGCAAGTATGGGGTGACCGTGTCGGTGTAGAAGTTATCGCACAGTCAGAAGGTTCAGACCCTGCAGCAGTAATGTATGATGCGATTCGTGCAGCAAAAAAACGTGGTGTCGATATTTTAATCTGCGATACTGCCGGCCGTCTGCAAAATAAAGTTAACTTAATGAACGAACTTGAAAAAGTGCATCGTGTAATTTCACGTGAAATTCCGGATGCACCGCATGAAGTACTCCTTGCATTGGATGCGACAACAGGCCAAAATGCGCTTGTTCAGGCTCAAATGTTCAAAGAGGTAACGAATGTAACAGGTATCGTTTTAACAAAACTGGATGGTACGGCAAAAGGCGGTATCGTATTGGCGATCCGCAACAAACTGCACATCCCTGTTAAATTTGTAGGACTTGGTGAAAAAATGGACGACCTGCAGCCGTTTGATGCAGAACGTTATGTCTATGGTTTATTTGCCGAAGGACTGGAAAAAGAACTGGAAAAAGCAGAAGAATAACAATTATATTCCAAAAGCAATTCGTATAATTTTTACGAATTGCTTTTTTTATATTGAAAGAAAAAGGTTATCCCTACGGACAAGGGGATTGCCTTGACAGTAACTGCTCACAAGATTATGATAAGATAGACAAATTATGATTGGAGAGATAAAAATGCTACTTGAAAAAACAACACGCATGAACTTTCTCTTCGACTTTTATCAAGCGTTATTAACTGATAAACAGCGCAGCTATATGGAACTGTATTACTTGGACGATCACTCGTTAGGAGAAATTGCCGAAAGTTATAACATTTCGCGTCAGGCTGTTTACGATAATATTCGCCGTACTGAGGCGATGCTTGAAGAATATGAAGAAAAACTAAATTTATTCGAAAAGTTTCAACAACGTCAAATTGTATTAAAACAATTGGCGGATGCGATTGAGGATGAGGCTTCTACGAAAGAAGCGAAACTGGCATTAGTTGAACAACTGAAGGAATCGGATTAGGGGGCGAACGAGTTGGCTTTTGAAGGTTTAGCAGAGCGACTCCAAGGTACGATCCAAAAGATTAAAGGTAAAGGGAAAGTTACGGAACAAGACGTTAAAGAAATGATGCGTGAAGTCCGATTTGCCTTAATCGAAGCGGACGTAAACTTAAAGGTAGTTAAAGAATTCGTTAAAAAAGTTAGTGAGCGTGCAGTCGGTGTCGACGTCATGAAATCATTAACACCTGGTCAGCAAGTCATCAAAATTGTACAGGATGAATTGAAGAATTTAATGGGTGGCGAACAAAGCCCGATTAAATTCAGCAACCGTCCTCCGACTGTCATTATGATGGTTGGTTTACAAGGTGCAGGTAAGACGACGACTACAGGTAAGTTGGCGAATGTATTACGTAAAAAATATAATAAAAAACCATTGCTAGTAGCAGCAGATATTTACCGTCCAGCCGCTGTTCAGCAATTACAGACACTAGGGAAACAGTTATCTCTGCCGGTATTCTCACTAGGTACGGATGTTTCACCTGTTGAAATTGCACGTCAGGCAATCGAGCATGCAAAAGAAGAGCATCTGGACGTTGTATTGATCGATACAGCCGGTCGTCTTCATATTGATGAAGAGCTGATGCAGGAACTGAAAGACATTCGCGGTTTAAAAGAGCCGGACGAAGTATTCTTAGTAGTTGATGCGATGACAGGTCAAGATGCTGTAAATGTTGCGCAAAGCTTTAATGAAGCAGTCGGCATTACGGGCGTTGTCTTAACAAAACTCGACGGCGATACTCGTGGTGGTGCGGCGCTGTCAATCCGCTCTGTTACAGAGAAACCGATTAAATTTGTCGGTATGGGTGAAAAGATGGATGCGCTGGAACCATTCCATCCAGAGCGTATGGCTTCACGTATTTTAGGGATGGGTGATGTACTGTCACTGATCGAAAAAGCACAGGCCAATGTAGATATGGAAAAGGCAAAAGAGCTGGAAGAAAAGTTCATGACACAGAGCTTTACGTTTGATGACTTTATCGAACAACTTCAAGCCGTGAAGAAAATGGGACCACTTGATGAATTATTGAAAATGATTCCAGGTGCAAACAAAATGAAAGGCCTTGACAATGTTAAAGTCGATGAAAAGCAGATGGGACGCATCGAAGCGATTATCTATTCGATGACACCAACTGAAAAGACAAACCCGGAAATCATTTCGGCGAGCCGCAAAAAGCGTATTGCTACAGGTTCAGGGACGTCAATTCAGGAAGTAAACCGCTTGCTGAAGCAGTTTGAAGAAATGAAAAAAATGATGAAACAAATGACAGGTATGGCGCAAGGTAAAGGTAAAAAGAAGATGAAAATGCCTGGTTTTGATTCATTATTTAAATAAAAAATAAGGTGTTAAGAAAAAACACTTTACAAACCATCAAGACATTGCTAATATAATATCTTGTGTGAAACTTATTCGGAGGTGCTATTAAAATGGCAGTTAAAATTCGCTTAAAACGTATGGGAGCTAAAAAATCTCCTTTCTATCGTATCGTAGTTGCAGACGCTCGTTCACCACGTGACGGTCGTCAAATCGAAACAGTAGGTACTTACAATCCACTTACAGTTCCAGCTACAGTACAAATCGATGAAGAGAAAGCTCTTAAATGGTTAACTGATGGTGCAAAACCATCTGATACTGTACGTAACCTGTTCTCAGAACAAGGTATCATGGAAAAATTCCATAACGCTAAATACAGCAAATAATTCAATGATTAATTCGGAGGTGGCATTATGCAGCAGCTGATTGAAGCAATTGTGAAACCGTTAGTCGATTATCCGGAAGACGTTCGTATTGAGACGGACGAAACTTCCAATCGAGTTGTTTATAAGCTTTTTGTTCATCCAGAGGATCGAGGGAAAGTAATAGGCAAGCAAGGACGTGTTGCGAAGGCAATTCGTACGATTGTGTACTCAGCAGCGGGCGGCCACCAGAAGAAAAAGACGTATGTCGATATATTGGATTAGTAAAAGAAGGGTGGCATTTTGCTAACCCTTCTTTTTTTGTTATGATAATTCAATCAGCGGTATTTTATTAAATAAAACGACTAGTTGATTGGAATGGAGGTAGCGACTCCTGCGGGAATAGCGTGACGCCTGAGACTAGGAACAAAAGCTAAAACGCCACGTCCTGTGGTAACGCTTTTGTGACCAATATCCTGTTGGCCTCACGCCTGCGGAAAGCGTCCACCTTCATTTAAAATCAACGGGATATTAGAGGTGGAATATACATGGAATGGTTTAATGTAGGACGTATTGTAAATACACATGGTATTCGCGGGGAGCTGCGAATTTTATCGACAACGGACTTTGAAGAAGAACGTTTTGCGGTAGGCTCGAAACTGGCGGCATTTAAAAAAGATGACAAAAAGCCGACTTGGGTAACGATCAGTTCATCAAGACGCCATAAAAACTTTATTTTGGTGACGTTTGAAGGTATGGAAAACATTAATTTAGTGGAACCATTTAAAGAAGGTCTATTAAAAGTATCAATGGACCAATTGGCGGAAGATGAGCTTGAAGATAATGAATACTACCACTTTGAAATTAAAGATTGTGAAGTGTTTTCGGAGGAAGGCGAACTGATCGGCGTTGTTACCGATATTTTAGAAACAGGCGCAAACGATGTATGGGAAATTAAAGCGCAAAACGGTAAGAAGCATTACATTCCTTTCATTGAAGATATCGTAAAAGATATTGATGTCGATGAGAAGAAAATTGTAATTCACGTAATGGAAGGTTTGTTGGAATGAAGATTCACGTATTAAGTTTATTTCCTGATATGTTCACAGGTGTGTTCGGTTCATCCATTTTAAAAAAAGCTCAGGAAAAAGGTGCTGTTGAACTGGCAGTAACCGATATCCGGGAATACAGTGAGAACAAGCACAAACAAGTGGACGATTACCCATACGGCGGGGGAGCGGGAATGGTATTAAAGCCGGAACCGATGTTCAATGCTGTAGAAGCCATTACTGAAGGCCGCAAGCCACGTGTCATCCTCATGTGTCCGCAAGGCGAGCGCTTTACGCAGAAGAAGGCAGAGGAGCTTGCAAAAGAAGAAGATTTAGTATTCCTTTGCGGCCATTATGAAGGCTATGATGAGCGAATCCGCGAACATCTTGTCACGGATGAGATTTCGATCGGCGACTTTGTTTTAACAGGCGGAGAGCTGCCTGCGATGACGGTAATCGATGCGGTTGTACGTTTATTGCCGGGTGTATTGGGTCAAGAGGATTCACATATTCAGGATTCATTTTCGACAGGTTTATTAGAGCATCCCCATTATACACGTCCAGCTGATTTTAGAGGGATGAAAGTGCCCGATATACTGTTATCTGGGAATCATGCGAAAATCGATGCGTGGCGTGAAGAACAGTCATTCAAGCGCACATTGGAGCGCAGACCGGATTTATTGGATGCCCTTGAATTAACGGACAAGCAAAAGAAAATAATCGAAAAAATTAAGAATGAAATGTAAAGCAAAACTACTTGCAAGCCTATAACAATTATGGTAAGATTCATTTTGTGCTTCAATGTAAGCACTGAATTACGGTGTTCCGCTGTGGCTTAAATTAGCGTGCATGAGCATCTGTCTAAGGAGAGAAAACAATGTCAAACATTATTACAGAGATCACTAAAGATCAATTACGTTCAGACTTACCTACATTCAAACCAGGTGACACAGTTAAGGTACACGTTAAAATCGTTGAGGGTACTCGTGAGCGTATCCAATTATTCGAAGGTGTAGTTATTAAACGTCGTGGTGGCGGAATTAGCGAAACTTTCACAGTACGTAAAATTTCTTACGGTGTTGGTGTAGAGCGTACTTTCCCAGTACACACTCCAAAAATCGCTAAGTTAGAAGTAGTACGTAAAGGTAAAGTACGTCGTGCTAAACTTTACTACCTACGTAACTTACGTGGTAAAGCTGCTCGTATTAAAGAAATTCGATAAGAACTTTTTAGGAGGGGGCTTGTATATACAAGTCCCTTTCTTTCTTTAAATAAAAATGTGTATTAACATGTGAATTTGACAATAAACTATAGATAATATGACGTAATAATTTAGATTAGATTTTTGCTTGATATACATATTTCGTATACAATAAATGTGATGAGCAAGGGGGATAGCTACGTGGAAAAAACTGAAAAAGAAAAAAATGAGCTTTGGGAATGGACGAAAGCTCTACTGATTGCGTTTGCGATTGCCGCATTTATTCGTTACTTTTTATTTACACCGATTGTAGTAGACGGGGATTCAATGATGCCTACCCTTGAAAATGGTGATCGCATGATCGTCAACAAATTCAGCTATAAAATCGGCGAACCCAATCGTTTTGATATCGTCGTATTCCACGCACCTGAACAGAAGGACTATATTAAACGTGTCATTGGTGTTCCAGGAGACTTTGTAGAATATAAGGATGACCAATTATACATTAATGGTGAACCGATCGACGAGCCGTATTTGGATGCATATAAAGCCGAAATCAGCGAAGGCAACTTAACAGGCGACTTCTCGCTGAAAGATATCGATCCGTCACTGGATGTTATTCCGGAAGGCTATGTATTCGTAATGGGCGATAATCGCCGCTTCAGTAAAGACAGCCGCCATATAGGAATCGTCGACCAGAAAGAAATTATCGGCAATACAAGCATCATTTTCTGGCCGTTAAACGAAATTGAGATTGTAAAGTAATATTTATTATCATAAATATTGTCTAAAATGAGGGGGCAGTTTAAACTCCTCATTTTTTTGTTGAGAATAGAAGTACGTAATTTACAGGAGGTTATACAATTATGACAATTCAATGGTTTCCAGGACATATGGCAAAGGCACGCCGCCAAGTATCGGAAAGTTTAAAGCTTGTCGATATCGTTTTTGAACTGGTTGATGCGCGATTACCATTATCTTCACGTAATCCGATGATCGATGAAGTTATCCATCAAAAACCGCGCCTGCTCATTTTAAATAAACAAGATATGGCTGACGAGCAGGAAACACGCCGCTGGATTCAATATTTCGCCGACAGAGGCTTTAAAGCAGTAGCAATCAACTCGTTGGAAGGGAAAGGCTTGCAGGCGGTTACAAAGGCTGCTCAGGAGATTTTGGCGGAGAAATGGGAACGCATGAAATCAAAAGGAATGAAGCCGCGTGCCATTCGCGCGATGATTGTAGGTATTCCGAACGTCGGAAAATCAACGCTAATCAACCGTTTAGCGAAGAAAAACCTTGCGAAAACGGGAAATATGCCAGGTGTGACAAAAGCACAGCAATGGATTAAAGTCGGGAAGGAAATTGAACTTCTTGATACGCCAGGTATTTTATGGCCGAAGTTTGAAGACCAGGAAGTCGGCTACAAGCTTGCTCTAACTGGCGCAATCAAAGATACCATTACGAATATGGAAGACCTGGCTGTATATGGCCTGCGTTTTTTAGAAAAACACTATCCAACGCGCATGGAAGAACGTTATAATATTTCATCCGTATCCGAAGAACTGGTTGAGACATTTGATGCAATCGGAAAGCTGCGCCGAGTGTTTGGACAAGGCGGAGAGATTGACTACGATCAAGTGTCGGTATTAGTTGTACGCGACATTCGTGAACAGAATCTTGGGAAACTCACATTTGATTTTGTTTCCGAGCAACTTGAAAAAGAGCAATTGGAAGAAGCGATTGCCCTGGAAAACGAAGAGCGCCGTAAGAAAACAGCTGCGCTAAATCGCCAGAAAAAGCAAGAAAGCAACGAATAAAGTGGAATAACAGACAGTCAAAACCTTTTTCATTTATTTGAGAAAGGTTTTTTCTTTTATAATAAGAAAAGTAGACGATATAACAGTAAGATTGAGAGAAAGTAAAATTAGATAAAAAGCCAAGTTGATTGGAATGGAGGGGGGCGAGTGTTCGTGCTGTCGGTTTCACCTTTCGCACTGCTAAAACACTAGCTGACGGCTAGCGCCTTTCGCTACAAGATTTTCTCTGTGACGAAAGCGTTAGCGACAGTCACAAGCAAGCTTCCTGCGGGAACAGCAAAATTTATTTTGCGACGAAAGCGAAGCGACAGGAGCACCGAGGGAGAGACTACAGGCTCGAAGCGTGCCCGCGGAAAGCGTCCGCCCCGGAATGGAAATCAACTCTATATTAAGAAAACGGAAGTAATAGATTTGAGGACTTTATATGAAAACAATTAAAGAGATTACAGAAGCATTAAAAACAGCAGCACAAATCGAGCCATGGATGGATGATATCGTAAAGGATGAACGGGCAGGCGTTCAAAAAGCATGGATGCAATTTCAAAAGCGTCTGGAAAAGATAGAAGCACTTCAACAAGCGCATAATGAAAAACTGCAATTTGACGCAAGCTATTTACCATATGAAAATGCCTTTATCGCAGGCACAGATGAAGCGGGAAGAGGACCACTTGCAGGACCAGTCGTAACAGCGGCCGTTATATTGCCGAATTATTGTCAGGAACTGCTTGGCGTCAACGATTCCAAACAATTATCAAAAGAAAAACGCAATCAGTTTGCTGAACGGATCAAAAAACATGCACTTTATTATTCAGTTCATTTTCAAAGTGCCGAGGAAATTGACCGCCTCAATATTTATGAAGCAACGCGACAGTCGATGTTAAAAAGTATCGAAACACTCGGCGTCACACCCAATTTCATATTGGCCGATGCGATGACGCTTTCGACATCGATTCCGCAAGCATCCATCATAAAGGGAGATGCTCGCAGCCTGGCAATTGCAGCAGC
The DNA here is from genome assembly GCF_038008025.1 of Solibacillus sp. FSL W7-1324. Lineage (NCBI taxonomy): Bacteria > Bacillati > Bacillota > Bacilli > Caryophanales > Caryophanaceae > Solibacillus > Solibacillus sp. FSL W7-1324. Next base: position 1,034,959 of record NZ_JBBOYH010000001.1, read on the forward strand.
GTCCATTTTAGCGAAAACGGCACGTGATGACTATATGGAAAAACTGGACCTTGAATATCCGCAATACGGTTTTGCGCAGCATGCCGGCTACGGAACAAAACAGCATCTGGAGGCAATCGCCCAATACGGACCGACAGATCATCATCGAAAAACATTTGAACCGATTAAATCAATGCTTCAAAGAAGGGAGTAACGGCATGAACTTCTCATCGTTTAATGCAATCCAATCGAATACTTCACAGCAAGTTACAGCAAACCAGCCATTATCGTTAAAGCAGGATCAAGTATTTCACGGGTCAATCAAGCAGCTCTACCCGAATCAGATGGCAGAAGTCCAAGTCGGCAATCAAAAGCTCATGGCAAAGCTGGAAGTACCTTTAAAGGTAGGCGATGCGCATTTTTTCCAGGTAACTTCAACAAATCCGCAAACGGAATTAAAAGTTGTGACAGGACCGATGTCGCAATCCATGACAGCCGGCCAGCAAATGTCACAGTTGATGGAAACAATGCATTTACCGAAATCGAATGAAATGCAGCAAGTGCTATCACATTTTATGAAAGCCCAGCTACCCCTTGCAAAAGAACAGCTCTTAGCCGCAGAAGGCTGGATGAAAAACTTGCCTGCAGGAGTAGATAAGAATAATGCACTTCACGCACTGCAGCGTATGGTGGAGCTGAAAATGCCTTTTACAAATACCGTATTTCAAGCATTGACACAAGGAGTAAAAACAGATGGGATGTCAGCGAATTTAGCCAATTTAGCGCAGCTCTTGGCAACCCAGTCTGGAGGAAATGAAGCGATCAAATCATCGCTGCTACAGCAAATTGACCAGCTGGCAAAGCCGTTGAACAACGAAACAGGCGGAATCCTACTTGCACGGGCAACCCAAAATTTGTTGGATAACAATTCACCTGTTGCATCGAAACTTCAATCGCTGACGGTATTAAAAGAAGCTGGAATTTTACCGCAAAATGCCACTTTGCAAAATTGGCAAACGGTTAATCAGCAAGGAAACCAGCAGTCTGTGAACCCGGTACAGGCTTCGGCAGGACAACTGCTGCAACAGCTCGGACAAACAAGTCCTGAACAAATAAAGCCGATGTTAGAACAAGTAAAAGCATGGATTAGTAATGAAAGCTTACTATCTACAACTCAAAAACAGCAATTAGAGCAATTATTATCACGTTTTGAACAAATTCCCGCTTCAAAGCCGGCAGTGGAAGCATTGGTAAATCAACTGCGGCAGCAACTGACAAACGCATACAGTGAAAATGTGAGTACGCGATTATTTATGCAAAATGATCAAGGACAGGCCGCGAAGGATCAATTGCTTACATTACTGAAGCCGGATGCGAATTTACCGAATGCCGATCAGCTGTTGCGCAATTTAGTAAAAGTGACGGCCGATAGTCCACAACCATTGATGCAAAGTACCCTCACTCAAGCAGAAGGTCAAGTACAGGCTGCGGTTGATAGCCGTGCAATGGAACAGGCGATAAAGACGGTGTTAAAAGGGCTGGGCGTCAGCTATGAGGCGGCATTGGCAAATAAGGCAGGGGATATACAGGCAATTGCCCAGCAAATAAAGCCGCAATTATTAGCGCTTCTTCAGGATAACCAAACACCGGTTGCTATAAGAGATGCTGCTGAGACGGTGATGTCCAGACTAAATGGAATGCAGCTCACGTCAGGGGAAAACGGGCATCAGCATCAGCTTGTCATGCAAGTGCCGCTGGATTTTTTCGGCAAGAGAATGGATGCGACATTGCAATGGAACGGCCGCATGAAAGAAGATGGCAAAATCGATGCCAATTTTGCGCGCATTCTATTCTATTTAAATATGGAAACATTGCAGCAGACAGTAATTGATATGCAAGTACAGAACCGTGTTGTCACAATTAATATCTATAATGATATGCCGAATTTGGAATCATTGGCGACTTCATTGAAAGGAACACTAAAGACAGGATTGCTGGAAAAGGAATATACCTTATCCGGATTGTTTATCAAGCCTTTTGGAGATCAAGCAGGAAAAACTGTCACAAAATTGTCAAATCAGCAGGAAGATGAGCAAGGAGGGGTGGATATCCGCGTATGACCGAAAAAAAATATGTCCGAAAAGAAGCGATTGCCCTTTCCTATGATCCTCAAAAAAGCAATGGTCCGACAGTCGTTGCAAAAGGTAAAGGAAAAATTGCGGAAAATATTTTAGAAAAAGCAGCGATGCATGAAGTACCTGTTTATGAAGACCCGAACCTGGTGGAGCTGTTAGGCCAGCTTGATTTGAACACGTCGATCCCGGAAGAATTATATCAAGCGGTTGCCGAGGTATTTGCCTTTATTTATCATTTGGATGAAAAGCAAAAGTTAACTTATAAAAATAAATCCAGTATTTAAGTAGAGAATATCTTTCGGAAAATTAGAAAATATCTATACAAAGAATATTTTGACATAAAGTAAACTAAAAAATGCTTGTGTGACAAATATAGACATTATCTGAATAATTGTTTAAAATAGATTATGTTAGTAGAATAATTTCCAAATGTCCGATGGGAGGATGTATCATGAATATCCATGAGTATCAAGGGAAAGAGATATTAAGACAATACGGTGTAGCAGTTCCAAGAGGAAGTGTAGCGTTTTCACCAGAAGAAGCAGTAAAAGCAGCAAAAGAGCTAGGTTCAAACGTAACAGTAGTAAAAGCACAAATTCATGCAGGGGGTCGCGGTAAAGCAGGGGGCGTTAAGATTGCCAAAAACCTTGATGAAGTTCGCTCTTTCTCTAAAGAATTATTAGGCAAAATTTTAGTAACTCACCAAACAGGTCCAGACGGTAAAGAAGTAAAACGTCTTTATATAGAAGAAGGTTCGGACATTAAAAAAGAGTATTACTTAAGTTTAGTATTAGATCGTGCAACTTCTAGAGTAGTAATGATGGGTTCTGAAGAAGGCGGAATGGATATTGAAGAGGTAGCGGAGACAAATCCGGAAAAAATCTTCAAAGAAATTATTGATCCGGTTACGGGATTAAATGCTTTCCAGGCACGTCGTATGGCATTCAATATGAATATTCCTGCTAAGCTAGTAAATAAAGCAGTAGGGTTAATGCTTGGTATTTACAAAGCATTTATCGATAAAGATGCATCAACAGTAGAAATCAACCCGCTAGTTGTAACTGGGGATGACCAGGTAGTGGCACTTGATGCAAAATTCAACTTTGATGCAAACGCTTTATATCGTCATAAAGATATCGTAGAATTACGCGATTTTGATGAAGAAGATGCAAAAGAAATTGAAGCATCTAAATATGATTTAAGTTATATTTCGTTAGACGGCAATATCGGCTGTATGGTAAATGGTGCAGGTCTTGCCATGGCGACGATGGATACGATTAGTTACTACGGCGGATCACCCGCTAACTTCCTTGATGTTGGGGGCGGTGCAACAGCCGAAAAAGTAACAGAAGCTTTTAAAATCATTTTATCGGACAAAAATGTAAAAGGAATTTTCGTTAACATTTTTGGTGGAATCATGAAATGCGATATCATTGCAAAAGGGGTTATTACAGCTGCAAAAGAAGTCGGTTTAGAAGTTCCATTAGTAGTACGTTTAGAAGGAACAAACGTAGAGCTAGGTAAAAAGTTGTTAAATGAATCTGGTTTAAACATTGTGGCAGCTGACTCAATGGCAGACGGCGCACAAAAAATCGTGAAATTAGTTGAAGCTGAAGGCGGGGTAACGGCATGAGTGTGTTCATTAATCAAGAGACAAAAGTAATCGTACAAGGGATTACTGGGGAAACAGCCCTTTTCCATACAAAACAAATGCTTGAATACGGAACGAAAATCGTTGCAGGTGTAACACCAGGTAAAGGCGGTCTTGAAATCGAAGGTGTTCCGGTTTTCAATACAGTACAAGAAGCAGTCGATGCGACAGGTGCAAACGTATCTGTTATTTATGTACCGGCACCATTTGCGGCTGATGCAATTATCGAAGCAGTTGATGCGGATCTGGATATGACAATCTGTATTACAGAACATATTCCGGTACTTGATATGGTAAAAGTTAAACGCTATATGGAAGGCAAGAAAACGCGTTTAGTTGGTCCAAACTGTCCAGGTGTTATTACAGCTGATGAATGTAAAATCGGTATCATGCCAGGATACATCCATACAAAAGGACATGTAGGCGTCGTTTCACGTTCTGGTACATTGACGTATGAAGCGGTACACCAGCTGTCTCAAGCGGGAATCGGTCAAACAACAGCGGTTGGAATCGGTGGGGACCCGGTAAATGGGACAAACTTTATCGATTGCTTAAAAGCATTCAATGAAGATCCTGAAACTTATGCAGTTGTCATGATTGGTGAAATTGGTGGTACAGCTGAAGAAGAAGCTGCTGAATGGATTCAGGAAAACATGAACAAACCGGTAGTAGGCTTCATCGGTGGTCAAACAGCTCCTCCAGGAAAACGTATGGGTCACGCAGGTGCCATTATTTCCGGCGGTAAAGGAACAGCTGCTGAGAAAATCAAAGCAATGAATGCAGCAGGTATTGAAGTAGCTCCGACGCCTTCTGTAATCGGTGAAACACTGATTAAAGTAATCAAAGAAAAAGGCTTGTACGAAGCTTGTAAAACACATTAAAATGAAAGATGTAGCGGTCGCCTCGCTACATCTTTTTCGTATGTCTCCATCATTGGGACCGATGGACGAATAAGTGCCCGAATTCATCGGCCATACTATGTTTTACACAATGCTTACCTCACAAATAAAACCGCGGTCATCTGAATTTCTTCTATTAAAAAGGAGTGTAGTAATGACCAACCCAACAAATGAACAATTAATGAAACTGCATTATATTCTTCCTCTCTCCTGGAAAAAAGTCCGAAATTTAATGAAAATCACAGATGATTTCGACGAAATATTGCATATTTCGCCAAAATTTTTAGCCGTTCAGCTAAATATAAAAGAAGAAAAAGCCTCACAGCTCATCAAACATTATAAAGAGCTCATACCAAGGTCGATGACTGCTTATTATGACCAACATAATATTATCGCTATCCCCTACACGAATCCATTATATCCACAACGCTTAAAAGAATTGTACGATGCACCTGCTGTTCTCTATGCAAAAGGCGATATTCAGTTACTGAACAGACCGAAAATGATTGCGGTCATCGGTTCAAGGGCGGCAACCAGCTATAGTGAGCATGTATTGAATATCCTTCTACCACCGCTAATACGCGAGCAATATGTCATAGTGAGCGGACTTGCGAAAGGTGCGGACCGACTTGCACATGAAGCAACAATCCGATATGGTGGAAAGACAATAGGTGTTTTAGGTCATGGCCTTTTTCATAGTTATCCACCTCAAAATAAAGAGTTGAATGCATATATGGCACAGGAACATTTACTCGTAACAGAATATCCACCATATGTAAGTGTGCAAAAATGGCATTTCCCTGCACGAAACCGTATTATCAGTGGTTTAAGCGAAGCGCTTGTCGTAACAGAAGCCGCACTGAAAAGCGGGACACTCATCACAACAGAGCTTGCGCTTGAACAAGGAAAAGATGTTTTTGCGGTACCGGGAAATATTTTTAGCGAGCAGTCACGAGGGACAAATAAATTAATAAAAGAAGGCGCGATTCCAGTGTGGGACGGCTTTCAAATCTTAGAGGAAATCCAGTTGTTTTCAAAATTGCGTTGAAAAAAAGTTGCAATATTAGCCAATCTGTTATACATTTTGCAACAGGAAAAGCTTTGACATACATGGATAGCTTCATGTGAGTAAATATAAGAAAAATAACTATACCTCTATAAGGAGGACAACAGATGGCAGATTATTTAGTAATTGTTGAATCACCTGCAAAGGCGAAAACAATTGAACGATATTTAGGAAAAAAATATAAAGTAAAAGCTTCGATTGGACATGTACGTGATTTACCACGTAGTCAAATGGGAATCGATACCGAAAATAACTATGATCCAAAATATATTACGATTCGCGGTAAAGGTCCTGTACTACAGGACCTGAAAACAGCGGCTAAAAAAGTGAAAAAGATTTATCTCGCAGCCGATCCAGACCGCGAAGGGGAAGCAATTGCCTGGCATTTAGCCACTGCTTTAAACATTGATATTAATTCGGATTGTCGTGTCGTATTTAACGAGATTACGAAAGAAGCAATTTTAGAGAGCTTCAAGCACCCGCGGCCAATTAATATGGATTTAGTCGATGCACAGCAAGCACGTCGTATTTTAGACCGTCTAGTAGGCTATAATATTAGTCCGATTCTTTGGAAAAAGGTTAAGAAGGGCTTATCGGCAGGACGTGTACAATCCGTTTCACTGCGTCTGATCATTGACCGTGAAAATGAGATTAAAAACTTCGAGCCGGAAGAATACTGGTCTATCGAAGGAAGCTTTGAAAAAAATAAAAAACAATTCGATGCCTTATATTATGGAAACGGCAAAGAAAAAATTAAATTAACAAATGAACAGCAAGTAAAAGAGATATTAAAAGGTGTAAAAGGCTCGGAATTTGAAGTAATGAATGTTGTAAAAAAGGAACGGAAGCGTAATGCTTCACCAGCCTTTACGACTTCTTCACTTCAACAGGAAGCCGCACGTAAATTAAATTTCCGTGCCAAGAAAACAATGATGCTTGCACAGCAGCTTTATGAAGGTATTGAGCTCAGCAAAAAAGAGGGCGCTGTCGGATTAATCACGTATATGCGTACCGATTCAACACGTATTTCCGATACGGCGAAAGCAGAGGCTAAGTCATATATCGAAACGAAATACGGCAAAGATTTCATTGCCGGTGAACAAAAACAGGCGAAAGCAAAAGCAAATGCACAGGATGCCCATGAAGCGATCCGTCCAACGAGTGCAATGCGCACACCTGAAGAGCTTAAAGCCATTTTAAGCCGTGATCAGCTGCGATTGTACCGTCTGATTTGGGAGCGCTTTATCGCAAGTCAAATGGCACCAGCTGTACTCGATACCGTGACAGTAGATCTGCAAAACAATGATGTACTGTTCCGCGCAAACGGGTCTCAAGTGAAATTTGCCGGATTTATGAAGCTTTATATTGAAGGTACAGACGATCAGGAAGAAGAAACGAATAAACTTTTACCTGAAATGGAAATCGGCGATAAAGTAAAATCGCTTGAAATCGAACCGAAGCAGCATTTCACTCAGCCACCTCCACGCTATTCAGAGGCGCGTCTAGTAAAGACATTGGAAGAGCTAGGTATAGGCCGTCCATCGACATATGCCCCAACACTGGATACTATCCAAAAGCGCGGTTATGTGCAACTTGATGCGAAGCGCTTTGTGCCGACTGAACTTGGAGAAATCGTTCATCAGGCAACATTGGAATTTTTCCCGGAAATCATCAACATTGAGTTTACCGCACAGATGGAGCATAATCTTGATGAAATCGAAGAAGGCATTACACAATGGGTAAATGTCATCGATGAATTTTACAAAGACTTTGAGCCGCGGGTGAAATATGCGGATGAAGTAATGGAAAAAATCGAAATTAAAGATGAGCCTGCTGGCGAGGACTGTGAAAAGTGCGGTGCGCCAATGGTATTCAAGCTAGGACGTTACGGGAAATTTATGGCGTGTTCAAATTTCCCGGATTGCCGCAATACAAAAGCGATTGTAAAACCGATTGACGTTAAATGTCCTTCATGTGAGACAGGGGAAATTGTGGAACGTAAATCCAAAACAAAGCGAATTTTTTACGGATGCAACCAATATCCGGAATGTGACTTTGTATCATGGGATAAGCCAATTAGTAGACCTTGTCCGAAATGTAGTGCATTATTAGTAGAGAAGAAATTGAAAAAAGGTGTTCAAATTCAGTGTACAAACAGTGAATGTGATTATGAAGAAACACCGTCACAATAAAATGAAGAGGTAACAAAAATGACACAACAAGTAGTAAATGTAATTGGTGCAGGATTAGCCGGTTCAGAAGCAGCTTGGCAAATTGCGAAGCGCGGTGTGAACGTACGTTTATATGAAATGCGCCCAGTAAAACAAACACCGGCACATCATACAGATAAATTCGCAGAGCTTGTATGCTCAAACTCATTACGTGCAAACGGACTGACAAATGCTGTCGGTGTAATTAAAGAAGAAATGCGTAGATTGGACTCAGTTATTATTGCAGCGGCAGACAACAGCTCTGTACCTGCCGGTGGTGCTTTGGCAGTAGACCGTCACGAATTTGCTGGCATTGTAACTGAAAAAGTGAAAAACCACCCGTTAATCGAAGTAATCAATGAAGAGGTAACTGAAATTCCGGAAGGCATTACAGTAATCGCAACAGGTCCTTTAACTTCTGAAGCTTTGGCAAAGCAAATTCAGGGCCTTACAGGAGAAGACTATTTGTACTTCTATGATGCGGCAGCACCGATCATCGAAAAAGATTCAATCAATATGGATAAAGTATATTTGAAATCACGCTATGATAAAGGTGAAGCAGCATACTTGAACTGTCCAATGACGAAAGAAGAATTCGATGCTTTCCGTGAAGCGCTTATTACCGCAGAATGTGCACCGCTAAAAGAATTCGAAAAAGAAAAGTATTTCGAAGGATGTATGCCAATTGAAGTAATGGCTGCACGCGGAGAAAAAACAATGACATTTGGACCGATGAAACCGGTTGGTCTGGAAGATCCGAAAACGGATAAACGTCCATATGCTGTTGTTCAGTTACGACAAGATGATGCAGCGGGAACACTATATAATTTAGTTGGTTTCCAGACACATTTAAAATGGCCGGAACAAAAGCGTGTCTTCTCGATGATTCCTGGTTTAGAGAACTTGGAAATTGTACGCTATGGTGTAATGCACCGTAATACGTTCATCAATTCACCGAAAGTGCTGACACAGACATATCAGTTGAAAGCACGTCCAAACCTGTTCTTCGCAGGTCAAATGACAGGTGTTGAAGGTTATGTAGAGTCTGCCGGCAGTGGTCTGATTGCAGGGATTAATGCGGCGCGCATGGCTTTAGGCCAAGAGTTGCTTTACTTCCCGCATGAAACAGCATTAGGTGCAATGGCTCGATACATTACACATACAGATGCGAAAAACTTCCAGCCGATGAATGTAAACTTCGGAATTTTCCCGGAACTTGGCGAGCGCATCAAATCTAAGCCGGAGCGGGCTGAACGCCACGCTAACCGCGCATTGGAAGCAATTCAGAATTTTATTAATAATCAGGCAATTTAATTGCGAAAAGCCCTTAAAGACTGTTATACTTTAGGGGCTTTTAATTTTGCGTTAATTAATAATATGTGACTATAATTTAAGTATTACTTGACATCATATTGCGAAATTTGTCGAATAATACAAAGAAGTTGAATAACTCCAGTAAATTTTACTTGAAAAGTATTCATAATAGGTATAGTGTCAATATGTGTGTTTTTTTAGTAGGAAAATAAACATATTTATTCATACAACATCATTTCTCTTTTGTAATCACAGGGGGTATATACGATGGATGAAAATTTGCAAAACCAGCTAGATCAATTTATTCGCTACGTGCATCTAGAAAAAAACTTTTCCCTACATACTGTTCGCGAATATACTTCTGACTTAGAAGAATTTTTTGCATTTTTGCATGCTGAAGGTATACAAAAAATTACAGAAGTTGAATATATCCATGCACGTCTATATGTAACAAAGCTTTATGATGAACAAAAAGCAAGAACTTCAATCTCCAGGAAAATCTCATCGATACGTTCTTTTTTTCGGTTTTTAAATCGAGAACAGAATATTGATGATGCTCCGTTTCGTTCACTTTATCATCCGAAAAAGGAAGAGCGATTACCGAGCTTTTTTTATGAGGAAGAATTGAAGGAACTATTCGAGAAAAATGAAGGCGATGAGCCGATTCAGATTCGTAATATGGCGCTGTTGGAACTTCTTTATGCAACTGGAATGCGTGTAAGCGAGTGTGTCAGTCTTGAACTGACGGATATCGATTTTCATTACAATATCGTCCGTGTAATGGGGAAAGGCCGAAAAGAGCGGATTATTCCGTTTGGCCAATATGCGCATGATGCACTTAAACGTTATATAGATCAAGTACGTCCGATTTTAATGAAGAAGGAAAATCATCAGAAAGTTTTTGTCAATATGCGCGGTGGCGAACTTACTGCCCGTGGTGTGCGTTATATATTAAGTGAGATGATCGACAATGCCAGTATGCATACGAAAATTTATCCACATATGTTGCGACACACATTTGCTACGCATTTATTGAATAATGGGGCAGATATGCGTACAGTCCAGGAACTTCTTGGGCACGCTAATTTATCTTCAACTCAAATTTATACTCATGTAACGAAGGAAGCTTTAAGAAAGACATATATGAATAGTCATCCGCGAGCATAGTTAAGGAGGAAATAAAGAATGGGTCAAATTCATGCGACAACGATTTTCGCTGTTCACCACAATGGTGAATGTGCAATGGCCGGGGATGGTCAGGTAACATTGGGAAATACAGTTGTAATGAAGCATACGGCACGTAAGGTCAGACGTCTGTTTAATGGGAAAGTATTGGCAGGTTTCGCAGGGTCTGTTGCGGATGCTTTTACATTATTCGAAATGTTTGAGGCAAAACTGAATGAATATAATGGTAACCTGCAAAGAGCAGCAGTAGAAGTAGCAAAGCAATGGCGCGGTGATAAAATGCTCCGTCAATTGGAAGCGATGCTGCTTGTTATGGATAAATCAACATTGCTTCTAGTTTCAGGGACAGGTGAAGTAATTGAACCGGACGATGGTATTTTAGCAATAGGTTCAGGTGGGAATTACGCATTGTCAGCTGGAAGAGCATTAAAAAAACATGCGGGCGATCATTTATCGGCAAAAGAAATCGCAGAGGCTGCGCTGACGACCGCTGCGGATATTTGTGTGTTTACAAACCATAATATTATCTTGGAGGTATTGTAATGACTGCGATCAATTTAACACCAAGACAAATTACGGAACAATTAAACCGTCATATTGTTGGCCAGGAAACAGCGAAACGTGCAGTTGCAGTTGCGCTGCGTAACCGGTACCGCCGCTCTTTATTAAGCGAAGAATTAAAAACAGAAGTAATTCCGAAAAATATTTTAATGATTGGGCCTACTGGGGTAGGTAAAACAGAAATTGCCCGCAGAATCGCAAAACTGACGAATGCTCCGTTTATTAAAGTCGAAGCGACAAAGTTCACGGAAGTTGGCTATGTTGGTCGTGATGTCGAGTCAATGGTACGCGATCTGGTAGAAGCATCACGTCGTCTAGTGAAGGACGAAATGTTCGAAAAGGTAAAGGATCAGGCGGAACGGAATGCAAATGATGTACTCGTTAAATTACTTGTACCTTCAAAAGTGAAGGAAAAGCTTACGCAAAATCCTTTTGAAATGCTATTCGGTCAAAAAGATTCATCTCAGGAAGAAACATCAAACCAGGATGAACCGGAAATTCGTACACGACGTGCGCAAATAGCCCAGGATTTAAAAGACGGAAAGTTAGAAGAACAATGGGTAACTATCGAAGTAACAGAAAATGCGCCATCACTATTTGATGCAATGCCTGGTATGAATATGGATAATGCAAATGGTATGCAGGATATGCTATCTAATTTAATGCCGAAAAAGACAAAAAAACGCAAAGTCCAAGTGAAGGATGCGCGTCGTTTATTAACACAGGAAGAAGCCAATAAGCTGATCGATACAGATGCGTTGTCAAGTGAAGCAATTCAGCGTGCAGAACAGGCGGGCATTATTTTTATTGATGAAATCGATAAAATTGCAAGCAAAGGTTCATCTTCGGCAGAAGTATCACGTGAAGGCGTTCAGCGTGACATATTACCAATTGTGGAAGGGTCCACAGTTACGACAAAATACGGCACTGTAAAAACGGACTATATGCTCTTTATTGCAGCAGGAGCTTTCCATATATCAAAACCGAGCGATCTTATTCCGGAATTGCAGGGACGATTCCCGATTCGTGTTGAACTTGAAAAATTAACGAAAGACGATTTTGTTCGTATTTTGAAAGAACCGGACCAATCGTTAATATTGCAATATAAAGCATTGCTTGAAACAGAAGGTGTTACGCTGAACTTTACAGATGAAGCGATTGAACGAATTGCGGAAATTGCGACGGAAGTAAACCAGGAGACAGATAACATCGGTGCACGCCGACTGCACACGATTTTAGAGCGTTTGCTTGAGGAACTTTCTTTTGAAGCTTCGGAAATCGCTCCGGCTCATATCGACATTACACCAAACTATGTCGATCAAAAATTGTCGAATATAGTAAAAAACAAAGATTTATCGCAATTTATTCTTTAAGTATAAGTTGAATTAGTATCTTTAAATTGTAAAAACCTTTAGAATATTAAGTGAATTAAAACGTTCCGTAGGAGGAAACAGAAATGAATTTATTAACAAAAACACGAAAAATCAATGCATTGTTACAAGCATCTGCTGGTAAACCAGTTAACTTTAAAGAAATGGCAAATACTTTAGGCGATATTATCGAAAGTAATGTATTTATCGTAAGCCGTAAAGGTAAATTACTTGGTATTTCAATTCACCAACAAATCGAGAATGAGCGTATTAAGAAAATGTTTGAACAGCGCCAATTCCCTGAAGAATATACACAAAACTTATTCAATATTACTGAAACTTCTTCAAATTTAGATATTAACAATGAACACACTGCATTCCCAATTGAAAATAAAGATCTATTTGCATCTGGTTTAACGACAATTGTACCGATTATCGGTGGCGGTGAGCGTTTAGGTACATTAATGTTAGCGCGTATCAGCGATCAGTTTGAAGATGACGATTTAATTTTAGCTGAATACGGTGCAACAGTAGTAGGTATGGAAATCTTACGTGAAAAATCAGAAGAGATTGAAGAAGAAGCACGTTCTAAAGCGGTAGTTCAAATGGCGATCAATTCATTATCTTATTCTGAGCTTGAAGCAATCGAGCATATTTTTGAAGAGTTAGATGGCAATGAAGGATTACTAGTTGCTTCTAAAATCGCTGACCGCGTAGGGATTACACGTTCAGTTATCGTAAACGCATTACGTAAACTAGAATCTGCCGGTGTTATTGAATCGCGTTCTTTAGGTATGAAAGGAACATATATTAAAGTATTAAACGATAAGTTCCTGAACGCATTAGCAGAAATTAAAATGAAGTAAGAGACATTCAGGTAAAGCAAGGAGGACATTCCTCCTTGCTTTTTTTTAATTTTTTTTATTAAGGAAATGCGGAAAAATGTCGAATAAAAATACACTAAACGAGAAATTTTTTGAATTTGAATGTATAATTAGGTATATCGTCGTTATTGTTCTGAAAAAATAAATATCTTTTATACCTAAATGATGATAAAATTCATATGACAAACGATTTGTTACAAATTTATGAAATGTAAGTATATGAATACTAATATAAAGGGATTTAATGTATGATGTTTAAGGAAATAAATAGTATTTCAGGATGCTAATAATTACGACTTAAGATTAGTATAATAACTTTTTGATAGTAAAAATGTTTAGATAGGCCAAAAATGACTGATAAAGGGCAATGTCGAAAAATATTCGGTTTAATATATAGTTAACTGTTATTTTTTACAAGTTAAAATAGTTCTTAAAGACTATTCGAAAGGGTCTAAAGTCGATAGACACTAAGGTTTAATCTAATTACAATTGTATTATTGAGTTTTGGCGCGCAAATTTTAGCGAAATATGAACGAGGTGAGAAATTTGGATTTATTTGGCGGGACAATAAGTAGCCTTGAAAAAGGACTTTCTTATGCAACATTGAAAAATAAAACAATTGCACAAAATATAGCGAATGTTGACACACCGAACTACAAAACAAAAGAAGTAAGCTTCAAAGATGTATTAAATGATGCTAAGCAAGCAACGATTCCTGCATATCGCACAGATGCGAGACATTATGATTTCAAGATTAATATTGGGGGCAGCGGTGTGTATTCGAATGAAAACTTCCGCAGCAGAGCAAATGGTAATGCGGTAAATATGGATGCTGAACAAGCAAAGTTAGCTGAAAATACAATTTATTATAATGCGCTTATAGATCGTGTCAGCAGTAAATTTTCAACATTGAATAATGTTGTTAAGGGAGGAAGATAGTGATGTCGATTTTTCACAGCATGAATACAACGGCTTCTGCATTAACATCACAGCGTTTACGCATGGATGTCATCTCCTCCAATATTGCCAATGTTGATACAACGAGAGCGAAACAGGTAAATGGAGAATGGGAGCCATACCGAAAAAAATCTGTCACTTTAAAAGAACAGCAAGGTCAATTTTCAAACTTTTTAAATATGGCAATTGGGAAAACGGAAAAAAATGGTGCTGGAAACGGTGTTAAAGTAAGTTCTATTAAAGAAGATACAGAAACTCCATTTAAACTAGTTTATGATCCATCACATCCCGATGCAAATGCGGAAGGCTATGTTCAAATGTCAAATGTTGACGTATTAAAGGAAATGGTTGACCTTATTTCGGCCAGCCGTTCTTATGAAGCGAATATAACTGCTTTTAATGCTAATAAGAGCATGTTAACAAAAGCATTAGAAATCGGGAAAGGGTGATATTTAAATGGCGATTAATCCAATAACATTCATGTCACCTGCACAATCTGTGAATGAAGTAAATGTTCAGAATCAACTGACTCCTGCAAATGCCCAGCAACAATTTGCAGATACATTAAAAGAAGCGATTGCAAGTGTCAATGAACATCAAAAAACATCAGATACAATGACTCAAAAATTAATTAACGGTGGAGATGTTGATCTTTTTGAAGTAATGATTGCTGCTCAAAAAGCAAGTGTTACTTTAAACACAACAATTGAAGTTCGGAATAAAGCTGTGGAAGCTTATCAAGAAATTATGCGTATGAATGTGTAATATTTTGGAATACGACTGACAAATTGTTGGGCATTCACTTTAAGCGGAGGATTCATAATGAATGAACGACTTACTAAAATTAAAAGCGATTCAACCGGTTTCTGGAAAAGTCGCACCAAAAACCAAAAAGGTGCATTAATCGGTGCGTTAGTAGCTGTCATTGCAATTGCAGCGGTAATTACGTATTTCTCAACGCGTACGACAATGGCTCCGTTATTTCCGGAGATGTCACAGTCTGAAGTAGGGAGAATTACAGAGGTACTTGCCTCACAAGGCGTAAAGTACGAAGTAACAAACGGCGGGACAGTAATATTAGTGCCGGAAAATCAAGTACAGGACTTACAAGTGTCATTAGCAGCCCAGGGTTATCCAGATTCTGGGGAAATTGACACGTCTTTTTTTACATCTAATGCAGGCTTTGGGATGACGGATAATGAATTTAACGTAATTAAGCAAGCGACGATTGAAACGGATCTGGCGAATTTAGTTCGAAAATTCGAAGGTGTCAAAGATGCAAGTGTAATGATTTCTTTACCTGAAGAAGGTGTGTTCCTTAAAGATGCAAAAGGTGAAGCACAGGCGGCAATTGTATTAAATACAGCACCTGGGCACAAATTTTCAGACGATCAAATTAAAGGATTATTTAATTTAGTATCGATGAGTATTCCAAATTTACCTAAAGAAAATATTACAATCATGAACCAGTATTCTGAGTATTACGATCTCGCATCTGCGGAAAGCGGTGGAAACGGAATCGATTCAGTTACTGGCCAAATGGAAGTAAAGAAAACGATTGAGCGTGATTTGCAGCGTCAAGTGCAGCAAATGCTCGGTACGTTAATCGGTCAGGATAAAGTCGTAGTAAATGTTTCGGCTGATATTGACTTTAAAAAAGAAAATCGCGAAGAAAATTTAATCCGACCTGTTGATGAGGAAAATATGGAAGGTATTGAAATAAGTGCTCAACGTATTACGGAAACATATTCAGGCGGTGCTGCAGGAGCGGCTGAAGGTACAACTGAAGCTGGTAGTGTAACAGATAACTTTGTAGATTATGTGGAAGGAACAAACGGTGACGGCGATTACGAACGAGTGGAAGAGACGATTAACAATGATGTAAATCGGATTCGCCGTGAGATTCAGGAAAGTCCTTACAAAATCCGCAATTTAGGTATTCAAGTAATGGTAGACCCTCCAAATGCAGAAGAGGGATTTGATCAAGGTGTTCGTACAGATATTGAACAAATTTTATCGACAATTGTTCGTACATCAATTGATCAAGAAGCTGCAGGAAATCTGACAGACGAAGATATTGCAAACCGTATCGTCGTATCTGTACAGCAATTCCAAGGAAATGATTCGGCGGAAGATCAGCCGCAATCGGTTATTCCTTGGTGGGTATGGGTAATTGGCGGTATATTAGTTGTTGCAATTATATTACTTGTCGTTAATGTGCTCCGTGCACGTCGACGTAAGCAAGATGAAGAAGAACTGGAGATTTTAGAAGAACAGCAGCAGTTAATAGAAATAGAAGATATTTCCGAAGAAAAAGAAACTGAAGCGACTGTACGCCGCAAGCAATTAGAGAAAATGGCGAAAGATAAGCCTGAAGATTTTGCGAAATTATTGCGTAGCTGGATTGCTGAAGATTAATAGGAGGTTCCGCTGTGTCCAAGAAAGATAAAGACCTATCAGGAAAGCAGAAAGCTGCTTTACTGTTAATTTCTCTAGGACCGGAAGTTTCGGCTTCTGTATATAAGCATTTAAGTGAAGAGGAAATTGAACGTCTGACACTGGAAATTTCTAGTGTTAAAAGAGTGGAGTCAACTGTTAAAGAAGAAATTATTGAAGAATTTCACCAAATAGCACTCGCGCAGGACTATATTACACAAGGTGGTATAGGATATGCGAAAACCGTACTGGAAAAGGCATTGGGTTCTGAACAGGCACAGGCGATATTAAATCGTTTAACTTCTTCATTACAAGTAAGACCATTCGATTTTGCCAGAAAAGCAGATCCGTCACAAATTTTCAATTTTATCCAAAATGAACATCCTCAAACAATTGCACTTATTCTCTCTTATTTAGAACCAGGGCAAGCAGGGGTTATTCTATCTTCATTACCACAGGAAGTACAAGCGGATATTGCGAAGCGTATTGCCATTATGGAATCGACGTCACCGGAAGTTATTAGTGAAATTGAATCGGTATTAGAGCGAAAACTATCATCTACTGTAACACAGGACTATACAGAAACTGGTGGCGTAGATGCAGTCGTGGAAGTATTGAATGGTGTGGACCGTCAAACAGAGAAAACAATTCTTGATGCACTTGAAATTCAAGATCCTGAACTTGCCGAAGAAATTAAAAAGCGCATGTTTGTATTTGAAGATATCGTTACACTCGATAATCGTTCAATTCAGCGTGTTATTCGTGACTGTGAAAACGAAGACTTGTTGTTATCGATGAAAGTATCTTCAGAAGAAGTAAAAGAAATTATTTTCCGCAATATGTCTCAACGTATGGCAGAAACATTCCGTGAAGAAATGGATATTATGGGCCCTGTTCGTTTACGTGATGTAGAAGAAGCACAGTCTCGAATTGTAGGAATTATCCGACGTTTGGAAGATGCAGGTGAAATTATTATCGCACGTGGCGGAGGAGATGATGTAATTGTCTAAAATCATCCGTTCAACAAATGCACAGCAACCCGAAGAGTCATCAGTTGTAGAAATTAAACTCCAAAATTTCTTCGAGCCGATTCATTTTGGGAAAACGGAAGATGAACGCATAGAGGAATTGTCCCAGCAAAGCTCGATTGACATTGAAGCAGAACGTCAGCAAATGCTGGAACAGGCCAATTATGAAATCGAGCAGCAAAAAGCTCATTTTGAACAGTACCGAACAGAGCAGCTTGAGGCAATTGAAGCATTAAAACAATCATGGGAAGAGGAAAAACTCGTTCTTCAACAGGAAGCGTATGACGTCGTTTTTGCGCAAGGATATGAGGATGGCATACAAAAGGCAAATGCAACGATGCAACAGTCAATACATGCGGCCAATGAAACGATGACAAATGCGCAAAAAAATGCAGCATCGTATATTGAGTCACAGGAGTCCATCCTTTTGGATCTTGCTTTAACAGCTGCAGAACGCATTATTCATACATCACTTGACCGTGACGATGAAATATTCGTATCCATTGTGCGACGTGGTCTAAAAGAAGCCCGTGAAATGAAAGAAGTTAAATTATATGTATCACCGAAATACCATCCGATTGTGACAGAACAGCAAGAGGAACTAGCGGAAATGTTCCCGGTAAATGTTCCGTTTATGATATTTGTCAATGAAGATCTGCTGGATACAGAAAGCTATATCGAAACAAATCATGGACGTATCGTCATATCAATTGACGAACAATTGCAGGAGCTCCGCAGACAGTTATACGAACTAATCGAAAGTAAGGAATGATAAGGATGAAAATGGCTCAATTAGTTGAACAAATTCCTAATCTTAATACATTTAAAAAGTATGGTAGAGTGACGAGAGTTGTCGGCTTGATGATTGAGTCCCAAGGTCCTGAAAGTTCCATCGGGGACGTTTGTAAAATCCATATCCAAACATCGAAAAATGGACCGCAGGTGATGCTGGCGGAAGTAGTTGGATTTAAAGATGAAATTGTTATTTTAATGCCGTACTCTTCATTGAAGGAAATCTCCATTGGCTGTCTTGTCGAGGGGACAGGTTCGCCGCTGGAAGTGAAAGTAGGTCCGGAACTGATCGGGAAAGTGCTTGATGCGATGGGCAACCCGTTTGATGGGCAGCCATTGCCAAAAGGATTAACAACAGTCCCAACTGAAAAAGAGCCGCCCAATCCTTTAAGCCGTCCGCCGATTAACGACCAGCTGGAAGTAGGGGTAAAGGCGATTGACGGAATGCTAACGGTCGGCAGCGGTCAGCGTGTAGGTATATTTGCAGGATCGGGTGTCGGAAAAAGTACATTGCTTGGGATGATTGCCCGGAACACGGAAGCGGATATTAATGTGATTGCCCTTGTAGGAGAACGTGGACGTGAAGTGCGGGAGTTTATCGAACGCGATTTGGGTCCGGAAGGTTTACAACGGTCGGTTGTCGTAGCAGCTACTAGTGACCAGCCTGCATTAATGCGGATTAAAGCGGCATTTACCGCAACCGCTATCGCTGAATATTTCAGGGACCGTGGCAAGAACGTGATGTTAATGATGGATTCCGTAACACGTGTTGCGATGGCACAGCGTGAAGTTGGACTGGCAATTGGTGAACCGCCTGCAACAAGAGGTTACACACCCTCCGTTTTTGCAATATTACCAACATTGCTGGAACGGTCAGGGACGAATATTAATGGAACGATTACCGCATTTTATACAGTGCTTGTAGACGGTGATGATATGAACGAACCAATTGCGGATGCAGTACGGGGGATTTTAGACGGTCATATTGTACTGGACCGGAATCTTGCCAACAAAGGACAATATCCGGCAATTAATGTATTAAAAAGCGTTAGTCGTCTAATGAATCATATTGCACAGCCTGAACATGTTCAGGCAGCAAGCCGCTTGCGGGAATTATACTACAGCTACTCTAAATCAGAGGATTTGATTAATATTGGAGCATATAAGCGCGGGACATCGAAGGAAATTGATGAGGCGATTATGTATGAGCCGCTTATTACACAATTCTTAAAGCAAGGGTATAAAGATAAAGTTTCGATCGATCAAACTGTCAAAGAAATTATCGCATTATCGAATGGTGGTGCCCGTTAACTATGAAATACAATTATCGCTTCGAAAAAATTCTTATTGTTAAAGATCAAGAAAAAACACAATCGGAACTGGCTTTTAAAGAATCGGTGCAAGTATTTGAAGAAATTGCTACAAAGCTTTATGACCTGTTAAAGAAAAAGGAAGATTTGATCGAATATCAGCAGGAACGTTTAAAAGTTGGTTCTTCGATCGATGAAATCAACCATTATTCAAAATTTATCGATAGTATGGAAAAAACAATAGAAGATGCACAGCAAAAAGTAATGCAGGCACGGGCCAAGATGAATTGGTATGAGGAAAAATTATTGGAAAAAAGTTTGGAAGTACGTAAATATGAAAAAATGCGTGAAAGAGATCAAGAAAGATTCTTGGAAGATCAACTTCATATAGAAGCAATTCAGCTGGATGAGCTTTCCACAATTGCGTATTACAAGAAGGAAATCAGGTGATTCCGTGGCAAAAAAAATAAAAAATACGATGGAACAAGTGGAAGAAATGGAATTGGAAAGCCAATCTCCAAGTTTTTTCAAAAAGTTTTTCTACCTATTTTTAATCCCGTTCATGTTTCTCATCGCAATTTTATTGGTTATTACAACAATGACGGAATATAACGTGTTTAAAATGGCAGATGAGGCGATTGATAAGATTCCATTTATCAGCTCTGATGAAAAAGAGGGAGTAGTAGAAAACAGCACATTAAGTGAACAAAAAGTTGTGGAGCTGCAAGCGGAAATTCAAGAAAAAGAAGCGCAAATTTCACAGCTCCAATCACAAATCGATGCATCAGCGACTGAAAAGGAAGAACTTCTAATTGAGCAGGAACGATTAATGTTTGAAATTGAGAAACTTCAGCGAGATCAGGAAGAGTCGAAAAAAGAGTTCAAAGAAATTTTGTCTACTTTCGAAAAAATGTCTGCAAGAAAAGCGGCACCTATATTAGTTGAAATGAGTGACACAGAAAGTGTGCGTATTATGTCGGAAATGAAACCCGATACATTGTCAGCTATTTTCGCAAAAATGGAGCCTGCAGATGCAGCACGCTTTACAGAGCTTTTATCACAGCAATAGTCCTTGAATGGAGGGAGGTGTAGTAAATGAATATAGCAATGTTACAAACGGTAAAAATGCCGAAGCAGGATTTACAACCGAACACGGTGAAAACAGCCAATCCAGACGCTAAAGGATTTGGAAGTGTGTTTAATTCGATGATCACAAAATCATCTGCTCCAGCCACTAAGCAAACGGAAATGTCAGAAACGCCGCTAGCCGAAAGTGTTGCCGGGATTTTAGAGGAAAGCTCACTGGAAAGTTTACTTGAACAATTAGGTGTTGAGGTGGATGAGTCGGGGCTATTTGCCTTAATAGGTGAAGAAAGTACGCCAATCGCAATAGATGATTTAATGACTGTGGATAACCTTACAGAAATATTAGGAATAACTAAAACGGAGTTGGACGAAATTGTTCAAAAGTTATTAGGTGATGCAAAACAAGATATAACGGATATTTGGTCCCTGATCGAGCAAGCGCCACAAATTTTAAGTGAAGTACTAGCAGTTATTGAAAAGCCTGAGCAAAACAATGTACAACCAAAAGAATTAAAGCAACTTGTCCAGCTATTAAAGTTAGCTCAACTAGCCGGAAGTAAAGTCGATACGGTCTATCGACAGGAAGTCCAGTTAAACAGCTTAAAAGATGCATTGCTGGCATTGGCGAATGAAACTCAAAAGTTAGCGGGAACAGAGCAGAGCACTACGAAAACATCGACTTTCCAACAAGTAGTACAGCAAGGACAGACTGCTCAAACCCAACAGACGACTGTAAAAGTTGAAACGGATACGCAAACAACGGGCCATATACAGCAGCAAGTAACACAGACTAAAACAGTGACCGTTACATTACCTGCAGAAAAGCCGGCACAGTCGGATGCATTAATAAAAGAAATTCAAAACTTAGTTAATCGCAGCCAGCTTTCAGGTCAGCCAGGAAATATGAAATTATTCCTGAAACTGTTCCCGGAAAACCTTGGTCAAATTCGAATTGAATTAGTTCAAAAAGACGGGGTCATGACAGCACGATTATTGGCAACAACAGCGATAGGGAAAGAATTACTGGAAAATAATATTAACCAATTAAAAGCCGGTTTTGTCTCTCAAAATATTCAAATGGAACGAATCGATGTTGCCCAGTCTTTACAGGATGCGGATCGAAATGCGCGTGATCAAAACTTCTTTAATAACTTCTTCCGCAAAAATGATGAAGAAGAGCGGGACAATAACGAAGATACATCAGAAGAAGAAAATGTTTCATTTAAAGATCTATTAAGTGAGGAGGTAGAATAAGTGGCAAACTCAATTTCAAATGATTTTTATTTACAGGCAAATAATGCGAATTTCAAAATAACCGATAAACAAGATAACGGGGCGCTTGGAAAAGATGCATTTTTAAAAATATTAATTACACAATTGCAAAACCAGGATCCGACAAGCCCGATGGATGATAAGGAATTTATTGCACAGATGGCCCAGTTTTCTTCGCTTGAGCAAATGCAAAATATGACAAAGGCGTTGGAAAATTTACTTGAATCACAGCAACAGTCACAATTAATGAACTATTCAACTTTTGTCGGCAAAGAAGTGAAGTGGCATGAAATTACAGATAAAGTGGATGCAAATAACTTGCCAATCTATAACGAGGGAACTGGCGCAATTCAGGAATTAAAGTTTGTAGATGGTGAAGGTGTTTTTGTACTGTCTGACGGCAAGGAAATTAAACCAGGCAATATTTCGTCAATTATTGGTAGTACGAGTACTTCAGAGCCGGCAGTTCCAGCAGGTAATCCATTAGCGGAAGCAAGCCAGCTGATCGGACAGACAGTTCAGTATACAAATGGTGACCAAGTCATTGAGGCAATTATTGAAGCGATTAAAACAAATAATGTGAATATCGAATACATTTTAAATGATGGTTCCCGTTTAACGAAAGACCAATTTACAGTGAGTTCTCAAACAACACAAAATGAAGATGTAACAGAATAAGAGGTGGGGCTGATGAACAGAGTCAATCTTCAACAGATCCCTTACCACCCACCGATAAAGCCGCTAATAAAGCAAAATACTGAGCAAGTATCAAAGCAGTCCTTCATGGACCATTTAAAACAGGCGACCGGCGATGAATTAAAAATAAGCAAACATGCGTCAGAACGGTTGAATGAACGGAATATTTCCATATCCGATCGTGAATGGCAGCAAATTTCCGAAAAAGTGTTTGAGGCGAAAAATAAAGGTGTGAAGCAGCCGTTAGTCCTGTTAGAACAGGCAGCCTTAATTGTAAGTGCAAAAAATGCGACGGTTATTACGGCATTGGATCGTAATGAAGCAAAACAGCAACTATTTACCAATATTGATGGAACAATCCTTTTATAGGCCGGACCTTCAGAAGTAAGGATGCCTACAGTCGTTGAATGATCGATACGACTGAACTAAAAAACAGATTTGAGAAACGAAGGGAGAACGACATTTCATGTTACGTTCAATGTATTCAGGTATTTCAGGCTTAAAAAACTTTCAGACAAAATTAGACGTTATTGGGAATAATATTGCGAATGTTAATACGTACGGCTACAAAAAAGAAAGAACAATTTTTAAAGATTTAATTTCGCAAACACAATCAGGTGCTTCAGGTCCATCAGCAACACGCGGTGGTACGAATGCAATTCAAGTAGGTTTAGGGTCTCAGTTAGCAGCGATTGATACAATTCATAATGCAGGCTCTATGCAAACGACAGGTCGTACACTGGATTTAGCAATTTCAGGTGATGGATTCTTTATGGTGGCAGACTCTGTAGAGGTGAATGAAGGACTAGATGGTGCAGTTGATGAGGTTACAGGCTTGACAAATACTGCCTATACACGTGCTGGTAACTTCTATATGGACAAAAATGGGTATTTAGTAAATGGAGACGGGAAATATTTAGTAGGATTTGCGAATGAAAATATTGCTGAATACGATTCAATTGATGACCCGGAAGGATGGCTTTCTAACTTTGATGATGAAAAAGCTGATACGGTGGGAGATATTGAAGCAGGTGCAAACTTGTTAGAAGCGGGTGCTTTACCAGATGGCACAAATCCTATCCGTATCCCAACTACTGCTCAATCTATGAGTATATCTCAAGATGGAACTATTTCATTTGTAGACGCGGCTGGTAAATTACAATATGCAGGTACTTTGATTTTATCTAAATTCCCAAATGCAAGTGGCTTAGAAAAAACTGGGTCAAACTATTTCCAAGTTACACAAAACTCTGGTGAAGCTTATGCACATTTTGGTACGGTGGATGGCTTGGGTTCAATTAACTCCGGCTTCATGGAAATGTCTAACGTAGATCTTTCGGAAGAATTCACGGAAATGATTGTTGCACAACGTGGTTTCCAGGCGAACTCTCGAATAATTACAACTTCTGATGAAATATTACAAGAGCTTGTAAATTTAAAACGATAGTCTTAATATAGTAGAAATTCATTGAAAATTCATTATAGAAGGGGGGCGGGCCGGCTCTCAACTGCAGGTCCGGCCCTATTTCAATGATTGAGGTGACTCGCCTTAATGGTAAAGCATTTACTTTAAATGCTTTATACATAGAAACAGTTGAAGCATTTCCGGACACCCAAATTACGCTGACGACTGGACGTAAATTCATTGTGTTAGAGACTGAAAAACAGGTACGGGAAAAAGTGAAGACATTCTATCAGCATGTCCAAGTTTTATCGAACCCGCATCTTAGAGGTGAAGAAGATGAAGAATAATAAATTATTGACAATTATGCTAATTATATTAGTGACGATTACTTTATTCGGTGTTATTGTAGTTGTGTTATTGACACAGATGGACAAAGAGAAGCCGGATGGACCAACGATTGATGAAATTATCGAGTCATCAGTAGATATTCCTGAGATTACGACAAACTTGGCAGATGGAAGTTTTGTCCGGATGACTTTAAAAATTCAGGCTTCAGATAAAAAAGCAGGAGAAGAATTGTTTAAACGTGATTTCCAAGTGAAGAATATCGTAATTCAAGAACTTTCAGAAATGGAAGAGACAGCTTTAGAAGGCAAGCAAGGGAAAATTACATTCCAGGATGCAATTAAATCTCAATTAAATGAGGTAATGCAAGAAGGGGAAGTTACGCAAGTGTATATTACTTCATACGTACTTCAGTAATCAGTACTAAACAATTTTAATTTTTGAAATGGAGGTGGGCAAATGGCAGGAGATATAATGTCGCAATCCGAAATTGATGCGCTTTTATCAGCGATATCAACCGGAGAGATGTCTGCAGAAGACATAAAAAAAGAAGATGAAACACGAAAAGTAAAAGTATATGACTTTAAGCGGGCTCTGCGCTTCTCAAAAGACCAAATCCGAAGTTTGACCCGTATACATGAAAACTTTGCGCGACTGTTAACAACATTCTTTTCCGCACAGTTAAGAAGCTACGTCCAAATAACGGTTGCATCTGTGGATCAGATTCCGTTTGAAGAATTTGTTCGTTCAATCCCAAATATGACATTGATTAATGTATTTGAAGTTCCTCCTTTGGATGGCAATATTTTAATGGAAATCAATCCGAACATTGCCTATTCTATGTTGGATCGACTGATGGGTGGAGCGGGTGAAAGTCATAGTAATATTGACAATCTAACGGAAATTGAAACCAAAATTATGACAAATTTATTTGAACGTTCTTTTGATAATTTGCGTGAGGCATGGGATAACGTTGCTGAAATTGATCCGATGCTTGTGGAACTGGAGGTAAATCCTCAGTTTTTACAAATGATTTCACCAAATGAAACGGTTGTTGTTATTTCGTTCAATACAGTTATCGGGGAAACGACAGGAATGATTAATATTTGTATTCCACATGTCGTACTGGAACCGATCGTCCCGAATTTATCTGTTCGCTATTGGATGCAGACAAATACGAAAGCAATTTCACCGGAACAAACAAAAATGCTTGAATCTCGTGTAAAACAGGCACAACTGCCGATCATTGCAGAGTTAGGTTCAACTGATATTACAATTGAAGATTTCCTGACGATGGCTATCGGTGATGTCATTCCTTTAAATCAAAAAATTGAAAATCCATTAACTCTGAAAGTAGGCAGTTTGCCAAAATTTACAGTACAGCCAGGAAAACTCAATAATAAAATGGCTATACAAATTATCGACCCTGTGAAAGGAGGAGACGAAGATGAGTGATGATATGCTCTCCCAAGAAGAAATTGAGGCTCTATTAAGGGGCGAAACGCTGGAGGATTTATCTGCTAATACTGATAGTCCTGAAGAAGAAATTAAAGTTGAGGATCACTTAAATCCAATAGAAATAGATGCATTAGGTGAGGTAGGTAATATCTCTTTCGGCAGTTCGGCAACTGCATTATCCGCTTTATTAGGTCAAAAAGTTGATATTACAACACCTAGTATCTCTATGATAAACCGGAATCGCTTGGAACAGGAATTTCCGCATCCGTATGTTGCAGTTCAAGTAGAGTATACAACGGGTCTTTCAGGAATGAACCTTCTTGTTATCAAACAATCGGATGCAGCGATTATTGCTGATTTAATGCTTGGTGGCGATGGTATAAATCCTAGACCTGAACTAAGTGAAATCCAGTTAAGTGCTGTTCAGGAAGCGATGAATCAGATGATGGGTTCAGCAGCGACTTCCATGTCAACTGTGTTTAACCAAAAGGTTGATATTTCTCCACCGACAATTGACTTACTAAATATTTCACAAAATGAGGGTACAGATAATATACCAGTTGATGAATTATTAGTGAAAATTTCGTTTAGATTACGTATTGGAGAATTGATAGATTCAAATTTAATGCAATTACTCCCTTTAAAGTTTAGTAAAAAAATAGTAAAGTCATTAATGGGAGAAACTGACGAACCTCTTACTGCTGCAACAACTACAGTTGAGCCGGCGCCAGTTCAGCCGCCACAACAACAGCCAATGCAACAACCGACTGGAGGACAGCCTTCAATATTTGAACAACCAGCTCAGCAGCCAGCGCAACAACAATCTGTATATGAGCAACCGGTGCAGCAGCAAGCGTACCAGCAACAGCAACCTGTATATGAGCAGCCGCAGCCAGTTTACCAACAGCCTGCTTATACACCACCACCGGCAAATGTACAGCAAGCTCAATTCGCAAGCTTTGAATCGGCAAATATTACACAAGCTGAGTCTCGCAACTTAAATATGTTGCTTGACATTCCATTACAAGTAACTGTTGAGCTTGGACGTACAAACCGTTCAGTCAAAGAAATACTTGAACTATCAAGCGGTTCGATTATTGAG
Source organism: Solibacillus sp. FSL W7-1324 (assembly GCF_038008025.1). Taxonomy (NCBI): domain Bacteria; kingdom Bacillati; phylum Bacillota; class Bacilli; order Caryophanales; family Caryophanaceae; genus Solibacillus; species Solibacillus sp. FSL W7-1324. The sequence goes on from NZ_JBBOYH010000001.1 coordinate 1,062,100, forward strand.
TTGGATAAGCTTGCAGGTGAACCTGTGGATATTTTAGTAAACAGTCGTTTAATCGCTAAAGGCGAAGTTGTAGTAATTGATGAGAACTTCGGTGTTCGCATCACAGATATTTTAAGTCAGGCAGATCGCTTGAACAATATAAGATAGTTTTAATTGGAGGAATCAGATTATGTCTAAAAGGATTTTAATTGTTGACGATGCAGCATTCATGCGCATGATGATCAAGGACATTTTAACAAAGAATGGTTTTGAAGTAGTAGGAGAAGCTGCTGATGGAATTCAGGCGGTTGAAAAGTACAATGAATTACGTCCGGATTTAGTAACAATGGATATTACAATGCCTGAAATGGATGGTATTGCAGCATTAAAAGAAATTAAAGGCACGGATCCAAATGCGGTAGTGATTATGTGTTCAGCAATGGGCCAACAAGCTATGGTCATCGATGCGATTCAAGCAGGTGCAAAAGACTTTATCGTAAAGCCTTTCCAAGCAGATCGCGTAATCGAAGCGATTCAAAAAGCTTTAGGTTGATCTGATGAAAGCAAAAAAATCATTTCGATTTTGGATCGCTGTTGGAATTGTATTGATGACGGCATTATTTGCACCAATCTCAAATGGAACTTTTGCGATGGTAAGTAACGTATACGAAAACTGTAATGAAAACCCTGAAGTATGTTCAGAAGAGAAAAATTCAGATCAGAGTACTCCGGATGTCGACGCAGAACAAACTGACTCGGCATCCGTTAGTGTTGGATTTTGGGAATATCTGAAAGTATTAATAGCACTTGTCTTTGTTATTGGGCTATTATTGTTCATTTTAAAGTATTTAAACAAGCGTAACTTTAACTATCAACAAAACGCCGTTATAAAAAATATCGGTGGATTGTCTTTAGGACAGCAAAAGTCTGTACAATTATTACTAATTGGTAAACGAGTTTATGTAGTTGGTGTCGGCGATAACATTCAGCTTCTGAAGGAAATCGAATCCGAAGAAGAAATCGACCATTTATTAAATCAAATTGAAAATAAACAGAGCATGGTGAATACTTCACCATATATTGCTCAGTTAATTAATAGATTTTCACAAAAAAAACGCCATCAGGATATTTCGGAAAGCCCTAAATTCAATGACATGTTCAATGAAAAAATCGGCAAAATCAAGCAGCAACGTCGCGATGAACTTGAGCGTTGGAAGGAACAGGAGCGTGATGATCGATGAACGAACTTCTTTCCGTGTTTTCTGAAAGTGATCCGGGAAATGTTTCCACATCAGTTACACTATTATTCCTGTTAACTGTTCTATCTTTAGCGCCGAGTCTATTAATCTTAATGACGTCATTTGCGCGTATCGTTATCGTTCTGTCATTTACTAGGACAGCCCTTGCCACGAACCAGATGCCCCCTAACCAGGTAATTATCGGGTTGGCACTGTTTCTGACATTCTTTATTATGGCTCCTACCTTACAGCAAGTAAACGAGCAGGCATTACAGCCACTCTTCGATGAAGAAATTAATTTGGAAGAGGCATATGAACGTGCGACGATTCCGTTCAAACAATTTATGTCTCAGCATACAAGGCAAAAGGATTTAGAACTTTTTATCGAATATAATCAGGCAGAGTATCCGGATTCGATTGAGGAAATTCCGATGACGCTGCTCGTACCCGCATTTGCGTTAAGTGAAATTAAAACAGCTTTTCAAATGGGCTTTATGATTTTCATTCCGTTTTTAGTTATTGATATGGTAGTCGCAAGTACACTGATGTCAATGGGGATGATGATGCTGCCTCCAGTAATGATTTCACTGCCATTTAAAATCTTATTGTTTGTACTCGTCGATGGTTGGTATTTAGTGATGAAATCTTTACTTCAAAGTTTTTAGGGGATGATATAAAGTGACACAGGAAATGGTCATTGCAATTGCAGAAAATGCAGTATTCACGATATTGATAGTTTCGGGACCTTTACTATTAATCGCACTTATCAGCGGTTTAATAGTCAGTATTTTTCAGGCAACAACTTCCATTCAAGAACAGACATTGGCGTTCGTACCTAAAATCGTAGCGGTATTAGTGGCGATTATTTTTTTTGGTCCGTTCATGATCAGCAAAATGACGGACTACTTTCATGACATTTTAAATAACCTAGTTCGGTATATTGGGTGAGAAGATGACGGAATTACTACCGAATTTATCAATACTGCTATTAATTTTAGTACGTGTTTCTGCATTTTTTGTCTCCGTCCCTTTATTTTCATATCGTACAATACCACAGCAAGTGCGCATAATTTTGGCAGTCGCTTTAGCATGGATGATGTATTATACGTTTAATATTGAACCGTTTGAAATTAATGCTTTCTACTTGCTGCTCGTTTTAAAAGAAGCCATTATCGGTCTTATGCTGGGATTGGCAGCAATGATTATCGTTTCCGCTGTTCAAATAGCCGGGGGATTTATCGATTTCCAGATGGGTTTTGCGATGGCGAATATTATTGATCCGCAAACAGGCGCACAGTCGCCGTTAATGGGTCAGTTTTTAAACTTTTTAATGCTTTTAGTATTGCTTTCAATTAACGGTCATCATCTAATTTTAGATGGGATTTTTTATAGTTATCAGTTTATGCCGATGGACCAGTTTTTCCCGAATTTCGGTGAAGAAGGGACCGCATTGTTTATTATAAAAATATTTGTTTCTGTTTTTGCCATTGCATTTCAAATGTCAGCTCCAATAGTTGCAACATTATTTTTAGTAACGTTAGCGTTAGGAATTACAGGGAAAACGGTGCCGCAAATGAATATATTTGTAATCGGATTCCCGATCAAAATTGTAGTAGGGTTTCTTGTATTGATGGTGACAATGGCTGTATTAGTAGGAGTTATGAAGGAGCTAATTGAATTTATGATTATTTCTTTACGTGACTTAATGGTTATTTTAGGTGGTGGCTAACATGGACATAAAATTATTGATCAACGTTGACCTACAGTTTTTTGCTGGTGAAAAAACGGAAAAAGCAACACCGAAAAAACGTCAGGATTCACGAAAAAAAGGACAAGTATTAAAAAGTCAGGACGTCACTGCCGCCGTATTACTGTTATTGTCATTTTTCTTTTTACTTTTCTTTGCGCCATTCATGTACGAAGGAATGAGAGGTTTTTTACTGCAAGCACTTAACCGCAATATGTTAATTGAAACGCTGAACGCTGAAACCGTAATGGATATGTATGTTGAATCCATTAAAGAAATGGCTATTATCGTTCTGCCGATTATGGTCATTGCCATTATTGCAGGTATTGGAGCTAACTTTTTTCAGTTTGGCTTACTTTTTACAACAGAAACATTAAAAATAGATTTAAAAAAAATGGATCCGATCAAAGGGATCAAAAAGATAATTTCTGTTAGAGCAATCGTCAACTTAATTAAATCATTATTGAAAGTTACGTTGATCGGGACTGTGACAACTGTTGTCATTATTGTCTATTTAGAAGATGTATTGTCGCTTGCTTTACATAGTCCAGCGCAAATTTTGGCCACCGTAGCATACTTGTCGGCCATCATGGGAATTGCTGCATCGATTATGCTCGTATTCATTGCATTGTTTGACTATATTTATGAACGGTATGAATATGAAAAGCAATTAAAGATGTCAAAACAGGATCTTAAAGATGAACATAAAAATGCAGAGGGCGACCCGCTGATCAAGTCGAAAATTAAACAGCGTCAACGTGAAATGGCAATGCGCAGAATGATGCAGGATGTACCTGCTGCAGATGTGGTCATCACAAACCCGACCCATTTCGCCATTGCGCTAAAATACGATGAAGATATGATGGATGCGCCAAAAGTTGTTGCAAAAGGCACCGATTTTGTTGCACAGAAGATTAAACTTATTGCAAAAGAACATGATGTCATTATGGTAGAAAATCGTCCGCTTGCCCGTGCGATGTATGACCAGGTTGAAATCGGACAGGCTGTACCGGAAGAGTTTTTCAAAGCAGTTGCCGAAGTTCTTGCATATGTATACCGGATTAAACGCAAAATTTGACATAGATTTCAGGAGGGACAACAATGCAAATACGCGACATAGGGGTTTTAGCTGCAGTGATCATGGTTGTAGCGATGCTCATTATCCCTCTTCCACATTGGCTACTCAGTTTTTTAATTATTATAAATATTACATTTGCGCTGCTCGTGTTATTAACTTCAATGAATATGAAGGAAGCGCTCGATTTCTCGATATTCCCAACTGTCATTCTATTATTAACGTTATTCCGTCTGGCATTGTCTGTATCTACGACACGTGCGATTTTAGCGGAAGGTGACGCAGGTAAAGTAGTAGAGACATTTGGTAATTTCGTAACAGGCGGTAATATTTTAGTAGGTTTAGTTATTTTCCTATTATTAGTTATTATCCAGTTCATCGTTATTACAAAAGGTTCGGAGCGTGTTGCGGAAGTTGCTGCACGTTTTACTTTGGATGCGATGCCTGGTAAGCAAATGAGTATCGATGCAGATTTAAACGCCGGAATGATTTCGGAAAAGGAAGCGCGCGAACGTCGTGAAAAAGTATCCGGAGAAGCAGACTTTTATGGAGCGATGGATGGTGCGACGAAATTCGTTAAAGGGGATGCGATTGCCTCTATCATTATGGTCGGCATTAACTTACTGTTCGGTATGATAATCGGTATGGTTCAGATGGAGCTGAGTTTCGGTGAAGCGGCATCGAAGTATTCAATGCTGACAGTCGGTGATGGACTAGTATCGCAAATCCCGGCATTACTAATTTCCACTGCAACAGGGATTGTTGTAACACGTGCCGCTTCTAAAGGAAATCTTGGTTCAGATATTACAGCACAATTATTTGCTCAATCAAAACTCCTTTATGTCGCTGCAGGTACAATTCTTCTGCTTGGATTATTCACACCGATTCCGGACTGGATTACCATTCCGATTGCGATAGCATTAGCGACTGGCGCGTTCTTGATGGATCGCAAAAAAGAGGAAACACCGGAAGAGATTATGGAATTCGAAGAGGAAGTTGCTTCTGATACGATGAAAAGTCCGGAAAATGTTATTAATCTATTGAATGTAGATCCAATCGAATTCGAGTTTGGGTACGGATTGATTCCGTTAGTGGATGCGGCCCAAGGTGGGGATTTATTGGACCGCGTAGTTATGATCCGCCGTCAGCTTGCATTGGAGCTCGGAATTGTTATACCGATTGTCCGAATCCGCGACAATATCCAGCTTCAGCCAAATGAGTACCGAATTAAAATTAAGGGAAATGAAATGGCAAGAGGCGAATTACTGCTTGATCATTATTTGGCAATGAGTCCAGGGGATGATAATTCAATCGATGGTATTGATACAATCGAGCCGTCATTTGGATTGCCTGCAAAATGGATTACAGAAGCAGTAAAAGAGGATGCCGAAATGTTCGGTTATACAGTAGTCGATCCGCCAAGTGTTGTTTCTACACATTTAACCGAAATTATCCGTGCAAATGCCCACGATCTGCTTGGTCGTCAAGAGACAAAGCAATTGATCGATCATTTACGCGAAACCCATGCGATTTTAGTGGACGATTTAATTCCGACACCATTGTCGATAGGGGAAGTCCAAAAAGTATTGGCAAAGCTATTGCGTGAAAATGTCTCAATACGGAATTTGCCGATTATTTTTGAAACTTTAGCAGATTATGCAAAGCTTACTAGCGATCCTGATATTTTAACAGAATATGTGAGACAGGCATTGGCTAGACAAATAACATCACAATTCATTAACGGCCAACAGGCACTAAAAGTAATTACAGTATCGGCAAAAGTGGAAAAACTTGTGGCTGACAGCATTCAGCAAACAGACCACGGTAACTATTTGGCAATGGATCCACAGCAGTCGCAATTTGTTTTGGAAGCTATTGCAAAAGAAGTGGAGCGTGTTTCCTATACGGAGCAGTCGCCAATTATTTTATGTTCGCCTGCTGTGCGCCTGTATGTTAGACAATTAACAGAACGTTATTTCCCGCAAGTACCGATTCTTTCGTATAACGAATTGGATGCAGCTGTTGAAATTCAAAGTGTAGGGGTGGTGAATGTAGAATGAAGATGAAAAAATACAATGCACCTTCCATTGCTGAGGCGATGAAACTAATTCGCGCCGATTTAGGGGAAGATGCGGTTATTCTGAATTCAAAGGTCGTCGTGACGAAAAAGTTTTTTGGATTAGTAAAAAATAAAAGCTATGAAGTCGTGGCAGGTTATGACCAGGTGGAAAAGAAACCTTCATTACCGTCTTTTGAAGACATGCCGACATTTGCACCGCAATTGAAAGGGGAAGGGATTACCGAAACAGCTTCGTCTATGGAAACGCACAAAAAAGTTCCGCAAGACGATGCTGGCGTCATGCCTGAAAGCCTGGCAAAAGAGATTGCTGATTTAAAATCAATGATGCAATCGATGCAGCGTATGTCGACACAATCTCAATATCCTGATGAACTCTTATCATTTATCGACTTTCTACGTGAGCAGGAACTTGGAGAGGAGCTTATCACAAAAATCAGTGATGAGCTTTTTATGTATTATAACGGCCAAGGCCAACAAATCACATGGACCGATATGCAGGAAGTTGCCAAGGACTATTTAAGAAAAGAATTGTATGACTTGCCGATCAGCGGAATTTCATATGAGAAAAAATACATTAATGTGCTAGGACCAACAGGAGTTGGGAAAACGACAACGATAGCGAAAATGGCAGCACGTGCAGTCCTTGAAAAGAAAAAGAAAATCGGTTTTATTACGACGGACACATACCGTATCGCCGCGATTGAACAATTGAAGACGTATGCCGCGTTACTGCAGGCACCTGTGGAAGTTGTTTATAATGCAACAGATTATGCAGAAGCGATTAAAAAGTTTGACCATTTGGATTTAATTTTTATAGATACGGCCGGAAGAAACTATAAAGAAGCGAAATATGTAGAAGATTTAAAGTCATTAATACAATTTAGTGAACAAGTAGAATCTTACCTCGTTTTATCTTTAACGTCTAAGCAAAAAGACTTAGAATCAATTATTGAACAATTTTCGAACATGCATATTGAAAAATTTATCTTTACGAAGCTTGATGAAACAAATTCTATTGGCACTATGTTTAATTTAATGATTAAATATAATAAAGGACTAGCTTATTATACGAATGGTCAAGAAGTACCAGAAGATATCGAACAGCCAAATAGTGATAATTTACTAGAACTTTTCTTCAAGGAGAACTCGGATGAAAGATCAAGCTGAAAAGTTACGACAGAAAATGCTTGGAAGCGAACATAGGTCAGGGCGGTCAATTGCTGTTGTTAGTGGAAAAGGCGGTGTAGGTAAAAGTAATTTTACGACAAACTTCGCGACTCTATTATCAAAAAAAGGGAAAAAAGTAGTTATATTAGATATGGATATCGGTATGGGAAATGTCCACATTCTCATAGGAAGCTCTGCCAAATACAATTTGAAGGATTATCTGGATGGACAAGTACCGCTTGAAGAAGTTCTTTGTGAAACGAATGAAGGGGTAAGCTATATTTCCGGCGGTTCCGGAATGTCGTCTTTAATGGAATGGTCTCCTGATGTTTTTGCCCGTCTTGTTTCGGCATTTGAAACATTACAGAAAGACTATGATTTTGTTTTATTTGATATGGGAGCGGGTGTTGTTGATTGGTCTCTAGATCTATTAACATCTATCGAAGAAATTATTGTTATTTCTACGGCGGAACCGACGTCCATTATGGATGCTTATTCTATGATGAAATTTATTCATATGAGAGATCCGATAAAGAAATTTTATCTGTTAGGCAATCGGGCGTATACAGTCGAAGAAGGGCAAGATACGACACAACGCCTTAAAACAGTGATGCAGCGTTTTTTGGAGAAAGAAGTAACGGTTTTAGGATCACTGCCGGAAGATCCTGTCGTGCGTCAAGCAGTACGTCAGCAAGCGTTATTTACACTCGTGTATCCTGATGCCCCGGTTTCTAAAACAATGTTAAAAATTGTTGATCAATTTTTAACAACGCAGGCCGAATTGAAAGAAGTGCATGCTACGAAAGAGTCTATGAAATTTATAGCAAAATTAAAAAACATCTTTTCGAGAGGGCGTGAGTAAATGAGCAACTTACAGAAAACTAAACTGCTAGTTGTTGATGATTCCGCCTTTATGCGGAAGCTAATAAGCGATTTTTTTTCGGATCATCCGAATATTGAAGTCATCGGGGCAGCACGTAATGGGAAAGACGCCATTAAAAAGATTGAGCAGCTGAAGCCCGATGTCGTGACAATGGATGTGGAAATGCCGGAAATGAATGGGATGGAAGCGTTAAAAGAAATTATGCAGAAGTGTCCATTACCTGTAATCATGCTTTCCAGCACGACAAAGCGCGGAGCAGAAAATACATTAATGGCAATGGAATACGGTGCAGTAGATTTTGTTGCAAAACCAAGCGGCTCCATTTCATTGGATTTACATAAAATTAAGGATGAACTTGTACGAAAAGTGGAAGGAGCTTCTAAAGTAACGGTTTCGAAACTGAGAAAACCTTTCAATAAATCGACTATTGCAAGTCAGGTTCCTCATCATCTTTTAAACAATGAAGAACCAAAACTAAAAAGTATGACAAAGCCCAATGTTCAGATTGATGTGCCGATTAAAAAAACGGAGTGGAGCAAAACTTCGAAGAAAATCATTTTAATCGGAACTTCAACTGGTGGCCCAAGAGCTTTACAGGAAGTAATTACAAAAATTCCAGCAAATGTGGCTGCACCGATTTTAATTGTGCAGCATATGCCTGCCGGTTTTACAAAATCATTGGCAGCAAGATTGGATCAATTAAGTGAAATTCATGTAAAAGAAGCAGAACAGGGTGACCTTTTGCAAAAAGGGACTGCCTATATTGCGCCGGGTGGCTACCATCTTAAATTAAGAAAAGTCGGGTCGTCATTCGCTGTCGTACTCGATGATCATGAACCGCCAAGAGCAGGCCATCGCCCATCTGTAGATGTCATGTTTGAAGAAGTCAGCCAGTATTCAGAGTTTGATAAAATTGCCGTCATAATGACCGGAATGGGCTATGATGGGTCAAAAGGTCTAGTGTCGCTCAAAAAAACAGGTAATGTCATGGCTATTGCCGAGTCAGCAGAAACATGTATCGTATATGGAATGCCGAAAGCTGCCGTGGAAACGCAGCTTGTAGATGAAGTGGCGGATGTTGATGATATTGCCAAAACAATTATGAAATATATGCCTTAAAAAGGGGTGCCCTCTAAATGGAATTAAATCAATATTTGGAAATGTTCATTGAAGAAAGTAAAGAGCATTTACAAGCGTGCAGTGAACACTTATTGGAATTGGAAAAAAACCCGGAAGACTTAACGATTGTCGGAGAGATTTTCCGTTCGGCACATACTTTAAAAGGTATGGCAGCAACAATGGGCTTTGAAGATTTAGCCGACTTAACACATAAAATGGAAAATATTTTAGATGCGATCCGCAATGATAAAATCAAAGTGAATGCAGAAATTTTGGATGTCGTTTTCGAATCTGTCGACCATTTAGAAGAAATGGTATTCAACATTGCAGATGGCGGTGATGGTAAACGCAATGTGCAAGCAACAGTGGAAAAGCTTAAGCGCATTGAAGCAGGTGAACCGGCAACTGCTCCTTCTGAAGAATCATTAGCAGGACAGGAAATTGCTGCTGCAATGGTAGCCAATGAGCTTGAACAGCCAGTTGAAACAGCAGAATTGAAATTGTCCTATGATGATTTTGAAAAAACGGTCATTCTGCAATCTTCCGAACAGGAATTTAATGCATATGAAATTACAGTAGCCTTGCGTGATGATTGCTTATTAAAAGCAGCTCGTGTATTCATGGTATTTGAAATCCTGGAGAAAAACGGGGATGTCATTAAATCTACTCCGACTGTAGATAAACTGGAAGAAGAACAGTTTGATAGTGAATTCCATGTAGCCTTTATTTCGAAAGAGCCAGCGGAAGATTTGCAAAAGATGCTGATGAAAGTATCGGAAGTTGATCGTGCCATTGTCAAGAAAATCGACCGTGATATGTTTGTTACGAAAACTACGGCAATCGAAGTAACTGCTGAAGAAGTACAGCAACAGCCTGTGGTACAGGAAAATCTGACTGCTGTTTCTGAAGAACAGCCTAAAAAAACAGCATCTGCTAAAAATAATAATAGTAAATCAGGGCATGCATCAAGTAAAACAATTCGCGTAAATATCGAACGTCTTGATATTTTAATGAACTTGTTTGAAGAACTTGCAATCGATCGCGGTCGCCTTTTATCAATCGCCGGTGATGTAAATCATGGTGAATTGAATGAAACGGTTGAACGAATGAGCCGTACAATGGGAGATCTGCAAAATATCGTTCTAACGATGCGCATGGTTCCTGTAGATACAGTATTCAACCGTTTCCCGAAAATGGTACGCCAATTGTCGCGTGATTTAAATAAAAAAATTGAACTTAATATTGTCGGTGCAGAAACAGAGCTTGACCGCACAGTTATTGATGAAATTGGAGATCCGTTAGTTCACTTGATCCGCAACTCAGTTGATCATGGAATTGAAAGTCCGGAAGTGCGCCGTGCAAAAGGCAAACCGGAAGAAGGAACAGTGGAACTTCGTGCTTATCATAGCGGGAACTATGTATTCATCGAAATTGAAGATGACGGCGCAGGGATTAACCGCGACAAAGTGCTGGCAAAAGCATTGTCTAAAGGAATTGTTACACATGAGCAATCATTGACAATGACCGACAAACAAATCAACGAGTTGATTATGGCTTCCGGTTTCTCAACTGCCGATGTCATCTCAGATGTTTCGGGCCGTGGTGTCGGTCTGGATGTTGTGAAAACAACGATTGAATCACTAGGCGGCAACATTTCGATTGAATCGACTCAAAATGTCGGGTCGGTCTTCTCAATTCAATTACCGCTGACACTGTCGATCATATCAGTCATGCTTGTAGAAATCGAAAATGAAATTTATGCAATTCCGTTATCATCTATTATTGAAACATCGATTATCCGTCACTCAGATATTTTGAACGCTCATAATCAAAAAGTAATCGATTTCCGTGGTAAAGTTGTGCCGCTTGTATTCCTGGAAGAAATTTTTGAAGTACCGCGTGCTGAACAAAAAAATGATGGCTTCCATTCAGTTGTAATCGTCCGCAAAGGCGATAAACTAGCTGGTTTAGTAGTCGATTCATTTATCGGCCAACAGGAAATTGTGTTGAAATCATTAGGTAACTACTTAACGAATATCTTTGCGATTTCAGGTGCAACGATTTTAGGAAACGGAAAAGTGGCGTTAATTGTAGACTGTAACGCACTGATGAAGTAAAAGGATAAGAGGTGTGAAGAATGACGAATGCAACAGAGCAAAAAAACTTGAAAGTAATTGTTTTTCAATTAGCAGATAAAGAATATGCCATTCCTGTTTCGCACGTAAAGGGAATCGAAAAGTTAATGCATATTACACGTGTACCGAAAACAGAACGTTATGTAAAAGGTGTCATTAATCTTCGTGGTGTTGTAACGCCTGTCATCGATTTACGTGAACGTTTTGACTTGCCGGTATCAGGTAACGAAGAAACAACCCGAATTATTATTATTACACTGGAAACGATGGAAGTCGGTTTTATTGTCGATTCAGCAAATGATGTTTTGGACATTGATGCATCTTCCATTGAACAGCAACCGGAAGTGGTTGGCTCTCTAGAGGAAGATTTTATTGCAGGTGTCGCAAAATTGGAAAACCGCTTATTAATTTTACTTCACTTAGATAAAGTATTAAATCCGATCGATTAATTTCAATGAATAATTTTCCAGGTAAGCCGTGCTTGCCTGGAATCTATTAAAGTAGGGATTGAAAATGAACTTTAGTGAAAAAATTACGTTGATGCATTTAGATGTATTAAAGGAAATCGGAAATATTGGTGCTGCACATGCGGCTACAGCATTATCGAATTTATTGGGAAAAAAGATTGATATGCGTGTACCCGATGTGAAAATGGCCTCGTTTAATGAAATGATGGAACTCGCTGGCGGATCGGAAAACGCTGTTGTCGGCATTTATCTTCGAATAGAAGGGGATGCTCAAGGAAGCATGTTTTTCATTTTGCCGATTGAACAGGCAAACCGATTTATCCGGAGCCTCATCCATGACGATACTTTTGATTTTCACACACCACCATATTCTGAACTGGGCTTGTCGGCAATGCAGGAAATGGGCAATATTTTATCCGGCTCTTATTTATCGGCCTTATCCGATTTTACGGGTCTTAAAATCTATCCGACAGTACCGGGACTAAGTGTTGATATGTTTGGCGCGATTATTAGCATCGGACTGATTGAACTATCACAAGTAAGTGATACGGTCATCGTCATTAACACATCTATATATGAAGAAGTGATGTCTGATGATGAAGCGGTAAAAGGACAGTTCTTCCTGTTGCCTGAACCCGATTCATTTGAAGCGATTTTTAAAGCATTAGGAGTGCCTACGACATGATAGTTATTAATTCAAACGAAGTGATTAAAGTAGGCATTGCACAAATGGATATCGTGAAAATTCCTAAAACGATTCGTACGTCTGGATTAGGTTCTTGTGTCGGTGCAGTCATTTACGACGACTCCAAAAAAGTTGCCGGTATGGTCCATGTCATGCTGCCGGATTCCAGCTTAAATCGAACGGCCACAATGAATGCCGCAAAATTTGCCGATACGGGAATTGCCGCTTTAGTCGATCTTTTAAAACAAGAAGGTGTGCAGCCCTTTAAGTTGAAGGCAAAAATTGCGGGCGGCGCACAAATGTTCCAGTTTACGTCAGATAAAGATTCCATGAGGATCGGACCTAGAAATGTGGAAGCTGTAAAAGCGAAGTTGAAAGAGCTGGGCATACGGCTTGTCGCTGAAGACACGGGTGGAAACAGCGGTCGTACAATCGAATTTAACCCTGAAACGAGCATGCTTCAAGTTCGTACTGTCAATAAAGGAGTGAGTGAAATTTAATGTTTGGTTCAATATATTATAATTTTTGGGCAGCACTACTTTCATTCGCTGTATATTTTATCGCTGCAATTCAAAATCCGTATGCGATGCCGCTGCCGACGATCGGTGCAGCTTTTGTCGCAGCTGTCATTGCATTTAGTTTAATGTTTCTGATCCGCTATTTCATCGGCTATGTATTTTATACACCCGAAGTACCTGTTATGTTACCGACAGAAGAGGAACTGGCTGTAGTTGCGAAAGAGACGGAAAAAACAGAGACCGATCCGCAAAATGGACATACGGCAATGGAAGTTGAAGAGGAGAATACGGAAGAAATTGCACAAGTCGTTCGTTCGATGCTTCAAAGCGATGAATCCCTTTCACGGTAAAAGAGTCGTAAATCCGACTCTTTTTTATTTAGTGAAATATAAGGAAATACTGTGTCGAAATACTGGATTAAATGTATATTAAAAGGCTTTTTGATATAATGAACACAAATAATGTTACTTTTCAAATAAAGGGGTGGGTATGTTTGACAGAACAAAGGCATAGAGACGAACAATCATTATGGGTTCGTTGGACAAAGAACCGTGATCCCGAAGCTGGCGATTTATTAATAAAAAAGTTTAAACCACTCGTATCATATCATGTACAGCGTATTGCTGTAGGGCTTCCAAAGAACATTTCCAGAGATGACCTGATGAGTCTTGGGATGATGGGGCTGTTTGATGCGTTGAATAAATTTGATATAAACCGAGATTTAAAATTTGATACGTATGCCTCATTCCGTGTGCGCGGTGCTATTCTCGACGGTTTACGTAAAGAGGACTGGCTCCCAAGATCGGCGCGGGAAAAAGCAAAAAAGCTGGAATCGCAAATCGAATCACTAGAGCAGAAGCTGATGCGCCATGCGACACCGGAAGAAGTTGCAGCACATATGAATTTGCCGGTCGAAGAAGTGTACCAAACGTTCCAGGAGCATTTTTTCTCAAATGTGCTGTCCATCAATGAGCAGCTGGACCAGGAAGAATCGGAAGGCAAGTCCTTTGTTATCCGTGATGACAATACGAAAACACCTGAGCAGCAAACCGTTCATGTAGAGCTATTGGGCGATTTGGCTGAAAATATTAAAAAGCTGAATGAAAAAGAACAGCTTGTCATCAGTCTGTTCTACTCAGAAGAATTAACATTAACCGAAATCGGTGAAATACTGGAACTGTCGACATCAAGAATTTCGCAAATCCACTCAAAAGCATTGTTTAAATTACGTAAATTATTGTCTTCGGAAATGATCAATACGTAAGGAGGCGGCGTTATGAGCTTGAAAGGTCTGGAGTTGCAGATAGCGATTCCGAAAACATTTGAGGCAGGGAAAATGGCGGATCAGCGTCAACAAAATACGATCCTGCAGCAAATGCATGCAAACGAAGCACTGAACAGGGAACTGGAACGCAAACAATTATCCGTCAATGAAACAGAGCATCTGAACACAGTCAATGATGACGAGCAGGAAACGGCTTCCCAAAGCGGAGAAGAGCAAATGCAGGACAACAAGAAAAATAAGGAACAGCTAGATCAGAAAGTGCAGCACCCGTTTAAAGGGAATCTTTTTGATTATAGTGGCTAGGAGCAGTCAACATGATCGCAGTTATAATAACCTTGTTTCTTATCCAAATGATTACGATTTTTGCAATTGTTCTTTTATATAGTAAGCTTTCTAAATATCAGAATTTGGAAAAGCGCCAAAATGAACTGATTAATGAAATGGACAATGCGATTAGTGTATATTTAATGGAGATGAAAGAAGAAAACGACCGGCTAATCAGCGAGTTGAAAAAAACAGATGGCCCTCAGAAAACGGCAACATCCCGTAAAGAGGAGTCTTCACTATATTTAAAAGAGCAGCCGGTAAAAGAACAGGAAATAGAACCGCGCAAATTCGTTCCGGTCAAGCAAGCAGCTAGTGCCTATCAAAAACAGAAAACACAGCAGCATGTTGAGGAGAAAAACGATGAACCAACAGTAATAGCGGAACCGCTTTCTGAAGAAAATGATATTCAAGAAGAGAAAATGACGTTCGAGCAGGAAGTCATCCATCATTACCGCAATGGAAAAACAATTGAAGAAATTGCAAAAATGATGGAACGCGGGAAAACAGAAATTGAACTCCTTGTAAAGTTTCATGCGTAAAGTAGTTGCACTTGAAAGTCTATTATGATATATTTACAAACGGTGTTAACAATACACACGTATTTTGATGTAGTAAGTGGTGCTCGTAAGTCTACGGGTAGCTTGTTGCAGATGAAAAATACGGAGGAAAAAAACCAAACATATTAGGAGGAAACACTCATGTCAGTAATTTCAATGAAACAATTACTAGAAGCTGGTGTACATTTCGGTCACCAAACTCGCCGTTGGAACCCAAAAATGAAGAAATATATCTTCGTAGAGCGTAACGGTATTTACATTATCGATTTACAAAAAACGGTTAAAAAATTAGAAGAAGCATACGATTTCATGCGTCAAGTTGGTCAAGACGGTGGTAAAGTTTTATTCGTAGGTACGAAAAAACAAGCACAAGAAGCGATCAAAGAAGAAGCTGAACGTTCAGGTAACTACTACATCAACCAACGTTGGTTAGGTGGTACTTTAACTAACTTCGGTACTATTCAAAAACGTGTACAACGTATGAAAGATATCGAAAAAATGGAAGAAGACGGCACTTTCGCTGTACTTCCTAAAAAAGAAGTAATCCAACTTAAAAAAGAGCACGAGCGCTTAGTTAAATTCTTAGGCGGTATCCGTGATATGAAAGCTATTCCGGACGTAATGTTCGTTGTAGACCCTCGTAAAGAGCGTATCGCAGTTGCAGAAGCAATCAAATTAAACATCCCTCTAGTTGGTATCGTAGACACTAACTGTGATCCGGATGAAATTGATTACGTAATCCCTGCAAACGACGATGCTATCCGCGCGGTTAAATTATTAACTGCTAAAATGGCTGACGCTTTATTAGAAGCTAAACAAGGTGAAGAAGAAGCTCCTGCAGTAGAAGAAGCTACAGCTGAGTAATTCACTGTTAGAAAAGGTGATAAGTGGATGAACCCCTTATCACCTTTTTTTGAGAAATGAATTTGAAGATGTATGAATCGTTGAAAAATAGCGGTTTATCGCTTAAAGTATGAAATAGTGTAAATAAATTTTTTCATTATATTTAGGAGGAAACTCAATATGGCAAACATTACTGCA
The DNA here is from genome assembly GCF_038008025.1 of Solibacillus sp. FSL W7-1324. Taxonomy (NCBI): domain Bacteria; kingdom Bacillati; phylum Bacillota; class Bacilli; order Caryophanales; family Caryophanaceae; genus Solibacillus; species Solibacillus sp. FSL W7-1324. Next base: position 1,078,403 of record NZ_JBBOYH010000001.1, read on the forward strand.
CAATTAGTAAAAGAATTACGCGAAAAAACAGGCGCAGGTATGATGGACTGTAAAAAAGCATTAGTATCAACAGAAGGTGACATCGACGCTGCAATCGATTTCCTACGTGAAAAAGGTTTAGCTGCTGCTGGCAAAAAAGCTGACCGTATCGCTGCTGAAGGTACAACTTACATTTTAGAAAACGGTAATGAAGCGATTCTTTTAGAAGTAAACGCTGAAACAGACTTCGTTGCGAAAAACGACAAGTTCCAAATTTTAGTTTCTTCTTTAGCAGAGCAATTATTAGCTGCGAAACCAGAATCAGTAGAAGCTGCTTTAGAATTAGAAAAAGACGGCGTGAAAATCGCTGACCAAATTTCTACAGCTACTGCTACAATCGGTGAAAAAATCTCATTACGTCGTTTCGAAATCAAAACAAAAACTGATGCAGATGCATTCGGTTCTTACTTACACATGGGCGGACGTATTGGTGTATTAGTAGTTCTTGAAGGTTCTACTGACGCTGCTGCTGCAAAAGATATCGCTATGCATATCGCTGCAATCAACCCAACTTACATTTCTCGTGACGAAGTTTCTGCTGACGAAGTAGAACGTGAGCGCAAAGTATTAACTGAGCAAGCGTTAAACGAAGGTAAACCAGAAAACATCGTAGCGAAAATGGTAGAAGGCCGTCTTGGTAAATACTTCGAAGACGTATGTTTATTAGACCAAGCTTTCGTTAAAAACTCAGATCAAAAAGTACGCGACTTCGTAAACTCATTAAATGCTACTGTAACAAGCTTCACTCGTTATGCAGTTGGTGAAGGTATCGAAAAGCGTGAAGATAACTTCGCTGAAGAAGTAATGAGCCAAGTTAAAGGTAACTAATTAAATTACAACTTAAATTAACACTAATTTAAGCAACCAGTAGGGAGCACCATTTGCGTGTTCCCTATTTTTAAAGAAATCTATTTTTGAATGAAGCGAAGTACGATACATAAAAATTATGGCGTATTTCCTTTTAAATAAATGAGTAACGGAGGTCTACTATGGGTGTGTCAGAGTACAAACGAGTAGTTATTAAACTTAGCGGGGAAGCATTAGCTGGAGAATTAGGCTTCGGTTTCTCACCGGATGTTATTAAATCGATCGCTGCAGAAATTAAAGAAGTTATCGACTTAGGTGTAGAGGTCGCATTAGTTGTCGGCGGAGGCAACATTTGGCGCGGTAAAATCGGCGCTGAAATGGGTATGGAACGTGCCAATGCAGATTATATGGGGATGTTGGGAACAGTGATGAATGCACTTGCATTACAGGACTCATTGGAAAATCTGGGTGTTCCTACACGTGTTCAATCATCAATCGTTATGACACAAGTTGCAGAGCCATATATTCGACGTAAAGCAGTTCGCCATCTGGAAAAAGCGCGTGTTGTAATCTTTGCTGCGGGAACAGGTAACCCATACTTCTCGACAGATACTACAGCAGCTTTACGTGCCGCAGAAATTAATGCAGATGCAATTTTAATGGCGAAAAATAATGTGGATGGCGTTTATTCTGCAGATCCAAAATTAGATTCTGAAGCAGTTAAGTATGACACACTTACGTATTTAGACGTTATTCAGCAAGGTTTACAAGTAATGGATTCTACAGCTTCGACATTATGTATGGATAATGATATCAAGCTGGTCGTTTTCAACTTATCAGAACCAGGTAATATTAAACGTGCCGCATTAGGCGAAAATATTGGAACAGTTGTTAGGAGAGATGCGTAATGACACAACAAGTATTAAATCAGGCAAAAGAAAAAATGACAAAATCAATTAATGCTTTCTCACGTGAATTAGCTTCAATTCGTGCAGGTGTAGCAAATGCTTCACTATTGGATCGTATTATGGTGGACTACTATGGTTCTCCAACACCGATCAACCAAATGGCAGGTATTTCTGTACCGGAAGCACGCCTTTTAGTTATTCAGCCTTATGATAAATCAATCTTAGGTGAAATCGAAAAAGCGATTATGCGTTCAGATATCGGGATTACACCGACAAATGACGGTAATGTCATTCGTTTAGCTGTACCGGCATTAACTGAAGAGCGTCGTAAAGAATTAGTAAAACAGGTGAAAAAAGAAGCGGAAGACGCAAAAGTTGCTGTACGTAACGTGCGCCGTGATGCAAACGACGACCTGAAAAAATTAGAAAAGAACGGTGAAATCACAGAAGACGAACTACGCGGCTTCAACGATGACATCCAAAAACTAACAGACAACTCAATCGTTAAAATCGAAGAGTTAGTGAAAGAAAAAGAAAAAGAAATTTTAACAGTTTAATTTTAGGGATATTTTATGAAATGGGTCGATTGGAATGAAGGGGAGGCGAGTAGTTTATGCCTTCTCATTCATTAAGGCGTTGCTTCTGCGGTGGCCGCAATAAATTGCCGCCATCCTCGGCGCAAAGAATTAGAGACAAAAAAATTTGACTCTAATTCTTGCCCGCGGAAAGCGTCTGACCCGCAATGGATGTTAACCCGAATGTTAATAAGATAATTCTAGATTTAATAATTTTTCTTCGCGCTGGTGGATCACATTAGCGCGAAATCTTTTTCTGGCGATGTATGAACTTTACATGGATTAAAACGTCCTGCTAATGAGGACGTTTTTTTTACAATAATAGATAAATCTTAAGTTTGTTAGGGAAGTATAGCTGTAGCAAAAAAAGCGCATTAACCCATTTCCCCTAATTGAAAGTATAAATTGTAGAAAAAATACATATGAAAGTTAAAGGAAGAACAATTTATTCTTTAAGATACTAAAGAAGTTCATTATATAAAAAGGACAGGTAATCCCTTTTTTGATATGATAAAAAGGGAAACGGTCCGAACTGTGCAGTTGGGGGTATTAACTATGTTTAAAAAACTTTTTGGGAAAAATACAAATAAAGAACAGTCATTCAGTAGTGAAAATGTGGACTTAGTTAAGGGAGAGGATATCCCGACCCATATTGCAATTATTATGGACGGAAATGGACGTTGGGCAAAAAAACGTTCAATGCCTCGAGTTGCAGGGCATCATGAAGGAATGAAAACAGTTCGAAAAATAACACGTTGCGCTTGTGATTTAGGAGTAGAAGTATTGACGCTCTATGCGTTTTCAACGGAAAACTGGAAGCGTCCTAAATCAGAAGTGGAATTTTTAATGCGTTTACCAGAGCAATTTTTAAATTCCTTTTTACCAGAGCTGATGGAGCGAAATATTAAAGTAGAAATGATCGGTGTGATGGATTCATTGCCGGAATATACCCAATCTGCTTTAAAAAAGGCAATGGAAGCGACTGCAGGGAATACAGGGTTAGTCTTAAACTTTGCGATGAATTATGGTGGGCGTGCTGAAATTGTAATGGCGATGCAAAAGCTTCTGAAAGAGGTAGAAGCAGGAAACCTTACAATTGACGAATTAAATGAACAACATATTTCCCAGTATGTAATGACGGCTCATTTACCTGAACCCGATTTATTAATTCGCACGAGTGGTGAAGTGCGCATAAGTAACTTTATGCTATGGCAGCTTGCCTATACGGAATTTTGGTTCACTGATACGCATTGGCCGGATTTTGACGAAGCTTGTTTAAAAGAGGCAATCTCTGTGTATCAAAACCGTAACCGCCGTTATGGGGGGCTGAAAGGAGAAGGAACAAGTTGAAACAACGCATCATTACCGGAGTAATTGCTGCAGCATTATTTATTCCATTCGTAATTTATGGAGGAACGCCATTTGCGATTTTAATGAGTATTATCGCAGCCATTGGTTTCTATGAATTGCTGAAAATGAAAGGAATTTCAATTGCATCTGTTCCAGGTATTATTGGTACACTTGCATTATTCGTATTGGTTGTACCAAATGAATGGTCACTGAAAATCGTTGAATTTTTCCAATATGATTCATTATTAATGATCGTATATGGAATCGCGATATTACTGCTGATTTATATTGTACTTGTAAAAAATAAAATGACGTTTGATGAAATTGGTTTCATCGTGCTAGGGGCATTATATGTCGGCCTTGGTTTCCATTATTTTATCGAAACACGTTTTATCGGTTTGGAATATGTCGTGTTTGTGCTATTAGTCGTATGGACAACAGATTCCGGTGCCTATTTTGTTGGACGTAAATTAGGGAAAAATAAATTATGGCCGGAAATTTCGCCGAAAAAAACAGTGGAAGGTTTTATTGGCGGGATTGTTATTGCAGTTATTTTCGCGATTGCGATGCAGCTTACGTATCCATTTGCATCAAGCTGGCTGCAATTAATCGTTGTAACAATTATTGCATCGATTATTGGTCAAATGGGCGATTTAGTCCAATCGGCTATTAAACGCCATTATGGTGTGAAAGATTCGGGTAATATTCTTCCAGGACACGGCGGTATTTTGGACCGCTTTGACAGTTTACTGTTTGTCGTACCATTACTGCATTTTTTACATTTCTTTTCCTAGGACATAGAAGGGACGTATCATTGTGAAAAAAATTAGTTTATTAGGTGCAACAGGTTCCATCGGATGGCAGACTTTTGATATTTTACTTGCAAATCCGAACGAATTTAAGCTTGTTGCATTTTCAGCCGGACAAAATATTGAAAAGTCCCGCGAAATTATAGAAAAACTTCAACCAGAATTAGTTTCAATGCAAACGGAGGAAGCGGCAGGCATTTTACAAAAAGAGTTCCCGCATGTTTCCTTTACATATGGCGAAAAAGGATTGGTCGAAGTGGCGACACATCCGGATTCGACAGTACTTGTCAATGCGGTATTAGGCAGCGTTGGACTGGAATCGACACTTGCTGCGATCCGTATGGGGAAAACGATTGCCATTGCGAATAAAGAAACTCTTGTAACAGCCGGCCATCTTGTAATGGCGGAAGCAAAAAAATACAATGCCCCGATCTTACCGGTGGACAGTGAGCATTCCGCTATTTTCCAATCGATGAACGGCGAAAATAAAAAACGTATCGAGCGTATTATTTTAACGGCATCGGGTGGTTCATTCCGTGATAAAACAAGGGATGAGCTGGTAGGAGTAACGGTAAAAGATGCACTGAATCATCCGAACTGGTCAATGGGAGCCAAAATTACAATTGACTCAGCGACAATGATGAATAAAGGGCTTGAAGTGATTGAGGCACATGTACTGTTTGATATGCCTTATGACAATATCGACGTATTGCTGCACCGTGAAAGCATTATTCACTCGATGGTGGAATATGAGGATACAAGTGTCATCGCACAGCTAGGAACACCGGATATGCGTGTACCGATCCAATATGCGCTTAGCTACCCTGACCGTTTACCGCTTTCAAATGGCCAACGTTTAAATTTGGCTCAAATTGGACAGCTTCATTTTAAGGAAGTGGATTTTGACCGTTTCCGCGCATTAAAACTTGCATATGATGCAGGGCGAATGGGCGGTACAATTTTAACGGCAATGAACGCGGCGAATGAGGCAGCTGTTGCATTGTTTTTACAGGAAAAAATTACTTTTTTACAAATTGAAGAATGTATTGAGCGTATTATGAATAGTCATAACAATATCGCTTTGCCAGATTTAGCAACTATTTTACATGTAGACAGTGAAACGAGAAAAACAGTCGCAAGCATGGTAAAATAGTAAAGTGTGAAAACGGACGTGAAAAACGAAAAGGTGGACATCCCCTCTTTGTACAAGCGGTGCCTTTTTCAAGAGCTTGATTGCTAGAAAAGATTGAGCGAAATAATACTCGGCTCAGTTCCAATGAAGGTGGGAGATTATGCAAACAGTTATAGCCTTTATTTTAATTTTTGGCTCACTCGTATTTTTCCATGAGCTAGGTCACTTCCTATTTGCAAAGAAAGCGGGCATTATGGTGCGTGAATTTGCGATTGGTATGGGACCGAAGATTTTTGGGATGACGAAAGGTGAAACAGTCTATACGCTACGATTATTGCCGATTGGCGGTTATGTAAGAATGGCCGGCGAAGATACCGATACGGTAGAATTGCAGCCTGGTTACCGCGTAGCTTTAATAACGAACGAAGAAAATATTGTAGAAAAAATCATACTCAACCAAAAAACACATTACCAGAACGTCATCTTTTTAGAAGTGGAGCGTGCGGATTTAGAACGCGAACTTTGGATTGAAGGTTATGATGAGGATGATCAGTTCATCCGCTACAATGTATCACGTACAGCAAGCATCGTTGAAAATGGTACCGACCAGATGATTGCACCGCTTGATCGCCAATTCAATTCAAAATCTGTTGGTGCTCGTGCGATGGCCATTTTTGCAGGTCCATTATTCAACTTTATTTTAGCGTTTTTCATCTTCCTGATTATCGGGCTGATTCAAGGGATTCCATCCGATGAACCGATTATTGCCGAAGTTGTGGACGACTCTGTTGCGAGCAGTGCCGGGTTGGTTGATGGGGATAAGGTTGTCAAAGTAAACGGTCAGCCGATTTCAACTTGGGAACAATTATCAGCGCAAATTTTCAACAACCCGAACAAAACTGTGACATTCGAAGTTGAACGTCCAGCGGGCAATGAAATCATTGAACTTACACCGAAAGCTGTGGAACAAGAAGGCGGCCAACCGTATGGCCAAATCGGTGTTATGCGTTCCATTGAAAAAAATCCATTACAAGCCGTAGTGTATGGTGTGGAAGAAACGTATAACATGATTATTACAATCGGTAAACTTGTCGGAAAACTGGTTACCGGCCAATTCTCGATTGACGCTTTATCAGGACCGGTAGGAATTTATAAAACAACTGAAACGGTCGTAACTTTCGGTTTATATAATATTCTATACTTTGCGGCAATGCTGAGCGTCAACTTAGGAATTATGAACTTGTTACCATTACCAGCACTTGATGGTGGCCGTTTACTATTCTTCGCTGTTGAAGCAGTAAGAGGAAAACCGATCGACCGTCAAAAAGAAGGTATGGTTCACTTCGTCGGAATCCTCCTCCTGATGATCTTAATGGTCGTCGTGACATGGAATGATATCCAGCGATTCTTCTTCTAAAAACAATTAAGATGATTTAACTAGGTGGCGAGCAGGTTGATTGACCCTCAATGGAAATCAACCCTATGTCAGAGGTAGAATCTCTTTTAAACAAAATACGTTTTAAAATGGCAGCTTTGAGCGTTTTGTATGAATAATACTAGCGTTCAAAGCTAAATTTGATTAGTATTATAGAAGTAGCAATTTAAATAAAAAAGGTGGCACTATTTATGAAACAGACCAAAACGTTTATCCCTACATTAAGGGAAAACCCATCCGATGCAGACGTGAAATCGCATCGCATGCTATTGCGTGCCGGATTTATCCGTCAAAATGCAGCAGGAGTATATTCATACTTACCATTAGCGCGCAAAGTATTATCTAAAATCGAACAAATTATTCGTGAAGAAATGGAAGCGATCAATTCAATCGAGCTATTAATGCCTGCATTGCAACCAGCAGAGCTATGGCAGGAATCAGGTCGTTGGGAAGCATACGGTCCCGAGCTTATGCGTTTAAAAGACCGTCATGACCGTGACTTCGCTCTAGGTGCTACACATGAAGAAGTAATTACAACTTTAGTGCGTGATGAAATTAAATCATACAAAAAATTACCGTTAACACTTTTCCAAATCCAAAGTAAATTCCGTGATGAAAAACGCCCACGCTTCGGCTTACTGCGCGGTCGTGAATTCATTATGAAAGATGCGTATTCTTTCCACTCATCACGTGAATCACTTGATGCAACATACGATGATATGTACCAAGCATATTCAAATATCTTCACACGTCTTGGCCTGAACTTCCGTGCTGTAATTGCAGATGCAGGGACAATTGGCGGTAAAGGTACACATGAATTCATGGTGCTTTCTGAAATCGGGGAAGATACAATCGCTTATTCGGATACATCGGATTATGCGGCAAACATCGAAATGGCAGAGGTTGTTGTAGAATATACAGCACCGACTACACCGATGAAAGACATCGAAAAGATTGAAACACCAGACCAAAAAACAATCGAAGAAGTATCGGCATTTTTAAATGTGGAACCTTCAAATGTGATCAAATCACTAGTTTTTGATATTGATGGTGAATTGGTTGTTGTTTTAGCACGTGGTGACCATGAAATTAACGATATTAAACTGAAAAATGCATTAGGTGCTACATCTGTTGAATTGGCAGAAGATGCAGCTATTAAAGAATTACTAGGCTGTGCACCAGGTTCAATAGGTCCTGTGAAATTACCGGTGAATGTAAAAGTTATTGCGGATAACGCAATCAAATCAATCCGTAACGGTGTTGCAGGTGCAAACGAAGATGGATTCCATTTACTGAATGTCAATCCGGAGCGCGACTTCGCCATCAGCTCTTATGAAGACATCCGTTTCATCCGACAAGGTGACCCATCTCCGGACGGTCAAGGAATCATTAAGTTTGCTGAAGGTATTGAAGTAGGACATATTTTCAAATTAGGGACAACTTATTCAGAAAAACTAAATGCAACATTCCTTGATGAACAAGGTAAAGCACAACCATATATTATGGGATGTTACGGTATCGGGGTTTCTCGTATACTTGCTGCAGTTGCAGAACATTTCCAAGATGAAAACGGATTTGTATGGCCTGCACAATTAGCGCCATATGACCTGCAACTGGTACCGGTCAATACGAAAGACGAAGCACAAGTTCAATTAGCGGACGAGCTTTATGGTGTACTGAAATCATACCGCTACGAAGTGTTGTATGATGACCGTGCAGAACGTGCCGGCGTAAAATTTGCGGACGCAGATTTAATTGGTTTACCTGTTCGTATTACAGTAGGTAAAAAAGCTTCGGAAGGTCTTGTGGAAGTGAAATTCCGTTCAACAGGCGAATCTGCAGAATGGGCGAAAGAAGAAGTAGTCGATCGCTTAAACGAATATTTCCGCCAAAACTAGTAAGATTAAGATAGAGAGAACGGGAAAGTACAATTTTTACTGTACTTTCTTTTCTTTTTCATTGGAAGTGAAGGGACCGCTTATTTTAATTAAAGCGGAGCATTTTTCTATGCCCATCGATCCCTTCGCCTTACAATGGAAACAGCAAGATGAAAGGGTGAAACAATTGTCAAAACAGGAAGGAAGACAAAAATTCCTACTATTATTGCAGCAGCTTGAATTGACTGACGATGTCTATATGTCCTTTTTTGAAAATGGAACACTCGAACGTGTAACGGTTCATAAAAAGAAACGTATTTGGGACTTTAAAATAAAAATAGAAAATATATTGCCGTACCAAGTGTATCAGTTACTGCGAATGCGGATGGTCGAGAAATTCTCGCCTATAGCCAATGTATTACTGACGATTGAATCACATAATCCGGTTGTCAATGAGCAGCATATTTTGGATTACTGGCAAGTAGTAGTTGAGCAATTGGATGAAATGTCGCCATTACTGCGTGCCAATTTATCGAAACAGACACCGAAATGGACAGGGCATAAGCTGATTGTGACATCGATGCTCGAAGTCGAGTATTTATCATTAAAAGCGAAGTATACAGATAAAATTGCCGAGTCGTACAAAACATTCGGTTTCCCTCATATTCCGCTTGAATTTCAGCTTGTAGAGGAAAATGATGAATTTATCGCCCAGCAAGAAGCATTTTATCAGCAACGCCAAGAAGAGGAAGAGCGACTGTCCAAACAGGCGATGGCCGATTTTGCGTCGCGTGAAAAAGAGAAGGCGGCCAATCCTGGTGCTGTTTCCAATGGAGATACACCATTTCAGATCGGTGCACTTATTAAAAATCCGGATCCAGTTGAAATCCGTACAGTACTGGAAGAAGAACGTTCGATTGTACTGGAAGGGTTTATTTTTGCATGTGACATAAAAGAACTGCGAAGCGGACGATCATTGCTTGAATTTAAAATTTCCGACTATACCGATTCGCTAATGGTCAAAATGTTCTCAAACGGGGACGAGGATGTCGTGAAAATGAAGCAGATGAGCAAAGGAATGTGGGTGCGCGTACGCGGATCCATTCAGCTTGATACATTTGCCCGTGATTTAGTTATGATGGTAAAAGACATCAATGAAATCAAGCGTGAACCTAAAAAAGACCATGCTCCGGAAGGCGAAAAACGTGTTGAGCTCCACTTGCATACACCGATGAGTCAAATGGATGCAATGACATCTGTCGATAAGCTTGTCGCTCAAGCAGCCAAATGGGGTCACCCTGCGATTGCGGTAACCGACCACGCTGTCGTTCAGGCATTCCCTGAAGCATATGCTGCCGGTAAGAAAAATGGCATTAAAGTTATTTACGGCGTGGAAGCAAACTTGGTTGATGACGGAAAACCAATTGTTTATGATCCGATTGATGTGGATCTTGAAGATGCTACGTATGTCGTATTTGACGTAGAAACAACCGGCTTTTCAAATGTGTATGACACAATTATCGAGCTGGCGGCCGTTAAAATAAAAAATGGTCAAGTTATTGATACATTTGAACGTTTCTCAAACCCGCATCGTAAATTAACAGCAAAGATTATCGAGCTGACACATATTACCGACGATATGCTCGTCAATGCACCAGAGCTGAATGATGTCATCCGCGAATTCCATGACTTTATCGGCGATGGCGTAGTTGTTGCGCATAATGCATCGTTCGACTTAGGCTTCCTATATGTTGCCTACAAAAATGCCGGCATAGAAGTTCGCCACCCGGGTATCGATACGGTCGAATTATCCCGTCTTGTGAACCCAGGGCAAAAAACGCATAACTTAAAAACATTAACGAAAAAATACAATATCGAACTGACCCAGCATCACCGTGCCATCTATGATACGGAAGCAACGGGTGAGCTTTTCCTGCATTTACTGAAACAGGCTGCCGATTTAGGTATTAAAAACCTGATTGAAATGAATGACCATGTCGGTGGTGAAGAAGGGTATAAACAGTCACGCCCAAGTCACTGTACAATTTTGGCGGTAGATGATGCCGGACTAAAAAATCTGTTTAAGTTAATTTCGATTTCGCATACGGAAACATTTTACCGTGTACCACGTATTCGACGCTCCGATTTGCAGAAACTACGACAAGGTTTAATCGTTGGTTCAGGTTGCTCGAATGGCGAGCTGTTTGAAACAATGATGAATAAAACGCAGGAAGAAGCCGAGCGTATCGCAAAATTCTATGATTATTTGGAAGTAATGCCGAAACCGGTCTATTCGCCACTGGTGGATGGCGGTACGGTCCATGATGAATGGGCATTGGAAGACATTATCCGCCGTATCGTCAAGCTTGGCAAAAAGCTGAACTTGCCGGTTGTAGCTACAGGAAATGTTCATTACCTGCATGAAACCGATGCGAAGTTCCGTCAAATTCTTGTTGGCTCAATGGGCGGGGCAAACCCGTTAAACCGGAATCCTTTACCGAAAGTCCATTTCCGGACAACAGATGAAATGCTGAAGGAATTTGACTTTTTAGGCCCGGATTTGGCGAAGGAAATCGTTGTGACAAATACTCAGCTTGTCGCAGATATGATTGGCGATGTAAAACCGATCAAGGACGATTTATATACGCCGAAGATTGAAGGCTCGGATGATGAAGTAACGAATCTGACTTATGAAATGGCCCATAGCATTTACGGTGAAAATTTACCGGAAATTGTCCAGGCCCGTATTGATAAAGAACTGAAGTCCATTTTAGGGCACGGGTTCGGGGTAATTTACCTGATCTCTGCCAAGCTTGTAAAAAAATCGCTCGCTGACGGATACTTAGTAGGTTCCCGTGGTTCTGTAGGGTCATCCCTCGTTGCGACATTCATGGAAATTACAGAAGTAAATCCGCTGCCGCCGCATTATGTTTGTCCTAAGTGCAAGCATTCCGAGTTTATCGCGGATGGTTCGGTTGCCTCAGGCTATGACTTACCGAACAAACAATGTCCGGAATGTGGTGCGCCGTATAAAAAAGACGGCCAGGATATCCCGTTCGAAACGTTCCTAGGGTTCAAAGGAGATAAGGTACCTGATATCGATTTGAACTTCTCCGGTGAATATCAGCCACAGGCGCATAACTATACGAAAGTGCTGTTCGGTGAGGATTATGTATTCCGTGCAGGAACGATCGGTACGGTTGCTGAAAAGACGGCATATGGCTATGTAAAAGGATACGGAAGCGACAATGGCATCACTTACCGAAATGCGGAAGTGGATCGCCTTGTGCAAGGGTGTACAGGGGTAAAACGTACAACCGGACAACACCCGGGAGGCATTATCGTAGTACCGGATTATATGGATATATACGACTTCTCGCCAGTACAGTTCCCGGCGGATGCCCAGGATTCGGAATGGAAAACAACTCATTTCGACTTCCACTCGATTCACGATAATATTTTAAAGCTCGATATACTTGGACACGATGATCCGACTGTAATTCGTATGCTGCAGGATTTATCCGGAATCGATCCGAAAACAATCCCGACAGACGACCCGATTGTTATGAAGATTTTCAGTACGCCGGAATCGCTCGGTGTAACGGAAAAGCAAATTGGCACGAAAACCGGAACGCTCGGAATTCCGGAGTTCGGGACAAAATTCGTACGTCAAATGCTTGAAGAAACGAAACCCTCAACATTCAGTGAACTTGTTCAGATTTCAGGACTTTCACATGGTACAGACGTATGGCTTGGAAATGCACAGGAACTGATTAAAGACGGTACTTGTGTATTAAAGGAAGTAATCGGCTGTCGTGACGATATTATGGTTTATTTAATTTATCAGGATTTGGAACCGTCGTTTGCCTTTAAAATTATGGAGTCTGTCCGTAAAGGTAAAGGTTTAACAGATGAGATGGAAGCGGAAATGCGTGCGAAGAAAGTGCCGGAATGGTATATCGATTCTTGTAAAAAAATTAAGTACATGTTCCCGAAAGCCCATGCCGCAGCCTATGTATTAATGGCTGTGCGTATCGCATGGTTCAAGGTGCATCATCCGATTCTTTACTATGCAGCATACTTCACTGTGCGTGCGTCGGACTTTGATCTGATTGCAATGACACAAGGTTCTGTCATGATCCGCAAAAAAATCGATGAGATCAACATGAAGGGGCTCGATGCAGCGCCGAAAGAGAAAAGTTTACTGACGGTTATGGAACTGGCACTTGAAATGTGTGAACGCGGGATGAGCTTCAAAAAGGTTGATTTATACCGTTCACAGGCAAGTGAATTCATCATCGAAGGAAACTCATTGATTCCGCCATTTGATGCCATTCCAGGCCTTGGTACGAACGTAGCGAAACAAATTGTTGAAGCTCGTAAAAACGGCGAGTTTTTATCGAAGGAAGATCTGCAGCAGCGCGGACGTGTATCGAAGACATTAATCGAGTATATGGATGAGCTTGGCTGTCTGGAAGGAATGCCGGATGCCAACCAGCTGTCATTATTCTAATGTTTGGATTGGCTAAAAGAGAGGAATTTGTAATTACGGGTGCATATTCTCTTAATTGTTGTTAATTCTATGTGTTAACAGGCAAAATTTGCATTAGGATAGCCTTTGTGCTATGCTGAATGTAATAATTTGTTGATAGTTCACCAGCAAAAGAGTGGGGTTTCCCGCTCTTTTCTGTTGTTTACACAACTATTTAATTTCGAAGAGCAAGTGTTCAGATCATTTGTTCAATGGAGTTGAACTTTGGCGAATATCACAAATTTAAAATGAAAAAATAAAGTCTGTCTAAAACGTCGTATGTTACGGCAATGGCTGGCTGACCCACGTCTGTGGGCCTCAAAAGAAATCTGGACGCAATTGCATGTAGATGTAAATGTTTCCATATTTTTCAATGAAAACTCGTCTTTTGTTTAACCAATACTAAGAAGATTTAAAACAAACAAAGACGTTAGGGAGGATACGATGAGCAAAGTTACGTCGATCATTGAAGAGCTAGTGACACCGATCGTGGAAGAGCTTGATTTGGAATTAGTTGATATCGAGTTCGTGAAAGAAGGACGCGACTGGTTCCTTCGTATTTATGTTGACACACCGGAAGGCGGCATTGATATTTTACAATGTGCCCAAGTGAGTGAACGTTTAAGCGAGAAATTGGATGAAAATGATCCAATCGAGCAAAACTATTACTTAGAAGTTTCTTCACCAGGAGCGGAACGTCCGTTAAAGAAACAACAGGACTTTGAAAAGGCAATCGGCAAATATATTTATGTAAAAACTTATGAACCAGTTAAGGATTTAAAAGAATTCTATGGTTATTTACGCGCATATACAGATGAATTTTTAGAAATCGAATTCCGTATTAAAACACGTAAAGTTACAGTACAAATTGAAAAAGAAAAAATTGCGCAAGCGCGTCTTGCTATCGATTTTTCAGATAAGCAAATTTAGGAGTGAAAACAAAAATGAGTAGTGAATTACTAGATGCCCTAACTGCCCTTGAAGAGCAGAAAGGTATTTCAAGAGATGTATTAATTGAGGCGATTGAGGCGGCTTTAGTAACGGCGTACAAACGTAACTTCAACCAAGCGCAAAATGTTCGCGTGGACCTTAACCTAGAAACAGGTTCAATGGTTGTTTATTCTCGTAAAGACGTAGTAGAAGAAGTAGAAGACGATCGTCTGGAAATCGCATTGGAAGATGCGAAATTCATTAATGCAGCTTATGAAATTGGTGACGTCGTAGAAGAAGAAGTAACACCACGTAACTTCGGACGTATCGCGGCACAGACTGCTAAGCAAGTTGTAACGCAACGTGTTCGTGAAGCAGAGCGCGGTTTAATCTATGAAGAGTATGTAGACCGTGAAGATGACATCGTAACAGGTGTAATCGAGCGTCAAGATGCACGTAATATTTATGTGTCAATCGGTAAAGTGGAAGCGGCATTACCTGTGAACGAACAAATTCAAGGTGAAGTTTATAAGCCAACATCACGTATCCGTGTTTACATTACAAAAGTTGAGCGCACAACACGTGGTCCACAAGTAATCGTATCTCGTACACATCCTGGATTATTGCGCCGTCTATTTGAGATGGAAGTTCCGGAAATTTATGATGGCACAGTTGAAATCAAATCAATTGCGCGTGAAGCGGGAGACCGTTCAAAAATCTCTGTATATGCACATAATGAAGAAGTAGATCCTGTGGGTTCATGTGTTGGAGCTAAAGGTGCACGTGTGCAAACAATTGTAAACGAATTAAACGGTGAGAAAATTGATATCGTAGAATGGTCAGAAGATCCGGTTGTATTCGTTGCAAATGCACTAAGCCCTTCAAAAGTTCTGGACGTTCAAGTAAATGAAGAAGAAAAATCAACAACAGTTGTCGTACCGGATTATCAATTATCACTAGCGATTGGTAAGCGTGGTCAAAATGCTCGTTTAGCAGCAAAATTAACGGGCTGGAAAATCGACATTAAGAGTGAAACAGATGCACGCGAATTAGGAATCTATCCTTCTGAAACGAGCACATTCGTTCCACGTGAAGATGCAGAAGAAGTACAATTTGATTTATATGGTGATGACGAAGAGTAAGCCATCATCTGGAATGATTTTGCAAGGAGGGTAAGCAATATGGCCGTTAATAAAAAAATTCCTTTACGCAAATGTGTTGCAACAGGCGAGATGCTTCCGAAAAAATCAATGATTCGCGTCGTCCGCTCAAAAGAGGGCGAAGTAACTGTTGATGTTACAGGAAAAAAATCCGGTCGTGGAGCATATGTTTCTAAAACGGAAGATGCTGTTGAAATGGCGCGTAAAAAGAATATTTTAGATCGCCAGCTTGATGCAAAAGTGCCGGATGAGGTGTATGAAGAGTTGCTAACGCTAATCCGCCGGGAGTCGATTTTATGACAAACCCGGCATTGCTACAGCTATTAGGTTTAGCGGCACGTGCACGAAAAACAATATCCGGTGAAGAGCTTGTCGTAAAAGAAATTCGTAACGGCAATGCAAAGCTTGTCTTTTTAGCCTCGGACGCTTCGGCAAATACGAGCAAAAAGATTCAGGATAAATGTACGTTTTATAAAGTTGAGTATTATGTTTTCGGAGATCGTTATGATCTAGGACATGCTACCGGGAAGGAAGCCCGTGTAGCGATTGCTATTACAGATAGCGGATTTGCTAAAAAAATGTCTAGTCTACTCAACGAAAATTAATCGGGGGTGAGCAGATGAGCAAAGTAAGAGTTCATGAATATGCGAAAAAGGTAAATAAAACAAGTAAGGAAGTTATTGAGGTGCTTGCAAAACACAATCTGCCAGTGAAAAATCACATGGCGGTAATTGACGAGCAGGCGGTCTCAAAACTAAATTCTGTCTTTAAGCAAGCAGTGGAACCAACGAAAGATTCTCCTGCAAAGACACCTGCCAAAGCTGTAAATGTTACACCAAAACGCGGTGAACAAGGGCAGAAGAAAGTGCAGCAAGGTCAAAAGCAGGATCGTCCACAATCTGCTTCTAATAACCAACAACCGAACAAAGCTTCAAACGCCCAAGGGCAACCAAAATCGCAACAAGGCGAAAAAATAAGAAATGAAAAAGGTAACCAAAATCGAAATATGACACAAAATAACAATAATAACCGCAAAAGCGGCACAACTCAAAACACTAGTAATAATAAAGGCGGTAACACGCCAAACAGAGGCGGAAATACGCCGAACAAGGGTGGCAACACTCAAAACAAAGGCGGCTATCAACAACGTAGAAAACCAGGTATCAATGGTGGTAAACGTCGTACGCACCGCCCTGCACCACAACCAATGGTGCAAAAAGAATTACCGGAAAAAATTACTTTCTATGAAAGTTTATCCGTTGCAGAACTTGCAAAAAAATTACACCGTGAGCCATCGGAAATTATTAAAAAATTATTTATGCTTGGCGTAATGGCAACAATTAACCAAGAGCTTGATAAGGATGCAATTGAGTTAATCTGTGCAGACTACGGGGTAGAAGTAGAAGAAGAAATCCGTATCGACAAAACAGATTTAGATACGTACTTCGATGACAGTATCGTGGAAGTTGACGAAAACGCATTAGAAGAGCGCCCACCGGTTGTAACAATCATGGGACACGTTGACCACGGTAAAACTTCATTGCTTGACTCAATCCGTAAAACGAAAGTTACAGCGGGTGAAGCAGGCGGTATTACTCAGCATATCGGTGCATACCAAGTAGAAGTAAACGGAAAGAAAATTTCATTCCTTGATACTCCTGGTCACGCGGCATTCACAACAATGCGTGCGCGTGGTGCATCAATTACAGATATCGCAATTATCGTAGTAGCAGCAGATGACGGTGTAATGCCTCAAACAGTTGAAGCAATCAACCACGCAAAAGCTGCAGAAGTACCAATTATCGTAGCAATCAACAAAATGGATAAACCAACTGCCAACCCGGACCGTGTACAACAAGAATTAACGGAGCACGGATTAGTTCCTGAAGCATGGGGTGGAGATACAATCTTCGTACCAATTTCAGCGCTAAAAGGTGAAGGTATTGACCAGCTTCTAGAAATGATTTTATTAGTTTCTGAAGTAGGTGAATTAAAAGCGAACCCGACTCGTTCAGCGATCGGTACAGTAATTGAAGCACAGCTTGATAAAGGCCGTGGTGCAGTTGCAACACTTTTAGTTCAAGATGGTACATTACGTGTTGGTGATCCGATCGTAGTCGGTCATGCATATGGTCGTGTACGTGCAATGGTTAACGATCTTGGCCGTCGTATTAAAACAGCTGGTCCTTCTATGCCGGTTGAGATTACAGGCTTAAACGAAGTACCACAAGCGGGTGACCGTTTCGTAGTATTCGAAGACGAAAAAACAGCTCGTCAAGTTGGTGAGTCTCGTTCAATGACAGCTATCCAAGCTTCACGTTCTGAAAAACAACGTGTAACACTTGATAACTTATTCGAACAAATGAGCCAAGGCGAAATGAAAGAATTAAACTTAATCGTAAAAGCAGACGTACAAGGTACTGTGGAAGCAATGGCTTCTTCATTAATGAAAATTGATGTTGAAGGCGTTAACGTTAAAATCATCCACACTGGTGCGGGTGCAATTACAGAATCGGATATCTCTCTTGCTGCTGCATCAAATGCAATCGTTATCGGATTCAACGTTCGTCCAGATACAAATGCAAAACGTGCTGCAGATGAAGAAGGCGTAGATATTCGTCTACACCGTATCATCTACAAAGTAATCGAAGAAATCGAACACGCGATGAAAGGGATGCTTGATCCAGAGTTCGAAGAGAAAATCGTTGGTCAAGCGGAAGTTCGTCAAACAATTAAAGTATCTAAAGTGGGTACGATCGCAGGTTCATACGTTATCGAAGGTAAAATCGTTCGCGATGCCGGCGTACGTGTAATCCGTGAAAACGTTGTAGTGTTCGAAGGTGAACTTGATTCACTAAAACGCTTCAAAGATGATGCAAAAGAAGTTGCCAAAGGGTATGAGTGTGGTATTACGATCAAAAACTACAACGACATTAAAGAAGGCGACATTATCGAAGCCTTCGTAATGGAAGAAATCGTTCGTAAATAATGATTGTATACGCAGAAGTTGAATTCATGATTCAGACTGCCCACTCATTAAAAGAAAAGCGTGCCGTCCTTCAACGGATGGTGACGCGTACGAAACAAAAATTTAATGTTTCGGTTGCAGAAATTGACCATCAGGATGTATGGCAGCGTACAAAGCTTGCGCTTGTCGCAGTTGCTTCTTCCAAAGAAGCAGCTGAACGCGAGCTAATGCGCGCTGTCCATTATCTGCAGTCAAATCCGCAATGGGAACAGCTGGATTTTTACCGTGAATATTTATAACGTCCACATTTTGTGGCAAACTGTACTATTAATTACGCAATTTAAATGAGGTGACATTTATGTCTCTACGTTCTAATCGAGTTGCTGAGCAAATGAAGAAAGAAATTACTGAAATCATTGCGCGCAAAATCAAAGATCCGCGTGTAGGCTTCGTTACGGTTACTGATGTAGCAGTAACAGGAGACTTACAGCAAGCAACTGTTTATATTACATCGTTAGGCAATGAACGCGAACGCGCGGAAACATTGCAAGCGTTAGAAAAAGCATCCGGTTTCATCCGTTCGGAAGTCGGTTCACGTATCCGCTTACGCCGTACGCCTGAACTTGCATTCGAATTCGATACAGCAATCGAATACGGAAACAAAATCGATGCATTACTACGTGGCCTACACGAAGATAAATAAAACTAAGAAGTCTGCACTGCATAACTATGCAGGCAGACTTTTTTGCTTATAAACCGAATTGTAGAATACTTAAGTTTCGTTAAGAAAAATACTTTATGCTAAGCTAGAGTGACGCGAAGCGAAGGGGGGCGAGTGTAGCTGACGGCTAACGCCTTTCGCTACAAGCAGGCTTCCTGCGGGAAAAGCACGAGGGAGAGACTACAGGCTCGAGCCGTGCCCGCGGAATATTAGAACGAATGCTAAAACCGTTACGTCGTGTAACAACGCATTCGTGACCAACGTCCTGTTGGCCTCCCGTAGCGAAGCAGAACGGATTGTATGAAAAGTACCAACTATAGCTAAAGCTTATATCAAAGAATCTATTAAATATCGAAATCCCTATTTCAAACAAAGGAGCAAAACAATGAACGGTATTTTGCCATTATGGAAAGAGCGCGGCATGACAAGTCATGACTGTGTCTTTAAATTACGAAAAATATTGAAGACGAAAAAAGTAGGGCATACCGGGACACTTGATCCGGGTGTAGAAGGCGTCCTGCCAATCTGTATCGGCCAGGCAACACGTATTGCAGAATACTTAACAGATGCCGGCAAAACGTATGAAGCAGTCGTTTCAATCGGACGTACGACAACTACAGAGGATGCGGAAGGCGAAACAGTCGAGCAAAATACAGATTTCAAATCATTTACTCGTGAAGAAATTTTACAAGCACTCCAAACGCTGACTGGTGAAATCGAGCAAACGCCTCCGATGTTTTCCGCAGTAAAAGTAAACGGGAAAAAGCTTTACGAATATGCAAGAGCAGGCCAAACAGTCGAACGCCCAACACGTAAAATCACAATTTATGAGCTGGAATTACTGGATGTTGTCGAAACATTTGAAGGGGAAGAAGTGAAATTCCGGGTCCGCATCAAATGTTCGAAAGGGACGTATATTCGTACACTAGCTGTGCAGATCGGTGAAGCATTAGGCTATCCTGCACATATGCACGAACTTGTCCGTACAGCATCAGGTACATTCACAAAAGACAATTGCTTTACATTGGCCGAAATCGCGGAAATGATGGAAGCAGGGGAGCAGGAGAAGTTTCTGTTGCCGGTTGAATATGCATTATCCGACTACCCATACATCGAAATTACGGAAGACATTGAAAAGCAAATTTTCAATGGGCAAGTTCTCCCAATGCATACTTTATTATCAGAACATGATAAAATTGTTTATGGTGTAGAGGGACGAGCATTTGCGGTATACATTGCCCATCCAACAAAGATCGGGCAAATGAAGCCGGATAAGATGTTTCCCGAAATTAATTAGGAGGCTCGAGATGAACGTTATTCATTTGAAATACCCCCATCAATTAGCACAGGAAATAGAAAAAGAGTCGTACTCATTAGCAATCGGATTTTTTGATGGGGTACATAAAGGACATCAGGCGGTCATTGAAGCGGCAAAGCAAAAAGCAGAGCAACTTCATATCAAAAGCGCCGTTATGACTTTTGATCCACATCCATCGATTGTATTAGGAAGACGTAATGAAAAAGTGTTTTATATTACGCCTCTATCACAAAAATTAGATACATTAAAAAAATTGAATATCGATACAGTATTTGTTGTAAACTTTACATCAGATTTTGCAAAGCTTACACCTGAAGAATTCATTAAGTATTTTATCGTCGATTTAAATGTTCAGCATGTTACAGCTGGCTTTGACTTCTCATTCGGTCAATACGGCAAAGGCAATATGGAGCTGATGGAGCAGCTGTCTAACGGCCGTTACGGTGTGACCGTAATCGAAAAACAGCAGGATGTAGTCGAAAAAATCAGTTCCACACGCATTCGCAAAGCATTGCAGGACGGGGAAATGGAGCAGGCTCGAAATCTATTAGGCCGTGCATTTGAAGTGCCGGGAATTGTTGTGCACGGAGATAAACGCGGACGGACAATGGGCTTCCCGACAGCAAATGTCCAGGCGATGGAAGGCTGCTATATACCGGCAACTGGTGTGTATGCAGTGAAAATTTTAGTGCAAAATAAGTGGTATGACGGGGTGTGTAATGTAGGCTATAAACCGACATTCAACAACCCGGATGAAAAGCAGCTGTCGATTGAAGTGCATATTCTGAATTTCAATAAAAACATTTACGGTGAAGAGGTCGTTGTCGGCTGGTATAAACGGATTCGCAGTGAACGTAAATTTAACGGCATCGAAGCGCTTATTGAGCAAATTGAATTGGATAAGCAGCAAGCAATCGCCTATTTTGAACAACTACGCTAAATAGTTGCGCAATCATCAATAATTATGGTACTATTCATTAGTACGAAATTATCGTATGAACCTTAGCTCGGCTTTTCGCAACTCCAGCGACTGCTGTGCTATTGGGGATATTTTATTTAACAGGAGGTCATTTAAAATGGCAATTACACAAGAACGTAAAAACGAAATTATCGCTGAGTACCGCGTACACGAAACAGACACTGGTTCTCCAGAAGTACAAGTAGCTGTATTAACTGCAGAAATCAACGCTTTAAACGCTCACTTAGCTACTCACAAGAAAGATTTCCACTCTCAACGTGGTCTTCTTAAAATGGTAGGTAAACGTCGTCATTTATTAAAATATTTACGTGAAAACGACGTAGCTCGTTACCGTGAATTAATTACTAAACTTGGATTACGTCGCTAATACGTCGTTAGTCTGATAATAAAAGCGGGATTTTTCCCGCTTTTTATTATGTTTGAAAGATTCAGCTTTCCATTTCAATGGTGCGATGTTTAACTTCTTTGAGCAGGTGTCAATACGCCTGTTGAAAGAAGTTAAACCATTGCTGGAAAGTCAAAAATATTTTAAGAAATTTATCGGTAATTTTAATCAAAAAATTTAGCATAGAAAACGCTTTTTTGATACACTAACTATGGTACATAATATGATACGTAGAGTGTTTCAATAAGAAAGGGGTTCATTTAATGAACGAAAAAAAGGTCTTTTCGTATGAATGGGCAGGCCGTCCACTTGTAGTAGAAGTAGGACAGCTAGCAAAACAAGCAAATGGTGCTGCAATGATCCGCTACGGCGAAACAGCAGTTTTAGCTACGGCTACAATGTCAAAACAGCCAAAAGCATTAGATTTCTTCCCGTTAACAGTTAACTTTGAAGAACGTCTTTATGCAGCAGGTAAAATCCCGGGTGGCTTCATTAAACGTGAAGGACGTCCATCAGAAGCGGCAGTATTAACTTCTCGCTTAATCGACCGTCCAATCCGTCCAATGTTCCCGGATGGTTTCCGTAATGAAGTACAATCAATTTTAATGGTAATGTCAAATGATTCAGACTGCCCTGCAGATGTAGCAGCAATGTTTGGTTCTTCATTATCATTAGCAATTTCTGATATCCCATTCGACGGACCGATTGCAGGTGTACATGTAGGATATATCGACGGTGAATTCGTGGTGAACCCGACTGTAGAACAATCTGCAAAATCAACAGTTCACTTAACAGTAGCAGGTAACAAAGATGCGATTAACATGGTAGAAGCAGGCGCTTTAGAAGTACCTGAAGAAATTATGCTTGAAGCGATCATGTTCGGTCATGAAGAAATTAAAAAGTTAATTGCTTTCCAAGAGCAAATTGTTGCTGAAGTTGGGAAAGAAAAACTAGAAGTAACATTATATGAATTAGACGCAGACTTAACAGCAGCGATTAAAGCTGAATGTGAAGCTGATATGAATACAGCGATTCAAACAGTGGACAAGCAATTACGCCAAGAAAATATTACAGCGGTAAAAACACGTGTTATTGAATCTTATGAAGCGCAGGAAGCTGACGAAGATACAATGAAACAAGTGAATGCTATTTTAGATAAAATGGTAAAAGACGAAGTGCGTCGTTTAATTACAGAAGATAAAGTTCGTCCGGATGGTCGTAAGCAAGATGAAATCCGCCCACTTTCTTCTGAAGTAGATCTATTACCACGTGCACACGGTTCAGCATTATTCACACGTGGACAAACTCAAGCATTATCAATTTGTACTTTAGGTGCTCTAGGAGACGTTCAAATTATTGACGGCTTAGGTATTGAAGAGTCAAAACGCTGGATGCACCACTATAACTTCCCACAATTCTCAGTTGGGGAAACAGGTCGTTACGGTAGCCCAGGCCGTCGTGAAATCGGTCACGGTGCATTAGGTGAGCGTGCTATTTTAGCGGTAATGCCAACAGAAGAGGAATTCCCATATGCAATCCGTTGCGTATCGGAAGTATTGGAATCAAACGGTTCTACTTCTCAAGCATCAATCTGTGCATCAACAATGGCACTTATGGCTGCAGGTGTTCCGATTAAAGCACCAGTTGCAGGTATTGCAATGGGTCTTGTTAAAAAAGGCGAGCACTATACAGTATTATCAGATATCCAAGGTATGGAAGACCACCTTGGCGACATGGACTTTAAAGTGGCAGGTACAGCTAAAGGTGTAACAGCACTTCAAATGGACATTAAAATCGATGGTCTGTCTCGTGATATTTTAGAAGAAGCATTAACTCAGGCGAAAATCGGCCGTATGCACATTTTAGAGCATATGATGTCAACGATTTCAGAGTCACGCACTTCATTATCACAATACGCACCAAAAATTGTTTCAATCAAAATTAATCCTGACAAAATCCGCGACGTAATCGGACCGGGTGGTAAAGTAATCAATAAAATTATTGATGAAACAGGCGTTAAAATTGATACAGAACAAGATGGTACAATCTACATCGCTTCAGCTGATGAAGCAATGATTAACCGTGCGAAAGAAATGATCGAATCAATCGTACGCGAAGCTAAAGTAGGCGAGTACTACATGGCAACAGTAAAACGCATTGAAAAATTCGGTGCATTCTGTGAAATCTTCCCAGGTAAAGACGGCTTACTGCACATTTCTGAAATTCAGGAAGAACGTACGAAAGAAGTAGAAGACGTATTAAAACTAGGCGATGAGTTACTAGTGAAATGTATCGAGATCGACAAACAAGGTCGCGTAAACTTATCACGTAAAGTAGTAATCAAAGAAGAAAAAGAGCGTGCGGAACAAGCAAAATAATTGTTTTCAATCGTATCCAACAAGATAAAAAGGGAGGTTGTACACTATTGTACAGCCTCTTTTTTAAATAATATTATGTTGATGGAATAGCAATATCCATAACTTGATGAAGAATAGTAAGGGGAGGTATGCGTAATGGAGAGGCCGACTTCTAGGGGATTAAGCGTGCGCGGAAAATCCACTCATGTTGTGCCGCCGTATAGGCGCAACATGAGTTAGTTGGAGCCACGCCCCCAGAAAAGCGTGCCTCAGAATGAAGCATACCGGACTATATAAATAAGCCGCAAATTGGAATACTACTGATTTATACGTCATACTTATAATTTACTAGCCGAAATAAAGGAGAAATATATGGTACAAGTAATTACAGCAAAAAATGGCGTGCGTATTGTCACAGAGCAAATGCCGCATGTCCGGTCATTATCGGTCGGCATTTGGGTCAATGCAGGCTCACGCTACGAAACAAAAGAAGAAAATGGGATTACCCATTTCATCGAACATATGCTTTTCAAAGGAACGAAAAACCGTACAGCCCGTCAGATCGCGGAAGAATTCGACCGCATCGGCGGAGAGATCAATGCCTTCACATCGAAGGAACATACATGCTATTACGCAAAAGTGCTCGACCATCATGGTGAGCTTGCCATCGATATTCTGGCTGATATGTTCTTTAACTCTTTATTTGCAAAAGAAGAAATTGAACGTGAACGCCAAGTTGTGCTTGAAGAAATCTATATGAGTGAAGATGATCCGGCAGATGATGTCCATGAAAAATTATGGGGTGTCATGTACCCGGATGATGCGCTGGGCCGTCCGATTTTAGGCACTCCAGAAACGCTGGCAACATTCGATGAGAAGATGATCCGCACGTATATGGCGAAACATTACGGACCTCAAAATGTTGTCATCTCGATTGCAGGGAATATTGAAAATAGTTTACTGGAAAAAGTGGAAGCATTATTCGGAAACTATGAAGCAAGTGAAGAATCGGTAATTTCCAAACCGTCTTACCCGACATTTACAGCAGGGGAAGTCGAAAAGTTACGTGATACTGAACAGGCGCATATTGCCATTTCATTCCCGGCGATTGCGGTAAAAGATCCGAAAATGTACAGCTTTATTGCGTTGAATAATATTATCGGCGGCAATATGAGTTCACGCCTGTTCCAGGAAGTGCGGGAAGAGCGCGGCTTGGCATATTCGGTATTCAGCTACCAGTCGAGCTATGAAGATGTGGGAACATTTACGATTTATGCGTCGGCATCGAAACAAAACTTGGATGCATTAAAGCAGCAGATCGACCAGACGTTATTTGACCTTGTAGCAGGCGGGGTAACGGAAACCGAGCTTGAAAATGCGAAAGAGCAGTTAAAAGGCGGTTTTGTTTTAGGGCTTGAAGGAACGGAAGACTTTATGAACCGTAACGGGGTCAATGAACTCATCCACCAAAATCACCGTTCAGTCGATGAAGTACTGGCAAAAATCGATGCGATTTCGATGGAAACGATCGATGAGTTAATTACACAAATTTTACTATCCGAACCGGCCATTGCGATTATCGGACCGGAAAACGAATAACAAAAAGGACAGCGCGTGCTAGCAGTTAGCATACGCTGTCCTTTTAAAATTCTGCGGCCAAATATTTTGTTGCAGACGATTTGAAATATTGATAATAAATAATGAAACTAATAATTATAACAATCGGAGCTCCGATTTGTTTAATACCTATAACACTAAATAGAAGCATGCTCAGTAATTGAGCAAACATAAAGAGAAGAAAGTAACCAATTAATATGCCAAATGAAATTCTTGTCGAGCCCTTTGTCGGATTGCTTAAATAGTTTTTTAACATAGAGCCGATGGAAGCAACTCCGGCAGCAAAGGCAATCGAAATTAAGGAAAACTGAAAGCCCCCGATTTGATCATTCAAATATAAATAAGTTTGATAAATCCCGATAGGAACGGCAATGATAAGCAAGAGCAGCAGACTGAAAATAAATAAACTTTTCACAAAATCTTTTGGGTCAATCGGCATTATCCGTAATCGTTTCATAAAGTGGTTTTCGAGTATGTAGCTCGAGCCTAATGATGGTGAGAACATCAATAAATAAAAAGCCAGAAAACCTATATTAATTTCGTTGCTTATTAGCCACTGAATTGCGATCATCATTGCAATAAATAAAAAAACAGTGATCAGTAGTTTTCTCGATAGATAAAAATGAACTTTCAGTAGTGCGATCAAACGATATCCCTCCTGTTTTCTCGTAAGTAAGAGATGCTTGCGGCGATGATTAAAAGTATGAATACACTTACAAATAAAATGAAGCTTTGAGATGTTGTTAAACTTTCTAAAAATATAAGTAATTGAGCTACACCTAATGGAATAAGAACTATAAATAAGTTAATAAACCGACCAAATTTACTACGGCGAAACAGGAGGAAAAAAGCGATAATAAAAAAGCTGATGCCAAAGCTAACGAATAGCTGTCTGACGGAAGGCAAAACAAGCTGCTTTTCCAGCAATGTTTGAATCGCGGTCGTTGCGACAATTGTATAAATAATATAGTACAATGCGTAGCGCCCTAAAAAAGAGAGGTCTACAATGAAAAATGTCTTTCTGGGAATCGGAAACAGACTTGTCATGACAAGCTGGCTCTCCCGTTGATCCAGATAAACGGCACAGAGCGCTGTTATACTGATGGACAGTATAAAGTACGCCGCGAATTCGGCACCTTCGAATAATAAAGGGAGGCCGAAAATGGATGCCACAACCGGTGTAAACAAAATCCATGCAGACAATTGCTGACCGTAAAAACGAAAAAGCATCTGGTTCATTTTTTCCGCCCCTTTACGAAAAACAGCATCAGATCATCAATCGTCGGTTTTTGCAGTTCAATAACCGGATTCACAAATTCACGCATGACCAAGTACTCAACCCCAAATACATAATCCCGTTTGCCGATGATGGAATGGTTCGGTATAATTTTGGCGTCTTCATACGATCCTTTCCAAATCCCGTATCCGTACAGCAGGTCATCTTTATTTTCACTGAACAGAATTTCGCCATCATGGATAAATGTGATCGTATCGGCGATTTTCTCTAAATCCGATGTAATATGGGAAGAAAAGAGGATGGCATGATCTTCTTGTTCCATAAAGTTTTGCAGTATACCGAGCACTTCATCGCGCACGATTGGATCAAGACCACTCGTTGGTTCATCGAGCAGCAAAAGTTTCGGCCGATGTCCCAGTGCAAGTGAAAGAGCGAGCTTCATTTTCGCTCCTTTGGACATCGTTTTGATTTTGTCGTACTTCGGCACATCAAACTGCTCCAGCAATTGATAAAAATAAGGGCGGTCCCACGTAGGATAAACATTTCCGTACAGAACATCGAGTTCTTTTGGTGTGAAATTTTCCGGTACATGCAGTTCATCGAATACAACCCCGATTTGTGCCTTCAACTCCACTTCATGTTCGATATGGTCTTTTCCGAATAAAAGAATGTCGCCATCAATTTTTTTCAGCAAGTTTAAAATCAGTTTGATCGTTGTAGATTTTCCGGCACCGTTTTGCCCGATAAAGCCTGCGATCGTCCCGCTCTCAACTGCGAACGAAATATTATTTAAACGAAATTTTTTAAATTGCTTCGAAACATTTTTAACTTCAATTGCGTTCATCATCATTCCTCCAATAGTAAATCGAGTAGGTCGTGCAGTTCCTCTTTTGGCACATTGGCAGTTTTCGCGATGGAAACCGCTTTTGTAAAATGCACTTCAATTTGACGGATCAGCTCTTCCCGCAGGAAATCCTGATTGCGTTCGGATACATAGCTTCCTTTACCGGCAATCGTGACGATAAAGCCATCCCGTTCCAAATCTGCATATGCCCGCTTCGTTGTCATCACACTGATCTTCAATTCTTTTGCCAATGCTCTGATAGAAGGTAAGGAGTCGCCTGTTACCAGTGTGCCTGTTAAAATAGCCTGTTTTAACTGGTCGGTAATCTGTTCATAAATAGGCTTTTCACTGTTATTGCTCAATTTGATAATCAATCATTTCACCTCACATGTTCAAACTGTGTATATACAGTATATACAGATGTGGAATAATATGTCTACTGCAAATTCGAAAAATATAAATTTAAGCAATCTTTTTTCCGAGCCCGTGCTGTGACTCACTGCCCACGAATAGGTCCTTCAAACTTAAATGATGAACCATTTCACTTCTGCCAAAGTTGATGCATATAGTAATGTAGGCTCTTACAAGAGGAGGGATGCAATGCTTTTATCAGAGCTCGCTGAAAAAGAACTGATCGAAATGGAAAACGGTGTTCGATATGGATTTTTAGCTGAGACGGAATGTATTTTTGATGCCAAAACAGGGAAGATTGCCGGATTTGAAATGCCCGCGCAAATGGTGAAGATGCCATTCCAAAAGAAAAAGACAGGGATGGTAAAATACATTCCTTGGAGTGAAATTATTTTAATCGGGGAAGACCGGGTATTATTTCAAAAAACAACATCGACATTAAAGCATGCCAATGATGACTGAACGCTGGCTTGTGATCGGTACAGATGAGCGGATGAAATTTTTGGCGAAGCAATTATCGACAAATGATCGCACGGTGTATTACAAAAATACGACTGTTTGGAATGAAGCACTGAACAAAGTAGCATTGGAGCTGCACCCGACAGAAGTTGTGTTGCCGATCCACCCTTTATCGATTCAAGTGGAGGAGCTTTTAGGTATTCGTCAGGCACGATTTTTTGCGGGTAAATTAACAGATGAATGGAAACAGATTCTTGAAAACAAGCGCTTGCATTACTATTTGGAAGATGAAACATTCATCTGGAAAAATGCTGCGCTTACTGCAGAAGGCTTTTTAGCACATTTGTATAAAGAGAAGGTAAATGTGCAGTCTAAAACAATTATGATTACAGGGTTTGGACGTGTAGCAAAGATGCTTGCCCTGTTTTTAACACGTCTCAATGCAAAGGTCATCATCGCCGTACGTTCGGAAACGCAAAAAGCCGAGGCCCTTGCATATGGCTACCAAGGTATTGATTTAAATGAAAAAAATAGGATGGAAGCGGATTTTCTGATTAATACGATTCCGACGAAATGGCTGACAAAGGATTTTGCATCATGGATGGTCCGTCCGATTTATGATGTCGCATCAAACCCGGGATGTTTGAACGATATCAAATTATCGCAATATGAGCTGCTACCTGCATTACCTGGGAAATACTTTCCGCAAGCTGCAGCAAACTTATTATATGAAACGATACTAGATTTACGAAAGGAGGAAGCAAATGCTTGAGGGAAAACGCATTGGTTTAGGAATTACCGCATCACATTGTACGTATGAAGAAGTCGTACCGAAAATTACCCAATTTCGTGAAGCCGGTGCAACCGTTGTACCGATTATAACGCCTTCTGTATTACATGCTGCTACACGATTTGGAACTGGTGAAGAATGGATTGAGAAAATCGAAGCTCTTGCGGGGGAAAAGGTTGTCAGCTCGATTGCGGAAGCGGAACCATTCGGACCGAGTAATCCGTTAGACTGTATGGTCATCGCGCCGATGACAGGGAACTCGATCAGTAAATTCGCAAATGCCGCAACAGATAGTGCCGTACTCATGGCAGCAAAGGCGACACTTCGAAATGGTTCACCTGTCGTACTTGGGATTTCAACAAATGATGCGCTTGGGTTAAACGGAATGAATTTAATGAAATTAATGAATGCAAAAAACATTTTCTTCATTCCGTTCGGTCAGGATGATCCAATTAAAAAACCGACGTCGCTCATAGCGGATTTCACAAAAATGCTCGATACTGTAGCATATACGCTCGCTCATAAAAAACAGATCCAGCCAATATTTATACAATATTTTAAATAATCAAATTATCTCACACAATTTTAATAATATATGATACAATATCCAACATTATATACATACCGATATTTTTAGGAGAGATGAGACATGACAAGAAGATTGAATGTTGCCGTAGTTGGGGCAACAGGAGCTGTAGGTACAAAAATGATGGAGAAGCTGATTGAGCGTAAATTTCCAATTGCATCGATCAAGTTTTTAGCTTCTGCTCGTTCAGCGGGAAAACAAGTTGAATTCAATGGTGAAAACTATACGATAGAAGAAGCGAAACCGGAAAGTTTTGAAGGGATCGATCTAGCATTATTTTCAGCAGGCGGGGCTGTATCAGAGGCACTTGCACCTGAAGCAGCAAAGCGTGGAGCGATTGTTATTGATAACACAAGCCATTTCCGTATGGATCCAGAGGTACCGCTTGTTGTACCGGAAGTAAATCGCCATGCATTAAAAACAGTTCCAAAAGGGATTATCGCAAACCCAAACTGTTCGACTATTCAAATGGTTGCAGCATTACAGCCAATCCGTGAAAAATTCGGTTTAACAAAAGTTGTTGTATCGACATATCAAGCGGTATCCGGTTCTGGTGTGGCAGCAATTGAAGAACTGCGTGAGCAAAGTGCACAGTGGGATGCAGGAAAAAATGTAGAAGCGAAAGTTTTACCGGTTAAATCAGATAAAAAACATTATCCTATCGCACGTAATGTCATTCCGCAAATCGATAAATTTACGGAAAATGGCTTTACATATGAAGAAATGAAAATGATCAACGAAACGAAAAAAATTATGGAATTACCTGAGCTGAAAGTCGCTGCAACATGTGTACGTGTTCCGGTTGTTTCAGGCCACTCAGAATCGGTTTATATCGAACTGGAGCAAGAAGCAACAGTACAGCAAATTTTTGACGCATTAACAGGTGCACCGGGTATTGTTCTGCAAGATGACATTCGCGAACAGCTATACCCGATGCCGATTTTTGCGGAAAATGAAGAACCGACATATGTTGGACGTATTCGCCAAGATTTAGACAACAAAAAAGGATTCCACTTATGGATTGTGTCAGATAATTTATTAAAAGGGGCTGCACTCAACTCTATTCAAATTGCAGAAGCTATGCTAGAGGATCACTTACTATAAGGGGAGGATTATTAGTTATGGATTTCGGACGTATTGGTACAGCGATGATTACGCCGTTTAAAAAGGACGGTACGATTAATTATCCTGAGTTAGAACGTATTATTGACCATTTAATTGAAAATGGTACAGATTCAATTATTGCTTGTGGAACAACTTCTGAAAACCCTACGATGTCAACTGAGGAAAAAATCGAGGTTGTGCGTTTTACAGTTGAAAAAGTGGCAGGACGCATACCTGTTATTGCCGGTACAGGGGATAACGAAACAGCCTATTCGATTATGATGACTCACAAAGCAGAGGAAAATGGGGCAAACGGAATCATGCTAGTAACCCCATATTATAATAAGCCAAACCAGCGCGGCATGTATGCCCACTTTAGTACGATCGCAAAAGAAACGAAACTCCCTGTTATGCTTTATAATGTCCCTGGACGTACAGGTGCCAATATTTTAGCGGAAACAACGATTGCGATCAGCAAGGATGTCCCGAATATTACATGCATCAAAGAAGCGAGCGGTAACTTGGATCAAATGGGTGACATCATTGAAAATGTGGATCCGGATTTCTATGTGTATTCAGGGGATGACGGGTTAACATTGCCACTGCTTGCAATCGGTGGTCGCGGCATTATTTCTGTCGCTTCACATGTAGTAGGGAAAGATATGCAGCAAATGGTCCGTGCATTTGAAGAAGGCCGTCATCAGGAGGCTGCACAAATTCACCGTGCATTATTGCCGCTTGTCCGTGCATTATTTGCACAACCGAATCCATCACCAATTAAATACGCGATGACTAAATTAGGCTTTGATACACTTGATGTACGGATGCCGATGATGGAAATGCTACCGGAAGAAAAGGCAGCATTCGATGAAATTTGGGATACGTATCAGGAAAAAGCAAAAAGTTTCCGCGCATTACAAGTAAACTAACAAAATTCACAGTCACTCCTTCCGATGAGAAGCGGGTGACTGTTTTTTTATTTTTGGTCAGTTTGAGGATTATTGCGGATGAAATGAGGATTAATGATCAGAAACTGAGGATTATAAGACGAGTCTTGAGGATTATCTGCTGCCAATTGAGGATTATCCAGTTATAAGTGAGGAATAAAATTTTGACATTAGGCAAAACAGTTGTGATTTTAATTTGCCCGCAGTTCCGTAAAAAAAGAAAATCACTTTTTTATTTGTACTAACGTCATTCTCACCGTATAATGAACTTTAAGTGGTTGCTGTTCGGAACAATTTAGGAGGAAATAAAGTGACAAAATCAAAAAATGAACTA
Source organism: Solibacillus sp. FSL W7-1324 (assembly GCF_038008025.1). Lineage (NCBI taxonomy): Bacteria > Bacillati > Bacillota > Bacilli > Caryophanales > Caryophanaceae > Solibacillus > Solibacillus sp. FSL W7-1324. Next base: position 1,111,013 of record NZ_JBBOYH010000001.1, read on the forward strand.
ATCCGTGTCATTCCATTAGGTGGAGTTGGCGAAATCGGGAAATCAATGTATGTAATAGAAATCGATGAAGAGCTTTTCGTAGTAGACAGTGGGCTCATGTTCCCAGAAGACGAAATGCTTGGAATTGATATCGTTATTCCAGATATCACGTATTTAGAGGAAAATAAAGAGCGCGTAAAAGGTATTTTCCTTACACATGGTCATGAGGATGCAATTGGATCGATTGCGTATGTATTAAAGAAAATTAAAGCACCGGTATACGGTTCAAAGTTAACGATCGCATTGGCGAAGGAGCATTTAAAAGAATTGCCTGCGCCTTACCAAGTGAAATTCTTTGAAGTATCGAGCAATAGTCGAATGAACTTCAATTCTACTTATGTGACATTCTTCCATACGACACATAGTATTCCAGATTCATTAGGTATCGTTTTCCATACTTCTGAAGGTGCTATCGTTCACACAGGCGAATTCAAATTTGACCAGTCGGCAACAGGCAAGTTCAAGCCGGATCTGGCAAAAATGGCGATGCTTGGTGAAGAAGGCGTATTCATGCTTTTATCAGAATCAATGGAAGCAGAACGTCCTGGCTATACAACAAGCGAAGCAGTTATTGCGGAAGAATTGCAAAAAACGTTCCATTCGGCACCAGGTCGAATTATCGTAGCATTATATGCATCAAACTTTATTCGTATTCAGCAAGTGTTTAGACAAGCTGCCGCATCGTACCGTAAAGTCGCGGTTGTCGGGAAATCATTAGAGAAAATGGTCGATATCGGTGTAAACCTGGGCTATTTGGAAATCGATGAATCGACACTTGTACCAGTAAACGAAATTCACAAATATCATGATGACGAAATTATTATTATGGCAACGGGCAACAAAGGTGAACCACTTGATGCACTGGATAAAATTGTGCGTAAACACCACCGTGACATTAAAATCAGAAATACAGATACAGTGTTAATTACATTTACTCCATCACCGAGCATGGAAGTGCAAATGTATAACACGATGAACCAATTGGCTAAAGCTGGCGCACATGTCATGACTTCGAACAAGAAAGTCCATGTTTCCGGCCACGGCAGCGCGGAAGATTTAAAGCTGATGCTGAATTTCATGAAGCCGAAATACTTTATTCCTGTTCAAGGGGAGTACCGCATGTTAATTGCGCACTCGAAACTTGCACAACAAGTAGGGCTGCAAAAATCACAAATTTTCATCGCTGATAAAGGCGATATTGTCGAGTACAAAAACGGTAAAATGCGCATGACAGGACGTGTACAGGCAGGGAATGTATTAATCGACGGAATCGGTGTAGGCGATGTAGGTAATATTGTTTTACGCGACCGTAAACTGCTTTCTCAAGATGGTATCTTCATTGTCGTTGTTACATTGAACCGTGCTCAGAAAAAAATTGCTTCAGGTCCCGAAATTTTATCGCGTGGATTCGTTTACGTACGCGAATCTGAGCAGTTAATGGAAGAAGCTTCTGAAATCGCACGCGAAGTTATCGAAAAGTATGTCGGTAAAGAAACGTTCGAATGGACAAACATCAAGCAAGAAATTCGCGACACATTAAATCAGTATCTATTCCAAAAGACAAAACGTCGTCCAATGATCATTCCGATTATTATGGAGTATTAATTTGAGGGCGAGTCAACTATAGTTGCACTTTTATCTAATAATCAAAAAGGGTTTTCTTACATTAAGCGTGAGAAAGCCCTTTTTCTAACTGAAATTCCGGAGTAGTGCTGTGTTTTGCTGCTAGAATTAGAGAAAGCTGGATAAATGCGGTAAAGAACTGAAGTTTATTTGAAAAAAACTGATTTTTCGGTACATAGCAGTAAAAGTAATTGTTAATTCAGCACAAACTAAGTCAATTGATCAAATCACGCATCACTATCAACCGGAAGCCTATACAGCAACTTTGGCGTCTAACAATAAGGAACAATTTTTAAGTAGGTGAACAAAGATTGGAAAAAAAGAAAAGTACTAAAACAAAAGCAAAAGCAAAACCGACGCTGAAGCCAAAGACAAAAGAGGAGCTCCATCCGCTAGCATATGAAATCATCGGATTGCTGCTCATCGCATTGGCCATTATTGAATTTCTGGAGTTCGGACTTGTCGGCAGAATGCTTCATTCGATCGCCATGTTTTTCTTCGGCAATCTGCATTTTATCATCCCGTTAATCTGCTTTTTAGTGGCAGGGATGCTAATGGTCAAGCGCCGGGGTGTCCCATTTAATACACGTGTCGTATATGGTGTGCTGTTTGTCGGGGCCAGCTTGACGATATTCAGTCATAGCTTGCTATTTGAACAAATGGCTGCAACGAACACATTGTTGTCAAATTCAGTACTGAAGGAAACATGGAGAATACTGATCAGTACAGATGGAATTGCCAACCGCAGCAATGCGCTCGGCGGTGGGATGATCGGCGGAATATTATTTAGCCTGTTCCATGTATTATTCGACGCATCCGGAGCAAAAATTGCCGCATTTGTATTATTGGCAATCGGAATCATTTTAATTACCGGAAAAGCACTCGTGCCAATTTTAGTGGAGAAAGCACCGGTTATTAGGGGAAAGTTCAAAAGAACGAAACGCAGCACAAGAAGTAAGCCAAAACCTGAACCTCAAGAGAAGTTGCGTCGTTCTAAAATCGAACCAATCATCGAAGAGGAAGCGGCTGATTTGGAAGACCTGATTATTACAACAGCAACGCCGACACATCATGAGCCGATCATTTCAAATTTTGTAGAGCAAGTGAAACAAGAACAGCAAAAAGGTATCGAAATTGAAGTTGAGGAAAAAATAAGTGAGCCGATCATGGCCGTAACATCTGAAACGGACCAAACTTACATTTTGCCGTCAATGCAGCAGCTGAATCCACCACCAGAACATGATCAGAGCGGCGAATATTCGGTTATTCAAACAAATGCAAAGAAACTGGAACAAACATTTTTAAGCTTCGGTGTAAAAGCGAAAGTGACACAAGTTCATTTAGGTCCTGCAGTGACAAAGTATGAAGTCATGCCGGATACAGGTGTAAAAGTAAGTAAAATTGTCAGCCTTCAAGATGACTTGGCACTTGCACTTGCCGCAAAAGATATTCGTATTGAAGCACCGATTCCGGGCAAATCGGCAGTCGGCATCGAAGTACCGAACAGTGAAGTGGCCGTCGTAACATTACGCGAAGTACTTGAAGCAAACGAGCAGGTGAAAGTCGGAGCCAAACTGCTAGTTAGTTTGGGACGCGATGTAACAGGCCAGGCAATAGCGGCAGAGTTAAACAAAATGCCTCACTTATTAGTTGCCGGTTCAACAGGCAGCGGGAAAAGTGTATGTATCAATGGCATTATTGTGTCACTATTGATGCGCGCAAAACCAAGTGAAGTAAAAATGATGATGATCGATCCGAAAATGGTTGAGCTAAGTGTGTATAACGGTATTCCGCATTTATTGGCGCCAGTTGTAACAGATCCGCGTAAAGCGGCACAGGCATTGCAGAAAGTTGTATCGGAAATGGAACGACGCTATGATCTGTTTTCACATTCCGGAACAAGGAATATTGAAGGATATAACGAATATATCGATATAAACAATGAAGAAGCAATGGAAAAACAGCCGAAGCTTCCGTACATTGTTGTGATTGTCGATGAGTTGGCGGACTTAATGATGGTTGCATCAAGTGAAGTGGAAGATGCGATTACGCGACTTGCCCAAATGGCGCGAGCAGCAGGGATACACCTCATTATCGCAACACAAAGACCGTCAGTCGATGTTATTACCGGCATCATTAAAGCGAATATTCCTTCCCGTATTGCATTTGCCGTATCATCGGCTGTAGATTCCCGCACGATTTTGGATATGGGCGGTGCCGAGCGATTACTTGGCCGCGGAGATATGCTGTATTTACCGGCAGGGGCATCCAAACCAGTCCGTGTGCAAGGTGCATTTGTAAGTGATCATGAAGTGGAAAGAATTATTAACAGTGTCATTGAGCAGCAAAAAGCTCAATATGAGGAGGCGATGATTCCGACCGATGAACCGATCGTCGATGTAATGGACGAAACGGACGACTTATATGACGAAGCCGTACAACTCGTACTGGAAATGCAAACAGCTTCCGTATCTTTACTGCAGCGCCGATTCAGAATCGGGTATTCACGTGCAGCCCGAATTGTCGATCAGATGGAGCAGCGCGGGGTTGTCGGACCACCCGAAGGAAGTAAACCGCGACAAGTTCTCGGAAATCGATTTTAGCCAGTAAACCTTGACATTGTCGCACTTTTCGGAATATATTCTTTTCTATAAGTTTTGAAATAAATTCGCTAATTTTTCACATTAACGTGACACATTTAAAGAAATATGTTTTCTTTTTTCGTTTAAAGTGTTATATTATTCACGAATTAGTAGGAATGTTGTACATCAGATGTCTGATCTCTATGTTATGGTGGTGATACTAATTGACAATTAAAGCAGATCATCGTCATTTATACTTACAAGTTATTGATCGTTTGAAGTCAGATATAGATAAAGGGACCTATCGTGAGAACGAAAAATTACCCTCAGAATTCGAACTTTCAAAAACATTAGGTGTAAGTCGTGCAACGCTTCGTGAAGCACTGCGACTTTTGGAAGAAGAAAACATTATTGTCCGTCGTCATGGTGTCGGTACATTCGTTAATCCAAAGCCCGTCTTTACATCAGGCATTGAACATTTATCGAGTATATCGTCTATGATTGAAAACGCTGGTATGAATCCAGGCACAATCTTCATCAGTGCGAAGGAAGAAAAAGCCACGGAAGATGATGTGGAACGTTTCCAAGCTGACATTGATGACAATGTTATCACGATTGAACGTGTTAGAACGGCAGACAATGAACCGGTCGTCTACTGTGTGGACAAGGTACCGGCAAATTTACTGCCAAATGAATTTATAAGTAATCAAAACGTTTCGATTTTCTCGGCTTTAGAGCAAACCGGATCAATTCGTGTCGCATATGCCGTGACATATATCGATCCAGTAGGCTTCCACGATGAAGTATCACCGATATTGAAATGTGGGCCGGAAACAGCATTGCTTGTATTAAAGCAACTTCACTATGATGAAAATGATCGTGTTGTTCTTTATTCAAAAAATTATTTCAGAGCTGACAAATTCAGCTTCCATGTAGTACGTAAACGGGTGTAGAACAATAATTACTATTATTTAATTCCTGCTAATATCAATTACCTTTGAGGGGGACTCATTAATGAAAAAGCGTAAATTTGGTTTATTAATTTCTTCTGTAGTAGCAACTGGTGCAATTTTGGCGGCATGTGGAACTGACGAAGAGTCAACTGATTCAAAAGACACTTCAAACAATGATTCTAATTCTGGTTCTGAAACAAGCTCTGACGCTGGTTCTGGCGATTTCTCTATCGCAATGGTTACTGACGTTGGTGGTGTAGACGACAAATCATTCAACCAATCAGCTTGGGAAGGTGTTCAACAATTCGGTGCTGACAACGGCTTATCTAAAGGCGACGGTGGTTTCGACTACTTACAATCTCAATCAGACGCTGACTACAACACAAACTTAAACAACTTATTACGTCGTGACTTCGATTTAGTATTCGGTGTTGGTTTCATGATGGGTGATGCAATTGAAGAAATCGCTAATGACAATCCAGATGCAATGTTAGCATTAATCGATGCTGAAGTAGCAGCTGACAACGTAGCAAGCATCCTGTTCAAAGAGCAAGAAGGTGCTTTCTTAGCCGGTGTTGTTGCAGCTTCAATGTCTGAATCAGGCAAAATCGGTTTCGTAGGTGGTACAGATATCCCAGTAATTAACCGCTTCCACGCTGGTTTCGTAGAGGGTGCAAAAGCTGTTAACCCGGATATCGAAATCCAAGTAAACTACACTGGAGTATTCGATGATGCTTCTAAAGGTAAAATCGCTGCAAACTCAATGTACTCTTCTGGCGTAGATATTATTTTCCACGCTGCTGGTGGTACTGGTAACGGTGTATTCTCAGAAGCTAAAGAGCGTAAAGCAAAAGATAAAGACGCTAACGTATGGGTAATCGGTGTTGACGCTGACCAATATGCAGAAGGTCAAGTTGACGACTCTACAAACATCACATTAACTTCTATGTTAAAAGGTGTTAACAATGCAGTAGTGGATATCGCTACTAAAGCGAAAAACGGTGAATTCCCAGGTGGTACAACTACTGTTTACGGTTTAGCTGAAGATGGTGTTGGCTTAGCAGATTCTCGTGGTGCTATTCCTCAAGAAGTAATGGATAAAGTAGAAGAATATAAAGAGAAGATTGCTTCTGGCGAAATTAAAGTTTCAGAAGAAAAACCTAAAGATAAATAATAATTCTTAATGGAGTAATCATCATAGGGGAATTATTCCCTATGATGATTTTCTAGTTTAAACGCCTGTTTTAAATATTCTGTAAATTGGAAATGTAAGCGTTCTATTTTCATAGAAATGTAAGAAAAGGAATTTATTTAGTGTAGATTTCGTCTGAAAAATTAATAGATGAAAGATTTTACCAAAAATCTTTCATGTGTTAATTTTATAAAAATAATTTTTAAGATAAATAGCCTAAGGGAGTGAGTCTAGTGGAATACGTGATTGAAATGCTCGGGATCCGCAAAGAGTTCGGTAATTTCGTAGCAAACAACAATATCACCCTCCAGTTAAAAAAAGGCGAAATTCATGCACTACTAGGAGAAAACGGTGCAGGTAAATCGACTTTAATGAATGTACTTTTCGGTCTATATCAGCCAGAAGCCGGAGAAATTAAAGTACGCGGAGAATCGGTAAAAATTACAGATCCAAACAAAGCAAATGATTTAGGAATCGGAATGGTACACCAGCACTTTATGCTTGTGGAAAACTTTACGGTTACGGAAAATATCATTTTAGGTAGCGAACCTACGAAACTGGGCGCTATCAATATTAAAGATGCCGCTAAAGATATTGCTGCATTATCGAAGAAATACAACTTGGATGTGGATCCATATGCGAAAATTGAAGATATTTCTGTCGGAATGCAACAACGTGTAGAAATCTTAAAAACGTTATACCGTGGTGCGGAAATCCTAATTTTTGACGAGCCGACTGCATCATTAACACCACAGGAAATTACGGAATTGATGGCGATTTTAAAACTTCTCATCAAAGAAGGCAAGTCGATTATCATCATTACGCACAAACTGAAAGAAATTATGGAAGTATCTGACCGTGTAACAATTATCCGTAAAGGTGAAGGGATCGGAACAGTTGTAACAGCTGAAACAAACCCGGATCAGCTTGCGGAATTAATGGTAGGCCGACAAGTAGAATTTACTACAGAAAAAGGGGAAGCAAACCCTACTGAAGAAATCTTCAAAATCGAAAACCTAGTTGTAACGGATTACCGCGATGTTGAAAAAGTAAAAGGATTGAATTTATCGATCCGTTGCGGTGAGATTGTTGGTATTGCAGGGATTGACGGCAATGGTCAATCAGAATTAATCGAAGCAATTACAGGGCTGCGCAAAATTAAAAGCGGTAAAATTACTTTAGGCGGCAAAGATATCACAGGATTAAAACCGCGTGAAATTACGGAAACGGGTGTAGGACATATTCCTCAGGACCGTCACAAACACGGGCTTGTCCTGGATTTCCCGATTGGGCACAATATCGCACTACAAACTTACTATAAATCGCCAATTTCAAAAGGCATCATTATGGACTATAAGAAAATTAATGAAAAAGCACGTCAAATCATTGAAGAGTACGATGTTCGTACAGGTCACGGCGAAATGACGCCGGCACGTGCGCTTTCAGGCGGTAACCAGCAAAAGGCCATTATCGGACGTGAAGTCGACCGTGATCCGGAACTGCTGATTGCAGCACTTCCTACTCGTGGATTGGACGTAGGGGCAATTGAATTTATCCACTCTCGTTTAATCGAGCAACGTGATAAAGGAAAAGCCGTATTATTGATTTCGTTTGAATTAGATGAAGTTATGAATGTTTCTGACCGCATTGCCGTTATTTATGATGGGACAATCGTTGATACGGTATATCCGAAAGAAACATCTGAACAAGAGCTGGGCTTATTAATGGCCGGTGAAAAACGTAAAGCAAAGGCAGTTAAGGAGGGGAACGAATAATGTCAAATCGAGTTATGAATCTGCTCGTTCCACTCATCTCGGTAGTTTTAGGATTACTCGTTGGCGGAATCATCATGGTTGTCAGCGGCTATGATGCAATCGATGGGTATACAGCACTATGGAATGGTATTTTCGGAGATTCTTATTCTATCGGTAATACGATCCGTCAAATTACACCGTATATTTTAGCCGGTTTGGCAGTAGCATTTGCCTTCCGTACTGGATTGTTTAACATCGGTGTTGAAGGTCAGCTATTAATGGGTTGGCTTGCAGCGGCATATGTCGGGTATGCAATTGAAGGGTTACCACGTATTATCCACTTACCATTAGCATTACTTGCGGCTGCGGCGGCTGGTGCATTCTGGGCATTTATCGTAGGTTTCCTGAAAGCAAAATTACAAGTACACGAAGTAATTGCTTCGATCATGTTAAACTACACAGCATTATATTTAACAAATGCTGCGATTAAATCATTATCAGACGGCGGATTCAAAACGCCGACAGTATTAGCATCAGCGACATTGCGTAATCAATGGTTACGTGAAATTACAGACAATTCAAGTCTTCACCTAGGGATTATCGTGGCACTGATCATGGTAGTTGTTATGTGGTTCATTTTGGAAAAGACAACTCGTGGTTATGAGTTGAAAGCAGTAGGGTTCAACAAAAACGCCGCTGAATATGCAGGTATGAACGTAAACCGCAACATCATTTTAGCTATGACTATTTCCGGTGTATTCGCCGGTCTTGGTGGTGCGATGGAAGCATTGGGAACTTACCAAAATGCTTCGATTAAAGCAGCAGCTTCAGGTATCGGGTTCGACGGGATCGCCGTAGCATTACTTGGTGCAAACAATCCGATCGGTGTATTCTTCGGGGCTTCGTTATTTGGTTCCCTGAAATACGGATCATTAAACATGCCGAACGAAGCAGGTATTCCGGAAGAAATCGTATCAATCATTATTGCAGTAATTATTCTATTCGTAGCTTCAGGCTATATTTTACGTGTTGGTTTACAGAAATTCGGAAAGAAAAAGGAGGGCAAGTAACATGAGCTTTTTAGAAGTGTTATACTTTATCGTCCCTTCTGCCCTTTTATACGCAACACCGCTTATTTTAACAGGTATCGGGGCTCTATTCTCGGAGCGTGCAGGGGTAATCGGTCTTGGTGTTGAAGGGTTAATGATTGTCGGTGCATTTACAGGTATTTATATCAACCTTGAATACTATGCTGACTTTGGGAAAAACGTCATTTGGCTGGCTTTATTGGCAGCGCTATTAGCTGGGGCAATTTTCTCGTTAATTATTGCCGTTGCAGCCGTAACATTCCGTGCAGACCAAACTGTTACAGGTGTAGCAGCAAACATGCTTGCTGCAGCGATTACAGTATTCCTGGTTAAATTAATTTACGGTAAAGGTCAAACAGATATGGTTTCTGCACCATTACAACGTTTTGAAATACCATTTTTATCAGATATACCGTTTTTAGGACCGCTCCTGTTCCAAAATGTATACTCCACAACGATCATCGCATTGGTTGTTGCGGTAGGCGCATGGTTTGTTCTTTATAAAATGCCATTCGGTCTACGTATTCGCTCTGTCGGAGAACATCCAATGGCAGCAGATACAATGGGGATTAACGTAGCGAAAATGCGTTATATCGGTGTAATGATTTCCGGTGCATTGGCAGGTGTCGGTGGTGCTTCATTGGCTATGACATCATCTGGTGATTTCTCTGGCTCTACAGTAGCCGGACAAGGATTCATCGCCATTGCCGCAATGATCTTCGGTAAATGGCATCCAATCGGAACATTAGGTGCCGCTCTATTCTTCGGTTTAGCGCAAACATTAAGTATCGGTGGCGGGAACATCCCATATATTCAAGATATCCCACCGGTAATCCTGCAAGTACTACCATACGTCCTGACAATCCTGGCATTAGCAGGCTTCGTAGGAAAAGCAGTAGCACCAAAAGCATCAGGCGTTCCTTATATCAAAGGAAAACGCTAATTATAGGACCGTCTGTACAGAGTGAGTTTGTACAGGCGGTTTTTTGTTTGGATTTAAAGAGTCGGAGGAATTTATGTGATGAGTTGCGGAGGAAAGTAGAACATATGGAGTGAGAAGTAGAAAGTTCTTCTGCTTATGTGGAAACTATTTAAGGGAATGCAGAATAGTTCGCTCGAAAAGTAGAAAGTTTTATAGTTAAAGTGGAAACTTAGCCAAGTACCTGGCGAAAGTAGAATGTATTGATGGGAAAGTAGAAAGTTCTACTGCTAAAGTGGAAACTTTCTTAGGAAATGTAGAATAGTTAGCTCGAAAAGTAGAAAGTGCAGATTTAATTAGCTAATTAGCTGGAGAAAGTGGAACATATTGAGGGAGATGTAGAAAGTTTTATAGTTAAAGTGAAAATTCTTCAGATAAAAGTAGAACAGATCGCCGGAAATGTAGATAACTCGGAACTTATTAGCCAAGTTACGTTAATGCATGTAATTTGAAGTTAAAGGGAATAAATTCAGCATACTTTATTTCAAATTTAATAAGAAGTCCAAACTCCATACTAAACCTTAGTTGTGCTGCGTTCCGGGAGGCCAACACGATGTTGGTCATGAATGCGTTGTCACACGATGTGACGCTCTTAGCATTCATTCCTTTATTCCTGGGGGCGTGGCTCCAACTAACTTGATGGATGCCTCTACGGCGGCATCCATCAAGTGGATTTTCCGCGTACGCTTAATCCCCGAGGAGTCGGCCTCTCCACTCCACACAACTGCAATTCGTTTTATATAAAAACTAACTACTTTTCAAAATAAATATAGAAAATCAATTTAGATATTAAAACGAGTTGATTGGAATGGAGGGGAGGCGACTCCAGCGGGAACAGCACGAGCGAGAGACTACAGGCTCGAGCCGTGCCCGCGGAAAGCGTCCGACCCGTAATGGAAATCAACACCCTGTAAGGTGCCGAAGAAGCTTTATTTGTCTAAAATAAAATGATGGAATTTTATTTTTTAACACCTTCAAACTTTCCATTCATAAATGTCACGAATTAGGGAACACTTAGTACGGATAATAACTTTGCATAAATCAAGGCATCACATGTATAGTAGAGAAGAAGCATTTATATTTATATTCACGAGGTAGTCAGGAGGAGTTTTTTTGTTTTTAACAACAGAAATTGCGAAAGGTGTTTCGCTTCATATACGACAAACCGCCCAATTCAAAACGGTTAACTTTTCGATCAAATGGAGAGCACCATTAAATGAAGAAACAGCGGCACAGCGTACAGTATTATCGAATGTCCTGCAGCACAGCAACGAAAAATTTCCAACATCAGCAAGTTACCGCAGCTATTTAGATGACCTGTTCGGCACAGTATTGTATTTTGACACAGCAAAGCGCGGTCAGGAACATACCGTATTAATGAATGTCGAAACAGTTAACGACCAATATTTATCTCATGGCAATGTATTAAATGAAGTAATCGACCTGATTCAGGAAGCAATCTTCAAACCGAACTACGAAAACGGTGTATTTAAAGAATCAATCGTCAACCGTGAAAAAGAAATGGTCATCCAGCGAATCCAATCCATTTTCGATGACAAGTCACGCTACGCACAAAAACGTTTAACAGAAATCATCCGTCCAAACAGCGCAGCATCATTTTCTGCAAACGGAAATATCGAAGCCGTAAAAGCAATTACACCACAATCATTGACAAAAACATATGAAGATATGCTAGCAAATGATGTCATTGATATTTATGTTGTCGGTGATATTAACGTTGAAGAAATGACGCAAAAGTTGAAAGCAGCATTCCAATTTACTGACCGCAATGCGCTGCCAAAAACACAAGAAGACAAAACGCCTGCAAACATTGAGCCATATACAAAAGAAACGCAGGAAATGAAACAAGGGAAACTGCATATCGGCTACTCGACACCTGTTCGATTTGGCGATAAAGATTTCCCGATCATGCAAATTTTCAACGGTATTTTTGGCGGCTATGCCCATTCAAAATTATTTATGAATGTCCGTGAAAAAGAAAGTTTAGCTTATTATGCATCAAGCTCTTACTCTTCACAATACGGATTACTGTTCGTCGTGTCTGGTATCGAGCCGGCAAATGAAGAAAAGGCACGCAAATTAATTGCCGAACAGTTAAAAGTAATGCAAAATGGTGAAATTACCGATTTGGAATTGGCGCAAACGAAGGCGATGCTCATTAACCAGTTAAAAGAAGCATTGGATTCACCTCGTGGCCAAATTGAAATTTTCGATCAATATAAAGTATTAGACGAACCGTTTACTATGGATACGTGGACTGCACGCTGGCAATCTGTGTCAAAAGAAGATGTGCAAAAAGTGGCACAGGATATTAAATTAGAAGCAACGTATTTCTTATGCGGTAAGGGGGAGTAATCCATGGAAACAATTGAATTCCAGCAACTAGATGAAACATTATATTACAAACAGCTAAGCAATGGATTAGACGTATATATTTTGCCGAAAAAAGGCTTTTCGAAAACATTCGTGACTTTCACAACGAAATATGGATCGATCGACCGTACATTCGTACCGATCGGCGAAACAGAGCCGGTTACAGTTCCGGACGGGATTGCCCACTTTTTAGAGCATAAAATGTTCGAAAAAGAAGAAGGGGATGTATTCCAAAAGTTCAGTGAAGTAGGGGCGCAGGCGAATGCATTCACATCATTTACCCGCACAGCGTACCTGTTCTCTGCAACGGACCATATTTATAAAAGTACGGAAACATTACTGAATTTCGTACAGGAGCCGTACTTCACGGAAGAAACGGTCAATAAAGAAAAAGGCATTATCGGACAGGAAATTACAATGTACGATGATCAGCCGGACTGGCGTTTATATTTTGGTGCAATCGAAAATATGTACCATAACCACCCGGTGAAAATTGATATTGCCGGCACAATTGAGTCAATCGACGGAATTACAGCCGAGCACTTATATACGTGCTACAACACGTTCTACCACCCGTCAAACATGCTATTATTCGTAATCGGAGCAGTAGACCCTGTTGAAATGATGGCATTTATTGAAGATAACCAAAACAAAAAGACATTCCAGGAGCCGACAGACTTAAAACGCTTATTTGATGAAGAACCAACAAATGTAGCGGAAAAAGAGCGCGTGCTTCATATGGATGTGCAAAAGCCAAAAGTGTATGTCGGTTTAAAAGCGAAGGAAGTTGATTTAAGCGGTGAAGAAATGCTGAAGCATGAGCTTGCTGTACAAATCGGTGTTGAATGTTTATTCGGCCGCGCTTCATCGTTCTATACAGATGTATATGAAAATGGCCTAATCGACGAATCATACGGCTATGATTTCTCATTGGAAAATGGCTATGGGTTTGCGCTGATCGGCTCGGATTCCGAACAGCCGGAGCAGCTTGCCAAACTGATTAAAGACAAATTGGCAGAAACAGAGCAAGGAAACTTATTCACTTCTGAAGATGTAGAACGGATTAAACGTAAAAAAATCGGTTTCTTCCTGCGTGCACTGAATTCAATCGAATTTATCGCCAACCAGTTTACACGTTACAAATTCAATGATATGAATTTATTCGACGTTGTACCGGTACTAGAAACAATTACAGTGGAAGATATCGAAAAAGCATTTAAAACAATTCAAGGTGAAGAGCAACAAACGGTGTTTACAATCATGCCAGTAAGCGGGCGCGATCAAAAATGAAGAAGTTTGCATTAGTTTGCGGTGCTTCCGGTGCGATTGGGCAAGCGATTTGCCAGCAATTAGCACAGGATGGCTGGTCACTCTATCTGCATTATCACTCTGGGCATACTGTCATTGACAGTATGCTTCAGGCGTTTACCGAGAATTTTCCGGAACAGGAGTTTATCCCGGTAAAAGCGGATTTTAGCAGTAACACAGGGGCAGATCAAATTGCCGCACAAATTTATTCATTGCAGGCGATCGTTTTTGCGAACGGCCATGCATTCTATGATTTACTTGAAAACACACCTGCAGAGGAAATGACCAAGCTTTGGCATGTCCATGTACAAAATCCGATGCGGACGACAGCACTGCTCGCAGGCAAATTGCGAGCCAACAAAGTCAGCTATGTGCTTGTCATCGGTTCGATCTGGGGTGAAGTCGGTGCAGCGGGCGAAGTAGCCTACTCAGCTGTAAAAGGCGCCCAGCACAGTTTCGTGAAAGCATACTCTCAGGAAGCGGCATTTAGCGGCATTCGCGTTAATGCGATTGCACCGGGCATCATTAATACGAAGATGAATGCAAAATTTGATGCCGAGGAACGCGAAATGATCGAAAGCCAAATCCCATTGCAATCATTCGGGGAAGCGCTCGATATTGCGAATATGGCGGCTTTTTATTTGAGCGGACGCGCTGATTATGTAACAGGACAAATAATTCGAGTTAATGGCGGCTGGTACATATAATTTCCCGATAACCGCACATACTATTTGTGCGAGAGGAGGGAAAGCACATGGGAATTTTACAAAACTGGGAACAGTGGACAAGCTTCTTAGGTAAACAAGTATCTGATGCAAAAGAAAACGGCATGCCTAACAAAATTATTGAGAAGGCGGCAGTTCAGATCGGCGAGTATCTTGCGAAAAACGTTGACCCACAAAACGAGCAAGAGCGCGTATTATCGGATTTATGGTCCGTTGCCGAAAAGGACGAAAAGCAAGCGATTGCAAGCTGCATTATGAAGCTCGTTCAAAATAAAGCAACAAACTAATTCGTTCTACGGGAAAAATGCCACTCACTGTATGGTGAGCGGCATTTTTTCTATGTATGCGAAAGTTCTCTGAATTGACGAATAAATATGGAATTGACGATTAACTACTCATGATTGGCGATTAACCAGTGTAAAGTGGCGAATAAGCTACTAACGTTGACGATTAAAAGGTCAAAACTGACGAATATCTCTATATAAGTGGCGAATAAATTTCCCCCATATAAAAAGTGGCGATTATTCCATACATATTGGCGATTAACTTAATGAGAATGACTAATAAATCCCCCTTCTTTTAAACAAATTTTCCTTGCATGATTTTCTATTAGTACCAATCTCCAACTGTAAATGCATGATTGTCCAACATTGACACTTCTAGAACGTGTTTTTTCAAAAATTATTTCAAGAAAACTAACAAAAACGTGCCTTTCTAACTTTTCAATGGTTAGAAAATCCGCTATGATGGAACTTGTAAGAAATAAATACGTTTCTATTATGAGGGGACAGATACGAAATGGGCGAATGGTATTTTGAATATGAAATTCAAGTGAATCGACCAGGTTTATTAGGAGATATTGCATCGTTGTTAGGTATGCTTCGCGTTAATATTGTCTCGATTAACGGTGTGGATGAGGAGCATCGAGGTATGTTGTTATCTACAGAGAATGAAGAATCTATCCAGCGTTTTATTTCAATCGTCTCAACAATGGAAAATATTAATGTAACAAGATTTCGTGAGCCAAAACTGCGTGACCGATTGGCTGTTCGGCATGGGCATTATATTCCGAAAGATGCGGATGAAAAAAATACATTCCGGTTCGTACGTGACGAATTAGGAATTTTAGTTGATTTTATGGCCGAATTATTTAAAAAGGAAGGGCATAAATTAATTGGGATCCGTGGAATGCCGCGTGTCGGAAAAACAGAATCAATCGTTGCCGCAAGTGTGTGCGCGAATAAAAAATGGATTTTCATCTCTTCTACTATGATTAAACAAACCGTCCGGAGTACCTTAATGGGCGATGAGTTTAATGGGAATAATATTTTTATATTGGATGGTGCCGTGACACGCCGCTCGACGGATGAACGCCACCAGCAGTTAGTTCGGGAAATCATGGGTATGCCGACGATTAAAGTCATTGAGCATCCAGATCTGTTCGTACAGCATTCATCATATAAAATAGAAGATTTTGACTATATTATCGAATTGCGCCATGAGCCGGATGAAGAAATAACATATGAAATTATCGAAAAGAATAATATGTTATCGAGTACAGACCATTTTGGCGGATTTGATTTTTAGTAAATAAGAGGGCTTTGTGCCAACTTAATTTGAATATATTAAAAGTAGGTGTTTTTTTTGACGGAACTAGGAGCTCGCTTGAAGGAAGCGAGATTAGCTAGAGGTTATAGTTTAGATGATTTGCAAAATATCACTAAAATCCAAAAACGTTATCTAATAGGAATCGAAGAAGGCAACTATACGATTATGCCTGGTTCTTTCTATGTACGTGCCTTCATCAAGCAGTATGCCGAAGCAGTAGGATTAGATGCGGATGAAGTGTTGACAGAGTATCGCAAGGATATTCCGGAAATGCAAAAAGAAGAAGTTGCCCAATCATTCACACAAAGTCCGAGTCGCCGCAATATGAAAGCGACTTCGAGCAATAAGATGATGGAAGCGATGCCGAAATTGATCGTCGCATTGTTTGCGATTGTCATTATTATTGTAATTACAACTTTATACATCCAAAAAACAGGCAATGTGCCGGATGTAGTAGAAGAAGACAGTAAACCGATCGAATACGAACAAAATCCCAATTCAACTCCAACAAAACCTGTTGAAGACAACGAAGAAGACGCAGAAGAAGATGTTGAAGAAAACGTTGAGCCTGAAGAACCTGTTACAGATGAGCCTGAAGTAGCCCAAACAATTGGTGAAGGTGTTGTGCAAGGCGAAAATACAACATTTGAAGTATCGGGAACAGACAGCTTAAATGTTCGTGTTGAAGTATCTGGTGAAACATGGGTAGGTATCCGAAACGAACAGCAGCAGGAGCAAGTGAACGCTACGGTTTATAAAGCTGGAGATATCGTAGAAAATGATTCGACTGCTGACGGCTATGCAAGAATTCGTTTAGGGAATTCAAAAGTGGCGAAAGTATATGTAAATGATGTAGAATTGACATACGCTCAAGATCGTATGACGCAAAATATCATTTTAAAATTAGTGAATGAAGGACAAGGAGAGTAGTCATCTTAAAAGATGGCTCTTTTCTTTAGACGAAAGGTGTTAACAAATGAACATTCCAAATAAGATTACAGTCTCGCGTATTTTATTAATCCCACTATTTGTGATTGTAATGATGTTTGATTTCGGTTGGGGAAATATGACGCTGTTCGGCGCGGAAATGCAAGTGAACTATTTTGTAGGGGCACTGATTTTTATTTTCGCTTCGGCAACGGACTGGGTAGATGGCTACTATGCCCGCAAATATAATTTAGTGACGAACTTAGGGAAGTTTTTGGACCCGCTTGCAGACAAGCTGCTCGTTTCCGCTGCCTTTATTTTACTGGTGGAAATCGACCTGGCACCTGCATGGATTGTCATTATCATTATTTCGCGTGAGTTCGCGGTAACGGGACTTCGATTGATTTTAGCAGGACAAGGGGAAGTCGTAGCGGCAAACCAGCTTGGTAAAATTAAAACTTGGGCCCAAATCGTGGCGATTTCTGCATTAATTTTACACAATACGATTTTTACATTAATTGGAATACCTTTTGATATGATTATGCTTTATGTAGCATTATTCTTTACAGTATGGTCTGGATGGGATTATTTCTATTTAAACCGTCGTGCATTATTGGATTCAAAATAAATAAAATTTCTAAAACTAGGTTAGAATTTCTTTATGGATAGGTAAAGGTAATAAGTATCCGTAAAAGATAGAACAGGACTCGCTGATGCGAGGAATGTTTTTCTAATCTAGTTTTTTCATTATTAGGGGGTTTTAGGAATGAATGCAGAAATAATAGCGGTAGGATCAGAATTATTATTAGGACAGATTGCCAATACGAATGCGAAGTTTATTTCAAGCCAGCTTTCGGAACTTGGCATTAATGTTTATTATCATACAGTTGTGGGGGATAACGAGGCGCGGCTTTTAGAAGCGATTAAAATTGCGGAACAGCGCGCGGATGTCATTATCTTTTCGGGTGGATTAGGGCCGACAAAGGATGATTTAACGAAGGAAGCAATTGCGAAACATTTGAATCGCACATTAGTGTTTGATGAAACAGCACTGTTTGCTATTGAAGAGTTCTTCTCGAAGCAAAGACGACCGATGACGGAAAATAACCGGAAACAGGCACTAGTACTGGATGGCTGTGATGTATTACTGAACCAGCACGGGATGGCACCGGGTATGTTTTTAAAGGAAAATGACCGTATTTATATTTTACTGCCGGGTCCGCCAAAAGAACTTGAGCCGATGTTCCAGTATGAAACGAAGCCAAAACTGGCGGCACTGCTGCATGACGGCGGGGTTATTTTATCGCATGTCCTGCGCTTTTACGGTATCGGTGAAGCAGATCTGGAAACACGCATACAGAATATTTTGGATGAACAGACGAATCCAACCGTTGCTCCGCTTGCATCAGACGGCGAAGTAACATTGCGCATTACGGCAAAAGCGCAAAACGAACCACAGGCATTCCGTTTGATTGAATTGAAGAAACGCGAAATTCTCGATATTGTCGGAGAATACTATTACGGTGTAAATGATGAGTCGTTAGGATTCAAGCTTGTGCAAATGCTTCTGGAAAATGAATTGACGGTTTCCGCTGCCGAAAGTTTAACGGCCGGTCTGTTCCAGTCGGAGCTGGCAGAAGTTCCGGGTGTCGGGTCCGCATTAATCGGCGGTGTCGTAACGTATACGAAAGAAGCGAAAATCAAACATCTCGGAGTTTCGGGTGAACTGCTTGACGAATACGGGATTGTCAGCAGTGAATGTGCTGCGGCAATGGCGACACAAGTCCGTGAAAAGTTCGGTACAGATATCGGTGTCGGCCTGACAGGAGCTGCCGGACCGGGCGATCATGACGGACAGCCTGCAGGATCGATCTGGGTTGGAATTAAGATCGGTGACACTGAACCGTTGACGTACCGACTGCAATTATCCGGCTCAAGAAATACAAACCGGATCCGCGCAGTGAAGTTTACGTTCAGCTATTTAATGAGGGAACTGGCGAATAAAGGGTACAAAAAGCTGATTTAGTTGTCGGTTTCTTTTGAAAGTGACAGTTTGGTCCTTGATTTAAAGGCATTTAGAAACATTCAAATAAAAAGCGAAAATATGTTCGCTTTTTTCTTGAATGTTATCTCAATAGCAAGTATAATAGAGACATAAGTTAAATAAAGCTTTTTCTTAAGGAGGAAATAGTTTGAGCGATCGTAAAGCAGCATTAGACATGGCGTTAAAACAAATAGAAAAACAATTCGGTAAAGGTTCTGTCATGAAGTTAGGTGAGAACTCGAACAACAAAATCGATACAACTTCATCAGGCTCTATCGCAATTGATGCAGCATTAGGTATAGGCGGATACCCGCGCGGACGTATTGTAGAAGTTTACGGACCGGAATCATCTGGTAAAACAACAGTTACATTACATGCCATCGCAGAAGTACAGGCTAACGGCGGTACAGCAGCATTTATCGATGCTGAGCACGCACTTGACCCGGTATATGCACAAAAATTAGGCGTTAACATTGACGAATTATTATTATCACAGCCGGATACAGGTGAACAAGCACTTGAAATCGCGGAAGCATTAGTACGTTCTGGTGCGATCGATATTATCGTAATCGACTCAGTAGCAGCATTAGTACCAAAAGCAGAGATCGAAGGCGAAATGGGTGACTCGCACATGGGTCTTCAAGCGCGATTAATGTCTCAGGCATTACGTAAATTATCAGGTGTTATCAACAAATCGAATACGCTTGCTATTTTCATCAACCAAGTTCGTGAAAAAATCGGTGTTATGTTCGGTAACCCGGAAACAACAACAGGTGGACGTGCCCTTAAATTCTACTCTTCTATCCGTTTAGAAGTACGTCGCGGTGAAGCGATTAAGCAAGGTACAGAAATTATCGGTAACAAAACGAAAATCAAAGTCGTGAAAAACAAAGTAGCACCACCATTCCGTACAGCGGAAGTGGATATTATGTACGGTGAAGGGATTTCAAAAGAAGGCGAAATCGTCGACATCGGTGCAGAACTGGACATCATCCAAAAGAGCGGTTCTTGGTATTCTTACAACAGCGAACGAATCGGCCAAGGTCGTGAAAATGTAAAACAATTCTTCAAAGAAAACCCTGCAATGAAAGAAGAAGTAACAGAAAAAATCCGTCAACACTTCGGTATCGGCGAACTAGGCTACACAATCGGCGCCAACGATACAACAGACGAAGAAGAACTGGACGAATTAGAATTATTCGAAGACGAAAAAGAATAATGACTGTGATATACCCAAGCGGAGAAATTTGCTTGGGTTTTTTTGTGTGGGTGGGGGTGGGAGTGTGCCAACCTGGGGGTGTGTGATTTTATTAGAAGAAATATGGAGGTTATTAGAAGATCTCTGGGTGATATTAGAAAGATTGAGGGTTTTATTAGAAGATTGGGCTCAATTGGCGGGTTTTGATGGGGTTAGCTTGAGAATAGCAGTGGAAAAGTGGTCACGGGAACTTTTATTAGAAGAACTTTTGCTTTATTAGAAAATCTCGGTCTGATATTAGAAGATTGGGAAGTGATATTAGATAATCGGAAGCACTTATTAGAAGAAGTGTGAGATATATTAGAAGTTGAAACTTTTATTAGAAGAAATCAAAATATATTAGAACATTTTAGGATTTATTAGAACTTTGAGGGGTTTATATTAGCCGGCAATTTTATTAGAACAAATATGAGGGTTATTAGAAGAACTCAGGGTGATATTAGAAGGTTTGGAGCTTTTATTAGAAGATTGGACTGACTTGGCAGATTTTGATTGGCATTTGCATGAGAAAAAGCGGCGAAGAAGTACAGCGGGAACTTTTATTAGAAGAAATTTTAGGATATTAGAAAATCTCACCTCGATATTAGAAGAACAGGAAGGGATAGTAGCCAATCGGGAGCACTTATTAGAAGAAGTGCGAGATATATTAGAAGTTCGAAAGTTTATTAGAACAAATAAAAATATATTAGAACTTTACAAGATTTATTAGAACTCCCCACAGCCCTACAGCACCCTCACCCATGTATATATTGGAAAAATAAGGTTACACTAAAGCCACACGGCACAAGCGCTCTCATCAATAACACCCAACCTTATTTAGAAAATTTTAGGTTATACTAAACCCTATCACCACCGCTAAAACATCGCAACCAAAAAATATAAAAAACCCCTTAAACCATGGCTATTCTTGACATACCTTATTTTGAACTATACAATTAAAATGTATAATTTCTAAATTTTGAAATGAATAGGCGGTATGTTTGAATAATTCAGATATATTTAGCCGACTAAGAGAACATCAGACATATATAGGCATAGGAGGGAAACGATATTATGGAAATGATACTCCCTGCTTTGCTAGGATTCGCTGTCGGTGTCGCTGTTATCTATTTCTACATGAAAAACGTGAATGAATCAAAAGTGACTGGTGCAAAGCATGTTGCCGAGCAAATCGTGGAAGACGCGAAACGTGAAGCAGATGCACTTAAAAAGGAAGCACTGCTTGAAGCAAAGGATGAAACTCACAAATTTCGAACTGAAGCGGAAAACGACATTCGTGATCGTCGTGGAGAGCTTCAGAAACAAGAGAACCGTTTATTGCAAAGAGAAGAAAACCTTGACCGCAAAGATGATACTCTGAACAAAAGAGAGATAAGCTTAGAGCGTAAAGAAGAAGCTCTAGCTAGCAGACAACAGCATATTGAACAGATGGAAAGCAAAGTAGAACAACTTGTTGCAAGTCAAAAAACTGAGCTTGAGCGCATTGCAGCTCTGACGCGCGAAGAAGCGAAAGAGGTTATCTTGAAGGAAGTTGAAAACGAACTTTCTACAGATATTGCTGTAATGACGAAAGAATCGGAATTGCGTGCAAAAGAAGAATCAGACAAAAAGGCTCGAGAAATTTTATCACTTGCATTACAACGCTTTGCAGCTGACCATGTTGCAGAAACAACAGTGTCCGTTGTAAATCTGCCGAATGATGAGATGAAAGGCCGTATCATTGGTCGTGAAGGCCGTAACATCCGTACATTAGAAACACTTACAGGTATCGATTTAATTATTGATGATACACCTGAAGCGGTTATTTTATCCGGCTTTGATCCGATCCGCCGTGAAACAGCTCGTCTTGCATTAGAAAAACTAGTTCAAGATGGTCGTATTCACCCGGCACGTATCGAAGAAATGGTTGAAAAATCTCGCCGTGAAGTGGATGAGCAAATCCGCGAAACAGGTGAGCAAACAACATTCGAAGTAGGTATCCATAACCTGCACCCGGATTTAATGAAAATTCTTGGTCGTATGAAATACCGTACAAGCTATGGTCAAAACGTATTGAAACACTCAATCGAAGTAGCCCATTTAGCAGGATTGCTTGCTGCTGAACTAGGCGAAGATGTGACATTAGCGCGTCGTGCAGGTTTACTGCATGATATCGGTAAAGCAATTGACCATGAAGTTGAAGGAAGCCACGTTGAAATCGGTGTGGAACTGGCAACGAAGTATAAAGAACACCCAGTTGTTATTAACTCAATTGCATCCCACCATGGTGACACAGAAGCAACTTCAGTTATCGCTGTACTTGTAGCAGCAGCCGATGCATTATCAGCAGCTCGTCCAGGTGCCCGCAGTGAAACATTAGAAAACTATATTCGCCGCCTTGAAAAGCTGGAAGAAATCTCTGAAAGCTATGACGGCGTTGAAAAATCATTCGCGATTCAAGCAGGTCGTGAAGTACGTATCATCGTACAACCTGAAAAAATCGATGATCTGGCATCACATCGTTTAGCGCGAGATATCCGCAAACGTATTGAAGAAGAACTCGATTACCCGGGTCACATCAAAGTGACAGTTATTCGTGAAACACGTTCAGTGGAGTATGCGAAGTAATAACAGTATTTTATCTTTTCAAAATACCCCATTTCGTAGAGGCTAATCTATGAAATGGGGTTTTTTTATTATATAAACATTAATTTACTCATTCTGTCTGCTTTGAAGTGAAAGGTCTTTTAATTGCTATTTTACATTTTTATAGAAGAAAAGCTTCAATCAGAGGTATATATTAGAGATTTCAAGACTATACTAATAAAAAGATAATTATAGAGTAATTTTGTAATTAGACAATTGACTAACCAAGAAAATAATCTATTCAATACAACTACATTAATATTCCCACTCTATTATTCACACTAAAACCTCACTAATTAACTTAATCATCATCAATTAGTAATGTGAAAAAATAATAGAAGGAGCTGTGATTCGTTTATGCAAATTCCTGCACAGGCAAAACGCTATGCATTTACACAAGTCGTAAAGTTATCCCCAATTGCCGCTAGTAAATTATTATACTGGAACCGATTCAAAACCCGTTTAAACTTGGAAAAACCGAAAACCTTCAATGAAAAACTTATGTGGCTCAAACTATTTGAAGATGTTGAATTTAAAAGAAGATTTACTGATAAGGTGAGGGCGCGCGAATATATGATCACAGTCGGCTACAACTATTTACTGCCGCCGCTAATTGGAATTTTTGACGAGGTAGAGGATATTATTTTCGAACAACTGCCGAGAAAATTTGTGTTGAAATGTTCACACGGCGATGGCATGACAATTGTTTGCGAAAATAAACGAGAAATGGATTACCGGGAAACAAGGCAGCAACTAGCGGAAATGATGGCAACGGACTATTCGCATGCATATGCGGAACCTCACTATGCGTCCATTCTTCCGAGAATTATTATTGAACGTTTTATCGAATCAACATCTGGCAATGCTGTACAAGACTACAACATTCATTGTTTCCATGGGGTGCCGAAGATTATCGAATCCACTTTCGACCGCAATACATCGAAAGAGCAAACACTCATGTTAACACCGGATTGGTTTAATACGAATTATATAAAGAAAAAGCATCCTTTCGATGAAGGGAAAGCTAGACCTGCGCAGCTGGAAGAACTGCTTGCCATTGCGAAAAAGCTGAGCAAACCGTTTACGTATGTACGCATCGATTTAAAGGTAGTAGATGAGAAAGTTTACTTTAACAACTTTACCTTCACTCCGGACGCTTGTTTAAATAATCAAATTCAAGAAGATGACAGTTTGAAGCTGGGGCAATGGCTAGATTTGGATATTGAGAAGTCGAGGCATCCGGTTACTGTAGCCCGTTCCAAATATTAATCACTTTTACTGTTTAGGAGGATTCCCATGATACCGATTGTGTCTATAATTGTGGCAACACATAATGTTGAATATTCGATTAGAGAATGTCTGAAAAGCCTGCAGCAGCAAACCTTGAAAGAAATCGAAGTGCTGATTATGAATAATGGTTCTTCTAAAGGAACGGCTCTTGTTTGTGAAGAATTCGTCAGTGAAGATGAGCGTTTTAGTATATTTAATGCGCAAAGCCTGACGCTGAGTGAAGCGCGGAATTATGGAATGCAGGAAGCGACAGGGAAATATGTTGCCTTTGTGGATGGGCATGATTTTGTGGAGAGTACGATGTATGAAAAGCTTGTACAGCGAGCTGAACAAAAGCATGCGGACCTCGTACTGTGCGGCTATTCGAAATACTGGCCGGAAACAGAACGCAAAAAACAGGTGAAGGTCAATGAAGCTTTATTAACAAAACCGAATCCAGTAAATTATTATCTGACAAAGCACAATGAAGCGTATATCGTCCCTTGGAATAAACTTTTTTTACGTTCCATCATTATGGGAGAGCGTTTATATTTCGATAATCATCCGTTTTTTGAGGATGTCGGTTTTATCGCACAGTACTTATCGTTTGCGAAAAAGATTGCGATTGTCAATGAACCGCAGTATAACTTTGTGCAATATGAGGATATGCTGATGAAAAACTCTACTCCGTCGATTGCCCATTCTCATGCGCAAACGTATGCTCAATTGAAACAGTTTTTCGATAAAAGACAGTACCGCAATGTAATCGAAGGGTTAAATTTACGCTTGTATATTCATCGTTATCATCATGTGTTGTTAACAACGTCAAACACACGACAAGTGAAATCGCTGGAGCGTCAAATTATCCGGGAAAGCAAAAACTTTTCGCAGCTCCCATGGTATCTGCGCATGATGAAACCATTAGTGAAAATGAGGGTCTATCCGACATTTTTCCGGTTAGTTCATAAAGTAAAGGCTTAAAAATTAATAAACTTGCTACTATACAAGTAAAATTCGAAGCTCGATAAGGGGGAATATTTGTGATATTAGTCGTTGGTGGAGCGGGCTTTGTTGGAAGCCATGTCGTAAATTTATTACTGAAAAATGGACCGGTCGTTGTGTATGATAATTTATCCACAGGACACCGCGGAGCAGTCGATGAGCAAGCTATTTTTATCGAAGGCGAATTAACGGATCAGCAACGGTTAACGCAAATATTTACATTGTTTCCGATTCAGACCGTCATTCATTTTGCGGCATCGGACTCAGTCAACGAGGCAATGGGGAATCCCGAATATTATTATGAAAATAATGTCGGCGGCACATTGGCATTATTGAAAGTCATGAGGGCGTGCAGAGTGAAAAATATCATACTCTCTTCAGCAGTTAAGGCATATTCAGAAGAAAATGAACTTCTACAGGGGCAGAAATGTATGATTGAGCAGATGCTTGAAGCTTTTGCGAAAGCCTATGATTTGAATGGGATTGTTCTCCGCTATTGTAAGAGCGCTTCGGCTAGTGGAAATTCGGAAGCTGCGGTTGATGGGACAGGCAACAGGGGCAATATTATAGAGGTAGCGAATGCCCATGTTGTAGCACTTGAAGCGTTGGAACGGGAAAAGTCGGCATTCAGGATGTTTGATCTGTCTGAGATTAGTTCTAAAAACATGCGATCGGGACAAGGATGGCATGCTGATCGAAATGTACATGAAATGATGGAAGATGAATGGAATTGGCAAGAAAACTCAAATTGTTAATGTACAACTCTGTTACAATTCAGTTTGTAGCAGTTTTTTTGCGTCCGGTGTACAAAAAGTGATAAAATGATTAGATGTTGAAGAACAGAAAGAGTGGTTTTTAAAAATGAAAGTATTATTTATTGGTGATATCGTAGGTTCAATTGGTCGCGATGCGGTAGAGCAGTATTTGCCTCGATTGAAGAAAAAATATAATTTGGATGTTGTTATTGCAAACGGTGAAAACGCTGCAGCAGGGCGCGGAATTACACGTGCGATTTATAATGACTTACTGCAAATGGGTGTCGATGTCATTACGATGGGTAACCATACATGGGATAACAAAGACATTTTTGATTTTATCGATGATGCGGATTATTTAGTGCGTCCGGCAAACTTCTCGAAAGATGCACCGGGTCGTGGTATGACACAAGTATCGAAAAACGGTGTGACGATTTCGGTTATTAATTTACATGGTCGTGTATTTTTACCGCCGCATGAAGATCCGTTTGCGATGGCGGTCGAAATGGTTGAAGAAGCGAAAAAAACGTCGCCAATCGTATTTGTCGATTTCCATGCTGAAGCAACGAGCGAAAAAATCGCATTAAGCTGGCATTTGGACGGGAAAGCATCAGTCGTTGTCGGAACACATACACATGTTCAAACAGCGGACAACCGTATTTACCCAGGCGGCACAGCATACATTACGGACGTCGGTATGACAGGTCCATACGATGAAATTTTAGGTATGGGGAAAGACAATGTCATTTATAAATTCCTGACAAACATGCCGGCACGCTATGAAGTACCGAAAAAAGGCCGCGCTGTGTTAAGTGCATTCTTCGTAGAAATTGATGATAAAACAGGTAAAGCAATTCGCCATGAACGTGTTTTGATTAATGAAGATAATCCGTTTCAAGCATAAGTAAATATTAATTTTAAACACCTATTACTGAAAAAAGAAAGGTTATTACCTTTTTGATTTAGTGATAGGTGTTTTATTCATTTAAGAGGAATACTGTACAGCTCTCAGGACTAGATTAGACTAGATGAGCATACTTAAAAGACATACTTTTTTTGTACCCTAAATGTGTCTTTTATTATTTTATTTAAAGGATGGCAAGTCCTGTTCAAAAGTAAGAGATAATTAATATGTATAGTTTCCCAACTTGTTGAATATGTTTAAATACTAAATAAAAAGATTAGTACACTAATAACAGAAAGAAGGGGACATGTGATGAAAGAGCGATGGAAATCAGGTATTATCATTGCTATTATTTTTTGTATTATATCGCTTGTCATCTCGCTTAATGCATAAAATGACATTTACACACTGCTATTAGAAATGTAGAAGAGAGTAGAACTTTGTAAATAGCAAAGTCTACTCTCTTTTTTCAAGAAAAGGAACATAATACGGGTTGACAAAGTAATTGCTTGATTAAATAGATGGAATATGAGGTCGAAGAAATCTTGGTAAAAATAAAGGGTGACTAACTGTAATAAAGTAAATGGTTTATATATTATTATGAAGATTATCATTTCCTTGAATAATCTGAATATTTTCTTGCGGTAGTTGTAAAAAACGGATTCTAATTGCTTCATAAAGCGCATACAATGACGTACAGGCAATAAAAATTGCCTAAAAAAAGATAAAGCAGTACTAGATGAGGAGGAAATAGCTGTGGATTCATTAAAAGTATCATCTCGTTCTAATCCTAATTCTGTTGCAGGAGCACTCGTTGCGGTTATACGAGAGCAAGGGTTTGCTGAAATGCAGGCGGTAGGTGCAGGTGCGTTAAACCAGGCAATTAAAGCAGTAGCAATCGCTCGAGGGTTTGTAGCCCCAAGCGGCACAGATCTGATTTGTGCGCCGGCTTTCGCGGACATCATCATTGCAGGAGAAGATCGTACGGCATTAAAACTACTCGTTGAAAAAAGAAATCGTTAATCCATGAAGACCCATACACTCGCTTAGCACCCAATCTGGGCTAAGCGGGTGTATTTTTGTTTGCGGGGTAATCGGCTTTTTTTTGCCAATTCTGATGGTTTATTAGTCAAATGCCTTTACTTATTAGTCAGTTTCGTTTATATTTTCGCCACTTTGGAATACATAATAGCCAATAGTTAGTGGATATTAGTCACTTCCTCTTTTTAGAGAAAAATTCCCCTCCCATATAATGGGAGATCAAAACGCTCCTTCTAGAACGCAACCATCATACATATTCAATCGTCCTCCAATAAAAGATTTCCCATATAAATTTTAAGGAATAGAAATCTTGTTTTAATTCAAAACAATTTGTGTACAGAACTTTCCGTCAAAGGTCTGATTTTTATATTGATATGACATTTGCAATAGATGAGACGAAAACTTCATGTTAAACTAATGTAGGAAAAAACTATAACATGGCTGTGCTACACGACAGCTGCTCAGTAATAAAGCACGTAACGGCTTTATTCATTTATATAATACAGAACTTAAGGAGATGTTGATATGTTACATCAGCTTTCATGGAAAGTCGGTGGGCAGCAAGGTGAAGGGATTGAGAGTACAGGTGAAATCTTCTCAATGGCAATGAATCGTCTAGGGTATTTCCTATACGGTTACCGTCATTTCTCTTCTCGTATTAAAGGTGGCCATACGAATAATAAAATTACGGTTCGTCCGACAGAAGTACGCGCTATTGCGGACGACTTAGATATACTAGTGGCGTTTGACCAGGAAACGATCGACGTGAACTATAAAGAATTAACACCGAGCAGTATCATTTTAGCGGATGCGAAATTTGATCCGAAAAACCCGGAAGACAGTGTTGCGCCATTATATGCGGTACCGTTTACGGAAATTGCGGCTGAGCTTGGTACGTCTCTAATGAAAAACATGGTTGCAATCGGTGCAACGGCAGCGCTTTTAAACTTGGATGAATCGGTTTTCCAAAGTGTTGTAAATGAAATCTTCGGACGTAAAGGCGAAGAGGTCGTTGCGAAGAACATTGAAGCGATCGAGCGTGGTCGTCAGGCGATTTCAGAGCAAATTGGTGACCGTGTAGGTACATGGGAAATTGCGCCTGCAGACGGAAAACGTCGTATGTTCATGATCGGTAACGATGCAGCTGCTTTAGGTGCATTGGCAGCCGGCTCACGTTTCATGGCGGCATATCCGATAACACCGGCATCTGAAATTATGGAATACATGATTAAAAAGCTTCCATTAGTAGGTGGAGCGGTTATTCAAACAGAAGATGAGATTGCTGCGGCAACAATGGCAATCGGTGCAAACTACGGTGGTGTGCGTGCATTCACAGCATCAGCTGGTCCTGGTCTTTCATTAATGATGGAAGCAATCGGTCTTTCAGGTATGACGGAGCAGCCGCTTGTTATTTTCGATACACAACGTGGTGGTCCATCAACTGGTTTACCGACAAAGCAGGAGCAATCGGATTTAATGGCGATGCTTTACGGTACACATGGTGAAATTCCGAAAGTTGTAATTGCGCCTTCTACAATGGAAGAAGCGTTTTATGATACGATTCAGGCGTTTAACATTGCCGAAGAATTACAAATCCCGGTAATCGTTATGACTGACTTGCAGTTATCATTAGGTAAGCAGTCGGTTGATCCGTTCGATTACAGCAAAATTGAAATTCGCCGCGGTAAAATTGTGGAAGCGGTTGAAGATGTAGAATCAAAAGATTACTTCAAGCGTTATGAAAATACAGAAGACGGCGTTTCACCACGTGTCCTGCCAGGTACAAAAGGCGGTATTCACCACGTAACGGGTGTAGAGCACGATGAAACAGGTAAGCCATCTGAAGCAACGGGCAACCGTCGCACGCAAATGGATAAGCGTATGCGTAAACTACAGCATGTCCGCTTTGAAAACCCGGTATACGTGAACGCACCTCACGAAGAGGCAGACGTATTACTTGTAGGCTTCAACTCGACGCGCGGAGCAATTGAAGAAGTTCAGGAAAAGCTGAACTCTGAAGGCGTAAAAGTAAACCACGCACATATTAAGCTGATCCATCCATTCCCTGCAGAAGAGATGAGTGCATTGATGGATAAAGCGAAAAAAGTGATTGTCGTTGAAAACAATGCGACAGGTCAGCTAGCAAATATTATGAAAATGAATATCGGTGGTCACGCGAAGACGAAATCGATTTTAAAATACGATGGTACACCATTCCTACCACGTGAATTAACAAACTTAGTGAAGGAGGAAATTTAATCATGGCAACATTTAAAGATTTCCGAAATTCCGTAAAACCAAACTGGTGTCCAGGTTGTGGTGACTTCTCCGTACAAGCGGCGATTCAGCGTGCTGCAGCAAACGTGGGCTATGAACCAAGCGAATTAGCTGTTATTTCTGGTATCGGCTGTTCTGGTCGTATTTCAGGCTATATTAACTCATACGGTTTCCACGGCATTCATGGTCGTGCATTACCGATCGCACAAGGCCTTAAAATGGCGAACAAAGACCTGAAAGTTATCGCTTCAGGCGGTGACGGTGACGGCTTCGCGATCGGTATGGGTCACACAATCCATGCGATCCGCCGTAACATCGACATTACGTATGTAGTAATGGATAATCAAATTTACGGATTAACAAAAGGCCAAACGTCTCCACGTTCTGCTGCTGGTTTCATTACGAAATCAACACCGGGCGGAGCAATCGAGCCATCATTAAAACCGTTGGAAGTTGCGTTAACTGCAGGTGCGACATTTGTGGCACAAGGCTTCTCGACAGATATTAAAGAACTGACAGCGATGATCGAGGCCGGTCTGAACCATAAAGGCTTCTCGTTCATTAACGTATTCTCACCATGTGTAACGTACAACAAAGTAAACACGTACGACTGGTTCAAAGAGAATTTAACAAAGCTTGCTGACATCGAAGGCTATGATTCTTCAAACCGTGAACAAGCGATGCAAACAGTAATGCGCCATGAAGGTCTTGTAACAGGTATTATTTATCAGGATACTGAAACAACTTCGTATCAGGAGAAAATCAAAGGCTATTCAGAGCTGCCGTTAACAGATATCGATATTAGCTTAACAGAAGAACAATTTGATCAGCTGACGAAGGAATTTATGTAAATAATTTTAAGGCTATACAGGCTGGAGTTTCCGGCTTGTATAGCTTTTTTGTTTTGGACGGGGATTGGCGATTAAATCAAACGGTTTGACTAATATCTGTTTCCAGTTGACGAATAAGTTTCTGAAATGGCGAATATGCATGAATAAGTGACGAATAAGTTGAGATCAATTTATAGTAATTTTTTGATTTAAAAAATGATAGGGAGCCGAGCAATCATACTAGGTTTAATAAAACATCCGAATAATTGTAAAAAAATACATAATTTAATATGAGCAAAAAAGCGATTTAAATCTAATTTTGACGAGTTTTGTCGAAACCATTTTAAATTTTATTATAGTACTGTAACATCTATAAGTAATTGACAACAAAAGATAAAAATACATGAAAAATTGTAATTATTTTCTGAAAACTGATGAAATTTATCATGGAAACTGTTATCTTTAATCAAGAAGTCATATTAACGAACTATATGTAAAATTATTCCATAATGCAATCCGCCTATAGTCATTGATTTAATATTAAGAATATTTTTAAGAATGTAGCTTTTAATAAATTATTGACTGTAGTAGAATAGTGGTATAAAAATACGTATTTAATTTGTTAATACGAAATTATATAGAGAGAATAGTAGTAAATACTTGTTTCGCACCATTTCATTTCACCGCAGACTTCAGAATTCAGAATGTTTGCGAAAGTGTCGTTTTGTTTAACGTGACAAATACATAATAATTGCTGTGAACAATTAAATTTGTCATAAGATAAATATAATATTAAAGGGGATGTATTTTTTATGAACAGTCAAATTCAACTAATCGTACCAACGTGGTTTGTCCAGGATGAGCTACATATTATCGAAACGATCGTTAGCAAAACGTCAGCGGATACAGGTATTGTCATTGCTGGGGAAAACTTTGACAAAACGAAGCGATGCCATCCAACTGTCCGCCTTTATATGACTCAGCTTATGAATGATCAATACGAAATTACAAAAGAATTGGATGCCTTCCAGTTCGATACAGCTGAAGAAGCGAAACAATTTTGTGCAAAGTTGCCAGAAATGACGGCAATTGATTTGGTTATGTTAATGAATAACGAAGAGCCTGTATTTTCTATTTAATAGATGATTCCAGCTTTGTTGAATGAATCTTCATTTAGCAAAGCTTTTTTTGTTGCCCTTTTTCCGAGGGTCCGTGGTTTGTATTTTAGTGGAGAAAGGCTACAATATAGGAGAACAACTAGAATAAGGAAGTGATTTAAATGGCTAGAGGTGTATATATTCACATTCCTTTTTGTCATCAAATTTGTAACTACTGCGATTTTAATAAAGTGTTTTTTAAAAATCAGCCAGTTGATGAATATATTGAAGCGCTCGGACGGGAAATGGAAATGACGGTTGCCGCGATGCCGGAAGCGTTCACGAATATCGAAACGATTTTTCTCGGTGGCGGAACCCCGACTGCACTGTCCGCAGAGCAAATTGAAAAATTATTGTCGCTCATTACGAAACATATTCCGATATCATCCGTAAAAGAGTTTAGCAGTGAAGCTAATCCGGATGAACTGACAATCGATAAATTGCAGGCACTATATAATGGAGGCGTCAATCGTTTAAGTATGGGCGTCCAATCATTCGACCAGTCACTGCTGAAAAAAATCGGACGTACCCATTCAAATGAACATGTATATGAAACAATCCAAAACGCCAAAAACGTTGGATTTAAAAATATAAGCATTGATTTAATGTATGGTCTGCCGGGCCAGACGATGGAACAATGGCAGGAAACGCTTGAAAAAGCCTTGGCACTGAAGCTGCCGCATTATTCGGCGTACTCGCTTATTGTAGAGCCTAAAACGATCTTTTATATCCAGTATGCAAAAGGAAAGCTCCATTTGCCGACAGAAGATCTGGAAGCGGACATGTATGGTGTTTTAATGGACACGATGGAAGCGCATGGACTCCAGCAATACGAAATCAGTAATTTCGCGAATGAAGGCTATGAGTCAACACATAATAAAATCTATTGGGATAATGACGAATACGCAGGATTTGGCGCTGGTGCTCACGGTTACTTGGAAGGCGTACGCTATTCCAATGTCGCACCAATCAAAAAATATATTGAAACAGTGATGGCAGGAGAGCGTCCTTTATTGCATGAGCATGAAGTGACAGGTGATGAGAAGCTGGAAGAACAGATGTTTTTAGGATTAAGAAAATCTGCCGGCGTGATGCATGAAGAATTTGAAAAGAAATTCGGTCAGCCGATGCTTTCTATTTATAAGGAAATAATCGATCAATTACAGGAAGAGCAACTTATTGAAATTGACTCTGAAGGAATCCGTTTAACTAGAAAAGGCCGTTTTATCGGCAATGAAGTATTTCAGCGGTTTTTAGTAGGGGAATAATCTTTTTGCAGCGGTACTTGAAAAAAGTTAAAAAAAACGGACGAATTCATTGACATCAATTTAGAGATTTGCTAATTTATAAATATATTAGCACTCCTCTTAATCGAGTGCTAACAGAGGTGAGAAAGATGTTAACAAATCGGCAGTTACAACTATTGCAAGTAATCGTAGACGAATTTGTGATGTCAGCACAGCCTGTTGGTTCGCGTCAACTATCCAAAAAAGAAGGTATTACGTATAGTGCTGCTACAATACGTAATGAAATGGCAGATTTGGAGGAGCTGGGTTTTTTAGAAAAAACGCATACTTCTTCAGGAAGGGTCCCTTCTGAAAAAGGGTATCGTTTTTATGTCGACCATTTACTTCAGCCTCAAATCATTTCGAGTGGCGAAGTAGCGCAAATCCAGTCGCTCTTTAAAAAGCAGATTGTTGAAGCAGAACAAATTATAAAAGAATCCGCAAATATATTATCGGAGTTGACGACATACACGACGATTTTACTCGGTCCGGATGTTCAAAAACATCGTGTCAAGAAATTCCAGATTGTACCGTTAACAGAACAAACAGCGGTGGCTATTATCATCACAGATAACGGTCATGTAGAAAATCGCACACTAACGTTACCACCGGGTTTTAACCCGCATGATATTGAAAAGATGGTTAATATTTTGAATGACCGCCTAGTCGGAATACCGCTATATGAGCTTCCGATAAAGCTTCAAACAGAGGCAATATCGTTATTGAAGTCTCATATTCACGCATCCGATTCGATTATCCGGTCATTGTTATCCATTACTTCAAACCATCACGAAAATAAAGTTTATTACGGTGGTAAATCCAATATGTTGAATCAGCCGGAGTTCCATGATTTAGAAAAAATGCGAATGCTGATGGATCTGATCGACAAGGAAAGCCAAGTTCAAACTTTATTCAATGAACAGAAAAATGGTATTCAAATCCGAATAGGTTCAGAAAACAATCATTTAGCGATGGAAAACTGCAGTGTCATCACCGCCTCCTTCCTTGTAGGGGAAGAACAGCAGGGGGCGATCGCCATTATCGGTCCGACGCGCATGGATTACCGACGTGTTGTTACATTATTGGATGTTATGTCAAACAGTCTGTCCAGAGCGTTTTTCGATAAAAAGCAGTAAAGCCATTGATTCAGCGGTCGAAGCGTTTTACAGAACCGCTGAATTCATAAATGATTGATACTCGAGGAGGAAAAGAAGTGTCAGAAACAAAAAACAATGAAGAATTGCAGCAAGAAGAAACTACGGAAGAAGTAGTGGAAACAGCTGAAACTACTGAAACAGAAGAAAATGCAGTAGATGAAAAAGATCAGAAAATCGCTGAACTTGAAGCGAAACTTGCTGAAGAGGATGCACGTTACCTGCGTTTACGTGCCGACTACGATAACTTAACTCGTCGCAACCGTTTAGATCGTGAAGCGGCTGAGAAATACCGTGCACAAAGCTTATTAACTGAACTTTTACCTGTGCTGGACAATTTAGACCGTGCACTGCAAGTAGAAGTAACAACAGAAGAAGCGGCTTCATTATATAAAGGTGTACAGATGGTATATGATCAGTTAGTTGCTGCAACGGAAAAAGAAGGTCTTACGATCATTCCGGCAGAGGGCGAAAGCTTCGATCCGAACTTCCACCAAGCTGTAATGCAGGAGCAGGACAGCGAAAAGGAAACTGGCGTCATTTTACGCGAACTGCAAAAAGGGTATCAGTTAAAGGACCGTGTACTGCGTCCGTCAATGGTATCTGTAAACGAGTAATTTAGTGCTTTTCGGTGCTATCTATATATTTTTTAAATTAACACATTTTGTTTTTTACTATTAGGAGGAAAATTAAATTATGAGTAAAATTATCGGTATTGACTTAGGAACAACAAACTCTTGTGTATCTGTATTAGAAGGCGGAGAACCAAAAGTAATTCCAAACCCAGAAGGTAACCGTACATCTCCATCTGTAGTAGCATTCAAAAATGGAGAAAAACAAGTTGGTGAAGTAGCAAAACGCCAAGCTGTAACAAACCCGAACACAATCATTTCTATCAAATCAAAAATGGGTACGAACGAAAAAGTGAAAGTGGAAGATACAGAGTACACACCACAAGAAGTATCTGCAATGATTTTACAATACTTAAAAGGTTATGCTGAAGACTACTTAGGCGAAAAAGTAACAAAAGCTGTTATTACAGTTCCTGCTTACTTCAACGATGCACAACGTCAAGCAACAAAAGACGCTGGTAAAATCGCTGGTTTAGAAGTAGAGCGTATCATCAACGAACCAACAGCTGCAGCATTAGCTTACGGTTTAGATCAGCAAGAAGTTGACCAAAAAATCCTAGTATTCGACTTAGGTGGCGGTACATTCGACGTATCGATCCTTGAATTAGCTGACGGCGTATTCGAAGTATTAGCAACTGCAGGTGACAACAAACTTGGTGGTGACAACTTCGACGACAAAATCATCGCTTATTTAGTAGAAGAGTTCAAAAAAGAAAACTCAGTAGATTTATCAAAAGACAAAATGGCAATGCAACGTTTAAAAGATGCAGCTGAAAAAGCGAAAAAAGACTTATCAGGTGTAACTTCTACTCAAATTTCATTACCATTCATCACAGCAGGTGCTGATGGCCCGCTTCACTTAGAAATGTCATTATCACGTGCAAAATTCGATGATTTAACAAAAGACTTAGTAGAGCGTACAATCGTTCCAACTCGTCAAGCGTTATCAGATGCAGGTCTTTCTGCTTCTGAATTAGATAAAGTAATCTTAGTTGGTGGTTCTACTCGTATTCCTGCAGTAGTAGAAGCAATCAAAAAAGCAACTGGTCATGAGCCACACAAAGGCGTAAACCCTGACGAAGTAGTAGCAATGGGTGCTGCTGTACAAGGTGGCGTATTAGCTGGTGACGTACAAGGCGTATTATTATTAGACGTAACACCATTATCATTAGGTATCGAAACAATGGGCGGCGTTATGACGAAATTAATCGATCGTAACACAACAATCCCAACATCTAAATCTCAAGTGTTCTCAACAGCTGCTGACAACCAGCCAGCAGTAGACATTCACGTATTACAAGGTGAACGTTCAATGGCAGCAGACAACAAAACACTTGGTCGCTTCCAATTATCTGATATTCCACCAGCACCACGTGGTATTCCACAAATCGAAGTAACATTCGATATTGATGCGAACGGTATCGTATCAGTTAAAGCGAAAGACTTAGGTACACAAAAAGAACAAACAATCGTGATCCAATCTGATTCAGGTTTATCAGAAGAAGAAATCGAGCGTATGGTTAAAGATGCAGAAGCAAACGCTGAAGCAGATGCGAAACGTAAAGAAGAAGCAGATCTTCGCAACGAAGCAGACCAATTAGTATTCCAAGTGGATAAAACAATCACAGACTTAGGCGAGCAAATCACAGAAGACGAAAAGAAATCTGTTGAAGATGCACGCGACGAGTTAAAAGCATCTTTAGAAAAAGGCGAGCTTGAAGGCATCAAAGCTTCTAAAGAAAAATTAGAAGGCGTATTACAACCATTAGTAATGAAAGTTTACGAGCAAGCTGCAGCAGCTGCACAAGCACAAGGCGGCGCTGAAGGCTTCGAAGGCGCAGCAGACGCTGGCCAAAAAGACGACGGTATCGTAGACGCTGACTTTGAAGAAGTAAAAGACGACAAAGACAATAAATAATTCTTTCTGATTTTCACATAAAAGCCAAAGACCGCTTGCGGCTTTGGCTTTTATGCTTGTCGTGATATGTGCTGGGCTTATTAGTCGTTTTTTGTGGGGAAGTAGAACTTATTGAATCGAAAGTAGAAGGTTCAGTGGTTAATGTGGAAGCTATCTTTGGGAAAGTAGAAGTTTACGGCCTTAAAGTAGAAAGTGTAAGTTTATTAGCCGATTCCCGAGAGAAAGTAGAACTTATTGAAGTGAAATTAGAAAGTTCAGCGGCTAATGTGGAAGTTATCCATAGGAAAGTAGAA
Organism: Solibacillus sp. FSL W7-1324; assembly: GCF_038008025.1. Taxonomy (NCBI): domain Bacteria; kingdom Bacillati; phylum Bacillota; class Bacilli; order Caryophanales; family Caryophanaceae; genus Solibacillus; species Solibacillus sp. FSL W7-1324. The sequence continues at coordinate 1,148,630 of NZ_JBBOYH010000001.1, forward strand.
GTGTTCGGCTTTAAAGTAGAAAGTTCAAATTTATTAGCGGATTCCCGAGAGAAAGTAGAACTTTTTGAAGTGAAAGTAGAAAGTTCAACGGCTAATGTGGAAGTTATCCATGGGAAAGTAGAAATGTTCGGCCTTAAAGTAGAAAGAGCAACTTTATTAGCAGGTTCCCATGAGAAAGTAGAACTTTTTGAAGTGAAAGTAGAAAGTTCTGCGGCTAATGTGGAAGTTATCCATAGGAAAGTAGAAGTGTTCGGCTTTAAAGTAGAAAGTTCAAATTTATTAGCAAATCCCCGTGAGAAAGTAGAACTTATTGAAGCGAAAGTAGAAAGTTCAGCGGCTAATGTAGAATTTATCCATAGGAAAGTAGAAATGTTCGGCCTTAAAGTAGAAAGAGTAACTTTATTAGCCGATTCCCGTGAGAAAGTAGAACTTATTGAATCGAAAGTAGAAAGTTCAACGGCTAATGTAGAAGTTATCCATGGGAAAGTAGAAATGTTCAATCTTAAAGTAGAAGTTAAGAAGGGTAATAAATCTCACCTAACCTTGACTCAAATTTAATAAAAAGTCCAACCCCTAGACTACCCGGTAGTTGTGCGGAGTGGAGAGTCTGACTCCTAGGGGATTAGCGTGCGCGGAAAATCTACTTGATGTATGCCGCCGTAGAGGCATACATCAAGTTAGTTGTAGCCACGCCCCCATGACGATAGGAACGAATGCTAAGAGCGTCACATCGTGTGACAATGCATTCGTGACCAACATCGTGTTGGCCTTCGCAACGCAGCACACCGGCCTATATGAAAAGAAACCAAACTTTATAACTTCAGCCGGAGTGAAAGCAACGGACTTTATGAACAAACCGAAACATTATTTAATTTCATATAAGATGAACTAAAGCAAAAGCTATACATCAAATTTTCAACATGATAAAATAGACGTTATGTAAAAAGAGCGGAGAGTGAACAATGAGTAAGCGCGATTACTATGAAGTACTTGGCCTGAGCAAAGGCGCAAGCAAAGATGAAATAAAAAAAGCGTATCGTAAATTATCAAAACAGTATCACCCTGATTTAAACAAAGAAGAGGGCGCAGACGTAAAGTTTAAAGAAGTCGCAGAAGCGTATGAAGTGCTGTCGGACGAACAAAAACGTGCACGTTATGACCAGTTCGGCCATGAAGATCCAAATGCAGGATTTGGTGGCGGCGGCTTCGGAGGCGGCGCTGGATTCGGCGGTTTCGAGGACATCTTCAGTTCGTTCTTCGGAGGCGGCCGACGTCAAGATCCAAACGCCCCACGTAAAGGCGACGATCTACAGTTCCGCATGAACATTTCTTTTGAAGAAGCAGTATTCGGCAAAGAAACAGAAATCGAGATTCCAAAAGAAGAAACATGTGATACATGTCACGGTTCTGGTGCAAAACCAGGTACGCATCCACAAACATGTTCACAATGTAATGGCGCTGGTCAGATTAACCAGGCAGTCGACACACCATTTGGCCGTATGGTAAACAAACGTTCTTGTCCATCATGTCGTGGTCAAGGTAAAATCATTGTGGAAAAATGTTCACCATGTCGCGGTACTGGTACAATTACGAAAAAGAAAAAAATCAAAATCACAATCCCGGCAGGTGTTGATGATGGTCAACAATTACGCGTAGCTGGTCAAGGTGAAGCAGGATACAACAATGGTCCGGCCGGCGATTTATACATTATCTTCAATGTTCGCAAGCACGAGTATTTCGAACGTGACGGCGATGATATTTTATATGAACTAAAATTAACATTCCCGCAAGCAGCGTTAGGTGATGAAATCGAAGTACCGACAATTCACGGGAAAGTGAAACTGAAAATTCCTGCAGGCACACAATCCGGTGCACAATTCCGCCTGAAAGATAAAGGCGTAAAAAATGTACACGGCTATGGCATGGGGAATCAGTATGTCATCGTAAATGTTGTCACACCGACGAAATTAACGGAAAAACAAAAACAATTGTTACGTGAATTTGCAGAAATCAGCGGAGACATTCCGGAAGAACACGGAAGCTCGCTGTTCGACAAAATTAAGAAAAAAATTAAAGGCGACTAAGGAGTGTATTGCAAGTGAAATGGACAGAACTTTCGATTTTAACAACGCATGAAGCTGTTGATGCAGTGACGAACATTTTACACGAAGCTGGCGCAAGCGGTGTAGTAATTGAAGATTCAAAGGAATTAGATAAAGAGAGAATCGATAAATTTGGTGAAATTTATGCACTGAATCCTGAAGATTTTCCAAAAACAGGTGTCATTGTAAAAGCATATTTATCGGCTTCAAGCTTTTTAGCGGAAACAATCGAAGAAATTAAGCTTGCAATCGCAAACCTTGTAAACTTTGATATTAATATTGGGGAAAATGTATTAACTTTATGTGAAGTTGATGAAGAAGATTGGTCAACAGCATGGAAACAGTACTACCATCCGGTGAAAATTTCGGAACGCTTCACGATTGTCCCGACTTGGGAAGACTACAAACCAGTATCGACGGATGAGCTGATCATTGAGCTGGATCCGGGAATGGCGTTCGGAACAGGAACACACCCTACAACAGTAATGTGTTTACAGGCGCTTGAAAAAGTTGTACAGCATGACCACACAGTTGTCGATGTTGGTACAGGTTCAGGTGTACTGTCAATTGGTGCTGCCATGCTTGGTGCGAAAAGCGTTCATGCATTGGACTTGGATGAAGTAGCAGTAAATGCAGCGCGTGAAAATGTTGAACTGAATAAAATGAGTGATATTGTTGAAGTATTCCACGGCAATCTTTTGGACACAGTAAAAGAACCGGCTGATATTGTCGTAGCGAATATTTTAGCGGAAATCATCATGTCATTTACAGATGATGCATTTTCAATTGTAAAACCAGGCGGAATCTACGTGACATCTGGTATTATCGGAGCGAAAAAAGACGATGTCAAAGCAGCTCTTGAAAAAGCCGGATTTGTCATTGAAGAAGTATTAATGATGGAAGATTGGGTAGCGATTATTTCACGTCGTCCTTAATTAAATCGTTTAATCGAAAATCGAACATTTTGCTATCGGGCAAAATGTTCGATTTTTACGTTATCAACAAGGAGTGAAGACAATGCAAAGATATTTTGTAGATACAGTGGATAGTGATAAGGACCAATTTATCATTTCGGGAGAAAACGCGCGCCATATTTCAAAAGTGATGCGTATGACGGTCGGGGAAGAGATCATCGTTGTACACGATAATGTAGCACATGTTTGTGAAATTACCGAACTTGACCAGGATGTCTGTGCGAAAAAAACAGGTACGACAATACCTTCACCGGAAATGCCGGTTAAAGTCGATATCGCATGCGGTCTGCCAAAAGGCGATAAACTGGAACTGATTGCACAAAAAGCGACGGAGCTCGGGATGCACGCACTGATTCCGTTTGCTGCAGAACGTTCGATTGTTAAGTGGGATGATAAAAAAGCGAAGAAAAACCAGGAACGCCTGCAAAAAATTGCTCAGGAAGCGGCCGAGCAATCGCATCGTACATATGTACCGAATGTTGTACAACCAATCAGTTTCAAACAGCTTGTACAAACATTCTCAAACTATGATGCCGTATACATTGCGGACGAAGAAGACGCGAAGTTGGCGACACGTACGACTTTTAAACAAAAGCTGCAGTCGTTAAATACGGAAAAAACACCGCGCATCCTTTGTATTTTCGGTCCTGAAGGCGGCATTTCCCGCAATGAATCGGCAATTATGCTTGAAGCCGGTGCACAGACAATGTCACTGGGACCACGTATTTTACGGGCAGAGACCGCGCCACTTTATGCGCTTGCGGCGATTTCGTATGAATTTGAATAATAAACCTATAAAAAGCCTTAATTTCTCACACAAAGAGAAATTAAGGCTTTTTATTTTATTAACCATATCCCCCTACTTATAAATTATCTCAAATTAAATGTATTTCCCTCTTGTATAACAAAAAATAAGTATGTATAATGTTTGTATAACATATAACGAAGTCACTGGACAAATATTTATTTAAAACAGTTAATATATCAAATTTTATTATTAGCAACGTTAGAAAGAACGAAGAATACCTCGAAACGTTATACAAATCAAACTTAACAAGTGAAACATTGTACAATATCGAATCAGAATAGGGAGGAAATAGAAATGAAAAAAATTGCAGTGGTAGGGGCAGGACCCGGTGGATTAGCGGTTGCCATGTTATTGGCACATAAAGGGTATGAAGTAACGATTTATGAAAAGCAGGCATATGTAGGTGGGCGAACAAGCGAGATTAAGCTTGGTGATTATAAATTTGATATGGGCCCGACATTTTTAAATATGCTGTACATTGCCGAAGAAATTTTTGAGTTAACAGGCCGAAATATTCACGACTATGTGGATCTGATTGATTTGAATCCGATGTACCAACTGATTTACCATAATAAAAAAATTAATATGACGCGTGATGCCGATGAGATGATCCGTCAAATCAACGAGCTTTTCCCTGGGAATGAGGGTAGCTATGAGCGCTACATGGAGCAGACGCAAAAGAAACTTGAAGTGCTGGCACCAGTACTGCAGGCACCGATGAATAAGCTGACAGATCTGTTCAATCCGAAAGTGATGAAAGCGTTCAAAGAGTTGGAAATAGGAAATTCTCTAGTTGATACACTGTCGAAATTCTTTAACGAAGAAGAATTGCAGCTCGCTTTCACATTCCAGGCGAAATATTTAGGAATGTCACCTTGGGAAAGTCCCGGCGCATTTTCGATTCTTTCGTATATTGAACATGCGTACGGCGTCTATCACATTAAAGGCGGCATCAATAAGCTGACACAAGCAATGGGCAGAGTTGTGCTGGAATCAGGCGGGAAAATCCTTCTCAATAACGGTGTGAAAAAATTAAAAACAAAGGGCAGAAAAGTGACGGGGTTACTGCTGGAAGATGGTCAGGAAATCGAAGCGGATGAGGTCATCATTAACGGAGATTTTGCACATGCGATGACACATCTTGTTGAGCCGGGCTTACTGAAAAAATACACACCGGAAAAACTTGAGAAAAAACAATATTCTTGTTCAACATTCATGCTGTATTTAGGTGTCAATAAACGATTTGATTTACCGCACCATACGATTTGGTTTGCGAAAGACTACCGCAAAAATGTAGAGGAGATCACTAAAACAAAACTGATGTCCGAAGATCCTTCAATTTATATTCAAAATGCGGTCGTAACGGATGAAAAGGTTGCTCCAAAAGGGAAATCGACATTATACATTTTAGTACCGGTACCGAATAATTTGAGCGGAATTGACTGGGCAGAAAAGGCGGGCCCTTTCCGCGATATGGTTTTAAATATGGTGGCAGATAAACTTGGCGTTAAGGACATTTGGGAATATATCGAAGAAGAGAAAATGATTACACCTGCTGACTGGGAACGCGATATTCATGTGTATAAAGGTGCAACATTCAACTTAGGTCACCAATTATCGCAAATGCTTGTATTCCGTCCGCGCAACAAATTTGAAGAACTGGATCAATGTTGGTTAGTCGGTGGTGGTACACACCCTGGCAGTGGCTTGCCAATTATTCTGGAATCAGCCCGAATTACAGCAAACGGCATTTTACAGCAGGATAAACAGACATTACTTCCTGTTAAACCATTGCCGAAAGTAGAGCTGTATAAAAAGAAAGAAGCACAATTACACCATCAGCCGGCAGCAATTCAAACAAATGCTTAAAGAGTAGACATTGTAGTGAAACTTTTAATTGAATGGAAACGTATAATAACTATTCAATTAAAGGAGGCAATACAATGTTCAAAAAATTAGCTTCAGACGCATTAGGTCTATCAGATATTGGGGTAGTTATTTCAAGACAGGACTTTGACAAAACAGATGCGGATGATTTCATTTTTAATGAAGCGGACGAAAAAATTTATTTCCTGATTAAAACAAAAGCGGATGAGTATTGCTTCACGAACTATGCATTAATCCATGTTGACGGGGCTAATGCGATCAGTAAAAAACGGATGCTGCGTCGCTATGACTATGAGCATTTTGCGATTGAAGAAGTGCTGCTGGAAACAGCCGGAACAATTGATCTGGATGTAGAGATTAAATTTGTAATCGGAAATGTGCCATTAAGCATTGATATTCATAAAAAACACTTACCGGAAATTAAAGATCTATATAAAGCGCTTCATGCGATTTCACTTGAACAAAAAGCGAATACATTCAGTATGGATGCCGCAAAACAAAGCTTGAATCTGGCTGCATCTGCAATCGGCCGCTCCGGCAATGAAGGAGTATCACCAGCCGAAGCATTTAAGGAAATCACAACATTTTCACATAGCTGGCTGCTTGAGCAAAAGAAAGCATTTGTGAAGAAAGATTTCGGCGATGTTTTTGAGAAATATATTAATAACTAATGGATGAAGCATGCGATATTTGTCGTATGCTTTATTTTTGTACATAATAAAGGAGACAAACTTTTTATTTACTTGGAGCCCATACTTGAAGATTTGGGACATTATGGTGGCATGATAATAAATTGGATGTGTAAACAGAAAGGAAAAAGGTGATATATTAGTTACTAACATGGAGAACAGATTGAAAGGGTCGCGATAATATGGAAATTGAAGAAATTTTAACAGGGATCTTAATTATCTGTAGTGTAATGCTTTTTATTCTATTATGTATTTATTTTTTTACAATCTACCGGAAGAACGAGAAGAAGCGCACTTTCAATAAAATAAATAACTATATCCAACAAAATGAGAGGGACTGGTACAATTATTTAGTTTTAAAAAAGCCACTCCCAAAACACTTGGCTACAAAAAATGAGCTTGAGGCAATTGACAGTATTTTCGTTTCGTATGTTACATCGATGAATAAAGAGGAAATTTTGGAGAGAGCTTCAACATACGCTGCATTAAATATGAAAAATTATTATGAAAAACAATTGTCGAGCGGTGATGAAAATGTCCGTCTTCAAGCGTTACAGCGTACATTGGTTTTGGATTTGGAATTTTTGGTGCCGTTAATCGAAAATCGTCTAAAAGAAAATCGTACAGGGTCTATCGAAGAATATTTGTTAATGTTAAAGGTTGCAGCGAAATATAATAAAAATTTATTTTTGGCGCATATGTACAAGCCGAGATTGCCTTTTTATGATAATGAATACCATTTGTTGCTATCGAATATTGATGATTGTTATTGTGACTATTTTAAAGAACATTTTGAAGAGTTGCCGAAGCAGCTGAAAATAGCGTTTTTGGAAACTTTATGTGTAAAGGAAAACTTAAATGCTACTTATCTTACTTTCTTAGAACGTTTATTGGTATCCGAATGTAATGAAATTCGTCTCCGCGCATTAAGAGCCATTTCTTCGTTTGGTGAGATTTCGCATCTAAAGCATTACGAAAACTTTGTCGAGTCGTCTCTTTGGGAAGAACGTCTGTTGCTTGCTGAAATTTTGCGTTTTGTGACAGAGGACGAGTCTTATACGTATTTGCGCACTTTACTGCTTGATTCCAACAACAATGTCCGAAAACAGGCTGCATTGTCATTAATGAATCTACCGAAAGGAAAAGCCGTCCTGCAACAAGTATCCGAGAATGAGGGAGAAAGCCTTGCTGCCACAACATCGGGAGAAGTTGCGCAATAATTTAACAAGTAGTTAAAAAAATAGGCTTTGCATAGCGATTTATGCTATTATAAAACACGTTGATATTTTTCTTCATTAAGTGAATGAAGAGCATGCTACCGGTTGACTTAAAATAGGCAATTACCCGGAGTAAAATAGATAAGTGCTAACCTTGAAAGGATGATATAAATTATGAGTTACGAACGTACGAAAACCGTATCTCTACATACATTAGGGTGTAAAGTAAACCACTATGAAACAGAAGCGATCTGGCAGCTATTTAAAGAGCAGGGATATGAGCGTACTGAGTTCGACCATCAGGCGGACGTTTATGTAATCAATACTTGTACTGTAACGAACACTGGTGATAAAAAATCTCGCCAGGTAATCCGTCGTGCAATCCGTCAAAACCCGGATGCGGTTATTTGTGTAACAGGCTGTTATGCACAAACTTCACCGGCTGAAATTATGGCCATTCCAGGGGTCGATATTGTTGTTGGTACACAGGACCGCGAAAAAATGCTTGGATATATCGATCAATACCGTAACGAGCGTCAGCCGATCAATGCGGTACGTAATATTATGAAAAACCGTGTATATGAGGAATTGGATGTACCGGCATTTACAGACCGTACTCGTGCTTCACTGAAAATCCAGGAAGGCTGCAATAACTTCTGTACATTCTGTATCATTCCTTGGGCGCGCGGTTTAATGCGTTCACGTGATCCGGAAGAAGTTATTCGTCAGGCGCAGCAGCTTGTTGATGCGGGTTATTTGGAAATCGTTTTGACTGGTATTCACACAGGCGGATATGGACAAGACTTCAAAGACTATAACTTGGCGCAACTGTTACGTGACTTGGAATCACAAGTTAAAGGCTTAAAGCGTTTACGTATTTCTTCAATCGAAGCATCTCAGTTAACGGATGAAGTGATCGAAGTATTGCAAAACTCTGAAATTGTTGTAAACCACTTGCACATTCCGATCCAATCGGGTTCAGATACAGTATTAAAACGTATGCGTCGTAAATATACGATGGAGTTTTTCGCAGAGCGTCTGGAAAAGCTGAAAATCGCTTTACCGGACTTGGCGGTAACTTCTGACGTTATCGTAGGTTTCCCGGGTGAAACAGAAGAAGAATTTATGGAAACATACAACTTTATCCGTGACCACAAATTCTCTGAGCTTCATGTATTCCCGTACTCTCAACGTACTGGTACACCTGCAGCGAGAATGGAAGATCAAATTGATGAAGAAATTAAAAATGAACGCGTTCACCGTCTGATTGCACTGAATGACCAGCTTGCAAAAGAATATGCTTCCCGTTTTGAAGGGGAAGTTCTGGAAGTTATTCCGGAAGAACGCTTCAAAGATGGCGACAATGAAAACTTATATGTCGGCTATACAACGAACTACCTGAAAGTAATTTTCGAAGGCACAGAAGAAATGGTCGGCGAACTTGTAAAAGTTAAAATTACAAAAGCAGGCTACCCATACAACGAAGGACAATTCGTCCGCGTATTGGAAGGCCAAGCGATTTAAAAGTATGCTTTATAAAGAAAGAGGGATTGCACAGAGCAATCCCTCTTTTTGTGTTAGATGACATTACTTTGTACAAAAAGTTAATTAGTTGTTCTCCGTTACGGAGAACAACGTGTAAGGAGTGGATATTATATTAAACCTATTTTACTTCTAATAAAATCGGGTACAGAAAATAATGTGCACAAGGTTTCATAATCGGGTGAAACATCATGTACTTTTTATGCAGCATATTAATTTACAAAAAGTTAGTCGTAAACTAATGGAAGTTTAAGTATATTATGAGGAAGACAAGCCAACACTATGATTCGGAAACATTGTGTTGATCCCGATTACAAGCAAAGAAGGTGAGCAATTTATATGAAGAAAATATGGATGTTTGCTGCAATTCTATTTATTTTATATGGTTGCACGGAGAAAAAAGAAGAACCAACAGTAGAAAGTGAATCGGCTATGCTGGAAGTCAGTATTCCTACAGAAGTAACAAGACATTACGGCTCGCTTAATATTGAGTACAAAGCATCGGATGTTTATAAAACTATTGAGCCGAATGGTGACGTTTCTTTGGGAATGAACAAGCAACAGCTATCTGAAATTGCACAACAAACCGAACAATTTCTAAAACAGTACAAGGAAACAAGTGACCAAAGTGCAGAAGATGGAATTACGCATATTGCTGCAAATGAAAACTATTCAAACTGGGAGATTGTATTATCTGATGACTCTCTTATAGAGCAAGAGGCATTTGATTTGGCACAGGAGCATTTAATAAAAAATATTTTAACGTACCAGTTAGTCCATCGTCACAACCCCGAGTTGAATATTCAATATGTCACAGATGACGGTGAGCCTTTGGACAGAAAAATAATTCGTACAAAATTTGCCTATTCAGATGAATAATTTAAGTTGTCTGATAATTTGCGTCAATTAAAATACATGCTAAACTATAGATGTACGGACAACTAATGTTGAATAAAAGGAGTAATGAAAAATGACTCAAAATTATGCAGTAATGATTGATCATACTTTATTAAAAGCTGATTCTACAAAAGGTCAAGTTGAAAAAATTTGTGCAGAAGCGAAACAATACGGATTTGCTTCAGTATGTGTAAATCCTACTTGGGTGAAGTACAGCGCAGAGCAATTAGCTGGTACAGAGGTTAAAGTATGTACAGTTATCGGTTTCCCATTAGGTGCTACAACATCTGCAGTAAAAGCATTCGAAACAAAAGATGCGATTGCAAACGGTGCCGGCGAAATTGATATGGTTATTAATATTGGTGCACTAAAAGACGGTAATTACGATTTAGTTCGTGATGACATCAAAGCAGTAGTAGATGCTGCAAATGGTACTTTAGTAAAAGTAATTATCGAAACTTGCCTATTAACAGATGAAGAAAAAGTAAAAGCTTGTGAACTTTCTGTTGAAGCAGGTGCAGATTTCGTGAAGACTTCTACTGGATTCTCAACAGGCGGAGCAACAGCTGAAGATATCGCATTAATGCGTAAAACAGTCGGTCCGGATCTTGGTGTGAAAGCTTCCGGCGGTGTTCGCAGCTTGGAAGATATGCAACTGATGATTGAAAATGGTGCTACTCGTATTGGTGCTTCATCTGGTGTTGCTATCATGAATGGTCTAAAATCAGATTCTAATTACTAATTCAATAGTTTTTGTTGACTCTTTTTTTAAGATACGCTATACTACTTTAGTACACATTAACTAACAAGTTAATGTATGTATGACGTGTGTTCGGAGGGAGGGAAAGAGAGATGTCAAAAACTGTCGTTCGCAAAAACGAATCGCTTGAAGATGCTCTTCGTCGCTTCAAACGTACTGTATCAAAATCAGGTACAATTCAGGAAGTTAGAAAGCGCGAGTTCTACGAAAAACCTAGCGTTAAACGTAAAAAGAAATCAGAAGCTGCACGTAAACGTAAGTGGTAATTTTCCCTGTAAAAACCCTACGTTCATAACACGCAATTTTCAGATTTAACTGAGCAGACAAATGATATACCCCGCAGTTATTAATTTAACTGCGGGGTATTTGTATTTCTTCTTAAAATCACCCATAATAGAAAAGAGAAAGAAAGCGTTTTCGGGGAAAGTTTTAATATTCTGCAACTAGTTCCGTATAATTGGTATATGTTAGCAAATAATAGTGCTGTAAATTTTTTTAAGCTTTTTAAAAAAATTTGAAACTTTTCTTAATCTCATCCGTAGAATTAACTGTACATAACTTAGCTAAAGGGGTGATAAAATTGAGACGAACGAAAGGGATTAGTTGGATTTTTCTGATAGTCATGTCATTCGTATTAATGTTTCCTTCTTTAACTGCATCGGCAAATGGTAAAGTGTATGAAATATCCATCAATAATGAAATTGAAAAAGGGTTGGTGGAACATTTAAAGCGTGGATTCGATGAAGCGAAAGAAAATAATGCTGAAGCGATCATTCTGAATATGCATACACCGGGCGGATTTGTCACTGCTGCTTCGGATATCGGCAAGCTGATGGATGAAATCGATATACCGATAATTGCGTTCATCAATTCGGATGCGCTGTCTGCTGGAGCGTTCATTGCTTTACATGCAGATGAAATTTATATGACACCTAATGCAACAATGGGTGCTGCGGCGGTTATCGATTCTTCTGGCAACACAGCTGGAGAAAAGGCGGAAAGTGACTGGCTTGCTAAAATGACCTCTGCTGCCGAAAACTCCGGCAGGGAAGCTAAATATGCAAGGGCAATGGTCAGAAACGATGAGGATCTGCCTGAGCTTAGAGCCCCGAAAGGAAAGCTCCTAACACTAACTGCGAAAGATGCGGAAAAAGTTAAGTACTCGGAAGGCACTGTTGCTACGATGACGGAACTGCTTGAAACTACCAACCTTGATGGCAGCGAAGTAATAAAAATCGAGCAAACATTTGCCGAAAAATTGGCGCGATTTATTACAAATCCGGTTATTGTTCCTATTTTATTGTCGATTGCAAGTATTGGATTGGTCGTGGAACTGTATTCACCAGGATTCGGTGTGGCAGGATCAATGGGACTTGCTTCGTTAGGTATGTTCTTCTTTGGACATACGATTGCAGGTTTTGCCGGATATGAAACCGTCATCATTTTTGTAATCGGACTTATTTTACTCATTGCCGAGCTATTTGTACCAGGTGGTATTGTTGGTATTATCGGTGGCGCATTAATGATAGGAAGTTTGCTTTTTGCAGGGGAAAGCTTTGTTCATATGGCTTATTCGATTTTAATTGCAATGATAATTGCAGGTATAGGAATGGTGATACTTATGAAATTCTTCGGGAAAAAGTTGCATATGTTCAACCGTCTCGTGCTGAGAGATGCAACGACGACGGAAGAAGGTTATGTTTCAAACAAAAACCGAATTGAATTAATAGGCAAGACAGGGCAGGCTATCACGCCGTTGCGACCATCAGGGACCGTCATTGTTGATCAGGACCGTCTGGATGTTGTAACACAGGGCGGCTATATTGATGCTGGTAAAACAGTAGAAGTAGTGAAGGTAGAAGGCTCTCGTATTGTCGTAAGAGAATTTATTGGAAGAGGTGGAGAATAAGTATGAATATGTTAGCAGATGCAGGAACAATTACATTAATTGTCGGATTAGTCATTGCATTTATTATCCTGGCAGTATTTTTCACATTTGTTCCGGTTGCACTATGGATTAGTGCACTAGCAGCAGGTGTAAGAGTAAGTATTTTCACATTAGTCGGAATGCGTTTACGTCGAGTTATTCCGTCACGTATCGTGAATCCGTTAATTAAGGCTCATAAAGCCGGTTTAGAAGTATCAATTAACCAATTGGAATCACACTATTTAGCAGGTGGTAACGTAGACCGTGTTGTCAACGCATTAATCGCGGCACACCGAGCGAATATTGAGTTAACATTTGAACGTGCTGCAGCAATCGACTTAGCAGGCCGTGACGTATTAGAAGCGGTACAAATGTCGGTTAACCCGAAAGTTATTGAAACACCATTTATCGCCGGTGTTGCGATGAACGGGATTGAAGTTAAAGCAAAAGCGCGTATTACAGTACGTGCAAACCTGGACCGCTTAGTCGGTGGTGCTGGTGAAGAAACAATCGTTGCCCGTGTTGGTGAAGGTATCGTATCGACACTAGGTTCTAGTGAATCACATTCAAAAGTACTGGAAAATCCGGATTTAATTTCTCAAACGGTTTTATCTAAAGGTTTAGACTCTGGTACAGCATTCGAAATTCTATCGATTGATATCGCGGACGTTGATATCGGTAAAAACATCGGTGCCGAGCTTCAAATCGAGCAAGCACAGGCAGATAAAAACATCGCTCAGGCAAAAGCCGAAGAGCGTCGTGCAATGGCCGTAGCAAGCGAGCAAGAGATGATTGCAAAAGTTCAGGAAATGAAAGCGAAGGTAGTAGAAGCAGAGGCAGAAGTTCCAATGGCTCTTGCAGAAGCGCTACGTTCTGGCAACTTCGGTATTATGGATTACATGAACTACAAAAATATTCAAGCGGATACATCAATGCGTGATTCAATCTCAAAAGTTTCGAATGACGACAACAACAAAGATCCGAAAAACAAATAATCGAGGAAAGGAGTGAGCACTAAATGGAAGGACTTATCATTATGGTGATTGTCTTTATTGTCAGTTCTTTATTGGGTAAAGGTAAAGAACAGCAGCAAAAAAGAGAAAAGCAACAAATGCCGCCATTTAGCAGTCAACCTGCTCCTCGAAAACAGGAAGTTCAGCGTCGAACAGAGCAAAGCCGTCCAAAAACATTGGAGGATTTTGCGAATGAAGTATTCGGCCAGCTGAATGAAAAAGTAAAACCAGCAACTCAAAATATAGATCGGGAGCTTCCGAAACAAGTATCAAAACCTGTTGAAGCTGCTCCTTCTATAGTGGAACCGGTAACTGAAAAGGTGAATAATGCCCGTTCATTAAAAGAGCGTCCGATCGTCGCAATGGCCAAAAAAGAAGCAGAAGCTTTTCAGGTCGTGCCATCGAGTCAACGTGATTTAATGCAGGCGATTATTATGACAGAAGTTCTCGGTCCACCTAAAGCGAGAAGAAAATAATACAAAACTACCTATTTCACCGTAACGTGGGAATAGGTAGTTTTTTTATATAAGATATATGAAAATGTAATGTTGACCTCGTATCCACGGAAAGCGTTCATCCGTAATGGAAAATCAACGGACTTTATGAAAACAAGCAATTAAATTTTCGCGGAACCGGGTATATCTATTATGAGAGGGGGAAACAGACATGAAAAAAAGATGGATATTAATGTTTGTGTTTATTTTAGTACTGGCTGCATGCGGTAAGGAAGTGGAAGAGGCGGTTACGGAGACAGATGGATCGTCTACTGTATTCGAGAGCGAGGAGCCACTGACACATCATATGGAAGGTGTCACATTAAATCTCGACTATAAAATTCAAAAGGTATCTGCCGAGCCGGGTGAATTGATTCTTGAAATTAGCGGAAAAATTAAAAATGAGTACAGCCAAATCGTTTATTATACGCCGGAATTTACTATTCAAACACCGGATCAGGAAGATATAGAACAGCTGTCGTCTTCTGTTGAGAACGAACAAATTATGGTGAATCCTCAAATGGAAACGACTTTTAATGTGTCTTATTTGATTCCTCAGCACATATATGATGAAAATACATCGCTGAATCTCCTAGTTCCAGCTGCATTTAAGGAACCGGAAAGCGAAAGTTCCGGTGATGCATTAGGAGATACTGCGAACTGGGAAATTCCGATAAAGTAAAACCTCGATTAATTGGGCGATTAATACCCCATTGATTGTTAGTTAAAGTGGTATTAAATAATCTATACATGCCTTCTTTTTTCCGAGCATATAGTGACGTAAAAAGGAGGCTTTTATTGAAAAATTTATTTCCTAAAAACAATAAATTGCAAATCACCTCTTTTATGGATATCCGCTATGATGGTTCCTATACGATAGGTGATGTAACCCCGACCGAATATAATTGTACGACAAAGGATTTTACGATGTACGTTCATGCAGGGGAAGTGGAAGTCCAGCATTTATTCGAAGAAGGGTTTTTAATTCAATGTAAAAATCTGCAGAAGCTTACGATTGAGCGGAATGCAAAATGAGTAAATCCTATAAAAAGCTCATAACAATCAAACTAAAGCAATCAAAAGAAGCAAGTACTTTTATTATGCTGCTGAAAGAGCATAAAATCCGTGTTTTTAATTTGACTTTTAAACAGAGCGAAATAACTTTCCAAGTGGCGCATAGTAATTTGTCATTACTGCGCAGACTAAGAAAAAAAGCGAAAGTAAAAATTACAATCCGTTACAGCGAGCCGGAGAAAATTCTGCAAAAAGATATGGTTACGGCCATTGGTATCATCATGTTAATTATCCTGCCAATTATACTTTCACGCTTTGTATGGGAAGTTGAAGTTGAAGCCACCACGATTGAACTGGAAGATGAAGTGGCGCAGTATTTGCATAAGGAGATGGGCGTAAAGTTTCCTGTACCGAAAAAAACATTTTTATCCGATAATGAGATCCGACAGACGATGATGAAGGAGTTTCGGGAGTTTTCATGGGTACATATTATGAAAAACGGAAGTAAAATTACGATTAATCCGCAATTGGCGCCAAAGATTGAGCAGGTTCCAAAAGTGAACAAAAACCAGCATCTCGTTGCGAACAACAGCGGTGTCGTCACTCATTTCCAAATTGAACGCGGTGTTCGTCAAGTTGAGCAAAATATGACGGTCTACAAAGGAGATATTCTCGTTTCAGGCGTGCTGCAGCATGGTGAAAAGGAAATTGTTATCGGTGCTGAAGGCGAAGTGTTTGTGGATTACTGGCTTGAAACATCGTTTTCCGTTCCTAAATCAATCGAAATCGAAGTATTGGATGACCATGGCTGGAAGTATGATGTGAATTGGGAGAAAATCGGTACAGCGATTGAACAGATGTCTATTGAACCTTTGAAGTCCGTTGTGACGTATAAACCTTATCGAATGTTCCATAAAAAAAAGGAAAAGATAAGTGAAAAGGATGTAGAAACAATTATCTTGCCATTACTGCATGAAAAGATGATTTCTTCATTACCGCTTGAAACCGCCATTAAAGCAGAAAAACTTTTGCACGTCTACAGTGATGATGATACAGTTAAAGGGAAAGTCTTGTATTTAATAAATGAAAATATCGCACAACCACATCCAATTCACCAAGGAGAATGAGTATGTCAGAAAAATATGTTGAGCTCCAAATCGACAATCCAAATGAAGCTGTAATGCTTTTAGGAATGTCAGATGCAAATATAACATTGATTGAAGAAACTTATAGCGTACAAATTATTACGCGTGGGGAAGTCATACAAATTGCAGGCGATGATTTAGAAAAGAAAAATCAGGCATATGCAGTTTTGGAAGCGTTATTGAAAGTTATTCGAAAAAATATTAATATCGATCAGCGTGATGTGTCAACAGCCATTGAGATGGCCAGTAAAGGCACAATTGAATATTATGCAGAACTATATGATGAAGAAATTGCGCGCAATACAAAAGGCAAGCCCATCCGTGCAAAAACGATCGGTCAGCGTGAGTACATCCGGGCAATCCGTCATAAAGACCTGATATTCGGAATTGGACCAGCCGGAACCGGTAAAACATATTTAGCGGTTGTGATGGCTACACAGGCATTAAAAAATGGTCATGTAAAGCGTATTATTTTAACACGCCCTGCCGTTGAAGCAGGCGAGTCGTTAGGGTTTTTGCCGGGGGATTTGAAGGAAAAAGTCGATCCGTATTTGCGTCCGCTTTATGACGCCTTGCATGATATTTATGGACAGGAACAGACGCAGCGCCTAATTGAGCGCGGGACGATTGAAATCGCGCCGTTAGCGTACATGCGTGGCCGTACATTGGATGATGCGTTTGTCATTTTAGACGAAGCCCAAAACACAACACATCAGCAAATGAAGATGTTCTTAACGCGTTTAGGCTTTGGTTCGAAAATGGTCATTACAGGCGATAAAACACAAATTGATTTACCTAAAAATACGGAATCCGGTCTTATTATTGCGGAGCGTACATTACGCTATGTAAAAGACATTCATTTCCAAATACTTGAACAAGGTGATGTAGTCCGTCACCCATTAGTAGCGAGAGTCATCCAGGCTTACACAGAGCAGGAATTATAAAAAGGAAACTTTCAACTTTATTGTAAGGTTGAAAGTTTTTTTATTGGGAAAAATGGCATGAAACTTATTGGAAAAATTTACGTATATAAACTAAAAGGAGGAATTCGTGACAATGTTCATTGGTATAAAGACATTTATCCCGCATTAACGGGTAGTAATTTAACTTTTGAATTAATTATTTAGCGCCAGAAGTAAGACTTCCAGCTTTGGCATAAAACAGAGATTGTGGTCAACTACCCGTAAAAGCCCGATTGGTTAAACTAACAATCAGTGGGGATAAAACCCCCCCCACAGATTGAAGTTAAACTTTATTTGAAAAACATACGTACTTTTCGTAACACCAAACATATAAATTTGATAAAATGAACATAGAAACAAAGGGAGGTGCATGATCATAGAAAGATTTAACAAGCTCATCCAACTAATCAGCTTTCGCGCACTGTTAGTCATCATACTTGCGGCTACTGCACTTCTGCAGTTTTTCCTGATGATTGATAATGTTCGTGGCGTTACATATGATATCCAGCTAACTGAATTATCACCGGAAACGATCCGTTCTACGAAAACAGTGGAGGATACCGTAAAGACTGAAATAGAAAGGGAAAATGCGGAGAAGGCCGTAGATCCTGTATACATATATAAAGATGAAGTTCCAAGTCAGCGTGCAACTTTTGTGACGACCATTTTTGACATTGCTTTGGACGTGAAGAGTGAGATTGCAAAAGCGGAGGAAGAAATCCCGCAAGCTGAACAAATTAAAATGCTGCGTTCAGCATTAAAAGATATTTTTGATAACCAGCAAAATCTGATTTTATCGGATGCACAGTTGGTGAATGTCTTAAGTGCACCACAGGCAAATCTTGAATCTGCACGTGATGCATTGGCGACATTGGTAGAAGTAAACTTAAATTATCCACTTCGTAAGGAGAGCTTGCTGCCATACCGAAACGAACTGGAAAGCAAGATTCGCCAGCAGCCCTCAATATCCGAGGGGTTAATGAGTGTGGCAATCGTCATTGGTCGTGCAGCTATTGTTGAAACTGAAGTGCTTGATAGTGAAAAAACAGAGATTGCCAGACAGCAGGCAAAGGAAGCGGTGGAGCCGACACGTATTTTGCAAGGACAGATTATTGTCCAGGAAGGCGAAGTTATTACCCGCGAAATATACCGCCAGCTTGATTTGTTAGGAATGCTGGACAGTGAGGAATCGATTAAACCGATTGCCGGACTGATTATTTTGATTTTACTGCAAATGTCATTCCTGTTTGTTTTGTTTGACCGTTCGGAAAAAGACATTGCTTCAAAACGCAATGAACTGCTCGTGACAATTATTGTGTATGCAATTGCGTTAATCATGATGAAACTGATCGCGCTCATTTCAACGAATTTTGATTTGATGATTGCCTTCATTTTCCCGTCAGCGTTAGCGACAATGCTTGTCCGCGTACTGGCCAATGACCGTACCGCGAGTATTGTGACGATCATTACGGCTGCATCTGCAGGGATCATCTTTCATGAAGGGTTATCCGGTATTTTACAGATGGATACAGCGCTTTACATTTTATTTGGCGGATTCGCATCGATTATATTCATGCGCAGTCTGGAAAAACGGACAGATATTTTACAGGCGGTTGGTATTGTAATCCTTGTGAACATTGTATTTATCGCATTTTATATTTTAATGGGACAATCAGGTTACGGAATGAAGGAAGTTGCATTTTACGTTGCTGCAGCAATTATTTCCGGGTTATTATCCGGTGCTTTAATGATGGGGCTGCTTCCTTACTTTGAATCGGCATTCGGACTTTTATCGGTCGTGCGTCTGATTGAATTATCGAATCCGAACCACCCGCTGCTGAAGAAAATTTTGACGGAAACACCTGGTACGTATCATCATAGTATAATGGTTGCGAATCTGGCTGAAGCGGCATGTGAAGCAATCGGGGCGGATGGCTTGCTGGCAAGAGTCGGCTGCTATTATCATGATGTAGGGAAAACGCGAAGACCTCTATTTTTCATAGAAAACCAAATGGGGACAAATCCTCATGATACGATGGCACCCGAAAGTAGTGCGGAAATTATTATTGCGCATACTACAGACGGGGCAGAGCTCTTGCGCAAGCATAAAATGCCGCAGGAAATCATAGATATTTGTCTACAGCATCACGGGACAAGCACATTGAAATTCTTTTTGTTTAAGGCGAAGGAAGAAGGGAAAGAATTGGACGAAAGTATATTCCGATACCCGGGTCCAAAGCCACAGACGAAAGAAGCGGCAATCATTAGTATTGCGGATAGTGTGGAAGCGGCAGTCCGTTCGATGCAGCAGCCGAATGCTGAGAAAATACAGAAGCTTGTGCAATCGATTATTCAGGATCGTGTACAGGATGACCAGTTTGACGAATGTGATATTTCATTAAAAGAACTGAAAAAGATAGAAGACGTATTATGTGAAACATTGAATGGAACGTTCCACTCGCGTATTGAATATCCAAAGGAATAGTAGGAGGGAACAACATGTTATTAATTGATTTTTTAGATGAAACAAATGAAGTGAAAGAAGACCACTTGGAACTAGTGGAAAAATTACTGCAGCATGCAGCGGAGCAGGAAGGAATCGAGGATGGCTCGGAAGTGTCGGTTACGTTTGTGACAAATGAAGCAATCCACGAAATTAACCGTGAATACCGTGATAAAGACCAGCCTACTGATGTCATTTCTTTTGCAATGGAAGAAATGGGTGAAGGGGAATTGCAAATTATCGGTGAAGGGATTCCGCGTGTTTTAGGGGATATTATTATCTCGACAGACCGCACACGTGAACAGGCAGCCGAATATGGCCATACATTTGAACGTGAGCTTGGCTTCTTGGCTGTCCATGGCTTTCTGCACCTGCTAGGCTATGATCATATGACACCGGAAGATGAAAAAGTCATGTTCGGGAAGCAAGATACGATTTTACAGTCATACGGCCTAGGTCGTGATATGAATGAACGTCCGTAAATTTTTTCGTTCTTTTCGTTATGCAATGGAAGGACTGTTTACGGCTTTACATGAACAGAATTTCAGATTTCACATAGCGAGTGCCATCATTGTCATAATGGCAGGCTTGTTGACAGGGCTATCGATCGTCGAATGGTGCATCATCATTTTCGTCATCGCTTTTGTCATAGGAGCCGAATTGATCAACACGGCAATCGAGCGTGTAGTGGACCTGGCATCTCCTGAAATTCATCCGCTCGCCAAGCAGGCAAAGGATGTCGCGGCAGGGGCCGTACTTGTTTTTGCGCTCGCAAGTGTTATAATCGGACTACTCATATTTTTACCAAAATGGTTTTAAAAATAATGTTTTGGGGGAACCAAATTATGAACATGGAACAATTAATGGAACAATCTAAAATTGCACGTGAATTTGCTTATGTACCTTACTCGAAATTTAAAGTAGGTGCGGCTTTACTAGCTGAAGATGGTACAGTATACAACGGCTGCAATATTGAGAATGCAGGCTACAGCATGACAAACTGCGCAGAACGTACGGCGTTTTTCAAAGCAGTGTCAGAAGGCAATATGAAATTTAAAGCGCTGGCGGTCGTAGCAGATACACCGGGTCCATGTTCCCCATGCGGAGCTTGTCGACAAGTAATGAGTGAATTTTGTGCTCCGGATATGCCCGTCTACTTAACGAATATGAATGGTGACGTTCAACAAACAACAGTAGCTGAGCTGATCCCGGGTGCATTTAATACGGAGGATATGAAAAATGCAGGAAAATAAAGGATACAAATCGGGCTTCGTCTCGATTGTAGGTCGTCCTAATGTGGGCAAATCGACATTTTTAAACCGAGTAATCGGCCAAAAAATTGCGATTATGTCAGACAAACCACAAACGACACGTAATAAAGTACAAGGTGTATTAACACAACAAAACTCTCAAACGATTTTCATCGATACACCGGGCATTCATAAGCCGAAACATAAATTAGGCGAATTTATGCTGAAAACTTCACGCAACGCATTGCGTGAAGTCGATGTAATCATGTTTATGGTGAATGCTGAACAAGCGATCGGAAAAGGTGACGAATTCATCATCGAACTGCTGGAAGGCAATAAAACACCGGTATTTTTAATCATCAACAAAATCGATTTAGTGCACCCGGATGAACTGGTAAAAATCATTGATTCGTATAAAGATAAGTATGACTTTGCGGAAATTATTCCAATTTCAGCATTACAGGGCAACAACGTAGAAAACTTATTAACGACAATCGAAAAGTATTTACCGGAAGGGCCTCAATATTACCCGGCAGATCAAGTAACAGACCACCCGGAACGATTCATTATTTCTGAGTTGATCCGTGAAAAGGTATTGCACTTAACTCGTGAAGAAATTCCGCATTCAATTGCGGTTGTCATTGAGCGCATTAAGCCACATGAAGAAAAAGAAAATATGATACATGTTCAGGCAACGATCATGGTAGAACGCGATTCACAAAAAGGGATTGTTATCGGCAAACGCGGCGCCCTTTTAAAAGAAGTCGGCTCCCGTGCCCGCCAAGATATTGAAATGCTATTAGGCTCAAAAGTATACTTAGAGCTTTGGGTAAAAGTTCAAAAAGATTGGCGTAACAAGCAAACACATTTACGCGACTTCGGATTTAGAGAAGACGAATATTAAGATGTAGCGAAGCACCCATTTTCTTAAGGAAAATGGGTGCTTTTTAATGTTCTACTTTTCGTGCGTATTGTTCCACATTATGGTGAAAAGGTTCTACTTTCGGGCAGGAAGGTTCTACTTTCGCCACGAAATATTCTCCATCCCTCATTGAAGTGGCGAATAAGGTAGGCGTGTTCTACATTCCATGCGTGTTGTTCCACATTAGGATGAAAAGGTTCTACTTTCGGGCAGGGAGGTTCTACTTTTGCCATGAAATATTCTCCATTTTCTATTTGTTTGGCAAATAAGGTAGGCGTGTTCTACATTTCGTGAGTATTGTTCCACATTACGGAGAAATAGTTCTACTTTAGGGCAGAGAGATTCTACTTTCGCCACGAAATATTCTACATTCTTCATTGGATTGGTGAATAAGGTAAGCACGTTCCACATTTCGTGAGTATTGTTCCACATTAGGATGATAAGGTTCTACTTTTGGGCAGGGAGGTTCTACTTTCGCCATGAAATATTCTACATCGCTCATTGAATTGGCGAATAAAGAAAGCGCGTCCCACTTTCCAATGAAAAGATTCTACTTCCAAGCCAAAACCTTCTACTTTTACCACTAAACTTTCTCCAAACCTCAACAACGAGTCAAATAAATTCTCCCACCCGATAACAACATTATTCTTGATTATAGCGAATGTTCTGCTACCATTTAATAAGGGAATATTTAACAGAAGTTAGCAGGTGAAACATTGAATAAATTAAATAAATTTTTATTGGCACTATGGACGGTATCACTCGCTTTACTATTTATTGTCATTGCGACTGCGGATCAGGACCCACCAATATTAGTCGCAGAAGGTCAAATGACTACCGAGGAAAACAACCCACCTGAAATAAAGTCAGAGAATGATCTAAATGAAACTGACAAACCGATCAGCAAACCTAAGGAACAAGTCACCAAGGAATCGATTCGTCTTGCAATGACAGGTGATATTTTGCTGCATTTAAGGCTTGCGAAATATGATGATTATACTTCATCTTTTGCAGCGGTGGTGCCGAAGATGCAAAGCTATGATTTTCTGATTGCCAATCAGGAATCGCCACCTGTCGGCAATGAGTATCCATTAAGCGGCTATCCGCGCTTTTCGAGTCCAGCCCATATTATTCGCGATCTCCAGCATGCAGGGGTGGATTTGGTGACGATAGCCAATAATCATATCGTCGACCAAGGTGAAAGTGGTATACGTACGGTCTTCAATAACCTGGAAGACTATCATATGCCATATGTCGGAGCTTATAAAAATAAAGAGGATCAGTCAGCACAACGCATTATCGAAATCGGATCGATAAAAATTGGACTGCTTGCCTATACGTATGGAACAAATGGACTTTATTTACCGAAGGAATCACCATTGCTCATTAATTATATCGACGAAGCAAAGATCAAAGCGGATGTCGAGGAATTAAAAAAATCGGTCGACGTCGTAGCAGTCTCGATGCACTGGGGATCAGAATATGTTTATGCAGCGGATGACAATCAAAAATATTATGCGAATATATTAAATAAAGCAGGTGGTGATATTATATTCGGGACTCACCCGCATGTACTCCAGCCATATGACAAGCTGACCAATGAACAGGGGCAGGAAACGCATATTTTTTATTCGCTCGGTAATTTCTTTTCGACTATCTTAACAATACCAAACACGATGATTGGCGGGATTGCAAGCCTTGATATTACAAAGGAAGGCGACCGGATTACGATAGATAAACCTGAGCTTTATGCCACGTCTGTATTAAAGGATGCAGACGGAATTTATCGGGTCTATCCATTAAAAGATGTGGAACAGCGCTCTGTAAAAAATCTGCAATGGGTAAAGAAAATCATGGGACAATCTGTAACCGTTTATTAAACTTTTCTATTGATAGTGCGGTATAATAGAGTTACGAAAGAAATAGAAGGATGTGCAACAGATGCTACATAAATGGGAAGGCATCGTTTTAAAGGCGCGTGCTTATGGTGAGTCCAATAAAATCGTGACCCTTATGACACGTGAAGCCGGTAAAGTTGCGTGTATGGCACGTGGAGCGAAAAAGCCGACGAGTCGTCTGGCAGGTGTAACACAAACATTTATGCATGGCTCGTTTTTAGTCCAGCGAACATCAGGCATGGGGACATTGCAGCAAGGGGAACATTTCAATTCGATGCGTCATATACAAACGGATATTGTGGCGACAGCCTATGCAAGCTATATCGTGGAAATTGTGGATCGCCTCGTTGAAGAAGGACGACCGGAACCGTATGCTTTTGATATATTAATACAGGCATTGAATGCTATTGAAGAAGGGTATGATCCTGAAGCAATTACATTATTTGTGGATTGGAAAATGCTCCCGTTTGCAGGGATCCAGCCGATTTTGCATGCATGTGCAGGGTGTGGAGCCGTTGATGGGGAATTTGCATTTTCATTCACGCAAGGCGGATTTATCTGTCATCGTTGTTTCCATTTGGATCCGTATATTATTCGGTTGTCACCAACGCAGCTTAAGCTGATTCGCATGTTTTATACAGTGCCGATTGAACAAGTCGGCAAGCTGGAGTTAAAACCGCAAACGAAACAATTTATAAAAAAAATTGTCACGACAATCTATGAAGAGCAAACAGGAATCCGTCTGAAATCACGCAACTTCATCGAGCAATTGGAGCGTACACCGTTACTGCAGCGTGAAAAGAAGGAAGAAGAATAAAATTATTGCCTAGGAAATAAAGCGAGTCGAAATTGCGTAGAATTGCGCAGACTCGCTTTGTTCTATTGAGGAGGGGAAATATTGCGCCAATTTGAAAATGAGCAGCTAACCGTTTTTCAAAGTGTGTTATATCAAACGACATCAGCGGTAGTTAAAACAAAGGATGCTTTAATTGTTACGGACCCTAACTGGCTGCCGAATGAAGTTGCCGAAATAAAAGCTTATATCGAGTCGGTTATTGAAGATCGGAAATTATATATTATTTACACACATAGTGATTATGATCATATTATTGCTGCAGGGGCCTTCCCGAATGCGACTACTATCGCCAGTGAAGCCTTTGTGAATAAAATAAACAAAGAAGAGGTATTGGAACAAATCCGTCAGTTTGATGCGCAATACTATATCGAAAGGGATTATCCTGTTATTTATCCCCAGATCGATATCGTAATAAAAGAAGATGGCCAAACAGTTGAGCTGCAGGACGTTACATGTAGCTTTTATCGATCGCCAGGACATACGGCAGATGGCTTATTTACAGTTGTGGAGCCGTACGGGATTTTATTGGCAGGGGATTATTTATCGAATGTCGAGTTTCCTTTTATCGAAGATTACGAAGCGTATTTGGCGACCATTCAAAAGGTACAGACAATTATTTCACACAAAAAAATTGAAGTTCTCGTGCCGGGACATGGGACAACGACGAATAACAAAAATGAAATTCAAAAACGTATTGATGAGTCTTTATTATATTTAAATAATTTATCAGCCGACTGTGTAGATGAAACAGAATTGCAAAAGCTTTATCCGTTTTATAAAGGTTTAAAAGATATGCATAAATTAAATAAAGAAACGGTAAAAAATAGCCATAGGATTTAGATCATACTAAAATCCTTGGCTATTTTTGTGGGGAATTAGCTGTTTGCCAGTTCATTCATCCGTTCCAGCACTCTTCGCTTACGGTATAGCATCATGCCTGCCTCGGCAATATCTTCAATCAATGACTTATTAATAAAGGCACCGAAAATCATACCGGCTACAGGAATCATTTGAAAGAGCTTCTTCATACCGAAGTTATCGCGGTACGTAAAGAAGACTTCCTGCCAGCCTTGCAGCTGGGAAACCATATTTTCTGCAGCGTTAGGTTTTTCATAATGTTGTGCCAGCTCATTTAGTATCGCTTCTTTGCCGACTACATCCGAAGAGGCAAACTGCAGACATTTTACGATGAAAATACGCTCGGCTTTTTCATTTGGATCATAGCCATGGATCATGGCGATTTCCTGCAATGTTTTTAACGCAATTCCAAGAATAACTGGGATATCGAGTGCCAATGTAAACACACCGCCAAAGCCGGTTGACGCTCCTTGTACAGTCGCTACTTTTGCACGGTTTTTCTGCAGTTTCTCACTCAGTTCCACCATATCTTCAATTGGCATTTGTCCAATATCCTCCAAAGTCGAAACCGAATGCAACGTATGTTTTTGAATATGACGCATCATTGACTTTTCGCTTACTAAATATTTTCCACCTGTTTGGACATAGCTCACCAGTTCGTCGATCAAGACGGAAAGTTTCTCCTGTATGAATTTCGGTGTTAATTTATCGAGTATTTTAAAAGGGATGCGGCCGATTTTTTCCCAAAACCATAATCCGCTTTGATCCTTTTCCCATTGCTGGATTGTTAATAAGTGGTTTTCCAGCTGCTGTTGAGTTTCCATGAATCGCCCTCCCAATGGACATGTTCCTTATTTTACGTTCCATAGTTAAAAAGGTTTCAGCTTAGTCACTCGAATTGTGTCAGCAATGGGATAAGGTCTTCTTTTAGCCGTTCATAAAATTCTTCTTCAAGCTTTAAGTGCTGATGATGGTGCATTTGTTCAAAAAGGGTGAACATCGCATCAATTTTTTCTTTGGAAAAGCGAAAATGATGATTAAAATGGTCGCGCTTATTGTCGTCGCTTAAATGCATATAGCCCCGGATAATTGTAAACAATTGATTGTATTTTTTGTTTGCAATTTCATAAGCTTCACGGCTCAAACGGCCAAGTGCATTGCTCGGATCGTCAAACTTTCTGTAAAACAACTGTGCTTCACGATACGTTTCTAGTTTCATATTTGCCGTGTAAAGGATGTGGTGCTGTGCGCGGTGTTCAGGGCATTCATATTGGAGTATTGCTTTTACGAGATGTGAAATTTTATCGAATGTGTCTAAAGGTAATTTAGATGTATCCTTTACCTGAAAAAACATAAAATCCCCCTCCATCTATTAATTTCTTAAATTATAACTTATTCGTAGATAAATTATCTAAATAATCTAAAAATTTAGATTACTATTTTGTGAATTTTAGCCTTTATTAGATGTTAAATATTAATTTCTCTTTAATGCGTATTTTTTCTGCTTTAAACAAAGATATTGTACAAAAGTTTTGACAATTCAGAAAAAACTAATTTATAATATCGTTATTAGAAAGTCGTTACACAATATGCGTAATTGGAGGTTAAATTATGAATCTACCGAATATACAATTTACAGAAGAACAAAAACAATTTAGACAGGAAGTACGAAGTTTTTTAAAAAAACATATTGAAAAGGGCACATTTGAAACACGCTGTGATTCTTGGCTGAGCGGTTCTGATCCTTCTTTTTCAAAAATGGTGGCAGAGCAGGGGTGGATCGGGATGACATGGCCGAAACAATATGGCGGAAGTGAGCGCAGTACGATTGACCGCTATATTTTAACGGAAGAATTTCTGGCGTTTGGGGCGCCGGTAGCTGCCCACTGGTTTGCAGATCGTCAGACAGGGCCATTATTATTGCGTTTTGGAACAGATTATCAGAAGGAATTTTTCCTGCCGAAAATTGTGAAAGGGGAATGCTTTTTTGCTATCGGACTAAGTGAGCCGAACAGTGGATCGGATTTGGCTTCTGTTGCAACACGTGCGGAAAAAGTAGAAGGCGGCTGGATTGTAAACGGGGCAAAAACTTGGTCCAGTAATGCACATGATGCACATTACATGGTAACGCTTATTCGTACAGAGCCATTAGGTGAAAAGAAACATGAAGGTCTTTCACAATTCATCATCGATTTAAAAGGCGAAGGGGTGACAATTGCACCTATCCGTTATTTAACAGGTGAACCGCATTTTAACGATGTCTACCTGGATAATGTATTTGTTCCGGATGAGATGGTAGTGGGGACACTGGGCAACGGGTGGAAGCAAGGTTTGGCAGAGCTTGCATTTGAACGCAGTGGTCCTGAGCGGATTTTAAGTACATTCCCGCTGCTAAATGAGGCAATTGAACAATTGAAGATTAAGAGAGATCTTGTTGGTCTGGAAGAAGCGTCGAAGCTCGTTGCAGAACTTTGGTCATTGCGTAACTTATCGATCGGAGTTGCAAAGGTATTGGAAGAAGGCGGAGAGGTCGCGATACCGGCAGCACTCGTAAAAAGTATCGGTACAAAGTTCGAACAGAAAATACCAGAGATCATTCGTCTGTTAATCGATGTATATCCAAACTTGCAAAGTGATAATAGAGTCGAAC
This sequence comes from Solibacillus sp. FSL W7-1324, assembly GCF_038008025.1. Lineage (NCBI taxonomy): Bacteria > Bacillati > Bacillota > Bacilli > Caryophanales > Caryophanaceae > Solibacillus > Solibacillus sp. FSL W7-1324. Next base: position 1,176,998 of record NZ_JBBOYH010000001.1, read on the forward strand.
GTTATTTGGCTGAATCCATTTTACATGCACCTGGCTTTACGATCCGTGGTGGAACATCAGAAGTTCTATATGGAATTTTAGCGAAGGGGGTTATTGCACAATGAGCGAAATTAAAGAGATGGTCGTAGAAGTAGTTGAAAAGATCTTTAAAGATAAAGTCGAAAAGGAAACAGTCGATCTTTTGGAAGAAAATAAGTGGGCTGAAGATGTTTGGAAATTGCTGCTTGAAAATGAACTGCATCATGTAGCGGTAAGCGAAGAGGAAGGTGGGGCAGGTGGAGATGTAGAGGACCTGTTTGCACTGTATTTCCTTATTGGAAAATATGCGGCACCAGTTCCGTTTATTGAACATACATTGGCCAATTTCTTTTTACAGCAAGTGGACTTGAAAGGAAATGGGCAGTTAACGACATACAGCATTACAAACCCGCTGCAGTTAAACGGAGATATGCTAACCGGAACATTAAAACATGTCGGGTGGGCACAGTATGCAGAAAAAATTGTGACGGTTGCCCGGGAAGATTCACAGCACTTTATCGTTGTTGCCGATTTAAAGGATGCAGTGCTGAAAAACAGCACAAACCTGGCTGCTGAACCACGATCAGAAGTCGTATTCGAAAATATGAAAGCGCTTAACAAAATGCCGATTACCGAAAAGCAGTATGACGCCTTTAAAAAATTAGTGACAGCGGCATCTGTCAGCAAAATGAGCGGCGCACTCACAACCTCATTCCAGCTAAGCGTTCAGTTCAGTAAAGAGCGGGAACAGTTTGGCCGACCCATTCACCGGTTCCAGCTTGTGCAGCAGCATTTGGCGAATATGGCCGGAGAACAGACCTTAATGACAGTGGCGGTCAATAATATCCTAACTTTATTAGCTGACGGGCGAGAAGAAAATGAAGTGGCGTATGCGCGGATACGAATGGATGATGCGAGCCGTGCAGTGGCAACATCCGCTCACCAGGTTCATGCCGCAATCGGTGTGACCCATGAACATCGCCTCCATCAGTACACACGTCGCTTATGGGCTTGGCGTGACGAGGAATTGACGGCACGATACTGGAAAAAACAGCTGGCACAGCAACTGCTGGAAACAAACCTGGACTTGTGGGAAAGCATTACAGATCAAGTAGAAACGCATGTACATGCATAAGGAGGAAATATGATGGCGGATTTATTATTTGAAGTAAAGAATCATATTGCAACAATTACACTGAACCGTCCCGAAAGTTTAAATGCATTTAGCGAAGAAATGATTCTTTCATGGATCAAAGCGTTGGAGGAAGTGCGCGACAATGATGATATTCGGGCTGTTATTTTAAAAGGGAACGGCAAAGCATTCTGTGCAGGCGGAGATATAAAAGCAATGGTGGCAGGAAAGGGTTTCTATCATAGTGAAGAAGATATTACATCAACAGCGCTGGCCCGCAAAAATTCATTATGGAAAAAAGTGCAGCGCGTCCCTTTATTGCTTGAAGAAATCGATAAGCCGGTCATTGCGCAGATGCACGGTTTTGCAATGGGTGCAGGACTTGATATGGCATTGATGTGCGATATCCGAATTGCTGCACAATCTGCAAAATTCTCGGAAAGCTATATTAATGTTGGAATTGTTCCAGGAGATGGCGGTGCCTACTTTTTACCTCGCCTCGTCGGCATCGATAAGGCGCTTGACATGCTGTGGACGGCACGTGTCCTAACGGCAGACGAAGCGAAGGAAGCGCGTCTTGTAACGTTTGTTATAAATGATGAGGAACTGGAAAGCTTCACGCAAAGTTATGCAGAAAAATTGGCGAATGGACCAATTGAAACAATCAAAATTATAAAGCGGGCAGTTTATCAAAGCCAGTCAATGAGCTTGCGTTCGTCACTTGACTATATTTCATCAAAAATGGGCTTAGTAACAGAATTGCCATCATACGAAGAAGGGGTCAAAGCAATCGTAGAAAAACGAAAAGCCGTTTTCAAATAATACATGTGCAAATGGGGGGACGCGGATGAAAAAAGTATTTCTCGCAATCGTTTCAATCGCTGTTATGCTGCTGGCAGGGTGTCAAAGTAATGTTGAGCGTTATGGGGAGCCGCTAATTTTTACAACTGGTACAACAACAGGTGTTTTCTATTCACTTGGCGCAGGAATTTCTACAATGTGGACAAATGAACTGGAAAAGCGTGTCGCTTCACAAGCATCGAATGGGAGTATAGAAAACTTGAATTTAATGCGTAAAGGTGAAGCGAATATTTCATTTACGACGGTGAACATTGCCTATGAAGCTTACAACGGTGTTGGTAGTTTCGAAGGTAAGCAATATGGAGATGTTCGTATATTAGGAAACCTCTATCCAAATATTAGCCATATTATTGTGAAAGATGATGAGAAGTACAATTCGATTATAGACCTTAAAGGAACGAGCTTCGTATTCGGAGCTGCGGGAAGTGCGACTGAAGTGGAATCCCGCCTTGTTCTTGAAGCACACGGTATTGGAGAAAAAGATATAAAAGCAAACTATGTCGGCTTTACAGAAGCGACAGATTTAATGCGAAATGGTCAGGTGGAAGGGGTCAATATTTACACAGGCGTACCGGCCGCTGCTGCGACAGAACTGATCTCAACAGTAGAGTCAAGAGTTTTAAGTTTCTCAGAGAGCGCCATTGACCATTTAGTAGAAGAATATCCTTGGAACTTTGCTTATACGATCGAGCCAAACACATACGATAAACAGCCGGAAGCGATTCAAACTGTCGGTCAGTACAGCACGATCGTAATTGACGAAAGCGTTAAAGAAGAAACCGTCTATCAGTTAACGAAAGAGCTTTGGGAAAACTTGGACTATCTGCAGAAATCATTCAGTATTGCAAAGCAGTTCAGTCCAGAAAGCGCGGTTGCGGGAACGGCGGATATTCCGTTGCATCCAGGAGCGGAGCGCTACTATCGTGAAATTGGCGTCATCGACTAAAAGTAAGTACAAGGAGGGGAAGGTATGACAGAAAAAGGACTTGAAAAAGATGAAATTCAGCAATTAATGGACCTTGAAGATAAAAATATCAATTCGCGAAATTATGTTGGGCTATTCGGAAAAATCGTTATTTGTGTGGCGATCATCTGGTCCATCTTCCAAATATATATGAGCAGTATCGGTGTAATGGAAGCGACAAAATTTCGGGCATGGCATTTAGGGTTTTTGCTTTTATTCAGCTTTATTTATTATCCTGCTACGAAGAAAAGTGTAGGGACGAGAAAGTTGCCTACTTGGTTTGACAGTATTTGCATTACATTATCAATTTTCGTAACAGTTTATTTTGTTATTGTCTACGATATTTTAGTTCGTGACCGTGCAGGCGAAAATACGGTTCTTGATCTATGGGTCGGCGGGATTGCCATCGTATTACTATTTGAGGCAGCACGGCGGGTTGTCGGCAATGCGCTCACATTAATCGCCCTGTTTTTCCTTGCCTACAACTTCTTTGGCGCTTATATTCCGGGAATTTTAGGGCATTACGGTTTCAGTCTTGAGCGAATCATCAATATTATGTTCTGGGGCGGGCAAGGAATTTTCGGAACGGCTCTAGGTGTATCCGCAACATATATTTTTATCTTCGTTCTATTTGGTGCTTTTCTGAAAAATAGCGGATTTTCAGACCTTATCAATGACTTGGCCCTGACAATCGCGGGTCGAACAGCCGGGGGACCGGCAAAAGTAGCCGTTTTTGCGAGTGGATTGATGGCGACAATTAGCGGGAGTGCTGTAAGTAATGTTGTCACAACGGGTACGGTTACGATTCCGATGATGAAAAAAGCAGGTTATTCGAAAAAATTTGCCGGTGCTGTAGAGGCGGTTGCTTCGACAGGCGGTTTAATTGCACCACCGGTAATGGGTGCAGCGGCCTTTATTATGGCTGAATATTTAGGGGTAGCGTATTCGGTAGTTATGCTGGCAGCGGTCGTACCCGCAATCCTTTATTATTTAACATTGTTTATGATTGTGCATTTTGAAGCGAAGAAAATGGGGTTATCGGGCATTTCAAAAGAAAATATACCGGTAGCAATGCAAGTTCTGAAAAATGGCGGGCACTTATTAATTCCTTTATTCATTTTATTGATAATGTTATTTGCAGGTTATTCGCCTTTATATGCGGCGATCTTTGCGCTATTTTCAATCGTGCCGACAGCTGCCATTCGCAAACATACACGCATGAATTTGAAAACAGTGATTGATTCGGTTGTGGAAGGGGTCAAAGGAGCGATCAGTGTAGGGATTGCCTGTGCTATCGTAGGAATCGTTATTGCGACGATTACGCTGACAAGTATCGGGTTAATCATTGGTAACAACGTCTTAAGTTTTGCTGGTGACAGTGTCATGCTTGCCGCAATTTTAACAGCGGTCATCAGTATCGTATTAGGAATGGGGATACCGGCAACAGCGGCATATATTATTGTCGCAACAATTTCTGTGCCGATTTTAACACAACTAGGTGTACCGGCGATTGCAGCCCATATGTTTGCCTTCTACTTTGCCGCTTTATCAAGCATTACTCCTCCTGTAGCATTGGCACCATATGCCGCAGCAGGGATCGCTGGTGAATCTCCGAATAAAGTATCGTTTGAATCGGTTCGTCTCGGGTTGATCGGTTTTATTGTACCATTCTTCTTTATCTTTAACCCGGCGCTCCTTCTAACGGGCGGGACGATCGGTGAGTATATTATTGCGGCGGTGACAGCTTGTATTGGTGGTGTGGCGATTGCAGCAGGCATTAAAGGCTATTTATTCCGCCATACGTATTTCATCGAGCGGCTTGTCTTCTTCGGCGCAGGTATTGCATTAATGGATACGACGTTCATTTATAATCTGATTGCGCTAGTAATCATTGCTATTGCCGTTACGACACAGATTGTATTGAAAAAGCCGGAACGGAGTATAGAACCGTCATTAATAAAAGAGTAGAAGAATTGAGGTGATGGGGATGCGCCCATTGGATAATGTTAAAATATTGGATTTATCTCGTGTCTATGCTGCGCCGGCTGGAACGATGATTTTAGCTGATTTAGGTGCTGAAGTCATTCGGATCGAGCATCCGGAGGGATCGGATAGTATGCGTGGCTGGGGGCCATTTATAAATGGTGAAAGCACCTATTATATTTGTGCGAATCGTAATAAAAAATCAATTACCTTAAATTTAAAAGATCCGTCCGATAAAGAGGTACTGCTGGATTTAGTGAAAGAAGCAGATGTCATTATTGATAATTTCAAAGCGGGTGATATGAAAAAAATGGGGCTCGATTATGGGCAGCTAAAGCACATTAATCCACGGATTATTCAATGCTCGGTAACCGGATTTGGTCAGACTGGTCCGCTAGCTGCTGAGCCGGGTTTTGACCCTGTTATTCAGGCGATGAGCGGTTTGATGGATGTAACGGGACAACCTGATGGGGAAGCGACTAAAGTAGGTGTCCCGATTGCGGATATTTTGACATCGCACTATGTCGTAATTGGAATATTGTCGGCACTTAGGATGCGTGACATGACAGGGAAAGGCCAATTTATTGATCTGGCACTGCTTGATGTGCAAATGAGTTCCCTTGCTAATGTGGCAAGCGCGTATTTAAATACTGGCTTCAAGTCGAACCGTCTTGGCAACCAGCATAATAATGTCGCGCCGTATCAGGTGTTTGAATGTTCGGATGGTCCGCTTATGTTTTGTGTTGGTACAGAAGATCAGTTCAAAAAGTTTTGCGAGATGATTAATCGGGATGGCTGGGTGACGGATGAGCGCTTTAAAACGAATTCGTTGCGAAAGCAAAATGAGGTTGTGTTAGCAGGCTATATTTCCGAAATTACAAAAACGAAAACCCGTGATGAGTGGATCGAGCTCCTGCAAAAGTATAAAATTCCTGGCGGGCGTGTCAATACAGTAGAAGAAGCGTTTCAGCAGCCGCAAGTAATGGCGCGGAATTTAGTAGGGGAGATTGAGCATCCATCATATGGTACCGTGAAATTTGTAAAAAATCCTCTGCAGCATTCAGAGCTTAATATTTCCTATGATTCCGGGCCGCCGCAGCTGGGGGAGCATACCGAAGACTTGTTAAAAATCAATAAAAACTAGTTTTAAGGTAATGATTGGAGTAATCGATTAGTTTCAACTGTCGGAAAAGATAGGTGAAAAGTTTGTATGACTTTTAACATAGCCCCTTCTTTTTTATATTGATCAGTTTTGCTACTATTAGGAAAAGGGGGCTTTTGGATGGAACAACAGAAATTTGAAAAAATGTATTTAATGCAAACCGTACAAAAAACCATTGTGATATTGCGTGCTTTCACAAAAGAACAGCCAAAGCTTTCTTTAACGGAATTAAATAAAAAAACAGGCATCGGTCTATCAAGCCTGCAACGTTTTGTTGCGACATTAGTATATGAAGGTTTTTTAATAAGGGATGACAGGACAAAGCAGTATCAGCTTGGCTTATCGCTAATTCACTTGGGGAAGCTTGTTGAGGAAGAATCGAGCATCATTACGATTGCTCAGCCCATTCTTCAGGAGCTGAACAAAACGACAAAAGAAAGCATTTCGATGAGTATTATTGACGGCAATGAACGCCGCTGTATTATGAATATCGAAAGTTCATATGCTTTGTCGGCACGCAATCATGTCGGGGATACATCGCCGCTCTATGCGGGGGCCTCTGCCAAATCATTGCTTGCATTTTTGCCGCAGGAAGAAATTGAGCAGTACTTGGATGAAGTGGCAATGGAACATGTAACCGAAAATACGGTTGTCGATCGAGCCCAGCTGTTGGAGCAATTACAGGAAATTCGCAAGCAGCAATATGTCTTTACACGGGCTGAGCGCATTATCGGTGCCTGTTCGTTCAGTACAGCGATTATTTCTAATGGTCGTCCAGTTGCTTCGATCGCGATTATCATTCCGGAAGCACGCTTTGATGAAGCGCAGTATGAGGAAATGCGTGAACTTATTCTCCGTGCAAAGTTCGATATTGAAAAACAGCTCAATAAATAAAATAATCCAACCGGCTAAAATCGGTTGGATTGTTTTTCGTTAGAAAGAAAAAACACTTTCTGCTCAAAACGAACAGAAAGTGCCTTGTGAAAATTAGAATTGTAAATGTTTCTCGATATAAGCTTTCACTTCAGCGATTGGCATACGGATTTGTTCCATTGAATCGCGGTGACGTACTGTTACTTGACCGTCTTCTTTTGAATCGAAATCGTATGTGATACAGAATGGTGTACCGATTTCGTCTTGACGGCGGTAACGTTTACCGATCGATTGTGACTCATCGTAATCAACCGGGAATGCTTTACGTAAATCTGCCCATACGTCGCCAGCTTCTTCCGATAATTTTTTAGAAAGTGGCAATACCGCTGCTTTGAATGGAGCTAGTGCAGGGTGGAAGCGTAATACTGTACGAGTATCGTCGCCTTCTAATTGCTCTTCTTCAAAAGCGTCACATAAGAATGCCAATGTTACACGGTCAGCACCTAATGATGGCTCGATACAGTATGGTACATAGCGCTCATTTGAAACAGGATCGATGTAAGTGAAATCTTCACCAGAATGTTCCATATGCTGCTTCAAGTCGAAATCTGTACGGTCTGCGATACCCCATAGTTCGCCCCAGCCGAATGGGAAGCGGAATTCGATATCTGTTGTCGCATTTGAATAGTGTGAAAGCTCATCATCTTCATGATCGCGTAAACGCATTGAATCTTCTTTCATACCTAATCCAAGAAGCCAGTTTTTACAGAACTCTTTCCAGTAAGAGTGCCACTCAAGGTCTTCACCTGGCTTACAGAAGAATTCAAGTTCCATTTGTTCGAATTCACGAGTACGGAATGTGAAGTTACCAGGTGTGATTTCGTTACGGAAAGATTTACCGATTTGGGCGATACCGAATGGTGTCTTTTTACGCATTGAACGTTGAACGTTTTTAAAGTTTACGAAAATACCTTGTGCTGTTTCCGGACGAAGGTAAATTTCATTTGATGATGATTCAGTTACACCTTGGTGCGTTTTGAACATTAAGTTGAATTGGCGGATATCTGTGAAATCGATTTTTCCGCAGTCCGGACAAGCTACTTCAAGCTCTTCCATTTTTTCTTTCATTTGATCGAACGTCATACCATCAACGATAATTTCTTTGCCTGTTTTTGTTAATGAAGCATCTTCAATCAATTTATCTGCACGGTGACGCGCTTTACATGCTTTACAGTCGATCATCGGGTCATTGAAGTTACCTACGTGACCAGATGCAACCCAAGCTTTTGGGTTCATTAAAATCGCTGCATCCAAACCTACGTTATGTTCAGATTCCTGAACGAACTTCAGCCACCAAGCTTTTTTAACGTTGTTTTTAAGTTCTACACCTAGTGGACCGTAATCCCAAGTGTTTGCTAAACCACCGTAAATATCAGATCCCGGAAATACGAATCCGCGGTGTTTTGCTAATGATACAATTGTCTCCATTGATTTTTCTGCCATGAAAAAAAACCTCCTGTTCGGTAATGAAAAAATAAAAGCACCCGTCTCCGGGCACAAAATCTCTGCCCGGGGACGAGTGCATCAAGACGATATACCCGCGGTTCCACCCCGCTTGTTTTTAATAAATTAAAAACCTCTTTTATAAAAATAGCTCAGGGGTGCCGTTTCTCAATTCAATGTAGGCTTGCACTATCCCTACTCGCTTATGTTAGAATTGATACTTATTAATCCCTTCATCGCTTACATATTAATAAATCATGAAACAACAAGTGCGTTGTTCGCTAATATTGTAGCATGGGTTTGTTTTCTTCGCAATATAGAAGGAAATAGTATATAATAATTAAGGATAAAGTATAACATTATTTGAAGCGGGTGAGTCCAATCGAACTCAATAAACGTCAAGATGTAATCTTGCAAATTGTAAAAGAAAATGGCCCTATTACGGGCGAACATATCGCTGAGCGCCTTGGATTAACGCGCGCTACATTGAGACCGGATCTAGCTATACTAACGATGGCTGGATTTTTAGATGCGCGCCCACGTGTCGGCTACTTCTATGCTGGTAAAAAAACAACGGCAGCCTTTACGGAATCAATGCTGAACTTAAAAGTAAAAGATTTTCAGTCAATCCCGGTAGTTGTTCCGGATGATATGACCGTCTATGATGCGATTATCCATATGTTTTCCGAGGATGTCGGAACACTTTTCGTTATTGATAAAGATGAAATATTACAAGGTGTGCTGTCTCGAAAAGATTTACTTCGTTCGAGTATCGGAACACAGGATTTAAATAAAATGCCTGTGCATATAATTATGACGAGAATGCCGAATATCGCCTATTGTGTTAATTCGGATTCATTGATCGTCGCGGCCAAAAAGTTAATAGAACGAGAGATCGATTCCATGCCGGTTGTTGAAGAAACAGAGAAGGGCTTGGTCATTACCGGTCGTTTAACAAAGACGAATATTACACGTGCGTTTATTTCGTTAGCTGAAACGCATGATTTGTAGGTGACCTTATGAAAAAATTGACGATATTTGTTGTATCAGATTCGGTCGGTGAAACTGGAGAAGCTGCTGTGAAAGCGGTAGTAAGCCAGTTTCGGCCAAATTTTGAAAAAGTAAGGATTCGAAAATTTCCGCATATTGCTAATGTGGATGTGCTGGAGAAAATTGTCCAAATTGCGATTGCAAATGAAGCAACGATTGTTTTTACACTTGTTGAAAAGCAGATGAGACAAGCACTTCAAAAAATCGCAGCAGAATATAAGGTTCATGCAATCGACTTATTGGGATCGATGCTTGACCTGATTGAAACTTCATTTGATGAAATGCCGCTGCAAAAGCCGGGACTTGTCCATCAGTTGGATGATGATTATTTCAAAAAGATTGAAGCAATCGAATTTGCTGTTAAATATGATGACGGGCAGGACCCGCGCGGCATATTGCTGGCGGACATCGTTTTAGTCGGAGTATCTAGAACATCCAAAACCCCGCTATCCCAATACTTGGCGCATAAACGGTATAAAGTGGCGAATGTGCCGCTCGTTCCGGAAGTGGAACCACCGGCTGAATTAATGCAGATTGATCCGAAAAAATGCTTCGGATTAGTCATAACACCGGAAAAGCTTAACAATATTCGAAAAGAGCGTCTAATAACGTTAGGATTAACGGAAAATGCATTTTATGCACAACATGCTAGAATTGAGCAGGAAATTAGCTATTTTTATAGTATTGTTGATAAAATAGGTTGTCGAACGATAGATGTTACAAATCGTGCTGTCGAAGAAACAGCACACAAAATAATCGATATGCTAGAGCTTGATTGTCGATAGCATCCATAGCCGCCTCTTCAAAAAGGAAGAGGAGGTTTTTTTGGTGGAATAATATTCGAGATTTTTTAGAAACTAAGTGAACTATACTTTTGCTCCAGAAAACTCTCGCATGTTTTGCTAAATTTCGACATTTTTAGTTATATTCTGATTATTTTTTTGAAATTATATAGCAACAATAGTCTTTTTGTTTTATAATAATAAAATTGTGGTAAAAATAATTATTATAGGGTAATTACAAATTTGTAATAAGAAATTTTGTCGTATTTTAGAGGATATTTGTAATTTATCTCGAATACTGTAGATGGTGATAATGTGGCTGGAAAAATACCCGAACATGTGATTGAACAAATTCGCTCGCAGTCCGATATAGTCGATGTCATTAGCGATTATATGCAGTTAACGAAAAGAGGGCGCAACTATTTTGGATTATGTCCATTTCATGGTGAGCAAACACCCTCTTTTTCCGTATCCAGCGATAAGCAGATATTTCACTGTTTTGGCTGTGGGGCAGGAGGAAACGCCATTACTTTTGTAATGGATATGGAACAACTGTCGTTTCCGGATGCACTCATTAAACTAAGTCAACGTGCGGGAATCCCGCTTGAAATGGAAATGTCGACAGATCAATCGGTGTCGAATTCGCCCATTTCAAAAAAAGAGCAGCAAATGCGAGAGGCTCATACGTTTGCAGTGGAGTTTTATCATCATATTTTAATGAACACAGAAGATGGCGAACCTGCATTAAATTATTTGCTTGAAAGAGGATTTACACGTGAGCAAATCGAAACACATCAGATAGGGTGGGCGTTGTCGAATTGGGACACGCTGTCAATCTTACTGGAGCGTAAAGGATTTGATCCTGAAGAAATGGCTGAAAGCGGTCTGATTATCCGTAAAGAAAGTGATGACAGCTACTTTGACCGTTTCCGGGGACGGATTATGTTTCCGATCCGGGATGAAAACGGGAAAACGATTGCATTTTCAGGCAGGATTTTAAATTCCGATGGCGAAGATGCTAAGTACTTAAATAGTCCTGAAACGCCGATCTTCCATAAAAGTCAAGTACTTTATAATTTGGATAAGGCGCGGGCATCTATTCGTAAATCAAGACAAGTAATTTTAATGGAAGGCTTTATTGATGTTTTAGCAGCAAACCAAGCAGGTATATACAATGCTGTAGCAACGATGGGTACGTCTCTGACACCCCAGCATATTACAAAGCTCAAACGCTTAGTTCAGCAAATTACGATTTGCTATGATGGTGATAATGCTGGTTTCGAGGCTGCCAAGCGCGCTGCACAGATGCTTCATCAAGAACAGATTAAAGTTGAGGTCGCTGTTTTACCAGATAAACTTGACCCGGACGAATACATTCGGACACACGGTCAAGAGGCATTTAAAAATCAAATAATAGAAAAGCCGCACGCTTATATTGCATTTATGATGATGCATGCGAAACGCGGCAAAAATTTTCAATTTGAAAATGACACACTTCAATACATTCAAGAAGTTCTGGAAACATTAAAAAATAATACTTCTCCAACCGAACGTGATTTATACATTCGTCAATTGGCAAATGAAACAAATATTTCCCAAGAGGCGATCAGTACCCAATTAAGAAAAATGGTCGCAGATAATGTAAAAGATCAGAAACGCGATCAGAAAATGGTGGAAGAACCAACACCTCTTCTCCAAAGGGAGCGTAAAAAAGATGCGACAGACCGTGCGGAAAGTATACTTTTAGCACATATGTTGCATGATGTAAATATTGTGAATAAAGTTCTCAGAGAGGGAAATAACGAACCTTTCATTCATGAGGAATATTTATCGGTATTTGTTCGTTTAATTGGTTTTTACGAAGAATATGAAATGGCTGATTTCCATCGATTCGTCGAAGTGTTGGATGATCATGATTTACGAAAAATCGTGATGGATGCTGCGTTACTTGAACGTGACCCTGATAATGGTGAAGCGGAGATAATTGATTGTTTAAAACAAATCGAAAAACGCCGATTAGAACTAAAGATTGAACAATTAAAGCACGATCAAAAAGAAGCAGAAAAAATGCATGAGCATAGACGAGCACTTGAGATTGCCCAACAGATAATTGCATTGAATAGAAAGATAAAAATGGGCGTTTAACGCGATTTGTTTTTAGAAGGAGGAAGGTTTATGGCGGACAAGTCAAAACATTCAAAAGATACGGTAGTAAACGGGGTTTCATTAGAGCAGGTAAAAAAGCAACTTTTAGCTAAAGCAAAACAGGTTGGCGAAATGTCAATGAAGGAAATCTCTGAAACATTAGCATTTTTCGAACTGGAAAATGAAGAGATTTTCAACTTTGCCGATGAAATCGAAAAAAATGATGTAACAGTTGAAGGAAAAGAAGAATTTGAAGAAGAAGCGCTATCTAAGCAAGAATCAAGCGAAGAAGCTTTCGACTTAAATGATTTAAGTGTTCCTCCTGGCGTTAAAATTAATGACCCGGTACGTATGTATTTAAAAGAAATCGGACGTGTGGATTTACTTTCTGCAGATCAGGAAATCCGTTTAGCGGAACGTATCGAACAAGGTGACGAAGAAGCACGTAAACGCCTTGCCGAAGCAAACTTACGTCTTGTAGTTTCGATTGCAAAACGTTATGTCGGCCGTGGCATGCTGTTCTTGGATCTTATTCAGGAAGGTAACATGGGTCTGATCAAAGCGGTTGAAAAATTTGATCACCGTAAAGGATTCAAATTCTCGACTTATGCAACTTGGTGGATCCGTCAGGCGATTACGCGTGCGATTGCTGACCAGGCACGTACAATCCGTATTCCGGTACACATGGTTGAAACAATCAACAAATTAATCCGTGTACAACGTCAGCTTCTTCAGGATTTAGGCCGTGAACCTTCTCCAGAGGAAATTGGAGAGGAAATGGATTTAACACCTGAAAAAGTTCGTGAAATTCTTAAAATCGCTCAAGAGCCTGTATCATTGGAAACACCAATCGGGGAAGAAGATGATTCTCATTTAGGTGATTTCATTGAAGACTCGGAAGCACAATCTCCTTCTGATCACGCAGCATATGAGCTATTGAAGGAACAATTAGAGGACGTGCTGGATACATTAACAGACCGTGAAGAAAACGTATTGCGTTTACGTTTCGGTTTGGATGATGGCCGTACACGCACTTTAGAAGAAGTAGGGAAAGTGTTTGGCGTTACACGTGAACGTATTCGTCAAATCGAGGCGAAAGCATTACGTAAATTGCGTCATCCATCTCGCTCAAAACGCTTAAAAGATTTCTTAGAATAAGCTAAACAGAGAAAAGATGAAGGAGTATATTACTCTTCATCTTTTTTTGTGTAAATATAGCAGGTAATTACTATTTTGCGAGAATAATGGTATAGCTTTTTACCGATGTTGTTCATCCGGGAATTATTTAAAATAGGATAGAGCATATAAATACAGATTTGGGGCGAAACGATGTCAAATCCTAAAAAACAAATTATTATGAATGAAATCACGTTCTGGAAACAAAACAAAATGTTACCGGAACATTATTGCGATTTTTTAATGACCCTTTATTCGGAAGGGAACCAACAGGAGGAAATTGAAGGAAAATCAAAAAATGCAGTCATTAATGTCGAAAAACGTAAAAACCGCAGTATATCGATGTTCTTCCCGATTAGTGCAATTGTGATTATGTTGCTGCTGTTTACAATGCAATTCGAATGGGTTGTCATTGCAGTAGCCGCTGTATTTGCGGCAGGCTGTCTGATCGGGGCGATTTATTTTGCAAAAAGAAATCATGTAATGGCTGTAATGCTGCAGCTGGCGACCGCCTTATCCATTTTAGGTGTGACATTGAAAGTGAGTACAACGTATTTTGCCGGCAATAATGAAATACTGTATATAATTCTTATTGTAAATTGTGTATTTTGGCTCGTAAGCGGCCTCATGCTGAAGATTATTTATTTTACGATTTCAGGCATTCTCGGGTTAATTGCGATCATTAGTGCATGGATTTATTTTCTATAGAAAATCCAAAATATTACATATATTTATACTATTCTTTTAGGCTATGCGGAAGTTTGAAACTTTCACGCATAGCTTTTTTGTGTCTATTTTACAAAATACTCTGCAAAATACATATATTTTCTGTAAAAATACATATTTTTAGATTACAATAGAGTGGAAATGAAATAGGCTGAGAGGATGAATGGTATGCATTTTGATTTAACAACAGAGCAAGCGATGTTACAAAAGATGATACGTGAGTTTTCGGATGAAGTAGTGGCACCTGGAGCAGTCGAGCGTGATAAAACGAAAGCCTTCCCAGTAGAAATTTTTAAAGAACTTTCCGATATGGGCATTATGGGACTGCCGTTTCCTGAACAATACGGTGGGGCTGGTGCAGATACAATCAGCTTTGCAATCGTGACAGAAGAGTTGAGCCGTACATGTGCTTCAACAGGTATTACATATTCGGCTCATATTTCCCTAGGCGGCGCACCACTGCATTTATTCGGTACGGAGGGGCAGAAGGAAAAATACTTAACGCCGATCTGTACAGGGGAATCATTCGGTGCTTTCGGTTTAACAGAGCCTAATGCCGGTTCTGATGCAGGTGGTACAGAAACTACTGCTGTGTTGGATAATGGCGAATTTGTCATTAACGGGTCGAAGGTTTTTATTACAAATGCAAGTTATGCCAAACATTTAGCGTTAACAGCAATCACAAATCGGGATGGAAACAAAAAAGAAATTAGCGCCATTATTGTCCCGACCGATGCCAAAGGTTTTACGATCAAATCGGAATACGAAAAGATGGGCTTGAATGCTTCGAATACAACAGAATTGATTTTAGAAAATGTTCACGTACCGGAAGAAAACTTGCTTGGTGTCAGGGGGAATGGCTTTAAGCAGTTTTTAACGACGCTGGACGGCGGTCGGATCGGTATTGCGGCAATGGCTGTCGGAATTGCCCAGGGCGCATTAAATAAAGCGGTTCAATACGCAAAAGAACGCAAGCAATTCGGGAAGGCGCTGTCGGATTTCCAGGCAACCCAGTTTAAATTAGCGGATATGGAGGTAAAAATACAATTAGCGCGGACATTCGTATACAAAGCGGCATGGCTGAAAGATCAGGGACGTCCTTTTGGAAAAGAAGCGGCGATCGCCAAATACTATGCTTCCGAAATGGCGATGGAAGTGTGCGATGAGGCCATTCAGATTCATGGCGGCTACGGCTATATGAAAGAATATGAAGTAGAACGTTATTTACGTGATGCAAAACTATTAGAAATCGGTGAAGGAACGTCCGAAGTACAGAAAATGGTAATTGCAAGACATATATTATGATAGAAATAGCAAATTGGTAAAATTGTTACAAAGCTAGTAAAACTTGTTCGTAAAGTCTTTCAGTTTTCTATAGAATCAAGTACAATTAATATTGTTTACTAGGCAAAAGTCTAGCATGAAATAGAATATTTAATGAGGGAGGGGAACGCAATGAGAAACAATCCACTTATTCCATACGTACTTATCATGGCATTCGGTATCGGACTAATTTTCTTCATGTCATTTGAGGGTGCAGCTGATAAAAACAGTGCGGACGGCGAACATTCAGGGGAAACTGCTGAATTAAGTGGTGAAGATATTGCTCAAAAGAACTGTATTTCGTGCCACGGTGGTGATTTAACTGGTGGTGCAGGTCCTTCAATCGTTGGATTAGATGCTGAGCATATTAAAGACTACGCATTAAATGGTTCGGAAAGCGGCGCTATGCCACCAATTCTTAAAAACGAAGCGGAAGCGGATGCTGTAGCAGAGTATATTTCAGGTTTATAATGAATAGCCAAGTGCAGAAATGGAGTGATCCTGTTCTGCACTTTTTTGTATTCTGGAAAGAGACGTTTATGTAAAAGTTCTATATAATAGGGGTAGTTTGTGATATAGAAAAGAGGATATATAAATATGAACGCACAAAAACTTTCAAAACGACTTGAAACAGTCGCTTCATTTGTCCCGACAGGAGCAATTGTAGCGGATATCGGAAGTGACCATGCCTATTTACCTTGTTATTTAGTGCATAAAGGGATTGCTGCGCGTGCAGTTGCAGGTGAGGTTGTAAAAGGACCTTATGAATCAGCCGTAAAACAAGTTCGCACTGAAGGCTTAACAGATAAAATTACGGTACGCATGGCTGATGGGCTGGCAGCTGTTGAAGAATCGGATGAAATTACAGCTGTTACGATTGCGGGGATGGGCGGACCACTCATTGTGTCCATTTTAGAAAAGCATCCCGAAGCTTTAAAAACGGTTACCCGTCTGATTTTACAGCCGAATATTCATGCGAAAGCGATCCGTGAATGGGCAATGGTAAATGGCTGGGCCATCCAGGATGAGGTCATTTTAGAAGAGGACGGTAAAATTTATGAAGTCCTTGTATTACAGCGCGGGGAAATGAAATTAAACGAAGCGCAAACTTTGCTTGGGCCAAAGCTGATGGAAACGAAAGTACCTGTTTTCATTGAAAAATGGTCACGTGAAATCGCGAATTGGCAGCGTGTGCAACAAGCGATTTCAGAAGCGGAAAAAACGCCTGAAAATCAGGAAAAGTACGACCAACTTACACACTACATTAAAATGGTACAGGAGGCGATTGCGTGAAATCCGTAAACGGCAACGAGATTATCCAACTATTTGAATCATGGTCACCAAAAAAATATGCATGCATGCCGAATGACCCGATCGGATTGGCCATTGGTACGTTAAATAAGCCGGTTACAAAAGTGCTTGTCACACTGGATGTGACAAATGAAGTCGTGGATGAGGCAATCGACAACGGCTGTGAGCTTATTATTGCACACCACCCGCCGATCTTCATGAAACTTTCGAACTTGCGTACAGATAATCCGAAAGGGGCACTGTATGAAAAGTGCCTGAAAAATGATATTGCAGTATATGCAGCACATACGAACCTCGATGTAGCACCAGGCGGAGTCAATGATTTACTGGCAGATGCACTGAAATTGGAAGAACGTAAAATACTGGATGTTACATTCGAAGAGAAAATGATGAAGCTAGCTGTATTCGTTCCTAACGATGATGCAGATGCTTTACGTGACGTGCTCGCTAAAGCCGGAGCAGGCCGTTTAGGGCACTATGAGGCGTGCAGCTATACATTGCAAGGCAAAGGCCGTTTCCGTGCCACAGAAGGAGCAGATCCGGCTGTAGGGGAGATCGGTGAGCTTCACATCGAGGAAGAGGAAAAGGTGGAAGTCGTGTTCCCGCAATCGATGAAAAATAAAATTTTAAAGGCAATGCTTAATAACCACCCCTACGAAGAACCTGCGTATGACCTGTTTACAATGGATGTCGACACGAATGAACAAGGACTAGGCCGTATCGGGAAGTTAAAAGAGCCGATGACATTACGGGAGTTTGCCGAGTTCGTGAAAGTGCAGCTGGACGTGCCTTGTCTGCGTGCAGTCGGACCGTTGGATCGTACTGTCCAGAACGTTGCAGTAGTCGGTGGTGACGGCAATAAATATATTCGTGCTGCAAAATATGCCGGGGCGGATGTATTTGTAACAGGAGATATCGGCTTCCATATGGCACAGGATGCAGAAGTGGATGGTCTAAGCATTATTGATCCGGGTCATCATGTTGAAAAGGTCATGGTTAAAGGCGTTGCCGAAAAAATGGCTTCTTTATGTGCAAATCAAAAATTACCTGTTGAATTTATCCAGTCAAAAATCAATACAGAACCATTCCAGTTTATTTAATAAAGAATAACAAAAATCTCAATTTTCTCCGGCAGAAGAAAATTGAGATTTTTTCTTTATTAGTAAGGCATAATCTTTTCGACTGGTTTTGGTGCTTTAATTTTCGGTAAAATTTTGTCCAATGTCACGGAACGTACGATTTCATGTGTTGAAGGATCATTTTTATCGAACTTTTCAAGGAATGAAATGACTTCCTTAACGATTGGCGTCGGTGTTGAAGCACCTGCAGTTACTGCTACTGTTTCAACGTTTTCTAGCCATTCAATTTGCAGCTCTGAAACATCCGAGATGCGGTAAGATGGTGTTCCGGCAATTTCCACCGATACTTGTGTCAAACGGTTTGAGTTGTTTGATTTTGGATCGCCCACTACGATTAATAAGTCGGAAGCACCAGCCTGTTCAGCAACAGCTTCCTGACGAACTTGTGTCGCAAGGCAAATTTCTTTATGCACTTCGACATGCGGGAATTTTTCTTTTAAACTATCCATCAGGAATGCAACATCCCATTGGCTCATCGTCGTTTGGTTTGTTACAAGAATTTTTTCATTTTCAAAAGATAAATTATCGATATCTTTCATCGATTGAACTAAGTGAACGTGATCTGGTGCAACACCGATTGCGCCTTCCGGTTCAGGATGTCCTTTTTTACCGATATAAATAATATCGTAGCCTTCTGCTGTTTTTTCGCGGATTAAGTCATGTGTCACCGTTACGTCAGGGCAAGTCGCATCAATTGAAACAAGTCCTTTACGTTTTGCGATTTCACGAATTTCAGGTGATACACCGTGTGCCGTGAAAATAACGGTACCTTGCTCTACCTGTTCGATAATTTCTTTACGGTTTTCGCCATCAAGCGTAATGATGCCATCTTGTTCAAATGCATCTGTAACATGTTTATTGTGTACAATCATACCTAAAATGTAGATTGGTCTTGGTAATGTCGGATCAAGTGCGGCATTGCGTGCAATGACCATAGCGTCAACTACCCCATAGCAGTACCCACGCGGATTAATTTTAACAACTTTCATTTATACGTAACTCCTTTCAAAGCCCTGTAATTTCATTATATAGGACGTGTATGCTTTATTCAAAGTTCGCTTACTGAAATCTCTATTAAATTCGGTCAAAAAGGCAGTATATATCAAATGATAGCGCAAGTACAGGAATTTGCGAACGTTTGCTATAATAGCAGAAATAAATAAAACGTAAAGTGGGGAAATGGGATGGCGTTTTCTTTTTTTAAGAGGAACAAAACGGTAGCGTTAAAAAATCAGGTGGAATTTTGCATGACAAATTTATCGCTCGGTGCAGCGGATGTGTATGATGTGCTGCTGGAGCGCGATGATATAGATATATCGGAATCCGGCTGTACATCAAACTGTGAAATTTGCGAATGTAATTTATTTGCCATTGTAAATGGTGAACTTATTAAAGCGGAAAATGCGGATGAACTTTTACAAAATGTCGAAAAAGAGCTGGAAGATAATTCTGTCCACTTTTAAAAGGCCAAATTGATAAAAATAAAGCTACACCATCATACAAAGGAGAGGACTCGTAATAATAAAAAACGAATCTGCACTCATTTGCCTTGGGGTAGCTTTTAAGGGTTATTCAAATGGCGGCTGAAATATTTTCGGTAATGATGGTTTTGATTTAACTTTCTCCTCAACCGGCTCTAGTTCTTGTCGGTTCCCTCGAGGATTCATTCTTTCTCTCATTCGTTCTCTTGGTCGCTCCTGTTCTTGCGGCATCGAAACAGTAGAAGATTCGAGCGGGTCCGATGTGTCTTTAAATCCTTTGTATAAACGCCATAAAGCGGGCAGATTTTTAAACATTGGTGCTGCCTGCTGAATATAAGGCGTGAACTTTTGGGCATTATTAAATAAAGAGTTTGCTCCTGATAAAAATCCTTCAAGTTTCGGTACACTCCCTGCTCCAGCTCCTGGTATAGGTGCTTGAGGAGGAATTGGCATATGGTTCATAAACTGGCCAGCTCCGGGAATTGGCCCTGCTCCAGGTACCGGACCTATCCCTGCTGCCGGACCTCGCATCATGTATGGTGCATACATTGGGAAGCGTGATGCAACCGGCATTTGATTCATCATTGCTTGAGGTTGAAAGTAATAAGGTGGGCGCATAATAAACTCCTTTCTAAAAATCGACATGATATTACAATTTTCTTTCATAAATTCGTCCCAACTGTTTGACGTTGAAACTATTTACCGTTATGATATGCAGATGGTCACTTAAATGTACGAATTATAGTACAATAGGAAAGATGTAAGGAGGTACGTGAATGTCAAAATATACTGATTATCAATTCAAGCCATTTTTGCAGGACGCCATTGCAAAGCTTGGATTTACAGAACCGACACCCATTCAAAAAGAAATGATTCCACTCGTATTAAAAGGAAAGAGTGCAATCGGACAAGCTCATACAGGTACAGGGAAAACACATAGTTTTTTATTGCCAATCGTGGAGCGTATCGTAGAAGAAAAACAAGAAGTACAGGCGGTTATTACTTCGCCGACACGTGAGCTGGCACAACAGATTTTTGATGCATTAAACCAGCTGGTTGAAGGAACAGAAATTTCAACTAAATTATTTATCGGTGGTACGGACAAACAACGTACAATCGACCGTTTAAAAACACAGCCGCAAATCGTTGTAGGTACACCTGGTCGTATTAAAGATTTAGTAAAAGAAAATGCATTGCTTGTTCATACTGCCCCGATTTTAGTTGTCGATGAAGCAGACTTGGCATTTGACATGGGCTTTATTGAAGATATCGACGGTTTTGCGTCGCATATGCCTGAAAAGCTTGAAATGTTCGTGTTCTCGGCGACAATTCCAGAAAAATTAAAACCATTCTTGAAGAAATACATGGATTCACCAGTCCATATTCATATGAATGACAAACGCCCGGTAGCGGAAGGTATTGATTTTGTATTGGTGCCTGTACGTTCGAAAGCACGCAATACACGTTTACTTGAAGTAATTAAAGGAATCAATCCATTCCTTGCTGTTATTTTCTGTAACACACGTAAAAATGCAGAAGCTGTCGCAAGCTTTTTAGCAGAACAAGGGATCCGTGCAGGACAAATCCACGGTGATTTAAGCCCGCGTGACCGTAAAAAAATGATGAAGCAAGTACGTGATCTTGAGTTCCAATATATCGTAGCAACAGATTTAGCTGCACGCGGTATTGATATTCAAGGAATTTCGCATGTCATCAACTATGAAATTCCGGAAGATCTTGAATTCTTCATTCACCGTGTTGGTCGTACAGCACGCGCCGGTACTAAAGGAACAGCGATTACACTGTACCAGCCGGAAGATGAGGATGCAGTAGTACGCATCGAAAAAATGGGCATTCCATTTGTACAAAAAGATATTAAAAATGGCGAATGGTCTGATTTAAAAGACCGTCACCAACGTGCAAACCGTAAAGGTGAGCGTAAAGAAGATGAAATTGATGTGAAAGCCAAAGCCCTTGTACGTAAGCCGAAGAAAGTAAAACCAGGCTACAAACGTAATATGAAGTGGGAAATGGAAAAAGTGAAAAAACGCGAACGCCGTATTAAAGCGCGCCGCAACAATAGATAATTTTACAAGGGGCTGCTTAGAAATATACTTCTATGCAGCCTGTTTGTTCGTTAAATGGAGGTAAGTAGAATGTTATTAGGTTCACATGTTTCAATGAGCGGAAAGAAAATGCTGCTAGGTGCCAGTGAAGAAGCATTAAGCTATGGTGCCAATACATTTATGATCTATACAGGGGCACCTCAAAATACGCGCAGAAAGCCGATTGAAGAGCTGAATATTATGAAGGGCCTGCTTCATATGAAAGAAAACGGGCTGTCCAATATTGTGGTGCATGCACCGTATATTATTAATTTAGGAAATACGACAAAGCCGGAAACGTTTGAGCTTGGCGTCAACTTTTTGCAGGAAGAAATTAAACGTACCGCTGCATTGGAAGCGACACAAATTGTGCTGCACCCAGGTGCACATGTCGGCGCGGGTGTTGATGCGGGTATTGAGCGCATTGTAGAAGGTTTAAATGAAGTGCTGACACAGGATTACCCTGTACAGATTGCACTTGAAACAATGGCAGGCAAAGGCACTGAAATCGGTCGTACATTTGAAGAGCTGGCACGCATTATAGATGGGGTAACAAACAATGAGCGCCTGTCGATTTGTATGGACACTTGCCATATTCATGATGCCGGCTACGATGTTGTTAATGATTTTGACGGTGTGTTAAATGAATTCGACAAAACAATCGGGTTGGACCGTTTAAAAGTACTGCACATCAATGATTCGAAAAATGTGCGCGGTGCTGCAAAAGACCGTCATGAAAATATCGGTTTTGGCGAGATCGGTTTTGAGGCGATGCATTATATTGTGCATCATCCACAGTTAATGCATTTACCGAAAATATTGGAAACACCATTTGTCGGTCCGGATCCGAAAAACAAACAAGCGCCATATTTACACGAAATTGCGATGCTTCGCAACAGTGAATTCCAGCCGGCATTAATTGATGCTCTGCGCGAATAATAACAAAATGAAAACATACTTTGCATAAATTTGATGCAAAGTATGTTTTTTTGCGTTTTTTATGACATAATTTGTTATAATAAGTTAACTGTAAATTAGCAAAATTCAAAAGGAGGAATCAGTTGATGAAAAAAATATTCCAGCTTGTCATTTTATTTGCACTCTTCTTTTCATTGCCTATTCAAAGTTTCGCATCGGTCAATAGTGCGGTAACGACACATTTAGGGAAAAGTAATGCAGCGGTGACGATACGGGACGCGGAGAGCGGTAAAGTTGTCTATTCGCAAAACGGGGACAAGCTGATGCGCCCGGCTTCGAATATGAAATTAGTATCCGGTGCTGCAGCATTGTCGATTTTAGGTGAGGACTACCGTTTTAAAACGGATTTATATATCGACGGCATTATCGTCAACGATACGTTAAATGGAAATGTGTACATAAAAGGCAGTGGGGATCCGACATTGAAAAAAGATGACTTTTTGGAGTTTGCCAAAGTATTGAAACGCAATGGTATTCGTACAATCAATGGTCACTTAATCGGTGATGATACCGCATTTTCCGGCAGTACATTACCACCGGGTGTTCTAAAATCGGATGAGACGTATTACTTCGGCGCGCGTACTTCTGCGATTACGATGTCCCAAAACAATGACTTTGATGCGAGTACCGTTATTATTACTGCAAAGCCCGGTAAAGTCGGTGCGAAACCGAGCTATTCGATTGAACCGAATTTAAGCGGGATGGTCATTTCCAATCAAGCGAAAACAGTTGGTAAAGGAAGTCGTAATACGATCACGATCAAGCGTGCCTACAACACAAACCGCATCATTATTTCCGGCAATCTTCCACAAGGCAGCAGCAAAAAGGAATGGGTAACATTGCAGGGCCCATCGAAAAATACGATGCAGGCAATTAAACAGACACTGCAAGGGACAGGTTTAAAATTCGTGAACAGTTCGAAAGTAGAATTAGGGAAAGTTCCGAAAAAAGCAACATTGCTTTATACAAATGAGTCACGTACGCTGGCAGCCATTTTCCCGGCATTTATGAAGCTGAGCAATAACAGTATTGCCGATATTCTAGTCAAAGCGATGGGCAGGGAAGAACTTGGCGAAGGCAGTACAACTAAAGGTGTCACATTACTGAAGAAGTACAGTGCATCATTGAATATTCCTGTAAACAACTGGCGTTTTGCTGATGGCTCAGGACTTTCGAATTCAAATCGTGTAACATCAAACGGTCTTTCACAGCTTCTTTACAAAGTTCAAAAAGAACCGTATTTCGATACATTTTTTGATTCGTTGCCAGTCGCCGGCAATAAAGAGCGCATGATCGGCGGAACATTAAAAAGCCGTTTAACAAGCAGTGCTTTGCAAAATAGAATTTATGCAAAAACAGGCTATATTCCGAATGTATACACGTTATCAGGATATATGAAAGGTCAAAGCGGAAAGCAATATATTTTCTCGATTTTACTTGAAAACAAATCGAATGGCACTGTATATATTGATCGAGCAATGGCAGCGCTTATAAAAAATCTATAGAGATAGAGGGGAAAACTGATGGAGAAATTACTATTAACAGGATTTGAACCGTTTTTATCAAACCCGATCAACCCAACAATGGAAGTCGTGCAGGCTTTGAACGGAAAATCAATCGGTCAGTTTGAAGTTGTTGGTCATGTATTATCTGTGGACTTTGCAAAAGCACCGGAACAGTTTATGGCACTTGTCGAAGAAGTAAAGCCGACGATAATTGTTTCATTAGGGTTAGCTGCAGGGATCACGAAAATTTCCCCGGAACGCGTTGCATTGAATGTAAAGGACGGGGAAAAGGACAATGCGGGAAATGCATTTGAAGATGCACCGATTAAAGAAGATGGAGATGTTGCCTACTTATCGACATTACCGATTCGTAAAATTGTCAACCGCTTAAATTCTGCAGGTTATCCGACAGCTATATCCAATTCTGCAGGAACATATTTATGCAATAATGTGATGTATGAAGGCTTGTACTATGCTGCAAAGAATGAGGCGATTCAAGCTGCAGGATTCATCCACATCCCTGCATCATTCGAGCTGGCGATCGAGCACGGCAAAATTCCAGGCTGGTCAATGCGAGATTTGACAGCAGCCATTGAACTGGCCCTCGAAGTATGTGTTGAAAACGTGGAGCTTGCGGAGAAAGTATAATAATTTAAATAAATGCACATGTATGAAAAAATCAGCCGGGATACGGCTGATTTTTTTAAATAGAAATATTATCGCAATTCAACAGCGGAAAACTACAACCCGACGAGCTTCATCAATTTTTTATAGCGCTTATCTCCAAGGAGCTTATGGATTTTTTGTAGCACTTCTTTTGGAATGCCGGTAAGCGCCCAGCCAATATTGGCATGCTTCAAAATCTTTTGCATCTTCTGAACTTCTTCGAGACTCAATTCAAGCCCCTGCTCTCTTGCAAATTCCTGTAGCTGGCTGTCATTCATTCCTTTTAAGTTATCAAACCATTGTAGCATTTGAATTGTCTTCATCCTTTCAAGTTGATCCCGCATTAACGGGTAGTAAGACTCCCGCCTCTAGATTTAAGCAGGGCGAAAAGGATAGGCGGGAAGTAAACTACCCGTAAAAGCCCGATTGGTTAAACTAACAATCAGTAGGGGATGGAAAAAATACCCACTGATTGAAGTTTAACTTTATTTCCTTTACATGAACAAAAAACTGCATTATACTAACATGATGTAAATCGTAATGATTTTGAATTAGAAAGAAGCGAACGAAATGAAAAAACCATTGATTGAATTGAAAGATGTCTCCTTTCAATATGAATACACACAAGCATTGAAAAATATTTCGCTACGTGTCAATGAAGGCGATTTTTTGGCGTTAATCGGTCAAAACGGTTCCGGAAAATCGACACTTTTGAAATTAATTTTAGGACTGTTAAAGCCCATGTCAGGGGAAATTAAATTATTTGGCGAACAAGCAAACCATTTTAAACACCGTGAATGGATCGGCTATGTTTCGCAAAAATCCAATGCCTTTAACTCGGGGTTTCCTGCAACGGTCGAGGAAGTCGTGAAAAGCGGTTTATCGCAAAAGGTTGGACTCTTTAAACGCTATCCAAAAGATGCGGACTTTTTAGTAAAAGGTGCTTTAAAAGATGTCGGCATGGAAAAATTTCTGAAACGGAATATTGGCCAGCTTTCCGGAGGGCAGCAGCAGCGTGTTTTCATCGCACGTGCTTTAGTGGCCGATCCGAAGCTCCTTATTTTGGATGAACCGACAGTCGGTATCGACCGCGAAAATGTGCAGGCATTCTATGATATGCTCGCACATTTAAATAAGCATCACAATATGACAATGATTTTAGTTACACATGATGTGGACACGGTTTCGGATCGTGTCAGTCATGTCGCATGTTTAAATCAGTCGATCCATTTCCACGGATACAAAAATGATTTTGATACGATTTCGGAAGAACAGATTGCTAGCTGGAACGGCCACTCTGTTCGAAAGATACATTAAGAGGAGCAGGCCGTTATGATAGAAGCTATATTAAACTATGAATTTTTACAAAATGCCTTTTTCTCAGGGCTTGTTATTGGCGTAATTGCACCACTATTAGGTGTATTCATCGTAGTAAGACGTTTATCGCTCATTGCGGATGCGCTTTCGCATGTCACACTTGCGGGGATTGCAGGAAGTCTGTACTTGAGTCAATCATTTGCAGCGCTGGCATTGCTGAATCCGATTTATTTAGGGATTATCGCATCGGTGAGCGGTTCGGTTTTAATTGAACGTCTACGCAGACTTTATAAACATTATGAAGAGCTTGCAATACCGATTATCATGTCCGGCGGTATCGGTGTTAGTGCGATTTTAATTTCACTTGCAAGCGGATTTAATACAGATTTAATGAGCTATTTATTCGGCTCCGTTTCTGCTGTATCACGCCAGGATTTATATGTTGTACTGGCAATTGCAGTCGTTGTCGTTTTATTTTTAATTCTGTTTTTCAAAGAACTTTTCGTACTATCGTTCGATGAGGAATATGCAAAAGCGAGCGGTTTACCGGCGAAATGGATTCATTTGTTATTTATGATTGTTGTGGCACTCGTAATCGCAGCAAGTATGCGTATTGTCGGTATTCTGCTTGTTTCAAGCTTAATGACATTACCGGTAGCTGCAGCGATGCGATTAGCTCGCGGCTTTAAAGAAGCGATTATTTTAGCGATTGTATTTGGAGAATTGGCTGTAGTGATCGGACTTGTTTCTGCCTTTTACCTGAATTTGGCACCGGGTGGAACAATTGTTGTTACATCCATTTTGATTTTGCTGTTAGTAATTTTAATTAAAAAACTTGTATTGAAATTTTCAATCAAAACGGAAGGGGAAGAAGTACTGTGAATGCTGAGCGCGCGTGGGAAATATTAAAGGATAATGGCTATAAAAAGACGGATAAACGAGAGTTGATTTTGGGTATGTTTGCAGCTACAGACAAATATTTGACTGCCCGTGATTTGCTGTCAGTATTGAAAAAAGATTTCCCTGGGATGAGTTTCGATACAATTTATCGTAATTTAGCTACTTTTGTGGAGCTTGATATTTTAGAAGAAACAGAATTGAACGGTGAGCGAAATTTCCGTATGCATTGCGAGTCGGATCATCATCACCACCATTTTATTTGCCGTGATTGCGGGAATGTAAAGGAACTGTCTGTTTGCCCGATGGAAATGCTCGGTGAAAAACTGCCGGGTTATGCTGTTGAAGCCCATAAATTTGAAATTTACGGTAAATGTCCGGAATGTTTATCGTAAACGGAAAAATTTTATTTGCATAATTTTATTATTATGCTAAAGTGATTAAGACAAATTGAATAAATTTGCAGGAAAAAGATGCATTATGCATAAATGGGAATTCGGTGCAAATCCGAAGCTATATCCGTAACTGTAAGCGTAGATGAAAATAAGTGTGATACCACTGCTAATATAGCGGGAAGGTACTTATGAGTAAAGGGAAACGCAGAGCCAGGAGACCAATCTTTTTCTTATCGTAACATCCCTCTTCGGAATTAAAGAGAATGTACGGCAGTCACGGATCGAATGAGCATTATTGTGCCCTTTTTTGATTTTTGAAGCCATCCATTTTCTTGGGTGGCTTTTTTTCGTACCCTTGATAATTTCGGTGAGGCACTACTTGAAGTGAGGAGAATTTTTATGAAAAAGGATATTCGTTTTTCCTGCTATCCGTTTATGCGGGAAAAATCAAGCTGTGTCGATTATGAAATCCGTACCGATTCTTTAACAACACGAATTGGTACAGTATTTCCGACATTAGTTGATGATGCATCCGGACATGTCGTTTTGAAGGACTTAAGGATGATTCAACCGTTAGCCTATCATGCGAATGGTTCGGTCCGCGGCAAATTGGCCATTACATCTGAGGATCTGCAATGGCTCAGTGATCGATACGATTATTATGTAGGTGAAGTCAGAGAGTCGATTCAGCAGTTTGTACTGCCACAAGGAATCGAAAGTGCCGCAAGACTGCATATTTGCCGCAGTGAGGCGAAAAAGTCTTACAGGGCATTACATAAAGTGAGCGAAGAACGGGAAGTGGATGAAATTCTGTTTGATTTTCTTGGATTGCTTGCCAATGTATTTTTTGTCATGGCAGTGTATATGAATCAGCAGCATCAGCAAAAGGAAATACCATTCATCTCAAAATCTTATCCAACGAAAAAGAAAAAAGGAGTTATGACTAATGAAATTTAACTACAAATGGGTCGTTGCATTAGCAGCAACATTATTACTGGCAGCATGCGGGTCTGATGAGGAAAAATCAAAAAAAGAGGAGCAAGCAGCATCCGAAAATGAAGGAACTCCGTATACAGTTACAGATGACCGGGGAGTTGAAGTGACCTTCGATGAAGTACCGGAAACGATTATTTCCCTTCAGCCAAGCAATACAGAAATTTTGTTTGAACTGGGAGTCGGTGATCAAATTATCGGTGCCACAGAATTTGATACATATCCGGAAGAAGCACAAAAGATTGAACGTGTGTCGACCTCTACTGTCATAAACGCAGAACGTATTCTGGAATTAGATCCGGATGTCGTCGTTGCTTATACAATCGGAGAGGAAGCTCAAATTACCCAATTGGAAGATGCGGGTCTTAAAGTATTTGTAATCGCTTCGGCCGCGACATTTGATGATGTGTATTCGGACATTATCCAGTTGTCTGAAGTAATGGGGGTCGAACATAAGGGAGAAGAAATTGTAGCCGACATTAAATCACAAATCAAAACAGTACAGGAAAAAACAGCGGCAATTAGCACAAAGAAAAAAGCCTATTATGAAGTGTCACCAGCACCGGATTTATGGACTACCGGCAACAGTACATTCCAGCAGGAAATAATGGACCACGCCAATGTGGAAAATATTTTTGCGGATCAGTCGAGCTGGATCAGCGTAGCGGAAGAAGATGTTATTACGCGAAATCCTGAAATCATTATTACGCCAGCAACGTATATGGATAATGCAGTTGATGAGATACTTGGACGTACAGGCTGGAATAAAATACAGGCGGTAACAGATCAGGCAGTTTATTTAGTCGATGGAGATGTTATGTCCCGTCCTGGACCGCGTATTGGTGAAGCGGTAGAAATTATGGCACAATCAGTATACCCGGAACTATTTAAATAAGTATAAAATAGAAGGGCATGCCTTAGTCTGGGCATGTTCTTTTTACATATAAGGATGAGGGGGGAGACGATTGATTTTTATTACCGGTGGTGTACGCAGCGGCAAAAGTGCCTTTGCAGAGAAATATGCGAGGGAGTTAGGTGAGGAAAAGACATTCTACTATGTGGCGACAGGTGTATCTTTTGATGATGAAATGAAAAAACGCATTATCCGCCATCAGCAGGACCGTGAAAATCAAAATATCGACTGGACTACAGTGGAAATGCAAGTGAAGGTTCCGGAAGCAATTGGGCAACTCTCAAACAATGCAGTAGTACTGTTTGAATGTGTGACAACATGGCTTTCGAATGTGCTGTATACATATGAACAAAAAAATGAAAATAGCGATTATATCGATAATTGTATCGGATCATTGCAAAAGCAATTGCTAACTTGGCGGAAGCAAGGTGCTACAATTATAGTTGTATCAAATGAAGTGCTGGATGAACTGCCTTCACAATATGAGGAAGTAAATTTATATCGTAAATTGCTGGGAGAGCTTCATCAATGGATTGTCCAAAATAGTGATGAAGCGTATGAAGTACAATTTCAGCTTGTACAGCGGTGGAAGTAAGGAGGAAGCAGGTTGAAAAATAGCTGGAGCGGTTTTTTATTGGCGTGGCAGTTTTTTTCGGCAGTGCCGGTAAAAAAACAGCTGGATATGAATGCCAAGTCTGTTACATGGATGTACGGATTTTTGCCGATTGTCGGATTGCTGATCGGTGCCATAATTAGTAGTGGTGTATTGATTCTAACTCGCTATAGTGAGATTTCGGAGCTGCTGTTGGCGATATTGATTGTTATCGGATTGATTGTCCTAACGGGTGGGCTGCATTTGGACGGATGGATCGATATGAGCGATGCGTTCTTTTCCTATGGAGAAAAGGAGAAACGGCTGGAAATACTGGATGATCCGCGGACAGGCGCGTTCGGGGTTATTAGTGTGTTTTGCTTACTCGTAATAAAAATCGGTGTTATTTATGAAATGCTGTTGCATGGGCAATTGGCGATTGTACCGTTTCTCATCTTCATTCCCTTTTTAGCAAGAATGGGTATGCTATTCTACTTTTTAACAGTGCAGCCTGCAAAGGAAAAAGGACTCGCTGCATATTTTAAAGGAATCGTCATTCAAAAGAAACTCGCTGTTTTAATCGGTGTTCAAACTCTCTTGGCATTTGCATGCTGGTTTTACATTGGCATTTTCAGTCTGTTTATTTTAATCGTAGTGATGCTGATGGCTGTTGTAATTTATCGCAAGTGGTCAAAAAAACATTTTGGCGGTGTGACAGGTGATTTACTTGGAGCACTCGGTGAAGGTTTGGAGGTTGTTCTATGGCTAACGATATTACTGTGCATTTAATCAGGCACGAAAAGACGAAAGCGAATTTGGATCGCAAATATATTGGCTGGAAAGATGAGCCGATATTACACAAAGTGGAGGCTGAGATTGATCTACACCCTAGCATCGTTTACGGGAGCGATTTGCGGAGATGCCGTGACACTGCACAATGTTATTTTCCGGATGCTGAATTTATCGCATCAAAGGAATTGCGTGAGCTGAATTTTGGGGATTTTGAAATGTGTACATATGAACAATTACAGCATAATGAAACATACCGGGCCTGGATTGACGACCCTCTTGAAAACCCGATTCCGAACGGAGAAACGTTTGACCGCTTCAAGCAGCGTGTACTGGACGGTTTTCACAGCATCGTAAAGGAAAAGAAAGAATATACGTTCATTGTACATGGAGGCGTAATTCGATTATTACTTGCCGTTTATGGGGCGAAGGAGCAATCCTTCCAGCAAACAATCGCCAATCATAGAACAATCTATACACTTGGCTGGGAAACGATCGATGAACTCATAGGAGGTGCGAGATGTACGTTATACTCGGAGGCGCACATAACGGTAAACGAAAATATACAGAAAAACTGATCGAACAGTTACCTGGAAAAGAGCTGATTGTTTGTGAAGGGTATTTGCCAAATATGGAAAATATAAATGAAAACGAGCGCTACATAATCAGTAATATTGAACAGATCATTTTACCGTATCTCGATGAACCGGAAGAAAAGGCTGCCCGGCAGATTTTCGAACAGATGCTGCAAATTGCCGAACGGGCAGAACTGTTTTGTGTTTGTACGGATACAAGCCGCGGTGTAGTACCACTGGAAAAAGAAGCACGGCAATTAAGAGATACATGCGGCCGGCTATACCAGATGCTTTGTAATGAAGCACAGACAGTTATTCGTGTATGGTACGGCATCCCACAAATTTTAAAAGGAGATTCTCATGGACAAGACTAAATTACGTTTAATCATTTTAACAGCATTAATTGCGGCAATTTGTGTGATTGGGAGTTTTATTAAAGTACCGGTAGGGATAGTAGGAACAGCTGCACTCGATTCTGCACCCGCTCTTATTAGCGCAATCTTCCTACCGCCTGTTTTTGCAGGCGCGGCAGGGGCACTCGGTCATATCGCGACAGGTCTTACATCCGGTTTTCCACTCGGCATTTTACATCTGTTAATCGCAGCGGAAATGTTTATGATCGTTGCGGTATTTGCGAAGATGCATCGAAAAGGCCTTCATCTATTAAAATGGATCTTTGTAATCATCGCAAATGGTATCATTGCACCGATTCCATTTTATTTTATAATTTCTCCGGCATTCTACATTGGCTCACTTGCCTCTTTAACCATTGCGACAGCTGTGAACTGTCTGATTGCAGTAGTTGTCATGCCTGTAATGAAAACGGTCGTGCAGCGAGTAGGGGTTAATGTATGAGAAATGCGATTGAGGTGAATGGATTAGTCGTATCGATTGATAATTCGGGCTGTATCGGTACAAAAGAGCAAGACATTGTCCAGGTGCCAAATGAAATTACCGCTTATTTTACAGCACGTACAGCTATTTTGGAGCAGCTTTGCGCGGGTGCCATCCCTGTTCAGTTAGTAATGGCCAACTTTTCGGGCGATGATGTTTGGCCAGAATATGAGCTGGGGTTTAAAAAGGCATTTTCCGAAATGGGGCTGGAGATGCCGCCGTTAATGGGTTCGAGTGAAACGAATTTCCAGTCGCTACAATCAGCGGTTTCCCTCACGATGTTAGGAAAAAAGAAATTTGAACGAAATACAAACAATTGCGAGTTTTATGTTGTCGGTGAACCGCTTGTCGGAAATGATGTGATGGAAAACCGAAAGAAAATCGCTCAGTTGAATGAGTTGTACGAAGGACTGAATAGCGGTTGGATCCAAGCAATATGGCCAACTGGTTCTAAAGGAATCGGGGCCGAAATAATCCGTTTTGCCGGTGAAAATTATACAGCAGATGCGGATTTAACAAGTTCGGCAGGCCCGTCATGTGCAGTGCTGGTGGCTGTGAAAAAAGAGCAAGCGGAACAGTTTAAAGCAAAAATGACAGCACCTGTAAGAAAACTTCTGAAAACGGAAAAATGATTGCGTAGAAATTTGCTCGAAAACTAATGGAACTGCTAGAAAAAAATATTTTTTGTCTAAAATTAAAAAATACTAAATTTTCTAAAAATAACATGGTATGATAAAGTGTATCAACTTAAATTAGTTAAGGAGCATGAAATTATGACAACATACCAAATTACAACTGAGTTATCAACAAATAGAAAACAGAAGACACCTGCAGAACAGCTTGGTTTTGGTAAAATTTTTACTGACCATATGTTTGTTATGGATTATGAAGATGGAAAAGGATGGCATAATGCGACAATTACACCATATGCTCCGATTACATTAAGCCCTGCTGCGATGGTATTCCACTATGGACAAGCAGTATTTGAAGGTCTGAAAGCATATATGACAGAAGATGGGGAAGTCCAGTTATTCCGCCCGGACCGTAACTTCCAACGATTAAATACTTCCAATGCACGTCTTTGCATTCCACCGATTGATGAGGACTTTGCATTAGAAGCATTAAAAGAATTACTTCGAGTAGATCGTGAGTGGGTTCCAACAGCTCCAGGTACATCTCTATATATTCGACCATTCATTATTGCGACAGAAAGCTATTTAGGTGTAAATCCTGCGAATAGCTATAAATTTATGATTATCATGTCACCAGTTGGCTCTTATTATAAAGAAGGCATTAACCCGGTTAAAATTTTAGTAGAACAGCACTACGTACGTGCCGTAGTTGGCGGTACTGGTGAAGCAAAAACAGCCGGCAACTATGCATCGAGCTTAAAAGGCTCTGAAATTGCTGCACAACAAGGCTATTCTCAAACATTATGGTTGGACGGCAAGGAAAATAAATACGTAGAAGAAGTAGGCAGTATGAACATCTTCTTTAAAATTTCAGGAAAAGTAATTACTCCGGCATTAAACGGCAGTATTCTACCTGGGATTACTCGCGATTCAATGATTCAAGTATTAAAATCAAAAAACATTCCGATTGAAGAGCGTGCAATTGCTTTTGAGGAAATTGTAGAAGCGGCTAAAAACGGTACTTTGGAAGAGGCATTCGGTACAGGTACAGCAGCTGTCATTTCTCCGGTAGGGGAGCTGAAGTGGCTGGATGATATCATTACTGTCAACAACGGCCAAATCGGTGAAGTAACACAAATGCTTTACGATACATTAACAGGCATCCAATACGGTAAAGTTGAAGATCCGTTCGGCTGGACGGTTAAGATTTAATAAAAGAAAATACAGCACCTTCCGTTATGGAAGAGGCTGTATTTTTTATTGTATTAATTATTTTTCAAGGACTTCTTCAACGCGTGAAAAGTCTTCGCGAGGAATGATTGCCGATTTTTCAAAAGCATTTTTTCCGACATATGTCTCAATCAATTCCTTCACATCAATACCGGAAGAAGCTTTTAATGTTTCCTGTAAACCGGCCATTAGATCAGTCGCATAACCCGTCACTTTACCGGCACCACCGTTTGCACCGCCACCTGTATCCACAACGGTAATCTTATCGATATTAGAAAGTGGGCTCGCAACTTGTTTTGCGTATTCCGGTAACATTTTCACAATCATATCAAGGACAGCTGCCTGACCGTATTGTTCAAACGCTTCTGCAATTTTCTCTTTCGCTTCAGCTTCCGCAAGACCGCGCAGACGGATAATTTCTGCCTCTGCCGTACCTTGTGCACGCTCTGCATCGGCTTTCGCCAGACCATCTAAACGAATACGTTCCGCTTCAGCTTGTGCCTGTGCTTCAATCCGGTATTTCTCCGCATCTGCTTGTGCAAGCTCTTTACGTTTTTGCGCTTCTGCGTTTTGTTCGATCGCATAACGATCCGCATCCGCCTTTTTCTTAACTTCTGAATCGTATTGCTTCTCACGACGTAGAATTTCTTTTTCTTCTAATTCAATTTGCTTTTGACGTTCAATGATTCGTACTTGCATTTCCTGTTCGGTTACTTCCTGTTTCGCACGTGCAGATTCCAGTTCGTATGCCTGGTCGGCACGAGCTTTTGCGATATCCTGCTCGCGGCGGTATTCAGCCACTTTTAACTGATTATTTTTCTCGGCTTCCGCAATTTCAGTAGCACGCTCTAATTCAGCCTGTTGCGCTTCCTGAGCCGCCTGTGCACGTTTAATACGTGTTTCTTTATCTGCTTCAGCAGTTGCGATATCGGCATCACGTTTCACTTGTGCGATTCGCGGCTTACCTAGAGAATCCAAATAGCCGTTTTTATCACGAACATCTTTAATTGTAAATGATACGATGACCAAGCCCATTTTCGCTAAATCTTGTGATGCGACACGCTGTACTTCCTGCGAGAACTTATCACGGTTTTTGTAAATCTCTTCAACAGTCATCGATCCTAAAATCGAACGTAAGTGACCTTCAAGTACTTCACGCGCTTCACTTTCGCGTTCCTGTTTATCTTTTCCTAAAAATTGCTCGGCAGCAGTGGCAATTTCCGAAATTGAACCACCGATTTTGATGATTGCTGTACCATCCGCCATAACCGGAACACCTTGCTCTGTATAAACTTCCGGAGTTGTTACTTCGAGTTTACTTGAAAGTAGACTAAGTGGTTTTGCCTGTTGGAAAACCGGGAATACAAATGTACCACCACCGCGAATAATCTTGATGCGGTTTCCTGAATCATCGGTATGTACATTTTTGCTTCCTAAATAGCTCCCTGTTACGATTAATGCTTCATCCGGACCAGCTGTGCGATATTTCATAATATAGACGGCTACAAGAGCGACAATTAGAAATACAACTACCCCCACTGTTAGTAAAATTCCTGATATCCCTGCCAAACCTGACATAAAATTTCCTCCCTGTTTCTAAAATTGAATTTCTTCTTTCTCATAAATCGCGACCATTGCTGTACCACTCTGCATCTCAATTATTAAAACTTGCGTGTCATACGGAATCTCTACTCGATGAAAACTTGCTGCACGCTTTGAAATAATACCGTTTGCCGTTTCAATCACTATTTCCCCAAAACCATCAAGAGGAACAGGCACAATCACTTTTCCGACCTGACCTTCAAGTGATTCTTCCGTATAGGCAAGGGACACCTCTGCTGAACGTAATGGAACGAGCAGGAAAAAATATATAAGTGCTGTCAATAAACTCGCAATTATAAGGGCGATGATGAATATGATGATACTCGTTAAGCCGGTAAACTGTTCCAGCAAATAGCCCGCAGCCGATGTGAACGTTATAAATGAAAGGATAACAGCCGGGTCAAAAAATGGTGTTCCATCGATGGACACATCCGCAACATCTGCAAAAAATAAGTAAAGAACAGTGCAACACCCAATAACGATTAAGATGATTAAATAAATGGTTTCAATGGAATAACCAAACAAGTTGCCACCTCCTTATTGCTATTTAATAAATTTACGGATGAAATGGAAAAAAGATTCAAAAAAATTTATTATTTTCCGAAAAATATAAAATGTATGCCAATTCAAAGTGATTGACATACATCTTGGAGGAAGAGTGGTTTATTTCATTTGGAAATCGTTTTTGATGTGAACCGTTAGCGGACTGTTCTGTTCTATGTACTCCATCATCAAATCGGGAATGAATTGATCGGTTTTACGAATAGGCGGTTTTTTAAACATCTGCATGTTATGTGCACCTGTTGCACGGTAGCTATTGACCGCTACTTCAAAAATTTCATTATCCTGAATTGGATTTCCTTCAAAAGCTAGCTTCGTGACGCGTTGACCTGTTTGTTGACATAAGTCAATTATGTAATCAATGCCACCCCACAGATCATAAATATACGGCTGAGGCTCCGGATAGTAGACGTTCATGCTAAAATCGATTTCTCCCAGATCGTTGAGCGCAAAGACAGCGGCACTTTGTTCAATCGCCCGGCGGATTTCGGCTCCGGTCATTCGGATGACGAGCAGTCGGGTAGACCGGGGGAGGTTATGTAAAACATCTTCACGGGTTATTTTTTCCGGAAAGCCGCCTTTTGCATGGTACGGCAATTCGATGACCGAAATTTGAGCGCCCGTGTAATGGAGCTGCATATCGTGAAGCAACTGTGTATAAGTGGTCATTTTCATGCGGGGTGTAAAAAAGTCCGTATAAGTCAGCGCTTCACCAGCCGTTCCGATTTGTTGTTTTTTCCACGCATCAAAATCGGGAAAAGACTGCATTGTTAATGTGGAATCCACTTGAACGATAGAAGGTTCAAAAGAAAATGTACCGTTATCCACCGTGACATCGATTTGCGCGAAGCAATGTGCATTTGCTCCAGGTTGTACTATTGCGACACCATTTTGTACTGTAGCCATTTCCAAATGCTGATGCCCGGTAATGAAGAGATCAATGCCTTCTATTTCTTGCAGCATACGATAGCCTTCATTTTCTCCTTGTTCCAGATCGATTAGATGCCCGTTATGAAGATCCCGTTCAAAACCACCGTGATAGCTTAAAATGACCATCTGTACCTGTTCAACCTCGCGAACATGCTTTACAGTGTTTTTCGCACTTTCAAAAGCATTCTCGAAATGCAGATGCTTTGTCGATCCACATTCATCCCAGTTTTTTGTGAAATGCGTCACGACCCCTATGACAGCAACGCGCAGCCCGTTTATTTCTTTAATAAAATATGGTTCGGCAAACCCTGGAATATTGGCGGCGATCCACGGGAAATTAGTGGCGTTGCGGATCGATTGGATTTTCTCGGGAGAATAGTTGAATTCATGGTTCCCGAAAACGGCAACATCATAGCCAAGGGTGTTCGCAAGCTCAATTTGCGGGTGCTGTTCTTGAATAATATAATCGTAATAATAACTTAAATGACTGCCATGCAAAAAATCGCCATTATCGATTAACAGTGCTGGCTGTCTGGCAGAAATCATTTGCGCAAGCTGTGAAAAGCGTTCGGTATGACCGTGGATATCGCTCGTCGCAATAATAGTAAATTTCATTGAGAAAACTTCCTTTAATAATTTCATTTTCCTTATTATAGCGTGAATTATTGCGCAACAGTTCCGAAAGTGATTAAATAAATATAGAAGCAATTACGCTAATTTATAGGAGTTGGTAATTATGATTACAGTAACAAACCGTATTAAAGTAAAAAAAGGGTTTGCTGAAAAAATGGCACCACAATTTGTACAACCAGGTCCATTACAAGAATTCGAAGGTTTCCAAAAAGTAGAAGTATTAGTTTCAACGCAATTTGAAGAATATGATGAAATGAGCGTTGTGATGTACTGGGATTCAAAAGAAAACTTTTCTGTATGGCGTGAAAGTGATGCATTCAAACAATCACATAAACGTCCATCAGAAGGTGAAGGCGGCGGCCACCACCAAGGCGAATCACCAATGCTAGGTTCAGAAATCGTGATTGCCGAAGTAGCAGGCACAATCTCAAAATAGTGTTAAGAGGTGTCCTAATGTTTCCGTTAGGGCACCTTTATGCTATACATACATAGAAGTTATTAAATTGTGAATGAAAAACAGAAAGGTGTTTTTAATGTCGAACATGGTGCAGTTTTTTTATGACGGACAGTTTTTGAAATGCTATGAAGAAGCGAAACGTCAGAGTGGCGAAAATGATCAGGCAACGCAATTTTTAAGTATCTTTGAAAAATACGAGTATGAAAAATTCCCGAAGCCGACTGCACAGATTCCGCAAAGTGTCGAACGTGCGAATGAAAGCTACCCGGAAAATGACGAAGTTGAACAGCTGCGTGCGATTAAGGATGAACAGCAGTTCTCGGAAAAAGTGAAACAGCTGGAACAGGATGCTCGGACAGCGGAGGCTGAACGGAAAGCAGAGTCGTTTTATGTACAGGGACATCTTTTTTTAATGGCGCACCATTATGATGAAAGTGTTCATTGCTTTATGGAAGCGGTGAAGCATCAGCCAAATAAGGCTTTGTATTACGGGATTGCAGGGCAGACGATGAACCGCTTTAACTGGTCGCCGTTTGATGTGATGGTTTATATTGAGCGGGCAATCGATATGGATCCGAAAAACGCAAGATGGTACTGGAATAAGGCGCTCATTTTAACACAGTTATACAAAGATTTGAATGCCGAACCGTTTTTGGAAAACGCGTTAATTGCAATTGAAAAAGCAATCGAGAATTGTCGCGAAGATCAAGTATCACTGCGTTCAGGCATTGATTCCACATTGGAAAACTTGAAAGAATATCTTTTCAATTAACGAAGCACCGGCAGATGGGGGAACAAGCATGAAGTTTTTATCTTGGAAAGGTATTTCGATATACTTAACGATCATTCTATTTTTACTTATTTTTATTCAGATTCTTGATTGGAATAAAGGCAATGAAAAAGAGGCTCAATATGCGGTAGAGCTGGAAAAAGCGTATACGGATTTGGTGGATTTCCAAACGTATATATTGAACGATGAAGTGGAGATTGATGACAATAAGCATGTGCTGACAATGTACGAGAAAAACTTTCAATATCAGCTGAGCATGTTCATCGATATTTTCGGCAATAAAAAAGTGGATGATGCAAACCTGTTTGATTCCTATCAACAAATCGATGAGGCATTAGCTGCATTTTATGAAGCGGAAAGCGCGGAACAGCAGAGTGGGGCACATGAGCAATTGCTCGCTGCGAAAAAACCGCTGTTTACGATATTGAATGATTTGAAATAATAGGGGAAGGGCTCACGAACGCTTTGGGGAAGAAAGCGGGACGTGAGCTTTTTTGTGTGGGACGGAAATGTTCTAATAACCGTGCTGGAAGTTCTAATAAAATCTGAAAAGTTCTAATATGTTATGGATCTTCTAATATAAGTTGTGGATTGTCTAATAAGTGTCTCCGATTTTCGAATATCGCGGTCAGATGTTCTAATAAGTCAGTCGGATTGTCTAATAAACAGGAAAAAGTTCTAATATAACTACCCCGGTGCACACCATAGCCTCTGTGGAACCGTATAAAGACCATTTCTTCGCCATAAACCGGCTGAACTTCTAATATAGTTCTAAAAAGCCAAAACAAATCTTCTAATATGTGGAGATGTGCACCCATTAGCATACCGAAGCCCAAAAAAGCGCTGAAAGTTCTAATATCCATGCTGGAAGTTCTATTAAAATCTGAAAAGTTCTAATATATCTCGGAACTTCTAATATATGTCCCCAATCTTCTAATAAGCAGCTTCATTCTTCAAATAACGCGGCCAGATGTTCTAATAAGTCAGTCGGATTGTCTAATAAAACCGAAAAAGTTCTAATATAACTACCCCGGTGACCACCATAGCCTCTGTGGAACCGTACTTAGACCATTTCTTCGCCCTAAACCGGTGGAACTTCTAATATCCCTGTAAAAAGTTCTAATAAGCCACACAAATCTTCTAATAAACCCAAAAAAGTTCTAATAAATCAAACACCCCAACACCCCAACACCCCAACACCCCAACACCCCAACACCCCAACACCCCAACACCCCAACACCCCATGCCCCAAAAAAAGCTGTCCCAAAGTTATAGACATAACTTCAGGACAACCCCAATCCAATTATCACTTCTTCTTTTTTCTATCTTTCACAAACGCAAACACGATCATCGCAACCCAAATCACAGCGATCACAATAAAAATGTAAAAGTTTTTCGATGAACTCACTAAATTCAGCTCATCCGCCAAAATCCCACCAATCGACTGCAGTTGTGCACTTAATAAAATAATGAGCGCACCAATAAACAGCATGATTTTCGGATTGATCGCAAAGCGCAGCAGCACAATGATAAACAAAGCTGAGAAAATAAGCAATAGCGTGAAGAGCGGGTCCAGTAATGTAAGTGTCCCGTCTTTTGCAAAGTTTTCGTACGTAAATGTCATGAAAAATTCTCCTTACCTTACTTTACTAAGCCATTTTGAAATGCATAGACGACAGCCTGTGTACGGTCCTGCACTTCGAGTTTACTTAAAATATTGCTGACATGGGTTTTCACGGTTTTCAATGCGATAAACAGTTCTTCCGCAATTTCCTGGTTGGCAAGGCCGCGCGCCATACACAATAATACTTCCATTTCCCGGTCTGTTAAATGGTTATGCAGGGCAGGGGCTGTTCCGCGCATACGGGCCATTACCCGCGTCGTTGCTTCCGGTTCAAGAACGGTTTCCCCGGCCATCGTTTTCCGGATCGCATCGGCAATCTGTTTGGCGTTGCTTGTTTTTAGAATATAGCTGACAGCACCTGCTTCAAGGGCCGGGTATAATTTATCGTCATCGATAAAGCTCGTGACAATCATTACTTTAGCTTGCGGCCACTGTGCCAATATTTCGGCAGTCGCTTCAGCACCCGTTTTGATCGGCATCACATTATCCATCAGCACAATATCCGGTTTTAGCGAGAGCACTGTTTCAATCGCTTCCTCGCCGTTCGTCGCTTCACCGATGACTTCGATATCCGGTTGTGCCGATAAATAGGCGGAAACCCCGATTCGAACCATCTCGTGATCATCTACTATGACAACTTTAATCATTCATTTGTTCCTCCTTTTTGAGCGGAACTTTCACTTCGACAATTGTTCCTTCATCCGGTACAGAGACAATTTTATATGTGCAGCCAATTTCGACAGCGCGTTCGGCAATATTGCGCAGGCCGTAAGAAGTCGTTTTATCGCCATCCATATTAAAGCCGAGACCATTATCCTGAATGCGCAAAATCGCCAGCTGGTCGCGTGCGATCAATAACAGTTCGACTTCCGTTGCTTTCGCGTGACGTAACGTATTCGACAAAGCTTCTTGAGCGATTCGGAATAGATGATCTTCCTCCGCTTTCGATAAAGCGATTTCTTCGATTTGGTAGTCGATATTGAAATACACTTTTTCCTGTAATTCTACAATCAGGTCTTCTAAACCTTCCGCCAAGCTTTTATTGTGCAGGGCAACCGGTCGCAGATGAAGTAGCAATGCGCGCATTTCGAGCTGGGCCTGCTGGACGATTTTTTCCACCTGCCCCAGCTGCTTTTGTGCAAATTCATCTTGTCGCTGTTCTGTAAGCGCGGAGAGAAGCATGGAAGCCGCAAACAGCTGCTGGGATACAGAATCATGCAGTTCACGTGCAAGCCGCTGACGTTCTGCAAGAAGCCGCTCCTGAACAATGGCGTCGTTCGTTTCCACTTTTTCATTGGAAAGCCGCTGTAAAGAGGTCCGCTGTGTTTCGATTAATTCGTTCGTCTCACGCAAAGCTTTTTTTAATGAGCCATTCGCTTTTTTGAATTTTTGTGCGAAATCAGGCTCCGCCACTTTTTTCACAATGCGGGTCATCTGATTTTCTTTCATTTTTAATGCGATTGAAATCCATAACGAAATAAAAAAGCTCGTCGTTGTTGCGATAATGGCGATCACGGCGACAATCGGTAATGAGTAATCATCGTTTTCCCATAAAAAGCGCCAAGTCTCTTCTTGCGGTTGGCCGAGCAGGAAAATGAAGATATTCATGGCAAATGTTGCAAAAACCATCATCAGTATAAAAAAGCGTAAAATAAAGGCAATCATCCGCGCTGCACCTCCACATCGCCAATCCAAGATGTCACATAAATAACTAGGACACGTTTTGCATCCATATCTCCATCCTCAAAACGGAGCTGTTCATTAATACATTGCTTTGGCGCATAGTCCAAATATGTTGCTTCACCATATAAAGTGGAGTAATGCAGCTGAATCGTCACTTCATAAGGTACGATAACCCGTACCTTTCCAAGAGATTGATGGATGACAATAATCGATTTTCCGTTTGGTAAAATCGTTTCGGTCGTATCGATTGTAATATCGCCGATAAAACGTTGAATATGAACGTCTTTCCAATGATAGCTTTCTGTCGGAGCACCCGTTGTGCCGATTAATTGATTTTGATTTGATGTATTGGCAAAGTGGCTTTTGATTTCCATCACTTGCTCTTTTTTCGTTAAGTATTGGTATAAAAGAAAGACTAGCACACCGATGATTAAAAGGCGCAGTGTCCAAATATTAATAATAGCAAAGAATAATAGAATGAGTCCCGTCCATAATAAGTACCGTTTCTTCTTTTTAAAGCTGAAAAATAGAAACAGTGCACCTAAAATCAGTAAAAACACAGTGCCATTATTGAAAAGAGTCAATTCAATCAATACGACAAGTGCCATACTAATCGCGATAATCGCAAGCTGATCTGATGTAATTTTCGGCATAGTGCCTCCCCCTATAACGTGCAAAATGGAGAAAGCACGATGCCTTCTCCTTTACGCATTATATCATTATTTTGGCTGTTCTATGAGCTTTTGTTCTTTTTCAAGCTGTGCCAAGCGAGCTTCAAAAGAGGTTACTTCATATTTACGCTCGATATTTTGAGATAATTCATCAATATACGTTGATAGTTCATCAAAATTACCGGCATTGTCCGATGTGAGAACTTTATCCATCTGGTGGTTGGCACGCACGACATTTTCTTTGCCCATCAGCTGAAGCTGGCGCACTTTCATATCTTTGATTTTATGTTTCATTGTTTCGAATTTGCGTTCCAGTGCAAAATATTCCGTATTCGCAGCATCAATGCTTGAAAGAAGAGCGTGTTTTCTCGCAGTGTAAGCCGTTACTTCTTCCTGTGCAAACGCAATCAGTTCAGCTTCCCCAGTTGACTGAGCCAGTACTAGCTGTTTTTCACGTTTTTCAAGCATTTCAACTGTTTGTGAAAGTTGGATTTCCAGCTCTTTTTTAAGCTGAGCCTGACGTGCAAGCAATTTGCCCGTTTCTTCAGTTTGTTTTTCTGCTTCACGAATGTAGTGGTTCAGCATTTTAATCGGGTTTTTATCGACCTTTTTGTCAAACATCTCATGTAAATCCGCCTGAATTGAATATTTAAATTTTGTAAATAAATTTCTCATTGTCCATCGCTCCTATTTGTTTAAATTTGCCCATTCGCGTTCAAAGTTTGTAAATGGATCTTCTTCCTCTTTTTTGCCTGGTAAAAATTCAATCTTTTCGTTTTTTCGGTTTTTGTAAAGATAAAATAAGACACCGATTGCAGCTAAACCGATAAAGCCTGGGATGTTTGATAAGGCACTTACTAAACCGGCTAAAGCGACAACCAGACTCATTACTTTTCCGAAAGTAGATTTACTTTCTGTGTAATAGTGCAGACCTGCTGCCAGAAGTGCTCCCGAGATTAATAACCCGGCTACTGGTGCGAGCAGGCAAAGTGCGATGATCGCTGTAATAAAAGCCGCTGAATATAAGAAAAACTTTTTCATTATGTGTTCCTCCTTGTCGTTGATAAGTTCATGTTACCGTGAATTTAAAAATTCGATAACGACCTGCTACCGTATTTTCATCTAGGTCTCGAGGCTGAGACGGTCTCAGACAGCTATTCTCATGACTTAACTTCTGCCAGGAGAGTGAAAATATATAGAAACGGAATAGCTTTTATTGTATAATGCTTGATGGAGAGTTTTTCTCGGTACATAAGTAGTGGAGGAGGTTGGACAAAATGGCTTTATGGTTAGGAATTACACTTATCGTCGTAGCTCTTATCGGGGGCGTGGCAATTGGTTTCTACGCAGCTCGTCAATATATGATGAAGTATTTAAAAGAAAACCCGCCAATTAATGAACAAATGATTCGCGTGATGATGGCACAAATGGGACGTAAACCGTCTGAAAAACAAGTGCGTCAAATGATGGCACAAATGAACAAATTCCAAGATAAATAATAATTGGACTACCTTTCGCATTCTATTGAGTGAAGAAGGTAGTTTTTATTTGCCGTAAAATAAAATTCAGAATATTTTGTTTGAAAAGAAAAATAATCTAGTCTATTCTTATATAGATTGTAAGTATTGGAGGGGAAAAAATGG
This sequence comes from Solibacillus sp. FSL W7-1324, assembly GCF_038008025.1. Classification (NCBI taxonomy): domain Bacteria; kingdom Bacillati; phylum Bacillota; class Bacilli; order Caryophanales; family Caryophanaceae; genus Solibacillus; species Solibacillus sp. FSL W7-1324. The sequence continues at coordinate 1,221,702 of NZ_JBBOYH010000001.1, forward strand.
CAACAGAAAAAACGAATGTTGAGAGCTTTGATTTAGACCATACGATAGTGGTCGCACCGTATGTACGTTTAGCAGGTACAAAAGAAGGGGCGAAGGGCGATGTCGTGACAAAATATGATATCCGCTTTAAGCAGCCGAATAAAGAGCATATGGAAATGCCGGCACTTCATTCACTGGAACATTTAATGGCAGACCGTATCCGCAATCATAGTGACGCGGTTGTCGATATCTCACCAATGGGATGTCAAACAGGCTTTTATGTCTCATTTATGAATTATGAGGATTATGAAGGCGTGTTGGCGATTTTAGAAAAGACTATTCAGGATGTGTTGGCGGCGACTTCTGTTCCTGCCTGCAATGAAGTCCAATGCGGTTGGGCGGCAAGCCATAGTTTAGAAGGTGCGCAACAGCTGGCAAAAGAATTTTTAGCCAAACGCGATGAATGGCATATTGTTTTTAATGATTAATAGATGGAGGGCCTCCATTTAAATGGGGGCTTTTTTTATTCCTTCCGGCAAACGAAAAAGCACTTTCTGTTCAAACAACTGAACAGAAAGTGCTTATTACTTATATTAAAGAATCGGTTATATTACGGTATGCCGGTACGTGGTCATGGAGAAACTTCGCTACCGTTTGTTCATAGTCACCGGGATTGTCGTTGAATGATTTCGCATGCTCGCCTTTTTCAAACAGTTTCAGCATTTTCGGTTCGGGTTTTTGTTCGTACAGTTCTTCGGTCATGGAGGATGGAATGAAATCATCAGGTGTACTGTGAATAAAGAGGACGGGCTTTTGAATTTGTTTTACAGCATCGATCGGCATCACTTCTTTTACGGAGTAGCCATCGCGGATGCGCATGAAAAAGTCGGCGAATGGAAGTGTGTATTTCGAATCGATCGGTACAACACTTTCGAAAATGCGTTTTAGAAGCTCGGGGAAATTGGAAAAGGCACAGTCGGATACATAGAAATCCGCATTATCTTCTAATGTGCCTGCATAGAGCAGAGTCGTTGCTGCACCCATTGATTCCCCGTGAATACCAAGTAGGGCATCTTCTCCGGTAATATTGCGGATTGTCTCCACAACTGCCTGTAAATCGTATTTTTCATAATGGCCGTAACTTGTTGTTTTTCCTTGAGATTCCCCGTGACGGCGGTGATCGTATACAAATGCATTAAAACCAAGCCGTTCAAACATTCGGGCATAGCGCATCGAGTTAATTTTATTTTCAGTGACACCATGACAGATGATGACTGTATTTTTTGTTTCCACAGGTTTTAAATAGATGCCGCTTATTTTATAGCCATTTGGAGAGTCGATCAGTAAAATTTCTTTCGGACAGCCTTCATACCAAGCTTCATCAAAGCGTTTTGCCGCAATTTCACGTTCGCGGATGAAAGCATCGTCCTTTTTCTTTATATACATAATGTGATTTGTCATCACGACACCAGTGATCGTTGTAGCAGCTGCCAGCAGTGTTGTTACAATACTGCCAGATAAAAACAGTGTACGTTTTTTCATGAAAACCACTCCTTAATTAATTTAATATTCGATGAATTATTAGGATAAATCAACTAATATGTATCTATTTATTATTGGAAACTTTTGTGTGAAAAATGCGGAATATTTGATAAAATCGGGTTAAGCAAGTTTAACTTTGCTCACAAAGGGACCATTCACACTAAGGGGGATATATTCATGACAGAAGTTGTAATAGTAAGTGCAGTACGTACGCCAATTGGTGCTTTTCAGGGGGCATTAAAAGATATTGCGGCTCCGACTTTAGGGAGTATCGTAATAAAAGAAGCATTGAATCGTATTGAATTAGATCCATCAACAGTTGATGAAGTTATTATGGGGAATGTTCTCGCAGCAGGTTTAGGTCAAAACCCGGCAAGACAGGCAAGTATCCAAGCTGGTTTACCATACACAGTTCCAGCGATGACAATTAACAAAGTATGTGGTTCAGGCTTAAAGGCCGTTCATTTAGCAGCACAGGCAATCATTGCCGGGGATGCGGAAGTTGTTGTCGCTGGAGGCTTTGAAAATATGAGTCAAGCACCATATATTATGCGAAACGCAAGAGAAGGTTTCCGCATGGGAGATCAAAAAATTATCGATACATTAATTCAGGACGGCTTATGGTGCGCATTTAATGATTACCATATGGGCGTAACTGCTGAAAATCTATGTAATCAGTATGACATTTCACGTCAGGAACAGGATGAATTTGCAGCACGTTCCCAAGCCCGTGCATCGGAAGCCATTTCGACAAACAGATTCGCTGAAGAGATTGTCCCTGTTGAAATTCCTCAACGTAAAGGGGATCCGGTTATTTTTTCACAAGACGAATATGTAAAACATGGAACAACAACAGAAAAATTAAACGGATTACGTCCTGCATTCAAGAAAGACGGTTCGGTTACTGCAGGGAACGCTTCTGGTATTAATGACGGAGCGGCAGCGGTTGTCGTTATGTCAAAGCAGCGTGCTTTTGAATTAGGCCTTACACCTCTTGCAACAATCGTCGCTAATGCGAGCGCAGGGGTCGATCCTTCTGTAATGGGGATCGGACCGGTATCGGCAGTGAAAAAAGCTTTATCGAAAGCGAATGTAACATTGGATGAAATGGACTTAATTGAAGCGAATGAAGCATTTGCCGCTCAGGCGATTGCAGTTGATCGCGAATTGGCGTTCAATCATGATAAACTAAATGTAAATGGCGGTGCAATTGCACTTGGACACCCAATCGGCGCAAGCGGAACGCGTATTTTAGTCACATTATTACATGAAATGCAAAAGCGCGATGCAAAGCTGGGTCTTGCAACATTATGTATTGGTGGCGGACAAGGTGTAGCGACAATTGTACAGCGCTAATAATAAATGTAGGTGAAAACGATGGCAAAAAAGAAACAGCAAAGAACAACAAATGAATTCGAGCTTCCAAAAGACAAGGCGGCAACATTGGCCGATCAGTTAGGCGGCGATGTATTGGCTAAGCTGAAAGCAGCGAAGCAGGAAATGGTGGCTGACGAAAAGGCGAAAGAAGAAGAGCGCCTGGCGAAAGCGGCATTCGAACGCAAGCAACGTGAAAAAAATATGAGCTTTGAAGAACTGTTAAATCAATACGGTGATAAAGGTTCGAAGTTTTAAGGGCAAAGTTGCATACTAAATATTAAAAGATAACACACTATTTTTGGAGGGCACTGAAAAAGTCATTCAATTATAAGGAAGGGCATGTTGGAACAAAATTCGTTCCAACATGCCCTTTTCTTCGATGCCGTTGATTCCCATTGCGGCGGACGCTTTCCGCGGGCACGGCTCCAACTAAATGATCTGCGCCTAAACGGAGGCGCAGATCATTGGATTTTCCGCACGTGCTGTTCCTGCAGAAGTCGTCGCCTCTATTCCAACCAACTGGAGTGTCTTATGAAGGGAAATTTTTTTCCTTCTGCGCCTGCCTATTTTTGTGCACTACCTTTTTTTAATACAACAACAATAAGTTTTGCAAACAGTAGCAATGTCAACGCGCCGCATGCGTCGAGTACGACATCTGCTGCAAGGCCGCTGCGACCCGGAATCATACTTTGGCGGTATTCATCAAGGCTTGCGATTACTACAGCTGTAACAAACGCGAGAACGATTGGAAAGTGCCACTTCAGTTTCCGGTACAAAGTATAGAGTATGACCGCTAATAAACCGTATCCGAAGAAATGGGTAGCTTTTCGGATAAGAAACTCAAGAAATTGAAAATAGCCCCGTGTTTCAACCGATATAATTTTTCCCCAATAAGGAATTTCAAACTGGCTTAACCATTCTTCAAAAGGTTTGTCTTTCAACAAATCCTTTAACGCTGGAACAATCGTTTGCTGTTCATAGCTCATGTTAGACATTACTATGACAACGATTATCCCGATGATGACGAGAACAATCCACTTTTTCATCTATGTTCAGTGTAACGGTCGGTTTTTGTCCAGCTGTCGATCTCCGAAATATTTTGCAGCGATTGCGCTTTTTCGTAAGCATCCAGATTTTGCTTCAGCTGAGCGAGTGTACGTGCCCCAATAACAGTTGAAGCAACAGTTGGATAGCGTAAATTGAATGCGAGGGCAGCTGCATGTACATCCCCGAATTGCTGTTCAATTTTTTGCAGTACGTCTTTTGCTGCCGCTTCATCATAGCTCATATAGGATTTTAAACGTGTACGCCACTCATTTGTCAGCAAGCCTTTCGCGATTGATCCGCGCGTTACGACAGAAGCGCCTGTCTGTTGAATCGAATCGAAAAATTCGCTTGCGCGTTCATCAAAAATATTAAACTGCATCATATTGCTGATGGCATTACTATTTTGCAAAAATGGCATGAAGACATTCGGTCGTATGGAGGAAATGCCATATTCGCGAATTAATCCTTCTTTTTTCAAACCTTCCATTGTGTCGGTAATTTCTTCCCAATTATCTTCGGTCGTACCGCCATGTAACTGGTAAAGATCCAAGTAATCCGTCTGTAGCCGTTGCAGGCTGTCTCGTACCGCTTTATTAATATAGTTTGCGGATGTATCCCAGCCCCAGCCTTCCTTTCCTTCTTCCCAACGATTCCCGACTTTCGTTGCCAAATAAATATCGTGGCGGTGTTGCTTCAGCGCTGCGCCAACAACTTTTTCATTTTCGCCCTGGTTGTACAGGTCTGCGGTATCAAAATAATTAATGCCCGCATCAATTGCAGCATGGATGACCTCTTCTGCTTGTGCCTTGTTTGGAGGTAATGACATACAGCCTAAACTAATTTCAGAGATGTGAAGATTGCTTGTACCTAATTGTCGTTTTTTCATGTTAATTCCTCCCTGGTTCAATATTTTAGAAATAGCTCCTACTAATGGTACAATGAATATTAGGAAGAGAACAAGTGGAGGCATGGTCATGAAAAAATTTGAAGAAAAAACAATTCAATCCCAACCCATCTATTCAGGGAAGGTCATTTCATTAAAAGTAGACGATGTATCGCTTCCGAATGGTGAAACAGGGAAGCGTGAAATTATTAATCATCCAGGAGCAGTCGCGGTAATTGCCATCACAGAAAACAATAAAATTTTACTTGTTGAGCAGTACCGTAAAGCGCTGGAACGTTCAATTATAGAGATTCCTGCCGGCAAGCTGGAAAAAGGGGAAGAGCCTATTGTAACGGCCCGCCGCGAGTTGGAGGAAGAGACAGGCTATACATCGGATCATTTCGATTTTATACAGGCTTTTGCTACATCACCGGGATTTGCGGATGAAATTATCCATATTTACGTAGCAGAAAAGTTAAAAAAATTAGACATTCCGGTTGATTTAGACGAAGATGAATTTGTGGAGCTAATGGAAGTGTCATTGGAAGAAGCAGAAGCGATGGTAGCGGACGGTCGTATTTACGATGCCAAAACCGCTTTTGCGATTTTATGGTTGAAATTAAAAATGAAATGAAATCAATAATTGTTTACGCATAAGGACAATTTATGTGCATAAGTTGTATGGACAAGGAGGCGTCCAAATGCGTAAATATCTATATATTCAATATACTTCGATGATTGTCGTATGTTTCATTTGTGGGGTAGTTTGTTATCAGTTATTCGATATTGGACAAGTACAGCAAATTATTAAATACAGTGATCGTAGACTGCTCCAAATGGATAAACCTGAATTGCTTTGGAGTGTAGTTCCTTTCATAGTTGCCTTAAGTATTGTATTATTCTTTTCGACACATAAATATTTGCCGCGTATAGGCCTTATTTTTATTGCAATAAAAGTAACGTTTTTAGGTTTCAGCTCGGTCTATTTACTTGTACAGCATGAATCTATTAAACTCTATGCATTTTGGTGGTTTCCATTTCAGTTAATATATTGTGTACTTTTAATTATGCTCTATCAAATTACTACTAAAACTTCGAGTAGACGAGCCTTGAAAACGGTCATGCCATGGAATAAGATCATTTTCCTGATCGTCGTAATGCTAATTGTTTTTGCAGTCGAAAATTTAGCAATTACTTATTTATTTAAATAATCATTGTCTTGTAATGAGATTTACTCATTTGGTATAATGAAAAGAGTTTAGGAGGGCGTCACATATGGAGAGCCGTATTGATCGAATTAAAAAGCAACTGCATAGTGCGAGCTATAAGCTGACGCCACAGCGAGAAGCAACAGTAGCGGTTTTACTGGAGCATGAGGAAGATCATTTAAGTGCTGAAGACGTTTACTTATTAGTGAAAGAAAAAGCACCCGAGATTGGACTGGCTACTGTATACCGTACATTGGAGCTTTTAACAGAGCTGAAAATTGTCGATAAAATTAACTTTGGTGATGGGGTGTCCCGTTATGATCTACGTCAAGAGGGCGCAAAGCATTTCCATCATCATCTAGTTTGTATCGAATGTGGCGCAGTAGATGAAATTCAAGAAGATTTACTAGAAGATGTAGAAGAAATTGTGGAGAAACGTTGGAACTTTATTATCAAAGATCACCGTCTTACATTCCATGGCATCTGCTGGCGTTGTCATGATAATAATGACAACTCTGGAGACAGCAATGCATAATCTATAATCAAAAAAAGAGCAGCAAATTTTGCTGTTCTTTTTTTTGTATGATTTTTTGCATTTGCCTAATAATAATAAAAGACAGGCGGGCATCTACACATACACAAAAAACTCTATTTCCCTCAAATGTGAGAAATAGAGTTTTGTAGTTTTAATTATTTCGCCGGATGATGGGCAACAATAAGAACCTTACCTGCATCCAGATCATTCTTTGCAGTTGCATGTTCATTTTCGCCTACACCGATATCAGCAAGCTGATGGTGAAGATCTTCCGGAGTACTCTGGAAGAAGTTTTTAATCGATGCGAAGAAGCCTTTGTCATTTTCCGTTGTGCCGGGAGTTTTGCTCGCATCCACATTGAAAAAGTCGGCAATGTCTTCCGCACGTTTATTGCTGTTTGCGAAGACATGAATATGATCGCGGTCATAACCTTCTGTAATAAATGATTCGATTACTGATTTTGCCTGCACACCGTTTTCTACTGATTTTAAAATTGCCATTATATATACACTCTCCTTTGTATGAATACTTATGTTATTCCCGAACTCTAACAATTAAAACGTTAAGAGATTCATACAGGCAACATTCAGCTGACAGGAGAACGTGCATACAGATGGAATTTATGTTGTTTTAACGGCTACTGTTCTATGAGATCATGCATTTTTTTAATCTCCAAAAATTGCAGCTGATGGCCATCAATTTCATGGATTTTAAATGCGTAGTTTTCATAAATAAATGTATCTTCAATATTCAGGTCCGGCATGTTTGTGAAGTACCAGCCTCCGATTGTATCAACATTCGGATCTTCAATATCAAGAAACAGCAGTTTAGAAACATCTTCAAGCAATACTTTTGAATAGACTAAATAATGGTCTTCACCGATTTTACGAATATCTGAAACTTCATCATCGTCAAACTCATCGCGAATTTCCCCGACAAGCTCTTCCAGAATATCTTCAACGGTAATCATACCGCTCGTTCCGCCATATTCATCAAGCAGGATCGCAATATGAATGCGCTTTTTCTGCATAATTTGAAGCAGACTTTGAATCGGTGTTGTTTCAATTGTGCGAACGACCGGATTAATATAGTCTTCCAATTTGAATGTCGCCGGTTTGATCCGATTGTTCATACCGAGTGTTAAAAAGTCTTTAATATTTAAAAAACCTAAAATATTATCGCGGTCCCCTTCGTATACCGGGTAGCGTGTATAGCGTTCCTCTGAAACTTGCGTTAACACCTCTTCGAACGTTGCAGTTACATCAAAGCCGACAATATCTGTACGGGGAACCATAATTTCACGTGCGATTTTATCATCGAATTCAAATACATTGTTTACATATTTCAATTCGTTTACATTGATCTCGCCGGATTTATAGCTCTCTGATAAAAGCAGGCGCAATTCCTCTTCCGTGTGGGAGAGTTCATGTTCGCTCGCTGGTCGCATCCCGAACAATTTTAATAATAAACGTGCTGAACCATTTAACAGCCAGATTAATGGGAACATAAGTTTATAGAATAATTGTATCGGTTTTGCGAAGGCCAGTGTAATCGCTTCCGCTTTTTGGATGGCAATTGTTTTAGGTGCAAGTTCGCCTACTACTACGTGGAAGAATGTCGCTAAAAAGAATGCACCACCTAATGTAAACCAATGAATAGATTCTGAACCGATACCGAATGATTCGAATAGAGGGTGAAGTATAAATTCAAATGTGGATTCACCGACCATACCGATTCCCAGCGCTGTTACCGTAATACCTAATTGACAGGCCGATAAATATTCATCAAGGTGGGATGTTACATTTTTAGCTGAAATGGAACCAGCTTTACCTTCAGCTACAAGTTGGTCAATACGAGATTGACGTACTTTTACGATCGCAAATTCCGTTGCAACGAAAAAGGCCGTAAAAGCGATTAAAACCGCGAAAATAGTTAAGTTAATGATTGTGGTCAAACGAGCGTTCTACTCACGAAGTAGAACGTTCACCTCCTAGTTATTTAAAATTAATAATAGTGATTGCATGAGTGCAACACTTTCAGGTGAAACTTTTTTACGGAGTTTCTGCCGCTCTTTGTCATCTAAATGCTCCATTAATACCGTTACATCATGTTCGAGTTTGCGCATTTGCAATCGAATATCCTGAACATCGATTTCTTCAGGTTCTTCTTTTGAAGGGCCAAGTAAGCGATGAATTTCATCGAGGCATTTGCCAAGCTTCTTCTGCTCTTCAATCCAGTGAATACGTTCAATCATTTCTTTATCATAGTAGCGATAATTGGATGCCGAACGTTCTACTTTTAGAAGGCCCAAATTTGTATAATAATCAATAGTTCGTTTTGTCACGCCGGTTGCTGCGGCAAGCTCTCCGATTTTTAGTTTGTCGATCCCAAATTATCACCTCAATCTGTCACGTTTTACTTTCAAGAATACCGTAAATAGTACATTTTGTAAATGGGACGCAATTCAAATGAAAGGATATGCTACACCGAAAAAACGAATGAATGAAGGATAAAACGTCACTTCAATTGTACGAAAATGGTAATATAAATGTATAGAATGCAAGAGGGGCGATTTATATGCAAGCTTTAAAAGATTCAATAGAAGATTATCTACATTTTATTAAAGTCGAACGTCAGCTATCTGATAATACATTACAATCCTATAAGCGTGATTTAGTCGCATATGCCCGTCACATTCATCATGAACAGCGAATCATGGAATTTGATAGCGTTATGCGCGAACATATTTTGCTTTATTTGGACAGCTTACGGTCAGTAGGAAAATCATCGAAGACGATCTCGAGACAAATTTCATCAATCCGTTCCTTTCATCAGTTTTTATTGAGGGAAAAGGTGACGAATCAGGATCCTACCGTTCATTTGGAAATGCCGAAAAAAGAACTGTCATTACCAAAAGTATTATCAATAGAAGAAATTGATGCACTTTTGACTGCACCATCCGAAGAAAAACCTCAGGGCACGCGGGATATTGCCATTTTGGAAATGATGTACGGTTCCGGTATGCGTATAAGCGAGCTGATTGAACTGAACTTGGAGGATGTGCATATGACAATGGGCTTCGTCCGTGTATTTGGTAAAGGCGGAAAAGAACGGATTATCCCGCTTGGGCGCAGTGCGATTTCGGCCTGTGTAAAGTATTTGGAAGAGGCAAGACCACAGCTTTTAGGTACTGCACCGAAAAATGATGCGTTTTTCATTACGCAGAGAGGGAAAAGATTCACGAGACAAGGCTGCTGGAAAATCATCAAGGAGCATGCGGCAGCAGCTGGCATTTCCAAAGAAATTACACCGCATGTGCTGCGCCATTCCTTTGCGACACATCTCATTGAAAATGGTGCCGATTTGCGCGCAGTGCAGGAGCTGTTAGGCCATGCGGATATATCAACGACCCAAATTTATACACATGTAAGTAAAACCCGTTTATCGGAAGTATATAAACAATTCCATCCTCGTGCTTAAAAATGGCCTAATCGCGTAACACTAATGGGGAGCTTGGCTTTTATCTATTAAAAATAAATCTTGTGAAATCGGATGTCTGACCTTTACTTTGTTTAGACGTTTTATGTAAAATAGAATGGAAGAAGAGGAGTTGAAAGCATTATGCAACCGTTTAAGAAAGTACATGTAATTGTAATGGATTCTGTTGGTATCGGTGAAGCACCGGATGCCGATAAATTTGGCGATGCTGGCTCAAATACATTAGGACATATCGCAGAAAAAATGAATGGCTTAAATATGCCGAATATGGAGAAGTTAGGTTTATCGAATATTCGTGAACTTAAAGGCATTAATAAAACTGAAAACCCTGCTGCATTTTACGGCATGATGCAAGAAGCATCTGTTGGTAAAGATACAATGACAGGGCACTGGGAGATCATGGGGCTGAATATCGATACTCCGTTTAAAGTATACCCGGACGGCTTTCCTGCAGAACTGATTTCCAAGTTGGAGGAAGCAACTGGCCGCAAAGTTCTTTGTAATTTACCTTACAGTGGAACCGCTGTCATTGACGATTATGGTCCGGAACATATGGAAACAGGTGCCATTATTGTGTATACATCGGCAGACCCGGTAATGCAGATTGCAGCACATGAAGAAGTAATTCCAGTAGAAGAACTTTATAAAATTTGTGAAATTGCACGTGAATTGACATTGGATGCAGAATTTTTAGTAGGCCGTGTTATTGCCCGTCCGTTCGTTGGCGAACCAGGTAATTTCACACGTACATCAAACCGTCATGACTATGCATTGACACCATTTGGACGCACGACAATGGCTGAAATGAAGGATTCGAATCTTGATGTCATTGCGATCGGCAAAATTTCGGACATCTTTAATGGTGACGGGGTAACAGAAGCGATTCGTACAAAAAACAACACGGATGGCATGGACAAAATGGCGGAAGTTGTTCGTCGTGATTTCCATGGTATCAGCTTCCTGAACTTAGTGGACTTTGATGCGAACTTTGGACACCGACGTGATCCGATTGGTTACGGTCAGGCATTGGAAGAATTCGACCGTCGTTTACCGGAAGTTATGGAAGCGTTATCAGAAGATGATCTGCTCATAATTACGGCAGACCACGGGAACGATCCGACATTCCCTGGTACAGACCATACACGTGAATATGTACCGTTGATTGTCTACTCACCACGCTTTACTGCAGGATCAGAACTGCAGTTACGTGAGACATTTGCGGATATTGCAGCAACAATTGCAGATAATTTTAATATTGCAGCACCGCAATTTGGCAAAAGCTTTTTATCAGAGCTGAAATAAGGGGGATTTTCCATATGAGAATGGTAGACATTATTGAAAAAAAACGTAACGGCGAAGAATTGACAACAGCTGAAATTCGTTTCTTTGTAGAAGGATATACAGATGGTACGATTCCTGATTATCAGGCAAGTGCATTATGTATGGCTATTTACTTTCAGGATATGACAGATCGCGAACGCGCGGATTTAACAATGGCAATGGTTGAGTCAGGTGATCAGATTGATCTATCTGCAATTGCCGGTATTAAAGTAGACAAGCACTCAACTGGCGGAGTTGGCGATACAACGACATTGCCATTAGCTGCAATGGTAGCTGCTGTCGGTGTTCCGGTAGCAAAAATGAGTGGCCGTGGTTTAGGTCATACAGGCGGTACGATCGACAAGCTTGAAGCGATTGAAGGATTCCATGTTGAATTAACAAGTGAAGAGTTTTCAAAACAAGTTAATGAAATCGGTATGGCGGTTATCGGTCAATCAGGTAACTTAACACCGGCGGATAAAAAGCTGTATGCGCTGCGTGATGTTACGGGAACGGTTTCAAGCATTCCGCTGATTGCCGGTTCAATTATGTCGAAGAAAATCGCTGCAGGTGCAGATGCAATTGTTCTTGATGTTAAAACAGGTGACGGCGCATTTATGAAAACCGTTGAAGATTCAGTTAAACTGGCTGAAGCTATGGTGAAAATCGGTAATAATGTCGGCCGCAAAACAATGGCGATCATTTCGGATATGAGTCAGCCTTTAGGCTATGCAATCGGGAACGCTCTTGAAGTCCAGGAAGCGATCGATACATTAAAAGGTAAAGGGCCAGCTGACTTAAATGAACTTTGCTATACATTAGGTTCTCAAATGGTTGTTGTTGGCGGAAAAGCAGAAACGATCGAAGAAGCTCGAAAAATGCTGGAGGAAGTTGTAGCTAACGGTGCAGCATTGGAAGTACTGAAAAAATTCATCGCCGCACAAGGCGGAGATGCTTCAGTAGTGGACGATCCATCCCGTTTACCTCAGGCAAAATTCAAATTCGATGTACCGGCAAAAGAAGCTGGCTATGTTTCAAAAATCGAAGCGGATGATATTGGAACGGCTGCAATGCTTCTTGGCGCTGGCCGTGCAACAAAGGAATCTGAAATTGATTTAGCGGTTGGGCTTGTCCTTCATAAAAAGGTGGGCGATCAAGTCGAAAAAGGCGAATCGCTTATGACAATCCATGCCAATACAGAAAATGTCGACGCAGTATTGGAAAAAATTTATGCACATGTATACATTTCTGCAGAAAAAGTCGAAGCACCAAAATTAATCGAAGCAATTATTACACAATAACAAAAAATAAGAATCTTTCGCTGTCCGAATGGATTGCGGAAGATTTTTTTGTGCTTTAAATATTTTACAAATATGATAAAATTAGAAGTATATTGCTGCTTTAAGTAATAAAAATTCTGTTTTATGAATATTTATAAGAAGAAGGGATACTATGAAAGTTAAGTGGTCTGGAAGGTTTGAAGGTTATTCGTTTGCCCATTTCAAAAAGGATTTGTTATCTGGGACGATTGTCGGGATTATTGCTGTACCGTTAGCGATGAGTTTTGCCATTGCTTCCGGTGTCAAACCGGAATACGGGATTTACACAGCGATTATTGCAGGAATATTAATCTCCTTACTGGGAGGTTCGAAGTTCCAAATCGGCGGTCCGACAGGTGCATTTGTTCCGATTTTACTTGGGGTTGTGCTTGTATACGGGTATGAAAACTTGCTCATTGCAGGATTAATGGCGGGAATTATGCTGTTGCTGATGGGGATTTTCAGGCTGGGATCACTAATCAAATTTATCCCGAGGCCGGTAACTGTCGGCTTTACCGCAGGGATTGCCGTTATTATTTTTACCGGACAAATCGGAAATTTTTTAGGGTTAACCAATATGGAGCAGCATGAGAAGTTTCATATGAATGTTCTTGAAATTGCTTCCAATATCGGAACCGTTAATTTTTATAGTCTACTCGTTGCCGTGATTAGTTTCGCGTTAATCCTAATCGCACCGAAAGTTTTACCGAAAGTGCCGGGTGCGCTGATCGGAATTATAGTTTCTTCCGTTGTGACGGTACTTTTTTTACAGGGCCATGTTGCAACTATCGGCTCCACATATGGTGCAATACCGAATACAATGCCGGAATTCCATATTCCTGAAATTACATTAGAGCGTGTTTTCATGCTAATCGGACCGGCATTTGTCATTGCAATGCTAGGCGGGATTGAATCATTGTTATCGGCAGTTGTAGCAGATGGTATGACAAACAGCAAACATAACAGTAACCGGGAACTGATCGGGCAAGGGGTCGCCAATATTGTGACACCGTTTTTTGGAGGAATACCTGCAACAGGGGCGATTGCACGAACGGCTACAAATATTAAATCCGGTGCTGTTTCACCACTATCAGGGGTAATCCATGGGTTCTTCGTTTTATTCACACTCTTATTACTCGCACCATTCGCGGTACATATCCCACTTGCAAGTTTAGCTCCTGTACTCATGATGGTCGCATGGAATATGAGCGAACGCCATCATTTTCTGCACATACTCAAATTGAAATCCGGGGATTCGCTTGTTCTATGCATTACATTTTTATTGACCGTATTTATGAGCTTAACGGTTGCCGTGATGGTCGGACTCATTTTAGCGGTAATCCTATTTGCAAAAAGTATGAGCGATAGCCTGACTGTTTCCAAAGTACTGCCGAATTTGGAAAAAGGGAACGGTAAGTTGCAGTCCCAAATTGTATCGGATTTTCATGATTGTCCACAAATCAGTATTTATACGATCGAAGGTCCTCTATTTTTTGGCGCTGCCGAAAAGTTTGAACAGACTTTGCTGAATACGATACAGGAACGACCGAAAGTATTCATCCTGCGCATGCGGAAAGTGCCGTATATCGATTCGACAGGGGAAGAATATTTCCGCAATATCCTTCAAACTATTAAGGCATATGGCGGAAAAGTTTTTGTAACGAATGTTCAGCCTGGATTGGAACAGATGCTTAGACGAAGCGGGTTGTATGATTTGATGGAGGGGGAGCACTTTTATAATACGACAAGTGACGCGATTTCAGCGGCATGCCAGTATATCGAGTTAAGTAAATGTGTCGGCTGCACCCACTATGCGTTTAAAGAATGCCGATTGCTGTCTAATGGCATACCACTATCAGAGCAGGAAGTGCAGGGACAAAATAAATTATCCGAAGCAACAATATAACATGTATAAATTATAGAAAAAGAACAAAGAATAAGAGACTGAATGGAAAGGTAATACTTTCTGTTCAGTCTCTTTTTTAATTTTAGCAATGATTAAAAATAGACCCAGCTACCTATACTGATTTTAGTTGTCGCAGGAGCACTACTTTTAACGAATGAACACTAGTTTTGTCAGCCAGATAGGATTATTTCTGAACTTGCCGAATTTGCATGCAAGAAGGAGGCGATGTAGGTGAACTTTAATTTAACGATGTATCCAAATGATGTATTGATTGTCCAACTATTTGGCGAACTGGATCATCATGAGACAGAAAAAGTGAGAACACATATATCGAAAGCTATTTTACAAGGAAATGTAAAACTACTCGTTTGGAATTTAGAGCATTTGCATTTTATGGACAGTTCCGGAATTGGGTTAGTGCTTGGCAGAATGCGAGAACTCCGAGCTGTCGATGGACAAACAATTTTGTTAAATCCATCAAAAACGATGCAGAAAATATTCCAGTATTCCGGTTTAGGGAATCTCATACAATTTGCATCTGAACAGCAAGTTATTTCACACAGCGAGGGGGATTGTCAATGGATAACGAAATGACGCTAACTTTTTTGGCGCGCAGTGAAAATGAAGGGTTGGCACGTATTGCCGTTACAAGCTTTATGGCGCAACTCGATCCGACAATTGAAGAGCTATCGGAATGTAAAACAATCGTATCGGAAGCTGTATCGAATGCCATTATCCATGGTTATGCCGATAATCCGCATGGCATTATTACGGTTTATGCGGTTCGTTACGGCTCGGAAGTAAGTGTGACGATTAAAGATGAAGGTTGTGGAATTGAAGATATTGAACAGGCACGTGAGCCATTATACACAACGAAACCGGAGCTTGAACGTTCCGGAATGGGCTTTACAATCATGGAAAGTTTTTCGGATTTCCTGCAAGTGGAATCCGTACTAGGAAAAGGCACAGTCGTAACATTCACAAAACAAATTTTGCCAATAGGGACACTCGTGACATAACGAAATAAGGGGATGGGGAACATCGAGCAGTCATCTGAAACGTTATTAACGCAAGCTTATATGCGTGAACTAATCGCAAAATCACAACAAGGCGATCAAGTTGCGAGAAAAACGATGATTGAAGGAAATACTAGACTTGTTTGGTCTATCGTTCAACGCTTTGCATCAAGGGGTGTTGAACTGGAAGATTTGTTTCAAATTGGCTGTATTGGCTTAATGAAATCGGTTGATAAATTCGACTTGTCCTATGATGTAAAATTTTCCACATATGCAGTGCCGATGATTATTGGGGAGATTCAACGTTTTTTAAGAGATGACGGTATGGTAAAGGTAAGTCGTTCTATCCGGGAATTGAATTACAAAATTCGTCATGCGACTGATGATTATTTGAAAACGAATGAAAAACCACCGTCTGTTGCACAGCTTGCTGAAATACTCCAAGTTTCACAAGAAGATATTTTACTCGCAACGGACGCGATGCGTGATCCGGCAAGTTTGCATGATCAGCTTTTTGAAAATGATGGAGATTCCATTACATTAATGGATCAGATGCGCGATGATAAATCTGAGCTTGCATTTGACTATGTTCCATTGAAAGACATGTTGAAAAGACTTGGGAAACGGGAACAATCGATCATATATTTCCGCTATTATCTGGACTTAACCCAAACGGAAATTGCCGACCGACTCGGTATTTCACAAGTACAAGTATCACGATTGGAAAAGAAAATACTAGCCCAATTGAAATCATGGATGGATCAGTCTACATTAAGCAGATAGGTTAAGTGACCGCAATTACTCCATGGTGTTTTTAGACTAAATATGAATAAGCGGTGAAAAAATGACAAATCAGCTTTTTACATCACTGAAAATTGCAGAAGGCTTCTTAAATTCAAAGTTTGAACCAGAGAAAAACTTTGATTTATGTATTAAAGAAATTACAATAAAAAACTTACCGACTTTAACGGTATATGTTAGTGGTCTCATCAATGGAGACAGTTTAACGGAAATATTGTCCGATTTACAGAGGGACAATGAGGAAGAAGAAATACTGGATGAAGAGGATTACTTTCACGCCCACTTCAACTTCTTCGGGGTCGATCTACCGAAATCGATAGATGAATTTTTGATTGGAGTATTAAGTGGGCGAGTAGGGTTTATTACAAAAAGCGGTTACTGCTATTTGACGGAGTTCCGTAATTACCCGGGACGTAATCCGGAAGAACCGGATAATGAAAAAGTTATCCGTGGCTCGAGAGATGGCTTTGCCGAAAATATTATTTTGAATACTGCGTTGGTTCGTCGCAGGATTCGAAGTGAAAAGCTGCGATTCCATATGCACCACGTAACGACCTATGGCCAGACAGATATCGTACTTTCGTATTTGGATGATCTGGTAAACGAACGTCATTTAGAATGGATCCGAGAACGGCTTCAGCAAATTGATCATGATGGATTAACGATGAGTGACAAATCGTTGGAGGAATGGCTGTTTAAGCAAAAATATCATCCGTTGCCGTTTGTCCGTTATACGGAGCGGCCTGATATTGTAGCTGCCCATATTTTAGAGGGGCATATTGCGATAATGGTCGATACATCGCCTTCTGTCATGCTTGTCCCTGTCACCATGTTCCATTTGCTGCAGCATGCGGAAGAATATCGGCAGGCGCCGCTGGTCGGGACAATGATGCGGTTCCTTCGTTTTGGAGCGGTTACTTTAAGCTTTCTTTTACTTCCTTTCTGGTATTTACTCGTAACACATCCGGAATTGCTCCCCGATAAGTTAGCATTTATCGGGATAAATGAGAAAGGTGAAATCCCCATATTCCTGCAAATATTGATTGCGGATATCGGGATTGAATATTTGCGGATTGCGGCAATTCATACACCGACACCATTATCGACCGCAATGGGATTGATCGCCGGTATCATCATCGGGCAAATTGCGATCGATGTTGGACTATTTTCAAGTGAGATTGTCCTCTATACTGCGATTACCGCAATTTTTACATTTGCGATTCCAAACTACGAATTGAGTATTTCGGTGAAAGTATTCCGTTTGGTTCTATTAGGTGCAACAGCGCTATTTGGAGTTAACGGATTCTTTATTGGAGCGTTCCTGATTTTCACTTATCTATGTTCATTAAAACCGATGAATGTGCCGTATTTATGGCCGCTTGTGCCGTTTTTCCCGAAGGCGTTCGCTCGTGTTGTGATTCGAACACCAATGTCGGAAGATTCGCCAAGACCATTTATCGTGAACGCAAAAAAGAGAAAACGTGTATAATCATGAATTGCATCACTTTGACACCTATGTTAAAGTTCTCATATAATATTTTGTGATTTTTGAGAATATTAACGAGGATTAGCTAAGTCAGGGGAGAATACGATGCATTTATATGGAACACAGCAAATTAATGAACTCGGTCATTTAACAATCGGCGGGGTAGATACAATTGAATTGGCAAACCAATACGGGACACCGTTATTCGTTTATGATACTGCGTTAATTCGTAAACGTTCACGCGGCTTTATCGATACTTTTGAACAATTAGGTGTAAAAGCGCAAGTTGCCTATGCATCCAAAGCATTCGCCTGTGTTGCGGCATATCAGTTAGCTGCGCAGGAAAACCTGTCGCTGGATGTTGTGTCAGGCGGAGAGCTTTTTACAGCGATTAAAGCTGGATTCCCGGCAGACCGCATTCATTTCCATGGCAATAATAAATCGGTTGCCGAACTTGAATTGGCGTTTGAAACAGGAATCGGTTGTATTGTAGTCGATAACTTTTACGAGATTTCGTTAATTAAAGAAATCGCACAGCAGAAAAATAAGCAAATGAAAATTTTATTACGTGTGACACCAGGTGTTGAAGCACATACACATGATTTTATTACAACAGGTCAAGCGGATTCCAAATTCGGCTTTGACTTAAATAATGGACAAGCTGATGAGGCATTTAAACAAGTAGTAAATGATGAACATATCGAACTATTAGGTTTACATTGCCACATCGGCTCTCAAATTTTTGAAACAGAAGGCTTTAGTTTGGCAGCGGGTAAAGTAATGCAAAAAATGGGTGCATGGAAAGAACAGCACGGTTTTGTTGCACAAGTACTGAATCTGGGCGGTGGCTTCGGAATCCGTTATACAGAAGAGGATAAACCTTTGGAGCCTCATGAGTATGTTGCGGATATGATTCGCACAGTACAGGATGAAAGTAAAAAGCTTAATTTAGCGATGCCTGAAATTTGGATTGAGCCAGGCCGTTCTTTAGTTGGGGATGCAGGTACATCACTGTACACGATCGGTTCTCAGAAAACTGTACCAAATGTACGTGAATATATTGCGGTCGATGGCGGGATGAGCGATAATATACGTCCGGCACTTTATGACGCGAAATATGAAGCGATTATTGCCAATAAAGCAAATGATCCAAAAACAAATACATACACTGTTGCAGGTAAGCTATGTGAATCAGGAGATAAGTTAATTATTGATGCGTCATTACAAAATGCACATACCGGTGATATTTTAGCGATGTTCTGTACAGGGGCATACGGTTATTCAATGGCATCAAACTATAACCGTGTTCCAAGACCGGCAGTAGTATTCGTTGAAAATGGAGAGCACCAATTAGCGATAAAACGAGAAAGCTATGAAGATTTAGTGGTAAATGATCTGCCATTAACATTGACAAAGGGTGAATAATCGTTGAAATTATCAAAGCAAGCTAAATGGGGTTTCGGTCTATTAATTGGAATTGTGATTTGGTCGCTCTTGTTCATTTACATTATTAGTCCGCTAATTTACAAATTTTCAAACTGAACGTTGGAAAATTGTGTTATTGCATTTCGGTCGATCTTTTGATAGGATGTGCAATGGTAGAATTGAGGGAATGTAAAATGTTAGTTCGATATAAAAAAACACTTGAAAAAATTGCAATGGGATTAATTTCGTTAATGCCACAAGAAAAAGACATTAAACGCTTAATGGAAACCATTCAACAATATGAGCAAAAAGAAAATTGGACACTTTTCCTATGGAAAAACGGGGAAGAATATGTTGGGGCGATCGGGATTGCAGAAGAAGATGATGCTGTAGTCGTTCAGCATATTACAGTCATCCCGTCGTATCGCGGTGAAGGTGTCGCATTAGAAATGTTACAGGAGCTGCAGAATATGGGATATGAACATATTCAAGCGAATGAAGTTACAAATGCATTTGTCCAAAAATGTATACCTATATTAAAAGAAGTCGACTAATTTACTGTCGACTTCTTTTTTTTAATTCTCTTGCTTCCAGTATTTCTGACCGGTCCCGCAGCATATGTTTATTGAAAATAAAGTGTGATTCCATTGGAGGAACCGACTTTATTCTTTCTTGTGCCAGTTCTTGCAGCTGCCGGTCTGTAATAGGAAGCGGAAATTGTGAAAATGGTTCGTTTTCCTGTATTTTCCGAAGCTTGTTTTTCATCAGAATTAGCATTTGTCTCACATCAATATATTCGAAAAATTCACTTTCGTAGTTCAGCTCAAAATTAACAATCGCTTTTTCCAGAATGCGTGCAGCGCCAGTAACGTTTCCCCGCCGCCAATGGTACATACCTGTCGCAAGCTGGACATAGCCTACTAAAGGATGCAGCTTTTCTTTCGGTGCGATTTCCTTCCAATATTCTTCTAAAACTTCATGGCATTCAAAATAGTCATTATTGCCGTTAAAATAAGCGCAATAATCGATAAATAGTGGATGAAACAAAGGATGCATTGTTGTCCCCTTTCCTCTATACTAATTAGATAGGTTCTGCTATATTTTGTTGGATTATGACGAATAAAGTATCTAGCAAAACGTAAAATTAATCATAGCGTGAATTAGATGCTAATGATAATTTCCGATTAACGATAGGTGGTATTTTATGTCTTACGAAGTGAAACTAGACGCCTTTAGCGGGCCGCTAGATTTATTATTGCATTTAATTCATCGTTTGGAAATTGATATATATGATATTCCAATGGCGGAATTAACAGAACAGTATATTGATCATATCCATGCGATGCAAACATTGGAATTGAATGAAGCAAGCGAATATTTAGTCATGGCCGCAACATTACTGGCGATTAAAAGCCGTATGCTCATTCCGATTAATGAAAATGAAATCGATGCTGAAGAGCTCGAAATCGATGAGGTCGATCCCCGGGAAGAGCTTGTTGCACGGTTAATCGAATATAAAAAGTATAAAGAAGCGGCTGTCCAGCTTCAGGAATTGGAAACAGAACGTGGGCAAGTATTCACGAAAGCGCCGGCAGATTTATCGGAATTTATGCCGGAAGAACAATTGGCGCTTTTTGATCAAAATGTAAATGTTTACGACATGTTAAGTGCATTTCAAAAACTAATGCGTCGTAAACAATTGAAAAAACCATTGTCAACGCGCATTGCAAGACAGGAAATTTCAGTGAAGGAACAAATGCGTTCCGTTGTAAACATTTTAAAAAATGCAGGCGGAAGAGTGATGTTCTCGCAATTATTTGAAGCAGAGGATAAGCCAATGCTTGTATTGACGTTTTTAACATTACTGGAATTGATGAAGCGCCAAGTGATTTTTGTCGAACAGCAAAATAACTTCGATGATTTATCCGTATTATTGACAAAGGAGGAAATTGGCGATGAATTCGAACAACTTACTGAGCCGAATTGAGGCACTATTATTCGTAGCAGGTGATGAAGGTATGACCGTTAAACAACTTGCACAATATATAGAAGTAGAACCAATGGATATTGAAGCGGGATTAAGCGAACTGCTGTCTCATTACAATGAGGAGGAAATGCGGGGGATTACATTAAAACAGATTGCCGGTACATATCAGTTAACGACAAAACCGGAAGTGACCGACACACTGAAAAAATTAATCGAAAACCCGACAAATCAAGTATTAACCACAGCTTCATTAGAGGTTCTGGCAATTATAGCGTATAAGCAGCCGATCACGCGCGCGGAAGTGGAAGATCTGCGAGGGGTGAAAAGCGAACGCCCGATTGCGACACTCGTTTCAAGGGCACTTGTACAGGAAGTTGGCAGGGCGGAAGGAACAGGACGGGCAATCTTATATGGGACGACTAAAGAGTTCCTGAATTATTTTGGCTTAAAAAATATTAAAGAATTGCCGCCGTTACCGGAAGAAGTGGATCAGGAAGATGATCAGCCGACAGATTTATTTTTAACGAAGTTCCAGGAAACATTTAACCAAAATTAAAGGAGTGGCCTGTTGAAAAAGTGGTTTGTTTCTATTGTTGTATTGTTCGTGTTTTTGAGTGGTGCGTCACAAATCCAGGCAGCGTCGTACAATAGCTATGTTGTGATTGATGCGGAAAATGGACGGACGTTAATGGGTGTGAATGAACATGCACGCCTGCCGATCGCCAGCCTGACAAAAATCTGGACGGCCCTGGTCGTTTTGGAAAACAGTGAGCTTACCGATGAAGTTGTCGTTTCAAAGGAAGCCTCGCTTGTGGAAGGTTCATCCATTTATTTAATGGAAAACGAGACGTATACGATTGATTACTTGCTTCATGGTTTAATGATGCAATCGGGAAATGATGCTGCTACTGCGCTTGCGGAACATGTTGGCGGATCTTTAGAAGGCTTTGTTCAGCTTATGAATGAGAAGGCCGAGCTTTATCAGTTGAATGAAACAACCTTTACAAATCCTACAGGGCTGCACAATGAAGCCCATCTGTCCTCTGCCTATGACACGGCGAAAATGCTGCAAATTGCAATGATGAATCCCCAGTTCAGAAAAATTGCTTCTACACAAAACTTTTCGGATGGCAGACAGTGGAGAAATAAGCACCGACTGATGCATGAGAAGATAGGAGCCATCGCTGGGAAAACAGGCTATACAAAAGTTGCAGGTCGAACATTGGCAACATACTTTGAGCGGGAACAAAAATCATTTGTTGTCGTTACTATTAATGAAGGAAATGACTGGAATATCCACCGGAACTTGGCGGATTTCATCGACAACAATTTTGAAAAGCAAACGATTGTGAAAAAAGGTAAATACAATGCGAACGGACTGGCCATCGAATTGGATGAACCGTTCCAAATGCTGCTTCATAAGAAAGAACGACCGAACTTTGAACATATTGTTAAAGTTTCACGACTAAAAGGCTCGGATCGAGGGGTTTGGCTTTTATATGCAGATGAAGCGCTCGTATCCTCAAAGCTTGTAACAGTAAAATAATCTAAAAGTGAATATCTTTCACTACTGGATTGAAGTTAAGTGCCAGGATGTCATGGATTCGAAAAGGAGTTCCAAACAAGGTAGTCAGCTTAAAAACATCGCTTCATGCGACAACAGCTGACTGACCTACATCCTGTGGACCTCAAAGCCGTATCCGGACGCAATTATGCAAGGCGCAATTGATTAAGTGCTAAAAGTATGACATAATTTTTAATCGTTAAGGATTTATTTTCGCTCGTATTTGTGGATTACAGCAATAATATTTAAAATTAACAGAGCAGTAAACGAAAAGTGCAAAGGCGAATGCTGATGAAGTATGCGTCTTCGCAGTTTATCAATCAATGAGGTGAACTTATGGAAAGATTACAAAAAGTGATTGCCTATGCAGGCGTTGCATCACGACGTAAAGCAGAGCAATTAATCGTAGAAGGTAAAGTAAAGGTAAACGGAGTCGTAGTGAAAGAGCTTGGTACAAAAGTATCCAACTCGGATACGATTGAAGTAGAAGGCGTAAAACTGGAAAAAGAAGATAAAGTCTATTTCCTATTATATAAACCACGTGCCTATATTTCGGCAGTTACGGATGATAAAGGTCGGAAAACAGTAACGGATATTTTTAAAAAGCATGTACATCAGCGTATTTTCCCGGTAGGGCGTTTAGATTATGATACGACTGGTTTATTGCTATTAACAAATGACGGTGAGTTTTCGAACTTGATGACACATCCGAAATTCAAAATCGACAAAACATATATTGCGCGTGTAAAAGGAATTCCGACTAAACAAGGTTTAATGAAACTACAAAGCGGCATTAAGCTGGAAGACGGAAAAACGGCTCCGGCAAAAGTAAGTATGACAAGTTTTGATGAGAAAGCTGGGAAAGCTATTTGTGAGATTACCATTCATGAAGGGCGAAACCGCCAAGTCCGCCGTATGTTTGAAGCAATCGGTACACCTGTTGTGAAATTAAAGCGCGAGCGCTTTGCATTTTTAGATTTAACAGGACTTAGCCCGGGCGAATACCGTCAGCTGACAAAACATGAAGTAAAACTATTACGTGTATTAGCTGAAACAGGAAAAATTGATTATAACAATTAACAGTTTAAGAGATTCATCAATCATTCTTAAAGAAAAGAATTTAAATTTTGTAATAATTTGCTATAATAGGCAACAGTAGTTGCTGAAGTGGAAGGGGGTTTTTTATTTGGAAAAAAAGAAACAACGTTCTGTGACTCGAGGCATCATTTTAACCATTTTAGCAATCGCAATCGGCTATACAGTTTACGCTGCCGTAACGAAAGATAAAATTAATATTGTACAAGCCGGGGCACAGGCGCCTGATTTTGAAGTAGTGGATTTGCATGGAGAAAAGCATAGATTGAAAGATTACGAGGGAAAGGGTGTTGTCCTGAATTTCTGGGGTACATGGTGTGAGCCATGTGAACGTGAATTCCCTGCTATGACTCGTCAGTATGCGGAATTTAAACACCAGGATGTTCAGATTATTGCCGTTAACTTTGCCCAGTCTGAATTTGAAGTCAAAAAATATGTGGCAAATATGGGGATGACGTTCCCGGTTGCAATCGATAAAACGAAGAGTGTTTTCACTGCCTATAATATTGGACCCCTGCCTACATCAATTTTCATTGAACCCGACGGTACAATAGACCGTATTATTACTGGAGAAATGACCGAAGGAGAAATTGTGCAATATATGGAGTCAATAAAGCCGGAATAGGAGTTTTACGCAATGAATAAACTACTTTGTGAATGCGGGCATGAAAATCCTGAAGGTACAACGCTCTGCCAAAAATGCGGTTCTCCATTATCCGCAGAGGAAAAAAGCAAAAAAATTGCAGATATGCGGTACGAAGGGTCAGCCATACGTTCAAAAACTTATAATAAGTCAATTATCGACAAGATTTGGAATTTTTTCTCGAGTGTAAAAGTCGGAATTACGCTCATTATTATCAATTTAATAGCAGCATCAATTGGTACAATACTGCCTCAGGAGTTCTACATAAGCGTAGCGACAGACGCGGAGAAGGAAAAGTACTATTCAGATGTTTATGGATGGTTCGGTGAAATATACTACGCGTTAGGTTTATCGGATCTTTATTCGTCCTTATGGTTCCAATTACTTGTATTAATGTTAGGCGTGTCCATTATTATTGCAAGTATTGACAGAGGTATCCCATTACATAAATCATTAAAAAATCAACGGGTTAAACGACATACAAACTTTATGAAGCGTCAGCGAATTATTGGTGAGGGAAAACCAACAGAAACGCGTGAGCAAACGCTTCAGCTCGTTGAACAGTCTTTAAAAAATTTAAAATATAATGTGCGTCGCGAAGATAGTTCCATTTTAGCCGAACGCGGGCGTTTTTCCCGCTATGGTGCATACATTAACCATGTCGGATTGATCGTTTTTCTAATCGGGGTCATGCTGCATTTAGTGCCAGGCATGTACGTGGATGAATCGATGTGGCTTCGCGAAGGCGAGACACGTGCCGTACCGGGTATGGACGGGTATTTCCTGAAGAATGACAAATTTATTCTGGAAACTTACGACAATGTTCCCCAAGGCGAGCAAATCAAACAAGGGGTCAATGTAGTCGCGAAGAATTTCCAGACGGACGTGACATTGTACAAACAAAAAGAAAACAGTGTCCCGGGACAGGCGGAAAACCTGGAAGAAGTAAAGCAATACGGAATTCAGGTAAACCATCCGCTAAAGCATGAGGGCTATGCATTTTATCAGATGGATTTCCGGTTGAATGAAATTAAAACAATGGTATTTGATTTAACGAATAAGGAAACAGAACAATCGCTTGGTCAAATCAGCATTGATCTAACAAACCCTCAGGAAGTGTATACACTTGATAATGGTGCACAAGTTCAATTAATGGGATTTTATCCGGACTTTTCAGGATTTAAAGAAGGGGTACCGCAAACTGCGACCCAGACACCGAATAATCCTGCATTTATTTTTAAAATGATTACCCCTGAAACACCGGAAGGAGAGACAAGCTTTGTTGCAATCCAGCAAACACTGGAGCCTGAAGGTGACAATATTTATAAAATGAAGTTTTCGAATGTGGAAACACGCCATATGTCGGGTTTAACGATCCGTTATGATCGGACAATCCCTATTTTAATCGTTGGGGGCATCATCTTTATGATCGGTGTGGCAATCGGTTCGTATTGGAACCATCGCCGTATATGGGTGGAACAGCTGGCAGATGGAACAATACGCTTGGCAGCACATACGAATAAAAACTGGTTTAGTATGAAAAAGGATTTAGATGCATTAACGAAGCATGCTCATTTACCGCAATACGTTGATCAACAGGAAATAGAAAACAATGAACATGTTGAAACAGAAAAGGATGGTAAAACCTTATGAGTTTAATCGATTTAAGCGGTTATTTACTGTACGCTGCATTCATTTCTTACTTGGTTGGTACATTTTTATTTGCAGGCGCAATTAAAGTGAAAAATGATACGGCAGCAGCACGAGCAGATAAATACGGTAAAATTGCTCTTGTTGTTACAATTATCGGGTTTGTTGCACAGTTAGGTTATTTCATTACACGCTGGATGTATACAGGACATGCACCGGTTAGTAATATGTTCGAATTTACAACGGCATTCGGTATGTTCATCGTATTATCGTTTATCGTCATTTACATTACGTATAAAGTTGCGGCATTAGGTGTTGTTGCATTGCCAATTGCGTTATTGATCATTGCCTATGCCTCAATGTTCCCGACAGAGGTAAGTCCTTTAGTACCATCGCTGCAAAGTCATTGGCTGACAATCCATGTTACAACTGCAGCATTAGGTCAATCGATTTTTGGGATCAGTGCGGTAGCCGGACTTATTTACTTACTGAGAAATGTGAATATGAATGAACGCTCAAAAGAAAGTTTCTGGCTGGAAACAGTCATGTTCTGCTGTGTATTGGTTGTAGGGTTCGTTGTGGCAACGGTTACATTCAATGCGATGGATTATGAAGCAAAGTATGAATATGTTGATACATTGGATCAAGTGAGTACTTCAACGTATTTGATGCCGGCTGTTTTCGGTATGAATGAATATGTGGAACTGTCTGAAGACCGTATGACACCACTATTTGAGCTGCCTGCATTGATCGATGCACGGAAACTAACAACTGTTTTCTGGTCTGTACTATTTGGTACTATCATTTATCTACTTATTCGACTGATTACAAGAAGAAAGATAGCGACAATGTTTCAGCCATTAGTTAAACGGGTCAACTCGACACTGATGGACGAAATTGCCTACCGCTCGATCTTGATTGCATTTCCGGTATTTACATTAGGCGCGCTGATTTTTGCGATGATCTGGGCACAGGAGGCATGGGGCCGATTTTGGGGCTGGGATCCGAAAGAAGTATGGGCTCTTATTACATGGCTGTTTTATGCAGCATTTTTACACCTTCGTCTGTCAAAAGGCTGGGAAGGTAGGAAGAGTGCCTGGCTTACGGTAATTGGTTTCCTTATTATTTTATTCAATTTAGTCGTGGTTAACCTCGTAATCGCAGGATTACATTCATATGCATAATGCGACAAAAAATTAGCTTTTTACTTCAATTTTGATAGTTTCCAATTCTATGCAAAATAATTAATAAACTGTCATAAAGTTAGAAAAGTTCAATCAGAATGATTGGGCTTTTCTTTTCAATCGTTCACTAAAAAGGTACAATAGAGAAGAGAAATAGAGTTTTTGAAAGGGGCAACACCTGTGTCTGAAAATATTTCTGTATTGATTGTGGATGACGAGGATCGAATTCGTCGTTTGTTAAAAATGTATTTAGAGCGTGAGGGCTATACAGTAGAAGAAGCGGAAAATGGAGAACAAGCACTTTCGATGGCACTTGAAAAAGATTATCATTGTATTTTGTTGGATATAATGATGCCTGAAAAAGATGGTTTGGAAGTTTGTGCTGAACTGCGCGAAAAGAAAACAACGCCTATTATATTGTTGACGGCAAAAGGTGAAGAAGCAAACCGTGTACAAGGATTTGAGCTTGGTGCGGATGATTATATTGTGAAACCATTTAGTCCGCGAGAAGTCGTATTGCGTGTAAAAGCAATTTTACGACGTTCAGCAGTATTTTCACCTGTTACAAATGCTTCATCTTCTAAAGATTTAGTTGTGTTCCCGCATTTAACAATTGATCATGATGCGCATCGTGTAACAGCAGATGGAACGGAAGTAAATTTAACACCGAAAGAATACGAATTATTATACTTTTTGGCGAAGTCACCCGATAAAGTATTCGACCGTGAGCAACTATTAAAAGAAGTTTGGCATTACGATTTCTTTGGTGATCTGCGCACAGTGGATACACATGTTAAACGCCTGCGTGAAAAGCTGAACCGTGTTTCTGAAAATGCAGCAAAAATGATTGTGACGGTTTGGGGAGTCGGCTATAAGTTCGAGGTCGTAAATGATTAGAATAGCAACAAGTATTGTCGGGAAGCTATGGGTAACCATTTTGCTTCTCGTTTCATTTGTCCTGTTTATTTTCACAATTTTCATGTTGGAGTTTCTTGAAAACTATCATAACGAGCAGTCCGAGGCTTCTTTAAGACAAACAGCCGCAGCTATAGCGAGTATTATCGATGAGGAAGAAATCGATGATAAGCAGTTTGCCATCATTTCGGAGCTATTGACGGAAACGACAAACGTACTTATCGCCAAAAATGCTGATGAAATATTGTATGCAAGACAAGAAGGCATCAATAAAGAAGAAATTCAGCAAAAAGTCATTAGCAGTGAAGCATTTGAAGAAGTGTATGCATCATCAGAGCCGATCGTAAAGGAACTGACGCTGCCTTCAAACCGGGAAGAAGAGAGCAGTACCGACTATATTGTGCTGGGTTTCCCGCTGAAAAGTGTAGAGGATCTTCATGGGGCAGTCTTTATTTATAAAAATCCAGATGCATTACACCAGACGAGCAATGAAACAACAAAAATTGTTGTTTTAGCAGCGGCTATTGCGTTTATATTGACGACAATTTTTGCATTTTTCCTTTCTTCTAAAATCACGCTTCCATTGCGTAAAATGAGAGAGCATGCATTTGAATTGGCAAAGGGCCGCTTCGATTCTAAAATTGAAACAAAGCAAAATGATGAAATTGGCCAGCTTGCTGTTGCGTTCAATCAGATGGGCCGTCAATTGAAGCATCATCTGGAAGTAATCAATCAGGAAAAGGAACAGTTATCAAGCATTTTAACATCGATGACCGATTCTGTTATTACATTTAACCGTGATAAAACAATTTTAGTGAGCAATCCTCCTGCAGAGCGACTCTTGCAAAAATGGTTCGTTGAAAATGGATTGGATAGCTCGAAGCCCATTCCGGATGAACTTTATCAAATGCTTGACCATGTGTTGAGTTTCGAAGATCAGCTGGATGAAGAGTTTGAAATGGGCAAATCTTATTACAGTATCACGATCAGTCCTCTTTACAGCAGAGATTCCATTCGTGGTGCTGTCGCTGTTATTCGTGATAAAACAGAAGAAACGAAATTGGAAAAGCTGAAATCAGATTTTATCGCCAATGTTTCACATGAGCTCCGGACACCAATTGCAATGCTTCAAGGCTATTCTGAAGCGATTATTGATGGAGTTGTGACAACAGAAGAAGAACGGACTGATATGATCAGGGTCATATACGATGAATCACAGCGTATGAGTCGCCTCGTAACAGATTTACTTGACCTGGCGCGGATGGAATCTGGGCATATGAGCTTGTATAAGGAAGACGTTCCATTAGTGGCGGTTATTGAACGCATGACTCATAAGTTTGACCAGACAGCGAAAGAAAAACATGTGCAGCTGCATATTGAAACGAACTTTTCGGACGAAACGCTTATTTCGATTGATGAGGACCGTATCGAGCAAGTGTTAACGAACTTGATTGACAATGCGATTCGCCATACACCTGCAGATGGATCCGTAACCGTTTCGATAGAAAATGAGCAAAACTACGCTAAAATTCAAATCAAGGATACGGGGCAGGGCATTCCGCAAGATGATTTACCGTATGTATTCGAACGATTTTATAAAGCGGATAAAGCACGTACACGTTCAAAAGGCGGAACAGGCTTAGGTTTGGCCATTACAAAAAACATTGTGGAAGCGCATAACGGCAGAATATTGGTTGATAGCGTGGAACAGCAAGGAACAACCTTTACATTTTACTTGCCATTACCTTGATAAAAATAGGGTAATGGAATTATGTTAGTCTTAAAAAGTTTATCATTTTGAATTGTTCAAAGTGATAAACTTTTCTTTTTAACTGACTAGATCGTTTGGAAGCGGATGATTAGTTGTAACTTTTTTGATTCGAAAACGACAAATTACGTGAATGGAGGTGGGATGGGTGCAGCAATCCATTTTCCATCGATTATACGATACGTATCATCAGGATGTTTTTAATTTCTTATTTTACTTAGTAAAAAACCGTTCCGCAGCTGAGGATCTTGCCCATGAAGTATACGTTCGTGTATTGAAATCATACGACCGTTTCGAAGGGAAAAGCTCGGAAAAGACTTGGCTGTTTTCTATAGCGAAAAATGTGGCGATCGACTATTTCAGAAAAAAGCAAGTTCGTGATAAGCATGCATTTACAGCGTTTGATTGGGAGACAGAGCAACTTGTAAGCCCGGTCCCTTCACCTGAACAATTTACCGAATTAAATGATCAGCTCCATCAATTACTGGTAGCGTTGGAGGAATGTTCAGGTGATCAGAAAATGGTTATTATCATGCGGTTCATTCAGGAACTTTCAATTCAGGAAACAGCGGAAATATTAGGGTGGACGACCGGAAAGGTTAAGACGACACAGCACCGTGCTTTAAAGAATTTGCGGCTGTTATTGGAAGCGCAAGAAGGAAGGGAGGCGAATCCATTATGAAAAAGGAGCATTGGGATGAAAAAGAGATTGAGCTTTTTCTGAAAAAAGCACCGAAAGTAACCGATCATCGTTCAAAAGATGAGGTATTCAATCGTTTAATGGATGAAGGAGCATTTAATGAAGATCCGCCTCAACTGCAGCCAAACAATCAAAAAGGTATTCGATGGGCACCATTGTTCGTTTCCATTGCATCCATATTTATTATTGTTTTGATCAGTGCGCAATTTATAGGTAATAATGAGTCGGTTTCTATGCAAAATGAAACATTCGATCTTGCCGATCCGGAAACCGAAGAGAATATGACAATGAGCGCAAAAGAAGATGCATCTACCCAAACTGAACGCTCAATGATTAATAGTTTCTCAACGGAAGCACAGCCAGAGCGGACTTTAGTTTATGAAAACGAGCTGGAGGGCAACACATTATTTACAATTGGTCTTGCAGGGGACGATGCGGAAAGTGTACCTGTAAGCATATTGATTCCAAATGAAGTTGTTGCTGAAAAAACGGGTAAAGAGAATCCGACGTTGCTGGAACTTTATAACACATTCAGTCCTCTGCTTGATGAACAGTCAATGGGCTTTAATGAATACCATCCGTATAAAGGGGAATTGCGTGAGGAAGGGGATAAGCTTGTCCATATGTTGCCGGAAGATCACCAATATGATGCGGGAACAGCGTCCTTATCGAATTATCTAGGGTCCCTTATTGATACTTTCAGTGATGCATATACGGAAGTGGAAATAGAAAATATGGCCGGAACACCAATTTACTTTGACCATATTGGTGATGTTAATGAGCCGTTTTTATTAAATGACGAGAATGCTCAATATAATTATTTTATGTATCAGATGCGGAATGGCGCGGTATATTTAAGTCCGAATTTCCGAATGAGCTTTACAGATGTGCAAGAAGCGATCAAAAATATGACGGTGGAAGCAAATGATATATACAGAACGGTCATCTTGCCTGGTGTTTATTTAAAAGTTGAAGAAGCAGATGCAATCGTTACGATCACATTCGAAGAACCTTTAAACCTGGAGAATTATGAACCTGCTCAAGCAATGCGAATGATTGAAGGATTAATCATGACAGCGGCAAGTTTTGATAAACAGGTAAAGTTTGAAAATATCGTACAGGAACAATGGGGCGGTTTTGACTTCTCAAAACCAGTAGAGAAGCCGGTTGCGGCAAACCGTATCCATTATGAATTTCAATAATTCAAATAATTTTACTAGGAATTGTAAGCAATGGGCTTTACAATTCCTTTTTTTTATATATAATAATAGTTATAGCAAGGTAATTGCTACATAATTTCATATTGATTCATCTTCGGGGCAGGGTGTAACTCCCGACCGGCGGTAATAAAAGTTGTAACCTCTGACCATTTACTTGGAGGAAGTTATGTCAAACTTTTCGAGCCCGCGAGCCACTTTTTGTGTGCAGGATTTGGTGCAATTCCAAAGCCGACAGTATAGTCTGGATGGGAGAAGGTGAAGGTACGGTCGTCATTTTTTGAAAATGCCGTGCTTTGCAGTATTTATTTCTAATTCCTTATTTGTTAACGGAATATTTTTCGTATACCAAAAAACAGGAATGGCTGCAGATGCACAGATGGACCCTTTATTTAAGTGTGCCTATTTCTCCCTTATGCTCTAGTTTAGCATAAGGGTTTTTTCATGAAATGATTTGATACGTCCTTTCTTCTTGCGAGATGGAATCAGCAAAGAGGAGAGATTTATATGCAAAAAAGAAGTTTAAAGTTACGATCATTCGTAACAATCGCAATGCTAAGTGGGGTTTCATTTGTACTAATGTTGTTAAACTTCCCACTACCATGGTTCCCGGTATTCTTACAAATTGATTTCAGTGATGTGCCAGCATTGATTGCGGCAATTACGATGGGACCTGTTGCAGGTATCCTAGTTGAACTTGTTAAAAATGTGCTTGACTGGATTTACACAGGGGCTCCTGAAGGAATTCCGGTAGGTCATATGGCAAACTTCGCTACAGGTGTATTATTCATTTTACCAGCTTACTATATTTATAAAAAATTCCCTTCTGCAAAAGGGTTAATGACAGGCTTAGTTGTTTCTACAGTTGTAATGTCACTTGGAATGGCGGCATTAAACTATGTGGCGTTCTTACCGCTGTACACGTACTTACTAGGCTTCGAATATAATATGTACGAAACGATCGTGTTAGGTATTTTACCGTTTAATATTGTTAAAGGGATTATGATGTTTGTAGTTGTGACGATGCTTTACCGTACAATGCGTGTATGGATTGAAAATCAGCGCAGACAATATTTAGCTTAATTAAATAATAAATTATGGAGCGATGTCGTAAAAGTGTTAACTTTATGACATCGCTCCTTTTATATTTACTATTACTATTGTCATTCTGTTATAGTGCTGATATGATATGGTACATTGTTAAGAAAATTTGGACGTTTCATTATAACACCATGAAATGACATCTTAGGAGAGAATATGATGGACAAAAAAATACCATTTTCAACCTATGCAGTAATCGGAACGATGCTGTTTGGTATGTTTTTTGGAGCGGGAAATTTAATATTTCCGATTCAAATGGGGCAATTGGCAGGAACGAATTATTGGTTTGCGCTAATTGGCTTTTTAGTTACGGCAATTGGTTTGCCGTTTTTAGGAATTCTGGCAATCGGATTGTCGGGAAGTAATGGATTGCGTGATTTGGCAAGTAAAGTACATCCGGTGTTTGGATTGTTTTTTGCATTGGCTTTATATTTAACGATCGGACCGTTTTTTGCAATTCCGCGTACAGCAACAGTACCGTTTGTTGTTGGATTTGAACCGTTTATCGATCCTTCACAAGCGACATTGTGGCTTGCGGTATTCAGCTTTATATTCTTCGCGATTGTTTTTTACTTTTCGTTAAATCCGGCGAAAATAATGGACATTATAGGGAAGTACTTAACACCGGCATTTTTAATCTTTTTATTTGTATTAATCGGAATTAGTCTGTTTTCACCGATGGGTAAATTCGTGGAACCTGCCGGAGCCTATATTAACGAGGCGTTTATGACTGGTTTCAAAGAAGGTTATAACACAATGGATGCACTTGCTTCACTTGCGTTCGGTATTGTAGTCATCCATGCGATAAAGCGTACTGGTATTACAGATAAAAAAGAAATTGCAAAAGCGACTTGGAAATCGGGTATTTTTGCAATGGCATTAATGATGCTAATATACGGTCTGATTGCTTACATGGGAGCATCAAGTGTGACCGCAATTGGTACATTTGAAAATGGCGGGCAAATTTTTGCGGCTGTTGCTGATCATTACTTCGGCTCATACGGTGCGATTTTGTTGGCAATTATTATTGTACTTGCCTGTTTGAAAACGAGTATTGGGCTCATCACTTCGTGTAGTGAATTTTTCCATGAAGTGTTTCCGAAGGTCAGCTACAAAACATTTGTAGTGGTGCTATGTGTTGTATCGTTTATCATTGCGAACTTTGGGTTAACGAATATTATTACATATGCAATTCCTGTATTGATGTTCCTTTATCCACTGGCGATAGTGTTGATCATATTGGCGCTTGCAGGACCACTATTCCATTATAAAAAGCCTGTATTTGCGGGAGCCATTTTACTCGTATTCTTTATTAGTATAATTGATGGATACAATGCATTGATCGGTAGTGTACCGGCATTTGAAGTAAGTTTGTTGTCATCTATTTCAACGATTTATGCGGACTACTTGCCGCTTTATTCAATTGGCTTAGGATGGATTGTACCGGCTGTAGTTGGGGCGGTTATCGGATTATGTATTCCGAATCGCAGCGGTGAAGTAAATACGAATTAAAAAATGGGTGTGTAAGAGGAAAAATTTCCTTTTACACACCCGTTTTCTGTTTTAGTGGATATTTTGCTTTTTGAAGTTTCCGCCTTTAACTTCGACTACTTCGTACACCGTCACAAAGGCATTCGGATCGATTTCACGAATGATTCCTTTTATTTTGCTTTCCTCCATTCGGTTAATTACGCAAGTGATTTCTTGGAACTCCTGATGCGAGTAAGCACCGTATACCGTATTGAATGTGGCGCTTCGTCCTAAGCGGTCCCGGATCGTTTCGACCATTTTAAGTGGCTCGTTCGTAATAATTTTGTATGTTTTAGAGCCGCTTAGTCCTTCTTCTACAATTATGATAACTTTCGATGCAATATAGTACGCAATTGCTGATAGCAAGGCACCTTTGAATCCGAAAACAAACGAAACGATAATGAAAACGAAAAAGTTTAAAAATAGAATGAGATCACTTGTACCAAAAGGGAGTTTTCTGGAAAGTAACACAGCAAGCATGTCTATCCCGTCGAGAGCCCCACCATTGCGGAGTGCTAAACCCATACCGATACCTAAAATGATCCCCCCTACAACTGTAATAAGCAATGCATCACCAGTAATGATTGTTGGTACATGGTGCATAAGCGAAGTACCGATTGCTAATGATGCAATCCCGATAACAGAATTGATAGCAAATGTTTTTCCGATTTGTTTATATCCTAAATAAATAAACGGGATGTTTAGTAAGGCGATCAGCAGGCCTAATGATATTGGCGTTAGCTGAGAAATAACGATACTAATCCCCGTGATTCCGCCATCCGATACGTTATTTGGTATTAATACCGCTTCTAATCCATAAGCGGCGATTAAACCGCCAATAATAACAATGATTTTTTGTCCGATTGACTTTGCGATGTCTTGCTTCGACATAAAATTCCCCCTCAATTTGCATGGTAATAATTATACATGAATTTTAGCTCGATTACTTTTCAGCGGGTAAATTAACCGATTATTTTGCAAAAAAAGTTAAATAAGAAACTAAGTGAGTTTTTGGTATTGGAATTTTACGTCATTTCATTATAAATTATGTCCAGAAAGTTGACATGGATTAAAAAACCAATACAGGAAATGTTCGAATAATGCGATTAAATTGTTCTAAAAATCATATGTTAGTTTTTATAACATTAGATTGACAATGGATGTTACATTGGTTTAAAGTAAATGGTAAGAAGAGGGAGGCGAGATGATGAGTCGAGAGTTTCGAAGAGCGATGCCGTTACTGCCGATTAGCATGGTGATGCAGTTAACAGAATTAACGGCTAGACAAATTCGTTATTATGAAGAACATGAATTAATCGTCCCTGCCAGATCAGAAGGGAATCGTAGGATGTTTTCTCTTGATGATATTGATGCATTACTGGAAATAAGAGAGCTACTCGACCAGGGCATTAATATGGCGGGTGTCAAAAAGGTATTTGCAATGAGGTCAAAAGAGTATGTAAAGAAACCTGACGTAGTACGCGTAACAGATACAGAATTGCGTACGATTTTACGAGAAGAAATGCTGCAAGCACAGCGCATGCAAAAGACATCACTACGTCAAGGCGATTTATCGCGTTTCTTTCAATATAAAACTGAGTAGGACCAATTAAAAAGGAGAGTGTTGAAGTATGGCAAATGTAACGGTGAATGGAACAAGCAAAGCGACGAAAGAAAGCATTAAAAAGATTGTGGCAGATAAAAATGTAAAGTTTATTCGTCTACAATTTACTGATATTTTAGGAACAATCAAAAACGTGGAAATTCCGGTAAGTCAATTAGATAAAGCGCTGGATAACAAAATGATGTTTGACGGTTCTTCAATTGAAGGTTTCGTACGTATTGAAGAATCTGACATGTATTTGCGTCCGGATTTAGATACCTTCATGATTTTCCCATGGACTGCGGAAAAAGGAAAAGTTGCACGTTTAATTTGTGACATCGCACGTCCGGACGGCTCTCCTTTTGAAGGGGATCCTCGCTCAAACTTAAAAAGAATGTTAAAAGAAATGGAAGACTTAGGTTTTACTAGCTTTAACTTAGGACCTGAGCCAGAATTCTTCTTATTTAAATTAGATGAAAAAGGCAATCCGACATTGGAATTAAATGATGATGGTGGCTACTTCGACTTGGCACCAACGGATTTAGGGGAAAACTGCCGCCGCGATATCGTATTGGAACTTGAGGAAATGGGCTTTGAAATTGAAGCATCACACCATGAAGTAGCTCCAGGTCAACACGAAATCGACTTCAAATATGCCAACGCAGTGGAAGCGTGCGATAATATTCAAACGTTCAAGTTAGTAGTAAAAACAATTGCGCGTAAACATGGCTTACATGCAACATTTATGCCAAAACCATTATTCGGTGTGAACGGTTCAGGAATGCACTTCAACTTATCTTTATTCCAAGGAAGTAAAAATGCATTCTGGGATGAAGGGGAAGACTTACAGTTATCAAAAACAGCGAAACATTTCTTAGCAGGCGTATTAAAACACGTTCAAGGATTTACAGCGGTGACAAATCCGACGATTAATTCATACAAACGTTTAGTACCTGGCTATGAAGCACCTTGTTATGTAGCATGGTCACCAAAAAACCGTTCACCATTAGTACGTATCCCGGAATCTCGTGGTCTATCAACTCGTATTGAATTACGTTCAGTTGACCCGTCTGCAAACCCGTACTTAGCGATGGCTGTTATTTTGGCTGCAGGATTGGATGGCGTGAAAAATGAAATCGAGCCACCAGCACCGGTTGACCGTAACATTTATGTGATGAATGCTGAAGAGCGTGCAGCTTATGGTATTGCTAGTTTACCAGGTTCATTGGATGCAGCATTAGCTACTTTAGCGAAAGATGAAGTAATCATCGATGCGTTAGGCGAACATATTTATGCAAACTTCAAAGAAGCAAAAGAAGTGGAGTTCGATATGTTCCGCACATCTGTACACCAGTGGGAACGCGACCAATATATGAAGATGTACTAAGAGGAAAGCGTTGGGGCTGTAGGCTCCAACGCTTTTATCCTTTTTGTTGCCCACAAACTTTTTTATTGCCCCAATTCTTTCATGTATTCATCGAAATTATGAAGGGTATTTTCTGCATGTTTATGCGAAATATGAGCATAAGTATTAATCGTGGTAGTAGCAGATTCATGACCTAATCTGTCAGCAATCGATTTCATATCCCATCTAGCCTCAATAAGCATTGCCACATGTGTATGACGGGTAGAATGAATCGGAATTGGCTCGAGTTCTAAATGTTCCTGTGCAGATTTAAAAGCATTCCAAAGGGTGGATTTTGAAATGGGGTTTCCATCATCACGAGCGAATACAAGATTTAAATCATGATTGTAAAGACTACCGACAAGCAGTTTCTGTTCGGTACGATATTTTACATATGTTTTGAGCTTTTGCATATATTTCGGACGCATTTTGATGACACGGTAAGAGGAATAGGTTTTAGGATCACCGAGGAGATCGTCGCCTTCTTCTGGTTGGAAATCTAATGTTTGATCTACTCGCAAAGTATTTTCTCGCCAATCAATATCGTCTAAACGAAGTGCTGCACATTCTCCCACACCGGGTTACGCATTAGTGATATCTTGACAGTAAAGGTGCAGGATGTGTATGGAAAGGATCACTTTTATATTGTCGAGCAAAAAACAAAGAAAGCTAAGCAAAGAAGTAAAAAGTATACGGTACGTAAACGAGTGCCATTAATAACAAAGCTCAGGAAATTAATTAATAGCTACTGCGAAAATATGAAGCAAACAGATTATCTTTTTAAAAGTAGACAAGGAAAGAACAGGCCCATCACTCGTGTTCGGGCCTATAATATTTTGCGAGAAGCAGCACAGCATTGTGGCCTAAAAGAAATCGGTACACACACATTACGAAAGACGTTTGGCTATCTGGTGTACCAAAATGACAAAGATGTAGCATTGCTACAGGATATTTTTAATCACAGTGCTCCTTATATCACGCTCAAGTATATTGGGGTGAACCAAGATGCTATACAAGAAGCGTATGAAGCGCTCAATGATTTGAGGATATAAGTGTAGAGTAGTTATAGTAAGGTTAGTCCGATAATTTATAAATATGTTTATTAAAGACATCTCCTTCAAGTGGTACTTAGAGATGTCTATTTTAATTGGGTAATACTATTAGTGTTATTATAGAATTAAGCTAATGCAATTTATTAGTTTTATAATGTGAATTGTTTATGTTCAACAATAAGTCATTTTGAGGAGAAACTTTATATTTTTGAGAATATTGGAGAATAATTCTCTGTTATAATATACAAATTAGGAGTACAAGGGGGAATTGAGATGGTCGATTATAAAGCTAAGGAAGAAAAGGAACACCCAAGTTCTAACATACTAGCTTCAGCAGGTTTAGTAATTTCATTGGGGATTGTAATAATAATTCTAGGATTTCTAAGAGGAATTGGTATGGAGATACCCCCAGCTTTTCTCTTAGGGATATCCACATTGTCACTTAGCTTGATTTTACTAGAATTACTAAAAATTGAAGGTAAGAAAATCATCATATTCCAGTCTATAGGACTTTTTATTTTAATTTGTTTACCTAATCTTAATATTATTCAAGAAATAAAAAATGAGACCATTATACAGTATAGTGATGGAATGGCTCTAGCCGTAATGGGTATTACACTTATACTAATTGGACAAAAGGGATTGCGTGAGATATTAGGAGTAGTCACATCTAATTCAAATACAATTCAAGAAATGGCTGATACTATGGTTGATGTTAGTGAAAGTTATAAAAAATTAGTTGATGAACATATTGATCTACAGAAAAAATTTAAGGAATTAGATGAAAAACTAGAATCCAAATAGTTTAGATTTATAGTTTTTATTCAACATTTTTCGCCTGATTTAAATTTAACTAAAATACATATAGAGCAATTAACAAGTAAATATGAAAAATGTGAAGCATCTTGTAAAATACTAGGTGCTTTTATTTCGTTGTTTTTAGGAAGTGTCTAGGAAATCAACATGCTTTTACACTTTAGTGCATTAATAACATATATTCAATTTGAACTTGTAAAGCTCAAAATCAAAAGGAACTTTAAGTGTTGATATATCTGAGTTTGTATAGCTAGATATAAGTTAACAGAATATAAGATATGTTAATGTGAGTATGATGATAGAATAAAAATAAAAGGTGGTGAAAGTATGAAAAAAAGAATGTTAGAAAATAAAATTTTTGAGAAAAGTGACAAAGCTCTTTTAAAGTTTTTAGAAAAGAATTTTAGTGCGCAAAAGGTATCGGATATAGAATTGAAAAAGAAGTTACTTACATATGAAAGTTTAGATGAGTATTATAAAAAAGTAATAAATGCAGAAGTAATAACATAAACATGGCAGATTTTTGGCAGGAAGTTGGCAGGGTTTTTCAAAATGAATGTGCTATTATGTTAGTATGCAAAATTCATCAAACAACATAACGACAGGCGATGTGGCTCAGGCTGCGTCGTTTTTTATTGCAATTATTATTCTATAAAAATAAAAGTGGGTCCTTCTGGCGATATTTGAAAAGTCTGCGGGTCTCGCGAACCCCAGAAACGATCTAGATATATGTTCGAAAATAACGTTCCTTCCACCCGGCTAGCAAAAATAAAGTTATATTTGAGAAATGAGGTGTGCAAATGTCGAGTACTGGAAAAACAAAATTAGATGATAGAACCATAGTAAACACAAAAGCACTCGCCAAAATGTTCAATATGAAGGAGCGAAATGTTCGCTATTTAGTTGAAGAAGGAATTATTGCTCGTGTAAATCATGGACGCTACGATCTAATCGATACTGTAAGCAGATACATCACATTTTTAAAAATGTCCAACGATGGATTAGATGAGTCGAAGGTTCAGGAATCTCTTGAATACGAAAATGGCTGCATGAAAAAGCCAAGCGTGAAAAAGCAGAAATTGAGTTATCACATTTAAAGAAAGAAATGCACAAAGCAGATGAGGTAGAGAAAGTTCTAAATCATATGCTTACCTCGTTTC
Organism: Solibacillus sp. FSL W7-1324; assembly: GCF_038008025.1. Classification (NCBI taxonomy): domain Bacteria; kingdom Bacillati; phylum Bacillota; class Bacilli; order Caryophanales; family Caryophanaceae; genus Solibacillus; species Solibacillus sp. FSL W7-1324. The sequence continues at coordinate 1,262,434 of NZ_JBBOYH010000001.1, forward strand.
GTTCTAAGATGCTTTCGCTCCCTTCAAAAACTGCTTTGCTTTTAGCTAGTAAAGATGATCCAAAAGAAATTGAAGCACTTCTTGATCGCGATATATATGAAGCATTAGCTGAACTAGCTGATTACGAGCCTTCCTTATTCTTTGAAGAGGATGACGTTGAAGATTTAGATATGGACATGGTAGGTGAGAACGATGGTACAGAAACAGACGTTGAACCTGTTTCGTAAAGTTGCTGGGGTTGTTGCTCCTCCACCAAAATTAACCGTTTCACAATGGGTAGATTCCCATCGTGTTCTTTCAAAAGAATCATCAGCAGAGCCAGGGAAATGGAATACAGATCGTGCACCATATCAACGAGAAATTATGGACTCTATCAGTGATCCTGATATAGATGAAATTGTTGTTATGTCTTCCGCTCAGGTTGGTAAATCAGAGCTTATAAATAACATTATTGGTTACTACATTGATTATGATCCTTCTCCCATGCTTTTAATGCAGCCAACGTTGGAAATGGCTGAAGCATATTCGAAAGATCGAATTGCACCAATGATACGTGATACACCGACATTAACTAAAAAGGTAAATAGCCCGAAAGCAAAGGATGGCAATAATACTTTGCTACAAAAGAAATTTGCCGGCGGTCATTTAACATTAGTTGGTGCCAATTCTCCAGCGAGTTTAGCATCACGTCCAGTAAGGATTGTATTAGCGGATGAAGTTGACAGGTTCCCTTCCTCTGCAGGTACTGAAGGAGACCCATTTAATTGGGACGGAAACACTTGTCTATAGCGATAAAAATAGTGCCGTGGCAAAAAGTATTACAGATGCGATTGCAAAAGCAAGCGGTTTAAAGAATCGTGGGGTCAAGATTCGTAAGGATATTGGTATTCTTAAAGGTACAAACAAGCCCTGCTACTTAATTGAAGTATGCTTTGTTAATGATAGTGTAGATGTTGCGTTGTATAAAAAGAATTTTGCTGCCATTTGCCAAGCAATTGCAGAACAATTAGCAAAAGCAGTGGGTAAAACATTATCGCCTTCCACAATTACTTCAAATGTCAAGGACAAGGAGACACGTACATTGGATATTAACAGTCCAGCTTTAAATAACATTGTGAATGATATTTTAGATAGCAAGGGACAACGTGAAACCATTGTGAATTGTGCCATTGCTGAGGGCGCACATAAGTCTTGGCTTGATAAGTTAAATGACCGTACTATTACAAACGATGAAATTTTAGCATTGGCTGCTATGTCTATTGTGAATGTTAAAAAAAATTAAAGCCCGTTTCTACTGTATCAATCAAGTAGTAGCGGACTTTTTATTTTGACAAAAATTAAATTGTTTTTAACTTAGTTCAACAATCGGTCCAGATTGTTGAACAACATTCTTAAGATGTAATATTCCGCGTTTCACAAGGAATAAACCGTCACAACGGCGGTAGTGTACTGCCCCCATACAAGACATATAAGGAAGACCATTGTTATAGCAAAGGTCTTCTTTTCGAATTGATGTAAACTTCTCTAAAACTCAATCACTGTAATATGTTATATACTCTTGATCATGGCCTACAGTAATATGAGGTATATTATTTTCCTCAAAGTAACTATAAAAACTATCTAACTCAATGTCCTCTTCAAAGGTAACATTTCTAGAAGCAATAACAAAAGGAATTACATTTGCTCTCTCATAAAATTCAAATACAAATTGCAACTCATCATCATTAATATATCCTAATATGCCCTCACTCTTTGGAAAAGAATACTTATCATCAACAATGTTCTTAATTTCAACGAAATTCGAAGAAATCTCCAAAAGAAACTCTTTGTAATATTCCGGGATTATTGTATATATTACTTTCTTTTTTGGCAAAAGTTGTTCAATAATTTTTTGGAAAGCTTCTTTTGAACAATTCTCTTCTACTTCAGTATTATAATGCTTCATAGGTTTCACTCCTACTTAATTGTTTCCCATTTCGGATCAGTTGGATAGATTACATGATGTTCTTTAATATTTGGAGTTATATGATAATGCAAGACATCATCTACTGTGCGTTTACTACCTTCTTTAAACTGATGATAATCTAAAGCAAAGATTGTTTTATCCTTACTTTTACTTTTTGTATCAATTATTCCCAAATAACGACCATTTTTAATATTCACTATAAATTTATATCTGTCTACATCATCCAATGCTTTCTTAACATGGGGTTTAGCAATATCCCATGCTTTATCTATAGCTTTTGTTCCGACTTTACCTGCTAAAAGTCTAATACCGGCTGCAGCTATTGGAATCCATTGACCTGCTACTTCAGTCTCATCGATAATAACCTCTTGCGAATTTAAAACCAAGTATTCCTCCATTTCTTTAAATACTGGATCATTTAATAAAAATGCAAAGTCTTGTTCAAAATTAGTTAAATCTACATCTGTAAAATCAGTACCTGACTCTTCAGTAATCTGTTGTACCATACTAGTATCTATACTTATCTGGTTAATAGAAAAGTCATGACTAGTTGCTGTTGAATCAGTTGGTAATAGAAACGCCACTAACATAATAGATGCTAAGAAAATACTTAAAAACTTCTTCATATGTATACTCCTTTAATTCAAATTATTTTAGTATCTTATCTATCTCTAAGATACTAACGTTCCCTATATTACCTAATTCTTCTTTTATTTTCAATAATTTATAATATAATTCTTTTTTTGGGATATTATTGTTATATTCTATAAATAATGCAAGGACCCCAGCCATATATGCAGATGCCATAGATGTTCCACTGGCTATCAGAAAATTCCCATCTAATGAATAACTTAGAATCTCCTGTCCTGGCAACAAATAGTCTAATTCTTTACCTATAGTTGTGCCTTTCCAAATACCACCGTCTTTTTCTAATGCCCCCACCGCTATCACTTTAGAGTATTTTGCTGGGTACATAATATCTATATTTTCTTTTAAACCATAGTTACCTACCGAGGACACTACAAAAATATTCTTATCTAATGCTCTATTAACTGCTTCCTCAAATTCTTTATTTTCTTTTAAAAATCCAAATGGCATTAATATTACATCTACATCTTTTTCAATAGACCAATCAATTGCTGAAATTACATCTTTCATTTCCCCTTTTAAATCCATTGAAAGTGCTTTTGCCACATAAATATCAGCCCCCGGTGCTACCCCTATATCTTCACCTGATAAAATTCCATAAATGTGCGTTCCATGACCATGACTGTCTGTATAAGATGTTCCTGATTGTACAAAATTTTTACCTTCCACAACGTTCTTTATTCGTTTATCATCTGCTACCCCAGTATCAATAATGGCAATCTTAACTCCCTCCCCGGTTACTTTATAACTGTGATGTACCTCATCAATTTTTAAAAATCTGTATCCCCAATTTTTATCTGCAAATTCAACATCCTCTAATTTATTTTCCACTTTATTTTCAAATATACTTTTGTCAAAGAATAGTAAACCTCCGATTAACAGTACTAAAATAAAGCTACATAAAATCCAAAATTTCTTCATTAGTGCCTCCAAAAAATAATAATATAACATTATAAATGGAAAAGAATAGAAAGTACAGGGTGGAACAAAATTAATTGTGGAGGGATATTTATTGAAAATTGGCGGTAGTGTGCCGCCACCAACATAAGACAAATATAATTAATAAAAAAGTTATTCAACAAAACCAGCTAATAGTTGTCAAGATTTTTCGATAAAAATATTAAATCCTACATGATATACTAAAAAAGGGTACACCAAATAAGCCTTCCTCTTTAAAATTGGAAGGTTTTGTTTAATCCACTTAAATATACTTTTTAAACCGCATTTTGGAAGGCTTCTTTCCTTTTAAGTAGGGCATATATCCAATGTAAAAGCTTATTAGCACATGCAATGATTGCTACTCTAAATGGCTTTCCTTCTTCGCGTTTTTTATCGTAGAACTCTCGTAATTTCTTATTTCTAGGGAGTATTTCATCACTTGTTTTTTGCTTACGTGCATCTCTTATACCGCATTGTACAGCCATAAATAACGCTTGTCTTAACCTGCTGGAACCTCTTTTGGTTATACGATTGATGGAAGCAGTAAATCGACCAGAAGAGTAAACGCTAGGATCTATCCCGGCGAATGCTACTAGCTTTTTAGGATGGTTAAACCGTTCTATCTCTCCAATTTCAGAGATGATTGTTGCCGCAATCTTTTCTCCAACACCAGGAATAGACTGGATTATCTCATATTCTTCAATTTCTTTAGCGAGGGCATCTATTTCTGCTGCTAACTTTGATAGATGCTCTTGATATTGAAGAACAATGTTAATAAACATTCTTAGGTTAAAGATATGGCTTTGATACAAGTTGTTTTGAAATGGATTACGTAATGCAGCCTCTCTCAATTTAATTGCCTTTTCTTTTGCCCATCTTTCTGAACGGGTTGTACATAATTCCGCAATTTTATTAGTAAGTTCTGATTCGCTAACACTTAAAACCTCTTTGGAGGTTGGGAAGATGGATAGAATCTGTAACGAAATTTTTGAATAGAGATTTCCAAAGACACCTCTGTATTCAGGGAAAACCTGATCTAAGATGGACTGTAGCTGTAACTTTGTTTGTGCAGCTGTGCTTGATACTGTTTCTTGTTGTCTAGTGAGATTACGAAGATTTAAGAGTTGTATACCTCTCTTTTTATATGGCTCTAACTCTTCCTTGTAATACAATTCGCATAGATGATAGGCATCAATGGCATCGGTCTTTACCTTGCGTAAATTTGTACTTCTAGCTCGATGAGAGATAAGTGGATTAACAATAATATAGACGTATTGTTGCTCCTCCAAAAATTGAATAACGGGCATATGATATTGACCTGTAGATTCTAAAATAACCGAAGGTTGCTTACCATCAGCTAATTTCTCTACTTCCTTTAGAAATTCTAATAAACTATCTAAACCATCAAGAGTATGTTTAATACTAAAGCTCTTACGATATGGTTTGCCTTTATCTAAAAAGGCTTGAACCTGACTTTCTCCTTTTGAAACATCCAGACCAACGACTGGATTCATAATTACATCTCCTCCTAAAGAAAACTAAATTCGTCGGTAACCCCTATAGCTGCTTGTAATGTCATAGGTTCGCTTGTTAAACGGGATCCTTGTCCCAACCAGCTCGAAACATGTTTATACAAGTAGGGGGTGAACAGTTTTGCGGACGGGATCAAGTCCCACGGGCCAGACGTTCTACCCCGACTACCGTTATAATAAGACCTAAACAAAAAAGGTCAACCAGAAAAATCTGGCTAACCTCATATTACGATAGGGCCATATTGTTGAATAACACTCTTTTATGAAAGGTTTAACAAGGGTTTTGGAATGATTTATCTTAATTAAAATTAAAGGTACAACCTCATTACAGTGAAAATATAGTGGAGTAACACAAGTAGAAATTTTTTTGAAAAACAAACTTAAGAATGCTAAGGAGAATCCATTTTGATAAATCTTTTTTCAAAATGGTTTCTTCTTATTAATCGTATAATAACTGCTAAAAAGTTATTATAAAATATTATATTTAAATACCTAAAGAACTAAGAAAAAATACCGAAAGAATCATTGGATGTCAAAAAGAGAGAAGGTTTCATATTATATGTTCAGATCTATCAAAACAAAAATTATTGTCACGGTTATGGTTTTTTTCCTCCTTGGCATCACCATCATGACGGCAATCAGCAGTACAAAAGTAAAAAATAGAACCGAAGAGAATGTCATTAATTCGAGCGGGGCGGTCATTAATGAAATGGGGTTTGCTATTGAGAACTATCTTGGACAATACGAGAATGGTCTAGCGCAATTGTCGACTTCTAGTTCAATTACAAACTTTACCCTCGAAGACAGTGTAGAAGCAGAATCGTTACTTAAAACACTTAATCAAGAACTTTCTAGTTTCTTAGAGCTATATAGCGACGCACTGTCAGTTTATTATTCAAATCCGGACCATCATATCAATATGCCCTATTCAGATCTTGGCCCCGATTATGATCCAACTACACGTGAATGGTACTCAAAAGCTGCTAAACAACCTGGCAAAGTTCAGTGGTCAACACCCTATATCGACAAAGCAACAGGTGATTTTGTAATCACAGCTTCAATAGCTATAAATGAGAACGGTAAACTCGTCGGTGTGGTTGGACTGGACTTGCAACTCGCAGCCCTGACAGAAAAAATTTCAAAAAGTGAAGTTGGCTATAATGGCTACCCTGTCATCTTTGATACGGAAGGAACAGCAATTGTCCATCCGACATTGCATGGAGAAAATCTCATGAACTTGCCTTTCATAGCAGAGATGTATAAAGAGGGTAATGAACAAGGTTTGATTCACTACGAATATGAGGGTGTCTCTAAAGCTAATATATACTCCACTATTCCAAAATTCGGGTGGAAGATTGGCGCGGTTTATGATGAAAAAAATATTAACGCATTGGCAATTGATTTACGTAATTCGATGCTTATAGTTGCAATTGTCACCCTACTTGTCATCTTTACTGCATTGTACTTAATCATCAGTCGAACAATTAAACCGATTGGCACATTAAAGACACTCATGGATTCCGTTGCGAAGGGTGACTTAACCGCCCATTCCGACATCAAGACAACAGATGAAATCGGTGAACTTGGAAATAACTTCAACAAGATGACCGACAGTATGAAAGACATTATTACTATCATCACTAGCTCTGCATCGAACGTGCGGGAAAGTTCTGAAAGTTTGAGTGCAGTAGTAGAGGAAACAAGTGCATCAAGTGAAGAAGTGGTATATGCTGTGAATGAAATCTCTCATGGTGCATCAAAGTCTGCAGAAGATGCTGAAATTGTTGCAGAACGTGCTGACCTCTTGGGCCAACAAATTAACGAAATTACAACTAAAGCTGCTGTCATGTCTGACATTGCAACCAAAGCCGGCGAATTGAATACCAATGGACAAGGTCAAATGCAACAGCTGAAGCTGTCATTTGATGATTGGGAAACTAATTTACAATCCATGTCCGAGGTAATTCTCACGCTTGAAACCAAAGTAAAAGCAATTGGTGGCGTCATGGAAACCATCACCGAAATTTCAGCACAAACGAATCTTCTTGCTCTAAATGCTAGCATAGAGGCAGCACGTGCCGGGGAACACGGCAAAGGATTTGCTGTAGTTGCGGGTGAAGTACGAAAGCTCGCAGAACAATCGGCACGCTCTACAGAAGAAGTAAAAGCAACTGTTCAAGAGCTACAAGCCGAATCTCGTCTTGTCACCGAGCAAATGAATGAAACACGTGAAAATTTCCATCGTCAAGGATCCATCGTCAACGACACCGAAATCACTTTCGGAAAAATCTCCACATTGATGGCAGATATGCAAGATTCTATCGATACGGTGTACAACGAAATTCAAAAAGTTGCGACACATAAAGATGACGTCACCGAAACAATTCAAACTATGGCAGCAACTTCCCAAGAAACAGCAGCAGCTTGTGAAGAAGTAAGTGCTTCAACAGAAGAACAAACTCGTAGTATTCAGTTTGTATCGGATGCCGCCGAAACCTTGACCAAGTTGAGTGAGGAATTAAGTCAAGCGATTAATCGGTTTAAAATTTAATACCACACTTCATAAATGTTTAAAAACTTACATTACAGAAAAAAACGATATTTAGAACTTTGGTAGTTGTATATTATCTTTGTTCTTTTTCTATCATTTGGTAGACACCTATTCTATGTGGTAGTGATTTCTTATTAATCTCACTATTTCAAAGAATGAGGTGTCTTCTTTTAATAATTAAACTGTCAATGGATTCAACTAACGGGCGCTTTTCTTGCATAAGAAAAGTGCTTTATTCAATTATAGGGCCATATTCTAGAGTAACTAGCTTTTAAGAAATGATACCAAACGATGCTTTGGGAAGGTTTGTATTTCAAATAAAGTAGATGGCTAATCGAAGTGAGATGTTGTATTATTTTTACTAAACTAAGCTGTAAATAAAGGGAGTAATTAAATGAATCAGAGAAAAAATGAATATAATCAGCAGATTGGCGAAGAGGTATCCAATTGGGAAAAAGAAAATTCCCTACCGATATGTGTTATGTAGGAAAGTATACTATTGTCAAAAGATTATCACACACACACTCAAAAGAACTTCCAATATGCATATTTTCTTGTATAAAATTTGCCCACAAATGATTTTCTGCTTTGCCCACAAATTGCCCACAAACTTATAACTTTCTACAGTGTATTAAAATAAACGAACTTCTCAAAATATTGATTTATCAACATTCCTAGTGAACTGAATTACCACCTATTATATAGGAACAGAATCCGCACATCTGTGCATCAGTGGGAACGCGACCAATATATGAAGATGTACTAAGAGGAAAGCGTTGGGGCTATTGGCTCCAACGTGTTTTTCTGTATAAGCTTATGTTCTTATTTCATCCGAATGTTGTAGAGTTTTTTCCTTCCTTTCCTTTTAAAATGAAAGAAGGAGGGGATGTATTTGAAAGAGTGGACTGAAACATTACATGTAGCGCAATTTCGTATCGCACGGCCGACCGATCAAATAGAACAGATAGAACGTTTTTATTGTGAAGGTCTCGGGCTTAAAAAACTTGGAGGCTTTAAAGGGCATGAAGGATACACGGGTATTATGATCGGCTTGCCGGATGCAACTTATCATCTGGAGTTTACTGAACATATTGACGGAAGTCCATGTCCTGCACCAACGGAAGATAATTTACTTGTATTTTATATGCCTAATGTTGAACAAATTCAAGCGGTAAAGGCTCGACTCGCTAGTATGGGCTACTACGAGGTACCGCCTGAAAATCCGTATTGGGAAGAAAAAGGTGTGACGATTGCGGACCCCGACGGCTGGCGTATAGTATTGATGAATACAAATGGGATTTAAGCGTGGGCACACCACTAAATAAAAACAGATTAAAAAGAAAGCGTTGGGGCTGTATGCTCCAACGCTTTTTGTTAATAAAACATAAATATGGCAGGTTCATGTACGAACCTGAACAACATTATTTATGTATTCTCTCTATTTTATGCCGCAGTATCCGAATACTTATTAAGTAACTCATCTAACTCTTGGCTGCAATGTACTACTTCAGGGTGTGTGAATCCTAGGTCGTTTGCTTTTTTGTACATGTCTTTTCTTTTAGATTCAATTCTTATTCTCAATCTTAGCCTAAATATTTTTTTGAAAAATAAAAATCTCATTGCTAAATGTATGTTCCTTTCTGAAGATTACGGTGTTTTATAATTTTGGAGTTAAATAAAACAGCGCTCATCCATCGTAACGTAAAAAAAAATAATAAAGTGTCGAAATGTGGTAGAAATAAAAAGTTCATAAATTTGTAAAAAATAGGTGTATTATACAAAAATAATTTCATCTCATCTTGACTTCAATTGTGAAACGAAATAATAAAAAAAGGGGATTGATTTAGAAAGGTTTAGTTTTCCTGTTTTTTGAAAATTTACCTTTTAGTTTGTAAATTATTAATTGATAGATTATTCTAATAAAGTACTCGAAAAATCGAAATTCAGGTTTGTAACCGTTTTCAATGTCGATATATAGAAGGGGGAGGAGATTACACATGTTGCAGGCATTAAAAGTTGGATTACTAATCGAACGCTCCAACCGAAAAAATATTGTTGCGTTACTCGCAGTAATCGTCATTGTGTTCGGCTGTATGTTTTTTATTAAGGCACAGTCCGTGGGAGACCAGCTTAATGAAAAAAAGGGCGACTACTACAGTTCGCGCGCAGTATTAGCTAAGTTCCAGGTCCAGGATGCTTCAAGAGACGGGGATGGCAGTGATTTATTTAAAAATCTGACTCAGCAGAAAAGTGCTGTCGCATTACAAATTGCTTCATTAACTGTAGAAAACTATCCGATGTATTATGAGGCATCCTATCGTATTGCTGAGCTGCGGCAACAAGCTTTTAATATGGAGGAGTACGAAAAAGTGAAGGATTTGCTGCCTTCCAAGTTCCAAAATTCAATGAATTACTTATATTTTAAAACGATGTACGAATCGGGCAAAAATACGATTAGCGATATCTCTCATTACATACCGTTTTTGTTGTATTTTTTTAGTTTAGTAGGTGTTGGCTGGTACATATTTATGAGTTTCTATACGAGTTCGATTTTACTGGATGATTTTGAGCATTCAAGTATTATAAAAGGCTACCCGGTACGTTTTGACCAGTATGTGATATCCAAATGTATCATTGCCTTTTTGTATGTTGTCGCGTTTATCGCGCTCATTTTTATCAGCGCTACGCCATTGCTATTTAATGGGTTGGGAGACGGTTCCGAAAAAGTGACTGTTTATTTAGGGGACCCGGCATTAATTTCAAGTGTGCAATATATTGCGCTATGTATTGTCTACATGCTGATCATTTCGATATTTGTCATGCTCTTATCGATTATTTTAAATGTGTTGCTGAAAAATATGTATCTGACATTGTTTGTCCATTTTATTCTATTCTTTTTACCTATTATTTTCCCTTCAATTATTAGTGTGCTTCCGTACAGTCCATTCCATTTCATGAATTTTAATGAAATTTTAAGTGGAATGCCGTTGGATTTAGTGCGTCCTGTGGATGTAACGATGAATATCGGGTTACTGATTATGAGTATTTGTATTTTAATCATGTTATTTGTCATCAAAACATTCTTCTCTACAGGAAAAATTAAAAGGGCCTAGGGGGGAAAGATATGTACGGATATTTTAAATTTGAACTGAAACAGTTTTTTACGAATAAGAAAAACTTGGCGATCTATTTTCTCTTGGCATTTGCTGCGCTATTTTATGCGTTTAAGATTGCACCTGCCTATGATCCGATTGAAAAGGTCGATCGCGAGGAAATAGAAGCCCGTTATTTAACGCGTCAGGAATTTATTGATGATTTAAGTAAGAGGAACTTAAGGGAAATACATCCGACATCAGTTAGGGCATATTATGATTTTGCTGATATCAACCCGCTGGATAAGGCAAGAATGGATGCCCTTGATGCAAATGATCTGAAAAAGTATGCTGAAGTAACAAGCGACTGGTATCTTCAAATGAACTATTTGACATTTTATAATGAAAACCTTTTCTATAATGACCGATATTATGTGGCAGACAGGGAATTTGCAAATGTTGAAGGTGCTTTAAATGCGATGGATCAACATTTCCGGTATGGTGCTTTTAATGAGGCGAATTACGAATTGTCGATTGGTGTTTTTGAACAGCGTACAGCATTGCAGACGTTTGAGCGACTTCTGAAAGGTCCGCTTCCTTTAATATTAATTATTTGTACCTTATTACTGGCAATCGATATTGTGACGAAGGATCGTCGTCACCCGTCTGTGCTGAAAGGCTTTCCGATTGCGGACTGGAAGAAGCTGCTCGTAAAAATAGGTGTTGCTTTTATCGGCAGTATCGCTTTATTTGTACCTTTACTTATTGGTTTTATGATAATCGGAGCTCAATCAGGTTTCGGCCATCTTAAACTGCCATCACCTGAGTATGCTTTGAATTTCATGCAAATAGGGAATGAGAGTTTAGCTAATATGATGACATTGGGCATGTTTTTGGGTCGGTCTTTATCATTACTGATTGTATGGTTCATTGTCATTATCAATGTTGTGGTTTTATGCAGTGTACTGTTCCGCCAAGAAATGGTGAATTTGGCAGTCGGACTATTCGTCATTTTTGGCGAAAAGTTTTATATGAACCGCGGTATCGGGTATTTCTGGGAAGTGGAAAAAGTACCGACAACGTATATCCATGTCGGAAAAGTTGTGTCGAGTTATCAGAACTATTTTTTAGGAAGTGAAAATGTTGATTATCAACTTGGCCTGCTGTTATTGTCAATTTGCGCAGTTGTCCTATTGGTCATTGCACTGCTCATTTCACTTAATAAACGGTTCAAGCTTGTAAAATAGAGGGGGGACAACGAATGATTGCTATTGAAAATATTACCGTTCAGTTTGCGGATAAAAAAGTGCTCAACGATATTTCGATCAAGTTTGAACAGGGCGAGATGATCGGGTTAGTAGCACCGAACGGAACCGGAAAATCTACTTTGATGAATGTCATTATGAACTATTTGCAGCCAACAAGCGGGAAAGTATCGTTTAACGGTAATCTTAGCTATTCGAGTAAATCAAATGAGGTGAGAATTCATGAGTTTGTGTCGATGATGCCGGATCAAAGCGATTTATATAACCATTTAAGTGGACGTGCCCATTTAAAAATGTTTGCAACGATGTGGAAGTCCGACCCGAAGCTGATTGACGAAACAATTGAAGCGCTGAATATGGGTCATTATGTTAATAAAAAAACAGGTACCTATTCACTCGGCATGCGTCAGCGGCTTTGTTTTGCAATGCAAATTGTAGCGAACACGGAAATTATGATGATGGATGAAGTCATGAACGGGCTCGACCCGAATAATATTGAAGTCATTTCGAAGATTTTAATGAAGAAAAAGGCCGAGGGGAAAATGATCATCATCGCTTCGCACTTGCTCGATAATCTGGAAAAGTATGCCGACCGAATTTTCCTGTTTAATGACGGCAAACTGGTCGATACGAATGAAATTATTGAAGGATTCAGCCAGGCAAAAATTAAAACAGTACGTGTGAAAAATATGGAAGAATCCGTTAAAGCACTGTTAAAAGAGAAATATCCGCTGATTGAGCAGCAAACACTCGTTACGGATATGACATTGCTGCATCTTCCTCGTTCGGAACCGATGCTGTTAAGCGAGCTAACTGAATTTCTGGTAGATAACAATGTAATGGATTTTGCATTTGGTAAAGTGACATTGAATGATTTATATGCCCTTTACTATCATGAAGTTGTATAAAGAATACTAACGAAAAACGCCATTCTTTTTTAGAAATGGCGTTTTTCTCGTATGAATAAGGGGATGATGCGCATAGTAAAATGGGATTTGACTTAATTCACTAATGTAATGGATGGTGCAGATGCAATGGCGGAGGGATTAGCCAGCCTTTTGATTTGTTTAAGCGTAATAGCTTTGCTCCAAGCTGTGCCTTTGCTGTATGGAATTGACCATACATCATTCCGATATCTTCTCGCGTTGTCATACCCATCGCCTGGCTGCAAGCAACTAAACCGGCAGCGACATCTACAGATAATGCTGCACTTATTTCAGGGTCATTGAATCGTGCTCCTGGCGGGATGTTTTCGATTCGTGCCTCAGGACGTTCCGGTGGTGCAGGAGGAAGTCCAACGCCATTTAATTTAAGAATTTTTTCTAATTGTTTTACTTCTTCTCGAGCAAATTGAACAAAGTCTTCAATTATTTTTTTCAAGTCGTGGTCGCCGGCATGATTATAAAAAGTCTGATACCCGGCAATCATACTGTACCCTGCAGCCAAGCTTGTCCAAATATTAAAAACTTCTCCATAATGTAACGGTTCATCTTTTGGGTTACCCGTTAAAATTCCCATCATTACACTTCCTTTCAAAATTAGGTGAATCTCATACAACGGTAGTATGAGCAGTAAAAGTGTTTTCATTCATACTTAAATGAAAAACATCATACAAGTCACATAATAATAGAAGTTAAAATTCCTTTTTATTCACCAAAAAATAAGACGCCTGCTATTTAGTTGAATAGCAAACGCCTTATATAATTTTTTATGTATAAAGTGGCAAATCGCTCAGTAACGAACAGTGTTGAAGTAAAATGGATTACTTCAACTCGTTAAAGAAATCAACCTAATTTATAAATCAGTTAGTAGGTCCTTGAACTCTTTTAAAAATCTCTTTTTCAATAGCATCTTTTGGCTTTTTAAGCGCAATTTCCAAGACGTCAAAAATAATCGTTGAGAGTTGCTGCAAAATTTGTGAATCTTGTGATGTGATTTTTTTCTCGTCTTTTTGTAATTCCAAATCTTTTCGTAGGAGTGTATTCATTAACTGGGCAGCTTCTAGATGATTATTCGCACTCAAGATTTCTGCGTGGTTTCTTTGACGGTTTGTACTGCGGTCATTCCATTCGCTTGGTTCATTCGAAAAGCAATCCATAATTTGTACTGCTTCATCATAGCTCAATATTTTTTCAAGTTGTGAGTTATTACTCTCTACTGGATGGTATAGCGTTACACCCGGTCTAATCTTTGATTGCATAACATAGTAAAGCATAGGTTCTCCTGTGAAGTTCTGTTCTACAATACTTTCAATCTGACAAATACCATGGGATTTATAAAACGTTAAGTCACCAATTTTATACATAAATACGCCTCCGGAAAAAGTTATACATAAAATAATATAGTAATTTACTATTTAAGTCAACTAAGTTGACTTAAATCCCCTTATAGTATCATGAACTTGAATTAATAGATTAGCTTTAGTATGATGCTTGAGAATATTTAAGAATGATGTTGAAAGAAAGAAGGGGGAGAGACAATGATTGACTTTATAGAATTATTGTATCGCCAACATAAACAGTTACGCCAAAAGGCAGAAAATATGTGGAACGAAAATAATGACCTTCATATAACGAGTTCGGAATGGTTTGTCCTGAAAAATATATATGAGGGGCATGTAACAGTACCGGAATTAGTAAAACAATTAGATATTTCAAAGCAGGGGGTTCATAAATTTGTGACGTCCTTACAAGAAAAAGAATTAATTACGACCGAATTAATAAAAGGATCAAAAGTTCAAAAGAGGGCCCATTTGACTGCAAAAGGAATCGTTATTGTTAATGAAAGCAAAAAGATGGAGTTTAAAATAGAAAAGATGGTAAGGAACACGATCGGAGATAAGGAATATGAACTGTTATTGGAGATGCTTAAAAAGCCGCTTCTAAAAGTTTAAGTTCTATATTAATGAGGACAACTGAAAAAAACCGCAAGAAAGAACATTTCCTTCATGCGGTTACCTCATCAATTTTAAACCTTATTTAAAAGAACCTTCAAATACAATTTCATTTAATGGACGGCGACCTGATGGCGTTTCACGTGCCTGCAATTCCGGAGACAGCATTTCTTTGTCGCCTTTGTAGCCAATTGCAATAGCTAAATGTACATCAAACGTATCCGGAATGTTAAATGCTTCTTTTGCCACATCCTTATATATACCGCTCATCGGATGTGTGATTAAACCTTCCTTTGCTGCCTGAAGTGACAGGAAGCCCCATGCTGTTCCTGCATCAAACTCATGTGAGCCTTTTGTATTGTCAGAAACGACTAATACTAAAACAGGTGCACGCTTAGCCCATACTAAGTTACCTTCCATTAAAACAGGGTGGAATTTTGCTAAATCCTCTTCTGTTTTTGCCACGATAAAGCGCCAAGGCTGGTTGTTGCCTGCTGATGGTGCCCAGCGCGCTGCTTCAAATACACGATTTAATACATCTTCGGCAACAGGTGTGTCTGCATAAGCACGTGGTGACCACCGATTTAAAAATACTTCTGAAATGTCATGCTCCGCTGTACGGAATTCTTTTGCTTGTAATACCATGAAAATAATCCTCCTAGTTCTATGTAATACATTTCCTATATTAACCAACGCTAAAATGTAATTGCAAACAAAATGCTTACAAAAAAGTAACTAAATAACTTTTAGTTAGTTATTGAGGTGTAAATCTTTTAATCGATAAATAATTGTTAAAGCAGATAAAATTGAGTTTATAGTAGACAAATCCGATTTTTTGCTATATACTAAGGTCAATGAGATAGTTACAAGACATTAAATTCACCTATTACAAAAAGTATTTCGTGGTTTAGTTGGTACTTTTTGTAATATGTGAATTTTTTTCTTTTGGAAGAATTGCGATCTTATTAAATTTAATTAATTGGAGGTCATTTATTATGACACAAGGTACAGTAAAATGGTTTAACTCTGAAAAAGGTTTCGGTTTCATCGAAGTTGAAGGCGGTTCTGACGTATTCGCTCACTTCTCAGCTATTCAAGGTGAAGGTTTCAAAACTCTTGAAGAAGGTCAAAAAGTTGAGTTTTCAGTAGAAGACGGTCAACGTGGACCACAAGCTACAAACATCGTAAAACTTTAATTTTAATGATGTAACTATAGAAGAGGGATCCTTTCATAAGGAACCCTCTTTTTTTTGCGAACTTTTCCACAAAAATAAAGCAGTTCAAATTTATGGGGAAGTAAATTTGAACTGCTTTTAATTTTGCTTATAAAGCTTAGCCGACTAGGTTATGCTTAACCACTTCATAAGCTTGGCAAATATTCTTGTACGCATCTTTTTGTTCGGCAATCATTTCGACTGCAATTTCATATAAATCAGAAGAGTCAGTTGTAACTAAATCGTTTAGTACTGCAGCTTCCATTTTTTCTACATATGATAAAATTTCCGTATTCATCATTTCATCTCCGAATCTGTTTGTTGTTACCTTTAATATACAGGAAACAGACGTCTGACTTCAAAAGGAATGAGGTTGAAAACGGATAAAAATTTTAAAGTTTGACGATAAAATGAACTTAACAAAGTTTAGCTATTTGAAAGCGTTTTTCTAATAATTGTCTAAATATTACATAAAAAACTGCTGCAAAAGAATTCCTTCGAAACAGTTTTTTCTCATTTTTATAGGTTTACTATATCGGAAAAGATGGCATCAATTCCAAGTGATTCGAGTTGGCGGGCTACTTTTGCATCATTGACTGTATAAGTTCTGACGGTCATTCCGTTCTTGATCGCTTGCTGAACAATGGAACGCATCCCGTAGTAATAGGGGATATGGATTGCATCCGCGCCAAGCGTCTTGACATAGTCCTCTAAGTTTACAATAAGCGAAGCAAATAGCAGCGCGGTTTTCACATTTGGCATGATTTGCTGAAATCGAGCAATGCTTTCATGATTGAAGGAAGAAATAATGACACGATCTTCTAAATTAAAGCTATGAATCTCATTGGCAATGAGTGCTTCAATGCCGGGATACTCAAAAATGTCCGATTTTATCTCGATATTGATCTGGAAGGGCGTTGATTTAAAGATGACCAAAGTTTCCGCTAATGTAGGAATCGTCTGACCAGCAAACTCCGGCGCAAACCACGAGCCATAATCAAATGCCCGCAGCTCTTCCAGTGTCAGATCCTTCACATAGCCTTTCCCCGTTGATGTACGGTCAATTAACTCATCATGGATAACGACTAACTGGTTGTCCTTTGTTAAATGGACATCAAATTCAACGCCCCAAATAGCCAACTTTGCAGCTTCCTGAAAAGCGATCATTGTATTTTCGGGGTAGTTGGCACTGTAACCACGGTGAGCGAGAATCTTCATTTAATTCACTCCTCCTATTTTTCGCAAGCAATCCCGTCCTTATCACGATCACTTTTTGCGTTTAATTTGTAAAGCTCTGCTGATACGAAAGGTTTATATTTTGTTTTGCCGCCTTTGTTCGTTGTTTTCGCATCTTTTGCAACGCCACCTTTGTAGACTTTATTTAATTCGGTGCAATTTTTATAAGCGACAGCTTTCACTTTTGTAGCTGCCTCTGCTTCCATTGTTGAAAACGAGAAACCGCTAATTAAAACAGCACCCATTAATAATCCTGAAATATACTTTTTCATCGTAATGCTCCTCTATAAACAGTATTTTCCAGTATTTTAACATAAAAAAAAGCGAATTCACAAGGGAGGTAGTGAATTCGCTTTGGACTAACCCATAATATTATAACCGCTATCGATATAAATCGTTTCGCCTGTCACTCCTCGGGATAGGTGGCTTAACATCACGATTGTCATGTCAGCTACTTCTTCCTGGTTTGTGTTGCGTTTTAACGGAGAAGTTTCTTCGATTTTATGCAGAATCTGATTGAAGCTTGGTACACCTTTAGCTGCCAATGTACGGATGGCACCTGCGGAAATGGCATTGACACGAATATTATCCGCACCGACATCGGCTGCCAAATAGCGCATTGAAGCTTCAAGTGCAGCTTTCGCAACGCCCATTACATTGTAGCCATCAAGAACACGCTGTGCACCTAAATAAGACATCGTTACGATAGAACCGCCTTCTGTCATATAAGGTTTTGCCGCTTTTGTAACAGCAATCAGCGAATAGGCACTTGTATCTTGTGCAAAGGCATAGCCGTCACGTGTTGTTTCGACGAAGCGGTTATGCAGATCTTCGGCATGTGCGAATGCAACAGAATGGATAATGCCGTGAATCACTTTAAACTGCTCACCGATTTGAGTGAATGCTTTTGCAATGCTTTCGTCGCTGTTTACGTCACATTCAATAACAGTTGCATTGTGCTCTTCATAATTTGTTAAAAGCTTTTCGATTTTTCCTTTTGAACGTTCTTTACGATATGTGAAAATTACATTTGCTCCGACATCAAATAGTCGTTTTGCGATGCCCCAAGCAATACTGCGCTCATTGGCAACACCCATTACGACGATATTTTTCCCTTTTAATTGCAATAAATCCATAACGACACCCCTAAAATGAATAGTTAATATTAGTACCTACTACTAATATTAACTATAACATCTCAATAATAGATGCGCAATGAGAAAAAAGTGCAAAATAAAAAACGACCCTTTAAAAGGAATCGTTTCGTATGTTTGTATACTATTCGAATTTTAATGAGTCGCCGTCAAATGTTTCATCTGCAACTTTAATAGAGTCTGTTGGACAGCCTTCAAATGCATCTTGCATATCTTCTAGTAGATCTTCTGGAACTTCAGCAGTACCCATGTTATCATCTAAAATAACGAAAGCGATTCCTTCATCATCATAATCATAAATATCCGGTGCAGCAGCGCCACAAGCGCCACATGCGATACAAGTATCTTTATCTACGATAGTATATTTTGGCATTGTTACCTCTCCTTTATCCGTTCGTTTCCATAAAGCTCTTACTTATTCTAATGGTGTTTTCGGCACTTTTCAACCTAATACTACGAAAATGAGGGATTTGACATGCTAATCCAACAAATTCTTTTGAAAATTTTACATACTTTTCAACAGGAACGCACTGTTTCCGCCGCCTATCACTTATTGAAAGGGAAGCGGTCAGGGCAGACAATTCATGATGTAGGCCTCTTTAATTTATATTCCTATTTTGGGTTGCTCCCAAAACTAGCTCGTCATAAATTCGATGAGCAAATTGATCTCATGTTTGCCAAGAGTATTATTATAATAGAGGAAAATGGTTTTTATACTATGACCGAACAAGGAAAACAGCTTGCCTCAAAACCTGTGCCTCTTTCGTTTGACGGCTGGCATTACCGTGGCAATGAACATATTTTTTTCGGTAGACTTTCGCTTATTATTCAAAGCCTGTCCCATCAGCTCCATCAGAAAAAAGCGTTTATCCCGATTGAAAAAAATGAACAAGTACAGCAATGGGTACGTCAATTTTTAGTGCGACACCATTATCAGAAAGGCTTGCTGCACCAATCAATTTACACAGAAATATCTGCAAGTATAGCCGAGACAGCAATCGAAGAAAACATGAAAGACATCCTCATGTACCGATTGACCGGCTACAATGAACCGGGATTTACGTGGCAGCAATTGGCATTTGGCTATAATATGCAGGAAATGGATGTTCAACTGCACTATATTAGCGCATTGCATACTTGGTTGAATGAATTGTACCTTGAAAAAACACAATACCCGCTATTGAATGAAATTATGCAAAATATACGTGTGGAAGTCGTGCTGACTGCTTCGGCAAACGCAACCGCCCAGTTATACAAAGCGGGAAGAACATTGGAAGAAATCAGTCATATCCGTCGATTAAAAATGAGTACGATTGAAGATCATATTGTCGAACTTGCGATGAATGAACCGAACTTTTCGATAGAGCCATTTGTATCAACCAAAGAACAGCAACAAATTTTAGGTGCGGTCGAAGCTTATGATACGAAACGATTAAAAACATTGAAAGAATTACTGCCGCAGCTAAGCTATTTTCAACTTCGGCTAACAATGGCGAAAGGAGCGACCCATATATGAATTTACAAAGTGCCTTAAAGCAACATTTCGGCTATGATGCATTCCGGCCAGGACAAGAAGAAATCATCAAAAATATAGTGGCGGGCAAAGACGTTGTGGCCATTTTGCCGACCGGAATGGGGAAATCCCTTTGTTACCAGCTGCCGGGCTATTTATTTCAAAAACCGGTGCTGATTGTGTCGCCGCTATTATCACTCATGCAAGACCAGGTCGATCAGCTAAAGCAAATGGGGGAAAAACGAGTTGTCGCATTGAATTCCTTTTTAACACCAGACCAGAAAAGGTATGCCTTACACTTTTTGGGAGAGTACCGGTTTATTTTCGTATCTCCGGAAATGCTGTTGCAGCCGCAAGTAAAGGCAAGAATTCAAGCGATGGAACTTTCGCTAATTGTTGCGGATGAAGCACATTGTATATCGCAATGGGGATTTGATTTTCGACCGGACTATTTACGGATTGGTGAAATATTATCGGAGTCGAATCGTCCGCCTATTCTTGCATTATCCGCCACAGCAACGGATACGGTTTTGGCGGATATCCAATCCTATTTAAAAATGAATGCACCTTTTCACTATATGCACGCTGTAAACAGAGACAATATTCATTTAGTGAAAAAACTGTTTTCAGAGCGTGAGGAAAAGATTGAATGGATTATTGAACATGTGAAAAATACAGACGGTCCGGGCATCATTTATACGCAATCCCGGTCAAAAGCAGAAGCGATCAGTTTACAGCTTCTACAGCAAAATATTTCGGCGGCCGCTTATCATGCCGGGAAGGAAGCACAGGACCGACAATTTATACAGCAGCAATTTTTAGCCGGTCAGCTTGAATGGATAGTAGCGACAAATGCATTTGGTATGGGTGTCCATAAAGAAAATGTTCGTCAAGTTATTCATGAAACAATGCCTGCAACATTGTCGAACTATATGCAGGAAATTGGGCGGGCTGGTCGTGATGGCAAAAAAGCAGTTGCCTTTTTATTATATTGTGACGGTGATGAGCAATTTGCAAAATTTATCGCGTCAGAAGATTTGCCGAAAAATATTCATGTGGACCGGTTCACAGAAGTGATGGCTGCTGGTGAACAGCCGCAGTCCTTGCTTGCAAACGGGGAAATGTCGGAAGTCGTTTTCCGTGTGCTGAGTTATTGGCTGGCACGTGAATCTGCCGAGGAAGTAAAGAATCGGATGCTGAATTTACAGATTAAGAAATTTGAAGAAGTCCAGCTCGTTTTAAAGCTTATAGAAGGTACAGAATGTATGAGGAAGCAAGTCGTTCAGTACTTTGGTCAGCAATTGACGAAGCAGCAGGAAAATTGCTGTTCCAACTGTGGAATCGATGTGTCTGAACTGGTGGAAGAGAGAGATCCTTCAAAAACTATGATTAAAATGACCAATTGGCAACACCGTCTCAAGAAAATATTGTTAATAAACTCTTAATCTACTATCGAACCGTTTACTTTTATGTAGAAATTGGTCATAATAAAGTTATAATTTTTAGTAGTTGGAGGGGTGAAGGCCATGACAAAAGAAGATTACCGGGAGAAGGTAGAGGAGCATCGTCAAGAGATTGACCTACATAATGAGTCAGGTACAAAAATGTCACGTGTTAGCCGACATCGAAAGAAAAACGGAAAAAAACAAACAAACCCAATTATGACGGTGTTAACAGTTATCTTAATTTTTATCCCTTTAGTTATTCTAGCTTATGTGTGGCTAATCTATGAACCGAACACATCTGCAAGTGAAAATGTAAACGTGGATAAGAAGGATGACTTAGTAGTGGAGATTCAAAAACAGGATCCGAAAACACAGCCAGCTGCTACTAACGATGACGAAGATAAAGAAGAAAAAAATGATGATAACTCGGCCGAAGTGGATGAGGCTAAAGCGAAAGCGGAAAAAGAAAAGTTAGCTGCTGAAGAAGCGAAAAAGGCGGAAGCACAAATCGCAAAAGAAAAAGCTGAAAAAGAAGCGGCAGAAATAAAAAAAGCGGAAGAAGCACAGAAAGCGGCTGCGGCTAAAGCGAAAGAGCAGGAAGCAAAGAAAAAAGCTGCTCAGGAAGCGGCTAAAGCACAGCAAAAAACACATACTGTACAATCGACTGACAATCTATACCGCATCGCATTAAAGTACTACGGTAATGGTAGTCCTGAATATGTTAATAAAATAAAAGCTGCCAACAATTTATCATCGGACAGTATTTCGACAGGGCAAGTTTTAGTAATTGTTCCATAATTTTTCTCACTTGTATAATGACTAGTAAAAAGACGAACCGTTCCGGCTCTCGTCTTTTTCTTTATGAAAGAAATTTGTTATTTTAAATACTTAGTAAACACTAGGTGAAATTAATGGTTATGAAAGCATTACATCAGGCTATTGTGTTATTAGCCTTTTTGAATTGGAGGACCGTGTATGGTCATAATAAGTTTTATCGGAATCGCCTGTATTTCAGTGCTTCTCTATATGTATAAAGAAGCACATGAAAATAACATCCGGTCACATGAAGTGAAAG
This sequence comes from Solibacillus sp. FSL W7-1324, assembly GCF_038008025.1. Lineage (NCBI taxonomy): Bacteria > Bacillati > Bacillota > Bacilli > Caryophanales > Caryophanaceae > Solibacillus > Solibacillus sp. FSL W7-1324. Next base: position 1,284,957 of record NZ_JBBOYH010000001.1, read on the forward strand.
CAATTGGCGATAATGAAACAATCCATCTTTATTTTATATCGGATACACATGCGCGCAAAATTAATGAGGCGATGATTGATTCGATTGATCAAAATATACAGGCTGTCCTCATAGGGGGAGATTTTGTCGATCGTCGGACTTCTGAAGATACAGTGCTCCATAATATACGCATGCTAAAAAAACTGGGCCCTATTTATTTTATTTGGGGCAATAATGATATTGAATTTGGTGAACAAAAACTGCGTCAACTGCTGAAAGACCATCAAATCCATATTATTGAGAATGAATCAATCAGTCTCAAAAGCAAAAATAAGCTGTCTGTGAGCGCAGTTTCATATCGTCCGGAAGAACAGAACATCCAGCAGGCAATCGGGCAATGCGAAGAAAAGAACACCGTTTTCATTGCGCATAATCCGGAACTGTTCGGCAAAGTACATAAGCAGTTTCAGCCACTGCTCAGTATTGGGGCACATTTACATGGCGGGCAAATGCGTCTCGGTAAATTCGGACTGCAGCCACACGGATATTTTAAAAAAGTGAAAAACCGCTATGAACTTGTCAGTAACGGGTATGGTACGACGCTTGTCCCGCTGCGTCTCTGTGCAAAGCCGGAAAGTCATCTTATTACAATTAAATTTGAACAAGATGTAAAATGAGAGAAAAGCGATTTATAGGAATTGGAATAAGGAGATGTTAGTATGCAAAAGGTAGATGCAATCATTGTTGGTGGAGGTCCATGTGGATTAGCTGCAGCGATTGAACTACAAAATATCGGATTGTCGCCAGTCATTATCGAAAAAGGTAATATTGTCAATGCGATTTACAATTATCCGACACATCAAACTTTTTTTAGTACGAGTGAAAAGCTGGCAATCGGGGATGTGCCGTTTATTATTGAACAACGAAAACCGAAACGCAATCAGGCACTTGTCTATTATCGCGAAGTCGTGAAGGCGAAAAACCTTCAAGTCAATCGTTTTGAAACAGTGGAAAGTGTTAAAAAAACGGATGGTTTATTTCATGTGCGCACTGATAAGGACAGTTATGAAACACCGTATGTAGTCATTGCAACGGGCTATTACGATCATCCGAACTATTTGAATATACCAGGCGAAAATCTTCCGAAAGTGCATCATTATTTTAAGGAAGGACACCCGTTTTTCGATTTGAATGTACTGGTCATCGGCGGGAAAAACTCTGCAATTGATGCAGCATTGGAGCTTAATAAAGCAGGCGCACATGTGACGGTCATCTATCGTGGCAATGATTATTCGCCGAGCATTAAGCCATGGGTATTGCCGGAATTTTTAGGTCTTGTACGAGAAGACGAGATTTCAATGCACTTCAATACAGAAGTAAAAGAAATCAAAGAGAAGGAAGTCATTGTCGAAATTGAGGGACAACAAGAAACACTCGCCAATGATGTCGTATTCGCAATGACCGGTTATCACCCTGATCACCGTTTCATTCGTGAAATGGGCGTCGAGATTGATGAACAAACAGGAAGACCGACGTTCGATCCTGAAACAATGGAAACAAATGTAGAAAATCTATTTATTGCCGGTGTCATTGCTGCGGGAAATAATGCCAATGAAATCTTTATAGAAAACGGCCGCTTTCATGGGAATATGATTGCTCAAAAAATTGCTCGTCAAACTACATAAGGGGTGAATGTTGTGAAGAAAAAAGTAGTGCTGATTACAACAGGTGGAACGATTGCAAGTACACGCAACGAGAAAAACAAACTGGAGTCCGGCAAGCTGGATGGGCAAGCCATTTTATCGATGTGCCAGCTTGAAAATGAGATGGATATTGAACTGATTGATTTATACCAGATCCCATCGATGCATATGACATTCGAAAATTTAAATCTACTGAATCAAACGGTCAAAAATGTATTTGAAGATCAAACGGTGAGCGGGATTGTCATTACACATGGTACGGACAGTTTAGAGGAGACGGCCTACTTTTTAGAGCTGACAATTCATGATGAACGCCCGGTTATTGTAACGGGTTCGCAAAAATCACCAGGCGATATTGGTACAGATGTCTATTCAAATCTCCGGAATTCCTTATTGGTTGCTTCGAATGAAGAGGCGAAAAATATCGGGGTGTGCGTTGTCTTTAATGAAAAAATCATTCATTCCAAATACGTGAAAAAAATGCATTCCTCAAGCATTAACGGCTTTGGATCGATCGGCTATGGGATGCTTGGATTTATCGATAACGACGAGGTCATCATTTACCAGAAGCCAACACATAAAGAAGTATATAATATAAAAGAAAGCTACCCTGCTGTTGAAATTGTATTTGCTTATTTAGGTGCAAGTTCCATTATATTGGATGCCCTCTACGAAGCAGATGTTGAAGGTATTGTGCTGGTCGGAGCAGGTCGAGGTCAAGTTGCACCGAAAATGATGGGCGCAATTGAAAAGCTTTGTCAAAAAGGAACGAAAGTTGTGTTAACGACATCGACTGAAGAAGGACGAGTATTCCCGACATATGATTATTACAGCAGTGCGAATTACTTGAAAGATGCCGGCGTTATCATGGGCGGGGACTTTGATCCGAAGAAAGCCCGTATGAAACTCCTGTTGATGATTGCGAACGGCAATACGAATTTTGATACTTTTATGCATTAATGATAGGAACTCGGCATGAAAATAGCCGAGTTTTTATATTTTCTAGACAAATATTGGGTATGCTACACTGCTTTGAAAAAAATAGTGCTATACTATTTATGAGTCGAGAAACGAGAGGAGCCGGCATGATGTTTATACTATTATCAGCAGCGATTGCGCCGGGTTTAGCCCTTTTAAGCTACTTTTATTTACGCAATGAGATGGATACCGAGCCACGGCGTACATTAATGCATTCTTTCATATATGGCGGGGTTATAACATTCCCTGTTTTATTTATACAATTTGTCATTAAAGAAGAACAGACATTTTCGAATCCTTATTTTATCAATGCAATATTCACCAGTTCGATAGAAGAATTCGTAAAATGGCTCATTATTTTAGCCGTAATTTTACGCCATATCGAGTTTGACGATCCGTATGACGGTATTTTGTACGGTGCCGCAGTTTCATTAGGATTTGCTACTGTGGAAAACGTCCTCTATTTATTATCTTTCGGGATTGATCAGGCATTTATGCGGGCGTTATTGCCGGTATCGAGTCATGCATTGTTCGGTGTAGTGATGGGTTACTATTACGGAAAAGGAAAGTTTTCAAGTGACGAAATACAGAAGAGGTATATTGCGCTTGCCCTTTTTGCCCCTGTAGGTCTTCATATTATGTATAATTCAATTTTAATGTTAGAAGAATACTTTTTGTATGCGATGCTGCCGTTCATGTTATTTTTATGGACGTTTGCATTACGTAAAGTCAAGCAGGCACATGAACATCTAATTGAACACTTATCCCGCAGTAACCATTTCTAAAAGGTTTGCTACAAATATTTTTGTAGCAAACCTTTTTCTATGTAAAAAACGGATTATTAAACTCTAAATAAGTGATAAAAATATGCTCTATAGATTGAAAAAAGCATCTTTCGAATGTATAAACTTTTCAAATTTCTACATCCTACTGAAAAAGGAGTGGAAATGTCAATGAAAAAAATCGTCTTGTTCGTAATCATTATATCAAGTAGTTTTGTAAGTCATACATTTGCATTTTCAGGTCAGGATGTGCAACGAGGTGCATTTGGTGACGATGTAATTGAGTTACAGGCACGACTTCAATATTTAAGTTTCTATCATGGGAAAATTGACGGGAAATTTGGTTACGGAACCTATTGGGCACTTCGTAATTTCCAGGAGCAATACGGGCTTCCTGTAGACGGGATTGCCGGACGGTCTACGAAGGAAAAACTCGAGAATAATTCGGATTTCGACAAAGCGTGGGTTCATAAACAGATTAATGCCGGGAACAGCTTCACGTATTATGGCGGTGTCGCTTTGGAAAATCAGGTGAAAAAAGGTGGAAATGGCGGAAAAAGCTCAAATAGTACAACCTCCATGCAGCTTCCACCAGGCTACACAGAGCAGGATCTTCAAATTTTAGCGAATGCCGTATACGGAGAAGCGCGAGGCGAGCCGTATGAAGGACAAGTTGCTGTTGCGGCCGTAATTTTGAACCGTCTGGAGTCTCCGGAATTTCCGGATACGATTTCGGAAATTATTTTCCAGCCATTAGCTTTCACAGCTGTTGCGGACGGCCAGATTTGGCTTACTCCAAATGAACGTGCCAAACAGGCTGTGTTGGATGCGATAAACGGCTGGGACCCATCCGAGAATGCTCTGTATTATTTTAATCCTGTAACAGCGACAAGTAATTGGATTTGGTCTAGACCTCAAATCAAACAAATTGGTGAGCATATTTTCTGCTTATAGGCGGGGGTAAAACATGAAAAAATTTGCATATTTATTAGGTTTATTTGTTGTCATATTAGCCTTTGTTTCCTTTGATCTATTTACACAAAATAAGGATTTGGAGCGAGCTGTTTATGCTACCCAATCGAGGGACCTTTCGGCAGCGACTGAAAAATTGTCGACATTGCATACAGCGGTGGAACAATCTTTACTCTTTCAGGACGAAAAAGCTTTAAATAATGAATTGGATTCCATCTGGCGGTTGAGCAGTGATTTAAGAAAAACGGTCGCCAATTTACCGATTCAGGCAGAAGTACAAAATGAATGGATGCGTTATTTAGGAAAAATCGGTGATAACGCAAAACAAGCGGCCGCAACGGGGGACTATGAAAACTGGCGCGGTAAAATGAGTACGGTTGCTTCCAATTTACATGCGTTTGCAGAAGAATGGAATATCGCGACTGTCGCTTTTTATGAAAATGACGGCGATTTAAAAAAATGGTCAACGAATCATACAACCGACCTTAAAGATTCACCGTTTATGAACGTGTCAAAACAATTAAAAACATATAATGAAACCGATTTCCCATTAACTGCGAGTGAATCGGATTATGAGAAAAAGCGGGAGTTACAGCATTTAAAAGATAAAAAAATAACGAAGAGCGAAGCCATTAAAAATTTTAAAAAGTTTTTCCCGAATATCGATGATTCCATCGTAACCGTGACAAAAAGCAGTGATAATGCACCATACCCGTTCTATCATATTCAATTTATCCATGGTTCGAAAATCGGCTATGCCGACATAACAGAAAATGGCGGCCATCTTCTGTCATTCCTGCTTGAACGTCCGGTGAAAAAGGATGCACTTTCACATGAAGAAATTTTGAATACCGCAAAAAGCTTTATGAATAAAGTAGGCTACACTGATGTGAAACTTTCCGAAACAAGGGAAAATCATGAAGCATGGCATCTCGTATTTACGAGAGTGCATGGCGATGATGAAGCTTTAATTTATCCGGATAGTATTCAAGTAAAAATTGCGAAGGATAACGCGGAAATTTTAGGTGTCAACGCAATGGAATATATTCAGGAAGAAAAAATAAAAGATCAAGGTGAAGTGCCGATCGACTGGGATAAGTTTTTTGCGGATCATGTAGGTGTCGAACAAGTGCAAAAGATTTATACTGGCAATGGAAATCTGGAGCTGCGTAAATGTTATGAAGTTATTGCAAGGCTCGACAATAAGACACAGGATACGTATCGCATAGTAATCGATACGGAAACACATGAAGTGATCAAAAACGAAAAAGTGTTTTAGCAGTATGTAGAAGGTGCTAGGTCCAGTAAAAATAATTGTAAAAATATAGCTATATTTACATTCCCGTGAGATAATAAAGTATCAATAATTTCTTATGGGGAGAGGCAAATGGAACTAAAAATTGGAACACAACTAACGCTGGAGCCAACCTATACGGAAAGGGTCGAAAAATTTAAATGTCGTGTAGTTGATCGGCAGGACAATATGATTTTTATCGACTATCCAATTAATACGGCAACTAAAAAAATCGCTTTTTTAATAGATGGCGCACAATTCCGTGCAACTTTCAGTACGGAAAAAAAGGAAAGTTACTGCTTTAATACAGAAGTTTTAGGACGTAAAGGCGGCAATGTTCAAATGATACTGCTTGCGTGTCCACCACCTGAAGAGTTTATTAAAATTCAGCGCCGCGAATATGTTCGTGTAGAAACACCTGTAGATATTGCCGTAGAACATGACGGACAGAAATTTCAGTTTGCGGCCGAAGACATAAGCGCCGGGGGAACATTGATTCATATTAAGTCACCGGTCAATTTTACTGAAGGCGATACAGTTAAGGCTTTCGTCGTCCTGCCATTTGTAAATGGCGAAATCCGCTATGTCGAAACAGATGCGAGAGTCGTGAACATGTTCGAACGAAATGACATGAAAATGGCAGCATTGAATTTCACGGATACGGATGATTATGATAAACAGCAGATTGTCCGATTCTGCTTCGAACGACAAGTAATGATCCGCAAAAAAGAAATGAATGAATTATAAGCGAAAGGTCTAAAAAGTATTTTACTTTTTAGACCTTTTTAAATAACTGAAACGAATGTTATGGACGGCCAGTTTTTTTCAAAAAAATATAGCGTAAAGAAGGTAAAATTTTTTTCCGTTATGATACAATAGCAACGGAAAGTAGGGAGTTAATTATGATGAAAAAAATTCAAATTGCAATTGATGGTCCTGCAGGTGCAGGAAAAAGTACCATTGCAAAAATTGTAGCCGAAGCACTTCGATTTACATATATCGACACAGGTGCAATGTATCGGGCAGTGACGTATAAAGCGATGAAAGAAAACATACAATTACATGACGCAGAAGCGATTGAAAAAATGCTGCAGCAAACGGTGATTACATTAAAACCGTCGGAGCAGGGACAACTCGTTTTTGTGGATGGACAAGATGTGTCACAGGCTATTCGTTCAAATGAAGTTACGGCAAATGTATCAGAAGTTGCGGCACATGCCAATATTCGTGAAATTCTTGTAGCGATGCAGCAAAAGCTGGCTGCGGACGGCGGGGTTGTCATGGACGGCCGTGATATCGCAACACATGTTTTAAAAGATGCTGAGCTTAAAATCTTCATGTCTGCAACAGTTGAAGAACGTGCACATCGACGCTTCCTGGATAATGAACGCCGCGGTATTCCTTCAACGATCGAATCATTACAGAAGGAAATTGCACTGCGGGACAAGCTTGATAGTGAACGTGAAGCTTCACCGCTCATCCAAGCAGAAGATGCTTTATTTTTAGATACGACGCATTTATCAATTGATGAAGCGGCGCAGGAAATTTTGAAATTAGCGCAGCAAAAAATGCAGTAAACACTATTAAAAAATGAAGCTAACGTACGAAATTTCTGAAAATAAAGGGTTATTTTTTGTTTTTGTAGAACTTATCGAATAAAATAAAAGTGGAATACGCGAAGGAGGGCTACATATGTCTGAGGAAATGAATTTAGGGTCAAACCAAAAATTTCAAGAAGGAGATATTGTGAAAGGTGTTGCTGAACAGGTTGAAGAAAAGTCAGTAACGGTTTCGATCGAGGGGGCACCTTTCGACGGGATTATACCTATTAGCGAACTTTCAAGCTTACACATTGAAAAAGCTTCTGATATAGTTTCAGTTGGCGATCAGCTAGAGCTTATGATTACGAAAGTTGAAGAAGAGAATTTTGTATTATCGAAACGCAAAGTAGATGCACTGCACGCGTGGGATGAATTAAAAGCGAAATTCGAATCTGGTGAAGTATTCGAAGCAGAAGTAAAAGATGTTGTGAAAGGCGGACTTGTCGTCGATCTAGGCGTGCGCGGTTTCGTTCCGGCTTCACTCGTTGAAGATTATTTTGTCGAAGATTTTGAGGATTATAAAGGCAAAACTTTACGTTTAAAAATTACAGAGTTAGATAAAGAAAAAGGCCGACTTATTTTATCTCATCGTGCAGTATTAGATGAAGAGAAAGCGTCGAAAAAGCAACAAGTGATTCAAAATATCCATCAAGGGGATATGCTGGAAGGTACAGTTCAGCGCTTGGCGAAATTCGGTGCGTTCATTGATTTGGGCGGCATTGATGGATTAGTCCACATTTCACAAGTGGCACATGAACATGTTGAAGATATTTCTACGGTATTACAGGAAGGACAATCTGTAACTGTAAAAGTGCTTTCAGTCGATATTCCAAATGAGCGTGTTTCATTATCGATCAAAGATACTTTGCCTGGTCCATGGACAGACATCGAAGAGAAGGCTTCTAAAGGTGCCATCTTAACAGGTACTGTAAAACGTCTTGTTACATTCGGTGCTTTTGTGGAAGTATTCCCTGGTGTTGAAGGTCTTGTCCATATTTCTCAAATTTCCCACAAGCATATTACAACACCTCATGAAGTCTTAAAAGACGGACAAGAGGTGGAAGTAAAAGTACTTGAGGTAAATGAAGCAGAAAAACGCCTTGCACTAAGCATTAAAGCATTGCAGGAAGATTCTGCGAGCGACGAGGACTTCGATTACGAGCTGCCTGAAGAAAATAAAGGTTTCTCTTTCAGCGATGTTATCGGTGATCAGCTAAAAGGATTCAAAAAATAATATTACGAAAACCGCCCATATAAGGATGCTTATGTGGGCGGTTTTTTGCTTTTTGGGAAGCTCATAGCATGAAATTATTAGAACAAATTTATAGTTTATTAGAAAAAGCGAGTGGGATTTTAGAAGAATTGCATGCAATATTTGAACATATGGCATTCATTTTAGAACTTTTGGGAAATATATTAGAAGACCGCCTACTTATTAGAACTAGTCACGTTATATTAGATAATTTCCCGCTTTTTTAGAAAATTATAGTCCCCGAAAAGTTTGACGATAAATCGAAATCGATTTTGAATGTTATGAAAAAATGATATAATAGTCAAATTCGTGTATAATACGGAAAGACAAGAGTTTGGAAGGATGAAGTACAGATGACAAAACCAGTAATCGCCATCGTAGGACGTCCGAACGTAGGTAAATCGACAATTTTTAACCGAATTGTTGGAGAACGTGTATCGATCGTGGAAGATATTCCAGGTGTAACACGGGACCGTATTTATAGTTCGGCTGATTGGCTAGCACATGAATTTAATATTATCGACACTGGTGGTATTGAAATTGGGGACGAGCCATTTTTAGAACAGATCCGTCAGCAAGCGGAAATCGCAATTGATGAGGCGGACGTTATTATTTTCATGACTAATGGACGTGAAGGTGTTACGGCTGCAGATGAGCAAGTAGCAAAAATTTTATATAAAACAAAAAAACCGGTAGTACTTGCAATTAACAAAATTGATAACCCGGACATGCGTCATATGATTTATGACTTCTATTCATTGGGCTTCGGTGAGCCTTGGCCGATTTCAGGTTCACATGGTTTAGGTTTAGGGGATTTATTGGATGAGTGTGCGAAACACTTCCCGAACCCGGATGAAGAACAATATGATGATGATACGATTAAATTCTCGTTAATCGGACGCCCGAACGTAGGGAAATCATCACTTGTGAATGCCTTTTTAGGTCAGGACCGTGTTATTGTAAGTGAAATCCAAGGAACAACTCGTGATGCAATCGACTCTCCGTACTCATATGATGGACAAGATTACGTTATTATCGATACAGCGGGTATGCGTAAAAAAGGGAAAGTATACGAATCAACTGAAAAGTATTCGGTACTCCGTGCATTGCGCGCGATTGAACGCTCAGACGTTGTTTTAGTCGTTCTGAATGCGGATGAAGGTATTCAGGAACAGGATAAAAAAATTGCAGGCTATGCACATGAAGCCGGCAAAGCAATCATTATCGTTGTAAACAAATGGGATGCAATTGAAAAAGACGAGAAAACGATGAATATCTTTACAGAGCAAATTCGTGAACACTTCCTGTTTTTAGATTATGCACCGATCGTTTTCGTTTCGGCAAAAACGAAACAGCGTGTCCACAATATTTTACCGATTATCAAGCGTGTTAGTGAAAATCATGCGATGCGTATTCAATCATCAATTTTAAATGAAGTAATTGAAGATTCAATCGCACGTAATCCTGCACCAACAGATAAAGGTCGTCGTTTACGTATTTACTATGCAACACAAGTGGCGATTAAACCACCGACATTCGTTGTATTCGTAAATGAACCGGAAATGATGCACTTCTCATACGAGCGCTTCTTAGAAAACCGTATTCGTGAGACTTTCGATTTTGAAGGAACTCCAATACGCCTCATTACACGTGCTCGTGACTAAAATTCAATAAAAAGGGCGCTAGTTTATGCAAATGAACTAGCGTTTTTGTTCATAATAGGGTTTGACTTGAAGGATTAATTTTCAACAGACTTTAAGTGGAATTGGGGGTTTTTTAATGGAAAATGTAGTAGTTTTAGGAGCAGGTTCCTGGGGAACGGCACTGGCCATCGTTTTAGCGGAAAACGGTCATAATACGCTCGTTTGGTCGCATCGCGAAGATCAGGCAGCTGAAATTAATGAACAGCATACAAATAAAAAATATTTGCCGAATACGGTTTTGCCGAGTAATTTAAAGGCGACTTCAAATCTGGAAGAGGCTGCAAAACATGGTTCTACTATTGTGATGGCAGTACCGACAAAAGGAATCCGGGAAGTTTGCGGCAAAATTTCGGACTATATAACGGAGAAAGCGTTATTTGTCCATGTTTCGAAAGGAATTGAACCGGATACATTATTGCGTATTTCCGAACTGATGAAGGAAAGCCTTGCTGACAATGCGGTAAGTGATATCGTTGTGTTATCAGGTCCTTCCCACGCAGAGGAAGTCGTTTTAAAACATCCGACAACTGTAACGGCTGCTTGTGAAAATTTAGAGGCTGCAGAAAAAGTGCAGGATCTATTTATGAATCAATATTTGCGTGTCTACACAAATGATGATGTAATAGGCGTGGAAATTGGCGGTGCGCTGAAAAATGTCATTGCGCTTGCTGCAGGGCTGACGGATGGTCTGAACTTTGGCGATAACGCGAAAGCGGCCTTAATTACACGCGGTTTAGCCGAAATTACGCGTCTCGGTGTAAAAATGGGCGGCAACCCGTTTACGTTTGCCGGTCTGACAGGTATGGGCGACTTGATCGTTACATGTACAAGTGTCCATTCCCGAAACTGGCGCGCGGGCAATATGCTCGGCAAAGGAATGAAGCTTGAGCAAGTATTGGATGAGATGGGAATGGTAGTGGAAGGTGTACGTACAACAAAGGCTACATACCAGCTCTCAAAAAAATACGATGTTTCGATGCCGATAACATCAGCATTGTATGATGTGCTGTTTAATCATATGGAACCGAAAGCATTGGTTGAATCCTTAATGCTGCGCACGAAAAAAAGCGAAATTGATGAGATGAGCTGAACTAGTATATTTTGCATGATTTCCAATTAATTTAATAATTTGTCACAAAACAGGAGGGATACTAGTATGCCTCCTGTTTTTTTTTACCTGAAAAGGCTATAATTATTAGCGGTAACAACAATAAATAGAAAGGCGGTTTTAATAGTGCAACTTACTTTGCAGCTCATGAATCCACTATCAAATTTACTTTTAAATTCTGCACGTGGCCCATTAGCGAGCATGCATGCATTAGATGTTATGTGGGTTTCTTTTTATTCGATTGGTTTACTATTAATCTCAATTCTCATTATTACAGCAGTCCGTAAGTGGGTACATAATATGTTTTTGTCAATTTTATTGAAATTAGTAGCATATGTCATGTTTTTTATCGGCACATTATTAATGGTTCTTGTCGTACTTACATGGCCGAACTAATATAGGGGGAAATACATAATATGAAATCATCAAAATGGTTTGTTCTTTTGTCACTGGTCATTTTAGTGCTGACAGGCTGTGGCTCACCGACAAATTTTGACCAGTCCAGCTTAAGGCCTGATGTCGATATGCTTGCAGGTGTACAGCGTGCGGTCAATGAATATCGTGAAGATACGGGGGTCCTTCCGATTAAGACTCGTGACCAGGATACAGACATCTTCATTAAATACTTAATCGATTTTGAAAAGCTTATCCCGAAATATATCGGCTCACCGCCGGCAAACTCCTATGAGAAGGGCGGTATATTCCAATATATTATTTGGGATCCGGAAGAAAACCCTACTGTAAAGCTCGTCGATTTGCGAACACCTGAGCGAATTCGCGAAATTAATATCCGCTTTAAAGGGACAACTTATCCGCAATTCAAAGATAAAATAGTTGAGCATGTTTACACGGTAAACTTCGAGAATATTGGCTATAAAGAAGATGTTACTGTACAAAGTCCTTATTCGAACAATCAACTGCCGATTGTCGTATCTGCTGAAGGGGATTTGTATGTCGATTATTCGATTGATTTATATACGTACATGAAAGACAACAATATTACAGCGGAACCGGGTGAGGATATCCGAAAGATTTTAGTGGAAAACTTCCCGGTTGTTCCTGCATACTCACTGCCATATACGGTAGGTGAAAATAATGAGCCTGTCATTATGTATGATCCGACGAAAAAAGAAAATTAAACAAAAAAGGTGTGCAAAAAAGTTAAATCTTTCTGCACACCTTTTTCATATTTAAAAATCTCGGTACATATAGTGTTTTGATAATGAATACTTCTAATTGGAGAAGATTACGGTATATAAAGGAGGCAATACAATTAGCGAGCATATTTTTCAGCAATTGGCAGAACGTACGAATGGTGATCTTTATATCGGCGTTGTAGGACCTGTTAGGGTAGGGAAATCCACGTTTGTTAAGAAGGTAATGGAAGGCGTGATTTTACCTAATATCGAAAATGCCGAGGACCGTATGCGGGCGATGGATGAACTTCCTCAAAGCTCACCTGGGCCTACTATCATGACGGCTGAACCAAAGTTTGTCCCAGCACAGGGAACTACGGTTGCCTTTGGGGAAAGTGCAATACCGTTTCGTGTTAGATTAGTAGATTGTGTAGGTTATGTGATTGATGGAGCAAAAGGCTATGAGGATGAGTCAGGACCGAAGTTTGTGCAAACACCGTGGCATAATGAAGCGATAGCGTTTCAGGAGGCTGCAAAAATCGGTACCGATAAAGTAATTCGTGACCATGCCAATATCGGAATTGTTGTGACAACAGACGGAACAGTAAATGGGATGTCGAGAGCAGCAGTTGAAAAAGCGGAACAGCAAATTATCGATCAGCTTACAGAGATCGGAAAGCCGTTTGTCATTGTACTGAATAGTACGACACCGCATTCAGCTGAAACAATGCATTTACAAAATGCTCTTACACAGAAGTATGATGTTCCTGTAATTCCGACAGCGATTCAACATATGCAGTTGAACGATGTCATGCTCATTTTGCAAGAAGCGTTATTTGAATTTAATGTAAATGAAATTCAAGTGGAAAAACCGGAATGGTTGGATGTTTTAGATGATACTCACCATTTAAATGAAACATTGGCATTTGCGACGGCGCAATTACAAGATGATTCAATGAAAATCCGTGACGTGGAAGCAGCGAGTCAACTGCTTCGCGAAATCGATTTTGTCGAAAGTTGCACCGTTGAAAATATTGATGCGGGACAGGGGATTGCGACATTACGTGTCAACATTCACAATGATTACTATAAGGAAACGTGTACCGAGTTTCTTGAAAAACCAATCGATACAAAGAAAGAGTGGCTCCTCTTTATTAAGGAAGCTTCAGAGGCAAAAGCGGCACAGCGTAGATTCCGCGATGCGATTGAACAGGCGAAGGAACACGGCTATGGTGTCACATTGCCTGCGATGGATGAATTTGATCCGAGCGAGCCGGAGCTGATCGAACAAAATAATTTCTATGGTGTGCGTATGAAGGCGAAAGCTCCTTCTTACCACATTATCCGAATTGATATGGAAGCGGAATTCTCGCCACTGATCGGATCCGAATTCCACAGTCAGCACTTGCTGAAAGACTTGCAGCATGCTTATGAATTTGACCGCCAGGCATTATGGCAAACTCAATTATTTGGAACACCGCTTCACGAAGTACTTACGGAAAGTATCCGTTTCAAAATGAAGAGTGTTCCGACACATGCGAAAAACAGAATGCGCCTCATGCTGGAAAGATTAATTAATGAAGGCGAAAGAGGTTTAATCACATTTATTATTTAACATACTAACGGAATAGGAAGTACCTACGATTACAGGGCCGTTCACTTTTATAGGTGAATTGTCCTGTAATTTTAGTTTTTTTTCAAAAAATGACGAAATATATACAAAACATGGAGGAATTCAGTTGCGTAGCGGTTTTCTGTATGTTAATCTTTTTACAGGATTTAGATTCATGACCCTTTGAGAGGAGGTGAATGGTGTGAATAAAACAGAATTAGTAAACTCTGTTGCTGAAGCTGCAGGTCTTTCTAAAAAAGACGCTTCTAAAGCAGTTGAAGCTGTATTTGATACAATTCAAGATGCTCTTGCAAAGGGTGACAAAGTACAATTAATCGGTTTTGGTAACTTTGAAGTTCGTGAGCGTGCAGCACGTAAAGGTCGTAACCCACAAACGGGTAAGGAAATCGAAATTGCTGCTTCTAAAGTACCTGCTTTCAAGCCAGGTAAAGCACTTAAGGACGCTGTAAAATAATTCAGTTTCTCGAGGTACATAGAGCAGCTCTCAGTCTAACTGAGAGCTGCTCTTTTTTACGTCTTCGGCTTAAGCGTCAGCTTCTCACACTATCAGGAAGTGGCGTTTTGCCCAATCGTAGCTGAACGGGCGCTTTGGCGCTTTTGTTCATTTCAGTTGTTTTTACCTGACTATGCTAAAAATAGTATAACTGTTTTGAACTTATGAGCTTTATGTGCTACGATTCAAGAGTGCATTTAACCTTTTTTGCTAACCTATAATTGGTTAGCGGGAAATTTAATATAGAATAAAAATAATTAGATATAGATTTATACATAATAAACGTTTTGGTTTGTAGGAGGAATTTGTTTCATGTCGAATGTCGATTTAAAAAAGATAGAAGAAGCAGTAAAAATGATTTTGGAAGCAGTTGGTGAAGATGTGACGCGTGAAGGATTACTGGATACACCAAAACGTGTTTCAAAAATGTATGCGGAGATGTTCAGCGGCTTACAGGAAGATCCGCGTGATTATTTCAGTACGGTATTCCATGAAGATCATGAGGAACTAGTTTTAGTGAAAGATATTCCATTTTATTCAATGTGTGAACATCACTTAGTTCCATTTTACGGAACAGCCCATATCGCCTACATACCTAAAGACGGAAAAGTTGCCGGCTTAAGTAAACTCGGACGCTGCCTCGAATCAGTAGCACGCCGCCCTCAGCTTCAGGAACGCATTACATCAACTGTAGCGGATACTATTATGGAAATGCTCAATCCTAAAGGAGTATATGTTGTTGTGGAAGCGGAACATATGTGTATGACAATGCGCGGATTGAAAAAACCGGGTTCTAAAACCGTGACAGCTGTTGCACGCGGCATTTATGAACAGGATGATATAAAGCGCAATGAAGTGAATACATTCATCCAAATGAAATAATAATAACAGTTATGGTATTATAGACAAAGAAATTAACACGTGGGGAGATTGTATAATGGGACAATCAGAGTATATTATTATCGAAGCAGAAGAAGATGGTGTACATGTTATTGGTTTAACACGCGGGACAGATACAAAATTTCACCATTCAGAAAAACTGGATGCGGGAGAAGTTATGATCGCCCAGTTTACTGAACATACATCTGCCATGAAAATCCGGGGGAAAGCTAAAATTCACTCTGCACATGGTGTCGTACAAAGTAAAAAGTAACATCTCGTAATTCTCATATAAATATTAAAATGTACGTAAGCTTTATCACATTGAAATGGAGTAATTTCTATGAATGCAACATCTATTACACAATCGGTTCAGAAGTTAAAATCTAATATTCTACAGCATGTTCATCATAGAGCATTACTTCAAAATGTTGGACAACCGACTCTACAGGAAGAACAGCTGTTTTTCATTCAGCTTCCTTTTTTAAATGGCGCTCCTATGACCGATGAACATCAGATCAGTGCGGTCACAGTGGGAATTGTCCATGCTTCACTGACAGAGCACGAAAAAGTGAAGGAAGTGGAAGCAACGAGTAAAGAACAGCAATTGCTTGTCCTTTCCGGTGATTATTATAGTGGTCGGTATTATCAGTTACTTGCACAAACGGGCAATATTTTTTTGATTCATAAGTTATCGGAAGGAATCGTAAAGCGTTGTGAACATCAGATCCGCATTTACGAGGAACAAAAACGGTCACTTGAACAGTGGATTGAAAGTTTAATGACGATTGAAAGTGAACTGATTGCACAATATTATGATGTATACGGTTTCACAGCCTATACAGGGCTGATGCAGCAAACGTTAACCTATATTCGTTTGAAAAAAGAGCTCGATTTATTGAGCAAGGGGGAGCCGAGCTTTTTAAATAAGGCATTTTCAGCGGATTTGACTATGATGGATTCTATAATTGAAGCCTTCCGGGATCATTTATATGACATGGAGCGACAATTGAGAGAAAACTTGAGGATTATCGATTTAACGGATGAATTAAAACATTCCATTGAGCAATACATCACTTTTTAGTGAATTTAGAAAGGTCTTGAATAATAATGGCGAAATCGAAAGAACAACATGTTCATGAAGTGTTTGAAAGCATTTCAGAGAGCTACGATAAAATGAACTCGGTCATTAGTTTCCAAATGCATGTTGGATGGCGTGAAGATACGATGAAACGTATGGCCGTAAAAAAAGGTTCCAAATGCCTTGATGTATGCTGCGGTACAGCTGATTGGACAATCGCACTATCGAAAGCTGTCGGTGATGAAGGGGACGTAAAAGGGCTTGATTTCAGTGAAAATATGCTGAAAGTCGGCAAGCAGAAAACCGAGAATATCCCGAATATCGAACTGATTCACGGAAATGCAATGGAACTACCATTTGAAGATAATACATTTGATTATGTAACAATTGGCTTTGGCTTACGAAATGTACCCGATTATATGCAAGTATTGCGTGAAATGAATCGGGTCGTTAAACCAGGAGGAATGGTAGTATGTCTGGAAACTTCCCAATCAGAAATTCCGGTATATCGCCAGCTTTTCCGTTTTTACTTTAATCATATTATGCCGCTGTTCGGAAAGATTTTTGCGAAAAGCTACAAAGAGTATTCATGGCTGCAAAAGTCCGCGAATGATTTTCCCGGCATGAAAAAATTAGCGCAAATGTTCCGGGAAGCCGGATATGAGAATGTCACATATAAACCATATAGCGGTGGGGCAGCAGCTATGCACATGGGTTTTAAGAAGAAATAAAAGTGGGAGTAGGTTTTGACGCGTGGAAAAGATGAAAATCAAAATGCTATATGCCGATATTAAATCAGATATAGAAGTCATCGAAAACGAATTGGAACAAGCGTTGAATTCATCTTCACACTTATTGAATGATGCCTCAGTTCATTTACTACAAGCCGGCGGGAAACGTATTCGACCAGTATTTACGTTACTAAGTGCCAAGTTTGGTGACTATAATATTGACCGAATGAAAAACATTGCTGTCCCATTGGAGCTTATTCATATGGGTTCATTGGTGCATGATGATGTAATTGACAATTCGGATATGCGCCGTGGCCGGGAAACGGTGAAAGCCCAGTGGAACAACCGTGTGGCAATGTACACAGGTAATTTTATATTTGCACGTGCATTACAATATGTTACAAGCATAGAAAATCCGAGAGCCCATCAAATATTAGCGAAAACAATGGTTGAGCTGGTAAATGGTGAAGTCATTCAAATTGAGGATAAGTTTCGTTTAGATCAAAGTTTGAAAGATTACTTCCGACGTATTAAACGTAAAACAGCTTTACTGATTGAATCAAGTTGTGAACTTGGAGCGGTCGTAAGCGGTGCCGATGAAAAAACAGCTCGGCATTTAAAGCGCTACGGTTACTTTGTAGGAATGAGCTTTCAAATAGTAGATGATATATTAGATTTTACAGCGACAGACAAACAGCTCGGCAAACCGGCGGGCAGTGATTTACTGAACGGGAATGTTACATTGCCGATATTGTTGATGAAAGACGATCCGCAGCTTGCCCCTTATTTGTCGAAAGTGGCATCAGAAGGATTAACAGAAGAAGAGCGCCAAAGTATGCTGGCACTGGTCCGCAATTCGGAAGCAATTAAAGAAGCAACCCATATTAGTAATTTGTATTTAAAAAAGGCTTTAAAAGAGGTCGAGGCATTGCCGAAACACCCAATGAAGAAAAAATTGCGTGATATTGCGCTGTTCATGGGGAAGAGAAAGTCTTAAAATAATCTAGCCAATTTATGGGCAAATCTAATATTTGTTGCAGTATGAGTAGGATTTTGGTAATATTTATCGGTAGGTGTAAAACCTTTTACTCAAATTTAAGGAGTGTTTATAATGGCAATCGAAAAAACATTTTTAATGGTTAAACCAGATGGCGTTGAACGTCAAGTAATCGGAGATATCGTTGACCGTTTTGAGCGTCGCGGTTTCGTAATGCGCGGAGCAAAATTAATGGTACCAACTCGTGAATTAGCTGAAAAACACTATGCAGAGCACGCTGAGCGTCCTTTCTTCGGTGAATTAGTAGACTTCATCACTTCAGGCCCAGTATTCGGTATGGTTTGGGAAGGCGAAAACGTTATCCAATTATCTCGTATCATGATGGGTGCTACAAAACCAGAAGAATCAGCTCCTGGTACAATCCGCGGTGACTACGCTGTAACTTTATCACACAACGTAATCCACGGTTCTGACTCTTTAGCTTCTGCTGAGCGTGAAATCGGTTTATGGTTCCCAGAAGGAATCGCTGAATAATTAAACATACAGAAAAGCTATCACTTTTAAGTGGTAGCTTTTTTTATATGGAACAGGAAAAACCGGGACTATTAATGGTATAATAAATCGGAATAATGAAACTATTTATGGAATACATACGTATAAAAAGTATCGATTTAAATTAGTAGAAAGGGTGACATCCATGTTCTGGGTAATGATTACAATAGTCGCTGTAGTAGGGATTTTGACAGATACGTACACGAAAAATAAAAATATTGAACTAAAGCGCCTTGATAAAGAAATCAAGCTGGAAAAACTAAGACTCGAAACTTATGATAAAGAAACAGCGAAGATGCAGCTTGAATTGGAACAGACGAAGCAATTACTGCTTGAATCACAACTAACAGACCGACCTGACAAAGTAAAATAATAATTAGAGGAGCGTAATGAAGCGTATGGAAGATATTATTATTTTGTGCATTATTTTTGGTTCGGGTGCTACGATTGCATTAACCGCAATAATGACAGCACACAAACGATCGAGTATGAAGCTGCAAATCAAAATGTTGGAGAAAGAGGCCGAGCTGGAACAGATTCGCTTACAGAGCTATCATTCCGAGACGGAAAAGATGAGGCTTGAACTAGAACAATCGAAACAACTTTTGCTGGAAAGACACATTGATTAATGTTTATGGACAAAATCTGTTTCGGGTTCTGAAGTTTTCGGCTATAATAGGCATACGTTAGATGAGGGGAAAGATGAATAATGTCAGATTATGTCCAATTTATTGATGGCATTAAGCGCAAAACGGGCATTGATTTAGCTCTATATAAAGAAGCGCAGATGAAACGTCGGTTAACATCATTATATGAGAAAAAGGGATATCGGAACTTCGTAGATTTTTATAGTGCATTGGAGAAAGACCGCGAACTGATGAACGAATTTTTAGATCGCATGACGATTAACGTTTCGGAGTTTTACCGCAACGGAAAACGGTGGGAAGTTTTGCAGAATAAAATTTTCCCTTTATTGCTCCAAACTAATAAACGTCCGAAAATATGGAGTGCGGCTTGTTCGACTGGAGAAGAGCCATACAGCTTGGCAATGGTATTGTCCCATCATTTACCTTTATCTCAAGTGAATATCCTGGCAACAGATTTGGATGAAAATGTTATCCAAAAAGCGAAATTGGGTCTTTACCCGGAACGCTCACTTGCAGAAGTACCAAAACCGGTTCAGTCAAAGTATTTCATTCAAGAAGGCCAGTTTTACAAAGTTAAAGATGAAATTAAGCGCACGGTTAATTTTAAAAAACATAATTTACTAAAGGACCCTTATGAGTCGAATTTTGATCTGATTGTTTGCCGGAATGTCATGATCTATTTTACAGAAGAAGCGAAAGATCAGATCTATGCAAATTTCAGTAAAGCATTGCGACCAGGTGGCATTTTGTTTGTAGGGTCAACTGAGCAGATATTTAATCCTGCAAAATATGACTTTGAAGTAGAAGATACATTTTTTTACCGTAAAAAATAATAGTACAATTTATAGATGCTCTGTAGAACGTAGAAGCTTTAGTTGAGATATACTTTAAAAAGCTATATATGAATGCGCTTTTCGGATAATAGAGCGAAAAGCGTATTTTTGTTTCTTTTCGCTGACAAATGTGTCGTTTTCTAGTTGGAACGTTCAGAATATTCTAAAATAGATTATCGGCTGGCGGAAACAGTACTGTTATTTAATTTGAAATATGTTATAGTGAAAAATACATACTTTAGCGAGTTGAAGGGAGAAAGTGTTTAATGCGTTATTTAACAGCAGGTGAGTCACACGGACCACAATTAACAACAATTATTGAGGGGTTACCTTCTTTACTTCCGGTAACAGCAGAAAAAATTAATTATGATTTAAAACGTCGTCAAGGTGGTCATGGTCGTGGTCGTCGCATGCAGATTGAGACAGATACAGTGGAAATTGTATCGGGAGTCCGTCACGGAAAAACATTAGGCTCACCAGTCGCATTAGTCGTTACAAATGATGACTGGAAGCATTGGACGAAAATTATGGGTGCGGCAGAATTGCCGGAAGATATCGATCCATCTGAAATTAAACGCCAAATCTCACGTCCACGTCCAGGTCATGCGGACTTGGTCGGAGGGATGAAATACGGTCACCGCGATTTGCGTAACGTACTGGAGCGTTCAAGTGCACGTGAAACGACAGTACGTGTGGCAGTTGGCTCTGTCGCAAAAGCATTGTTGAACGAGCTTGGAATTTCCATTGTTTCACATGTTACGGAAATTGTAGGGATTAAAGCAGACAGCAGCTTGCTGGAAGGTAAATCCGCAGACGAAATCCGTACAATCATTGAAAACGACCCATGTTACTGTATCGATCCTGATGCTTCAGCAAAAATGGTGACAGCCATTGATGAAGCAAAACAGGCAGGGGACTCAATCGGCGGTGTCGTAGAAGTCATTGTAGAAGGTTTACCGGCGGGAATCGGCTCTTATGTGCATTACGACCGCAAATTGGATGCAAAACTGGCATCTGCAATGTTAAGCATCAATGCATTTAAAGGCGTTGAGTTTGGTATCGGGTTTGAAATGGCACGTAAAAAAGGTTCGGAAGTACATGACGAAATTTTATGGGATGACGAAAAGGGCTATACACGCGCAACAAATCGTTTAGGCGGTTTGGAAGGCGGTATGACGACAGGGATGCCGATTGTCGTACGAGGCGTGATGAAGCCAATCCCAACATTATATAAGCCGTTGCAAAGTGTTGACATTGAAACGAAAGAGCCTTTTAAAGCAAGTGTGGAGCGTTCTGACAGCTGTGCAGTACCTGCAGCATCCATCGTTGCAGAACATGTTATTGCCTGGGAAATCGCAAACGCTATCGTTGAGCAGTTCCATAGTGACCAATTACCACAATTAAAGGCGCAGTTGGATGAAATGCGTCAGTACACGAAGGAGTATTAATATGGAGATTCCGGTTCGCACTCCTTCGCACTCGTACGCTGTAACGATTGGGAATGGGATATTACGTGATGCATTGACAGCACAGCATGATTTGCTTACTAAAGCAGATAAAATCATTGTATTGACAGATGAAAATGTTTGGGCAGCACAGCAAAGCTATTTTGAAGGGAATTTCCCGTACACGTTTGAAGTACATGTTATGCCGGCAGGGGAAACATGTAAAAGCTTTGAAAATTATAATGATGTGCAAACATATTTACTTAAGCAAAAGTGTACAAGAAAATCGCTTATTATCGCATTTGGCGGTGGTGCAGTCGGCGATTTGGCCGGGTTTGTTGCTGCAACATATATGCGGGGCATTCCGTTCATCCAAGTGCCGACAACAATTTTGGCACATGATTCAGCTGTTGGGGGAAAGACGGCCATCAATCACGAACTAGGGAAAAATATGATCGGTGCATTTTACCAGCCGGAAGCCGTTATTTTCGATACCGTATTTTTACATAGTCTTTCCGAAAAAGAAGTACGCTCAGGGATGGCGGAAGTTATTAAGCATGCGTTGATTTCCGATGCACAATGGGTGGAAGAGCTACTTGAGGGAGATCATGTAACGGAACTTCCGGAAGAACTGTTGGCAAATTATTTGGCACATGGCATTCAAGTAAAAGCGACGATTGTCGAGCAGGATGAAACCGAACAGTCCGTCAGAAAGTATCTTAATCTAGGGCATACATACGGGCATGCGATTGAAGCAGCAGCAGGCTATGGACGTGTAGCGCATGGTGAAGCTGTGATGATTGGCCTTATTTATGCACTTCTATTGAGCGAAGAATACGGTAAAGTTAATCACCAATTTACGAAACGCTTTTTACATTTTGCAATGGAAAACGGCTATCCGTTTGAAGCTGTTCATGAATTTACATTCGATCAGCTGATTGAATATTTACTGAAAGATAAAAAAGCCGACTATGGACAACTGCAGTTCGTGCTGCTTGAAACGATTGGACAACCATTTGTCCAAAAGGTTGAACTTGAACAATGCCGAGAAATTGATCGTCAACTAAGAGCATTATTAGCGGAGGTGTAGCAATGATTCGTGGAATTCGCGGTGCAATTACGATTGCTGAAGATAAAGCCGAATATGTATGGGGAGAAACGGCAAGATTAGTGAAAGAAGTTGCGAAACAAAATAATATTGAACCGGAAGATATTGCCTCTGTGACAATTTCTACAACGCCGGATATTCATTCGGCTTTTCCTGCCAAGTCGGTACGTTCGATGCCGGGGTGGCAGTATGTACCGATTATGTGCATGCATGAAATGGATGTGCCTGGTGCATTGCCATTATGTATTCGTGTATTATTACATGTGAATACGGAAACGCCACAGGACAAAATCCAACATATATACTTAGAAGATGCGGTAAAATTAAGACCAGATTTAGTGAAATAATTGCGAGTTAGAGGAGACGTTAAGGATGAAATGGAAACAACAGTTATTTGGAATGAAAGCTTACAAACCGGGAAAACCAATTGAAGAGGTTAAGAAGCTATTCGGTTTGGATGAAGTCGTAAAGCTCGCTTCAAATGAAAATCCTTTTGGCAGCTCACCAAAAGTAAAACAATTTTTACAAAAAGATGAATCCAATCATGCAATATATCCGGACGGTTATGCTCAAAACTTACGAACATCATTGGCGAATTTCTATGGTGTTGATGAAAATGAAATCATTTTAGGAAATGGTTCGGATGATTTAATCGCAATCATTACCCGTGCATTACTATATCCAGGTGTGAACACCGTCATGGCAGATTTATCATTTTCTCAATACTGGCATAATGCAGAGATTGAAGGGGCAGAAATCCGTAAAGTACCATTGAAAAATGGTGTCCATGATTTAGAAGCAATGCTGGAGGCAATTGATGAAAATACATCGGTTGTATGGGTATGTAATCCGAACAATCCGACAGGTACTATCGTATCGGATGAAGCATTGAGTGCTTTCTTGGCTAAAGTGCCAAAGGATGTTTTCATTGTATTGGACGAAGCTTATGTGGAATACATAAACGATGCCTCTTATAAAGATACATTGCATTATTTCCGTGACTATCCGAATTTAATTTTATTGCGTACATTCTCAAAAGCGTATGGACTGGCTTCTTTCCGCGTTGGTTACGGAATTGCCCAACCAGATGTTATTGCGAAGCTTGACCCTGTGCGTGCACCGTTCAACAATACAATCCTAAGCCAGCAAGTAGCGCAAATCGCACTACAGGACCAGGAATACATTGCCAGCTGTCGTGAAGCAAATGAAATTGGTAAAAAGCAGTTTGTAGAATTTTGCGAGCAGCACGGTTTAAATTATTTCCCATCCCAAACGAACTTTGTCATGTTTGAAGTGAAGGCTCCAAGTAATGTTGTATTTGAAGAGATGATGAAGCGCGGATTTATTATCCGAAGCGGTGCAGCATTAGGATTGGAAGGCTACATTCGTGTGACAATCGGTACAGAAGCTCAAAATGCGAGATTTTTACAGTTGCTTGAAGAAGTCTTAAATGAACAAGGAGTACTTGCATGACACGAAATGTCTTCGTAATCGGACTAGGGTTAATTGGTGGATCTGTAGCGATGGCTTTGCAGAAGGCACCACAAACAAAAGTGTTCGGCTATGATGCTCATGAACAAACACGACAATTAGCGGACACTTTACAGGTCGTTCATGAAGTTGTTAAAAATCCTGCTGAGTTTGCAAAAGAAGCGGATGTAATTATATTTGGTACACCGGTAAATGTGACACTCGACTTTATGGAACAGCTGAAGTCGTGGGAATTGAAGCGCAATGTCATTATTACAGATACAGGCAGTACGAAAGCGAAAATTATGGAAAAAGCAGTAGAGCTGCGGCAACTGGGTATTACATTTATCGGCGGGCATCCAATGGCGGGTTCCCATAAAAGCGGTATTACAGCAGCAAAACCCTATTTACTGGAAAATGCCTATTATATGCTGACACCCCATGAAGGGGAAGAGCTTGAAAAACTTGCTGCACTGGATGATCTGCTGAAATTTACACTCGGGAAGATGGTCGTTGTCGATGCGAAGGTACATGATCATATGACAGCTGTTGTCAGCCATTTCCCGCATATTATCGCGGCATCTTTAGTACATCAGCTTAATAGTGAAAAACAGACATATCCAATGACCTCTTCATTAGCTGCAGGCGGTTTCCGTGATATTACACGTATTGCTTCATCAAATCCTGCTTTATGGCGTGATATTACAATGCAAAATAAGCAGGAATTGGTCGGACAGCTTGATAATTGGCTTAACGAAATGCAGCGTGTGCGTGATCTATTGGCTGAAGGTGATGCGAAAGCGATCGAGAACTACTTCAGTGAAGCGCGTGATGTCCGGGACAGTTTACCGATTGCGAACGGTGCCTTGTATATACCGTACGATCTTTATGTCGATATCCCGGATTATCCAGGGGTCATTTCAGAAGTCACAGGCTTATTGGCTGAAAATAATATAAGTATTACAAATATACGTATCGTAGAAACACGTGTTGATGTATTCGGGATTCTGGTCATCAGTTTCCAGACAAATGAAGACCGGGAACGTGCGGCACAATGTATTGAACACAAGGCGAAGTACGATACATATATTTCATAATGGCAAAAGGGATCTTCTAAAAAGGGGGGGCATAAATGAGTAAAACATTGCATTACAATCAACCGTCATTACAGGGAGATATTACGGTACCGGGTGACAAATCGGTATCACACCGCTCTGTTATGTTCGGCTCCATTGCAAAAGGAAAAACGACGGTCAGCGGCTTCTTATTAGGTGAAGACTGCCTTCGTACAATCGACTGCTTCCAAAAGCTTGGGGTAGACATTGAGGTTGACGGGACAGACGTAACGATAGACAGTCCGGGAATAGATGGGTGGACTGAACCGAAAGAAGTCCTTTATACAGGAAACTCAGGTACGACAACACGTTTAATGTTAGGGCTGTTATCCGGCACAAAATTACATACAATCATGACAGGTGACGCATCGATCGGTAAGCGTCCTATGCGTCGTGTGGCAGATCCATTACGTTTAATGGGTGCGCAAATTGCCGGACGAGAAAATGGACAATATACGCCACTCGCAATCCAAGGTGGCTCGTTAAAAGCGATCGACTACAAAATGCCTGTTGCCAGTGCCCAGGTGAAATCAGCTATTCTGCTTGCCGGTATACGTGCTGAAGGTACAACGGTTGTCCGTGAGGAAGAAATTTCACGTGATCATACAGAACGTATGCTGCGCCAGTTCGGGGCAACGGTAACAGTTGAAGATGGGGTCGTGTCATTGCAAGGCGGTCAAACCCTGACTGGAACACATGTAAATGTACCCGGCGATATTTCATCGGCTGCATTTTTCCTAGTTGCCGGTGCTATTGCGAAAAACAGCAAAATTATTCTGAATAACGTGGGGGTCAATGAAACACGTGACGGCATTTTAGAAGTACTTCAAAACATGGGTGCGAAAATGGCCATCTCAATCGATGACGAGAACGCGGCAGAACCAACCGCTACGATTACGATTGAAACTTCCGATCTAAAAGGAACAACAGTGGAGGGCGCGATTATTCCCCGCCTAATCGATGAAATTCCGATTATTGCACTGCTTGCGACACAAGCTGCCGGTAAAACAATCATTAAAGATGCAGAAGAGCTAAAAGTAAAAGAAACAAACCGTATTGATGCGGTTGTAAATGAGTTAAAGAAACTAGGCGCAAATATTGAAGCGACAGAAGACGGCATGGTCATTGAAGGCCCGACTCCTTTACATGGTGGAAGCTTGAAAACATATGGTGATCACCGTATTGGAATGATGGGTGCGATCGCAGCGCTAGTTGCGGATGGGGAAGTTGAATTGGACGATGCGGATTGTATCTCCGTTTCCTACCCGACTTTTTTTGAACATGTTAATAGTATAATAAAATAATAATTTACGGAGATGTAAAAAGAACTTCCTTTTTGCATCTCCTTTTTACTTTGTTCAAATGAATTTTAAAAACATCCGAATTCTTTTTCTTGTGATGCATTGCTTCGTCATGTAGCATAATATTGAGAACAAAAGAAAAAGGTGAAATACACATGGAACTATTACTACAAGCGATTCAAGAAGGAAATTTAGAGGAGATTAACCGACTTCTTGAATCTTTTTTAATGGATGCTGAACCCGCAGCACAATATGAAGTAGCCGAAGCACTTATGCATTACGGATTTTTAAATGAAGCAGACCGTGTATTTGAGCATCTTCAATTTTTATTTCCTGAAGAAGCGCAAATTTCAATCGACCGTGCAAGTGTTTTAATTGAACTTGGCGAAGAGGATAATGCCCTCGATTTATTAATGGGGATTGCCGATGACGCGCCGGAATACCCTCAAGCGCTGTTAGTATTGGCCGACTATTATCAAATGCAGGGGTTATTTGAAGTGGCGGAACAACGGATTAATGATGCGTTGCAAATTTTACCGCATGAACCTTTACTTCAATTTGCCAAAGCAGAATTATTATTTGAAACAGGTCGTTTTACAGAAGCTGTTCGAATTTATGAAGAGCTGTATGCGATCGATAAAAAGTTTGCTGGTATAATTTTAGCCCAGCGTCTTGCAGAAGTTTACCGTGCTGGTGCAGGTTATGAAACGGCTCTGGATTATTATATGGAAGCACTTGAAGAAGAAGTTACAGCAGACTTGCTGTTTGGTTCGGCTTATGCAGCGTTCCAGACGGAAAAATATGAACTAGCTATAAAACAGCTGGAAGATTTAAAAGAGTTGGACCCTGATTATTTCTCAGCTTATTTACTGCTGGCTGAAAGTTATGCAATGCTCGAGGATAATGAACGTGCCTTAAAAGTTATTAAAGAAGGTCTTAAACGAGACGAATACGATAAATCCCTCTATTTATTTGCGGGGAAAATGGCGATTAAAAATGGCAAACAGCAGGAAGCGATAGAGTTTTTAAGTGAGGCCATTGCATTGGACCCTGAATATATGGAAGCGATTTTAGTATTGATGTCTGTTTACAATACCGAACAACGCTATGAAGAAATTATTTCACTATATGAACAATTGCATCAAAATGAATTCGAATGGGTCGCTTTATATCCATTTGTAGCCAATGCTTATAATGAAGAAGAACTGTTCGAAAAAGCATACGAAATTTACAAAGAGGCATATAATGAATTTAACGATGATGTTGAGTTTTTAGAGAAATATTTTGTGTTTTTAGTTGAGGACGGCAAGCGTGATGAAGGAAAGAAAATTGCCGAGCGACTTGTCCAATTACAGCCTTCTGAACAGCAATGGACTGATTTATTAGAACGCTTTGAGTAAAGGGAGGATTGCATGTTGACATATTCCGTACCACTGAATGACAAAAAGTTGTTTATCAGGTGGTTTTTGAAAAATTTCCAGTTAAAAAGACGTGAAGGTGTATGGATTTTAAATTACTTACTAAGTAATGACGATTTGCTGAAAAATGTTCATTTCGTTGATGAAGCACATTATTGCCCGCGTTCCATAGTAATGTCGACAATTGAAACAACAAGTATCCCATTCCGTTTTTATAAAGAAAATATTATGACATCCGATGCCGAAAAAGCATTTCATGATTTACGAATCAATGCCCACGAAGCAATTTATTTTCAGCTGAATTTCCCGAGCGTACCGCCTGATCCTCTGTATTTGGCGGTACTGGAGGAAAATCCTTACGTACCGGCTGATATCTTCATCAGTGAAAAAGACCGTCTAGCAGCCGAGCGTTTGCTGGAGAATAGTGTACTAGAATTCCAGGAACAGCAACTGCTAAAAGAAATTGATGAAGCACTGGATAGTGGAGATAAAGAACGTTTTTTCGAGTTATCTAATTTATTGCAAGCATTAAAGCATACGAAGTAATTTTATACTTTATTAAAAAAATTACTTCTTTCCTATTTTCAGAAGTTTAAAGGTACTAGGAGGAAAGAATATGAACTTTATAGTAAAAGATGTAGAACAGTTCCAGGCTCAGAAGCAATTTATAGATACGGCAATTGTCCCGCTCGTGCAATTGGATTTTTCGGATCAAGGAATGAAGCAGAGCAGTTCTGCTTCAGAATATTTAATGACGTTGACGAATTTTATAGAACAGCAGTTTAAAGGACGTCTTTTATTATTGCCCCCCTTTTCATATACAATGGGAACCAAGTCAGATAAAATGCCGGCAGCAATGGAAAAAGAATTGAAGGAAGCAGGTTTTAAAGCAGTGGTCTTTATTACCTGTGACCATTCTTGGACTGAATTTAAAGAATATTTAAATATTATTTGGCTTCCGGCTATCCCACTTGAGTCTATGGACCAGGGTGTTAAACAGAGAATATTGGAAGATCAGCTAAAACAAGTCATCCCGACTTTTACGAAAATTTGGGTTTAACGAGCATTTTTGTGCTACATTTGTTTCATTAAATGTTCACAAACTACACTTTTGGAAATGAATGCTATATTGACCAACTTATTCAGTTGATATATCATAGATATGTCCTAGTTATTTACTATTTTTAAAAGTATATGTCCGTTGGACTGACCTTTTAGTAAGAGGGGGGAAAAGGATGAGTAGGAATCGAGTTACAAGACGTCAATTTTTAACTTATACAATTACTGGTGTAGGTGGATTTATGGCGGCAGGAATGTTAATGCCAATGGTACGTTTTGCTATTGACCCAATTCTTCAGTCAAAAGAAGATGGTGATTTTGTACAAACAAGCAAAAAAATTGCCGAAATTACAGAAGTTCCGGTAAAAGTGGACTTTTCGTATGAACAGACGGATGGCTGGTACAAATCAGAAGTAGCAGATGCTGCCTGGGTTTACAAAGAAGGCGACGAAATCATCGCAATGTCACCTGTATGTAAGCATTTAGGGTGTACTGTAAACTGGGAAAGTGATCCAAATCACCCGAATCAATTCTTCTGTGCATGTCATGGAGGGCGTTATGAAAAAAATGGTGTAAACGTAAAAGGAACACCGCCTCTTGGACCATTGGATATGTATGAAGTGTCAGAAAATGATGGTTTCTTAATGCTTGGGAAAAAAATCGCTAACACACACAGTAACTAAATAAGTTAGGGGGTACGACACAGTGCTAAATAAAATTTATGATTGGGTCGATGAACGTTTAGATATTACTCCTATTTGGCGTGATATTGCCGACCATGAAGTGCCAGAGCACGTTAACCCTGCCCATCACTTTTCAGCATTCGTTTACTGTTTCGGAGGATTAACATTCTTTATTACAGTAATTCAAATTCTATCAGGTATGTTCTTAACGATGTATTACGTACCAGATGTAGAGAATGCTTGGAAATCAGTTTATTATTTACAAAACGAAGTAGCATTCGGTGAAATCGTTCGTGGTATGCACCATTGGGGGGCATCTTTAGTAATTGTCATGATGTTCTTACATACACTTCGTGTATTCTTCACAGGTTCATATAAAAAACCGCGTGAATTAAACTGGTTAGTTGGTGTAGGTATCTTTGCCATTATGTTAGGTTTAGGTTTCACAGGTTATTTATTGCCATGGGATATGAAAGCGTTATTCGCTACTAAAGTAGGTATCGAGATTGCTGCATCTGTTCCGTTTTTAGGTGAAACAATAAAAGTATTATTAGCTGGGGATTCTACGATTATCGGGGCGCAAACTTTAACTCGTTTCTTTGCCATTCATGTATTCTTCTTACCAGCAGCATTATTTGCATTATTGGCAGTTCACTTTATTATGATCCGCCGCCAAGGTATTTCAGGACCTCTATGATCCGAAATTAATTGTACTATTTTTTAAGGAGGGGACACTATGCAACGCGGAAAAGGTATGAAGTTCGTAGGTGATTCACGTGTTAAAGCGAATAACCGTATGCCGAACGTGCCAAAAGATTATTCCGAGTATCCGGGGAAAACAGAAGCTTTCTGGCCTGACTTCTTATTAAAAGAATGGATGGTAGGTGCAGTTTTCTTAATCGGTTATTTATTATTAACTGTCGCACATCCTTCACCACTTGAAGGTCCGGCAGATCCAACCAATGCATCGTATATACCGTTACCGGACTGGTACTTCCTATCAATGTACCAGCTATTAAAATACTCTTATGCATCTGGTCCATATAACGTCATTGGCGCAATGGTTATTCCAGGTATTGCATTTGGTTCATTAGCATTGGTACCATTTTTAGATAGAACACCTGAACGTCGACCATTTAAACGACCATTACCGACAGCATTTATGTTGTTGGCAGTAGCAGCACTTATTTATACAACATGGGAATCTGTTCAGGCTACTAACTGGGAAGCAGTTCATGCGCAAGGTGAAATTACAGATAAACATTTAGGCTTACTTCCGGATGTTGAAGTAGATGAAACGTCCGAAGGCTATGAAATCTATCAGGCTCAAGCTTCATGTATTGGCTGTCATGGTGGAGACTTGGCCGGGGTATCCGGACCAATGCTTCTTGGCAATGAGTTATCAGCCGAAGAAGTTCAGGAAGTAATTAAGAACGGACGAGGCGGTATGCCAGCTGGAGCATTTACAGGTACAGAGGAAGAACTTGAAGTTTTAGCTGAATTTATCGCAGGATTAAAAGAAGCTGAATAATAATTTTTAAACTGGAGAGTCAGAATATTGACTCTCTTTTTAATTTTCATTTAGTTGTAGGATGCATAATATACATTGTATGCTTGCGTAACGATTAAGAACATATATAATAAAAGACGTACAATAGTTGGTTTAGTTGCACACAATACATAATACAGAGTAAAGAAGAATGTAGAAGAAAAAGGTGAACAAATGAAAGCATATATGATGCAATTATGGTACGTATTAAACCATCGTGCCTTTTTAACCTTACTGCTTATTATTAACTTGCTAGGCACCGTGTACGGCTATTACTGGTACCGGGGACAGTTGGCAGTAACAGAACCGATTTACTATATATTCGTACCGGATTCGCCCACAGCAAGCTTATTTTTCTGTTTTGCTATTATCGGATGGCTTATCGGTAAAAATTTCAGGTTAATGGAAGTGCTTGCCTTTATTACCTTAATTAAATATGGCTTATGGGCAGTTGCGATGAACCTTCTGACGTTTGCAGAGAATGGACAGTTGGGAGCAGACGGATGGATGCTCGTTGCTTCCCATTTTTTAATGGCAGTACAGGCTGTTCTGTATTTACCGAAATACCGATTCAAAATGTGGCACGTGATGGTTGCTGCTATTTGGACATTGCATAACGATGTAATCGACTATTTGTTTGGCCAAATGCCATTTTACAGAGTCATTTACCAGTATCCAAGCGAAATCGGGTACTTCACTTTTTGGCTTTCGATAGCATGTATAGTCTTTGCTTTTCTTGAAAGTCGTAAGCGGGAATATTTGCAACAAGACTAGAAAGCCTTTAAAATTAAAGTATAGAAAGAGATAGAAGGGGAGTTAGATAATAGTGATGTATATTATTTACTTTATCATCATTTTGCTGTTGCCAATTTACGCACAAATGAAGGTAAAAAGTACGTACAAAAAGTTTGCTAAAGTGTCTGCTGAAAAAGGAATGACAGGTGCTCAAGTAGCACGTTATATTTTAGATCAACATGGTTTAACAGATGTTCGTGTAGTACCGACTCAAGGTTTTTTGGCTGACCATTATAATCCTGCCACTAAAACGGTTGCTTTGTCTGAGGACAACTATTACAATTCTTCAATTGCCGGTACTGCTGTAGCAGCGCACGAAGTTGGTCACGCGATGCAGCATGCGGAGGCTTATTCGTTTTTAACATTGCGTTCGAAATTAGTGCCGGTCGCTAATATTTCATCGAATATGTCTTGGATTTTTGTGATTATTGGTATGCTTGGTTCAATTCCATCATTGTTATTGCTAGGTATTGTGTTATTAGCGGCAGGTGTTTTATTCCAAATCATCACATTGCCGGTAGAGTTCGATGCATCCAAACGTGCGATGAATGAAGTCGTATCGTTAGGTATTATCAACAATTCTGAAGAGCGCTCAGCAAGCAAAGTATTAAATGCGGCAGCAATGACATATGTTGCAGCAGCAGCTGTAGCAGTAATGGAGCTATTACGTTTAATCCTAATTTATACAGGCATGAATTCTGAAGATTAATATTTAATAGAAATTAGAAAAAGTCATTTTCCCATTGTGGAAAATGACTTTTTTGAATATTATTCAACCTTTTACTAACTTATTAAGTTGTGTCCGCTTTGATTAAACGGGAGTTGATTGGAATGGAGGGTGGCAGCCTCCTGCGGGAAAAGCGCGAGGGAGAGACTACAGGCTCGAGCCGCGCCCGCGGAAAGCGTCCGCCCACAGTGGAAATCAACGGACAATATTTAAAAATGCAAATAAATATACTTCAAAAGACTAATTTATCGGCTGTTTTTTATCGTCCAGTGTGAAGCCTTCACCAGTTACATCGCGGACATCCATGATGGATACGAATGCGTGCGGATCGACACCATGAACGATATTTTTTAGACGGACAAGTTCGTTTCGGCCGATGACACAGTACAGAACATCCCGGTGTTCTTTTGTAAAGTGACCATGACCGTCAAAAACGGTTACGCCGCGGTCCATATTATTTGTAATTAAGTTTGCGATCTCATCGGACTTTACTGAAATAATAAATGCACCTTTTGCTGAATACGCACCTTCCTGCACTAAATCGATTACACGGCCGCCGACATACACAGCGACTAATGTATACATCATCGAACGGGCATCCAAAAACGTCATCCATGAGAAAAGAATGACAAAAAAGTCAAAGCCGAACATCGTTTTACCCATACTCCAACCAAGATATTTATTTGCGAGTCGGGCTAAAATATCGACCCCACCGGTTGTACCGCCGAATCGGAAAACAATTCCTAAACCGATCCCGACAAATACCCCTGCAAATAATGAGACAAGGAATAGATCATCCTTCAAGTTCATATCGACTTCATAAATTTGGAAGATTTTCAAAAATACCGATACACTAAGTGTACCGATGATCGTATAGATAAATGCTTTTTTCCCTAGTAAACGCCATCCAAGTATAAACATTGGAATATTTAATAACAAATTCATTAATGCTGGGTCCCAATTTAGTGTAAAATATAAAATAAGTGTAATACCACTAAATCCACCTTCACCCAGTTGGTTTTGCATATTGAAGTGGACAAAACCGAAACTGAATATTGCGGAACCGATAAGTATTCCGATGATATTCTGTATTTTTATTCCTTGCATAGTAAACCTCCTAAAATCGGTTGAGTAAGAATATATGTGTTGGAGCAGAAAAAAGGTTACATTGTTTATTATGTTTGATTTTTCCGCATTTGACAACAATATGAATGAACACAGGAATGTCACATTTTATTACTCGAAATTAATTAAACAGGGATAAAAAGCAACTAACAGTAAAAAGGAGTTTTTTCAGAATGACAATCAGAGTAGCAATTGCCGGGGCACGAGGCAAAATGGGAACAGAAGCAGTACATACAATCATGAATAATGACGGCATGGAACTTGTATCAGCTCTTGATTATAAAGAAGTCGGTACATCACTGGCATTGCTTGAAGAGTTCCCGAATCATTATAAAGTCCCGATTTATACAAATTTTGTTGAGCTTGTGCGTGAGACAAAACCGGACGTGCTTTTGGATTTAACAAATCCGCTTTGTGTTTATGAACGAACAAAACAGGCGTTATTACATAATATACGTCCAGTTGTAGGGACGACAGGTTTTACCGATGAACAGCTTGAAGAACTGCAGCAAATGGCAACAGAAAGACAATTAGGCTGTATTATTGCGCCGAACTTTGCGATCGGGGCAATTTTAATGATGAAGTTTGCCAAAGATGCCGCAAAATATTTCCCGGATGTGGAAATTATCGAAATGCACCA
This sequence comes from Solibacillus sp. FSL W7-1324, assembly GCF_038008025.1. NCBI lineage: Bacteria > Bacillati > Bacillota > Bacilli > Caryophanales > Caryophanaceae > Solibacillus > Solibacillus sp. FSL W7-1324. The sequence continues at coordinate 1,319,746 of NZ_JBBOYH010000001.1, forward strand.
TGACCAAAAGCTTGATGCGCCATCTGGTACGGGAATCAAAACGGCACAAATGATCAGTGAAGTACGTAAGGCTAAAACGCAAGGGCATCCGGAAGAAAAAGAAACACATACTGGTGCTAGAGGCGCAAACTATGACGGCATGCATATCCATTCAGTCAGACTTCCAGGTTTAGTTGCACATCAGCAAGTACTGTTTGGCAGCACGGGTGAATTATTAACGATACGTCATGATTCATTAAATCGCGGAAGCTTTATGAGCGGTGTTACATTTAGTATTGAAGAAGTAATGAAAACCAATACATTGATCTACGGATTAGAGAACATCATTTAGAAATGGGTTGATATTATGAAAATTGCTTTAATAGCACATGATCGGAAAAAAGATAATTTAATTCAGTTCGCGATAGCCTATTGCGATATTTTGAAAGAACATGACCTTTATGCGACAGGCACTACTGGCACAATGATTGAGGCCGAAACGGGACTTCCGATTACGAAATTCCGCTCGGGTCCATTAGGAGGAGACCAGCAAATTGGTGCGATGATCGCCAATAATGATATGGATATGGTATTTTTCTTCCGTGATCCATTGACAGCACAGCCGCATGAACCGGATGTCATGGCATTGGTACGGTTATGCGACTTGTATCATATACCGCTTGCGACAAATATGGGCACAGCGGAAATTTTATTAAAAGGGCTTCAGGAAGGTTTTGTTGACTGGCGCATTCTAGAAGAGCGCAGAAAATAAAATGTCGGTCAATTTTACTTTATAAATGTGTTTTATCATTTTAAATAAAGTTAAAATCGTATTGTTGAAAGGATGGGGAGCCGAATGAAAAAATTAAAAATTGGTATTACATGTTACCCGACAGTAGGAGGTTCGGGAGTCATTGCAACAGAGCTAGGCAAAATGTTGGCAGAACGAGGACATGAAATTCACTTTATTACATCAAGTGTGCCATTTCGACTTAATAAAATTTATTCAAATGTTTTTTTCCACGAGGTGGAAGTGAATAATTATTCGGTATTTCAATACCCACCATACGATATTGCATTAGCAAGCAAAATGGCTGATGTTGTTAAAGAGGAAAAACTGGATTTACTCCATGTTCATTATGCGATTCCTCATGCGGTTTGTGCTGTCTTGGCCCGTCATATGAGCGGCGAGAATTTTGGAATTGTTACAACACTTCACGGGACAGATATATCAGTTTTGGGCGAAGATTCTACATTAGCGCAGGCGATCAAGTATGGCATTGATTGTTCCGATGCAGTAACAACTGTTTCGGAATCGTTAAAACAGCAGACATATGCTTTAATCGATACGAAAAAACCGATTGAGACAATTTATAACTTCGTTGACGAGGATGTATTTAAGCCAGTGGATCCAGGCAATTTAAAAGAGCAATTTGGAATATTACCGCATGAAAAAGTGATTATCCATGTCTCGAATTTCCGGAAAATAAAGAATCTGCCGGATGTGGTTGATTCATTCCTGAAAATTCGTGAGCGTATGCCAGCCAAACTATTATTAGTCGGCGATGGTCCGGAAAAGCATCGTGTCACAGATATTGTGAAAGATTCACCTTATACGGATGATGTACTGTTTTTAGGTAAGCAGGAAAACATTACAGAACTTTTTGCGATCAGTGATTTAAAGTTATTGCTGTCAGAAAAAGAATCATTTGGGCTTGTATTACTGGAAGCGATGGCATGCGGTGTACCAGGCATCGGAACAGCGATCGGCGGAATTCCCGAAGTAATCGATCACGGTGTGAACGGCTATTTGGTTCCGCTTGGAGATACGCAATCTGTTGCGGATTATGCGGTCGAACTGCTGCAGGATGAAGAAAAACATCAGGCTTTCAGAGAAGCTGCACTAAAATCGGTACGGGAACAATTCCACGAATCAAAAATGGTTGAACAATATGAACGGATATATGAAAGTGTGGTTGAAAAGAAGAATGATTCCGCAACAATGGCAAGCGGCAAAGGAAGTCATTAAAAAGATTGAACATGCCGGTTATGAAGCTTTTATTGTAGGAGGAGCGGTGCGGGATTATTATTTACAGAAAGAAAATAATGATGTCGATATCGCAACGAGTGCATTGCCTGAAGAAATTCAAACAATCTTCTCCCAAACAATTGATGTCGGAATCGCTCACGGAACGGTCATTGTACTGGACTGCGGAGAACCGATCGAAGTAACAACTTACCGGACTGAGTCTACTTACAGTGACCATCGCCGTCCGGACACAGTCGAGTTCGTTCGAAATCTACAAGAGGATTTAAAACGTCGGGATTTTACGATGAATGCGATGGCCCTTAGTCAAACGGCAGAATTTATCGATTATTATGATGGGCGCCAACATATCGACAGCAAAATGATTTGTGCTGTCGGGGAGCCGGGTCAGCGTTTTGAAGAAGATGCTCTCCGGATGCTGCGCGCTGTGCGATTTGCTGCCCAGCTTCACTTCTCAATCGAGGATAATACGTTCGAAGCGATTAGACAAAATGCCGCTTCGATTGAATATGTGGCAATCGAGCGTATTCAAGTGGAACTATCAAAGATTTTTAGTTCTGCCCATTCGGCTTTTGGTATTGAATACATGGAAAAAACGACACTGAGTCATTATTTATATGGCGAGTTTAACTCTTCGGATTGGACACGATTTGCTTCGGATGACCGGCAAGTTGGCTGGGCATATTTCTGTTTAGTAAACGGCAGTGATTTGAACCTTCTTACAAAATATCGCTGTTCGAATAAGGATAGACTCTTCGTGAAAACAGTGCTGGATGCTTATGAGAGTCTACTCGACGGAATAAGTCATGTTGATTTGATGCGTTTTGATTCAATGGTTCTTAAAACAGCCTGCCAGTTTGTTATTTGGCAAAATCATACGCTGGATGTGGTCTATGAAGAATTGGTCGCACGAAAAAGCACATTGCCACTTCAGCATGCACATGAACTGGCGATTACAGGAAAAGACTTGTTGGTATGGTCTTCAAAAAAACGCGGGAGCTGGATTAAACAGGCGCTCGATGCAGCAGTTGAAGCGGTCTTAAACGGGGAAGTACAAAATGATAAACAACAATTAAAGGAATGGTTTTATGCATTTCACGATGAAGGATGAAATTTTGAAGCGGTTTTTGACTGCGGATGGAGAACCAATCTCCGGGCAGGTGCTGGCAGATGAGCTCAACGTCTCCCGAACGGCAATATGGAAGCATATGCAGACATTGAAGCAGGAAGGCTATGAGTTTGAAACAGTAAAAAAACGTGGCTATAAACTGTTGTCTGTACCGGATAAGGTGGATATGGGTCAACTGCAGCAATTTTTGACGACGGAACGCTATGGCCGGCAAGTTCATTATTATGAAACGGTAGAGTCGACACAGCTTGTTGCGCATGAACTTGTCCGTAATGGTGCACCGGATGGCACAGTAGTAATTGCTGAGCATCAATCTGCAGGGCGTGGGCGCATGATGCGTGAATGGGAATCTACAGAAGGACAAGGTATTTGGATGACGGTCATCATACGTCCGGATGTTGCCCCTCATCAGGCACCTCAATTTACATTAGTTACTGCTGTGGCCATTGTTGAAGCAATGAAGTCGAGTTTTAAAAATTTCACTCCTGAAATCAAGTGGCCGAATGATATTTTAATCAACGGCAAAAAAACAACGGGCATTTTAACTGAAATGGTAGCTGAAGCGGATCGTATCCAGGCATTGCTCATTGGAATTGGCATCAATGTCAATCAGCAGAAGAGCGATTTCCCTGAACAGCTGCAATCGATTGCAACTTCGATTGCGATTGAAGAAGGAGAGCCAATTGAACGTGTGCATTTTGTCGCCAAAGTGCTTGAGTGTTTGGAAAAATACAGTGATGAATACGTGAAAAACGGCTTCGGTCAAATTAAAAAGCTATGGGAACAGGCTTCGGGAACAATCGGAAAACGGGTGAAGGCAACAACACTCCGTGAAGTCGTTGAAGGGGAAGCTGTCAGTATTACTGAGAGCGGTGTCCTGGAAATTCGTCAAGCAAACGGGGAAATTAAGGGCATTTATTCTGCCGACATTGAACTATTATCATAAAGCTCAAAAAAAGTTTTTACAGCAATTATTTATTCTGTACGTTTTCTTCCAAACTTGTTATAGTAGCTCTAGGACAGTATCTTAATAGAACTGTACCTGCAACTGCTAGTCAACATTAAAAAAATCTGCTTTGATCTACACAGGACAGAGACGGAAGAAAACACGCATAAATGAATTCATTTTATACTTTTCGTTCGATTTTCTTTCCACTTAAAGTATGAAATGTGTTGAATTTACGTATGGTACTACCCTTCTGTCTAATTTTAGATAGAAGGGTATTTTTGTTTTCTTTCCACTTAAGGAGGAAGAATATGAAAACAACAGCACAGTTATTAAAAATGAAAGAGCAAGGCGAAAAAATTGTCATGATTACTGCCTATGATTATCCGGCAGCAAAATTTTCAGAAGCGGCAGGGGTCGACATGATCCTTGTCGGGGATTCCCTCGGGATGGTCGTACTCGGTTATGAATCGACAATGCGTGTAACGGTGGAAGATATGATTCACCATAGTAAAGCGGTTCGCCGAGGTGCACCGGATACATTCATCGTAGTAGATATGCCGTTTGGTTCCTATCATGGAGATGTGAACGAAACACTGAAAACCGCTGTGAAAATGATGCAGGAAACGAATGCAAATGCCGTAAAAGTAGAAGGCGCAGATGATGTCGTACCTGTTATTAAGAAGTTAACTGATGCCGGAATCCCGGTAGTGGCACATTTAGGACTGCAGCCACAATCGGCAGGGGTACTTGGAGGTTATAAAGTACAAGGAAAAACAGCCGAACAAGCTGAAAAATTATTGAATGATGCGCGATTTGTAGAACAGGCAGGCGCATGTGCCGTCGTGCTGGAATGTATTCCACATCAATTGGCAGAAGTTGTATCCCATAACTTAACGATCCCGACAATTGGTATCGGTGCAGGTGTAAAAGCGGATGGGCAAGTGCTTGTCTACCATGATTTACTGCAATACGGAAAGCACCACATCCCTAAATTTGTAGAAGCATTCGCCCATGTGGGTGATGAGGTGGAGAAGGGGATTACGGCTTATACAAATGCTGTAAAGTCTGGTACTTTCCCGACATTACAACAAAGTTTCACAATGAAAGAGACAGAGCTGATTGAGCTCTACGGAGGCGTAAAATAATGAAAGTTTTAACGACAATAGCCGAATTGCGGGAAGTAGTGCAAATGGCAAAATACAACCGGCAGTCAATCGGTCTTGTCCCGACAATGGGCTATTTACATGAAGGGCATTTAACATTGGCCGCAAACGCACGCAAAGAAAATGAACTAGTGATCATGAGTATATTCGTCAATCCAACACAATTTGGTCCAAATGAAGATTTTGAATCGTACCCAAGAGATTTACCGCGTGATACAGAATTGGCAAAATCTGTAGGGGTAGACTATATATTTGCACCGTCCGTAGAAGAAATGTATCCGCACAATGGTGGAATTACGATACGTGCAGGACGTCAGGCACATATTTTATGCGGTGCGAGTAGACCAGGTCATTTTGACGGAGTATTGCAGGTTGTAGCGAAACTCTTTAATTTAGTGCAGCCGGACCGCGCTTATTTCGGGCAAAAGGATGCCCAGCAAGTGGCAATCATTCAAACAATGGTACGCGACTACAATTTCCCGGTCACAATCCGAGTTGTGCCGGTTGTACGTGAAGAGGACGGATTGGCAAAATCAAGCCGCAATGTTTATTTGACTGCTGAAGAACGTTCACAGGCTCCGGCAATTCAGCAAGGGCTGCAACTGGCAAAAAGAGAGCTGCTGGAATCCGGCAGTGTGGAATCGGCCATTGCACTTGCGAAAAAAATAATCCATGACAATACGTCAGGTAACATTGATTATTTGATGATTTTATCCTATCCGGATTTAAAGGAAGTCGATGATCAAGCAGAGAAAATTTGTATTGCAGCTGCCGTTCATATTGGCAAAACACGTCTAATCGATAATTTAATTTTTTCGTTAAAAGGGGAAGTAATGTATGTTTAGAATGATGATGAACAGTAAAATCCACCGTGCCCAAGTGACACAGGCAGATTTGAATTATGTAGGTTCAATTACAATTGATGAAGATATTTTGGATGCGGTTGGCATGCTGCCGAATGAAAAAGTCCATATTGTCAATAACAACAACGGAGCCCGCTTTGAGACGTATATTATCGCCGGTGAGCGCGGGTCAGGAGTAATTTGTGTAAATGGAGCAGCGGCGCGCCTTGTTCAAAAAGGTGACATCGTCATCATTATTTCTTACGTGTACGTGGATAATAAAGAAGTTGCCGAACATACTCCGACTGTTGCGATTATGGGGGAAAGTAATACTATTAAAGAAATCATCGCATACGAACCGGAAGCAACAATTATGTAAAAACTTTTTGAAAAGCTGTCATGAAGGAATATTCCTATATGACAGCTTTTTTTATATTACATTTTTGGTTTATAAAGGATAATATTGTAATTTTTATATCATCTTCTTGTAATCTTTTTGAAATATAAAATGTGTAGACTTGGATTTAGCTTTATTTTACAAAAAAGACAAAAGATACAGGGGGAAATAATTAATATGTTTCAAAATAAACTATTATTTAGCTTTGCCTTCTTTTTGGTCACTACCTTATTCTTCACAAACGCGGCAATTGCTGCTACGCATACGGTGAAGAAAGGTGAAGAATTGGATGAAATTGCAGATCGTTATGACACATCAGTATATACATTACTTGAATTAAATGAAGTGAACGACATAGAAGAAGTAACGGAAGGTTTCGTACTGAAATTACCGGATCATATTAAAAACAAGGTACCGGTTGAGAAAAAAGAAAAAAAGGAAACGATTGATGACTTTGAAGTTGTCAAAACGTTAAAAGTGGAAGCAAGCGCTTTTACTGCATACTGTAAAGGATGTTCCGGAAAAACGGCATCCGGAATCGACTTAAAGAAAAACCCGGATATTAAACTGATTGCGGTTGATCCAAAGGTGATTCCGCTTGGAACGAAAGTATGGGTAGAAGGCTACGGAATTGCAGTTGCAGGCGATACAGGCGGTTCGATTAAAGGTAACCGGATTGATGTTTATGTTAAAACAAAGAAAATTGCGCTCAACTGGGGCCGTAAAAATGTAGAAATTAAAGTATTGAAATAAAGGAAGAATTGACAGCGAAATGCGATTGGCAGTTCGCTGTTTTTATTGATTAAATATTAAGAATTAATAGTAAATTGACGGTCGATTTGTTGCATTCCCTACATCGTAATGCTAATGTGAAAATTGAGGTGGTATAGATGGAAAAATTTGATTTAGCTGTCATTGGTGCAGGGCCTGGTGGATATGTTGCGGCAATCCATGCAGCAAAAAGCGGGTTGAAAGTAGCGCTTGTCGAAAAAGATAAAGTCGGTGGAGCGTGCTATAATGTCGGCTGTATCCCTTCAAAAATTATGCTTGAGCATAGCAAGCTAGTGCAGGAAATTCGGCGCGGTACCGATTGGGGTGTGACAGTCCCGACAATTAATATTGATTTTCCAAAGTTAATGCAGCGTAAAGACCAGGTAGTTGATGAACTGTTATCAAATATTGAAACATTTATCGGAAATGCACAGATTACAATGTTTCGGGGGAAGGCGACAGTGACCGCAGAACGAAAAGTAATCATCGGTAATGAGGCATTTACAGCAGATCATGTCATTTTGGCAACAGGCAGCCGCCCGTTCGTTCCGCCATTTAAAGGGCTTGAAAATGCACAATATCATACAACGGATACGTTTTTCTCGATCCAGGAGCTTCCGAAACAATTAACGATTATCGGAGGCGGGGTAATCGCAATTGAAATGGCATTTGCTTTAGCACCAATGGGAACAAAAGTAACCGTATTAAATCATAGTAAAGATATTTTGCAGACAGAAGAGCCGGATGCACGGCCGATTATTAAAGAAAAGATGAAGCAACTGGGAATCGAACTTGTGACAGACTTTACATTCGAAGAAATCCATGCGGACCATGTACAGACATCAATCGGGAATTACCCGTTCGAAAATTTATTGTTTGCGACAGGCCGCCGTCCGAACACTGAAATTGCTGAAGTGCTGGAGATGCAGATGGACGGGCGTTTAATTAAAGTTAATAATCACTATGAGACAAGTATTCCGGGCATTTTTGCGATTGGCGATTTAGTCGGCGGATTCCAGCTTGCCCACTCTGCAAGTGCAGAAGGAGTACATGCAGTCGATTATATTTTAGGGAAGCATCCGAAAGTGATCAATCAGCAGGAAATTCCGCGATGTGTCTATACACATCCAGAAATTGCGACATTTGGCATGCTGGAACACGAAGCACCTGCAGACAGCATTGTAACGAAGATGTATTTACCGACGAATCCTAAAGCCTTGCTTGAAGGAAATACACAGGGCTTTATGAAGTTTGTCGCGAGTCCTGAAGGGGATATTTACGGGGCATGTGTCGTTGGTGACGGCGCGACGGAAATGATCAATTCCATGCTGGCGGCAAAAGTATTAGGGGGATCCGTAAAAGATTTGGCAAGGCTTATTTTCCCGCATCCGACAGTAAGCGAGCATGTTGGCGATGCGGCTCGTTCCGTTTTCGGAAAAGCGATCCATGCAAAATAACTGGTTGCTACGGTGCAGATGAGATGCGCCGTAGCTTTTTCAATCCAATTTCTTTTTTATTGAGCTGAATTCTACTATACTTGTTGTATACAATTCCAACATGAGGTGACATATGGAAAATCAGTCAATGGAGCTTGTAGAAAAAGAAGTGGAAAATACGTTATATCAATGTATTGATTTTAATATAGAAGAAAACTATATTGCGATGGGACAACAGTTTGCTAAAGTGCTGGCACTACTGCAGGAACACGGGTTAATAAGTCCGGCTTTGAAAGTTATTACCGACCCGGCATACTGTATGACGGAGACGCGTATATTGCTCGAAAGTCTGCAGGAAGCGCAAAGAAGGCATGCCTCACGGAGAAAGCTGCTGACACATCGACATATTTTAAATGTATGGCTTAGGAAAAATCAGTATTTTCAGCGGGAAGTATTGCCGGGGTTTTTCTAGCGATATAATAAAATTTTATAATTCTATTACAATATCATTGCTTTTTAAATTTTTTTTATTTAAAATAAAAATAGTCAATACGTAGTAGGCATGGTGGAGTCAGTCAAACTGGCTGAACCATGCCTTTTTGTATAGTAAAAGGGGGATATTATGTTTATTTTTCAAATAGTTATCGTGCTATTGGCGACAAAAATTGCAGGGCATTTAACAGTACGTTTAGGTCAGCCATCAGTACTTGGGAAAATCCTGATCGGTATTATTATCGGACCTGCAATGCTTGGCTGGATTGTTGACAGCGAAGTTATGCAAACATTCAGTCAAATAGGGGTTATTCTATTAATGTTTTTAGCTGGTTTAGAAACTGATTTGGAAGATTTGAATGCAAATATGAAGGGGGCAATCTTCGTAGCTATCGGCGGTGTCATATTACCGATTGCAATGAGTTATCCGTTAGCATTGGCATTTGGTCTTACTCAAGGTCAGGCAATTTTCATCGGACTGACTTTAGCCGCTACATCAGTAAGTATTTCAGTTCAGACATTAAGCGAGATCGGCTGGCTGAAAAGTAAGGAAGGTTCTACATTATTAGGTGCTGCAGTATTGGATGACATTATCGTTGTTGTTTTACTTGCAATAGCCATGAGTTTCTTAATAGGGGACGATGTATCGATTCCTATGTTAATCGGCGGTAAAGTATTGTTCTTTGTTTTATTATTCGTTGTAATGAAATGGGTTATTCCACCGTTCTTACGCTTGTTTAGTCGCTTGAAAGTTACGGAAGCAATTTTAAGCGGAGCGCTTATTGCATGTTTTGCGTTAGCATACATAGGTGAACATTACTTTGGTATCGCTACAATCATTGGAGCATTCTTTATTGGTATTGCAATTGGTCAAACACCGTTTAAAGACACAGTCGAGCATAAAGTTGAACCGATTGCGAACGGGATTTTCGTGCCGTTCTTCTTCGTTAGTATCGGATTATCCGTTACTTTTGCGGGGATTACAGAAAATATTTGGTTCTTAGTTATCTTCTCAATCGTGGCAATTTTATCAAAACTTATCGGTTCTGGTCTTGGTGCGAAATTGGCTGGCTTCAACTGGAGATCTTCTTCAGGAATTGGTGCAGGAATGGTATCGCGTGGTGAAGTTGCACTGATTTTAGCAGCAATGGGATTATCAAGCGGATTGCTGCCGGCTGAAGATTATACACCGATGGTAATCGTAATTATTATTACAACATTAGTTACACCACCAATGTTAAAAGGAATTTTCGGAAATCGTTCAAATTTAATTGATTAATCTTGTTGAATGATTCTTTATATTATTGTATTCTATGTATTAGGTGCCAAAACCTCGGTGAAGATTTAGTCTTCACAACAAAAGCCTCCACCAACAGCACGGATTTGCTGGGAAGCTTTTGAATTGTGCAGGGAGATGAGCCCCTGCACACCTATACATAGTATATTAACCTAGTGTTGTCCCTTGTGGCGGCACTAGTTTTTTTTGTCTTTAAATAGGGTAGAGGTCTGCCGGGATATATTAGAACATTTGAGGGGATATTAGAAAATTTGCATCGGATATTTGAAGAACTGGGAATGATATTAGAACAAATTGGACTTTTATTAGAACAGTTAGCGGTAATATTAGAAAATCGCCATTTTATTGGAACAAATTAAATTTTATTAGAAGATTCTAAAATATATTAGAACTTCTAGAACGTTCATATACCGGCAATGTCTCAATATTTACGGTAGCAGCATTCCAGCGTGACATTGGGACAGCGCTATTCAATTACATGACCGCATTACCTCCAGTATGATAAAATGCCGTTATATTACTTGAACTGTGAGTTGAAGAAAATGAAGGAAAGTCAAAAATATGCGATAGTCGATATTGAAACAACAGGCCATTCTCCTGCAAGCGGCGACCGCATGATTCAAATCGCCATTGTAATTATGCAAGGCTGGGAAATCGTTAAAAAATATTCTACATTTATTAATCCGGGAAAACCGATTCCGTTATTCATACAGGATTTAACGAATATTACAGACGAAGATGTAAAAGATGCGCTGCCTTTTGAAGCATATGCGGATTATATTTATGAGTTGCTGGAAGGGGCCGTATTCGTAGCCCATAATACAGATTTTGACTTGAACTTTTTACAGGCGGAATTTAACCGTGCCGGTATATCGAAATGGCACGGAAAGAAAATCGATACAGTTGAACTGACAAAAATTTTATTCCCGATGTCACTAAGCTATAAATTAGCAGATTTGGCGAATGAGTTTCATATTGAGCTGGAGAGTGCACACCGTGCGGATGATGATGCACTTGCGACAGCGTATTTGTTGAAACATTGCTGGGAAGAGCTATTAACATTTCCGCTTATTACTTTGGAGCAATTGCATAAACGTTCTTTCCGTTTGAGAACAGACCTGTCCCAGCTGTTTTTTGATGCGCTTGTCATAAAACGAAGTAAAGCATTAACGGATGAAGGGCATGTCTTTTACCGTAAAATTGCCATCCGTAAAATAGCTCCGACGCCCAAAAGTGATGGGGACCAACTTGCCTACCCGCAAACGACAGATGAAAAAATGGCCTTATTATTGAAAGGGATTCCTAATTTTGAAGAGCGCCCGCAGCAGTTTCGTATGATGGACAGTATATGGCAGGCTTTCAATACTAATGCGGAACATGTCATTGAAGCATCAACAGGGATCGGTAAAACGATGGGTTATTTAGTGCCATCGATTTATTATGCTAAGAAAACGAATCAGAAAATCGGGATCAGCACATATACTTCCCATTTGCTCGATCAGCTTATGCAAAATGACATTCCATTATTGGAACAGGCGCTTGGCCAGCCGGTTAAAATGGCTTTATTAAAAGGGATGAACCATTATATCGATATTGAAAAATTCGAGAAAGAGCTAAAGACACAGGATGTTTCCTATGATCAGACATTTACCGTTCTGCAAACGCTTATCTGGCTTGCGAAAACGGAGACGGGTGATTTAAGCGAGCTGAATGTTTCGGGCGGTGGCCAGCTGCTTATCGATAAAATACGTAAGACCGCCTTGCCGAAAACAACAATGCCGCTTTACGATTTCTATTCACGTGCAATTCAAAACAGTCGCCAAGCAGATATTATTGTGACAAACCATGCGATGCTGCTAAGTGATCTCGTACGCAATGAACAGATTTTTAATTCATTAGGCGGCTGGGTAATCGATGAGGCCCATCAGTTTATTCAGGCTGCAATTAATCAGCACGAAAAAATATTCTCCTATATGAATTGGAAATATTTATTTGGACAAATTGGTATACAGGAAGATGAACAGCTATTTTATAAGATCCGTCGCGTAGCAATAAAAAAACATCTGTTAAATTATCAAACACTGGATCAGCTGGAAAAGCGCTATATTCAAATGGTCAACGCGTTTGATACGGCAATGACGGCATTGCTTCGAGGGGTGAAAGAAGCGCAGCATCACCAGACGAAGCAACTTCAGAAAATCGAAGTCTTCATTTCGGAATTGCAGCTGGGCCGTGAAGTTTTAATGAAAGTTTCGCTTACTGTACAGCAATGGGTGGATGAGGCGACCGAGCTAATCCGGAAGTTCACTTCAAGTGTGGAAGAGCTTGCGCCGGAGCATGAATATTTAATTGAGCAATGGCAGTATATCGTCAATGAGTTTACGATAAAACTGTCAGAGTGGGATGATGTTTTTCTAAATCAAGATCCTGACTATTCATGCTGGCTGGAGTTGGATCAGCGAAGTGTTCCGGGCAGTATCCAGCTCTATAAAAAACCGATAGAAGTGACATCAACAATCCGCAAGCTTTTTGATCCGATCCGAGAAAAGAGCGGCATTGTGTGGACATCCGGAACATTGACAGTACCAAGTAATGAGCGTTTTATAACAAACCAGCTTGGCATCAATCCGTCAATTCCGATTGAAAAGCTGCATGCGGACCCAAGTTATTACGACGGGGCAGAAGTGTATATTGTCAATGACATGCCGGACATTCAGGCTGTATCACAATCCGAGTATATCGAAGAGGTCGCACATGCCGTTACAAATACTGTGCGCATGACGAATGGACGATGCTTTGTTTTGTTCACGTCACAGGATATGCTTCGTAAAACGGTCAATCTAATACAGGAAAGTGAATTGCTAAGCGACTATATGATCTTTGCGCAAGGTGTGACATCCGGAAGCCGTATGCGGTTATTGAAGTCTTTCCAGAAGTTTAATCATTCCGTATTATTCGGAACGAACAGCTTCTGGGAAGGGGTCGATGTACCGGGAGACGGTCTGTCTGCTGTCATCGTTGTTCGGCTGCCGTTTTCTTCACCGGAAGAACCGGCCTTTAAAGCGCGGGCCAATTATATAACACAGCAGGGACGCAATTCCTTTACAGAACTTGCGCTGCCGGATGCCATTATCCGGTTCAAGCAAGGATTCGGGCGATTGATCCGTTCGAGCCATGATAAAGGGGTATTTATCGTTTTGGATCGCCGGATTGAAACAAAATCATACGGACAGCAGTTTATCGAGTCATTACCGCCAATTTCTATACAAAAACTGCCTCTACACAGTATGGTGCAAAGCTTAGGAAATTGGTATAATGAAAAACGATGAGGAAGGAAAGCAGGTTGACAAAAATGAAACAAAACTTTAAACAACAAACAAATACATCGGATTGTAAGGTGCAGTTATGAAAAACTGGATTATCTTTTCGGTTGTCTTTATTTTATCTTTGTCGCTTGTTATTTCAGTGTTTGTATTTTGGAAGGCCAATGCACCGTTTAGTGAAATAGAACAAAAGGCGGAAAGTTTTGCGCTGGAAACGAAAGCACTTGCTGTTGTTGATGATTCCTATGTTTACAATGGGAATAAGCCATATGTCACTGTTTTCGGAGTGGATGAGTATGGGAAGGAAAAAGCAGTCTTCGTCCCGATGAGTTTAGATGAGAATTCAATGCAGGAAGTATTTTTAGCAGATGGCATCACCGAAGATCAGGCGTTGTCTGTTTTTCAGGAAGATACTGCTGCGAAAGAGATTCTTCATATGAAGTTAGGATTCGAGGAGCCGGGTCCAGTATGGGAAATTACCTATAAAAGTGAATCCGGCAGCTTGAATTATGTCTATCTTCTATTTGAAGACGGGCAATGGTGGAAACGCATATTGAATTTGTAGAGGAGAGAGCAACATGAAACAATTGTTGGCAAATCGTGTAAAGACTTTAACACCATCTTCAACTTTGGCAATCACAGCTAAAGCGAAAGAGTTAAAGGAGCAAGGTATTGATGTTATTGGTTTAGGTGCAGGGGAGCCGGACTTTAATACGCCGGAAAATATTTTAAATGCAGCAAAACAATCGATGGATGCTGGTCTGACAAAATATACACCTGCTGGAGGGTTACCTGCTTTAAAGAAAGCGATCATTGATAAATTGGCTCGTGACAATAATCTTACATACAAAGCAAATGAGATAATCGTTGGTGTCGGAGCAAAGCACGTTCTGTATACATTGTTCCAAGTTATTTTAAATGAGGGCGATGAAGTAATTATCCCAATTCCATACTGGGTATCTTATCCTGAGCAAGTGAAGCTTGCTGGCGGTGTTCCTGTCTATGTGGAAGGAACACAGGAACAGAACTTTAAAATTACAGCGCAGCAATTACGTAATGCCGTTACTGAGAAAACAAAAGCGGTAATTATCAACTCGCCGTCGAATCCTTCTGGTATGATTTATTCAAAGGAAGAATTGGCTGAGCTTGCACAAGTTGCAGAAGAAAAGGATATTTTAATCGTTTCAGATGAAATTTATGAAAAGCTTGTTTACAATGGTATAGAGCATTATTCAATTGCGGAAGTTTCAGACGCAGTGAAAGCACGTACAATTGTTGTGAACGGTGTTGCAAAATCTCACTCTATGACAGGTTGGCGCATTGGCTATGCAGCTGGTGACGCGACAATCATTAAAGCGATGACGGATTTAGCATCTCACTCTACTTCAAATGCAACAACAACAGCACAATATGCAACGATCGAAGCATATAACGGCTCGCAGGCTGCAGTAGAAAAGATGAGACAAGCGTTTGAATCACGTTTAGAAGCGATCTTCCCGAAACTTGCAGCAATTCCTGGTGTGAAAGTATTAAAGCCACAAGGTGCTTTCTACTTATTACCGGATGTTTCGGAAACAGCCGAGAAAACAGGCTACACTTCAGTGGATGATTTTGTATCGGCACTATTAACAGAAGCAAATGTTGCGGTCATTCCAGGTTCAGGATTTGGTGCACCAGCGACAATACGTTTATCGTATGCGACATCTTTAGAATTATTAGAAGAAGCAGTTCGCCGAATCGATGCCTTTGTTAAATCAAAATGGCAAGATTAAGCGTCCTTGCAACATAAGCTTTGGAGGACTTGGACTTTATGAAAAAAATTATGATTAAAGATATGCCAAATCATATTGGCGAAACAGTAAAAATTGGTACGTGGTTGGCTAACAAACGTTCTAGCGGTAAATTAGCTTTCCTTCAATTACGTGATGGCTCAGGCTTCGCACAAGGCGTAGTTGTAAAAGCAGAAGTAGGCGAAGAACTTTTCGCAGTAGCTAAAGGCATGACACAGGAAACTTCAATGTATGTTATTGGTGAAGTGAAAGCGGACGAGCGTTCTTCTTTCGGAGCTGAATTAAATGTTACAGGTATCGAAGTAATCAGTCCTGCGAAAGATTATCCAATTACACCAAAAGAGCATGGTACAGAATTTTTAATGGACAACCGCCACTTATGGTTACGTTCTCGTAAACAACATGCAATCATGAAAGTACGTAACGAAATCATTCGTGCAACATATGAATTCTTCAATGAGAATGGCTTTACAAAAATGGATCCGCCAATCTTAACAGGTTCTTCACCTGAAGGTACGTCAGAGCTGTTCCACACAAAATATTTCGATGAAGACGCATTCCTGTCTCAATCAGGTCAGCTTTACATGGAAGCTGCTGCAATGGCATTAGGAAAAGTATTCTCGTTCGGTCCTACATTCCGAGCAGAAAAATCTAAAACACGTCGTCACTTAATCGAATTCTGGATGATCGAGCCTGAAATGGCATTCGTTGAGCATGATGAGAGCTTGGAAGTACAAGAACAATACGTATCACATATCGTACAATCTGTTCTGAAAAACTGTAAGCTTGATTTAGAGCGTCTAGGCCGTGATACTTCAAAACTTGAAAACGTGAAAGCACCATTCCCGCGTATTTCTTACGATGAAGCAATCGAGTTTTTACATGAGCAAGGCTTTGATGATATTCAGTGGGGCGATGATTTCGGTGCACCACACGAAACAGCAATTGCCAACCATTTCGACAAACCGGTATTTATCACATGCTACCCGATCGGTATTAAACCGTTCTACATGCAGCCACACCCAGAGCGCGATGATGTCGTTTTATGTGCAGACTTAATCGCTCCTGAAGGATATGGTGAGATTATCGGTGGTTCTGAACGTATTTATGATTATGAGCTAATGAAATCACGTTTAGAACAACATAACTTATCAATGGATGCATATGCATGGTATTTAGATCTTTGTAAACAAGGTGCAGTACCTCACTCAGGCTTCGGCTTAGGGTTAGAGCGTACAGTTGCATGGATTTCCGGAACAGAACATATCCGTGAGTCCATCCCATTCCCACGTTTATTAAACCGTTTATATCCATAATTAATGGTCATCCATCAAACGTTGATTGGAATGAAGGGGAAGCGACTCCTAGGGGCCAAGCACGTTGCCTGAGACTAGGAACAAAAGCTAAAAACGCCACGTCCTATGGCAACGTTTTTGTAACCAACATCGTGTTGGCCTCGTGCCCCTGGAAAGCGTCCGGCCCGGAATGGAAATCAACGTTATACTTTGGTGAAGAACTTAATCTATACAACGAGAAAACGTCCGGAATTTTGCCGGGCGTTTTGTCGTTACGAGCGCACAAAGGGGGATTCAACGATGTCTAAAAATTTTAATCGAATCCGCGTTTGGACGGAGCAATTACAAATTACTATTCCACAATTATTCTTTAAACATTATAGCGAATTGAACATACAAGATGACGAAGCATTGATCATTCTACATTTATTAACGTTCGAACAGGAAGGAATCGACTTTCCGACACCAACTGATTTAATGCAGCGGACAAATTTCCAATTGACCGCTATTTCTCAAATCATACAACGCCTAATGCAAAAAGGGTTTGTCGAAATTTCTCAAAGCACTGATGATTCTGGCCGCCTTGCCGAGAAATATTCAATTTATCCTCTATGGGAAAGACTGCTCGATCTGCTGCAATCAAAAGCACAACAGCAGGTTTCAACTGCCAACAAATTGGATGAGGCGAAAATTTTCCAGCTATTTGAACAAGAGCTGGGACGCCTGCTATCCCCAATGGAAATTGAAACAATCGGCATGTGGATGGATTTGGATCAGCATAGTCCTGAAATTATAAAAGCCGCCTTAAAAGAAGCGGTACTTGCTGATAAAGTAAACTTACGCTACATTGACCGTATTTTGATTGAGTGGAAGAAGCGCAACATAAAAACACTTGCACAAATTGAAAAACATAGTGAGCAATACCGTAAAAATACAATGACCGCTGCCCCGGTTCAACCGGTACATCAGCAAGAAGCAGTGCAGAAAACGGAGAAAGTTTCTTTCTATAATTGGTTAGAGGAGCGAGAATAGGAGGACACCAAAACTTTTATGTTAACAAAAGCAAAATGGAATCACTTTTTAGATGAGATGGATCGGATGTTTCCGGATGCACATTGTGAATTAGTGCATGACAATCCGTTTGAGTTGACGATTGCGACATTATTATCTGCGCAATGTACGGATGTCCTCGTCAATAAAGTGACGAAAGAATTATTTCAAAAATATAAAACACCTCAGGATTATTTAAATGTTTCGCTTGAGGAACTCCAAAGTGATATTCGTTCAATTGGCCTTTACCGAAACAAAGCGAAAAATATTCAATTATTATGTGCCCGTCTTATAAATGAATATGGCGGGGAGGTTCCGGCATCACGTGAAGAACTTGTCACATTGCCAGGTGTCGGCCGTAAAACAGCCAATGTTGTCTTGTCGGTTGCCTTTGATGTTCCTGCGATGGCTGTCGATACGCATGTAGAGCGTGTCTCGAAACGATTAGGACTTTGTCGGTGGAAAGACAGTGTGCTGGAAGTAGAAGAAACGATCATGAAAAAGACGCCGATAGAACGATGGAGCCGGGCGCATCATCAAATTATTTTCTTTGGTCGTTATCATTGTAAAGCTCAAAATCCCGGCTGCGGGTCATGTCCGTTATTGGATGACTGTCGGGAAGGGCAAAAACGTTTGAAAAAAGGTTTGGTAAAAATATGATGATTTCAGTTCAACAAGAGGCAATTTCAAAAGAAGTGGTGGACGCTTGGTACGGTGAATGGGAAACTTTGCGTGAAACGATTCATGCAGCCCATGAACGACGTGATGGATCAGCCCAGCAATTCATGGTGGAAGGAATCGAACATTTTGAGCAGTTTATTGTGAGTGGTTCTATGACTGAGACACCGTTTTCTGTGCAAAGTGAGTACGAGCTCATGCCAATTAACGGAATGGAGCGTCTGCAGTTTATAAAAGCACGTCCCGGACAATATGCATGCTATCGTCAATTGGACGAACTTTATAAAGAAACGAAAAAGCGCTGTGCACGACTGAGAATAAAAAAATAAATACGGCTTTTCATAAAGAAAAAACATCAATTTTTCCCTCTAAGAGAAAAATTGATGTTTTTTAGTTTAATCGTCTTCCGAGTCTTCCGGTCTTGTTTCACCACCAGAAGTCGGTGGGCTTGGCTGGTTTGGTTGTGATGGCTCAGGGTCTGGCTCATCTGGCTCTTCGGTATTACCACTGCCATTGCCGTTCCCGTTATTGCCATTGCCGTTGTTACCATTTCCGTTATTGCCGTTTCCGTTATTCCCATTGTTATTCCCGTTACCCGGTTGTTCCGGTTGTTCTGCATCATTCGGATCTTCAATGGAGTCATTTGGATCTTCAGGCTCTGGTGTTGTATTTCCGTCTACGTATAGTCCAACGCTAGCCGGATCACTTCGTAAATCACCCGAAATGGCTGTAACTGTAAATGTATATTCTTTCCCTCGTTCAATGTTCGGTACTTGAATAGCGGTTGCGCTTGTCGTCGAAATGACTGTTGCCGGACCGCCATCTACTTTCATTGAAACTTCAAATGTGACAGGATCTGTATCTTCACCAGAACCGGTAAGTGAAGAATGAGACCAGGAAATATCTGCAAGTTGTGCTGCATCATTAAATGATGCCTGTAAACCGGTAGGTGCATCTAAATTTTGAGGAACAAATTCCTCTGTATACTCAGTTGGCTCCGTTCCTTTAACAAATAGTTCTGTCGCTTTTTGTGTAGATGGTGTATATTCATTCGCCAGCTTTAATGGATTTGATCCAACGACAATTGAAGCCGATACGACACTGCTTGGCTGTTTAAATGATGACGACGGGTTATACTGATTCAAATCCGTCATGATCGATTTGAACAATTGTTGTGGCAACCAGCGCTCTTCCCAAGTTGTAATGGCATCTTTACGCTGTGAATAACCACCCCAAATCGCGATCGAGTAGTTTGTAGTATAACCGGCAAACCATGTATCCGGTACTGAGCCACTCTTTAAATTGAACTTTTCAAATTCATCTGATCCATAGTTAGTTGTACCGGTTTTACCTGCGATATCAACGCCTGCTACTGCTGCACGCGGCGCAGATGCATTACGTTTATTACTAACTGTATCACGTAAAATATCCGTTACCATATAAGCAGTATAATCACTCATCGCTTTTTTGGATTCCGGTTTAAATGATTTTGACGTTTTTCCATCACGGAAAACAATTTTCGTAATGGCATGCGGACTATTATAAGTACCGTTGTTGCCGAATGCTGCATAGGAAGCGGCCATTTGGACAGGAGAAATATTGACGCGTCCTCCACCAAGTGCTTCCGATTCTGTCAATCCGCTTGATTTAATCCCTAAGTTGCCTAAAAACTCTTTCGCACGTTCAGGACCGACTTCGCGGAACGTTTTCACCGCCGGGATATTTCGTGATGTATAAAGCGCTTCACGCACTGTCATCGCGCCTAAATAGCGGCCGTCCCAGTTACCGATTACTTGATCAGAACCGGAATACGTAATCTTTTCATCGACCGTAGTCTGACCAGTCGACCATTTTAAATATTCAATTGCTGGCCCGTAATCAATTAAAGGTTTTAAAGTTGAACCAGGCTGGCGTGTTGTCATATCGTAGGCAAAGTTATAGTTAAATTCACCTGTATAATTACGTCCGCCGCCAATTGCACGAATTTCACCTGTTGGTGTATCGATGACTGCAACACCGGCTTGGATCTCTTCGGTAGGGAAGTTGCTGTCATTGTTCATTAAATTTTCTACAGTCGTCTGCGCTTTTGGATCTAGCGTTGTATAAACTTTGATCCCTTCGGAAGTCAGTTCGCTGTCACCATTTTTTTCAAGTTCTGCTAAAACGACATCCAAAAAGGCCGGGTATTTCGTTGTACTGTTAGCTACACGCTCTTCTTCAGGAATGAGCCCGCCAGTAATAGGTTCCTTTTTCGCTTTTTCCGCTTCCGCTTCGCTAATTTTCCCGTGCTGAACCATTAAACCTAAAACGATATTACGACGTTTTTTAGCACGGTCCGGCTTTTTGTACGGGTTATAATTGTTTGGACTTTGCGGCATCCCTGCTAATTGAGCATATTCAGCCAATGACAGTTCACTTAATTCTTTTCCGTAAAATTCTTTCGCTGCTGTACCAAAGCCATGAATTCTACCTGACATTAGGATTTTATTAAAGTACATTTCGAAAATTTCTTCTTTACTATATTCACGTTCCAGCTTGATTGCGAGCCAAGCTTCCTGTGCTTTACGCTCCAGCTTTTTCTCATTGGTAAAGAATGAGTTCTTTACAACTTGCTGAGTAATGGTACTCGCACCCTGTGCACCAAATCCATCACGGAAGTTGGCAAGTACGGCACCGCCAAGACGCCATAAGTCTACACCGAAGTGATCGAAAAATCGTGCATCTTCTGTTGCAATAATCGCATCAATCATCTGCTGTGGAATATCTTCATATTTAACATAATTTCGTTTTTCTGCACCAATTGTTGCAAAAAGTTCGCCATTTATATCATAAAATTCCGATGAAATCGGATCCTTTAATGCATCCTCATCCAGTTCCGGTGCTTTGCTCACATAGTAGCCAAATAATGCAGCACCACTTAAGAAACCAATTACCCCAATTAAAACGATTGCTAAAACAATGCGCTTAATCCATTTCCCAGCAGAAGTTTTCGGTTTTCTGGATTTTTTGTTTTGTTGTTGACGTTCGCGCTTAATCTGTTCGCGTGTTTTTCTATTCTCCGTCACGTTGTTTCTCCTCACTTTCACAAACATTGTTGTTTGCGATTAACTTTTTTACCGCTTGCAAATAGTCGAGCCTCGGTAAATAACCTTCGGAAATTTCGAAGGCATCCTGCTCGAATACGGCGATTGGTATAGATTTTCTTCCCCCTTCATCCATTGCTGAAAACCATTTTGCCACAATATCATAAGAAATAACAAAATTCCGGTTTAGCATGCTGAATCGTACAATGAAAAACGCAACGCCTCGTTGATTTGTCACCGAGTGCATATGATCCATTTGATGGGGGTGAATGTTTTTTAATGGAAAGGATGTTTTACTATCCGTTTCTTTTGCTTCAAAATCAATGTAGTATCCATTCCATACGCCATTATAATCCGTCGTTGAAGGTGTGCGGAAATAAGCCTCTTTAATGACAGCAGCACTTCTAGCCGGATAATCTACTTTGACGATTTGTATAGGAACAGGTTTCTTGTGTATATTTGCCATATTCCTGTGTAAATAAAACATATTTGTTTCATTTAGGTCATCTTCTAAGCTTTTTCCACGGTTACTGTAATTGACGGCTCTTTTATTTTTTTCTTTAGCACTTGGTTGAGATTTGGCAGATTCTTTATTTTTCTCAATCTGTGGCGCATTTTCATAGAGTTTACCGTTTGGATAACGAATCACCATGGAATCACCTTCTTTCCTGGAAGAAATAATACGTTAATAGTGTATCACAAACAATGTACCCGTTAATAATTTTGTAAAAGCTATGCAAAATATAACTTCTTTTAGCGAATGGACACTATTTTTGCCACATGACAAGGATTCCGTAAAAAAAGAAAGAATCATTGTGGAAAAGGGGGCATTATATGTCGAAATTATCACGCTTAATCGAACAAGTTGAAATGGCACAAACATTATTATCACTGCAAATGGAACGCGAGCAATTAAGAATGAAAGTGGAGCATTTAACCAATCTACTCACTGTTTATCAAAAAGTTAGCTTAGCAGAAACAAAGAGTCAAGTAAAGAATGCCTGTTCGCATATAAGTAGTGCAAACGAGGAGAATTTGATACACTTAAGAACAAATATACTTTAGCCTGAATGGGCAAAGATCAATAAAAAGTAACTTTTGCAGTGAAATACGGTAATTTGCGCTGCATGGTTAAAACAGATGAAATTACTCGAGGTGCACTTTATGCAATTAATAGATGAAACATACAAATTAATAGAAGAATGTGATGCGTGTTTACACCGTTTTCAGGAAATGCGACGTTTAGACAGGGAGCCCGATTTTTTCCATGAGGTCAAGCCGCATGTCGATGACGTCCACACACGTATTCACGAATGGCAGCAGCATGCGACAAATTGGATAAAAAGCCAGCACCCAAAAAATTTATACGTACAGCAAATTGACCACGCAGCCGATGCGATGGAACAATTTGTTGTACAGTCTTTCTTTAAAGGTACGAGCAAAAAACGGTTTATTCAGTCGATTCAATCTGCCCAGTACACATTGAAGCTACTCGCAACAAAGATTGAGGAAGGTGAAGGCGATGCTTAGCAAGAAAAGAACCATTTCACAGCTTGTCGACGAGTGGCAATACGATGAGGAAATGAAACAGAATATTGTCGCTATGCATACGATTGATGAAAAGCAGGCACAGTACGCAGATTTCCCGTCTAATTTACATCCATCGATCATTAAAGCATTGCACGGGCGCGGCATTGAGCAGCTTTATATCCATCAGCGCCAGGCGTTCGACTATGCACAACAGCAAAAACATTTTACTGCGATTACACCGACAGCTTCGGGAAAATCGTATTGCTACCATCTGCCGGTATTACAGCAAATTTTAGAAGACCGCTCAAGTCGAGCTATTTATTTGTTTCCTACAAAGGCGCTTGCACAGGACCAGAAATCAGATCTTAATGAGTTGATTGAACTGATGGATGAGGATATTTTAAGTTACACATATGATGGAGATACCGCACCGGGCATCCGCCAAAAAATCCGGAAAGCCGGCCATATCGTCATGACCAATCCCGATATGCTGCATTCAGGCATTTTACCGCATCATACGAAATGGGTATCCCTTTTTGAAAACTTGAAGTACATTGTCATTGATGAGTTACATACGTATAAAGGTGTGTTCGGTTCGCATGTCGCACATGTTATAAGAAGACTTCAGCGGATTTGTGAATTTTATGGAAGCAATCCGATTTTTATTTGTACGAGTGCCACAATCAAAAACCCTAAAGAACTGGCGGAAAGCCTGACAAACAGTAAGCATGAATTGATCGAGCAATCAGGTGCGCCTGTTGGGAAGAAAACATTTATATTTTACAATCCGCCGATCGTCCACCCGACATTTGGTGTAAGACGAAGTGCAGTGCTTGAAGTGCGCGATATTTCGAAGCGCTTGTTTGAAGCGGGTATTCAGACGATTATTTTCGCGAAATCAAGAGTCCGTGTGGAAATGCTTGTGACGTATTTAAAGTCGTTAACAGCAAAAAAAATTATGGACGAATCGATACAAGGGTATCGCGGCGGTTATTTGCCGAGTGAACGGCGGGAGATTGAAAAAGGTTTACGGACAGGATCGATACAGATGGTCGTCAGTACGAATGCACTTGAATTGGGTGTCGATATCGGCCAATTGCAGGCATGTATAATGACCGGATACCCGGGGAATATCGCGAGTGCGTGGCAGCAGGCGGGCAGGGCAGGAAGACGTCAGGATGAAGCACTCATTGTATATGTTGCGCAATCGACGGCATTGGATCAATATGTTGTCCAAAATCCTAGTTATCTATTAGGAAGTTCACCAGAAGAAGCGCGTATTAATCCTGAAAATCTGTTAATTTTAATGGAGCATTTGAAGTGTGCGGCATTTGAACTGCCATTTTCGATGGAAGATACGTATGGGGAATATGAAGTTCAGGAACTGTTAGCGTATTTAGAAGAAGAGGGTGTACTTGTCCGAACGAGCACGAAATGGCACTGGATGAGCGACAGATTCCCGGCACATGAAATTTCACTGCGCTCTGCAGCACAGGAAAATGTTGTCATTATTGATATTTCAACTCCTGCAAATACGAAAGTGATCGGCGAAATGGATACTTACAGTGCAATGACTCTTTTGCATGAAGAAGCGATCTATTTACACCAAGGGATACAGTTTCAGGTCGAAAAATTGGATTGGGAAGAGAAAAAGGCTTTCGTCCGGGAAGTGGATGTCGACTACTTTACAGATGCGAATTTGGCGGTCGAGCTGAAAGTGTTAAGTGAAGATAAATCGGCACCATTTAAAAATTCGACAGTAAGCTACGGCGATGTAAGCATTTTAGCGATTCCGACCATCTTTAAGAAAATCCGTTTTAATACACATGACAATATCGGTTCTGGTCCGATTTCAATTCCTCCAATGGAGATGCATACAAATGCCACATGGATGAGCTTTGAGTTACCGAATAACTGGACGGAAGAGCAACTGACCGACGCACTGACAGGGGCAGCCTATGCAATGGGAAGTTTTATCCCGTTATTCATCCACTGTGACCGTTCCGATGTTTCCGTTGTCCCGCAAGTAAAAGCGGTTCATAATGAAAAACCGACATTGTTTATTTATGACAGTTACCCAGGTGGTATCGGTTTAAGTGAACGTGTGTATGATGTTTTACTGTCACTGCTTGAAAGAACGGCACAGCATGTAGAAAACTGTCCATGTCAGCAAGGGTGTCCTTCATGCATCGGTGCGCAGGATAGTTTAGGAGAAAATAAAAAACAAGTGATGAAAGTATTGAATATTTTAATTAACGAAATGATGTGAGAACATGTCGTATGAAAATAAGCTATTGCAAATGAAAAAACTGCTAGGCAAAAAAACGGAGCAGAAAAAAGAAAAACCAAAGTTCATTAAACCGGAACCGCCATTTTACAGTGAACAATGGCAACAGGCAGGGCTTGAACTGGTGGAAAATGAATTCGGCATGCTTTTTAAAAGGGAAGTGCATTATCCATTTGATTATAAGCATGGTGACTACAAGCTTGGGGAATTGTTTCCTTCCTTAATGCGCTGGGAGTTGCAAGCCGAAGATCATCCGTTTGCCATTAGCGGTGATGAAACAATTGTGTTTTTTGATACAGAAACAACCGGTTTAAAAGGCGCAGGTACGCATATTTTCCTTCTCGGCTTTTTGGAAGCGGATGATGAAGGTTTTACGCTCACACAGTATGTATTGGCGGACCCTTCGAATGAAGCGGCACTTCTTTTCGAATCGAAACTATGGCAGCGGAATGTAACGATTGTTTCCTATAACGGAAAAAGTTTCGACTGGCCGCAGCTCCAAGTACGCTGGACGTTGAACCAGCAATTTTTGCCGCCGCTGAAGTCACTGCGGCAAATTGACTTGCTGCATAGTACGAAACGACTTTGGAAAGATGATCTATCTCGTATGAAGCTTACGCAAGTAGAGCAGGATAAGCTTGGCTTTGACCGAATTGGGGATATACCGGGTCATTTAGCACCGATTATTTATTTTGATGCTGTTAAGAGCGGGAATGCGGAAACGCTGATGAAAGTACTGCTTCACAATGAATGGGATTTACTGTCCTTAATTACGTTGTATATTCACTCGACGAACTTATTGTTTGATGATATATCAACGGAGTCGGCAACAACGTATACGAATATCGGAAAATGGTTCGGCGACTTGAAGAAACGGCAAACAAGTACGGAAATATTGCAGGCAGTTACAACACATTTCGAAGCAAAAGATACCGGCTATGCCCATTTCTATTTAGCGTATGAATTAAAGCGGATTGGTGAAACGGATTTAGCGATTCAATCATTCCAGACCGCTCTTCCAGCCATCCCTGTCAGAAAACAGCTGCAGGCATATGAACAACTTGCCATGTTATATGAACATAAAGTAAAAGACTATGAGCAGGCATATATTTATACGGAAATAGGAAATAATTTACTTCCTGTAATACCGTTTCAAAAAGAAAGCCATCTTCAAAATCAGCGGAAAAATTGGCAGAAAAGACTAAGCCGTTTAGAGATTAAAAGAAATAAGAATTTTTTCGACAAAAAATGAAAAATTTTTCGACAACTAGAAGATATGTAGTCGTCCCATTTGTCAGACCTATGCTATAATAAACCAAAGAAGTAGCGTGATGGAAGGACGAGGAATAATGGATATTAAATTAACAGCTGACCATATATTGGAAAAAGAATTTAAAAAGAGCATGAAAGGTTATAACATTGACGAAGTAGATCAGTTTTTAGATCTGATTCGTGAAGATTATGACACATTCACTGCAAAAATCGCTTCCCTGGAAGAAGAGAATGAGCGCTTAAAGCAAGAGCTGGCAAACTCAAGCCGCAAATCGGCGGTTGCTCCTGCTCCAACAGCAAATAGTACAAACTTCGATATTTTAAAGCGACTTTCAAACTTGGAGAAGCATGTTTTCGGGAGTAAGCTTTACGAATAGTTAAACTATTCATGGGAATATTGTTTTTTTTCTATTATTGCAGTATACTTTATTCATACATCAATATTCGAGTAATCGCTGCGACTTTTAGGTCGTAGAGGAAAGTCCATGCTCACACGGTGCTGCGATGCCCGTAGTGTTCGTGCTTACTGAAAAAATAAGGTAAGGCAAGAGAATTTCTCTTGACGGCGGAAGGAACTCCTAAGTCTTTTAGATATGGACGAAACTTCCTGAAAGTGCCACAGTGACGGAGCTTATAGTGAAAACTATGAGGTGGAACGAGGTAAACCCCATGAGTGAGAAACCCAAATTATGGTAGGGGCACTCTCCTGAAGGAATTGAACGGATGGAGGGACGGTCAGCTCGGCCGTAGATAGATGATTACTACCTAGTCGTACGAGGCGCAAGCTGCTTGAGTACTTAGGAACAAAACATGGCTTATTGATTATTGATGCTTTTTTTGAACATATAAAAGGGCTCTCCATTCTTTTGTGGAGAGCCTTTCTTAGTAGGGAAAATTATAATAAATATAAAATAAAGGTTCATATCGGGGAATAAGGGAACAAAATCAATAAAACAGCACCTGCTTCTCTCGGAGTGAATATATAAAAACTGTTCTTTATATAAGGGTGATATGTCTTGAGCGAATTGAAGTCTAATAAAGCCAACTTGCAAGAACTGGCATTGTCTCAGTTTCCAAAAGAATTAATCGAAAGAGTTTTTGAAAATATTGCGGAAGGTATTATGATTACCGACGCGAATAGAAGAATTTTATCGATTAATGTTGCTTTTGAATTTGTAACAGGCTTTAAATTGGAAGAGGTACAAGGGAAAAAACCGTCTATTTTGCAGTCTGGCGTGCATGACAGAGCGTTTTATATTGATATGTGGAAACAAATCGGTAAAACAGGCATGTGGCAAGGTGAAATTTGGAATAGGCGCAAGACGGGTGAATTATACCCTGAATGGCTGACAATACTGGCTATTAAAGATGAAGCAGGTAAGATTACTAATTACTGTGGCATTTTTACGGATTTATCGGAACGAAAAATCGTGGAAGATGAACTTGAAAAAAGAGCGCTTCATGATTCATTAACAGAAGTGTGCAATCGTTTCGCCTATATCGAACGAATGAATGCACTGCTGGAAATGACAGAGAATAAGGTAATGCCGATCCAGCATGCCGTTCTTTTTATGGATTTAGACCGCTTCAAGCAAGTGAATGATTTGCTCGGCCATGCCATTGGTGATCAGTTACTGGTTGAAGTATCCAAACGCGTCAAAACTTTAGTAAGAAACAAGGATATTATAGCGCGCTTTGGCGGGGATGAATTTGTCATTACATTAGCAAATATTCAACATCCAAGAGAAGCCGCAAAATTCGCTGAGCATGTGCTCCGGGTATTCGAAGCACCGATTAAAGTTCATGATCAGGATGTCTATATATCGACGAGTATGGGGATCAGTATTTATCCTGCGGATGGTACGACAACAGAACAGCTATTGAATCGTGCCGATCGTGCTATGTCATTTTCGAAAGAGAATGGACGTAATTGCTACTCATTTTACTTTGATGAGTTGGAAACGGATTCGAATCGAGTGCTGACACTGGACAGCGAGCTCCGTAAAGCGATTGAAAACAAAGAATTTACGCTTGCCTATCAGCCGAAAATTAATACAGAAAACAGCGATCTGGTCGGAATTGAAGCATTAGTACGTTGGAATAGTGAGAAACTAGGCTTTGTGTCACCAGCTGAATTTATCGAACATGCCGAAGAGTCGGGTTTAATTATCCCACTTAGCGAGATGATTTTTGAGCTTGCGTGTGAGGGTTACCATCAGCTTGTTTCTGCCGGTTACCCGAATGTACCGATTGCCGTAAATGTTTCAAGCATTCACTTCCAGCAGCAAAGCTTCTTAGAATCGGTTCAAAAAATTTTAGAGCGGAATAATGCCTCTGCTCAAAATTTTGAAATCGAAGTAACGGAGCGTACAGTAATGAACAGCGCGCAGGAAACAGTGAGTAAACTTGTTAAACTAAGGCAATTAGGTTTTAAGCTATCGATTGATGACTTCGGGACGGGGTATTCTTCATTAAGTTACTTAGTGCGATTCCCGCTCGATGTGCTGAAAATTGACCGCAGCTTCATTCAGCATATTTGTTCGCTTGATGATAAGCAGGCAATTGTCGATGCGATTATACAAATGGCGCATCGTCTGCAAATGAAAGTAGTAGCTGAAGGTGTGGAAACAGGACAGCAAGTCGATTTACTTAAATCGATGGGCTGTGATTATATTCAAGGGTATTACTACAGTAAACCTTTGCCTATGGAAGAATTAATCGACTTCATCCATTTTTGGGAAGTTGAGCATCAAGGAAGGATTTAAACGCATGACAAAATTTAATTTAGTTGCAACAGCTGCGATGGGCCTAGAGGCAATTGTAGCAGAAGAAGTACGTGATCTAGGATATGAAACACGTGTCGATAACGGGAAAGTATACTTTGAAGGTGATGAGATGGCGATTGCCCGCACGAATCTATGGTTGCGTGTAGCGGACCGTGTGAAAATCGTCGTTGCCCAATTTCCGGCTAGAACATTTGACCAGTTATTCGAAGGGGTAAAAGCAGTTCAATGGGAAAAATACTTACCGGTGGACGCTAATTTCCCTGTCGCAGGTAAATCAGTCAAATCAACATTATTCAGTGTACCGGATTGTCAGGCTATCACAAAAAAAGCAATTGTTGAACGAATGAAACTGGCTTACAAACGTTTAGGGTTTTTAGATGAGTCCGGTCCGACATTTAAGATCGAAATTTCGATTTTAAAAGATATGGCTACATTAACGATCGATACATCGGGTGTTGGCTTGCATAAACGCGGATACCGTACGACACAAGGTGAAGCACCATTAAAAGAAACACTTGCAGCAGCATTAGTGAAAATTTCAAAATGGTCGCCAAGCCGTCCGTTCGTAGATCCATTCTGCGGTTCGGGAACGATTGCTTTGGAAGCAGCAATGATCGGCCAAAATATTGCACCTGGTTATAACCGTGAATTTATTTCGGAATCATGGCCATGGATGAAGCAGGATATTTGGGATAAAGCCCGTGATGAGGCAGATTCATTAGCGAATTATGATCAGGAATTAACGATTATCGGTTCGGATATTGATCATAAAATGGTGGCAATTGCGCAAGAAAATGCACTTGAAGCAGGCTTTGGCGATTTATTGACATTCAAGCAAATGCAGGCGACAGATTTCACAACGAAACTGACAGACGGGGTTATTGTTACAAACCCGCCATATGGTGAACGTATCGGTGAAGTGGAAGAAATCGAGAAAATGCTGCGCCAGTTTGGTCAAGTAATGCAAAATTATCCAACGTGGTCAGTGTACATGCTGTCATCAATGGAAAATCTTGAAGTGCATTACGGTAAAAAAGCTACGAAAAAGCGTAAATTATTCAACGGGTTCATCCGCACAGATTTGTACCAGTATTGGGGTCAAAAATCTAAGCGCGAAAATTAATAATGAAGAGCGTGTCCGTGAAGACATTCCGGAGAACGCTCTTTTTGTTGCATATTATTAGTCTTTTTTAAGTAACTCATTGTATAATGATGAGTACGGAATTTTTTAATTAAAATTGTAAATTGTTAGTATTTGCGGAAGGGATTGTAAATGATTCCTTCCGCCTTATATTGAGGGGGAACATCCATTTGAGAAAATCTTTACCTTTTGAATTATCGAGAGAGAAAACTTTCTTCGACTCTTTAGGAGATTGGTTAGGCGATGTCCTGTATGACGAATTGCCTGAACGAGGATTTGAATGCCGTGACGAACAAATTTTCATGGCTTACCAAATAGAGCAAGCATTAAAAGAAAAGAACGTGTTATTTGCGGAAGCTGGTGTAGGGACAGGGAAAACGATTGCCTACTTATTACCTGCTGTGTCCTATGCACGTTATACAGGAAAACCGGCCCTTATTGCCTGTGCAGATGAAACGTTAATCGACCAGCTCGTAAAAGAGGGCGGCGATATTCATAAACTTCGTGATGTATTAGGGCTGGATATTGATGTCCGTCTTGCAAAATCACGTGACCAATATTTATGTTTAAAGCGCTTTGAAGAAGCGGAAAAAACGGAAACAGAAGAGTGGATTGATGATATTGCCTTTTCAATTCCGGATGGGGTATATGCACAGGGCAGTATGATTTCCATACAGCCATACGGGGAACGCTCGGATTACCCGTTAGTAACAGATGAAGACTGGGAAAAAGTAAACTACAATTCAATCATGCAATGTGCGGTTTGTGATTTACGTAATCGTTGCGGCCAAACATTGCATCGTGCACATTACCGTAAATCGACGGATCTGATCATTTGTTCGCAAGATTTTTTAATGGAGCATTTGGCGACAAAGGAATCACGCGAACGTGAAGGGCAGTTACCACTATTACCGGAAGTTTCGATGATGGTACTTGATGAAGGTCATTTACTGGAATATGCAGCCCAAAAAGCATTAACATACAAAGTTCAGGCATATACGATTGTAGAGTTACTGGAACGATTAATGGTAGATGGTGTCCGTGAGCGTACATTATATGCAATGGAACATTTACAAGATCACCATGAACTTTTCTTTGATCAATTGCGTGAAGATGTCGTTCAATCAGAAGAAGACCGTAAACGTATTGTGAAATCAGAGCGACTGATTCAATTAGGTGAGCGTGTAATTGCATATGTCGACCAGTTGCTGGAAGAATTCGTTTTCGAATCGGAGCTGTATATGATTCCGGAATATGAACTGAATATGGCGGAAGAATTTTTAGAGCATTATGTTGCGGCAATGCGTATTTTTGTTGCACAAGGCGATGCTGTTGACTGGCTGGAAGATACAGACGGGGAAGAGACGCTTGTCATTATGCCACGCCTCATTACCGATGTTCTTTCCGAAACATTATTCTCGAAAAAAATGCCGATCGTGTTCTCATCGGCTACACTATCGGTAAATAAGGATTTCAGCTATATCGCATCAAGCTTAGGCATTGAACAATACCAGAGCTTCAGTGTACCATCACCGTTTGATTACGAAGAAGTAATGAAAATTTATTTACATGAACTATTGCAAACTGAAAAAACTGCAAAAGTGGAGCAGCTTTTGAAAGATGAGAAACAAACATTGATTTTATTTAAATCAAAACAGGCAATGAATCACTTTAAATCAAATGTAGGTTTAATGGAACGTTTAAATATTGCATTCGAAGGCGACCGGGAGCTTTCGGCAATTGTCCGTGAATTCCAAAACGGTGAAGTGAAAACATTATGTTCGTATCATTTATGGGAAGGTTTGGATTTACCGGAAGAAGCGTTAACGCGCGTCATTATTTTCGATTTGCCATTCCCGCCGCATGATCCGTTGTTTGATGCAAAGCGTTCATTTGCACAAAATCCATTTGAAGAAGTGGAGTTACCATTCATGCAGCTTCGTCTTCAGCAAGGAATGGGCCGTTTAATTCGTACATCGAATGACCATGGCGACATTCATATTTTATTAAATAATGAAGAAGCAAGCGTGAAATCACACTTCACAGATATTTTAGCAGTAGAACCACAATAATGTTTAACCCCGTTCGAGAGGATCGAGCGGGGTTTTTAGTTAGATTGATTTGAGAAGGTCGCGGATTTTCTTATAAGTAACAATGATGTTCTAATAAAATGAAAAAACGTCTAATAAAAAGCTGATTTTCTAATAAGTAAATCATATCTTCTAATAGGAGGCTGAGAAGTTCAAATATAGTAGTGAATAATTCTAATAATGTATAGTGTTGTTCTAATATCCGTAAATATCTTCAAATAAAAAACCTTTCATTGAAATGGTCAATAAAAGGCAATCATAATTTATTCGTCTTCTTCAGTATCAATTGTATAGAGGATCACTAAATCCCCGATACCTTCTAACGTAGCTGGTATTTTGAATGCTTGCTTAAAGCCGTATAATTTCGTATGTCCAACCATTACAGTAGGTGGCGTAATATCAAGCTCCAAATCATGTTGGACCGTGTATGTACATAAATTACCGGCAATCATATTCCCAAGTTCACCAGTGAAAGATTCAAGCATAGCCCCTTCTAAAGGCATTCCGAACATCGCAGAACCAATTGCACTGAAGCTTTCCGGTGTACCATCAATGATAATGCGGCCTTTAATATCACCAACTAACCCGATAAGCACGCCCATTTCATGTTGTTCATACGGTTCATTAATGAGGGAAGGAGATTTCACATCTATGTTCATAGGTAAAATAATTTTCAGTGAATTAATTGTCCCGTTTAAAATAGTTTGAATATGCGTCGAATTACTCATTATTTATTTCTCCTTCCTAGACTTTTAATTCATATTAACATGTAACTTTGGTATATGTATAGAAGAAAATTCAAAATAACGATATTGACAGAAAATTTCAAAGCATTTATAATGAAAATGATAATTATTATCAGTATGTAAGGCGGTGTTTGAAATGTTGTATGCTTTGGTAGGGGCAACAGTGATCGTTTATGTGGCAATTGGAAACTATGTGTTAAAAAATACAGCGAATTAATCTATAAAATAATGAAAACTATTCATCGCATTGTCCCATCGGCAATGCGATTTTTTATGTAGAGTAGATGTATATTTCTGAAATGAATGAAAGGTATATAGTAAAGGCTATTGAATTAGGAGTTCAATAGCCTATTGAATGCTAAAAAGTCTCCTTAAATGTTTAAAGCCAATGTTCAATACATGTAATGGATTGGTTGATTGTATCCAGACGGATTTTTTTCCCGATAGCCAAAGGGAACATCGGGTGGGTATGGGCACAATCGACATCAGAAAGAATAGGAATTGTTTTTCCATCAAGCTGTTCCAATAATAGATCAAGTGGCTGCTTGCCTGTCCCTTCATCATCAAAGAGCTCGTGTTTTCCAAGAATAATACCGCCAACTTTATCGAAAATGCCGTGCAGTTTCAACATTGCAAAGTTCTTTTCTACAGTTGCCGCACACTTTAACGAATCCTCAATCAGTAAAATATCACCTGTATTAATAACAGGGAAATAAGGTGTCCCGATAAAGCCGTACATTGTATTATTATTGCCGCCAATTAAACGCCCTTCTACAACACTTTCATGAACACCGATCCATTTATTTGAATAGAGTGCTTTCGGCTTTTCGAAATCGAGCCAGTTAATCATTTCATCTGACCAAACATGGGGCATAGGAACGGAGTACGGAATGCTCGGCTGACAGAAATAGCGTTCGAAATAATTGTATGTTTCATGGACTAGCGGCTCAAATTCACCGAACGAGGGGATGAGTGCCGGCCCGTAATATGTAGGAATATTTGTTTTAGCAAAAAGAGCCAATAAAATTGCAGTAGTATCCGAGTAGCCGACCACAATTTTCGGGTTATTTCGAAACGCTTTGTAATCGATATAGGGAAGCAAACTATTCGAATTTGTCCCGCCAATCGACGACATGATCATTTTAATCGATGGATCTCTTAGTAGCTGGTTGAATTCTTCGGCACGTTCTTTTGGCGTTCCTGACCGATAGCCATCCTGTTTTCCTGTAAGTTTGCCCTCGGTAATCTGAAATCCTTTTCCCATCAGAAATTCTTTTCCGCGATTGTAGCGAAGCTTTGCGTTAGCCGTTGCCGGTGCAGAAGAAGAGAAAATGCCAATATTATCTCCACGTTGCAATGGTTGAAACATATCATCACCTGTCTTTGCAAATTTATAGTTTTGGCTATATGTTAAAATTATACAATATATTCAAGCGGAAAAAAGGAAATAATAAATGGAGAGTAGGGTACATGATTGGAAAATGAGGAGGTGAAGAGCTAGTTACGGCAACTAGTATCAAATGAGCAAATTACAAAAAATTTATGAACAGGCAAAGCAAATGACAGCAGGGGGTAAGGTCGCCTCGTATATACCAGCGCTTGCTGCAGCAAATAGTGATTTATTTGCGGTAAGTTTACTGAGCGCAGAACAGGAAATTGAATTAGGTGATTGTACAGAAACGTTTACCCTTCAAAGTGTCGTGAAAGTAATCAGTTTTATGGTTGCTGCCAATCATCACGGTATCGAGGAAATCATGAATTATGTTGATGTTGAGCCGACAGGAGATTCATTTAACTCCATTGTACGGTTGGAAGGGCATAATAATAAGCCATTCAATCCGATGATCAATGCAGGGGCGATAACGATTGCTTCGTTACTACCGGGTGAGACTATGTATGAAAAAGTGAAGTCTGTAACGACTTATTTGGAAAAAATGATTGGAAAGAAAGTGCATATTAATAACGAAATTTACCTTTCAGAATACCAATCTGCTGATTATAACCGGGCAATCGCCTATATATTACAGGCAAACGGTTTTCTGAAATCCGATGTGGAGGAAGCACTGCAAGTCTATTTACAGCTTTGCTCAATTTCCGTAGATGTGACAGATTTAGCGAAAATGGGCTATTATTTTGCGACTAACGGAAAAGATAGTGAAGCTTGTTGCAATAAAGAGGTCATTAATATTGCAAAAGCATTAATGCTCACATGTGGAATGTACAATGCATCCGGAAAATTTGCGGCATTTGTAGGGTTGCCGGCAAAAAGCGGTGTATCCGGTGCTATCATTGCCGTTGTACGTAATGGGGAAATTGAACAACTGCAAGGCCCGATTGGAATCGGCATTTACGGACCAGCTATTGATCAGGTCGGCAATAGTGTAGCAGGCATCGATTTTTTAATGAATCTTTCAAAGGAATATGATTTATTTTGTTTATAATAGGAAAAGGAACATCCCCTCAAAAATGGGGTATGTTCCTTTCTTAGTTTAACGATAAGGAAGAAGCTCAAAAACTTTTGTAGCCGTATTCTTTACAAATGTTGCGTCATGCTCCACAAACAATAAAGTCGGCTTAAAATGAGCAATCATATTTTCGATCTGCTGCTGGTTAAAAACATCCAAATAGTTGAGCGGTTCATCCCAAATATAAAATTCTGCTTCGCGTCCAAGCGACTTTGAAAATTCGACTTTCTTTTGCTGACCCATGCTCATCTTTTCAATTGGCACCTGAAAAACATCGCGGTCAAATCCGAAAATACGTAGATTGTTTAAAAATAGTGTGTAATCGATTTGCTGTTCAAAGGCAAAGTCTTTTAACAGACCGCGATTATCCTCGTAATTTTGGCGGATTACACTCGTGGTCAACCCATTTGGCATAATTATTTCACCCTCTACAGTACCGGAAAATGTCCCTTGCAAATATTGAACAACTGAGGTTTTACCACTGCCGTTCGGTCCGACAATGGCAACTTGCTCCCCTTGGAAAATTTCAAATGAAATAGGCTCGAACAGCGGTTGATCGCCGTAGCTCAATGTAAAATTTTTCACCCGAAGTACGGGATTCCGGTGGCTAAATTGACAGTTGATCGTCAAATCGCTGATTGTTTCAATATTTTTCAGCAGCTTCGTTTTGTTCTCGATTTTCTCCTGTGTACGTTTTTCAATTGCTTTTGCTCGCTTATTCATACGCTTTGCAATGGCATTCCCGAACGGATCATTACCTGAAGGCTTTTCACGCTGCGCAGCCCAGTTAGACTTTTCGCGGGCCGTTTTTTGCAGACGGCTGATTTCAGCGTTTAATGAGCGATTTTGCTCGAGCTCAAACTCGTCCTGCAGCTTTTTCTGCTGTTCATAGATTGAGAAGTTCCCTTTGTATAGGCTAAGTTGGCTTTTTTCAATCGCCAAAATATGTGTAACCACTTCATCGATAAATTGACGGTCATGACTGACGACGATAAAGCCCTTTTTCTTCTTCAAATAGTTTGCAACGGTGGTCCGGCCTTTTATATCAAGATGATTGGTTGGTTCGTCAAGCAGCAGAAAACGGTTTTCCTCACAGAAGACTGCAGCAAGCATTACTTTTGTTTGTTCTCCGCCAGATAATTGTTCAAATGGCATCCATAACAACGATGGATCAAGCGACAAAAGCTGGCATTCCCGTTCGAGCTTCCATAGCTCAACTGCCAGAACTTCATCGATCGCATAATACGCACTTATTTTTGGATCGCGAATGACAAGGGGGAAGTAATGAAATTCTTCATCACTCGTTACTGTTCCACTGTACGGTAATTTGTTCTGCAGCAAATGGAGCAAAGTCGTTTTTCCGCGACCATTCCGGCCTATCAGACCAAGCTTCCAAGTATTATCAATTGTTATGTTAATGTTTTTAAATAATGGTTCTTCAAGTAAGTCATAGCTAAACGATACATTTTTCATTTCTATTGGCATATATGCATACCTCCAAATTTTAAATTGAAAGTATACGCATTCACACTGAATACATTAAATAAAAAATCCTTCTGAAAAAGTCAGAAGGATTAGTAATCATACGTAAATAAGCCTTTAAGTTCGCTAAAGGAATATAAATGGGCAGACTAATCCTATTTTATGTGAAAATGCGTATACATTTTTACGTGTAAAATAGAATTATTTAATCATCAGCCATTCATCTTCCCTTCCTGTAAATTATTAGTAGTATGCCATAGAATTTTTTAGAATTCAACCCTCTTCATAAGGGAGCTATAAACTTCAAAAAAACCGAAATAAAGGGAAAACATTTTATGGTAAACAAAAATTAAAAATGTTTACAAATAACATAACGTATACTATAAATGTTAATAGAGGTGATGTTTTTGGAAATTCAAAATATATCAACGGAAGTGCTTGTAAAAGGTTATGAGATGAAAGAGGAATATTATGAGTGTTTGTTTTGTGAACAGTCCTACCATTCAGATGAAGTCTTTCCATACGACAATCGGTTTCTGACAGCGGAAGGCATGATGAAAATACATATGGAGCTCGCACATACATCACCATTTCACGCATTGCTTGCTTTAGATAAAAAAATAAGCGGGCTGTCGGATGTTCAAATTGAAATGATGCAGCATTTCTTCGAAGGGAAAACCGATCAGGAAATAGTGAATGCCAGCAATTTGTCGAGTGTATCGACAGTTCGCCAGCACCGCTTTAAACTGCGCGAAAAGGAAAAACAGGCGAAAATATTTGTTGCCCTCATGCAGCTAATGAAAAATCCTGATCAATATCAAATTCATAAAGGGGCGAGACAGGTGGACGAACGTTATAGTGCAGAACAGAAAGAACGGGAAAAAGTACTGACTACCTATTTTAAAAACGGGTTGGACGCGGGAATTGAAACGATTCCAAGTAAAGAAAAGAAAAAGCTCATTATCCTGCAGCATATTTTAAAGCGTTTTGATAAAGAAAAGCACTACCATGAAAAAGAAGTAAATAAAATTTTAAAGACTGTCCACGTAGATTTTGTCTCACTGCGCCGTCATCTCATCGAGTACGGGTTTATGGAGCGCAGTGACGATGGTTCCGAGTACTGGGTGAAATAATAGGGGGATTTCAATGAAGGTAGAGCTGACACGATATCGGGTAAAGAACGGTAAAACATCTAAAGTAAAAGAATGGATGGATTTTTTAAATCATCATTTGGAAGATGTGCTCATCACTCTTGAAGGAGAGAAAATGTATGTGGAAACAATTTTTCATGAACATTTGAACGGGGAAGAATTTTTATACTGGTATTCGGTGCAAGGAAGCGGTGGGGTGGATGTAGAAGATTCCACACATTGGATTGATAAAAAGCATCTTGAATACTGGGAAGAATGCATCGATGAAAACTTTGGTTCCATTGATTTGAAAACAGAAGTCGTAATGATTCCTGAAAAAGTCCGGGCTAGTATGCTAGAAAAATGATTTTATTGAAAAACGGTTTTATTTTGCAGGTTTTTAATAAAATACTTTCATTTTCGTTATTTAAACGTGAAAACCAACTAAATTTATACGATTATCTTAATCTTAAACAAAACACTTGTATTATGGCAGTAAAATATTATATTATATCCCTATAGATAAACTTGGTTTTAAAAATAGGAGGAATTATTTTGTTGCAAATGGCAATTACGGGTATCCTATGTGGTGCTCTTTTAGGTTTTGTGATGCAACGTGGACGTTTCTGTTTAACAGGCGGTTTCCGTGACATGTACATCGCAAAAGATAATCGTATGTTTTATGCTTTACTAGTAGCCATTGCAGTTCAAGCGGTAGGGGTATTTCTACTAATTGAGGCAGGGGCGTTTGAATATACAGCAGGTCAGTTCCCATTATGGGCAACAATTGCTGGTGCATTTATTTTCGGTATTGGGATCATTTTTGCTGGTGGCTGTGCAACAGGTACTTGGTATCGTGCAGGTGAAGGTTTAATCGGTAGCTGGATCGCATTAGCGTTTTACATGTTGATGGCAGCTGTCATGAAATCAGGTCCATTAGCGCAATTCACAGTTGATGCTCGTACTCCGGTAGTCGGTACGGATTCAATTGCCGATACATTTGACATTAATGTCTGGTTTTTAGTCATTCCATTTGTTGCATTAGTGGCGTTCATTGTTTACCGTGAATTACGCAAACCACGTGTGAAAATTCCAGGCTTGAAACCTAAGAAAACAGGTTTGGCACATATTTTATTCGAAAAACGCTGGAACCCTTATGTGACAGC
This sequence comes from Solibacillus sp. FSL W7-1324, assembly GCF_038008025.1. NCBI lineage: Bacteria > Bacillati > Bacillota > Bacilli > Caryophanales > Caryophanaceae > Solibacillus > Solibacillus sp. FSL W7-1324. Next base: position 1,359,562 of record NZ_JBBOYH010000001.1, read on the forward strand.
TACTTTAATCGGTTTAATCGCAACAGTGGCTTGGCCGTTAAGTGCGGCATCTGGACGAATTTTCGGTTTAGGGATTACAACACCTTCAGCAAACATTCTACAGTTTTTAGTAACTGGGGATTTAGATATCATCAACTGGGGTGTATTCCTTGTAATGGGTATTTTATTCGGTTCTTACTTCGCTGCTAAAATGAGCGGTGAATTCCGATTACGTACACCAGATACAAAAACAGTTGTACGTAGCTCTGCCGGCGGTATTTTAATGGGGTTCGGCGCAAGTCTTGCAGGCGGCTGTTCAATCGGGAACGGTCTTGTCATGACATCTATGATGACTTGGTCAGGATGGGTTGCTTTAGTATTCATGATTTTGGGTACTTGGACAGCATCGTATTTCGTATTCGTGCGTCCGTCAAAAAAACGTGCAGTAGCGCGTGCTTAAGGAGAGAATTTACATGAAAAAAACATTAGAAGTATTAGGTATGGTTTGTCCGTTTCCGTTAATCGAAGCAAAAGAAGCGATTAAAGAGTTAAACACAGGCGATGAGCTGGAAGTACAGTTCGATTGTACTCAAGGTACAGAATCAATTCCACGCTGGGCAGCTGAAGACGGCCATGAAGTAACAAACTACGAACAATTAGGCGAAGCTTCTTGGACAATTACTATTAAGAAAAAATAATTTTTGAATTTAAGGCAGCATCTCGATTATGAGGTGCTGTTTTTTATTTGGGTGGTTGTGCATATTACCCGACACTATTGATAGGGAAAGGAATTTATAGTGCGCTATCAAGGCAACGTCAAGATTGAAAGCCATTTTATTAGAACAATTGCAGGAGTTATTAGAACAATTCAGTGGGATATTAGAAGATTTTACGTCGATATTAGAAGAAAGTGAACCGATCGCTGCTTTTGCCTAGAAATTTGTATACCTAGTGCTTGGTTTGGAGTTTTATTAGAACAATTCAGCAGTTTATTAGACAAAGTGCGGGTGATATTAGAAGATTGGAAGGTGATATTTGAACATCGCGTACACTTATTAGAACAACCAGAAGATATATTAGATAATCGGAATTTTATTAGAACAAATAAAATTATATTAGAACATTTCCGAATTTATTAGAAAACCTCATCCTCATCCACAAGCACACCGCTAAAAATAAAAAGGGACACATTTTACCTCCTCTAGTGAATTCACAAACTATGCTTGAATAGAATTTCACCTTTATTCATAACGTGAATAATGAGGTGAATTTTTTGAAGTGGATTTCAACTATTTCCAAAAATAGATTAAGGTTAATCTTTTCAGCTTTTATTCTTTTCGGGGTTATTGTTTTTATCAAACTGTTTTATGTGCAAATTATTCAGCACGATAAATTAACGGAACTTGCAAAATCGAATTGGGATCGCGAAATCCCGTTTTCTTCAGAGCGAGGGGAGATTACGGATCGAAACGGTAAACTTATTGTGACGAATGAATTAGCGCCGACGCTTTATTTCATGCCAACCCAGAATGATAATATTGAACAAGCGGCAAATCAGGTTGCGGAAGTACTTAATTTGGATGCGAAAAAATTATATGAAAAAATGAATTCCAAAAGTTATCTCGTCAAACTTGCACCGGAAGCAAAAAATATTTCATACGAACAAGCTGTTAAAATTCAGGAACTGAAAATTGACGGACTATATAGTGGTGTAGATTATGACAGGAGTTATCCGTACGGGAATCTGTTATCACGGCTGGTCGGATTTACGGGATATGATTCGCAGGGGCTGGCAGGAATTGAATATCAATATGATAGACTTTTAACTTCCAAAGATGCAGCGATCAAATTGTTTACTGATGCAAAAGGCAAGCCATTACCACATGTAAATGATGAGTGGCGGGAAGGGAAGCAAGGAGCAACGGTAGGCTTAACAATTGATGTGGAAGTTCAAAAAGTGATCGAACGAGAATTGTCTCAAGCGATGACAAAATATAATGCGGAACAGGCGCTGGCCATTGCGATGAACCCTAAAACTGGGGAGATATTAGCTCTTTCTTCATACCCTACATACGATCCTTCTAAGTTTGAAGAAGTTGATTCATCTATTTATAACCGGAATTTACCGGTATGGATGACATATGAGCCGGGTTCAACCTTTAAAATTATTACATTGAGTGCTGCTGTTGAAGAAAATGTAGTAGATCTTGAAAAAGACACTTTTTTTGATAAAGGCTATACGATGGTGGAAGGTGTAAGACTTCGCTGTTGGAAGCGGGAAGGTCATGGGGAAGAAACATTTTTACAAGTAGTTGAAAATTCCTGTAACCCTGGATTTATCGAACTGGGACAGCGAGTTGGTGCTGACAAATTAATGAAGTACATTAAAAACTTCGGGTTCGGTCAAACAACCGGTTCCAATATTGCCGGAGAGTCATCGGGTATATTATTTTCAGAAGAGGCGTTTGGACCAGTCGAGCATGCCACCACTTCTTTTGGGCAAGGGATATCGGTGACGCCGATTCAACAAGTTCAAGCGGTTTCTGCGGCTGTGAATGGTGGGAAACTCTTTACGCCGTATGTTGTGTCAAAAGTATATAATCCGGAAACAGGGAAAGTCGTCCTGGAAAATAAGCCGACTTTAAAACGCAATGTCGTCAGTGAGGAAACTTCTAAAATTGTAAGAGACGCACTGGAGTCCGTTGTAGCAAATGGGTCAGGACGCGCTGCATATCGGGATGGACTTCGCATTGGCGGGAAAACGGGTACGGCTCAAAAAGTAGAAAACGGACGCTATAAGGATGGGGATTATATTGTATCATTTATAGGTTTTGCACCAGCAAATGATCCTGAAGTTGTCGTATATGTAGCGGTTGACAGTCCAAAAGGGGAAACAGTGTTCGGCAGTACAATTGTCGCGCCGATTGTTGGGCAGATTATTGAAGATATCGCACCGATTCTGGGAATAGAAAAAGACCGTGAAGGCCAACTGGAAAAACAATATCGCTGGGGAGATGAGTTGACGGAGCGCGTACCGAATTTAGTCGGTGTACCTGTCAATGAAATAATGGAGATGGAATATCCTTATCAAATTAAAGTGCACGGGGAAGGCGAGACTGTAAAAGCGCAGTTACCGGAGCCGGAAAGTGTATTAGAACTAGATGGCACGATTCATCTTTATTTAGAAGAATAAAATAAAAAATATAGAAACAACCATTTCCTCAAGAGCAAATGGTTGTTTTTTTGTATATTTTTAATGTGCTATCATCTCGTGTGCAATCTCATGGCCATCCATATTTGAAGGATAATAGGTTGGCCAATTCGTTACTTCTTTTAATAAGGCTTCACGATCATCTCCCCAGTAGATGTGGTAATGCCCTGATTTTTGAGGTGCGATAATATGGTCACTGAACTGAACATAAGCGGGGACGCCTGTTTCATCGCCGACATGTTTGAAAATAAACCGGACACCGCGATTACCTTTTTCATAGGTTAAAATTTCATAACCATCATATGCGTATTCTCCTTTGTGCGCGTGACCATGATCATAAAATGTAATAAAACGATCTTCAATGACAATTCGGTTCGTATTAGTCTTATAGCCAGTTTCATAATAAGATTTAATATCCTCAAATGTTTGGCTTTCATCATGGGAAGCCTTATGTTCAAATACTTCATCCAAAGTGCCATCTTGCAAATAAGAGTAGACCGATTGCCAATCGCCGCTCCAATCGCTTAATGGTCTGTCCTGTACTTCTTCGTCTTCAAAATAACCGTTATAAATTTTTTCCTGTTTCTCATTAATTTCATGTTGATGATTATGCTCATGAGCCTTTTCTTCTGTTACATCATCCGCAGTTGCATTGACCTCTTCTTTAGAATTTTCAGCACAACCAACGAGGATAAAGCCAAATGCTAACATACTTATCCAATTTAATTTCCTCTTCATACACTACCTCCTAAATAGTAACTGTTACGATTTACAATTTTATATAGTTGATACATACTTGTCAACATAAATCGTAATTATTACTATTTGCAGAGTTAATTCCAACAAAAAAACTTCCCGTGCCCATCTGTATTTTGAAATATCTTGATGGTTTTAGTAATACCTGCATCAATGAAATCGACATGTAAATCTTTATCCTCCATATTGTTGTAGACATGATAAATGCTTTGAATATGGCTTAGTTGCTGTAGAAGTGTCAATAATTCTGATTTTAATGTAGCGGAAAACTGGTTTGCGACATGTGTGTGGAAAATAATTATCTGGCTATTTTTAAATTCATGAGATTCAAATAGAGAGGGAATAAGTTTTCTGAAATCCCCAGTCAGTAACAGCTTGGGATAATGCGGGTGAATCGCCCTTGCTTGATCTAAATTTTCTTTGCGTCGAATTTGCTCAGGCCAAATGAGACTTTTCAGCCATAAATATTCATCCGAATCTTGTAAATCAATAATATTTAAATCAATCCCGATGCGGTGTAATATGTTCAGGTTTTTCACAGAAGTTAAAGGAGCACCGTAGTTTTTTGCAAAAACCGTAAGCGGGCTATTTTCATTGCCGAATGAAATCGACGGTTCCTGTTCTATTTCATACCGATACCCATCCAAATTAAGCAAAAGTCCTGCACTTGTCCCAATTTCCATTAATGTTAATGGAAGTTTTGCTTCTTCTGCGATTTCCGAGAAGATCGGGTAAAGATAGCTGCCCCGCTGTACTTCATTTGTTTGAACGGATTTCGTCTGAAACAACTTTAACAGTTCATCGGAATGCTGTGTACAGAAGTCAGTGAGCAACTGAAAGCTTTCTTCCAAATCTACCACATTGGGATTTTCGAATAGTTGTTTTAACGGCGTTTCAATTTGAGCTGATAAATACTGCACAGCCCCAAAAAATAAATTAGGCTTCGGCTGTGACTTCGGTATATGCATAATAAGATTTAACAGCTGCTCGTCTGTTTGAATCCTCTGTGACCAATATTCGTAAAGCGGGCTATTGTTTTTTGCTTCATGGCTGGCGAAACGTGTGAAGGCGGTTACTAAATCTTTCACTTAAAACACCTCATTTCATATAGTGTTTACAGTGTATAATAGACTTAAAATTAACGGAATTAATGAATTTTAATCGATTTGATTAATAATATTAATAAGAGGGGAATCGATATGGATATAAAATGGCTGAAATCGTTTATAGCGGTTGTTGAGGAAGGGAGCTTTCGAGCAGCGGCAGAAAAACTGTATGTTTCCCAGCCGAGTATTACTGTACATATGAAATTATTAGAGGAACATTTACAGGTTCAATTGTTTCACCGAGAACATACAAAGGTAAAGGTATCGGCAATTGGCGAAAAATATTACCCAATGGCAAAAAAACTTGTGGCTCAAATAGAAGCAAGTACGAAAGAAATTCACCTGGAAGCCCTGCATCCGGCTGTACCATTAATAATTTCCGTCTCACCTGCATTGCTTTATACGAATTTATTAGAGCGAATACATGACTTTATTGAAGAAAATCAACAATATAATGTAGAAATTGTATTGGAAGATCAAATGCTTTTAGAGAGCGCGATTAAAGAACAGCGAATAGATGTAGCATTAGGTTTACATAAATTCATTTCTAAAGACTTTCATTCGGAGCGCATTGACCGTTCTCCATTAAAACTTGTCCATTCTTCTAAGTTACAGCTCACGGAAAAGCAGTTGGATTTACAGCTTAAATCGCTTTTTGCTGAGCATCCGCTTTATGTAGGGTATTTAAATGAACATACCCCTGTAGTTGAATATTTAAATAGTGAGTACGATATTAAGAAATTCCACAAAATAAAGGATGTTATTTTTGCTATTAAATTGATTAAGGAAGGTTTAGGGATCGGGCTATTGCCAGAAAGTTTGATATCAGAGGAAATTGAAGCGGATATATTAAGGGTAGTGGATATAGGACCTGTTGCAACGATTTATCCGGTAGATATTTATATGAGCCATTTAAGAAATTCGGCTAAAGTTAGTCCTTTAACGGGTTTTATACGACAAATGAGCCATTGAAAAATAGGTGAAGCATCATTACTGCTTCACTTATTCATTCAAAATGAGGTCAATGTTGTGCGAAGGTTATTTTCATCTGTAATGTATTCAATATTTTCGTATCCATTCTGAACCGCTTTTCGATGAATACAATCAATTACATGCTCATCTTTTGCATAGATTGTTACATAGGAACTATCAACGATTAACAGGACGATTTCACATTGACTCACTAGAAAATCTTCATATGTAAATATGTCCTGCACAGCTGTATGTTCTTTAAATGCTTTTAAGTCTGTAAATATTACATAATAGTCCTTTGCAGTGATTTGGTTGTAAAGGTCTTCACCGGTATATGTAAAAGGCTGCGGAAACATTGCAGCTCCTAGCTGATTGTTTTCAATATAATATGCCTCTCCGTCACCTGCCTTCCAAAAGTAAATTTCGATGTTGATGTCCTCTAAAATTTCATATAAATAACGGCCGTATTCGTTCGGTATTTCAAAAGACAAACCTCTCATGGTTCATCATCTCCTCTCACAATCATTTAAAAAATGGGCGATATATTGCTCCAATCTTTTTATTTTCTCATTATACTGATATTATGTTGGGTATTGACGTGATTTTATAAATCTATACAATACATTCATGAAAATGAATTCAAATGCGCATAATAAACTGGTTATTCCAAAATAGCAAATTAAGCAGAAAACAGCTAATATTTAATGGAAATATGCGGGGAACAATAATTTTAAAAAAATACTAGCCGATTTTCCGGGCTAAGCATGGTACTATAGAAATGTGACGAATTTAAGGCAAAAAGATATAAATTGATATAAAGGGGTAGTAATATGACGATGTTTGACGAGAAAATTCAGGGATTGTTACAGCAATCGGCATTACAATACATAATTTATAAAGAAAATGAAGATACAGAACGAATTGAAAAACTTCATTTATTTGCACGCAAGCTTTTACAAAAGGAATTTGTTATTGGGTTTGCCGGTCACTTTTCTGCAGGTAAATCGAGTATGATCAATGCGCTTTCTGGAGAAAACATTTTGGCGACAAGTCCAATTCCGACAAGTGCGAACATCGTAAAAGTGCATAAATCTGATGAAGATTTTGCGATTCTATATTTGCACAATGAAAAGCCGGTAAAATTTGAAGCGGGCTATGATATTAAGCAAGTAAAAGAACTGAGCAAAAACGGTGAATTGGTATCACAAATTGAAATTGGACACAGTACATCGAGCTTGCCTGAAGGGGTAACGGTGATGGATACTCCGGGTGTTGACTCAACAGACGATGCACATGCAATGAGTACTGAATCTGCATTGCATATTGCCGATATGGTATTTTACACAATGGACTACAACCATGTGCAATCAGAACTGAATTTCCAATTTACTAAGCAATTGATGAAATACAATCCAAATGTATATTTAATCGTCAATCAAATCGACAAACACCGCGAAGCTGAATTATCATTTGAAGATTTTAAACAATCCGTTCATAACTCGTTTGCAGCTTGGGGTGTTTACCCGAAAAATATTTTCTTCACTTCACTGCGTGAAAAAGAGCTTCCGAACAACGATTTTGATCAAGTAAAGAAAATCGTCATGGATTCGATGAACGACTGGCAGGAACAATTAATTTCAACTGCAGAAAATACGCTAACAAAGCTTCAGCATGAGCATGAAGCATATTTGGAAGAAGAAAAGCAGGATCGCTTCACTACGTATGCTGAACTCGTTTCTGAAGACGACTGGCAGCATCGTGATGATATTTTGGAGCAATATGAAAAACTGACGCGTCAAACAGAACTATTCTCGTTTGATGTATTTGATAAGCAGTTCGATGAAAAACGTAAAGACTTGCTTGCCAATGCGGCGATTATGCCGGCAGATGTGCGTGATAAACTACGTGCTTATTTAGAAAGTCAGCAAGAGGACTTCAAAGTTGGCGGACTGTTTACAGCGAAAAAGAAAACAGCAGAAGAGAAAGCACGACGTCAGGAAGAAGCATATGCAAGCTTTAATCATGTTGTCCAATCTCAAATTAGCGGTCATATTAAAGCATTGATGAAACAAGCATTAAAAGATGTCGGTGCATTGAACGACGAACGTGCCGCAAGTATTGACAATAAGGAATTTAATTTCCCGTTTTCGATTATTGAAGATCAAGTACAAAAGAGCGCGGTCATAACGGGCGATGCGGTATTAAATTTCGCAAATCGCGTATCGGATGCGACAAAGCGTTACTTTATTCAAACAACGGATGCGTGGAAGCTAGAGCAAAAAGATACATTGGAACAGGTTGCGCGTGAAGCGGCAGCACCGGTTAAGCTTAAAATTAATGCAATGTCTGAAAAGGTGCATGCACTTCAGCATATTATGCAAATCGAGAAATTCCAGGCATTCAGCAGCACATTGATGAAACAAGTTTCCAATGAAATTCGTGCGGAATCCAAAATTTATTTGGAAAACTGGAAGCGTGAACATGAGCAGGCATTGAAAGATATCCGTCCATTTGATGAGTCGATGTTACAATTGAAAGACCAGGAAACAGAACTTGCTGCTGAACAGACGCAGGAAAAAGCAGGTTCAGGTTTGAATGTTGATAAAGTAACGGAAAAAGCATTGAAGACGGCGCATATTATTAAAGATGTACAAGGATTCAAAGAAGTGTCCAGCTTCTTGACGAAAAAAGTGGAACGTCTGCAAAAACGCGACTTTACGATTGCCTTATTCGGTGCGTTCAGTGCGGGGAAATCAAGCTTTTCAAATGCCTTGATGGGTGAGCGTGTTTTACCAGTATCACCAAACCCGACGACAGCAGCGATTAACAAAATTCGTCCTGTCACACCGGAACATCCGCATGAAACAGCCGATGTTCATCTGAAGAATGAAGCGCAGCTGCTGGAAGATATTCAAGGCTCGTATGCAGCGATTGGCCTTCAAGTATCATCACTGAAAGAAGCGTATGATCGTGCAGAAGAAGGGCTTGCAGTTCCATTAACAGATGAGCGCCTGAATGTCCATAAATCATTTATCCGTGCGTATTCGGAAGGTTATGAAACATTTATCACTAAACTAGGCACAACATTACGTGTTAACCGTCATGATTTTGAAAAATACGTAGCCCAGGAAAACCGTTCTTGTTTCGTGGACAATATCGATTTCTACTTTGATTCACCACTAACACGTATGGGCGTAACATTAGTAGACACACCGGGTGCCGATTCGATCAACGCGCGTCATACGGGAGTAGCATTCGATTATATTCGAAATGCCGACGCCATTCTTTTCATTACGTACTACAACCATGCATTCGCAAAAGCGGACCGTGAGTTCTTAATCCAGCTAGGACGTGTAAAAGATGCATTTGAACTGGATAAAATGTTCTTTATCGTAAATGCGATTGACTTGGCTTCTACAATGGAAGAAGAGGAAGAAGTAAAAGGTTATGTTCGTTCAGAACTTCAGCGATTTGGTATTCGTTTCCCAAGACTGTACGGAGTATCGAGCTTACTGGCCTTAAAAGAAAAGCAGGATCAGCTTGAACATCAGTCAGGTATGGCACCATTTGAAGATGCATTCCATCACTTCCTGAATGATGAACTGATGGGCATTGCGGTACAGGCACTTCAAGAAGAAGTGGATAAAACAGAAGCACGCCTGAATGATTTAATTACACAAACCGAAGAAAACCTGAAACGTAAAGATGAGCGTCTTGATGAATTGGCTCATTTGGAAAAGCTTGTGCGTTCAAAATTCCAGTCAACGCAGACAGCCATGCTTGAAAGTGAAACAAAACAGGAATTGGATGAACTGTTATACTATGTACTGCAACGTGTGTACTACCGCTATCCGGACTTCTATCGTGAAAGCTATAATCCGTCCACATTCGCGCAAATGCCTGCTCAGCAAGCATTGCAAACAGCTTTAAAAGAAGTGCTTCAGGCATTGAGCTTTGACTTCGCTCAGGAATTGCGTGTAACGAATTTCCGCTTAGCTCAATTTGTTGAGAAGAAAATGAAGGAATTGTTCAAAGATGAAGCACGTGAATTAAAAGAATTGAACCCAAGCTTTGCATTTTTAAGCTATGAATCAAAAGAGCCGGAGATTTTAGATTTTACTGGTCCATTTACGGATTCTACACCATATGAAGGCGTAAAATCACACTTTAAAAATGTGAAGGCATTCTTTGAAAAGAATGAAAAAGAGCAATTGCGTGATGCCTTGGAAAAATTAACAAAACCAGATGCACAAAGTTATCTGGATGTGGAAAAGGCTAAAATTATGGAGTGGGCCGGCAGCTATATCGCCATTGAGGCAGAAGGATTGCGCCAGCATATGCTTGAACAGGCAGTCGAGCAAATTGAAACAGAACGTTTGTTACTTCAAGAAGAAAATCGCTTAGCTGTTTGGAAAGATATTTACGCGCAACTACAAGCGTAAGGAGGATCTTTTTAATGACGAATATTTTTGTGACCGCAAATCGAATGGAAAGAACAGGTCGTTTAATCGATACTAGATTTGATATGAGCAATTTAGAGTCAGGCAGAAAGATGTATGAAGAGGGCCATATCGAAGGGGCAGTATACTGGGATTTAAATACCGATCTGTCGGATTTAACAAAAGAAGAAGGCAGACATCCGCTTCCGGAAAAGAAGCAGCTTCAGGCTTTGTTTGAAAAGCATGGATTGAATTACAATGATGCCATCTATATTTATGATCAAGGTGCAGCAGCATACGCGACACGTGCATGGTGGATATTGCATTATGCAGGCTTCAAGCATGCCTATGTTGTAAATGGCGGCTTAGAAGCACTGAAGGATGCGGGATTCCCTGTAACGACAGAAGTCCCTGAATTTAAGGAAAGTAAGCTTGATTTACAATGGAATGACGATATTTTAATAAAGCGTCAGGACATTATGCACATTATTGAAGGAAAACGAAAAGCGACATTAATCGATGCCCGCGCACCGGAACGTTTCCGTGGTGAGACGGAGCCGTTTGATAAAGTGGCAGGACATATACCGACAGCTAAAAACTATGATTGGGAACAGCTGCGCAATGGCTCGGAACTCGTTATTACGTCATCTCTTCTTGAACAAGTTCCAAAAGATGAGGAAGTAGTGGTCTATTGCGGATCAGGAGTTACAGCGACACCGGTATACACTGTGTTGAAGGAAGCAGGCTACCAAAATATTAAAATCTATATGGCAGGCTATAGTGATTGGGTCAATCATCATTCTGTCGAAAAATAAAATGGAACTGCTGAACAGGCCGTTATGTAAATTAATTTTACATGGCGGCTTTTTGCCGTTCAAAAAATGGGGGCTGATTTCCAATATTTATGATAAATTGATATTGTAGAAAATACCGGTCAAAGGAGTGAGAAAGATGTTATTTAAGAAAAAAACGGAGCTGAGTGAAAAGAACGGAGTAAAAATGATGAATGGGTCTGTTCAATTTCAAGCTATTCACTTGAATGTTCATTGCTTTGAAGTGGACGGCATCCTCATTGATACAGGTTCTGCCTCACTTCTTAAGCAGTTTAAGCCTTTTTTCGAAGAGATGGACGTTAATCAGATTATGTTGACCCACTATCATGAAGATCACTCCGGAGGCGCGCATTTTTTGCAGGAAACTTATAATCTGCCAATATTTATGCATCCGCTCAATATAGAAGAATGTGCTAAGAGGGCAAACTATCCTTTATACCGCAAACTGTTCTGGGGAGCAAGACGGCCGTTTCTAGCACAGCCTGTTAGAGATTCTTTTTCATCAAGAACTGCTGAGTGGAAAGTGATTGAAACTCCCGGACATACAGAGGACCATGTAGCCTATTTAAATGAATCGACAGGTCAACTTTTTACAGGAGATCTGTATGTAACACCGAAAACAAAAGTCGTTTTGCGTGAAGAGAGCATTCCACAAATTATCCGGTCGCTGGAGAAAGTATTAACATACGACTTTCTTGAAATCTATTGTAATCATGCGGGATATATCGAAAATGGAAGAGACGCTTTACTACGAAAACTTAATTACTTAAAAGAGCTAAGTGATAAAATCGAAATGATGAACGAAGAAGGTTTGACAAAAGACGAAATTACAGCGCAGCTTTTCAGTAAAAAGTATCCGATTACTAAACTGTCTTTGGGTGAATGGGATGCGGCGCATATTGTTTCTTCTGTTTTGAACAAATAAATATGAGATTTATGGTCTAGTAAGTTGGAACTTGCTAGGCTTTTTTAGTAGAAATTGCAACTGAAAAAAATAACTATTACGAAACTTAAAATTTACATTGGCTTTACAATTAACATTGCTTAATAAAGGGTATGGAAGAAGAAACTTTAATATTTGTAGAAATTACTGACAAAATGGCTGTTTAAAAGCATTAAATCAACAAATTTCTGTTAATTTCAGAATATTTCATTAAAAAACGGCTAAAATTAACAGGATAAGTACTGGGAGCTATGTTTCACGATTGTAAAGCTTTTGTAAATAACATAGATTAATGTTGAAGATATTGAAAAATCGGTGTTATGATTACCTAGGTTTTAATATACAAACTTCATTTTAGGAGGATTTATTCGATGTTTAACTCTAAAAAACCGGATCCATTTTTTGAAGGATTATTAAATATTGCAAAAAATGTACAACAAGGTGCCAACTATGCAAAAGAATCGACAATTACGACAGTATCAGAACTAAAACAAATTCAAATTAAAATGAAGTCCTATGAAACAGCGGGGGACAAGCTGATCCATGAATTAATCGTAAAATTAAACGATTCGTTCATGACACCAATTGAACGTGAAGATATTTTATCATTAGCCATCAAACTGGACGATATTCTGGACGGCATTGAAAATACAATTGCCCACTTTGAAATGTATTCTTTTACAGAAGTAAATCATTACATGCGTGACTTTGTAGATTATATTGCCAAATCTTCTGATGAAGCAGTGAAGGCAATGGAGTTATTGAATAAAAAAGATTTAATCGGAATGCGTCAACATGCTATTTTGATCAAAGACTATGAGCGTGAATGTGATGAAATATTCCGTAAATCCATTACTGAATTATTCCAGACTGAAATAGATCCGATTCGCTTAATCATCTTTAAAGATTTGTATGAGCAGTTAGAAGAAATTGCAGACTACTGCCAAAATGTAGCGAATACAATCGAATCAATTATTATGCGAAACGCATAATGAAAAAGGAGTAAATTATGGATACGTTATTAGTCATTACCGTACTCGTTGTCATCTTTGCGCTGGCATTCGATTTTATTAACGGTTTCCATGATACAGCAAATGCAATCGCCACATCTGTTTCGACACGTGCATTAAAACCTCGGGTAGCTGTTCTGTTAGCGGCTGTGATGAACTTTATTGGTGCAATGACGTTCGTAGGGGTAGCAAAAGCTGTAGCATCTGGAATTGTGGATCCGTTCTCTTTGAATGCGTTTGAAGGGGATACGACAGGGTCTGTAGTTATTTTGGCGGCATTATGTTCTGCCATTACATGGAACTTATTAACTTGGTATTTTGGTATTCCATCAAGTTCTTCACATACATTAATCGGTTCAATTGCTGGTGCAGCAGTTGCATCGGCAGGTATGAATATTTTAAACTATGAAGGTTTCTTTAAAATTTTACAGGCGTTAATTATTTCACCGATTTTAGCCTTAAGTCTAGGTTTTATCGTGATGAAATTGTTCAAATTTATTTTCCACCGTTCACCATTGTATGGAACAACGAAAGCGTTCCGTTTGACGCAAATCGGGACAGCGGCATTACAATCGTTTACACATGGTACGAACGATGCCCAAAAAGCGATGGGTATTATTACGATGGCTTTAATCGCAGCAAACTGGCAATCGACAGATGAAGTACAAGATTGGGTACGTTTTGCCTGTGCATTGGCGATGGGGCTTGGGACATCAGTCGGCGGATATAAAATCATTAAAACAGTCGGCGGTAAGATCATGAAAATCCGACCGGTCAACGGGGTAGCGGCTGACTTAACTTCGGCATCGATCATTTTTGGTGCAACAGTCATCGCACTACCGGTTTCGACAACACATGTAATTTCTTCTGCAATTATGGGTGTCGGTGCAGCACAACGTGTGAAAGGCGTTAAATGGGGGATGGCACGTAAAATTGTAGTGACGTGGTTTATCACATTGCCAATTTCCGCATTAATGGCCGGATTATTCTACTTCTTAATTAGCCTTATTTTCTAATTTTAAAACGGCGCTCAATCATTAATATTGAGCAGCCGTTTTTTTGTGGAGTGTGGTGGTGGTGAGATTTTCTAATATAGTTGCTGGTTGTTCTAATATAAATTGTAAAGTTCTAATAAAACCAGGGAAGTTCTAATAAAGCACAAAAAGTTCTAATATATCGCGGATTTTCTAATAAAGTGTACGTTTGTTCTAATATGACTACGCGATCTTCAAATAAACTCTATGAAAGTTCTAATATATCCCTCAGCTCTTCTAATATCAGTCACAAAAGTTCTAATATATTACGCAGATTGCAACCAAATAAACCATAATGACGTCCCAAATAACTCCGGAACAGTTCATGCGCCGGTTCTTCTAATATGAGTACGCGATCTTCAAATAATCTCTATGAAAGTTCTAATATATCCCTCAATTCTTCTAATATCGGTCACAAAAGTTCTAATATATTACGCGGCTTGCCACCACATAAATCGTAAAGGCTTCCCAAATAACTCTGGAACAGTTCATGCGCCGGTTCTTCTAATATGAGCACGCGATCTTCAAATAAACTCTATGAAAGTTCTAATATATCCCTCAGCTCTTCTAATATCAGTCAAAAAGTTCTAATATATTACACGGCGTGCAACCCCAGAAACCGTCCTATATCACTCCAAATAACCCTGAAACTGTTCATGCACATTTTCTACCGGAATAAACAACCCGACTTTCCCGTGCCCTTCACGATTTCCTGTCGCAAACACAACACCGATTACGTCTCCGTTTTCGTTAATAACGGGGCTACCGCTATTTCCGCGATACACGGGTGCATCCATCATAATGATATCCGGCTCAATATCAGTGGCCGTAGTATAGCCGATAATCGTTCCTTTATTGGCAATGCCGCTAAATGCAAGCGGATTTCCGATAAAATAGATCGGCTCATTTTTACGGAATTCACTCGCCCGGGCAAGTGGCAGGAACGGCAAGTTTTCCGCATCCACTTTCAACAGTGCCAAATCATAATCTTCATATGATTCCACTACCTCAGCTTTATAAAGTGTATCATCCGGAAAAACGACGGTGATTGTCAGCGTATCGTCAATGACATGATCATTCGTAATTATGTAGCCGTTGTCTGATATTGCAAATCCTGTCCCTTTTCCTGAATCGGTATTAATCGTGACAACAGATTGTTTATATGTTTGAATATCTTCCTGATTTGATAATTGTGTCGATACTTTTAAAAATTCGATGGCTGGAATGGAATACACATTGAAAATCACGGCAAATGTGCTGAAAGCTAATGTTAATGCCATCAGCCATACAACAATTCGAACAAATGGTTTTTGTTTTTTCAATTTTTTCGGCTGTGGGTTTAAACGTTCTTCCCGCTCTTTTGCAAGCGCCTTTTCCTGTTCTTCCAAAACAAGTTCCAAAAATTCTTCTTCTGTCAGTTCTTCAGTATTCGATTTCTCTGTCATTGTGTTCCCTCCGATATGTATAAGTGTAACAAAAGTACACTGAATTTGAGACAAAAACGGCTGGTCAAAAAAATTTTTTTGGAAGTTTGTGAATTATTTCATATTACTAAATTAAAAATACTTCGTGCAATCCATCACATACTTTAGCTTGATAAAGCAGGGTTTTGGAAATGATAGCCCTTACATTGATTTTTGTGAAATAATAGATTGTGTTTAAATTCACAAGTGAAGCTAGCGGTTGATAATTGCCATAAACCCTTATATATCAACGTTTACAGAGTTGTTTATTAAATTCCAGTAAGTTTTCAATGCTATTGTTGACAAAATAAAAACTAAAAGTTAACATTCGTAATTACAAAGGATTTCAAAAATTAGAAGGGGATGGTAATTATGGATTTAATGAAAAAATCACTGGAAATGCACGAACACTTTGGCGGGAAAATGGAGATTCGTGCAAAAGTTCCGGTTCAGGATAAATATGATTTAAGTTTAGCGTATTCTCCGGGTGTCGCGGCCCCTTGTCTTGCGATTGAACAAAATCCTTCGACGGTTTATGACTATACGATGAAAGGGAATTTAGTAGCGGTTATTACAGACGGAACTGCGGTATTAGGATTAGGGGATATCGGTCCGGAAGCAGCTTTGCCGGTAATGGAAGGGAAGGCATTATTATTAAAGCGCTTTGCAAATGTCGACGCGGTGCCTGTATGTTTAAACACTAAAGACGTAGACGAGATTGTCAGCGTCGTAAAAGCAATTTCACCAACGTATGGGGCGATCAATCTGGAAGATATTTCAGCGCCGCGCTGTTTTGAAATTGAAGACCGACTACGTGCTGAATGTTCAATCCCTGTATTTCATGATGACCAGCATGGAACGGCGATTGTTGTAGGAGCAGGTTTAATCAATGCTGTAAAATTAGTGAAAAAAGATGTGGCGAAAATGAAAGTTGTCATTAACGGGGCAGGGGCGGCAGGTATTGCGATTCTCCGTATTTTAATTCAAATGGGTTACACAAATGTCGTTATGTGTGACACGAAAGGCATTATTTATGAAGGGCGTCCTGAAGGGATGAACCCTGTAAAGGAACAGGTCGCTCATTTATCGAATCCGGAGCAGATACGAGGTACGTTGGATGATGCATTAGTAGGTGCGGATGTGTTTATCGGGGTGTCTGCAGCGAATATTTTAACGGAAAAGCATATTAAATCGATGGCTATAGATCCGATTGTTTTTGCTTTAGCAAATCCGAATCCTGAAATAACACCGGAAAATGCAAAAAAATGGGGCGTAAAAATTATCGGTACCGGCCGTTCTGATCATGCAAACCAAGTGAATAATATGCTGGCCTTCCCGGGGATTTTCCGTGGTGCACTTGATGTAAGAGCGACAGATATCAATGAATCGATGAAGCTGGCGGCGGTTGAAGCTATTGCATCGCTCGTAACAGATGAAGAGCTCAATGAAGACTTCATTATTCCAAGTTCAATGGATGAACGTGTTGCAGGTGTTGTGGCGAAAGCGGTGGGATCTGCTGCAATTGAATCAGGGGTATCTGAATTGTTCCAGCAAGTAGATCTAATCAATACTTCGGTAGCCATTTAAAAAGGATGTGTCTGAAAGTAAATTCAGCACATCCTCTAAAATAGTGAAGACGGTCAATCAGTGGGAATAAAAAATCTCCACTGATTGCAGTGTCACTTAAACTGTTTGCAGTTCTGCAGTCAGTTGCTCCAATTGTGTAATTAAATCGCCGATAAATGCGATTGTGTCACGTAATGGCTGTTCAGTCGTAATGTCGACTCCTGCCATTTGAGCTAGTTCAACAGGTGTTTTTGTACCGCCTGATTTTAATACATCGATCCATTGCTCAACAGCTGCTTCGTCACCGTTTAAAATGCGTTGTGAAACTTGTGTTGAGATCGTTAAACCAGCAGAATACGTATATGGATATAAGCCCATATAGTAGTGCGGCTGACGCATCCAAGTCAATTCTGCACCTTCAGTTACTTCAACTGTATCTCCCCAGAATTGCTCAAGCACTTCACGTTTTAATTCATTCAGTTTCGGTGCATTGACGCTTCCGCCTGCATCGATAATTTCGTATACTTTGCGCTGGTATGCTGCTTCAAGTAAATGCGTAACGAAATTGTGATAGTACGTACGGCTGATGATTGTTGAGATGACCCAACGTTTAAAGCGCGCATCTGTAGAATTCTTCAGTAAGTGGTTAGCCATCAGCATTTCATTCATTGTTGATGGTGCTTCAATGAAGTAAAGTGATGGTCGAGCATTGAAGATGTTTTGCGCATCATTTGCCAAGTAGAAATGACCGGCATGGCCAAGTTCATGGGCTAATACGAATACTTCATTCATTCGGCTCGTCCAAGATATTAATACATACGGGTGTACACCATATGGGCTTGAACAGAACGCGCCGGTAGATTTTCCTGCATTTTGTGCAAAATCAATCCATCGCTCATCAAAAGAACGATCGATCATGTTCGTATAATGCTCACCCATAATCGATAAGCCGTCTTTCATATACTGACGGGATTCTTCCACCGTAATAGTTGGCTCATATGAAGGATCTAATGAAATCTTAAGATCCGCAAACGTCATTTTGTCCAACTGATGTGTTTTTTGCAGCAGTTTTGCATAACGGCGCATATGTGGAGCAAGCTCATTCATAATTAAGTCGATTTGACGGTTATACATTGAACGGTCTACTTGCTGCGACTCTAATAAAGAATCAAAAATATTGTCGTAGCCACGAAGGTCCGCCTCCGTTTTTTCAATCGTCAAGTGTGTATTATATGTTTTGGCAGTCGTATGCTGATAATCATGCAGTTTTTTTGAAAAGGCTTCAAATGCAGCACGACGTTTATTCGTGTCTGTTTCCAGCTCCCAGTCACCTTCAAACAAGTTGTAGCTAAGCGGGAATGATTCACCATCTACTTCAAAGTTAGGGAACTTCATATCTACCAATTTTGTAGTATTGTACAGTTCATATGGCGCGTTGAATGTAGCGCCGAATGCTGCCAATGCTTTTTCCGCTTCCGGATGTAATTGATGCGGTTTTTGTACGAGCAGTTTATCAATATAATTAGCGTATTCTGGTTTTACAGATTGTGCTTCTTTTAATACAGCTTCGTCCAACGCAAGTAAATCACTTTTTACAAAAGATAGCTTTGTTGCAAGTTTTGCGGCAAATGAACCAAAGCTTGCGGCACGCATTTGATTATCTGTGCTTGTTTGGTCAACACTATGTGAAAGGCTCGCATATGTGCCGACAACAACCATTTTTTCCTGAATTTTTTCTGTTGCTTCAATGGCATTAATGGCGCCTTGTACATCAGTAATTGTCCCTGCAAGCCCCTCCGCAGTTTCTTCTGCAAGTTGTCTTATTTCTTCGATTGCCGCTGTGTAGGCTTGTTCTGTAGCAAATAAATCTTCCAAATTCCAAGTTTCTTCAACCGGTACATCACTACGATTCAACATTGACATAATTAGCCTCCTAATATTACGATATTCGAAATAAATAATACCATATTTCTGAAAATTTAGGAAGTAGTGAAAATTTGGCTGATAAATATTTTTAATATTATTTACAGGACATATAGTAAAATAGAGAAACGAGGGAAATAGGGAAAGAGTGTGATGATATGCAGGAAGTGAAGGATTGTAGTCTAATACTTGAAGGCGGGACATTTCGAACAGTTTTTACAGCGGGAGTGTTGGATGCCCTCATGGAGGAACAAATAAAAATGCCGTATATTGCGGCAATTTCAGCAGGTGCCATCAACGCGGTGTCCTATATGTCAAATCAGCCGGAACGGACGATGCGTGTTTTGACGACATACCGCAATGATCCCCGTTATATGGGCATGCGGAATTTTTTAAAGGAAAAAAGCCTGTTCGGATTGGACTTTGCCTATAATATTGTGCCAAATCAGCTTGATTTATTTGATTGGGATGCCTATTACAATTACCCGGGCGAGGTGGAGTTCGGGCTGACGAATGCATATACCGGAAAAGTGGAGTATAAAAGTGCACATACTATGACGAAAACATGTGATATTTTGCAGGCCACATGTGCCATTCCAATATTGTTCCCTGAAATTAAAATTGACAATGTGCCTTATTATGATGGGGGGTTATCGGATTCGATTCCAATCAAACGAGCGATTGAAAAAGGATATAACAAGCATCTGCTCATTTTGACGAGGGAACCGGGCTATATAAAAAGTGCCTCAAGAACGAATCAGTGGGCAACAAAGCTTTTTCAAAAACGCTATCCTAGACTCGCAGCTGCGATGAGACATCGTGCGGATATGTATAATGAAACAATGCAATATATTGCGCAAAAAGAAATTGATCAGGAAGCATTCATTTTTAAACCGGATCGGCCAATCAAAAGCTTTGAAAGCAAAATCGATCAAATGAAAGCAAATTATGAAGTCGGCTATGAGCAGGCACAAAAGCAAATGGCGGAGTTGAAAGGTTTTTTAGGTATTCATTAAGTGTATTTAAGAATGCGAAGGTAGATTCATATAGAATATACTTGCAAAATCGAGTGTAATTATATTAAAATAGAGCTAAGAACATTAAATTAAATAACAAGTGCAAGACAAGGTGGAGCCATAGTCAACTATGGCACTGCCTTGTCTTTTTTTGCATTGAAAGGGGAAATTTATGTTTATTTTACAAATTATGCTAGTTTTATTTGCTACAAAACTTGCTGGCCATCTTGCCGCAAGATTAGGGCAACCATCTGTACTCGGGAAAATTATCGTAGGTATTATTCTGGGTCCTGCATTACTTGGTTGGGTACATGATACTGAACTTTTAACTGTATTCAGCCAAATAGGTGTTTTACTGTTAATGTTTTTAGCGGGTCTTGAAACCGACCTACAGGAAATGAATAGAAACAAAAAAGCGGCAATCTATGTTGCTTTAGGCGGTATTCTCCTGCCGATTATTTTAGGTTATGCCGGTTCGCAGTATTACGGGTTGTCTGCAGGAGAATCCATTTTTATAGGTTTATTACTTTCTGCTACATCTGTCAGTATTTCAGTCCAGGCATTAAGGGAGCTAGGCTGGCTGAATAGTAAAGAAGGGTCAACATTGCTCGGGGCAGCGGTATTGGATGATATTGTAGTCGTTATTTTAATCGCGATTGCAATGAGTTTCTTTGCCGGGTCAGATACGAATATCGGTTTATTAATAGGTAAGAAAGTATTATTCTTTGCGATATTAATTGTACTGGCAAAATGGTTTATCCCACACTTTATAAGAATATTCAAGAAATTTAGAGTTACTGAATCGATATTGAGTGCCGGGTTGATTATTTGTTTTGGTTTATCATATTTTGCAGAATTCCTGGGTATCGCTGGTATTATTGGTGCTTTCTTTGCGGGTATTGCCATTGCACAGACAGAATATAAAGAAGAAATTGAGCATAAGGTTGAGCCGATTGCATACGGGATTTTTGTTCCGTTCTTCTTTGTTAGTATCGGATTAGCAGTTTCATTTGATGGAATCGGAGAACAAATCGGGTTTATTATCGTATTTTCAATAATTGCGGTTGTATCCAAATTTGTAGGGTCAGGTATAGGTGCTAAATTAGCCGGATTCAATACGAAATCATCGATGGGTGTCGGTGCTGGGATGGTTTCCCGAGGCGAGGTTGCGCTTATATTAGCTGCAATGGGGCTTGAAGGAGGACTGCTCCCGGGTAATTATTATACATCGATCATTATTGTAATTATCGTAACAACAATCGTGACACCACCTATGTTAAAAGCAATTTTCGGAAAGAGAATAGTCGTTTAAATTAATTATTTGAATTTGAAAAGATAGGCTCAATTTTTATGAGCCTATCTTTTATTACGCTTTTTTTACTTTAATCCGATGGTAAAGTGACATTAAGAATGTAATGAACGCTACAAAGACGGTTGCACCAATAACAGCAGAAGCTACGATTTGTAATGCTTTTAAATCGGATTCCATTAATGCATAAAAAGCGGCAACAACTGCAGCAGCGGGCAGCAGCTTTGTAAGTATAACCAGCCCCTTTTTATTTTCGGCCTTCCATTGGTTGCCGTATGAAGTCAGTGCAGTCCACAGTAACGGAATCGTAAGTACTGTCAGTAAAAGGGCTAAACCAAAGAAAAGTGTGTGTATGCTGCCAGCTGTTTGTAATGATATCACCCAAGAAATGATTGTCCCTGGAACAAGTGCCATCATCGCAAGTTTCAGTGGCTTCTTTTGGTTTTTATACTTTTCAATTGTAGTATCACGATCCGTGTAAATTGGCTTCGTATGTGGTGCGGCACGAAACAGATGAATATCGCCAGCGGAATCCACAAGCGACCAGCCGGCTTCCTTAAAAAGCTCAAAGTATTCTTCGGCATCATTATCCAGTGTACGATAATCGATACTGTAAATATAATCGGCACTTTCACCTTGCTCGAGCGTATAGCCTATAAATGAAAATTTACGGACGTGCCACCCTTCAGAAGAAAATTTACGCAGTTTCTCCATATCTTTTAGTTCTGAAAAGGCTAATCCGCCAGACATCATATACCTCGTTCTACTCATACTTCTTCCTCCAGTCCTTTTTCAGCTAACTGAATCATCAGCTTTCGAATTTTTAAATCTTCAGCTAAAACATTCCTGCCTCTTTCCGTCAGTAAGTATACTTTGCGCCTTGAATCAGAATCGTCGTACAAATAAATCCATTCGTTTTGTAAAAGCTTTTTTATAATCGTATACATGGAAGCTGGACCGATTGAAATCATGCCGTTTGAGGTTTCTTCAATTAAACTCATAATTGCGTATCCGTGTTGAGGCGTTGTTAATGCTGCCATAATATGAAACATGGAATCGGTCAATTGATCATTGTTTTTCACTATGTCACCTCCTGATATATCAACAAATGATATATATGTCTAAAAACAATATATCACTTTATGATATACATGTAAACAGAATAATCCATTAATTCTTTCGGGGATCCAATATGCGGAAAAATTAAAAAGCCTGCTCGTTATAAAACGGAGCAGGCGGTCCTTTAATTATTGCTGATTTTCGTAATCGTAATATTCAACCAGCCAAATAAAATCGTGATGACCGGACTTAGCAAGCAAAAGAAAGCGAATGGCAAATAGTCGATGACAGGAACATTCAATGTTGAAGCAATGAACAGTCCGCATACACTCCACGGAACGAGCGGGTTGATGACAGTACCAGCATCCTCAATTGTACGGGCCAAATTTTTCGGATGTAGCTGTATTGCTTTGAATTTCTCCTTAAATGCCTCTCCAGTTAATAACAGCGATAAATACTGTTCGCCGATCGTTACGTTAATACCGATTGCTGTAAAAGCTGTTCCCGTAATAACCGAACCAACCGATTTCAACTGATTTTGCAGTGCCTGCAGCAATGTTTGAATAATTCCTAGTGCAAACAGGAGTCCGCCCATTGAAAGAGACAGGACAATTAAAATAATCGTAAACAGCATACTGTTCATTCCGCCACGTGACAATAATGAATCAATTGCTTCGACACCGGTATTCATTGAATAGCCGTTATACAAAATCCCGAACAATTCGTTCAATGGGATCGAGCTGTGGAAGTATGATAGCAAGATGCCTGATATCGCACTGATTGCCAGTGTAGCAAGACTCGGCAATTTAAAAATCGTGCAGACAATTAAAACGACGAGCGGTATAACTGCATACCAATGTATTAAATTTGTCGCAAGTAATGTTTCTTTAAAACTTGTAATAAGCTTTGTGTCCATATTTTGACTGCTCGGTGAAATCCAAGCATAGACAACGAGCGAAATGGTAAATGCAGGTATTGTCGTGTACATCATATTTCGAATATGCGTAAATAAGTCGATACCGGCAACAGTCGCAGCCAAGTTTGTCGTATCGGATAACGGGGACATTTTATCCCCAAAAAAGGCTCCTGAAACAATTGCACCTGCTGTAATTGCAAGTGAAGCATCTATAGAACCGGCAACACCCAGCATCGCAACACCAACTGTTGCAACGGTAGTAAGGGAACTGCCGATTGCAGTACCGATAATGCCTGTAATAATGAACACAACCGCGTAAAAAAAGCTCGCAGAAACAATGGATAAACCTATATATAATAATGTAGGAATTGTACCGCTTATTAACCAGCTACTAATTAAAACACCAATTAGGAGAAAAATATAAATCGCGCCAATACTAGTTGAAACAGAAGTAATCATACTTTGTTCCATAACACGGTAGGGTACTTTTCGCATGACACCATACATGAATAGAACAATGATGGCTATTAATATCGGAATATGCGGGACACTACCGAGTTTCATAATGCTATAGGAGATGAGTGCAATAATAAATAATGTTAAAATAAGTGCTTCAATAAAATGTGGTTTTACATGTTGTTTTGCATTCATGATGACTAGACCTCGCTCTATAGTTTCGCGCTTCAACGCGTTGAAGTACAAAAGTAAGTGTATCATTTTATTGTGAAAAAGGGAAGGGGAAAAAGTGAAAGGGACATACCGGATAACCCGAAATGTCCCTCTACAGCTGGATAATAAGTATAAAATTTTAAATTACTCAGCAAGCATAATCTTTTCTAATTGTAATGGTTCAATATATGTATCGCCTTGATATGCACGCATATTACCGCCTGAAATTTCATCAATAAGTAAAATTTCACCTGTTTTTGCATCGCGGCCAAATTCCAACTTAATATCATAAAGTGTTAATCCTTTTTTCTCTAACTCCGTTGCAACAAACTTTGAAATTTCGATTGTACGTTGTTTCAAAATTGCATACTCTTCATGAGTCAAAATACCGAGCATTGCAAGTGCATCTTCAGAAATAGGAGGATCCAGGCGTTCATCGTCCTTAATCGTCACTTCCACAAACGAATCCAAATCCTGACCTTCTGTTGCATAAGCACCATAGCGTCGTAAAAATGAACCGACTGCTTTAAATCGGCAAATTACTTCCAAACCTTTACCAAAAACAGTTGCCGGTTTAACCGTCATTGTCGCTTCATCAAAATTTGCCTCAACATAATGTGTCGGTACATTTAATTCATTTAATTTAGAGTAAAAGAAAGAAGTTAGTTTCAATCCTGCAAGGCCAGCCCCATCAATTGTTAAGCCGACTGTGTTTGCACCTGGATCAAAAACCCCGTTTTCACCTGTTACGTCATCTTTGAATTTCAGTAAATATAATTCGTTTTCAAGTTTGAATACATCCTTCGTTTTACCTGTATACATTAATTCCATGAGAGATACCTCCAAAAGTAAGTTCAAATTCATTATAACACGAATAATATTATAGTATTAATATAAAAATGTTCGTATTATAAAGAAAGACGTCTAACCTTTAATATAGTAGACCCTTTGTTACCAGTGTATTGGTAACATTTGCTATACTAAATGTAGACAAGGAGTGATTTAGATGCTAAAAACGTATAATAATATTGTTGTAGCAATCGACTTTTCAGAAAAAGCAAAAATTGCTTTTGAGCGCGGCATGAACGTTGCGCGATTGACGGATGCGACATTGAATCTAGTGAGTGTAATCGATACACATTCATTCGGTTCGGTGGAAGCGTATGATTTGAAGTATGCAAAAGCTCTAAAAGAAAAAACTCTTGATCAGTTAAAGGAATACAAAGTAATTGCCGAACAGGCTGGTGTTAAAAAAGTACAAGTAGTTGTGGAAGAAGGTTCGCCAAAAGCGGTTTTAACGAACTTGACGGATGCCGATCTGATCATTATTGGATCAACGGGTTTAAACCGTGCCGAGCGTTTCCTGCTAGGCTCTGTTTCGGAAAATGTAGTACGCAGCGCTAATTGTGATGTTCTCGTAGTACGTTAAAAAATAAACCCGCAATGTTCCTCATCTAACGAAGGAAATTGCGGGTTTTGTTAATTAATAAACGCCCTCTACAAGCATACCGTTTGCAACTTTAATGAAGCCGGCAATGTTTGAGCCGACTACTAAATTGCCTTCATAGCCATATTTTTTCGCTGCTTCTGAGCTTTCTTTATAAATTGATTTCATAATACCGTGAAGTTTTTCGTCAACTTCCTGGAAAGACCAGTAGTTACGGCCGGAATTTTGAGCCATTTCAAGTGCAGATACAGCAACACCGCCTGCATTTGCTGCTTTACCAGGGCCGAATAATACATCGCTCGCTAAAAACTCATTGATTGCATCTAAATTCGATGGCATATTTGCACCTTCTGCAACAACTTTTACGCCATTTGCAATTAATGTACGAGCCTGTTCACCGTTGATTTCATTTTGAGTTGCACATGGAAGAGCGATATCACATGGAATTGTCCAGATACCGTCACAGCCTTCTGTATAAATAGCATTTGGACGATAATTTACATATTCTTTAATACGCTTCCCTTCAACTTCTTTTAACTGTTTGACAATTTTTAAATCA
This sequence comes from Solibacillus sp. FSL W7-1324, assembly GCF_038008025.1. Classification (NCBI taxonomy): domain Bacteria; kingdom Bacillati; phylum Bacillota; class Bacilli; order Caryophanales; family Caryophanaceae; genus Solibacillus; species Solibacillus sp. FSL W7-1324. Next base: position 1,385,772 of record NZ_JBBOYH010000001.1, read on the forward strand.
AGGCCTTCCGGATCGTAAATGTAACCAGCAGAATCGGAACACGCAACTACTTTTGCTCCAAAGTGCTGAGCTTTTTCGATTGCATAAATCGCTACGTTACCAGAACCTGAAACAACAACCGTTTTTTCGTTAATTGAAAGTTTGGCATCACGTAGCATCTCTTCGACAAAGTATACTAAACCGTATCCTGTTGCTTCTGTACGTGCTAATGAACCGCCATAGCCTGGTTTTTTACCAGTTAACACACCTGCTTCATATGCACCGCGGATTCGCTTGTATTGGCCCCATAAATAGCCGACTTCTCGTGAACCTACACCAATATCTCCGGCCGGAACATCGACATCCGGACCAACATAACGGTATAATTCTGTCATGAATGCTTGGCAGAAGCGCATAATTTCTGCATTTGATTTACCTTTTGGATTAAAGTCGGAACCGCCTTTACCGCCGCCGATCGGTTGACCAGTTAAAGCATTTTTGAAAATTTGTTCAAATGCTAAAAATTTCATAATCGATTCGTTTACAGTAGGATGGAAGCGTAAACCACCTTTATATGGCCCGATAACATTATTATATTGAACACGGTACCCGCGGTTTACTTGTACTTGGTTTTGATCATCTTGCCAAGCGACACGGAAAGAAATGATTCTGTCCGGCTCGACGATACGTTCTAAAATATTATGTTGAATGTATTCGGGATGCTGTTCGAATACAGGAACTAAAGAAAGGAAAATTTCTTCCGCTGCTTGTAAGAATTCTAATTGATGTGCGTTCTTTGTTTTCAGTTTTTCAAACACTCCATCAACATATTGCTGTGCGTTGCTCGTTGTTGTCATTGTCGTCATGTTAATACCCCCAAATGGATTAATAAGTATACATTAGTATGAATTATCAAACAATTCAATTAAATTTTATGTAACATCGCCGTGTGAAATCGATGTCAGAAAAGAGAAAACGTTTTCAGATATTATATAAATATAATAATTTGGAGTTGCTTTTGGAAAGGATGATGAACTATTTTACAACTATTAATTGATGCAGATGCATGCCCGGTTGTTGATTTAGCGCTATTTATTTCATCTCGCTATGAGATAAGACCAATCTTATTCTGCGATACATCACATCGTATCGAACGAGATGGTGCAAAAACAATTATTGTCGACAAGGGACCAGATTCGGTCGATTTTAAGCTTCTAAGTGTATTAAACCGAGGAGATATTGTTATAACAGGTGATTATGGCCTTGCTGCGATGTGTATAGCAAAAGGTGGAATTGTAGTCAATCACAATGGGAAAGAACTGACGTCTGACAATATAGATCAGCTGTTGGCTTTTCGTTTTGAAAGTGCGAAAATAAGACGTGCAGGGGGACGTACAAAAGGCCCCAAAAAACGCACGGAAGAAAATAATTTGGCTTTTGAAACGAAATTTCGACAAATTTGTGAACGTGCGATTTTTGAGAAGGAGGAATCATAAATGAATCAGCAAATCTTGAATTTAGATGCATTAAAAGAGCGTTTTCCGTTAATTGAAAAGCTGCAATCCGAACAATATGTGTTTTGGGAAAATGAAAATGTAGCAAAGGAAAGGCAAGTATCAGAACTCGTAACACCTGAAATGATTCAAGACGCCGAAAGCAGATTGAAGCGTTTTTCTTCTTATATAAAGGTCGCATTTCCGATTACGAAATTTTCAGACGGCATTATTGAATCGGAACTAAGAGAAATTGCCGCGATGAAAAAGCTTATTGAAGGACGACGCGGTTTTAACATTCCCGGAAAGTTAATGCTTAAATGTGATCATGCATTACCGATTGCCGGTTCGATTAAAGCGCGAGGCGGTATATATGAAGTGTTGAGCCATGCCGAAAAGCTGGCAATTAACGCAGGTATGCTAACAGAGCAGGATGATTACGCTAAATTGCATAGTGAAGAATTCCGGAAATTTTTCAGCCAATATAAAATTGCGGTCGGGTCAACCGGTAATTTGGGGCTAAGTATCGGTATTATTAGCGCACAGCTTGGTTTTCAGGTAACTGTCCATATGTCAGTCGAAGCAAAAGAGTGGAAAAAGAAACTGCTGCGTGAAAAAGGGGTGGAAGTTATCGAATACGAATCCGATTATACTTCTGCCGTGGAACACGGGCGCCAAGTAGCGGAACAAGATCCTGCTTGCCACTTTGTTGATGACGAAAATTCAATCGATCTGTTTTTAGGGTATGCGGTAGCGGGTTCACGCCTGAAAGATCAGCTTCAGCAAGCGAAAATTAAAGTCGATGCAAATCATCCATTATTTGTTTATCTGCCTTGCGGGGTAGGGGGTGCCCCTGGAGGGATTGCCTACGCTTTAAAGCAAATTTTCGGAGAACATATTCATATTTTCTTTGCGGAGCCATTTGCATCACCGTGTATGCTGCTCGGTTTGATGACAGGAATGCATGATAAAATCAGCGTGAATGATATTGGTTTGTCCAATAAGACAGAAGCTGACGGATTGGCTGTAGGGCGTCCATCACGTTTTGTCGGAACATTAATGGAATCCGTAATAAGCGGATGCTATACTGTGGATGACAGCTTCTTATTCAGAAGTTTAAAAGGTATGTATGAGACGGAAAACATTTTTATGGAACCTTCAGCACATGCGGGTGTTTATGGGCCGATTGAATTAATGATGCAGGGGACTTCATATATTCAAAAGCATGGGCTTCAAGATAAAATGAAAAACGCCACACATATTATTTGGTCGACAGGCGGGGATTTAGTGCCTGAAGAATTACGACAGCAGTATTTACAATCAGAGATATAGAAGGGAAGTCGCTTGTGTTAATTGTAATCGTCATCATCGCTTTTTTGGGAGCAGGTTTACTCGATTTAAACTTGCGTAAAAAATATAACATTCCAAAAAACGAAAAATTTATGGATCAGTATGTGGGGATTTGGCATTTATTCCTGGAAATCATCCTATGTTTCATGTTTTTATCATATGTAACTATGAATCAATTCGACCAAAAAACATTATATTCTGTATTGTTTGCGTTCATTATGATTTTGTTTATAATCCGTGGGCTATTGGAGTTTTGGTTAAGAAGAGAAAAGCGTCGTCATATAATTTCATTTACTTATGTCGTGCTTTGTGCAATCTGCAGTATCGCAATCGGTGTTATTATGTAAGAAAGAAGTGTGTCGGGGGGAGAAGCCCCAACACACTTCTTTTAGTCTACCTGGATTTCTTCTACTGTTGCTTCCACTTCTGAACGGGACATTTTTTCCCGTCCTTCTCGCATTGCCTGCAATGTTTTATGGGCCAATGCTAATGGCAGTTTGCAGAACAGTTTGATTGTCCGTTTATCTAAATCCTTCATATAAAGGTCGGCTTTTGCCAAGTTTTCTTCGGCATATGCAAATAGTTCAGCACGTGTCCAGCCATCAGGAACGAAGCTGACACCACGCTCATCCAAATCTTCCTGTTCATTTCGTAAAATATTTACTGCCTGCAAGCCACGACCATAGCCAATTGCCAGTTCACGGTCGGTTTTCGTGCCGGCACTCCATTCCCAAAGCTCCGAAAGCATGACTCCGACCAAACCAGCCACATAGTATGTATAGTCGTCCAAGTCTTCCTTCGTATGCACCTGCCAATTTGCAAGGGCCCATTTTGCCATACCTTCCGCCATTTCGCTCGTCGCAGAAGTGACAATCGGAAACGCCCCTTGAGGACAAACTTCCAGCCAGTCAGCAAGTCGCAGTGTCACTTCAGGCATTTTGTCCTTTACAGGTGCCAGTGCTTCAAGATAAGCAGTATTATCAAAGGCAGGAGCTTTCAGTAATTCCGCAACTTTTAATAATGTCACATTTTTTATTTCATTGGAAACTTCTTCATGATCTTCAATTTCATCAATTGCACGCATCGCTAAATAGGCTGCAGCAACCGTTAATTTTAATTCTTTATCTAAAAAAGTAATGGGGATATAAAATGTACGGCTCGTCTCTTTTAAAACGCGCATCGCATCTTTTTGTAAAGCTTTGTTCGACATAAGGAAAACTTCCTCCATTCTAAATTGCATCCACTACCTATCGTATCGCAAATTCGTGAAAAGGGAAAATAAAAGTTCCGGCTTTTGAGAATTTGAGATGGGGATGAAAAGGGATGAAGAGAGGGGTATTAGAACACCTGGGCTAAAAAGTGGAGCAGGTGGAGCGAAAAGTAGAATGTTCGAGTGTGAAAGTGGAATTTTGCACACAGAAAGTAGAGCAAATTCATAATTAAGTAAAAAATGCATGGAGAAATAGAGCATCGAGTATCAAAAGTGGGAACAATGCGAAAAGCAGAACACTACTCAAAAAACACACGCATTTCCCTTATGTACACATTAATTGAAATATGGTAATATTAGAATAATTTAAATGGACGGAGGTGAATGGAATGAAGAAGTTAGCGATCGCGACAGGTGTAAAGGTGGATACAGCTATGTATTTTGCACGTGTCATTACTTTTAAATTTGGGTCTAACGGGATAGGTGTGTCCTTTTTTAGACAATTTAAAAATAATGCGTAGCTAATTAACTTCATTCTTTTCACCATTTCTGAAAAGGCTGCTCTTGTTAATGAGCAGTCTTTTTGTTTTTTTAGCTATGCCAGTGGAGGCGTAGAAATATGCAGTTGAAAGCAGAAAACATAACGAAAATTATCGGTGGCAACACCATTTTTAAGGAACTTTCTTTTGAAGTGAGTGCCGGTGAACGGATCGCGATCGTCGGTCGTAACGGCAGCGGGAAAACGACATTATTTAAAGTGCTGGCAGGTATTGAACAGCCGGATGAAGGGCGGATCATAAAAGCGAAAGGTCATACTGTCGGCTATTTGCATCAGATTCCTCAATATACGGATCTATCGGTTTTTGATGTACTGTCAAAAGCATTTGCTGAATTACATGATATTAAAGAGCGGCTGACTCAGTTGGAAACGAGGATGGCAAATGAGTTATCCGACAAAATTTTAAATCAATACGGCGAGCTGCAGGAGCACTATTTAGCAAAGGGTGGCTACGAAATTGAAGCGAAAATTGCTTCGATTGCCAATGGACTTGAGATTACAAAGCTATTGGAACAACCTTTCCATGCGCTTAGCGGCGGGGAAAAAACTAAAGTAATGCTCGCACAAATTTTACTGCAGCAGCCGGATATTCTGTTGCTGGATGAACCGACAAATCATTTGGATCTTGCTGCAACACAATGGCTGGAAGATTACTTGCAATACTTTAAAGGTACCGTTGTTGTGATTTCACATGACCGGATGTTTTTAAATAAAACGGTTCAGTATGTGGCTGAAATTGAAGACGGTCAGATCTGGAAAAGCAAGGGGAACTATGATCAGTACATTAAAAATAAAGAGGCAAAAATAGCCCAGCAGTTTGCGGCATATGAAGAGCAGCAAAAAAAGATTCAGAAGATGAAAGAGGCGATTCGCCGATTACGGCAGTGGGCGAATGAAGCATCTCCTCCGAATCCCGATCTATACCGCAAAGCGAAAGTAATGGAAAAGATGCTGGCTCGAATGGAAATTGTCAAAAAACCGAAAACCGAGCGTCAGATGAATTTGCAGCTCAAGACGCAAGACCGGACAGGTAAAGAAGTATTTATGCTGAAAAACATTTCCCATGGATTTGAACAGGACTTTTTATTTATGGATGTTCAGTTATCGGTACAGTTTCAAGATCGGATCGCGATTGTCGGGAATAACGGAACAGGAAAATCGACGTTATTAAAAATTCTATTAGGGGAACTGACACCGGTTGATGGCGATGCTAAACAGGGCAGCAATTTAAAAATCGGTTATCTTGCACAGCAGTTTGACCAATTTAACGGCAAGCAGCGTCTTCTTGATGCATTCCGGGAGCAGGCATCGTTAACGGAATACGATGCGCGGCATGTGCTCGCCAAATTTTTATTTTACGGTCATGATGTTTTTAAAAGTGTGGACCAACTAAGCGGCGGGGAAAAAATGCGGCTTCGACTGGCTCAATTAATGGTCCAAAAATGCAATGTACTTGTATTGGATGAGCCGACGAATCATCTTGATATTGAGTCGAGGGAAGCGCTTGAAGAAGCATTGGAGAATTTTGAAGGAACCATTCTTGCGATAAGCCATGACCGCTATTTTCTGCAAAAATTATTTACGAGAACGGCATGGCTGGAAAATCAGCAACTAACCGTTCATGAAGGTCCATTTGAATGGGCACAGATGAAACAAAAGGAGTTAGGCAAATGAATCAAATCGAAGCATATTGGCGGTATTTTTGTGTTTCTGAAGGTATGAAAAATATTCGTTATAAGGAAGCGTTTCAATTCGGTGAAAAGGCGGATTGGCTTGCAGGACTTGTTGTAGACGGTACTAAAACAGCAACTTGTTCAAGCTATCCGTTATATGAACTCGAAGGAGAAAATTTACCGGAAGTCGGGGATTACCAAATTGTATTAAATAGTCTCGATGTACCAGTTGCGATTATCCAGTCCTATTCTATTGATATTTACCCGTTCAATGAAGTGCCAATAGATTTTGCACTTGCAGAAGGAGAAGGTACTTATGAGCAGTGGAAGGAAGCGCATATTGCATTTTTTAGTAAAGAACTTTCTAAACAAGGCCTGGAATTTACCGAACAAATGCTAACAGTGTGTGACCGCTTTAAAAAAGTTTTTCCTAAATAAAGATTAGTAAACTAAAGCATGAATAGCTAGACTTATACAAAATGGAGAAATTTGCTTACGCAAACCTCCATTTTTTCACTGTTTTCGTTCAATATCAACAGTCCTTGGCAACAATTGCTATCGAAATTCGTTACATAATAGTTGCATAGGTTAATGTTTTTTTGATATATTGATTCTTGTTTTTCTAAATAAAAAAAGGAAAACGTCATGAATAGAAAGAGTGATTACAAGGTGAAAAACTTAGTAAAAAATAAAAGCTTAGTAAACAATTTTCTCGGGATTTTCGTTCTTGCTGTTTTAATGCTTTGGGCGAAAACCTACATTACACAAGTAACGCAGTTTAAGTTGGGCGTAGAAGGACCACTCCAGCAGTTTCTTTTATTAATTAACCCATTAGGTTCTGCGGTACTATTTTTAGCAGTTGCTTTCCTGTTTAAAGGAAAAAGAAAGCTGACTGCATTGATCATCATCTATACTTTGATGACATTTCTATTATTTGCAAATGCTGTATATTATCGTTTCTTCAGCGATTTTATTACGCTTCCAACCGTTTCTCAAACACAAAACTTTGGGGATTTGGGCGGCAGTGTATTAACATTATTAAAACCAACTGATTTATTATTTTTTGTAGATATTTTTGTATTGATCTATATTCGTTTTTCAAAGAAAATTAATTTCCAATCCGGTAAAATCGGATTCAAAATGCCTGCAGCAGTTATAGCGGCGGCAATTGTATTATCTATTGTCAACTTGCAATTAGCGGAAGCGGACCGCCCGGATTTATTGAGCCGTGGCTTTGACCGCAGTTATATTGTGAAATACTTAGGTATGTACAATTATACAATCTATGATTCAGTTAAAACGTATGAGGCATCTGCAGAACGTGCTTCGGCAGACAGCAGTGATATTGCGGAAATTATTAACTATACTAATTCATTTTCTGCTCAGCCAAACGAGAATTACTTCGGCAAGGCAAAAGATATGAACGTGATTTATTTGCATCTGGAATCTATGCAGTCATTTTTAATCGATTATGAACTGGATGGCGAACAAGTAACACCGTTTTTAAACTCATTAGTTAAAAACGAAAACACGATGTATTTCGATAACTTTTATCATCAAACAGCACAGGGTAAAACATCCGATGCTGAATTTATGCTAGAGAATTCATTGTTCGGTTTACCACAAGGTTCTGCCTTTATTACAAAAGGTCAAAATACGTTTGAAGCCGCACCTTCATTATTAAAAGACTATGGCTATACGTCTGCCGTGTTCCACGGAAATAACGGCAGCTTCTGGAACCGAAATATTATTTACAACCAATTTGGCTATGACGAGTTTTTTGATGAAGGTTCTTATGATACAACCGATTCTAAAAACATGGCAGAGTACGGTTTAATGGATAAGCCATTCTTCGAGCAATCGGAAAGCTTGCTTGAAACATTGCCAGAGCCGTTCTATACAAAATTCATTACGGTTGCCCATCACTTCCCGTACAAGATCGACCAGGATTTAACGACGATCGGTAAGGCGACAACTGGCGATACAAGTGTCGATAATTATTTCCAGACAGCTCGATACGCCGATGAAGCGATTGAAGAGTTCTTTACGTATTTAAAAGAATCCGGTCTTTATGAGAATACAATGATTGTGATGTACGGTGACCATTACGGTATTTCCGATAACCACAATAAAGCGATGGAACAAATTATTGGTGAAGAAGTTACACCTGTTGTGAACGCTGATTTACAGCGTGTACCGTTGTTTATTCATGTACCAGGCATGGAAGAAGGTGGCGTAAACCATACGTATGGCGGCCAAATTGACCTTCTTCCGACAGTACTGCATTTACTTGGTGTAGAAACGAAAAATAATATTCATTTTGGGACAGACCTTCTTTCCGAAGAACATAGCGAAATCGTTCCGTTCAGAAACGGTAATTTTGTCAGCCCGACGATTTATTCATTGGACGGCAAATATTACGATCCGAAAACAGGCGAAGCGCTTGATGAATCAAAACTAGAGACAGCAGATAAATTAAAAGCGATGGTAGAGGAAAAACTTCACTATTCCGACAAAGTCGTAAATGGGGATTTATTGCGCTTCCATTCCAAAGACGGAAGTATAAATGATTAATTAAAACTGTATAAAATTAGATATATATTCACAGGCATCATCTTATTTGATTAATTCAAATGGATGATGCCTTTTTATTATTATTTGAAAAATATTTATAAAAAATTTAGATGAAAAAAATACTTTTCAAATTAAAAGGAAATAGGGAGGGAACTCTATCTGATTCATAATAAATTACTGTCATATAAGAAGGTCGGTTTACATATGAAACCCTATATTTAACCTGTTAAATATCCGCCTTAATGATATGTTAACTTATACTGAAATTTTAAGTGAAATTGAAAATTGTTATTAGAACAATAACAATTTATGGAGTAAGGTCGAATTTTACTATTTGAAAGTACTAATACGTTGAGAATATTTTCACTCCATTATCTATATAAATTAAGAGACAGATTATTAATTGCTTAATAGGTTGTAATCTTTTTGTACAAGCAACATATAGTGATTTTTGGGGAAGCGAAATGGTTTAGAGGTTTTACGAGGCAATCTAAATGATTTGCCGACACCCAATTTATTTTAAGGGGGAATGTGTGAATGAGAGAAGCCGTAATCGTCGCTGCAACACGAACACCGGTAGGCAGAAGAAATGGTGTGTTGGCAGAAGTACGGGCAGATGATCTAGCTGCAGATGTACTGGAGGATGTAGTAAAGCGTGCGGGAATCGAAAAGGAACTCGTGGAGGACATTATTTTTGGCTGTGTTACCCAAACATTGGAGCAAGGCGGAAATATTGCACGAATTGCCGCATTGATGGCAGGCTTTCCGATTGAAGTGCCCGGTGTCACGATTGACCGGCAATGCGGCTCGAGTTTACAGGCAGTGCATTTTGCGGCGCAAGCGATTATCGCAGGGGATATGGATATTGTAATCGCGGGTGGGATCGAAAGCATGAGCCGTGTACCGATGGGGTCGAATATGGAGGGCACGCGGAAAAGTGACCGTATTAAAAAATATGAGCTGATTCACCAAGGGTTATCCGCTGAGCGTATTGCTGAACAATGGCAGTTATCAGAGCAGGAGATTAATGAATATTCTGTGCTGAGCCAGCAGCGGGCCATTCAAGCAATCGAATCCGGTTATTTTGATGATGAGATTGTAGCGATCGGTAATGTAGCTACTGATGAGGGCCCAAGACCGGGAACGACTGTCGAAGTTCTGGAAGGTTTAAGAAAGCTGTTTAAAGAAGACGGAGTGATTTCTGCAGGAACTTCATCACAAATGAGTGATGGTGCATCAGCTGTACTCATTATGTCGAGTGAAAAAGCGCAGGAACTTGGTGTGAAACCAATGGCGAAAATCATTGCACGTACGGTTGTAGGATCTGACCCGACACTGATGCTGACGGGTCCAATAGAAGCGACAAAACGTGTCCTGGAAAAAGCAAACTTAACGATAGCGGATATGGATACGTATGAAGTGAATGAAGCTTTTGCCCCGGTACCGATTGTTTGGGCAAAAGAGCTTGGCGCGGATTTGGAAAAACTGAATCCCGACGGTGGTGCAATTGCGTTAGGTCATCCACTTGGTGCAACAGGTACAAAATTATTGACGACGATGCTTTACCGCATGGAGCGTAATAACCAGCGCTACGGTTTGCTTGCAATTTGTGAAGGTATGGGCATGGCCAATGCAACAATTATTGAGAGAATTTAAATAATAACGCTATCCTATTTTATAAAACTACGAAAAGATATGTAATCGCTTTCAATTGTAAGAAGTTAAAAATATAACGAAGAGAGAGTGAAATATATGAATAAAACATTGGCGAAAACTAGAAAAGCTTCCCGTGCGTTTTTTAATAATGATCATATTATGTTCCGTGAATCTCTAAGAAAATTTGTGGAAAAAGAGATTGATCCATATTTTACACAATGGGAGCATGATCGCATCGTTCCGCGTGAACTTTGGACAAAGTTGGGGAGTCAGGGGTTCTTATGTCCAAGCGTCGAGGAAAAGTACGGCGGAATGGGCTTGGATTTTATTTTTGATATTGTGTTATCTGAAGAATTGTCAAAAGTCGGTGGCGGTTTAAGCGGCATTGGTTTGCACAGTAATGTCGTAACGCCATATATCACTTCTTTTGGAACAGAAGAACAGAAGATGAAGTATCTTCCGAAGTTTGTAAGCGGTGAATGGATTTCAGCCATTGCCATGACAGAGCCTGGTGCGGGTTCGGACTTACAAAAAATGACGACAACGGCCGTTAAAGATGGCGACGACTATATTGTGAACGGTCAAAAAACGTTTATTACGAACGGAATACTTTCCGATGTCATCATCATCGCTTGTAAAACAGATCCAAAAGCGGTACCTGCACATAACGGAGTAAGCTTATTAATTATTGAAAGAGGGATGGAAGGTTTCTCGCGCGGCAGAAAATTAGACAAGGTTGGCATGCATAGCCAGGATACAGCAGAGCTTATTTTTGAAAACGTACGGGTTCCGGCAGAAAACCTTCTTGGTGAAGAAGGAAAAGGATTCTTGTATTTAATGCAAAAATTACAGCAAGAGCGTCTTCTGACAGCAGTAGGGGCGATTACTGCAGCAAAAGATATGCTCGACTTGACGCTGCAATATGTTAAAGAGCGTGAGGCGTTTGGCAAACCGATTGGTAAATTCCAAAATACACAATTTACACTGGCTGAAATTGCAACACAAGTACAAATCGGCCAAACATTTGTGGATGATTTAATCATCCGACACATGGAAGGTCAGGATATCGTGACAGAAGTATCAATGGCCAAATGGTGGATAACGGATATGGCCCGGAAAATTTCCGTAGAGTGCATGCAATTACATGGCGGCTACGGATACATGGAAGAATACAAGATTGCGAGACGATTCCGTGATATTGCGGTTACACCAATTTTCGCCGGTTCCAACGAAATTATGAAGGTCATTATTGCCAAAAATCTAGGACTGTAATTAATCCGAAACGACTTCATCAAGTTTAAGCACATGATTCGTACTATGATTTTATGAGGTGGGATGAAATGAAAAATGCCGTAATAATAGACTCTGTACGTACAGCGGTCGGTCGCATGGGCGAGACATTGAAAGATGTGGAAGTAGATTATCTCGCGGCAAAAGTGTTGGACGAAATTACAGTTCGTACCGGAATCGACAAAAGTAAAGTCGATGAAGTCATTATCGGACAAGCGAAGCAAAGTACAGACTCACCCAATCTGGCACGCTTAGCCCTATTACGTGCAGGCTTTCCTATTGAAATTACAGGTTATACCGTTCACCGGCAGTGCGGATCAGGTCTGCAGGCGATGAATAGCGGTGCCCAGCAAATAATGTGTGGACTGTCCGATATTATTATCGCTGGTGGCGCTGAAAGCATGAGCACTGCGCCGTACTATTTGCGGAATGTTCGCTATGGGTACGGGGCAGGAAACGGCGAAATTCTTGATTCCAATACGGAAAGTCAGCCTCGTGCTCAACCGATTGAAACATATGGCGCCTTAACGATGGGGATGACTGCCGAGAACTTGGCTGTAAAATATTCGATTTCCCGAAGCGAACAAGATGAGTTCGCCTTAAGAAGCCAGGAAAATGCGAAAAGAGCGATCGAATCGGGACTGTTCGCGGATCAGATTGTCCCATTTGAAGTGAAGACGAAAAAGGGATCGGTTGAATTTAAAGTAGATGAGCATCCGAGGGAAACAACATTTGAAAAATTGTCCCAGTTAAAACCTGTTTTTAAAGAAAACGGCACAGTAACGGCCGGTAACACAAGTGGCCGTAATGATGGGGCAGGTGTGATCATGCTGATGTCGGAAGAAGCGGCTGCACAGTATGATAAAAAGCCAAAAGCAAAAATTATTGCACAGGCTGTAGCGGGGGTTTCGCCTGAAATTATGGGAATCGGCCCTGCACCTGCAACTCGAAAAGCATTGAAAATGGCGAATTTAACACTCGATCAAATCGGGTTGATTGAATTGAATGAAGCCTTTGCAGCGCAATCTTTAGCTGTCATTAAAGAACTTGGCATGGACGTAAACCGTGTCAATGTGAATGGCGGGGCAATCGCACTGGGTCATCCAATAGGCGGCACAGGCGGTGTATTAATGACAAAGCTGCTTCATGAAATGGAAAGACGCGGAGAAAAATACGGTTTAGTTACATTCTGTATCGGCGGCGGACTTGGTATTACGACAATTGTTGAAAACATGCAATTGTAATACGTACCGGAGCTGATCAAATGAAAAAAACCGATTGGAAATCCCACTATACGAAAAAATGTACCACTGCAAAAAAAGCAATCCAGTTTATTGAATCCTCTCAAACAATATTTTTGGCACCGATGTGTAATGAACCTCAAGAACTTGTTGAAGAATTAATTCGTCAAAGGGCGCGTTTACAAGAGATTTTATTATATACCATCGTTTTAGGTAGTCCGTGCAAATATGCGGATCTATCATGTCAACCACACTTTACAATCCGAACATTTTTAAATTCATCCTTATTGAAAAAAGCACACCAAAATAATCATTGTGATTACATTCCGATGAATTTCTCAGACATTCCAAGGTGGATTAAAGAAGAGAAAATTGATGTTGCGCTAATCCAGGTTTCCGAGCCAAATGCAGAAGGTTTTTGTAATCTTGGTCTTTCGGTAGATGTTGTACAGACCTTGATAAAGGAAGCGACGGTTGTCATTGCGGAAGTAAACAGCCATCTTCCTTGTACATCCGGTGAAACGCTGGTGCATGTATCGCAGATTGATTATTTTGTTCCGTCTGACCGTCCGTTACTTACGATTCCAAACAGTCCACCGGCCAACGAAGATATAGCGATCGGCAATTACGTAGCTGCGCTGGTTCCCGATTATGCGACGATACAAGTCGGGGTCGGCAAACTTGCTGGCAGTATTGTCCGGTCACTTCGGTCAAAAGTTGGGTTGGGAGTGCATTCGGGTTCCATTTCCGATGATATTATGGAGCTCATCAATCTAGGAGTCATTACAAACGAACGTAAAGAAATCAATCGTCATAAAACCGTATGCACAACACTTACCGGAACAAACGCTTTATATGAGTTCTGTCATCACAATGAAAGCGTAGAACTGTATCCGGTCAGTTACACACATAATGCGGCAGTAATTTCGAAAATAAGCGATTTCTATTCAATTAACTCGGCGCTGGAAATAAGTCTGTCAGGACAAATCAATGCAGAGCAAGTCGAGGATTCCTATGTTGTTGGGGGAGTTGGCGGTCAAATGGATTTCATTCACGGTTCCAAACTTTCCCCTGGTGGAAGAGCGATTATTGCCCTGCCATCCACGGCGAAAAATGGTACGGAATCCCGGATAAAGGTTCATACAAAATACGTGACATCATTGAAGTCTGAAATCGACTATGTTGTCACAGAGTATGGTGTTGCCAAACTGTTCGGAAAGTCTTTAAGAGAACGGGCGGAAAGCTTAATTGCCATTGCGCATCCGAAGTTCCGGGCAGCTCTAACTGAACAATACAAACAATTCGTATAAAGAGAAAATCAGCCAAATAAGAAAGGGTGTTAACGATGTCGAATTTAAAAGATAAAGTTGCAATCGTTACAGGTTCCGGTCGAGGCATCGGACGAGATATTGCCTTACTTTTAGCAAAAGAAGGGGCAAAAGTTGTTGTCAATGATTTGGGTGGAGGATCTGACGGGCTGGGGAATGATACAAAAATTGCAGATGAAGTAGTACAGGAAATACAGGAACTTGGCGGAGAAGCTGTAGCCAACTATGATTCCGTTGCAGACTATGACTCTGCTTCCAATATTGTAGACACAGCACTATCAAGATTCGGACGCTTGGATATCGTCGTGAATAATGCAGGTATTTTACGTGACCGTATGCTATTTAAAATGAGCGAGGAAGAATGGGATGCCGTGATTGCGGTTCATCTAAAAGGTTCCTTCAATATGACGCGGGCAGCATCAACGATCTTTAAGGAGCAAAAAAGTGGACGCTTCATTCATTTCACTTCCACTTCAGGGTTAATCGGGAATGTGGGGCAAGCCAATTATTCTGCGGCCAAATTAGGAATTGTCGGGTTAAGTAAAAGCACGGCACTGGATATGGCCAGATATAATGTCACATCGAATGCGATTGCCCCATTTGCATGGAGTCGATTAATCGGGACAATTCCTGCAGAGACAGAAGATGAAAAAGAGCGCGTGGAAAGACTGAAACAGCTTTCACCGGCTCATATTGCGCCATTAGTTGCTTTTTTGGCATCGGATGAAGCTGCCGATATTTCGGGTCAAATATTTGGTGTGCGAGGAAAAGAAATTATGGTATTTTCTCAGCCGCGCCCGATTCGCTCGGTATTCAATGCAAAAGGCTGGTCTGTTGATAGCTTAAGTGCAATTAAAGGATCGCTTCAATCAAGTTTTACACCGCTTGAAGGTAGTGCCCAAGTCTTTCCGTATGCTCCGTTAGTGTAATTTTCTGGACTGCTAAATGGAAGGGAGAAAAAAATATGGACTTTCAGCTGCCACCCGATTTAATCGAGATGAAAAAATCGATCCGGGATTTTATAGACAATGTAGTGGATCCACTTGCAGACCAGATTGACCGTGAAGACCGTATTCCAGAACATCTTATGAAAATGTCGAAAGAGATGGGGTTATTCGGTCTAAGCATCCCTGCTGAATATGGCGGTACGGGTATTGATATGGTCGGGAAATGTAGTCTCTTTGAAGAAATCGGGCGCACATCGAATGGTTATATGACAGTAATTGGTGCCCACACCGGCATTGGGTCTGTCGGGATTGTGGAATTGGGGACAGAAGAGCAGAAGCGAAAATATTTACCGCGCATGGCTTCAGGTGACATCATTGGTGCGTTTGCTTTAACCGAAACGACTGCCGGTTCCCATGCGGCGGCGCTAAAAACAACTGCCGTTCGTAAAGGGGACAAATATATTCTGAATGGTGCAAAGCAATATATTACGAATGCCCCGATTGCAGGAGTTTTTACAGTGATGGCTGCGACCGATCCATCGAAAGGTGCAAAGGGGATCACTTCATTTCTCGTAGATAAAAGTGCTCCAGGTTTAATCATCGGAAAAACAGAAGAAAAAATGGGACTTCGCGGATCCCATTCTTCCGAAATTTTCTTTGAGGATTGTGAAGTCCCGGTCGAAAATGTGCTTGGTGAAGAAGGATTAGGTTACGTCAATGCTTTAACCATTTTGGCAAATGGACGTGCAGGGCTCGCAGCGAGAAACTTAGGTTCGTCGCAAAAGCTATTTGAGCTATCCGTCAAATATGCGCATGAGCGTGAACAGTTCGGTAAACCAATTTTTGAACAGCAAATCATTCAGCATTACTTGGCGGAAATGGCTTTGGATATCGAAACACTAAAATCCTTTACGTACCGAGTAGCATGGATGGTGGACCAGGGGATGAATGTCATGAAAGAGGCCGCGATGGCAAAGCTTCTAGGTTCGGAAATTTATAATCGCATTGCGGATAAAGCGGTTCAAATCCATGGTGGTCTCGGTTATATGAAAGATTTCCCTGTTGAAAGATTCTACCGGGATGCACGGATTACAAAAATATATGAAGGTACATCCGAAATTCAAAAAAACATCATTGCTGCTCAAATTCATAAAGACTATATGAAGAAAACACTGTCAGCAACAATGAAGTAGTACAAGTTAAATTATCAGAAAATATCGATAAATGAAGTTGAAGGAGGTGATTTTTTTGAGTACAGGGCTTAAGGAAAAAGTTGGTCTGAAATTAGAATCCTACACCTTTCGAGTTGAAAAAGGAAAAATCAGAGAATTGGCACAAGCGATTGGCGATTTAAAAGAGGAGTATTTGAACGGAGAAGCAGTACCACCGACATTCCCAACAGTGATCGACTTCTGGGGTGGGGGTGCCTCCTCGTCCGAGTTATTGAATCTAAATATGAAAAAAGTTCTCCATGGTGAGCAGGAGTATGAATATTTCAGGGAAATCGTTCCCGATGAGGAAATTACCGTGCATGGTGTGATTGAAAAAGCGTATACAAAAGCGGCGATGAACTTCTTTGTTATACGCAAGGACTACATGGACAAACAAGGTGAAACGATTTTAATCAGTCGATCCACGATTATCGAAAGGCATTAGGGGGTCATTTTATGGAAGTTGGCCAGACACTGGAACCTTTACAGAAGGATGGAATCACGCATACACAACTCGTTCGATATGCGGGTGCATCCGGAGATTTCAACCCGATCCATACCGTTGTCCCTTTTGCGGAAGGAGCAGGTTTAGGCGGGGTCATTGCACATGGCATGCTGGTAATGGGCTTTGTCGGACAGGCAATTGGACAATGGTTTGAAGTGAAGGATTTGAAGAAATTCACAACGAGATTCAAAGCAATGACAAGGCCGGGAGAAAAAATTTCGGTTCAAGGCCGGATTGTTAATGAAAATGAAGCTTGCTGGATTTGTGAGGCGGAAGCGGTCAATGAAGATGGGGAAGTAAAAGTGAAAGCATTTTTTGAAGTGAAAAAATAATTACTTTTACGTTTGTTCTAGGGAGATGTTTCGTTACGTAAAATTTGTGATGTTGACTGCAATTTTACAGGAGAATCTCTTTCATACTCAAGCAGTTATGGATGAAGCGAACAAAAATTAAGGGGGAACTAGCAATGAGAGAATATGTAACGACGAAACAGGAAATCAACAAAAATTCACTACCTTATAACTTGTACCAGAAAGCAAAAAAATTCGGAATCTGGAATCCGGTAGATATCGATTTTACACAGGATAAAGAAGACTGGAAGAAATTAAGTGATGAGCAACAATTAGAAGTACTTACACAGTTTGCTCAATTTATCGGCGGTGAAGAAGCGGTCACACAAGATATTTTACCGATGATCATGGCGGTTTCCAAAAAAGGGTGGTTCGAAGAGGAATCGTATTTAACAACATTCCTTTTTGAAGAAGCGAAGCATGCTGAATTTTTCAGTCTGTTCCTGGAAGAAATCGGCGTAACGGAAGATTTGACACATTTACTTTCACCAGGCTACCGGAAGCTATTTGATGAAACATTGCCGGCAGTAATGGGGAAATTGATTGATGATCAATCACCGGAAGCGATGATCGATGCAGCGGTTACTTACAATATTTTCGCGGAAGGTGTTTTGGCTGAAACAGGATACTGGTTCTTCCATGAAGCACTCTCAAAATCAAATCTGTTCCCGGGGTTTATTTCCGGAATTCGAAATGTAAAGCGTGATGAAGGACGTCATATTGGTTTCGGTACATTCCTTATTCAGCGCCTGATCAGTGAAAATCCTGAACTTGAGCTGTTTGAACGCGTGCAACAAAGACTGCAGGAGCTGTTACCGATTGCGATGATGTTAACGGAAAGAAAAGAAGAAGTAACAAGCCTTGGTATCGAACGAGGAAAGTCGATGGAATTTGCAATGAAACAATTGCAGGCACGTCTGACAGTTCTTTCACGGGCAAAAGGAAAGACATTGGAAGAAATCTACAATACGGATATTGCTTTAGAGGAAGTATAGGAAATAATCATTCAGACGCTGTAAAGAGACAGTTTGCTATTTAAAGGGGGATGAAAGATGACGACAGACGTACAAGTAAAGGTCTTTCCGCAATTTATCAATGGTGAATGGACACCACCTGCTTCAGGTGAATTTTTTGATGTGATCAATCCGGCTACATCAGAAGTTGTGGCGAAAGTTTCAAAAGGGAATCAGGATGATGTGAACAAGGCGGTTCAAAATGCGAAAGAAGTATTTGAATCGGGTGTATGGTCAGGAAAAACACAGGCGGAACGTGCACAGATCATGCTTCAATTTGCAGGGAAAATCAGGGAGCATGCCCAGGAGATTATTTTCCTGGAGGGGATTAGTACAGGTGCGACACTTCGTAAATTAGGTGGCGCGGATATCCGACAGTTAATTCTTTCTCTTACTCAAACAGCGGATTTATCGTTGAAATATGAAGCTGTAACAGCGCTTCCTGTTAATGAGCAGCTCGGTCCGAACCGAAGCCTGCTCGTTCGTGAACCACTCGGTGTAGTAGCGGCGATCACGCCATTTAACTTCCCGTTAGTTTTAGCGATGTGGAAAATCGCACCGGCAATCGCGATGGGGAACTCGATCATTATTAAGCCGGCATCAAATACACCATTAGGTACATTGAAGCTTGCACAATTAGCAGTTGAAGCTGGTATTCCACCAGGGGTAATCAATGTCATCACTGGTCCGGGGGCTGAAGTGGGGGATGCCCTTGTCACGCATCCGGATGTATCGAAAGTGGCGTTCACGGGGTCTACAGAAGTAGGCAGAAAGATTATGGCGCAAGCTGCAGGCACGGTAAAGAAAGTGACGCTTGAACTTGGCGGAAAAGCGCCGGCAATCGTACTTCCCGATGTAGATTTCGAAGTGGCGATTCCGGGAATTCTGCTCGGTGTATTTTTCCATTCCGGACAAGTGTGTGAAGCGAGTACACGCCTTATCGTCCATGAATCGATTTATGATATCGTCGTGCAACAACTAGTTGAAACATCGAAGAAAATTAAACTTGGTCAGCCGCTTGATATGACAACGGGAATGGGGCCGGTTATCTCTGAATCACAGATGAATAAAATTCTCGATTATATTCAGTCTGGCATTGATGAAGGAGCAAGACTTGTATGCGGTGGTAAGCGGGCAACAGGTCCAGGGCTGGAGAACGGATATTTCATCGAGCCGACGATCTTCGCAGATGTAACGAATGATATGAAGATTGCGAGAGAAGAAATCTTTGGTCCGGTATTATGCGTGCTAAAATATTCAACTGAAGAAGAGGCAATTGCCATCGCCAATGATACGGAATACGGGTTATCAGGCGGTGTCTGGGGTCGTGATGTGACGAAAGCAAATGAAATTGCGACAAAAATTAATGCGGGTACAGTCTGGATCAATGATTGGCATATTTTCCGTACAGATGCTCCATTCGGCGGCTATAAGCAAAGTGGTTTAGGTCGGGAGCAGGGAGCTCAAGTGTTTGATGACTACACGGAGCTTAAAAATATTTGCACGTCCTTAACAACAGAAAACGCGCAGCGCCCAGCTTTAGGTTTAATCTTTTAATCGAAAAACGAATGGAGAGATACGATGAAAACGACTTCCTATTTTGAGTTCACGCATCGCCCTGAAATCCGAAGTGGTGCAGGTTCACATATTTTAGTTCCGGATTTAATTCAAGGTTTAGGCGGAAAGCGCCCTGTTCTTTTTTCGGATAAAGGACTAACGGATGCTGGATTAACACAAAAAATCAAAAGCTTATTTGACATGGTGCCCGGTATAAAGCTTGCGGGTGTGTTTGATGATATTCAGCAAGATGCGAAATCAAGCAATATTAATAGAGGTCTGAAATATTTTAAAGAATGCAATGGCGACTCCATCATTGCGATTGGCGGAGGCAGTGTTTTAGATACTGCCAAAACAATTAAATGGGCTCTTTATAATGGTGTGAACCAAGTCGAATATACTTTAACCGGGAATGTTTTGGAAGTATGGCCGGATGCTAAGCCATTCGGTATTCCGCATATTTCGATTCCGACAACAGCCGGAACAGGTGCTGAAATTTCCAGTATTTCTGTAGTGTTCAATGAATTGCTGAACTTGAAATGTAACTTGATGAATCCGTATTTAAGTTCCGACATCGCGGTTTTAGATCCTGATTTAACGGTCGGTTTACCGCCACGAGTAACAGCATTTACCGGTATGGATGCACTGACACATGCGGTAGAAGGATTCTTCTCAACAAAGGCCACGAATTTTTCCGATGCTTTTGCGCTGCATGCTGCAAAAATCATCATCGAAAATTTAACTACAGCAGTGCATGATGGAAAGAATGTTGCAGCCCGTGCCAATATGCTTCAGGCAAGTGCGATGGCAATCACAAGCTTCCAGGCGGCGATGGCCAATATACCAATCCACAATATCGCCCATACGTATGGTGCGAAATACGGAATTCCCCATGGTTTGGCAAATGCCGTTCTCATGCCGAGTGTGATGAAAAACATGCCGAACATGTATTTACCGAAAGTGAATGCATTTGCTTCTGCATTAGGGGTCATCCCGAATGCTGAAAATCCGCAAGAAACATTGGATGAGTGCATCAATGTAATTGTCGATTTAAGAAATGCAGTAAATCTGCCGCCAAGCTTTGACGAGTTTAATATTGATGCGGCGGATATTCCGCAACTTGTGCCTGCTGTACAAAACGATCCGTCGTCTTTAAGTTTCCGTATTCCGGATGACATCATTGTAAACGTTTCTAAAGAAGTAATCAGTTCAAAAGTAAGTATTTAACTTAAAGGAAGCGCTCTTGAGGAGAGGGGGAATCCTCCTTTCCTTTGATCGATAATTTGAAAGTAGGAGGTTACATTATGAATATTGTTGAATTGCTTACTTCAACAACGTCTCGTTTACCAGATCAACCTGTCATCCACTTCAAAGGGGCTCAGCTTACTTATAAAGAATTGCAAGATAAAGTTTACAAAATCGCCGCAGGTTTAAAAGAACAAGGTGTCACAAAAGGTACAAATATAGCATTAATGATGACGAATCGCCCGGAATATATTATTACGTATTTTGCTATTTTAGCGAATGGAGGTACGGTCGTTCCGATCAACCCGACATTCAAAGAGCAGGAAGTTACGTATATCCTTAACGATTCTGAAGTTGAATTATTAATAATTGAAGATGTGTGTAGACCGGTTATCGAAAACGCAATGGCTCAATTGAAATCGGTCAAAGCAATTATTAATTACAGTGATACTGCTGATGAACAATTTCTATCTTGGCATCAACTGGACACATCCGCTTCTATTTCAGAAATTGTACCCCTCCATGAATCTGATGTCGCACAAATTATTTATACTTCCGGAACGACCGGAAATCCGAAAGGCGCCATGATTACACACGGAAATCTAAACTGGATGGCCATAACAGCAGCCGTCTACAATCAGTTAGTTCCGAGTGACCGTGTACTATGTGTATTACCATTGTTCCATGCTTATGCAAAACTTCAGGGCTTCCTTGCACCGATTGCTCACGGTTGTGCAATTTATTTAGAGGAACGGTTCCATCCAGTAGAAACATTAAAAGCGATTGCCGAACATGAAATTACAATATTTTTAGGTGTACCGACAATGTATGCCTTTTTTGCCCAAGTTCCACATTTAGTCGAACAGCTGGATTTCTCGAAATTACGCACAGCCGGTTCAGGTGGTGCAAGCTTACCGGCAGAGCTATTGCATAAGACGAATGAATCGTTCGGTGTCAGTATTTCAGAAGGGTACGGTTTAACGGAAAGTACGGTCATGCTGTTGACAACACACCGCAGCTTACCGAAAAAAGTCAACTCTGTCGGCATGCCGTTACCGGGCATCGATTTAAAGCTGGTCGATCCGGAAGGAAATGAAGTAGCCGATCATGAAGTAGGAGAAATTTTATTTAGAGGGCCGAACATGATGAAAGGCTATTACAAAAAGCCTGACGAGACTGCAAATACAATCAGGGACGGCTGGTTGTATACAGGGGATATGGCGTACCGCGATGAAGAAGGCTATCACTTTATCGTAGACCGTAAAAAGGACATTATCATCCGCGGTGGATTTAATATTTACCCAAGGGAAATAGAGGAAATGCTGTACCAGCATCCTGCTATTGTAGAATGTTCTGTCATCGGCAGACCGGACCCGGTTTTTGGTGAAAAAACGGTTGCGTATGTCGTATCGAAAGATTCCGAGCTTACAGAAGAAGATATTCGGGACTACTGCAAAGTGAAACTTGCCGAATACAAAGTGCCGGATTATGTGAGTTTTATCGAAGAAATTCCGAAATCGGGAACAGGTAAAATTTTAAAGACGGCGCTGAAAAACTTGGACAAGAACGCATTGCCTAAATAAGAAGCGGTCGGTTGGTCGAAGTTCTTAAACTTCAGTACATGAACTAGAACGCAGATTCTGCTGTTATGGACGAGGCGCAAATGCGAATGCCCAGCAATGGCAAACAGGTTAACGATTGAACATGAATAGGGAGGGATTAATAAATGAATTTTGACCAAAAGGCAATTATCGTTACGGGTGGAGGATCCGGTTTAGGTGAAGCGACTGCACGAAAGATTGCAGCTGCTGGAGGCTATCCGGTCATATTGGATTTAAATGAAGAAAAGGGTCAGGCGGTAGCTGATGAAATAAATGGCCTGTTTTTTAAAACGAACGTTGTGAAGGAAGAAGACGTACAGGCAGCGATCGACGGTGCTGTAGAAAAATACGGTTCGATTCAAGGTGTTGTAAACTGTGCTGGTCTTGGTACATCGACACGTGTAGTAGGCAGAAAGGGTATTTTTCCATTAGATGAATTTAACTTTATTATTCAAGTAAATCTGGTTGGTACGTTTAATGTCATCCGTTTAGCGGCAGCTGCCATGATGACAAATGAACCGAATGAACACGGGGAGCGCGGGGTTATCGTGAATACAGCTTCTGTAGCGGCATTCGATGGGCAAATCGGCCAGGCTGCCTATTCTGCTTCTAAAAGCGGCATTGTAGGGATGACATTGCCGATTGCAAGGGATTTGGCAAGCCACGGTATTCGGGTTATGACGATTGCTCCGGGTATTTTCGATACACCTTTAATGAACAGTGCACCTGAAGCCCTTAAGGAAGCGTTAGGAAAACAAATTCCTTTCCCACCGCGTTTAGGTGAAGCGGATGAATATGCACATTTAGTAAAGGCCATTTTTGAAAACCCGATGTTAAACGGTGAAACGATTCGACTCGACGGTGCGATTCGCATGGCCCCAAGATAAGGAGGATAACGGATGAACCTTGAAACAATGACGATAGAGAAATTAGATTATGGCGTCCATGTCGTAACAATTAATAACCCGCCAGCCAATACATTAAATGCAGGAATTCAACAGGATTTATTGCAACTAATTGAAGAAGTCGAGAAAAATCCGGAAATCCGGGCCATTGTATTCAAATCGGCCAACCCGAAGATTTTCATAGCAGGTGCTGACCTGGGGGCAATGGGCAGCTCTAATGTAAACGTGGATTTTGCCGAAAGCTCAAAACATGTGCAGGATATTTTCAATCGGCTCGAAGCCTTAAAGGTGCCGACCATTGCTGCAATCAATGGCCATGCATTAGGCGGCGGGTGTGAATTCGTACTTGCATGCGATTTCCGGATTATGGGTGCCGGAACAATAGGGTTAACAGAAGCATCATTGGGCTTGTTGCCGGGTGCCGGCGGGACACAGCGCATGACAAGATTAATAGGCGGAGCAAAAGCACGCGAGTTGATGTATTTAAGCAAACGTTTAAAAGCTGAAGAAGCTGCGACAATCGGCTTAATTACAGAAGCGGTTGCCCCGGAAGAGCTGGAAGAAAAGGCAATTGCATTCGCAAATAAGCTTGCTCAAAGTGCAGTAGGAGCGATCGGCCTCATTAAAGAGAGTATTTTGGCTGCAGAAGAATTGCCGTTGGAACAAGGGTTATTAGTGGAACGGGAAGCCTTTGCGAAAACATTTACTACAGGGGAAGTAAATGAAGGGATCCGTGCGTTCTTTGAGAAACGCCCTCCGAATTTTTTAAAGCCAGTTACAAATCAATAAACAGGACAATTGGGGGCCGTGTTGAAAGTTCAGCTTTCAGTACGGCCTTAATTTATTTTTGGAAGGATGAGAGTTATGTTGTTAAAAGGATTAAAAGTATTGGATTTCTCCACATTATTGCCAGGTCCGTTTGCGACAATGATGCTTGCAGATCTCGGAGCAGAAGTGGTACACGTCACAAAACCGGTAGAAGATGGTAAGGAGTGGGGACCGGACGAGTATTTGCAGCGTTCTAAAAAATCGCTGGCGGTCGATTTAAAATCTCCGGAAGTTGTCGCATCCATAAGGGAACTATTAAAGGAACAGGAATACGATATTGTTGTTGAACAGTTCCGGCCTGGTGTGATGGCACGACTTGGTCTCGATTATGATTCATTAAAAGCGATTAATCCTGGCTTAATATACTGCTCCATTACTGGCTACGGACAGACTGGCCCTTACAGTGAACGTGGCGGGCATGATATTAACTATGTCGCATTGGCGGGGCTGCAAGGTTATTCAGGAACAAAAGAAAGCGGACCGGCTAATATTGGTTTTCAGGTGGCAGATTTGGCGGGAGGTTCCATGCATGCGGTAATCGGTATTTTGTCGGCAGTCATTTACCGTGAAAAAACGGGAATCGGGCAGCATCTGGATATTAGTATGACAGATTGTGCTTTAACGCTAAATGCTTTATTTGCCCATGATCATTTAGCAGAAGGAAAACCGCTTGCACGTGAAGAGCTGATCTTAAACGGCGGATCATTCTATGGTTACTACGAAACGCTGGATGGTCGGTACCTTTCAGTCGGCAGCCTGGAACCGAAATTCAGGCAGCAGTTGTGTGAGGCAATCGGATCCCCGGATTTACTCCGATTAGCAATGAGTAGTAATCCGGCTGATTTGGCAATGCTGAAAGAACAGCTCGGAAGTACATTCCTGCAAAAGACATTGGAAGAGTGGCAATCTATTTTTTCTGAAGTTGATGCTTGTGTGGAGCCGGTATTATCTTTTGAAGAAACGGTTGCCCATCCACTTTTCAAGGCCCGAGAAATGTTTGTGGAAATTGAAAAGCCGGATGGAACTACACAAAAACAGATTGCTTGTCCGATTAAGTCCAATCTTTTCAAGGCATCTTACGGGACAATCGGGGTAAAAGCCGGGACACATAATGAAGATATATTGGGGAGCCTGTTAAAGAAGTCTTAGGGGAGAGTCATTTAGAAAAATGGATTTACGGTTTATAATTATGGTGGAACATGTAAATAATATTAAGTTTAATTACGTTCATATTAAAAAAACTTAACATTTATAAGAGTTATTACTGTTCATTTATCGAAAAATATTTTAAGATATAGACGAATTACAAGATTGTTGAGCAGGTGAACTATGAAAAACTTAAAACTTAGTGTTTTCCTTCTAACTGTTCCACTTTTACTGGCAGGCTGTGAAAGTGTTGAAAACAAAGAAGGCTTCTTCTATTCAACATTTGTACGTCCAATGGATTGGACATTAAACACATTTGGTGAATTATTTAACGGCAGCTATGGATTGGCTATTATTGCTATTATTTTAATTATTCGTCTCGTACTAATGCCGTTTATGCTTAAAACTTACCGCAGTCAAGCTACTATGAAAGTGAAAATGGATACGGTCCGTCCACAAATGGAAGATATCCAGGCACGTTTAAAAGCAGCAAAAACTCCGGAAGAAAGAATGACTGTTCAGCAGGAAATGATGTCGCTCTACAAAGAACATAATATTAATCCGCTAAATATGGGCTGCCTGCCAGCGCTTATACAAATGCCGATTATTATGGGCTTATACTATGCGATTTTATATTCGGCCGAAATTAAAACCCATTCATTCCTATGGTTTGACCTTGGCTCTACAGATATTTGGATGACTGCCATTGCAGGTATCGTTTATTTTGTACAAGCAAAAGTATCGCTTCAAACCGTACCAGAAGCTCAGAAGAATCAAATGAAACTGATGATTTACGTATCACCAATCATGATTGTCATTATTTCATTATCTTCGATGGCTGCACTCCCACTGTACTGGGCAGTCGGAGGGTTATTCTTAATTGTCCAAACATTCATTGGACGTAAGTTTTTCTCAAACATTCCTGAAACTAAGGGAAATGAATCAAAATAAGTTATGCCGCTGCTAAAGGCTTACTGAATTAAACTACTGAGACAATGTTTTCAGTAGTTTTTTTGATTTCTGTTTAGTGTGTTGAGGTGTGTGGAGCGTGGTGCAATCTTCTAATAAGCTAGCGGATTGTTCTAATATATTTTAAAAAGTTCTAATAAAATCCTGATCTTCTAATATAGCGGCCGGTTGTTCAAATAAATGGTCGAGATCTTCCAATAAAGCATTCAGTTGTTCTAATATGTCCCAAGCATTTTCTAATATCTGTCTCATTTGTTCTAATAAAGACTATATGAGTTAAATGAACACCCTTAAACTAAAGGAAAACATGAGTTGCCTGCATTCATTTCCTGAGATTTTCTAAAATAAAGTCGCTATTGTCTAATAACGGCAACAGATTATCTAATAAACACCGTTGACAATAATAACCTTTAATGGATATAATTCAGTAAATTTAAATTCGATGAAAAAGACAGTAATTTACTGTTATTTTGGAAAGCGAGCCGGGGATTGGTGTAAGCCTGGTGCAAAATATGTAAATGAAACGCACTTTGGAGAAGCGGTCTGAACATAAGTAGGATCTGCCGGGGAGTCACCTCGTTAACAATGGAAAGTGGTCACGTTTGTGGCAACTAGAGTGGTACCACGGGAATTCGAAGCTCTCGTCTCTATTTTGGAGACGGGGGCTTTTTTATATTGGGAGGGGATAACATGTATAAAAGTATTGCATCAATAATTCAAGACGCTTTGCCGCAAAAAATTATAACGACAGATGAAATTGAACAACTACTGGAAAAGCCAAAGTATGAGCATTTAGGGGATGTAGCTTTTCCATGCTTTACGCTTGCCAAAACATTAAAGAAAGCCCCGAATATGATCGCTCAGGAAATAGGCGACAGAATTAAAAATGAGCTCATACAGGAAGTGCAAGTAGTTGGCGGCTATATAAATCTATTTTTAAATAAGCTGCAAGTGACAAGAAGCGTCATTACCAAGATTATGTTGGCTCCAGAAGCATACGGCCAACAACAATCAAAACATAAAAACATTGTAATCGATTTTTCATCACCGAATATTGCAAAACCATTCTCCATGGGGCATCTTCGTTCTACAGTTATTGGCAATGCACTTGCAAATATTGCAGAAAAAAACGGATACAACGTTGTCCGGGTAAATCATCTTGGCGACTGGGGTACCCAATTTGGTAAATTAATTGTGGCATTTCGGCTATGGGGAGAAAAAGAGCGTGTTGAACAAGCACCTATTGAAGAGCTTTTAAAACTTTACGTGAAGTTCCATGATGAAGCGGAATCCAATGACAACCTAAATGAGCAAGCGAGATCTGCTTTTAAAGCGCTCGAAGATCAGGATCCGGAGGCATTGGAATTATGGCATTGGTTTAAAGGTGCTTCTTTACAAGAATTTAAGCAGATTTATGATCAGCTCCATATTGGGTTTGATTCTTATGAGGGGGAAGCTTTTTATAATGACAAAATGCAGCCTATTGTTGAGGAATTAAATAAGAAGCAATTACTTAAAGAGTCGCATGGCGCAAATGTTGTGGAGCTTGAAGACATGCCGCCTTGTTTAATAACTAAGCAGGACGGTGCAACATTATATGCGACACGTGACTTAGCCTCAGCATTTTATAGAAAGAAGCGTTATGAACCAGCCAAAGTTTTCTATGTAGTAGGGAATGAGCAAACACTGCATTTTAAACAAGTATTTCAAGTTATTTCAAAAATGGGCTATCCATGGGCGGAAAATCTGAAGCATGTACCATTTGGAATGATACTGAAAGACGGAAAAAAGATGTCGACTCGTAAAGGTAGAGTCATTTTATTGAAGGATGTATTAAAGGAAGCAGTGGATACAGCGTCAAGAAATATAGAGGAAAAAAATCCAACTTTAAATAATAAACAAAATGTAGCTGAGCAAGTAGGCATTGGCGCGGTAATATTTAATGATTTAAAAAACTTTCGCTTAAACGATATTGAATTTTCATTACCTCAAATGTTGAATTTCGAAGGTGAAACAGGACCATATGTACAATATACTCATGCCCGGATTCATTCCATTTTAGATAAAGCAAAGTATAAAGCGGACAAGGAAATACCCGTAGAAGAATTAGAAGATTCGGCTTGGGCTGTGATTTTGCTGTTACAACAATATCCTCAAGTAGTTATAGACAGTTTTGAACAAGTGGATCCATCCCTAATTGCGAAATATGTATTGCATTTAGCACGGATGTTCAACAAATATTATGCAAATACAAAAATATTAGTAGAAGATCAACAACGTGAAAATCGTTTACAGCTATGTTTTGCAGTAGCAACCGTATTAAAGGATGGTTTAAAGTTACTAGGCATCCAATCACCTGAAAGAATGTAATTTAAACGGACTTAATGGTGATTTAAGTGCTTTATAAATCCTATAAAGATATAAATACTCATTGTCTCCGTTCATTAACTATGCGAAAATTTATTAGAATATTGGAAAAATAAGGAGTGGGACTATGTGGGAACAGCAGCTAATTGAAACAACGCGAGGAGTTTTTGAAGTTTTTACAAAAGGCGAGGGGAAACCGCTCTGTGTGACACATTTATACAGCGAATTTAATGCAAATGGCAATCGGTTTGCGGAAATGTTTGTCCCGTATTATAAAGTGCATTTAGTAAATTTACGTGGCTGCGGAAAATCGACGGATGATGTGTCCATCTTTAACTATGGCATGCAGGATAGTGTAGCGGATCTGGAGTCAATACGAACAGCATTGGATTATAATGCATGGGGCTTTGCGGGGCATTCAACAGGGGGAATGCTTGCATTAAATTATGCGATTTTGCATCCGGAAAGCGTGGAATTTATCGTAGCTGGCGGTCTCTGTGCTTCTGCAGAATATATGCACCACCCTGCGAGCATTTACTGCAAGAAAAATCCGAACAATAAAAGAATTCTTGAGATTTTAGCAATGCTGGCTGATCCGTCATCAACAATCGAGCAAAGAAGAGCGGGCTCTAAAGAATGGGCACTCATGTCGTTATATAAAGAACAGAGCTATGAAAATATGATAAGCCGGCCAAGCAGCGGGAAAACCGTTTCAAAAAGACTGGATTATTTTTCGTATAAAGAGCTCCAAGACTTCGATTTGCGACCGCAATTACCAACTGTAAAAACGAAAGCTTATATATACGGCGGTTTATATGATGCGCAATGTCCATATGAATTTGCAGTGGAAGCGGCGGATTTATTGGCGAATGCGACTTTGACGACCTTTGCAGAAAGTAACCATAACCCGTTTATTGAGGAAGAAGAAAAATTCTCGGAATTTGTGCGGAATCTGTCCCAAGTTCATTCTTCACAATTATAAGGAAATAGCCAATTTGATATCGTGAAAAGGGAGAAATATATGGAAGAAATCATATTAGAAAATGAAATCGTCAAGTTAAGACTTGTACAAAGAGATGATGTTG
Organism: Solibacillus sp. FSL W7-1324; assembly: GCF_038008025.1. Lineage (NCBI taxonomy): Bacteria > Bacillati > Bacillota > Bacilli > Caryophanales > Caryophanaceae > Solibacillus > Solibacillus sp. FSL W7-1324. Next base: position 1,415,854 of record NZ_JBBOYH010000001.1, read on the forward strand.
AAGCAATTACCGCTGCCGCGAATGATGCGCGGATATGGGAGCATATGTCGGTAACATTGCTTTCTAAAGAAGCGGTACAAAACTATATTGAAAATGCGATTAAAGAGCGGGAGAAAGGTATTTCCTATATGTTTGCGGTTATCGATAAGAAAACGGACGCCATTGTAGGCTGTACCTCTTTTCTTGATATTTCATTTCCGCATAAAAGATTGGAAATAGGGTCTACTTGGTATAACCCGAGTGTTTGGCGCTCGGCGATTAATACAAATTGCAAGTTTTTATTGTTTCGATACTGCTTTGAAGAACTTCAATTAAATCGTGTTCAAATTAAAACAGGTCACGAAAACTACCGTTCGCAAAAAGCGATTGAACGGATTGGCGCAGTAAAAGAAGGGGTTTTGCGCAATCATATGATCCGAAAAGAAGGAATCATTCGCCATACCGTTATGTATAGTGTCATTCTGGAAGATTGGACACAACTTAAAGCCAAGTTCATCGGTCATTTATTAAAATATTGAAATAAAGTGGATAAATGAATGTTATTGATAAGTTTTTATAAGAAAATCGCATTTTTTCAAGCTATTTAACACGAATTGTGTGGAATAAACGAACATTCTCGTGTCATATCCCATATTTTCATATACAATAAGAGAGTTAAATCTTTAATGGGAACATCTTATCCTGTTAAATTTATATAGATTCGGTGTAGGTGAAAAATTTGGGACGAACGAAAACATATATAAGTATAGATATAGAAGCCGCCCTGATACGCGGTAAGCAGTATATTATTGAAATTGGTGCGGTGAAATGGCTTCCTGATGGTACGACAGAAACGTTTACTCAGCTAATTCAGCCATATAAATTCAAAAAGCTGAATGCACACATTCAGAAGTTAACGGGTATCACGACAGAACAGCTAATTGATGCCCCTTCCTTTAAAGAAGCTTTTCATAAATTTAAGCGCTGGTGCAAGCAGGATTATGTATTTTTGACATTTGGAGAATTTGATCGGAAAGTGCTCGAAGAAGAGCTGTCACGCAATTATATAAAAAATGATTGCTTATACCCGATGATCGATTTCCAGCAAAAATATATGATTGCCAATGGTTTAAAAGAGCAGCCATCATTGGGAGGGTTAATGGCACAGCTTGGGTTGGAAAACGAAACACAGCACCGTGCATTAGCCGATGCGGCAAGTCTGCTATCAATCTTCGTTAAAGTTGATGGAGATCAGCTCATTGAACAGCAGCAAACGAATGATTTTATTTTATTGCTGACAAATTTCAGGATGCTAGAAACGACGTACGAACTTGTCATCTCAGTAACGAATTGTAAAATTGAGGATGATCGGATAACGGTCAATTCAATGAATACTTTCCGTGATGAGCTTCCTTTTACTGTACAAATAGTCGAACGTGTTGGAGAAGATGGAGAAAAAACGACTTCAGAGAAAATTTCGATTAAACCGAATGCACAGGCAAAGCAGTTCTTGCAGCAAATTTCCGAGAATATGGACGGGAAAATTTTAATTTCACGTACGGCATTGCGATCAATGTCAAAAATCTTGAAATTGCATCAAGTGACTTTGCCGAAAACAGAAGTGATGACATTAGTAAATTTATTAAGAAAAGAAGAGATTATTGCAAGATTTAATTTGGATGATGAACCTACCAATACATATGAGGCAAGAGTTTTAAGTTTGCTTAATAAGTATGAGCATATGTTTGTTGCTGAGTTTTATAAACGGGCATTAATCGAGAAAAATATAATACAAGTATAATAAATTCTCCATTTTTAGGAGAATTTTTTCTTTAATGCCGACTCCTATTACGTTATGATAGGGGGGTACGAATCACTCGTGGGATAATAAAGGAGATTAATTTATGTCAGCATGGATTGGAATTGATACAGGGGGTACGTTAACTAAGCTTGCCTATTTGGATGAACAGCAGGAGCTGAAATTGACGGTCTTTCCATCTAACGAAATGCACTTAGTAAAAGAATGGTTGGAAAATCATCCTCAAGTTGAAGAAATCGGCTTAACCGGAGGACGGACTGAGCAATTGCGGGACGTTTTAAAGACGATGAAGTCGATTGAATATATAGTTGAATTTGAAGCAACTTTAAAAGGTGTGCGCTATTTGCTGGAAAAAGAAGGACACAGTATTGATCAAAGTATCATTACGAATATCGGTACAGGTACATCGATCCACTATATGGATGGCAATACACATGCCAGAGTAGGCGGTACAGGAGTAGGCGGCGGTACCTTAATCGGACTTTCTACTATTATGACCGGAATCTCAGACTTCGATGAAATAAAAGCAAACGCTTACAAAGGCAAGCGGGAAGGCATTGATCTGCTTGTAAAAGATATTTATCAAGGAATGGATACACCGATCGACGGCAATTTAACTGCCAGTAATTTTGGGAAGGTCGGCATTACCGATCAACGTGAATTTGAACAAAATAATCTCCTTGCGACAACACAGGGGCTGATCGGTGAAGTGATTTCCACATTAAGTATCCAGCTAGCCGTACAGTATAAGACGGAGCACATCGTCTATATCGGATCCACGCTGATCGATAATGAACAGCTTGTAAAGGTAATTGAACATTATACTATATTAAAAAAACATAAACCTGTTTTCTTGGAAGATTGCGGTTTTTCCGGCGCGATTGGTGCATTGTTAAATGTACGTGAGCACAGCAGAAAATAATGGACAGCATTTAGGCTAGCAATATAGTTTAAATGCTTCTTTTTTTTCATTTTCATCTTAATTGCTTTACATAGAAATTTAAGAAGCGTAAAATAGGAAAAGTGAATTATTTAGTTAGGTAAATAAGGAGTGATTGCGATGAATCCGTTATTTCATATACTTTTTCAGCAAAATCGTTATTTAGTAAAACAGTTAAATGATGTTTTAAAACAACATGGACTATTCAGCTCACAATGGACGGTTCTTTTTTTATTGCATCAAAACGGGAAGATGACACTTACAGAAATATGGAAGTACCTGGATGTGGAAGCACCGACTGTTACAAGAACAGTCACTCGTCTGGAAACACTGGGATGGGTGGAAAGGGTGCAAGGAGCGGATAAACGCGAAAAAATGATTGACTTAACGGCTAAAGCGTTGGAACTGTTTCCTAAAATTGAGGAATCCGTCCTTTCATTCGAACGGAAAATGACGGGAAATTTAACTGAGGAAGAACAGGCGCTCCTTATTCAATTATTAAAGAAGATGGAAGGTTAGAATATATGGAGCTTCAAGAACAAACAAATAAAATATTTACTAAGCGATTTATTAGTCTATTCTTTACGAATATGTCGATATTTCTAGTGTTTTACGGGTTGATCACGACATTGCCTTTATATGCAATCGGTGAATTAGGGAAATCGGATGACGATTCTGGATTGCTTGTAACCGTATTTTTAATTTCAGCGATAGTCGTTCGTCCGTTCAGCGGGAAGCTGCTGGATCTCTTTGGGAAAAAACGATTACTGATTATCAGTCTTATCCTTTACTTTGCATGTACGGTATTATATTTATTTTTTAAACCATTTTTGCTTTTACTGGCGCTTCGTTTTTTCCAGGGGATATGGTTTAGTATTGCAACAACAGCTTCAGGCTCTTTAGCAGCCGATATCGTTCCCAAAAGACGTAAAGGGGCAGGGTTGGGCTACTTTGCAATGTCCACAAATTTAGCGGTTGTATTCGGTCCGTTTATCGGATTGCTTATTATCCAATATTCAAGTTTTGATATGCTGTTTATTGTCTTATCTGTCTTTGTGGCAATCGGCAGTTTGCTTGCCTTATCTATTCAGACGAATGATTTGCCGGAGCCGGTCGTAGTTGACCGCAACTTTAAATTTTCATTTAATGATTTATTTGAACGAAGTGCATTACCTCTTGCCGCACTCGCCAGCTTAGTCGCGTTTTCTTATGCAAGTGTTCTATCGTTCTTATCGCTTTATGCGGAACAAAAGGATTTACTGAGTGTTGCCAGCTATTTCTTTGCGGTATTTGCTGTTGCGATGATTTCGGTCCGTCCATTTACAGGGAAAATCTATGATACGATGGGTGCCAAATTCGTCATTATTCCTTCATTCTTTATATTCGCGTTAGGGCTGATAATCCTTGGCAATGCCAATCAGGAAATTCCGTTTCTATTATCGGCGATCTTTATTGGTGCAGGGTATGGTACGTTGACAACGAGTTTTCAGTCCTTATGTATCCAGGCTACGACAATTCAGCGGAGCGGCTATGCAACAGCCACTTATTTTACGCTGTTTGACATAGGGATTGCGATTGGATCATATCTACTGGGGATGGTAGCGGTAAATCTTGGCTATGAATTTGTGTATTATATTGCAGCATTTATAATTATTGTCGTATTTGCACTATACATGCTCTTGCTCAATCGTCAAAAACAAAAAACAGAACAATAAGAAAAACGATTCATCGTTCCATTTGTGGAATAGATGGATCGTTTTTTGCCACTATTATATAGTAGGTTTTTTTATGTTTGAAAATGACTGTAATTAAGGGAAGTACTTAATTATTTTTTAAAATCGCTTCGCGTGCAAGAACATCTGCTGCTTTGTTTTCTTTATCGGGAATCCATTTTATGAAAAATAGATCAAATTGTTCAATTAAAGTGAGTGCCCGCTCTAAATAAGGTTTGAATTCCTCGTTTTTCACATAAGCTTTGTCAATCGAACTGACGACAATTTTCGAATCGGAGCGCATGGAAACAAAAGATGAACCGATTTTTAAAGCTTCTTCCAAACCACGTAAAAGCGCAATAAATTCGGCCTGGTGATTGTTTGTAATCCCGATTGGTTCACTGATTTTTATCTGTTGTCCTTCACCTTTTATAAATACCCCAATCCCGCTAGGACCGGGATTTCCGGCACTGGCGCCATCTATATAGACTTCTAACATATTTTCGCTCCTTTAATGTTCTGTTCGTTTAAGTATAACAAATACATGTAAGTTGGAGAAAATAAAAAAATAGCGTACAATAGTAAAACAAATTATCGGGAGGTACATGACTTGAATAAAGTAGATGTTATGAAAGATATTGATGAATTAATGGATATGTACTGCGCTGATTGTCTCGTCATTCAGGACCTTCGTAAAGAACGAGGAAAACATGGTGCGCACCGTTTCTGCATTGAATCTTGTACAGTAGGGGAACAGCTTCAGTTTCTTGGTAAAGAAATAATGAAAGTTTCCGAAAAATAATAATTTTAGAACATTCTTCTTACTATTGAATAATAATGTTTTTTTGATATAATAATTAAGTATTTCTTATTTGCCTTGTATAAATCTCTGGTACAGGTTTATTTTTTAATAGGTAAATGACTTCAGCGGAGTGGTTACCGTTGAAAAATTTCTTCATTTTTTAATTCCTTTTTATAGCTGAAAAGGAGGAGGCAGCTTGTAATATGTAGCGCATAACTACTATATTACAAGTTGTTTTTTTGTGGTCATATTTAATAATCAGCGCAAATGAAAAAGCTACTTTCGACGTCTCGAAAGTAGCTTTTTGCTTTTATTAATTTGTAACAAGTTGCTTTTCATTATAGAAAGCATTTAATTCCTGATAATATTTATTTAAAGAAGAAGGGGAAACACTGAAGCTTTCGCCGATTTCTTTAACAGTGAACTTTTGTTCGAATAAGTAATTATCCTGACCAAATCTTACTGCACCGGCAGCGATAGCGCCTGCTTTACGTGCTGTTGGCTGTTTTTCGACTAAGTAATCTTCAACCATTGCCACGAAGCTTTCGTTGTCGATTGCTTTTTCCGACATAAAGGCTTTTAACTGTTCCACGACTTCCTGCTCGAAAGGTGTAAACTCTTCCCCTTCATAGCCGTTTTCAACTAAGCCTTCCCATAATAATAAATGGTTTTCTTTTGTGAACTGCTCAACAGGTAAACGGCTTGCTTTATAAGCCTCTGTAAACTGTTCAAAAGAAATCGCATGTTCTTTATGGAAGAAGATTAGGGTAGAGACAGCTAATACGTGATTTTCCTTGTTTGAACCATCCGGTAATAAAAAGGCGAACACACGCATTCCTAGAGGGATTGATTTGTGGCTTTCACGTTGAATGTGATAAGTTGTGCCAGTTAATGCAGAGATAGCTGTAAAGTAATCATCTTTCACATCTTCGACAGTTCCGATGAAGAATATCGGCTGTTCCCATGATTTCAATAAGTCGATCATAGATGGGCGAAGCGCCTTTTTAGCTGTTTTTGCTAAGAAGTTCTGCCAAATATCAGGTCGTTGATGGAAGAAATATTCGTCCAATGCAACGGCTTCCACCAATTCTTTATGCAATTTTTTTTCTAATTTCGGTGCCCATTTACGAACTAATTCCATAAATTCACGGATATCTTTTCGTTCCGGGTAATTGCTATAGAAAGTCTGTAATACGTTTTCGATCTCTTCCTGGAAAACGTTTTGTGAAGTTACTTGATTTTTTCCTTCACAACATTTTTTGTATTTTTTTCCACTACCGCATAGACATGGGTCATTACGTCCAATCATTGTAACACTTCCTTTAATACAACTTTTAAATACTAATGTCGCAGTATTGCTACTAATAATAATAACGTCAGATTGTTATTATGAAAACTGATTATGTTTTTAGAACTATCAGAAAAATTGTTGCATTTTACATTATATTAAACTTTACATAAAAATAGAACAATAATAGAGTTAATTCTATCACTAATCTATAAAAAAAGAGACATGGCACGCTCGATGCGATGTCTCTTCCTATTATAACGTAGTTTCAGAGTGAGTAGGTGCTGGTATTTTTTTCATTGCTACAAATTGTTCGAGCTGGGCAACAGTATTCCCGATTAAAATAAATGCGCCACCAATCACAAGTTGCGCAGTTAATCCTTCTCCCAGGAAAATCATCGCAAATATAGCTGCAAAAATAGGCTCAAGCGAAAAGATCAGCCCTGTATGTGTAGGGGAAGTGTATTGTTGTACAACAGCTTGTGCGATAAAGCAAAACGCGGTACAAATAATACCTAATCCAAGTACAGCAATCCAACCGGAAGAATTGGACGGGAACATCGGTGATTCGAACATTAATGTGAACACGGCTCCGAACAAGCCGGCAACACCCAACTGATAAACACCATAAGAAATCGATTCAACATTTTTAGTAAATCGACTATTTAAGATTAAGTAGATTGAATAGCAAACGGCTGCAATAGCAACTAATATATCCCCGATTTGGAATGTCATAGATTCTCTCATAGTCAAAACGGTAATACCAATCATTGTAGCAACAACGGCGAAGCTGACTGCTCGAGAAGGGAGCCGTTTTTCAATAAAGCTTGTCATGATCGGCACTAAGACAACTGTTAAACTAAGTATAAATCCTGCATTTCCAGCAGAAGTCGTTTTTAGTCCCACCAATGATAAGGCGAAAATTGTGAACAATAAGAAGCCTTGTACAGATGCATATAAAATCGTTTTTATGTTTACGCGCAACATCTTCGGTAAAAAGATTAGCCCTGCAATGATAAATGCGATTAAGCATCGAAGTGCTACAACATTAAAAGCTTCCAAACTTTCCAGTCCCATGACCATGAACGTATAGGACAGCCCCCAAAACATTGTAACAATCACCATTAAAATATTTGCTTTACCTTGTAAACTCAAAGATGTCACCACATTTCTAAAAAGTAAGTTGTAAATAATAAGTAAAAATATGTATTAGAAGACAAATTCAACTATAAGATTTATAGAATTAAAATCTTTTATCTTCTACAAATCCGTTCTGTTATAAAACAGTATAAACAGGAAGTTGTGATTAGTAAAACGAATGTTTATAATGAATGATATGAAAATAATTCATGTTTAAAATTGAATAGTGGAGTGAATTATAATGAGCTTAGTCAAATATGAAATTTTAAATAAAGTGGCGGAAGTACATAGCTTTACTAAAGCGGCTTCTGTTTTAGGACTCACACAATCAGCTGTAAGTCATGCCGTTTCAAGTTTGGAAAAGGAGTTTGGCTTTAATTTAATTCACCGGAACCGTACGGGAGTAACGTTGACTGAAGATGGTATGAAAATGCTTTATGAAATGCGCAAAGTATTATTGGCGGAGGAGCATCTTCAGCAGACGGCTTCAAATATTATAGGGGTAAGCCAAGGGACAGTAAGAATTGGTCTTATCTCAACAATCTCTACACATTGGATGCCGAACATCATTCACATTATGGATTCAGAGTACCCGGGCATTCGCATTGAATTGCGTGAAGGGGATTATTATGAAATTGAACAATGGCTCCTGCAAGGGGAAGTTGACTGCGGATTTTTAAACCGGACAAGCTCCAAACAATTCGATTTTATGCCTTTAAAACGGGATCCTCTGTTATGTATTGTGTCGTCGCATAGTCCGCTATATGATAGAACAGAGATCGATTTATTTGAAATTGAAGAAACACCGATCATAATGCCTTCCTATAAAGGGACAAATGATGTGATGACAACATTTGAAAAATATGGTGTATTCCCGAATATACGTTTTGAACTTTATGACGAAAAGGCGATCGTATCAATGGTGGAACATAATCTAGGTATTAGTATACTGCCAGAAATGGCGATATCGATGTTGCCGGACACTGTAAAAGCCCTGCCTCTTGTACAGGAAAGTTACCGGATCCTCGGATTATCGACGAAGCAGAAGCTTTCACCGGCATCGCAAAAATTTGTGGAAATATTAAAACAGTGGCTGGAAAACGAAGAACAGTAAAAGGGGAACAATCATGCTAACAGGGAAAAAAGTATTGATCACGAGTGGCGGGACCTTCGAAAAATGGGATAATGTCCGCGGCCATACGAATTTATCAAAAGGAACAATGGGATGCTACTTGGCAGAGGGAGCACTTGAAAAGGGTGCGGATGTCATTTATATGCATGGTGTATTTACACAGCTGCCTGAACATCAAAATGAGATGAAGCTCATCCAATTTGAAGGGATTGAAGATTTAGGGAACAAATTAAAATCAGTTCTTGAATCCGAGCATATCGATTATGTCATTATGGCTGTGGCCGGCTCGGACTGGCTGATTGATAAAGTGTTCGATCAGCAGGGGAATGAACTGACGGAAAAAGGGAAAATGCCATCTGATGAGCCTCCGATCATCCATTTTAAAAAGGCGCCGAAAATATTGGCACAAATTAAAAACTGGTCACCGGATACGACTTTAATCGGCTTTAAACTGGAAGCAACGGAAGATGAATCATTTTTATTGGAAAGAGCTTCTACAAGAATGGAAACGGCAAAAGCGGATTATATGGTCGCAAATAGCTCCAAATCATTGTATGGTGCAATGGAGCCCCATTATATTATTCATAGGTCCGGGGAGACCGTTAAAGTTGATGGGAAAATGGCCGCTGCAACGGCATTAATTAATGCCATTTCTAGATAAAGAATTTTTTATTACCTGTATAGGGTTTGATTTAAATTTTAAATCTACTTTTTAATGAAAAGAGGTTGAAGCATGTACCAGTTTGATCATCTCGTCCATTTTGTCCCATATCCAGAACAGACAATGTTAAAGCTCCAAGAGGAAGGTCTCCATGTTGTTCCGGGAGGAAGTCATGAAGCGTGGGGTACATATAATACACTGAGCTATTTTGATTTGACTTATATTGAACTGATCGGCATTGAAAATGAGAAAAAGTTCCAGGAAGCTGCCAATAAGAGTTATTCATTACATGCGAGCTATAAAGAAAATCGCCGACGTGACGGATTGACGCGTTTTGCCGTTCGTACAACAACGATCGAAGAAGACGCGAAATTATTCGCTAAAGCGGGTTTGGATGTAGTAGGACCTGAACGTTTTTCAAGAAAAAGGGATGATGGTACCGTAGTAAGCTGGCAACTGCTTTATATTGGTCATCCTAAATCGAAAATTGAATTCCCTTTTTTCATTCAATGGGATGAAGCAGATTCACTTCGACGTAAGGAACTAACGGACCGTGGGATTATAGCAAAACATCCTTTAGGGGATTTAGCGATCCAAGCTGTCCATTTTGTTGTGCCGAATTTTGATGCAGTTGAGCAAATTGCCCAATTATGTGGTGCGACCATTTTAAAAAAGGTAAATCAGGAAGAAAACGTAGAGTATTCGATTATTCTGCTCGATGAAGTGAAGCTTATTTTTGTCAAGCCGGTTGGTGAAGGAGCCGCTTGGAATTATATGCTCGAAAATGGCTATGGCATAAAAAAGGTTGTCCTTTCAGGTGCAAAAGAACAAAAGCAAATTACAATCGATGGGGCACAATATGAAATAAACAAGAAATAAAAAAAGGCTGTAAACGATCAACCCTTTTCGTTTACAGCTTTGTCTATTTTTTTATAACATTCGCTGCCTGCGGACCCCGGATGCCATCGACTAAATCGAATTCAACCACTTGTCCTTCATCCAGTGAACGAAATCCTTCTTCTTGTATGCCAGTAAAGTGTACAAAAACATCTTCACCATTCGCAGATTCTATAAATCCATAACCTTTTTCATTATCAAACCATTTTACAGTGCCTTGGTGCATCCGCTTTCTCCTCCGATACTGTCAAAATCAATTGATGAAACATAAAGATTCCAGAATATTACGAATAAACTATATACTATACATATGTTAACTGTCAATAATTTGTCGATTTATGCACTATATTTAAATTATTAATTCTGATAAAACAAACTATAATAAGGTGACTACATATTTAGAAAGCAGGGCGAAGCATGACAACTACTACGAAGAAACCATTAACAGATATTGAAATAGCCAATCAGGCAACTATGAAGCCGATTTTGGAAATTGCTGAAAATGCAAATATTCCGTTAGATGCAGTTGAACAATACGGTCGCTTTAAAGCAAAAATTGATACAAGTAAAATTAGTGGTGAAGCAACGGCGAATGTTGTACTTGTAACAGCGATTAGCCCTACACCAGCAGGAGAAGGAAAATCTACCGTAACAATCGGTTTGGCGGATGCACTGCACCAACTGGATAAGCGGGTAATGGTTGCTTTACGTGAGCCTTCATTAGGACCGGTTATGGGTGTGAAAGGCGGCGCTACTGGCGGCGGGTATGCACAAGTATTGCCGATGGAGCAGATCAACTTGCATTTCAATGGAGATTTCCATGCGATTACAACTGCAAACAATGCATTATCAGCCTTGATTGATAATCATCTCCATCAAGGGAATGCATTGAATATTGATCCGCGACGTATTGTCTGGAAACGTGTACTGGACTTAAATGACCGTGCACTGCGTCATGTGACAGTCGGTTTAGGTGGTCCAATGCAAGGTGTACCTCGTGAAGACGGATTTGATATTACAGTCGCTTCAGAAATTATGGCCATTTTCTGTTTAGCAACAGGTATGAAAGATTTGAAACAGCGTCTTGCTCGTATTGTAATCGGTTATACGTATGATCGTAACCCGGTAACTGTTGGTGATTTACAAGTAGAAGGAGCACTTGCGCTTATTTTAAAAGAAGCGATGAATCCCAACTTGGTTCAAACAATTGAAGGAACACCGGCATTAATCCATGGTGGACCTTTTGCTAATATAGCCCATGGATGCAACTCGATTACTGCAACTCAAACAGCACGTAAACTTGCGGATATCGTTGTAACAGAAGCAGGATTTGGTTCTGATTTAGGTGCTGAGAAGTTTTTAAATATTAAAGCCCGTGAAGCAGGATTTAAACCGAGCGCTGTCGTGATTGTAGCAACAATTCGTGCACTGAAAATGCATGGCGGTGTTGCAAAGGCAAACTTAGTGGAAGAAAATGTGGAAGCTTTAAAACAAGGTATTTCCAATCTGGCGCAACATGTGGCCAATGTTCGGAACTTTGGACTGGAGCCGGTAATTGCATTAAACCGATTTATTACAGATACCGAACAGGAACTGAAAGCTGTTTTACAATGGGCGGAAGCAAATGAAGTCCGGATTGCCCGTACGAATGTATGGGAAGAAGGCGGTAAGGGCGGTATTGAGCTTGCCGAAAAAGTTCTTGAAGTAATAGAACAGCCAAATACTTTCCATCATTTATATGATTTACAGGAAACAGTAGAACAAAAATTGACGAAAATTGTACAGCAAGTATATGGTGGTGCAGGTGTACAATTAACGGATGCTGCAAAAAAACAGTTAGCAGTAATCGAAAAAAATGGTTGGGACACATTACCGATTTGTATGGCGAAAACACAATATTCATTGTCAGACCAGCCAAGTCTAGTTGGCCGACCAACTGATTTCATTGTAACGATTCGTGAAATTCTGCCGAAGCTGGGGGCAGGATTCCTCGTTTGCTTAACAGGAGATATTATGACGATGCCAGGCTTGCCAAAACAGCCTGCAGCTCTAAATATGGACGTGGCAGAAGACGGAAGTGCGCTTGGATTGTTTTAATCAAAATAAGAGATAATCGCCGGGGATATTTATGTCAAAGGACATAGTAAAACCGCAGCGATAAATAAAAGTAAAAGAAACGTATTCGTTTGATAATTCATTCGAATACGTTTCTTTTATTTGCAGTGGAAGCTTTGTTCAATTTTACGTTCGTTCATTAAAACATAATTTGTAGAAGGTTAGTTGCAATCATAAAAGTTGCGCTTAATCCGTATGCAACCGAACCAATTAAAATTGGTGAAATTACAATTAGACCCTTACGTTGGCTATCGTTCATATTTGGTGCTACAGCTTGCATCATTCTTTGCATAAATAACACTCCTTTTTTCTGTTTTATGTTTTCTTATTGCTATTATATGATGTAAATTTGTAAAATACAAGCATTTAGTTCACATTTTAGACAAAAATTATCTTTGAATAATTACTGATACTTGATTTTTTGAATGAAAGTTGCTAAATGAAGGGGGTTTCCAAAAGAGTTGGAAAGACCGAATCATTTAACAATTATGGTGTTAAATAACTGAAGTCATCTTGCTTCTCATGGTAATATGATTATGTAAACTCTTAAAAGAAAATGGTGAATGGAAATGTCCGAGATAATCGTACGGTGTGAACAATTAGTAAAAGAAATTTATGAAACGATGGATGCAAGCCATGATTTTCAACATATTGAGCGTGTCTATCAAAACGCTATGACAATACTTAAATCTGAGCCTTCAGCAAATAAAAAAATTGTAAGTTTAGCCGTGCTGCTGCATGATGTCAGTGATGAAAAGTATGCAGCGGATAAACAGCAGGAACAGCGGATTTTGGATGAACTTGATTTAACGGAAGAGGAAAAACAGCATATCCGTACAGTCATTGCGGAGGTTTCATTTAATGGGGGCAATGAACGGGATATTACAACAGTGGAATCAAAAATTGTACGGGATGCAGACCGGCTGGATGCAATTGGTGCAGTAGGGATTGCGCGTACGTTTGCTTACGGTGGTGCAAAAGGACGCAAGTTGTATGATGATGCAGAAGAAGTGCGTGTCAATATGACGAAAGAACAATACCGCAGTCAATCCACAGCGTCTGTTACGCATTTTTATGAGAAACTTTTATTGTTGAAAGATTTAATGGTAACTGCAAAAGGGCGCGAAATGGCTGAAGAACGTCATGCCTTTATGGTACAATTTTTAGAGCAGTTAAAAAAAGAGAGAGACGGGATTTCATGAGTCATTTAATCGTATCAAATTTAACAAAAACAGTTGGCGATAAAACGCTATTTCAAAATATTGAATTTACCATTTATGAAGGGGAACGTGCAGGCTTAATCGGGATAAACGGAACAGGAAAATCCACATTATTATCGATTATTGCAAAAAAACAGGATGCCGATACAGTGGAATTCGACCATCCGAATAAGTACCGTATTGCTTATTTGGAACAAGATCCGCAATTTCCGGAACATTTAACGGTTTTACAAGCGGTATTTAGCGGAGATTCACCGATATTGCAGCTAAACCGTGCCTATGAAGAAGCGGTAGCCGCATTGTCACAAAATCCGCAATCTGAAAAACTGCAAAATGAATTATTCCGTTTACAGCAGCAAATGGATACGGAAAATGCCTGGGACGTCAATGCATTGGCAAAGCAAGCATTAACGAAGCTCGGAATCGATATGTTTGACCAGCAAGTCACAAGCCTATCGGGCGGACAGCAAAAACGTGTGGCATTGGCAAAAGTATTAATCGAACCGGCAGACTTATATTTACTGGACGAGCCAACAAACCATTTGGATGTTACATCGACAGAATGGCTGCAGGAAATGGTGTCACGCCTAAAAGGGGCGGTAATCTTTATTACCCATGACCGTTACTTCCTTGATGAAACCGCAACACATATATATGAATTGGCTGATAAAACGTTGTACCGCCATACAGGATCTTATGGTGATTTCCTTGAAGCTCGGGCGATTCGTGAAGAAATGAATGCAGCATCACAGGCCAAATTACGAAATCGTTACCGCTCGGAATTAAAATGGATTCGTCGCGGGGCAAAAGCGCGAACTACAAAACAAAAGGCCCGTATTCAGCGTTTCGAAACGTTGGATGAATCCATCGATCGTTCGAATGACCAGTCCGATCTTGAACTGGGGCTTGCAACAACGCGTTTAGGGAAAAAAGTACTGGAATCAGATGGAATTTCCAAAGCTTACGGTGACCGGGTGATTATTCAGGATTTCGAATTTTTACTGCAGCATGGGGACCGTATTGGCATAATTGGAGCAAATGGTTATGGTAAATCGACACTTCTTAACATGCTCGCAGGTGAAATTGAACCGGATAAAGGCGAGGTAGTTGTCGGATCAACAGTAAAACGTCTTCATTTCAAGCAGGCACTGCCAGCAATGAATGAAAATGCACGAATGATCGATTATATTCGTGAAGCTTCAAATGACATTACCGATTCAGACGGTGTTCGTTACTCAGCATCACAAATGCTCGAACGTTTCTTATTCCCGCTGAATACACATGGTACGCCGATCAGCAAGCTTTCAGGCGGAGAGCGCAAAAGACTTCATCTGCTCCGTCTATTGATGGAACAGCCGAACGTATTACTTTTAGATGAGCCGACAAATGATTTGGATATCGAAACATTAGGTGTTCTGGAAGATTTTATCGAAAACTTCCCGGGTGTTGTCATTACAATCAGTCACGACCGTTTCTTCCTGGATCGCATTGCGAAAAAGCTATGGATTTTGGACGGAAAAGGCGGCGTATCGGAAAGCTTGGATGTGTATACCGACTATTTAGCAAAACGCGAGTCGGAACTGCAGCAGGAAGCGAAAGAGATGAAGCAGGAAAAGCCGAAAGTTGAAAAGCAGAAAACAGAAAAGAAAAAGCTATCATTCAAAGAGCAGAAAGAATGGGAAACGATTGCCGATACGATTGCTCAAGTTGAAGAAAAAATTATGTCGACAGAAGAGGAAATTTCATCAGCTGGTTCGGACTTTACAAAACTTCAGCAGCTGACGTCCGATTTAGAAAAACTAAATGAGGAATATGAACAATTAATCGAGCGCTGGAGCTATTTAGACGAAATCGCAAATGGATAGGAGCATAACAATGAAAATTTTATCAATTGAACCAACCCCAAGTCCAAATTCAATGAAAGTAATTATCGATCAGGATTTACCATTTGGTAAAAGTTTTAATTATACGAAAGACAACATCGGTGAAGCATCACCTGAGCTGCAGGCCATCTTTGCAGTAGAAGGTGTAAAAGGCATTTACCATGTATCGAATTTCCTGGCGATAGAACGTAATGCGAAATTTGCCTGGGAAAATATTTTGGCGGACATTCGCCGTGCAATTGGCGGAGAGGCAACTGAAACTACGGAATATGAGATGAATGAGCATTATGGGGAAGTAAATGTACATGTTCAAATGTACAAAGCGATTCCATTGCAAATTAAAGCATTTGACGGTGAAGGGGAAGTACGAATTAGCGCAGGAGACCGTTTTACAACAGCTTTCAAACGTCTGCAGTTCAGTGTGACGGATGAAAATTATATTTTTGAACGAAAATGGGTCGATTTCGGTGTTCGCTATGGCGATAAAGAGCAAGTAGTACAAGAGGTACTAAAAGAGGTGGATGCACTTTATCCGCAAGACCGAGTTGAATCGATTGTCCAGTCTGCTAATGAACAGGTTGTAACAGCAGCACAAGAGCGGAAAGAAGTGTCATTGGAGCAATATGAGCAAGTGGAAGACTGGCAGCAGCGATTCCAGTTGTTAGATCAATTACCGGATCCGGAAGTAAAGGATATTCCGTTGTTTGAAAAAGCGCTGGAAGACGAGCAAATGTCTATTCGACGCCTTGCTACCGTTTATTTAGGAATGATTGAAGATGTTGCGGTTGTACCGGCATTAACGAAGGCATTGAATGATAAAAGTGCAGCAGTACGCCGTACAGCGGGCGACTGCATGAGTGATTTAGGGTTACCTGAATTTGAGCCGGCGATGATCGCTGCATTAGGTGACAAAAATAAACTTGTCCGCTGGCGTGCGGCAATGTACTTGTATGAAGTAGGGACAGAGCAGGCAATTGACGCCTTAAAAACAGCGAGTGAAGATAAAGAGTTTGAAGTAAAGCTTCAAGCAAAAATGGCACTTGCGCGCATTGAAGGCGGGGAAGAGGCAAAAGGTTCTGTCTGGAAACAAATGACAGAAAGCCGCAAAGCATAAAATTTAAGATGGCCTGATCATCAATCAAAAATGCTATTTTCTCCTGAGAAAATAGCATTTTTTGATCGCTGTAAAATTGTTTTCCATTTCTGAACGCTAACCGCAGGCATAGTGCCAACATATTGGTTAGTGTTTTAGTAATACTATATTCATAAAATAATATAGATTTCTATAATCGACCTTAGCTTTTTATTATTTTCCAAATTCTCTTTTTATTATTCAACATTCTCACATTATCTATTAATAAATGGTATATTCTGAGAAAATAGTATATATTTAGTAGTGTATAAAGAGAGGTGGGTCCGTAATGGAGGAGCTATTGCTGAAAAATCCTAGTTCTTTAAGTGATGAACGTAAAGAAGCTTTATTAAATTTATTATACTCCGAACATTGTAATGACTCAATACTATTAAAAAGTGATGATTTTTATTTGATTTTTCATGATCTTTGGTCACTTTTTGAAATTGGGGAAGAGTACGAAAAAGAAATAATAGAAGAAGATATTAGACTGAAAGAATGGCGAATTTTCTTATTGGATTTTTTTTCAGCTAGAAATGCAAAAAAATTGCATTTTGAGTACTTAAAAGATTCCTCTGTAAAAAATTTTTTTATTGCACTATACATATGGAAAAAAATCAAAAAAAATCATTTTGGGGATATGCGGAAAGCGCTAAAAATTGAAAAATTAATTACTGAATATGAAAAGGAACTTGCAAATAGTCAAGACAACAGGGATATCTATCATGAAATTCACTTAAAAGTTCAAAGCTATTGGTACATGAATTTATATAAATTCAATACAATTTATGACAGAATCCTTGAGGAAGTAATGGAAGAAATAAAAGCGGTTGAGCTGCTATTTGATGATAAGATATGGGATACTATCAGCAATGATAATTTAAAGCAGTTTATGAATTATATTGAAGCAAAGCACTTTTCCGAAGTTTTGTTTTGGAAATCCAAATTCCAGACAGAACAATTTTTGAAAGTTGGACTTGATCCAAACAGTACATATGTTTTTTGTGTTCAAAAAGATATATCGATGAAACGCAGTCTTACGTTACAGAATGGATTGGCATTGGCCGTATCGGAATTTTCACAAAAAAATGAACAAAATTTTGTATTCTTATCATTCATAAAAGCCATTGTTCAGGAAATGATCACACATAAAGAGAGTCTGGATTTTAATAATTACTTTGAGCTGGATAAATCGTTCGGACTTAAAACAGAGCAGATTAACTATAAATATATTATCAATTATGCCTTTACGATGCTAAAGTTAGAATTATCTCATAGTAGCAGCGGCAAAATCTATTTAATCTGCAATGAATTACTGTTTGATGATTTTCCGAATGAAGAAGAATGGATAGAAGCTGTCACAGATTACAAAAAGTCGAAAAATATTGAAATTGTCGTTATTTATATGGGCGATAAAACGAAATTGCAGGCAATATGGTTTGCGGATAAAGTACTGATACCAAAGCAATTGGCACAGTTTGAATAGTAAAAAAACTCTAAATCGTGCGCGGAATAAGATCGCTGCAATTTAGAGTTTTTTTCGTTTCATAATTTATGAACTGCTTGTTTTTATCTTTTTTACGGTTTGTTCAGGCGTAAAGACGGTGTATAAAATACTTCCGAAAATCAGAACAATTCCGAGCACTTGCAATAGGCTTGGTCGGAAAGAAAGCAACACAGCATCCAATAAAATTGCTACTACCGGATCGACAAATACGAGTACAGATACAATGACTGTAGGAAGGTCTCGAACACTGTCAAAAAATAAATAGTAGACAAATCCCGTATGAATAAAACCAGTACCTAATATGTAGAGCCAGTTTGTATTTGTTAAACCTTCAAATGCCGCAAAATCGCAAAAAGGGAGCAACATGACGATACCTACAATTGTTTGAATATATGTAAGAGCATAGGACGACATACCGTGAATCGTTTTACTCGTAAACATTGTCAGTGCATAGCAGATGGCCGAAAGAAGCGCCCATATAAATCCAGAGTTCATAAATTGAGAGACGCTTGTAAAGCTATCAATACCAATTATGAGGATACTACCGAAAAAGCAAATGACTGTTGCACAAATCGCACCGATCCCCATTTTTTCTGCCAAAAACACCGAACCTAATATCAATACAAAAATTGGCGCCAAATTGTATATGGAAATGGCGATAGAGATCGACATCACTTCAAACGCTTTAAATAAAAATACCCAGTTTAACACAAGAAATATGCCGCAAATGACGGTTTTCAATATTTCGCTTTTATTCCAAACTTCTGTTTTTTTACCGCCTGTTATAAACCATAATCCGCCCAAAAAGAATGTGGCACAAATACAGCGAACAAAAACGAGTTCGACTGCAGGCAGGCCGGTTTGCGTAGTAAAGAAGCCGATAGAACCAAAAATAGCCATGGAGATAGTAAGTTTAATCATTGAGCGTATATTCATATGGCGAACCTGCTTTCATAATCCCGTATTGACGGGGCGTAATTTAACTGTCCCAAAAAGCCTAGATGCAGAGATTGACTCCCGCTTCTAGACTTTACAGAGCGGAAAAAATAGGGAAGGAAAAAGTCCCGTAACAGCCCTATTGCCTGGAAAATTTCATTATAGAAGGTACATTTTATTCCCGAATTTGACCTGTACCATGAATGTAGTATTTCGTTGATGTTAATGCTGGTAACCCCATTGGTCCTCGAGCATGCAGCTTTTGAGTTGATATCCCGATTTCTGCACCATATCCGAATTCAAAGCCATCCGTAAAGCGCGTCGACGCATTATGGTACACAGCTGCCGCATCTACAGAATTTAAAAAGATTTCAGCATTTTGCATATTGTCGGTAATAATCGCTTCTGAATGGTTTGTTCCGAACTGATTAATGTGCTGTACAGCTTCCAATACGTCATCTACTACTTTTATGCTTAATGCCAGAGCCAAAAACTCTTCGGCATAATGTTCTTCTGTTGCCTCGATCGCTTCCGGCAACACTGCACATACATTTTCATCACCATAAATTTTTATATCAAGTTCATTTTGTAGATAGTCCAAAAATTGCTTGCCATGAGTTTGGAAAAAATTCTGGTGCATCAATAGGCTCTCCGCCGCATTACATACGGATAAACGCTGTGTTTTCGCATTTTTTACAATTGATTTCGCCATATCGAAATCAGCGAATTCATCCAAATAAATATGGCAGTTTCCGGCACCGGTTTCAAGAACAGGAACCGTCGATTCACGTACAACTAAATCGATTAGTTTTTTACCTCCGCGCGGAATGAGCACATCCAAGTATTCAGTAAGTGTAAATAAAGATTTCGCTGTTTCACGGCTTGTATCTTCGATTAGCAAAACGGCATCTTCCGGGTAGTCAACAGCTTCTAGCGCGCGGTGAATCGAGGCAACGAGTGCGATGTTGGAGTATTTTGCAGAAGAACTGCCACGGAGAAGTACCGCATTACCTGTTTTAATGGAAAGTGTTGCTGCATCAATCGTTACATTTGGTCGTGCTTCATAAATCATACCGATTACGCCTAATGGGACACGCTTTTTAGTAATGTGAAGGCCATTTTCTTTCGTCATTTCCTCGACTACTTCACCGACAGGATCCTCTAATTCAATCAGCTGCATAATGGCATCGCTCATCGCTTGAATGCGGTTTTCATTCAGTAAAATGCGATCCAGTGTCGCTTGATCGAGTCCGTTTGCTTTTCCATCAGTAATATCTTTTGTATTTTCCGACAGCAGGAAGTCCATATCGGCAATTAGTTGTTGAGCAATACTTTTTAATGCTTCATTTTTTTCTGCTGTTGTTTTGATATTCGTTAAATAGCTCGCTTTTTTTGCACGCTTACCTTTTTCAACCACTTCATTTGTAATAGTTTTCGTCATAAAGAGAACCCCCTTAAATTTTGACCCATTGATTACGGTGAATGACTTCTATCGGATAATGCATGAGCTCTGTCGTACGTTTCCCCATCGCATGCTCCAATTCAGCTGAAGAATAAAGAATTTCTCCACGACCGATACAAGTATGTCTATCATAAACTTCGACAACATCGCCTTTATCAAATTGTCCTTCATAGGCATAAACACCGGCTGGCAGTAAACTTTTCCCTCCATATTGCAATGCTTGGACCGCACCTTCGTCAATAAAAATCTTTCCGGAAGATTTTGAAAGCTGTACCCATTGTTTATTTGTAGGTACGTACTTTTCATTGCGTTCAAAATACGTGCCGTCACCGTTGTTTTCAAGAATTTCGATTAGTTTTGTATGACCGGAACCTGTTCCGATAAAAACTCCGACACCTGTATTAATTGCATGATTGGCTGCAGCGAGCTTTGACTGCATGCCACCGGTCCCGACTTTTGAGCCTGATCCTGTAGCAAAGAGAAGCATCTCTTCTGTAATTTTTTCTATGCGATCAATTCGAACGGCATCTGCGTTTGTTAATGGATTAGCCGTATAGAGCCCGTTGACATCCGTTAAAATAATTAACTGATCTGCATGGACGAGACCGCTTACTAAAGCGGAAAGCATGTCATTGTCACCAAAAGTCAATTCAGCGACAGATACAGTATCGTTTTCATTGATAATCGGGATGATTGAACGTTCCAACAGTTCTGTTAATGTTTCATAAGCATTTCTGTAACGCTGTTTATCATTGAAATCAGAGCGAGTCAGTAAAATTTGGGCAGATGTCTCGTTATATTTGGCAAATTCATCTGCATACGCTTGGATTAGTATGCTTTGACCAACTGCCGCAGCAGCTTGCTTTCCTTTGAGGGTAATCGGTCGAGAAGGATAGCCAAGCTTTCGGAAACCTGCTGCTACTGCGCCAGAAGATACTAGAATAACTTCATGACCTGCTTTTTTTAATGCGGCGATTGCAGCAACATGGTCATGAAATTTTTCATAATCAAGCTCACCTTTATTATTTGTTAAAGAACTGCTTCCGATTTTTATTACAATACGTTTTCTTTCCACCCGAAATCCTCCTCGATAAAAATATTAAATTATCCCGCTACACGATATTGGTCATAGATACGCTGTTACAGGATATGACAGTTTTAACTTATGTTTTTCCACTCTGTTAAGAATAGAAAAAACCCTTTGATGGACTTAAAAGCATAAAAAAGCACATTTCAATCCTATCGATTAGGACGAAATGTGCTGTTTCCGTGGTACCACCTAAATTGAATGCCAAGTTCTTGCATTCCACTTATCTCATAACGCTGAGTCTGCGCCTATTTTTGTAGGAGCTGTTGAAGTAGGTTCGGCAGGTTTTGCTATGCCATTCTTTCAGCCTGTGGAATGTGCTCTCTTGTATAGCCAATTGCTACGTACTCGTCTTCAATATGCCTTTACATTTTCTAATAGCATGCATGATAGCGGATTTTTTGTCAATATCGTTATATCTGATTTATTAGAAAACTATGCGAAAAAGTTCTTTTTAGACCGATTTACCGTATAAAAGTGTGAATTTTATGACTATTTAACGTGCAAATGTAATTTTTCGTAATGAATCTGTTCTTTGTTTCATTTTCTACAATTCCTTAAATTTGTAGTACCTAGGAATAATCAGTTGTGCACAGCTTTAAGGAATTGGAAATATGCAGGATGTAGAAAAACTTATTTCTGAAAGTGAAACAATAATAAAAAAAGTGATCTATAAACTGAAAATTTATCGGGATTTTGATGAATACATGCAAATAGGAAGAATCGCCCTATGGCAGGCATTACAGAAGTATGATGCTACAAAAGGGGATTTTGCGATGTTCGCCTATATGACTGTAAAATATGCTGTTATTCGAGCACTATCTAAAGCGAATCATATAACCGAGCATGAACTGGCAGTGGAGGAGGACGTAATACTCGTTAATTCACAGCAACAGTATTTAATTACAACAGGTTTGGAATGGCCTGAATGGTTTGAGGAATTAAATAAGGATGAACAATTTCTGCTGATCGCATTGTTTGAAAAAGAGCTTTCGTTAAAAGAGATTGCTGACACGTATAAGCTGAATTATGAAACAATTAAGAAAAGACGTCAGCGATTATTGTCTAAGTTAAGGGGTTTGTTACTATAGATTTTTGGGATGAAAAAAAGTGGAAGCTTATGAAGTTTCCACTTTGTAATATCTTATTGGAGTGTATTCAAAAACTCTGTTCGCTGTTCTTCGGATTGCTGTTCGCCATTTACAAGCATTGCCCCAATACGGTAATCAGTTTGTCCCTTTTCAACAACATATTGCAAATTAACAGGCTGTACTTTGTTGTCAATTTTGCACTTACCTTTAAATTCTACAACATGCTCCATCATTTTAGTCTGGAAGTATTCCCAGCGGCTCTCTTCACAATAGTTTTTGAATGCTTCTTCTGTTGTAATATTACTATTTTCGATAACGGGTGTCGCATGAATATATGTAATGTAGTCATTATCTGTTACGGCTTTTTGTGGACCAAAAAAGTAAAAAAATATACCAATTACCCCAATTGGTATAATCCAAAATATCGTCCTCTTTCTTTTCTCCATAAAATAAATCCCCCCTATATTTGTAGTATCAGTATAACATTTTAATGTTAATATTTTCTACATCGGCATAATTATTAGCTTGATAAAGGAGTACTTTCGATACGTAGGTCATGGAAACCAACAGGATCAGTCTAATAAGATTAAACGTTAACATAGTAAGATTTGTTACTATAAAGATAGGTTAAAGGGAACGAGAATTTATCAATACTTTGGAGGACACAATGTTTTTTATTTTTATGGCAGTATATGGTACACCGATTTTAGCCGTTTTATTTTGTTTAAACTTAGCAATCATCATTGATAAATCGCGAAATAATCAGGATTCCAAATTTAATGTGTATGTAATGACAGGTGCCTTCACGATTATGATGTCATGTATTACGATTGCGCTATTAACAGTTTTGGACGGGGTATAAGACAACAACTTATTTAATCGATTTATAAAAGAGCATTGTTCAAGTGACAATGCTCTTTTTGTGATTAACTCAAGGAGTATCGTGAACTTTGTAGAATATATTAATTAAGGTCAAAACATGGTGGCAAAATAAAATACTTTTGATTATTGAAAGGAGTACCGAATGAAACAAATAATTGCGATGGGCGGCGGGGGCTTTTCGATGGAACCTGATAACCCGCTATTGGATCGATATATTCTGAAGCAGGCAAAAACGGCAAAACCGAAAATTTGTTTTCTTCCTACAGCAAGCGGCGATTCTGAACAATACATATCCAGGTTTTATCATTTTTTTAATACACAAAATTGTGATCCCTCACATTTATCTCTATATAACCCTTCATCACGGGATTTGGAAAGTTTTATTTTAGAGAAAGACATTTTATATGTTGGTGGGGGAAACACGAAAAACCTTTTAGCTTTGTGGAAGGATTGGGGATTAGACCATATTTTAAGAAAGGCTTGGGAGGAGGGGGTTATTTTAGCGGGGTTAAGTGCAGGGGCAATCTGTTGGTTTGAGCAGGGGGTGACAGATTCTTTTGGAGATGGACTTGAACCAATAGATTGCCTGGGATTATTAAATGGGAGTAATTGTCCGCATTACGATGGTGAAAAGAAAAGAAGACCTGCATATCATAAACTGATCGAGTCCAATCAAATACAATCAGGAATTGCTGTTGATGACGGTGTTGCGGTTCATTATAAAGGCCGGGAAATATATAAAGTGGTTAGTTCCAGACCTGATGCCAAAGCGTACAGTGTGCTTTGGGAAAACGGCATAATTGAAAGGGGACTCCCAGTAGAGTATTTGGGTCAAGAAAATTTTGAAAAGTGAGTGGTTAAATATGTTTTTTATACAAATGTCCGGATTCCCAGGTTCCGGTAAGTCGACGCTCTCCCGACAAATTGCCGAGAAAATAGGGGCAGTCATAGTTGATCATGACATTGTAAAAACGGCGTTAATAACGTCATTTGAGGAAATTCCAATAGAGAAAAAACTTGTTGGTAAAATTGCCTATAATGTTGATTGGTCTTTAGTGGAATTTCATTTATCACAAGGGTTAAATGTCGTTTTGGATAGTCCTTGTCTTTATCAGGAAATGGTGGATCGAGGTATAGATTTATCAAAAAAGTATAATGCCACATACAAATACGTAGAGTGCTACCTGAATGATTTTCAGGAAATAAACAATAGATTAAAAAGTCGAAATAAAATGGTTAGTCAAATTAACGCAGTCAGCTCGGAAGAAACCTTTAAACGTACGCTTGAAAACAGTAAGAAACCAGATGAAGGTTCATACATTGTTGTAAATACGAGTGAACCATTAGAAAGTTACATAGATCAGGTGATTGATTTTATTGAGACCTAAATAGTGGAGGTGTTGTATTGAAAAATGTTCGTGCGAAAATAGGAATTTTAATATTGTTAACTGTTACACTTTTAACTGCCTGTATCGAAAAAGATTATGTGTTTTTTGGGGAAAGTGAGAATTGGAGAGTCCAATATACAGTGACAGATGATGATGGCTGCAATTCTACTAAAGGCTATATAAAATATCTTGGCAATGATCCGATGCCGGAACAGTTGGAGTTTAGTGTAGATAAAGTAGAAGGGGCTTCCATTTCTTTAGATGAAAACGGTATGTTTTTTCTGCCCCATGGCTGTTCGAATGCAACAGAAGGATCAGAGCTTAAAGCAAATATAAAATGGGAGAATCAATCGGAAACAATCCAATTGCCTTTAAAATGAATAAATAGTTGACTAATTAGATGTGAAATATTTTGAATGTATCTAACTAGGAGGCACTGATTTGAACCAGTCCACATATTTAATTGGAGCAGTATTGTTAGGTTTATCCATCATGACAGCTGCATTGATTTTAAGTAGCACAACAAATACCGATAAAGACTCAGAAAGTACCATTAGCTCAATACCGGAGTTGATGACACTTACCCAGCTTGCTGAATACCTTCAAATAAGCGAACAATCCATTGAAATTATTATATCGAATGATGATTATCAAAGAGATGGACTAAGCAGCTATGATACCTATCAGTTTATCCCGTATCTTTTGCTCGATAATCAGAAAAGATTCATAAAGACAGAAATCGATGCATGGTTAAAATACAGAAATGATAACAGGTTAAATTATCATTAAGAAGATATGTATGAATAGAAAAAATACCCCGAAAGTTAATGATTCGTAGCTAAACTTTCGGGGCATTATCTTTTTAAAGAAGTCGGTTACTTTGCATTTGCAAACTTGAAGCTTGTTTTTCGTTCCTTCTCATCCCAAATGAGATGGGCGTTGAAGATTTTACCGCCTTTTTTAAATCCTTTGATTAAATCGGTTTCGCCGGAAGTTAATAATTTTTTCAGGTTCGTTTGCGTTATCGTTTTTCCGAGAATTTTTTTGGAAACCGAGAATTTACAGTTGGCTTTTTTATAATTTGAACAACCGTAAAAAGTACCGTGGTCAACAATGGATCCATCACAAAGTATGCATTTCCCGACAACTGTTTTTTCTTTCTTATATTTTTTAGTATAGGGATTGTTTTCAGTAATCTTCTCCACATCGTGTTGATTGAATGCCCATTCTTTTTCCCGCTCGCCGGCATCTGCTATCAATTTATCTGCCAGTTTTTTTACCTGTTCCATAAATACTTGGGGAGATGCGTTCCCTTCACCAATTTCAGAAAGTCGTTGCTCCCATTTAGCAGTCATGGACGCGGACGTTAAAATGCTTTCTCCCAGTGCCTCAATGAGCAGCATTCCCTTCGTAGTTGCAAACACCTGGTTTTTCCTCACTTCGATGTAGTTCCGGTCTTTCAGTGTGCCGATAATACCGGCGCGCGTAGCTTCCGTACCTAATCCTTCTGTTTTCGATAATACCTTTTCCAGTTCCACATCTTCCAAATGTTTGCCTGCGGTTTTCATGACTGTAATGAGATTACCTTCCGAATAGCGGTTTGGCGGCTGGGTTTCACCTTTCTTGACATTCGCTTTTACAACGGTCCCTTGTTCATTTTCCTGAAGAAGGGGGAGCAGTTCATCTTTGTCCGCATTATCTTTCGAATGATGAATTACTTTGCGCCAACCTTCCTCCAGCAGCACTTTCCCTTTGGAAATGAATTCCGCGCGCTGATCGACAAGTGAGTGAATTGTCGTATAGGAGAATATGGCATTATTGTAATGGGCCGCAATCACTTGCCTTGCTACTAAATCATAAATTTTTGCTTCTTCCGCACTGAGGTTTGCCATATTCGGAACTTGCTCAGTAATGATAATAGCATGGTGATCGGTTACCTTTTTTTCATTGACAAATCTTTTGTTGTTCAGAAGGGAAGTTACCGGTGGCGGTAACAGATTTTTATATTGCTCCAACTTGCCTAACTGTCCAAGAATCGCCGGTAATGTTTTCGCTTCCTCGTTCGTCAGAAATTGTGAATCCGATCTTGGATAGGAAACGACGCCTTTCAAATAGAGTTTCTGTAAAATATCGAGCGTCATTTGTGGTGAAAATTTAAAAGCTTTGTTTGCTGTTGCCTGTAGTGCAGACAAATTGAACAAAAGAGGGGGTGCATATTCCTTCTTTTCTTTTTTAATATTTGTGATTTCTACGTTTTTATTGATGCAAAAGTTGGCTGCAGCAATTGCCTGGCGTTCCTCGAGAAGCCTGGTCACATTGTTTTTATGCCATTTCGCTTTTAGAAGTTTGCCATTAAAGTTAAATTCTGCTTCCACTTCCCAAAACGGTTCTGGTTTAAAGTTCGCAATCTCATGCTCACGTTTTACGATGAGCGCCAATGTCGGTGTTTGTACTCTGCCAATGGAAAAGACATCTTTTACGCCATTACGTTTGAGGAGTACCGTATACAATCTGGATGTATTGATACCAATCAGCCAATCGGCACAGGAGCGGCTCAGTGCTTCAAAATAAATATTTCTCGTTTTCTCTTCCGGCAGTAAATTGGCAAATCCATTTTTCACCGCATTTTCCGTTAAGGAAGATATCCATAATCTCTTCATTGGTTTATTTACACCGCATACTTTTAAAATGGTGCGTATAATGAGTTCACCTTCACGCCCTGCATCCCCGCCGATGATAACTTCCCGAATATCCGGTCTTTTGACGAGTGTTTTTATAATATTGAACTGTTTATATTTTGTCTTTGTAACCTTGTATTCGAAACGTTCTGGAATGATCGGCAATGTTTCCAATGTCCATTTCTTCCATGAGGCGTTGTATTCTTCCGGGGCCTTCAATTCACATAGATGACCGATCGCCCATGTAATGAGCGCACCTTCCGGAAAGTACGTGTTTGGCTTAACTTCAAAATAACCAGCCTTTTTAGTAAATGAAAACGGGGCAGCCAATTTTGCTGCCTGATCTGGTTTTTCTGCAATTACTATTTTCATATATCCTTCTCCTACTAATAATAATTACAAATCCTATAGTAATAATTATAGAGTAATTTACAGCAAAATGGGGGATGAAACAATTTTCATTGCGAAGGATTGTTAGGGGAATTGTTTCACTATTTTGTCACTTCTTTAGCCTAACAGAGACAATTAATTTTTATTGTAAAAATGTTATAAATTTGAACAAATAAATATCATTTTTTATGAAAATCTCATATAATATATTGACAAAATGACGAATTATTCGTATTTTGACTAAATAGATTAATGAATTTACTGAATAGTCTTGACTGAAATAGGATAAATTTGTACACTGTGTAAAGTCAAATGTTTTTTCGGTGAGTACAAATATCAATTTTGAGAGTAAGGATATGATGAGATGATAGTATGTAAATTTGGCGGCACATCTGTCGCGAGTGCAGAACAAATCAAAAAAGTAGCAAGCATTGTGAAGTCTAATCCTGAAAGAAAGATTGTCGCTGTTTCGGCGCCTGGTAAGCGTTCAAGTGATGATATTAAAGTGACGGATTTATTAATAGATTTAGCAAACACCGTAATTAATAAAGGCGATGTTGAAGCAAAAATTAAAGCTGTAGTAGACCGTTACCGTAATATCGCTGAAGATCTTGGTTTAGACAATACAATTTCAGATATTATTGAACAGGATATACGCGGGCGTGTGACAGAAAATTGGTCAAACAAAGACTTATTCTTAGATAATATAAAAGCAAGCGGTGAAGATAACAACGCAAAACTGATTGCGTGTTATTTTAATGCAATTGGCATGCCTGCAAAATATATAAGTCCAAAAGATAAGCTGATTTTAAATGACTTTCCGGAACGTACGTATGCACTGCCGGAAGCATACGAAAACTTGAGTGTATTGAAAAATACAGAGGAGATTATCATTTTCCCTGGATTCTTCGGTTATACAAAGGCAGGCATTTTACGTACATTTGACCGTGGCGGATCTGATATTACTGGTTCCATTTTGGCATCTGCCGTTGGGGCAAAGCTATATGAAAACTTTACGGATGTGGACTGTGTATTCGCTGCAAACCCTAAAGTCGTAAATGATCCAGTCGATATTAAAGAAATTACGTATCGCGAAATGCGTGAATTATCGTACGCAGGTTTTTCCGTATTCCATGATGAGGCATTGATGCCGGTCTATAAACAAGGTATTCCGGTCAATATTAAAAACACAAATAACCCGTCTGCATCAGGCACGTTGATTTTACCAACGCGTCCTGCAACAAATCGCCCGGTTACAGGGATTTCGGCGGACAGCGGTTTTTCAATATTATATGTATCAAAATATTTAATGAATCGGGAAGTTGGCTTTGGCCGCAAGCTTCTTCAGATTATTGAAGAAGAAAATATTTCCTATGAGCATACACCATCTGGTTTAGACGATATTTCAGTTATCATGCGTTCAAGCCAGCTGACACCTGAAATTGAAGAACGTATTGTAAGACGCGTTAAGAATGAACTATGTGCAGATGATGTTCAATTCAGCCATAACTTTTCAATGATTGTCATTGTCGGGGAAGGTATGCGCCATAATACAGGCTTGGCTGCTCGAGCTGCAACGGCAATCTCTGCAACAGGTGCAAATATTGAAATGATTAATCAAGGTTCTTCGGAAGTTAGTCTTGTGTTTGGCGTTCGTTCAGAATTTGAAGATCAAATTTTAAAGGGACTTTATGAAGAGTTTTTTGCAACAATTACTTCGTTTTAGATAATATTTAGTCGAATCCACATTGGGTTCGGCTTTTTTCTTTGGAATTTTGGGTAATGTAATAAAAAAGCCATAGAATAGAGGGATAAGTACATAAAAATGAGGGGGAGACAAAATGAAAATAGAAATTTTTTCTGATTTCGCTTGTCCGTTTTGTTATATCGCGAAAACGAAGTTATTCCAAGCAATAAAACAGTTAAATTTAGATGAGGAAACGGAAGTCGTTTACAGGGCGTTCGAGTTAAATCCTAAAGCTTCAAAGTCGGAATCAATATCATATGTCGATACGATTTTCAAAAAGAAAAATAATGATCTCCGTAAAACGGAAGAATTTATGGAAGCGTTGGAAATGCATGCAAAGGAGGCAGGTGTCCTATTCAACATTGATAAGGTAGTGCTGGCCAATACAAAAAATGCCCATCGCTTATGTAAGCTGGCTAAGCTTTATGAAAAAGAATTGGAGTTTGTAAATATTGTGATGGAAAAATTCTTTTCGGAAGGACTAAATTTAAACAACACGGAAGCACTGTTAGCCATTTGTGAACAAATTGGCATCGACCGGAACATGGCACAAAAAATAATAAAGGAACAACAATTCACTGAAGAGTTAATGTTGGATCGCTATGAGGCCCAGCAACTGCAAATATCAAGTGTTCCTTTTTTCGTATTTGAAGACCATTACGGAATCAGAGGGGTTGAACCAATAGAGGTATTTACCAATACATTGCTTCAAACGAAGGAATATATGAAAAAAAATCAAAAATAGAGATAGAGTTTACTAGTTGGAGGAAGTCTTGTGGAAAGAATAAAACGAGTTATTAAACTGATTTTCAGAAATTTATATTATTACCGAGTCGATTATATACGGACATTTGCGATTTTGCGTATTGTGCAGGCATTTATTTTACTGCCGCTCATCTGGCTCATAACAGCTATTGTCATGGATATTACAGGGGTGCAGGTCATAACGCAGGACAGTATCCTTTACTTACTGACAAATCTGTTTGCGTTATTTGGAATAGGAATTATTCTTTTTATTGGAATTGTATTCATTTATTATGAATTAGGATTTTTAATATTACTTGCCTACTATCAGCAGCGCGCGATTCCATATACATGGAAAGATCTATTAAAACGATTAAATCAGAAGGTTGTCTATTTTGTTAGTTTGCAGACATTACTGATTGTCGTTTATCTGCTGTTATTAATTCCGCTTATTTCTTCCTTATTGCCAGTTTCATTGATTCAAAATATCAATGTACCAAGCTTTATTATAGATGAACTTTTAAATTCACGTAATGGCACGATTCTATATGTTGTGCTAATAATTATAATGAGTTTTATAAGCTTACGATTTATTTTTACATGGCCATTTTTTACGGTTTACCAAGAGCTTACAATTTTTAAGGCTTTAAAAATGAGCTGGCAGTTTTCGAAAAGAAAACTACTCGAGACAATCGGGATGATCGGCCTTATTGTTCTTGTTAATTTAACGCTTTTATTATTCGCGTTATTCATAATATTGACACCGTTATTTATCATCGAAAAAATTAAACCGGATTGGGGCCTTGTTACTGCAAGCTTTACATTGACACTTGCACAGGGCGTTATCATCCTGTTTTTCACTATATTGCAAGTGTTCTTTACCCAGTTGCTTGTTATGGTAGCATTTCAGTTAACACGTCACAAACCATTAATCGTTCAGGAGGAACCATTTAGACAAACAATTCGTCAGTGGACCTTTATCATTGTCGTATTCGCTTTTTTCCTTGTGAGCGGTATTAATTTAATCAGTTTGGAAAAGACGATTTACGAACCGGATACAAACATCATTTCCCATCGAGGTTTTATGGATGGCGGTGTGGAGAACACCTTGAATGCGATTGAGGCGGCAAAAGAGGCCGAGGCAGATATGGTGGAAATCGATATTCAGCAAACGAAGGATGGAGATTTTGTCGTTCATCACGATAAAACTTTATCACGTTTGTCAGGTGAAGATGATATCATCTATGATTTAACACTGAATGAATTAGTCACAACAACTGTTTTGGCGGATGGTTTCAGCGACACGATCGCTTCTTTTGAGGAAGTGCTTGAAATGAGTCATGATTTAAATATAAAATTGCTTATTGAGTTGAAAACACATGGTTTTGAAACAGAAGACTTTCTACAGCGCTTTGTGGATCTGCTTGATGAATATGATGCCTTGGATTATCATTATGTTCAATCACCTGATATACCGACAATGGAAATGCTTGAAGACATGGAACCCCGGATTCATACCGGCCATATATACTCTATCGCATACGGTAAGTTACCGGAATCCAATGCGGACTTTATTTCAGTAGAGCAGTCCTTTGCGACGAAAAATATTCAGAAGCAGGTTGAGGATCGCGGCATGGAATTGTTCGTCTGGACGATAAATGATGAATCGGATATGCAGAAATTTTATGAGAAAAATGTAAATGGCGTTATTACCGACCATCCGGATGAAGCGCTTTCAAAACGTGAAAAATTTGATGAAAAGCAAAATTTTATACAAAGGATACTTAACAAAATTAAGATTATTTATTAAGGGGAAATCAATGCAGACTTATACGTACGAAGTATTAGGGGATATAAAATCTACGGAACAGCGGCCAGTTTACAATGAGTCCGGAGAGCAGGTCCTGAAAGTTCAGCGCATATATGATAATGGGTTGAAAAAACTGCTGGACGGCTATTTCGATCACCGCTATTTTTTAAAATATGCGGTGCTTCGTAATGATGGACAATCAGTCTTCGAAGTGAAGAAGATTTTCAGACGCGGGAAAGTGTGGTTTGAAGGGAAAGATCTTGTTCTAAACGAAAAATATATTATTAATTATGAAAACTGGCGTATTGGAGTTCCGGAACTATTTATTTCAAACGAAAAATTTAAAATGAAAATCGATAAAGAAATGGAAGACTGGTCCAACTTTATTATTAATGATGAGGTTATCGCAAGGTGGCTTGCTGTTTATGATGAACAATCGGATTTGTTTTCGGTTAAGCTCGTTATTTGGGAAGAAGCGCCTGTACAGGACCCGGCATTTTACATTGCAATTGCGCAGGCGACACTATTTATTGGAGTATAGGAGAATAAAAGATGAATGTTGTATTTGTATTAACAGAAACGGCTGAAGAAGTATTGCAAATGGTCAGTCAAGATGTGGCGGGACTGCTTGCTGCCGTCAAGGGCGAAAGCGTTTCGTTTCCGTTTGGCAGCTACCAGTATGACAGCCACACACTGGATCATTATTTACTGGAAAATGGTACATACCAGCAAGAACTGGTCATTTATTTAAAGCCGGAGCAGAAAAAGAATGAGACGATTTTGCCGTTACCAAAAATGCAGGATGAACGTAGCTGATTGGCATCAATTATGTATACGTTTCGCCTAAATAAAGGAAATTAATTTCACTTGTCGAATGTATTGATTGAATACATATTGGCAGGTGAATTTTTTTGCGTCAGCTAAATTTATTTGATCTGGAGTATGAACAGTATCAGCCGAAATTTCAATTGATGGATCCTGTGAAGGAAATTTTAATCGATGAGCAATTGGATAGTGAAACCTATCATTATCGCAAATATTATGAAGCCCATATTATCAATAAAGTAGGGGAAGTTACGAACATTCACATAAGTACAGCTGGAGTCATTACCTATGAAGTAGATATATACGGAGCAAAATATTATTTGCTTGAAGAGGAACTTGTTTAAAAAGGAATTTAAAAAGGAGAAGAGGCCGGGATATAAGTAGAATTATTGCTAAATAAAAGGAAAGCCTTTATTAAGAAATGGATATATTGCAAAATTGATTGGAATGGAGGGCGACTCCTGCGGGAATAGCGTGACGCCTGAGACTACAGGCTCAGGCCACGCCCGCGGAAAGCGTCCCGGAATGGAAATCAATTTTAACGCTCAGCAAAAAAAGCTATTTTTCTCTCAGAGAAAAATAGCTTTTTTGGATTATGTCCTGGCCTCTTCTTTATTTATTTTTCCGTTCTAGTTTCATACCGATAATACGGATGACGATGCCGAATAGGATAAATACCCATCCGATGCCGATAAATACATAATTTAATGTTTGGTTAGTATTAGGCAGGACGCCAAACAAACCTAAACAAACGACAATAATGCCGGAAAATGATATTAGCATTCCTGCTGTTACAATATTCACGAACTTCACCTCTGAAAGATTCTATCATGACTCACTTTCGAACACAATCTCTCCAAACTCCTTGGGTAAAAAGGAATATTTTTATTTAAAATACAATATATTGAAACTATTGCCATTATTTAGGCGTATAATAGAGAGAAAACAAAGGAGGAATTAAAATGAAAAAATGGACAACCACTCTAGGCATGTCGATTGTTTCTCTAGGATTGCTTGCCAGTCCTGCTCTTGCAGAGGCATCTGTTAACCCGAAAGATGAAAGGGTGCCCATCTATGTTGCGATGACAGACGAAAGTGTCACAAAAGAACAGCTGATTCAAATATTAAAGACGAAATTACCGGAGATGTTTGCTACATACTCTAACGGTGATTTCCAAATGACATCGATGAGCTATCATTATGCAGACGATTTGACGACACGTTATGAGCTAACATTCCAGAAAAAAGTTAACAAACAAATGGAGGGCGGTAGTGTATCATTCAGATCGGACAATCTTGAAATAGAGTACTTATATTTCAATCCTGCAAGTATGAAGGATGCATTATTCCCAGGAAAAATAACGGAAGAGCAAGGACGTAAAATTGCAGAAGATTTCGTTAAGAAAGTTGCGTCGTCTTCCAATTATGTATTATCAAATGAAACACCTAGTTATTACAGCCGTCTCATAACGGATCCAATTACGTATAACTACAGCTTCACTTCAACTGAAAAAGATATTCCAATTCAGGATCAGTCGATGGTAGTAAGTGTACTGGGCGATGGCAAAATCCAGTATTTCACACAAGTGAGTCCGGAACAAAAACGGATGTCATTTGAAGAGGCGACAAATGTAGTTTCTAAAGAAGCCGCTTTAGAAAAGATGAAGGATCAACTAAATTTAACTTTGCAATATTCGATTGATTATATGTCGATGTCTTCCAAACCTTCTGTAAAACTTGTATACTTACCAGCGCCAAATGTCATTGGATTACATGCAACATCAAATAAATGGGCAACAACTACAGGTAAGATGGATTCTTTAAATAACAAGTTAGCGTTACAACCGCTTGCTCCAAAACAATTAAAAGAACCATCACCAATTACTATTGACGATGCT
Organism: Solibacillus sp. FSL W7-1324; assembly: GCF_038008025.1. Lineage (NCBI taxonomy): Bacteria > Bacillati > Bacillota > Bacilli > Caryophanales > Caryophanaceae > Solibacillus > Solibacillus sp. FSL W7-1324. The sequence goes on from NZ_JBBOYH010000001.1 coordinate 1,451,019, forward strand.
AAAGAAATCGCAAAACAGTTAGTAGAGAGCCAGGGGAATACAACTAAATTCACGATTGACCATGCCTATGAACATGAAATGAATGACCAGGCAGTAATCAGTGTTTCATATTCTTACCGCTACCGAAACGGTTCATTCGGTTCTTCGATCGAGTTCAATAAAAATACCGGGGAACTTATTTCATACTCTGATTTCTATAGTCCAATGCCGTTTGAAGATGATGAAACGGAAAACTCAGTACCAAGATTGGATAAGGATAAAGTTTTAGCAGCAGCTGAAAAGTATGTGAAGGAACTTGCTCCGACATCTGTACATGAATATGCTAAGGCAAATACAGAACCCGTTTATGATAAAGAATCGAAAGTGCATTATGTGAATTTCCCGCGAATTAAAAACGGACTGATTGTAAATGGTGACAGTCTTTCGGTAACAATCGATGATGAAGGGAAATTAAAATCATTCTACCGCTATCCATTAGAAATTGAGGAATGGCCGGATGCTGCTGCATCAGTTTCAAGTGAAGAGGCAAAGAAGCTATTTGCTGATGCACTGGATGTTAAGCTTGTTTACCACAGACTGCAAAATGAAGACGGAAAATACGAACTCGTATATGTGCCGACAGTGAAGGGACAAGAGTACTATCAAATCGATGCGAACAGCGGTGAAGTTTTCAGTCCATATGCTCAAACTGAAAAAGCGAAAGTTACTCACCCGACTGCCGAAAAGGAACTGAACTATTTAATCCAGGCAGGTGCGATTGAGGTAAATGATCCGAAAAGTTTCAATGCGGATACAGCCATTTCTCAAGGGCAGGCATTACAAATGATAATAAAATCCATCACTTATTTCTATGAAGATTATTATGCATACCGTCAGGAGCAGCCACCTGTTTCATTTGAAGATATTAATCCGGAACATCCTTACTATAATGTAGTGGAAACGGCAACACGTCTAGGTATCTTAAATCCGCTTGAAGATGAATTGAACATCGACCAAAAAGTAACAAATGAACAATTAGCCGTTTGGTACATCCGTACACTTGGTCTTGAACAAGCAGCAAAGCATCCTGATATTTATCAGTTAACGATCAAAGATGCAGCTGATGTGGATCCGGAAAAAATCGGCTATGTAGCGATTTCACACGTGTTAGGACTTCAAGGTACTGATCAATCAATGTTCCTGCCGAAAAAAGAAGTGACATATGCACAACTTGCAAAATCCATTATTGAGCTTGCATACGAAATTGCAGAAAAGCGAAACAGCGGCTCATATTACTACTAAGCGCTTTTATACTTCTAAACTCGTGAAGTTTTTAAACACTTCACGGGTTTTTTAATATTTTTTAATAAAATAAGGAATATATGTTCTCTTTTGTGTAATCGTTAGTGGTTTAACTGTACCAACTTGTGATAAAATAATTTAAAGTGCTAAACTGAAAAAAATCGCGATAATTTTTTTGAAACGTTGTAAGATAGTACAAGTAACGAATCAATAATGGAAGTTGGGAAAAGAATGCAAAAAAATAAATACCGAATTCATAGTAATGTTCTTTTTGAAATTGCGCAAAGCCGATCATTTACAGAAAAGGACAATATCGATGAACGCTTTGATGAAGAGGGAAAAATTAAATTACTAAGTGACCGTGCTGGAGCGGACTTATCACTTTCTATTGTAAAAACTGAAGATGGAATCGCTTATTCAGTGAAATGGGACGACTCTGAAGAAGTTTTCAAAGGTTGGAACATGGCATGGGAAGAATTTATTTGGTGCTTAGGTGTTGTCAATAAACCACTTGAAGAAGCGGCAAAGAAAGCAGCTGAAGAAGCAAAACGTCGTGCAGCTGAAGAAGCATTACTGGCAGAAGAAAATGCAGAACTTGAAGAAGCTGTAACTGAGGAAACGGTATCAGAAGAAGCTTCAACTTCAACTGAAGAATCATCTAAATAATCGTAAAAAGCGCCTTCGCAATATAATTGCAGAAGGCGTTTTTTAGTGTGCCCGGCATGCACAACAGCTTGGTGGTGAAAGTCCACTACAGGCTTGGCAGTAGGAACTGTTAGCGAAAGACAAGGGTGTCCATGGTGACGTGGAATCTGAAGGAAGTCGGACGCAAACTCTCGAACTGACGAACAGAAATCAGATAAAAGGCTGACTTGGGACGGATGAGCTTGCTAAACAAAGCGAAGTCCAATACTGCCCAAATCCCATACAGTAAATCTGGCAGTTACATGAGAGGAAGGCGGTTGTGCTTACCCGGGGAGGTCTCTTGAGGGTTATCTAATTAACAATTTGTTTAGTGATAAATGGATGAATCAAGAGAAGTCAGCAGAAGCCATAGTAGTCTTCGACCGAAGATGAAGGGCCGAACAATCTTTTAATCTTGAAAGAAACAAGGAGGTGGAGACATCCCGCCAAAACACAGAAAACATCAAGGTATAGACCAAATAGATGGCTACTTATAGAGGGATAAGCTGGAAGCGAAAGAGTATATAAGAGTGTGTAGGGATGTAAACATGGAAATGAAGAAACAAGAAAGTATCAATTTAATTGACAGAGTAACGTCTCATAGAAACCTATGGAACGCATACAAGAAAGTAAAAGGGAATGGTGGAGCACCTGGAATCGATGGTATCACAGTTGATGGACTGAAAGCGCATTTAATGAAATATGAAGAACCATTGAAAAGGAAATTAAAAGATGGTTCCTATCAGCCACAACCAGTGAAGCGGGTAGCTATCCCAAAAGCGGATGGCTCCAAACGATATCTAGGTATACCATGTGTATTAGACCGAGTTGTGCAACAAGCCATTTTACAAGTAATCCATCCAATTATTGATCCACACTTCTCGAATAAAAGCTTTGGTTTCCGAAAAGGTCGAAATCAACACCAAGCGATTGCCCTTGCGAAGAGATATTACGAGGAAGGTTTTCGAACAGTGGTCGATTGTGACTTGAAAAGCTACTTTGACACAATCCATCATCAACGGCTACGAGCTTATCTAGAAGAATTCATAACAGATAAAATCGTACTTAAGTTAATATGGAAATTCCTACGCTCTGGCATATTGGACAAGGATATCCTCATTGAAACGACAGAAGGTACACCTCAAGGTGGTCCACTCTCTCCTATTCTAGCAAATGTGTACTTAAACAAGCTAGATAGAGAATTAGAAAAACGAGGACATCGATTCATTCGCTATGCGGATGATTTCGTGATTTATGTGAAGTCGCCAAGAGCAGGTGAACGGGTCATGACAAGTGTCAAGAAATTTATCGAAGATGAACTGGGTCTAACAATCAATGAGCAGAAAAGTAAAGTATGTGGAGCAACAGCAGCTACATTCCTAGGTTTTCATCTTCAAAATCTGTCGGGAAAGTTGGATACCGACCAATCAAGTCCGCCAAGAAACGACTAAAAGATAAGTTAAAAACATTGACGAGTCGTAAACGAACCGGGACATTTCGTGAGATTGTGAAAAGAATCAATCAAACAACGGTGGGTTGGATAAATTACTATGGTATCGCTAACATGAAAACTTTTATCAGAGAAATACAAGCATGGCTAAATCATCGCTTACGTCAATTAATATGGAAACGGTGGAAACTACCACGAACAAAATATGCGAAATTAAGCCAATACGGAATCCAACATGATGAAGCCATGAAAACGGCACATTCAAGAAAAGGATACTGGCGAATATCACGAAGTGAGGTTCTACACCAAGCCATTCCAAATAAAAGGCTCGTAAAGTGGGGACTGAAAGACCTGTCCCAACTTTACGAGCGAAGATACTCAAAAGATTGAACCGCCGTATACGGAACCGTACGTACGGTGGTGTGAGAGGTCGGCTAATTAAATAATAATTAGCCTCCTACTCGATTTGTAATTCATTTGGAGAAAAAACATCCACCCTCCCTCTATAAATGTTGATGTATCAATGGCTTGCGCCATTTATGAGCGTCAAAAAATATTTTTTCGACTCGTACATCTATCGTTATTTTGTAATTATTGATTTTTCTTACATATTGTCCGTAAGCTTCGCTAAAGGAGGAACCATTAACTGGTAATCATTCTCCTAATCCAGTGCAGTATCTCGATGCACTTTTGGATCTCTGCGTAGCTTATGATGACGGACCCTCCCATGTCTCTAGGCGTCTGATTGCGCGTACATTCCTTCGTTCGGTCTATTCATAAGGCAGAGGCTGGCGATGCTCCCTAGGGGACTCGTTTGATTGGTCATCAACGGTCGGATGGTGAAAATAATGCCGGCTTCTCCGTGTCATCCTCTTGTTTTGACTTCCGATGGTGGCGCTTAGGCAGCCGTTTGAAGACTGGCGAAATCGGTTATCATTTGATGTTCGTTAAATATGGTTTTCTTTTTGCACAAGGCATGTAAAACTTTTAGTAACTTCCCACAAAGCAGAACGATGGATTGCTTCTTGCGGAGTGGGTTTTGAGTACGTGTTGTGTAATAGTCATGCAGTTGCTTAAAGGCTGGATTATGCAAGATTAACGGCATCATGACTCGGAATAAGAGGGCGCGAAGTTTGCGTCTTCCTCGTTTGGAAATCCGTTTTTGTCCTTTTTGTTGACCAGAAGAGTTTTCACGCAACGTGAGTCCCGCTAGTTTAATTAATTGGCGTGGATGCGCATATTGTGTGAGGGAACCAACTTCTGATAGTAAATCGACAATGGTGACGTCTCCGATTCCCGGTACCGATGCTAAATACTCATAATCTGTCATTTGTTTGGCGAGCTCGATTAATTGAGCCGTTAATTCGTCGAGTTGAGCTTGCATTAATTTCACTTGAGAAAGTAGTGTGGCGATTTCAAGTTTGGCCATCACTAAACCTTCTGTCAGTCCGATTGAGTGTTCCGCAACTTCGACTAATTGCTTTGCCTTGGGTAGTTGGGGGCTTTTCATCCCTTCTACTTGGCGGTATAAGAACAGTAGCTCTTCCGGTGTTTTCCCTTTGATATCCGAGGGTAGTGGTGTCATTTCGAGCACCGCATACGCCATTTTCCCGAAGCTTTTAAATACTTGTGTGAACTCTGGGAAAAAGCGATCTAACCAACGAATCATACGATTTTGTAGGGCATTTAAATCTTCTTGAATCTTTGAACGCAATGTCGCACCATTTCGCAACTCGGCTTCGATTCCTTCGAGAGTTCGAGGATAGCTGAAGCGACCATCCCGCATAAGGCGAGCGATGACAAGTGCGTCTTTTTGATCATTCTTCGTTTGAAGGTTGTCATCCAATTCCTTGGAACGATTGACGTGCATTGGGTTGACCATCACGAATGGAATTCCGTAGCTTGTCAGAAACGCCGCCAAGTTCATCCAGTAGTGTCCTGTCGGCTCAAAACCAACAAGAATTTCCTGTTTTTCATGTGTAGCTTTTAATGTAAGCAGTCGCTCATGAAAGCCTTCAAATCCAAAGCGTGACTGCGCAATAGGAAATGATTTTTGGAGCACCCGGCCTCGATCATCAATAGCACAGGCAAAATGTTTGTGCTTGGCGATGTCGATACCGATCACGAGTGTATTTTCAGAAACTTGATTAATTTTATGGTTCGTATTAGAATTCATTATGATAGTCCTCTCGTAGATGAATGAGTCAATTTAGTCGTTGATACTCAAGCATCATACAGGAGGGCTTTTTTGTTTTCAAGTCCCCGAAAATCCTTCTAACAGGAATGCTCCATATAAGAGGAAGTGGATGTTTTACAATGCTTATTTATCTGAACTGACAATCGCATAGCGTTCCCATTTTCGGCTACGCCAGCGGAAAATAACGAGTATTGCACGTATCCATTCATCACATGCAATAGCCAGCCAGACACCGACAAGACCTAAATCAAGAACGAAGACGAATAAATAACCTAGCGATAAGCCGATCAAAATCATGGAAACGAATCCAATACGCACAGGGTAAGCGGCATCCCCGGAAGCACGCAATGAATTGATGATTGTAATGTTAACCGTACGTCCAGTTTCCAGTAAAATACTTAATAGTAATACACTGGCCCCGATTTTAATAATTTCTTCATTACTAGTGAATAGGCCCATCAATGATTCTCTGAAGAGAATAATAATTGCAACCATTGATAATGTAAAAATCAGTGCCGATTTTACACCAAACCATACTTTATTATAGGCCAACTCTTTATCACCAGCTCCGACATACCGTCCAACTAAAATAGCAGTTGCCATCCCAATCGCCATGGCGAAAAGATAAGTAAACATCGAGATATTCACGGCATACTGACGGGCAGACAATGCCTCGGCCCCTATAAAGGTTACATAATAGAGAAGGACAATTTGATTTGTCTGGTAAAGCACCTGTTCCAATGCTGAGGGTATCCCGATTTTTAATATTTTGGAAATATAGTTTTTAGACAATCGATAGTAATCCGCCCACTCGATACGAACTTCTAACGCCTGGTATAAGAGCCAGAAAAAAACAGCCGCAGCAAGCACACGACTAATAATAGAAGAAATCGCTGCACCTTCCACACCTAGTTCCGGCATCCCGAATTTCCCAAAAATTAAAATATAGTTTAAAACGACGTGCACAATATTCATTGCAAGCGAAACGTACATCGTTTGTTTCGTCCAGCCTTGTACACGAATAATGGAAGACATGGAAGTAATTAAAGCCTGAACGAATATAAATCCTCCGACAATGACTAAATAGCTTTGCGCTGCTTCCAATACAGCACCTTGCAGGTTCATCATCTTCATTAAAACATCTGAAAACAATAAAAATAACCCGCTGATGACTAAACCGACGAGCAAATTGAGTGTAACCGATAAAGCAGCAATTTGTGATGCTTCAGCAATTAGTCTTGATCCTAAATATTGTGAAACAACAATGGAAGCACCTGTACCGATAACCCCCAGTAATAAAATTGCAATTTGTATATATTGATTGGCTGTTCCTACACCGGCTACTGCATCATCCGACACAGCACTTAACATAAAAGTATCCGCTAATCCCATTAGCATAAATAGGAACAACTCTAAAAATAATGGCCATGTTAACTTAAATAAACTTAATTCTTTCGTGCCTTTTTCCAATCAGTTCACTCTTTCTATTGTTAAAATCAAAACAAAAAATATATTAGCATAAATTGTTACTATAGGATAGTTTTTTACTCATACGTTTAAAAAGGGTAAAAAATCATGAGAAATTTGTTGAAATGAAGTTATATTTAGTCAAATAGTTAAGTTTATTCAGAAATTTGTAATATGTTATCGACACAATTCGACTTTTTGTTATCGAATTGTAATATAGGTGGTATGTAGTTGTCATGTTACTGAAATATAGAAAGGTTATGCTAGTTCATGTTGAATCAAAAAGATTTTTCACGACACTTTTTCTGGAGGGAAATATTCAAGTATGATCAAGAAAGTAGTAGCATTTATTGCGGTTATGATCGCAAGCACATTTATTTTTGTAGGAACGTCAGAGGCAGCTTCACATACAATCAAAAAAGGCGAGAATTTAACAATGCTAGCGAAGAAATATGATACATCAGTAAAAGAACTCATGGCATTGAATGATTTAAAGACTTCAAAAGTACAAGTAAAACAAGTCCTTAAATTACCAAGCCATATTAAAAATAAACCAGCAGTAAAGAAAACAACAGTAAAAAAATCCGCAACACATCCAAGTAATGTAAAAAAAACAATTAAGATGTCAGCAACGGCCTATACGGCAAGTTGCAAAGGATGTTCAGGTATTACGAAAACAGGGTTAAATTTACGTAAAAACCCTAGTTTGAAGGTGATAGCCGTTGATCCGAAAATCATTCCACTTGGTTCGAAAGTATGGGTGGAAGGCTATGGAATAGCAGTTGCCGGTGATATTGGCAGTGCCATAAAAGGAAAAAAAATTGACGTCTTTATTAGTAAAAAGGCGACAGCTAAAAACTGGGGACGAAAAACTGTTACTGTAAAAATCCTAAAATCATAAAACAAAGCCTATTGCGAGGGAATGATACTTTCTCACAATAGGTTTTTTCATTTTACGTTATAATAAATAGAGATATTACGAAAGGAATGGAAATGTGAAATGTTCTTTTATGAGACTACTTGCCGGTATTGCCGGAAACCATTCAAATTGATGGAAGGCACTAAAAAATATCAGCAATTTAAAGTAAATCGACAAGCCAGCGTTAGTTGTGATGATTGTGAACGGCGGATCGAAGCAGATTCCAGGAAATATTTGTTCAACCGTGATTAGGGAGCACCCATCATTTTTCTTATTTGGCGAAGTTCCCGAATTAATTTATCGATTTCATTTTGCATTTGCTTAAAATCAGATTCATTACCTTTATCATTGGATGGTTGCTGTCCATTTTGTTCCTCAAGCAGCTTTAACGCGATACCGGCAGAAATCATACCCAATACATCGCCGATTGTAGTGACAGCAGCACCTGCATAGGCAAGTCTGGCAGCAATTATCTCCAAAGAGGGTGTAGCATCCATTTCACTTTTCAAATGTATTCCTCCTATTCTAAGGCAAATCCCTTACCTTATGTATATACGCTTGAAAAGTTTTCATTATATGTTTTATTGTGAGTTGATACAAAAAAGGAGTTGGTTAATTATGGAGGGCAAAAAAGTAGAAATAAAATGTAGAAACTGTCAGGAACAAATGACAATTGATTTTTCTTCCGATCGCTTTTCATCGCAAATACAAATATTTAACGGGAAAAAACAACAGAAAAGAACATATATTAAGGAATGCCCGCATTGCCATACAATCAACTCTGTCACGAGCGATAAAAAAGAGGAGTGGGGCAATCGAAAAGGCCCTAATTTTAAGCTGTTTATGTTTTCCGGGTTGTTTGGCTGCTTAGGATTTATCATAATTGGTCTCCTTTTTCTTTATTTTGCGTTTAAAGGATTCGGTTTTGTTGTAGATTGGTTATTTAATTAAGGAAAGAATCAACTTTCGTGCTATAATAAAGAGCTTGTGGAGGTGTAGTTAATGTCAAAAAAATGGACAATCCATTCAATTCGTGAATATGTTGAAAAGAATACAGATACAAAATTATTATCAACTGAATTTAAAGGTTTTTCACAAAAGTTAGATTTCCAATGTGCGTGCGGGAACACATTCCAAAAACCTTGGAAAAAATTCAAAGAAAATAAACAGCAAAAGTGTGAAGTGTGCCAACCACCAAAAGAATCACGCTAATCAAATATCTATGTAACATCAAAAAACGCTATTTTTCTCTGAGAGAAAAATAGCGTTTCTTTGCTGAGCGTTAAAATTGATTTCCATTCCGGGACGCTTTCCGCGGGCGTGAGGCCAATAGGATGTTGGTCACAAAAGCGTTGCCACAGGACGTGGCGTTCTTAGCTTTTGTTCCTAGTCTCAGGCGTCACGCTATTCCCGCAGGAAGCTTTGCTTGTAGCGAAAGGCGTAGCCGTCAGCTAGTGTTTTAGCAGTGCGAAAGGTATAACCGTCAGCACGAACACTCGCCCTCCATTCCAATCAATTTTGCAAAAAATCCGTTTCTTAATAAAGGATTTCCTATTATTTAACGGTCTTTCTACCTATGTCCCAGACTCTTTGATCATATTGGCTTTAACTACGGCTAATAATGGATAAATTCAGTTCATTATACAGTTCGTAAAAACTTTTTTGTTCGGTATTTTCAGCAGAACCAATATACATTAAACTGCTTTTAAATTGCTTATTATTCAATAGTACATCCTGAAATTTATCGGTTGTAATCAGTAAAAACTTTTGTTCACTGTAAGGGTAAATAATAAGCTGATTGTTGGCTGATTCACTATCAATCAGATTAAACAACTTTGTGAAATTCATATGACTTTTTAGCTCTAATTTGTACATGGAAACAAGATTATTTTCATTGATGTGCTTTGTGAAAAAAGTGTTCGCAAGCTGATAAAACTGCTTTGAGTTATAAATCAAAACATTTTGAGAAGTATTCAATTCACCAGGTATATAGGATTTATGTCGTTCGATTACCTGCCCGCATAGTGTCATTAAATCGCCGTATAGCAAGCTCGCCTCAGGATGCTTCCTGATAATCCGATAGAAGTGTCTTGCTAAAAACGAAGTATACATAATTTCATTTGATTCGTTGAATTTTTTTAACAATGAAGACATTGCAAAAACGGCCATTTCGTAATTTTGCTTTAAGAAGTTTGTACTTGCCTGAATGGAATGGACAAAGACAACTTCCGCATCGTTTTTACAATGTTCAATATACCAGTTGAACTGGTCGATATATTTATGGGCTTCTTCAAAACTACCAACTTCCAAAAGGGCAGTAACGAGCTGTAGCTGTGCATTGCATTCGTAAAATAATCGGTCCTCTTTCAATTCCAAAGCATAGAAGTATGCACTCTTTGCGTATTGAACCGCTTCCAGTTTGTTGTTATTTTCAAGTGCATGGATGCTTAATAAATAGTGGCACATAGACAAATTTTGAGGGAAAGAATCCGTATCGATTGTGTGAATGATCGAGTTGATCAGCATATCGCTTTGTGGTATGGAAGAAACGATCGAAGCAAAGTTAACACAGCATACTAACGCTTCTGTCACATGTTCCGGGTTTTTAGATCGTTCTATGATGGCCAAAATAAATTGAAGCTGTTCAAATGCTTCATCAAACTGTTTGTTAGCATAGAAAGTTTTAAATTGCTTTATGCTCAGTGTTAATGAACGTTCGATCAATCGCAATTCGTTGTTTAAACTATGTTGTACTGATGTCTCGCAACTTGTATGCATTGTTAAAACTCCTTTTGATGTATTAAATAATACCGATTTGTGCGATCAATAGTATCTTTTATCAATTGACTGAAGTAAGAGCCGACAAAAATATGTTCTTTTAATCGTTTAAGAAATTGATTATGAATATAATTGATAGTCTGACTGGATGGGGATTCAATATGATTGTTTTCGTAAAAGTTTATTAATTCCAAAGGTAATTCGGGTTCGAAACCGCTTTCTTCAATAAGACTTTGGATTGTCTGCTTTAATTTACTTTTTAATAGAACAGAAAATAATAAACAAATTAAAGGATCATTGCATTTTCTCTTTTTAAATCTTTGCAGCTCGTATTGCTTAATGATTATTTCATGAAGATATGACTGAAAAGGATAGTGAAAACGTATATTATCATCCGATATTAATTGGTCATCATCCATAGTTAAATATGTATACAGATTATAAACAAATTGATAATAAAAATTATAATTTTGATTATAATCTTCTAATTGAATGTCCAGAGACGGGTTGTTTGACAAAAGTTGCTGAAATTCTGAATATTTACCTTCAGGAACAAAATAATAGTTGTGGAAATTCAATGAATATCAGCCTTTCTAATATGAAAATTATTACATTATAAATTGTACAGAAACTTTAACAGTATATCAAACTTATCTATCCGCTAATTACATAAAAAAAGAGCTAACATAGAAAATTAGCTCAAATTCGAAGAGAAATTTATTATTCAGTTATTGCTTCAGTTTCCAGCTTTACCTTTTTCAGTTCAGGGTGAGCCATTTCTAAAATCGAAGGACGTAGTAATAATAGAACTATACCAATTAAAATCAGTCCGCTGACGATTAAGATATACTGAGCCGGAATGAACTCGTATAAAATGCCAAATACAAGTGTCCCGACAGGCATAGCACTCATCGCCATCATTTCGATAATCCCAAAAACACGTCCCCGGTATTCCTCTTCAATTGAAGTTTGCATCAACACACCAAGCGGCGTATTTGTGATGACACCCAATGCTCCGAATAAAAACATGATGATTAAATAATAGATGAAATTCATCATTGCCGAAAATGTGATCATAAGCGGCAGGGCCGATAAAATGACGACAACAGAAGAGGAAAAAACAGATCGTTTAACTGTAAGTAATGGGAATTTGACGGTTGTTCTTGATGCGAAATAAACGGATGTTATTAAAACGCCGATTGCACCACCAGCTTCTGTAAAACCGATATACTTTGGATCTAACTTCAAAATCGTCAATAAAATATAATCTCCGCCAACATTGATGGCTGTGAAAAATAAGTTTAGCCAAAGTGCAGTCCATAAAATGGCTTTAATAATCGGTTTTGAATTGACATAGCGAAAGCCGGCTTTGAAGCTTTCAAACATTGATTCTTTTTCCGCATTTTCTTTAACGCTTTCTTTCTTATAAAGAACAAAATTCATTGTAGATTCCAACAGAAGTGTGATGACAGAAGCTGCGATAAAGATAATAAGGAACATTTCCATCGAAACAAAACCAAACAACATCCCACCGAAGATCGGTCCGCCAATACCTGAAATAGAATAGGACAACTGATTAAAACTCATTGCCTTCTGAAGTCGAGCTTCATCGACAAGATTGGCAATTGAAGCGGAAAATGCGACTCCTGAAAATGTACTGAAAATACTATTGAATACTGTAGCGATATATATTGCGATTAAAGATAATCCAAATTCATGTGTGTAAAGCAATAAACCGCTAACTGTAAGTATTACGCCGGTTTGCCCGCTGAGTACAAGCCATTTCCTAGGTAAACGATCCCCTAATAGACCTGCAATCGGTGACATGATTGTGCGCGGCAAGTAGCTTAAAATAATATTTGTCGCAAAACTAAGCGAAGAACCTGTCATCGATAAAATGTACATACTGATACCAAAGCTGTATACATGTGACCCGAGCGCACCAATCATTTTGCTTATTAGAAACGTGTATAAATGATACGTTGCTCTTTTTAATTTCTGCTGTTCACTCATAAACAAAACCCCTTTGTTTAATTTAATTAAACTTATTATATGGTGTGGAATTTTGAAATGCAATACAAAAGTTTAATTAAATTAAAAATATTTTGAGGTGTTAGAATTTATTTTCTACAAAATGTTTAATCAGGTTAAAATATTAGCCTTTTGTATGATTTTTGGTAAACTGTATTTAATGAGGTGACGACGTGTTGAATATTGGTGCCAAAATAAAAGAACTAAGAAAAGAGCGCAAGATGACGCTTGCCCAAGTAGCGGGAGATCGAATTACAAAAGGGATGCTGAGTCTGATTGAAAACGGAAAGGCACAGCCATCAATGGAAAGCCTTCAACATATTGCAAGTCAGCTCGGCATCGACGTATCCGAGCTCATGCAAACCGAAAATCATCAGCAAATAAAAGATTTATACCGGGATGTTGAAATAAAACGTTTAGCACTCAATAAAGAGCATGATGATAAAAAAGTAAATGAAAAAGTGCTCGAACTGTATCATTTAATCCATCCATTTTATGAGAATGGCAGCCTTAAAGGGGCAACTTTTGAGGAAGTGCGCATTTACGAAGTGTATTTAACAATGCGCTACTTTGCGAAAATGGATTTATCCGAAAAGCCATTTGCCAAGTTAATCAAAATGTATGAGCAAGTACATGGCTATTCGAAAATATTGAATATTTATGCCCGGATGGGGAATATTAAGTTTATGGAAAAAGATTATGCTGCAGGTCTGCACTATTTACATGAAGGGGAAAAGTATATCGAGAAATATGGGGATCTGATAGACGACCTTGAAAAACTCGATTTATACTATAATATTACGGTTTCCTATGCAGCACTGAATGATGATGTTCAAATGGAAGTTTATTTGGAAAGAGCTTTAAAATTAGCAAAAGAAAAGAAAATCGTTTATCGGTTAAATGATTTTTACCGCTTTTTGTTTTTCATTCACTGTTCAAATGAAGAAGGGGAAAAGGCTTTTTATTATTTAAAGAAAATCCGGGCATTCGCAGAAATTATGGAAGACCCGACTGAAACCCTTATGGAGCAGCTTGTAACACTTCTTTATACAAATCAAATCGAAAAAGATTACGAGAAAACAGTAGCAACCCGATTTGAAAATAATTTTGTTTTAGAGGGCTTTTCATACAGCACGGACATTTTCTTTAGTGGGCAATATGGCTATGCCTATTACATGCTTGAGCGATATGAAGAAGCATTGCAAACATTAAAGGACATCGAAATATTGGAATACAATCAACATCCGATTGATTTATCGATGATGTACCGTGCATTTGCTGTTAGGGCTTTATGTTACTTCAAACTGGGAGATAAGGAAAATGCGAAACGTGATATTTTATATGCAATGGATGGTGTAAAAGGTTTGAAAGTCACAAGAGAAATCCAGTTCATTATCGATGCATATGAAGAAATAATATAATAAGAAGAAGACACGGATAATCATAAAGATTTCCGTGTTTTTCTTTACTCTTAGTTTAAATTACTCCATTTGTTTCAAAATATATTCCACACCATACTTCATCTACAAGAGTTCTAATCATTATATTGAATGAATAAATTAGTAGAGTGAGTTCAATTTTTGTGAGATGGAGGAATGAAGATGATCAAACGAGTAAATCCAGAATTTTTAGCCGGTTTAGAAGCATTTACAGACTTTGATTTTAAAGTAGAGCACTTGGAAACGATGCGTGAAGGTATGGCCCAGGCGGTATTGCCGTTAACGAGCACTGATACAGTGAATATTATTAATAAAACCATAACTGGCATTGATGACAATGAAATTCGTGTTCGTATTTACAAACCTGCTCACCAGGAACAAGAATTACCTGTTTTATTGTGGATTCATGGCGGAGGTTACGTACTGGGCAGCATTGAAGACAATGATCACCTTTGTGTACAAGTTGTCGAGACGGCGAACTGTGTCGTTGTTTCCGTTGATTACCGTTTAGCCCCGGAATATCCATATCCTGCACCGCTTGAAGATTGCTACAGTGCGCTTGCATGGATTGCGGACAATGCAGCAGAACTGCAAGTGGACAAGAACCGTATCGGCGTAGCGGGTGCAAGTGCCGGTGGTGGTTTGACAGCTGGTTTAACTTTACTGGCACGTGATCGTGAATATCCTTCAATTTGTTTCCAGATGCCACTTTACCCGATGATTAACGATAGCAATGATACACCTTCTGCGAATGAAATTACGGATGGCATGATTTGGAACCAAAAAACGAATGATTTTGGCTGGAAATGTTATTTAGGCGAATTGCACGGTCACGATGAAGTACCGATTTATGCTGCACCGGCAAGGGCAGAGGATTATCGCAATCTTCCATATACGTATACATGTGTTGGTCAATTGGATCCTTTCCGTGACGAAACCATTACGTATGTAACTAAACTGGCACAGGCAGGGGTTGATGTGGAATTTCATTTATATCCCGGCGCATACCATGGCTTTGAATCACTGAACCCACAGTCCGAACTTGCTCAGAAAGTAATTAAAGAATATGTAAATGCGATTAAAGTAGGCTTTGACCGCGTGAAAGCAACTGCTGACCAAGTGGAAGAAGTAAAATAAATTTATTAAGAATGATTTCCACATCGGATTTCATTCTTTTTTATGTGGGTAAAGTGGGAATGTCTTTAAGTTGAAAATATTTGCATATATCTGCTGTACATATGTTTGTGATAAATGTATAAGCATGGTATAAGTGTAAATGAATTTTAATCCGGGATTCCAAACATTAAAGGAAGTGAATGTATGTCAAAAATTTTAATTATAGAAGATACGGAAACGATAAGAGAAGAATTGAAAACCTTTTTAAACACATATGGATTTGATACAAAAGCACCGACAAACTTTGAACATATTATTCAGGAAACACTAAACGAAGCACCGGATCTTATATTGCTGGACATCAACCTTCCCATTTTTGATGGTTACTATATTTGCAGAGAAATAAGGAAGCAATCGGATGTGCCGATTATTGTCGTGACGAGCAGGGATAACGAGATGGATGAACTGATGAGTATGAATTTAGGCGCGGATGATTTTGTCACAAAACCATATAACACTCAAATTCTTTTGGCAAGAATCGAAACCATACTAAGAAGAGTCCAGGGGTCAAGCATGCGGGATACCCTTGTTTATAATGATTTAAAGCTCAATTTATCCAACGGGTCTGTTACTTATCAAGGGGAGAAGGCAGAGCTCACGAAAAATGAGATTAAAATCCTTTCCTGCCTATATAAAAATAAAGGAAAAATCGTCTCAAGGGATGATCTTATGGATTTTATGTGGAACGCAGATGTTTTTGTAGATGATAATAATTTATCGGTCAATGTTACGAGATTAAGAAAAAAACTCGAAGCATTGGGTATGGAAAAAAACATTGAAACGAGACGCGGGTTAGGATATATACTTCCATGACACTTAAAGAATATGTTAAAGACAGAACAGTTTTCCTACTCACTAATTTCATATTATTTATCATTGTTGGCGGCATTATGTTGCTTGTCGGGATAAATAGTCAAACAGTCCTTCTTATTTTCTGTATTTGGTTTTGTCCTCTTATCTTATATATGTGGATCGAATATTTTAAGCAGAAAGTTTTTTATGATGAGTTAACTAGTATTACAGAAAACTTAGATCAGAAATATTTGCTGCCGGAAGTAATGAAAGAGCCGGAAACTGTGGAAGGCAAGGCATTGTATGAAGTATTGCGTCAGGCAAATAAAGATATGCATGAGCATGTAAAGAGTTACCGGGACCGGGAAAACGAGTATAGGGAATATATTGAAACATGGATTCATGAAATTAAAACACCGATTGCCTCCACACGGCTGATCATTGAAAATAATCAAAACGACGTGACACGAAATATTCAAGAGGAAATTAAGAAGATTGAAGAATATATCGAGCAGGTTCTCTATTATTCAAGAAGTAATAATGTGAGCAAGGATTATCTTATTAAAGAGGTACCTTTAGTTGACCTTGTAAGAAAAGTTATAAAGAGAAATTCAAGAGACTTTATTAGTAAAGGGATTTCAGTTAACCTTGAAAAAGTTGAAGGGACCGTTTTCAGTGATGCGAAATGGCTGGAATTTATCCTGAATCAGCTGATCGGGAATGCGATTAAGTATATCCGTGAACGAAATGGAAAGGTAATCATCCATACGGTCCGAAATGAACATAATATTGTTCTGACGATCCAGGACAATGGGATTGGCATTACAGAAAAGGATATCCACCGGGTTTTTGAAAAAGGGTTTACCGGGGAAAATGGAAGGCAAGTTGGGAAGTCTACCGGTATCGGTCTTTATTTATGTAAAAAACTAGCAGATCAGCTTGGCCTGGGTCTTACGATCACATCAAAGGCGGGGGAAGGAACAAAGGTGAGTATTATTTTTCCTTTAACGAATGTAAACTTCATGCAGTAATAGACATAGAATAGCGGATTTATAGCGATTGTACATTACAATAGCTATAAGTCCGTTTTTCAATTTTAGGCATCGGGTCCTCCAATGGCTGGCGGAGTTAATGGGCGCTTTTGTTTATAATCTTGCAAAAATGTCACTTTAATAAAATATAAACCAATATGTCTTCCCATTACCTATTGATAAGATACAGTTAGAAATCAATTAGGGGGAATAAAAAATGAAAAAAGCCATTGCAATATTAGGAATCTTTCTGTTAGGTCTTGGGATTTTCCTAGTGTATGAATATGTTTCAGAGCCAAAAATAGTAGAGGGCGTCATGGCAAAAACGATTGATGAAAAGGGGAAACCTGCTGATATAACAAATACGTTTACATCAGGTGAAAAAATATATTTTGCCGCGAAGAGAAATCGATTCTGGACTAATAAGGCAGAAGTTGTTTGGTATAAAGGTAAAATTAAAACAGCGAACCGATTTGTAGTGGAGGAAGAAGTAACTGTAAACGATGCGAAATATTTCATTGCCGAGCTATCTGTTCCGGAAGGTCTTGAAGAGGGGCATTACGGTGTCACGATATATGTAAAAGGGAAAAAAATTATGGAAACACAGGCCGAATTTGATGTGAAAAAATAGATCTATCTTGGAGGAAACGTATGCAACCGATATTAAGCGTAGAAAAAATCGAAAAATACTACGGAAACAAAGGCAATATTACAAAAGCGATCGATAATATTAGCTTTACCGTAAATGAAGGCGAGTTTTTAGGAATCATGGGACCTTCAGGGAGCGGAAAGACAACGCTTCTGAATTGTATTTCGACAATTGATCAGGTGACAACTGGCAAAATTATAATCAATAATCAGGATATTACAACATTAAAGAAGAAAGGGCTTGAAGCATTCCGACGTGACGAGTTAGGTTTTATCTTTCAGGATTTTAATCTGCTGGATACGCTGACAGCTTATGAAAACATCGCTTTGGCTTTGACGATTCAAAAAAGAGAGGCAATGGAAATCGACCAACTTATTAAAGATGTTGCGGAAAAGCTTGATATTACGGGCATCCTTAGTAAATATCCATTTCAATTGTCAGGTGGGCAAAAACAAAGGGTCGCATGTGCCAGAGCGATTGTAACGGAGCCTTCCCTCATCTTAGCCGATGAACCAACAGGTGCACTCGATTCAAAATCATCACGATTATTGCTGGATTCTTTTGAAAAACTGAATAAAGAATACCAGTCAACAATTTTGATGGTTACCCATGACTCGTTTACTGCAAGTTATGCCAATAGAATATTGTTTATAAAAGATGGTCGGATCTTTAATGAGCTCGTGCGCGGAAATGATACGAGAAAGGAATTCTTCAATAAAATCATTGAAGTGGTGACTTTACTTGGAGGCGATGTCGGCAATGTTCTCTAAAATCGCATTCAATAATGTAAAGAGAAGCTTTAAAGATTATTCAATCTATTTTCTGACATTGACTTTAGGTGTTTGTATTTTTTACAGTTTCAACTCTCTTGACTCGCAACAAGCAATTCAGGAAATGAACCAAAATAGTGTATTTCGTGAATCATTAGAATTGCTCATGTCTGGAACATCAGTATTTGTATCAGTTGTTCTTGGAGGTTTGATAGTATATGCCAATAATTTTTTGATCAAAAAAAGGAAAAGAGAGCTTGGCTTATACATGACATTAGGTATGTCAAAAGGGAAAATCTCGAGAATTTTAATTGTCGAAACGCTTCTGATCGGTGTCGTCTCTTTAGTTGCGGGTATTGGACTTGGGGTAATTGTATCGCAAGGCTTATCGGTACTGACGGCAAACATCCTATCTATGGATATCAAGAAATATACATTTGTTTTTTCACTTGGCGCCATGATCAAATCAATTGTTTACTTTGGTATCATCTATTTACTCGTCATGATTTTCAACCAGTATACGATTTCCAAATACAAATTGATCGATATGTTAAATGCCTCTAAACGTAACGAAGAAGTAAAGCTGAAAAATTCTGTCGTATCCGTGCTAACATTTATTCTATCTTTGGCTTTTTTAGTATTTGCCTATAGTAGAATTCTGAAGACCGGTTTAAACGCTGCAAGTATGGAATTGATCATCACAGTTTTGGCTGGGGTGTTTGGAACACTTTTATTCTTTTTCAGCCTTTCGAGCTTCTTTATCCATATTGTGCAAAAGAATAAGAGATACTATTTGAAAGATATAAATATTTTTGTCCTAAGACAAATAAACAATAAGGTCAACACGAACTTCCTTTCCATGACAATTATCTGTCTCATGCTTTTCTTAACAATCTCCCTCATCTTTACTGCTTTTGATTTAAAAGGAACAATCGATAAAAACTCGGCTAAAACGTTTCCTTTTGATGCTTCGGCATTTCTTGTAGCTGACCAGGACGAAGGGGAATCTGAAGTGAATAATATCAAAAACTATTTAAATGATATTGACTTTACATTTGAACCGAATGAAAAACATGCCTTTTTTAATGAATACCTTCTTGATTTATCAATCGAGGATTTGTTGTCCAAGTATTTAAGTGAACAGGAACAGATTGCTATACAGGAAAATTACTTGTATGGTCCGGTATCTGCTATAAAAATATCGGATTATAATGCAATTCTTGATCTGAAGGGGCAAGAGCATTTTGATTTAAAGGATGATGAGGTACTTGTTGTATCAAGCTATGGCGAGATCATTCAAGCTTTGCCAGAGTATATGAAAAATGAAGAAAATATTATAATTGAAAATAAAGCCTATACACTAAAGAATGATGTGGCTATTGATGAAAATATAAGAATTAACAAGGGCAGTAAGTTCTTTTATCTTATCATTCCTGATAATTTTAAGGGCAACCTTCAATTAGAATTCTCAAGTTTTAACGTAGTATATGAAGAGCGCTCCTTTGAAAAATCAGAAGAGAAATTTTCAAATCTATTTTATGAGCTTGAAGAAAATAAATACAGAAACATTCGTCCCGGTTTAGTTATCGGAAGTACAATCGATCAAATAAAAGAGCGGGAAAATGGTTCTGCGGCATTATTTATATTCCTTGGTTTATTTTTAGGGCTCGTCTTTATTGTATCGAGCGCGGCTGTTATGGCATTGCAGCAGTTATCTGATGCAAGTGACAGTTTGGGACGCTATATAGCACTGAAGAAAATCGGTGTTACGGATAAAATGATAAACGGGGCGATATTA
Source organism: Solibacillus sp. FSL W7-1324 (assembly GCF_038008025.1). Taxonomy (NCBI): domain Bacteria; kingdom Bacillati; phylum Bacillota; class Bacilli; order Caryophanales; family Caryophanaceae; genus Solibacillus; species Solibacillus sp. FSL W7-1324. The sequence goes on from NZ_JBBOYH010000001.1 coordinate 1,471,481, forward strand.
AAACAATGCCTCATCTATTTTTTACTCCCGCTTGGTCTGGCTGTCATTCATTCCATTATCGGTATTAAGGCGGTCAGCGGAATGTTCCATTTCAACTATGAAAGTATACTAGTCAGCTCAGTAATCCTTGTCATCATTTATGGCGGGTATTTCTATGCAACTTATATCGGTGTGAAGAACATTGTTAAAGGCAGTAATTAGGAAATATGAATGGCTATAACTAAAAAAGAACGAATTTCCGAACAGGGAATTCGTTCTTTTCAAATTGTTCTCTACCGATTATGAATTAATATCGTGAATCACTTTTTCCAGAAATTCACCCATTCGTTTTACAGTTGACTCTGAAAAGTCAAAATCAACGCCGGTTTCTTTATAAATCGCTGCAATGGATTGATTGTAATCGGCACTTGCACCTTTTTTATAAAATTCGACAGCTTGCTTTGGATTCTGTTGATAATTTTCAAGTAATTGCAGTGCACCGAGCATCGACATCGAGTATTCAATATCGTAGAAAGGATATTGGATAAAATGAAGTGTCCCGATCCAGCTCATGCCAATTTCTTCTTCAAACCCGGCTGTATCAACGGGGTTCAAGCCGTATCGTTTTAAAATTTCAAAGTACTTTTCGTCACGTTCCTTAGCGGTATGTTGAGGATTTGTATACATCCAGTGCTGGAAAAGGTCGCCTGACAATGGGCCGAATAACATCGTAAATGCCCGTCTTAGTTCTTCACGTTGCGCACTTTTGAATTCCTCTTCTTCCGGATAAAACAGATCAAACTTATCCAATAACAATAATTCCATTCCGTGTGAATACAATTCAGCTACTTCCGCTCGCCACTGGAATTCTTCGATAGGGCCTTGTTCCGAAGCTTGGAGATAACCATTTACCGCGTGACCCATTTCATGAATGAGTGCAATAAGCGAGAAAAAGGATGGACTAAAATTTGCAAAAACGAACGTATCTCCGGAAACTGGTAAAGGGACACAGAAACCACCAGGACTTTTACCTTTACGGTCCCCAAGATCAAGCAACCCATTTTCACTCATGTACTCCAAACGGTCTGAAAAATACGGATCTGTTTTTCCTAACATTTCAGCAACGCCATCCACAAGCACGGATGTTTCCGTATAAGGAGGATTTTTCAGCAGTTTAGCGGTGTTATCCCATGGGCGATATGAGTCGACACCAAGTTTGGATTTAAAAACATTTGCAAGCCGATTCCAGGCAGGAATGATATGCTTTTCAACATTTTCATGAAAGTCATAACAATCTTCAATACTATACTCACGGTTTTTTGCAACAAACATATAATCACGATAATTATTAAAACCCGCATTGACTGCAATCTGGTGGCGCAGCTGAACGAGCTCATCCATGAGTGCATCCGTTTCAGGTTTAATTTGACGGTAGGCAGCTCTAATTAAATGATAGGCTTTTTCCCGAACACTTCTGTCTAAATTATCAAGCTGTGATTCGATAAACGGGAAAGGTTTTTCTTCTCCGTCCCATTCAACTGTAAGTCCGCCCATGATTTCACTGTACTTTGTGCTTAGTTCTTGTTCCTTTACAAACAGTGGGATATTTTCTTCTCTAAACAGTTTTACTTTTGACTCTCTAAAATTGCGCATCAAACCGTAACGCTTATCATCTAACTCTTTGAAATAAGGGGATTCGCAGCATTTTTTATTTAGCTTTGCTTCGTATTTCATCATCAAAGGCTGAATGACTTGCTGATCGTGAAGGTATGTTGATTTAATATCCGGATCCTCTGTATTTCGGTAGAAGTCGACAAGGTGGCCTGTCAATGCTTCTTCAATTTCAAAGCGTAATGCCTTTTCTTCCTCAATCCAATTCTCCAGGTCAGTTATGGAATCAATCGAAACATCAAGTAATCGTTGAAACTGTGCTTCAATTTGTTCAACTTTTTTTAAATCAATTAATTGTTTGTAGTAGTTAATACTTTTCGCTTGTGACATAAATAATTCTCCCTCTAGCTTCAGATTATTTAGACTAATGAATTAATTATATTATAGATTACTAGTCATTCATTCTTTTTTTGAAAAATAAATTACTAAATGTTAATAATGTATCGAGAACAGTTTGAAATGAAGAAATAAAAGGAAAACATGTTCTTTTAAATTCGTATTGTTCCTCAATTTGTTTAGCGTGATAAGGAGAGAGAAAGCTCTTTACTGGCTATTGCTCCCAGGCTGATTTACAATTTTGAAAAGAAGGACCAAACTGCGCGTTTTGTGTAGTATAATCTTCATTACTATGTATTTTAAAGAGAAAAGGAGTTTTGGCATGAAAATCGAGGACTGGTTAAATAAAGAAACATCAACTATTGCAAATAAGTTAATCGACTATAATAAAAAACATATTGAAGTTGAAAAATCGATTGGATTCACGGGCCGTGATCAAATCCATCATATTTTGGATAGTTTTTATGAGATTTTCTTCCCGACAATCTATAATCAAGGTGTTGTCGATGAAACACGTACATTAATGAAATTAAATAATAATCTTCGTCAATCAGCATTGGATTTGCGTGATATTATCGAAAAAGTATTAGTCTACCAAAACTTTGATAATTGTGATGGCCAATGCCGAGAAAAAGCGGATCATGTTGTGATGAAGTTAATGGACCGTTTCCCGGAAATCCGTGAAACGATTCAAACAGATATTCAAGCTGCTTATAACGGAGATCCGGCTGCTACATCAACTGAAGAAATCATGTTAAGCTACCCGTCGATTCGTGCTGTATTTATCCATCGTATCGCACATGAACTATATAATATGGATGTCACAATCGTTCCACGTATCATGTCTGAATATGCACACCAGTTAACAGGAATCGATATTCATCCAGGTGCGAAGATCGGCCATTCGTTTTTCATTGACCATGGTACAGGTGTCGTAATTGGAGAAACATGCACAATCGGCAACAACGTTAAAATCTATCAAGGTGTAACATTAGGTGCATTAAGCTTCCCGCTCGATGAAAACGGAAACCCGATAAAAGGTGTAAAACGTCATCCGAACATTGAGGACAATGTTGTCATCTATGCCGGTGCAACAATCTTAGGTGGGAAAACAACAATTGGCCATGACACAGTGCTTGGCAGTAATATTTGGTTGACATATTCGGTGCCGCCATATTCACGTGTTTATAATTCTCAGCCATCACCGAATATTAGTAACAGTAAAGAAGTTGTAATCGAGTACGAAATTTAATTTGAATTGAGCGAGGTGAAGTGATTAAAACTTCATCTCGCTTTTTTTATGGTGAAGTGGGGGATTTTTCTTATCGAAGGCTATAAAAAAAGGTATAAGCAGAACACGAAAATAAATTTTTAATTTGTTGTTGACCTTTATTAATACACATGATATATTTATCTCAAGTTCGAGATATCTAGTTTCGAAATTTTATTTTGAGTATATATCTTGAAATCGAGATAAATTGGAGGAAATTATAAAATGACAACATTTACAGTAGATCAAACACACTCAACAATCGGATTTGAAGTTAAACACATGATGGTATCAAAAGTTAAAGGTCAATTCAATCAATATTCAGCAAACGTGGAAGCGGCAGACTTAACGGATTTATCTACTGCATCAATCAACTTTGAATTGGATGTAGCAAGCATTAATACGAACAATGAAGATCGCGATAACCACTTGAAATCAGCGGACTTCTTCAGCACTGATGAGTTTGGGAAAATCACGTTTACAGCAACAAACATTGTAAAAGATGGCGATGACTACAAAGTGACTGGTGACTTAACAATTAAAGATGTAACAAAACCGGTTACATTTGAAGTTGAATACGGTGGTAAAGGTACGAACCCATGGGGCGTAGAAGTATACGGTTTTGAAGCTGAAACTAAAATCAACCGTGAAGATTTCGGTTTAACATGGAATGCAGCTTTAGAAACAGGCGGCGTACTAGTAGGAAAAGATATTAAAATCAAAGTAGAGTTAGAATTAAACCCTGCTGCTTAATATTGAAAGAACTGCAAGGATAAATTGTCAGTAATAAGGCAATAATGATTTACGTTACTGATACGAATGCATAAAAGTACCAAATTAAGACTTGAGGCAAATACTTCAATTATTTGTATTCATGCCTATATCTATCTATAAAAGCCTCAAGTATTAGTTGATATCTTGAATTCAAGGTAATTGAAGGAGTGTAAGAAATGGGATTCATCAGTAAACTATTTGGAACTAAGAAAGCGGAGGAAAACAAAGTGGAAAAACTAAACATCGGTATCATTTTAGGATCAACTCTTGAAGGTCGTGTAAGCCCTCAAGTCGGTGCATGGGTGAAAGAAATCGCAGATAAACGCGGCGATGCGAACTATACAATTATTGATATTGCGGATTTCAAACTGCCATTATTAGGAGAGCCAGGCGGGGATGCTTCAGGTGCTGCAGGCTGGTCTGAAGCAATTGCAAAACAAGATGGATTTGTATTCATTGTTCAAGAATATAACCATTCAATTACGGGCGCACTTAAAAATGCATTAGACTACTTACGCGAAGAGTGGAACAATAAAGCTGCAGGTATCGTATCTTACGGTTCTGTTGGTGGCGCACGTGCTACTGAGCATTTACGCGGTATTTTAGGTGAATTACTCGTTGCGGATGTACGTGTACACCCAGCATTATCATTATTCACTGATTTCGAAAATGGTACTACATTCAAACCGAAAGATGTGCAGGCTGATTCAGTAAACCAAATGCTGGACCAAGTAATTCCATGGTCAAAAGCATTAAAAACAATTCGTTAATTGATAATCAACAATCTGGCACATGTGACTGCATGTGCCAGATTTATTACATAAAAATTGGACAGAGTGTTTTATCAAATGGAATGCTGTGTTCAGTTTTTACGAATGGAGGAAATGAATATGAAAAAACGTACATCGGGTATCCATCACATTACAGCAATCGTCGGTCATCCTCAGGAAAATGTCGATTTCTATGCGGGCGTTCTTGGATTACGTCTTGTAAAGAAAACAGTCAATTTTGATGACCCAGGAACATATCATTTATATTTCGGGAATGAAGGCGGTGAGCCGGGAACAATTATTACTTTCTTCCCTTGGCCTGCAGCATATAAAGGCAGCATCGGCGACGGTCAAGTTGGCGTGACGACATATGTTGTACCAGTGGGAGCATTGGGTTTCTGGAAAGATCGCTTAACAAAATTCAATATATTATATAATGAAGTAACTAGATTTGGAGAGAGCTATTTACGTTTTGAGGATCCACATGGTCTGCATCTCGAAATTGTCGAACGTGATGGAGGTTCTCCAAATGGCTGGACGTTTGGAGGAATAACTGCTGATGTCGCAATTAAAGGATTTGGCGGGGCAATTTTATATTCATCACAGCCGGAAGAAACAATCCGTACATTAGTTGACGTGATGGGACTTGAAGAGATTGGCCGCGAAGGAGATTTTGTGCGACTAAAAGCAACAGCATCCATCGGCAATATCGTGGACGTCAAAATGACAGTCGGTAATCGCGGAACGATGGGGGTAGGAACGGTACATCATATTGCATGGCGTGCTAATGATGATCAAGACCATAAAGAATGGCAGCAATACGCGATGGATAAAGGTCAGCATGTAACGGACATTAAAGACCGTAATTACTTCAATGCCATCTATTTCCGTGAGACAGGAGAAATTTTATTTGAAATTGCGACAGATCCACCAGGATTTGCACATGATGAAACGCCTGAAACAATGGGCGAGCAGCTAAAGTTGCCGGTACAATATGAAGACTACCGTGAACGATTGGAAAACTCACTGTTTCCGATTAAGGTTAGAGCGCTAGATTAATAGTGAAACAATGAAGAGGGGTTGCTCATTTTTGAGTAGCCCCTTTTTAAATTAAAGTAATTTTGACATATACAGTTCATTAACATAATGACCGTCAATCAGTAAAGAATTTCTTTTCACTCCTTCAACTTCAAACCCCATTTTCTTATAAAGATGTACTGCTTGTTCATTATGCTCAATGACCGTTAACTCCAGGCGGTGGAGCTGTGACTCTTTGGCCCATTGAATCATATAATCGAACAAAGCAGTACCAATTCCTTTACCGCGACTTTTACTATGTACCCCGACAGCAATCTGTGCCCTATGAGAAGTACGGGATAATGTTTCCGCTTTTAATAAGAGATAACCTAATATTTCATCGTCATGCTCTGCGATAAAGAAGCCAGATGTAGGGGATTGGTTTATGGATTGAATTAACTTGCACAAAGAAGCTGGTGCCAAGTTTCGTTCATCAGGTGCATAGAGCATATATCCCGACTGTTCCGCATCTTTCATCACTGCGAGTATTTGTGAAGCATCACTTTCATTCGCTTTTTTAATTGTCATTTTTTCGTCGACTGTATCCATCAAAGTCACCTCATTCTTATTGTAATAAAATTATATCATTTCCAGAATGTTAAAATTAAACTAAAATTTATTAAGAAATAAAAAAGTAAAGGGGACTGGAAATGAAACTATTAAAAAACGGTTTTGTAGTAAATATGGAAACAGGGGATTTTACGAGACAGCGGGGAGCATTATTGAATTAAAACCATTTATTGATGCGAATGGAAGCGAAATGGAGCCTCGTGTTATTTCAGCAGATCGTATGATTGATGGTCCCCCAGGCTTGTGGGGAGATGATACGGCCTATAATATCAATGTCGACAATGCAGATCTTGCAAGACAGGAAGTAGCGCGGCAAATAGAACTGGGTACACATTTTATTAAAGTTTACGGCTGGCTTGATCCTGAATATATGAAAGTAGTAGTAGAAGAAGCGCGCAAACATAATCTAGAAGTAAGCAGTGATATTATCTATTCCAAAAAAGTGGATGCACTTCTTGCAGCGGATATAGGGATTGATTGGCTGGAACATTGCTCCGGTATTATTGAAGCGATGTACCCGCATTGGACAATGGATGCACCGAAAGAAATCTGGGATACAATTCCGTGGGATCAGCCTGATGAGGAGTTGATAACAAACATATGTAAACAATTGTTGAAAAAAGATATAAAGCTTTGTCCGACAATCGTATTATACGATCAGATGCGATTAGCAGACCAATATTGGACAATTAATCATGAAATTGTTGATCATATGGAGAACAGTGACTACTTATTTAAACACTGGCCACAAGCTGCACATGCAAAACAAGGCCAGGCTACGTTAGGTATTCAAACGAAAACCATTCAAAAAATCGCTTATACCTATTATAAAATGGGTGGGACTGTCGTGACAGGCACAGATACGCCCGCAGGAATCTATACATATCCGGGCTTTGCATTGCACCGTGAGCTTCAGCTTTTTGTTGATGCCGGATTTACACCAGTAGAGGCACTTCAGCAAGCTACCATTAATGCAGCGAAAGCTTTGAAAATAGCGGACTTAGGCGATATAAAAGAAGGTTTTATAGCGGACTTATTAGTATTGAATGAAAATCCCCTTATCCATATAGAAAATACAATGAAAATTGATCAGATAGTCAAGGATGGGGAAATGTATACAATCCCTGAGCTGCTTGGAAATATCCCGACCGAGCAAGAAATGAATGATTATATAAGTGAATTGATTAAAACGTTCGAACAGCAAGGATTATATGCAGGAAATTAATAGCAATCAGGTTTAATCAATAAGGTAAGAGGGGAACTTCTATTATCGAATATGTTGTGTTGTATTTGGAGAGATTAAATGTAAGTTATTACACGTAAAGGGGCTCTGAATGTACATGAAAAATAACAACGAGAAAGAAGTTTCGCGCCGGAACATGTGGTCAGGCATCTTGTTTGGCATCGGTCTGATTGCCTTTATTGACGAAACAGTATTCCATCAGCTGTTAAGGTGGCATCATTTCTACGACAAATCGACAACGGATATCGGGTTAATTTCCGATGGTATTTTTCATGCTTTTAGCTGGTTTGCTACAATAGCAGGATTGTTTTTATTTGCGGATCTGCGTCGGAGAAATGGCCTGATCTTTCAACGCTGGCTTGGTGGCGTATTATTAGGAATTGGTGTATTTCAATTGTATGACGGCATCATTCAACATAAATGGATGCGAATTCACCAAATCCGGTACGTTGACAATGTCATTGTATACGATATTGTGTGGAATGTCGGTGCACTAATCATTTTACTCATCGGAATTTTTCTATTATTCCGCACATCAAAAAACAGTACTCTAAAAGAGAAGAATGCAAATGAATAGCCTATACTTACTGCACAACCATGGACAGAGTGCTATGAACCATTCAGTATCTGGAATAAATCCTCAATTATTGCTCGGGTTTTTCTTCATATTTTTGCTGGTAGCCTATATAACAGCTGTCATCATAACAAATCAGCGATATAAAAAATGGCCCATTTTCCGTACCGTTTGTTGGACAATCGGTATGGTTGTTGCACTTGTAGCAGTTGTCGGTCCGTTGGCAAACAGTGCACATTCCAACTTTACAGCACATATGGTGAGCCACTTATTATTAAGTATGGTTGCACCAATTTTTATGGCAGTTGCCAAACCGGTGACTTTGACGCTCAGAACTGCAAACACAACGTTCGCACGCAAGCTGACTTCCATTTTAAAAAGTCGCTTGCTACAATTCGTTTCGCATCCGATTACTGCCGCAATTTTAAATGTAGGAGGACTTTGGTTATTATACACAACGAATTTGTTTGTTTTAATGCATGAAAATGCGCTATTTGCTTTGTTTGTACATTTGCATTTTTTCATCGCAGGGTATGTGTTTACAATTTCCATAATTTATTTCGATCCGGTCTACCATCAATATTCTTACCGATTCCGCGCGGCAGTTTTAATCATCGCAATCGCCGGGCACGATATATTGTCGAAGTATATGTACGCCAATCCACCAGCGGGAATTTCGCAGCAAGAGGCGGAAATGGGAAGCATGGTCATGTATTATGCAGGGGATTGGATTGAAGTAGCGCTCATTATTATTTTCTGCTGGCAATGGTATAAATTTACGAAGCCACGCAAAAACAATACAGTAGATTTTGATAGGGACCAGGTAACTTTGTATGGGAAATAAGATAAGTTAAGCCCGACCAAATTTAAGTAACAGTTATAAACTCTTCCGTAAAAAAAAGCGTCGCAAATTTGCGACGCTTTTTTATATGAAATATGTCACCCTTCTTTTTTGTGAGTATTTGAAGGTGGCTGTTTTTTTGGTCGGATGTAGAGACCTAATTTCTTCCGTTCAGCCATTAATGATTTATAAAGCGAAAGTATCATAAGCAAAATAATAAACGAGAATGGGAAGGCGACAATAATCGCGGCATTCTGCAGAGCGGTCAGACCACCTGAGAACAATAAACTCGCCGCAATCGCAGCCTGTAAAATTCCCCAAATCAACTTAATTCTGAATGATGGATTCATCGAGCCGAATGTTGTTTGCATTCCCAGTACGAATGTAGCAGAATCGGCTGAAGTGATGAAGAATACTGCGACAAGTAAGAGCGCGATAATCGATAAAATAAAGCCGAATGGCATCTGATCAAATACACCGAATAAAAGCTGCTCTGTCGGTAAATCAACAAGCCCTTCATCCTTTGTCAAATATGTTTCAATCGCCGTCGTTCCAAATGTAGCAAACCAGAAAATACTAACAAGTGTCGGTGCTAAAATAACTCCCATTAAAAATTCGCGGATAGTTCGTCCTTTTGAAATACGCGCAATGAAAATGCCGACAAATGGAGACCAGGACATCCACCATGCCCAATAGAAAATTGTCCAACCGTTAATCCAATCACGGCTGCCCGCATCACCCGGCTCCATACGTAAACTCATTTGCACAAAGTTTTGTAAATAACTGCCGAGTCCTGAAGTAAAGTCGTTCATGATGGCAACAGTAGGACCAATAAATAAAGTTAATATTAATAAGGCAGCTGCCAAATAGAGGTTCCAATTACTTAAAATCTGAATTCCTTTATCAAGACCGGTTGAAGCGGAAATGATAAATAATACCGTAACGATCACAATGATGATTAATTGAACAGTAAAGTTAATTGGAAGGTCAAATAAATAGGAAAGACCGCCATTTATTTGCTGTGCACCTAAACCGAGTGTTGTGGCAACACCGATTACTGTAGCGAATACCGCGATAATATCAATTGTATATCCAATAGGACCCTTTGTTTTTTCACCGAAAAGAGGAAAAAGAGTGGAACTTATTAAACCGGGTGCACCTTTACGGAAATTGGAGTAAGCAAGTGCTAATGCGACTACACCATAAATGGCCCAAGCAGAAATTCCCCAATGGAAGAACGTGTATCGAAATGAATCTTTCAATGCTTGCTGGGAACCTTCAGGAGCCTGTGGGGAACTAATAGCAAAATGTGATAATGGTTCCGCTGCCCCCCAGAAAACTAAACCAATCCCCATTCCAGCACTAAATAGCATCGCAAACCACGATGCATTGCTGTAGTCCGGCCGGTCAGTCGGCTTACCAAGACGTATGGCTCCAACAGGACTCAATATGAGGAAAACACAAAACGCAATAATGATTGCAACGACTAATAAATAATACCAGCCAAAATTATAAGTAAGTAAATTTTGAATGTTCTTGGTGACATTTTCTAAAGTTTGTGGAGCGATTACACCAACTAGTACAGCCAGCATTACTAAAGTAAATGAGCTCCAAAAAACAATGCCTACTTTTTTCATTTTATAACCTCCGTTCAGTGACATATAAATGTATTGCCCAGTTTGAAAAAAATAAACATTCTTGATTATTTTTTTTGCGTAGAAATAAGGTGTGACTAGTTCGAAAGGGATAATAATAACTAGGATCCGCTTTTAAATATAGCACCGCTTTTTCTTTATATTACCCGATTTTCCCGACTTTAACTAAAATGAATAACTCTTTTATTAATTTCCTATACTGTATCAAAAAGGGGGAAGTCGTATTGATACAAACAATGGAAATAAAGCAGGAAAGTAAACGACTTAATAAGCAATTCCTCCATTCATCAGATTTTGTCGCAAAGAAATTAAGCTTGGGCAAGAAGAAAATGTCATTTTATGCTACTATTCATCACTTGTCAATAAATCAGAGGATATTTCCCCGAAAGTAGATGTAGAAATTGTGAAAACGGGTATATTGTAATAACTGTTCAAAATTCAGAAAAAATTTTATGAAGGGGGTTTTCATTTTGGATAAACAAATGAATTACGGTGATGACTATAAATTTATACCAGCCTCATCTGTTAAAAGTGGTGTAAGTGAAGAGCTATTGCCCGACCTATATGTTCACACGATTCAAATTGCAAATATTATTTTTTATAGCAGTCCTGATAATAACGGATTTGTTTTAATAGACGCCGGGATGCCGAAAAGCGCACAAGATATTATTGATGTGGCTGAAAAAAGATATGGGAAAAATGCAAAACCGAAAGCAATTATTTTAACACACGGGCATTTTGATCATGTAGGGGCTATCATTGAACTTGTTGAACATTGGCAAGTACCGGTTTTCGCTCACAAGCTGGAACTGCCGTATTTAACTGGCTTAGAAAATTATCCGGAGCCGGACCCCACTGTTGATAGCGGATTAGTAGCTAAAATGTCCCCGATCTTCCCGAATGAAGCAATTGACTTAGGGGAATCTGTCCAGGAGCTTCCTCCAGATGGAACCGTACCTTTTATGGAAGGATTTAAGTGGATTCATACACCGGGACATACACCTGGACACGTTTCGTTATTTAGGGAGCGCGACGGAGCACTTATTGCAGGGGATGCATTTGTGACGGTCAAACAGGAATCCTTGTATAAAGTATTTACCCAGGAAAAAGAAGTGAACGGACCCCCGAAGTATTTGACGCCGGACTGGGCCGCAGCTTTTGAATCAGTAAAAATTCTGGCAGCATTAAATCCTTCTGTAGCGGTTACAGGACATGGCGTGCCGATGAGCGGAGAAGAACTAAGCGAGGGGCTGCAGAAACTTGTTGATAATTTTGATCAAATAGCATTGCCAAGTAATAAGAAATAAATAGTACAAAAAATCATCCTTTTACTCAGTAAATGGATGATTTTTTGAAGTGTATTGATATAGTGTGTCTGATTTAAATGCTAAAGCAGAAATTAATTATTCCAATCATATAACCCGAGCTATGCTCATTTGGCATGTCCCGCATCAACGGTACTGGGAATCCTGCTGGCGGGGGTGTTACCTGATATGTTCCGCCATTTCGGCTAAGATTAAACGATTACAATTATATTTCAGAGGACTATTTTTCGGGAAATAGGGTAGAAAAGTAACGGAGATGGTTGAGTATAACTAATCTTGTGGAACTTGCTATTTTTGGAATGAGGAGGATGTAAATTGGAAAACAACAATAAAAAAGTCGAACAACTGAAACAGTTTACTACGAAAGATGAAGGACAGCCGCTAACTACGAATCATGGATTAAAGTTAACGAATGACGAGCATTCATTAACGATCGGTGAACGTGGCCCGACAATAATGGAGGACTTTCATTTCCGTGAAAAAATGACCCATTTTGACCATGAACGAATTCCGGAGCGAGTAGTGCATGCACGAGGTTCAGGGGCTCATGGGGTATTTGAAAGTTATGGCGATGCATCAGATATAACGATGGCTCATTTTTTAGGAGAGAAAGGTCGTCAAACACCTGTCTTTGTTCGATTTTCAACAGTAGCAGGATCACGGGGATCAGCAGAAACAGTTCGTGATGTACGAGGATTTGCGACGAAGTTTTATACTGAAGAAGGAAATTACGATTTAGTAGGTAACAATATCCCGATTTTCTTCATTCAAGATGCCATTAAATTCCCGGATTTAATCCATGCCGTTAAACCGGAGCCGCATAATGAAATTCCCCAAGCGCAAAGTGCCCATGATACATTTTGGGATTTTGTCGTAAGTAATGAAGAGACCGCACATATGACAATGTGGAAAATGTCTGACCGTGCCATTCCAAGAAGTTTCCGTACGATGGAAGGGTTTGGTGTAAATACTTTCCGTTTTGTTAATGCTAACGGAGAAGCCCACTTCGTAAAATTCCATTGGAAACCTGTATTCGGCACACATTCCTTAATATGGGATGAAGCTCAAAAAATTGCAGGGAAAGATCCGGACTTTAATCGCCGTGACCTCTACGATAATATAGAAGCCGGAAATTATCCCGAATATGAACTTGCTGTTCAGCTGATTCCACAAGAAGATGAGTTTAAATTTGATTTCGATATTTTAGATCCGACGAAAATTTGGCCGGAAGAACTGATCCCGCTTCGTAAACTTGGAAAAATGACATTGAACCGAAATACTGATAACTTCTTTGCAGAAACGGAACAAATAGCATTCCATGTAGGACATGTTGTACCGGGTATTGATTTTTCAAACGATCCTTTATTACAAGGGCGCTTATTCTCTTACACAGATACACAACTGATTCGATTAGGCGGACCAAACTTCCATGAGTTGCCGATCAATCGTCCTGTATGCCCATTCCATAATAATCAGCGTGACGGCTATGGACGTATGACCATCAATAAGGGACGTGTTGCATACGGGAAAAACAGTTTGCAAAATAATACACCGCATGTTGTGACGCAAAATGAAGGCGGCTATGCTCATTATGAGGAAAAAATCGAAGGCCGCAAAGTACGAGCTCGAAGCTTATCGTTTGAAGATCATTACAGCCAAGCACGTCAATTCTGGTTAAGCCAGACGGATGTGGAAAAACAGCATATCATTAATGCTTTCAGTTTTGAACTGGGGAAAGTAGAAACAATCGAAATTCGCAAAGCTGCAGTTGATATGTTTGCTCGTGTCGACCGTGCAATGGCTGAGCAAATTGCACAAAATATCGGTGTTACGCCACCGGATGAATCGATCCAGCAAGTTGCCGATCAACAGCCATCTAATGCTGTAAGTATTTTAAAAAATCAGGTACCATTCCTGAAATCGAAAAAAGTCGGTATTATTGTAGATACAAACAGCAATTTGGAAGAACTGATTACACCTTTGGAAAACGAGGGCGTTACAGTAGAATTGATCAGCGATAAGCAAGGAAGAATCGGTGAGCGTGAAATTGATCACACGCTGCAAACAGCAGATCCTGTCCTTTATGATGGTCTGATTGTTGCCGCAACTTTCGATAGTGTTGTGCCTAAACGAAAAGTTCAACGATTTGCAGATGAAATTTTCAACCACTATAAAGCATTAGGGTATGCTTCCACTGAAATTTTAGACAAAGACTATGCGAATGCACCTGGTGTCGCAGCTGGTATTTCAGAATTTGTAGAAGCATTGAAAAAAGGTCGTCACTTTGACCGGAAAGATGCTACGGGTTGAATTTTCCGGAATTTAATCATCACACAATAAAAAAACATTTTTCTCCTCTGGGGAAAATGTTTTTTTATTGTACTAAGTTTCAATCTATATCCCTATTTTCCTGCACATTTTATAAAAAATGAATATTTTGAATAATAAAATATCGCAATAATGGTGTGCTATAATATAAAAATTGTAGTTGATTTAATATAGGAGGAAGGACATTTACTTAGCCTAATTAAATTATTTTAAGAAAATACATATTGATCGAAGGATTAAAAGGGGAGTTAGACGTGTGAAAAAAATCTTAAAAATTGGAAGCGCATTTATTGGTGTAATCGTAGGTGCTGGATTTGCTTCAGGGCAAGAAATACTGCAATACTTTACGAGCTTTGGAATACTCGGAATATTTGGAGCCATATTATCAACAGTACTGTTTTCAGGCATCGGTATGCTTTTAGTATGGCTTGGCAGTTATACTAAAACGACATCACATAAAGATGTAATATACAGAATCAGCGGGCGATATCTTGGAACTGTCATTGATTTTATTCTTATTTTCACATTGTTTGGCGTAGGTGTCGTTATGCTTGCTGGAGCCGGTTCGAACTTAAATCAACAGTTTGGGTTACCGGTCTTTGTAGGTACGACCCTTATGACAATACTCGTATTACTAACAGGGTTTTTGAAAGTAAATCGGGTTGTTTCCATCATAGGAAGCATTACGCCGGTTCTCATTATTTTTGTTATTTTTATTGCGATTTACAGTTTTTTAACGATGAGTGGAACTTTTGCATCGTTAAACGACGTAGCGCAAGCAACCCCGACTACTTTACCAAACTGGTTTATTTCCAGTATTAATTACGTTTCATTTAATATCGCAGTTGGAGCTTCGATGTCCATTGTCATGGGCGGAGCTGAAAAAAATCCAAAAACAGCAGCGTTAGGCGGATTGGTTGGAGGACTTATTTTAGGGGTTCTCATTCTATTGATTCATTTAGCCATTTTCTCGAAAATCGAAGAAGTTGGCACATTGGATATGCCTATGCTTGGAATTGTTAGTAATGTATCGCCAACACTAGGTATTATCATGTCACTAGTTATTTTCGGTATGATTTATAATACAGCGGTTGGCATGTTCTTTTCTTTCTCGGCACGATTTGCGGAATCAGGGACAAAGAAATTTAAAACATTCTTTACGATTACAATGATTGTTGGTTATTTGGCAAGTTTCGTAGGCTTTACCGGCCTCGTTAGTTATTTCTATCCGCTAATCGGTTATCTGGGCATTATTCTTATCCTTGCTTTAGTGGCAGCACCCTTTATTATTAAGAAACAAGAAGCAAAATAATTTAGAAGCATTATCAGTTGGTTATGTTAGTGGCAATAGGCATCATTTTGCTATAGTTGGTTTATGTTAACGTAAAAATGTTGGAATAAAATTAATTCCCGGCTCCCTTTATGTATTTAGGGAAGCCGGGAATTTTTATTTTTTACGGATTTGATAATCAATATGTAAAAACTTCATACCGAACAGTGTCATCTGATGCGTTGCAGTAAGATTGCCATGATGTTCCTTAATCACAAAATATTCATGTAACGGAAGTTTGAATAGATAAGATCTGAACGTTAAATACGTACCGGCATCGCCTTGCCCATCACTTGTAAGGTACAAAGCACGGTCTTTTACTGAAAGTTGCAGTATTCCATGCATCGACGAGAAGGGCAGAGGCAAAGCAATATTCATATAAGTATTGGATGCATCACGATGCTGCGAATAAATCGCATTAAAAACGGGTTCGCCATTGATCGACCGTTGCCATACACGTGGTTTTTCTCGGCCATCTTGTTGGGGATCAACTTGCCAGATTTCACCGTCCATCACAATCATTTTCGAGGAATAGGGTAAATTCAGCTGTCCCATTTTCCTGCTAATAAACTGATAGACAAAAGCAAAAGGTTTAAACCATGCTGCCCATTGAACCGACGCTTTTAATTCAAATTGGGTAGTATGTTCATAAAACTCATGAACCAATTCAGAAATTTCCTCTTTATTAATATAGGATGACATATCATCGACAAGTCCGTGTGCCGGTTTGTTTGTTGGAGAAAATCTTCCACGAATTTTGCTTATCGGAAATGTATAGTCGAGATGCTTTGTCGGTGGCAACAATAGACTCCAGGCGATTACTACCGATATACCAAATCCTAAACAATTTAAAAGACCATGGAAATCCAGCATATCCGGAATATCAACAAGATTCGTTCCTGTTAAATTGCTGTATGCGTATAAAAACGACCAAATAATTGTAAAGCATAATGTCAGAAATGCCAGGCGAATGAAGAGACGCTGCATACGCGGCAATGGCCATTTCATAATAAAAAAGCTAATGCTGAAAATGGCAAGTACATACAAACTAACCGAAATGATTTCAACGATCCTTGAAAAAGTAATCCCGACTGCTACTAGCATTGGTCCTGCTGCAATGACGGCACAGCAAAATTTGAAATAACGGGTCATATGAAGTCGCCCAATCAAACCGACTGTAATGCAAAGCAGAAAGGCAGAGTAATGAAAATGTATGGCGGTCAGCCATGTAATAATCGGACTGAACCCTGTATTTAGTTGCAGATGGAATGCCAAAAACCACAGTCCACCCATAACAATATAAATGAGACCGATATCTATCATCATTTCAGCTGTATTGACAAAGCCTCTTCTCAAAAACCGGTTAATCCCATGGGAGGCAACAATAAGCGTACTAAGTAAGTAGGTAAGTACACAAAGCAGGATGAGGAAATCGTTTTGTATAAAATACAGTATTGTGACTGCAAACTGGCCGGTTGCAATAATGAATCTTTGCCAATTTTTCAGCATAACCAACTGTTCCAGCATGACTGGTACAAAGATAAGTTGAGCTAGCGTCAAATAATAATACATAGATGTTGGTTCGTTAAATAACAGAAGCGTGGCCATACATACCAAACCGATAATTGTTAAAGGTTTACTGAGTACATGGCGTAAATTGACCAGCATACATCATCATCCTTCCGATGAGATCATTATAGATGGAGACATGGATCGTATACACTTCGAGCACTTCATCGTAGCCTTCTGTTACAACAACGCGGCCTGTCAGTTTCTTTGGCAAACCAACTTCTTTACGCCCGAAGACGGCACGCTGTTCTGCAGAGCGGATCATTAATGAACCGTCCTTTGCAACATCCATTTTTAAGTCAGAGTAGAACAGTGAAGGATCCCCTAAATAATCTTTAACAATTTGTCTTTCCAAATCGACTGTCATCGTTGCATTGAACTTGCGTGTGGCCAGTGGAAAGTGGAAAGTGCGTTCCCAATACACTTCTGCGTCCTTTTCATTGTTCATTCTTGCAGTATTCATTATTGTAAAAGGAATTTCCTCGCCGGACTCTGGAAAGAGGAAGTCTGTTTTCGTAAAGAATTTATACATCGGTCGTAAAAACCGTGGTCCGGAATGAATTACTTGCATTGTTCCTTGTGCTTGAAAAGGCTGACCTAATGGTAGGCGGTATCTTTCCTGCAGTTTCGGGTGCAGTCTGTTAAAGTCTTCTGCGAGTAATGTTTCATAAATCATATTAAGCACCTCTTTTTCGTTTGCAGAATCTTGCTGTCGGTAATTCTTTTGACAGCAGTAAAGCAACTATTGAAGCAATCCATAATCCAACATTAAAGGTAACGACATTAAACGGAGCCGTTGCTACTGAAGTTGCAGCTATAATTGCGCTTAATGTCAGCAATGGGAACAATAAAATTTGTGCTTTTAGCAGCAACGGTTGCAATTTCGGTACCAAAAAGATGATCCCTATCACCATCTCGAAAATACCTATCCAAACAATGGCTGTTGATGCTTGACCATATGTTAGCGGGGACAGTTTCATCAGCATATCAATTTCAAGCGGATGCTTCATCAACACTTTCGGAACGAGACCTTGATAGAGCCAAGTGAAACTAAACAGGAAGCAGAGTAAATAATAGCTGAAAAATCGCCGGTATTGGGTTACCGGTTTTTCTCCGAGTTCTATCCATCTTCCCAACACATTAAAGCTTAGCGCAGTTGCCCAGCCGATAACAGGACGGAAAAGTAAATCAAACAATTGTCCGAATCGACCAAATCGGGCATCATAGTCATACTGGGTCAGAAAAGTAACGCGGTCGCCATTCGGTATATATTGCCAGTAGCCGCGTCCTTCTTTTATCGGGGAAATCATTTGCGGTGTTCCGAAATACAGAGAAGAAGTTTTAACACCACTTGCTTTTTCATGTGTTCCTTTACTTTCACCCCAACCTGCAACTGACAGACCCGGCATTATTTTTGTTGTATATGTAAAAGTTTGAGGTGCGTCCTCATGCTGTTTTTCATTGTAGGTGATGGATGTAAAACGCAAATCCCATTGTTCATGCAGATTAGGCTGCTGTGTATATTGCCATACTTTTTCAATCGAGCTGTCTATTACAGTTTCCACATAAATCGGCTTTTTTTTCAAAATTTCAGCTCCTTTATCAAAATATATTCTACATAATCATCATACCTTAATATTCCTACTTTAAAGTGAATGAATTTGGATAATAAATGTTAATCTCTTACAATTTCAAGTATTATAGGAGTGTATAGTATTTAAGTAACCGATTTTAAGGGAGGAAGCAATGGACTTTATTTTGGATTATAAGTGGTTTTTCCTCATAACGGCAGAAGTTGTCTTTTGGGTATGTGCATTTGCCTTTTTGCTGTTGCGCTACTGGTTTCAGCTGAAAAAGCTGAGTATTTTCGTGTTTATTATTTTTATCGTGAATGATTTATGGATTGCACTTTTGGCTTATTTTGATTATCAGCGAACAGGTGAATTTTCGATTTATCAAATTATTATCGTGATTCTTATTGTATATGCGATGACATTCGGGAAATCAGACTTTAAAAAGCTCGATGCCTTTATTAAAAGGTGGGTGGCTAAAAGACGGGGAGAGCCGATCGATAAATCACTCCAACCTGTCAAACTGTATGGGAAGGCTTATGCAATACAAGAATGGAAGCAATTTGCATTACATTTCGCCGTTTTTATCATTGTTCACATAGGATTTGTAATTGCAGTCGGTTTTTCAGACAGTTTGCAGCAAATACCACTGAGTGATTTTTTCGGAATGTGGTTTGATGACGAGAGCGAAAATTTCCCATTTAACAATGAAGGAATCAACAAATTCAGTCAGGTATGGCTGATTATTCTTGCCATTGATTTTGTGATAACACTTTCGTATACCTTATTTCCGAAAAAGAAATGATCGAAGTGATAAATAAAGTACGGAAAATTTAAGATATCCATTTTAACTAAATGATCTTAACAAAACGAGTCCAGCCAAGGAAGGAGACGTAACTTGAAAAAATTAATATCATTATTGTTTATTACAACAATACTTTTAGCAGCTTGCAACTCCTCGGAATTGAGTATTACCGAAGTGCAAAAGATTCCTCCAAAAGTACAGGAGAGTATTGATTTTATGGATACCGATGACACATTGCAGCTTGTTAATGATAGCAAAAGCGATGTGAAGTATATTGTTTTTCAATCTGCAGGAACCGTAACAGCTGAACTTGAAGAGAGAGAAAACATATTGGATATAAAATTGGATACCGAAAATGAAACAAATAGCGAATTGAAACAACACGTTTATAAAGTTACTCGTGGTGATGCACAATATGATTCAATTAATGTAAAAATAAACGGCCAAGATACACCTATAGATAATTCCACAGGGTTTTAAAAGAATGTTAGATTAGATGGAGGAAGTTTTGAAGAAATTTTTAGTAGTATTTGTTATTTTAATTTTATTTTTTATTGTAAGAGGATGTAATAGTAATTCGCCTAATCAAATTAAAGCAGATTACTTCGATATCGGTTATGGGCAGAGCATGTATGAGGGCTATAACAAAGTGGATGAAAAAACGGTTCAGTCCCTTGTGAAGGAGTACAATCAAATTAAAGATATTGGACAGACAAACGAGGAAATTAATTATGATAAGGCGGTAACGATTCATTTTATCTATAAAGATCAAATATCAGGTAGTTTAGTAATCGATAATAAAGGGATTTTTCTGCTGGGAAATCGTTCTGGAAACTATCAAATCGATGAAAATAATGATATTTATGATAAAGCTTTAAGGGTCTATAAAGAAGTGAAAGAACAAGATTAAAATAGAGCTTTATAATTATGAAATTAAAATCCCTTTTGAAGCTAACAATTCAAAAGGGATTTTCTATATAGCGTCGGTATTATCGCTTGAATATTTCAGTCAATGCTCTGCCATCTGTATTTGCAAAGTCCACATCTAAAATATGTGCAATGGTCGGACCGATGTCAACGACACAAGCTTCACCAATTGTTGAGCCAGCTTTCACACCGTTGCCTGAAATAATCAGGTTGCTCGTATAATCGGCTTTGTCAGGGGAGTAGCCATGTGTCGCATACTTTTCGCCAAGTGCATGTAAGTCGACAACAGCTTCCTGTAAATGGTCATCTTCAAAAGCATAGCCTTCTTTCGCTTCAATCATATAACGGAATTTACTGGCTACATGAAATTCCTGTAATTCCTCTGCACTCAAAATCGCTTCGATGCCGTAAGCCTCATTCCGTGCAGCATCCTGTAAAATTGTAAGCGCTATCTTTTCTGCTTCTACATCACCGGGCTGTACATGCAAATACGCGGCTCCACCAGCACTTTGAACATATGCACGCCAATGCCAGTTTCCATTCTCCTCATAAATCAGGCCTTCCTCGTATAAAATCCGGTTCAAATACACTTTATACTGAACATCGAGCTGACTATGATCTCCGACGATTATAAAAGTCGTTTCTTCATAAATATCCGCATCGATTGTCGCCTGGATGAGGTCTCCAATTCGGCGATCCATCCGTTCAATGATTTCTTCGATATGAGGCCCCTTTGTTCCATACAAATGCTTCGTATCATCGAGATCAATTAAATGCATTAGAAGTAAATTCGGCTTTTTCTTTTTAATCGTATCTACTGCACATAGTGTTGTGAAATCATCCAAATACGGCTGCTGAATCCCTTGCCGAACTTTTCCGTATTTCAGTTCCATTTGCATCGTAAACAATTTACTGCCGCTTTTCAGTATTTTCAGTGCCTGGTTTTCATTTTTAATCGCTTTTATTTCTGGAATATTAAAGTGAATATCCGCTTTTCCTGATACGGGCCATAATAGTCCTGCAGTTGTCAGTCCTTTACTACCAGCTGCCTCATATACAGTTGGTGCTTGGATATCACTTCGGAACCAGTGCCATTTCTGATCGTTTTCAGGCACGAACGGCTGAAATGGATTGTTATGAAAAACTCCGTGCCGGTCTGGATAAACACCTGTCACATAGGAGCTGTGTATAACATAGGTGAGGGTAGGGTAGACGCTTTTCATTAAATTTGTGGAGGCCCCTCGTTCAATCAGTTTTGCTAAATTCGGTTTTGATGCTGCACTTTCCCAATTATCTTTTGAAAAGGCATCATATGAAACGACAATTACATATTTATTATTTTTCTTCATTCGATCACCCTGCTAATTTAGTTTGTTCATGCGCATCTTTTGGCAGCATTAAAAAGACAATGAGCCCGATTATGAATAAAGGAATTATAGATAAAATACTGTATCTCGCTTCACCGGTCATCGTTGTTGTCAGTGCCATTAAAAAAGGACCGATAATCGCCGCAAACTTTCCGAAAATATTATAGAAACCGAAAAATTCATTGGAGCGTTCTTTCGGAATAATTTTCCCGTAATACGAACGGCTTAATGCCTGAATCCCGCCTTGAGCAGAGCCAATCATAATACCTAGAATAAAGATATGCCACATTTCCGAAATGAAAAATGCTGCAATACAGGCAATTATATAAGTTGTAATCCCGACAATAATTAATGCCCGTGTCGAATATTTTTTTGCAAGTGAACCGTAAAGCAGAGCAAAAGGGAACGCTACAATTTGAATAACGAGTAAAATGGCCAACAGCATAAATGTATTCAGCCCGTCGGAGCCTAAAACACTTGTCGCGTACGGAACAACCATTTTTATAATTGTATCGACACCATCGATATAGCAGAAATAAGCGATTAAAAACATGAATACGATTTTATAGTCTTTAATATTTAAAAAAGTTTGACCTAATCGCTTGAAACTATTGCCGATCGGATTCGGCTCGGGTTCTATATAATGACGCTGTTTGACGTCTTTAATCATCGGAATCGTCAGTAATCCCCACCATAGCGCGGTAATACAAAAGCCGATCTGATAACCGATCGCGGCATCCATCCCCATCACTAAGATGACGACTAAACTGATCCCAAATGGAATGACACTTGAAATGTAGCCGAAAGCAAAGCCGGATGATGATACTTTATCCATTTTCTCATCTGTTGTTACATCGACCAAGAAAGAATCATAGAAAATATTGGCGCCTGCAAAACCGATACATGAAAGAATGTACATGACGATTAATAGCTGCCATTGCCCACTATCCGGTGAAATAAATGTAAAGGAAAGAGTGGAAATAATTCCGACTAACGCAAAAAATGTGAAGAAACGTTTTTTCTTGTCCTTATAATCAGCAAAGGCTCCTAATATAGGACTAAGAACGGCGACAAGTATACTTGCGAGTGAATTGAAATAACCTAAATCCATGTTGTTCACACCTTGAAACATCCCGAAGACAATGGGAAAAAGCGCGGTAGTGATTGCAATGGAATAAGCCGAATTCCCGCAGTCGTATAAAATCCAGGACTTTTCTTCTTTTGTCAGCTTCACTTACATAAAACCTCCTAACCTACTATTTTCAGTCATTATACCATTATCTTGAAATTGATAAGCGGAACCATACAGTAATTTCATATTAAAGAAATATTCTTTACGAAAATTCTGTATAATGGAAGTTATCTCTCAAATTTACAGGAGGCAGGCTATGGCAAGGATTTTTAATTATTTTCATCCGCTTGTATGGATCATATTAAGTGGCACGATATTTGTACGGACTGCCAG
Organism: Solibacillus sp. FSL W7-1324; assembly: GCF_038008025.1. Taxonomy (NCBI): domain Bacteria; kingdom Bacillati; phylum Bacillota; class Bacilli; order Caryophanales; family Caryophanaceae; genus Solibacillus; species Solibacillus sp. FSL W7-1324. The sequence goes on from NZ_JBBOYH010000001.1 coordinate 1,494,928, forward strand.
TTTCATGGCAATCCCGTTTTTAGCTTTATATTTACATAATGAACTACAGGCCTCACCTTTATTAATCGGCGTTACAATTGGGATTGCCCCTCTGTTTTCAACATTCGGCGGGTTAATTGGCGGTTATTTAACCGATCGATTCGGACGAAAAGCGGTTATTATTATTACAGTCTTTATATGGAGCCTTACATTCGTTGGGTTTGCGTTAGCTCCTTCAGCTGTTTACTTTGTCGTGTTGAATGCGGTGAACGGGCTATGCCGCTCATTTTTTGAACCGGGTACGCAAGCGCTGATGATTGATTTTACGGAAGATGCCAAAAAAAGAAGGCTGTTTTCCGTACGGTATACGGCCATTAATATTGCGGCTGTTATGGGACCGTTGCTCGGTGTCTGGGTCGCAAGCCTTTCAAGCCCGGCGACACCGTTTATGATTACCGGCATTATGTATGCGCTGTATGGCCTATTTTTATTTATCGTATTAAACCGTTATGAAATGAAGCAAAAAAGGCTTAAATCAAATCATCAAATCCGGTCGGTATTACAAGCGGTGTTCCATGATCAGAAGCTGCTGCTGTTTATCGCAGGGGGCATTTTGATCACGGTTGGATATTCCCAGTTCAACTCGACACTCCCACAGTTCATTAATATGAATGTGGAGGATGGGGTGAAGCTCTTTTCCTATGTGATTGTCGCAAACTCCATTACAGTACTGGCATTTCAGCTGCCTTTAACCGTATTAAGCGAGAGAATTTCAATATACAGTTCGCTGAAAATCGGTGTCGTCATTTTTGCGGTCGGATTATTTCTGTTTGGTGTTTCCGACAGTTCTTGGATGTTCATTGCGAGTATGATTGTGTTCTCGGTCGGTGAGATTTTCTGTTTTCCGATGATGAATGCAGTTATTGAGGAGATTGCACCTGAGGATCAGAAGGGGACATATCTTGGTGCATCACAGTTTAAAAATATAGGAGGGTTTCTCGGACCGATTATCGGTGGATGGCTGTTAACGGTTTATATCGATTATATGTTTGCGATGATTTCATTAATCATGCTTTGCAGTATTTTTATATATAACCGAGCGCAAAGGCTGACGTGAATTGTGAACGATCGGTAAGTAATAAACCGAAAGAGCTGCACATAAAGTGAAGCAGGCTTCATTATTGAAAAAACTTGATTAATAGAACTTCATTAAGTACAATGAACACTTTGACTACATATGAAGTGCGCGGTAAAAATTCCGCTAAAAGACTTTACAACAAAGAGGTGACATCATGAAAGGTCGAACGCATTTAACAATTGGGTTAGGAATCGGGGCATTGGCATCTGTCAGCCAGGCACCTGAGATGATCCCGGTTGTTTTAGCTGTATCCGCAGTAGCTTCACTTGCTCCGGATTTGGATGGGAACAATCTGTTGAATAAACATGTAACGAAAACAGCGAAACAAATAAAAAAGGGCGGACAAATGGTTGGCGGAATTATAATGATTCTATCGTTGGCTGCCTACGTAAATCTTTTGCCTTTTCTGGATGGTGACTGGTTTACGCAACAAAATAAGCTGCTGTTTTTAGCGTTGGGTGCTATTATTATCGCAATGTCCTTGAGAAGTCAGGAAACGCTGAAAAATATCATAATGACGATTTTAAGTTTATTCCTTCTGTATTATGCAATTACTGATGAATTATGGTGGCTCGTTTTGTTTGCCGTTTATATTGGGGCAGCTGGCTGGTTTCCGCATCGGGGCTTCACCCATACAATTTGGGCAGTGTTATTTTGGGCATATATGTCCCATCTGCTGGAAGTGAGTACAGGCGCGGAAAATTTAGCGATCATCTCCACTATGGCCTATTTATCTCATATATTAGGTGATATGATGACGAAAAAAGGGGTTAAATTTCTCGCACCGATTACGAATAAAGTATTTAAAATACGAATATAGATTTTAAAGGAAGGTCTTTCATCAGTTTCAAGAACTGTCGAAAGATCTTTTTTTAGTTGATTATTATTCACTGCATAGAATTCTGCCATAAGCTATAATAAAGTAAATGATTACAAGTTAAATAAACAATAATGCCCAATACAGATGTAGAGGAGGGTAAAGTATGATTGAAATGCATCGAAGAAATTCATTATTACTTCTATTAATAAGTGTATTTTATTTTACACAAATAATAATTAATATATCGATTGAAGGTATAGCGAGTATTTTTCCTCCAGCATTCTTCTTTGGAATCTTTGGGCTTATCATGATTTTGCTAATTCAAAAGAAAGTAAACGCCAAATTCACAATGTATTTTATGATCATCAGTATGTACTTATATTTTTATTATCTGCTTACTGATTCGCCGTATTTAGTAAATTATTTCTTCATGTGGCTCGCCCTTCCGCTAAGTGCCATATATCAGCAGATCAAAGCTGTTTTGATGGCAGGAGCCGCTTCGATCATTCTTACATTCTATTCGTTTTTCTATCTTCACGATGAAATTTTTCCGAATGTCGTCAAGGAAGACTTTATTTATTTAATACTGTTTGGAATATTTATCACCATTTTTCTTATTGTTTTCATCCTTAAAGTGAGGGAGGCAAACGACAAGTTACAGGACTTGGCTTATCACGATCCTTTAACGGGTGCAGCAAACCGTTCATTGCTTAGGGAAAAGTTTGATTTAATGAAACATGAGAATGTCGACTCAATAGCCTTATTGTTCCTTGATATGAACGGCTTTAAAAAGATTAATGATACATACGGCCATGAAATTGGGGATCAATTATTACAGATTATTGTTCTAAGGATCGATGGCGTATTAAGGGAAACCGATTTACTGTGCCGGTTAGGGGGAGATGAATTCGTCGTTCTCACGGCTAATGTGAATAATTCGATATTGAAAAAGATAATGAATCGAATCCAATCTGCTCTAGAGAAGCCAATGATTCTAGATCAGCATATTATCAATGTTTCGGCAAGCATTGGATGGCACTATACAACGGATGTTGCATATGCAGATCTGGACGATATGATTAAAGCATCGGACCGAGCAATGTACATAGAGAAAGAATTGAAAAAACTGCAGGAAGATGCGATTAAATAATGAGGGGGGACATAACTCAAAAACGCTATTTTTCTTTGGAAAAATAGCGTTTTTTTGCTGAGCGTTAAAATTGATTTCCATTCCGGGACGCTTTCCGCGGGCGTGGCCTGAGCCTGTAGTCTCAGGCGTCACGCTATTCCCGCAGGAGTCGCCCTCCATTCCAATCAATTTTGCAATATATCCATTTCTTAATAAAGGCTTTCCTTTTATTTTGCAATAATTCTAATTATGTCCCGGCCTCTTATTTTTATTGTCTTCATCGACGGCTGCTTTTAGTAGATAAACGGCAATAACACTAGCCATCTTCAATACACCAAGAATCTCGTATTGCACATCTATTTTTTTATTTTAATTTGAGTATTTATCGATTTCTGTTTCTAATATGGAAAGCAATTCGATTTCGTCTAAAACTTCCAACATATTCATCCCTTTAGTTTGCCAATATAATCCGCAATGACCCAAATTATTTAAACAAATCCCTTTACGTATATAACATATAGACAGATTTATAAAAAGTTTCTCTATTTTACATAGTTCAATAGAGTTTTCTAATTGTTTTAAAGCCATATGATAATCGTGATTTTTTAAATATAACAAAGAGAGATTAATTAAAAAATTTATTTTAATCCGGTTTATATTCTGGAAGTTTTTGTATTTTTCAATATGTCGAAAAGCGAATTTTTTCATTTCGACAGCGGTTTCAATCGGAAAAATATAAAGTATGGAATTTAGTAAAAAGATATCGGACAAGTACAAGTCGTCTCTGCGGGATAATTCTGTCCAAATGGGCTCGGCAAGTAATTTCGCACTATGAAAATCGTTCGTATTAGCCAATATTGTTAAACTTTTTATAATAATAAATATTTTATTAATTAAATGATCATCAGGAAATTCCTTTAAAAATGAAATACAACTTCTCTGTAATTGCAATAAATTTTCCGAATTATTATATGTTTGATTATAGAAATTCGTAATAATTTCATCCCTTAACGGCATGATATACCCATTATCAATATATCTAAATTCTTCATAGGATGTTTCAATTCGTACTAAAAATTCACTTAAAGTTGAATGCTTAATATCTTTATTTTCACCTAGTTCAAATTTGGAGAAATTACCTTGTGTACAAATATTGTTGGAAACATATTTCTGTGAAAATCCTTTGCCGACTCTAATTTTTTTTAATGTTTTTCCGTAATTATTCATAATACCCTCCAAATATTCATTTACTAATATTATAAGTTCGGAAAGTGTAATTTATGTAAAATTAGTAAAAAAAGGGGGTGAGAAAGTGGTTGAGTTTATTATTATCGCGCTGGAATTATGGATTGTAGGAATTGGCGGGGGATAAAAAGACATTTTCACTAAATGGATGGCACCAGTCGTAATAGATTCCCAACTCGTACGCCTGGTGCATCTTCTTCTGAAATATTTCAATAAAACGTAATGTTTTGGTTGTATTATTCTTAGGAAAATCCCCTTTATATAATAAGGGATTAATAAGGGATAAGCATTCTATTCAGTCTTTTTAATTAAAAACGAACAGAAGTTCAGGTTTTAAGACTAAAAAGATAAGGGGAATGACGAATGAAGATATTGAATCCTGATGTCGTGAATAGTAATGTGTTTAAAAGTTTTTTAGAGATTGAAGACTACAACAAACTGTATAATGCATACTTGCAGGATCCGACAAGTACGAATGCGGATGCTTTAAATGAACAATTCAAATACTTTGAAAAACTGATTATACGTATCGCCTATATAAAAAAAGCAATTATCTATGAATCAAAAAAATTTGATTCCAAGCTAAGAGAGTACAATAAAAAATACGAATTAAATTTGGATGCACCTATAAATGAAAGCCTTACAATGGTAGACACCGTTCAAGATGAAAATTCTTCTGTACAATTCGAAAGCATTTTTGAGAATGACTTAGAGAGCTTGTTGAGTGATGAAATGTTAATAACTTTGTTAAAACGTTTAAATACGAAGCAAAAGCAAGTGTTGTATTACCGGTATGTAAATGAGTTAACTGAGAAGGAAATTGCGAAGATTTACAATGTTTCACAACAAGCCATTTCTAAGATGATTCATAAAGCAATTAGAATTTTGAGAGAAGGGAGGGAGGAAAATGATTGAGGGGCAGCTGTTTCAAATATTAGGGAATTTCGGATTTCCCATTACGATTGCAATTTATTTATTAATGCGATTTGAAGGCAAAATCGATTCTTTACGAAATTCAATTGACGTATTATCGAATGACCTCACAAAGACAAATCATGAAAGGAGTAAAAAATAGAGGGGAGGTTAACTATGGTCGAGCAATTTAATCCTAATGAAATTGTTCAAGTATTAAAAAGATTGGAACCGATCATCTCTTATTCTTCGCTGCAAACGAGAATGGAAAATCGGGATGACCTTAAGCAACATCTTTATGAAGTTACCATTAAAACTTTAAAAAATACGGTTTTCGTACAACCAAAAGGATTGTTTAAATGAATAGAATAGTTGGCGAGGCATTTTGATATCTAAGGAGCTACTTACATCTTTGGATTATTAAAATGCCTTTTTAATTTATAGTAATTTATAAATTCCTGTTTTTACAAGGATATTAGAATGCATGATACATAGATAAATAGGTGTTATACCGGAAATTTAAGCTATTTGAACCTGGTGTAATTCTAATTGGTAATATTGCGGTGAAAAATGTCTTATTAGTTTAGATAATTATTACTGTCCCGTGATATATGTAAAATGTTTTCACCAAATTATAAAGTAAGGAAAATTTTTAAAATTACTAACAGAACAAATGTGGAAGCGTATTCATTATATAAAAACGGATTGATTTTATCAGGTTTTTTTATTTCACATATTGCAAAATTCGAAAGATTCGTAATGGGGAGATCAACTCTTTTAATATGAGTAAAACAATATCGTAATATAATTTTGCTATATTTTATGCAGGCAGTAGATGGTGCTGCCAAATAAATTGAGGAATCATTTTACTCGGTTCAATCAGAGGTGAAACGATTAAAGCCGAGGTTAATGAAAAATCCATCCTATCAGTACAAAATACGAATTAGGAGAGATCAAGTAATGAACAAAAAACAAATGGACTCTAAAACAGCAAATAAGAATTTTTCTAAGAAAGTAGCGCCACTAGTGATGTCAACATCATTTATCGCTGCATCATTTTTAGCGGCAGGTGCACCTATCTCAGCAGCGGAATTGGATGCAAAGGATGTTAATCAGGAAGTTATTGAACACATAAAAAATCACGGGCAGAAAGTGTCTGAATTTGCAAAGAGCCTGCCAGGTTCTCCTGAAAAAGGGAAGCTTGTCAGCCAAGTTGCCCAGCAAAAAACCGAAACGACAGATGAATTAGATGAGACAGATAATATAGATGATACAACGGATGATGGTATAACAGAAGAGCTAGAAACACCGGTGTCTGGTGATGATGTAACAGTTGATGCTCCAGAAGCCGAAGCAGAAGAAGAGTTAAGTGATGAGACAGAATCTCCGGTAGCAGAAGAGGAACCAGTAGAAGATATTTCTGAAGAACCGACAGTGCCAGTTTCTGAAGAAGAACCGGTGGAAGAAGAGGGAACTGATGAAACAGAAACACCGGTAGCAGAAGAAGAACCAGTAGAAGATGTAACGGAAGAACCGACAGCACCAGTTTCTGAAGTAGAACCAGTAGTAGAAGAGGGAACTGATGATGCAGAAATACCGGTAGCAGAAGAAGAAGAACCAGTGGAAGAAGATGTAATAGAAGAACCGACAGCTCCAGTGTCAGAAGATGACGAAGCGGGAGAAGAGGGAACTGATGAGACAGAAACACCGGTAGCAGAAGAAGAACCAGTAGAAGAAGATGTAACGGAAGAACCGGCAGCTCCAGTGTCAGAAGATGACGAAGCGGGAGAAGAGGGAACTGATGAGACCGAAACTCCGATAGCAGAAGAACCAGTGGAAGAAGATATTACTGAAGAACCCGCAGTACCGGTGACTGAAGATGATCTAACAGAAGTAGTTACACCAGAAAATGATTTTACTACATGGGTAGAAGAATCTTATCAATTTATCGATAATAGCTACCAAAGCTTAATTAACTACTACCAAACTCATATTGAACAATATTTAAGTAATTTCGATTCTGACCAATCTACTGAATTAACTGAAACTCCAGTAATTGACGAATCAACGGAAATTGTTGAAACAGTACCGACAACTGTAAAGGAAGATTCTGCACAAGATATCCCGGTTGAAAATACAGCTTTGCCAGCAGAGACTGATGAAAGCCAGGAAATTCCAGTAGATGTAGAAACAGAGAATACACCAGTAACAGATGAAGCAACTGATATTATTGAAACAGTACCAACAACTGGAGAGAAAGAATCTTCACTAGACATCCCTGTTGAAAATACTGTTCTGCCGGTTGAAACTGATGAAAATCTGGAAGTACCAGTAGATGCAGCAACTGAAGAGTTATCTTCTACTGTAGAAACACCAGAGCAATTTAGTGAAGAAGTGGAAAACACTGTTTCAGAGCCGGAAGAAGAACCAGTCCAAACAGATACGGAAGAAATTAGTGTAGATCCTGAAGAAGAACAAAATCAAAGTGAAAAAATCGCACTAAAAGATAAAGTCATTGGTTACTACCAAGATCTTGTAGCATCATTCTCTAACTTTTTAAGCTTCCTAAAATAAGAGGGGCAAAGTGAAAAAAATTAAATAGCAATGAATATAAGCTTGGAAAGCCTTAATTAGTAAGGTTTTTCCAAGCTTTTTATTTTGGAATTGTAAATGTAAAACCTAATATGCAATAAATAAATCACGAAACTAGATATATATTTATTGATTTACGATAAATCATATATTAAAATCAAAATTGAAAATAAATAAATGAGGTGCGAATTATGGAAAAAGTAACTACGTTGTTTTTAAAAGTTGCTGTTGTTTTTTTAGGAATTCCTATTTTGGCGTTATGCATCTTTTTAGTACCTGAGTTGGCAAATGTAGCATCAAAAATGCTTCCGGAGTTTGCATTCGTAAAATATTTTGTTTACATCGTTTTCGATGCTTCGGCAATTCCTTATTTCTTTGCTTTGTATCAGGCTTTCCTACTTTTACGCTTTATCGACAATAATAAAGCGTTCTCTGAGCTAGCTGTGAAACCTTTAAAGAAAATAAAATATTGTGCCATCACAATTAGTATTTTGCATTTATTCGTTTTACCGCTGTTTTATGTATTTGCAGAATTGGATGACGCACCGGGTGTTATCTTTGTCGGATTAGTTGTTCCTTTTGCTTCATTGGTAATTGCAGTCTTCGCAGCGGTTCTTCAAAAACTTTTACAGGAAGCAATTCATATTAAATCTGAAAATGATTTAACGGTCTGAGGTGAATAACTATGGCAATTATTATTAATATTGATGTGATGCTGGCAAAAAGGAAAATGAGTGTAACAGAACTTTCGGAAAAGGTTGGAATTACGATGGCTAACCTTTCCATATTGAAAAATGGAAAGGCAAAAGCCATCCGAATAACAACTTTAGAGGCGATTTGTAAGGCGTTGGATTGTCAGCCTGGAGATATTTTAGAATACAAAAGTGATGAGGAAATTTAGGTGGAACATAATTGAGGGAGGGAAAGCAATGGAGAGTAATAATTTGGTTATTGAAAATATTACTAAACCCGATGTACTGGAGAAAATGTATCGAAAAGACCCGAAAGCTTTTACTAAGTCATTTAAACAGGCATGGGAACAAAACTCTGATTCCCCGATTTTGAGTGTTTGGTATGAAAGATTGAATTTCAATGAAATGGATAGTAAAAAAAGGTCTGCGTCATTACAAAGTGGATTTATTTTCATGGGAATATTAGCGATCATGGCAGGGGTATGCACAAGAATTATATTCCATTTTTTCGAGCAGGAATCGATCGCTCCGATTAATCTGGCATTTGGTATTATTCCGTTTATTGCTGCCTACTTTGTTTACAAGCATAAAACTAAAAGAAATATCATTTATTCGTTAGTGGCAATGTTCTTAGTTTCAGGAATTTATTTGAATATGCTGCCATTGAATTTCAATGACGATAGCATAATTTTAGCATATTTACATTTCCCGATTTTCTTATGGGTGTTATTAGGGCTAGCATATACAGGAAATGATTATTTAAATAGCAGTACAAGATTAGCTTATATCAAATTTAATTTGGAATATGGCATTCTTTACGCCAGCATGGCAGTTAGCGGGATGTTTCTTGCATTATTAACGTTGCAGTTATTCAGCTTTATTGGCTTAGATATTGAGGACTTCTATTTTAGTAATATCGTTTTATTTGGGGCAGTGGCACTTGCTGTTGTTGGTGTACATCTTGTTTCTATGAATTTAAAGTTGGCCAAAAATATAACTCCATTTATCGCAAAAATATTTAGCCCGTTAGTATTAATTACTTTGCTTGTATACCTTATAACGGTCCTATCAGTCGGTAAAAATCCATTTTTGGACCGCGATTTCCTGATTGCCTTCAACGGTATACTACTTGGCGTACTGGCTGTAACAATCTTCTCTATTACCGAGAAGGACTCGGATGATAAAAAGAGCATCTTCGACTATGTCAATTTCGCATTAATCGTTGTTGCGCTTATTATTGACAGTGTCGCATTATCAGCCATCATGTTCAGACTGACTTCTTACGGTATTACACCAAATCGGCTTGCTGTTTTAGGGGTGAATATACTTATTTTTGCAAACCTACTTTGGATAATGATTTCCTATTTACGTTATCTTCAAAATAAATCCGGACCTGAAGCGATTCAAGATGCCATTACGAAGTATTTGCCGGTATACGGATTGTGGGCAGCTTTCGTTATATTTACTTTTCCGATTATTTTTTAAATAAAAGAGATAGTGTATATCCCATTAAAGCAGATGACGAAGTGAGTTCGTACATCTGCTTTCAAAATATAGCTTCATTATTATTGCCAATAAAAATTATTTCACGCCCCGTCTATATTATCCATATAGATGAACCAATAAGAGTATTACATTTTAATAATTTATTAAACGAAGCTATCTCTATACAAAACGTAATTTTTCTAATATTCTTAATATAATATAGTTGATGGGGTGAAGTTATTGAAAGCAATACGTATCAATCAATTTGGAACATCTGAAAATTTAGTTGTGGAGCAAGCGGAAGTATCGACACCGGCAGAAAATGAGGTACTGATAAACATTCATGCGGCAGGTGTAAATCCTAGCGATGTTTATACTTCTACAGGTACATATGCGATTAAACCGAACTTGCCATATACGCCAGGCCTGGATGGGGCTGGGGTTGTTGAAAAAGTTGGAGCACAAGTGACTAACGTAAAAGCAGGGGACCGAGTATTTATCGCGAGCTTGCCGAGTGGTAAGTCGACAGGTACATTGGCACAACAGATTGTTTGTGAAAGCCGCTTTGTTCATCCGATTCCAGAGCATATTTCGTTTGAGCAGGGATCCGCATTAGGAATTCCGGCACTGACTGCTTACAGAGCATTGGTTGGAAGAGCGAAAGTGAAATCAGGGCAAACGGTTTTCATTCACGGAGCGAGTGGTGCGGTAGGTTTGCAGGCTGTTCAAATTGCAAAAGCTTTAGGAGCAAAAGTAATAGGAACGGCTAGCCGAGATTCCGGGAAACAACTTGTAAAAGAAGCTGGCGCGGATGTTGTGCTTGATCATACTAAAGAAGAAACGATTGAGACTGTACTTGATGCCAATGATGGCAAAGGTCCAGATGTCATAATTGAATTTCTGGCGAATGAAAATCTGCAAACTGACTTGCAGATGGTTGCTAAAAACGGTGTCATCGTCATTGTCGGAAACCGTGGGGAAATTGAGATTAATCCACGTCTAGTGATGCAAAAAGAATGTGATGTACGTGGGATGGTACTGTTTAATGTATCGGCAGAAGAACACCAGGAACTAATATACGGTGTAGCAAAGCTGCTGGAAACAGAACAGCTAAAACCTGTCGTAGGTTACAGTTATCCATTAGAAGAGGCTGGTAAGGCATTTGATGCAGTAATTAATGGGGAGCATAACGGGAAAGTAGTTGTAAAAACTCAATAAGACATTTTGTGGACTAGTATAGTTGCTAGTCCTTTTTATCTGGCAATTCTCATTAATAAAGTAGAGACTCGTAATATTATTTTGTTAGTTTGCAACTATTTAACAAAAAGTTAACAAAAATTGTTATGATAGTTGAATAGAAACGAGAGGGATAGGTAGCAACTAAATGGGGTTTAAAGAAGAACTTAAACGTGAAATACGCAATGCCAAAAATGACGCTGCAAAAGAAGTAGAAAAACATTGGGTCGTCGATTTTGAAGGCCATCAAATAGAAGTGATGAATGGCATGATGGAAGAAGTTTTAAAAGTAGATGGCCAAATGATTGCACAAAATGTACGGAAATCAATGTGGTCGCATATAGTGCCATTTTCAACTCTGAAAGGAACATTCCAATCAAAAAGCGGTAAGAAACATAAAGTGTATGTGAAAATAGGCGGCTTTGTTAAATTAAATGTAACGGTGAAAGTGGATGGAAAACAGCTGTTGCATGAGGCTATGAAACTGCAATTTTTACCATGGGCAAATAAGGCGTATATCGTACCTTTGCTTGAAGAGCAATATGAGCAAAATCAACAGCTAATAACAAAAGATTTGCCGGATGACGATTTTTTATATGATGAACATCATCCGAAATTTGCGCCAGGATTTGCAGACCAGCTGCATCAAGAGGCAGTAACACCATTTTATACGAAAAAGCTGATCAAGCTATTTTTAGCACAGGTTACTAATCCGAATGAGCAAACACGTAAATCAACCTACGAAAAAATTAAAGATGAGAAGGTCATCAGCTATTTCCATGAATTTTTGGAGCGGTTTTCTGAAGCTGAAAAAGATGAAGACCGAGTGAAAGAAGAGGCAATTTGGCTGCTAGAACATGCGGCACATCGCGAAGTAGTGAAATTTGCGCTTCTTGTATTGGGAACAGTTAAATGTGAAGAGTATAAAGAACGTATGAAAGTGGTGGCATTGCACGAAGAGTTTACCGGAGTGGCTTTATTCGCAATAACTAACGGCACAACTAACAGTAATGAGACAGTGTGGCATATCGCACAAAATGTTTCGGACTGGGGTAAACTTGAAGCATTAAATTTCCTGGATGCCTCAAATGAAGATATCCGACAGTGGATATTACAGGAAGGGTTAAAAAATACTGTACCTGGGAATGCCTCGGCATTAATGTGTGCTGAAAAAGGGAAGCTTGATATTGAACTGCACGAAAAAATTATTTCCGGGAAAATATTTGACAGTGCCGGGACAATAATATTAGCTCTTTTATATGAAGGGGCATATCAAACAATGGATGAATATGAGTATGCAGGTCAAGTACTGATGCGCTATACACATCATGCGAAAACACATTGCCTGACATTCAGCCAGTTTTTTATTTTGACACAAATTCATGAGTATTTACAATATGATGAAGAAACATGGGATAATCGCTTTTCATCTAACTGGAAACCGCATGAAAAGCGTACAGTAGAAGAAAACATCAATGTGATTGCTCATAATCCATTATGGCTGCAGGAAGCATTGGAAATTCTGCAATACGACCAGGAAAATGAGGATATGGCGTTAGCGGTAGCCAAATATTATAAAGCAGATATAACAGACATCGTATTTGAAAAATTAAAGAGTCACCCTGAAAATGTGCAATATTATTATTCATTGTTTGCCACGAAGGATGCGCAAATTATCGAACGATTAATGGGAATAACGGAGTGTTTTGGCGATTTCAATGAACTGACGAACGACCAGAAAGTTGTAGTTTTGTCTCTTATTGAAGAATTGGATCAGTATAATGGTATTGGTATGGATTTTATTGGGCAAGCTTTAATAACGACCGACGACCATCTGCAGTATATGGCGATTCAGACATTACTTTCATATGATCGTGTGTATTGGCAAGGTACGGAAATCGAAGAACTTATAGTGCGTTATGCAAAGGAATCGAAAGATCCGGATGTGAAGGAAATCGCTAAGCAATTGCTTGCGATAAATGAATAGGTTAACACTGATTAAAAATTCAAGCGCTACTACAGGCTTCGAATTTTTTTGCTTTATGAGAAAGTTTCAAATGTTTACTGACAAGCACAAAGGGAATATTTTTTATAAGTCGATTTATAAAGGAGTTTGATTATGCTAAATCATACAAAACAATACATCAATGGGGAATGGGTTGATTCTACTGGATCCGATACAATCGAAGTAATTAACCCTGCGACAGAGGAAGTAGTAGGTAAGATTAGCAGCGGGACGAAAGAAGATGTGAATCGAGCGGTCCAGGCAGCGAAGGAGGCTTTCCCTTCATTTGCAAAAATGTCGGTGGACGACAGAATTAAGCTGTTGGAAGCGATTGCTGAAGAATATGAAAATCGTAAAGACGATTTAGTGAAAACAATGACCGCTGAATTAGGTGCACCTATTACCAAATCGGAGGAAATTCATTTTAAGATGGGGCTAACGCACTTCAAAGAAGCGGCAGAACAATTGAAGACATTTAAATTTACCGAAAAAAGAGAGAAATCATATATTCAAAAAGAACCGATTGGAGTAGCCGGACTGATTACACCTTGGAATTTCCCGACAAATCAACTTTCCACAAAGCTTGCAAGTGCATTGGCGGCCGGTTGTACGATGGTAGTAAAACCTGCTTCCCAAACACCATTTGCAGCGGTCATTCTGGCGGAAATTTTGGATAAAGCGGGTGTTCCAAAAGGAGTCTTTAATCTTGTAAACGGTTCAGGTTCAACAGTAGGTGAAGCAATCAGTACTCATCCGGATGTGGACATTGTATCGTTTACCGGTTCAGGTGAAGTTGGCAGCGGGTTAATGAAAAATGCTGCTGAAGATATTAAAAATATTTCATTGGAACTTGGCGGCAAATCACCATTTGTTATTTTAAAAGATGCGGATGTAAAGGAAGCAGCAAAAGCGGCATTAGGACAAATTGCTATGAATACAGGGCAAGTTTGTTCCGCGGCAACCCGCATGATTGTACCGGAAGAAATGCATGATGAATTCATTGAAGCAATGAAAGAATTTGTTACGGAATTTCCAGTAGGGGATCCACAGGATAAAAATACATTTATGGGTCCTCAAGTTTCCAAAGATCAGTGGGAGACCGTTCAGTCCTACATTAAAAAAGGTGAAGAAGAAGGTGCAACCATTGCAATCGGTGGGCCAGGCAGACCAGATGGAATTAATAAAGGATTTTTCTCACAAATTACGGTATTTACGAATGTGAAAAACGATATGACCATTGCGCAGGAGGAAATCTTTGGTCCGGTTATGTCAGTCATCAAGTATAAGGATTTAGACGAAGCCATCGATATTGCTAATGATACGATTTATGGACTTGCCGGATATATATTCGGTAATGATAAAGAAGAGTTGAAGAAAGTCGCATTCTCCATCCGAGCAGGGCAAATCCGTATTAACGATAGTGAAACGGATCGTTCTGCACCATTCGGCGGATTTAAACAATCTGGTATTGGCCGTGAATGGGGCGATTATGGTATCGAGGAGTTTCTTGAGCCAAAAGCGATTATGGGAATGCCGTTCTAATTGGAAAGCTGTCCAAGTGTTTGCAACTTGGGCAGTTTTTTTGTCTTGAAGAACTTGAGGGAGATTTTATTAGAACAGTTGGGGAGGATATTAGAAGAAATGCGCTGGTTATTTGAAGAACGTTAGAACATATTAGAAGAGTTGACGACTTTATTAGAACAAACATTAAATAAATTAGAACTTCGCAATTTTATTAGAACAAATAAAAATATATTAGCAGATCTCAAAATTTATTAGAAAATCATTGCCGGAAATTCTTTTAGGCAGCCTTCAAATTAATGTTATCCACAAGTAACTAAATTATTGCGCGGGAAATTTTTGAATTATCTGATATTAGGTTGCGTATTTTAACCGCTATCGCTGTATTCCTTTTAGAAAAAAGCATCGGAAATAAATTTCCCGATGCTATTGTATGACTATTTTTTTGGAGCTAAATCTTCAATCGAATCAATATCCATATATGCTGGAACAACAAAGCCAAGTCGTGCCCCTTTTAAATTTTCGCCTAAATCAATAAAGTCATCTTTGTGCTTTTCGTAAAAGGATTCATGGGTAATCGGCAGCCATGGAGCTAATGAAATATCCCCATTTCCCGTTGAAATCGCCTGGAACATAATGGCAGGATCAACTGGAGTGATTTCGGCTTCAAAGCCATGCTGTTCCAATATAGCTTCGATGACATGGGATGAGGCATCCTCAGTATCCCAAGGAGTTGAAATAATACTAATTTCCTCACCATTTCCTTTTTCAACGCCAGCAGTCCATTCTGCAATCGTATCCGAATTTTCCTCTACCCACTTATTTGCAGCATCCTCAAAGTTTGAATTTTGGGCATCGGTCATGACCGTTTCCATATCTTCCGGTTCCCAATAAAAGCGATCCACTAATGTATAAGCGTTTGGTAAATCTTCTTTAAAGCCTTTTCGTACAATCGTATTAATATTTTCAATTTCACCTAATGATTTTTTAGGATCCTCCAAATATTTCAGATCATATTTTGCGAACATCCAATGAGGGTTCCAGCCTGTGAATATAATTGGTTCTTTATTTTTATAGGCTTTATCCAGTTCTCCCAGCATACCTGCAGTAGAACTTTCTGTAAGGTTCCAGTTGTTTAGATTTTCATAATCTTGTAAAGCATTATTAGCCAATTCCATTGTACCGCTACCTGGTTCAATGCCATTAATCGTGTAGTTTAATTTTTCTTCAATTGTAGCACTGCTATCATCCTGATTATTACAACCAGCTAAAAGCAGACCCGATAATGCTACTGAAAATAATCCTAATTTTTTAAAATGCATAATACGCTCCCTTTATTCCTTTTATAATGTAACAACCTTAAATATTTTACGAGTTGTTACTTGGTTTATAATTATTAACTTAAACTTTATTTTTGTCAATTCGAAATCGTAAAAAAATACTATATAGAAATAAAAAAGTCGGATGGAAACCGTTAAATATTACAAAATTTTATTGGAGATTACGTAATAAACTATAAAATTACAATATTGCAATTTAAATGTCTCCATTGTTACGTTTCTGAAAAGCGGGGTTTATAAATAAAGTATTTTATCAAAATAGGATTACGATAAATGGGAAAAGGAATGAGCTCTATGCTACATATCGAAAACTTGCGCAAGGTATACCGTGGTGGGAAAGTGACCGTTGATAACTTAACTCTAGATATTAAAAAGGGGAGTTTATCGCATTTATTGGGACGAGCGGTAGTGGTAAAACGACAGCTCTTCGTATGCTGAACCGCATGGTAGAACCTATTAGCGGAACAATTTCAATAAACGGGAAAGAGATTACGAAGATGATTCCGGTTACTCAATAACCGAACTTTAACACCTATTTTCAAAATAGTTGTTTTTTTATTCTTTTAGGAATAATTTAAACTATCCATCACGATAACTGGTAATGTTTTCGGAAAGAGCTAAGAGGGAGGAATTAACTACTTATGGTATTGATCAAACGGTTAGATATATGGCTTATCGGCTTTAACATTTCGTAATAATTAGTTAAATATTAACAAAAGTGAAACTATTTTGAATTTAAGTTCGTAATATATAAGTGTAAACAGATGTTTACGAGAAAGAGATAGGGGGATGAAGAGTGGTAACTTTTAAAAAGGCGGGTGCCATGTTAACTGCAACAGCGCTATCTGTTGGGTTATTAGCACCGATTGCTAGTGCTTCAACATTAGGGAATGAACGAATGGAGACATTACCGATTCAGGTCGCACAAGCAAATACTACAGTAACAAAAGCAGATTTAATAAAGCGTTTCCGAGAATTATTTCCAAATGAGTTCCTGCATGTATCGGAAAAAGACTTTCATAGCGGGGCTGGATACTCACATCATACAGACACTACGGTGCGATATGAACTTTATTTCTCAAAGAATATTGATGATCAATATGAACATGGGAGCTTTGTTTTCGTAGGCGATACGTTAGAGTTGGAGCAATTCTATTATCAACCTGTATACACAAAGGATGTATTATTCCCGGCAAAATATTCAAAAGAAGAAGTGAAAAAATCAGCGGATAAATTTATGGAAAAGTTCAGTAAAGGCGAAGGGTATGAGCTTGTGCCGAACCCATATGATTATTACTCTCCATCTATATTAACGCAGCCTGTTGAATACTCATTTAATTATGAGAAGAAAAATTCAGGAATTCCAATTTCAGATCAAACTATTAATATTCGTGTACTAGGAGATGGCACAGTATCATCTTTTTATAGAACAACCTCTCCAAAAAATAATTTCACATATGATGATCCGTCAAAAAAACAAGATGAATCATCCGTCGCTAACCGCATGCAAGATGCTTTAAAAGCACAATTGTCTTATACAATTATACCGGATTATTCAACAGGAAATCATAAAGTGAAGCTCGTATATGAACCGAATAGCCAGGTCATTTCAGGTATCCATGCGCTAACAGGGGAATGGATCACTTTGGACGGGCTCTCGTCAACATTATCTGCTAAACCAATTACACC
Organism: Solibacillus sp. FSL W7-1324; assembly: GCF_038008025.1. Taxonomy (NCBI): domain Bacteria; kingdom Bacillati; phylum Bacillota; class Bacilli; order Caryophanales; family Caryophanaceae; genus Solibacillus; species Solibacillus sp. FSL W7-1324. The sequence goes on from NZ_JBBOYH010000001.1 coordinate 1,512,711, forward strand.
AATTGTATCAGCGCCATTAGCGGCAAAACAGCCGAATATGACAGCAGGGCAGGCACGAGCTTTGGCTGAGAAATTGCTTGCAACAGATATAAAAGGGGTTCAACTGGAGATTGGAGCAGTCGATGAAACAACATCTGAAACTGGAAAAGAAGTATTCAACATTCAATATATGTATAACTATCGTAATGGTGGGACAGGGACTGTACTAACAATTGATAAAGCAACAGGGGAATTCATTAATTACAGTGATATCAAAAGTAGTCTCGAAGTAGATAATGATGACAGCAAAGATGAAGTGAAATTAACACAAAAACAGGCATTGGATAAAGCGATCGCTCTTGTAAAAGAATGGATCCCTTCATCTGCTCACAAGTATGCATTGCCGGTAAATGAAGGCTACCATGAGACCTACAATAATAGTTATAACTTTACGTTCCCGCGCATCGAGAATGGCTTAACGGTAATGGGGGATAGTGTCTCAGTAAGTGTCGATGCCAAAACAGGTGATTTAGTCAACTTATACATGAGCGACTATGGTGATTTGGAGTACCCGGCAGTAACGGATATTTTAGCTGAACAGGAAGCAACAAAAATGTTGAAGGATGAGTTGAAACTGAAACTGCAATATGTGAATCATCCAAAAGTAGGGAATGAGCAGCATTACAGTTTAGCATACCAACCAGTCTTCAAAGAACGGTCTGCTGGCATTGATGCCAAAACAGGTGAATGGTTAGATGCATCTGGAATGGCCAATGCGGACAAGCCGAAAATCGAGCATCCAAAAGCTGCCGAAGAATTAAATTATTTAATTCATGCAGGTATTTTAGAAGTTAACGAAAAGTTTAACCCGGATGCCGCTATTACAAAAGAGGAAGCATTAAAAGTATTACTGAAATCCGTAACATACATGTATTACAGCTCTAGATACAATGATTTTGAAATGGCGGACGAATCATTTACTGATATCACGCCAGACGATCCTTCATATGCATTTGTCTCTCGTGCATTAAAGATGGGAATGCTCGATGCATCTACTAAAACCTTTAATCCTCAGACAGCTCTTACTAATCAGGAGCTGGCAAAATGGGTAATTGGAACACTGAAACTAAATAAACCTGCACAACTGAGTGATATATATGAATTGAAATACAGTGATGCCGCACTAGTAGATAAGGAATTACGTGGTCACGTGGCATTAGCGTATGCAATGGGATTACTTGAAGCTGAAAATAATCAGTTGAAGCCAACTAGTGAAGTTACGTATGCACAATTAGCTCAAGTGACAATTCGTTTAGCACATAAAATGAACGAATATCAGATTAATAACTATTAATAGCAGGTTTAGTTTAAATGAAACATCCCTTGCCATATAAAACGGCAAGGGTTTTCATATGTAAATTACGGAGCTAAGAACGATTATTGCGTTGCGAAAATCAGAATGGTGGGATGATTAATGGTTATTAATCGAAATGAAATTTACTTCAGAAAGTTGAAATTAGAAGATTTCAATGCTGTAGTGGATTGGAGCAGGGATGAGCATTTTTGTGAAGCAAATGGTTGGCAAAAAAATAGAGATCATATGGAAGTGTTTAAATGGTGGGAACGTTGTGTAGCCAATCAACAAAAAGATATGATTCGTCTGGGAATTGAATATAAAAATAGACTTATCGGTTATGCCGATTTAACCGAGATTAATGAAAATTGTGCTGAAATTGGTATTGCTATAGGTGACAGTACGCTCTGGAATATTGGAATTGGTACACGAATGATAGAGGAATTAATCAATTATGCAAATGAACAATTTGGAATTACCACATTTTACGGAGAAACGCATGAAACAAATCATCGCACCAGAAAATTGATGAAGAAAATTGGATTTAAAGAGGAAAGCCGTGTGGGAACAGATTTATACATAGGGAAAGAAGTTAAGTTAGTACAATATAAGTTGGTTTTGAAAGAATGATAAGATCTTTTAATGAAGAAGGAAAGGTATACATATTTGAATGCATTTAAGCCCATTAATACATATGAACGAAAAAGAAGAGGTACGAATCATTATGAATTCGTACCTCTTTTTTGGTGCGCCCGGCATGTGCATGAACTATAGGGTGAAAGTCCCGAACCCCGAAGACAGAAGTAGAGGTTAGCCAAGAGCAAGGGTGTCCGTGGTGATGCGGAATCTGAAGGAAGCTGGAGGCAAAGCACCGGTCCGAGGAACACGAATCTCATATAAGGCTAGATATGATTGGATGAGTTTGCCAAACAAAACAAAATCCTTTCTGTCGAAGGTCATATCGAGTAAATGAGGCGGATAGATGGTGTGAAAGTGCATGTTCTTACCCGGGGAGGTCTGATAGAAACGTGAAGTACTCTTCATAACCTACTTGGTGACAAGTAATTGAACTGTCAGAAGTCAGCAGAGGTCATAGTACAAGTAAGTCTAGAATTACTTGGAAGGACTGAACGATTAAGAGAGAATAGCCCTTGGCTTTCCAACTTGGATGAATGAACACAGAAAACAGAAGTAACCTCACGCTTAGAAAGAAGTGGTGAATTCCACGAGGGTATTTGCGGAGGGTGTAGTCTAGTTGGGCAAAAGAAGAAAAAAGCTATTCACGGAAAGGAACGAAATGGTGATGTTGAATCAAATTCTGGAACGGCAAAACATGATACAAGCCTTAAAGCGAGTAGAAGCGAATAAAGGAAGCCATGGAGTAGACATGATGCCCGTAAAAACCTTACGACAGCACATTCACGAAAATTGGGATACCATTAAATCGCAGATTTTGACTGGAACCTATGAACCGCAGCCGGTACGCCGGGTCGAAATCCCGAAACCGGACGGTGGCGTGCGACTATTAGGCATACCAACCGTGACTGACCGTTTGATTCAGCAAGCCATCTCGCAGATTTTATCAAAAGAATATGACCTAACATTCTCGGACCACAGCTATGGATTCCGTCCAAATCGGAGTGCTCATGATGCGGTGAGAAAGGCAAAAGGCTATTTAAAAGAGGGATACCGATGGGTAATTGATATGGATTTAGAGAAATTCTTTGATAAGGTTAATCATGACCGCCTAATGGCAACATTAGCAAAACGAATTTCGGATAAACCGTTAATAAAACTTATTCGTAAATATCTCCAAGCGGGTGTCATGATAAATGGAGTAATTTCAAGTACAGAAGAAGGGACCCCTCAAGGTGGTCCTTTAAGTCCGCTACTTTCTAATATCGTCTTAGATGAACTTGATAAAGAGCTAGAGAAACGAGGACATAAATTCGTTCGCTACGCAGATGATTGCAATATTTATGTGAAAACCGAACGTGCTGGATTACGGGTTATGGCAAGTGTACAGCGATTCATCGAGGGTAAACTTCGTTTAAAAGTAAATGAAAAGAAATCAGCAGTAGACCGCCCATGGAATCGTAAATTCCTTGGTTTTAGTTTTACGAATCATAAAGAACCGAAAGTTCGCATTGCGAAATCAAGTCTCGTACGAATGAAGAAGAAAATACGGGAAATTACCTCAAGAAAGATGCCTTATTCCATAGAATACCGAATTGAAAAGTTGAACCAATATCTGATAGGGTGGTGTGGATATTTCGCTTTAGCGGATACTCCTTCAATATTTAAAGCGTTAGATGGATGGATTAAACGGAGATTACGTATGTGTCTATGGAAGAATTGGAAGAACCCCCGAACAAGAGTCAGAAATCTTATTCGTTTAAAAGTACCTTATGGGAAAGCATACGAATGGGGAAACACCCGAAAAGGGTACTGGCGCATTTCAAAAAGCCCCATATTACACAGAACCCTCGGCAATTCCTATTGGGAAAGCCAAGGGCTGAAAAGTCTGCAAGTTCGTTATGAAACTTTGCGTTATTCATCTTAATTGAACCGCCGTATACGGATCCGTACGTACGGTGGTGTGAGAGGTCGGGAGTTAATCACTCCCTCCTACTCGATTGTTATTACTATTTGCTGTTTTCCTTTTTATTCGCTTTTGAACCCCAATAGGTAGCAAGAATCGGTCCGGAAATATTGTGCCAGAAACTGAAGATCGCACTCGGAACTGCCGATACGGGATCGAAGTGCGCCATCGCTAACTGTGCTCCTAAACCTGAATTTTGCATCCCAACTTCAATCGATACCGCTTTTTGATCATCGTATTTTAGTTTAAATAGTTTCGCTACCAAGTATCCAATTAAGTAGCCCAACCCGTTATGTAAAATAACAATGGCAAAAATGATTAATCCAGTTTCCAAAATTTTATCGCGGCTTCCGCTTACTACGGCTGCAACGATCATTACGATCGCCACCACGGATATTGTTGGTAGGATATCAATGCTTTTCTCTACAATTGGTCTAAATAAGAATTGAGCAAGAATCCCTAAAATGATCGGGATCAATACAACTTTAATAACCGACATAAACATGGCCATAAATGAAACCGGTAACCATTCGCTTGCTAATAAATAGATGAGAGCAGGTGTTACAAACGGTGCTAATAATGTTGTGAATGATGTAATTGTAACAGATAATGCCGTATTACCTTTAGCGAGGAATGTCATAACGTTTGATGACGTACCCCCTGGACAACATCCTACTAAAATAACCCCAACCGCAATTTCAGGTGGTAAATTGAAAATTTTTGCTAACGCAAATGCAAGTAATGGCATAATGACAAATTGAGAAATAATCCCGATAATTACGCCTTTCGGATATTGAAGAATTAATTTAAAGTCATCTAATTTTAATGTCATCCCCATACCAAACATGACAATTCCTAATAATATGGTGATGTAACTGCCGATCCAAGTGAAATATTCAGGTGTCCAAATTGCTAAACCTGCAGCAACAAGAACCCAAATCGCAAATGTATTTCCTGCAAACTTACCTATCTTCTGTAAAACTCCCATGATGATGTAACCTCAGCTTTCTATTGAATTCATGTTATTGTAGTTTAATAAATTTATAATTGCAATAATTTTCTGAATTTTAAGCATTTTTGTTATTATTCTAGTGAATATAGTCTGAAACTTTTGGTGGAACATAAAAACATACATCATAAAAAGGGGCTATGCAGAAAAATACTGCATAGCCCCTGACCGATCATCTTTATCTCTTTTTCAATTTTGCTACTTCTTCACGCACAATTGGTGCAACTTTCGTACCTAAAAGTTCAATGGCATGCAGTACTTGGTCATGCGGCATAGAACCGACCGGCACGTGTAAGAAAAACCTTGAAATGCCGACATGTTCGTACAGATAGATGATTTTCTTCGCAACCGTTTCCACATCACCTACATAAAGAGCGCCTTCCAAGCTTCGGGCCTCATCAAATGCTTCATGTGTATACGGTGCCCAGCCACGTTCGCGGCCTAGTTTCGTCATAGCCGCTGCTGTTGACGGGAAAAATTGCTCTGCTGCAATTTCTGTCGTATCTGCAATAAACCCGTGTGAATGGGAAGCGACGCGCAGCTTTGAAATATCATGTCCTGCTTTTTTCGCCACATCATAATACAATTGAACGATGCGCGCAAAATACAGAGGGCTTCCTCCGATAATTGCCAATGTTAACGGCAAGCCCAATGTAGCCGCACGGATTGCAGATTGTGGTGTACCGCCGCTCGCTATCCAAATCGGCAATTTTTCCTGTACAGGGCGGGGGTAGATACCGCGTCCTGGAATAGACGGGCGGAAATGGCCGGTTGATGACACAATCTCATTTTCCTGAAGATTTAATAAGAGATCGAGTTTTTCTTCAAAAAGCGCATCATAGTCATTCAAGTCGTTGCCGAACAGCGGGAATGACTCAATGAATGAACCGCGTCCAGCCATAATTTCGGCGCGTCCGTTCGATAGTCCGTCAAGTGTCGCAAATTGCTGGAAGACACGTACCGGATCGTCAGATGAAAGGACCGTTACAGCGCTTGTTAGTCGAATCTGTTTTGTTTGCATTGCAGCCGCAGCGAGTACGACAGAGGGAACTGATGCTGCATAATCTTCGCGGTGATGTTCCCCGACACCATACACATCCAGTCCAACCGCATCCGCCAGCTTAATTTCTTCGACGATTTGCCGCAGTCGTTCGGCATGACTTACTGTTTCACCTGTTAGCACATCCGGTGTAGTTTCTGCAAAAGTTGAAATACCTATTTCCATATGATGACCTCCAATTAGTAAAGGGCTCGTTTCCTTTTCTTACTATCATTACCATAATAATTATTGTAGTGCACACCGGTAGGAAATGAAAGAAATGTATCTCTCGTAAAGAACAGTATTATCACATTTCAATTACTTTCTTATCTTTTATTTCAATCGTTCTTGTTGCCACTTGCTTCACAAAATAGTCATCATGGGAAACAAAGAGCACAGTCCCGTCATAGGCCTTAATAAAGTTTGCCAATGCCTCTTTTGTCGCCATATCAAGGAAGTTGGTCGGTTCATCAAGCAGGAGAATATTATATTCACCTAAAAACAGCTGACTTAAAAGCAATCGAATCCGTTCGCCACCGCTTAAAACGGTGATTCGCTTTTGCAGATCATTTTGTTCAAACTGCATTTGATGCAAAACAGTGCGGATAAATGCATCATTGTATTCACTTCTTGTTTTAATAAAATGCCAGATCGTCTCGTCCGGTAAATTTTGATAAGCAAGCTGTGAAAAATGACCGATTTTTACTTTCGGTGAGCGTTCTATATTAGGATGCTTTTCGATAATCGCGTGCAGCAATGTTGATTTTCCGCTGCCGTTCGGACCTGTTATCGCTAGTTTATCCTGTAGGCGAACATGAAGCTGACATTGATCCAACAGTATATTGTTTCCGATTGCTAAAGTAAGGTCCCGCATCATAATCGGTACTTTATTATGAAGTTCCAGTGCTTTCGATTGTTTGAAGTGAAGTGGCACTTCTTCTTTAACTTTCTCGACAACAGGCAGCTGTTCAATCCGTTTTTCGATTGCTTTAGCTGATCGGTAAACCGATTTTTGGCTCGTTCCTTTCGATTTTGTTTCAAACATTCGGTTTGCTTTGGCCTTCGTTTCTTTTTTTGACATCCTTTTCGCTTCGGTAATCTTTTCGGCTTTTTTCATTTTTTCAGCAACAGCCTTTTCCAAGTGTGCCTTTTCGCGAACATATTTTTCATGGGCAGCAGCTTGCTCCAGTTTTTCCCGTTCTTTTTGCGCGGCATAATCCGAATAATTCCCGCTATAGACTGTCACATGCCCGTCACTCACTTCCCAGATTGTCGTAACGACGCTATCCAGCAAGTTTCGGTCATGGCTGGCAATGACGACGGCTCCATAATAATAGCGGAGCTGCTCCTGCAAAAATTTGATGCCATCCTGATCTAAATGTGTTGTCGGTTCATCTAATAGCATTGCCTCGTAGTAATGGCTGAATGCCTGTGACAATTTCAACCGTGTTTGTTCGCCACCGCTATGGGGATCGACTGCTTTCAGTTTATGGACAAGCGCAATGTCAATATTGTCATCTGTAACGGCAGGGGATGTTTGTTTAAAATAATAATAGTCGACATGTGCATTTACATTCCCTTGCTGTGGAATGAGTTGACCGGTTAATAATTTTATTAGAGTACTTTTACCGGCACCGTTATTACCGACAATCCCAATGCGGTCGAATTGATAAATGGCCAGCTGCGGGATTGTCAGTACATCCTTATCTAAAAATTGTACAAGTATATTTTTCAGTTCAAAGCTTAAGTTTTCCATTGTTGCTACCTCCGAAATAGTAAATTTCGTACCGATAGCTTATCGATACGAGCGGTTAGGGTAATCCGCCCGTATTAAAAGAATAGTAACATCTGCATAGTTTTAGCCCTCCATTTTGTAATGAGTCTAAAACGCAATAAAAAAGCAGACATATGTATGCCTGCTGCGAAAAAATATAGAAATCTCCCGTTTAAAGAGGAATCCCTATGGTTTCTTCGTTTACAAGCATGACAAAAAGGCCCAACATTTTTGGGTTTGCTTTTTTATTGCCAGCTTAGCGTAAACGAATTGAAAACATAGAAACATCCCTCCTTCTCATAAATTAATGCCATCATAATAGATTTCCGGAAATAAATCAATACTGGAATTTACTGGGGAATATTTAAAAGTGAATGAAGGTTTATAAGTATTCGTAAATTATTATATTTATAAAGCAGACGCAAGAAAGAATTTTTTTCACTTACAAGGAAAGTCATGAACCGAGCGATGATTAAATGGCCTTCCATTATTGCAGGCTAATTATTATTCGGATTTGGCTGCTGTTTTATTTATGAATTTATTCATGATTTAAAAGCATTGATTTAACGATTTGAACAGGGGATTCCATGGTACTTATGGTTTCGCCTGTTTGTTTTTATATTTACACGGTTTAGGAAGAGGCCATGCTAAAAATGCTCTGACATATCGCTTTTTGCATAGACATACACTGCTATAAAATTAAAATTTTGCGGATGAGGCAACATTTATGAGGAGAGGACGTTCTAATCTATAGAAGAACATACATAATTACGGCATGTTTTCACAATTTGTATTGTGAATCGTTTAAAGATTTTGTATGCTAAGTGAATGTAGAAGTGGACTTTGGAGTTGAAGTCGGGTTTTGTTGCTGATTTTAACTTTGGATATTGCAAATGATTGGAGTTGTTTTTGTTGTTAGATACAATCATTCTATCAATGATTGAGTTTTTTAAAGGGTTTGGCTATTTCGGTGTATTACTGGCACTGTGCTTTGAGTTTATTCCAGCTGAAGTCATCTTACCGATGGCCGGGTTTTGGATTGCTCAAGGGGAATATAGCTATTGGTTAATGGTGCTTGCCGGAACGGTAGGCGGAACACTAGGACCGTTGACTTTGTATGCGGTAGGGCGTTATGGTGGTCGTCCAATCGTACTGAAATACGGGAAGTTCTTCTTGATCAATGAGAAGCAAGTGAATGCATCGGACAAGTTTTTCGCAAAATACGGCGCGGGCGTTGCCTTTTTCGGACGCTTTATGCCAATCGTCCGTACCGCAATTTCGGTACCATGCGGGATGACAAAAATGAATGTATGGAAGTTTTCAATCTATACATTTTTAGCGATGTTTCCGATTACCGCGCTTTATGTTTATTTAGGCATTAAGCTTGGGGAGAACTGGGAACAGGCAGGGGATTTGTTTAAACAGTATTTGCAGCCTTTTGTCATCATCATAATTGTGCTGGCAGTCATCTATGCGATTTATAAATACCGCATTAAATTATTGGAACGTAAAATGAATTTACCTAATAAAAAATAAAAAATGAAAGGGCGGCCTCATTATACAGGCAGCCCTTTTTAATTTGTTATATAAATTATTTAACGATTAAATTATTTTTAATTTCCTTCTCCAGCATTTTAACTAGTTCTGCCTGTTCTAAATGCTGAAGTAGTGTTAATCCTTTTTCGATAAAACCTTCATCCGTTCCATTCAAATTATTCAGGCACACGCCTTTTCTTACATAACAGATCGACAAGTTAATAAAAAGCTGCTCCGATTTACATTTCCCGATGGCATCATTCAAAAGGTGTAGCGCGGTTTCAAAGTCTTTTCCTTTTATATTGATAAGCGACAGATTGATCAGAAAGTTTATTTTTAGCTTATTAATATTTTGAAATCCGTTGTACTTGTCGATATGGCGAAAAGCAAATTCTTTAATTTCGGTTGCAGTAGAAATCGGAAATACAAATAAAATGGCATTCAGTATATAAATATCTGCTAAGTACAGTGTATTTCGCTGAGAGAGATCATCCCAAATGGGTGATAATGTTTTAGAAGCCAGTACAAAATCACTGGATCTTGCCAAAACGAGCATGCCTTCCATAACCGTTTGAATATTCATGATTAGATTGTCATTCGGATTTTGCTGTAAATAGGCAGCGCATTCTTCAATCATTTGAAGCAGAGCGTTTTCGGAATTATAGGTTTGATTGTAGAACTTCTTCATAATTCTTTGGCGGTCATGCATTTCATAATTGTTGCTTATGTATTCAAACTCTTCATAGGACATTTCAAGCCGTCCCAAAAATTCCTTCAAAATCGAAAATTTAATTTCTCTGTTTTCCCCTTTTTCAAATTTTGAGTAATTGCCCTGTGAGCATATTTTTTCGCTGACATATTGTTGGGAATAGCCTTTACCTACCCTGATTTCTTTTATGACATGCCCGTAATTATTCATTTCATCACCTAAATTATTCTTTTAGGCATATTATACACTTTTCGTCGGATAGTTTGTAAAATTAATACAAAGGAGGGGGAGAAATGGTAGATTTATTACTCACAACATTGGAACTGTGGATTATTGGAACTGGTGGAGGATAAGTGAAGGATGTAGAAGATTCATCTATTGTAATCAGGTTTTGGAATAGGAACAGAGGAGGAATCAATGATGAAAAAATTTAAATTGGTAAGTTTAAGTTTAGTAGCAGCAATTTCTTTAAGTGTATCCGTGAATATTTCAAGTATCCAAGCAGCTGAAAGTTTGAAACCTGAAGTATCTGTAGCATCCGATACACTTTGGTATTCAAAAGAAGTGCCATATACAACGACACAATCGATGTGGGTAACGGTTACTCAAAACGGTAAAACGTATTCTGGTTATTTGTATAATCGTGGCTACGCTGTAGGGAAGCCGGGCTATTCCTTCTTCTCAGGCACGCTGAAAACAGGACCATATGCACCGCTTAGTAACGCAGACGAGGAGTAATTGCTAGTCTGAATCTGATCATTTCAAATCCTCTTTGAAAAGGACAAGCCACCGCTTTATGGCAATTCTGCTCAAAGAGGAATTTATATTTTCAGCAAACTAAAGAGGAAGGAGGGGGAATGATGAATGAAGTAATTCGTTTTCTCATGAAGGGCTTGCTGAAAAGCAAATATATTTTTATTTTACCTGTGGCAATTATTGTACTTGTCGGATCGATGCTCGTAATGAATAGTATACAATCTGGTGCTACCAAGCAGGAACTGCAGGAGACATTCAACAATCGGAAAGATACCGTACATTTATTGATTACAAGTACATTAACGAAAGAACGTGTAATAGGTCTTACTCCTGAAGAACAGCAATCATTGGAAAGTCTTCTATTGAAAGAGCAATATATAAACGATATTTTAAAGAAATTAGACGAGAACGATCTACAGATTGCTGAGCAGCAGCTGGCCTTTTTAAACGAATATGAAAATTACATAGCATTTAAAGCAATCCCTTATCTTGGAGAACATTCAGTCGCAGTAGAAAAGGAGAAAGCTGAAGCGCTCATTGATCATCAGTTGGCCTATACGGAACAAAATACGCCATATAAAACGGCCTTATTTACAAAACAATTATTCCAAATTCTATTCAGCCCCGTTACGGCCTTTCTTCTTTTATTAGTTTTTAGCTATAAATATATGTTTGACCGAGAAAATCGTACTTTCGATTTCTTTAAAATGAATTCATTGTCCAGTACGGCCATTTATTTTGGCTATTTGATGCCATTATTACTGGTCGAGTTGTGTTACACCGTCATCGGATACGTTTTGTCTTTCCTGCCGCCGTTATTATCAGGGAATCTCAACACAATTTACTATCCCGTTGAAGTGACGGTCAATTCTGAAGTTGTATTAATTCCAATATGGAAATGGCTAGTATTCATCCCGATAGGTTGGGGAATATTCAGCGCGATATTATTACTGCTGTTTACTTGCCTGATTAAACAGCAAGCGAAATTAGGTTTGTTGTTCTCTCTAATTAGTTTGCCGGTGTTAATCAGCTATATCGTTTCTTTGAAGACTGGTTTTCTTATGTTTAACCCGATTCACCTGATTGTTTCGTATGAACAGCTATTACTGAATTCGAATCGTTTAGTCTTTTATCTAATCATTATGTTCTTGCTGGTTATGGTGTGTACCGGTCTTACTTATGCTGTTATTAATATGAAGAGTGTCAGTTTGGGAGTTCCAGAATATACAGCATCGAAAAAACAGTATCGTCCAAATAGGAAATTCAAATTACTCCAGTTTGAGCTTATGAAAAAGAAACGGAAAGGGCATATTCTTTTAACCGTTCTTCTGCTATTCGGAATAATTGGCGGTACGGTCATTGTAGTGAATGAACAGTATCGAACATTTCCTGACAAAGCACTGAAAATAATCGAGAGCTCGCAAAATACGAATATCCAAGATCAAACACACTGGAAGCTGGTCGCGGATGAATTTGAAATGGAGCAGGAGTTACAGCAACGGATGGCTGAGGAGACGGGTGAAGAGCTGGAAATGCTTGATCAAAATCCTTATCAGGCAATGATTAAACAATTAGAAATGCGGTATGAGGCGCTTGAACATTTAAAGGCGGATATTCATTCTCCGACATTTGCCGAGACATTTCGGGATGTGATGAACTCATTTGAACCGGGATCTTATAAAGAAAGCGATAATACGCTTTGGACTATGACCGACATGGCATCGGAAGAGCAGGAAATAGTTCTGGATGAAAAAAGGATAACCCCGTGGCCGCTTGGACATAAATGGGTATCGAAATTTGATGACCCGAGTCAGGCTTTGGACCAAGAACATTATGAACGTTTAAAACTGTTCCAGGAACAAAATACAAAATACGGAGACAGCAGTTCGTTTGCAATGTATCGGTTTTTGGATTGGAACTTGATGTTGGTCGTCCTGTTTTTGTTTGTATTCATATTATGGACTACGATGGCCGATGAATATAGACCGACCTTGTCGATGAACTTTTTAGCAACAAAACCGATTCGATTTTCTTCTATCTATATAATGAAGTGGATTTACAATTTAACGGTTGCCTGTAGTTTATTGCTCATTACGGGAACGATTGTTTTTCTGATTGCTACGCTAATAGGTGGTGCAGGTGACTGGGATTATCCGATATTGATTTATGCAACAGAACGACTGGAGGATTCCTTTATCTTTTCAACTGCGAACAATGCCTATTTCTATTTTGAAAGTTTGTCATCGTTGCTTTTCAAAAGTGGCGTGCTTGTATTTTTACAACTCTTCTTCTTAAATAGTTTGTTCAGCTTTATCGGGAAATTGATGAAAAATCATTATGCCGCGATTATTGTTACATCCATACTTGTCATTACCGGGTACTTTGCAGGGAACCATTACATTGAACTAACAAGTAGCATGTATAATCCGTTTGTATATTTTGATACATGGAATATTGTAGATGGCTGGAAATCGATTGAGGCAAATAACGCTAAAGTGAACTTTCTGACGGGTACGGGCATTTTACTAATCGGTGGAATCCTATTACTCGGGCTGGGGCTTTTATTTAAAAGGAAGGTGAATTCATAATGGTATTGCAGGTGTACGGTCTTGAAATGGAATATAAAAATAGAAGGGTACTGGATAATATTACGTTTTCAATCGGTACTGGTGAAATAATTGGAATCGTTGGACCGAATGGGGCAGGGAAATCTTCGTTAATGCGCGCGGTATTAGGATTGGAAAAGATTAATAAAGGCACTGTTCACATAAACAATATTGCCAACAATAAGCCTGAGTTTTTTAAACATATTTCCTTTTTGCCAAGTGACAATTACTTGTACATGCAGTTAACCGGCTATGATCATCTGTCATTTGTGGCGAATATTTACCATATACCGCAACAAGAAATAGATGACGTCATCGAGTTGATCGGCATCCGCTCCTACGTGCATCAGCCTGTCAAATCTTATTCGTACGGGATGCGCCAGCATTTGCTCATTGCGTTAAGTATATTGACGAAGCCGCTCATTATTTTAATGGATGAACCTTTTAATGGACTTGACCCAACGAGCATTATTGAATTAAAACAATTGATTCAAGTACTGCATGCAAAAGGAATGAGCATCCTCATCTCGACGCATAACTTGGATTTACTCGAAGATTTGACGGATACGTTCTGGTTTATTAAAGAAGGAAAGCTTTATACAGATTCGTTGCAGTCGAATAGGGAAGTTCAATACGAAATTAAATATTCGTATGAGAGTGATCTTTCTCAAATAATGAAAAAAGGACAACTTCCTTTCCAGATGAAAGAGAATGTACTAATTACAGATGCGGCATTTGCGATTGAAACCTATCTTCAATGGCTATTGAAAAATGGTGTGCAAATCCATGCGGTGAATCCGATTAACCGGAACTTGGAAGAACTGTACCGGGATTTTTATGGTCTATAATAGAAACAAGCCGTTGTCAGAATGTATGACAACGGCTTGTTTTAAGTTTAAATGATACAGCTATACAGTAAGAGAACCTCTAAATCCTCGTGCCGCGTAGTATGAGTCGGCCCCGTTATGGTACATGAAAATAGTTTCATATCGACGGTCGCAGAAAATCGCTCCGCCCAGTTTACGAATATCCGGTGGTGTCAGAACCCAACTGGATGTTTTTAAATCGAATTTCCCAAGCTGCTGCAAAGAGCGGTATTCGACTTCCGTTAAAATTTCAATCCCCATTGACGCGGCCATATTGATAGCGCTGTCTTCCGGTTTATTTTTCTTACGCGCATCCAATGCTTCCTGGTCATAACAAATACTTCTGCGTCCTTTAGGGCTTTCCGGTGAGCAGTCCATAAATGTATATGTGTCTGTTTCATGGTTATAGGCAACAACATCAGGTTCTCCTTCTGTACGTTCCATTTCATTAAGAGACCACAGTTTTACCGGATTTGCTTCGAGCTTTGTCTGTACATTTTCCCAATCGATATTCGGATGACGCTCCATATGCTGTAAAAAGCGATCTTTCAATGTTGTGAGAAGCTGTTCTTGCTGTTCGTTAGTTAGTACTTTTTTAGCTGCCATAATAGTGAACACCTCGTTAAGTAGTTGATGCCTCTAATGATACTGTAATTTTGAGAATAATGTCTAGTAATGGTCCACATTCATAATAATATATCTATTTCCAAACATAGATTGCACAAGAATAAATTTGGCAAAGTAATGAATTGTTTCATATGCATAGACAAATGAATTAATATGGTATATACTAAGGTTAATAAGAAATGTTACAAGCACAACAATAAATTCACCTATTACAATATGTATTCGTGTTTTATTTAGTACTTATTGTAATATGTGAATTTTTTTCTTTATGAGGAATTGTGATCTTATTAAATTTAATTAAATGGAGGTCATTTAAATGACACAAGGTACAGTAAAATGGTTTAACGCAGAAAAAGGTTTTGGATTTATCGAAGTTGAAGGCGGAAACGACGTATTCGCTCACTTCTCAGCAATCCAAGGCGAAGGTTTCAAATCTTTAGACGAAGGTCAAAAAGTTGAATTTGAAATCGAAGACGGTCAACGTGGCCCACAAGCTACAAACATCGTAAAACTTTAATTTTAATGATGTAACCGATAAACTGCATCCCAATTATGGGGTGCATTTTTTTTGTGTCTAAAAATTAAATAGGATGACACCTTCAGGAAAGTTATACCAAAAGAGGATTTAATGGTAAAATTTAATGAAAAGGGGGTATTCATTTGTTTGATGAATTGAACGATGTAATAAATCAATTAGAAGACAAAGAAAAGAAAGCCTTATTAATGCAAATTTTTTTACGGATGCAAGTAGTCGAAGAGGGAAATGGCTATTCAGAGGAGCAATTCTATTTAGATATTAATAAAACATATAAGAATTTGGTGGAATACAAAAAGAATCAATTAAATATTGGACCTGTACAATATGTTAAGACCCATATTGTCTTCGGGGATTCGCCATCAGGCAGCCTGAAAATGGCATTTAAAAAATTAGGGATAAGTCAACAGGAAAGGGTAATTACGCTTTCCGATATATTTTCCATTGGCCCCGTTTGGAACTTACATAACATAGAAGGTATTTCGAATCGATTGAATTGGTTAAGAAACCACATCCTTATTGATGATGAGGATCTATATCATTACGAAGAACATTTTAGACAGTCGATTATCGATATTCAGCAAACGCCAAGTGATCACCCAATTATCATTTGGGCAGGAGAAAACGCACATGAACAAACAGCTTTACGGTTTGTGCTTTATTTATTAAAAGACAGAGATAACGACATTCAAATCATTCATACAAACAAAGCGTATAAACTTTATTTTGAGAAATCCGATATCGATTTTACACCGTTAAATATGGGTGAACTTTCATCAGATCAATTAATGGAAATTTATAAAAATGAGCAAAATGGTCGGCTACTGATACAAGCGGAACGTCATATATTTGAAAGGGAATGGGAGCAGCTTTGTCAATCCACTGATGTTCTGCGAATCTGGCAAAATCAAAAGATAAAGAGTGTTCCTGAAAATTTCTATGATGATTATATTACCAATACAGTGAAGAAAATCCATCAAAATAAGCAGCAGAAAGACTTTATAAAATCAGCCAGAATTATCGGAGAAGTAATAGGTCATCTCGATCAATATATTGGCGATCAGTTTATAGAATATCGAGTTAGACGTTTAATTGTCGATGGGGTTTTTGACATGGAAGGTGTCCCGAAGGCAATGCATTCCTATAGTATAAAATTACGGTAAGGATTTTGTAAGAAGTGGGCGCGGAGAATTACTAAATGAAAAAGATGCTTCGCCAAAATAGGCAAAGCATCTTTTTTGTAGTGAAATAATAAATTTAGTTCAGAAGCGCTTCACGTACCTCATCACGAAAATCTGCATCATTCAAAAGCTTTCTTTCAAATGAATTTCGATTGTTGCTTAACAGGAAACGTTCATGAAATTTCAGGTCATTCAGTAAAATGACCATTTCGTACTGGTCTCCATTAAGGTTTTCAACATACATCGCGTTGTTTAAGACGAACAGTGTAGAGCCGCCTTTTGAGCCAATATGTGTATATTTCTTATAATTTTCTTCATTTAATTGCATCGGCCACTCCATTACATCCCGAATTGTTTCAGCTGCAATTGGTGGCAGCTCGTAATTGGAAATAAGTGTGAGCAGTTTCCCGTAATCACTTGCAGAAGCGCCAACTAACCGATCCGACCAAACTCTTTGTACGGCAGGAGATGCGTCGAACTTTTCTTCACTTACATTAATTTCGCCTGCTTTTATTTGCAGGCTGATCGATTGGGCTAATTTACGATACTCTTCTATTGATAAATTTTGGAGTGCCTTGATTAATTCCTTTTCAGACATCCCATCTTTTTGAATAAAATCAGGGATTAAGAGTGCACTGCCAATTGGATAAACATCCTCGTGCTGTGTTAAGCCTAACTCTTTTTTTCTTTGATTGATCGCATCCACCCCGAGCAGATTAATTAAATAATCTGTATTGGCATTGGAGCTATACGTGATCATCCCTTTTGCAACATCATGCAAAGTGACTTCATTATTTTGGATGCCTCCATCTTGTTTTAAAGCTTCTAACCATGCTTCATGACCGCCCCCATCCGTATTTTTAAAATAGTAACGGTTCAATTCATTCAATGATATTTTCCGGTCTTTTTGAAGTTTATCTTCATCAACCTGCATGGCATATTCAACTGCAATAAGGATTTTTACTGTACTTGCCAATGGCCGTATAACAGTTGACTGATAGGTAATGAGAGGTTCGCCGTTTTCAGCAAAATAAAAAGAGCTGGATTCCGGATTTTCTTTTAAATGTTGGATAATATAATTGGGGTTATCTCTAAGTAGAGCATATGCTGCAATTCCTGTAATTAAAAAAATGACTCCGTAAATGGTTAATCGCTTTTTTGTATAAGTTTTTCGTTCCGTCAAGATCATAGCCAGAACACCAAATAGGAAAGCAATGAGGAAATTTATATTGAAAACTAAAACGGCAATAATAATTCCAACTATTATCGCGACCGTCACAATCGCTTTCTGAACTTCTTCACGTGTTCTATGTTTCTTATCCAATAAGGGGATTAAAGTGAAGAAAATAATCCCGCCTAAACCGATCCAACCATAAATATTCATAAATGACCTTTCCTCCTTTGTAAACCACAGCTAAGCGTAACCAAATTTCCTTAAATTGTTATTACTGTCTTGTACGGAGGGAAGCAGTAAAAAGTTTCATTTAATTTTGGTTTGTCTTTGTATGTAATCTTGATGAAGAGCCAAAATGAAAAGAAAACGCTACAAATTATGTAGCGCTTCCTTCTCATTAATTATTGTTGATTTGAATTTCCGCGTAATTGCTGCTCTGCCATTTGAACTAGGCGTTTCGTAATTTCGCCACCTACAGAGCCGTTAGCACGAGCTGATGCATCTGGTCCTAATTGAACACCAAACTCTTGTGCAATTTCGTACTTCATTTGGTCAACTGCTTGTTGTGCACCAGGTACACGTAATTTGTTTGAGCTGTTGTTGTTTGCCATTTGTTATCGCCTCCTTCTGACATTAGAATGTGCCGAGAAAAGAGTTTCATACCATATGAGGAATAGGTAATTTACACTTCAATTGGGAACATTTATAAACTTTGTAAACTCAATATATATCCAATCGTAAAGGTTGAAACGCACCCTATCGAAAACAAATTAGAAAAATTGCCGGATTGTAACATATGGAATAAAGTGGTTTAATTGGGACATCTAGTATAGATTTCTCGTGATAAATATCGTTGCGGAAAGGGATGACTTTTTTGAATTCAATTATCGAAAACAATAAAAAAAGCTGGGACATTGTAGCGAAGCATTTTGCGGGAGGAGATGCATTGCCAAGCTATGGACCTTTAGCCCAAACAGAAGAGGAACTGAATTTAATCGGACAGATTGCCGGGAAAGCGGTCTTGGAAGTTGGATTTGGAAGCGGCCATTCTCTTTTATATATGAACAACAATGGTGCAAAGGAACTTTGGGGTGTCGATTTTTCGGAGGCACAAAGAGCACTTGCGCAGAAAACGTTACAAGGCATCGAGGCCAATTTATTTACGGCTCCAATGGAAAAAGAGATCGGTTTACCGAAAAATTATTTTGATTTAGTGTATTCCATTTATGCGATTGGCTGGTCAAGTGATCTTCCGGCAACATTCAAGTTAATTCACAACTACTTAAAAGAAGGCGGCGAGTTCGTTTTCAGTTGGGAACATCCTTTTTACAATCAAATCAAATGCCGTGATCATCAGTTTATTTTAACGGATTCCTATCAGCGGGAAGGTTATATTGAAACAACGTCATTTAAAGGGGAAGATGCGCCAATGCAAATACCGAAATATAAAATGGCGACATTTATAAATGCCCTTATAAAAGCAGGCTTTGAACTTGTAGAAATTATTGAAAGTGATACGCCATCGCATTTAAAAGGTGAAGAAATTCCGTATTCAGAAAAATATTATTCTCTACATAAAGCAAGCCACTTTCCAACAACTTTTATCGTAAAAGCGCGTAAACGTACTTTATAGGAGGCAAGCAAAATGATTCGAAAATTAACAAACGAAGACTTGGAAATTACAATGGCACTTGTACATAAAAAACCAGCAGAAAATTTATTTATCATCGGTGATATTGAAGCGTATGGCATGGAATCCGATATCCAGGATTTATGGGGACAATTTGACGGTGATCGGCTGATTGCTATCTTACTGCGCTATGATCAGAACTACATCCCGTATAGTGAAGTGAATTATGATGTCGAAGGATTTGCCAAAATAATCAGCGGAAATCCAGGGCGCATTGAAATATCGGGACTCCAGCACTTAGTCACGCCATTAAAAAAATGGATTGACCGCGATATTCGTCGGGACAGTGAAACGTATTATGCAAAATGTACAGAATTGACTGTTCCGACTGCTGAATTGGATTTTTCAAATGTGACGTATTTACAGCCTAGTGAGTATGAAGAAAATATTGAAATGCTCCAATCGATTCCGGAATTTTCTACGGGGACATTCAGTGTTGAAGGAAGAGAACGCGCGGAAAAGTTTAAAACAGGGCGCACTTATATTATTCGTGATGAACAAGGTGTAATGGTGTCTTCCGCATCAACAACAGCGGAAAATTCACAGTCCGCGATGATTGTGGGTGTTGGAACTAGACCAGGGTATGGGAAAAAAGGATATGCGACACATTGCATGTTAAAGCTTTGCCAAGACCTGCTCGCTGAAGGTAAGTCAATTTGTCTGTTTTATGATAACCCGGCAGCAGGACGAATTTATAAGCGGATCGGATTTGAAGACATCGGATTTTGGACAATGGTCCGTTATGAAGAAAATAAGGGGGATAAACGTTATGCGGAAATTAGTAGCAGAGCAACCGATTCAAATAAACGCCTATGATATTGATGCGATGGGCATTGTCAGTAATATTGTGTATGTCAGATGGTTTGAGGATTTACGTATGGCTTTTTTAAATGAACATTATCCGTTGGCGGATATGATGAAAATGCAAATTTCTCCGATTTTGATGAAAACGGAGGTTGAATACAAAGCACCTTTAACAATATTCGATCAACCGGTCGGACGGTGCTGGATGGTTAAAATAGGGCAATCAAGTTGGGAAATGGAGTTGGAAATTGCAACGGAGAAGCAAACACATTGTACCGGAAAGCAATCAGGATGCTTTTTCAATTTGGGAAAGAAAAAAGTTGCGAAAATTCCTGAGCCTTTAAAAGAACTTTTTGAAATGGAGCAATGAAAAGGGAGCTATTAGTGATGAAAGAAGTCCTAGAGGGAGTAGTAAATAAATCGATTGATGTGGATTTAATCAATCTAAACGAATTAATGGAGTTCATGTTAAACAATATCGGTAATACGGATGGCTATTTACGGGATAACTTAATTTATCGGGGATTTTGTGAATTAATTCTGAATGGGAAATTTACTGATGAACAATTAATTGTGCTAGTAAAAACATGTTTGGATAATGAGCACCTTTACTTGAATATTACTCAGAGCGAACCTTCTGATGATGTATTTACAAGATCGTTTTCATCACTTGTTATCACCCTTATTTTAGGGTTAGATCGTGAAAAAAGAATATTGCCAGAGGAACTCGTTGTTGAGGCCATTGACCAAAGTATCCAATATCTTTTTCTTGAGAAAGATTACCGGGGGTTCGACAATACGAAAGGCTGGGCACATGCGGTCGCACATGGAAGTGACTTATTAGCAGAAGCAATTAGACATCCGCTAATGGTTGATACGCATTCATTATGGAGTGCATTACAAAGTTTGAAAAGCTGCCTTCATACTGAATACGCTTTAATCGATGAGGAAGAAGAACGCATGTTACCGGTCATTGATGCATTACTGGATAAGGGACTGACAGATGAGCAACTGTTGAAGTGGTTAAAAGGATTGCATTATGTAGAAGTAGAAGATTGGCATAAGAAATACCGGTATGAATGGAACGTGAAGCAATTCGAGGCGGCATTATTAAGACATTTATTAAAATCAGCCAAATGTACACAAACAGCCGATTGGATTATTCATGGAACTCCCACTTTAGTTTAAGGAGCTGAAAAATTGAAACGCATTTCTTTAATAGTACTGCCATTCGTTTTATACATATCAGGTTTGCTCGCTTATTATTTTGATAAGATTAACGGTTATCTATTTATTATTTTAATTATAGTCGGCTTAGGTATTTCGATTTCCGGTTTTTTTCTTTACCGGAACGAAAAGAAGTTGAAAGCTGCTTTTTTAGGGATATTTTATATACTATCTCTATTAACTATATTTGAAAGCCGACTGATCGATTATGAAAAGTATACTTATTTCCTTGTCTCATATAACGAGCCTTTTGAAATAGTGGAAGATTCAGGTGTTAATGTACTGGCAGTGGATGTTTTTGAGGCCCCATATATAACAGATTTGGGATATTTAATTCATACTATAGAATCTTCAACGAATAAAAAAGTTTTGGATGCGGAAGTTGTCACGAATGAAATCCGGTACCGTTCGAAAAACGTAGAATTACTAAGTTATGTACGTCCCGCGGAGAAACATTTTGAAACGATGAAGGAAAACGTCATTGCTTATTTACCAGAAAACTCTTCTGCTATTAATCAATTTTTAGAAAGAGAAGATATAGAAGGTGACAGTGCGGGACTTGCCGCTGTGTTAAGCGCCCTTATTGAAAAAGGTGAAGTCAACAATAATGTTCCGGTTGCCGTAACAGGAGCGATTGATAGTAAAGGAAATGTGAAGGAAATAGGTTCGATAAAAGCGAAAACTTTGATTGCTGAACAAAGCGGTTTTTCTCATATTCTTTTACCTGTGGAAAATGAAGAAGAGGCGAAGAAAGTAAAAAATGATGAACAGCTTAATATTAACATTATTGCGGTGGCATCTATTGAAAATGCCGTAGCAAATGTCAAAAAGCTAAATGAACGAGAGACAGGTAAATGATAAAGCGAATAATTGAAATTAAACAATCTTTGATTAGTTAGATAGTAAATTTATGTACAAAACACCTAATAGACGAATAATAAATACTTCATTTATGCAAAAAAAGCTTGCTGAGATAATTATTACCCTATCATTTTTTAAAAGACTATGTTATTTTTATTTTTATAATAATTTAATAATTTGCAATTTAAATAAGTGCTTACAGAATTTTGTAAGGTAAAAGGGAAATTAGTGAAAGACTAATGCAGCCCCCGCTACTGTAATAGCTGATGAAATCACAATAAATCACTGTCGTAATGATGGGAAGATGTGAAAGTAAAACGAAGCTTAAGCCAGGAAACCTGCTTATTTAAACGATACTTACTTTTCGGAGGGAAAAGTATAGGCGAAACAAGTAATTGTTTTTGTGTTTTTATATACTTTTTAAGTATTAATTTCACATGCCCGTACCTCTTTCTGACGAGAGGTACGGGCATTTTTTATTTATTAAATGGAGGGTGTTAACATGCAAAAAGGAAAAATCTTTGTTGTAGGGTTTGGTCCTGGAGATCGGGAGCATATAACAAAACGCGCAGTCGATGCTCTACAGCAAAGTGACCATATTATGGGCTATAAGACGTATGTGGAACTGATCGAGCATTTAGTGACGGCGAAAACCATTGTCAGTACAGGAATGACAGAGGAAGTATCGCGTGCCCAGGAAGCTGTAAAACAGGCTGAAGCCGGTCATATAGTTGCTGTTATTTCCAGTGGGGATGCGGGTGTATACGGAATGGCAGGGCTCGTATACGAAGTATTAATCGAAAAGGGCTGGACTGCAAAAGAAGGCATTGAAGTGGAAGTAGTTCCGGGAATATCTGCGATTAACTCCTGTGCAAGTTTACTAGGCGCTCCTGTTATGCATGATTCTTGCACAATTAGTTTAAGTGACCACTTAACACCGTGGACGGTCATCGAAAAACGGATTGAGGCAGCTGCAATGGCAGACTTTGTCGTTGCGTTCTACAATCCGAAATCCGGCAGACGCACAAGACAAATTGTTGAAGCACAGCGTATTTTGCTGAAGTATCGTTCTCCTGCTACACCTGTTGGACTAGTAAAAGCTGCTTACCGGGATACACAGGATATTGTGTTAACAACATTGGCAGAGATGCTGGAACATGATATCGGAATGCTGACAACGGTCGTCGTGGGGAACTCTTCAACATTTTACTATGACAATAAAATCATTACACCGCGCGGCTATCAGCGAAAATATACATTAGGTGATGAAAAACAGCTGTTAAAACCGCACCAGCGATTGAAAAAAGAAGCGGAACCATGGGCATTGGATCAGGAAACGGGTGAATCGAAGACCGGGTATGAAAAAATTGTAGCAATCGAGAAAAAAACAGTTGAACCAGCAGCGGATATTAAAGCAAATGCATTACAGCTGGCAAATGAAGCACTAACGCTCGTACATAAAGAAACATCTGCTGTAAAAGTTGAAGAAAACCCTTTTTTAGTGCAGCAACAGGTGGAATCCATCTTTGAGTTTGCTGTATCACCGGGTGTTGCCAATAAAATGATTACACCCCATCAAATGATTACATTGGCAGAGGTTGTCGGAGAAAGAGGTACGATGGAGTATACGCCTGACCACCGTCTTGTACTGAAGGTACCGACCGATTCGCCTGAAAAACTGGTCAAAACAGTGGAACAAACAGGTTTACTCGTTCAACCGGTCGGTGACGTAGTAATCGTCAAGGCGTGTGATTTCTGTTACGGGGAAAAAGCGGAATCCATTCCATATGCCGAACAGATCATGGAAACGCTCGGTGGCATTAAAATGCCGAAAGAGCTGCACGTCGGTTTTAATGGATGTGGTATGGCATGTTATCGCGCGGTTTTTGATGATATCGGTATTGTATACCGCAAGAAAAAGTTCGATTTGTTTATCGGTTCCAAGCCAGTAGGACGAACAGCTCATGCCGCACAACCTGTTTTAGAAGGAATCGATCCGGAAAAACTGATTCCTTTACTAACAGACATTGTTGCGGACTATAAAGAACATGCGCATCCGAATGAACGTTTCTTCAAATATTTCAAACGTGTGAAGAAAATTCTGAATTTCAATTATGTCGACATGTCATGCAAAATTAAAGTGGAAGAAGCCCCTTGTGGAGATTAGGTGAACTGATGATTTTATTTCTAGCAGGAACAAGTGATGCAAGAGAGCTGGCGGTTCAGTTAATGAAAGCTGGCTATGATTTGGTAGCGACTGTTGTTACGGATTCTGCTGCTGCAAGTCTACAGGAAGCGAAAGTTCCGTATCATGTCGGCCGTTTAAATGAGCAGCAAATGAAGGAACTGATCGAAGAACGACACGTAACAACGGTTGTGGATGCAAGTCATCCGTATGCAGAAGAGGCTTCAAAAACAGCGATGGCTGCTGCAGATTTAACGGGTATTCCCTATATCCGATATGAACGTCCTCAGCAGAGCTATGTAAATCCGCTCGTGACGGAAGTGGAAACATATAAAGAAGCGGCAATTGTTGCATCCGCACATTCAGGAACAGTTATGTTGACGACAGGCAGTAAAACGCTTGCCGTTTTTACAGAGCAATTAATACAGAACGAAAATATTCGTCTCGTATGCCGGATGCTGCCAAATAAAGAGAATATGGATAAATGCGATGCACTTGGTGTGAAACAGCGCGATATTATCGCAATTCAAGGACCGTTTTCTAAAGCATTGAATAAAGCGCTTTACGAGCAATTCAGCACAACGCTCATTATTACAAAGGAAAGCGGAAAAGTGGGATCGGTCGACGAGAAGATGGAGGCGGCTTTAGAGCTTGGGATTCCCGTTATTTTAATTAAAAGACCAAAAATCCAATATGAAAATGTATGCACTTCATTCGAGAAAGTGTTTGAAAAATTAGGAGGCAAATAACAATGGCAAATATGAACTTTAATACAGAATTCGTACCACTTACAGTAGACCCGGACAAAATATATGACTACAGTTTTGCAATCATCAAAGAAGAAATGGGTGAACATTCATTTACAGATGAACAATGGCTTGTCGTTCGCCGCGTTATTCATGCTTCGGCAGACTTCGAATTGGGGCGCAGCATGATTTTTACGGATGATGCGATAGAAGCGGGCATTCAGTCAATTTTAGCTGGACGTCATGTTGTAGCTGATGTCCAGATGATTGAAAGTGGTTCAGGGCGCAAACGATTCCAAAAACATGGCGGGGATTTACATTGTTATATTGCGGATGAAGACGTGTCAATCGAAGCAAAAAAACTTGGAACAACGCGTGCCATTATTTCGATGCAAAAGGCGACGCAACTGCAGGAAGGCGGTATTTATGCAATCGGTAATGCCCCGACAGCTTTACTTGAACTGATTCGCCTGATTAAAGAAGGCCTTGCAAAGCCGGATTTAATTATTGGGATGCCGGTTGGGTTCGTTTCGGCAGCAGAATCCAAAGCGGAATTAGCGATTTTAGAAGGTATTCCGTTTATTACGAATGTAGGAAGAAAAGGTGGCAGTACTGTAACCGTCGCAGCATTAAATGCCATCTCAATCATGGCAGATGAACGAGCAAAAGAAGCGAAATAAAAAAGATCCGTCGGAAATGCGTCACGGCTATACAACAGGAGCTTGTGCAACTGCGATGACAAAGGCTGCCTTGTACGCACTTGTGACCGGAGAAGTTCCTGAACATGTAACGATTCATTTACCTGTCGGGAAGGATGCCACATTTACGGTGGCATCCTTTGCAGTAAAAGACAATGAAGTGATGTGTGAAACGATTAAGGATGCCGGGGACGATCCGGATGCAACACATAAAGCACGCATTCAAAGTACGGTTCGCTTTGTAGAAAAAAGCGGTGTCCATCTGGACGGTGGAATCGGTGTCGGTCGTGTGACAAAAGCAGGACTGCCCGTCCCTGTCGGTGAAGCGGCAATTAACCCTGTTCCACGAAAAATGCTTCATGGTGTCGTCGAAGAAGCGATTCAACTTTTCCAGATTGACAAAGGGGTCGAAGTGATTATTTCCGTTCCGGACGGTGAGGAAATTGCGAAGAAGACGTTAAATGCAAGGCTTGGTATACTGGGCGGCATTTCTATATTAGGTACGCGCGGTACGGTCGTGCCCTTTTCAAGTTCTGCCTATATGGCAAGTATCGTGCAGGCAATCAGTGTTGCAAAAGAAGCAGGCTGTGACCATCTAGTCATTACAACCGGAGGTCGCAGTGAAAAATATGCAATGAAGCAATATCCGCATTTACCGGAAGAAGCATTTATAGAGATGGGAGATTTTGTCGGATTTACATTAAAGCATATTGCTCGTAAAGAGATTCCCCAAGTATCGCTTGTCGGGATGATGGGGAAATTTTCTAAGGTAGCACAGGGTGTCATGATGGTGCATTCAAAAAGTGCACCTATCAGTTTCCCGTTTTTGGCTGAAATCGCGAAAAAAGCTGGAGCTGATACAGAAATAATCGAGCAAATATTACATGCGAATACGGCATCACAAGTAGGGGAAATCATGCAGGGGAATGACCAATTTTTTGAAGCGCTTTGTAAAAACTGCTGTTACTTTGCACTAGATCATATGAAAGCGAAATTACGTGTTTCCACATCGCTGTATGCAATGAACGGGGACATGCTGGGAAAGGCTGAGAATATTGAACAATTGGATGAAAATGATTGGTATCGGGGATAACGGTCCAGCAAGTTTACTCCCTCAATATATCGCTTGGATCAATTCAAGTGAAGTACTTGTTGGTGGTAAACGTCATCTTGACTTTTTTCCGGATTACACCGGCGAGAAGATCATGATAAAAGGTGGACTCTCACGACTCGTGGAAAAGCTGCAGGCAGAAACGAGAAACGTCGTCATTTTAGTATCAGGCGACCCGTTGTTTTACGGATTAGGAGGAGTTTTGGCGAAGAAGCTCCCATTAGAAATTTACCCATATGCAAGCTCTGTTCAATTAGCATTTACAAAAATGCAGGAAAGCTGGCAGGATGCCTATTTAACGAGTGTTCACGGGAGATCATTGAAAGGGCTTGCCCAAAAAATCGATGGCCGAAAAAAAATAGCGATATTGACAGATGAAGAAAATTCACCGAATGCAATTGCCCGCTATTTAAAAGCGTACGGCATGACCGAATACGATGCGTTTGTAGCAGAAAACTTGGAAGGTCCAACTGAACGATGTCGTCATCTTTCTTTGGATGAAATGGAGAATGCCGAATTTTCACCATTGAATGTCGTTATTTTAAAGCAGCGTGAAGCTGTAGATCGTGCGTCAATCGGTATTGATGATGACAAGTTTATTCAGCGAAAACCGGATAAAGGGCTCATAACGAAAAAGGAGATCCGTGTACTTTGTCTACAAGCGCTGCAATTAAAAGAAATAAGTATCGCGTGGGACATCGGGACATGTACAGGCTCAGTTGCCATTGAAATGGCGAAAATTGCCCGTGAAGGTCAAGTATATGCGATCGAAAAAAATGAAGCCGATTTGGAAAACTGTCTTCAAAATCAGCATATTCATCGTACGGATTTTACAGCTATTTTAGGAAAAGCACCGGAAAGGTTAGAGGAATTTCCTGATCCGGACGCCATTTTCATCGGTGGAAACGGCGGCAATATGGAGCAGTTACTGCAATTATGTGTCGATCGATTAAAGCCGAATGGCCGCATTGTGATGAACATCGCGACTATTGAAAACTTGGCAGAAGCTATGGGGCATTTTAAAAAGTTCAACTGTGATGTTTCTGTACTGCAGGCACAAATCTCAAAAAGTAAGCCAATTTTAAATTTAACGCGTTTTGAACCGTTAAATCCAATTTTTATCGTAACAGCACAGAAAGGGTTGGAATTATGACAATCGGTACATTAATCGGATTAGGTGTTGGACCAGGAGATCCTGAACTTATCACAGTAAAAGCTTTTCGAATGTTGAAAGAATGCTCGGTAATTGCCTATCCTCAAAAATTACGCGGCAGTAAATCGTATGCTCAAAGAATAATCGATGTGTACGTTAATCCGGCAGAAAAGGAAATGCTTGGACTTGTATTTCCGATGACGAAGGACGAGGAAACATTGCAGGAAGCATGGTCTAAATCCGCAGAGAAAATCTATGCGCACTTGAAAGAAGGCCGAGATGTTGCTTTTGTAACGGAAGGCGACCCGATGCTTT
Source organism: Solibacillus sp. FSL W7-1324 (assembly GCF_038008025.1). Taxonomy (NCBI): domain Bacteria; kingdom Bacillati; phylum Bacillota; class Bacilli; order Caryophanales; family Caryophanaceae; genus Solibacillus; species Solibacillus sp. FSL W7-1324. Next base: position 1,541,248 of record NZ_JBBOYH010000001.1, read on the forward strand.
TTAGTACATATATACACTTGATGAACTTAATGAAGGAAATGCATCCCGATGTCCCGATGAAATCTATTGCGGGAATATCTTCATTTAATGGGACTGCCAATCGTTTAGGAATCCCATTGGCAGACGGCGATGACCATGTAGCAATGATTCCGGCAACTTCGGATATGGCAGAGATGCGTCGTGTTATTGAGACCCATGACGGGATTGTGTTCATTAAAGTAGCGAAAGTATTAGAGGACATGCTGGATTTACTTGAAGAAATGAACTTACTTGAAAAAACGTATGTTGTGACAAAAGTAACTTCAGATGAAGAAATTATTTGGAAAACGAATGAATTGCGTGGAGCTGAGCTCAATTATTTATCATGTATGGTGGTGCGAAAATAATGAAGAAAATTTGGATTATAGGTGCAGGACCCGGCGACCCGGATTTAATTACTGTGAAAGGTCTTAAACTGCTTCAACAAGCGGATGTTGTCATGTATACAGATTCTTTAGTGAGTGAAACTCTAGTTGCCGAAGCCCGTGCGGATGCAGAAGTGATCCGTACAGCCGGCATGCATTTACAAGAGATGGTTGATTGCATCGTCGAACGCGTCAATGCGGGAAAAATGGTTGTGCGTTTACATACGGGTGACCCGGCAATGTACGGGGCAACAATGGAACAAGTTGCATTGTTAAAGAACCATAATATTGGCTATGACGTTGTTCCAGGTGTAAGTTCAGTATTTGCAGCCGCTGCAGCCGTAGGAGCGGAATTGACGGTTCCTGATTTAACGCAAACTTTGATCTTAACACGAGCAGAAGGACGTACACCGGTACCTGAACGTGAAAAACTGCAAGCGTTGGCAAGCCATCATTGCACAATTGCAATGTTTTTAAGTGCCACATTAACGAAAAAGATTACAAAAGAACTACAGGCTGCGGGCTGGTCGGATGATACACCGGTTGCAGTTATTCAACGAGCATCATGGCCAGATCAAAAAATCGTTCGCACGACAATTGCTGAACTGGATGAAGCGATGCGGACAAATGGAATTCGCAAACATGCGATGATTTTAGCCGGCTGGGCTCTTGATCCCAACATTCATGAAAAAGATTACCGTTCAAAATTGTATGATGCTACATTTACACATGGTTTCCGTAAAGGTGTGAAAGTCGATGATTAATTTACGTGAAGGGGAAATACCGGAAGTTCGTGTGACAAAACCTTATGCACTTGTAGCCATTACAAAGCATGGTGTGGCGAATGCACGAAAGTATGCGGAGAAGTTTCCGTATGTCGATGTCTATTATATGAAGAAATTTGAGCAGGGCGACGAGGCTGAAAAAAATATTCAATTATTTGACGGGACAGTGCGCCTGTTGCTTCCTGCATTATTTAAAGCATATAAGTCGATGATTCTGATTATTTCCCTCGGTGCAGTCGTTCGGATGATTGCCCCGATTTTAGTAGATAAAAAGAAAGATCCGGGTGTTCTCGTTGTTGACGATAAAGGACAATATGTCGTGAGTGTTTTATCCGGACATATTGGGGGTGCGAATGCCCTGACAAATGAGTTTGCACAAGCAATCAATGCGACTCCGATTGTAACTACAGCATCCGATGTTCAAAAAACAATCGCGGTTGATTTATTTGGCGCACGGTACGGATGGGTTTGGGACAGTGAAGAAAAATTAACGCCTGTCAGTGCTTCAGTAGTGAATGAGGAGCAGGTTGCGATTGTTCAGGAAACCGGTGAAAAAAAATGGTGGCTGCATGAAACACCGATGCCTGATACTTTAAAAATTTACCGGACAACAGAGGAAGCAATCGCCGCAAAACCACATGCTACATTGCTCATTACCGATCGTATTATTGAACAAGAGGAAGAAGTATTACTTGAAAACGGCGTAATTTATCGACCAAAATCAATTGTTTTGGGAATGGGCTGTAATCGAGGGACATCTGCAGAAGAAATTGAACAACTAATTGATGAAACGCTTGGAGAACTAAAGCTAAGCAAAAAAAGCGTGAAAGCAATCGCCACAATCGATTTGAAAAAAGATGAGCAAGGTTTCCTGCAAGTAACGGCTAGAAACAACTGGCAGTTTATAACGTATACACCGGCAGAGCTAAATGAAATGCCGCTGCTAAATCCATCTGAAACAGTCTTTAAATATACAGGGGCTTATGGTGTCAGTGAACCCGCAGCATTACGGTGTGCCAATGCGACAGACTGGCTATTGGAAAAAAAGAAAAGCGGCAATGCAACCATTTCTGTTTCCCGGATTACATTTGATGAGGAGGTAACCGGATGAATCGATTCGTATTAGCCGGAACAGGAAGTGGCGTTGGAAAAACGACATTTACGATTGGTATTATGCGTGCACTGATGAAGCGCGGCTTAACTGTTCAAGGATTTAAATGTGGTCCGGATTATATCGATCCGACGTATCATACAGCTGTAACGAAACGTTCTTCTCGCAATATTGACAGTTTCATGATGTCAGAAGATGTTGTCCGTACGATTGTCGCAAGAAACAGCATTGATTCAGATGTTTCGATTATTGAAGGAGTAATGGGTTTCTATGATGGAAAGTCCCCATTATCGAATGAAGGATCGGCAGCACATATAAGTGCCATTACTAGTAGTCCGGTAATTTTAATCGTTAATGCTGCTAGTATGGCTCGAAGTGTAGCAGCCATTGTAAAAGGATTTCAGCAGTTGGATGATAATGCCCATATTGTGGGGGTTATCGCCAATCAGTTGGGCAGTAAAAGTCACTTTGAAATTATTAAAACAGCGATTGAACATGAATGTAACGTGCCCGTCCTCGGCTATTTGCAAAAAGGTGCGGTACCAGCTTTGCCGAGCCGTCATTTAGGTCTAGTACCGGCAATTGAACGAGGAGAACTCGACCCATATTTTGATGAGCTTGCAGATGCTATTGAAGCAACTGTTGATCTGGATTTATTGTTACAAGTCACAAAAGCAGACAAATTGGAACAGACTTCAAAGATATTTGAATCACAAGATAACACGCAAGAGATTCATTTAGCTGTTGCAAAAGATGCAGCATTTAACTTCTATTATGAAGAAAATTTCGAATTACTCAAAGCGAACGGTGCAAAACTGCATTTCTTCTCCCCTATTGAAAATGAACCGGTTCCTGAACAAGCACAAGGTTTATATATTGGCGGAGGGTTCCCTGAAGAATTTGCAGAGAAGCTTGCACAAAATCAACAGGCAAAAAATTCGATAAAACAAGCAATTGATAAGGGGATTCCAACACTTGCAGAATGTGGCGGCTTCATGTATTTAACTGAAGAAATTTTCAACCGTGAAGGAAATGGCTACAAAATGCTAGGTGTAATTCCGGGAATCGTTCGTATGCAGGATAAGTTAGCGGCGTTAGGCTACAGAGAAATTACCGGTGTTGAGGGCAACTTTTTAATTGGTGAACAGGAGCTTGCTAAAGGTCATGAATTCCATTATTCCGTATACGAAGGAAATCATGAAACACCTGCTTATTTTACAACCGGACGCTTTGGAGCGAAACAGGAAGGTTATTCTCGAGGAAACCTAGTCGCTGGATATACACATTTTCATTTCGCATCCAATCCACAACTCGTGAAAAATTGGCTTGCAGCTTGTTTGGAGGTAAGAATATGAATTATTTTCCGTTAATGGTCAATATAGATTTTAAAAAAGTGGTGATCGTCGGTGGAGGCCATGTAGCCCGTCAAAAAGTGGAAGCATTATTACCTACGAATGCCCAGATTACCGTTATCAGTCCGACAGTAACGGATAAGTTAAAAACTTATTTAGATGAGGGCAGAGCAGTCTGGAAACAAAAACTTTTTGAACCGGCTGATTTAGACGATGCAGCTCTCATTTTTGCGGCAACTAATGACGAAGCGGTAAATGATGCTGTGGAAGAAGCGACACAGCATTGGCAATTATTAAATCGTGCAGATGCTTTAGGGCGTATGGATTTTATGAACCCTGCTGTTGTCCGTCGTGGAGATTTTGTTGTAACGGTATCAACAACTGGCGCAAGTCCGGCGCTTACTAGAAAAGTAAAAGCTGATTTAGAGGAACAATACGATAAAAGTTATGCAGATTATGTTGCATTTTTAAAAAAAGCCCGTTTACTTATTCTTAAAAATTATGAAGGCGATGCAAAAAAAACAGCGCTTGCTCAATTACTTGAGCCCGAAATACTGGGTTGGATTCAGCAAAAGAATGAGGGAAAATGTGCACAGTTTTTACGTCAGATTGAAGCGGGAGAAATCAATTGAGTGGATTTGTTTATATAGTTGGTGCTGGACCGGGTGATCCGAAATTACTGACAATACGTGCCTTAGAGTGCATTCAGATAGCTGATGTCATTTTATATGACAGACTAGTAAACCCTGAAATTTTAAAACACGCAACAGCCCATTGCGAATTAATTTATTGTGGCAAAGAACCGGGAAAGCATGGCCTGATACAAGATGAAATTCATCGTGTGCTAGTTGAAAAAGCACAGCAGAACAAGCAGGTTGTCCGTCTAAAAGGAGGCGACCCATTCGTCTTTGGACGAGGCGCAGAAGAAGCAGCAATTCTTCGCAATGAAAAAATTGAATTTGAAATTGTCCCAGGAATAACCGCAGGAATAGCAGCACCGGCATATGCAGGCATACCCGTTACACACCGTGATTATGCAACAAGCTTTGCTATAGTTACCGGGCATGGCCGTGAAGAAAAGGGGCAGGACTTTTTAAGCTGGGCAAGTCTCGCTCATATCGATACGATTGCGTTTTATATGAGTATTGGCAATATCGATCATATTACGAAAAGCTTAATCAAACATGGAAAGAAACCGACAACCCCGGTTGCAGTAATTGAATGGGGAACAACAAGCAATCAGCGTACGATTACAGGTCGATTAGAGACGATTTCCGAACAAATTCAACAGCAAAATATGGTCAATCCTTCGATGATTTTAGTCGGGGATGTCGTAGGAATTCGGGAAGATATTGCATGGTTTAGTGAAAGGGTTGAGACAACATGTTAGAAGTATTAAAAAAACGACGTGCAGTTCGTCAATTTTTATCAAAGGAAGTAGAACGGGAGAAAATTGAACAATTATTGGAAGCGGCAACTTATGCTCCGAATGATCGCATGCGCGAGCCTTGGCATTTTTATATTTTGCAAGGTGATAGTTTAAAACGTTTTGAACAAGTAGCATTTGATTATTTACAGCAACGCTTCCCGACAAAACCAAACTTAGTGGAAAGCTCGATGCAGGCAGTAACAAAAACACCGCTCATCATTGTCGTAACTTCTGCCATAGTGGAAGACGATGAAGGGGCGACACTGGACAATAAATTTGCTGTTAGCAGTGCGATCATGTCGATGTGGCTAATGGCTGAAGCGCTCGGTTTAGGTATGGTGTGGCGGACACGTGGAGTCGGTCTTGTACATGATACAGCTTTGCATGAATTTATCGGGGCGGCGGATTCCGAACACCTCGTAGGTACTTTATGTATTGGCTATCCGGAGGAACCGGTTACAACAGAGAAAAAACGTACATCGTATTCAGAAAAAACAACTTGGCTTTAAGGAGGCATTTTCATGGCGAGAAAAGGAATGCTGCTCGTATATACGGGTGAAGGAAAAGGCAAAACAACAGCTTCATTAGGTGTAACCTTACGGGCAATCGGACGTGGGATGACTGTGAAATATTTTCAGTTTATTAAATCACCGGAACGTACATATGGGGAACAGATTGCACTTCGTAAATTAGGTGTTGAAACCGTTCAGCTTGGCATTGGTTTTACATGGACAAAAACACCGGAAGAACATAGAGAAGCGTTAAAAAAGGCTTGGCGAATTGTAAAAAAAGAGTTGCAGGATGAGACGACTGATTTACTCGTATTGGATGAGTTAAATAATGCATTGGCGATTTCAAAATTCCCGATTGATGATGTTTTACCTTTAGAAGAAGTAATTGAAGTAATTCGTAATCGACCGGCCACAATGCATTTAGTCGTGACAGGACGATCAGCACATCCGGATCTTATTGCAATGGCTGATCTGGTATCAACCGTTGATGCGACAAAACATTATTACAGCGAGCAGGACGTCACAGCGATGAAGGGGCTGGAGTTTTAGTGCAGGCAATCATGATTCAGGGCACCTCATCCGATGTGGGGAAAAGTGTACTATGTACAGCACTATGTCGCATCTTAGTTAATGACGGTTACCGGGTTGCGCCGTTTAAATCTCAAAATATGGCACTTAATTCGTATATTACGAAAGACGGTGGAGAGATTGGACGTGCTCAAGGGGTCCAGGCAGAAGCGGCAAAAATTGATGCAACAACGGATATGAACCCGATTTTACTGAAGCCTAAAGGGGATATGGTATCAGAAGTGATTTTGCACGGTAAACATTTTGCAAACATGGATGCGGTCAGTTATCGTGAACAATTCGTAGAAGATGTCATGCCTGAAGTTCGTACATCGCTTGAACGTTTATCGGATAACTATGATGTTCTTGTTTTGGAAGGCGCGGGAAGTCCCGCGGAAATTAATTTGAAAAGCCGTGATATTGCCAATATGCGAATGGCTCATGAAACCGATGCGTCTGTTATTTTAGTTGCCGACATTGAACGGGGCGGTGTTTTTGCATCACTTGTCGGAACGCTGATGTTATTGGACGATGCGGAAAGAGCACGTGTCAAAGGAATCATTATCAATAAGTTTCGCGGTATGAAAGAACTGCTGACAAATGGAATCGAGTGGCTGGAAGAGTATACAGGGATTCCTGTACTTGGCGTTATTCCTTATTTTGATGTTCAAATTGAGGCTGAAGATTCGATGGCGCTATCCAGCCTGCGCTTGAAAAAGCCGCAGCAGCATGAATTTGCGATTGATGTCGCTGTCATCCGGTTTCCACGCATCTCCAATTTTACCGATATAGATCCTTTGTTTGAAGAACCGGGGGTAGGTGTGCGCTTTGTTACCAACCTAAGCGATTTAAAAAATCCGGATGTCGTAATTTTGCCAGGAACTAAAAATACAGTGGAAGATTTTTTATGGCTTCAGCAAACCGGGTTGATGCAAGGAATTTTACAATTAGCGAACCAAAATGTCCGCATCATAGGTATATGTGGAGGTTATCAAATGCTAGGTGAGATCATTCGTGATGAGCAGGCGGTTGAAAGCACTGGCGGAACGTATTTAACTTTAGGTTTGCTGCCGATTGAAACAACATTTATTAATAGTAAGCAAACGGTTCAAGTTTCTGGAAGAAGCTGTACAGGCCATGAGATTGAAGGTTATGAAATTCATCTAGGGCGCAGTATAGCGACTAAACCGTTGAAGCCTTTCATCCAATTTTATGACGGCCGGACAGATGGTGTGTATACGGAGCAAGTATTTGGTACATATGTACACGGGATTTTCCAAAATCGCCTATTCACACGTGATTATTTTAATACAATCCGTATACAAAAAGGGATGGAACCAATATCAGGAGATGTCTTATCTGATTTTGAACGTCGCGAACAAGCCTATGAAATGCTGGACCGCCATGTACGTGAGCATTTGGATATGGAGAAGATTTATTCGTTTATTTCGGAAATCACGGTTGAAAAGAGGTGAAGTTGATGGCTGTTTTACATGGGCCACTTGCGATTGATTTTGAGCAGCTCTGGAAGGAAGGGATGCTGGACTGGCATGGAAATATGCCGGAACGGATGAAAAATGATGCGTTGGAAGAAGCCTTTTGGGCACAATCGATGCAAAAAAAATCCTATAAACAAACGGATGCACATGCCGTTCCGATTTATGAAAAGATTCGTCAATACATACCACAGGGTGCAAGCTGTCTGGAAATGGGACCCGGTTGGGGGAATTATACATTTCCTTTAAGAGAAGATGTCGGAAAACTGACATTGGTTGATGGATCAAAAAGTGTTTTGGACTATCTGCAGCAGTATTTCATAGAAGACGATGCGGTACACTTTGTCCATGCAAAATGGGAAGAAGCCGATGTTGAACAACATGATATAGTGATCGGAGTCAATTGCTATTACCGAATATATGAGATGAATAAGGCATTGCTGAAAATGAATGATCGTGCAAAGAAAAGGGCGATTATCGGTTTAACAACAGGACCGATTCAACCGCATTATGATGTTTTAGCAAAAGAATATCATTATCAAATTAAATATCCTAGACGTGATTATATTGAAATTTTAAATATGCTGTATCAGCTCGGTATTTATGCTAATTGTGAGATGCTGCCATTAGAGCGTGTTTATTACTATGATAATTATGAAGCACTCTATGTGGCACAAAGTAAAAAGATACTATCGAATCCGTTTGATTCAGAGCATGTTAAAGAGGTACTTGCCCGATTCGTTACAAAGGAGGAAGGCAAGATTGTTTACCGACATAAATTTTATGCAGCCATCATTAGTTGGGAGCCGGTAAACTTCGATGAATAAGAAAAAATTTTGGCTATGGATACTTATTTTAATCATTGTGCTCGCAATATCGATTATTGGTGCGATAATGGTAGGTTCTGTAGGAATTACACCCCAGTTAATTATTGAGGTTTTACTTTTCAAAACAGGAATATTAAATGAAACAAACGCTTCAAATGCGCAGCAAATAATCATTTGGGAAATTCGGGTACCCCGCGTATTATTGGCACTTTTAGTTGGGGCTTCTTTAGCAATTTCGGGTGCCGCAATACAGGCTCTAGTAAAGAATTCCATTGCAGATCCATACATACTCGGTGTATCCTCGGGTGCTTCTGTCGGAGCAACTTCGGTAATTTTATTCGGTGCATTTAGCTTTTTCGGAGTGTTTGCTTTATCGCTTGCCGCTTTTTTGGGTGCGATAATAGCCGTATGGATTGTCTTTATGCTTGCGCGGGTGAGTGGGAAAACTTCAATGATTCGATTGTTGCTTTCGGGAATTGCGGTTTCCATGGTGTTAGGAGCGATGACCAACTTTATGTTAATGATTTCCAAAGAACAAGGCGGTGTTCAGGCCGTCATGTTTTGGATGCTTGGTAGTTTAGGTGGCGCAAAGTGGTCAAATCTCGGAATACCTTTTTTTACTTTTTGTATCGTATTCCCATTATTACTACTAAGCTATCGTCAATTGAACGCACTGTTGCTAGGTGAAGAAACAGCATCGACATTAGGGATTAATATTGAACGATTCAGGTTGTTCATTATTATCATTGTTTCATTATTAACCGGCGTCGTAGTTGCTGTAAGCGGGAGTATCGGATTTGTCGGTCTCATTGTCCCGCATATTGTGCGTATGATTGTCGGGTCCAATTATAAAGTAGTTTTACCGCTAAGTGCGTTGATTGGAGCCATTATTATTATATGGGCTGATATAGGTGCACGTATTGCCATTGCACCGGAAGAAATGCCGATTGGGATTATTACCGCATTATTCGGCAGTCCGTTCTTTATTTGGATGCTTCGTCGAGAGCGTTATGCATTTGGGGAAGGAGAATGAGATGTTCCAGCTACAACATGTTGAATATTCGGTGGATGATAAGGAGATTTTGAAAAATATTTCTTTGGAAATTATAGAAGGAAATTTTATAGGGATTATTGGTCCAAATGGAAGCGGGAAATCAACGATGCTTAAAATTTTATACCGTCATCTGAAACAATCATCGGGAAAAGTAACTTTACATGAACAGGAAGTTTGGGATATTTCCCCGAAAAAACTGGCTAGACAAATGGCTGTCGTTAGTCAGGAGTCCACTGTGTTATTTGATTTTACGGTAAGAGATTTAGTGATGATGGGGCGCACTCCTTATAAAGGCTGGCTCAGTTCTGATAACTCAGAAGATATGTCGATTGCGGACAGAAGCATGAAATTAGCCAATGTCGCCCATTTAGCTAATCGTGCATTAAGCAATTTATCAGGTGGCGAAAAAAAACGGGTAATGCTCGCACGTGCATTGGCACAGCAGGCGAGTATTCTCATATTGGATGAACCGACAAACCATTTAGATATTGAACACCAGCTCCATTTAATGGATCTAGTCAAAGAGTTACCGATAACGATTATTGCAGCGTTACATGATTTAAATTTAGCTGCAGCTTATTGTGATAAGTTAATCGTTATGAAAGACGGAATGTTACATATTCAGGGTTCACCTGAAAGCGTCTTAACAACAGAGATGTTAAAAGAAGTATTTAACATACTTGCAGGAGTTTCAAAAAATCCATTCACAGAAAAAATGCATTTATTTTTTTATACTAATACAGCTATGGATACAAGAGGAGAATATTAATGAAATTGCGAAAATATATTTTGGTACCAATTGCCCTGGCATCAGCACTGATTTTAGGTGCATGTTCAGATGATGAGCAAAATATTAAACAAGCAACAGCAGATTCAGAAGAGACGTCACAGGTAATAACAATCGAAAACGAAGGGGTATCCATTACATATGATGAAGCGCCCAAAAATGCGATTTCTATTAATCAGCATGTAACAGAAGTAATGCTTGCACTAGGGTTGGAGGATTCGATGGTAGGTACAGCTTACTTAGATGACCAGATTTATGCTCCATTACAAGATGCATATGACCAAGTTCCCGTACTGGCCGAACAATATCCTTCGAAAGAACAAGTTATCTCGACAGAAGCCGACTTTATTTACGGTGGTTGGGCAAGTGCATTTAATGAGAAAAACTTAATGTCACGCGAAGAATTAGAACAATTGGGAATCGGCAGTTACTTGCAGTCTTCCTCTGTAAAAGTTGCTCCGGAGTTAGAGGATATTTACACGGATATTCGTAATATCGCAAAGATCTTCCGTGTTGAAGAGCGCGGTGAAACGTTGATTGAAGAAATGAATTCAGATATTGAAAAGATTAAAGAAAAGGTCCCTACGGTGGACAAACCAATTGATGTTCTAGTATTTGATAGTGGTGATAAAGATGTATTTACAGCAACGCAAAACTTTATGAACACGCTCGTGAAAATGGCAGGAGCAAATAATATTTTTGGTGATATCGAAAAAAACTGGGCAACGGTTTCAAAAGAAGATGCCGTTGAGCGTAATCCTGAGGCCATCATTGTCATCGATTACGGTTCTACAACAGTTGAAGAAAAAATTAATTTTCTCAAAAATGATCCGGCACTGAGCCAAACATCGGCAGTACAAAATGAGCGTTTTGTTGTTTTACCATTATCGGCTGCTTCAGAAGGTGTTCGAGTGGCAGAAGCACTTGAAATTATCGTGAAAGGTCTATACCCTGATTCATTTTAACCTTTCAAAATCAAAGGAATTCGACCAGTCGCTACAAATACGCATTTGATGAATGGGAGCGGTGAATATATGCAAGAATATGCTAAGAAAAATTTTGAGAAGGCGTTGCAGCTGCCGATGCCGAACAAGACTTTTGCTAAATTTAAAGCAATGGATGACTATGTAGCATTAATTGTACGACCAGGTTTAATAAACAAACATTTAACAAGTGATCAGCTGATTGTGTTAGCGAATCTTGAAAAATCTGGCGCTGTAAAATATTCTGCCGGCCATAGTTTTATCGTTACGGTCCATCGTTCGAATGTTGAGCAGGCAATGGAAAAATTAACGGAAGTGAATTTGTATGTGGCTTCGCAAACACCAAGTGCTTTATTCAAATGTTGTGACTTTTGTGATGGGGATTTGTTAGACGGTTTCCCACTTGCAAAGGACTTACTGGAACAAGTTGAACAAATGCCATTAAAAAATAGAGTACGCATCGGCTTTAATGCATGTACTAAAGCATGCTATAACGCGGTACAGGATGACCTGGCACTCATTTTCCATAATGGCAAAGTTGATGTTTACGGAGGCGCAATTCCTATGGGAAGACGTGCCAGTTCCGGGCATCTATTGGTGAAAAAAGTACCGGAAAATCAAGTGATCGATCTTGTGAAAGACATATTAGGGAAGTACAATGCGTCATCAACTGAGAAGTTTGCCGCGTTCGTGCACAAAAATAAAGCTTATTTTGAACAACTACAAGAAGGAGGACTCTATGACAACTTGGAATTTAAACCAAATGCAGCGACATCTATTAATTTGTAACGGGGCTACTTGTATGGGTGCCGGTGCAGAAGAAGTAACACAGCAAATCCGGGATGAAATTCGAAAAAATCGTTTAGATGAAATGATTCATACATCACGTACTCGATGTAATGGGCGATGTAAAGATAAATGTGTTGTCATTGATTATCCGAAAGGGACATGGTATTCCGTTCAAAACCAGGAAACCTCGCGTGCCATTGTACAGGATACCGCTGAAGAATCATCCATTATTTATTCGGTGGAACACGGGGAAAGAATCCGTCATGAGAATCGAATAAAAGGGATTGATAAATATAAAAAAGGAAGAGGACCAATGAAAAAGGCAGTTCTATTTGTTGGACATGGAAGCAGAGTAGAAGCAGGAAATGAGGAGGTACGTCAGTTTGTCGAGCAGATGAAAACGTACATTGATCCAGCACTTCTTGTTGAGACTTGTTTTTTAGAGTTTGCTGTCCCGAATATAGAAGATGGAATTCAGCTATGTATTGAAAAGGGTGCGGATGAAGTTCATGTTATTCCGATCATTTTATTGCATGCAGGACATTCAAAACTGCATATTCCAGCCGAAATCGAACATGCTAGAGAGCATTTTCCGGATGTTCGGTTTACATATGGTCAAACAATTGGGATTCACGAAGAAATTTTTGAGATTCTTAAGTCTCGATTAGCTGAAGTCGGCTTCAATCCTGATGAAAAATATGAAGACACAGCTATTTTACTTATTGCGCGCGGCGGTAGTGACCCATATGCAAACGGTGATTTCTATAAAATTACCCGCTTGTTATGGGAAAAACTAGACGTTCCAATTGTAGAAAGCGCATTTATGGGCGTAACGACACCATCTGTGGAGCAAGGAATCGAGCGTTGTATCAGACTTGGAGCAAAAAAAGTTGTGATGCTTCCATACTTCTTGTTTACAGGAATTTTAATGGAGCGAATGGCAAAAATGGCCCAGCAGTTTACAGAGCAGTATGAAGATGTCGATTTTTTACTTGCAAATTATTTCGGCTACCATCCGAATTTAAAGAAAGTATTGCTGGAGCGCATGGAACAGGCCCTAGACGGTACATCAACAGGTATGATCGATTTAGAGAATTTCCGCAAATATGCAGAAGAACATGGATATGAACACCACCATCATCATTAATGTTAAAATTTATCCAGAGCATTGAATGTGCTCTGGAATTTTCATTTCATATCAAACGAAAATAAAGGAGCGAGGGGCACGATGTATTTTATTATTTGTGTAATCGCAGTGCTCATCGATTGCATTGTTGGGGATCCAAAAAAATGGACGCATCCCGTCATTTATATTGGCAACGTGATTTCGTTTTTTGAGAGGAAATGGAATAACGGCAGTAACTGTAGAAGACGGTTCAAAGGCTTTTTAACGGTTTTTCTCACGGTAAGTATTACAACCGGCTCGGTTTTTTTTATTGTCTTTCTTGCAATGAAAGTACATATTCTTCTTTGGCTTGCAGTTGAAATCTTTTTGATTAGTTTAGCCCTAGCCCAGAAATCTTTAAAAGAAGCGGCGATGCTCGTTTACGATAGCTTGAAAGCGAATGATTTACCCGAAGCAAGGAAATATTTAAGCTGGATCGTGGGACGTGATACGAATCATTTGGATGAAGCCGAAATTGTAAGAGGTGTCATTGAAACAGTCTCGGAAAATACGAGTGACGGTGTAACGGCTCCGCTTATGTATGCGTTATTTTTCGGGGCAACCGGTGCATGGTGCTATAAAGCGATTAATACACTGGACTCGATGATTGGATATAAAAACGAACGCTATGCGGATTTCGGATATGGTGCAGCTAAATTGGATGATGTTGCGAATTATGTGCCTAGCAGAATTTCCGGGTGGTTCCTTATAATATTTACAAAATGTCATACGGCACAACCATTCAAACACCGCTATAAAAACTGGCTAAAAGATGCTAAAAAACATCCAAGCCCGAATAGCGGATATTTGGAGGCAGCTACAGCCGTTCAGTTAGGAATCCGTTTAGGCGGGTTTAATCGTTATGGTGGGGTGGAATCATTTCGTGCTTATATGGGTGAACCTGACAATACGATGCAGAAAATACATATTAAAAAAGCGATCCGGCACATGTATGTTTGCACATGGTGTGTTGTGATAACAGGGGGAATATTGTATGCAATTGCCCGCACATGGGGCTAATGCAGCCGCGTTATATAAAGCGATGAATTTACATATGCCAGACAAAGTCATTGATGTAAGCGAAAATGTTAATCATCTCGGGTATCCGAAGCTAGTAAAGCAACAGTGGGCGAATTTGATAGAGAAAATAGCGGGGTATCCGCATGAACAAGCGGAACCGTTTCGCTCGCAAGCGGCGGATGTACACCAAGTGGCAGCACAACACGTTGTCGTTACAAACGGTGCAGCAGAAGGCTTAATGGCTTTGGCGCAGCTTTTCAATGGACAGGAGATTGCTCTGTTACAGCCTTCCTTTTCGGAGTATGCGAGAACATTAACACAGCAGGATTGTGTCATTCATTCTATTTTAGCTGAGAATATTGAAACATATAGGTTTAATGAAGAAATACTGGAGAAAAAGCTGAAAAATGTTCATGCCTGCTATATTTGTAATCCGAATAATCCTACAGGCGTATTATTGAAAAAACATTGGATTGAACAGTTGATTAAAAAGTACCCACACTGTAATTTTGTTGTCGATGAAGCGTTCATGGACTGGACCGATGAATCGGAGAGCGTTGTTTCATTGGTAAACACCTATTCCAATTTATTTGTCGTACGATCCATGACAAAAATGTATGCACTGGCAGGGGTTCGTCTCGGTTATGTCATCGGGCAACATGCAGAAAAAGTCCGTCATTACTTGCCGCACTGGAATGTGAGTGCGATTGCAAATGAAATCGGCTGTCTCTGTTTACAAGACAAGGATTTTGTGAAGGAATCTCGTGAAAAGAGCAGTAAATTACGAAGTCAGATGGTGAAGGACTTAAAATTAATTGATTGTAAAGTATCAAATAGTGCAGCGAATTTCTTATTGTTCCAATTACCGAAACAATATAATCCGGATGAATTTTTTAAATATTTATTAGAGCAGGGAATCGTTTTACGCCATACAAAAAACTATGTCGGCTTGGACGGCGCATGGTTTCGAATCGCTGTCAAAAGTGAAGAAATCTGGACAAAATGCAAGGATGAAATAACGAATTATGTCAAAAATCATTAACTACTACCGTCATGGTGAAACAGTGTGGAATAAAGTAGGGCGGCTGCAAGGATGGCTTGATTCGGATTTAACGACAAAAGGAGTTGAACAGGCAATGTCCGTTAACTGGAATCCTGAGATCGTATTCTCCAGTGACTTGAAGCGTGCAGTGCAAACAGCCCGTCTCATGTTTCCTGACCAAACCATTCATAAAAACGATAAATTGCGTGAAATCAACTTAGGGCATTGGCAAGGCAGCTACATTAAGGACCTTCAACAGAATGAACAGTATTGTTGCTATTTGAGTACACCGCATTTATTTATGAATACGACACAGGAATCCTTTGATGACGTAACGTACCGAATGATTGCATTTCACGAGTATTTGTTACAGTTACCGTATGAGAGAATCGCTGTCATTTCTCACGGTGTAGCCATTGCCTGTTTGATTACCGCGCTTCATAAACAGCCTTATAACCAGCTATGGGGTAATCTGTTGAATGGTGCTGCTTGTTTTTCGATAGAAGGGAAAAGTGAACAATTACATAAAGATATTTTTGTACAGTAATGATGGGGGAGAGCAATGATTTACGATGTTTGTGTAATCGGTGGTGGTCCTGCCGGGATGTTCAGTGCATTTTATAGTGCATCTAGAAGGATGAACACTGTATTAATTGAAGGTAATCATGAACTAGGCGGACGACTTAATTTATTTTTGGACTATAAAATTTATGATATTCCTGGTCAATTTGGTGTATTAGCGCGTGATTATAAACAAGCGCTGATCGAACAGTTAAAAGTAAGTAAAGCTAATGTGTTACTTGGAGAAATTGTTGAGGAAATTGAAAATATTGACGAGTTGTTTTATGTAATGACAACACAGCAAACCATACTAGCTAAAACTATCATAGCGGCAACCGGCAATGGATTTAGTGAGGTAAAAAGAATCGAACATGCACATATCTCGAAAAAAATACAGTATGACCCGCCAGCTTTCCAACAATATGATGGACCTATTGCAGTAATCGGACATACACCGATGGCAGCGGATTGGGCAATTCGGTTAATGGGTTATGGTAATACGGTTACATTATATACGGACCAAGAGCTGAATTTACAGCCTATTTTAATGGATGGGCTTGCCAACAATAACATTCCAATTTATGAATTTGCGGAATTTAAAGACCAGACATATGAGGCTGTCTTTTGCCATATTGGTTCAAAAAGACTTCGAAGGACGCATAGCGCAAAGAGATAATGGTTTAACGAATTTCCGCGGATATTTTGTAGCAGGGGATGCCCGTTTTGAGCAAGGTAAACTGAAGCTCATACACGGCGCAACACATGACGCAATGCAAGCAGTTAATGCAGCCTTTCAATATATACATGAAGGGGCGACTTACCAACCGATTGTTTCAACTCATGAACCGATTTTTAAAGAATGGTTAAAATGAACATAATAAATAGGAAGAAACGCTATACCAGATTTTTGGTATAGCGTTTCTTTTAGAATTTAAACGTATCATCAGTAATCGGGGCCACTTTAGCAACTGCATAAGTAGCTCCTTTTTGGCTGAAGAAATCATAAGTCGAGCCTGTATTGGAAATGCCGTTCATAACAACCGGGTTCACTTCCTCGTCAGGGAACATCGTATCGAGCCCCAAGTTCATAAGTGCTTTATTCGCATTGTAGCGCACGTATTTTTTCACTTCCGGGGAAAGGCCCGTTTCTGCATATAAATCATCCGTATACTTCATTTCATTTTGATACAAATCAAGTAAATATTCATAGCCCCACAAAGTAAGCTCCTGCTGTTTTTCCGCTGAGAACGTTTTGAAAATGTTCTGGGCGAAAAAGCCGACCGCTACTCCGTGGATTGATTCGTCCATTTTGTTTCAAGTAAGTTCGTCATTCTTACTTCTGCTATATGCAGCTTATAATTTCTTATAAGATCAGATCATATCATATATAGCTTTTGCTATATCTCTCCGCTTCGGATACCATTCTTGACTTGTATCCTACTCTACTCGCTTCCATGTAAAAACATGTGCTTTCGATGACCGTTGCACCTTATTGATAGTTTTCAATCTCTTAACTATCAATCTTGGCTCAGGATTGTCCTCGACTAAACGTTAGGATGTTCCCTGAATTCAAAGAGTTTTACTTGCGCCACGATATTAACGCAAGATTAAGCTAATCACTTCCGCACTGTTTCGCAATACACCCTGTCCTCCCAAATAAAGAGGGTAGAAGAAGCCGGAATAGAATAAGAAGCTTTCCAGCATAACTGAAGCGAACATTGCTTTCCATAAACTTTCCGGGTCATCTTCTTTTATCGCGGTGTATACTTCGCCGATGCGGTTAGCCTTATATTGAAGAAACTCATTTTTTTGCACCCATTCAAAAACTTCGTCAATTTCCGTGTTTGTGCATAATGTTGTAAAAATATACGAATAAGACTTTGCATGGATTGCTTCAAACGATCCGAATACGGTCAACACCGCTTTTTCCTGAAAATCAGGTGTATACTTGGCAATTTCATTCATGCCGATGTTCGTTTGTACCGTATCAAGCAATGTCAGGCCGCCGAACACTTTTTTGTATGTATCCTGATGCTCGAATTCCTTCCATTGTTTGACGTCTTTACTGACTGCGATTTATTGCGATAGGTAAGTCTTTGAAGTTATCTCCAGCTTTTCCCCCGCACCAAACCGTACGTGATAGTTTCCTATCATACGGCTTTCCATCAAAACTTTTTGAAGTAGATTAATTATATTTTGTTATTTCCGACTAAAACTCTTAATTTATTTAATTTATCAAGTTGATTTTTATCTAACTTAATTTTGTTCATGTAGTTTGAAATTGTTTCTTCTTTTGTTGAGTGTATAAGTTTGTGAATATCCTTACTTACCCAAACAAGATTTTTATATGAGTCATCTCCACCAGTACTTTTCATAATTTTATGATGTAGTTCCATATTGTTTATTTGCAATGGTTCATTAGTGACAAAACATTTACCCTTTTGGGCTGCCATTAATGATATGCAGTTATCATATAGTTCCACACTCATAGAATTAATTTTTACCTTAATCAGATATTCTATTAAACCTGTTTCAGAAAGTTTCTTATGAATAAGTTCCCTTCCTTTTTTGGTATAATTACAAATATCTGGGTTAAACCTTAAAGGTATTTTATTGGTGCAACCATAGACAGGGAAAATAGTTACTTTTCCAA
The DNA here is from genome assembly GCF_038008025.1 of Solibacillus sp. FSL W7-1324. NCBI lineage: Bacteria > Bacillati > Bacillota > Bacilli > Caryophanales > Caryophanaceae > Solibacillus > Solibacillus sp. FSL W7-1324. Next base: position 1,559,785 of record NZ_JBBOYH010000001.1, read on the forward strand.
CTGTTATTAGTTTGTGATTATATTGACCATATCTTTGAAGATAAAATTTACTTCTACAATCTTCGTTAGTTAAATTGTGTTTTAATCTATTATACATGACCTTTCTAAGCCAGAAGTCAATTTCTCTCATATCCTTAGTGATATGAGAAGCCACTCTATAATAATTGTGAATCCCAAGTATCATAGAATTTAATTTTTGAACTTCTTTACCCGTAGGAATTTTTTGTATAACTTTTACTTGATGCACTAAATTTTTATATACATTCGCTTTTGCTTTATCAGACATTCTACTATAACAAACATACTTCGATTTCTTTTTAATAGCTTTCATTTTAATTCCTAAAAACACAGTGTAATTCTTTCTAAGATTAGTTACTTTAGATTTCTCAGGACTAATATCTAGTTTGAGTCTTATTTTTAACCACTCTTTAACAGCTATAAATACTTTTTGTGCTGTTTCGTAATCTCTGCAAAATACTTTAAAATCATCTGCATATCTTACGAAAAAGAATTCTTTGAGATTGGTCTTTTTAAGTGCTTGTTGTTGATTGCCGATTTTAGTATATGGAAACTTTGCTTTGAAAGTTTCCCATTGGCTACTTAACCACCAATCTAATTCATTCAGAACAACATTTGATAATAGAGGACTAATGATTCCACCTTGAGGTGTTCCTTTAGTCGTTTTACCTTGTCCTTCTACTTCTGAATTTAGTATCTTTTTAATAATACTAAGCACTTTTTTGTCTTGTATGCCTATAGACCATAATTGTTTCATGAGTTTACTATGATTAACATTATCAAAGAATCCTTTAATATCTATGTCAACCACGTAGTTCATATATGCATTATTTATTAAAGCTTGTGCCCGAGCTATAGCATGTTCAGTACCTCTATTGGGTCTAAAACCATAACTATGTTTGTGAAACTTTGCTTCACATATCGGTTCAAGAATTTGTTTAATGCATTGTTGTATGATTCTATCGTGCATACAAGGAATACCTAGTGGTCTTAAACCTCCACCGTTCTTAGGAATTTCAACACGTCTTACACTTTTAGGCTGATAGTTTTCAAAGCGTTTCTGAATATCTCTAATGAATAAATTTTCATCCATTTTATCAATATCCGATAAAACTAAACCATCAGTTCCTGCTGTATTTGAGCCTTTGTTGTTTTTGATGTTTCTGTAAGCTAACATGATATTCTGTTCACTTATAATTAAATCATATAAGTTTTTAAAATATCTTCCATCTTTAGATTGTTCGTATAGTAAGTCTAAAGCATCTTGTATATTGTAATATTCGTTGTTTCTTAACAACTTTCTTTTCTTGTTTTTAGTCGTCAGGTCTACTAATCTCCCTTCTAATATAAAATATTAGAGTGGTTTTCGTATCTTCTTGTCTTACTCGAATCCTGTATAATTGAATTTACAAAATATCTACTTCATATTTGTTTTGACTAGAGGCTATCCCTAATATGTCATTACAACATATTTCAAATGGTTCATGCCTCCGCTTTCACTTGCATTAAGAATAGTTATACAAATTAACGTTTTCCTATTCAACGTTTCATAGAAAGCAAATTCTCAACGTTGCAAGCTTCCCTTGTTCCATTATCACTATCTTTACATATATCCTTAGGTTGTTGGTATAAGCCTGTAAGCTTGATAGTGCCTGTAACACTATATGGATTTTCATACTGAAGAATCTTACTAATCCACACTTACACCGCAACTTCGGCAGCAAATGCATTTCTACATTCTGTTCCTATAGACTCGTACATTCCCAACTTCGTCAGTTCTTTTGAACATCCTAACCATAGATATTTTATAGACCTCCGACCTATCTGATACAACCTTTACCTCTAAAGGTCTTTCCTTGTTAATAATTAAATCAACATTAGGGTATCATTCAGCCGACTTCACCGAGCTTTTAACAATCAATTATTTGCTTAATATCATGCTAATCGGAGTATTAAGGGGAGCATTTCATGGCGTTACCCAATCATTCTACTCCTCGTGATAACAGTTATGAATTGATTAATCAATTCACTCTAACCTTGTGAATTTCGGTTAGAAACAAGTCGCACCCTCGGGGAACCAGATTTGTTTCCATTGCTGATCCCAAAAAATACGTGCGAGTTCGCTCGTCGGGGTATTCCAGTTGACCGCTTTATACGTTAAATTTGACATGCGACACACTCCTCAATTGTAAGTAAACGTTGGCGTACGTAATAAACGGTTTTAATGCCACGCGTCCACGCATAAATGTAGACTTTTGCTAATTGTTCTGTGTTCCACTGATCCGTTACGTATAGTGTCATGGAAATTCCTTGGTCGACATGCTTTTGCGCGGCTGCGTAAAGGTCGATCAGTTCATACGGGTTTACTTCATAGGCTTCGGTATAAAGTTCTTGGTTATCATTCGTTAAAAATGGCATCGGATAAATTGTTCGACTGTCCGCATAATCACGAACTTCCACGCGTTCTGTAACAGGGGAGATGGAAGCCGTACAGCTGCGGATGTAGGAAATACTGCCTGTCCTTAATACCCTCAGTTTCCTGATATTTAAAAGGGAGTAGACTATACAATATAGGCGTTTGCCTACCAAGTATTATAGTCGTTGAACCTTCACCTCATAGAAAGGTGCTTGGCTGCTGATTACCGATTGTATTGGCACTTAGGACATATTTAGCGAGAATTACAACCTCACAAAATATGCTTTTTTTCACCTTATGCTATCCAAAAATTTTTTTCTGCTTTCGCAACGTTCACGTTTATCGTTTCCAATTACGTTGTCGTATTTTTGGCTTTACGGCTTTCCAGCAATTTCACTTGTTTTGACACTGTTTTACAACAATGAAAGCCCTAGTCAGTTAAGGCGCGATTGCCAGTCGATAGCTATGGAATAGTCCATATTTCTGAACTTGTTTTTTCAATTCATCCCACATATTTCGAGTAATAATCGGAGTAGCCCCAAGTGCTTTAATCACTTCTGGTGCAAATTCTTTATCTTCTTTGTTTATATAGTTTTCAAAATAAATCCCGCTCGCATAATCACTTTTCTCAAATCGATAAAACGTTTCGTTCTTTTGCTTCGCGATTTCCATTGATGATTTTAACGAGTAATAGTTCAACGATTCCATAAACGCATCGATAAATTCAATTGACTCTTTGGAACCATAACGAATCCCACTTTGTACGAGGTGTCCATGCAAGTTCATAACACCCAACCCGACAGAGTGCATCACTTTGTTGGCTTTGGATACAGAAGGGACGTTGACGATATCGGTCATCGTTGAAACATTCGTCAAAAGACGCATTGCTGTTTCAACAAGCTGTCCGAAATCCTGAACTTTCGTCGCTTCGTGAATGTCAATTGAACCTAAATTACAAGAAACATCGAGACCATATTTATTCGGCTCATTTTGGTCGGTAATGACGCTTGTTTGTTGATACTGGAGAATTTCGGTGCATAGATTCGACATCTTCACACGCCCGATTTCCTTTAATGGATGGACATTGTTTACATTATCATCGAATATTTCGAACGGGTAACCCGATTCAAATTGTGCCTTTTTAATTTCCGTATATAGTTTACGGGCGTTTAATCGTTTCAGTTTACGGATGTTCGGATTATCCAATAGTTCGTAGTACATTTCCGTAATCGAAATTTCCGACATGCGTTTGCCGTATTCTTTATAAATATCATAAGAACTGAACAAAACGATATCTTTATCACGGCGCATCAGTTCAAAGAAAATATCCGGTAAAATAATGCCTGTCGATAACGTAGCAAGTCGTATTTTATCATCTGCATTAGGTTTTTTAGACGAAATGAATGACTCAACATCTCCGTGAAAAACATTTAAATAGACGACGCCGGAACCGTTTCGCTGCCCCAATTGGTTGCTGTAAGAAAACGAATTCTCCAGCAGTTTCGCAACGGGCATAACCCCGCTCGCACGGTTTAAGATCCCTTTAATCGGATCCCCTAATGGACGCAGATCGGTCAAGTTTACCCCGACACCGCCGCCTAAACGGGAAAGCTCCAAACAATAACCGATGTTCTCGGCGATTGAATTCATCGTGTCATCCATTGTCAGTTTAAAGCATGAAACAAGCTCACCGCGCGCTTTTTTCCCGCTGTTTAAAGCAGTTGGGGTTGCCGGCTGGTAGGCAGTCATGATCGCTTCAATGGCCTTTTCCGCCAATGTTTCATCACCTTGTGCCAAATAAAGGGCGATGATGACGATCCGGTCCTCGTACTTTTCCAGAATCTCTTTTCCGTCCCGGCTTTTCATCGCATAGCTTTCGTAAAACTTTGAAGCACTCATGAAGGAAGGGAACCGGAACTTGTAGGAATAGGCTTTTTTGTACATCCGTTTAATAAAGTCCATCGAGTACAAGTCTAAAAACTCTTTTTCGTAATAGCCTTCATCAACTAAATAGCGCACTTTTTCCTCTATATCTATAAAGTAGCGCAGACGGACATTGACGTCTTCCAGAAAATAGCGGCGTGTCGCTTCTTTGTCTTTCGCCAAATCCAGTTCACCGGTCGCACGGTAACGGTTTAATATATCGTTATTTAATGTTAAATACTGTTTCATATCGATGCCTCTTTCCAAATGGAGTAATAGTAATCTGTAATCGCTTCGTAATTAGCCGGAGTTCCTCGCATTTCCACTTTTTCAATTAACGGAATTCCGTATTGTGCAGCTAAAAGGTCGCCAGCACGGCCGAAAAAATCATGACCGAAATTCCGGTTTCCGCTTACGATGATTCCTTTGCAAAATTCATAGTTTGCCGTCATGAACTGGTCGACGATAGGGGGGACCGAGCCTAATCCATCCGTATACGTAAATAACAGATACGGTTCATCGATTTTCACCACTTCGGCCAGATCCATAGCGGGCAAGCCGAGTTTTTGCACGATGTATCGTACATTGCCAGTTCGTGAAGCATAAATGATCATGCAGTTATTTCAGAAATGCGATCGATAATAGAAGTCGGCTCTGCAATAAATTCACCGTTTATTTCAAATAACGGCACAGACAGAAAACCTGCATCGATTACTTGTTGTTTTGCTGATTCATCCTGGTCAATATTAATGACCTCTACCTCCAAGTTGGCTGCATCAAGTTCGGATTTTACCCATAGGCATTTTGGGCAAAATGTTTTCGTGTAAAGTTTCATCATAGAATCCCTCGCTATATAAGTATTACTAATGATTGTGCCGTATATATTTTGCGGAAAAAAACAAAAAAAGCTATCCCGGAAAACAGGATAGCTTGAAATGGAAACGGAAAGAGAGCGCGCCTCCATTTCCTATTCCCCGAAGAAATGTACGTAGTTTTAACGAGGCAGGTCTCCTGGCTTTGCTTCATCCGTCAGACGTACCTTCCCATGCCAGTAGCACAGTGGTCTATTCGCCTTCAGTCAGCATTTACAGTTGCGGGGACAGCGTTGGCTTTGCACCAAACTTCCCTTTTAAACTACATTTAGTAGTACCTTGTTAAAAAAACACAATATATAGTTGAATTGAGTATAAGCGTTAACAACCTAAAAGTAAAGGGCCTATTGAATGATTGCATAAATCCAACCAAAACCCTAGACATGCTCCCTATTGAAAATTAAGAAAAAATATGGTTTTGTTATAACTGCATGAAGTTAGTATATAAAAAGAGAAAGTTGGATGAATATGTCGATTCAATTAAAAATTAAGAAAACCAACCCCGAAGCCGTAATGCCGAAACAGGCACGAGAAGGGGATGCAGGGATGGATTTGAGTGCGGTTGAAGACAACGTTTTACTGCCTGGAGAATACGGGTTAATTAAAACCGGACTTCAAATCGAATTGCCGGAAGGAACAGAAGCTCAAGTACGTCCACGTAGCGGATTAGCATTGAAACACGGGATTACTGTGTTAAATAGTCCAGGTACGATCGATGCAGGCTACCGCGGTGAGGTCGGGGTTATTTTGATTAATCACGGGAAAGAGCCGTTTACGATTGAAAAGGGGATGCGTATCGCTCAGTTAGTCGTTCAATATGTTCCGCAAGTTTTCGTTGAAGAAACGGACGAGCTGACAGATTCGGAGCGCGGTGACAAAGGCTTTGGTTCGAGCGGAGTGAAATAATGGAAAAAAGCCTGGTTCGTGCTTTTAATATAGGGTGAATAATATAACAAAATAAAACTACTCCCTATATTTAAAGGCTTTGAGTTTGATTATATATAATCAAACTTTTATTTGTATAGGGGTACAGCCCACATTCCGGAAGTTTTCATAGAAAAGGCAGAAACTTTAATTTCCATCATATCTGCCTTTTTTATGCGCCTAAACTTCTGTTGGTAACGTTATTTTTGGTCTTTTAGTAAAGATTGATGATTTATAATTAAGTTTTATAAAAAAATGTTGGAATGAATGCAGGTTTTCTTATTCCACAATCGGGCCAGCGCGACAAGTTCTGTTATAAACGCTTTTAGCGTGAAAGACAGGAAATTATAAAAATAAATTTCAACTATACAATGGAGGATAGGAATGAAGAAACCACGTTTTCTGAAACTATCCCGTCAATACTCCTGCATGCGTTATGACTGACAGGTTATAGGGTGTGAAGCACAGGTAGATTCGGCAGAACGAAGGCTGTAGCCACTCCTTGAGAGAAGGTATGCCAACGGATATGCCGCACGGCTGAAAAACTAGATACGGTGAGAATAGTTTCAAGGGAAGGAACTGACGAACTTCCGAAGGTAAGGGTCTAAAGATTGAACATAGGGAAACTTATGTCCCACCCAACGATGGGGTGAGTGGTGTAGAGTAAAATTTGGCCCTCTGAAATACACTATACTGAACTATGGCGGTATCTAGCTCACAGGCTCAAAGGAAGCACCTACGTCTAGAACGGATAGCTACGTTGTATGGTACTTGGAAAGCAAGGAACGTTGAAACTAGGGCTGTCACCCAAAGCGGTTGCTATAAGACTTTGATCGAAATGCATTTATTCTTGTGAGGGTAGGGGTAAGACTGATGAAGCCTTTGTAATGAAGGTGGAGGAACAGCCCCAAGTCTAGTGGTAGTTAATAATTATTTTTCAAATGTGCATTGCACCGGTCGGGTAAGATTGTGGGAACATCACTTCATGAAGGAATGATGCCACAGTGCAAGCTCTACGATATTGGGATTATTATGGTATGACCAAAACCTTTACAGACTTTTATAAGCGAGCCAAAAATAAAGAAACATTCCACTCTTTATACGACATCATCACATCGAGGAATAATATTTTATTGGCGTATCGTATAATCAAGTCAAATAAAGGTTCTAAAACCCCAGGTACAGATGGGAAAACCATTCTAGATATTGAGAAATATACTGAGAACGATTTAATAGAAGAAATACAAAGACAGCTCAAGAATTATCGCCCGAAGAAAGTAAGACGGAAACTAATAGAAAAAGATAATGGTAAAATGAGACCGCTTGGCATTCCATGTATCCTTGATAGAGTTATTCAACAGTGTTTTAAACAAGTACTAGAGCCAATAGCGGAAGCTCAATTTTTCAATCATAGCTATGGTTTTAGACCGTTAAGGTCTACACATCATGCAATGGCTAGGATTCAATATTTAGTCAATCAATCACAGCTTCACTACGTCGTAGACATTGATATTAAAGGATTTTTTGACAACATCAACCATACCTTACTGATGAAACAACTTTGGAATTTAGGTATTAGAGACAGACAAGTCCTTGCCTGTATAGCCAAAATGCTGAAATCTGAGATTGATGGAGAAGGTATACCCACAAAAGGCTCACCACAAGGTGGATTACTTTCGCCGCTGCTCTCAAACATTGTTTTAAATGAATTAGATCAATGGGTATCCAGACAATGGGAATGGTTTCCTCTACATAAACCATTTAAAACGAGAGAAGGTCAACTCCTCGCAAAAAAACGAACTAGATTGAAGGAAGGATATCTAGTCCGTTATGCCGATGACTTTAAAATTCTCTGTCGAGATGCAAAAACTGCCGAAAGGTGGTTTCACGCTGTAAAGCTATTCCTGAAAGAACGGCTAAAACTTGATATTTCATCGGAAAAATCGAAGATTATTAATCTACGTAAAAATGAATCAGCTTTTCTTGGTTTTACCATTCGCGCAAATAGTAAAGGTAAAAAGCGAGTCGCCCATACCTTTGTTCGAGCTGAAAAGATACAGAAGATAAAAGCTGAAGCGAAGGAACGAGTAAAAGAACTTCGTTCTTCACCAACCATTCAAAATGCTATGCGTTTCAATAGCTTTGTTCTAGGGTTACATAATTACTTTAATAGAGCGACACACGTCAACTTAGCGTTCTCACGTCTTGCCTATGAAATCAGTGCAATGATGCACAATCGTCTTAGGTCAATTGGGAAGTATGCACATCCAACGAATCCGCCCCCATCTTATAAGAAATTTTACAGTTTGGGATGTAAGACATTTAAAATTGCTGGTATTTATCTTTATCCATTAGCGAATGTGCAGACGAAGAACACCATATGCTTTACGCAAAGTCTAACACCATTCACAACAGAAGGTCGAGAGCAGATTTATAAAAATCTAAATAAAAATATTACGCAAGAAATAGCCTTACTGATGGAGTCTAGGATTCCGACACGTAGTGTCGAATATATGGATAATCGGATTAGTCGATACAGTATGAAAAAAGGGAACTGTGAAATTACAGGTATATTTCTTCAAGCGCAAGATGTACACTGTCACCACTATGTTCCTCTGCATCTAGCCGGAAGCGACAAGTTCAATAACCTGCGCATCCTCCATAAAGCTGTGCATAAATTAATCCATATGTCTGATACAACTAAGATAAAAACACTTATAAAGAATTTGGGCATCACACCACCGATGCTTGAGAAAATTAATAAATATCGGAAGAAATGTGAGTTAGAACGAATCGAATAACCCAAATCATTAAGAGTAACTTGAAACTTATAATTAACTAAACCATCGCTAGATGGAACGCGGAATGATGGGAAACTATCACGTTCCGTGTGGAGCAGGGGAAAAGCTGGAGATAATATCAAATGCTTACCTATTGCCAACTATTGTTGAATAACACTCTTTTAAGAAAAGCTTCTTTAGGAAAACTATTTATAAAATAAAATTTATACATTTGTTATTATTTGTTATTATTGGATATAGTATTTGTTTATATATTTCACCTTTTAAGGGAGGATACTTTATGAAAAAAACTGCAGTCCTTATTTATCCTAACTTTAGCGAATATGAGTTAACAACTGCGTTATCTATTTTAATGCAAGCAGCTAAACCGATAAGCATTATCTCAATCGACAGAAATCCAGTTAAAGGGGAAGCTGGACTTACATTAATTGCAGATATTACAATTGATCAGGTTAATTATGAAGAATACGACAGTTTGTTATTAACAGGATGTATGGATATTTCGGAAATTATTACAAATGATACATATACTGATTTCATTCAAAAGATTTCAAATCAAGTGGATTTTAAAATTGCAAGTATTTCAAGTTCGCCTACTTTATTAGCAAAAGCGAAATTATTAAATAATAAAAATTATACGGTGGGTCTTACTGAAGAAGCCAGAAAAAGTATTGGATTATTTGAGGATGCAACTTATTCAAATAAACTAGTGGTGAAAGATGGAAACCTTATAACTGCACGAGGAGCTGGGTTTATCGAATTTGGTATTCTTTTTGGAGAATTATTGAATCTAAAATTCAATAAAGGCTGGTATCAAAAATAGAAATTGATTTAGAGAAACAGAAAAATTAATATTCAGCAATCTGGGCGCTTTAATTGAATATTCGCATCACGAAATAACAAACTTTTTATAAAAACCAAACGAGATAAATAAAGAACCAACTATTTTGATCAAACTTTGTTTCAAAACAGTTGATTTCCCTAGACAAATGGAATTTAAAATGCTGCCATCTGTAATATACAGACAGCAGCAAATAGAATAAATGATAATACATAGTTAACTAATATATAACATAAATATTAGTCGAAACTAAATATACTTCTTAGTTCTCGCTAACTTGAAGAAATTCAATATGACCTTCATTTTTAGTGATTTCAAAAGTATCTACAACTGTAATTCCATCTTCTTCGTAAACTGGTATAGTTTTATTTGACTGATCTTCTGAATTAATATAATTTAGGACTTCAGAAAGAGTATCTAACTTTACATTAATATCCTTAGAATAAACGTAACCTTCAATACCATTATCTCCAAGTACTTTTATAAGGTCTGGGCTATCTTCAATTGATTCTGCATAATAATCTGAACCGTAAGTTGAACCATTTTCATTAACTTCATACGCTTTTTCTGGAATCATAGGCATAGGTGCAAATGAACGTGTGACGTTAGGGGATGCATTACTTATATATCCGTTATATCCATCTCCATTGTAAAATTGCATTTTAGCTTTTGAATAATAAGTTCCACTTTTAGTAGTTATTGCTGAACCAATTGTCATTCCTGCATATGGTGCCGGATTATACTCTATTTCACCAGCACTTATAAGAGAACCAGCGGAGCTATAAAGTCTAGACTCTATTCCCATGTACCCTGTCGGAACAGTATTCGCACTAGAGATAACACCAAAAGCTGTAGTTTGAAGTGAAGAAGTTTCTACTTTGGACCAATACGAATATGTAAAACCATTAACTGTTGCGGTTTTCTTTGTACCGGTTGCAGTAGCTGCAAAAGCATTCATATTAAAACAAGATAATATTAAACAAATTGCGAATAGTGATGTAGTTAATAGTTTAAATCCTTTTATTTTTTTCACAATATTACCCCTTAGATTTTATGTTTTTAATTAAAATAAAATGTACCAATTACTGTTTCGCCATCTTGCAAATATAAAGGAGTCGATTTTTTACGTGATTTATTATACTCCTCTAATTCACTTGGCGAAGAAATACCTTTAGGTGAATAAATATAACCTAAAACCCCATTCTCACCTTCTGCTAGTGTTAAGTCAGATTCTACAAGAAGTAAGTTTCCCATATCTGGGCCATAAGTTTCCCCTTTTTCATTTTGTGGAAAACCATTATTTAAAACATATTCTCGTGACGGCACAATTAATTTGGAAGAACTAGTTTCTTGATCTGTTGCTCTAACTTTATTAACCTCTTCAAAAGGTTTAGTACTTGTAAATAATAAAACTGTTAATAAACCTAATACCATAGAAAAAACTGTAAGCACCTTAATATTAGATTTTATTTTATTACCCATTTTAAGCCCCCTTTAAAGTTTCTAAGTGCTTATACTCAACATAATATATATTTCCAAATAATTCAATATTTTTTACATTTATCCAATGATTTATTCATATGAAATGTAATAAAAGGCAGAACAATTAATAGGGTAATTTAGTTATATATGGTAATGTTTAAGTAAGATTCGAAAGAAATACCTTTAAAGGGGTCACTAGCAGCGGCTATTTAGTGAAAGAAGTACAAGGAGGGAGAAAATGAGGAAGCAATTATTTGTTTTAGTATTAATTTTGTTTTTTTTAGTTGGTTGTTCGCAACAAGAAATGACAAAGGTAATAGATAGCAAGGACAATGAAACAGGGAAGAATGGCTCAGATTTAATTACATTACAATTGGAAATTATAGCGAAAAATGGTTATCCTAAAAATGAGAATGGGCAAACCTATGGTCCAGATTTAAAAGATTTAATCCGTGGTGAACTTGGTGAACCGGATTTAATATTAGCAGTAGGTGAGAACGATACAATAGGGTATGTAAAAAAAGTGGATTTAGAACGGTCGCAGCCAAAAACCCCTGAAGAAGCGGTTAAACTTAATGATGCTCCTCCAAGAGAAGTTCCTTTGTATGATGTTGATGGAGAGACTGTTATTGGTAAGTTTATAATTAGATAAAACTTCTCTTATTATTAGTCGTAAATAAGGATTTATGAGGTATTTTTAAGAATACTTTATTTCTTAGAAACATTAATTTCATTTGAAATGGCTCAACTATTTAACAAGACCGCTACTATCCATTTAATTAAAGTAAAAATATTTTCCTTCTTCATAAGTTTTTAATACCTTTTGGTAGCTCAATTATACTTATTTTTATAAATAAATTATATGTCCCCAAACCCTAACTTGTGGGGGAAAATACCACGGACAATTGTGTTTGTGGTTTTTTGTTGGACTATTTTTATACGTAATTTTATGCACTTTTTTAAATAAGGCTTTTTAATCGTGTTATAGAAATAGTAATTATATTATGCTCCTTAACATTACAGAGGCTTTCTACTTCTTTAATAAAATCTAATAAACTCGCTAACCCATCAAGATCATGTTTCACTTTAAAGCTTTTCTTGTAGGGCTTCTTTCCAAATATGCTTGAACCTGACTTCCTTTAGCTACATCCAGACCGATGACTGGATTCATTACAATTCCTCCTTCAAATTTAATTCCCGGTAACCCCTACATCCTCTTTGTAGTATCATAACTTCGCTTGTTATACGAGATCACTGTCCCAACCAGCCTCAAACATGTTTCTACAAGTAGGGGGTGATCTGTTATAACAGCAATAGGAAATGATCAAACTTTATTCTAAAGCTACACTAAAACTACAACTAACGGGGACTTTAGTAAAAGAAGAAAGGGTTCTACATATTAGATATGACTAATATGTAGAACCCTTTGATTTATTAACCTTTTTTTAAATTAGGTCTTGATAATATAAAAAAGTCGTACCGTTTTTAAAAAAGTTTAACCGTTTATAAAAAAGATGAACCGGAATTTCCTATTTCTATAAATAAGGAATCTCGGTTTTTCTTGTGGATTAAGAACCTGTTAGGTGAAAATAAAGTTATTCCAGAATCGGGCCATATTGTTGTATAAGTGATGAAATACTGAATTTAAAACTTAGTTTATATGTGGTAAAATGTTTTAATCAAGTTTAGGAGGAATTAATTATGAAGTGTAATGAATGTAACAGGGTTCAATTAAAAGAGGGAAGCGTATCATTAACCCTATAAACTACGTCTGCCCTCATTATTGGAGGGTGAAATGTGAATACATCCTATTCACAATCGAATTTACGACACAACCAAATTTTAATTTGGCTTTGCATTTTATCTTTTTTTAGCGTATTAAATGAAATGGTTTTGAACGTCTCATTACCTGATATTGCAAATGATTTTAATAAACCACCTGCGAGTACAAACTGGGTGAACACAGCCTTTATGTTAACCTTTTCCATTGGAACAGCTGTATATGGAAAGCTATCTGATCAATTAGGCATCAAAAGGTTACTCCTATTTGGAATTATAATAAATTGTTTCGGGTCGGTAATTGGGTTTGTTGGCCATTCTTTCTTTTCCTTACTTATTATGGCTCGTTTTATTCAAGGGGCTGGTGCAGCTGCATTTCCAGCACTCGTAATGGTTGTAGTTGCGCGCTATATTCCAAAGGAAAATAGGGGTAAAGCATTTGGTCTTATTGGATCGATAGTAGCCATGGGAGAAGGAGTCGGTCCAGCGATTGGTGGAATGATAGCCCATTATATTCATTGGTCCTATCTTCTACTCATTCCTATGATAACAATTATCACTGTTCCGTTTCTTATGAAATTATTAAAGAAAGAAGTAAGGATAAAAGGTCATTTTGATATCAAAGGAATTATACTAATGTCTGTAGGCATTGTATTTTTTATGTTGTTTACAACATCATATAGCATTTCTTTTCTTATCGTTAGCGTGCTGTCATTCCTGATATTTGTAAAACATATCAGGAAAGTAACAGATCCTTTTGTTGATCCCGGATTAGGGAAAAATATACCTTTTATGATTGGAGTTCTTTGTGGGGGAATTATATTTGGAACAGTAGCAGGGTTTGTCTCTATGGTTCCTTATATGATGAAAGATGTTCACCAGCTAAGTACTGCCGAAATCGGAAGTGTAATTATTTTCCCTGGAACAATGAGTGTCATTATTTTCGGCTACATTGGTGGGATACTTGTTGATAGAAGAGGTCCTTTATACGTGTTAAACATCGGAGTTACATTTCTTTCTGTTAGCTTTTTAACTGCTTCCTTTCTTTTAGAAACAACATCATGGTTCATGACAATTATAATCGTATTTGTTTTAGGTGGGCTTTCGTTCACCAAAACAGTTATATCAACAATTGTTTCAAGTAGCTTGAAACAGCAGGAAGCTGGTGCTGGAATGAGTTTGCTTAACTTTACCAGCTTTTTATCAGAGGGAACAGGTATTGCAATTGTAGGTGGTTTATTATCCATACCCTTACTTGATCAAAGGTTGTTACCTATGGAAGTTGATCAGTCAACTTATCTGTATAGTAATTTGTTATTACTTTTTTCAGGAATCATTGTCATTAGTTGGCTGGTTACCTTGAATGTATATAAACATTCTCAAAGGGATTTCTAAATCGTTAAGGGATCAACTTTGGGAGAGAGTTCAAAATTGATCCTTTTTTTATAACAGGAATTCAAATCTTTTTGTTCCATTAAAGGGCGCTATTGTTTAATAAGCTAATAGTTGCTAACTTAGCATAAATATATTATGACAAAAGAAGAGGCTAATATTTAGCCTCTTCTACTAACTTATTTTCAAACAATTTAAAATATCATTTGCTAAAACTTTTGATCCTGCTGCCCCTTTTAAATACTTCAAATCTCCCGTCGATAACCAATCAATTTCTTTAAGATTTACAAGTAATTGAGCAATTTTAACAGAATCAGGTTGTTGCGATTTCTCCAAAAAATTTTCTGTAACAATTTGATTCCCTGCTATTGCTAATGCATTTAAACAAGTAATATGTGTCATTCGATAATAAAAATTATCATCCCATTCATCTGGGAAAAGTTCTTTAATAGTATTGAAATAGAACAAGCAAAGATTTAATTTTTTCTCCTTCGATAATTTTCCTAGTAAGGATTTCTTCGTTAAGAGTTTTACGATATTGTATAAATTTTGAAGTGTAATGCTTCTATTTTTACTGCGTTGTCCTGTTAATGTACCCTTATTAAAGAAAGGACTTTCTGGCATCAATATTAAATTCGTAGCCACCCAACTTAAATCGTCGTTATTACGATTTAAATATCGACTTAAAGAAGTTCCAATACCTTTAGCCTTCGTATTAATTACATCAAACAATTTAATTTCTTCATCATCATCTAAGTAATGAAATGCAAGAAATGGAACATTTAAGGTGCTATCAGTTTCACTGATATATTCTTTAATCCCCCCAAGACGATGTTGTCCATCCATTAATGTGGCCTTCTTTTTACAAATCAGTCTTCCAAGATTAGGGCGATGCTTATCGTATGCATGGAACTCCCAATTACCCCCTGCATTTAATAAAATAGGGGTGTATAGTGAATCCTCACCTTGGGATAAATAGTTGGCGAAGTCGCTGCAACGCTTTTTATTTATTGGGCGTTGATATCCCTTTCCAGATGGATCGTTATATAACTTTGAATATGAAAAAGTAACTGCTACTTGTGAAGATACAAACCCTTGATATGCTACTCTACCACGCATTTTCGATTGAATAACATTTTCGATTGCAATATTAGATGGTAAATTATTACTCATTTTTTTACTCCTTATTTTAAATTCAATATCATTTTAATACTAAAAGATAACATAAATCAATTAATATTAACTTATAAGTTATAATTTTTATGTTTTAGTGGTATGTGAAGTTTGTTTGACCTCACCTAGTCTAAAAGTGAGGTGATTAATATGGATTTAACAAAACGAGTAGGAATGAATATCCGAGCTATAAGAAAATCTCAAAATTTAACGATTGATGATTTAGCAGAAAAATGTGATTTTCAATCTCCATATTTATCAGATGTTGAGCGTGGAGAACGTAATATTACTTTGCAAACTTTAAATAAAATTTTAGATGCTTTAAATGTAGGACCTGGGAAAGTGTTGATACCTGAAAATGCCGATGAAGTAGAGGCAACTGATGTTCGGAGGGAGCTAATACAATTAATATTAAATATGCTGGAAGATAAAAATGAGGGTGATCTTCGAATGTTGTTGAATGTGTCGAATGAGATTTTTAAAACATATAAAAAGAATTAGAAAACAGCTTGTGATTAATACTCACAAGCTGTTTTTTAGTGTGCCCGGCATGCACAACAGCTTGGTGGTGAAAGTCCACTACAGGCTTGGCAGTAGGAACTGTTAGCGAAAGACAAGGGTGTCCATGGTGACGTGGAATCTGAAGGAAGTCGGACGCAAACTCTCGAACTGACGAACAGAAATCAGATAAAAGGCTGACTTGGGACGGATGAGCTTGCTAAACAAAGCGAAGTCCAATACTGCCCAAATCCCATACAGTAAATCTGGCAGTTACATGAGAGGAAGGCGGTTGTGCTTACCCGGGGAGGTCTCTTGAGGGTTATCTAATTAACAATTTGTTTAGTGATAAATGGATGAATCAAGAGAAGTCAGCAGAAGCCATAGTAGTCTTCGACCGAAGATGAAGGGCCGAACAATCTTTTAATCTTGAAAGAAACAAGGAGGTGGAGACATCCCGCCAAAACACAGAAAACATCAAGGTATAGACCAAATAGATGGCTACTTATAGAGGGATAAGCTGGAAGCGAAAGAGTATATAAGAGTGTGTAGGGATGTAAACATGGAAATGAAGAAACAAGAAAGTATCAATTTAATTGACAGAGTAACGTCTCATAGAAACCTATGGAACGCATACAAGAAAGTAAAAGGGAATGGTGGAGCACCTGGAATCGATGGTATCACAGTTGATGGACTGAAAGCGCATTTAATGAAATATGAAGAACCATTGAAAAGGAAATTAAAAGATGGTTCCTATCAGCCACAACCAGTGAAGCGGGTAGCTATCCCAAAAGCGGATGGCTCCAAACGATATCTAGGTATACCATGTGTATTAGACCGAGTTGTGCAACAAGCCATTTTACAAGTAATCCATCCAATTATTGATCCACACTTCTCGAATAAAAGCTTTGGTTTCCGAAAAGGTCGAAATCAACACCAAGCGATTGCCCTTGCGAAGAGATATTACGAGGAAGGTTTTCGAACAGTGGTCGATTGTGACTTGAAAAGCTACTTTGACACAATCCATCATCAACGGCTACGAGCTTATCTAGAAGAATTCATAACAGATAAAATCGTACTTAAGTTAATATGGAAATTCCTACGCTCTGGCATATTGGACAAGGATATCCTCATTGAAACGACAGAAGGTACACCTCAAGGTGGTCCACTCTCTCCTATTCTAGCAAATGTGTACTTAAACAAGCTAGATAGAGAATTAGAAAAACGAGGACATCGATTCATTCGCTATGCGGATGATTTCGTGATTTATGTGAAGTCGCCAAGAGCAGGTGAACGGGTCATGACAAGTGTCAAGAAATTTATCGAAGATGAACTGGGTCTAACAATCAATGAGCAGAAAAGTAAAGTATGTGGAGCAACAGCAGCTACATTCCTAGGTTTTCATCTTCAAAATCTGTCGGGAAAGTTGGATACCGACCAATCAAGTCCGCCAAGAAACGACTAAAAGATAAGTTAAAAACATTGACGAGTCGTAAACGAACCGGGACATTTCGTGAGATTGTGAAAAGAATCAATCAAACAACGGTGGGTTGGATAAATTACTATGGTATCGCTAACATGAAAACTTTTATCAGAGAAATACAAGCATGGCTAAATCATCGCTTACGTCAATTAATATGGAAACGGTGGAAACTACCACGAACAAAATATGCGAAATTACGCCAATACGGAATCCAACATGATGAAGCCATGAAAACGGCACATTCAAGAAAAGGATACTGGCGAATATCACGAAGTGAGGTTCTACACCAAGCCATTCCAAATAAAAGGCTCGTAAAGTGGGGACTGAAAGACCTGTCCCAACTTTACGAGCGAAGATACTCAAAAGATTGAACCGCCGTATACGGAACCGTACGTACGGTGGTGTGAGAGGTCGGCTAATTAAATAATAATTAGCCTCCTACTCGATTGAATCGTTATGTACCTCTTAAATCAATTAACACGTAATGATGTAAACGAAGTTATCCAACCGATGCTGGTGTATCTCTATAAAATTAGAGTGTTCATAAATCCTAAATTATATTAAAAGCCTTTAATTTCAAGAATATCCTGGATTTTTCGTTTGTATAATACTTTTGCTGAATTTGCACATAATTAAAAGCCTATCAAATATAATTCATATTTGATAGGCTCATACATTTAAAACAGAGGTAAAAATTTATCCTCATAAAATTCATTCACAGCTAAATTAACGTCCCGTAAGCTGATATCATGTAATTCTTTATTTTCAAGCTGTAAATTTTTGATAACGTATCCATATAAATTGAGTCCATCTATTTTAGTTAAGAATTCGTTATAGGTCACATTTATTAACTTTTCATAATCAAAAATTCTTTCAAATAAGTAGCTAATAGAAGTTCTAATAATTTGCTGATCTAAATCTAATTTTAAATTATATTTCAGAGACGTATATAATACGGTTAGATATTTAAAAGGCAAATTCCCACGGATATAAGGTACAAAGTTAGTTGTAGACATAGTGAATAAGATATTCATTCCTTGTGATAAATAACCAATTTGTGAAAAGAAAAATATTTCACTTATAGGCGATTCTTTGTTACCCATAAATTCCGTATTGATAAAATTTGTGAATCTTTCTTTTAAAGAGTTATTTCCTACCTCATCATCCCAACCAAATAATATCCAATCTTTAACTGGCTCCTTTAAATACCTTTCTATATCTTCAAAACTGTTTATTTTTTTAAAGTAATCCTCAATACTAATAATGCCTTCGAATAAAGAAACAAAAAATTGCCTTGCAGCTTTAGTAACGATTTCGATTGGAATTACAGTGCGCAAAGGTAATATAAAAAAATCGTTTGATGCAATTTTAAATAACTCTATTGACTCTTGAATATTTTCTTGAATGACATTTGAAAATTTCTCACGCATTTTTGGAGGTAAATCTTTGTCTAAAAGGTTCAAATAGCTTATTAAAGAATCATCTATTAAACAGATTTTCCCGCTTAATTTCATAGAATAATGCTGTAAATATTCGAGGTCGATTTTAGTGACAGCCGTAAGAAAAATAGTTTCTAAATTAGGAAATTCATACTCATATATTGTATTTAGTACATTTTCATTTCTTTTCCAAAATAAATTTAATTCTTCTACAAACTCAATAAAATATTCTTCCTCCCAATCTTTTAAACCTAATTCTAAAAGGTGAATGTACTCACTTTGGATTTCAATTAATTCTTCCATGAATTTAGTTTTTACCATTTTGGACTTCCTCCAAGTGGTAAGGATACCCATACAATTCTTTTACAAGATCTAATGTTTTTTGCATAAGCATTTTAGAATCATGCCATACACTTTTTAAATTCTGTTGATTCTCAATGTCTGGAACACTGTGGAATTGATGACTAGCAGTATTACATTTTAACAAGCTGCTTTCTCTAATAGCTCCCCACAAACCGTGTTCATAAATTGAATCGTAATCATATAGATGTTTATACAAATCAGATTCATTTACCATTTCTGCTTTCTTTTTAATATTATGGCTCCCAAAATAATTCAAATCCATATCGATAAAATTCTTGCTTTTATATTCTTCAACTAGCAATCCTATATATTTATAATCTACATGACTGTTAGGATAGATATCGCCACTATCTTCATATCTTTCGGTTATCAGTTTAAACTGGCCCAACCCGTAATATTGATATTCTTCCCAAATATTCTCCTTATCTTCTTCTCTAAGGAGTAAATATTTCATCATAATATAGTTTTCGATTAAAGATCTGGTGATGCTTCGACCTGTGATAGTGTTATAAAGATTAAATTCCACTAATTCCAAAAATCGTTTATATGAAAAAGTTGCTATCCCCAACAAAACTAACATTTTATTATCCAATGGAGATGTTGTATGGAATAAATCTGTGAAATACTTTAACTCTTGGTATGTTTTCTCTAAGGATTCCTTTTTATCTGTTAAATCTTCTACATCAAACTTAATTTGAAAAAGCTCACATTCAGTCAATTCACTCATCCTTTCCCAAAATAATTCAAGATACGTTATATCTATATTTTTTTCAAAAGCGGGTGAAACCATTTCTAAAGTTCTTATAGTAGGTCTAATCATCGCCATTAAAGGATTATCGTGTTCTAATAATGGATACTGTTCAATTAGTTCAATATGTTGTGCAGGCATAATAATCCTATTTTTTAATTGCATATAGTAAAAGATTAAATACCTTAGATCTGTAGTTTGATTAGAATGTTGACTTGAAAAGTCTTTAAGTATTTCTTCTAATGAGTTTATTTTCTCTTCGAGGCTAACTTCATGGTTGGAGAAATATTTTGCAAATAATCTACTCACAGAATAACTAACGATAATTGTAAGTGGAGATAGAATACTTTTATCCATTTTAGTTATTAGGTATGCATAAAAATCTTGCTGTTGTTCTTCTGAGAGTTTTAAAATGTTTGAAATCTTAGGGTGATTGTCTTCTGGTGGTAAGTATTTATTCAGTTCGTTTAAAATAGATTCAATTAATTGAATAGATTCTTGGCGAGAATTAGATTTGTAAATTAAAGCTATCCAAATATACTCGGGTAGTCTTCCTAAATACCATTGTTCTTCTTTTCCAATTTGGGTTAATATTTCATTGAAAGGTGTTATAAATCTTCCTTTTTTAAATTTATGACCTTTATACTCCATGAATTAGCCCCCTGTTCTTTTTATAATATTCACTTTCGATTCTATCACTTTTTAATGTGAATGGAAAAAATAACTAAAAAATAATTGAGGAAGGTGTCTAATTATGCAATTTGTATAATCGGTGTATTTCATTACTTGCTTACGTTGTTGTAGAAAGTTAATTGAAGCAAGATGGGTAGCCATACGCTATCTTTTTTATTTAGAGATTTTAACATAGGGGGTTCAGAAAATGCTGAATATGTATTGAACCTCTTCCTTGAAGAATTTGAATTAAATTTTTCACAGATTCGAGTCTTCAACTATCGAGGGTTTTAGTTCAATAACGGAGACAGCTAAAAAACTGACTCCGTTATTGAGCCATTAGCAATAATCTTTAAGGACAGAGCCTTTATATTTTATTAAGAATTTTTTGTAAGGCAGTTACATATCCAGCCTTATATATCTGAATTCCGTTTTGTTTTACTCTGCCATAATTATCGGGTGTCCATCCCTGACGATTCATAAATTCGTTTGATATGGCATTTCTCAGTGCATCTATTTCGGTATCTATCAACTTATAAGAAGGCTCGACTATAACGACATCCTTATTTCTGCTTATATCGTTTGTAGGGCGCATATCAATCGTAAAGGTTGTTTGTTCCTTAAGCAGAGAGTTTTCTCTTTTGAGCTTTTTATTCTCTGCCATAAGCATACCAACCAATGCCTTTGTTGTTGGTTCGGAAATACTTGCTAAGATATCATCGTTTACGGTTGTTCTCTTTTCTTTTTTAGGCTTTTTAGTGGTAGTCTCATAGTATTTAGCCCACTGGCTTATCAAAACTCTGTAATCCTCGGCATTTTTGTTTCTAAGTGCCTGTTCACTTGGACCACCATCATCTGCTATCATTCTGGCTATTGTGCCAATGGAAAAATCTTTTATGTCAGACTCGGACTGTTTTTTACAGGCATTATTTATGAGTTCTAATGTTTTCTTTTTCCTTGTAGAAGCGTTCTCATAAAACTTTGAGAACAGTTCATCTGGATGCATTTCCATCATATATCCTCCATTACATAAATTATTCTTAATCAATAGTAGAACTATCTATATTAGTAATAAATTATTGTTTAAAGTCACATATTTAAGTTCATCCACAAACTCATTCTGAAACCCGATTTCTTCAAGTTTCTTACGCCCCTCAGCATAAGGAATAGCATCTTTAAAACTACCTGCACGACTAATTAAAAGCCTCATGAATTGATTTCCTGCAATAAGCTGTTCTTCTTCTGTTAATGAGAACATAACGGGCATTTTATTGTTATTTTTTAATGTTAAATCTATGATTTGAGACCTTTGAAGAACTGCCTTGCTTGCATCTGTTTCTGGAAAAAGTTCCGCTCCATTACAGATGATTTGAAGCTGTTCAAGTTCATGTTCAACTTTGTTAATAGAAATATCAATATCCGATATAGAACCTACGGTAACAAGCTGAAATCCATCATCAGAAGATGTTCCTTTGATTAACTTCATACACTTATCAATAAGACGAAGAGTGGCATTATAATCGTTTGCTAGCTTATCATTCTTCTGTATCTCCTGTGTATATAATTGCTCATATTTAAGCAATTCATGTTGTTTTGTAAATATGGTTCTACTAAGCTCACATTCATATTTTTCATTTTCTAAAAGTTCTATATCGCGCTGATATTTAATCACTCGTTTTCCTGTTTCGGCTATATTGTAGCCTATGGTATTAAAATGATGCACTAAGCCCGGAAGAAAAGCAGGACTAGTTACGAACCATCTACATCTGACACAGTTTTGCTCTGGAAAACCCGGAACAACACCATAAGTGATTTTATCCGTATCATCATTAACATATGTGCCACCTGAATCGCATCCAAAACAGCCTTTAGGACAAATTCCTTTATCACTTATAATAATACTTGCACCTGATTTTTGAGCGTTGATTACTGCCTGATAAGCTATTGGGTCATTGGCAGCTACACTTGTTTCTAACTGTTCATACTTTGCATCTCTAATAAATCTATCGAAAGCTTCTTTATCATTTTCAAGAATGCTCTTTTCAGCCTGATTCATTGTATCTGTAACATATGAAATACCTGCTTTTGTATAATAAAGAGTCATAATGAGTCTTGCGTGACCTGCGATAGCCTTTGAAAGAATAGGCATTGGAACTCCACCTTCAAGAGCATAGGCAGTTATAAGTGATACTCTGAGTGAATGAAGGGGATAATAAGTCGTTCGTATACTGTCTGGACGCACAAATTTTAATGTTTTTTCTTCTTCGGATGATGTATTTTCTTCAAGCTGAACCTCAAGCTGTTTAAGAGTCTTATACCAAAGATAATCAACTCCGTTTACTCCTATTGGCAAGTGTTCCTGTCCTATTGAAGTAGGATTTCTGAAAAGAAATGTGATTTCCCCCATTTGTTTTAAAATCTTTTCAGATTTTATTTGCCCTAAGTGGTTTCTTGTAAGTTCTGTCCATTTTGCAGGTTGATAAATAGGATTGTACTTCATTTGCCAATCCCTAAGTTTTGCAAGCCAGTATTGTGCTTCTTCGTACTGCCAAGGAATATCATAGCCTTTTTCGTATTCCTCTTTGTTGATGTCTGCTGTTTTATTCGTGTTGATAAAAAAACCTGTCATTTCAATCTGTGTTGTTTTGTCTTTGAATTTACGAAGAACTCCTCTTTCAAAAGGATTTCTTTCTGTACCCTGACTTAAATGTGAATCATTCTTAATCCATTCTCCAGCCACATTTCGCATAGACTGCACATACTTATAAGTATCCATTTCTCCACTGTCAAGCATACGCACCTGATAAGTTCTCAAAGGAAGAAGGAGCTTTGTCAAAAGCAACACAGTAGACCCCGGAAACCACATCTCATATACTTCTTCCAGAAGTCCTTTTTCTCTCTGTTCATACTTGGAAGTTTCTCTGAACCTGTAAACACAGTCTGTGTCATTTTCATCAATAACAGACTTATCAACAATGAACCAATCACCACCTTTACTCTTTGCATCCCCTGCACTTTGTGAAAATTTCAAGTCTTTAAAGCAGGTTGCATTTGGAGGGCAGAGTATATTACGAAGGTCTTTAATGTATCTATAAGGCAGGACATTCTTATCTGATTCATTACGTTGTGATGATTTCACAGATTCTGGTAAGTATTTTGTTAGAGGATTTTTAAATTCTGCCGGAGTAAGCTTTTTTCCTAAATCATCTTCAACCGAAAACTTCTCCTCAATAATCCAGTCAACAAATTCAACAATCTTTTTTGCAACCATTAAAGCATGGGATTGTGAGCCGCTTTCTGCATAAATAATCTCGTAAAAATCTGGGGTGTCATAGTCTATTGAAATGAACTCCTGCACAGACCTAGTGATGTTATAGGAAATCACGTATTTCTTAAAGAAGTTTGATAGAGATTTAAGTGTTGCATCTTTGCCTCTTATAACCGTTTTTACCCATTCCGTCGCATATTCATTCCATTGCTGTAAATCAGAATCATATTCTAAAAGCCATTCGAGGTTTTCGCTCTTAGTCGTTCCATGAGTCCTTAACTCAACTTCTCTTTTTCTGGCTTTTTCCTTTAACTGTTCAAGCCTCAGATTTTCTTTTGGCGATAATGCATTATCATCAAAAGCTCCGTTTTTAATGAAATCTCGGAGCCATTTCAAAACAGTACTATCTTTAACACCATTTTCTCGCTGAATATCCGCTGCTGATCTGCCGTTGCAAAGTTCTTCAATCATTTTATACTTAAAAGAATTCTCATAACCTTTTCTTCCCATTTATTTTCTCCTATATCTGTATTTGTTCTGCTGTTTAGTTTCTTCATTCATCCATTCATCAATCTCAGTCAGCATTGGAAGTACATAACCATTATCCAAAGATGCAGTGGCTTTATTTAGTGAAGCTGTAACATCTGCAACTGTTGGCTCTGTGTAGACTTGCTGAGACTTTATGGATTTGTGGTGCATGGCAATTTGTTTAATGCGGTCATGTATATTGGCATTTTTAAGTCTTTGACCATATGCGTGTCTATGTCCATGTGGAGTAGTGCCATCTTTCTTTCCGACTGTCAAACCAATCTTTTCAACCGCTTTTTCGTGAGACTCCCTCTGAGTCCTAAGTGGCATCATTTCGCCTAACGTTTTAGGTGAATGTGAGACAAAGGCAAATGGGTGAGTATCTTTAATGCCATCTCGTAACCTTTTTGCCATATACATTTTCCATACATACATAAAGATGTATCCCCATTCATTTGACAACCAGTAAACATGCATGTATTTATCTTCACCGTTATCAAGTCTTGGTTCTTTCCAGCCTGCAAATCGTTTGTCCTGTGCTGAATATATATTACGTGGAAGTAAACCATATTTTAACAACAGATAGCTTTTTCTGTCTGTTATATATTTACCAGTAGTAGGGTGCTTGAAATCCTGCGGTGCTCTTCCTTCGCTTGGATGATAGATTCGTACCACAGCAAGATTTGGGTCTTCATGGTCAGGGAAGACATCCTGTACCCATAAATGAAATACTTCACTATGCCTTAGTCCACCGCCATGCATCAGTATAGTGATGGCAATATCACGCCAGTTATAACGGTCAACAAGGTCTAATTCAACGTTCTTTCTATTATTCTTAAACCCTTCCCATAGGAGCTTATCTATTTCATTTTCGGGGAAGGCTTTTGTACCTCCTTTTGATGAGTATGGATTTCTTCTTTTTACAACATTGCGAGCTAATTTTGCGGTTTCAGAGATTTCATGAACATCGTTTAAATGCCCTAGAAATGAGTTCTGACTTTTGTTTATCTGTGCCATCCAGTTAAGTCGTTCTTCATATTTTGTGGCTTTTCTCCAAGGATTTAATTGAACAGTGCCATATTCTTCATATAACCAATCTGATAACCCATTTAAAGCAGATAAAAGCATATTCGCTGTTTCAACTCTTTTAGGTAACCAATAAAGCCCCGAAGGGTCTAAACCTTCTTCATTTATTGTTCCTGAATAAACAGACTCCGTAAATGTATCAAAGAATTCTTTTGGAGAAGAATAATATTCCTGATTAGCTTCCATATAATCAAGCAATAGTCCAACAGCTTGCACTAACTTCATATGCCAAGTCCCGCTTTTACAACGATTTTTTATTTGATATCTGTGTAATTGTTCAAAAAGCATTGTCTTTCCATTATGCTCAACTAGAAGAGTAGGAAAGTCTATGCTCCTTCCTGTATTATCCCTATATGTTTTAGAAGATACCTGAACATATACCATATATATCCTCCAATACCAATAGTTTGATTATATTATTACATATAATACCATATATGTTTACATATAACTACAATAAAAAAGGTACTACATCATTAAAATGTAATACCTTTTTAGTAGTTTGATTATAAATATTTCACCCTATATAACATATGAACTCAGGCTTTTTTCTAATCCTCTTTTTTCCACTTTATATAATTGTACGTAGTTTGAATCCCAAAAAGTAGTATGAAAAAGAGGGTGAAAAATATAAAGAGATTAGTGAAACCTTCAAGCGAATAAATAATGATCAACGCTATAATACAAAAGGGAATCGAATAAAGGTCGCGCAAAAATTTACGGCGGTATGATAGCCCGTGGTAGGCAATTTTAAAACCTTTATCCACTTTCGGTTTTTCACGGTAGTAGATCGATAGAATAAGTGGTGTAATAAAAACTAAAATAAGTATGAATGCAATTGAAAAATCAATCATATTAATCACCTTTCTTTCCTGTTGTCACAATATCGATTTGCGTCACAATTTTTGTAATCGGTAAAAACGTTAATTCACATTGATAACGCCCATCCGGGAAGTCTTTGTAAGAACTGGATTTAATATTGTAAACTTTATTTTCAATCGTAATCTCAGTCGTATCGATACTTCTGCCATGCCCATTTACAAAGGTGATTTCGCAACTTCCTCCAGCAGTTTTCTGATCACCTGTCTGCAGATGATAGAAATCGTAGCTGTAAATCCCTGAAACAATCAGCATAAACAACGAAAGCACACCTAACATTAATGTATTCAAGTTATAGAGGGATACTTTCTTATTTACGAATTGCCGGATAAAAAAGAAAGCAGCAATGATAAATAATAAAGTGAAAATGATAAGTGCACTGTAAAATCCAATAAGCATGAACATGCCCCCTCTAAACTCATTTCAAAATTTACGAATAAGTTGGAAAAAAGTTTCAAAATGATCTTATTTTCATTTTATTGGAATAATAAGAGATTGAAGTTACGTAAGGACTTTTCTAATAAAGTATAAATGTGCATATGCATAAGGGAAACGTTTTTCCGTTTAGAAGGGGATCAATCGATTTTAGGCGAATTGATAACAAAGGGAAAATGTTAAATTGGGTGTGAGATAAAGGGAGGCATTGTATGCGAAGTGTGCAAAGTGTATTGTTTGAGAAGTTTTTAGTGCTGCGCGGAACGAAAAAGAAATTTATGGATTTACGCCTGCTCGATGATTTTATTGCAATGAAACATAACGAGAGACCGTATGAACTGGATGCTACATTCAAAGAGCAGCACCAAATCCAAAAAGACGAACTGAATGGCATGAACTATTACACGATCAATGATCAGCAAACACCGGAAAAGGTCATCTATTATTTCCATGGTGGTGCCTATATTAATGATCCACTGATTTTTCATTGGCGCTATTTAGTGAAGCTTGCACAGGAATCAAACTTCACGATTGTCGTGCCGATTTATCCGAAGCTGCCTAAACATACACATAAAGAGTGCTTTACTGCCATTCATGATTTATATGATCAGCTCGTTTTAAAATATGATGCGCCGTTTATTTTTATGGGGGATTCAGCAGGCGGTGGACTGGCATTGGCGCTGGCGCAGGATGTAAAGAGGTTCTCAAAAAAACAGCCACAGCATATTGTTCTACATTCCGCATGGCTGGATGTACGCGGTGAAGATCCGCGCTATAAAGAACTTGAAAAACTGGACCCGATGCTAGGTGTGCTAGGTGCACAGGAGCTTGGCAGGTTATGGGCGGACGGATTGGAGTTAACGGACTACAAAATAAGTCCCGTCCATGGGGAACTGAAAGACATCGGTCAAATTACCGCTTTTGTCGGAACTGGTGAACTGCTGCTTGTCGATGCAGCTATGCTACTGGATAAAGCAAAAGAACAAGGTGTAACAATCCATTACTTCGAATACCCGAGAATGAATCATGTTTTTCCGGTATTTCCGATCCCGGAAGCAAAGAAAGCTATGAAACAACTGCTCAATATTATAAAGAATTAACTCAAATGAATAATGTATAAAATGTATATTATCCGACACAGTTAAGTGATTGGTGGATATTTTTCGGCCAAATTACCAGTAGTTTGTAAGGGGAAAGTGAATTGAACTAACAGAAAACAGGTGTGTTGAAAATTTTAAATTTCAACACACCTGTATTTAATTATTGTATTGTGTACCCACCATCTAAAACGACAGCCTGACCAGTCATTCCTTTTGCATCCTCGCTTGAAATAAATAAAGCAAGATTAGAAATTTCCTTTACATCAAGTAATCGTTTTTGGGGAACGAGTGGATAGATCACTTCTTCCAATACGTTTTCGAGAGGAATATTGCGTGTTGTTGCCAAGTCTTGCAATTGGTTTCGAACAAGTGGTGTATCTACATATCCCGGGCAAATTGCGTTAACCGTAATGCCATCTGATGCAGTTTCAAGCGCCGCGACTTTTGTTAACCCGATAACCCCATGTTTAGCCGAATTATATGCGGCTTTTCCTGCAAATCCAACGAGTCCATTAATGGATGACATATTAATAATACGACCAAATTTTTGTTTTCTCATATGTGGTAATACATGTTTGGTTAATACAAATGGAGCCGTTAACATGATTTTTATTAGTAGTTCGAACCGTTCTGTTGGAAAATCTTCTAACATTGCTACATGTTGCATGCCCGCATTGTTTATAAGTATGTCAATCCGGTCAAATTTTTGGATTGTTTCATTTATTGCAGCTATAATTTCTTCTTCTTTTGTAACATCGCATTTTAATCCAGCAGCTCTTTCACCAAGCGTGCTCGCTGCTGCTTTTACTTTTTCTTCATTTATATCGGTCAGCACGACAATAGCACCTTTAGTATAAAAATCTTTTGCTATTTCAAATCCAATACCTTGTGCTGCACCTGTAATGAAAACCACTTTATTTTGTACCACCCAAAAACCGCCTCCTAGATCAGGAGCCAAAAGAGCTGGCTCCGTTTAATTTTGATTGTCCAAGCACTATTGAAAACTCTCTGTATATAACACAGCCCACTTCATAACTACCAGCCTATTAAACTAATCCGAAGAATGTATAAAGAGCGATAATAACAAATACGGCTAATGTTTTAATGATGGTAATAGCAAAAATGTCACGATAAGACTGTTTATGTGTTAATCCTGTTACCGCCAGCAGGGTGATGACCGCGCCGTTATGAGGAAGGGTATCCATCCCTCCTGAAGCCATTGCCACGACACGGTGCATAACTTCAGGTGGAATATTGGCCGCAATAATTGCCTGATTATACTTTTCGGCCATAGCTCCTAAAGCAATCCCCATACCACCTGATGCGGATCCGGTCATACCGGCAAGTGTAGTAGTCGTAACTGCACCATTAACAAGTGGATTAGTAAATGTTGAAGAGATTCCATCACTGATTTTTGCGAATCCTGGAAGGGCTGCGATGACCCCACCAAATCCATATTCAGCACCGGTATTCATAGTTGCCAGCAGCGACCCGCCAATGGCTGTATTCACTCCGTCTTTAAAACCGGTAAACACTTTTTTATAATCATATGCAATGGAGGAGATGATCCCGACAATCAACGCCATAATGATGGCCCAGATTGGAGCCGATGTAGCGACATCCACATTATAGGCACTCAAGCCAAGTGCTTCAAAATCAAAGCCGTTCGGGTACCAGTTCGGAATACTCGTCACAAATATTTTATTTGTAACACCAACCAAAACAAGCGGGACGAAAGCTAAAATTTGTCTGGATACCGATTGTTTGGCTGTTAAATCGGGAAGAGCAGGCTCATCCTTTCCTTCTGCATTTTGAACCGTAACGGCCGATTCCGAATCAAATCCAAAATAACCTTCTCCAGCAAGTTCAGCTTTTTTCCTTCTAGCTTCCAAGTATAGTAATCCCAATGTTAAAACGACAATGGCCCCAATGATTCCTAGAATCGGTGCAGCATAAATGTCCGTTTTAAAGAAGGCGATTGGAATAACGTTTTGTATTTGCGGTGTCCCGGGTAGGGCATCCATCGTAAAGGTAAATGCACCAAGAGCAATCGTACCTGGAATTAACCGTTTCGGGATATTAGCTTGTCTAAACATTTGTGCAGCAAATGGGTAAATTGCGAATACAGCTACGAATAGACTAACACCACTGTATGTCAAAATGGCACCGAGCAATACGATCGTCAGCATTGCACGTTTCGCACCTAGCCAGCCAACAATTGTCTTTGCAATTGATTCAGCAATGCCGGACATTTCGACAACCTTACCAAAAATGGCACCTAATAAAAATACAGCAAAATATGATTTAATAAATCCGACCATTTTCTCCATGAATATACCTGAGAAAAATGGTAAAACGTTACCCGGTGCAATTAAGACGACCGCTAAAAGCGCACAAATCGGCGCGAATAAAATGACGGAGTAACCGCGGTACGCAACAAACATTAAGAGTCCAAGCGCCAATAAGATAACCAATAAATCCATATAAATCCTCCTTGTATCATAGTAAGAGCCAGAAAACCCTTACATACTGTGTCTTCTAAGTGCAGAAGAATCGATAGTGCAAATTACTTGTACCCGTTGCAGTAACAACTAGAAATACGTTCAAATTAAAGGGAAACGCTTAACTTTACATCCTCAACAATTAGAGTGGCTTCTGTTGACTGAAGTACATCTTGAATCGAATAGCCTTCAAATACTTCTTTCAATTCCAATCCTCGTGATGTTACTTCAATAAGCGCTCTTTCCGTAATGATTTTATTGACTACGCCTTTGCCTGTTAAAGGTAAAGAACATTCCTTTTTAATTTTTGGTGAACCATCTTTGGACACATGATCCATGATGACAATAATTTTTTTGGCACCATGGACTAAATCCATCGCGCCACCCATACCTTTAATCATCTTTCCTGGAATCATCCAGTTGGCTAAATCACCATTTTCGGAAACTTCCATTCCACCTAAAATAGCAACATCAATATGTCCGCCACGAATCATTGCGAAAGATTCCGCACTCGTGAAAAAAGAGGAACCAGGTATTGTTGTGATTGTTTCTTTTCCGGCATTGATTAAATCCGGATCTACTTGATCTTCTGTTGGATACGGTCCGATTCCCAGTAGACCATTTTCGGATTGCAGGATGACGGTTTTATCCGGAGATATATAATTGGCAACTAATGTAGGCATGCCAATTCCTAAATTGACATAGTTTCCATGTTCAATTTCTTTTTCTGCCCGAATGGCAATACGTTCTCTATTAGATAAAGTCATTTGAATTTCTCCTCTCTTATTAACGTACTGTTAATCTTTCAATCTTCTTTTCTTGTTTTGCCTGAAGCATACTTTGAATATAGATGCTTGGTGATTGAATCATATTTGGATCTAACATACCTGTTTCCACAATCTCTTCCACTTCTGCAATCGTCACTTCACCAGCTGCAGCCATGATCGGGTTGAAATTTTGGGCGGTTTTGTTATAAATCAGGTTGCCTAAGTGGTCGGCTTTCACAGCACGGATGATTGAAAAATCTGCTTTAAGTGCGGTCTCTAAAACATAATCTTTCCCATTGAAATTTCGGACTTCTTTTCCGTCAGAGATGATTGTCCCGACGCCAGCTGGAGTATAAAAGGCTGGAATACCCGCACCGCCTGCACGAATCCGTTCAGCAAGTGTACCTTGAGGAGTTAACTCCACTTCAATTTCACCGGATAGTACTTGGCGTTCGAATTCTTTGTTCTCTCCAACATAAGAGGCGATGATTTTTTTAATCTGTTTCTTTCTTAATAAGAGTCCCAAACCCCAGTCGTCTATCCCGCAATTATTCGAAATTACCGTTAAATCCTTTACTCCTTTTTCTTCAAGTGCCAGGATAAGTTGTTCAGGAATACCAACCAATCCAAAGCCACCGACCATGATTGTTGCACCATCTTGAATTTGACTTACTGCTTCATCTGCAGAAGTGAAAATGTGTTTCATAGTGTTACCTCCAATAGAAACTATTTTTTAGAAAATATTGCTTTAAAGCGTGATAATTTGTATTAAAACAGAATAATATTACAAGCACAATATGAGGTGTCAGAATTGTGACAGAATTTTGAACGGTAGGATTCCGGAAAATCGGACATTACTTGCAGAAAGGGCATAAAAACAAGAAAAATAGAAAATAAAAAAATCCGATATTTCGGAATTTAATCCAGAATATCGGAATTTAGGTCATAAGTTGTGTTTTTTTATTTTTTCGTAAAGTGTTGATCGGCTGATGCCCAACTTCTCGGCAATACGCATTTTATCTTTCTCATTTTCAAGGTAATCTTGTAAAATTTGTTCTTCTACCTGATAAAGGATTTCTTCTAAAGTTCCATTAAGTCGAGTATATTCCGGTTTTTGTCGTCGAATATAAATTGGCAATGCATCTTCATTAATTTGCTCTCCATTTGATAAATGGATCATTGCCTGCAATACATTTTGGAGTTCCCGAACATTACCTGGCCAATTGTACTGTTGTAGCAACATCCATGTTTTTCGGCTAAGTTTCATATCCCGACGACTCACTTCGGAACTAAACTGGTGCATAAATGTGTGTATTAATTCAGGAAGATCCTCTATCCGCTCACGGAGAGGGGGAATTTGTAACGTAATGGCTTGTATAAGATAAAATAAATCTTCCCGAAATTGCTTTTCTTTTACCAGTCCAGCAAGAGATACATTTGAACCTACTATTAAACGAATATCAACGGGAATTTCTTCATCTGTTCCAGCCGGTTGAACTTTTTCATCCTGCATGACTTTTAAAATTTTTGCCTGTAAAGTTGTTGGAAGTTCGCTAATCTCTTCGATAAATAAGGTACCGCCTTGTGCTCTTTGAATTCCTCCTGGCTTTAACCGTTGTGCAGAAGCATCCCACTTTCCAAATAATTCACATTCAAGCAACTCTTTCGGAATCGTGGAGCAATTTATCTTTACAAAAGGATAATCCACCTGGTCGGATAACCTATGAATACTCTGGGCAAACATTTCCTTACCTGTCCCGGTTTCGCCCTCGATTAAAACAGGCAGTTTTGTTGGAGCAATCATCCTGATCGTCTCTTTAATTTTTCGCATCGCATTGGAAGTGCCTTTAATGTCTGAAAGGCTATAAAATGATTCGCGGTATTGTTTCATACTTGTTTCAATTTGATCTAAAGTCTTTCGAACGTGAGAACTTAGCTTTTTCCAGTCATTTAAATCGCGGAATGTCACACTTCCGAAAGCGCCTATAATTTCTCCGTCAATTATAATGGGGACTCGATTGGCCAGCATATAGGTACCTTTAATATATTGAGGTGCTGCAATATCGGGTGTTCCTTTTTCAAGGACGAGATGCATTTCTGTATTTTCAATGACATCTGCAACATGCTTTCCGATTGCTTCTTCACGTTTTACTTCGAGAAAATTACAGTAATCTTCGTTCAGATAAATAATTTTGGCATTTCTATCGACCACAACAAACCATTGAAAGGCAGTTTCAAGAATCTGTTCAATTGCAGGACTTGGTAAATTTTTTATCCAATCTTCCATTTTTTGTTACCTCACGTCTTCTATTATTTGTATGTATTAGTTTATACTGTATATGAGTAAGTGGCTATACATAATGTAGTGGTAGTAAGTCTTATCATGAAGTGCAAGGAGATTTCAGATATGAAACTGTATGTAATTCGTCATTGTGAAGCTGAGGGACAGGCACCGGAAGCATGTTTAACTATGGCTGGCAAGGAAGCAAGTGAGCGTTTAGCAGAATTTTTACAGCACTTAAATATAGAACGAGTCATTTCAAGCCCCTATACAAGGGCAGTCCAGACAATCCAGTCTTTTGTTTTACAAAATAATATTCCGTTTAAATTAGATGATCGTCTAAAAGAAAGGGTATTAAGCAGTGTAGATCTTCCCGACTGGTATGAAAAGTTACAACAAACCTATATCGACAAGGATTTAAAATTCCTGGGCGGGGAATCAAGTAATGATGCCGCACAACGCATTAATGAAGTTGTAGAAGAATTAAAACAAAGTACTCATATGTCATTGGCGATTGTTACACACGGCAATATAATGTCATTACTACTCAATCATTTTCAATCGGATTTTGGTTTTGAAGAATGGAAGCAGCTGTCAAATCCGGATGTCATTGAAATAGAGTTTAGCAATAATCAAACTGTTGTAAACCGAATATGGCAGTAAAAAGCGCAAAATAGGTTGCAGAAAAGCAGGTGCAATATGAAAAATTATTTCATTATTAGTGATATCCACGGTCAATATAAAGCATTTGAAAAGTTATTAACATATTGGAATCAAAAGGATACACTTGTTTTACTTGGCGATTTAATCGATCGGGGACCAAGGTCTTATGAGGTCGTGCAAAAAGTAATGAACTTAAAGCGGCAGTACGGGGAGCAGGTTATTTTTTGTAAAGGGAATCATGAAGCGATGCTGCTGGATTTTCTCGACAATCCCGGACAAAAGCACGCTTTCTATTATAAATATGGCGGTCGGGAAACAATGGCTTCATTTTTAAAATATTTACCGATTGAAGTAAGTGAGCTGGACCCGATTGAACAAGCGGAGATCGTAAAAGAGAAATTTGCAGAGGAATTGGATTTTTTAAATAACGGCAAATTATATAAAATTGCAGGGAATCTGTTGTTGACACATGCTGGATTTGATTCGAGTTTTGCGACAGTTGAGGAAACAGACGATGAAAATTTCTTATGGATTCGCCAGCATTATAAAAACGAAAATAAAACACCATATATCAATGTATTTGGCCATACACCATTACAACATATTCATGAATGCAATGATATTTGGATTAGTAAAGATCAAAAATATATTGGAATAGACGGTGGATGTTATTTTACAGGTCAATTGAATGGCATCGTTTTGTCGGAAGAAGGTCAAATCGTTCATATCTATGCCGTCACATCGGACAAAACCGAAAACTATGATAATTGACAAGGATTGTTTAGATTGAGTAGAAAGTTATAATAAAATAATATTTTTCTTGAATGTATGTTTTCCTCCGATTTTTTGGTATACTATTATTAACGATATGTAAAAGAGGTTATCCCGTTCGATTTTGTGCGGGGTAACCTCTTTCGTGTTTAAAGAAGTTTTTCAGGGAGGAAACATTTTGGAGCAATATACAAATTTACGAGCGGGCGAAAAAGGTGCCTATTTATCGATTATTGCCTACATATTTTTAAGCGCGCTCAAATTAGCGGCAGGGTACTTAGGGGATTCAGAAGCATTAAAGGCTGACGGATTAAACAATACAACGGATATTATTGCTTCAGTAGCCGTTTTAATCGGGCTCAGAATTTCCCAGCGACCACCTGATGATGACCATCGCTACGGACATTTTCGTGCAGAAACGATCGCATCACTTGTCGCATCATTTATTATGATTTATGTCGGTATCGAGGTCCTTATATCAGCAGCTGAAAAAATCGCCAATCCGATCGACCAGGATCCTTCCATTTTAACAATTATTGTTGCCGTGTTTAGTGCAGCAGTC
The DNA here is from genome assembly GCF_038008025.1 of Solibacillus sp. FSL W7-1324. Taxonomy (NCBI): domain Bacteria; kingdom Bacillati; phylum Bacillota; class Bacilli; order Caryophanales; family Caryophanaceae; genus Solibacillus; species Solibacillus sp. FSL W7-1324. Next base: position 1,595,450 of record NZ_JBBOYH010000001.1, read on the forward strand.
ATGTTTGCAGTATATAAATATAACTTGAACCTCTCAAAAAGAATTAACAGTTCTGCTGTTAAAGCGGCAGCCTACGATAACCGCTCTGATGCATTTGTCAGTATCGGAACAGCCATCGGTATTTCTGCAGCAATATTAGGTTACCCGATTGTCGATACGATTACTGCCTTTATTATCGGTTTAATCATTATAAAAACAGCGATAGAAATCTTCAAAGAAGCGGTGTTCTCGTTAACAGACGGATTTGATACGGAATTGATCAGCTCGATTGAATATCGTGTTTCGAAAATCCCGCGTGTCCGTGCTGTTACCGATGTACGTGGCAGACAGCACGGCAGCTTAATACTTGTCGACATCACGGTCAGTGTCAATCCTCATCTAAATGTACGGGATTCGCATGCGATCACAGAGCAAATTGAAAATGAAGTGAAGCAGTTGAATCCTTACGCGACAACACTTGTCCATATCGAACCATATGACCCGAAAGAAATGGTTATTTGCGAAGATGATTTTCATTTCTAATGACATAGACAAGCCGTTCTCCTATTACTCGATGTATTAGGAGAACGGCTTTTTTCTATGAAAGAATCAAAATCATACATCTTCTGTTAAAATGTAAATACTTGCAAGCTTTATCCATACTGGAGGTTAATTTATGAAAAAAGTAGTTGCCATCATTGCCGTATTAATTCTTGTATCTATCCCGCTATTTGAATGGCTATTAACCAACCCCTCCAATTCATTGGAACTGATGCAAACTTTAAGAAATACTGAAAATCCGGAATCGCTCTTTATGGAGGGGGAAAATTTCGATGCCGAGATTGTCGAATACATACAGAAAGAATTTAGTCCTAATATGGTGCTGCAGTTTACAATACTTGAGTTTGATGAGAAGAGTTTCTTGATTCAAACAACGCCTGGTACTACCAAGTTGGAGATTATTAATATAGATGAAATGCCAGAAGAAATGAGAAATTATTTTCTTTCACAACAATGACCTTACAGTAATTCAAAATTAAAAAAAGAAAGAGGAATACTATTGCATACTACTATCGGGATAGTCGCTCATGTCGATTCTGGCAAAACGACATTTAGCGAACAATTACTTTATCATACAAATGCGATTAAAAAGCGAGGTCGTGTCGATCACCAAGATGCTTTTTTAGATAATCATGCGATTGAACGTCAGCGCGGGATTACGATTTTTGCGGAGCAGGGACGGATCGATTACAACGGGCAAGTGTACACACTGATCGATACACCGGGTCATATCGATTTCGCACCGGAAATGGAACGTGCGGTTCATGTGATGGATGCGGCCATTGTCATTGTCAGTGCGGTCGATGGAATTGAAGGGCATACGGAAACGGTTTGGCATTTGCTGAGGGAACACCATGTTCCGACATTCATCTTCATTAACAAAATAGATCGTGAAGGAGCGGATGTTGATGCAGTAATGGCTGCAATTAAAAAAGACCTATCCCCAAATGCCCTCCTGTACAACAATGGCATTGATACTACAGTAAAAGAGTGGCTTGCGGAACGTGACGAGCAGCTGATGGAAAAGTATTTTGCTGACGAATTAACGGAGCATGACTGTACCGCAAAGCTGAAAGAGATGATACAAAAGGAACAGGCCTTTGTTTGTATGTCGGGTTCAGCTCTGAAAGATGAAGGGGTACTGGAATTTTTCGAAACGATTGCGAAACTGACAGAAACAACATTCGATGCGAACGGATCATTTGAAGGGAAAGTTTATAAAATTCGCCATGACAATCAGCAGCGCCTCACATTTATGAAAGCTTTATCGGGTGTTTTAAAGGTGCGTGATGAATTTACATTCGGTGAAAAGACCGAAAAGGTAACGGAAATCCGGCTATATAATGGCAACAGTTTTACGACGGTTCAGCAAGTGCAGGCAGGTGATATTTTTGCGGTGAAGGGACTCATGACGCCGATAATTGGTGATGTGATGGGGGCTACAGAAGCAAATCCTGCCCAATTTGAAATGGTCCCAACATTGCAGGCGAAAGTAATGTACGAAGGTGAATTACATATTAAAGAACTTCACCGGATTTTCCGTGAAATTGAAGCGGAGGAGCCGAGTTTACGGGTTGTATGGAATGAGAAATTCCAGGAAATTTCGGTTCATGTTATGGGGACGATACAGCTGGAAGTATTAACGGAACTGGTGAAGGACCGCTTCGGAATTGACGTGCAATTCGGCAAACCGCAAATTCTTTATAAAGAAACGATTGCTGTATCTACAGTCGGTTATGGCCATTTTGAACCGCTAAAGCATTATGCGGAAGTGCATCTGAAAATGGAACCGAACACGCGTGGTGCAGGCAACACATTCTCGAACAAGTGCCATGCTGATGACTTAACTATCGGGCATCAGCGGTTAATAGTAAAGCATCTATTTGAGCGGGACCATCACGGATTGCTTACAGGTTTTCCGGTAACGGATATTCATTTTACGCTGCTAACTGGACGTGCACATAACAAGCACACAGAAGGCGGGGACTTTCGGGAAGCATCGTTTCGAGCATTGTGGCAAGGGCTTGAACAAGTGGGAAATGTACTGTTGGAGCCTTATTACCGATTTAAGATGAAAGCGTCAAACGACCATATCGGCCGGATGATGTCCGATATCCAACAGGCAAGCGGAACATTCGAAGCACCGATTTTAACAGAAGACACCGTAACATTATACGGGCGGGCTCCTGTAGCAACCTTTATGGATTATTCCACTCAATTTGCCGCTTATACAAACGGGAAAGGTGCGTTAACACTGCAATTCGATGGCTATGATGTATGCCATAACAGCGAAGAAATCATTGAACAGATTGGCTACAATAAAAACGCCGATCCGGAATATAGTTCTTCGAGCATTTTCTGTGCAAAAGGGAAGGGTTACAGTGTCCCTTGGCATGAAGCAAAAGATGCGATGCATTGTGAAGTGCAGGAAATTGAATAACGAAGAGAAGGATTTTGCAGGACACTAAAGAAATAAGCTAGAGTGTATAGAAAAAAGGAGGCACTTCTAATGGCATATATTTTACAAGTAGATTTCAAAATGGACGGTCCATTCGGAGAAGAAATGGCTGTGGGGTTTAAAGGATTGGCAGAAAGTATTAATGAAGAAGAAGGCATGCTTTGGAAAATTTGGACAGAGGATGCGGAAGCTGGCGAAGCGGGTGGTATTTATTTGTTTGAAACAAAGGAAACTGCTGCAGCATACTTGGAAATGCATTCAAAGCGTCTAAAGGGCTTCGGTATAACAGCCATCAACAGCAAAATCTTTGCAGTGAACGAGTCGTTAACGAAGATTAACAATGGTCCGGTTAATGTATAAATAAAGGGACAGAATTAACAATAGAAAATTCACTTATACAAGGTCGGAATAGCTCTGACTAATACTGAAAGACAAAAGACTCTTTATGCAAGAGAGTTTTTTGTCTTTTTTTACGCTTACGCTCATTTAGTTTTTCTTTTGCTTTGACCAAAAGTCAGGAGGCATATAAGAAATTAAAGAATAATCAATTTCATCCCCTGATTGAGTTGCTAATTGTATAAGTAAAGGTTCCTTTTTATTAAGTGGGTTTATTGCTCCGGTTTTAACTGTAATAACCTGAACACCAGTTCTTTTTGGATGACCGACAACAACGACCTGATTACCTAAAGTATAAACATCGGTAATTTCAGTTTGAAATGCAACAATATAAAGGTCCAAATCATTTTCATTTTGAAACATGGGGATAGATAAGCCGAGGTTGTGTTCAAAATCATACCAACCAGAGATTCCAATATCATAATTTGTAAATAATCGGTGCAGGGCATAATGGACCCTACTAGGAATATAACTTCATCTTCCTGTCCTGCTATACCAGTGTTCCTCATATGCAGGTCTTTTATAATCAGGTTTATTTACTATCACTTCAAAAGGAATTTTAGTTCCATTTTTCATCACTTCTGAAATTTGGACTATATTTGATGGGAAAGGTTGCTCTTTCCAAGGAGGGTCAGAAATATTTTCAGGTTTGGAAGGCTCAAGATTTTGAAGACGATTTTCTGCTTCATTTAATTTTTCTTTAAGGTCTTCAATTTTTTCCTCTAAACTCTTAGCTTCATTTAATTCTTCTGCTTTGCAAAATGGAGCAATACTTATATTAAAAATCACTACACAAATAATAAATAAAATCCTTTTGGCAGTTACCATTTAAACACCTCGAAATTATTTTGCGCTATTGATGCTTAATTATGTTTTAGTAATTTTTTTCAACAATTAGAGTTGCTTTTGTACAGATTTAAAAGACTTAAAATAAAATAGCACTTTGATTTTCTATTTTTTGTTTGAAAAGTTGGACTATGATAGGCACGTTTAATTAAATATCTATCTATACTTCAATCTTATAAATTTTTTAGAGAAATAATGTGAAACTAATTTCCATTTTTACCGTCAGTACAGCGCACTACTGATTGGTAGAGATTTTAGAAGAATTGAATTAGAATGCCCACGTTACGACTTATCGCTAGTAGGTGTCCAGCACAGCGTTAAGTGAAATTAAAAACTATGGGAACGATTAGTATGAAATCTCGACAATTCCTAGTTGCAAAAGCAAATAATTTTTTTAATTCAATCAAATCTATTAAAGGAAAAGAGAGGAAGAAAGAAAATGAAGAATACACTTTTTACTGTATTAGGCATACTATTTCTTGTGTGTAACCTGTCTTTATCGGGGACGTTTGCTGCGAGCACAAAGCAATTCTCAGATGTGCCCTCATCAAAGTACTTTGCCGAAGCGGTTAATGATTTGGCAGAACGTAATATTATCGGAGGGTATCCAGATGGTACATTCAAACCAGGAAATACCATTACAAGAGGACAGGCTGCCGCAATTATCGCGAAAATGATCAACTTGGATACTTCAAACGTAAAAAATCCAGGCTTTCAAGATGTTTCAACTGCGAATAATTACTATAAAGCAATTGCAGCCATGACAGAAGAAGGCATCATCAACGGTTATGGCGATGGGCGTTATGGGCCAAATGATCCAATCAAACGCGGACAGATGGCATCGATACTTGTCAAAGCGTTCGATCTGCCACGCTATAGTTTCGATGAAAGTAAAAACCCTTTCAAAGATGTTGACTATTATGCCAATTCACATAGCACTAATATTTATATTATCTATAAACTTGGCATCACGGGAGGTACATCGGCTGACAAGTTTAGCCCCAATGCTTTCATCACGAGAGGACAAGCAGCCAAATTGTTGAAAGCATCTGAAGAAGCAAAACCGTCTATGCTGACATTAAAGGCGAACGACTTAAATTGGGATCGAATTTTTAATGTTGGAGCGAATGAGATAAACGCAGGTGTTTTTGAAGGAATCGTAGTGAGCGGGAAAAATCTATCAACAGGTTACACGGGAGATAAGGTCCAGTTAATCCCCTTGAAAGAAGGAAAGAGTACACTCGTGGTCGTTGGGGAAAAGGCAAACAAGCAAGTTTCTCAAAAATATTATGTGCATAGTAAAAAAGAAAATGGCGAGCTGAAGCTGACGCTGGAAGACACCGATGATTCTCTGCCGAGAGAAGCGGCTTTACCGCTATGGAATGATTTAAGGATATACTGGTTAGGGAAGGAAATAAGTAAATCACGTGAAGTATCGTTTGAATCTGTTCAAAACGTATCATTTACAACAATGGATGGAAAAAAGCTGTCTGAAAATGTGAAGTTCGAAAAATGTAATGATGGTAACGATATTTGTATCAATATAGACCAACCCGGTCAGTATATTGCTACTGTTCTTATGGTCGGGGGAGTACAAGTACGGTACGGAATTGAAGTGAAACCGAACAATAGTAGCTTTTACTATCAAGTGAGGGTTGTGAAAGAACAAACTTCTGATCTATTTGATATGGGACAACAATACAACATAGGCAAGCATACACCATTAAGAAAAGATATAGAAAAGATAGCTACAGTCATTAGAGATCCAGGTACTAACTTGTATCGTGTGCAAGCTATCGGGCATGAAGAAGGTACGTTCCATATTGGGTTTAACAATATAGTAATCGACAAATTGTGCTATGAAACATTTTGTGAATCAAATGTTGAATACGAAATTTCTCTTTTTGTAGATGTGCAGCGAATCGGCTCCATTGTGAATGTTCATATCCAACCGTCTTCTTTCAGAGCAGACTCTGACGCATGAAATCGATTCGAGCTTGAACAACGCTAAATATATAAACCGCTAATGCTAGGTTTATTTTTAATGATTTATCTGAAGAAACCTATTCTGTTTAGTAAAAGAGCATATGATAATATGTAATACTCCTTACACTTTATATTATTAACACAGCCTTTTGGAGAATCATGTCTGATCGGTTATTTTTAATTGTGTTACTTATCTTCCTATTACCTTTGTTTATTAAGTTTTTTGCAGTTAAAAGTAGCACAAAATAAATTCGAAGTTTGAGAAAAGCAGGAACATTGGTAATTCAACGTTCCTGCTTTTCTATATACTTTTTGTTACATTCATTATTAGGACCTCTGATCAAATCAGCACTTACTTTACAAAAATATGTGCATCGCAATAACACATTCCTTTGCAGCTTGGGCAATCGACTTGATACGGCTCGAAATAGCGCGGCATGGAAATAAAGGGTTCAAAGCCCTGTGCTGCAAATTGTCGCTCTGCTGCCCAGCGATTTGTATCGGATTGTACCCATCCAACTGTAACAATTGTTTTTGCAATCAGTTGTGCGGCTTCTAGGTAAGCGCGTACAAGCTTTGTACCAATTCCTTTTTTGCGTTCGTTTGGATGAACGACAAAATGGCTTGTATAATAACTGATGCCTGATGCGACCAGTTTCTTTAACGGCTGCAGTTCTTCAAGAAAGTAAGGGAACTCCTTGTTGAAATCCTTTATTTCATAACCTGCGATATAACCGACAACTTCATCCTGTTCATTAACCGCAATATAACGGATGCCACCAGCGTGATCAACAGTTTCGGACGTTTCTGGTTCAAATGGTAAAAAATCATTGAGCAATGTCGCAATTTGCGCTGCATATTTCTTTTCATAGGGGTAAATATTCATCGGTGGACCTGCCTTCTTATCTTCGAATTTTATTATTTTAACATAATAGAGAGGGTTATGTTATTACAAAGACAGATGGTTAGGCTACTTTGGAACAAAAAAATCCCTTAAAAGTAAGGGATTTTAAGATTCTTCTAAAATAAGTCGGGCTGCATTTTCACCTGAAATAACAGCTCCTTCCATTGTTGCGAAAAATGGCTGCCGAGTATAATCACCGGCGAGTACGAGACCTTTTATTGGTGTTTCTTGACTAGGCCGCAAATGATCATAATTCGGCTCTAAGCTATGAAAATCTTCAGAATGGCTGATTACGCGGTAATTAGTCAATCCATTTACCAGATCCAGCCCTAATGTTTTACCGTCTTTTTGTACTTGTTCCAAAATGAGTTTATCGTCCATGTTGAGAAACTTTTCCGGCGGTGTCAATATGATCGACATTCTGCCCGGTACATGTTTAAACGTAGTTCTGGACTGCTCGGCAAAGCTGGCAAGTGAAGTAAGCGGACCAAATGTCGTGCGGTCGACGGGAAGTACAGGCTTCTCAAACTCCATTTGAATAGTGACAGCAGGCATTGTCGGTAAACGGAAAATATTTTCGAAGAACGGATGGTTTTGAAAATGGTTCTTCAATATCTTTTTAGCCCCACCGAGATTGGCAGCAATAATGACATGCTTTGCAGTCAGCTTCTGCCCGTCTTCCAAGACTACGCCTGTTACTGAATCCTCTTGCATAACCAAGTCTTTAACTGGTGTATTTGTCCGGATAATACCGTTGTGTTTAGTTATATGTTGAGCAAGAGGATTAGCCAAAACTTCAGTCATTCCACCAAGATACGAACCAATTCTCAATTTATAAAACCGGCTGACTCCCGGTAGGAAAAGACCGAAAAATACTTTTGCAGAGTATCGTTCAGGAGGCAGGAAAAATACGCCCGTGCTTAAAGGTATAAGGAGATTATGCAATGCTTCTTCACTAATATTGTGCTTTTTGGCGAATTCCCTTAAACTGTATTTGTCCAATTCTTCAGGGTTTTGAGTGTATTGTAAAAATCCATCTGTGAAGAAGGGAACTAGTGCTAGTTTATCCCCAGGTGGCAGAATATCATTATTACCGATTATCCCTTTTAACGTTTCAATCGGACCAAATACAGGAGAAATTCCAAATGTTTTGTTTTCTTTACTACCTTTTATGCGGATATCGATTTGTTCTTCCCACTGGACGATGTCATCCACATCGACATCCGCTTTTTTCAACACTTTAGGTAAAGCTTTGTAATAGCCGATATGTCGGTGCAATCCAGACTCGACTAACATTCCATCCTCATCCCATGAAGATGTCCTTCCCCCAATTACATGATTCATTTCCAATACAACAACAGATTTTCCTTTTTCACACAGTTCAAGGGCAGCCGTTAAACCAGCCAAGCCAGAACCTACAACAATGACATCATACTTTTCCAATAGTTCCCCTCCTAAATATTGAAGTAAAGTATTGTTCCTATTCCCGAACAAAATCGTGTCAAACAATAATGAAACAGCATGGAAAGAAATTGCGAAATCCATACATACAATCCAATATTTTTGTATTTTTAATCAAAATAGAACTTTCATTAAATGGGTAATTTTGATAATTGTAAAAACAGAACACTTGTTCTATAATGTAGAAGAGCGAGGTGTAATGGATGAAGGAACAATTAACAAAGGCGATGCAATACAATCAAATTTTGGATATTGTGTATATCGCCAAAGATCAGTCAATAACAAAGCGTCGAATCAAACTAATTAAAATTTCAGGTGATCATGTGCAAGCGTATTGCTTTACCCGTCATGCAAAACGAAATTTTATTGTAGATAATATTTTGGCGGTACATCCGGTAAATAGAAAAGCGAGAGAATTACAAGCTTGAATATATGTAATCTTATTAAATAAAAAAAATTATCATTTATTTGATTATTTTGTGGAATATTCTGACTATTTATGTTATATTACAGATAGGGAGGTGAATACTGATGAAAGCTTTAAAAAGAATGGGGGCAACAAACTTTTTTGAAAATATTGTGAAAAGTAATCCTAGATTAAATAAATTAAAACGTATGTATTTAATTAGAAAGGGAATTTCAGAATATGTTAAAACAAAATAAATAAAGCCCTCCACATTTGATTTGTGGAGGGCTATTTTTTTACCTATAGGAACACTATTTTAAATGATTTTGTGTTGAGTAAATTTCAATTCATACATATAGAAAACGGTAGATTAGTAAAGTGTTCATAAAATTTTATTTCGCAAATTGGTTTTCTTTTTGAAGAGAGATACATAATATAAATATAAGCAAAGTAATGATAAAGAAAAACACATAGTTTATTGATATTCAATAAACTATGTGCAATTAATAAATCGATATTAACTCAAAATATTTAGAAGCGAAACAATATGTAATCCTTCATTTTAATTAAGCTGCAATATCCGAATATTTATTAAGTAATTCATCCAGTTCCTGACTGCAATTCACGACTTCCGGATGAGTGAATCCTAAATCTTTTGCTTTTTTGTACATCAATTTTCTTTTAGTCTCAATTCGTATTTTTAATAGCTTTTTAAACAGTAAAAATTTCATCGATACATTTCCCTTCAGTAGTAGTTGGTAGGTTTAAACTTTTGTTGAAATAAAATGACAACTGTTTCATCCTATCTTATTTCGGAAGAGATATATGTCGAAACATGCTAAAATTATAAAATTCAATAATTTGTAAAATATTAAATTTTTATACATAAATAGAAAGCGATATATTTGACTAAACTTAATAGGTATGATTTTTTGAGAGAAACTTATAGTTGTAAGTAATTCATTGAAATCCAATTTTTGTACAACTTGTCCTATGATTGATATAATGAGCGATGTGAATACATATAACAGAAAGAGGTAATGAAAATGACAAATGCTTATGATGAATATATGCGTCAAGTAACACAGCCAATGCGTACGGAACTTGAGGGTGCAGGCTTTACACAATTAACAACAGCAGATAGCGTACACGAATTTATGGCTGAAACTAAAGGAACGGCTTTAGTTGTAATCAATTCAGTTTGTGGTTGTGCGGCAGGTCTTGCCCGTCCAGCTGCTCGTGAAGCGGTAGCAGATGTAAAACCGGATCAGCTTGTAACAGTATTTGCTGGTCAAGACCCGGAAGCGACTGCAGCAATGCGTGGATACTTTGATGAAGTACCGCCAAGCTCGCCATCAATGGCAATATTAAAAGATGGCCAATTAGCGTACTTCATTCCACGTGATCAAATCGAAGGTCATCCAATGGAACAAATCCGTGATCATTTATCAGATGTGTTAAAACAAGTATGTGCCGAGTAACAATCGTCACAACTGCAGGCAGACCGGACGAGCAATCGCTTCAGTTAGCTGAATTTGCAAGTCGGGAATTGCAGGCAAGAATTGTTCCGCGCCAAAAACGTTCGGTTCGTAAGCTTTCAGAAGTGTATGATGCCAATGTCATTGTTGCGGGAAAAAATCGTTTTGAATACTATGCGAAAGGTACCGAGGCGCCTTTCTTTTTTCATCCGAACTCAGCCGCATTTCGTCTGAAACGTGTCGCCCGGGGTGAAGATGAACCATTACTTTCTGCTTGTGCATTGCAGGAAGGGGATACATTTTTGGATTGTACCCTTGGGATCGGTGCTGACAGCTTATTGGCTGCCTATGTTGTAGGTGAAAAAGGTAAAGTGATCGGTGTAGAAGCAGATAAAAATGTGTCGTTTATTGTAAAAACAGGAATGCAAACGTATGATACGACTGAACTTCCATTAACTGCATCAATGCGTAATATCAAAGTCGTTCATTCAAATGCGCTGGACTATTTAAAAAAACAAGAAGATGACAGCTTTAATGTCGTCTACATGGATCCGATGTTCGAGGAAGTCATTGAAGAATCAACGAACTTTGAAGCGCTGCGCTATGCCGGTAAGCATTTGACTTTAACGGATGAATGGGTGGCCGAGGCAAAGCGTGTGGCCAAAAACCGTGTTGTATTAAAGGCACATTATAAATCGGACTGGTTTGAAAAATACCAGTTTGAGCGGGATGTACGATTAACAGCTAAGTTCCATTATGGTGTGTTTGAAAAATAATAACGTTGGGGTTCTTTTAGAGAACTTCAACGTTTTTTCTTAATGCTTTACATACCCCTAATAGGTATGATAATCTGAATTCAAGTAAGGGGGATTGATTGAATGATTCATGAAAACGATAGTCAATTGGAAACACATGAAGAAAGCTGTCGTAAAAGTCATCATCCTGAACCGATAAAAAAAGATTTAACGACGCGATTGAATCGTATCGAAGGGCAAATTCGCGGAATTAAAGGTATGATTGATAAAGACGTGTATTGTGATGATATCATTACACAATTATCGGCAACCCAATCTGCTTTAAACAGTGTCGCGAAAATTTTGCTTGAAGGTCATTTAAAGGGCTGTGTCGTAGATCGTCTGAATGAAGGCGATACGGAAGTTTTGGACGAGCTTGTCGTAACTATTCAAAAAATGATGAAAAAATAGGGAGTGTTCAAGTATGGTAAATGTAACGTTAAATGTTAATGGGATGTCTTGTGGTCATTGTGTAAAATCTGTAGAAACGAGCGTAGGCGCGTTAGCTGGTGTACAGGAAGTAAAAGTTGATCTTGCCGAGAAAAAGGTATCAGTTGCGTATAACGAAGATGCCGTTACTGTTGAGCAAATCAAAGAAACAATTGATGAACAAGGTTATGACGTTGTTTAATTTGAGGTTTTCAAATGATTCAGGTTCTCTTCTATAGAGAACCTCTCTTTTTAGAAAATTTTATACCCCCTTGAGGTATAAAGAGGTGAGAAAATGACAAAAGAACTGACATTGCAGGTAACAGGTATGACGTGTGCAGCATGTTCGGCAAGGATTGAAAAAGGGCTGAACCGTATGGATGGAGTTGAGTCGGCGAACGTCAATCTAGCGGTTGAAAAAGCGGCGATTCAATATGATGAAACGGTTATTAAAGCACACGATATCGTGCAAAAGATTCAGGCACTCGGTTATGATGTCGTTAAAGAGAAAGCGGACTTCACAATCGATGGAATGACGTGTGCGGCGTGTTCGGCAAGAATTGAAAAAGTACTCGGAAAAATGGATGGAATTGCTTCGGCAAATGTGAATCTGGCATTGGAAAAAGCGACGGTCGAATTTAACCCTTCGCAAGTTTCGGTATCCGATATTATTGCACGGATCGAAAAGATTGGGTACGGCGCACAGCCCGTCGTTGAAGGAAATCCGGTTGATCATCGCGAAAAAGCGATTCAACGGCAAACGATTAAATTCATCTCCGCAGCAATTTTATCATTGCCGCTGTTATGGACGATGGTTGCCCATTTTTCATTTACGAGCTTTTTATATGTACCAGACATTCTGATGAATCCTTGGGTACAGCTAGTATTAGCAACACCTGTTCAATTTATTATTGGCTGGCAATTCTACGTAGGGGCATATAAATCATTACGCAGTGGTGCTGCAAATATGGATGTGCTCGTCGTAATGGGAACGAGTGCGGCTTATTTTTACAGTATTTATCAAATGCTCGCACATCCGAATGGCCATATGCCGCACCTGTATTTTGAAACGAGCGCGGTGCTTATTACACTGATTTTATTAGGCAAACTGTTTGAAGCACGTGCAAAAGGCAAATCATCTCAGGCAATCAAGCAGTTGATGGGGATGCAGGCGAAATCAGCGCTTGTCATCCGTGATGGCGTCGAGCAGTCTGTACCGCTTGAAGAAGTACGCATACATGATATAGTCCGAGTGAAGCCAGGTGAAAAAATTCCTGTCGATGGGGAAGTCGTTTCCGGAACTTCAGCAGTGGATGAATCGATGCTGACAGGTGAAAGTTTGCCGGTGGAAAAAAACATCGGAAGTTTCGTTTATGGTGCCACACTGAATAAAAATGGTGCACTGGAAATGAAGGCATTGAAAGTTGGCAGTGAAACAGCATTGTCCCAAATTATTAAAATCGTCGAGTCGGCACAAGGATCAAAAGCGCCGATTCAGCGCCTTGCCGATAAAATTTCCAATATTTTTGTACCGATCGTTGTAGGGATTGCTGTTGTGACATTCCTGTTATGGTGGCTGATCGGCGGAGAATTTATCCAGGCCTTTGAGGCGACGATTGCCGTTCTTGTTATCGCATGTCCGTGTGCGCTCGGTTTGGCGACACCGACCTCGATTATGGCGGGTTCAGGCCGTGCCGCACAGCTCGGTATATTGTTTAAAGGTGGTGAACACCTTGAACAGACAGGTTTTGTCGATACGATTGTAGTAGATAAAACAGGTACTGTAACTAACGGGAAGCCGGTATTAACAGATGTAGTCCTGTTTAATAATTTTGATGAGAAGGATGTACTTCGCATTGTTGCATCAGCAGAAAAACAGTCCGAGCATCCATTGGCCGAAGCAATTGTTGAAGGAGTGTTGAAGCGTGGACTTTCGCTTTCGGCTGTTTCCGGCTTCCAGGCACTTCCTGGGCTTGGCATTGAAGCTCAAGTGGACAATACAGAAGTTGCCGTTGGTGCGAGAAGGCTGATGCGAGATCAACAAATTAGTATTGATAAATCGGTTGAACAGCAGCTGATTTCATTGGAACAGCAAGGGAAGACGGCGATGCTTGTTGCGATCAATAAAGAATTTGCAGCTATCATTGCTGTGGCGGATACGGTAAAAGAAACATCTACTGAAGCGGTAAAACGTTTGCACGCGCTTGGTCTGAAAGTCATTATGCTTACAGGGGATAATGAGCGTACTGCCAAAGCAATTGCAGCGGAAGTCGGCATTGATGAAGTCATTGCAGAAGTACTGCCGGAACAAAAGGCACAGCAAATCGAAAACTTGAAACAACAAGGACGTAATGTTGCAATGGTTGGAGACGGTATTAATGATGCACCGGCACTTGCGGTAGCCAATATCGGGATGGCAATCGGTACGGGTACGGATGTAGCGATGGAAGCGGCGGACATTACATTAATTCGCGGGGATCTGAACAGTATTGCCGATGCGATATTAATGAGCCGTAAAACGATGACGAATATTAAACAAAACCTGTTTTGGGCATTTGCCTATAATGTTATCGGTATTCCAATTGCCGCGCTCGGTTTCCTTGCTCCTTGGGTAGCAGGTGCTGCAATGGCATTCAGTTCCGTATCGGTTGTGTTGAATGCATTACGACTACAGCGTGTGAAATTGTAAAACAACCGGTATTGTGGATAAAGAATCATACTGAGCAAGAATGACAATCAAAATCGAAGTTTAAATTCGCTAAGAATATTCCAACATAGAATTACAACATGTGTTTTAAAAAATATTGTAGTGGAAACGTACAATGGAAGTGTTAAAACCGTTTGAAAACAATAGCACTCTAATTTCTTAAAATGATTGGGGCCAATAATATGATGGAAGATTCAAAGTTATATGATGTAACGATTATCGGTGGAGGTCCTGCTGGAATGTTTACGGCATTCTACGGTGGCATGCGCCAGCTTGAAGTGAAGTTAATTGAAAGTCTGCCACAATTAGGTGGGCAGCTTGCAGCACTTTATCCGGAAAAATATATTTATGATATCGCAGGATTTCCAAAAATCCGTGCACAGGAACTTGTCAATAATCTGAAGGAACAAATGTCGGCTTTTGAACAGGCAATCGTAACTGATCAAAGTGTTGAAGCCATTGATAAGTTGGAAGATGGCATATTTAAACTGACAACCAATAAAGAAATACATTATACAAAAACAATCATCATTACAGCAGGCCTTGGTGCTTTCCAGCCAAGAAAGTTGGAAGTTGAAGGAGCCGATTACTACGAAGGCAAAAACCTTCATTATTTCATCCACAATATCAGTGATTTCAAAGATAAAAATGTTGTCATTTTCGGTGGTGGCGATTCTGCCATTGACTGGTCGCTTATGCTTGAGCCTATCGCTAAGAAAGTTACACTAGTGCATAGACGAGATCAGTTCCGTGCGCATGA
The DNA here is from genome assembly GCF_038008025.1 of Solibacillus sp. FSL W7-1324. NCBI lineage: Bacteria > Bacillati > Bacillota > Bacilli > Caryophanales > Caryophanaceae > Solibacillus > Solibacillus sp. FSL W7-1324. The sequence goes on from NZ_JBBOYH010000001.1 coordinate 1,610,615, forward strand.
GCACAGTGTAGAAAATCTGTTCAATTCGAGTGTGGAAATCAAAACCCCTTTTATGCCGGATGCGTTGTCTGGTGATGAAAATGGCATCAACCAAATTGTGATCCGTAATGCAGAAGGAGATAAAGAAACACTTGAAGTTGACGACATCATCGTAAACTATGGGTTTAAATCCTCTTTAGGACCGATTAAAGAATGGGGTTTAGAAATCGAGAGAAATTCCATTATCGTCAACCCAAAAATGGAAACCAATATCGAAGGAATTTATGCTGTTGGGGACGTCACAACATACGACGGAAAAGTGAAGTTGATTGCAACGGGATTCGGTGAAGCACCGGTTGCCATCAGTGCAGCGCGGTTGTATATTGACCCGACAGCGAAAAAGCATGTACCGCACAGCACGGATCTTTTTAAAGAGAAATAGCCAAACTGATGAATACCATTTCCTTACGGGGAAGTGGTATTTTTTATTTTCTTTCGATGTTGTAATTTGGTTTGTTGTATCAAAATCTATTATTTTGCGAAGACCTTTACCTATTACTTTCTGAAAATTTCATTATTCGTTATGATAGAGTGAGCAGGAAAAATATTGTTAGATGCAAAGGGAGTGCCTAAACTATGGAATATATCACACTGAATAATGGAGTAAAAATGCCGATTGTTGGTACGGGGACAAATACGTACGGGAAAGTAAATAAAGACTATAATGGTGAATTAAAAAATGATATTCCTGAACTTGAATCAGCACTTGAACTGGGATACCGTTCAATAGATGCAGCGATTAGTTATCGAAACGAAGCACTTGTCGGGGGAATTTTAGCAGAAAGCACTGTGCCTCGTGAAGAGTTGTTCATTACGACAAAAGTACCTGCGAGAGAAGAAAATGTTTCTTCAAAGGAAAAGACGCGAGCAGCAATCGATAATAGTCTAAAAAACTTTAAAACAGACTATTTGGACCTGCTTCTAATCCATGCTCCGATTGAAGACAAAGAACAGCTTAAAAACACTTGGGAAGTTTTTGAAGAATATTATGAGGCGGGCAAACTTAAAGCAATCGGTGTTTCGAACTTTAAGAAAAATCATTTGAATGATTTGAAGGGATTCGCGAAAGTGCAGCCGGCCGTTAATCAAATACAAATTAACTTAATAGAAAAAAACAAAGAATTACTTGAGACATTGCAAGAAGAGGGCATTACACCTGTAGCGTGGGGGCCGATGAAAACAGAACAACACCAAGATGAAGTGTTGGAGGAAATCGGTAAAGCATACGGTAAAACTGGTGCTCAAGTTTTATTAAAATACCAAATTGGGCGCGGTGTAGTTGTAATCCCGAAATCACACAACCGTGAAAACCAAGCAGCTAATCTGGATCTTTTCGATTTCGAATTGACTGCAGAAGATGTTGGAAAAATTGAAAATCTGTAATCTTTAAATTAATTTATCCTAGTGATATGAATCATATCGCTAGGATTTTATTTATAGGGGGTACCATGCTGGACAAAGTTTTTAGTTGGCCTATGATTGTGGCATATTTCGTCGTAGGGAATATGTGGATTTTATTACTGATCGCATTTGAAGTGGACAAGGCTTGGATTATTCTGAATCCAATAAATCTTACTTTCGCTTTCAATATCATTTATGGCGTTACATATCAGGTGAATTCTAGAAGATCGGATAAAAGATCTTACGATTAAATTAAACTATTTAGTAATAGAAAGGAAGTCATCCAATGTCAAAAGGGCTTATTCATCATATTGAACTGTATGTTTCTGATTTAAAAAGTTCCATCAATTTTTGGGGGTGGTTTTTAGAAGAATTGGGATATGAATCTTTTCAATCATGGGAAAGCGGACATAGTTGGAAACTCGGAGCTACATATATTGTATTCGTTCAAGCTGAAGAACGGTTTTTGGATGTACCTTACCATAGAAGTCGTGTTGGCCTAAACCATTTGGCTTTCCATGCAAGCTCCCGTCAAGAGGTAGATGATATGACGAGAAAGTTAGAAGGGAATGGTGTTAAGATCCTTTATACGGATAAACATCCCTATGCAGGAGGGGAAAATTATTACGCTGTATTTTTTGAAGATCCAGATAGAATTAAGGTTGAATTGGTAGCACCATGACCTTTCCAGTTTTTATGTTTTTTAACTTCTTTAAAATTAAAAACGGAATACCTGCTGAATTGTAGGTGTTCCGTTTTTCGCATATTCTTCTTAAAAGAATCTATTCCTTCCGCATAATAAAGCTCAAATGTCTGCCTGTTGAGCGGTCCTGGCGATGGGAAAATCCATCATCGTCTATAAATGTGCACATACGGTCAATCGTAATATTTTTTTCAGGCACTCCTGCAAGCATGCACTGTTTTTTCACGGTTAGCTGGTTGTCGATATGAAATTTGCCTGTTTCATCATTCCAGTACATAAATTCGTCCGCATATCCGAGTGCTTTGAATTTTTCCTGTACATCGGCATCCACTTCGAATTTTTCCTGGCTGATTGCAGGTCCGATCATTACTTTCACATCACTTAAATCACAATTTTCTTCTTGTTGTAAATGCTGCAGCAGCTTCAATGTAATTTCCTTAATCGTCCCTTGCCACCCGGAATGAACAGCCCCGATGACATTTGTTTTTTCACTATAAAATAAAACCGGTACACAATCTGCGGTAAAGCTGGAGATCACGACATTCGGTTCATACGTATACAGTGCATCGGTCTCGGGAACAGCGGATGCATTGTCGATAGCTCCTTTGCCGATTTCGGATTTTTCCACACGGAAGAAGTTGGCGCTATGTGTTTGATTGGCGCATACAAAATCGGTTAACTCCGTTTGCAGCAGTGAGGCAAGCTGTTGGCGGTTTTCGATAATATCCGCTTCGTTTTTGCAGACATGGAGTGCCATATTATTGTTCTCGGGAAATGCAGGATCTTTTAATGTTATGCCTAATACGCGTTTTTCATTATTTTCATAAAATTTTATCTTCATTTTATCACCCCCTGTACTATACCCGTAAAAGCAAATTTTGTATAGGCAAATGGTGTTTGGTATAATGATGAAAAATAGGGGGAATGTGATGAAGAGTTGGCAAATCATTTTAACAGGTTTTTTACCTTATGTCATGGCGGTCATTGCCTTTATCGCATTTTCATTGCCTTATGTGAATCATATGTTCACATTCGGAACGGCCGCGTCCATTATCATTTATGTTTTGCCGATTTATTTTTTTGTCGTGATTCCCTGGTATTATGTCCTGTACATCATGCGTAAAAATTACAGTAAACGGGCACTTTACTTAACAAGCTTTGTTTTTTGTTTTCTGCAGCCAGTCGTATTCGGATACTTTATGAAAGCACCTATTGGCAGTGAGAAATTCTTATTTTTTGTATCACCACCGTTAATAGTAGGTATAATGGTTAGTACATTGTGTATTAACTGGTTTTATAAGGAAGATTTGCAGCAAGCGACAAATGGAAGGGGAGAGCCTATTGGAATTGACGATTGAATGGCAATACATGACAAAGTCGAAGCAGGAAATTACATGGCGAAGTGAGGCAATTCCGGCAGCACATGCCTATACGCTTGTACTGGATATGGAAAATACAGGACGTACAAAAAATATAGTGATGACAGATGAACATGACAGTACATGGACATTGAAAGAGCTGAAAAAATATTTGAAATCTCTTGAAACAGAACCTAGCGAAGTCGAAGTGTACTTTGATGGCGGATTTAATAGAGAAGAAAAGCTGGCCGGTTTAGGAATTGTCGTCTATTATAAACAGAATGGGAAAAACTATCGCTTGCGGACGAACCAGCTGGCGGAGTATTTGACATCAAACAATGAAGCGGAATATGCAGCATTAAATCTTGCAGTTGAACAGCTTGAAGAAATGGGTGTCCATCATCAAAAAATTAAGATTTACGGCGATTCCCAAGTCGTCATTAATGAAATGAACGGTGAATGGGCAGTAACCGATAGCGTTCTCTCCACATGGGCGGATAAAATCGATGCGAAGTTGCAAAAGATTGGGCTCCGACCGGAGTATCAATATATCGACCGCAAACTAAATGGTGAGGCGGATCAGCTAGCGAATCAGGCACTACAGGAAGTCGAAATATACGCGGATATTGATATACGAAAAAGTAAGAAAAGATAGATGAAGGAGGATCTTTATGATTCGATCTGTTGGCACAGGGAGTTCAAGTTTAAATAATCAGACACGTCCCCGAAATTTACAGCAACAAACTACAGCCTTCCCGAAAATCGGTGAAGAACAAAGTGTCGCACGAGAGCAGGAAAAGCTGCGAACTGATGAGGCCGAAAGAGGACCAGTAATGGTTGGAGTCAAACCGAAAGCACAGCTGAAATCCATTTTTGATGAGCCAAATGGTGTTGTGAAACTGAACGCGGACGGCGACAAATTGGAAGTTAGTAAGCGTGCAATCTCACTCGCAAAAGAAGTGCTCTATACGTAAAGAAAAAAGCTCCGCCGGAAATATTTCGGCGGAGCTTTCGTTTTACATGTTATTGTTGTTTTTCAAATGCACGTTCACCAGCAATACCTGGTTGCGTTAATTCGAATGGATTTAAAATAATATCGAGCTGCTCAAGTGTGAAATAGTTGTACATTAAGCAAAGTTCGCGTACAGATTTACCGCTATGCAGTGCTTCGCGTGCAATTTGGCTTGAACGTTCATAGCCAAGGTGCGGCGCAAGTGCTGTAATAACACCGATTGAACGCTCTACAAAATCATGCAGACGCGCTTCATTTGCTTCAATATGATCCAGGCAGTATTTTGTAAATACTGTGAAGCCGTTTGTCATAATTTCAATTGACTGTAGCAGATTAAATACGAGAACTGGCTCCATTACATTCAGCTCAAATTGTCCTGCTTCTGAAGCAAGTGAAATCGTTACATCGTTACCAATTACTTGGAACGCGATTTGGTTGATAACTTCCGGCATAACCGGATTTACTTTACCTGGCATAATTGAAGAACCTGGTTGACGTTCCGGTAAGCGGATTTCTGCGAAACCGGCTTTTGGACCTGATGCCATTAAGCGTAAGTCATTACAGATTTTCGACATATTCATCATGGCGATTTTTAGCATGGATGATACTTCAGCATACGTATCGGTGTTTTGTGTACCATCGATTAAATTGTCTACTTTAATGAACGGGAAACCACTATAAGTCGCGATGTTTTCTACTGCCATTTTCATATATTCAGGGTCCGCATTCAGGCCTGTCCCGATTGCAGTTGCACCGATATTGATTTGCAGCATTGTTTGCTGCGCTTTTTTGATTCGGGCGATATCACGAGAAACAACGGCAGCATAGGCACCGAATTCCTGGCCTAAACGTACTGGTACAGCATCCTGTAAATGCGTACGACCCATTTTAACGATTGAATCGAATTCTACTGATTTTCTGATGAAGCTATCGCGCATCATTTCCATTGCCATAATTAAATTATTTAATGTAGAAACTGTTGCAATGTGGATAGCTGATGGGAATGCATCGTTTGTTGATTGCGCCATATTGACATGGCTGTTAGGACTAATGATTGAATAAGTACCTTTTTCTTCCCCTAAAATTTCAAGTGCCCGGTTAGCGATTACTTCATTGGTATTCATGTTCATGGAAGTACCTGCTCCGCCCTGAATTGGATCTACAACGAACTGGTCATGTAATAGTCCTGAAATGATATCATCTGATGCTTGTGCAATTGCATTAGCAATTACTGGATCCAATTTGCCGATAGCAGCATTTGCAAGTGCTGAACTTTTCTTTACGATGGCAAATGCACGAATTAATTCAGGGTGCATTGTCATTTTAGTAATCGGGAAATTTTCTAATGCACGAGTTGTTTGAACGCCGTAATAAACGTCCTTTGGAATTTCTAATGTGCCTAAAAAGTCTTTTTCAATACGTGTACTCATTTGTACAAACCCTCCAAGAGAATGGTGTAATAGTTGGATAAACAACTACATTATACGCCATATTATAATAAAAGCTTACTTGCTGAATTATTAGTTTATTTAACGTTCTCACGTAAGTTTAAATTAACCAATATTAACAAATATAATGAGGGAAATTTCGAAACTTTTTTACTTTTTATACGACTAATTAGGAAAGGGATGAGGTGAATGTCAATGAAGAGATGGTTAAGTTATATGCTGGTCATTGGAATGATCTTAGTTCTAGCGGCATGTAATACAAAAGAAAATGAAAATGAAACATCATCCGATCCAACCGAACCTGTACAGAAAGAAAATGATGAAAATAAAGTAGATTATGAATTACTGTTTCATTTAGATACGATACCTCCTGAGGTAGGTACGAGTATTTCAATTGTCCAGGATGAAAAGCTGTATACGACTTGGGCCGATATTTTTGGCTTTGAATCCGTTCCACCTGTCGATTTTGAATCAGAGGAAGTACTGTTTGTCACAGGGTATTCGGATGGTTGTGGAAGAGAAATTGAAAAAATCGAAAAAGATGGGGATACTTTAGTCATTACGTTAAACTATCCGGAAGATCTTCGCAGTGAGGAAGACATCGCCTGCACAGAAATAGCTTTGGACAATACGTATGTTGTCAAAATGAAAAAAACCGACACAACAAAGGGTAAGCTGATCGATATCAATCGAACAATCTATGAAGAGGATAAAACGGTTCAGGAAAAATTGAAGTAAACAAATACAGTAATACGAGGGCTACCAATTCCTCTATATAATATTACACTGAAAATATTGAATTTTCGGTGTAATATTTTTTTCGTCATGATTTTTCTGCAAGAAGAAAACATTATGTTGGGAATAAGGTTAAATTGCTATTTAGATAATAACCGGCTCCGAACTTCCATTGTAAGACGGGCAAAAAATTGGTAGTATGAATTATCGTACAATAATAGTATTGAACGCGAACTATAGGGAATTGGAAGATGCCAAGGACCTATAGGCAACTAATTGCATACATATCAAGCGTTGATCGTCGTGGATAAAACTACTGGCGGGAGCAGTTTCTGGAGAGAGCGCGATAATCCGCGTCGCCGAAGGGTTCACAATCTCAGGCAAAAGGACAGAAGAGTAATGAGAGACGCTTTTCTTTAATAGTGGATGTAAATTCATTGTTTATAGAAAGGTACTCGATAGATGTCACAGATTTTTGAAATCTGGACGCGATTTTACAGAGGTGAAATCGATTATTCTTAGACACAGGGACTGGCATAATATCAGTCCCTGTTTTAATTCCAGAAAAATTTACTTGATGGACCGCGATGATGTACTTATTATTTTGCGCTGTGTAAACAGACAAAATACTTATCCTTTGGAGGAATCGTTTTGGAACAACAAGAATTAAAGCGCGATCTGAAAAATCGCCACGTTCAGTTAATCGCGATTGGAGGAACAATCGGAACGGGGTTGTTTTTAGGGTCAGGTAAAGCGATCTCACTTGCAGGACCTTCTATTATCTTTGCATACTTAATCGTTGGAACCGCACTATTTTTCGTCATGCGTGCACTTGGCGAATTGCTTTTATCAAAAGGCGGCTATGCTTCATTTACCGAGTTCGCCACTGAATACTTAGGGGATTGGGCAGGTTATATTACCGGCTGGACTTACTGGTTCTGCTGGATTATGACGGCAATGGCGGACATTATCGCTGTCGGCATGTACACGCAGTACTGGTTCGATATCCCGCAATGGGTACCGGCTATTGCATGTTTAGTCGTGTTACTTATTTTGAACTTATTGACAGTCAAACTGTTCGGAGAGCTGGAATTTTGGTTTGCGTTGATTAAAATTATCACAATTGTGGCGTTGATCGCGATAGGTATTGTGTTATTGATCATTGGCTTTGAAACAGATACAGGCAAAGTGGCTGTATCGAATTTATGGGAGCATGGCGGATTATTCCCGAATGGGGCATTTGGATTTTTAATGGCGTTCCAAATGGTAGTCTTTGCATTCGTTGGGGTTGAATTAGTAGGGGTAGCGGCTGCTGAAACGGCAAACCCGCCGAAGAACATCCCATCTGCCATCAATAAAATTCCCGTTCGAATACTGCTGTTTTATGTAGGGGCATTATTCGTCATTTTAACAATCAATCCGTGGGATACATTAAGCGCAGCAAGCTCGCCGTTCGTTCAGGTTTTCGCATTGGTAGGGATCCCGATTGCTGCAGGGTTAATTAACTTTGTTGTACTGACATCAGCTGCTTCTGCAGGGAATAGCGGGATGTTCTCAACGAGCCGAATGCTGTTCAGTTTAAGTAATAATAAACAAGCACCGAAAGCTTACGGTAAATTAAACAAAAATGCGGTGCCGCAAAATGGTCTGTTATTTTCTGCAGTTGTCGTTTCAATCGGTGCACTGCTAAGCTATATGATGCCGGACGATGCATTCAGTATCGTGACAACAATTAGTGCGATTTGTTTTATTTGGGTTTGGAGCATTATTCTGATTTCGCATATTATTTACAAAAAGCGTCATCCGGATTTACATAAAACTTCAATTTTCAAAGCACCTTTAACACCATTCATCAACTATTTAATATTGGCATTCTTTTTGTTTTTATTAATAATTATGGGCATTTCCGAGTCTACAAGAACTTCACTGCTCTTAACACCGTTATGGTTTATCGCGCTATTTGTTCTTTATAAGATTCGTAAGAAATAAAGAGTCGAAAAAAGCATTTTTCTTTTAGAAAGATGCTTTTTTTCATTGTGAAATTGATTTCCATTCCGGGGGGGGCGAATTTTATTAGAACAATAGAGTGGTTTATTAGAAGAAATTTAAGTGATATTAGAAGAACCGGGCTGGTCATTAGAAAATCCTTAAATTTGAGGTCTAGGACAGTCTTTTTAGCGGGTAAAATGGGCGAGAAGAAGCCGTGTCTGAATTTTATTAGAACATTTGTGCGGTTTGTTAGATAATCGAGACAGGATATTAGAAGAAGTACATACTTTATTTGAACATCCTGGACACATATTAGAACAAACCGCACTTATATTAGAAAATCGGCAATATATTAGAACAAATAAAATTATATTGGAACTTCTGTGGATATATTAGAAAATCCGGCCCCTCTCCCCGCTGCACAAAAGTTCAACCCGGCGCAATAGTTCCATAAGTAATCAAGTGAGCTCCTCCTTTGTCAATAAAGTTTTGTTATTCAACAGATGGAAATAGACGATACATGCAATGACAACGCCAATCAAAGCGAAGATGCTTGTTGTCAGCTGAATTGTGTAGATTTCCGCCAAAAACCCGATGATCAAGGTTAAAGAGATTTGCATCAAGCTTTCAATCAATCCTAATGAACTGCCGAACCGTCCCATTATTTCAGTCGGGATTGTTTGCTGGTAAAATGTCGCGTAGCCTGCATTGCTGAACGCCATGAACAGTCCGAGTAGAATAAATGCAGCGACCGCAATCATTAGATTCGACGAAAAGTAAAATATAAAGTAGGAAAGTAATGTACATGTAAACCCGACGCCGATGTACGAGACGAGCGACAGTTTTTTCACGAATCGGGCAGCCAAATAGCCACCGACAATGGCACCGATTCCTGTTATTCCTACAATGATGCCGTATACAGAATCCGTCACTTTATGAAAGTCTTTTAAAAACGACATTTCCTGTGAATCGAGGGAAAAACAAATCATCAGTGCTGTTGAATACAAAACGAAAAATTTAAGCAGCGATTTTCGTTGCGAGATAAACGCCCATACCATTATAAAATCATTTCGGATAACAGAAAGTGTGAGTACAGTTGACTGGGTGGACGACTTGATCTCCTGATTTGGCAGTAGATACATCATAAATGCGCTAAACAACAGCATAAACCCATTCACCCACATCGCCGTCGCAGTACTGCTCATGGCGATAATGGCACCACTTAGCGCAGGGCCGATCATAAAGCTCCCTGAACCGAGCATGCTGTTGATCGCGTTAAAACGCAGGCGATCATTTGGTAAAACAAGTTTTGTAATCATAAATGTGCTGCTCGGATTTGCAAAACAGACGGCGATATTGGCCAAAAAGATCAAACAGTAAATAAGCCAAATTTCCGAAAGCAGCGGCATCAAAAAGACAATCCCGGCGCGGAAAACATCACAAACAATCAAGATCATCCTTTTATTCGTTCTGTCGACGATCGAGCCGGCAAAAAAGCTGCACAAAATGCGGGCAATCGGACCAATAATATAGATGCCCGCGACAGCAGCAGGTGACTCGGTCAAATGCCAGACTAATAGATTGAGTGCGATCAAGTAAATCCAACTGCCCAGTTTTGAAGCACCAAACCCGAACCACAAATAAAAATACTCTTTTTTTAACTCCAAATCCTAACCCCCTAGCTGCTCATTCGCTGCCGTATTTTTTCACTTGCATCTAGTGCCTGCTTAAAGCAGTGGCTTGCCTGTTTATAGGCGTGTAGCTGCTCGTAAAACCCTGCCCATAATGGAGCATAGAACAGAGTTAATGAATAATACTGCTGTTCGCTGAAATGTGGAAAAGCTTCCTCCTCCAGCAATTTTAAGCCGCGGATCGTAATCTCATCTTCAACCGCATATGCTAGCAGTCTGCGCTGATAAATATGATGAAGTACAATAAATTGCTGTTCTTCATAGCGTTTCAACAGGATATGCAACTGATCGAAATCCTTTTGCGCAAAGCATGTGCGCATCCAGTTAATGGCTGAATGCAAATCTTCATCATAGTCATTTGCCGATTTATAATGTTTGGCTGCTTCTGTAAAGTTTTCCTGGCATTCGTAACAATACGCAATATTGTTATGCAGTGAGCTCCATTGCATCGGTGTTTGAATGGAAGGGACATTCGCAAGCAGATTGAGCCCTGCTTCAAACTCCTTTAGCGCTTCCTGGAATCGATGTGCATCATTGAAAATTACACCCTTCATGGAGTAAAGCTTCAGCTGAAACAACGGTTTATACTGGTGGGTGAAAAACTGCTGTGCCATTTCAATATGTTCGAGCGCTTTTTGCAACTTGTAGCTTCGGTGATTCGCAAAAGCGATATGATAATGGTAGTTAGCCAGTTCAAAAGGATGAGCATTGGATAAAAATTGTGACAGTTGATCGTTCTCTTCTTTAATAGACAACTGCTCAAATTCCTGAAAAGAAAGATGCCCGAAAGCGGTAATCGCTACAAATAGCTGGGTGATCCGGTCTTTCTTCCAGCTGATGAACGGTTCCATTTCAAGAAGGATTGTTCTCGCCTGATCATCTTCTTTTATCGAATATAGGAAGCGAGCATACACAAGCTTTGCCATCAGCTGCTGTTCAAGTGGCTGTTCATCATTTTGCATAGCGGTTAATTGTTCAATTTCATCTGCAGTAAGCTCTATATTCGACAATAATTTTTCGTATAACTGCTCCAAAAAAGTTGTTTGGCCTTGGAGCTGTTGTTCTAGCTTATTCAAATCGATGCCCAGATTTTTAAATAGCTGCTCATACATCGAATGCTCTGCGACGACGATTCCGTTTTCAATCCGGCTTAAATATGAAGGCGTACAGATGCCGAAAGCTACGTCATCTTGTTTTTGCTTCTTTTTTTGCCGATAATATTTTAATAACTTTCCCCAAGCTTGTTCATTAGTTTCCATAAAAACACCTCACCGTTAGTTTACCAAAATAGTAAGCAGGAATATTGCGAATTTTCTTTAGAAAGTGCACAATTAACGGTACGAAAATGGTAAACTTACACAAATCTTTAATGGTTTACATATTTTAATTGCATATTCGGAAATAGCTCTATATGATAAGAAAATAAAAAAGGGTTTATTGTTTTAAATGGGAGCTTAGATTGGAGAGATAGTAATGTTCTTTTATGAAGTAGATAATGAAATACAATTAAAATTAATTACACAAAATGATGCAGAAGAAATCTTTGCTTTCATTGACCGTTCACGTGATTATTTACGTGAGTGGCTTGGTTGGGTAGATAATACGAAGACTGTTGAAGATACACGTGATTTTGCCGCGATGAATTTAAATAAATTCGCAAAGCGTGAAGGTTTGGATACAGCGATTTTTTATAAAGGGCAATTTGTCGGGAAAGTATCGATTAATACGATTAACTGGTCTCTGAAAAAATGCGAGATCGGCTATTTTTTAGATGAAGGATATCAAGGGGAAGGCATTATGACACGTGCTGTAAAAGGCATCATTGATATCGCCTTCAACGAATATAAACTTGGAAAAGTCGAAATTCATGCTGCTGTTAACAATACGAAAAGCCGTCATATTGCGGAACGTCTTGGTTTTATGCATGAAGGGACAATCCGTCAGGCGGAATGGTTGTACAATCATTATGTCGATCATGCAGTCTATGGTCTGTTGAAAGATGAATGGGTTGGAGAATATTAATAACGGGTTTCACCTCATCAGAAATACTTGATGAGGTTTTTTTTCGCGATAATTATAATTTCATGAAACTTTTTCCATACTCACCCAGTATAGTAATTAGAATCTATTACATGTGAAGTCATCCGAGTCACTACATATAGCATCAAGGTACGCCAAGCAATGCTTGTAATAGAAGAAATAGCAGAAAGCAGGTGTGGACAATTGTCACAGCCAATTGTGGAAATTAAAAATTTGAACAAAACAATCAAGGGCAAACACATTATTAAAGACTTGAACCTGGACTTTTATCCGGGTCAGATTACCGGATTTTTGGGACCAAATGGAGCAGGTAAAACTACAACAATCCGCATGATGACGGGGTTAATGTACCCTTCAAAAGGTGAAGTAATCATCGATGGAAAACAGCTCTCGACAAATTATGAAGAAGCAATCAGTAACATTGGTGTAATCGTAGAAAACCCGGAAATGTATAAATATATGTCAGGGTATAAAAACTTGCAGCACTTTGCCCGAATGCATAAAGGTGTAACAAAACAGCGTATTGATGAAGTTGTAGCGCAAGTTGGTCTGCAAAATCGTATTCATGAGAAAGTGAAAACGTATTCGTTAGGGATGCGTCAGCGTCTTGGACTTGCCCAGGCGATGCTGCACCGTCCAAAGTTCTTAATTTTGGATGAGCCGACAAATGGTCTGGATCCTGCTGGAATCCGTGAGTTCCGTATGTATTTACGTAAAATTGCTGCGGAGGACAATGTCGCAATCGTTGTATCGAGTCACCTTTTATCCGAAATTGAATTAATGGTAGACCGGATCGCAATTATTCAAAATGGTGAGCTCATTGATATTCGTGAACTGCAACATGTCGAGGCATCGCAATATTATATTGAAGTTGGTCAGCCGGATCAGCTGCTGGCGATGTTTGAAGAGCCGTTAACAAAAGAAAATGGCGGCTATGTCGTCAATCTGACAAAAGAAGAAGTGCCTGCACTTATTCGTAAACTAGTTGAATCGGGCATTGATCTGTATACGATTCAGCCGATTCAAAAACGTCTTGAAGATCAATTTATCGAGATGACAGGTGGAGGTGCAATCGATGCAATTCGTTAAAAATGAATGGATCAAAATGTGGTCGCAAAAAAATGCATGGATTATGAGCGGTCTTTTAATCGTGTTAATCGTATTAGTTGCAGGAATGAACAAATATTATGACGTGGATTCAAGCACAAAAGAAGCGCGTTTAGCAGCAAATGAAGAACTATTGGCACATCCGAAAGAAATGCTTGCTTCAGGAGAATTAATGCCGGAAGATGAGCAATATTTCAAGGAAGAAATGGCGATGATCGAATACCGTATCGCCAATGATTTACCACCAACAAATGCAATGACATTTACGGAGCATATGGACTTATCGTTAACATTGACGATTATGGTAACAAGTATTTTCACTGTCGTTATTGCGGCAGGTATCGTTTCATCTGAGTTTGGTACTGGTACGATTAAAATGTTATTGACTCGCCCAGTAGCACGATGGAAGATTTTACTTTCAAAATTGGTTGCTTCGATTCTTTATGGTATTACATTATTTGCTGTTGGAATCATTGTGGCAGTGATTGTCGGAATGGCATTTTTCGGTACGGACAGCGCCATTGCATTGTCGATTGTAGATGGGCAAGTTGTACAGGAAACAGTGCAGAATACATTTGTCGAAACGACACTTTACTCACTTGGTTCAATTATCATGACAATCTTATTTGCATTCATGATCGGTACGATTTTTGGTTCAAGTACGTTAGCGGTAAGTTTATCGCTGTTCATCTTATTGATGGGTTCTACAGCGACAATGTTTATCGCCCAATATGATTTTGCGAAATACATTTGGTTTGCGAATGATTTATCGTATTATGCACCGGGAAGTATGCCGATGATTGAAGGCTTAACGTTTACGTTCTCGTTAATCGTTAACATCGTATATGCGATTATCTTCCTGGCGATCACGTTCGGCTACTTTATGAAGCGTGACGTGACAGCGTAAAAATTATTAAAATAATTCAATATAGCAAAAAAATATAATTGATCAAATTCCTCATTCCTTTATCTGTAAAGATTTAGGTAATGGGGAATTTTTATTTTTATTATTTTTTGGAAATAATAGTGTGAAATATTATAGAAGAATCATATATTAGAAAATTCTGAAAACTTATTGTGATTAATGGAAACTATCCCTATAATCAACTTTACAAAGTGAACTGGTACGGACGTTATGATGTGCGGACCAATGGAGGTGGGTACGATGAACTTTGAAAATCATATTCCGTTACATATCCAGTTAAAGGATTTATTGAAAACTGAAATTGTTGAAGGGAAACATGTGGTGAAAATTCCGAGTGAACGTGAATTAATGGAGCGCTTTTCTGTCAGCCGGTCAACGGTAAGAGAGGCGGTAAAACATTTGGTACATGACGGGGTACTGAAAAAAATTCATGGAAAAGGGACGTTTATTACGAAGAATAAGACGGTACATGACTGGCTGAATTCTTTGAACAGTTTTACAGATACGGTCAGGCAAATGGGAATGAAACCTGGTGCGAAATTGCTTTATGCGAAAAATATTGATAACTTTCCGGAAGCAAGTGCGATATTAGGGCAATCCATATTATTTGGGATATCCCGAGTACGAACAGCTGATGACCAGCCAATCTCCATCGAACGGCATTTTTATCATACGCACTTAGGAAATCAAATAGCCGCACACGATCTGAATGAAGCGACAATCTATGACATTATCGAAAAAGAATTGAATATTACAATGGTCGAAGCTGAACAGACGATTCGCTGTAGCCCAATAAGTGAAGAAGATGCGAGACTGCTCGATGTGAAGCCTAATACGAATGTTTTAAATATTGAACGGGTCATTTTGGGGGTGCAAGGTGAAGTGATTGAGTACTACAGTAGTTTGTTTCACCCAGAGCTATATATGTTGAAACTGAAAACTAAGAGAACAGCAGGAGGTGTGACTTCTTGATTAATGAACTGTTTCTACCGAAGAAAATTGTTACGGGAATCGATTCATTTCATCAATTATCAGCGGAAATTGCTCAACAAAAGATGAAGAGGCCATTCATTATTTACAGCAAAAGTGCATTAGGTGGTCAATTAAATCGTTTGAAGCAGGAAATCCCGGATGTGCACTTCTATGAAATTTCTAAAGGCGAGCCAACAACAGTTGAGCTGCAACGGGCATTAGCTGAGCTTGGAGTAAATAACTGTGATGGTGTTATAGCAATCGGTGGCGGGAGTGTCATTGACTTGGCGAAAGCAGGGGCTGTTTTTGCGGTGCATCCGAAATTAAGATTAAACGATATTCCGAATTTGACTGAATTGCACCGCTTGCCGTTTATCGCCGTTCCTACTACGGCGGGGACGGGTTCTGAAGCGACAAAAGTAACGGTCATTACAGATGAAAGAATTCAAAAGAAGCTTAATCCTGCACATCCGAGTTTTATTCCGGATGTCGTCATTTTAGATGCCATGCTTACGGTAGATGTGCCGCCATCCATTACTAGTTTTACAGCGCTCGATGCATTAACACATGCGATCGAAGCGTTTGTTTCAACAAAAGCAAATGCGATGAGTGACTTTTTCGCAAAAGAAGCAATCTCCTGTATTTCAAAAAATATCGAAACGGTTTTTGAACAGCCGCACAATTTGGAGGCGAGACAACAATTATTAATGGGGAGCTTTTATGCGGGGATTGCGTTTTCCAACTCTTCGACAAATTTGGCACATGCAACAGGTCGTGCACTCGGTGTGAAATTCCATATGCCGCATGGACAGTGTGTTGCCCTGATGCACCCGTTTGTCATCCAATATTCACTGGAAAGCGCGTATGAACGTTACGAGGAAATAGCAAAAATAATCGGCTTAAATGGAACTCAATTTTTAAGCGGGTATTTGGATGAGTTGAACAGAAAACAGCACATTTGGAAAAGCGCACAACAAATAGCTCCGTTGTTGACAGATGAAGCGATCGAACAACTCGCGGAGCAGGCATTATCCGGAAATGGCATTTTAACGAACAGGAAAGTACCGAGTAGTGAAGAGATTGAAGTGATTTTTAAACAATTAAGAAAGCGTTTACAAATTGAAGGGGGAATTGTGGAATGGCAACAATGTCAGGTGGAGAAGTAGTAGCAAAAATGTTGGCAAAAGAAGGTGTGGATAACATCTTCGGGATTATTGACGGAACGTATTTCGGATTTTATTCGAACTTGCAAAAGAATGGGATTGAGCTCATATCACCCCGTCACGAAACAAGTGCGGCCCATATGGCAGGCGCTTATGCGCGGGTGACAAACCGCCTGGGTGTATGTATGGCAAGTAATGGACCAGGTGTTGCCAACATTCTGCCGGGACTGGTTGTAGAAGAAGCTGAAGGGAATCGCGTGTTGTGCATTACAAGTGCGAGACGAACAGGTATCATGTATCCGGATCGTGGCGGCACGTATCAATGCTTTGATCAGACTTCAACAATTAAACAGTTTGCCAAATGGAGTGAAGCAGTACCATCCTTTGACCGGATTCCTGAAATGCTACGGATGGCCCTGCGCAAATGCTATGAAGGGCGTCCGGGTGTCGTTCATTTGGATATCCCGGAAAACATTATGAATACGAAAGTCAGCTGCGAATTGAATTTTTGGGAACCTTCCCAATACCGCATGCTGGAGCTGCCGAAAGCATCGAACTATCAAATCGAACGTACAGCCGAATTACTGAAGTCAGCTACATTCCCGATCATCCATGCCGGCAGTGGTGTCATCCATGCAGGTGCAAAAAAAGAACTGACTGAAGTGGCGGAAAAACTGCAGGCAATGGTTACGACGAGCTGGGCAGGGCGTGGTGCGATGAGCGAGGATAATCCGCTTATGATGCCAATGGTGCATATCGAAACAAATAATAATGTCCGAAACGATGCGGATGTTGTTTTAGTATTGGGGTCCCGTCTCGGTGAAACGGACTGGTGGGGGAAAGCACCTTACTGGAATGCACATCAAACGGTCATTCAAGTAGATTTGGAGCCTTCCATTCTTGGGGCAAATAAACCTGCCGAGCTATTGGTTCAGGCAGACATTAAAGCATTTCTCCAAGAGCTGTTAGTTGTTTTAAACCGAGATACGGAAAGCGTAATGGATACAAATCGAAAACAGATGATTGAAAAACATATTGCATCGAAAAGGGCGCACCGCAAAAAATTGAATGAGCATACAGCGGATAAAAATTCACCATTAAATCCGGCACAAATTCCGCATATGGCCAATCAAATTTTTCCTAAAAATACACCACTAGTCATAGACGGCGGCAATACAGCCATATGGTCGAATTTCTATTATGAAGTGAATGATGAGATGCCGCTTTTATCGACATTTAAATTCGGCATGCTCGGTGCTGGTGTCGGTCAGGCACTCGGTGCAGCTGTTGCCAAGCCGGACCAGCCGGTTTTATGCATTATCGGTGATGGGGCAATGGGCTTCCACCCTCAGGAAATCGAAACAGCAGTGCGCAACAATCTGCATGTCGTCTATATTGTGCTTTGTGATAAACAGTGGGGCATGGTGAAAATGAATCAGCATTTTGCGCTAAGACCGATTAAAACGATGTTGAAAAAAACGTTGGATCCGCATGAAAGCATTAATGCCGATTTAGGTGAGATTCGTTTTGACCTCGTTGCAAAAGCGATGGGGGCACACGGTGAATATGTAGAAACGTTTGACCAGCTGGAGCAGGCACTCTTAACTTCTATTTCAGTCGGAAAGTGTACCGTCATTCATACAGAGGTCGACCCTGTCAAGCATATGTGGGCGCCAGGGTTACGTTATTTCAAAGACATGCATGCCGAACCGAAAGGAAAATAATGTATGGGAATCGATACTATTCAAATCAACTTTAATGAGACAGCCTTGTTAATTATGAACATCGTCATTGGATTTATCATGTTTGGCGTAGCGCTCGATCTGCAAGTTTCCGATTTTAAGAGATCGTTAAAGACGCCCAAACCGGCATTAATCGGCCTTGCTTGTCAATTTTTCCTGCTGCCGGCGATTACATTTGTTCTTGTCAGTATCATTCAGCCGATTCCGAGTATTGCGTTAGGACTGTTTTTAGTCGCAGCCTGTCCGGGAGGTAATTTATCGAATTTTTTAACGCATTATGCTAAGGGCAATACACCTTTGTCGATCAGCATGTCAGCCATTTCCACGGTTTTGGCGATTGTTATGACACCGCTCAATACAATGTTTTGGGCATCCTTATACGGTCCGACGAAAGAAATTATGACATCGTTCAGTATTAGTGTTGTCGATATGTTCACGACGATTTTCTTTATGCTCGGTCTGCCGCTAATTATCGGGATGTATATTCGAAAAAAATTCCCGAAGTTTGCAGCCCGTTTCAACCAGATCATGATGAAACTTTCGATTGTCATTTTCGTGCTTTTTGTTGTCATTATGGTAGCGAATAATTTTGATGCGTTTATTAATAATGTTGGGGCGGTTGTTTGGGTCGTGATCCTGCAAAATTTACTGGCGATTTGTATCGGCTATTTCTCTTCCCGTGCATTAAAAGTGAACGAGCGTGACAGAAGAGCGATCGCCATCGAGGTCGGTATTCAAAATTCGGGTCTCGGCCTTGTGCTAATCTTTACCTTCTTTGGAGGTTTAGGCGGTATGGCGCTTGTTGCGGCAATGTGGGGAATCTGGCATATTATTTCCGGTTTAGCAATCGCAACATTCTGGTCAAGGCGCGCTCCCGAAGCGATTGTCACAGTTCAACAGGAGGTCAAGGCATGAACGTATTAATTACTGGGGCGGGCGGTTATTTAGGTCAACAGCTCGTCCGTCATTTACTGGAGTCTACAAATTATTCCATTATAGCAGCTGATACTCGGGATACATCTCCTTTTGAAGCGCATCCTAATCTGCACTATATCGTGTTGGATGTCCGCTCAGATGAAGCGAAGGAATATTTTGAACAATATGATGTGGATGTCGTTGTCCATTTAGCATCGATTGTTACCCCGGGTAAGAAAAGCAACCGGGAATTCGAATATTCTGTAGATGTATTAGGAACGAAAAATATTCTGGAAGCATGTGTCCAGACAAATGTTAAGCGGATTGTCGTTTCATCCAGTGGTGCGGCTTATGGCTACTATGATACCAACGCCGAATGGATAGAAGAAACAGACCCAATCCGGGGCAATGAAGCATTTGCCTACTCTTATCATAAGCGGTTAGTGGAAGAGATGCTTGAGCAGTACCGCTCGCAATATCCGCAGCTTGAACAGATAATTTTTAGGATCGGAACGATTTTAGGGGAGAATGTCCGCAATCAAATTACGAATTTGTTCGAACAGAACATGGTACTTGGTGTCGCCAAATCAAAAAGTCCATTTGTTTTTATATGGGACCAGGACGTCATTTCCTGTTTTGCGAAGGCCATTGACAGTGAGGTGACAGGTATTTTCAATCTGGCTGGGGATGGTGCTGTCACAATTGATGAGCTTGGTATTTTGATGAATAAAAAAGTAGTGAAAATACCGGCGCCGGTTATAAAAGGGAGTCTGTTTATTTTAAAAAGGCTGAAGTTAAGTCAGTACGGAGAAGAACAGGTTGACTTCCTGCGTTATCGCCCGGTTCTGAACAATAAAAGACTGAAGGAAGTATTTCAGTATGTTCCGCAAAAATCTTCGCTTGAGGTATTTGAATATTACTGGCAGCATCGAATGAAAGAGTTGAAATAGCATAGATGCGGTTGAATATTGTGTTGATCCGGAAGGTCAGATTTGTATCTGAAATTCCGGTTTTTTTATGTTCTGCTTTCGGTGGCATTATAAAGTAAGGTTTCCTTTTATTTATTGAGTTCAGCGTTTACCCCGTACCAATAATAATGTAGTAAAATAGTATTCATAACAATCTGCTCAGTTTAGGAGGTGGGGAAATGGCAGCGAGAATTATTTTCCATTTAGATATGAATAGTTTTTATGCATCGGTCGAACAGGCACATGATCCGAGTTTAAAAGGAAAGCCGATTGCTGTAGCAGGAAATGCAAAGGAACGACGAGGTATTATCGTAACAAGCTCTTATGAGGCTCGTGCAAAAGGGATTTATACGACGATGAATGTCGGGGAAGCAAAGCGTAAATGTCCTGAACTGCTGTTACTGCCTCCTGATTTCCCAAAATACCGGGCAGCCAGTGCGGCAATCTTCTCCATACTCCGAAGCTATACGGATCTAGTGGAACCTGTATCAATTGATGAAGGCTATTTGGATGTGACGGAACGCTCGAAATCACAGCATCCGCTCCAGTTAGCCGAGGAAATTCAGCAGCGTATTTTACATGAGCTTGACTTGCCGTGTTCGATCGGTATAGCCCCTAACAAGTTTCTCGCCAAAACGGCTTCGGATATGAAAAAACCGCTCGGAATTACGATCTTGAGAATTCGCGAACTGCCGGAACTTTTATGGCCGCAGGAAGTCGTGACAATGCATGGGGTAGGGGAGAAAACGGCGAAGAAGTTAAATACGATGAATATTTTTACAATCGGTGATTTGGCGCAAGCGGATGAACGGCTGTTAATCCGGAATTTAGGGAAAAACGGGGCTCGACTTATCAAGCGTGCAAATGGTATTGATTCGCGGCCTGTTGACCCGAATGCTATTTTTGATACAAAAAGTGTCGGGAACTCGACGACACTTCCAAGAGATGAGACCGAATACTATATTTTAAAAGAAACGTTTGAAAAGCTGAGTAAAAGTGTATCAGAACGTCTGAAAGTAAAATATTTGGCTGGGACAACCGTGACGATTCAAATACGAAATTTCGACTGGCAGAATGTATCGCGCAGTAAAACATTGCGAAACGCAATCAATCAGGCAGATGAAATATTTGAAATCGCGTGGAAGCTGTTTACCGAACACTGGGATGAAACGCCTGTCCGACTGATTGGCATTACCGTTTCCAATGTTGTCGATCAATCCGAATTGACCCAGCAGCTAAGTCTGTTTAATTTTGAACAACATATTAAAGACGAGCCGATTTTGGAACTGGTCGATAATATTGAAAAGAAGTTCGGAAAAGGAACCATTAAACGCGGTGTCCGAGTGAAATCAAAAAGCTACGCCTCAAAAACAAGCTTCAGCAAGGACTTTCTGGAGGATCATCTGAATTGAATGCAAGCTGGGTTAAAGTGGAAACTTTATACAGCTTGCAATGTTTAAATTCTTCGAAACTCGTACATAGTATTATGAGAATAATTTTCATTTAGTTAGGTAACTACGAAAAACCCATGCTATAATAGGGTTGATATTAAGCTTCAGGAGGACAATATGAGTATTCATCCGATCCGGTTTTTACGAATAATGGGCTTACTCGATGGGATTTCGCTCATTACGTTATTACTTATTTCCATGCCGCTTAAGTATTTCGCAGATTTACCGCAATTTGTGACGGTAAACGGCAGCGTACACGGCGGTATTTTTATGGTTTATTTTCTCGCAATCGTCATCGTTCAACTGCGCATTCAATGGCATATTGGCTGGTCATTGTTAAGCGTACTGGTCGCATTTATTCCATTTGGCAATTTTCTATTCGACTATCAACTGAAAAAAATGCAGCCATCATTACATACAAAGCCATTTCCGAAACATTGGCTCGTTTATGCCATCATTTTCTTCTCCTTTTTCGATCTGTTTGTCCAGCTGCCGATTATGAGTACATATGCATTGTCGGTCGGAGCGACAACGTTTATCGCAGGGATAGTCGTAGGACTTTATTCGTTTATGAATACATTCGGCAATATCTTTTCAGGTATTTTTACCGATAAAATTGGCGCCTTTCGCATTTTGCTATTTGGCTTGTTAACGTCTGCGATTTCACTTTTATGCTACCAGCTTGTCGATAATGCGACGGCTCTTTTAATCGTCCGTTGTATTCACGGGTTTAGTAGCGGGTTTATTACTCCAGCGGCCTTTACATTACTGGCGAATATGCGAGCAGCAAACGAACAGGGGAGCGGCAGCGCGGTGACAGGTTCATTTGTCGGCATTGCAGCGATTGTTGGTCCGGCTTCAAGCGGTATTCTAGCAAGTAAAATTTCCGTCCCAAATGTGCTTTCAATTGTTGCACTTTATGGGATTGTCCTATTGGTCGGCCTAGTGCTGTTTTTACGTAAATCACCGTTACCAAAACGGGAAAAGCAGCAGGCAAAAGAAAAGTTGAACTGGAACAGCGGTATTTTAAAAGCATTTGGCGGCGCATTTTTCCTCATGTTTTCACAAGGTGTTCTCGCCTATTTATTGCCGATTTATGTACAGGATCTAGGGTATGACTCCAGAGTATCTGGTACATTACTAAGTGTATTCGGAATTGTTGCTGTTCTGATATTTATCTTACCGACGAACAAAATTTTCGATTATTTGAATCCGCAAGTGACATTGTTTGCGGGAGTGCTATTACTTGGACTTGCTCAAATCGGAATCGGTCTGACATCTGAAATGACTTTGCTTTATGCAATACTGGCACTTTACGGAATCGGGTTTGCATTTTTATTCCCTTCTATTAATGCGATATTAATTGAAGCAACGACTGAACAGACGCGCGGCAAAGCGTACGGCTATTTTTATGCGTTTTTCTCCATTGGCGTAGTCGCAGGGTCTTCACTTTTAGGTGCACTAGATTTAGTAGGAACATCCGGCTTTGTATTTACAGGAACATTATTATTTAGTTTCTGTATGGTTGTGCTCTATTCATTTATGAAATCAGGCGCGGCATTTGTGAAGGTTCAGCATAAGGAAAAAATGCATCATTCATAAATAGAAGGTTTTCCGTTTTGAAAGAAATTTCTTTCTAATGCGCTTTAAACAATAGTCATGTATACTGGACTAGGTGATTTTTTAATGGGCGAATATGGAATCGAAAGGAATTATAAACATGGTACAATTACATTTAGAAGTATTAGAACGATGCAGTAAAGAAACAGAAGATACAATTACAGCGGAAAGTAATGCATTTGCATCAACACCGATCCACTATTTAAAGGACAATCAAGGTGAATTTATTTATGTGGAATGTGCACAATTCAACGATATTCGCATCGATGCGGTAGCACTTGAATTTGATGATGCATTTAATCTGTATACGGCATTATTCGGCTTAAAACTTCAAAAGAAACACGGTGAAGTCATCCGTCAATATTTAAAAGACAATGTCAAATCTGCATTAGGAAGCAGCAGTGCAGCGTTCTCCGGTCAAGAAGGTCTTTGGGAACTGAACATTGCGGTTGACTGCATAGAAGGCTTCCATGAGAAGATGACGATTACAGAAGTTTGTGAAATGCTTTACCAATTTGTTGCGCAATTAATATCGATTGTCGAGAAATAAATGACGCAAAAATATTTATATAGTTTTACATGGCAAAGAGATGAATATGAACTTTCACGTTTGGAAATGCGCACATTTTTTAACTTTCAAGTGGAAGAAAATGTTCTGATCAGCCAAGAAAAAATAGAGCCGAGCCGTAGTCCGTATATGCGTTCAAGGTTAGCCGTATTCCTGGAAGCGAGTTCAATAGAGCAGCTGGTAGAAATGGCGACTAAGCTGGAGCTTGGACAAAAGACGTTCAAAATTCACTGTTTAAATAATAGTGATGATGCGATTAAACCGAAACTTAACCGTGCGATTCGAAACGATTATATGATTCGCCTCAGCTCGGTCATCAATGCTGAACCGGAACTCGTAAAACCGGATGTAGTATTGGGTCTTGTTCTTCACGAGGAGCGTTATTATTTAGGTGAGCTTACATATGGGGAAGCGGTTTGGCTAAAGCATATGCAAAAACCTGAGATGTATTCTACGGCACTGAGTACACGGGATGCCCGTGCGATTGTCAATATCGCGGTACCGTTTCCGGACGGATTAAAAGTGATCGATCCTTGCTGTGGTATCGGTACAGTGCTTGTGGAAGCGATGAGTATGGGGATTGAAATTGAAGGTCGTGACATCAACAAACGGGTTGTATGGGGTTCCCGAATCAATCTTCGCCACTTCGGCTACGAACCGAATGTAGAGATCGGTCCAATTGAAGAGGCAAGTGAAGGCTATGATGTGGCGATCATTGATATGCCGTACAATTTATTTACGCATATTACGGGTGAACTGCAGCAAAGCATCATTACAAATGCCCGTCGGATTGCAAAACGGGTCATCATTGTAACAATCGAATCGATGGATGATAAAATCGACGAAGCCGGTTTAACGATTATCGATCGAGCCGTTTTGAAAAAGGGTAAATTTGAACGCCAAGTTTTAATATGTGAATAGAAGAGACGTTCCAACTCAGTGTAGTACTGAGTTGGAACGTTTTTTAATTGACACTGTATTTTATACATGGTATATTTATCTCGAATTAAAGATAAATGAATTCGTGATAACAGGAAGGAGGCAACTTTATGAGTAAATATGACAAACAATTAAAAGCATTTACTGTTTTGCATCGGGCTCAGACTTCCGTTCAAGAAGCAACGAAAAAAGATATCCAGCAGCATGATCTGAATTTAACGGAATTTGCCGTGATGGAATTGCTTTATCATAAAGGAGATCAGCCTATCCAAATCATCGGTAAAAAAGTATTGATCGCTAGCAGCAGCATCACGTATGTCGTTGATAAACTGGAGAAGAAAAATCTCGTGGCACGTGTTGCCTGTCCGACCGATCGCCGGGTTACTTTTGTTTCATTAACAGATGAAGGTAGACAGATGATTGAATCGATTTTCCCGTCACATGAAGAGAAGATTGCATCGATTTTTGATGTGTTGTCGGATGAAGAACTGCAAAATTTAACAGACTATTTGAAGCGTGTGGGGCACCATGCGAACAAATTTTAAATTGATTAAAAGCATCGGAATCGGTGCATTTTTCTTAAACTAATATCTCGATATCGAGAAAAATGGAGGTAATACAAATGAATCACATTAAAGGTATACACCACGTAACAGCCATTACAAGCAGTGCAGAAAAGAATTACGAATTTTTCACATATGTATTGGGAATGCGACTAGTGAAAAAAACGGTTAACCAGGATGATATCCAAACATACCACCTGTTTTTCGCGGATGATAAAGGTTCTGCAGGAACAGATATGACTTTCTTTGATTTCCCAGGTATCCCGAAAGGCCGTCACGGTACGGACGAAATTTACAAAACAGCTTTCCGTGTTCCAAACGATGCGGCACTGGAATATTGGGTAAAACGATTCGATCGCCTGAAAGTACAACATGAAGGCATCAAACCATTGTTCGGTAAGCAAACATTATCATTCGTCGATTTCGATGACCAGCAATACATGCTTATTTCAGATGAAAACAATGAAGGAATCGCTTCAGGTACACCTTGGCAAAAAGGTCCGATTCCATTAGAGTTTGCGATTACAGGATTAGGTCCAATTCATGTACGTGTTTCGAATTTTGATTATTTCAAGGAAGTTCTTGAGAAAGTATTAGTGATGCGTCAAACAGGAAAAGAAGATTCATTGCACTTATTTGAAGTAGGGGAAGGCGGTAACGGAGCATCTGTAATTGTCGAGCATAATACAGTGCTGCAGCCAGGCCGTCAAGGTTTCGGTACAGTTCACCATGCGGCATTCCGTGTTGAAGATACAGCCGTGTTGCGTGAATGGATCGGCCGTCTTGAAAGTTTCGGGTTCGGTACGTCAGGCTATGTGGACCGATTCTTCTTTGAATCACTTTATGCACGTGTCGCGCCGGGGATTTTATTTGAATGGGCTACAGACGGACCAGGTTTCATGGGAGATGAACCATATGAAACAGTAGGGGAAATCCTGTCATTACCACCATTCCTGGAGAGTAAACGCGATTATATTGAAAGTGTTGTCCGCCCGATTGATACGGTACGTTCAACAAAAACAATCGAAAAAGAATACGAATAATTCGACTAACAAACTGAGAATGGAGAATGTCCGATGAACTATATTTTTAATCAAGGTAAAGAAGATAAGCCGGTATTTTTATTGTTACATGGTACTGGCGGGGATGAAAACAGCCTGCTTGCACTGGCAGAAATCATTGATCCGGAAGCTTCGGTGTTAAGTGTGCGCGGCAATATTTTAGAACATGGTATGCCACGATTTTTCCGCCGTTTAGCTGAAGGCGTGTTTGATATGGAAGATTTGGCTTTCCGTACGAAGGAACTGTATGAATTTATCGGCGAGAAAGCAAGTGAATACGGCTTTGCCCGTCAAAACATTATTGCGATCGGTTATTCAAATGGTGCCAATATCGCAGCGAACCTGTTATTTGAATATGAAAATGCATTAAAAGGGGCGGTTTTGCATCATCCAATGGTTCCGAATCATGATACAACTGTGGCGAAACAGGCCGGCACGCAAGTATTTATCGCAGCCGGAGTGAATGACCCGATTTGTCCTCAGCAAGAAGCAATCGATCTGGAGCGCTATTTAACAGACGCAGGAGCAAGCGTGACATTGGAATGGGAATCCAACGGTCACCAGCTGACAATGAATGAAGTACAAAAAGCGAAGGCATGGTATGAACGCACGTTTTAATTAAAGGTTGTTACAACAAAATATACTGTCATATTATGACTGTTCAAGACGGAATCCAACAGGGTTTCGTCTTTTGTTATTCAATAATCGAGCCAAGATTGTGGAGGAGCATTTTTTCTTTGGGGGAGTGTTAAAAAGATGCAGATTTATAACGACAAAAGAATGGCTATATAAGTTTTTATGCAAATTAAAGATAATACCCAGCGAGTATAAAAGCTACTTTAGTAACGTTTCATTGACTTGCATAAAATCGCGTATAAACAATGTTCAATAAGAAAAGCGAGAAACGTTATTAAATCAACGTTTCCCGCATTTTGGTGTATTCCCAAACTTTCATTTGGCAACGTTTATTAAGTTTGTTTTGTATAGCGTATAAAAAACGATGCAACAAAAAGCTAACTAATCGTTGACTTAATTTTTACATTTTTTTCTTGTGTGTTCTGATTTTTTCCCTTCTTACTTTGATAATGTATTGCGACTATAATTATCGCCTGTACAGACATCGCAAGAACTAAAAAAAACAAGTGTGTAGAAACGTGTGTTAGCAATGAAAAAACATAGAATATTGGTGCTGATGAAAGATAAGATACATATTGATTTTTAGTTAATAAGAATATAATCGTCGAAGTGCAGGAAGTAACTAGTAAAAGTTCCAGTAATAATGTTAATGAATTAAAGTCTAAGTAATTTTGAAATTCATTTATATATGACATACAAAATCCCCCTTTTTACTCCATATATTCAATATTACCCCTAAATTATCCTACTTGCGTTTCCAATTCTTTTTGAACTAACCTGCTTTGTTAAATTAAGAAGAAACTTCCGCAAGCGATGTTTGGGAACAATCTGCTCTTAACGTTGTAAATCCACATTTTACTGACGCTACCCCGATATGGTCCATAAATTTAGTAAATTCTAATGATACATCGTACTGGTATTTCCGCATAAATCTGATGGGACCTCTTGATGAATCTTTTTTGCTTTGGAATTCGTATAACAGATAAATGAAAATAATGCTAAAAAAGGAGGAAGATTGAATATGTCAAAAAAAACAGTGGTCATATTGCTTGGTGGGATACTATTGACTTTAATTTTGGTATTTACTTTTCTGCAAAAGAACAACAATGTTACAGCGGAATGGGAAGGATTTTATCTAGAACAAACAAGCAAAACAAGTTTTACGCAATACGCAATCGAATCTATTGATGGAACGCTCGAAATAAAAAATTCATTTATACCCTCTCCCCGTATTGATGGTTCTACCAAAGAAGATTTCAACAAGCATATTACAATCACTGAAACGAAACTAATTCCTGGGGAGTATAAAAAGTACAGTGTATTAAAGAACAAAGACACTTATACAATTAAAGTAAAAGGAAATCCAAAATTCAGTTATACTTTAAATAAAGTTGCACCAAGAAAATATATAGGTGAAGATGGGATTGAATATACAACTAGTTTATATTTGGAATAACTGCCTCCAGATCATTCACTTTCCATCGAGTAAATGAAATTTAAGAAACGTAAAGATTCCCAAACCGACGTTTGGTACATAATTATCTAGTCCTGTACTCAAACTCGTATTTGTGCTTCTTTTTATGTAAGGTAGTATACTAATTAAGATTGTGAAAGAAAGATTACGCTAAAACTATCGTTCAGTTTTTTTGAACAAGGACGAGGAGGTAACATATGAAATTTGTTCTATTAGGAATAGCAATTATACTTTTTGGTATTGCCATTATATCGGCGTATAGTTCAACGGGACTTGGATATTCAAGTGGAACAAAAATAGGATTTGGAATTTCTTGTTTAGGGTTATTGATTTCAATAGGTGGGTGCTTTTTTAAATCCGAAAAATAATTCTTATTGTACTTACAGAGGTGTTAGTACAGTAATGGATATTCCACAATCTGGGCGCATTCTTCAATAAGAAAATCTCGTTTTTCCGTTATAGGGCAAAATTGTTGTATAAGTAATTAGCTCTTATTTAAATTTAAATAAAATAGACAGTAGATAAAATCGAGATCTTCGACATGTCTACCGTCTAAAGGGGACGAATAACTTTCGGCATTTTCACTCTCAACTGCTGGTTACGAATTTTTTTACTTCCGAAGCCTTATTACCGTTTAATAAATGTGTCACACCATATACTTCACCTTTTCCCTTATGATTAATGGCTACGTCTAAATCATTGATAATTTGCTTCATGTAATCGAATGCAATACGCGTATTTTCATCAGTAGGTGCCCATTGATCAACTAAATCTGTTGATTCTATAGCTTCACCATTAGGATCTAAATGTACCGTTCGGGCAGCTTGTTTATTAGATATATAGCTGGTTAAAAGGAACAAAGTTGTATAATCTTCTTTCAATTCTTTATTTCCTTTAATTACATCGATTGGTGATTCTCTATCGACTACTAGTGACTTCAAATAATACTCGAAACCTTCATCGTTATTCGCTTTTTTCAATTTTGGGTCGTTCAACGGTTCGGAAAGTAATACGTTCATCTCTGAAACCCATTCTTTAATTTCAGCATGATAAATTTGAGATTCAGATGCTTCTACAAAGTTTCTATTTGTTGCTTCATCTTCGTCACTTGAAAATTTAAGGACCCCACTGAGTGTAACCATAGTTATAACGACAATAGCAGAACCGAATAAAATTTTTGTTTTCATGCATAAACTCCTTTCCCTAACAAAGTTAGTATGACCAAGAATCGCAAGACAAAATTCAATTCTTCCATAAATTAAATGCTTTCTTCTCTATTCTTTATTTCTATGTGATTAGTATAGAAGGAATACTCTAAAATCTGAGCGGATTGTTCAAATTCTATGGCTATTGATACTTTGTTTTCTTCATCTTTCCAAGTGACATTATATCTTTCCTTAGTGTTAGGTTCCCAACGAATATCAAGGTCAATTTTTTTAATCTTTCAAGTCTTTCCATCTTGTTTAAAATATATCTTTATTGTACCGGAATCTATTATCTAACTTCCAACTTTATTAATAATTACTTCTTTATCAACATCAGGGGACTTACTTTCAACTAAAAAACTCTCTTCAAAATAAATCCAATAAATCCCAATACCCAATGCTTTAAGTGTTGTTTTTTTACAGCTCTAATTTCTCCTTGAATCAATTTCTCACTATTTAAGTTATTCATTTAGAACCCCCTTAAGACTCTAACCTAACAGGGTTACAAGTCTCAAACGTGAAAATTAAAAAACATATTTCGCAAGAATAAGTAGAAAAACAATGCCGAACGTTTAATTAGAATGGTTTTTATGGAATTAAAGTTCTTCCACAATAAAATCACGAATAAACAATTTTCGATAAGAAAAGCGAGAAACGTTATTATATCAACGTTTCCCGCTTTTTAGTGTATATCCAAACTTTCATTTGGGAACGGTTATCTGAAAACAACTTGTATAAATTGGAACTGTTATTCATTAGACGATTCGACCCTAGAGATTACTCCACTATACATTGCTTTCCAGCTACCGTCGTTTTCAATTTCAGCTTGATATAATTCTAGAGTACCTTTATACAAATGTCCTTCAACATCTTTTTTAAATTCGAAAAACTCAGGTTGTTGTCTTAATTCATCTAAGTTGGCATAATATAATTCCGTTTTATAAATAGGTAATCCAGTAGGTGTGCGTAAATTTTCTTCGGTAGTTAAGTAGGAAACACCTTGGGAATCTAAAACTGTTAGAACCTCCGTAGAATAACTGTCATCCTTTAACTCTTTCAACAGTGTAATTGCATAAACATTATTTGAAAATGTAAAAATACCACAAGCCAATACTGCTGATAATGAAAATAAACTTAATTTCTTTTTCACCAATATCCACCTCCCAATAATTGTATATATCTATATTCCACTAGATAGATTTAAAAACCTTCCCAAAACAGGATTTGGTGTATTTATTGTATTTGAAATGTGTGGTTACAGAAGCTTTGTTACTTATTCTTTCAACTGTGCGCTTTCTTGAATAAAAGGATTGGCCCTGTATGTGTTTTAAATTAACAGACAATATTTTGTAACTTTACTTTGAAAATGTCGACTAATTTAAAAAGGAGATATTTTATGAATAATTTAATTCGATTGGGATTTTCATTAATGATGTTATTCACATTTTTAGGTTGTAGTAATGTCGAAGAAGAGACATCTAAAAGTATAAGTAAAAGCAATATAATTACAGAGTTAAATAATCGTGAAAAACCACCAGCTATAAACTTAAAAATTGGCGAAAACGAGATTAAAACTTACCGAGGAACTTATAGTTGGAGTTATTTTGATAAAAGTTCAGGGCAAGTAGTAACTGTGGAGGCAGATCATGCTCCCCCAAACGAGATGGTGAATATCGAACAAGGAGTTAGAGTTAATCTGGCCGAAACTATAAAATTAGATTTTGAAAAAGAACCAACTCAATATGAGATAAGAGTCTGGGACAATAATAATGTGATTGCAACGTATAATACATTTGAAGAAATAAAAGAAAAAGGGAAATATATAGTTGAAATAGTGGGAACATGGGGAGGTAGTACCGCTACTTATGTAACTGCCTTTGATATTCAATATTAATTAGTTAATGTTACACTATAATCTCAGATATTGAATTAAATATTCTTAGTTATTCAATTAAAGGGCGCGATTCTATAACAAGGAATTGTGACTTTTATTGTTTCCACCATAAAAATGGTACTTCAAAGGATTTATTGGTAATTTATTTAAAGGCTATTAATTTAAGAGGAGTGAGCCGACCGACAGACGTAGTTAAATATCTAGGTGAATTCCATGATAAAGTTTATAAGTTATTTTAAGGAAGCGTATATGAGTATAAAATTGATGTTAGATAGAAAACAAAAAGAATTGCCATTTCTATTTGAATGGTAATTCTTTTTATATAAATTTATTTATTCATTTTATCTCTTTCTTGCATTTTTCTAACATTATCTGAGTGGTAAGGGGAACCATCTACTTCCTTAACCACACTAAAAGGGTTACCATCCAAATCAAAGAAATCAAAAAATTTCATTCCACCAATATCATCTATTTCTGTCGTAACGATGCCATTTTGTTCAAGTTTTTGATGGGCAGTTTCGATATCATCAACGATAAAATTAAAATAAGTGTTTTTCCGATCCTCCTGGATAATAAACTCAGTAGGCTGAGGGGATTCAACTTTTATCAAGGCTAATTGTGCTGTTCCGTTTGGTAAATAAAAGCCAGCACCCTCTCTCCAACTATCAATTAGCTTAACACCAAGAAACTTTACATACCAATCTGTAGATCTTTCAATATCTGTAACCGGAATAAATATACTTCCTACTTTAAACATAGTCGTCCTCCTTTAATACATGGTTTTTAACTATATAGAGAATATAATCAAGAAGCTTTATAAATATCGCAAAAGGTAAAAATGCTTAGTTGGGTTTCTAAAAATCACAAAAGCCAGTATCTTTAAAAGGATTACTGGCTTTATTATCAACTATAATTCGTTTCGATTATAAGGGCTTTGCCTTACGAATGTATTCCATTCCATCGGCATCCACAATGATATGTTCTTTAAATTTAGTAAATTCTAATGAAACACCGTCATCAGCTGTAATAATATATTTATCATCTTTGACTTCTACCTTAGCATTAGTATATTCTCTCTCAACATGGGGACTTTCCATATCTTCAGTTACTACAACCTTGTCAAGAATACTCTTTCTATCATCATTTACAAAAGTTCCATTAATTGTGAGTTCATTTTCATCCAAATAAATCATATATCGATCACTTTGATAATAATGAGATTCAAAATCCTCAGCTTTTGCAACTTTATCAGGATTATTTGATGAACCTTGTTGATCACATCCAAATAGCATTAAAGCGCTGCCAATACTAAGCAATGCTAACGAAAGAATTTTTTTCATAAATTCCCCTCCCAATTTTTTAAAGTTAATTAGTCAATTTTATCGATCTAATTAGTTATACGGAAAAGAATGTATGAAAGTTTCAATTTTCTGAATTCAAAACGTAAATAGCACTTTTAGAATAACGAAACGCCTTTTGAATGTGTCCCTAAAGCGATTATTAATATGGTAACGGATTTTTAATTCATCGTAAAAATAATGTCCTGCTGAAGTTTTGGTTTCACTTTTACATACTTCATTTCAATAATAGGGCCTGTATTAACAAGGAGGTAAGAGTCTTTAAATTCAAAAACAAGTGACCTTAAAATTTCATAATTTGTGTCTTTATAACCATAACCAATGACTTGATTAATGTTATTGTCAACAAAGCTGAATCTAGAATTAAGTATAAAATAATCGTTAGAAATAATTGGTTCTGTTGTAAACTTTAATGGTTCAGGAGTTTGTTGTTCATGAATGATTAATAAATCTTGTCCTTTGGGATCTTCAGACCATTCTAACCTCCAATACCAACTTTCCGATGTTACAGGATTTTTTAGGTTAATCACAAATTCACTTGATGTAAGTTCTAATTTCTCATTAATAAAAAGCTGGTGTGCATAGATTCCTACAAGTAAACAGTTCTTTATGTGTTTTTTAACGTGGCTTTGATTCATGTATCCTGCTCCTTTTGTTAACCCATATTTAACATTACCAAAGCGACGTTTGGGAGTAGTACTGATTAAATTTTATATTGTAAAGGTTTTTAATGTGGTAATAATTGGTGATTCATATAGGATATAGTTTATAGTGTCTATAACCTGGCGGATTTCTGCAAAAAATGCGTCTACGAAATTAAATGGGCAAGTACTAAAGAAATAATTATGAATTTTAGGGGGTATTTAATGTTTGTTGTAAATGTAGAAGGGGCAATTCGTCGAAATGAAAAATGGCTTTTAATCCGCAGAAGTGAAAAGGAAGAGCATGCTGGTGGTGGTCTCTCATTAGTAGGAGGGAATTGTGAAATTGAAGGTAATTCGTCAGATATTCTGGAAAGAACTTTAAAACGAGAAATTTTTGAAGAAGTAGGTAGCGAAATTACAGGCATTCAATATGTAAATAGCTCCTCCTTCGTTACAGAATCAGGGATAAATGTGATTGATATTGTTTTCCTATGTCATCATAAATGTGGAGAACCTTACGCTAAAAGTACTGAAGAAGTGGATGAGGTTATTTGGATGACTACATCAGAGGTACTTGCACATACAGAATTACCTTTATTTCTAAAAGAAAACATTAAACTTGCAGAGAAAATACTACAGGATAATTTGCAGGTGAAATATTAGCTTAGTGGAAATATTAAGATTGAAGATCAACTACATTATCAAAACACGTTAATAAAAAGTAAATTTAATAATATTATTTAACTGACCAACTAATAATAAATTTTGCTTAGGAACGAGATTTTATCGGAAATGAACTAGATATTGTGAAATATTAAAATAGGTAAGAGCTATCCACAAAAGTTTGTAGGATAGCTCTTACAATTAATCGGTATTGCAAAATTTAAGAGTGTAAATTCCTTTTTAAGCGACTCTTAAAGCTAGCTGAGCTAATAATTGGATAGCAGCCTGAACTACTACATCAATTTGAACTTCGGTTTGTCTTACAGTGATTGCATCAGAGTCAATAATAGTAACGTTTTGAATTTCAGTTTGAGTAACATCTAAATTTTGAGCTATTCTTTGAAGATTGCTTATATCAGCATTTTCATTGGAGCCTAAAACTACAACGGCAGCTTCGATAGCAGCTTGTAGGGCAGCTTGAACTACCACAAGACCTTGAACTTCCGTTTGAGTTACGTCAACAGTATGAGAATTTTGAATAAATAATCCTTGATTTTGAGTTTGAATTACTTCTAGATTATCTTCAGTGTTTTGGTTTCCAGTAACCGGCATAAATAATCATCTCCTTTCGGGTTTAATTGGTATTACGTCACTAGATTATGCTTTAGTTGAAAAAGACTGTGGACGAATATCTTAGGTAACTATGACTTTATTCAAATGGTGTTTAGCCTATTAGCCGATTAACTAGCTGCTTGAAATAATCTAGGCATTTATTTTATTAGAAGAGTGTTTATATAGGTTTATGTTTAAGAGCGAGAGGAATATATTTGCCAACGTGGGTAGATATAAAAATGTAATCGTGTATTGACGTTAAACCAAAAGAAGTAGCTTTAAAAGTTCAGTCCTTATTTAATTAATAAGGGTGATATTATTCAATAATCGGTGCGTTTATTGAAGGATGTAAAAATATTGTCGAGTTGTACATATGCTCTTTTTAAAGTAAGAATTTTAGATTTGGGGGATTTTTATGTCATTTGAACAATGCCAAAATGTAACTTCTTTGATGGCAAAATTTAATAAAACTTGGTTCATCGCTGGAGGATGGGCGATTGATCTTTTTATGGGGAAAGAAACAAGAGAACATAAAGATATAGAGATTGCTATATTTCGAAAAGACCAACTAAATTTAAAAGCGTATTTAAAAGAATGGGAGTTTAAGAAAGTAATTAAAAGCGAATTCCATAATTGGGGAAATGAATTTTTAGAGCTACCTATACACGAAATTCATGCTACCAATAAGTTAAATGAAAATAAAATTGAAGTTCTTCTAAACGAAGCAAAAGATAATGATTGGGAATTCAGAAGAGATTTGAGGATTTCCTCACCTCTAAATTCAGTGTGGAGTTATTCTGATATGGGTATTCCTTATCTAAATCCAGAAATCGTACTTTTATATAAGGCGAAGAATACAAGAGAAAAAGACCATCAAGATTTTATTACAGTAAAGGACCATCTTGATTATAAGAAGAGACAATGGCTCAAATCTGCTCTTGAACTTCACGAACCCGAGCATAAATGGATTCAATTTTTAATCTAATATTTTTCAACTAACCAGTTAAATCATTTTCCACAAACTTGCGCGATCCTTCAAAAAGAAGATTTCGTTTTTCAATGAAATAGGGATTTTTATCATCCACCTGGCCATTTCATTTGCCGCGCCATTTTTACTTTGCATAAACTTGTTTGCCACCTATAATAAAGACAACGATAGTAAAAAGCTTCTACATGAGGCAAACTAATCTCGTGTTAGGAGGAAATGACATGCAGATCCAATTTTTAGGTACCGGTGCAGGGATGCCTTCAAAAGAGCGCAATACGAGTTCGATCGCATTCAAACTGCTGGAAGAACGCGGCTCGATTTGGCTGTTTGATTGTGGGGAAGCGACCCAGCATCAAATTTTGCATACAACAATTAAACCGCGTAAAATCGATAAAATCTTTATTACGCATTTACACGGCGACCATATTTTCGGGCTGCCCGGCTTTTTAAGCTCCCGGTCTTTTTTAGGCGGGGAGGACATGCTTACAATTTACGGGCCGGCCGGGTTACAACAATGGATTGAACAAACATTGCAATTATCAAAAACCCATTTAACGTATCCGATTGAATTTGTCGAAGTAAAAGATGGCATCGTGTTTGAAGATGAGCAGTTTACGGTGCGTGCACTGCCGCTGCAGCATGTTGTCCCCTGCTTTGGTTACCGGATTGAACAAAAGCCGATGCAGGGCGAGTTGTTGATCGACAAGGCTTTGGCATTAGGTGTGCCAAAAGGTCCGCTATTAGGCCAATTAAAAGCAGGTCATTCTGTGCAGCTGGAAGATGGCACTGTTGTCAAAAGTAGTGATGTAACGTCACCACCACAGCAAGGGTTCACGGTAGCCATTTTAGGGGATACGAAATATTGCGAAAACAGTATCCGTTTAGCACAAAACGCTGATGTTGTCGTACACGAAGCAACCTTTGACCATTCCACAATAGAACTGGCGGGCAAGTACGGACATGCGACAAATACGGAAGCGGCAACTGTCGCGAAAGAAGCACAAGCGAAACATTTACTGTTAAATCACATTAGCGCCCGTTTTTTAAAGCATGATCTCATTCCGTTTTTGGAGGAAGCTCAAGCAATTTTTGAAAACAGTTATTTAGCAAATGATTTCAGCCAATTTGAGTGGCGGAAAAGCGAATTGCTGGAAATGGAATAGATGAATTGAGATTGAGGTGTATAGTAAACGGGGGGAATGTTTACTATACACCACTTTATTTTTAAGAGAATTTTGTTCAATTGCAGAAATATTCCGCTATAATGGAGAAAAGGGGGATGAATGATGCAGCAACCGACAATTTCACCGAAAGTATTACGATTGCTAGTTATTTTTCCAAATGTCATGAGCTATATTCTGTTATTTGGGGTCGTTGTGTACATACGAACAAACTTGGACATACTGAAGGCGACAGATGGCTTAACGATGTGGCTGATCATTGCCGCAGTATTAGGTCCGATCTCGCTCTATACGACATTCAGTATTGTAAAGCGCATTAAGAATGGATTATTGTAAAGATTCCGGTTCACTTAAGGAGAAAATTAAATAAATCACATGCCAAAGCACTCAGTTATTTTTTGAACTGAGTGTTTTTTAATAGAGGGATCAGTCTGAAAAGTACTGTAAAAATTTTGAAACTAATGGTAATTTCAACCGTATATTAGTTATTATACAAGTTGGGACGGTGATGATAGGTGATATTGGTTATATTGTCATGGGCTTTGCTATACGGGGTTACGATTTGGACTTATTTAAACCCTAAAGAAAGCTTGTTATGGGGAAGAAGAGGATTATACAAAGAAGAACCTGAAATCACTGAACGTGCCATTCAAAATACTAAAAAGAAAGCCTTAATTACGATTATCATCCTTCCAATCATCGCTCTACTATTTATTCTTTCCATTAAAATTTTATAAATTGTAATTCTAGACTGCGGAGGGAAGGCTCTTGAAAAAAATAATTCTCTTTAACTTATTATTTTGTATAGTAGTGATTTTTGTTGCGTTCAATTATTATAATAGTAAATCTCGAGGCGCGGTAGTATTCCATTATGTGGAGAACTACATGGAAACGAACTATGGGATTGAACGGGGAAATATCATTTTAGTAGAAAATAATTTCCGTAGAGGCATGGGGTTGTTTGAAATAGAAGTGAAAGATACCGTTACGGAAAACGACTACTTTTATGAAGTCGATATTCGAGAAGACTATTCATTAATCTATATAAGGGATCTTTCAGAGGAACATCGAAAAAATAAGGCGGATCAAGAAAGTTGAGAGGTGGGAATTGATGAAGCAAATTTATGCTTTTGAAAGTATATGGGATTATGTTTCCGTTTCACCAAGTAGTTAATCAGATTGTGTTAATATACTCCTAAGTCTTTATATCAGGAGGTTCACATGAATTTGATCGCGCAACATCCTTATTTTAAAGTAGAAAGAACTGTTACAGGTACTGAACAGTTTGAAATAGAGCATGACCGAATCATTTACTTATACAATGACAAAGTGGTTACGCAGAATCGAGAATTTCCGATTAACATTGTGATGGATTTTTCTTACCGGAAAATTGCCAGTCAAGGGGGGATTTTATATTTACATACCCTTCAAGGGGTCTATACGTATATCGTGAAATCTTCACCGGAAGCGTTCATCAATGCATATAGAGCATACTTCAAGTGAAAAGCAGTATTCAATGAATTGGATTTTTATGGTAGTATACGGAGTGAGTCTTGAATAAATACTAAAAGTTTATTCGTATAACAAGGAGGAGAATTTTGTTATATTTAACATTATTGATGCTTTGGCTATGGTCGTTTTGACGACGAAGCTTACTCAAAAATTTAATTTATCAAGCAACTGGTTCATCGTCGGTCAAATTAGCGCATCATTATTCATCATATTGTTTGGTGATCTTGAAGTTAGTTATATTAATCAAATTGAATTAGGATATTTGGCGATTCCATTTTCTTTATTATTCCTAGTAGGGTTCACTAATGTAATGAATATAGAAGAAGAACAGCAACCATTAATTTTGCTGTTACCTTGTATTTCTTTACTTTGTCTTTCCGCAGCTGCTTTTGTTATGGGGTTCACATTTGTTTCGATTACCGGCCTATTTGCTGTATTAACAATTATGTTGTGTCGTTCAGTTATAGGAGAAAAGGTTTTAGAAAGATCCTTTACTACATCGATCGGTTTTGTAATGGCAGTATTATCCCTGATGCTATTTAAAAGTTCATTTATTACAATTTACATACCGATTTTTACATTGGCATTACCGTTAGCAATTTATCTTATTTTACAAATGAAAATAACAAGTGCACAGGCAATGATAATTAGTGCTTCAATTGCTGTATTATTCGGATTACTAATGTTTATCATTCCGTTTAACGTAGTATGGTACTTGGTCGTTGGGGCAACAGTCGTTTTAGCTATTTCACAATTTTCGAGGAAGTATCGATTTATTTAGTGATTTTCAAGTTTCATTTAAACTAGTAGTAGGTGATGACTTTGGGATATATTATGGAATTGCGCAAAAAGATTGGTACTGATCCAATCATTATGGTGGGAGCTTGCGTTTTAATAGTGAATGAGAAGACACAGTTACTTCTACAACATAGAAAAGATAATAATAGCTGGGGACTTCCTGGTGGAGCGATGGAATTAGGTGAAAGCTTGGAAGAAGTGGCAGTGAGGGAAATGGAAGAGGAAACCGGATTAACCCCCACACGGTTGGAATTATTCAGAACATTTTCAGGTAAAGAGTTTTATTATAAATATCCTCATGGTGATGAAGTTTATAACGTTGTTACCGCCTTTATCTGTAAAAACTATGAAGGTTCGATTAAATTCGATGAATCAGAAGCAACGGATATACGATTTTTCGATTTAACAGATTTACCGGTAATCAGTCCTCCAGATGATCCGGTAATTAAGGATTTCTTGAAAACTTGTAACTAATAATATATAGCTAAAGTAAAACGCTCAGAAATAGAAATCTGAGCGTTTTTCATTAATATTCTATAGAGAGACGATACTTAATGCGTTCTCCGATTTCATGTTCTTCATCGTTCATCGCATCATATAAAGCTTGCATATTATATCGAGTAAGGTCATTGATATCCTTAGCTATAAAACGTACTGCATGGAGAACCTGAGATAAATCAGCCACTTGTTCTTCTGTAAGTGAACCTTTATCATCATAAGTTAAAAAATACCTATCTACCTTGGACAGTTTAGAATACAATTCCGGATGGGCGGACTCAGTACGGAGTCTAAAAAAAGGTTTTCCGATGCGGTATTAAATAATCTTGAAAGTCTAAAGATTTCATTTTTGTTTTCTTCAGTTATAGGCTGAGAAAAATCAAACATTAATAGCTGCTCTGCCGCATCTTCCCATAAATAGAGGTCGCTTCTATAATGATTACCAATTTGTTCTTCCAGGGTACTTACTTTTTCCTCTAATTGATTTGCTTCAATTTTTGTTGTGAGGTTAAACAAAACAACTGTTAAAAAAGCTACTACTATTACAAATCCAATTACATACTTCAACCATTTCACTTTATCACACTCCACTATTTATACATCAACAACAATTTTTAAACCTCTATAGCCCTAAATAAATATTTTCCAATTTAAATAAATAAATGTTTTATATTACTATTTTAACATAAATAACCTAATGTGAATTGAAGTGATATAGGAGAGAGATAGAATTCTAGTGAGTTTCTCTAATGTAAAATGGTGAAAAGATTTAGGAGGTAGAGATTGAAAAAGTTACTTGGTTTAATAATAGGAACAGTTGCAGGTTGGCTAATATGGGGATACTTTACGGATGATTTTTCAGGGGAAAGGCTGTTCATGTTTTTAACGGGAATCATTATGGGGTATATAATCGGTAGAATTGTCCCAAAACGAAAAAAGGTTGATTTAGGAACTTGATGGTTGCTTATTTTTATAAGTATTTAATAAATGGGGCGTGATTCTTAATTAAGAATTAGCGCCCTTTTATTATTGTGGAGCCCCATTATATAGGAGATATGATATGAATACTTGGGTTTTAGTAGAGGACAAAGTAGCGGTTTATCAAAAACCTATTGACTATGCATATTTCCTAACTAACAATAACCTTTATGCAGAAACTGAATCGTAAGACTAAAGGTGGAACGAAACGTGAAAAGAGTGGAAAGAAGACAGCAGCAAAAATTAACCGGGCGGGTATGGCGTAAGGTTAAAGATAAAAAAATAATCATGAAAGTAATAGTGGGACTTTCCATATTTTTATTGTGCTGTTTGCTCGTATTTAATATTTTTATATGGAAAAGTGATGTCAGTAAACTCGAAGAACCTACGCCGCAGCCAACGATTATTTATGATCAAAATGGAGAGGTAGCCAGTAAAGTAACAGGTTCCAAAATAGATGGCGTCAATATAGATCAAATTCCGGAACATCTGATTCATGCTGTAATTGCAACGGAAGACCAGAAGTTTTACAAGCATAGTGGGATTAATATGATAGGAATTGTCCGTGCAATGACTCAAAACACGATGAGTGGAGAAATTGTTGCTGGAGGAAGTACGATTACACAGCAGTTGGCTAAAAACGTCTTTCTAACACAAGAACGTACCTACACGAGGAAGTTTAAAGAGCTTATTTTGACGAAAAAAATTGAACGGACATATGAGAAAGACGAAATTATGGAACGCTACTTGAATCAGATCTATTTTGGTGAAGGAGCCTGGGGCGTGCAGCGTGCTTCCCAAACATATTTCGGCAAAGACGTCAGTGAATTAACATTAGGGGAGTCGGCCATGCTTGCAGGTTTGATTAAAGCGCCTTCGATTTTATCACCTATAAAAGATATGGATAAATCAGTTCAACGGAGAGACCTTGTTCTATCATTAATGGAAAAGGAAGGGTACATTACTCCAAATGAAGTGAAAGATGGAAAAGCACAACCTATCGTAGTAGAGGGTAAAAAATTTGATGAGTATAAGGGGAAATATCCTTATTATGTAGATCATATTATTGACGAAGCGATTAAACAATACGGGCTTACAGAAAATGAAGTTCTCTCAGGCGGACTTCATATTTATACAGAACTGAATCCTGCAATCCAAAATACAATTGAACAGGTATATAACGGTAATGAAGTGTTTCCTGAAGGGCAATCTGACCAGCTCATCCAAAGTGGGGCAATCTTTATCAA
Organism: Solibacillus sp. FSL W7-1324; assembly: GCF_038008025.1. Classification (NCBI taxonomy): domain Bacteria; kingdom Bacillati; phylum Bacillota; class Bacilli; order Caryophanales; family Caryophanaceae; genus Solibacillus; species Solibacillus sp. FSL W7-1324. The sequence goes on from NZ_JBBOYH010000001.1 coordinate 1,652,713, forward strand.
TCCGTCAACTGGTGGAATCAGTGCTCTTGTTGGAGGAAGGGGAGACCATACTTTTAGAGGATTTAATCGAGCTACACAATTAAAACGTCAACCAGCCTCCGCTATAAAACCATTGGCGGCATATACTACTGCTCTGGAACAAGGCTATGAAATGTATGATAAATTGCCAGATACACCGATTAATATTGACGGATATCAGCCAATGAACTATGACAAACGATTCCATGGAGAAGTCACAATGTATGAAGCATTGGTAAATTCATACAATATCCCACCGGTATGGCTATTAAATAATATGGGATTGAAATCCGGTATTAATGCAGTGGAGCGTTTTGGCATTGAATTGAAAGAAGAGGATCATAATTTAGGTTTAGCACTTGGTGGTTTGAATGAAGGGGTTTCTCCTTTACAAATGGCTCAGGCGTATTCAACATTTCCTAATGATGGGGTAATGGTAGAAGCGCATGCCATACAAAAAATTGAAGATGCAGACGGCAAGATCATTGCTAAGTGGGAGCACAATGAGACGAACGTGACAAAGCCCCTAGTTGCTCAAGAAATAACATATATGCTTAAAGGTGTTGTCGAAGAAGGTTCAGCGAAAAATGCCCAAGTAGAAGGATGGGAAATAGCCGGCAAAACGGGCACATCAGAGCTTCCATTTGCGAATTCCGGTGGTGCAAAGGATCACTGGTTTGTTGGATATACACCAGAAATAGTGGGCGCAATATGGATGGGCTATGATCAAACAGATGAAAATCATTATTTATCGGGAACTGGCGGAATGACTGCCACAAAGGTTTTCAATAAAATTTTGACCGAATCGATTACTGAGTTTAATCAAAAAGAATTTGCCCTACCGCTACTGGCCAAACAGTTAAAAGAACAGGAAAAGAAAGAGAAAGAGCAGAAGAAGAAAGAAATGAAAGAGATGAAAGTGAAGAATAAAGAGAAAAAGGAGAAGGATAAAGAGAGAAAAGAGAAAGATAAAGAGAGAAAAGAGAAAGATAAAGAGAGAAAAGAGAAGGATAAAGAGAGAAAAGAGAAGGATAAAGAGAGAAAAGAGAAAGATAAAGACAAAGACAAAGAGAGAAAAGAGAAAGATAAAGAGAGGAAAGAAAAAGATAAAGAGAAGAAAGATAAAGAATAATTTAGGATACATTGTGATTTTACTTTAGCGGTTAAGATGTGAACCTTGGGTATCTTTATAATATCGAAGTTTCAAGGTGGGGTAATCATGGTATTTCCCAGGAAAAGTAAATGATTACAAAGAAAAAGCTTGATTCTTTTTGAGGAACCAAGCTTTTTGGAGGTTGGGCTGCTGAAAATTAAGTTCATCAGGAGCCCTATAGTATTTAAAGTTATATTCTACTAATAAGTTCAACGAGTATGTTTATTCCCCGCGCGCTAGTTCTCTTGAGCGGTTTTCCGCACTTCGAACACAGTTCACAATCGCTTCGTTAAAGGACATCGATTCAAGTGCTTTAATTCCGGCTTCTGTCGTGCCCCCTGGACTCGTTACTTTTCTGCGCAATATAGAAGGTTCCACATTTCCGGATTTCAGCATTTCCGCTGAACCGGCTATTGTCTGTACCATCAGTTCCCGCACGACTTCTTTAGATAGCCCAAACTCAGCACCGGCCTGTTCAAATGCTTCAACCAAATAGTATAAATAGGCAGGGCCACTTCCAGCAAGTGCTGTAACAGCATGCAGTTTCTCTTCTTCCACTTCAATGACAATGCCGATCGCTTCAAGCATTTGAATATAAAGTGAACGCTGCACGTCTGTAACATGAGGATTGAACGCGATACCGGATGCAGACATGCCGATTTGTGCGGATGTGTTTGGCATGACACGAGCAATCGATCGGTTGCCGAGATACTGTTCAATTGTTTCAATCGTTACACCGGCGAGCACAGAAATAATAGCCGTATCTGCTCCTAAATGTGGTGCGATTATTTCCATCGCAGCGCGGGCATCCTTTGGTTTCATTGCCAAAATGACAAGATCCGCATCCAGCAATTGAGTATGGTCCTCCAACAGTTTAACATCGTAGCTTTCGACCAATTCTTTAAGGCGTTCTTTATTGGACCGATTGGATATAAACAGGGAATGTGGATGGATGACATTCTTTTTGGTCCAACCGTGAATAAGCGCTTCTGCCATCGATCCTGCGCCGATAAAAATAATTTTTTGCATATTATATCCCTCCGATTTTTTAATCCGATTCCATTTTGCATTAAGACTTCGTTTAACAAATAAAAAAGCATCTCCATCCCTACTAATGTAAGGACGAAAATGCATAAATTTCCGCGGTACCACCTTTGTTCACACATAATGTGTGCAGCTTCAGCCTTTTTATCGCAAAGGATACGGTTATGTTGTCATAACGGCTCAAAAGGAGGTTCAATTATTTCAGCGGGTTATGCCGATTTCAGCAAAGACGGCACTCTCTAAAACCTTAAAATAATTTACTTGGCTTTTTCGTTGCCTGTAAATTTTGAATTATCCAAAATTATAGTGCTGTATTGAAAAACTGTCAACCTTTGACGTGACGAATGAAGAAAAAAGAGTTAAAATAAATGAATAGTCATTCATTGCGAGCGAATCGATTACGTCTCGGCGTAATTGGCGTCCAGATTTTTTTGAGTTGAGACCAACAGGACGTGGGTCAGTCAGCCGTTGTCGCAGGATGCGGCGTTTATAGGCTGACTTCCTCATTAAATTCCTTTTAAAATCTGTGACATCTGCCAGAGGCTTATCTTTATTCAGCTGGCTTTTTGTCCAGCAGCTGAGTTAAACAAAACAAGCAGCTATCACCTACTTGAAGAGGTGAGTGATTGCTGAATTAAAATAAAGGGGATTAAACTATGGAAGTACATAAAATTGTTATACCTACACCATATGCAGTGGGAGATGTAAATGCTTTTTTAGTAAAGGGAGATGCGCTGACATTATTTGATGCAGGTCCGAAAACCGAAGAAGCGTATGAAGCGATCAAATGGGGGCTGCGCGCTGCGGGTTATGATATGAAAGATGTAGAACAAGTCGTCTTAACGCACCATCATCCGGATCATGCCGGTTGGATCGATGCATTTCCAGGGGCGGAAGTATTAGGCCATCAATATGTTGATTACTGGATGAAAAAAGAGCCGGAATTTCTGCAGTATCATGAGCGATTTTTCAAAAAGCTTTTAATCGAGCAAGGGGTGCCTGAAAAATATGTAGACCGGATTTTACATGTTAAAGGCGAAATTGAACTATTCGGTACGATTCCATTGACGGGTTATTTAAAAGAAGGCGATGAAGTGCCGGGCCATCCTGGTATGAAAGTTTATGAAACACCCGGGCATGCGCAAAGCCATCTGATTTTTGTTGAAGAGAATACCCGCGAATGCATTGGCGGTGATTTACTGCTGGAACGCACATCGTCGAATCCATTAGTCGAGCCACCGCTTGATTTATCGATGGAGCGACCTAAATCATTGCTGCAATATAATGAATCACTTAAACGCCTGAAAAATTTAGATATCTCAAAAGTATATACAGGTCATGGCGCAGAACTGACAAATATCGAACCACTCATTGATGAACGGTTGGAGAAACAAAGACAACGCGCATTAAAAGTTTACGGCATGCTTGATACACCACAAACCAACTTTGAAATGACCACTCAATTATTCGAACGCATCTACCAGCAGCAACTTGGCCTGACATTATCGGAAACATTAGGGCAGTTTGATTATTTGATAGATCAAGGTATGGTCGAGATTGAAGAACGTGACGGGATTCAGTTTTATAAGAAAAGTGATATTACTAGTCATGCTTCAAGAGAAGCGAATAAATCATTAAATAAAACTGGGTATTAATAATGAAAAACCTAACTGATAGCGATTGAAGATCTCAGTTCTAAAACAAACTTCTATTTCCAAGTTAATAATAAAGATCACTTTTTTTTGAAGCAAACCAAATTCAAATCAATAAGGAAACATTCAATGACTTAATTCAAAGCGGTGAAAATTTTAAAAATCAATAATTTGAACGCCTCCTAATTAAAAATTGGGAGGTTTTTATGCATAAATAAGATATCAAAGCCAATGAGATAAACAAAGATCGCATCTAGCTTATTGTTGTATCGGATGACTTCAATAGTACAAAAAAGCTGTTGTAACAATTAAGTGTTCTTGCAAGATATGTGAATGTTCCCGTCTCCATTTGTGTGTTTGCTCTCTTGCCTTATATATGCCTATCAAATCCCCAAAAGGGGACAAACGCGGGGAAATAATAATTTTAATTGCTAGATTGTTAAGTGGTACAAAGAGAAAATCCACCTGGTTGCGTTTTAACGCAACAATATATATTTTTTAAATTATTTAAAAGATATAAGATCTTTTTGAGGGACCTTTTGCGGGTTCATCTGGAGGGGCCTTTAGTGGTTCGTTCCAGAAGGGACTGGAACGGGCCAATGGATGGGAGTTATGTGGCCTTGGAAATAAGAGGGCATAATTTGCTAAAGATCCAGTTGAAATTCTATTTTGAGATAATAAATAGGCTAATCAATATTTTTATTAAAAAAGAGCAGAGGAAATGATTTGGTGATTAAAAAAAGCCCAGTAAGATTTATTTATAAATCGTTTACTGAGCTGCATTTATTATAACGAAACCTTATTCTTCTGACGCTGCATCACTATTTTCAGTATCATCTTCAATATCATCAGGGAATACAATGGTATCCGTTTTTTCTCCCGTTTTTTCATCAATGATATTAACGGTTGTTTTAAGATCCTCACTGGACTTGCCATCAAATGCACTGTAAATCATGGAAACATAAGCCAATCCAAACAGGCCGAATGAATCGAAACTATTCTCAAAGGTATCCGCATTTACTGTCACATCAAATTCTGTGAAGTCCTTGTTATACGAAATTTCTTTGAACGATTCGTAGTCCTCGCCGTTGACTAGATCATCAACCGCACTAATGACACCTTGTTCCATTTCCTTCATCATTTTCTTGTGCGCAGATTTACTCATTTTGTAATAAACAGTACCATCTTCATTTACTTTAACTTCTTTAACACCTTTTTCTTTGGCGGCTGCTTCAATTTCTTCTGGCGTTTCACCTTCAAAAAAGTCGGCAGGTAATGTTAATTCCACATCAAGCAAGCCTTTGTCTACTTCAATTCCTTGTTCTTTCTGACTATCCGATTTCTTATCTTCATCGGCATTACAAGCCGTTAAAAATAATAGCGCAGTACTTAAAATAAACAATGTTTTTTTCATCCTGTATACTCCTTTGTTTACCAAGTGAAGCCGAAGCTTTTCACCTCGATTTTATTTACCTTCGAACCGATGTTATCTGGCAATGGTGGGTAGCTAAGTTCAAAACCGGCTTCACCGCCAGCAGCTAGTCCTACATCAACACTGCCAGATAATCCGCCTAAAATTTTTCCGTTTGCATCGTATAAAATAGCCGCCAGACGTATATCTTCTTGCTCAACATCCGTAGAGTTCTTAACAATACCAGTAACACTATATCCGTATTCGCTTGAAATTCCTTTTACTGCACTTACTTCCATTAAGTTTGAACCTTCTTCAGTTGCTTCGAAATTAAAATTAAATGTTGTTTCAGAATAGTTTTCTAAGGAAGTTTCCTCATTGAGTGTTGTACCTTCTACGATAAAAGCGGATTCTCCAGGTTGAACAATTTCAGGAACAGCATAAATCATCGTTGAAGTGCCTAAAATACTACCGTCTTTCCCTTTGTAATTCATTTGCGTCTCACCAATATCCACCGGCACATCGCCCGTGTTTTTATAAATAGCTGCTGTATTAATCCAAATGGAGTCAATAGAATCGCTCCATACAGTAGATCCTGAATCTGCAATTTCTAATTTTTCATTGGCTTTTTCATCAGTATCTGCACTTTCTTCCGTTTTATCAGTTTTACTTTCCTTATCTGCAGATTGAGAAATGGTTTGTTTTGAATCTCCGCATGCAGCCAATATGAAAATTAAACTCAACATTAATATAATAAATTTTTTCATTTCATTTCCTCCTGTTAGATTCCTGTTAATTACTATCATGTCCCGACATTCATTAACTATAGCTATATTTCGTTAAGTACGATTCCATATGCTAGCTGTGCCTTATTTTAAGTTAAAAAATCTAAATATTAAGAATTCGATATAACGAGTAGTAAAAGTGACATTTTCGACCAAGAACAGGAGCGCATTATTTTTGCTTTATCAGTATAATATTTCCATATACATATAAAAATGACACCACGATGTTAGATGAGAGAAAATGAAACAGGAGGCTGTTTATGAAAACGATGTTGCAGTTACCTTGCCAGTTAAAAAGTTTTTTGTCATTGGGGGATGCTGTACTGATAACAGACAGTGACCATATTATTTTAGAAGTCAATGATACATATGAAGAGGTGACCGGTTTTGAAAGAAGTAAAATAATTGGGGTGAAAGCGGGTTTTATTAAATCAAATCTTACAAGTACAGATACATATCGTTCAATGAAGGATTCATTAAAGCAACGGATTCCGTGGTCTGGAATTTTGGTGAACCGAAAGAAATCCGGGGAACTTTGGCATTCTTCTATTACTATTACACCTATCAAAGTTGAAGAGGAATGGTTTTATATAGGCGTTTTCCGCGCATTAGAGCAACTGGAAGAGGGGTTATATTTATCTGAAGACAAAAAAGTGGAAGTGCAGAGAGAGCTATTGAAAGTGCTGGCCATCTCCTGTGAAATTCGTGATCCCGGGACGGAAGAGCATTTAATACGGGTTCAGGCATTGACTGAAAAACTTTTGAATGCCCACAATGAAAAGAACAACCTTCAACTCGAATCTAATTATATGAACAATGTGATTCATTCCAGTATATTGCACGACATCGGAAAAGCGAGTATGCCAGAAGGAATTTTGTATAAACCGGGCGCATTGTCCATTTATGAAAGGAAAATCATTGAAATGCATCCGTTGACAGGGGCGGATATACTAAGCAAAATGTCGAAGGAAATCCATTATGATTTTATCAAGAGTATGGAAGTCGCCGAGAATATCATTTTATATCACCATGAAAGATGGGATGGGGCAGGCTATCCGTTCCAGTTAAAGGGTGAGCAGATTCCGCTTGAAGCAAGAGTAGTTGCGGTTGTCGATGTTTTCGATGCCTTAACGACGCGCAGACCGTATAAAGATTCCTGGCCGGAAGATAAAGCATTGGCATTTATCGAAGAAAATAAAGGGAAACATTTTGATCCATTAATCGCGGAAACGTTTATCAGCTTGTTTTAATAGTGAGTCCGGTGTTGTACCGGGCTCTTTTTAGGTTTCGGTTTGTTTTAAATGATGCTGACGGAAACAGGCTTACTATATTAGTAAAAATACGCGCGGTTTGCTGTTTTTATTAGAACTTTTATGGGTTTATTAGAACATCTGACTTGCATATTAGAAGATCTCGGCAGCTTATTAGAAGATCGCATTAAAACCAGTACACCATCTCAGTAAAACTACGTACCGGCACATTGGAAAATGAGGTCTGCAACTTATATTAGAACTTTCCCGGATATATTAGAACATCCAACTCAGCTATTAGATGTTCCAAGCCACTTATTAGAAAATCTCGACCACTTATTTGAACATCGGCGACTTATATTAGAAGATCGCAGTTTTATTAGAACTTTTCTAGGTTTATTAGAACATCTGACTAGCTTATTAGAAAACCGGCGCACCATTTCTCAAAAACTACACACCAGCTTCGTAGAAAATGCGGTTTGCAAATTTTATTAGAACTTCTCAGGATATATTAGAACATCTGACTCGCATATTAGAAGTTCTCGGCAACTTATTAGAACATTGCATTAAAACTATCACATCATCTTAGTAAAACTACGTACCGGCACATTGGAAAATGCGGTCTGCAGCTTATATTAGAACTTTCCCGGATATATTAGAACATCCAATTCATATATTAGATGTCCCCAACCACTTATTAGAAAATTTCGACGACTTATTTGAACATCGGCGACTTATATTAGAAGATCGCAGTTTTATTAGAACTTTTCTGGGTTTATTAGAACATCTGACTAACTTATTAGAAAACCGGCATGTCATCGCATTAGAGCTGAGCGATGATACATTAGAAAACGCGGTTTACTGATTTTATTAGAACTTTTCAGAGTTTATTAGAACATCTCACTAATTTATTAGAAAACCGGCGCTCCATTTCTAAACACGGTTTGCTCCTTATCCCAGCAAAAAAACCAGTCACCGGCATATCTCCCGGCAACTGGTTGTATCTCTATCTCGCTCTATAATTTAAGCTGTTTTCTTAATCTGTAACGCCATCGCAGCACCGAAGAATTCGTAATGAATTTTCTCGGCAGGTACGCCTAGCTCAACTAAGTATTGAATGACAGTTTCCATGAATACTGTTGGACCGCATACATACACTTCCGTACCAGGTACTAGGAATTCCTCGATTTGCGCTTTTGTAATATAGCCGTCTAAATCTGAATAAACCGCTTTATATTTTCCGTCTGTCGCAGCAACGTTTTGTTCGATTGTTTCTTTGAAGGCTGCTACATTTTCATTGCGTGCACATTGGATAAATGATGCTTGGCGACCTTCGATTGTTTTTAGCATTCCTTGTAATGGTGTGACACCAACACCACCGCTGATGAATAGAACCGGGCTGTCGTTTTCCACTAGTGTAAACACACCTGCAGGAGCACTTACGTCCACTTTTGTACCGATTTCTGCGTTGTGCAGGAAGTTTGAAACAATTCCGTTTGGTGTTACATCATCTTCACGTTTTACAGAAATGCGGAAATAATCTTCCGAACCGTCAGTTAATGTATATTGGCGGTTCATTAAGTATTGTTCGCCGGGTACTTGTGTACGTAATGTAATGAATTGTCCTGCTTTGAATGCAGGCAATTTCTCGCCGTTAACTGGTTTTAAATAGAATGATTTTACTGCTTCGCTTTCTTCTACTACTTCTGCAATAGTAAATTCTTTGAATGCGCGCCAGCCGCCAGCATTTTCTGCTGCTTTGTATAAATCTTCTTCCACTGAAATGAAGACTTCCGCAATGACGCCGTAAGCTTTACCCCAAGCGTCGATAATTTCATCTGTTGCTGCATCTCCAAGAACTTCTTTGATCGCTTCCAATAAATATTTGCCGACAATCGGATAATGCTCCGGTAAAATTCCTAAACTAACGTGTTTATGTGCAATTTGGACAACTGCCGGTACGATGGCCTCCAAGTTATCGATGTGAACTGCTGCTGCATAAACCGTATTTGCTAAAGCTGTTTGCTGACGATCTTTCTTTTGGTTTGTATGGTTGAAAATGTTTAGTAATTCAGGGTTTTCTCTGAATAAGTTTGAATAGAAAGTTTTAGTAATGGCTAATCCGTGTACCTCCAATACAGGTACTGTTGATTTAATAATATTGATTGTTTGTTGTGCTAACATACTGTGCACGTCCTCTCAAATTTGGTTGTTTGTTACTTGCACCATCAATATACTGCTAAAAAAATGCTAAAGCAATATCAAAAATACATCTTTAACAGTTCTGTCACAAAGATATATAAAAAATACATCTTTAACAAAATGGACACAAAACTATATAATGAATTCATCGATAAACATAAGCCGTTCTATTCGAACATTTTTGTTTAAATGTTATACTTAAGTTGTAGAAAGATGGTGAACAGCGTGCGGTTAACAGTATATACAGATTATTCTTTACGTACGCTCATGTATTTAGGTGTACGGGGCAGAGAGAATTTAGTTACGATTCAGGAAATAGCGAATGCGTATCAAATTTCGAAAAACCATTTAATGAAAGTAACCCATGATTTAGGGAAACATGGCTATATCGAAACGATTCGCGGCCGCGGTGGCGGGATTCGTCTGGCACTTGAACCTGAGCAAATCAATATTGGTGATGTCGTCCGTAAAACAGAAGATGACTTTCACCTTGTTGAATGTTTCAATCCGGAAGGGAATCTTTGCAAAATATCTCCCGAGTGCAGGCTTAAATTTGCTTTACATGAAGCATTAACTGCTTATTTGGCTGTGCTTGATACCTATACATTGGCGGATGTGCTCGTATCAAAAGACATATTAAGTGAATTATTCGGCATTACCCAAACTAGTAAATAGCCATTTACTAGTTTTTATATTACCTAAAAATAAGATAATAAAGAGGGAAGCTATGAAAAAAACAGTTTTTATTACAGGTGCGACAAGCGGTATTGGGCGCATCGTAACAGAAATGCTAGTAAAAGAAGGATATACCGTTTATGCGACGGGTAGAAATGACAGTGCGATTAACTATTTAAATGGGATAGGGGCGGTTGCCTACAAAGCGGATATAAGAGTTCCATCGCAAATAGATGAAGTCGTTTCGCAACTTCCGCCAATCGATATCGCTATTTTAAACGCCGGATTAGGTTATTTTGAAAATGCCGTAGATTTAGCTGATCAGGAAATTGATCAAATGCTTGATGTCAATGTACGTGCGCCGATCTACTTGGCAAAACGTCTGGCACCGGCAATGATTGACAGAAAGAATGGCCATTTGATCTTTGTCGGTTCACAGGCAGGGAAGGTTGCTACGAAAAAAGCGAGTGTTTATGCAGCGAGTAAACATGCAATTACCGGTTTTGTAAATGGGCTTCGTCTGGAGCTGGCAGAATACAATATACAAGTTACCGGAATTTATCCGGGACCGATCGATACACCGTTTATTCAGAAAGCCGATGCATCGAACGCTTATAAGGATGCAATCGGGAAATTCCTGTTACCGCCTGAAAAAGTCGCGAAAGAAGTTGTCCAAGCAATCGTGAAACGTCCGCGCGAAGTGAACCTGCCACGTATTATGGCAGTAACGAGTAAATTATATGCAGTAGCGCCAGCACTTGTGGAATTTGTCGGCAAAGGTTTCTTTAATAAGAAGTAAGTTTGAGAGCATTCGATTTTTATCCTATAAAAATTGAAATGCTCTCTTTTGAAATGTCCAGCAATAAATAGCATATTTATGCATGAACGAGAGCCTGTGAAAACTTCCGAAATGATTGTTTTTAGATTGTATGAAAAAGTGAAAAAATTTATATAAATGCAGTTGCGTTTATTTTTATAACGTGTTACTATTCGTGTATAAACTATTAATTCAATGTATAAACATACATCATTTGGGGGCAATTAACATGGCGAACAAAAAAGTCGTATTAGCATATTCAGGTGGTCTTGATACATCAGTAGCAATTCCATGGTTAAAAGAACAAGGTTGGGACGTAATCGCAGTATGTCTTGATGTTGGTGAAGGTAAAGACTTAGAATTTATCCGTAACAAAGCACTTCAAGTAGGTGCTGTTGAATCATATATGATCGATGCAAAAGATGAGTTTGCAGAGGACTTCGCATTAATCTCATTACAAGGACATACTTGGTATGAGCAAAAGTATCCATTAGTTTCTGCATTATCTCGTCCATTAATTTCAAAAAAATTAGTAGAAATCGCGAATGAAACAAATGCCGATGCAGTAGCACACGGTTGTACTGGTAAAGGGAATGACCAAGTACGTTTTGAAGTATCAATCAAAGCATTAAATCCGGATCTTGAAGTTTTAGCACCTGTACGTGAGTGGGGCTGGAGCCGTGACGAAGAAATCGAATATGCGGCAAAACATGGTGTTCCGATTCCTGCAACACTTGATTCACCATTCTCAATCGACCAAAACTTATGGGGCCGTGCAAACGAAGCTGGTGTAATGGAAGATCCTTGGGTTGCACCACCTGAAGAAGCATACGGTTTAACAGTTTCATTGGAAGAAGCACCGGATACACCGGAATACGTTGAAATCGAATTCGTTGAAGGTAAACCAGTTTCGATTAACGGTATTCAAATGAAACTGGCAGACTTAATTCAAGAATTAAATAAAATTGCCGGTGAACACGGTATTGGACGTATCGACCACGTTGAAAACCGTCTAGTTGGTATTAAATCTCGTGAAGTATATGAAATTCCAGGTGCGAAAGTATTATTAACAGCGCATAAAGAATTAGAAGATATTACATTAGTAAAAGAGTTGGCACATTTCAAACCAATCATTGAACAAAAACTATCTGAAATTATCTATAACGGTCTTTGGTTCAACCCAATCCGTACAGCACTTCAAGCGTTCTTAAAAGAAACGCAAAAGTATGTAAACGGAACAGTTCGTGTAAAACTTTACAAAGGCCATGCGATTGTTGAAGGACGTAAATCTCCAAATTCTCTATACTCTGAAGAATTGGCGACATATTCAAAACATGACCAATTCAACCACGCTTCTGCTGTAGGCTTTATCGAATTATGGGGTATGCCAACAGTTGTTGCATCAGAAGTAGCAAAAAGCACAAAACAAACAGTAAATAAATAATTAGATATACGGTTATTGAAGTGAGCGATTCGGAACCCGAGTCGCTTCTTCTATTATTCGGAACATAAGTTGAGGAGTGAAACTACTATGGCAAAATTATGGGGCGGTCGTTTCCAAAAGTCTGCAGAAAGCTGGGTTGACGAGTTCGGGGCATCGATTGGCTTTGATCAGCAGTTAGTATTGGAAGATATTGAAGGTTCTGTAGCACATGTCACAATGCTAGGTGCACAAAATATTTTACCAAAAGAAGATGTCGAGAAAATTCTGGACGGTCTTGCACAATTAAAAGTAAAAGCCGAAGCGGGTGAACTGGAGTTTTCGGTTTCAAATGAAGACATCCATTTAAATCTTGAGAAAATGCTGATTGATCTGATCGGTCCTGTTGGCGGAAAGCTTCATACTGGACGCTCGCGTAATGACCAGGTTGCAACGGATATGCACCTATTCCTGAAAAAGCGCGTACCTGAAGTAATCGGCTTAATCGAACATTTCCAAAAAACGATTGTTGAGCAGGCAGAACAGAATGTGGATACGATTGCGCCTGGCTATACGCATTTACAGCGTGCACAGCCGATTAGTTTTGCACATCACTTAATGGTTTACTTCTGGCAGCTGCAACGTGATAAAGAGCGTTTTACAGAATCGATGAAACGCATTGATATTTTACCGTTAGGTGCCGGCGCGATGGCAGGTACAACATTCCCGATCGACCGTTTGAAATCGGCTGAACTGCTAGGATTTGCGGAAGTGTATGCCAATTCTATGGATGCGGTAAGTGACCGTGACTTTATCGTTGAATTTTTATCGAATTCAGCATTATTAATGACACACTTATCACGTTTCGCGGAAGAAATCATTATTTGGTCTACGGATGAATTTAAATTCATCGAGCTGGATGATGCATTCTCTACAGGTTCATCCATTATGCCGCAAAAGAAAAATCCGGATATGGCAGAATTAATCCGCGGAAAAACAGGCCGTGCATACGGAAACTTAATGGGGCTGTTAACGGTATTAAAAGGTACGCCGTTAACGTACAACAAAGATATGCAGGAAGATAAAGAAGGCATGTTCGATACGATGGAAACGGTATTAGGTTCACTGAAAATTTTCGAAGGTATGGTTCGTACAATGACGGTCAACAAAGCGCGTCTTCACAGTGCGGTACATTCAGACTTTTCGAATGCGACAGAGCTTGCGGATTACTTGGCGACAAAAGGAATGCCGTTCCGTGAAGCGCATGAAGTAACAGGAAAGCTCGTATTTACATGTATCCAGCAAGGAATCTATTTACTGGATCTGCCTTTGGAAAAAATGCAGAAAGAATCTGCATTAATTGAAGAAGATATTTACGCAGTACTTGCACCGGAAGCCGCTGTGAGCCGACGTAATTCATTAGGTGGCACAGGTTTTGAGCAAGTGGCACTTCAAATCCAAAATGCGAAACAACTATTCGTATAGCAATGGATGTACTGTAAAAAAATCACAGTGCGATTTTTTGTACCTTAATTCGAAAAAAATCATTGGAAATATAAAAAAGTGTTTTAGGTTGAATCATTTGGGGTAATTTATCATTAGACTCATGCAAAGCTTGTGTGGGTGTGAAGTCTCTCCCCCAATAGTAGACTTACAAAAAGTGTCCTTTTGCGCATAAAAGGGCATTTTTTGTTGTCTAAAAGCGATGCATTTATTTTTGGGTAGGCTCAAATTAGAATATTCACAATGTTTTGCGTTATAATTAGCAACAGCAGCGTGAAACTTTTCATTAAAATTTACGTAAATACTAGTAATACATAGAATGGGGGAATCGAACATGGCTGAAAATCCATTATTTGAAGATTTAAATAAACGTGCTGAGCAAGAGCCGGCACAAACGACTGATATTGTCGAACAACCACAAAAACAACTTGTTTCGGAACAGGAGCTTTCTCAAATCCGTCAGCGTCAGGAACAGTTAAAACAACAGCCGCAAGTTCAGCAGCTTGCAGAAAAAATTGACGTGAAAAACCAAATCGCGGTTCTCGAATTCGGTAAAGAAACTGCTCAGGGCATTTCAACATTTTCAGACCGTATGCTCGCTACAATTAAACAAAGCAATCTGGAAAAGTCGACAACATTACTGAACAATTTAAATAAAATTATGGACCGCTTTGATCCTCAGGATTTTCAGGAGGAACAGAAAAAAGGCTTCCTGAAAAAGCTGTTCTCAAAAAGCAAAGAGCAATTGGAGCGTATTTTATCCAAATACGACACGATGAATAAAGAAGTCGATGTCGTTTATAACGAAATTCAGAAGTACGAAGTGGAAATGAAAAGAAACACGGTACAGCTGGAACAAATGTATGATGAAAATTTAAACTACTTCCATACGTTAAGCGAACATATTGCGGCGATCGATATTAAAGTTAATGATCTACGTCAACAACTGCCGGCATTATCGGCTAGAGCGGATTCCGGTGACCATGAAGCCATTATGGAGCTGGAAACGGTAACACGTGGAATCGAGCTATTGGAACAACGAGGCTACGACCTTGAAATGGCCCAGCAAGTATCATTCCAGTCAGCGCCGCAAATCCGTTTAATGCAGCAAGGGAACAACCATTTAATCGGTAAGATCAACTCGGCATTCGTGACGACTATTCCGATCTTCAAACAAGGTCTGATTCATGCCGTTACAATGCAGCGACAAAAACTTGTTTCGGATTCGATGGCTGAACTCGACCGCCGTACGAATGAAATGCTCGTACGAAATGCAGAAAATGTCCGTCAAAATTCAGTGAACATTGCACGTCAGGCAGGCAGTCCAAGCATCAAAGTCGAAACAATTGAAACGACTTGGAAAACGATCATTTCCGGTATTGAAGAAACAAAACAAATTCAGGCAGAAACGGTGCGCAATCGTGAAGAAGGACGTAAGCGCATTGAACAATTACAGCTTGAATATGAAAAATTAAAGAGCATGTAAGCTGTATTCTGAGGCATCGAGTATCCTTTGCTCGATGCCTTTTATCATCTTTTTCGAACACTATAGGGGGAGTTTTATGCAAGTTTTAAGTCGTAAGTTTACAGTAGCACTCGTGTCTACCTTTCTTTTCAGTTTTCTGTTAGCCATTATCGAGACAATGACGGCGAGTGAACAGTATTTTTCTTTTGGCATGACCGTTCTGACATTTATCGTATTAAGCGCACCAATGTTTCTCGTTTTAGGGGTTGCCGTATCTTTTCTGTTTGAAAAAAATCTGCGTTCTGAAAAAATGAAATGGATCAGCTATATTGTCATTGGCGCGGTATTTACGGTTCCATACGCCCTCTACTCTTTTGAAGATGCGAATCTATTAATATTCTCAATGATAGGTGGGTTGGGGGCAGCCCTCTTTTGTGGGATACATCTAATATTTGATAAATATATATTCAAAAATACGGATTAACAAACAATTTAAAAGCTTATGAAATTAAGCTTAGAAGTGGTCTAAAATTTCCTCTTGGTGATTAATTAGGGGTGAATTTGGTGAAATTGGGTAAATAACAGCAAAAGAGATTTACACAAGTATTGCCATGAGGGAAAGGAAGACAAAGATGGAAAAGAACTTAATGAAAATCGACGAATTTCTAAAAATGCCGAAAAGTGTTATACGCAGAGCAAATGAACGAGACGTATTGAGTATAAAAAATGAGCTCCTTATATTAATGAATGAAAAAAGCGAAATGTATGATAAAGCGCATATTCGAAAGTTAATCAACGAAATTCAATTTTTAAATGTGTTCGTAGTAAAGGATGATTTTGATAAAACGGTCTTTTCCTACGAACCTCCAAAATACGCATCACCCCGCGTAACGATCAAAGAAAGCGGCTGGATCGAGCTAATCAAATAAGAAGTAGTCTATTCCCAACATTGGAATCATGATAAAATTTTATTATGAATAGATTGTTGGAAGAAGGTAGTAATTGTGGAACGTTTGAAAGGCATAGCGATGATTATTGTAGGTTCGATGTTTTGGGGGGCTACCGGTCCGATGATGGAATGGCTTCTTCAAACAACGACCATGACTGCTGAGTTTATGCTTGCAGTTCGGTTAATGATTGCAGGTGTTTTAATTCTTACGATTGTAGCTATGCAGAAAAAACCGGTATTCTCCATTTGGAAAAACCGGAACTATTCGGTGCAATTACTGATTTTCAGTGTAATCGGAATGGTAGGGTTACAATTTACGTTTGTGAAGTCGATTGAAGTGAGTAATGCAATAATTGCAACACTCCTGCAGTTTTTAGCACCAATCTTCATCGTCATCTATACATCGGTTATTGGAAAGGTTCTTCCACCGCGCAGTCAATTGATCGGTATTTTTGGTACACTTGTCGGATTGTTTCTATTGCTGACAAATGGCTCGGTTTCAGAGTTGCTGGTTAGTAAGGAAGCACTTGTCTGGGGACTGCTGTTAGGATTTACGTATGCGTTTTATACACTGTATCCTGCTCGGCTGATGGCTGAAGTAGGGGTCATCATTATTATTGGCTGGGGTATGATAATCGGCGGACTTATCTTCTCGGTAACGGGACAGCTTTGGAAGCCGGAGCAATGGCTGTTGCTGCTGGATCCAGTGAATGTCGTCATCATTATTGCTACGGGTATTTTAGGATCCTTCGCGTATATTTTATTTTTAACAAGCCTGAAATACATATCCCCAGTTGAAACGAGTATTTTATCGAGTATTGAACCATTGACAGCGATGGCGATTTCCGTTGTCTGGCTCGGTGCAACTTTGTATAACTGGCAATATGTCGGAATTTTATTAATGCTCGTTTTTGTCGCCTATTTATCAATTGCCGGGAGCAAAAAGTCTCCCAATTCGAATGTCTAAGTGAATGTCACTTAGGCATTTTTGGGTATAGAAAATGAAGGAGGCGTTGTTATGGAAGCATTCGATTTTTTCACATTGCATGAAAAAGATATAAAAGATGATATTAAACGCTTAGTATTGGCCGATTCACCTTCGCAAAACAAAGAGCTGCTTGATTTGTGCAAAGATGTACTCCAGTCGATGTTTTATGACTATTTTCATGTAAAGGCAACAGAATATGCGATGGAGCATAACGGCAATCATCTCCGCTTTGAAATGGGCGAAGGAACCGAACAGATTTTAATGATCGGTCATTATGATACTGTTTGGGATAAAGGGGCTTTGCCATATCGGGAGGAAGAATATAAAATTTTCGGTCCGGGTATTTTGGATATGAAATCAGGTCTCGTCAGTGCGATTTGGTTTTTCAAATATGTTCAAAAAATGAATCTGCCTTTGAAGCGCCGCGTTGTATTTTTCCTGAACAGTGATGAAGAAATCGGAAGCCCAACGTCGAGAGCGCTGATCGAAGCAGAGGCTAAAAAATCGGTAGCCGCTTTTATACTGGAGCCTGCAGTTACCGTTTCAGGTGAACTGAAAATTGCGCGAAAAGGGACATCCAGGTATTTGCTGAACATTCACGGACTTGCATCACACGCAGGGAATAATCCGCGCGATGGTGTCAGCGCAATTACGGAAGCGGCAAGGCAAATTCTGAATATCGATGCGCTCAACGACTATGAGAAGGGGACAACACTCAATGTCGGGATGATCCAGGGCGGAGGTAAATTGAATGTTATCCCCGATGAGGCGCATGTAGGGGTCGATGTCAGATCGGTTACACGGACAGAGCAGGAGCGGATCGACGATTATTTCGAGGAGCTTAAACCATACGATCAGCGCACGAAAATCGAAATCGATGGGGGAATTAACCGGCCACCGATGGAACGGGATGAAGAAAGTGAAGAACTTTTTGAGATTGCGCAGGAAGAAGCGGAAGATCTTGGTTTTGATGTGGATGAAGCGTCAGTCGGCGGTGCAAGTGATGGGAATTTCACGTCTTTATATACGCCGACATTGGATGGGCTGGGCCTTGTAGGAGACGGTATTCATGCAGAACATGAGCATATTTTAAAAGAGCATATCATTGAACGCTTCGCACTTTTGACGAATACATTGCTGGAAGTTGTCAATGAGATTGAGATGGAGGGAATTCAGGATGACAGCTGAAACATTGGCTCACTTGATGAAAGAATCGAATCGTACGGTCGTGCTGACTGGTGCCGGGATGTCGACTGAATCGGGCATACCGGATTTTCGCTCGTCAACAGGCTTGTGGCAAAATATCGATCCGCGTATTGTTGCCTCTACCGAAAGTCTGCAAAAAAACTATGAACAGTTCCGCGAGTTTTACCAGATTAGAATTACCGCGCTAGAAAACTGTAATCCCCATCAAGGACATCTAGTTTTGGCGGACTTTGAAAAGCGGGGACTTGTTTCATTAATCGCGACTCAAAATGTCGACCGGCTTCATCAGCAGGCAGGTAGTAAAAATGTAGCAGAACTTCACGGCACTATCGTGTTAATCAGTTGTCAAAAATGCGGCAAACCACATGCGAAAGAACAATTTTTGAATAACTGTATTTGCACCTATTGTTCCGGGAAATTACGGCCGAATGTCGTGCTGTTTGGTGAAACATTACCGACGGAGGCATGGGACCGTACGCTTCACGAAATACACGATGCAGACCTTGTTATTGTAATCGGAACAAGTTTGGAAGTTTACCCCGTAAACCAGCTGCCGAGCATGTCAAGAGGGAAGCTCGTCTATATTAACCGCGAGCAAACGTCCACAAGCGCACATTATTCATTTGATTTAGTGCTGGAAGGGTCGGCCGGTGAGATTTTGGCGGAAGTGCATCGTGAGCTGGAGGGTATTGAGAAGTTATAATAACGCATGTGTGAAATATAGGATTGTTTCGTTATGTTCTGGTTTGCATAACTAGTATAAAATGAAGGATGACAAAAAATAGGCACGAAATATTGAAATAACAATGTTCGTGCCTTACCGTTCTAATTCCAAATTCGTATAAGGGAACTTATTAGTGAATCCATTCGTTGCGTCTTTACTGACAATTTTCACAAAGAACACTATTGGCAGTTCTTGCAATTGCATTATCTAACCTTGATACTATCATATTTTTTTCGGAGGGCATCGTAATATTGGCTGTAATGCGTTCCCCTTCTTCAATCTTTCTTCCGCAATTTGAACAAGCTAATTGCTTGGATGTAAACGAATCCTTTAATTTATCAAACAAATTCATCAACTCCTGACTAAAATAAAAAATCCTTTAAATCCCATTATATAACTTTTATGTATAATTTAAAAATAGATAGCCAATTCCAAAAATCCTTGAATATTATTTTAGAAATATTATGTATGGTGAAGTTATGTAAGTACATATTCCATAAGGGGATATATTCTCCCTGGTATGACTGCTGATTCAACATAAATGATTCTTTTTGCACCCATTTTCAAGTAAAATTCATATGCATTTGGATCACTATTAAATTGGAAGCTACTCAATCCATATTCTTTTGCCTTCAGTATAATATCTTTCCACAAAATTTTCCCTAATCCCTGTCCTATGTAAATTGGGACTACAAAGAAATTCTCTAATTTTTTCGTTTCGGTACATAAACAGTAGAACCCTTTAATCGTCTTCTCTTCTTCTAGCACGTAAATCACTTTTGACTGGATATCGTCTCCTGTAATGGTTAAAGTATCTTTCCAAGCATTCATAAAATCCTCTGAATACCCCCAAGAGCCTTTTGCATTAATAGCTATATCCGTCAGTATCACTGCGACCTCGACAGTTGCTTTTCTTATCTTATTCATCACTTATTCCTCTTGTTTCATAATTTCAATTTATTACTCAATCAATCAATCTTCTACGCCAATAGCTTCATGCCAGTGTAAGCCCATTCATGAATGTAAGAATTTTCTTCTCATTTTTAATCTCCTTTAATTCGGAATGCCACGTACAGACGTAAAAAATGAGGAATAGTTTCACATTCTTTTAAGAATAATTCAGGAAAATACTGGTTATTAATTGTAAAATGGTAAGAGATAGAGCGCATTATTTTATTTTCAACATAAATCAGTTAAACAGAATAAAATATCAGATTTGTCTTTTTCTTTGTAAGCATTAAAAATTTCGGATTCAGGAGGAAAAATGAAAAACAAAAATACGCTAAAAACGATAAACTGGGTGACATTCATTTTCATTGTATTGGTCGGAATTATTACAGCCTGGATGATTCTCTATGACTTAAATACACAGGTTACCATTGGTGAAGAAGGGCAGTCTCGCGCAGGTTTCCGTTGGGGTATATTCCACAATATCATTTTAGTTACAATATTATTGTCAGCTTCCTTTTTAGGGTTTGCGTGGAAATTCTTATTTCCCTTTAATGTACCCATTGCAATAATAATAGCTGGTTTAGGATATCAACTATTTTTCCTTACGTTCACTATCGGATGGGTCGGCTTAAATGGGACATTCGGTCTATTTATCGCATTTTTAATTGGAATAGTACTGATTATTTCTTATGCGGTTATTATATTTCTGGAAAGCCGTAAAATTAGCGAAATGAAATAATAGGTTCAACGCCAATTAGGGGGAAGTCATGAAACAGAAACGTTTACTATTAAAAGGCATCATAATAGGCTTTCCCATCACGGTTTTTCTTTTACGGATTACCGGTGCCATTAATCTATGGTTTTATGACATCGGTGATATTGCTAATAACGAAAAGTTTTATTCCCTTGAATTAAAACCTATAGAGGGTGAGTATTCGGTATTAATTGATTTAAGTGACCTTGAAAGTAACGTAGGTAAGATACTTTATGATGATGGTGAACATCAGATTTACGTATCGAATGTTTTTATTTCAGATGATGCAAATTACGACGTGTCTTTTAGATCAAGTGGTAAATATAATTTATATGGCGCGACATTGGTATCAGGTATTGTACATGAACGAGTACAGGGTGGGTTTTCTTTCGGTTTAAGAGCATATGCCAAAGCAACTTATCGTGGCAGCACTTTCAAAATATATACATCTGGAAGTGGGTTAAACTATAAAGATGGTGATTCCTTCGGGTTTTATGTAATCCCGCATGATAGAGAGGTAACTTTAAATATTGCTGAAGATCCTATTATAGAAATTACACTTTCTGACCTGGTTATGCACAAGTGGTCAAGTAAATATGGCTTATAATTGAAAAAAAATGAACTGATTTGCTGCTTTTTAAGAAAGGTGATTTTTATGGGCGGAGATGCTATTGTATGGCTGGTGATCTTATTGTCTATTTTAATTTGTGATGGATTAGCAGTGTATTTATACCGTAAAAGGAACTTTCCTTTATGGGCTTCGGCGATTATTATAGCCCTTTTAGTTCCGGTGATTGTTTATAGTTTTGTAGCTTTAGGAATTAATTATTTTAACAGAACGAATACCGATCCGGATAGTACAGGAGAAGGAATCGCTTTTGCAGGAGGTTTTATTGCGATAATATTGGCATTCAATGCGATTGTGATGTTTGTTATTGGCGTGATTTTAACTATCTACACATTCATTAAAAAGAAGCGTTGGAAAGACACTGCAAATAAATCGGGGGATGAAAGTGAAATTGCTAAGGAGGAAAAGTAGTGAAACTGCATTTGAAGTAAATGAAAATGCGCGGCGATTTTATGAAAAGAACGGCTTTAAAATCAAATCCAGAGGGCACGAAAACGAAGAGAATTTAGCTGATATTCTTTATGAATGGATTTCCAATAAATAATTTAATGGAGAGAATGGGGTGTTGGTTAGTTGAAAGTAATTTTTTCAGTCATTTCCGCGATTATTTGTTTGGCATTAATTTCCTTGTTAAATAAAATGCCTTTTCGTTTGGAGGAAAAGATTTTTAACTTAATTGTTGCTCCTAATTTATACTTACCATTTGGAATAGGGGTATTAGGTTTATTATTTGCCCTGTTTGGTGTGAAAGGGTATATCAGACTTACATTACTAGGATTAAATATAATTGGTTTAATTAGCTATCTTATCATATTTGTAATGGCAACAGTGGGTTTTCAAGAACCATAATGACAAATATTTTTATTCGTATGTAATATCTAGCAATGCAAGGGGGCACCGCAATTGTATCAATATTATAATAGTTTCGTCATTAGAGAAGGTACTAAAGGAATTCCAGCTGATTTTGTTGAGTACTTATTTAAAGACGCGGGATGGGCAAAAAATATTCCATCATGGCAAAAAGAAAAATACTCACTTATCTTTGAAAATTCAACTTGGGCATTTACGGTTTGGGACCATGAGAGAATGATTGCGATGGTGAGAGTGATATCAGATCAAATCATGGCGGCAAATATTATGGATTTAGTCGTTTTATCAGAATATAGAGGTAAAGGGATCAATGGTCAAATCATTTATAAAATATGGACGGTCAGTTTGTAGTATTGAGCGCAAACAAGCAATGTGTGGTAAGGGGGTGATGTGTTGATTATCATGATAAATGGAGCATTTGGTGTAGGTAAGACTACTATTGCAAATAGGCTTTTGAGCGAAATTGAAAATAGTATGATTTATGACCCTGAAGAAATAGGATACATGTTAAGAAGTGTGATTCCCATTAATATAAAAAGAACAGAATCTCCCACGGGTGACTTTCAAGATCTGGATTTATGGAAAGAGGTAACCGTTGATATGGGGAGGAAATTAATTACTAAATATAAAGTTAATCTAATCGTACCAATGACAATCCGGAATCTCGAATACTTTCATTATATTTATAACGGATTTAAAAGCTTTGATGGACAAACCTTTCACTTTTGTTTGAATGCAAGTAAAGAGACAATTTACAAAAGGTTAAGATTACGCGGAGAGGAAGAAGGCAACTGGTGTTTTCAACAAACCGATAAATGCCTAGAAGCCTTCGAAAAATACGACTTCGGAGAGTATGTAGATACTGAAAGAAAAAGTATCGATGAAATAATTCAAGAAATAAAAGGAAAGTTAAATCTTTCTTCAACTAATCTACTTTAGGAGGGGGACACATTGTTGCCAATTGCACTTGAAGAAATTCCAAGCGAAATCCATACGTATCTTAAAAAGATCAATTCAATGAGTTTTCCGCGACAAGGTTACACTTCCAATGTAGCATTAATTGAAAATGCTCAAGGCCTTTATGCGCTAAAGAGAACAAAGGGAGAGTTAAACTGTGGTTTGCTCAATCGAGAAGTATCAGTTATTAACTGTTTGACTCAAAAAACACAATTACCTATTCCTAAGGTAAAGAATTACGTTGAACGAGTATCCGTAAAAGAGTCTTGGGCTCTAATTGAGTTTGTTGAAGGGGAAACCGTACGTTCTGCTTTATATAACGAGATAAGTAGGGCAAAGCGGCATGAAATCATCTATAACTTTGGCAATCTGTTACGACAAATTCATTCAACACATTGTCCTGATGAATTAATAGGTGAACATCCTTGGCTAGAGGAGAAGTTAAGCCAGGCGGAATATAATTTGAAAAATTATGAAGTGGACGGATTATTAGAAAAAATCAAAAATAATAAACCGAAAGAGTATAAACAGACACTCATACACGGAGATTTTACAATTGATAATGTTTTAGTCAACAACGGCAAAATTACAGGGGTTATCGACTGGAGTGGCGGTGCATACGGAGACCCAAGATATGATGTCTCCTTGGCTATACGCCCAAAACCTAATGCTTTTGAGGATGAAATAGATAATGAAATCTTTTTTGAAGGATATGGGGAGAAAATCGTTGATGATGATGACTATGATTATTTTGTGAAAGGGTTGTATGAGTTTTTTTAATTACGCTTACTTTCGCAGAGATTTTAGATTTAAACAAAAAACTTAGTTGGAATTCTTATATTTTAAGATAGGGGTGTTCAATGAAAAAATTCGCTGTTTTACTTGCTGTACTGTTACTAGTAAGTTGTTCGCAAGAGGAGCTTGCTATAGAAGATAAATTGCAATTTGAATTTCAAAAACCTAACGAACAGGAGCTTGAACAACTGAGTAATAACGCAAGCAACTTTACTGAACAAGAAATTGAACAGTATTATGCAGTTATTGTTTTCGATTATCAAATATTAAACGGCAATAAGTTTAACAAGTTAACCGTAAATCATGATTTTGATTGGGGGGCATTTATGGATGGTATTGAATTAGAAGTTGGAACGATGTATATGAACGGGGAGAGTAGCTTAAGCAATTTTAATAATGGCAGCTTTAAGCAGGAAACCCTACGCTTTATTTTTTATGCAAGGGATTTTTCTAGAGAGCAGTTAGAAAGCATTTTTGAAACATATAAGCTTCATATTTCATGGCAAAAGAAAAATGATGGTGAAATAATTGAAAAGACGATTCAAATAGGAGATTACCTTCAGGATAAACGCTAAGTTATTCAATCGTAAAGGATGTGTTAATATGGAAATATTAGGTCTGGTAGCTCCTTTAGTATTCTCAATTTTATGGTTTCTAAATTTAGTTCAGCTCCTAGAAAAGTTACATCAAGGGAAAAATATACATAATCAAAACCTATTAGGCTGTGTTTGGAGTGCATGTTTAGTTTTATCAATCATCATTTCTACATCAATAGTTTTATAATATTATACCGTATTCATATTTCAACTTTACAAGTGGAGGGGGTAAAGAATGAAGTACATATTATTATTAGTTGCTCTCATTTTTATACTTGCCAGAGGGAATTGGTATCTCCGTAATAATAGAATAAGAAATAATATAGTGAGATATAGCGTATTTAGTATTCTGTCTAGCGCTCTATTGGCTATTCTACATTTGAACATATATGAAACATTTGATGGTGATCTTACTAAAGATAATATTATGAGCCTGTCAGCTATATTTACTGCTTATATGATACTATTTATTTTTTATCCCATTATTAGGAATACAATAGACAAGTATAGCAATTGATAATCCCTAGAGCATTTAGTTTTAAATAGCATAAAAAGACCTGAATTTTTTATGCTATTTTTTCTCACAAATTACCGGAGACCAAAATCCTTCTTTTTTTATCACCACTCCATTTTTATTATCGAAGTTTTCAAAGCACTTCTCTATAATCAGTTCATTTGCTTGATGATTTTTATAAATTTGGTTAATAGTTATACCGCCAATTGTTAATATCAGGATGCTTCCAACTATGGCAATTAACATACTAAGTTTATTTTTATTATTCAATGGCAATATCTCCTTTATTTTAAATCGACTTGAACGAAATACTGATAAAATAATTTATCCACTTGTAATACAGGGAAACTCTCAGGTAATTCGGTAGGATCTATCCTTGTAAATCCATTCTTTTCATAGAATCGGTGGGCGGCTAAAAATTGAGGTGTAGTTCCTAAATAAATAACCTTTACAGAATGTTCTTTTGCCCATTCGATGGCAGTGTTTAATAAAAGACTTGCGGTTTTAAAAGTTGCCCCGCGATAATTTTTATCCACAAACATCTTCCTTAATGCAACCTGGTTATTACCAATATCTAAAAGACTGATTGTACCAACAACTTTATCATTATAAATGGCTACCCAAAAATTACCGTTTCCTGTCTGATAAAATTCTTTTACTTTGAACAGATCGGGTTGATCATTTTTAGTTATCGGGATGTTGTATTCCTGCTGCTGAATATGAAGAATTAAATCTACAACTTGAGCTTGATATTCATTGCTATATTGTTTCACAATAGGGAAGTTCATCTTCTATTTCCACCGCCTATAAGATATGTATTTTCTAAATTTTACAGTATAACTCATTTTTGGCAACCCTATATCTAAAATCTAAAGAGATGAGGGGTTATATAGTCGGAATTCTAATTGACACTGAAGCTCCTCAAAATTCTGTAGAAGCATGTTCAATAATGCTTGATCATCATAAATTTCCAACAAAATCTTTACTTTTGAAAACTCTTCATCATATTGTTCATTCAAAAATAAGTAGCAGATGGATTTATTGAAAAATAGTCCAGCTAATGACTGGTAATTCATTTTTTGTTTATATGTTTGTTCAAGATAATTCAGTTTAGTATCCGTTTACTCCCTTATATTGATATAGATGTCATACGCAAAAACCCGAAAATATTAATGGGGTATTCGGATGTAACCATTTCGCATTTATTTTGTCATAAAGCCGGTGTCTCTTCATTTTATGGTCCTGCAGTCTTAACCGATTTTGCTGAAAATGTGGAGATGAATCCATATACTATTGAGATGATTAACCGGACACTATTCTCCAATGAGATAAATGGTCAAATTCAGCCTGCTAACGAATGGACGAGTGAGCGTTTGGAATGGACAGAAGAAAATAAAAACCGTCGCAGGAATATGCGGAAAAATTCAGGTTATGAAGTACTTCAGGGAACGGGTGTAGTGCAAGGATTTTTAATAGGCGGTTGTATTGAAGTTTTGGAGTTTGCTAAGGGAACTGACATTTGGCCGGATAAAGAACATTGGGACAATAGCATTCTATTCTTTGAAACCTCTGAAGAATATCCTGGACCGAATTTTATTAAATATTGGCTGCGAAATTATGCGGCACAAGGCATTTTACAAAAAACAAATGGCATCATTTTCGGGAAACCTCAGGACGAGAAGTATTATGAGGAATATAAAGAGGTAATTCTTCAAGTGATGAGAGAGTATCGTTTAGAAAATCTGCCGATATTATATAACTTGAACTTTGGTCATACCGAACCGAAATTTATATTACCTTATGGGGCAAAAGCAGAAATTGATTGTGAAAAGAGGATGTTCAAAATTTTAGAAAGTGGTGTTAAATAATCGAAGCGAGTAAAAGGTGCGAATGTTGAATATTCAAAATTCGTACCTTTTTATTTTGGAAAACGGTATTTTGTGGAAGAAGTGATTTTGTTTCGGTATATTAAATGCAAGGAAAGTAAAAAGAATTATATTAAATCTTAACGATTGGTTTATAAGAAATATCACATATTATTGAAAAGGGAGAATCATATGTGGAGTTTTAATACTTTTAAAGACATACGTTACTGGATTCTTTTAGTGCCATTTCTAATCATCATAGTTCTGTACATTTATTGTACTCCAAGTAACTTTTTTGAAAAGCCGTATGTTTCATCGATTTCCATTTTTATTTTTCCGGCATTATTTTGGTCTACCTATTATCTATGGAATTATCTTGGTGGTAAAAAGAAGAGAAAAAATAGGGGAAGTAGTAGCGACTTATAAAGGCAAACGAATTAAATAGCCCCCACCTTACTCCAGATGGGGGAATGCGGTTATTGTCGCTTCTTCGTTTTCTTGTTATTAAGTCTCTCGGCCGCTGTCAACGGTTCGTTTGCTAGTTCGTGATCAAGCGACCTTGATAAGTTCTTTCTTATTGCTTGCTCATCACTCGTGCTGCGATTGTTCTTATTGTTAGTACTCACTGTTTACACCTCCATGATGGTAGTTTGCCACGTGGTGTCATGAGTATGCATATATGTTAAATCTTCTTGTCATTAATTTGTAATTCTATCGAAGGCAGTTACTAGATTTTCTTCATCACAGCATTAAAAATAGTTTTATATTTGTAATCTTGCAAAATCTTTCTATAAACTTTGAAACTTTTTTTGAATATTTCCGTCTGTAGGTTGCTTAATAGACAGTGGAGGACGTATTTGTTCTTGAAAAAGACACATCCCAAGTAATCCCGCTTCTTTTTAAGAATCTATTGTAATATAGAAAGGAAGAATGCAAGTGATAAAGAAAATAATTTTGATATTCGGTGTACTATTGATGGCAAGCAGTCTGTCTTTAACCAGTACCTATGCCGAGAGCACAGTACAATTTTCAGACGTTCCACCATCAAAGCACTATGCCGAAGCGGTTTATGAACTCGCAGAACGTAATATTATCGGAGGCTATCCGGACGGCACCTTCAAACCCGGCAACTCGATTACGAGAGGACAGGCAGCTGCCATTATCACGAAGATGATTGGTTTGGATACAAAAGACGTAAAAAATCCAGGATTCAAAGATGTCTCAACAGCGAACGGTTACTATAAAGCGATTGCTGCGATGGCACAAGAAGGTATCATCAACGGTTATGGAGATGGACGGTATGGGCCGAACGATCCGATTAAACGGGGACAGATGGCTTCAATTCTAGTAAAAGCGTTTGATTTGCCACGCGAAGTATCGAATATCAATCCCTTCGAAGATATTTGGAACGCCCAGTCACACAGCTCTAATATTTTAATCATTTATAATCTTGGCATTACATCCGGAACGTCTCCAACTACATTCAGTCCGAACGCTCCAATCACTAGAGGACAAGCGGCGAAAATGTTACGAGCGACTGAACAAACAAAGCCGACACAAATGGTAACACTCGAGGCAAGCGATTTTAATTGGAAGCGAATCAGTCAGGTTGTTTACGATGAGTCAAACGAAGGGTTATTTAAAACAATTAACGTGAACGGAAAAGAGGGCTATACGGAAGATAAGATTCAACTGGTGCCTTTGAAGGAAGGGATTGGAAAACTCAATATTTTAGGTTTTTCTAGCGCCAGCCCCTCTGAAATAAAATATAAAAAATATTATGTCACAATAACAAAAGTGGATGGTGAACTGGAGCTTGTATTGGAAGAAACAGAGGATGTTTTACCGACAGAAGTAAGCATCTTTTGGTTAAGTGAAAAGCTTCAAAACATTTCACTTTCTACAATGGATGGGGAAAAGGTGTCGGACAGTGTTCCTTTTGAACAAGACTTTACAGGTTCTATAGATGTAGTGTCTTTTAACATTGAGAAGCCCGCCCAGTATATTGCTACTCTTCAATTTGAGGACGGGGAAGAAGTACGGTACGGAATTGAAGCGAAACAGAATGATTCAAAATTTTATTATGATATTGAAACGCTAAAAGAGAATCTTACTGAAATTTATGACGAAGGACCAAAATTCAACCTGGGAAAACATACAATCAGAACGAAAGACGCCGAACAGATAGCCGAGATTATTAGGGATCCAGGAACGAATCTATTTCGCGTGAAAGCTACTGGTAAAAAGGAAGGCACAATTACTATTGATTATGAGCACAAGCTATCCGAAAGAAGTTGTGATTATATGGAACCAGAGTGCTATTCGGCTTGGACAGGCATATATGTAAAAGTCCAACGAATGGGCTCCATTGTAAATGTTAACGTAAGTAAAATTTATGAAACGGACCATTAAACATCTTTAAAGTATTTCGTCAGTAATTGTGTATATGCTTAGCAGTATTTCAACTAGCGATAAATAGGGACAAATAGAATTTCTGAAATACACAAAAAGCATGAATGTTGAGTTATTTAACAACATTCATGCTTTTTTATGAGTTATTTTACAAATCAGCGCACAGTACAAAACTATTCAACGATAGAATAGGCTTTGTTTGCTCATTCATTAAATAGGCATAACTGCGAATTAAGGACTGAATTTTGGTTGGGACGTCCGGGAATTCATTCAGCAAGTAATTGCTGTAGTCAACTTCCCACGATCCATCCTGCAAATAGCTGGCATCGACGGTTTGTTCAACTTTAATTGAAAAGCCTTCGCTTAGCATTAGCTCTTTTATTTGTGTTTTATGAAAGAGATTTTGGATATTCCCTTCATTTTCTGTAAATGCTGTATAGAGCGCTGCTATATTGGCTGCGCAAAAATGGGCACGCTGAGCGTCCGATGTATAATCGATATCCCACTCAGCAAAACAGATTCGATCGGCAATTTGCTTAATTTTTTGCAAGTATTTCTTTAACAGTTCGATACTTTCGAAATACCAGGAACAATGGGATAGAACGACGACATCAAATTTCTCTTCGAACACCATTTGCAAAAAGTCGGTTTCATAGTGAAAATCGATTCGCTGTCCTAATGGGGATTGTGAAATCGTTTCTGCTGCTTCACCTAATGTGATTGGTGCACCGTATTCAGTTGAGGCAATGTCGATGGCAACGACACTGCCAGTTTCTCCGACGGCATCTGCCAATACAACAGTTGTGTCACCTTGCCCGCATCCGATTTCAAGTACTTTCATGCCTTTCTTAATTTGAAAGGTTTTTACTAGCTCAATACGATGTGTTAATTGTGTACGTTGAATTGTATCGTCCCCGATAATTTTCATGCAGTTTAATAAATGTTCCAATGTTTTTCAGCTCCAATAATGATTGATTATTGAGCCAATTTTTCAGCTCAATATTAATTCTGAACGTTCAACCATTTCTCTAACATCAATTCATCGACTCCTTTTCAATAATTCTATTAAAACATTGCATGGAGTCAGTGGACAATAGTTATTTATAAACAAGGGGAAATTTAAATTTTTTTACGTTTACAATGAAGAAATTTGTTTAGATTCCTTAAAACCGAACATTTATATTAAAATTAAATAAAATATTCGTTTTATGGTTGACAACGTTTTCATTGTTTTGTAAAGTAACAGATGTCGAATGATAATTATAAAAAAACGAAGAATGTTCGTATTTAGGAGTGTAGTGAAATGATAGATACAGTTTTTGATTATGAAGATATTCAATTAATCCCTGCAAAGTGCATAGTGAAAAGTCGTACAGAATGCGATGCAACAGTAACTTTGGGTAACCATACATTTAAACTTCCGGTAGTTCCGGCAAATATGCAAACAATTATTGATGAGCAATTAGCAGAAAAATTAGCTGCACAAGGCTATTTCTATATTATGCACCGTTTCCAACCTGAAAAGCGTGCGCAATTTATCCGCGATATGCAGAGCAAAGGCTTGATTGCATCGATTTCTGTCGGTGTAAAAGATGAAGAGTATACGTTTATCGAAGAGCTGAAAGATGCTCAGCTTGTACCGGATTATATTACGATTGATATCGCACACGGTCATTCAAACCAAGTCATCGAAATGATCGGTCATATTAAAAAGCATTTACCGAACAGCTTTGTAATTGCAGGAAATGTTGGTACACCTGAAGCGGTACGTGACCTTGAAAATGCTGGTGCGGATGCGACAAAAGTTGGGATTGGCCCAGGTAAAGTATGTATTACGAAAATTAAAACTGGTTTTGGTACAGGCGGCTGGCAGTTGGCAGCACTTCGCTGGTGTGCAAAAGCTGCTTCAAAGCCGATTATCGCTGATGGCGGTATTCGTACACATGGCGACATTGCCAAATCAGTGCGCTTCGGTGCATCAATGGTGATGATCGGTTCACTTTTTGCAGGTCATGAAGAATCACCGGGCCAAACAGTGGAAATCGACGGCAAACAAGTAAAAGAATATTTCGGTTCTGCATCGGAATTCCAAAAAGGCGAACGTAAAAACGTTGAAGGCAAGAAAATGTATGTTGATTCAAAAGGTTCGATTTTCGATACGTTAACTGAGATGGAACAAGATCTGCAGTCATCAATTTCATATGCAGGTGGTAAAACATTATCTGCAATCCGTAACGTTGATTATGCGATTGTTAAAAATTCAATTTTCAATGGCGATAAAATTTAATTTATTTTATTGCGCGTAAGACGTTATCCCTGGCGAATTTCAACATCATTACGCTAAAGTGAAATTTAAATTTTCTGATAATAAGTGTTGACATTTTATTTCATTGCCGGTAAACTTCATTTCAAGGTAATATCTTAGGCAATGATTGGAAGTAGTAAATAGCTTGTATACTTTAAGAGAGCCAGTGGGTGGTGCAAACTGGCAGATACAACTGTTGAACTCGTCCATGAGCTACGACCCGAAATTAAGTAGGGAAGTCGGAAGTCTCCGTTAAAAGACAGGCAAACTATTTGTCGTTAAGTGGAATGTTTCAGCAATGGACATTCAATTTAGAGTGGTACCGCGAGTCTAACCTCGTCTCTATGGAATTTTTCATAGAGGCGAGTTTTTTTATTTTTATTTACTGTTTTAAAATCATTTGAGAAGAAAAGGGGTTATGAGAATGAGTAGAAAAATTTGGGTTTTTGATACGACATTACGTGATGGTGAGCAAGTGCCTGGGGCTAAACTGAATTTATATGAAAAAGTGGAAATTGCCCAGCAGTTAAAAAAGCTCGGTGTTGATATTATTGAAGCCGGATTCCCAGCGTCTTCACAAGGTGATTTTGAAGCGGTAAAAGCTGTGGCCCAGAAGGTTGGCCAAAATTCGAATATGATGATTACGGCACTTGCCCGTGCTGTTAAAGATGATATTGATTCAGTATATAATGCAGTGAAATATGCCAATAATCCAATGATCCATATGGTTTTAGGAACATCCGATATTCATGTGGAGAAGAAGTTCAGTAAATCGAAAGACCAGATCCTGCAAATCGGGGTAGACGCAGTAAAATACGCGAAATCGTTACTGCCACAAGTACAATATTCAACGGAAGACGCATCCCGCTCTGATTTTGAATACCTTTGGAAAACGATTGAAGCGGTCATGAAGGCCGGTGCTACAATGATTAATGTACCGGATACAGTCGGTTATGCCGAGCCGGAACAGTGGGGCGAGATGATTGCCAAACTAAACTACCGAATGAAAAACCTGGACGATTCCGTACTGCTTTCAGTTCACTGTCACAACGATTTAGGTATGGCGACTGCCAATACGTTAGCGGCGATTAAAAATGGTGCCGATAAAATAGAGGTGACGATGAACGGGATTGGTGAACGTGCCGGAAACGCGGCATTAGAAGAAGTCGTTATGGCGATTAAAACACGCGGTGACGTTTACGATGTGTTTACAGATATTAATACGAAAGAAATTATGAATACATCTCGCTTAGTGTCAAGCTTTATGGGTCTTGATGTGCAAGTGAACAAAGCGATTACAGGAGATAACGCCTTTGCCCATTCATCAGGTATTCATCAGGACGGCTTACTGAAATCGCGTGATGCATATGAAATCGTTCATCCTGAAGATGTAGGTCTAGACGATATGGAGCTAGTATTAACAGCACGCTCTGGTCGTCATGCGGTGAAAAATGCGCTGTCCAAACTTGGCTTTGATGATTTCTCTGACGAGGAATTTGAAGGTATTTTTGAAAGCTTCCTGAAACTGGCCGATTCGAAAAAGGAAGTTTACAACCATGATCTATATGTCATTGTTGAAAGCTACTACGAAAAAACAGAGAAGAACAATCCAAACAAGGAATCCTACTCTGATCAGTTTTATGATATTGAAGACTTACAGATTATTTCAAACGCTGCCTTCCCGTCTGCCAGCGTAAAAATCCGCCGCGGGGAAGATGTATTCAAGTCAAGTGCGGTCGGCTCCGGTCCAATTGACGCCCTTTATTCAGCCATTGCAGATGTTACAGGAATCAAGGTAAAGCTTGTTGAATACAACATCAGCTCTGTATCACGTGGTCAGGAAGCATTAGGGAAAGTAAAAATTATTATTGAATACGGCGGAGAAAATTATATTGCTAAAGCAGCAGATACGGATATTTTAAAAGCTTCGGCTATGGCCTATATTAACGCTATAAACAGTGTGATTGTCGCAAAAATTGCCCCGCAACCAGTTACGACGACAGCTACAGTATAAACAGGTTATAGTGAATA
Organism: Solibacillus sp. FSL W7-1324; assembly: GCF_038008025.1. Taxonomy (NCBI): domain Bacteria; kingdom Bacillati; phylum Bacillota; class Bacilli; order Caryophanales; family Caryophanaceae; genus Solibacillus; species Solibacillus sp. FSL W7-1324. The sequence continues at coordinate 1,686,653 of NZ_JBBOYH010000001.1, forward strand.
GCATATGAAAATTACAGGCAGTCCAGATTTTACGATATGTAAAGTTTGGACTGCTTTTTTATTTGGAATGCTACTGATGTTTACCAGCTGCACTGAAATGAATCCGACCTCACCAAAAAAGTAGTGCCCTTGACGAATCAATTGGCACTACTTCATTAATACTATATTATTTATTGAATTGTTCTATTAATAGACGGTAGCTGTTCAGACGCTGATCGATCGTATATAGATTACAGTTGATCATCGCTTCATCAAAGCCGTAATATGCCTGCTCTTCTCTAATCTGATTCGCAACATCTTCGGCAGAACCGATCAGCATTAGCGAACGGTTTTCTTCCAAAATCATTTTATCCATCTCTGTAAGCGGATAGTCATTTGCTTCTTCAGGAGAAAGTACAGTCAGGAGCTTACCACGCATTAAGTTCAGGCGGGTAATTTGCATCGGCATCGATAAGTATTCCGCTTCTTCAGCCGTTTCAGCTACACTGATTGCATAAGTCGTAATAATTTGCGGCTGTTCCATAAAGTATGAAGGCTGGAAACTGTTACGGTATGCATCGAAAATCCCTTTAGACATTTGTCCATTGAAGAACTGGGCAAAGGAATAACCGACACCCGCTTCACCAGCTTTTTTCGCACTTTGTCCGCTTGATCCAAGCAGCCAGCTTTGCGGAAGCTGTATTTTGAAAGGAGCGGCTACAACATTATCATAAACCGCTTCACCTGTACGCTGTTCATTCATTAATCGTAAAATAACTTCGAGTTTATCATATTGTTCTGTCAGGTCAGGTCTGCGTCCACTTGCAAGCGCAGTCATTGCGGGCATATCCCCGCCAGGAGCGCGGCCTGCACCGAAGTCTATACGACCTGGTGCCAACGCTGCCAATGTTTTAAACACTTCAGCCACTTTATATGGAGAATAATGCATCATCATAATGCCGCCCGTTCCTACACGGATACGCTCTGTTTTCGCCGCAACATAGGCAGCTGTTACTTCAGGCGCAGAGCTGGCAAGGGAAGTTGTGTTATGGTGCTCTGCAAACCAGATTCGTTCATAACCTTGCTCATCACCAAGTTGGGCAAGCTTCACTGCATTCGCTAGTGCATCGGTTGATGTCATGCCTTTGGAAATAGGTACTTGATCTAATATACTAAGTTTCATTGAAATTCACCTCAACTGTTCGTTACGTTTTACGATAACGAATTGAAAGGCAAATGTAAAATTATTGGCCTCTCGTATAGGCCTTAATAATCGCAAGACGTTCGCGAATACGTGATTTTGTATTGACGACTTTTGGTGTAGGGGCAGCCACTACATCCGCCTTTAAACCAAGTTTGCGGGCGAGAATGGTCGCACGCTTCAAATGAAAATCATTTGAGATAATCGTGATGCTCTCTGTATCTTCTGGCATCAGTTCTTTTGCGAACAACAAATTTTCATAAGTCGTTGTAGACTGATCTTCCAATAAAATTCTGTCTTCACCAATCCCATGTTTGATTAAATAGTCAGCCATAACAGACGCTTCTGTGCGATCTTCATCAGCACCCTGACCACCTGTAACAATCGCTTTTACGGTAGGATATTTTTGAAGGTAATCGACTGCCGCATCTAAACGGTTTTTTAATGATTGGGAAGGGATGCCGCCTGGTTTCACTTTTGCGCCTAAAACGACCACATATTCGTTGGAACCGTTTGCCTCATTTTTTAACGCTGCATTCATTTCATGGTCAAGCCAGTAGAAAATTAACACGAGGATAAGAAGAATAAATAATATTGCAAAAATAATTCTTTTCAAAAAAATCCCCCCTTTATGTAGTATACGATGCATAAAGGGGGAATGTTTCGCTATTGCGGAAGAATTATGAAATGGCTTCTTTTTCTTCTCGAATGACTCTGCGCTGTAGTCGTACTTGTACAGACAAGTAGTTGATATAGCGGATAAAAACATAAAATACAATAATTGCAGAGAAAGTTAATTGAAAATAAAAATACGGTTCCAGCCAATTTGCCGAAATCCCGGTTTGCCCAAAATAATGAATGACCCCATAAGTGGCCGTAGCAGAAATAACTAACGGGAATGTAAAGGCAGCATAGCTTGGATAAAAAGGCAGCTGTAAGGCACCCGGTAATTTCGAAAGTACTAGTAGATACATTATTTGCGCGAGGATGAATAATGTCAGCACAATCCCGAATTGACTTTCAAACTGCTGGAAATAAGCAGCTAAACTAATTGAAACAGGCGCAGTTAAAATTGTCAGCATCGGAATCGTAGGCTCCGGCAAATCTTTTCTAATAAACACACGGAAAATAAGAATCGGCAGTAACACAATGAAAGCACAAATCGCAAAAATAACAATCGCTTTTGTGAATATGCCGGAAAGATCACTCGCTGTTAGTGGCAAGACGGCAGTCCCGACAAACATAATAAGCCAGCTTGGATAAATATCCGAAATCGAAATCCGTTTTTTCCAAATAAACGTTCGGATAAAATAAAAGATAATAAAGATTTGAGTGGTTGCAGCTAGAATCCAGATCATATGTATAACGAAATCACTTACACCATAATAGTGTAAACCGCTACTGATCGATAAAGTCCCCATCGTAAAAGTGGGGGATACTGAAGCAATAATCGGGTTTTGCATTTCTGTAAGAATACTGGAAAACGCAAAAATCAGTTTTCCGATAATTAATAGAAATAAAAAGATCCCTATAAAAAAACAGACGTGACCGAAAGCGGCTTTGTCCATACTAAAAAATAAATTTCCCAATGAAACCAGTCCGAGCATGAGCCCACTGATAGGAATTGGGACTACTTGAAATAAATTTCTCACAATGGCCTCCAACATTTCACAACAAGGTGCACACTCTATGAAAAAATTCATAAAATGTACACATTGTTTCTATTAACTCTATTCTACTGCGTAATTTTTAATCCGACAACCGCAATAATAATAAACGAAATAAATAGAATTCTTTTCCAGTCCTTGGATTCATTATAAATAAACATGCCTACGAGAGTTCCACCGACCGTACCGATCCCTGTCCATACAGCATAGGCAACTCCCATAGGCAATTCTTTCATTGCCATTGAAAGGAGCGAGAAACTGAAAATAAAGGAACCGATCAGAAATGCATAGGAGCCTATTGACTTTTTCTGGGCAACTTTGTTCATTCCGATAACACCGCCGACTTCAAAAAGACCGGCAAAAATTAAATATACCCAAGCCATTATGCATCCCTCGTTTCTTCCGGATCATTGGAAATAAGCTTTAACCCAATCACACCGATTAACAGTAATCCTATGAAACCGATTTTCGTGAAACTGAACGGCTCGTTGAAAATGACCGTTTCCGCAATGACGGTACCGGCAGTCCCGATCCCTGTAAACACTGCGTAAACAGTAGCAACAGGCAATTTCTCAGTAGCAATAATTAAAATATAAAATGATATTACGATTAATGCGGCAACTCCTACCCATAGCCACACGGAGTTTGCGTATTTTAGTCCCATTGCCCAAACAATTTCAATGATGCCAGCCAATAGGACGAGTATCCAGTATTTTGTCATGATGTCTACACCTCAGCTCTTATTCCTCTGTAAAATATGGTCCATCCCGCCTGCAAACGTTTTTCACACCGTTCACTGCCGCCGTAAAGCATTTCGACATACAGACTATCAAGCAATGCCAAAAAGCCGATTGCTGCTTCATTCGCTGTAACGGACAGTTTTTGTTCTGATAAATAATCCGTGAAAAGCCTTTCCAATTCGTCCAAATAAATATACGTTTGTTCACTCAACTGCTGCTCCAAATGTTGCGGCATAAAGAAAATCGAACGCATGAAAAATTTAGTTTCCGCAAATGATTCAAAGCGTTGCTGAAAAGATTGCAGAAATGGCAGTAATACTTTTTCGACAGGAAGTTGTAGATGTTTTGCGATAAATTCTTTTGCAAATAACAGCTCAGCTTCCATTGCCTGTTGCGAAATCGATAAATAGAGTGCATCTTTACTTTTAAAATAAGTATAGATTGATTGCTTCCGTATACCTACTTCTTCCGCGATTTGGGCCAATGATCCGCCGCTGTATCCGTGTTCGCTGAAATTAAGCATCGCAGCCTGGATGATTTTTTCTTTTGTCATGTGTTTCACCTTCCTGACGTTCGTAAGGCAAGGGTAACAAATATGATTTGCGATTGCAAACAAGTTGGATTACAGTGATTAAAAAGAGGTGAGGACATGGAGCGTTGCAGTTGGGTGAAATTAGATGAACCTATCTATGTGAAATATCATGATGAAGAGTGGGGCGTCCCTGTTTATGACGACCGGAAGCTATTTGAAATGCTTTGTTTGGAAGGGGCACAGGCAGGCTTAAGCTGGTTGACAATATTAAAAAGAAGAGAAGGCTATTTGGCAGCATTCGATCAGTTCGATGCGGAAAAGATTGTTCAATATGATGAAGAAAAACTGGAAGCATTAAAAAATGATGAACGCATTATCCGCAACCGGCTGAAAATCAAAAGTGTCGTGACAAATGCCGAAAGCTTTTTGGCAATCCAGAAACAATACGGCACTTTCTCAAACTACATTTGGTCATTTGTCGACGGTAAACCACTGATCAATTCATGGGAATCGTCCGCGCAAGTACCGATTACGACAGAAATAAGCGACCGTATGAGCAAGCAGCTAAAAAAAGACGGATTCAAATTTGTCGGCAGCACAATTTGCTACTCCTATATGCAGGCAGTAGGCATGGTGAATGACCATACAACGAATTGCCACTGTTTTAAACGGTAAAGAGGGGGCGGATTTCTGCCCCTCATATAGAATTTGTGGATTATGTACTTGGAAGTGAGGAATAACGAGCTAGAAGTGAGGATTAAACAAGAGTAAGTGAGGATTAAACAGCCCGAAGTGAGGAATATTATGCCCGAAGTGAGGAATAAATATTGAATCAACAAAATTCAAACGGACGTCTTGTAATTTAATCTATAGAAGTTAAAGCACTAAATTTTGCAAAAGAGATACAGTTAATATAATCGCCGATAAAGTTCCTGCGGATACTAAAGTGTACATCTTTTTCCGGTTTACTTCTTTTGTAGGTTTGGCAGCTTCTTTAGACACAGCAATCCAAATCACAGTCGAAACTATGGCTAGTACGATTAAAGCGGCACTCGACATCAATAATTCCTCCCCCGAAATCCTAATTTTTTATCGCTTGTTCTACATATGCTAAAAAATGATTATAGTTGGGCTTGCCATCAAAATATTGCTTCACTTCATAAATGGGACACAATGCATGATCCATCTTTTTAGAATAAAGAACGGATTCATCTTTCACACTCTGTTCATATTCATTTAAATGTACGGTATTTGCTTTTACGGAATTAAATTCAAACCAGCGATATTGCCCGTCTTTGTGATTTTTTATGACTTCGCCTAAATAGGCCCCAATACGTGTGATGAGCTTCTCTGAATGCTCTTTTAAAAGCTGCTGTCCGAATTCTGTATGGATTATCCGTTCAGCGTACTCATTAACGAGACGAACACTATCAATTGAATAATCCAATTTTGCTTTAGTTAAATGATCCTGATCCCATTGTTCAGGTGAAACATCTTTAAATAACAAATCCGCAATAGATTTCTTATTATTTTTAATTAGTTTAGGTTTTAAGAAAAACACAGTTCCCACCTCATCTTCTATCTGACCTGTTAACCACAATTATACATAAAAAAAGACAAAACATATTAGTCGCACTAAAAATGTTTTGTCTTTTTTGCTTACTTCACAAGCATTGCAGGGCACTGGACGCGCTTCATCACTTTATGTGATACGCTCCCCAGTACCATTTCCTGCAGACTGTTTAACCCGCGGCTGCCGATCACAACTAAATCCACATTTTTTGTATTGGCATATTTGATGATTTCAGGACCCGGTGAGCCATGAATGATTTCTACTTTATAACGAACTTGTTGCTCACTGAACAGTTCCTCGATCGGCACAAGCTTTCGACGACGTTCCATGTAAAGACTTTCGATGGAGCTTGAATGCAATACATCCGTCTTCGCTTTTTCCATATCGATGATAAAAAGGATGGTTACCATTGTTTCTGAATTGATTTGGGCTATCTTCAAAGCTTCTTTAGCCGCACGTATCGAGTTTTGCGAACCATCAGCGGCCAGTAAAATGTGTTCATACATAAATGAGCCACCTCCTAATCGATTAATGTCGTACCGGTTAACTTCCTCAATAGCTGTTTACTTGACTCATCAATATTCAAATAGGTTACTTCTATATTTTTCGCTTTCAGCTGGTCTTTCACCTTCATTAAAGCACCGATTGCCGAATCATCCCATACTTTGCATTGGGAAAAGTCGATAATGATGGAAGACGACTCACTGTGAACCGTTTTGAAATAGTTAATAAAACCTTCTGTTGAAGCGAAGAATAGTTGCCCTTTGACAAAATATGTTTTCCCTTCCTGTGAAATACTTACACGCGAGATTTCGTTGACGAAAAACAGTGCGCTGACAACAATACCGGCCACAACACCTAACGCCAGGTTATGTGTATACAGGACAACCGCGATTGTCAGAAGCATCACAAATACATCTTTTTTCGGTGCTGTTACAGCATATTTGAATGATTGCCAGTCAAATTGGGTAATACATACAACAACCATTACACCGGCAAGTACCGGCATCGGAATTTGGACAACATAATCGCCCAAAACGAGAATTAAAAACATTAAAAATACACCGGCAACAAAAGTGGAGAGTCGGCCACGCGCACCGGATTTTACGTTAATAACGGATTGTCCAATCATTGCACAGCCGGCCATCCCACCGAAGAAGCCATTAATAACATTGGCGATCCCTTGTCCGCGCGCTTCTTTATTTTTATCGCTTTCAGAAGCCGTCATATCGTCCAAAATTGATGCTGTCAGTAATGATTCGACTAATCCGACAACTGCCAGAGCTAATGAATACGGTAAAATAATCATTAATGTTTCTAAGTTAAACGGGATATCCGGAATTAAAAATGATGGCAATGTTTGTGTAATTGTCCCCATATCTCCAACTGTTTTCAAATTGAATCCGGAATAAATAGCTACGGCTGATAAAATAACGACAGCAATGAGCGGGGCAGGGATGCCTTTAATGACGAAAGGAATTGCGTAAATAAGTGCGATCGTCGCAAGCAGGAATCCCCATGTTACGATGTCGCCACCGATAAAGTGCGGTGTTTGGGCCATGAATACTAAAATCGCCAATGAGTTAACAAAACCGATCATGACCGCATTCGGAATAAACTTCATCAGACGTGCAATTTTCAGCATTCCAAAAATAATCTGGATAATCCCTGTTAAAATCGTTGCTGCAAGTAAATACTGCAGTCCATGATCTTTTACAAGCGAGACGATAACTAATGCCATCGCTCCTGTTGCTGCGGAGATCATCGCAGGACGACCACCGACAAAGCTGATTGTTACGGCGATTACAAATGAGGCATAAAGACCGACCATCGGATCTACACCGGCTAAAATAGAAAAAGCAATTGCTTCGGGGATGAGGGCAAGTGCGACAACTAGTCCTGCCAACACATCTGAACGTACATTCCCAAACCATTGCTCACGGATATTATACATATATTGTGTTGCTCCTTTTAAATATTCTTCTACTATAATAGCACGCAAACGATGTCGGGCAATAGCAACTTTCTGATGAAATTTATTACCCGAAATTATATATCCGTGTGTTAATACCTAATATTTGTTCTGTTAATTAAGTATGAGGAACCAATTATTTCGAATTTCGTAATTATTTCTGCATAAGGAAATCACTGCGTTTATAATAGAATAACAATTGTTTGTAAAGGAGTGACCCGTATGACTGAGCGATTCAGCGAACAGCTAAACAACTTTGATGAACAAAATCCGTTGGAACAATTAATTGAACGGTTAAAACCTTTGCATAGTATGCTGTCCCGAAATAATTATGTAAAAGATACGACATCCCGTTTAAACCAGATTATAAGTGATGCAGACAGTCAGCCAATCGTGCTCTTTCTAGGTAAAGAGCGGGTAGGAAAAACGACCGTGATCAACAGTTTAATCGGCAGAAATCTGCTGGAAGACCGCCTATCAGAACCTACGAGGACCAATACATTTTTAAAATACGGAGATACGGAATATATTAAAGCCGTATTTATAAATGGAATGGAAGTAACCTTTGATATTGCCAACCTCTCATTATTCACCATTTCGAATACGGAAAGTGCCAAAATAATTCGTAAGCATCTGGATTATTTGGAAGTATATATAACGTGTGAGCTTTTAAAAAAAGTAACCATTGTCGACTCGATTGCGCTGCAAGCAGGCGCAAACAATACAGCCTACTTTCCCCCTGCACTCTTAAAACGCTGCAATGAGGTGTTCTGGGTACTGCAGGCGGGTTCACCTGCCACAGAGGCTGAATTAAACTTTATAGAAAAGCTGAACAAAATGGGGATTACGGCACATTTAATCGTAAACGGGATTGACCGGGTAGATGGGGAAGTGGAAACCTTTCTAGATATGGAGAAAGAACGTTACGGCTATTTTATTGGGGAGGATGTGCCGGTATCGGCTTTACAGGCACAGCAAGCACGTACTACGAACAGTTCACAGCTGCTTATTGACTCCCGCATTACACAGTTGTCACAGCTGATGTTCCAGTTAATCGACAACAAGCAAAAAAAGACCCGCCATATAACGGAGCGATTTTTACAATGGCTGGAACGTCTCCGTGTAGAAGTTAATACAATTCCTGCAAGAGAACCGTATGTATCGGCATTTGAATATGTCATCCAGCATCAAAACGATGTTCAGAAAGATGCAGCTCAACTGCAACGCGATAAAGCACTTGTCACTTCTCTTGAACAACAATATGAATCGGTCAGTAAAGTGTTCAAAGAAGTCCAGACGCTTTTTCAGCTATTACAAACATTGGAAAGCCATTCTTATTTACGTGACCCGATCATCGATATGTACGAGGAAATGGCAGGGCTTTATCAAAAACATGTGCGGGATTACCGGAAGTTGCATGTAGAATATACGATGGAATATGGAGAACTGGAGAAGCAGTTCAAAAAACAAACAGGGAAGTCGCTTCCTTTCCCGATTGAAGAAAGTGAACTGACACCACTTCTTTCTGAGCGAATTCAAACATTGAATAAAATCCAGTCGCATTGTGAACAAAAACAGGTGTTCATTAGAAAATACGAGCAATTTGTATTGGAAAAATTGGATGCAGTACAAAGTCGACTGAACGAACTAGTGAGAGATCGCCTATTATTAACACACAATCAGTTAAGCGAACTGGAATCACTGCGCACTTATGAATTATCCTGCATGACAGCATCCGTAAATAAACTGGCTGAATTCAATTGCATTACTGAAGCACAAAACTTTATAAAAGATGCGATAGAGCCGCTTTTAACAGAAGGCGTTCTGCCGATTAAAGAGCAGGAAAAATTGCAAATCCGACAAACGATTGAGCGGATTGTAACGGTTGATTTTACGTATGAAACCCCGATTGAAACAGAAGTGGATGAAATATTGGGACCGCTGGATTTGAAAGAAAAGTACCCATTATTTAAGCTGCGATTAACCGAAGAAGATATTGTATCGGAAATTCCGGAATTGCCGGAAAAAATCGAAATCTAATAAAAGGGCAGCGCGGGATTTTATCTCGGGCGGCCATTTTTAATTTTAACGGAACTGCCGGGATTTCCTTATAAACAATAGCCTTTCCATCACAAAGGTTTTATGAGAAAATTGTACTCGCAGAAAGGAAGTATTTAAATGAATACAATTTTTAAACCTCATGATGAATGGGAACCATATATTGATATTGATCAACATGGTAAGCTAACTTTATCTAATATAGAGTTTACAACAACAAACTTATGCAATATGAGATGCTCGCATTGCGCAGTAGGCTATGCGTTATTAACAAAAGAATTACCGGCCATTCCGGCAGACGACATTATTCGTAAACTGGATGAGGTTGAAACATTACGGACAATGAGTTTTACAGGCGGGGAACCGCTATTAACGAAAAAGGGAATTAAGGAAAACTTGTTACCGCTACTGAAATATGCGAAGAGCAGGGGGATTAAGACACAAATTAACTCCAACCTGACGTTACCGATGTCACATTACGAACTGGTTGCGCCTTATTTGGATGTCATGCATATTTCGCATAACTGGTGTGACGAAAAGGAATTTGTTGAAACAGGATTTGCTATGATGGAAAAAACGCCATCAGTTGAATATAGAGGGAACTTATATCGCAATATTTTTGACAATGCAAGAGAACTATCAAAAGGCGGCATGTTCGTTTCCGCCGAAACAATGTTAAACCGCAACACGGTGCCATTTATGGAGAAAATCCACCATGAAGTGGCCAATGAAATGCTGTGTAAACGTCATGAAATTCACCCGATGTATGCCAGTGATTTCGCTGAAAGCTTAGAAACAATCGGTTTGGATGAATATCGCACAGTGATCAATGAAATTCTTGATTACAGAAATAAAGACATCTGGGTTTTATTCGGAACATTGCCTTTCTATCCGTGCAGCCGTGATGAGCGCGATATTACATTAATCAACCGAATCAATCATGCATCGAATACGACAATGCGAAATGATGTTGACGGGCGTTCACGCATGAACCTGAATATTTTCTCCGGTGATATTTCGGTTACCGATTTTTCGGATGACGGTCAGGCATTCGGCAATATTAAAAATGAATCATTAACTCAAATCTACAACAGATGGCTTGATTCCAATATTTCAAAATCGATCAATTGTCATTGTCCTGCAGTGAAGTGCTTAGGGGCGAACGTCATTGTGAAAAACATGTATTATCCTTCTACTGAATTCGTCAGTGGAATTGTGAAATAAATTATAACAAAAGCAATCTATCCAAATACGGGTAGATTGTTTTTTTTCGGACCACATGAAAAACTACCTGCAACTAAAAAAGTCACAGGTAGTAAATGCTGTTAGCTGATTTCATCCAAATTCGATGAAATTTCGCTGTTATTCTCACTGTAGAACTTTGAGCCGAACGAGTTGTCGACCATTGTCTCGGACAGATAAATTTTTGAATAGTTGACCGCTTGGATGTTGAAATCAAACTTCGCATTTTGAATAATGCATTTCGAAGCATGGAGAACCGATTTGTTTTGTACAAATATATCGGATTCATGGCCCTCTATAATCTGTGTGGCATTCAGCTCAACCGAAGATTCGGAGTCGATCCATATTTGCGAATACATATGGTTGGAAATGAACGAATCCTGAATTAACGCCTCTGCATGGTTTTCGATAATTAACCCGTTCCGTTCACCTTCCATCAGCTCGCTGTCTCTTAACACAAGGGAACTGTCATTGATGATGATTTGCGGCATTTTATGACAAGAAATTTCGCTTTCGATGATGTGGAGCGATGCATCTTTCATCGCCACAATGCCGTTCGTTTCGCCGCCGCTAATTTGGGAATGCTGAATCGTTGCATTCGTATTGCCGACCATTTCAATTTGAATCCCCGTACCATCTTTAACTACCGATTCGGTTACTTCAAGTTCACACCCGTCCATGACAAAAATACTTTTCCCGCCGATTAGTTCGCTTTGATAAATCGACACCGTACTATTGTTTTTCCCGGCTATATGTGCCAGGTCATTGTGATTGAAATGGCAATTGTCCACAGAAGTTTTCGCATGATTGACCGCTAAAATACCATTGCCTTTGTTATGATGAACCGTCGTATTTAATAGGAGTAACTCCGCCTCCATTACTGTAAGCGCCGCATTTTTATGGCCGGTAATTGTACTGGAAACGATTGAACATGAAGCCCCTTTTTCTGTATAAACCCCAATCTGTTTTCCTTTCTGAATGGTCGCATCTTTTATTGTGCAAATGGAGTTTTCAGTAATGAAAAGCTGCGGCAGTATATTATAGGCAAGCACCGTACTGTTGAAGTTGGCAACCGATTTTTCCTTTATATGAATTCCGACGCCTTGACAGCTGTTCACTTCACAGTTCGTCATATTCAGGAAAGATTCGAGCAGCAGCTGGATATTCGCGATTTTATGAAATGCAATCAATGAGTTCTCGATCATTGCTTCCGAATAGTCCCGTAAAATAATACCCGATTCATTGCCGTACTGAATTTGGCAATCTGTTACGTTTAGGGAACTTCTTTGCATCCAGATTTGAGGTAGGTGATGGTGTTGGATTGTTGTTTTCGATAAATGTATGTTTGAATGATCTGATGCATATATACCATTACCCTCGCCATGCATCACTTCACAGGCTTCCATTTCCAATAAGGCATTGTCCTGGATAATGAGCTGTGTCCCTGAATGGTGATGTACTTTCACACGGGTTAAATAGGCCTTTGCATTTGTCTTAACCCAAAGTGCCTGATTTGCTTTTGAAAGGGTACAATCTGTTAAACGAAGCGTTGAATTTTCCGCTAGAATATGCACTTTTTTATTGTTTTCAAAATGACACTGTTCAAATTGGGCATCACTATTGTAAACCAATGTGACTGCCGCATCCGTTGCATCTCTGAACGTTGTATTTTTACAGACAATGGTTCCACCGTTCAATGCTAACAGTACATTCGTACGTCCACCTTGAATAACGCAGTTTTTTAATATAATTTTACCTTCGACGTAAATTTGCGTTGTAGGTTGAATCGTCATGTTCTCGAATGTGACCGTCGCACAATCAGCGATCACGATGGATCCTTTTATGCAGACAGTTGCATCCTTTTGTGCTGCAACCGTTCTATTTTCCTCAAAAGTCAATGTTTCTTTATATGTCCCGGATGCAACGGTAATTTCATCATGGCTCGTTGTTCGTTGCACAGCTTTTTGAATAGTTTTAATGCGTGAAAAAATTGAAGATGAAACTCTTACTGACGCCATACGATTCCTCCTACAAAACATGCTATATGTAATATGTTCACGTAAAATAACAAAATTAATCATTTGCAACTAAAATTGTGTAAAAACATGAAAAAATTTTTATTCTGCTCTTACTAAAATAGTGCAAAGTCAGCTGAAATATTCCTAGTTCTTTAAAGGAAGAAATGTAACAGGGAAAAGGTTTAAAAACTGTACAGGAAGTGTAACGTTATAAGGAGAAGATTACATAAATGTGCGGGTGTCGTATTTAACGAAAAAGGGAAGGTGGTCAATCAATGTATGAACAGCTGCAAACGATCCGTCAGCAACTGAACGAACGTTTTTATGATCGGGAAGAAGAAATTGATGCGTTATTAATTGCTCTATTATCACGGCAGCACCTTTTATTTATCGGTCCGGCGGGTACGGGAAAAAGTGTGCTATCGTCCATGCTCGGTTCCATCGTTGAGGGAAGTCATTGTTTCCAGCATTTATTGACGCCTTTCAGTACGCCTGAAGAATTGTTTGGGGTACTTTCTTTAAAAGATTTGGAACAGGGGGTCTACAAGCGGAATGTGACAAATATGCTGCCGGAAGCCCATTTTGCTTTCATTGATGAAATATTTAAAGCGAACTCAGCAATCCTGAATTCACTGCTCACTCTAATCAATGAGCGGATCTATTACAATAACGGGATTCCAGTTGCTTCTCCGCTTTTGACGATGGTCGGTTCTTCCAATGAATATATTGAAGACGGGGAAGGGCTGGAGGCATTATTCGACCGTTTCTTGCTTCGCTATGAAGTAAACTATATCCGGGAAGAAGAAGATTTCATTGCCATGCTGAAGGATGATAGTGAAAAGGAAGTATCGAAAATAACATTGGACGAGCTCTACGAACATCAGCAAAAGACGAATAAGGTGGCGATATCGGATACGATTTTTAAAGTGCTCGCTAAAATCAGGCAGGCCCTTCATGATGAAGGCATACGTCCGTCCGATCGCCGTTTTAAACAGTCATTGTCGACTTTAAAAGCTAAAGCGTATTTAGACGGCCGAACAGAAGTAATTCGGGAAGACTTGTTGATATTGACAAATGTTTTATGGGAAACAATTGAACAAAAAACGGTAACAGAGCGAATTGTTAACGAAGTGGCCTTTGATACAGTCGATGCGTTTATACACAGGACATCGACCGAGTTTGAAATGATTATTTTAACAGCAAGAAATGCGATGCTTCAAAAATCCCCGTTTGCCAAATCGGAGTTGAGTCAGCTGCTGCTAAAGGGGAAAAACTTATTTATGGAAGTACAAAATATGAGCCGGCAAATCCCGAGTCGACCGGAATTAAACAGTCTCAAAACGGAAATGCATAAACAATTGCTGCGAATCACTTCAGATGTTATCGGATTTTAAAGAATACAGAAGGTGGGATGCTTTTTGAGTGAGAACATACATGTAATCTACAGCCGAACTGTTTTTAAGGGCAGCGCAGAGCAAAAGGCACGATTTAACGAATTATTGAAAATGGCTACTTTGTTGAACGACAGCTGCATTGCAGGCGAAAAAATTGTTCCGGGCTTTACGAATATCATCGGGGATTGCTGGCATGCTTTCTATTATAAAGCGCCTGTATTAAATGAAAATGCAAAGCAACTGGATAAGATGCAGTATGATTTTGTGAAAGAGCTGCTGAAAAATGAGGAATACATTCAATGGCATGAGCTGACAAAAGGCGACGAGCTATTAAGTGTCCTCACTTCCGTCAGCATTGCAGAGCAGCTTCTTAAAAGCTTCCAATTTTATGAGGAACAGAAAAACCCTTTTCAGATTGAACAACTGGAAGCCTTTCAAAAGAAGCAGCAGACGCCAAACATGACGATTGATATACCGGAAAAACGGGAATATTTGAAACAATTATCGAAAACATCAATCGGTATGATGCTGCAGGAAAATAAAAAGAATATTCACCATAAAAAAACTGCGGTCATGAAAGTCGGGACAATGGATGGCAAAAAAATCGATCAGATTCCTTTAAGAGACCAGTTTAAACTGGCGAAAATGATTAGCGAGCGAAAGGAATTGCAGAAGATTGCCGAATTAGTCGGCCGGTTTAAAAAAATTGCGACAAAAAAGCAGAAGTCAAAACAAGACGAGACGGTCCAGCATCAATCGGTGACTTTTGGGCATGAGCTGTCGCGTCTGTTGCCGGCAGAATTGGGCAACTATATGCTCGGACATAGCAAGCTCGATTTTTTAAAGCGATTAAGCGAGCAGCAAACACTTGTTTTTAATAAGAAGGGAAAGGATCGGCAAGGTAAGGGGCCGATTATTGTGTGCATGGATGAAAGCAGTTCCATGACATCGATTAAAGCCCAGAGCAAGGCGTTTTGTATTGCGCTACTGAATATCGCTAAAAAACAGAAAAGAGATTTTGCGATTATCCCTTTTGCAACGAATGTAGGGGAAATTAAATTATTCAGAAAAGGTCAGGCAAAGACCCAGGATCTCATTCAGTTCAGTGACAGTTTCATCGGCGGCGGTACAAATTATGAACTCCCATTACGGGAAGCATTGAATCTTTTGAAGAAAAGTGAATTTAAAAAAGCGGATTTGCTGTTCGTGACAGACGGGTCCAGTTTTTTACCATCGCGTTTTATAGAAGAATTTGAGCATACAAAAAAGCAGAAACAGTTTGAATGTACTTCAATTGTATTAACGAATTTGTTCAATACCGTCGATTTGAATGTGGTCGACCGCTTTTCGGATCGTGTAATTGAAGTAAATGAATTATTTGAAGCAGAAGATGCATTTGTTTTGTGAAAAACGGGTATATTCAGAAGGTGTGCGTCTATTAGAAGAGCTTTTACCTAGTCAAATGATCGTACGTCTCTTACAATATTGTTAGGCATTTGGTTAGGAGGCGTCTTTTTGTTAGTGGAAGATTATGAAAAGTTTTTTGAAATGACGACGGAAGAGCGAAAACAATCTATTCAGGGGCACCTGTCGATATTAAATGATTTACTGGAGACAATTGGTCATGAAGAAGCAGCAATCCGTGACCAGCTGAATTACCGCCTGTTCATTTTGCTGTTATCTGAAAATGCACTTGGTGAGACAGTGATTACCGATTTTGTGAGCAAACTTTCTTCAACGGACGGTTTACTTTATAATATCGGTGAAAAAGGAACACCTTCTGTTTTTCAGCGTTCCTATTCGGCTCTTTATTTAGCGGCAATCGTAAATGCCGATCGCCAGCTTGCCATTTTAAATGGGGAACAGTTGGAGCTACTTGCGCAAAATGCGGTGGCACTGTTATCAAAAGAGCAGGATTTGCGAAGCTTTGTCGATCCGAAGTCTGGCTGGGCACATAGCATTACGAATACAACGGAGTTGATCAACGCCATTATAGCGCATCCGTTGTATCCGATTCGGTTTACATCCCAAATACTGCAGGCAATCCGCGTAAATATTTGGAAGGGCTATGTATTTGTCGATGACGAAGAAGAACGTTTCTGCAATATTATTCAGGCATTGCTAGCCAAAAATATCGACGAAGAACTGTTCATTGAATGGTTTGAACAGCTGTTTGACCAGCTGGAAATGGTCGCCTATGAGCGCGGCTATGATGCACTTTGGTTTAAAGCGAGAACAAACCAGCTGAACGTGGCAAAAACACTTTATTTTTACTTGAAATTTGCCAATCGGAATGAAAAACTGCGCAGTATTGTATCAACATTCATTCAGCACTGGCTCAAATTAAACTAAGGATTTTGTTTTAGTACAATAATAAATTGATTGTGATTTAAATTTATTACAAGATGTACTAAAAAAATATGCCATTTTATTTGTAGGATCATTTGTTGAGGAAACCAATGTTAGAAGAACTTTCTGACAAAGTAGGATTTCTAAATGAATTGCAGAAGAAAATGGCATTTCCGATAGGTCATAATTTTAACTTATCGCAAAAGATAATAATAATGCAATTTACTTATGTATGAATGTGCGTTATTATTGACTGTGGAGAAAAGAGCTTTACAACCTTTTCAATTAAGAAAAACTAGGGGGAACACAACATGGCAAACTTACACAACAGTCGTTCGACTTTTGAAGTTAACGGTAAAACTTATAACTATTTCCGTTTAGCTGCAATTGAAGAAGCTGGTATCGCAAAAGTATCACGCCTACCTTATTCAATTAAAGTATTATTAGAATCAGTATTACGTCAATATGATAACTATGTAATTAAAGACGAGCATGTTAATGAATTAGCTAACTTCGGTAATCACAATGCAGATGCTGAAGTACCATTCAAACCTTCTCGCGTAGTATTACAAGACTTCACTGGTGTTCCAGTAGTAGTTGACTTAGCTTCATTACGTTCTGCAATGAAAGAAATGGGTGGAGACCCAGCTAAAATCAACCCTGCAATTCCTGTAGACCTTGTAATTGACCACTCAGTACAAGTAGACAAATACGGTAACGCAGCAGCATTACAAGCGAACATGGATTTAGAGTTCGAACGTAACGCTGAACGTTATAACTTCTTAAAATGGGCTCAAACTGCTTATGATAACTTCCGCGCTGTACCACCAGCAACTGGTATCGTACACCAAGTTAACTTAGAGTACTTAGCTCCAATCGTTCACGTTAACGAAACAGAAGAAGGTTTAGTAGCATTCCCTGACTCAGTAGTAGGTACTGACTCTCACACAACTATGATCAACGGTATCGGTGTTCTAGGTTGGGGTGTTGGTGGTATCGAAGCTGAAGCTGGTATGTTAGGTCAACCATCTTACTTCCCAATTCCTGATGTTATCGGTGTTAAATTAGTAGGCGAATTACCAAACGGTACTACAGCTACTGACTTAGCATTAAAAGTAACTCAAGTATTACGTGCTCGTGGCGTAGTAAACAAATTCGTTGAGTTCTTCGGACCTGGCGTACCTGGTTTACCGTTAGCTGACCGTGCTACAATCTCAAACATGGCTCCAGAATACGGTGCTACTTGTGGTTTCTTCGCAGTTGATGAAGAATCATTAAACTACATGCGCTTAACTGGCCGTGACGAAGAGCACATTGCTGTTGTTGAAGCTTACTTAAAAGCTAACGACATGTTCTTCAACCCAGAATTAGAGCCTGTATACACTGACGTTTTAGAAATTAACTTAGCTGACATCGAAGCTAACCTTTCTGGTCCTAAACGTCCACAAGATTTAATTCCTTTAACTGAAATGAAAAAAGTTTACCGTGAGTCAGTAGTAGCTCCTCAAGGTACACAAGGTTTCGGTTTAACAGAAGAAGAATTCTCAAAAACATCTACTGCTAACTTTGCAGACGGTGCTGTTGAAATTCCAGCTGGTGCGGTAGCAATCGCAGCCATCACTTCTTGTACAAACACATCTAACCCATACGTATTATTAGCTGCTGGTTTAGTTGCTAAAAAAGCTGTTGAGTTAGGTATTAAACCTGCTAAGTGGGTTAAAACTTCATTAGCTCCAGGTTCTAAAGTAGTTACTGGCTACTTAGAAGAATCAGGTTTACAAGACTACTTCGACCAAATCGGTTTCAACACAGTTGGTTACGGTTGTACAACATGTATCGGTAACTCTGGTCCTTTATTACCAGAAATCGAAGATGCAATCAAATCAAACGATTTATTCGTAACTTCTGTATTATCAGGTAACCGTAACTTCGAAGGTCGTGTACACCCATTAGTAAAAGCTAACTTCTTAGCTTCACCACCATTAGTTGTTGCATACGCATTAGCGGGTACTGTAGATATCGATCTACAAAAAGACGCAATTGCTGTAACTCCAGAAGGCAAAGAAGTATTCTTCGCTGATATCTGGCCATCAACTGAAGAAGTTAACGAAGTATTAAATAAAGTTGTAACTCGTGAATTATTCCAAAAAGAATACGAAACTGTATTCACTGCTAACGAAGCTTGGAATGCAATCGAAACTTCAACTGAAAACTTATATACTTTCGATGACAAATCAACTTACATCCAAAACCCACCATTCTTCACTGGTCTTTCTAAAGAGCCAGGTGCTATCCAAACATTAGCTGGAATGCGTGTAATGGCTAAGTTCGGTGACTCTATCACTACTGACCACATCTCTCCTGCAGGTGCAATCGGTAAAGATACACCAGCTGGTAAGTACTTAATCGAAAACGGTGTTGCAATCCGTGACTTCAACTCTTACGGTTCTCGTCGTGGTAACCACGAAGTAATGATGCGCGGTACATTCGCTAACATCCGTATCCGTAACCAAATCGCTCCAGGTACAGAAGGTGGTTTCACTACTTACTGGCCAACAGGCGAAGTTGAGTACATTTACGATGCTTGCATGAAGTACAAAGAAGCAGGTACTGGCTTAGTAGTATTAGCTGGTAACGACTACGGTATGGGTTCATCTCGTGACTGGGCTGCTAAAGGTACATTCTTACTAGGCGTTAAAACTGTAATCGCACAATCTTACGAGCGTATCCACCGTTCTAACTTAGTAATGATGGGCGTATTACCATTACAATTCATGGCTGGCGAATCAGCTGAAACTTTAGGATTAAAAGGTGACGAAACAATCGACGTTAACTTAACTGATGATGTTAAACCACGTGATATCCTAACTGTTACTGCTACTTCTCCAGAAGGAAAAGTAACTGAGTTCAAAGCGTTAGCTCGTTTCGACTCTGAAGTAGAAGTAGACTACTACCGTCACGGTGGTATCCTACAAATGGTATTACGTGCTAAAGCTGCACAACAATAATTCCATTCTATAACTTGAAAGACAAAGTCAATTTCGATTGGCTTTGTCTTTTTTTTGTGCAAAAAGGACCTAAAGAATGTATTTTTTGTTAATTAACAGTAAAATTTTACGGAAAATGTGGAAATTTTTATAATATTTCGTTACTATCAAAAGGAAGGTTAAAAATTTTGGGGGGTCTTTTGGATGAAGAAAAAAAGAATGTATTCAGCAACAGCTTTAGCAGCATTTACGGCAGTAGCCGTAGGAGCAACAGGTGTAATGGCAGAAGAGACAATTTTCACGGATGTCTCTGTTAGCCATCCATATGCAGATGGAATCAATGCTCTAACTTCTGCAGGTATCGTTAAAGGATTTGAAGATGGTACTTTTAAACCAGACGCAACGGTTACACGTGGACAAGCTGCAAAAATGATTGCGGGTGCTCTTAAACTTGATACGACAAATGTGAAAAATCCTAACTTCAAAGATATTAAAACGTCAAACCAGTATTACAGTCAAATAGCGGCATTAGTAGCTACTGGATTTGTAAAAGGTTATGAAAACGGCACATTCCGTACAGCGGATAAAATTACACATAATCAATTTGCTAAAATTTTAACGAATGTTTCAGCGGTATATCCGATTGATGCAACAGCATTATTAACAGAGGCTAAAGTTGTATTCAACCCTACGAAACAATTAACTCGTGGTGAACTGTCAAGCGTTTTGGCAACAATGCTTGCAGCGGCTGCACCAGCACCACAGCCTGAACCTGAAACAGACAATTATAAATTATCGATCATGCATGTGAACGATACTCATGCCCGTGTTGAAGCTCTTCCAAAGTTAATGACTGCGGTTAAAGAACAACGCGCTAAAACACCGGATGCACTTTTATTGCATGCAGGTGACGTGTTCAGCGGTACATTATACTTCAATGAATTTGAAGGACAAGCAGATCTACCGTTTTTAAATGCATTGAAATTTGATGCCATCACATTAGGTAACCATGAATTCGACTTAGGTGATTCACCAGAAGGACATAAAGCGTTGGCAGAATTCATTAAAGCTTCACAATTCCCGGTATTAACGGCGAATGTTGACTTTACAAAAGACAGCCTGTTTACAGGAATGTTCTCTGACTTAGTATCGAGCGAGCCAGAAAACGGCAAAATTTACGCTGGTATGATTAAAGAAGTGAACGGCGAAAAAATCGGCATCTTCGGTTTAACGACAGCTGAAACAAAAGAAATATCTTCACCTGGAAGCATTGCATTTGAAAATTATATCGACGAAGCAAAAAAAGCGGTAAAAGCTTTTGAAGATAAAGGTGTCGATAAAATTATTGCTTTAACACATATCGGTTATGATGATAATCCTGCATTTGACAATGATCTAATTCTAGCAAAATCAGTACCAGGAATTGATATTATAGTAGGTGGTCACTCACATACACAACTAGATGAGCCATTTATCGTTGATACAAATACAGTTGGTGAGAAAAAAGATGCAACATTAATTGTACAGGCATATCAATATACTGATTTCCTAGGTACAGTAAATGTTGAATTTGATGATAAAGGTGTCATCGTTGAGCATGACGGTCAACTAGTTGAAGTTGGCAAACTGGCAGATGACGCTGAAGGCTTAAAATTGCTTGCGCCATTTAAAGAAAAAGTAGACGCTTTGGGATCACAAGAAATTGGAGTTACATTAACAGAGAAATTAGTGAACCCTCGTAAATCAGAAACTAGTCCGATAAGTGTACGAAATAGTGAAACAGCATTAGGGAATATCATTACAGACGGCATGCTTGCAAAAGCAAAACAGTATACTGATAAAAAAGTAATTATGGCAGTACAAAACGGTGGTGGTATTCGTGCTGAAATTCCAGCTGGTAATGTTACGTTAGGCCAAGTTATGTCTGTGCTTACATTCGGTAATACATTATCTCTTGTTGAAGTAACAGGAGCGGATATTAAAGCTGCCTTTGAAAATTCAGTTAAGGATGCACCGGAAGAACATGGTCGTTTCCTTCATATTTCTGGAGGAAAATTGACTTACGATTCTTCTAAAGAAGTAGGTTCTAGAGTTATTTCTGTTCAGTATTTTGATGAAGCGACATCATCATATGTTGATTTAAAAGATGATGAAACTTATATGATTGCTACAAATGCATTTACAGCAAAAGGGCAAGAAGGGTATACAACATTTGAAAAAGCATATAAAGAAGGACGTGTAACTGATTTAGGTCTTTCTGATTGGGAAAATTTCAAAGAGCATTTAACATCATTAAAAGAGATTAAATATACACCTGAAGGCCGCATTGTAGATGTAGCTGCACCTGCGGAAAAATAATTCAACAGCACAACCACTAATTTGGGCAACCATGTTAGTGGTTTTTTTTATTTATTTTTCTGCAAATAATATTATGTAAATGAAAGCGTTTACCTTATCACTCGATAATATTATAAGTTAGAAAATTCAGATAAATATAGTTAGTCCTAAAATAGAATGTTATTTAACGATTATATTGTCCTATTTTTTGGATATTAATATGAACAAAATTCACGTACTAATAAGAAAATATTTACATTTTCTAGTAGAAATATGTAAAAACTTAGAATATATTATTGTTATACGCATGAGTATTCATTCATTCGTATAGCACTAATTTTATAAAAGAAGCGATGGCAGGGTTGGAAAATCAGGAATTTTACTTGGTGGTAGAAGTACCGGAAGACTTTTCACAAAAGGTGACTACCGTTCTTGATGCAAATCCGCAAGTGCCGGAATTGCGCTATATTCAAAATGAAGGATTAAACTTCATGGGGGCGCAAGTAACAAACAGTGCTGTTGAAAAACTTCGCGAACAATTAGGGGACAAAATTACAGCGACTTATGCCAGAACGGTATTCTCAAGATTTACGGATATCGAAACAGGATTTGCTACCGGAGCGGATGGTTCGAAGCAAATCGTCGATGGTACGGAGCAGCTGGCAGATGGGACGAACACCTTATTAACATCGTTGACTGAAAAATCGGCAGATATTAATAAGCTTGCTGCCGGTGCGAAGACGGCCGATGCGGGGGCAGGCCAGCTTCTTTCCGCGATCAATGGAGGAACGGGTGACATTAACAAGCTAGCGTCCGGATCACGTCAAGTTGCATCTGGTGCTACACAGTTAAAAGGCGGATCACAGCAAGTATTAGCCGGACTTAACTCATTAAAAGGCGGTTCAACGGAAATCTACACAGGCTTACAGCAATTACAGCCTGGTTCCGAAAATCTACTTAGTGGGTTACAGCAGCTTTCTGCAGGAGTGAACCAGCTATACGCAGGGATCGCGGTAGGAGACGGCACACAAGCGAATCCTGGTTTGGCAAAAGGTTTGAACCAGCTGGCATCGGTATTGCAGTCGAAACAGGCGGATATCGAACAAATGGCGCAAGGTGCAGTATTGCTGCAAAGCTTGGCGCAAGCACCTGGTATGGAAGCATACCGTGAAAATTTACTAGCGTTAAGTGCAGGTTTAGGTGAACTCGGCAGCGTTTATCCTGTTGCCGTTCAAAGTGCCAATGCATTAAGCAATGGTGCCAACCAGATTGCACAATCCATGCCGGCATTGACGACAGGTCTTGAAAATGCGATTGCCGGCCAAAAAACAATCGTGTCCGGAATTGGTTCATTAACAGCGGGACAAGAAAAAGCTGTTCAAGGAATCGATGCACTTGTTGCAGGGCAGACAGCTGTCGTTTCAGGGGCTTCTACTTTAGCGGGCGGTGCTTCACAGGTAGCAAATGGTAACGCATCGCTAACGAGCTCGTGGAACAAATTAGGTGCAGGTGTTTCCAACCTGAAAAGCGGTTTAACGCAAATCAGTACAGGAAATGAAACCGTAGCAGTTGGATGGCAAACGATGACAGAAGGGGTTACTTCATTAAATAATGGGGTGAATCGTCTTCAGGCAGGTTCATCGGAATTGGCGACTGGTCTGGAAGGCGGACGTGAACAAGTGGCGGCATTACGGATTACCGACGAAAATATTGCGATGTTCTCATCACCGGTCACATTGGCAGGTGAGAAGGTCAATGCATACGAATATTACCGTGACTCAACGGCACCGTATATTTTATCATTGGCATTATTCGTAGGTATGCTCGTATTGTCCATGTTTGTTGACTTTAAAAAGCCGGCTGTATTGCCAAAGTCTGCGGTAAGCTGGTTTGTCAGTAAATGGCTGCAATTGGCACTCTTTGCTACAATTCAGGCCGTGCTGGTTACCGTATTTACATTAGTTGTATTACAGCTATCGGTAGAACATGTCGTGCCGTTTATTTTATTCGGGATTTTTGTCAGCATTGTATTTATGTCAATCATTTTCTTCCTTGTATCGGTTGCAGGCAATATCGGTCGGTTTATCGCACTTGTACTGGCTGTTGCACAATTATCGATTACAGGTTCGAATTTGCCGATACCAATGCTGCCTGAAAATTTACAGGCTGTAAGTGCATATTTACCGTTTACGTATTCGATTTCAGGATTTAAATCGGTTATTTCATTAGGGGATCTTACATTATTATCATCAAATGCTTTAACGCTGGTCATTTATTTAGTTGTTGCTTCTGTGTTGGCATTAGTTGCGTTTATCGTAAGCTATAAATCACTTACGACGAAGTACACACCGGAAGTGCAGCCGACTGCATAAAAAAAGACCCGTCTGCTCTCATAAAAGAGAGTGACGGGTCTTTTAACGTTTCATTAAAACTCTACGTGGGCAATCATGCCTTCTTCATCATCAATAGCGAGAGAAATACGCGCTGACATTGAGTCACGGCCAAGCTGCTCATCAATATACAGACGAAGTGCCATGATGAAATTCACAGAGTTGTATACATCCAATTGTCCGTTGTAGAAAGCTTCCGCTGAATATCCGGCAACATCATCATACATCAGCTCCACTTCCACTTCTTCGGGTGCTGCGTTTTTGAATTTTGCATGGAACAGGCAAACGGCATTAATTAAATCTTGTTCAAGTAATGTTAGTTTTTCCACGAATCAGTAACCTCTTTATCCTTTTTGCGTTTGATTAACTGGTAAATCTTCACTAGGAAGAAGACAATCGCCGCAATTGCTGCTACGTTGATCAATAGACCTAAAATACTGCCTAACATCCCCATGCCTGCAAATAAGCTACCGAATAATAAACCGGCTAAACCACCAAGCATTAAGCCTTTCATTAAGCCGCCTTTGTTTGTTGAAGCTGTATTTGAATCATTCTTTTTTGTAGAATTATTATTTTGTTTTGTTGTTGTCGGGTTTGTAGCATCGTTGTTTTTCTTTTGGAAATTAGAGTTGGTATTGTTGCTGTTGAAGCCTTTTTTACCTGACTTGTATCCTTTTGCTTCTACAGTATCTGCATCATTTGCAAATAAAATCGTAGTCCCTACACTTGAAAATACAAGTGTGAAAGCTAATAAGATTGCTGATAACTTTTTCATGTTTTTCCCCCAATTAGTCTATTTATTTACTTTCTCAGTATATCAAAAATCTACCTAAATAGAAAATGAAAACACTTTTAAGCAAATACTACAAGCAATGCCCGAAATATAGCTTTTCTTGTGAGAATCACAAATATTATTGTATTCATAAAAATGACACTGTATGATGAAGTTTAATTTAGATGAAAATTCTGAATTTACATCACCATGTAAGAAAATACGTCGAATAATGAAATTGGGGGAATGAAAAAGATGAGTAAAATTCGCATTGGTATTGTAGGTTACGGAAATTTAGGCCGCGGTGTGGAAGCAGCGATCGGTCAAAATGCTGACATGGAATTGGTAGCTGTATTTACGCGTCGTGATCCTGCTACAGTTGCTATAAAATCACCGAACGTACCGGTGTATCTAGTGGATGATGCACCGAAATATAAAGAACAGATTGATGTCATGATATTATGTGGTGGTTCTGCAAAAGATTTACCGGAGCAAGTTCCGCATTTTGCGCAATGGTTCAACACGATCGACAGTTATGATACGCATGCAAATATTCCGGCATTCTTTGATGCGGTTGATGCAGTTGCACAAAAAAGTGATAAAGTATCCATTATTTCGGTTGGCTGGGACCCGGGCCTATTTTCATTGAACCGCCTATTAGGGGAAACAGTTCTGCCACAAGGATATACATATACGTTCTGGGGGGACGGCTTAAGCCAAGGCCACTCAGACGCTTTACGCCGTATTGAAGGTGTAAAAAATGCCGTACAATATACTTTGCCGATTAAGGAAGCGGTAAACCGTGTACGCAATGGTGAAAATCCTGACCTGACGACACGTGAAAAACATGCCCGTGAATGCTATGTTGTATTGGCTGAAGGTGCGGATGCAGTAGCGATCGAAAAAGAAATTAAGGAAATGCCAAACTATTTTGCGGATTATGATACAACGGTAAACTTTATTAACGAAGCAGAATTTAAAGAAAATCACCAAGGGATGCCGCATGGCGGGTTTGTCATCCGTTCTGGTCAATCTGGTGACGCAGATAAGCAAATTATGGAGTTTTCATTAACGCTTGAGTCCAATCCGATGTTCACATCAAGTGTTCTTGTTGCGTATGCACGCGCTGCCTATAAATTGCAGGCAAAAGGAGACAAAGGTGCAAAGACGGTATTCGATATTCCATATGGTTTATTATCCCCAAAATCGCCAGCAGATTTGCGCAAAGAATTACTGTAATATCCAAACGAACGTCGTCTAGTAAATTTAGGCGTCGTTTTTTTGGGTTTTGCCGGACAAATCGATGACAAAGTCTTTTCTTTCGCGGGTTGGCAACGTAGAATAGAGAGGTTAAGTCTCTGAAAGATGGTTGTCCACTTTAGAGTAAGTTAATTCCCTTGAGAATCTGAAGTTACAGTAGATTCAAACGGTAAACAGAAAGGATGTTTAATGTGCAGGATAAGCGTTTTAAAATCGCACATAAAGAAGCACTGATCGGTGTCGTGCTTGTCATCATCAACTTTGCAATCTGGTTCGGATTTGCATATGGGCTCGGTTCCGGTGACCCGGTGGAGTATGATTATGTATTAGGGTTCCCGGCATGGTTTTTCTACAGCTGTATCGCAGGAACAATCTTTATGATTATTTCAATTTGGCTCGCGATGAAACTTTTCTTCAAAGACATTTCGCTTGAAGAGGAGGACAAACATAAATGATACATTGGTCAGTCATAATTCCATTACTCATATTTCTAATTATTATTTTTGGTATCGGTATTTGGGCAAATCGTCAAGTACGCACATCGAATTCATTTTTACAGGAGTATTTTTTAGGCGGGCGCGAAATGGGCGGATTCATCCTGGCAATGACGATGATGGCGACATATGGCAGTGCCTCAAGCTTTATCGGTGGACCGGGTGTTGCTTATAATACAGGACTTGGATGGGTTCTGTTGGCAATGGCACAGCTGCCTGCAGGTTATTTTGTGTTAATGGTGCTTGGCAAGAAATTTGCGATTGTTGCACGCCGTATTGAAGCCATTACACTAATCGATTTTTTAAAGAAACGCTATGACAGTCACACAATCGTTATTTTATCAGCGATCAGCATCATCATTTTCCTATTTGCCTCAATGACAGCGCAATGGGTAGGCGGTGCTCGTCTGATTGAATCACTGACAGGGCTTTCCTATACAAATGCATTGCTCATTTTTGCGGTAGCCGTTTTAGCCTATGTAATTATCGGCGGTTTCCGTGCTGTGGCGTTAACAGATGCATTGCAAGGGTCCATCATGATCATCGGTACAGTCATTCTTCTGATTGCGACTGTCATTGCCGGTGGTGGTGTTGACACGATTATGCAAGGACTCGTTGCAGAAAATCCGAATTTAGTGACACCATTTGGTGCAGAACAAAATCTGACACCATTGTATGTATCAACATTTTGGATATTAATTGGACTAGGGGTCATCGGTTTGCCTCAGATTGCAGTTCGCGCGATGAGCTACAAAGATTCGAAAAGCTTACATAAAGCAATTCTGATCGGGACAATCGGAATCGGGACAATCATGTTCGGCATGCATTTAATTGGTGTATTTGCACGTCCGGTTATGCCAGGAATAGAAGTCGGCGATAAAGTAATGCCGCTTCTGACATTGGAAGTGCTGCCGCCGGTACTGGCAGGAATTGTACTTGCAGCTCCAATGGCAGCCATTATGTCGACAGTCAATGCACTGCTCATTCTAGTAAGTTCTACAGTTGTAAAAGATATTTATTTAAACTATATCAATCCGAAAGCAAGTGATAAACAGATCAAAAACCGCAGCTTCTGGGTCACAAGCATTATCGGAATCGCGGTAGTGATATTTGCCGTTAAGCCGCCGGAGCTGTTAATCATGCTGAACTTGTTTGCGTTCGGCGGACTGGAATCAGCCTTTTTATGGAGTGTCGTATTTGGTCTGTACTGGAAGAAAGCAAATAAATACGGGGCCATCAGTTCAATGATAGTCGGTCTGACATTGTATATTGTCATCTATCGATTTGCGGAAAATATTTATGGCATGCACTCCGTTACCATCCCAATCTTTGCTTCACTTATTACATTTGTAGCGGTAAGTCTGATTGCGCAAAAGATGAAAAAAATAGAAGATTACCATTTCTAATAGCCATAACAGGTTTAGGTCTGTATGATAGAAACCAGAACTATCAATTGATAGTTCTGGTTTATTTGACGTTAAACACTTATTATTGTAAACTAGGTTACATAAAGTAACTTAATAAAAACTAAAGGTGATTAGATGAAAAAATTAATGGCTATTTTAGAAGATAAAATTCAGCTTGTCCGTCGTGATGAACTGCAAAATATTGCAGTAGTCGGACCGGTAAAGCTACCTATAAAGCAAGAAAATCTAGAAGCAACATTCCAATGGTATTCATGGACAACTGTTGAAAAAAATCAGACAAAACAACAAGTAGTGGAATCCGTATCGTCTATGCATTTAGCATTTGGCCAGCAGTCTTCAGTACTCGTATATGGAGACTTCGCCAATCAGGAAGATGCATTGATCCGCATGCACAGCATTTGCCATACAGGTGATATTTTCGGTTCACAGCGTTGTGACTGCGGCTATCAGTTACATGAATCGATGAAAATGATTGTCGAGCACGGCTGTGGCGCAATCTTCTATTTAGCAGATCATGAGGGACGCGGTATTGGGCTGTTTTCAAAATCGCTCGCTTACTTATTGCAGGAAGAAGAATTTGATACAGTGGAAGCCAATCATGCACTTGGGTTTGAAGATGATGTCCGTTCGTATGATGACGCAATCCGTGTACTGCAAGTATTGCGTTCAAAACCGGTAACACTTATTACAAACAACCCGAAAAAGCTTGCAGCACTGCAGGAGAGCGGGTTACTTGCGGATGGCCATATTCCATTATGGGGCGGTCTGACAGAAACGAATGAACAGTACTTGAAAACGAAAGTAGAAAAGTCTGGTCATATCGCGATGGCTGAAAAGTTAACGGTGTAAGGAGAATTTTAAATGAAAACTGATCAGGACTATATGCAACTAGCGCTCCAACTGGCAGCAAGTGCAAGAGGCAATACAAATCCAAATCCGTTAGTCGGGGCCGTTATCGTAAAAGATGGCGTCGTCGTCGGCACAGGGCTTCACCGTAAAGCAGGGGAACCTCATGCAGAAGTACATGCGGTGAATATGGCAGGAGAGCATACGAAAGGTGCGACGATTTATGTCACATTGGAACCTTGTTCGCACTACGGCAAAACACCGCCATGTGCGAAGCTGCTAAAGGAAAGCGGGTTTAAACGCGTTGTTGTTGCAATGGAAGATCCGAACCCTGAAGTAGCAGGACGCGGAATCCGTCTGTTGCGTGAAGCGGGAATCGAAGTGGAAGTGGGAGTTCTCCAGGAGGAGGCCCAGAAACTGAACGAACGGTTTATCCATAATATGCTGACAGAACGTCCTTTTGTCGTGGCGAAGTTCGCAATGACACTTGATGGTAAAATCGCGACATATAATGGCCACTCCCAATGGATTACGGGTGAAGCAGCACGTGCGGATGTCCATGAATTGCGCCATGAAGTGGACGGGATATTAGTCGGTGTTCAAACCGTTTTAAATGACAACCCGAAACTGACGACACGTCTAAAGGATAATCGGAAAGGTCGTAACCCGATTCGAGTAGTGTTGGATAGTACGCTGAAAACACCGGTTGATGCAGATATAGCGGATACGACAGAAGCTCGTACAATCATTGTCACTTCTCTTGACTCAGATCCAGTAAAGGCACAGCAACTCGAACGTAACGATGTCGAAATTATCCGGGTGAAAAAAGATTTAACAGGCTTGAACATAGAGGATATGTTGAAAGCATTATATAAAAAGGGCATTACGCATCTGCTTATTGAAGGTGGCGGCAATGTGAACGCATCATTTTTACGAGGCGGCTTCATTGACCAGTATATGGTATATGTCGCTCCAAAAGTATTGGGAGGGAAAAACTCCATTACACCGTTTACCGGATCTGATGTGGAAACAATCGATTTGGCAAGCGAGCTTGAATTCGGTGAAATCACTCGCATCGGGGAAGATTTGCGTATTATAGCCTATCCAAAGAAGGCTGGTTTACATGAATAGAAAAGTGGATGTATGCATTGTTGGCGGTGGTCCTGGCGGTGCACTGCTTGCCAATATATTGGCGAAAAATAATGTATCGGTTCTTTTAATTGAACGGACAAATGACTTTGCGAAGGCATTCCGCGGGGAACATTTAAATGAAGAAGGCGAGCGTATTCTTAAACAGTACGGGCTTTTCGAACGAATTGAACAGCTCGGTTTGCTGCGGATGGAAACATTGGAATATTGGATGGGCGGTGAAAAGTTTAAAACAATTGAACCGGATCCCACAGTAGGACATTTAGGAATCCATGTACCGCAAGCACATCTGCTTCAGGCAATTATCGAGCAGGCTAAAGGCTATCCGGCATTTGACTATTTATTGAATACGACGGTTAAAGAGCTTGTTCAAAATGAACATGGACAATATACAGCTGTTCGCGCTAAACAGGGTGATGCTGAGATGACAATTGAAGCACAGCTAATTATCGGTGCGGATGGGCGTTATTCGACGGTCAGAAAGCTGGCGGAATTGGATGTGACGATTCGCGATCATGGCTATGACTTGCTTTGGGCGAGAATACCCGCATCTGAGTACTGGACGCCTTCGATAAAAATGGCCTTAGTTGACGGCATGCAAATATCCCTGTTTACGCAGGCAAAAGGATTTGTCCAAATCGGTTGGAATATCGAAAAGGGGAGCTACCCGGAATTACGCAAACAGCCGTTTATCCCATTCATTGAAAAGCTCGTAAAAGCATTTCCCCAATTGGCGCCTGTAGTACAGGAGCATATTCGGTCATGGAAAGACTTTGTGCTGCTTGATGTATTTAGCAGTACGACCGAACAATGGGGTAAAGAAGGTGTTGCATTAATTGGGGATGCTGTTCATACAATGACCCCGACAGGTGCCTACGGATTAAACAGTTCGTTAATGGATGCCCATGTGCTGGCCCAGATGCTGCTGGAAAATGAAGAATTTGATTTTGTCAGCTGTGCAACGGCACGAAAAAAACAAATCGAAAAAATTCAGGCAATACAAATAGAAAAAGAGCAAAAGTTCCATGAAGCTTTTCTCGTATTAAGTTAGGTGAGATAGATGAAATTTGGTTTTGATATTGATGATACGTTAATCGATTTACGTCGACATGCATTTCATTTGTATAATAAGAAATTGAACAAACAGATCAGCGAAGATGTTTTCGAAACAATCCCGACAGTCGAAATCCACGTACCGTTTGGATTAACAAATGAAGAAGGCAGCCAAATGTGGAAAGATACGATGGAAGAAATCTATTTCACAGACTGTCCTAGCTTTGAAGGGGCTAAGGAAGTTTTAAATGCCTTGGCAGAAGAAGGACATGAAATTTATTATATTACGTCACGTCCGAAAGGGTATTGTGAACAGACCCGAGCATGGGTAAAAGCACAGGGGTTCCCGGTTGTGGATGAGCGTTTTTCCTGCGGAATGGCAGATCATGAGAAAATCGATATTATTAAAAGTTTGGAACTTGACGTTTATGTAGATGATAAGCCCGCTGTTTTAAATACATTGGCGGGGAGCACAACGAAAGTCATTGTGAAAAATCAGTCATACAATCAGACAGTAGAATATCCGCGTCTGACAAGTTGGAATGAATTCAATAAACTGATCGGTTATGCATCGGTGTAATCGGCAGGAGAAATCCCCGGAGCTTTTTCGGGGATTTTTTTATATAAAAAGTGAAAATAGTTTGAATTTTTCCTTTCAACTGATTGAATATGTGGTATTGTTAACAGTGTATAGACATACCGGTTGGAGGATTTTACTATGATAACACAACAACATTACGAAGCAAGCATTCATTACAATGGGATTATATTACTGTCGGCTTACTTACAACGCCAGTATGTATACCGTACAATTCAAGTACGTCTTAACGGAGCAAGTGAAGAACCACTAAATAAAGTAAAAAGTATGCTTGAACATACAGAGCTGATGCTGAATATTTTTGAGGAATCAAAAGATCTGATGGAAGGTCAGCGCAACAAACTTAAATCATTTGCGGACGAGGTAGCCCTTTTGATGCAAAATTATATTAAAGAAGATCCGGATTTTAAAGAACGTCTGGCAGTTGTCGGCTCAACACTTTACTCAGAGCAACTGATGAATAACGGGATTATTAAACTCGGCTATATTTTCAAACAAAATATCGGTAAAGATTTCCCGGCACGTGTTAAGTTTTATGAAGAGCGTACAAAGGTAATCGACCTGATGGTACAGCTTGTGTCAGAAGGAAAAGAAATCGAAAAAGGCATGCAAGACATTTTAAACAAATGGTATGACGGCATCGCCAACCAGAAAAAAGGCATTATGGAAGACCTATCGAAAATCAACGAAATGCTTGATTTTAAAGCGGAATAATAATAGATATCAAAAAATGTTGAAGTAAATTAAGCAGCGGATAATTTTAAATCATAGTAAAAACCCATCTTTCTCTCGGAGAAAGATGGGTTTTTGGTTATGTTCTTCTTTATGCACGTTCGAAAAATACTTTATCGATATTGTATTTAGATTGGAATTGATTGATCGCATAAGTTTCGTAAATTTCACGTTCCATTGGATCTTCAATTTCATATACTTCAATTTTGTGGATTTCAGCACGGTGGTTTTTCATTGGTGATACATTGTCTTCAAAGTGCTTTTTAATACGCTGACGGATTTTACGTGCTTTCCCTACAAATAAAAGTTCATTCTTTTCATTGTAGAAGAAGAAGATTCCGCCCTTATCACGCGTAATTTTATGGAAATCAATAAATCCGAAGTATGGAGTAATTTCCACATCGCCTGGTTTTAATACTTGCTCACGTTGACGAATTACTAAATCTGGTTTTGGCATTTCAATTTTAATCAAACTGTTCACGTCCCTAAATTATTCTAAAAGTTTATTTTACACGATATTAAGATAAATTGCTATTGATATAGTAGTCCAAGCATTGGAGAATTGAAAAATAAGCAGAGATTTTTCCTATATATTCAAAACAAAAGGGGCTACTCCTGTCACAACAATACATATTATCCGACGCTATACAATCTTTAATTAAAATCACCTCTCCGCTCAAACCTTACAATAAAATCAAATTTCAATACCCTTCAGCCAATAAAAAATCATTTTTGATACCTATTGGTCAAGCAAAAAATTCTATCTTAATTGCAGGTTTGGATAGATTTTGAATTTTCGCTTTCTTTTTCATTGAAGATTGCTTATGGTAATAATAGTTTGTTCAACAACAACTGATTATACATAATAATTTTTAACAATAGTTTCAACAGGGAGAAGGAATCGTATGCAAAAATTTAAAGGTGAGCTGCTCATGCTCATCACCGCTGTTATGTGGGGAAGCGGGTTTGTCGGAATGGCAAAAGGCCTTGAACATTGGACTGTATTTCAATTGATGGCCGGAAGATTTTTATTGGCTTCCATTATTTTAAGTTTCATTTTCTATAAAAAATTAAAGCTCATTTCCAGGGCAGTAATATGGAAAGGGGCAATTCTTGGAGCAATTTTATTTATCGCCTTTGCATTGCAGACAATGGGCTTGGAATATACAACAGCTTCTAAAAATGCATTCCTGACAGCGATCAATGTCATTATCGTGCCGATTATTGCTTATGTCATCTATAAAAGAAGAATTGACCGGTTCGAATTTATCGCAGCGGGTGTGGCCGTTGTCGGTATCGGCTTTTTATCATTACAGGATTCGCTGACGATTAATATTGGGGACTTCTTATCCATTCTTTGTGCGATCGGCTTTGCTTTCGATATTTTCTATACAAATGTATTTGTCAAAACGGAAGATGCTTTAGCGCTGACAATCGTTCAGTTTTATACAGCGACTGTCCTCAGTGTAGCAAGCGTCCTTATACTTGGGGAAGTACCGACGACGTATACTTCAGAAGGCTTGGGGATCATTGTTTACTTGGCGATATTTTGTACTGCTGTTGCATATGTATGTCAAAATATTGGGATGCAGTATGCAAACCCGACGAAATCGGCCATTATTTTATCGACGGAATCATTGTTCGGTACAATATTCTCTGTGCTTCTTTTAAACGAACTTCTGACAGGCCGTATGCTTGTTGGATGTGTCCTCATCTTCTTTGCCATTCTGTTTGCTGAAGTCAAACCGACCTTCAGACGAAAGAAATCCTATGTTTAACAAACAGCCATTTTAAGCGTCCGTTTAAAATGGCTGTTTTTGTTTATTATTAGAGAAATTCGGAAAAGGATAAGAGATGAAATAAGGGGAGGACTGGTTAGATGTTACATTATACTCGAAATGGTTCAGGGGAAGTTATCGTATTAGTACACGGATTTTTAGGCAGTACAGCAATATTTGAAAAAATTATGGAGCCATTAACTAAACAATTTGATGTCATTGCCATCGATTTGCCGGGGCATGGTAAAAGCGAAATGCCGGAAGGAGAATATACAGTTTATCGTTATGCCGAAGATATTATCGATGTATTAGTAGCAGAAAAAGTTGAAAAGGCTTATTGGATAGGCCATTCGATGGGTGGCTACATTACATTGGCGGCAATCGAGAAACAATATTCTAAAATCGAAAAGGCTGTCTTACTGTATTCATCCGACTCAGCGGATACACCAGAAGCAATCGATAAGAGAACAAAACAACAAGAAGAAATTCAGGAAAATGGAACAGGGTCGTTTGTCGACGGTATTATTCATAATTTCCTTGCGCCTGATGCAAAAACAGAGGATGTTCTGTTTGCAAAAGAAGTTGCCTATGAAGCGAAGGAAGAAGGACTCGTTGCGGCACTCGGTGCAATGAAGTCACGTCCAAGCCAGAAAGACCTGGTCGATACGTTACCGATTCCAATCCTTGTAATTGAAGGGGAACAGGACAAAGCGGTTACCCCGATTACAACATCCAATCCGAATGTAGAAAAAGTATCAACAAATACAGGTCATCTTGGTATGGTGGAAGATGCTCAAACTGTAGCAAGAGAAATTATCCGTTTCCTGAACAACTAAAACTAAAACGAGAGGGATCCATGATTATTGGGTCCCTCTCGTTTTAACTGTATCGCTTTTTCAAATATAATGTTATCCAATTAAAGCATTCGTTTTTCTCTAAATTACCAACAAGGCCAATAATAATCGCATTTCTTGGATTTTCGCTTTTCAGTTCTTCTATTAATAACTGAATGGATTCGAGTTCTAATTTGTTTGATGTCTGTTGTTGAAGTGACAATAAATCTTCCATTAAATCGTCACTCGAATAATTTTCAAGTCGTTTATAAAAGTGAGATGGATGTTCCAGCAATGCAATTTTACTTTTCGTTGCCAGTAAAGTCGTCTTCTCAACGAGTGAATCCGCAAATTTCCCCGAATCAAATGGCTGAGATGAATCGAAAATATACTGCATATACGATTGGACCATGCCATTAACAATAACGACTAAATCATATTGTCTTCCTTCGATTTGGTTGCCAAACACTTCAAATAACA
Source organism: Solibacillus sp. FSL W7-1324 (assembly GCF_038008025.1). Lineage (NCBI taxonomy): Bacteria > Bacillati > Bacillota > Bacilli > Caryophanales > Caryophanaceae > Solibacillus > Solibacillus sp. FSL W7-1324. The sequence continues at coordinate 1,722,514 of NZ_JBBOYH010000001.1, forward strand.
GCTTCTCCAAATTTTTATTGGAAAGCTCTACATAATAATGGATACGTTCAATTAATGCATTGTTGATCGCAGAAACATTTTCCTTCATCAAAATATCCGCAAATCCGGCATATCGTGATAATACTTTCATCATTTGAACAAAGTAGGTATGTAGCTTATCTGAAGATGTTTGTACTTCACTGACTGCTTGGTCAACTTCAGTTATTATATTGTTCATAAAATGTTCAATAATAGAAAAAATGAGCTCATCTTTTGATTTAAACGATAAATAAAAGGCACCCTTAGAAATCCCGCAATGGTCAGTTATTTGCTGTACTGACGTAGCTTCGATCCCTTTTTCGGCAAATAGATGAAGTGCAGAATCGATGATCAATTGTTTTCTTGTCATAATTATTTCAAGCCCCTTTCAATTGACACGTGACCGACTAGTCATTATTATAGAATGGTGGTTACATATAGTCAAGAAAGGTAAGGTGGAACCGTGAAAGGCTTAGTTAATTTCGTATTAAAAAATAAGCTTGCCGTATGGTTACTAACAATCATTATCGTGTTTTCAGGTATTTATTCATCTACACGTATGAAAATGGAATCGATTCCAGATATCTCGATCCCGTTCTTAATCGTTATGGGTGTTTATCCTGGTGCAACACCAGAGCAAGTAATGGATGAACTTTCAATTCCTTATGAAAAGGCAGTTGAAAGTTTGGAAGATGTAAAGGCTGTATATTCTACATCTTCATCAAATGTTTCACAAGTACAAGTGGAATATGAATATGGCGTGGATATGGATGAAAAGAAACGTCAATTAGAATCAGCTTTAGATAATATTGAACTTCCTGAAGGTGCACAAGAGCCTTCAATTATGGCAATCAGTATGAACATGATGCCTGTAGTTGCTTTATCAGTAAGTAGCTCGGAAGAAGATATCGTTGAACTGACGTCAACAGTAGAGAAAACGATTCTGCCAAAACTAAACAAAATTGACGGTGTTGCATCTGCGACAGTTACAGGTCAACATCTTGAAGAAGTAGCCTTCACATATGATGAAGAAAAGATGGCACAGCTCGGTTTAACGGAAGACTCTGTTAAGCAAATGATCCAAGCTAGTGACCTTGCAGTCTCGTTAGGATTATACGAGTTTGAAGATGGCGAACAGGCTGTTGCAGTTGACGGCAAGTTCAAAACAGAAGAGCAGCTAAAAGAAATGCTGATCCCTGTTACACCTTCTGAAACAAACCCGGTTCCTTTCGTGAAATTAGGGGACATTGCAAAAATCGAAAAAGTAGGTAAAGTCCAATCCGTATCTCGTACGAATGGTAAAGATGCGATTGCGATTCAAATTGTAAAAGGTCAGGATGCCAATACGGTTACTGTAGCAAATGCAGTAAAAGACTTAATCGAAGAAGAGCAGGAAGCCATTTCCGGTCTTAAAATCGATATTTCTTTAGACCAAGGTACACCAATTGAAGATTCTGTCTTTACAATGGTCGAAAAAGCGGTATTTGGTGGTTTAATCGCAGTATTGATTATCCTATTATTCCTGCGCGACTTTAAATCAACAATTATTTCAATCATTTCAATTCCGGTATCAGTATTCATGGCATTATTGGCATTGCACTGGTTGGATATTACGCTGAATATTATGACGCTTGGAGCGATTACCGTTGCGATCGGACGGGTAATTGACGACTCGATTGTAGTAGTAGAAAATATTTATCGTCGTATGCATTTAAGAGAAGAGAAATTACAAGGCCGTGCGTTAATTCGTGAAGCAACAATTGAAATGTTCAAGCCGATCATGTCTTCAACATTAGTAACAATTGCGGTATTCGCACCACTTGTATTTGTAGGCGGCATGGTAGGAGAATTATTCGTACCATTCGCATTAACAATGTCATTTGCATTAATCGCTTCATTAATCGTTGCGATTACAATCGTACCTGCGCTTTCACACACATTATTCCGTAAGAAAATTTACGGTGAGAAGTCTGAAAGTCAGCATAAAGAAGTTGGTAAGCTTGCCGTAACATACCGTAATTTCTTGGAGAAATCTTTGAACCATAAATGGATTTCATCAATTATTGCAATTGTACTATTAGTCGGCTCACTAGCGTTAACACCATTAATCGGCTTTAGTTTCATGGGCTCTCAAGAAGATAAAGTGATGTATTTAACATATACACCGGGTACTGGCGAATTGATGGATGAAACACTGGAAAATATCGAAGAAGTAGAACAGGAATTACTGAAACGTGAGGACATCGACATTTTACAATTATCGGTGAACACGGAAACTTCTACTGATGCTGCTGCAATGTTGACTGGCGGCGGTGCAGGCGGCGGTTTAATCTATGCAATTTTCGATCCGGACATGGATGATTTCCCGAAAGCGAAAAAAGAAGTAGAAGACTATATCTTTAACGTTGACCAATCAGGCGAATGGAAAACGCAAAACTTCGCGATGGGCATGTCTTCGAATGAAGTGAGCTACACATTATACAGTGAAGACCTAGATAGTTTAAACGAAGCAGTTGCTCAAGTTGAAGATGTTCTAGTGGACATTAAAGGACTTGAGGACGTTGAATCAAATGCTTCTGCTCCATATGTAGAAAATGTCATTAAAGTAGACCAGGAAAATGTATTACAATACGGTCTGACTACTGCCCAAATCTTAATGGCTTTACAAACAAATACAGCAAAAGAAGTGCTGACAACTGTTGAAAGTGACGGCGCTGATATAAATGTAGTTGTACAACGTGAAGCTAAATCTGCAGCAGCGGATATTGATGAATTATTAGAAACACCAATTCAAACGGCAACAGGTCAAACAATGACAATTGGAGACATTGTTGAACTTGAAGAAGGCACGACTTTAAATTCATTATCACGTCAAAAAGGTGAATACTTTGCGACAGTAACTGCAGCGATTACAGATAAAGACATTTCAAAAGCAACAACTGCAGCAGATGAAAAAATTGCTGACTTAGACTTACCGAAAGGCGTTACAACTGGTGTAGGTGGTGTTGCTGCAGATATGGCTGAAACATTTACTAAACTAGGTGTTGCGATGGTTGCAGCGATTGCAATTGTTTACTTCATCTTAGTAGTAACATTTGGTGAAGGATTAGCACCATTTGCAATTCTATTCTCATTACCGTTTACAGTAATCGGTTCATGGATTGGATTATTCGCAACAGGTCTTACAATTTCAGTTTCCGTTATGATGGGATTACTGATGCTGATCGGTATCGTAGTCACAAATGCGATTGTACTTGTGGACCGTATTATCCGTATGGAACATGACGGTATGAACATGCGTGAAGCAATACTGGAAGCCGGTGCTACTCGTTTACGTCCAATCTTAATGACGGCGATTGCAACAATTGGTGCAATGGTACCAATGGCACTCGGTGGAGCTGGCGGCGGTCTGATTTCTCAAGACTTAGCTGTAACAGTAATTGGTGGTTTACTATCATCTACTTTATTAACATTAATCATCGTACCGATTGTTTATGAAGTATTATCAAAAATGCTTAAGAAAAATCGTAAAGATGTAAAAGACAATTAATCCAAGCAGCCTGTAAGAATTCATTTCTTGCAGGCTGTTTTTTGTTGTAAAGTAATGGGTATAGAAGAAAAGTTTTAATCTACATAAAAGGTGGCTTGAGATGAAGAAGTTATTTTTGTTAGGTCTGGTTGTAGCAGCAATGTTCTGTTTAAATGGGATTTCTGCCGCAGCGGCTTCAGACACAGTCAGTCTTGGTAAATATCCTGTGCAAGTAGTTGCAAAGAAGAATACAGAACTGAAAGATGAACAGGGCAATGTCATCAAAACTGTAGCTAAAGGGGACAAGCTATTACTGCAGGCGATTAAAGGGAAGGCCGGAGTGATCAGCTATTCTTCCAAATCTGCTTTCATCCCTTTAACCGATGTACATTATATCGAGCTGGTCGATGGCGCGAAAACAATTACCTATGATGAAGTTGCAGCAAAGTTAAAGCTAGTATCCTCCATGTATCCGTCAGTGACGAAACTGCAGGAAATCGGTAAATCGGTTGAGGGAAAGTCATTATATGCACTAAAAGTTGGAGCGGGTAAAAAGGAAGTATTAATGGATGCGTCTTTCCACGGACGTGAACATATGACGACAAATGTATTGATGGAAATGATTGATACGTATGTTAAGGCATATGTTAATGGGACGAAAATCGAAAAATACGATGTGAAGAAAATATTAAGTGAAGTAAGCATCGTCTTTGTGCCGATGGTGAATCCCGATGGCGTAACGCTTGCCCAAGGCGGTAAAGTAAAAACATCGATGACAAAACTGAAGGCTATGAACAACAACAGTACTAATTTCAATCGCTGGAAAGCCAATATTAACGGTGTCGATTTGAATCGTCAATTTAATGTGAACTGGCATCTAATTAAAACGACAAAGCCTTCATTCAAAGAATATAAAGGAAAAGCGCCAAATACAGAACCGGAAGCGCTCGCAATCAAACGACTGATTGATCGCGGCAATCATTTGGCATATGTTTCCTATCATTCTTCCGGTCTGATTATTTACTGGAGCCAAACGAAAACAAAATTCAGCCGAACGAAAAAGTTGGTAAGAGGCGTATCCAACATTACCGGTTATAAGTTGATGCCTGTAACGAAAAAGAATGAACCGATTGCGGCATCTGAAGATTACTTTACAAAAGTAAAAGACCGCCCTGCGATGACGGTCGAAATCGCCCCATTTGCCGGGGAAGCATCCGTTCCGTTAAAACGCTGGCACACCGTTTGGAAGCAAAATAAAACAGTCGGACTGTATGTAGCCAATGAAGCGCGGAATTGGTGAAAAAGCTGGTGAACCCCAATTGCGGGGGTTCACCAGTTTTAGATTTATGACGAGCTTGTTTCGGTGTCACTACTTCCTTAAGAATGACTCATATGAGAGGTGTTCATCGTAAATGGGCATATGTAGTTGACATTTATCTTAAATCATAATATGTTAATATATGAGTATATGTTCATATATAAAAGATAAATGGGGGCGTTTTAAATGGGAGAGCACCATCATCACCATCATTCACACAGTACGAACAAGAAAGTTCTTTTTATATCCTTTTTAATTATTACCGGATTTATGATTGTCGAAGCGGTCGGTGGGGTGCTGACGAACAGTCTTGCGCTATTGTCTGACGCAGGCCATATGTTAAGCGACGCCGTTTCACTTGGAATTGCATTAATGGCCATCATTTTTGCACAAAAAGTCGCAAATGCCAATAAAACATTCGGCTATAAACGGATTGAAATATTAGCGGCTACTCTGAATGGACTGACGTTAATCATTATCGCCCTGTTTATTTTTTACGAAGCAATTGGACGTTTCATGAATCCTCCTGAAGTTGCTTCAACCGGAATGCTTATCATTAGCAGTATCGGATTGGCGGTAAATATTTTAGTTGCTTGGATTATGATGCGCGGTGCAGATACGAAAGATAATTTAAATATGAGAGGCGCATACTTGCATGTGATCAGCGATATGATCGGTTCAATCGGTGCCATTGTTGCGGCTTTACTGATCCTGTTCTTTGACTGGGGATGGGCGGATCCATTGGCTAGCGTTTTTGTAGCCGCACTGGTGTTACGAAGCGGCTATCATTTAACGAAAGCATCATTGCATATCTTAATGGAAGGGACACCTCAGGATGTAAAAGTCGATGAAATCATTCAAACAATTGAAAAATATGATGACATCAAAGCGCTACATGATCTGCATGTCTGGACAATTACGAGCGGATTAAATGCACTGTCTTGCCACATCGTTGTAAATGATGACCTGACGATTAAAGAAAGTGAGAAACTTTTAGATAAAGTCGAACATGATTTGCTTCATCAAAATATTCATCATGTTACGATTCAAGTAGAGACTCATTCGCATCAGCATGATCATTCGGTCTATTGTACAGCAAAGCAAGATGTAAGCCATCAACATCATCACCACCATTAATCAATTACGCCTGGCGTAGAGGAGAAAAGAGTGTTTAATCGTATGACAATGGAAAAAAGAACCCAACATGAATTGGATGAAGAAACATTGTTTGTCGTTTCGCAAACATTCAAGGCATTAAGCGATCCGACACGAATCCGTATTTTAAACATGTTATGCTGTGAAGAACATTCGGTAAATGACATTGCGGAAAAGCTTGATTTGAATCAGTCGGCCGTTTCCCACCAATTGCGTTTTTTAAAGAACTTGCGATTAGTAAAGTTCAGAAGAGAAGGAACGACACTATACTATACAAGCGCAGACGACCATGTGATCAACTTGCTCCATCAGGCAATTGATCATGCCCATCATTAATAAAAATAATTAATAACACGTGAAAGTTTGTATGCCGAACTTTTACGTGTTTTTTCATTGGTTTCGCCATTTCATTTGTTTGGGTATATCTATAAACGGAAGTAGCAAAATAAAATCATTGTCCAAATACAAGAAGACAAATGGAAGTTTATTGAATAATTCTAAAATATTGGAGGGATTTTACTATATGAAAGTTGTCGCAATTGTAGGAAGTATCCGCAAAGAATCATACAATCTAAAAATCGCAAAATATATTCAAGGACGTTATGCAGATAAATTTGATTTGGAAATTCTAGATTTGACTCCTCTGCCAATGTACAACCAGGACATTGAAATGGAAGCTCCTGAAGCTGTCCTTAACTTTAAGGCAAAAGTAAAAGCAGCAGATGCAGTCCTTTGGATTACTCCTGAATATAACTCTACAATACCCGGCGTTTTAGGAAATGCGATCGACTGGCTAAGTCGTGTGGACAAGGTAATGAACGGCAAGCCGTCGATCATAATGGGTTCATCAATGGGGATGTTAGGTTCTGTTAAAGCGCAAATGCATTTACGTGATATTTTATTTGCAATCGGCTTAAATTCACCGGTATTACCTGGTAATGAAGTGTATATTGGTGTAGTCCATGAAAAAATCGATGCACAAGGGCAGCTGACAGACGAAGCAACTATTGCATTTTTAGATGGTGTTATCGCAAACTTCATGGAATGGATGAAACAGTTTTAATATTGTGTGCACCTCTGTTAAAAAAGAGGTGTTTTTTTATGAAATGGGTTTATGGAAACTGTGGAACTTCAGCGTATGATTGAATTGCTGCGTTTTGTCAATTGATTAATGTTGCGAAAAATTATGTTTTTTAGTGTGAGAAATCTCTCTAATTCCGCTTTTTTATTCACTATAGTTTTTTTCTATGAAAATTATAGGAAGTATCTAATGGACGAAAGACGAATCTCTCATTACAATGTAGATAAGGCGATTAAAAAATAAGGTGTAACGGATTTTTTAATTGGCTATATGGATTTACAGAAATTCATCGTAACATCGAACTAAAAATACTATTTTGGGGTGATTGTTAATGGGAAAAGATTTAAGTCAGTTCATCAGAAATGAAGAGTTTTTAAACAAAGTTGTTTCAGCGGAGGAAGCCGCGTCTTGGATTGAAGACGGCATGAATCTGGGTATGAGTGGTTTTACGCTTTTCGGAGAGCCAAAAGAATTTCCGCTTGCACTTTCTAAACGAGGAGAGCAAGAAAATTTCAAAGTAAATCTTTATACAGGTGCATCATTAGGACCAACTGCTGACCAATCAATGGCAGAAGCAGGAATCATCAATTTACGTGTGCCTTATCAAGGTAATGCGATTATGCGCGGTAAGATCAATAACGGAGAAATTTTCTATATTGATCAGCATTTATCACATACAGCAGAAGAGGTTCGTAAAGGGTCACTTGGTAAAATTGACTATGCAATCATTGAAGCAGCTGCAATTACAGAAGACGGTCTAGTCATTCCAACAGGTTCTGTAGGAAACTCACCGATCTTTGTAGAAAAAGCTGAAAATGTTATTATCGAAATTAATACAACGGCCCCGAAAGCATATGAAGGGCTTCATGATATTTATGTACAAAAAGCGCAAGGCGAGCGTAAAGAGATCCCTATTTACAATACAGGTGATCGAATTGGTGAAATCGGAATTAGAGTAGACCCTGCGAAAGTAAAAGGAATCGTTTTATCGGAGCAGCCAGATATTCCATCACCATTATTTGAGCCAAACGAAGAAACACAAAAGATTGCGGATAATTTATTAGCATTCCTTGCAAATGAAGTCGAAGTAGGGAATTTACCGGAATCATTAGCGCCACTTCAATCAGGCGTTGGTTCGGTAGCAAATGCCGTTTTAAACGGAATGCAAAAATCTCAATTTAAAGATCTAGAAGTATTCTCGGAAGTACTACAAGATGGTGTGTTTGACCTGATCGATGCGGGTATTGTTAAATTCGCTGCTGGTACGGCATTCTCACTTTCTAAGAAGCGTGTAGACTCATTAGCGGAAGACCTGGAAAAGTACAAGGATAAAATCATGTTCCGTCCACAGGAAATTTCGAATAACCCGGAAGTTATTCGCCGCTTAGGTGTTATTTCGTTTAACACAGCAATTGAAGTAGACATTTACGGCAATGTCAATTCAACACATGTAAACGGTACAAAAATTATGAACGGTATTGGCGGTTCCGGTGACTTTGCCCGTAATGCGCGCATTACCATTTTCGTAACATCTTCATTAGCGAAAAATGGTGCAATTTCAACAATCGTTCCGTTCGTTTCACATATCGACCATACAGAACATGATGTCGATGTAATTGTAACGGAGCAGGGCTATGCGGATCTTCGTGGTCTGCCACCAGTGAAGCGCGCTGAGAAATTGATTGAAATTGCACACCCGAAATATAAAGAACAGTTACGTGCTTATTTCGAAGAGGCTAAAGAGAAAGTGGGCGGCCAAACACCGCATATCCTTGAAAAAGCATTCTCATTCCATAACAATCTAAAAGAGCATGGGACAATGTTATTTGAGGACGATAAAATTAAACATTAATGAGTAAAATGATAAAGGTGGCGTTTTAACATGGATGTAAGATTTCCTATTGGTCCATTGCAAGTACCTGAACAAGTGACGCTTGACAATGTGAAGGAATGGTTACAACAAACGGAATCGTTTACGACACGTTTAAGAGAAGTTGTCGATTCATTAAATGAAGAGCAGTTGAATAAAACTTACCGTGAAGGTGCATGGACAGTTCGTCAGCTCGTTCATCATATTGCGGATTCACAGCTGAACATGTATCAGCGACTGAAGCTGGCACTAACGGACGACAATCCGACAGTACCAGGGTTTGATGAAGAGAAATGGGCCGTTTTGCCGGACACAGACTTACCTGTAGAAAGCTCGATTAAAATGCTTGAAGGTATTAATGAGCGTGTCGTTTCGTTAGGACATCATTTAACGGAAGACCAGCTTAAGCGGGAATTTACCCATGAAACAAACGGGCCGGTCACAGTGGCCGCAAAAGTGGCGAAACTGGCATGGCACGAGGAGCACCATTTCGCTCATATTAAAATTGCGCTATCAAATTAATTTAGTTTTAATCAAAATGGCTTACCCGAAAAGGTAAGCCATTTTTTAATGGAGCGTACTATTCTATCTCTTTGTATAAAAAGATGAGTCGTTCAATTTCTTCAAAGCCATTATTTTTATAAAACTGTTCTGCCGGTATATTACGGTTTGTGAGCAGTGTCATCGATTCTACTGATCTATCTTTCAGCTGGATTTCTAAATAGTTCAGCATTGCTTTACCAATACCTTTATTTTGCAATGTCTGATCGACGCACATTTCATGGATGAAATATTCATGGCCACTATACCATTTCCGTTGCACCCCCATTATAAAGCCAAGCAGTTCGTCATTTTCTAAAGCGATTATGCCCAGAAAGTTCGGGGTATTGTAGTAATCGGATAAATACTGGTGTGCACTTTCATAGTTCCAGTTGTCATTCCATGGCTCTGCATTAAATACTTTGATAAATATTTCTGTGCATATTGCTAAATCAGTTGCTTCCATTAGTTTCAACTCCACAATCAACCGCTCCCTTTATAGTTTCTTTGTAAAACATATAATGCGATTTGCCTCTGTAAAGCCTAATTTAAGGTGAACATTTAAACTATCTACATTCGACAATTCACAGTCGCTCGCAAACTCTGTACATCCTTTTGATTTCGCCCACTTTTCACATGCCTGCACTAATTGCTGTGCGAAATGCTGTCTCCGGTAGGGCTCTTCAACATATAAGCCTTCCAAATAACCGACCGGACTGGAATGTGTTCCTTCAACATAATCAAAACGTAGCTGGCATTGTGCAAATCCAATCAGTTTTTCATCATCAAATGCTAAGAAAACAGTACTGTTGGGATTGGTAATAACGTCTTCCATGTTTTGTACGAATTCATGTAAACCGTTGCCTGGCCAAAGGAGTAAAGCAAGCCTGGCTGCTGCGGATGCATGATTCGGTGTCGCTTCTCTAATCATAATTGCCTCCTGTAAGAAAAAAGTATATTTACTATTATAAGATAAAATGGAAGATGATGAGTGACTGAAACAAATAAAAAGCAAGCGATACGATAAACGTACGCTCACTTTATAATGGCTTTAATGCTTTTGTCTGTTCAATATAAATAAAGGCATCATATCTTGATCCGACATTGGACGGAACATAATTCCCGTACGCTTCATATTCAGGATGATAGACGACACCAATTGCGCGATGCCCAATCCGGTCATTGAACAATTCCCGATTTTGATCAGTGAAAATCAATATTTTATCCTGTCCTCCAGCAGCATGGAGTTGTCCTTCCCATGTGTTGAGTTTGGAGGAGGGAACTGGGACTACTTGGAGAGGATCTCCCCAGCTGTCAGCAGCGATGACTGTTCCTTCATATGTTCCGAATCCGATAGCATACGTATTGTCCATTCCATACTGCTCTCGGATAAGTTGACCGACGTTGATCATTTGATCTTCTTTCATACTTGTAGCAGATGCATCCCCGATATGTGTATTATGTTCCCAAATAATGATCTTGGCATCTTCACCGTGATATTTCAATAATTCATTGATTGCTTCCACCATATGCAAGTCGCGAGTATTCCAGGAGATGGCATCCTGCATCATTTCACGGTAATAGGTTTCGGCGTTCTTAGCAACTAGTGCATTCATCATGACATTTAAATCTTCCTCATGTTTGTTCGAGTACTGTTGCTTATTCTCTCGTAACGACCTCAATAAATCCGTTACTTCACGGACACATTCATCGGTAAATTGAGCGGTGGACAGGGCATAGTGCTCCGGCATTCTGTTATAAGGTTCGAAGCAGGAAAATGCTTTCTTTGCATGTTCAAAATCGGCTTTGTATTTAGGGTTTTCAGATAAAAAGTGGATTACTTCATCCATCGATTCAAAGAGGCTGTATAAATCAATGCCGTAAAACCCGACCTTAGTCTCCAATGTATGATTCTTATCCTTTAGCCACTCTACAAATTGTTCTACTTCTTCGTTTGCCCACATCCATTGCGGCCAACGATCAAAGGATTCTTTCAATATCGCAGCAGTGTTTTTCTTATCCTTTTCATAACCTTTTACGTAGCGGTTCACTGCCTGAGCTGAAGGCCAGTCTCCTTCTACACCGATAATATTAAATCCTTTTTGATTAATGAGCATTTTCGTTAATTCTGCGCGGACTGTATAAAACTCTGATGTACCATGGGAAGCTTCACCAATCATCACAATTTTGGCATTTCCGATCGATTCAACAATTTTATTTAAACTTTGTTCGTTAAAGGGCAGTGCATGCTCCTTGATAGCAGCTACCAGTTTTCTTGGCATGTTGATTCATTCCTTTCTTACTTCATTATCTTTCCCGTGCTACTCATATGAATACCCTGTAGCAACTAGATAAAAAACAGCAAAGAATTTTTGTTTTTTTGAATAACCGTCAAATAACTGGTGATACTATTAGCGATGGTCGGTTAGCCATCGAATGATTTGGCGCATGATTCCTCGTGAATCTGATGCGCCTTTAATTTTGCCCATTTTTACACCATATTTTTTATAACTTTTTGAGTTAGTTATTTTGTACTTGTATGAAATTTATAATATGATAGCTTTATACTAAACGTTGTAGGGAGAATGACTTAATGAGCATTTATAATTATTTAGTGAAAAAAACAAACGGTGAGATTCTATCGATGGAAACGTACCGAGATCAAGTTATGTTGATTGTGAACACGGCAAGTAGTTGCGGATTTACATTCCAATATGAGGACATGCAAAAATTATATGAACGCTATGCCGATAAAGGATTCACAGTTCTTTCGTTTCCATGCAATCAATTTGGCGAGCAGAATCCGGAAGACGGTGAAACGTCTGCAAGACAATGCAAGCTTCAATTCGGAGTTACATATCCAGTGTTTGATAAAATCGAAGTGAATGGCAAGGAAACACATCCGCTGTTCAATTACTTAAAACATGAAGTGGATTGTCCGGAATTTGTTCGTGAGACATTACAGCAAATCCGCTTATACAACACAATCCAAACGAATTACCCGGAATACTTAATCGGCTGCAATATTCGCTGGAATTTCACGAAGTTCCTTGTAGACCGTAATGGCCGTGTCATTCGTCGATTCGAGCCGGATGATTCATTCCTTGATATCGAGAAGGCGATCGAAGAATTATTGGTACCGGCAGCTGTAAAATAGTATGAATATAATTAAAGCCCATTTCTTCATCGGAAATGGGCTTTAATTTATGCATTTTTCTTTGTTCTTGTAGGCGTTGTCCGCTTTCTCGTTTTCGGTTTCTTCGTTTTATCAAGGGATGCTTGCAATGCAGACATCAAGTCGGTCACATTATCAGGCAGCGGTCGTTTTTCGTTTGCAACAACGGTACTTTCCGTTTTCTTGTCCTCTATCAGCTGCATAAGTGCTGTCCGGTAATCATCGGTGTATTTCGTCGGATCAAACTCGGTTGTCAATTGTTCAACAAGCATAAGCGCCGTATCAAGTTCCTTTTGCACGACGGCTTCGACACTTGGGATATTCGGCACATCCCCGACATCCCGCACTTCATCCGGAAAATGAATGATTTCCATCACTAATGCGTTTTTATAAACACGGACAATGGCCAATTGTTCCTTTGAGCGTATCGTAATTTTTGCTACGCCGATTTTACCGGATTCCTCCAATGTTTTTCGAAGTAGAACATAGGCTTTTGCACCCGTATTGTCAGGAGATAAATAGTACGTTTTTTCAAAATAAATTGGATCGATTTCTTCCAGCTTCACAAAATCTATAATCTCGACGGATTTATCTTCGTTTTCCTTGCGTAAATTTTCCAGGTCTTCCTCATCCAAAACGACGAATTTGTTCTTTGTATATTCGTATGCCTTTACGATATCTTCATCTTTTACCTCTGCCTGACAGCCTTCGCACACCTTTTTGTAGCTAATTGGTGTATGGCATTCTTTATGGAGCTGTCGGAGCTTTACGTCTTTATTTTCAGTTGCCGCATGTAGTTTTACCGGAATATTTACTAAACCGAAGCTAATACTACCTTTCCAGACAGTATGCATGTTGTCACCTCATTTTTCCTTACTATGGGACTAAAAATTTAATTTATGTATCGTCCGCGAAAAAAAACAAAGGATAAATAGAAAAAACGAAAGTTGGCCTTTATGTGAAACCAATGTTATTAACCGATGCACCGGAAATTCCGTTAGGTGATGATTGGTTATACGAAACAAAATATGACGGTTATCGCGCTGTTTTAATTTGGGAAAAAGGTAATCAGTCGCCAATACTGAAAAGCCGGAATGGGAATATTTTGAACGAAAAATTCCCTGAAATTATTCATTATTGTGAGCGTATTTATGAAGAAATCAAAGCTTACTTACCGCTTAGCTTTGATGGGGAAGTCGTATATTTAATAAACAATTTTAAAAGTAAGTTCTCGTATGTGCAAAAGCGTGGGAAAATGACGAACCAAAAAAATATCGAATCGAACGCACAGACTTTCCCGTGTCATTATATTGTGTTCGATTTACTGAAATTAAAAGGGAAAGATAAGGGAAATAGCCGGTTAACGACAAGAAAACAATTACTATCCGACTTTTTTGAATGTCTCAATTTAGCTGGAACGATACAATATACCGATTCAAGAAAACTGCAAATGATTGATGTATTTGAGGATTCGCATTTACTTTGGCAAAACGTAAAATCCCATAATGGGGAAGGGATGATTGCCAAAAAACGTAACAGCAAATGGATGGAAGATACGAGAACGAAAAGCTGGCTGAAAATAAAGAACTGGAAACTCGTAAATGTTATTCTTACGAAATTTGATCAATCAAACGGTTTCTTTAATGGGGCAATTTATAAAGAAAATACCCTTTTGGAGATTGCGTCGTTTAAACATGGTTTACCTGAAGAGGAAAGCAAAACGTTGCCCACCTTTTTTAAAACAAATGGGACACTGGTGGAAAAAAGTATATTTAAAATACCTCCTTCAATTTGCGTAACCGTTGCCTGTATTGATTTTGACGGCACTAAATTGAGGGAACCGCGCTTTCATTCATTCCAGCATCATCTGGAAGCAACAGATTGTAACTGGCAGCAAATGCAAAGGCAGTTAAACCCGATTCCGGAAAATGTAACGATCACAAATCCGGATAAACCGGTGTTTCCCGCAAGTAATATTACAAAGGATAATTATTTATATTATTTGCAGACGGTTTCGCCGATGCTGCTGCCTTTCCTGCAGGACCGGTTGTTGACGGTGATCCGTTATCCGCACGGCGTTCCGGGAGAAAGTTTTTACCAGAAAAACTATACTGAAAATTTGCCTGATTTTGTTACGACACAGTTAGTGGACGACACCCATTTTATTTTTTGTAATAACATTGAATCCCTTTTATGGTTGGGCAATCAGCTCGCTTTGGAATTTCATATTCCGTTTCAGCCGGTCACTTCAGAGCAGCCGACAGAAATTGTCTTGGATTTGGATCCACCATCCGTTGATGAATTCGGATTAGCGGTAGATGCTGCATTAAAGTTCAAATCGATTTTAGATTATTTTGAACTGACAAGCTATATCAAAACGTCAGGCGGGAAAGGTATGCAAATTTATATCCCATTGCCGCTTCACACGTTTTCCTATGAAGAAACAGGTGTGTTTACAGAGTTTATTTGCCGCTTCCTTGCACAGCAATATCCTGACTCCTTTACAATCGAGCGGATGAAGAAAAATAGAGGGAAAAGGCTCTATTTGGATTATGTCCAGCATAGGGAAGGTAAAACGATTGTTGCACCGTATTCAGCTCGCGGCAATGATAAAGGATTGATTGCCACCCCGTTATTATGGGAAGAAGTAAATGAAAAATTAACACCTCATCTTTTCACAATACCAAATGTAATCAAGCGTTTAGAAAGCATAGGCAATCCCTTTAGAGATTTCAGGGAAGCGGGTGAGCGTCAGGCTTTTCGAGATGTTCTGGACCAAATAAAGGGGAAGTAAATGTTTAAAAAACCTTCGCAAGTTACGCGAAGGCTTTTACATTATGCCATTAAACAACTGGAGCAAAAATTAAATGTTACGCTCATTGCGTATGAACTAGCACCGAGTCACCATAACCATCATGAGGATACGCCTATTGTCATTAACCCTTCAAAGCACATCCTTTATCGTTTAGCTTTAGTATGAAAAGTTAATTTATATTTATCCATGTTGTATGTTATTGGTAAGCTGGTGGAGACAAATAAAAAAGAGAGATAAAATTATCTCTCAAGAATTTATCGCATTATAGTTTAATGGATGAAGAATAGTCGTAAATACATCTTTTTTTACAATAAAGTAAGTTTTCTTATTATATGTAACGACGACTTGCCCCGGTTTAACAAATACTTTCGCTGTTTTTAAATTAGCATATGGTGCCCCTAATAATTTTGAAATGTTCATGATCATTACCCCTTTTTAAGTTTCTATTTTCGTTATTCCCAAAATAATAATAGCTTGAAACTCTTTCGAATAGATTTTTGCTGTAAAAAGGTCTTAAGTAACAAATTCACTATATGAGTATAGAATAAAAGACCTGAGCATCCACTCAGGTCCATAAAGTGACCAGTTATTATAATGTATGTTTCCTAGATGCAAATTATTACTACTTCAAAACTTTAACTTTGTATCTTAACTACCGGAATATAAATATCACAAATCTTCCCATCATCGAGCATACAACGATCATCGTATAGTTCGAAATCGTTACAACCCGGTGCGTACTCATAACCGGAATTGGGGAACCATTCATTAAAAATATAATTCCACGTTCCTTGAATAGCAGCTACAAAATTTATTGCATCAGAAGGAGGCGTTGAAAAGACAGCATAAGTTGCAGGAGGCACTTCACAAACATGGTATTCGTCAGCAATTTTAGCACCTTCTTTCGGTTCGACCCCGATTACATACTCAAATTCACCGGTAGTCGGATCTTCCGGAAAGCATACACCGTATTCATCATGTTTTTTAATAAAGTTTTCCGAGTGAAGTTTTTCCATTCTTCCGCCACTTATATAGTCGTCCCAAAAAGCCGGGATTGCGGTAGAGTTTTCGCCGCCAGTTGCCGTCGTTTTAAGGACATAACCAGCAAGATTAATAGCAGGCAGTGTGACAAATTTAGGTTCCATAACAATTCCTCCGATAAAGTATTTGTACGTGCAGGCAAGGCTTGGCGGAAACGGACGATTACTGTGCGCATGCAGACGGTAAGTTCCTGGTGAACAGCCGTAATGACGCCGAAAAGCTTTACTGAATCCAGAGTGAGTTTCAAATCCATATACTATTGAAATATCGAGAATCCGCTTGCCCGTAGAAAGTTCATGTGCGGCAAACGCAAGTCGGCGGTTCCGGACATAGTTCATCACCGAATATCCGGTACCCCATTGGAATACTCGGCAGAAATGCCATGTTGAATAGCCCGCTTGTGCAGCCAAAATATCCGGACTTATATTTTCAGTAATATTCTCGTCAATAAACTCTAAAATCATCTGTAAAGTTTCTCTTGTGTCCATTTAAATTCCCCCAGCTGTATAGTGATTCGTACAGTAAATTCAGTATACCAAAGCACAGGTGGAAAGCTGTTCCAAATTTGCTGTATTTGGAAATTCGATAAAATGTAAAGAAGGATTATAAGTGATCAACAGATTAGTTCGTTTACTGTTTTAAAAACAATCGATTCATTACCCTTACAACTCCTTCACTTTAGCGCTATAATACCTCTAGAGGTGAAGAGAATGTTTATTTCAGAAACAACAGTAGAAGTACGCTATGCGGAGACCGATCAGATGGGGGTCGTTTATCATGCCAATTATCTCGTTTGGTGCGAAATTGGGCGTACAAAGATTGTGAAGGATTTAGGATTTAACTATGCGAAACTTGAAGAGGACGGGTATTTATCGCCTGTTATGGATTTCTCGATTCAATACAAAGCGGCGATGCGCTATGGTCAAACAGCTACAGTTCGTACATGGATTGAGGAACATACGAAGCTGCGCACTACATACGGCTATGAAATTCTGCATGAAGACGGCACCGTTGCAGTAACGGCGAAGTCTCAACATATTTTAGTGAAAAAGGAAAACTTCCGTCCGGTCGCATTGAAAAAGATTGATGCAGCATGGGATGCCAAATATGCGGAAGTTGCGAAAATTCAAAGTTAATCGACATGTCCTGTTAAATTAATAACAGGGCATTTTTTCTTTAATGAACAGACGAATATTGTTATAATCATATACGACCAAACGGAACTGTATATAAAAAACTATGGGGGAGGTGTGTTCATGGCACCAAAAACAATCGCAAATATTCAAACCCGCTGTCATATTTTATTGACTAATACGGCACGAGAAGCGATGAAGGAGCATGTTCCAGATGAACACGCCTTTTTTAATTTACAGCAATATTTCATTGTCGCAATTGAAAAAGTATCGGTCGATGCAGAACAAACGCATTTGAGCATCTTTTTCGATAATGATAAAAACGTAAAACTAAAAAATAAATTTGACGAACGCGTCGTCATTATGGACTGTGTATTTGACCGGAAAAACGGACTTGTGGCGAAAAGCTTTCGAACACGCGGCAAAGGGACACCGGTTGTCACAAATCGCCGCGCGACAATGAAAATTCACTTCGTAGCTTCCCGTATTAGTGGCCATACATACCAGGAACCGTTTCTAAAAGCCATCGATGAACTGCCGATTGCACAGGAACGCTTTGATTATGTCAATAAACGGATCAGCAGCTGGGAAGGCTATTTAAAAGTGTTAAACAAAAATGCGGACATTGAAGATATTCATGCCCGTTTTTCAAGTGTCACATTTGATGCAGACTTTTCTCATATGACCGTGCGTATTAACAACCTCGATAAAAAGCAGTGGAAACAGCTGGAGGGCCTTAGTGCGCGTTTACGCGGCTATGTCCAGGAAATCGGGGATGTTGCGAAAATCCGCCGCAACGAAAATACCGTTGAAATTGCCTTAAAACCGTATTACAGCAATTTGGCGCGGAGAAATGAGCTTCAGTTCCAATCGGAAGACATCGAATTCTCTAATGCCGCGACGAAATCACAGTTAAAACGCTTATTAAAAGGATTTGAACGGTTAAAAGAAGGATTGGCTGCAAATGCGAACCTCGAAACAATTTTATTCGAAGATAAACCGGTTATTGCCGAGCGCAAAAAAACGGTTCCTCTCGATTTTCATAACCGGCTGAATCAGTACCAGCAGCAAGCAGTCGAAGGGGCGATCAGTTCCGAAGATCTGTATGTCATTCAAGGTCCGCCGGGTACCGGTAAAACGACGGTCATTTCGGAAATTTGCTATCAAAATGCAAAAGCGGGTTTGAAAACACTCGTTGCTTCCCAATCGAACTTAGCGGTGGACAATGCATTAAGCCGGCTTTTATCGAACAAAGATATCCGGATTTTACGTTATGGCCGTACGGAAAGCATTGAAGAAGAAGGGAAAAAGTTTATCGAGGAAAATGTTGCGTCGTATTGGCAGGAGCAGACGTTTGAAGCAATCGGCCATGAAATTTCGCTGCATGAGAAAAAAGAACAGCTTTTAAATGATGAAATCAATGAAGCGCAAAATGAGATTACCGCGCTTGAACAAAAACAAAAAGAGCTGGAACTGCAAATTGAACAAAAAGAAGCGGCAAAAGCAGAATTGCATGTTCTGGCCGAAAAGATTCTGGCATTAAAAAAAGAATTGACCGAATGTAAAAAAGAACTGGAAGACAATGAACGCAAACTGGAGAAACTGCAGGCGACAGGGAGCACAGTAGCCGAAACTGTTGCCAACTTTGAACAGCAAGTTAAAGACGGATTGTCAGTCGAACAACTGACAGAACAAGCGCAACAGTTGAAAGAAGCGAGAGAAAACTACCAGCAGCAACTTACGCAAAGTCATTATAAGGCGCAGCTTGATCAATTCCAGCAGCGTTTTGATGCAGTTAAGACGAAAATTGAAAAGGCCAATGAAACGTCACAGTATGATCTGCTCGTTGATAAAATCGCTTCGTTGAAAAAAGTGTATGAAATAGAGGAGTTCATGAGTGAATACAATATTCGCCGGAACTATGCGATGGACCGCTTACTTACGGCACTTGATCGAATTCAGCCGCAAATGGAGCAGTATAAGCCGATCAAAGATGTGAAAGAACGTCTGGAAAAGGCATTGCACTACAGTGAAACGGCGTTAGGGATTCATGTAACACCGGATAGACTGGATATGGGGCATCATTATACACTGGAAGAGATTCAGGAGTTTTTGACGAAGCTGAGTATTGCTTTTAGGGACCGCCGTGTAAATGCTCAAAACGGCACCCGCTCCATTCAGGGAATTCATTTGCGCATGCAATACATCGAGCAGCTGAACAATAAATATATGGATGCAATCCGTGAAACCGTACTAATTTTCGAAAAGCTGAAAGAGGAAATCATCCTACAGTTCAAAGAGCAAAATGATGTGAAGGCACAGCATCTTCAGCAGCTGGAAGAAGAGGCAACAACGGTTAAATCCCAAATGGATACAATCAATGAAAAAATCGATCCGTCGATTACGCTGAATCATACAACAGATGAGCTGGAAGAACTGCTCGCAACAAATGAGCTGGATCAGATGAAAACTGAAACACAGCGCCAAAACCGTGAAAAAGTGGAGCTTCAACTGAACAAAAAAGCGGAAGAGCTGGCAGTTTTAAATGAACAGATTGCCCTTGGTACTGAGACGGTTGAACAGTTAACAGTGCGCTTTAAAGGGATCAACAGCGAAGGCGTACAGCTTGAAAAACGCCGCACAGAACTTGAACAGCTGACAAAACTGAACCCTGAGCAGGCAATCATTGAAGTGAATGAAAAGATTACACTGCTTACAGAAAAGATCGAGACGCTAGAAGTGAAAATCAGTTTGCTTCCGGTAACAGCAGAACTTCAAAACGAATGGCATGGGTTATTGAAAAATGCCAATGCCCATGACTTGGATGAAATCCGGAAATTGTACGTGAAACATGCCAATGTAATCGGCACAACATGTGTTGCCTCAGCAAATAAAGAATTTATGGACAACTACCCGACGTTTGATGTTGTCATTATTGATGAAGTTTCAAAAGCAACACCACCGGAACTGTTACTGCCGATGTTAAAAGGCGCAAAAATTATTTTAGTTGGGGATCATCACCAATTGCCGCCGCTTGTAGGCGATGCGACCTTTGAAGAAACATTGGAGCAAGTTGTGAAGGAAAGTACAACATTTGAAGAAAAACGGGAGCTTGAAAGATTACTCGAAGAATCATTGTTTGAGCGTTTATATAATAATTTGCCGTCGCAGAACAAAACGATGCTTGCCCTTCAGTATCGTATGCATAAAAATATTATGTCAACTATTACACCGTTTTACGAAAATGAATCCGAACAGCTGCAATGTGGGTTAGAAGATTCAGATGCTGTACGAGATCATTTCCTTGAAACATCCAAAATTACACGAAATCATCATTTGCTATGGCTCGATATACCGAATGCCAAACCATTTTTTGAAGAGCGGATGAAGGAAGGCTCAAGTTTATTCAATTTAGCTGAGCTGGAACAGATTAAACAGCAGCTGCTCGAATTAAATGCCGCAACGGAGCAGGCAAAGGCACAAGGTCTGATTCCACACGACGCATTAAAATCGGTTGGCGTTATTTCATTCTACGCGGAGCAGGTAAAGCGCATTAATCGTTTGATCGAGCAGGAGATCAGTGTACCGCATTTACACATCCGTACTGGATCGGTCGATAAATTCCAGGGGATGGAGATGGATGTCATTATTGTCAGCATGGTGCGGAATCATGACAATGAGCGCGGAGAAATCGGCTTTGCGAAAGATTACCGACGTCTCAATGTTGCCTTATCCCGCGCCCGGGAACTGCTCATTATGGTCGGCAGTACCGAAATGTTTACGAAGCGTCCAAAGAGCGCGAAAACAAGGGATATGTATGCCCATGTCTTAACGACAGTCAAAGAACAGGACGGCTATTTTGCTGTATAGAAACAGGGGGATTGGATTGAATGGATTTACAAGGAACAGTTTTACAGCTGCAGAAAGAACTCGGCCAAAACCCATCTATTGAAATTAAAAAGCAAATGCAATATGCCATTCCGATTCATACATTGGAAGTAAAATATCATCCCGTGATGCGTAATGCCATGGATATTTTAATGAAGATGATGCTTATTTCATTTGAAAAGGCAAAACTGAAAAATGTGGAGCTATTAGCCGAAATTTTATTGGTGGAACCGTTATTTATTCATGATTTGACGAATAAAATGTTACAACTCGGCATGATAGTGAAAGAACAGGAATTTGCGCTTACTGCTAAAGGGAAAGCACAGCTGGAATCGGGCATTTTTGAAGAGGAACTAGAAGAAACAAGTTACTTTATTCAATACAGTCCGATTCATGAACAGCCGTTGGAGGGGGACCTGGAGGAATTTGCGGATATAGAAGAGTTTCCGGAGCCTTTCCCGACAATGGATACAGAAGAAATCGAAGCGATTGAAGAAACGTTGCTTGTTGATTTCATTCAACAGCAGCTTTCCGAACAACCGGTGGCGGAAGATGAAGTTCCGCACTATATAACGAGTGTTGTGTCGACGGAATCGATCCAGATTAATGATATACCGGTCCTATGTTTTTTATTGTTCGATCAAAAGGAAAACAGACATTTTGTACGTGTATACAATACATTGACAAGTGTATGGGATGAGCGGCTGGAAACCATCTTATTCAACATAGAAAAAGAACAGCTTCAGGATGAGTGAAATAATATTTTTTGAATTATTGCAAAACTATAAAGTACATGATACACTAATGACAATTTAATAGTCTTATCAAGAGAAGCGGAGGGACTTGGCCTTATGATGCTTCAGCAACCTCTAGTGTTACTAGAAAGGTGCTACTTCCAGCAAGGTGTTGACCTTGGCAGATAAGAACGGGTAAAAGCCCCTCTCAATTCTGTTTTGCTGGAGTGAGAGGGGCTTTTTATGTTGTTCTGGAACGGTTCGTTTCGCTCGTAAAACAATGCAATGCCTGAACACGACTGATTATTAAAAGTATTTTGAAATAGTTTATGAGGGGGAAAGTGAAATGCCGATTAATATTCCGAAACATTTACCGGCGGGTGAGCTGCTTAGAAAAGAGAAGATTTTCGTCATGGAGGAGGACCGTGCGAAAACGCAGCAAATTCGACCGCTAAATATTTTAGTGTTTAATTTAATGCCTGAAAAAGAGAAAACCGAGCTGCAGTTGCTGCGCTTGCTCGGGAATACACCATTACAGGTAGATGTCACATTTTTAAATACAGCTACATACGAATCAAAAAATGTTTCCAAATCGCATTTAGATACATTTTACCGAACATTTGACCAAGTGAAGCACCGTCGTTTTGATGGTCTTATTATTACGGGTGCGCCAGTAGAGAAAATGGATTTTGAAGATGTCGGCTACTGGAACGAAATTACGCATGTGATGGACTGGGCAAATGAACATGTTACTTCAATCATGTATATATGTTGGGGCGCACAGGCTGCTCTGTACCACCATTTTGGCATTGGTAAATTCGAATTGCCGAAGAAGTGCTCCGGTGTATATTCCCATGTGATTACGGATTTAACAGTAGATCTAGTACGTGGGTTCAGTGACGAGTATGTTGCACCGCATTCACGCCATACATCGGTTTCGATTGATGAAGTACGAGCACATCCCGACTTGCGTTTACTCAGCTATTCGGATGATGCAGGGGTGTTTATCGTTCAATCGAAAAACAATAAACATATTATGATTACAGGGCATCTGGAATATGATGCAACGACATTATCGGATGAGTATTTCCGCGATATCGAGAAAGATCCGGACAATACGGATATTCCGGTCAACTATTTCCCGAATAACGATCCGCTGCAGGCACCGAAAAATGTTTGGCGTGCCCATTCGCATCTATTGTTCTACAACTGGCTGAACTACTACGTATACCAAGAAACACCGTACGAATGGCATTATGTTGATGAGAATATTGAATATCATATTTAGTGTGTATAAAATGAAACAAACCAGCAAGAGGTGGACTCCTGCTGGTTCGTTTTATTTAATCGCGACCCAGGCACGTTCGCGTTCGATTTGCAAACTGATTTCACGCCCGAAGAAATCGCTTAATAATTCGTCTGTTAAAACCGTTTCCCGTGCATTGGCTTCGATATTTTTTCCGTCTTTCATTAAAAGCACATGGCTAAAGCAAGGCAGAATTTCCTCTACATGGTGAGTCACATAGATGAGGGTAGGGCCGTTTTCAGCTTGTGCAATCTGTTCGATCGTCTGCAGTAAGTTTTCCCGTTCAATCAAGTCAAGCCCGCCACACGGTTCATCCAATATGAGAATTTCGGGATCTGCCATAATGGCCCTTGCAATTTGAACACGCTGCCGTTCACCTTGTGACAAATGCTCGAATGATTTATTTGCTAAATGATCACAGTGAAAATGCTTCATAATAGAAACTGCATGATTAATTTCTTCATCTGTCACATCATTGAATAGTCGAAGGGCCCCGAATTTTCCGCTGAGCACGATTTCAATCGCATTATCCTGCCAGTTGAAATTAT
Source organism: Solibacillus sp. FSL W7-1324 (assembly GCF_038008025.1). Taxonomy (NCBI): domain Bacteria; kingdom Bacillati; phylum Bacillota; class Bacilli; order Caryophanales; family Caryophanaceae; genus Solibacillus; species Solibacillus sp. FSL W7-1324. The sequence goes on from NZ_JBBOYH010000001.1 coordinate 1,746,665, forward strand.
CGATCATCGCGTTGCTTACCCAGCCGATCCGCGTCCGCATCTTCGGTATATAGGTCTTGCCATATGTTTCACCAAGTACTTGGACGCTTCCTTTGTTTGGCCAAATGTAGCCGTTAATGACTTTCAGCAACGTCGTTTTGCCTGAGCCGTTCAACCCTAAAATGGCCCAATGCTGTCCCTTTTGCACATGCCAGCTTAAATCATCTAAAATCTTCTTGTCATTGCGATATAAATGGATATTTTCAATATGTATCATTTTAAAAACACCTCCACTTATTACTATGCACTTTTTTACATTGTTACGAAAGTATTTTTTGAAAATTGTAATAATTTAAATATAAAAAAAAGAAAGCAAACGCATAATGCTTGCTCTCTACATATTTTTATATAACGACACTCTCAACACCTGCTGCGCGGTGGAACAGCTTTCCGTTCCATTTGAGCGCCCATTGTACGACAGGCCCTAAGCCGAACGCCATAAATACCGTACCGACTCCGACTGGTCCGCCCAATATAAAACCTATTATAGCAACCGTTACTTCCATTGTTGTACGTGCACGGTTGACACTCCAGCCAAGACGGTGAACCAACAACAGCATTAACGTGTCACGAGGCCCTACACCAAGGTTAGCCACCATATACATGCCGCAGCCGAAGCCCAGCAGGATAACGCCAACAACAAATGCCAATGTTTGTTCAAACAGTGTATTCGCATCCGGTAATACAATCATAAATATATCAATAAAAATACCTGTCAGGAACATGTCCAAATACGTTCCGACTTTCGGCAATCTTTTCGTGAAAAACGTATCAACAGCCAGAATGAGCAAGCCTAAAATGATAGACCATGTACCGACCGTTAAGCCCAAGTTTTTTTGTAGTCCGATATGAAGGACATCCCATGACCCAACGCCAAGTATTTGTCCTTTGATCGTTAATGTCACGCCTAATGATAAAACAATGATGCCTGCAATAAAAAATACGCAGCGCCAATAAAATTCCTGTTTCGCTTTCACATATAATCCCTCATCAATCTTCGATATAATCCTTACTCATTATAACGATTGAATCGGCAAAAACGGATTTACTAAAATTTCGAAACATTTGAACTTTTCGACGGCGAATTGTTCGTATTAGAGAGCGATAAAAAGGTGTTTATTTTTCATAGGAATAAGTTAATTCATCGGATGAATCGGCGACATCTACAACTAAATGATGTTCGTTGAAAAACCACTCATCGGACTTTTCAATATAAAAATGAATATCTTCCACAACGGTTTCAATGCCTATTTCATGCGGCTGCTCCCGCGTCATCCCTAACGAAAACCCTTCATGAAAAGGTGAAGAACCTCCATACCTTGCATAAAAACGAATGAAATCGCCTTTTTCTACTTCCATTTCCTGTTTAAACCAAGTAAGTGCTTTTTCTGATAGTCTGATTTCCATATATTTCACCTCTACTGTCATTATGCAGGAAATAAAAAAAACTTACAAAGCTCGCGTTCTGAAATTTTGACTACAAAAAAAGACTGAAAGGAAACCCCTTCAGTCAATTAGTTAAAATCCTTTAATTTTCGGTTCAGTACCGGCTTTGATCCGCTTAATATTTTCACGGTGACGGTAAAAAATGAAGCCAGCCAATACGACAACTAAAATGAATAACGCATATTCACCCGTTATCATCCAATGACCGATGACATAAATCACCGCTGCAGCGGACACAATCATAGATGATAAGCTGACCATTTTTGTTAGTTTTAAAGCGATGACAAATACAATGATTAAAATTATAAATAACGGTAAATTATAGCCTAAAATAACGCCACCGCTCGTAGCAACCGCCTTTCCTCCACGGAAACTGGCGAAAATCGGGAACATATGGCCCGCAGCTGCGATGACACCCAAGATTAAAGGATGGACCGTGCTGTCTGCGAAAAACGGCAATAACGGAAGCAATACCGCAGCCGTCCCTTTCAATATATCAATAAGCAATACGGCGATGCCCGGTTTTTTGCCCAATACTCGAAATGTATTGGTCGTGCCTAAATTGCCGCTGCCTTTTTGTCGAATATCCGTTTTGTAAAAAATTTTGCCAATCCATAAAGCTGATGGAATGGAACCGATTAAATAAGCACAAATAATAATTAACGCGTTGATCAAGTGTTGTGCTCCTTTCGAATTCAGAATTATCAGTTGGTACTAATAGTATGTATTGAATATTTTACAATGTTTTTTAATAGAAGGAAAGAGGTATTATTTTTTCGCCTATGTAAAAAACAGGGAAAAAGTTACATTTTATTGTTTGCTGCTAAAGGATATGCTTTTAAACGTTCGTTATTGGTGATACAATTAATCTTTGCAAAGCCTAAATCAGTACCTTTAAACATTGACATCATGCATATTTGAGCGTACGATTAGGTAGTAAATAGAACGTTTGTTTGTATTTTTGGAGGGGATTACATTTGGTAAAAAACCAAACCGGTATTTCGTATAATGAAGATGCCATTCAAGTATTAGAAGGTTTAGAAGCCGTACGCAAAAGACCAGGGATGTATATTGGTTCTACAGATAGTCGAGGTCTTCACCACTTAGTGTATGAAATTGTAGACAATGCAGTGGATGAAGCGCTTGCTGGATTTGGACATCATATCATCGTGAAGATTCATGAAGATAACAGTATTAGCGTGCGTGACCATGGTCGTGGTATGCCAACAGGTATGCATAAAATGGGCAAACCAACCCCGGAAATTATTTTCACCGTCCTTCATGCAGGCGGAAAGTTTGGACAAGGCGGCTATAAAACAAGTGGTGGTTTACATGGTGTAGGTTCATCCGTTGTAAATGCCTTATCAACATTTTTGGAAGTAACGATTTATCGTGACGGGCAAATTTACCGCCAACGTTTTGAGCAAGGCGGGAAGCCGGCTACATCGCTTGATATGATCGGAAAAACGAAGGAAACAGGAACACTAGTACATTTCTTGCCGGATCCGACGATTTTTTCTGTCGTTAAATATAATTATGATACTTTGGCAGAGCGCTTACGCGAATCTGCGTTTTTATTAAAAGGTTTAAAAATTGAATTGATCGATGAGCGCGGAGAAGGAAAGCATGAAATTTTCCATTATGAAAGCGGTATTGAAGCATTCGTTGCATATTTAAACGAAGAAAAAGATGTATTGCATCCGGTTAAATATGTAGAAGGCATCATTCAGGAAATTGAAGTGGAATTCGCGCTGCAATTTAACGACGGTTATTCCGAAACGATTTTATCATTCGTTAACAATGTCCGTACACGTGATGGCGGTACGCACGAAACGGGTGCTAAAACAGCGTTGACACGTGTATTCAATGAATACGCACGCAAAATCGGATTGCTGAAAGAAAAAGATAAAAACCTGGAAGGCACGGATATTCGTGAAGGCCTGACAGCAATTGTTTCTGTCCGTATTCCTGAAAATCTGCTGCAATTTGAAGGGCAGACAAAAGGGAAGCTTGGTACATCAGAAGCACGCTCTGCTGTTGATACCGTTGTTTCAGAACAATTAATGTATGTCCTAGAAGAAAACGCCGAGCTATCGGCTTCTTTAGTGCGGAAAGCCATTCGTGCCCAACAAGTGCGTGAAGCTGCACGTAAAGCACGTGATGATGCCCGTAACGGGAAAAAGAAAAAATCGAGTACGCTTCTGTCCGGTAAGCTGACACCTGCACAGTCGAAAAATGCTTCGAGAAATGAATTATACCTAGTAGAGGGTGACTCTGCTGGCGGTTCGGCAAAACAAGGCCGTGACCGTACATTCCAGGCAATTTTGCCGTTGCGCGGTAAAGTCATCAATACCGAAAAGGCCAAGCTGCAGGATATTATGAAAAATGAAGAAATCGCGACGATTATCCATACGATCGGTGCCGGTGTCGGAGCTGATTTCTCAGTGGAAGATGCCGCTTACGATAAAATTGTCATCATGACCGATGCCGATACAGATGGTGCCCATATTCAAGTACTGTTGCTGACATTCTTCTACCGTTATATGCGTCCGCTTATCGAAGCAGGAAAAGTGTATATCGCGTTACCGCCTCTTTATAAAGTATCGAAAGGGTCGGGTAAAAAGCAGGAGCTGATCTATGCCTGGACTGAACAGGAGCTGAGTGCCGCTACGAAGAAAATCGGCAAAGGCTATATCATTCAGCGCTATAAAGGGTTAGGTGAGATGAATGCCGACCAGCTTTGGGATACAACGATGAATCCGGAAACACGTACATTAATCCGTGTGAAAATTGAAGATGGAGCACGTGCAGAACGTCGTATTACAACATTGATGGGCGATAAAGTAGAGCCTCGTCGTAAATGGATTGAATCAAACGTCAACTTCGGCATGGAAGAGGATGCAAGCATTTTAGAAAATGAATTCATCCAGCATGAGGAGGTTAACGAATAATGAGTTTTGTAGAAAAATTTCAAGATTTGCCATTAGAAGAAGTAATGGGTGACCGTTTTGGTCGCTATTCCAAATATATTATTCAAGACCGTGCATTACCGGATACACGTGACGGGCTAAAACCTGTACAACGTCGTATATTATATGCGATGTTCCATGAAGGTAATACTTTTGACAAGCCGTTCCGTAAATCGGCAAAAACAGTCGGTAATGTAATCGGTAACTACCATCCGCACGGTGACAGCTCTGTATATGATGCGATGGTCCGTATGAGTCAGGACTGGAAAAGCCGTCATATGCTGATTGAAATGCACGGTAACAACGGTTCTGTCGATGGGGACCCGCCAGCCGCGATGCGTTACACGGAAGCTCGACTTTCGGCGATTGCCTCAGAACTGTTACGTGACATTAATAAAAATACAGTTGAATTCGTTCCGAACTTCGATGACCAGGATATGGAACCGACTGTATTGCCATCTCGATTCCCGAATCTATTAGTTAACGGCGCAACAGGGATTTCGGCTGGTTATGCGACGGATATTCCGCCACATAATCTGCAGGAAGCACTTGATGCGGTTTTAATGCGTCTTGACAATAAAAACTGCACAGTCGATGAACTGATGACTGTCATTAAAGGCCCGGATTTTCCGACAGGCGGGATTATTCAAGGTTTAGACGGCATTAAAAAAGCGTACGAAACAGGCAAAGGGAAAATCATTGTCCGTTCACGTACTGAAATTGAGCAGTTAAAAGGCAATAAAGAGCAGATAATCATTTCCGAAATCCCGTTTGAAGTAAATAAGGCCAACATGATCCGTAAAATGGACGAGCTGCGTGTAAATGACCGACGTTTGGACGGCATTTCCGAAATTCGTGATGAATCGGATCGTGACGGTTTACGAATTGTTGTTGAGCTGAAAAAAGATGTGCCGGCACAAGGGATTTTAAATTTCCTATTAAAATCAACGGATTTGCAAGTTTCATATAACTTCAATATGATTGCGATTCATAACCGTCGTCCGATGATGATGACATTGCCGCTCATGTTGGATGCGTACATTGATCACCAGAAGGAAATTGTGCGACGCAGATCCCAATATGACTTAACAAAAGCAGAGGATCGCTTACATATCGTTGAAGGACTTATGAAAGCCTTATCCATTTTAGATGAAGTGATTGAAACAATCCGTGCATCGAAAGATAAACGTGATGCGAAAAATAACATTATGGAGAAATTCGGTTTTACGGAAGAACAGGCAGAAGCAATTGTCAGCCTTCAGCTTTACCGTTTAACAAATACCGATATTACACAGCTTCAAAAAGAGCAGGATGAGCTCCAACAGCTTGTTGTGAAACTGAAAGCCATTTTAGAGGACGAAAAGAAATTGATCCGTGTTATTAAATCGGAATTGAACGATATTAAAAAACGTTTTACGGCACCGCGTCTTTCAACGATCGAAGCAGAAATCGAAGAAATTAAAGTAACGCGTGATGTGTTGGTACCAAGCGAAGAAGTTGTTGTAACCGTGACAAAAGACGGCTATGTAAAACGGACAAGCCTTCGTTCACACAATGCATCCAACGGCAAGGACTTTGCGATGAAAGATTCCGATTACTTGCTGTATGAAGCCAACTTGAATACACAGCATCATTTACTGCTGTTCACAAGCAAAGGACATTACATTTACCAGCCGGTACATGAATTGCCGGATATTCGCTGGAAGGATCTCGGACAGCATATTTCGAGTATTGTACCGATCGACTCAAACGAGGAAATCATCGAAGTCATTGGGATTGATACGTTCGAAAAACCGGATCTGTATGTATTTACAGCTACAAGAGAAGGTCAAATTAAGCGTTCGGCACTTGCCGATTACATTGTCACGCGTTATTCGAAACCGATTAAGACAATGAATTTAAAAGGCGATGACGAGATGATTTTTGCTCGTCTCGTTACGGATAAAGAAGAAGTATTGCTTTCGACAAACACAAGCTATACAATCCGATTCCCTATGGAAGATCTTCCGGTAACAGGAGTGAAAACAGCTGGCGTTAAAGGAATCATTGTTAAAGAGGGCGAGTATCTTGCGGCGGTGGCTATCTTAAATCCGGAGCAGGAACAAGAACTCGTTATCGTTACACAGCGCGGTGCCGTTAAGCGTATGCTGTTATCTGAACTTGAACTTGGCAACCGTGCGAAACGCGGTGTCGTTATTTTAAAAGAGTTAAAATCGAACCCGCACCGTATTTACACAATTTTAGTTGTGAACTTTAGAAATACGTTTACAATCGAGACCGAAAAAGGCATTCAGGAAACAATTTCAGTAACATCCTTAACGAGAGCGGACCGTTACTCAAACGGATCACTGCGAATTGATACAGATGGCGATGGGGCAATCTGCCGCGCCTATGTTGAAAAGACAGAGTAAGGATTCATGTATATTAGCCGAAAACAAAACATATGATAAAAGTAATTCATTGACATGAAAGGCATACTTTCATACAATGAAGTTAGTAAGATTCATGCGTGATGGATCTACAGTAGTACAAAGCGGTTGGGTGGCCCCCAATCGCTTTTTTATTTGCTCATTGGATGGAAATTAAAAACACCACCTAGATGGCGAGTCTAAGTGGTGAAAATAAATTTTTTACAGCATCATTCGGAAAAAACGATAAATGGTATCGACAAGTCGAAAAAGATCTGTCGCATAACGAAAAATGGCGAGTTTTTCCTTACGCTTTTTTTCCGAAACAGCCTTAGCCTTTTCTTTGCGTGATGGATAAGACACAGTAGTACACCTCCTTTACAAAAGGAGTCAGCTGGATGCTGCTTTTCTATTGTACCATGAAATATTAAGGAGAATATTCCTGTTTTTACTAGAAAAACAGCCAAGAAAAAGCGTCAAAATCCGGCAAGAAATTCTCCGGATTTTGACGCTTTTTTATTCGTGAGCGTTTTGACAAAAGACCATTTTTGTTCAGGCGGCAAAAGGATATTATTTTGTTTGACCGCACCGATTAGAAATCCTGTGTAATCTTTTTCGACGATAAACTGGTAAATATCCTGCTGTTCAGCATTCGTTCCGGTAAACTGGACGACATGCTCGCCATTTCGCGCAGTAAAGTACTCCCAGTAGGTCAATTCATAATGGCCATCAAATACATCCGCAATGTGCAACGCTTCGTTAAAAGGCCATTGCTGCGCTTTTACGTAATCGATATAAGGGGAGTCCGTCTCAATTTCTTTCCCGTTTAGTACAAAGCCGACAATACAGCCCATCACTACAACACAAATGAATACACGTATATGTTGTTCAACCGTCATCGCTTCACTCCTCAACATAGGATAGGGGAGATTTCATAATAACAAGGAAGTTATAAAAAATCAGCCTCTAACATTGTTAGAAGCTGATTTGTTTTTCCTCAACTCGTCGAAGTAAGGAAGAGTATGATTAGTGAGAAATGTCTTGTACAGAAATACCAGTTTGCGCTTTTACTTCAACTTCGCGGTATTTCAGATCATTTCTTTCCTTAGAAATCATTGTACCGATAAATCCACCTAAGAAACCAAGAGGTACAGAAATTAATGCAGGGTTCGTTAACATAATTAACGGTTCACCAACAAAGATTGCTTTACCTTCAACCGGATTCCATACGTTTGGAGAAACGGCAACTAGGATTAATGCAGAGATTAAACCTGTTAACATCGCTGTAACAGCACCTGATGTGTTGAAGCGTTTCCAGTAAATTGTGTAGATGATTACCGGTAAGTTCGCTGATGCCGCGATACAGAATGCTAACGATACTAAGAATGCTACGTTTAATGTTTGAGCACCTAAAGCTAATAGAATCGAAACAACTGAGATAATGATTGAACCGATACGAGCTGCTTTAACCGCTTCTTGTTCCGTAACTTTACCTTTTTTAATGATCTGACCATAAATATCATGAGATAGGGCAGATGCTCCAGAAAGTACTAAACCTGCTACTACTGCTAAGATTGTCGCGAATGCTACCGCACACACGAATGAGAACAGGATGTCGCCACCAAGCGCTTGTGCCAATAGTGGAGCGGCCATGTTACCAGCCGGGTTTGCTGCGATGATTTTGTCTGCACCAACGAATGCTGCAGCACCGAAACCTAGGAAAATTGTTAATACATAGAAAATACCAACAATCCAAGTCGCCCAAATGACTGAAGAACGGGCTGTTTGTGCGTCTTTTACTGTGAAGAAACGCATCAGGATATGCGGAAGACCCGCTGTACCAAGTACTAACGCCATTAGCATTGAAATTGTATCAATACCGTTTGTATAACGTAAACCTGGGTTTAAGTAAGCTTCGCCATGCTCTGTTACCGTTGTCATTTGTGTAAACATTTGAGCAATAGAAAAGTCGAATTTTGCTAATACTAAGAATGAAATAATAACAGTACCTAACATTAATAGAGCTGCTTTAATGATCTGTACCCAAGATGTTGCTGTCATACCACCGAATAATACATAAATTGTCATCATGACACCAACTAGAAGTACCGCCATCCAGTATTCAATACCTAACAGTAATTGAATAAGGGCACCTGCACCTACAAGCTGAGCGATCATGTAGAACAATACGATTGTAATCGTAGATAATGCTGCTGTACCACGAACTTTTGCTTTATCGAAACGAGCTGTAATCATATCGGCTAAAGTGAATCGGCCTAAGTTACGTAATGGCTCGGCTACGATATATAAAACTACTAAGTAGGCTACTAGGTAACCGATCGAGAAGAAGAAGCCATCAAATCCGAATAAGGCAATCGAACCTGCAATACCCAGGAAAGATGCTGCCGATAAGTAGTCACCGGCAATGGCCATACCATTTTGCCAGCCTGTTAATCCGCCGCCAGCTGTGTAGAAATCCGCTGCACTCGATGTACGTTTAGAAGCCCACCAAGTAATGACTAAAGTTAAACCTACAATTGCTACGAAGAAGAATATCGCTGTAAAACTCATTTGCTTCGACCTCCTTCATATTCCGCAATGATTTCTTTTGCTTCTGCATCGTACTTGTTTGCACGTGATACATAGAAGTGAGCTAAGCCCCAAGTCATTACGAACAATCCAGCTGAGTAAAGCCATACCCATGTAATATCACCAATCGCTTTTTGATGTAAGATTTCTGTAAACGAAGTTAAGATTGGTAATAACATGTAAAGGATTAAAAAGATTGCGGTAACCGTCCATAAAAATGAATTCTTTTTCCGCGCCAGTTGTCTGAAAGATTGCTGTGATGCAATTCTCTCATAATCAATGATTGGCTTTTGCTTATTCCCCATAAACATTCCCCCATTTTGTGATAATTATTACTGCTTAATGTACGTAAAATTCTACTTTTAGGATTTTACATTTTCATTCTATTTTAGCTGTAACAAAATTGCAACACTTTTTGAATAAATTATGCAGAAAAATTTCTTGCAAAAATAAGTTTAATAGAGAAAAAATAATACATTAACGGGAAAAATTTAAAATGTTATAATTTGGATATTCAATGGAAAGGTAGATTTCACATGGGTTTGGAGAGTGAAATTCACTGTGAATTTGGAAAAAAGCAGAAAATATATGATAAGAAAATATTATTCATTTGTATAACGAAAAGTAATATTTAAAAAATGATTTATTTTACAAAAAAATAAATTCAGTATATTCGAAAAGTTATATTCATGTAAAAAATGGTATAAAAAATAAAAAAACTGCTCAAAAATAGCAACTATTTTCGAGACAGTTTTCTATATTTTAAAATTCTTGTTCTAATTTATTTTCCTATCATAATTAATGGGAAACATCCTGCACAGAAACACCTGTATGTGCTTTAACGCGGATTTCTTTATAAACGCGTTCTGCCTCTGCTTGTTCCACCTTATGCGCCGTTAATATTGAGCCCAGGTAACCTGCAAAGAAGCTTAAAGGAATGGTAATGATGGCAGGTACCGCTAAATTAACGATTGGTTCGCCTACAAATATCGCATTTCCAGTAGGACTCCAAATGTTCGGACCAAGTGCACCTAATACTAGACAAGAAACTAAGCCTGTTACCATTGCAGCAACCGCGCCGTTTGCATTGAATTTCTTCCAATAGATCGTATAAAGGATAACCGGTAAGTTTGCCGATGCTCCGATACAAAATGCAAACGATACGAGGAAGGAAACATTTAGGCTTTGCGCAAACAGTGCTAAAAGGATCGAAACAACTGCAATCGAAATTGAACCGATTCTTGCAGCTAATACTTGTTGCTTTTCTGTTAGTTTACCGTCTTTCAGGATTTCACCATAAATATCATGGGAAATGGCTGATGCACCTGTTAATACTAAACCGGATACAACCGCTAATATAGTAGCAAATGCCACCGCACAAATGAATGACAGTAATATATTGCCGCCTAAAAACTCAGCCAACAGTGGGGCAGCCGTATTACCCGCAGCATTTTCCGCGATGATTTTTTCAAATCCGACGAAATGCATGGCACCAAAGCCTAAGAAGATTGTCAGCGAGAAGAAGATCGCTGTAATCCACGTTGTCCATGAAATCGATGCACGTGCCGTCTTCGCATCTTTTACTGTAAAGAATCGCATTAGAATATGTGGTAAACCCGATGTACCAAGCACTAACGCAAGCATCATCGAAACCGAATCGATTGTAGATGTGTACTTCATTCCAGGCACTAAATATTGGTCCCCGTAATTTGTGCTGACCGTATCAAACATTTTCACCAAATTGAAATCAAACTTCGAGAATACTAAAAACGCTAGTAATGTCGTACCGAACAATAATAGGCCTGCTTTAATAATTTGTACCCAGCTTGTTGCCGTCATTCCACCAAACAGTACGTACGTCGTCATCATAACTCCTACGATTAAAACAGCCATCCAATACTCAATACCGAATAAAAGTTTAATTAGTGCACCGGCACCAACCAATTGGGCAATCATATATAAAATGACGATAATGATCGTACCAGTTGCTGCTACACCGCGAATTCGTTTTTCATTAAAACGCGCAGTCAGCATATCTGCCAATGTATAGCGTCCTAAATTACGCATCGGTTCCGCTATTATATATAGTAGAACTAAATTGGCTACGACATATCCGACAGAGAAGAAGAACCCGTCAAAGCCTGTTAATGCAATCGCACCCGAAACGCCGAGGAATGCGGCTGCGGATAAGTAGTCACCGGCAATGGCAAATCCGTTTTGCCAACCTTTTAACCCACCACCAGCAGTGTAGAAATCACTTGCAGAAGATGTTCTTCTAGCAGCAATATATGTAACAATAAGTGTTAACCCTACGATCCCTATAAAGAAACCAGCTGAAACAAGATTCATCGCTATGCACCTGCCTTTTCATATTCTTGTAAAACCGCAGCGGCCGCTTTATCGAATTTAGCTGCCATTTTTACGTAAAGTGTACATAAAACAATTGTCATAATGAAAAGGGCAAGCGAGTAGACCCATACCCAAGTAATGCTGCCGACTGCCTTCTGTTGTAAAACAGATGTGAATGCAAGCACAGGCAGTAAGATGTAAAATGTCAAAAATGTTATAGTTATTCCGAATAAAAATGTGTTTTTCTTCTTTACAAACTGATTGAATGTTTCCATGCGATCGATTTTATCAAAGTTAATGCCATCGCGTTTCGCTGAGATTTTGTTCCCTAATTGACTCAACGGAATTCCCCCTTAAGAAAAATTATTCTGTTTTAAACGGCAAATTACTATTTGAATCCGTTAATAGTACTCATTGTAAGAGGGGATACAATATAATGCAATAATAATTTTTCTGAAAAATTTGAATCTTAAAAATGCGAATGAAGCAGAATTATCAAGTTTTAAGGAGATATAATTGGAGAGGGTCTGTTTGAATTTTGTATAGAATTATTATTTACGGAAAGGGAAGTAATGAAAAACATATTTTAGCTAGAAATTAAATTACATAAAGCACAATATTATATTTCGAAACTTAAAATATCGGTAATTTCAGCTGAATTTGAGTTATTCAGCACATTGTACTATAACACAAAATAGCTAGTAAAAATCTGATATACTAATAATGAGAAATTTTTTTATTTAAGGTGAGGGAATTCTTACATATGGGTGAAAACATGTAATTTATATAAAATGGAAGTGAAATAATAATATTTTGACTCTGCATAAGAAAAACCCCGAGATATTATAAATAATACATCAAAAAACTATCAAATTGGAGGGATATTATGTTGAATTTAACTACGCAGCGGTTAACTTTTGAACGCTATACGGAAAAGGATCTACCGACTGTGCTTGACCTCGTTTCGGACCCACTGATGATGAAATTTATTGGCAATGGACTAATAAAAGATAAATCATATGCGGTTCATTTAATCGAACGAATGCTTGAACAATACGAAAATTTTGGGGATTACGGGTTACATAAACTGATTCATCGTCAAACAGGTGAATTTATCGGACATGCGGGGCTTGTGGCACAAGTTATTGACGATACTTTTGAGATTGAGCTCGGGTATTGGATTAAACGTGCTTATTGGGGACAAGGCTACGGCTTTGAAGCAGCTGAGGCGCTGGCGAAATATGCGGATGAAGAGATGTGGCTGCACCGGTATATTTCAGCGATTCAAGTAGGAAATGAAGGATCTAAAAGAATTGCATTAAAAAATGGGATGCATTTGGAGAAAGTCATTGAAATGGACGGGAAAACGGTTGAAATCTATGTTAAGCTCAATTCATTTGAAGAAGATGAAACGGAAGCGTTATAAGAGGAGTATCGACATATTGTGAAAACGTATTTTGAAAGCTATGAACAGTATAAAAGGCAAGGAAATTCTATTAAAACGACGACCATTACAGCAAAACAGTTGCTGCCGGCGCTTATTGCCCATATGGAGCGCATGGACAGGCAGTTTACACTGCATATTAACGGTCAGCTGCCAATGCCGATTGATTCTTTAATTAAGGAAGCTTTTGATCAGTGTCATCTGGAACAGCCATTTTACACCCAACATTGTGAAAAACGCAGCTATAAATTTCGTCAATTAACGAAAAATCGAGTGAAAGTGGAGTTTACGATGCGTTACCGTATGGCGCGGCAGGAAGAAAAATGGATTGTTGATGAAATTCAAACCATCTTAAAAAATCGAATTGCTCCAGATATGTCAACGTTGCAAAAGGTTTTCATTGTTCATGATTATATTGCAAGGACGTATAGCTATGAACGGCATACTGAAGGTTCACCATTTGCTGTGTATACGTTTATGAATGAAAAACACGGTGTTTGTATGGCTTACGCGCTTCTTTTTGAAAAGATGATGGAAGCTCTAGAGATTCCTTGTTATTATGTGATCGGAAAAGCGGCGGGTGAGGGCACAGAGGGGCATGCTTGGAATATGGTGCAGATTGATGATCATTGGTATCATGTCGACGTTACTTGGGATGATATTGGTTCCATTCCCGGTAAAGAAGTTCGCTATCGTTATTTTTTAGTTGCGGACGAGAAAATGCGTCTTGATCATGAATGGAATGAAAAACATTATCCAATCTGTACGAGTAAAAAATTTGAAGCGATTCATCGTTTATATGATGGCTGTCTTGCCAATACTAGTTTATATTATGCACATCCTGGAAATGGTCATCTGTATGAAATGAATTTTGCGAAGTTTCCATTTCAACCTAAACAGAAACTTGCTGTTAAGATTCAATTTTGTTTCTATATCAATGGAATGTTATTTTTCATGAATGATTCTCATAATGGCTATTTGTATCAATTGGATCCAGATACTATGGAATTGACTCAGCTAAGCGCGGAACAAGTTATACGAATCTATGAATCTGATACGACTTTAGAAGTCTTGTATGCAGATGAAACGACTGAAAGTATTCAGAAGTTAATTTCAACGGCTTCAGTAAGCGAAGATACAATATTAGCTGAAACAGCTGAAAACCGCTTGGAAGTTCCGTTACATACATTTGGGGACAGCTGGGTAGCGACAATAGATCAGCAAGATGAATGCCAGCCAATTGTGTTTAAAAGCGCGGACGGGATCGAATTGACTGTAGATGACGAATATAAGCAACTAACTGTAGATATATATATTAATAGAGGTTTACATATTCAAATGACAAGTAACCGAAAAAATGTCGAATTCAAACAGCCAGCACAATTAAAGATGCCGGTTGCGTTAATACCGGGTCTGGAACAGCAATTAACTAAACAAAACGCGTTGGCGTTTATTGCTGATGAACAATTTATTTATATCCAGTTATATAAAAGCGTTACGATTCAACTGAAAAAGTAAATAAACAGCCATAATATAACGTGTTCGGTTAAGTTATGGCTGTTTCATTAAAAAACGCGTTTTGTCTCACTATTATAAGTATACTTTTGAAACGAGACTTAACTTCCTATAATATATATTATGACCGTGTCCCTATTTTAGGAGTAATAAATTTGCTCATAATAACAACACCTTCTTCTGTAATTATAAAAGAACTTGGAATCAGTTATTATAGACAGATCCCAAGTTCTCTTCTCTAGTCTATTTCACAATTAAAGCTGGACAATGAACACGCTTCATTACTTTATGGCTGACACTACCTAACACCATCTCTTGTAATAAATTCAAGCCTCGGCTACCTACTAGTACAGGCAAGGGAATATCAATTACTACATTCCCAAGTACTAAAATTAAGAACATCAGGAATAACCCGGCAACGAGTGCAGAAAGACGACCTCGTCCGCCTGATTTAACGTTAATAATCGATTGGCCAATCATTGCACATCCAGCCATTCCACCGAAGAAACCGTTAATTAAGTTCGCAATCCCTTGTCCACGCGCTTCCTGATTTTTGTCTGACTTCGTATTCGTCATATCATCGACAATTTGAGCCGTCATCAATGATTCCATTAAGCCGACTAATGCCAGTGCAAGTGCATATGGGAAAATAATAGACAATGTTTCTAAATTAAACGGTACATCTGGAGTGAAAAAACTTGGTAAGCTTTGTGTAATCGATCCCAAATCCCGAATTGTTTTTAATTCCACATTAAACATAAAAGTAACAGCTGTTAATAATACGATGGCGATTAATGGGGCCGGAATGGCTTTAAAAAATCGTGGTAATATATAGACGATTAGTAGCGTAATTGCTATGAAGACATACGTCATTGTCCCTTCCCCTAAAAAATGTGGTACTTGTGCCATAAAAATAAGAATAGCTAAAGCATTCACGAACCCTAACATGACTGAATTCGGAATAAAGCGCATTATTAGATATTAAAAATGAGACAGGTATTAGTAAATCGACGCTGTATCGTTACCTTGAGTCTCTAGAATAAAGAAATGATAAAAAAAGCATCTATTGGGTAAACCGACAGATGCTTTTTCGTATTCTACGCAGTTTTGTACAACATCCAAAAAGCATTATTAAAAAGCTTTTCTTCTTTCCAATAACAGATTGTCTTTCCACTCCCCATCTAGTTGAGCAATCTTTTCGCGGATTCCCACAATCCGAAAGCCATTCTTTTTATGGAGTTTTAGACTAGCTACGTTTTCTTTAAAGATTTTGGATTCCAGTGTCCAGTAGCCCTCTTTTTCAGAAGCTACAATTAAATGGTTTAGTAATAAATTCCCAATTCCCTTTCCCTTCGCATAAGATGCTATATAAATGCTTACTTCCCCCACTCCTTTATACACATTTCTTTTAGAAACAGGAGATAATTTACACCAACCTAAAATTTGATTTTCCTCAGTTGCAACAAATGAACAATTTGGATTTGCTTCACCAAACCATTCATTATAGGATTCAGGTGCCTTCGATTCGAATGTAGCCATTTTTGTATCTATTCCTGCTTCGTAAATTCTTTTTACGTCTAGCCAATCTTCACTTGTAACAAATCGAATTTTTATCGCCATAAATCAACCTCCATAAAAACTGAATAATAAAATAATAAAACAGATAGTTGCATTTTACAAGTATTTCTGTTTTAATTTATTTAGAGGTGATTGAATGGAAAACAAACGCGAAATTTTTCATATACTAACTCGAAGATTTGGCTTATTAAACAAAAATTGTTGCTATGTTGGATCATTTGAAATATCTACTATTCAAAGTCAAATTCTTTACGAAATAGATAAACAGCAAATACCTTCTATGCAACAAATTGCTGAAACACTCGCAATGGATATTACGACTTTCAGCCGACAAATTCAAACACTTGTGAAAATGGAATTAGTTAAAAAAACACCTTCTCTTCAAGATAAACGTGTATCAATTTTATCATTAACAACACAAGGGAAATTTGTTGCAACAACGATAGATGAGTCCATGAATGCCTATTTAGAAGAGGTATTTTCTCATATGAACGACTTTGAAAAAGAAACTGTCCTTCGTTCGATTCAACTACTAAACGAAGCAATGTCTAAATCGACAGTATGCTGTACCCCAATTTACTAAGCAAGAACCTTCTTGCTTTTTTATTTATTTTATAGTTGCAAAATACAAGTATTTTAGGAGGATGTTAAAAATGAACATACCATTAACAATTAAATCACAAGCTTCAAGCTGTTGTGCACCAACACCTAAATCAGCTACGTCTTGCTGTGGGCCTATGGAAGCAACACAAAAAGAGTCACCCCTTAAAGAAACACCTTTTGAATTAAATAAAGCGTACCCTGTTGCTATTCTTGGAGCAGGTCCAGTGGGTTTAGCTGCTGCTGCCCATCTATCTTTAGCTGGTGAAGCTTTTATTATTCTTGAAAAGGGTACTGAGGTTGCTGAAAATATTAAATCTTGGCAGCACGTTCGTCTATTTTCACCGTGGCAATATAACGTTGATAAAGCTGCTAAACAATTACTGCTGAAATCTGGTTGGACTATGCCAGAGGAAGACGTCCTACCAACAGGTCAAGAAATTCGTGAAGTGTATTTAAAACCCTTAGCAAATTTACCTGAAATCCAACCATTTATTTCGTTTAATACAACAGTTGTAGGTATTAGTAAAAAAAATCACGATAAAATGAAGTCTGCCAGTCGCGACTCTGCGCCGTTTGTACTTTATGCAGAACAAAACGGTGAAACAAAACGCATTTTTGCCAGTGCCGTTATTGATGCAACGGGGACGTGGGCAACACCGAATCCTGTTCATGCAGATAATGTTTGGACATCAGCTGAACAAAAGCTTACTGACAAGATCTTTTACGGTATTCCAAATATTGAAACACTAAAAGAACGCTATACAGGTAAACGTATCGCCGTTATTGGAGGTGGACACTCAGCTATTAATACGATTTTAGAATTGGAAAAGCTTGAAGATGTTGAAATTACATGGGTTTTACGTAAAAAGCGTGTAGAAGATGCTTATGGCGGTGAAGAAAAAGATGCCCTTGCTGCTCGAGGTGAATTAGGGAGTCGTATTCATACATTGGTTGATGAAGGAAAAGTAAAAGTCTTTACCCCATTTTATATCGAAGAAATTTCACAGACGTCAGCTGGTATTATCATTAAAGGCGAAGGCATGATTGGCGAACAACAACTTCCTGCATTTGATGAAATCATTGCGAATACAGGAAGCCGTCCAGACTTCTCGTTCTTAAAAGAAATCCGATTATCGATTGATGCTGCTGTTGAAAGTGTCGAAGCATTAGCACCACTGATTGATCCAAACGAGCATAGCTGCGGTACGGTTCGTCCACATGGTGAACTAGAATTACGTCATCCTGAAACTGGCTTTTATATTGTCGGTATGAAAAGCTACGGACGTGCGCCAACCTTCTTAATGGCGACTGGCTATGAGCAAGTTCGTTCAGTTGTCGCTTACTTAACAGGTGATCTCGAAGGAGCTCGTAAAGTAGAGCTAGACCTTCCTGAGACCGGTGTCTGTAGTTTAGATTTAAATACTAATAGTACTTCTAATTGCTGTTAAAAAAGAATCCCCTTGAAGCCATTTTCAAGGGGATTCTTTATTGGTCACGTAATACAACATTGGGAATCAAACGTATGTATAGGAACTCACCTATTATCTCGACAATCGTTTGGGTCACAATAATTGCGGCAACAATTGTGCTTACATCGCTTGGTAGTGCTAACGCAAATGGCAATACAACAAGTGAATTTCGTGTAGAACCACTAAAAATTAATGCACGACCTGTTTTCACATCGAGTTTCATCCACTTCCCAATTAATTTAGAGATGAAAGGCATAATAACCATAAAGGCTATATAAACCGGAATGACTTTTAAAATCCATTCGGCGGAACCAGTTAGCTTATTGATTTGTGAAGCCACAACAACGAACAGTGTAATGGCCATAAACGGAACAGGTAGCCATGCTGAGAATTCCAGCATCCGATTCCCCAATTTCCCCTGCTTTGCGAATAACTGCACACCAATCGCAATTCCTAAAGGTAACACAATGAGCCCTAAAAATGCCTCAACAAATGGTGTCACTTCTATCAGTTTTGCGGCTTCTTCCCCAATAATTAGCCATAAGTAAACTGGCAACAGCAGCATCTGGGTAATAAATAAAACCGGTGTCGCAATGAGCATTGCTTTTTCATTGCCTCGCCCTAATGCTGTAAAGACTATTACATAATCAATACATGGTGTTAACAGCACAAGGTATACCCCTAATAAAAGTGGTGGATAGCCTGGTAAAAATAATGATAATACCCACACAACGATCGGTACGGCTACATAATTCACGATACAGAGTGCTACAATAAAGCGACGGTTAGATAGTGCCTCTTTTAAAGACATAAATGGAATTTGTGAAAACATACTGTACATTAATAATCCAATGACAAACGAAATTGCTACATCAAGCTTATTTGACATATCAGATTCGAACAGTCCAAAGCCCACAGAGATAACTAACGTGCCGATATAAATAAGTACTTGATTATTTTCTAGTTTTTCTTTTGAAAGCACTGTAGAAACTCCTTCTTAAATAACTAATCTCACCTTAACAAACAGAAAAAGAAAAATCCACCTCATGTTAGAGATGGATTTTCTGTTAATATTTTAGAAGCTCAGCCATTGCTTGTAAAAATTGTTGACGAGTAGACTCTCCGTATACAAGCGGCTCTCCTTTAAAGAAAAAGTCTTCCATAAATTGTTGTGTTTCTTCAACCGATAATTCTCGGCTATTCATTACAAGTTGTGCATATCTTAAAAAGTATTCAACAGTTAATGTACTTGAATGATGTAATCGCATATTAGCAGCTTGATTGTTCGTAGCCTAGTAATACTAAGCCAAGTTGGTCATTCTCTTCTTCTGCGTGAATCGTTACGTCTGTTAACTGCTGTGCAATTTGTGGATCTACGGCGATTTCAATTCCTTCAACTGTCTCTACTGTATCAGCTTCCTGAGCTTGTGCAATTTCTGCACTTAAATTCAGACCACAACAACCAGCTACACCGTAAAAGCGCAATGTTGCACCTTCAGCTTGTGCTAATACTTGCTCTACAAATTGTTTACCTTCTGGACTCATCTTCACTTTAGCGTCTCCCCTTTTAATGCATGTAATCCGTCTTTTCCAACTGGCGCTTCCTTCACCCAAGGAATCGTCACAAAATGGTTTTTGCTTAATTGTTTTACTTCTTCTATCCATTTAACCTCAGACTGCTGTTTTTGCATCAGTGTTGGACTTGTTAGCGTAAGACCGGCAAATGATTGATTAACTACCCACCAATCGACATGTAAGCCTGCACGTGCTAAATCCTCTTGCAGTCGTGATGCTTCATACACAGGTGTGGCTTCTGGTAACGTAACGATGGCTACACTCGTATAATGTTGATCACGTAACCGTGGTAATAAATTTGAAACAGCAACAGGTACTTCCCCAGCTGAACGAGAAATTTCCCTATGATAGCTTTCCGTTGCATCGAGCAGTAACAGCGTGTGCCCTGTTGGCGCTGTATCAATAATAATCACTTCATCTTGATGCGTTTCAACCAGATTCGCAAATGCTCTAAAGACCGCAATTTCTTCCGTACAAGGTGAAGCTAAATCTTCTTTTACAAAAGCGAGTCCGTCTTCATTCATTGTCTCACTTGCTTTTGCTAGCACTTCTGCTTCGTAATTCGCAATTTCTACTTTTGGGTCAATACGACTAACAGTTACACCATCTTGTTCCTCTTGACCAAATGTCCAATTTATATGAGCTGCGGGGTCTGTTGTTGTTAAGTGTACACGCACCCCTTCTTCGGCCAGTCTAAGAGCAATATACGAGGCAACGGTCGTTTTCCCTACGCCACCTTTCCCCATCGCAAAAATAATCTTTGGTTTACGTGCCACGTAGTCCGCAATCATTTCTTCAAGTTCTGGAGTATTTAGTGACGTTGGCTCATTCGCATTTGTCTGGAGCTTCGTATCCATCATCCATGCTTCCATTCGCTCAATGCTTGATAAAGAATATGGTACAAACGGTAAGTAATAATGGTCAAATGCCTTTAATGGTTCTGGCATTTTTTTTAGCGCGACTGTTTGACGTTCATAAAATGCCTTTTCAATCGGGTCATCACTTGCCGATTGTAGAAAGCCGTTAATAATTAATTGCTGATTACGCAGACCAATCTCAAATAATTCCTCTGATGCACGTGCTGCTTCCTTTAATGGATTTGTTTCAGGTCGTGTGACAAGCATCAGTGTTGTTTGCGCCTCATTCGTTAACTGTGCAACAGCTTGCTTATATACTTCTCGCTGTGGTTCAAGCCCTTTTAATGGACCTAGACAAGACGTACCTGTCGTATTTTCATCTAAAAATGTTGACCATGCTGACGGTAACTGCAATAAACGAAGGGTATGGCCAGTTGGTGCCGTATCAAACACAATAGTATCGTACTGCTCTGTATACGCATCGTTTGTTAAAAGCATTGCAAATTCATTAAAAGCGGCAATTTCAACAGTGCAAGCACCGGATAATTGCTCCTCCATATTTTGAATTACGACTTCCGGTAATTTTCCGCGATATGGACCAACCATTTGCTCCTTATAGCTTGCTGCAGCTTGCTCAGGATCAAGATTTAGTGCATAGAGATTTTCTGTACCGTCTATTTTTGTGGGTTCATTTTTTAAGTCCTGACCAAATATATCTTGTAAATTCGAAGCTGGGTCTGTGCTAATCAACAGCACTCTTCGTCCTTCTTTCGCTAACGCAATGGAAAGACTGCTAGCAGTCGATGTTTTCCCAACACCACCTTTTCCTGTAAAGAAAAGAAATGGTGTTGTGGGGAAATGCTCACTTGTAAAACGTTCCATTATTTATTCACTCCGATGGATAGACGCACTTTCGGCTTTTTCAAAAGCTCATCTTCACTTAATCCAGACCACTCCGCAAACTGAACTGTTGTCGGGTAATTCCCCTTTAATACCAGTTCACCATCCACGAATGTCGCCGGCAAGCTATCCATTCCGTTATTCATTAATAAATCATTAACTGCTTTATTGTCGATAAACATATCCGGATTATTCGTTAAATTGAAACGTTCAGCTGACACGTTCGTATTTTTTAAGTTATTCATAATAAAAGACATGCGTAGTAACTCTGGATCGATTGCTGGTCCACATACACCTGTTGGACAGCACATCGCCTGTTCAAAAATTTCGATTTTCTTCAAGTCGATCCCTCCGAACCCTTATTTTTTTAACTCTTCGTTTACGAACTGCTCAATACGTGCACCGATTGCATCACGTACTTGTTGGAACACGGCCCATTTTTCTTCTTCTGTACCCGTAGCTTTTGCTGGGTCTTCAAATCCCCAATGCTCACGACGTACGCCTGGAGGGGTCATTGGACATTTATCTGCTGCATCCCCACAAAGTGTTACGACTAATGTAGCCTTGTTTAAAATATCTGGGTTAATTAAATCAGAGGTATGATGAGAAATATCAATTCCAACTTCATTCATTGCCTTAATCGCATTTGGATTGACACCATGTGTTTCAATACCAGCTGAATAAACTTCCCAACCTTCCGGTAATAACTTTTGTGCCCATCCATCTGCCATTTGTGAACGGCATGAATTCCCTGTACATAAGAAATATAGTGTGTTTTTTGTCATCTGAAAAACTCCCTTATTAAAAGATTAGTAATGTAATATATAGTCCAATTAATGTAAAGATAAGAATAGGTACCGTTAACACGATTCCTGTTTTAAAGTACGTACCCCAAGAGATTTTCACACCTTTTTGAGATAATACATATAACCAAACCAATGTTGCCAATGATCCGATTGGCGTAATTTTGGGTCCTAAGTCTGATCCGATGATGTTTGCATAAATTAACGCTTCACGTAACGTACCATCAGTCGTCGTTTCAGCGATGGCTAATGCATTGACCATAACAGTTGGCATATTGTTCATGACAGATGAAAGGAATGCAGCAATAAAGCCCATGCCGACCGTCGCAACAAATAATCCTTGCTCTGCGGTCCATTCAATCACGCCTGCTAAAACGGGAGTTAATCCTGCATTGCCAAGTCCGTATACAACAACGTACATCCCAACAGAGAAGAACACGATATTCCAAGGTGCACCTTTCACAACTTCTTTTGTATCAACGACTGCACTTTGTCGAGCCATGACTAAGAAGAAAATCGCGATAACGCCTGCTACAAGCGATACCGGTACACCAATAAATTCACTTGAGAAATAGCCTAAAACTAAAATTGCCAGTACAAACCAAGATAACTTGAACATTTTCATATCTTTAATCGCAAGTCGTGGTTCCTTTAACATCGATTCATTGTATTCGCGTGGAATCGATTTGTTGAAATAAATGAGTAGCACGACAATCGTTGCCACAAGAGAAAACAAGTTCGGAATGACCATTCGTGAAGCATATTCAACGAACCCAATATCAAAGAAGTCCGCTGATACGATGTTGACTAAGTTACTTACGACAAACGGTAAACTTGTTGTATCGGCAATAAATCCACTCGCCATAATAAACGGGAAAATCATTTTTTCACTAAACTGTAAATTACGCACCATCGCTAACACAATTGGCGTTAAAATCAGTGCAGCACCATCGTTCGCAAATAATGCAGCAACGACAGCTCCGAGTAAACTAACATACACAAACATTTTGATACCATTACCTTTTGCAGCACGAGCCATATGAAGTGCAGCCCATTCAAACAAACCAATTTCATCTAATACAAGTGAAATTAAAATAATCGCAATAAAAGATAATGTGGCGTTCCACGTAATATCAATTACTGTCCCGACATCGTTAAAATCAACAACACCAACAAGTAATGCGATGACAGCCCCACCCATTGCAGACCAACCTATATTCAATCCCTTTGGCTGCCAGATGACAAAAATCAGTGTTACGATAAAAATGAGTGCCGCTAATACAAACATATTCAATTTTTAGCCCTCCACACATTCACAGTCAATTTTACAACCACATGTCCACTCTTCATTAATTGAAGCAAGTACATTTTGCATTAACGAAGTTTGATTTTCTTGAATTCGGTAATGCTTCCACGTGCCCACTTTTCGCTCTGTAATAATGCCCGCTTCTTTTAGTTTTCGTAAATGTTGACTCACAGCAGGCTGTGATATATTAAGGACGTCCGTAAAGTCACATACGCATACTTCACCTTTTTTCAAACAGGCTAAAATGCGTAAACGATTGGCATCCGCAACAGCCTTCAATTGTTTTTCCATTAAATCGAGCTCCATTTGTACCCCTCCATAGCTATATAATAATATACTTATATAGAACTCAAAAAATATATAAGAATATGCTTATATTATGTTATGTCCATTATTTTTGCAACCATAATATTTTATTTACTGCTGCAACTTTGAAATAAAGTTTGAGCAAAACCATTCGTAAATCTTTCTTAAACACGCCACCTTTAAACCTCTTCAATGAAGAAGGACTTTCATATTTCGAAAGCCCTTATCAACCCTTATCATTACTCTTTCACTCTCATAAGCCGTAAACTATTCAGCGATACCAAAAGTGTGGCTCCCATATCTGAAAGTATGGCAATCCATAGTGTTAACCAACCGGGTATTACTAAAAGTAGTGCAAGGAATTTAATACCTATCGCAAAAGCAATGTTAACCTTAATAATATTTAATGCTTTACGACTTAACTTAACGGTGAATGGCAGTTTCTTTAAATCATCGCCCATTAAGGCAACATCAGCGGTTTCTAATGCCGTATCGGTACCAGCACCACCCATTGCAATACCTACTGTAGAAGCTGCTAACGCTGGTGCATCATTTACACCGTCGCCTACCATCGCTACATTGCCATACTCAGATCTTAATTTTTTTATAAAACTTAATTTATCTTCAGGCATTAAGTCGGCTTGAATTTCTGATACCCCAACATAGATACCAATTGCCTCCGCAGTCCCTTTATTATCACCCGTTAGCATGATTGTTTTTTGAACACCAAGTAGGTGCAATTTATTAATTACTTCTTTGCTTGATTCACGGACTTCATCAGCTACAGCAATAATTGCTAGTATTAATTTCTTGGTTCCAATTACCATTACTGTTTTACCTTGATTTTGAAGTTCGGTTACATCCTGTTCTAGATTGTGACTGAAATTTATCGAGTCCATATCCTTAAATAGTTTTGGACTACCAATATAATAAGTTGTTCCCTCAATTGTACCCATAACACCTTTACCTGTAATTGATGTAAAGTCTTCTACTATGACATTTGAAAAAGGAATTGAATCATTTTCTGCTTTTTTAACAATTGCAGTAGCAAGTGGATGTTGGGAACGTGTTTCCAACGCTGTAATCACTGCAAGTAAATTTTCTTCATTTACATTATTTTCAATGATTTTATAATCTGTTACAACGGGAACACCTTTTGTTAAAGTCCCTGTCTTATCAAATGCGATTGCTTTTAAAGTGCCCATTTCTTCTAAATAAACGCCACCTTTAATAAGGACACCCTTCTTTGCTGCATTTCCGATTGCCGAAACAATTGAAATTGGTGTAGAAATCACGAGTGCACACGGACAACCAACTACTAAAACGGATAATCCTTGATAGATCCAAGTTTCCCAACTACCATTAAAGAAAAGAGGTGGCAATACTGCAACTAATCCTGCGATCAGCATAATAATTGGTGTATAATACTTTGCAAATTTATCTACGAATGCCTGTGAAGGTGCTCGTTCAGCTTGTGCTTCCTCAACTAACTCAATAATTTTTGAAATGGTTGTATCTTCAACTAATTTTGTTATTTCAACTTCAAGTAACCCTTCTTCATTTAATGTACCTGCAAATACTTCATCATCTACTGATTTACTGATAGGAACAGATTCACCCGTAATAGCTGCTTGGTTTACAGAAGAAGAACCATTTACGACAACACCATCCATCGCAATTTTTTGACCAGGTTTTACAATCATAATGTCCCCGACTGTGATTTCATCTACATGGATCAGTAATTCCTGACCATATCTTCTAACGAGGGCCTCTTTTGGAGCAATATCCATTAATGAACGAATTGATTGTCTTGCTTTATCCATTGAATAACGCTCAAGTACTTCGCTGATTGCAAAGAGAACCACAACAATCGATGCTTCTGCCCATTCACCAATAAACGCTGCACCAATAACAGCAACTGTCATTAAAGTTTTCATATCAAAATCTAGACGACGCAAGTTTTGGAAACCGACTTTAAAAAGAGAGTATCCACCAATAACAATTGATGTAATAAACAATAACGAAGTGATGAGATTATCTTCCCCATTTATAAACTGTGAAAGATAACCAAAGACAATAAATAAACCAGCATACAATAAAGTACTGTGCTTTTTATAAAAGGGTACTTTTACCTCTGTAAGCTCATTGCTTCCATTCTTAAAATTACCTTCTTGGCGAACAGGCTTATCAGGAATCACTTTCAGATTCTCAAAAGCACCTGCTTTTTCTAATTCCTCAATTGTCGCATCACCATACACGCTAATTTTTGAAGCGCCAAAATTCACCTTTGCTTCTTGTACCCCAGTAATTTCTTTTACGTTGCGCTCAAACTTCCCTGCACAGTTTGCACAGGAAAAACCCTCAACTCTAAATACCTTTTTATCCTTTAATGATTCCGTTGAATTATTCAACTCGAACACCTTCCTTTTGATGGGCAAATGCTATTTCAATGAGTTGTTTTACATGATCGTCATCCAATGAATAATAAACTAATTTCCCTTCTTTCCGGTATTTAGCTATTCCTAGATTTTTAAGTAATCGTAAATGATGTGAAGCTGTTGCTGTAGTTGCTCCTACAATATTGGCAACGTCACAAACACACAGTTCATTTTGCGACAATGCATAAGCAATTTTAATTCTTGTATCATCTGATAAGGCTTTAAAAATTTTGGCTACTTCTATTGGGTTTTCCGTAGATAATTTTTTTTGAATTGATACTACATTTTCTTCATTTATACATGTGATTTCACACACATCATTTGCTTTCTGCAAATTATTCACCCCATTATTCTAATATACGTTTGATTGTATATATTAGGTTATGCTATTTCATCCAAATAATCAAATGAATATTTGAATGAAGTATCGATGATATTCGACATTAGACCAATAAAATTAGTTGTATTATCCTGCTGATACCTAATGTAATGTAAAGGCAAATTTGTATAAAGAGAATTGCTACAGGGTACACTTTTTAAAGAAAAATCTGGAGGTGCGATTAACATGTTTGAGAAAAAATTAGCTCTTCATGAAACAATGGAATTTCATGAAGTTATAAACTTTATGACAACTAGTTTACTTAAATCAAAGTTAAGTCAAGGTGTCGTCTTTGATGATGATTTAAGAGCCTTATTAGACAAAAATGTAAAATTATCTACCCCAGCACTTGCCGCAATGGTTAAGCTCTATTCTAAATCGGAACTGGTATATTAGGAGGTCAATTTTATGGAAGACTATTTAGATCCGATCAATTCAATTGGAATGCCTGAACTAACGGATTCTGGAGTTGCGCTTGAGTTTTTGCTTACAACAAAGACGGGAATTCGAAATCTTTCAATCGCCTTAACCGAAACAGCTTCCCCGGCACTACAAAAAATTATGAGAACGCAACTGAATGTGATGATTGATCTATATTTTGAGATTTCTGAGCTTATGATGAAAAAAGAATGGCTGAAGCCTTATCATCTGGAAGGTCAAAAAGAGTTGGATATTAAATCTGCTGAAAATGCGATAAGTATTGCCCAGTTGGATCTATTTCCTAAGAGCATGAACCGCAAAGGAATGTTCCCTACCCCACCAAAAAAGTAAACGGAAACGAGGGATTTTTAATGAAAGCTGTTACGTTTCAAGGTATAAAAAATGTTGAGGTCAAGGAAGTAAAAGACCCTAAAATAAAAAAAGCCGATGATATTATAATCCGTCTCACAACAACAGCCATATGCGGATCAGATTTGCATTTGATGCATGGAATGATACCAAATATAGGCCAAGATTATGTTGTTGGCCATGAACCAATGGGAATTGTGGAAGAAGTCGGCAAGGATGTGACGAAGGTTAAAAAAGGTGACCGGGTTGTCATTCCCTTTAATGTCGCATGCGGTCAATGCTGGTATTGCAATCACGAGCTGGAAAGTCAATGTGATAATGCTAATGACAATGGTGAAATGGGCGCCTACTTCGGTTATTCAGACACAACAGGAGGGTTTCCTGGAGGCCAGGCCGAGTATATGCGTGTTCCCTATGGCAATTTCCTCCCTTTTAAAATTCCGGAGAAATCTGAAGTTCCTGATGAAAGTCTCGTTCTCCTTGCTGATGCTGCCTCTACTGCTTTTTGGAGTGTAGAAAATGCCGGTGTGAAAAAAGGAGATACAGTTGTTATTCTTGGTTGCGGACCTGTTGGACTATTGGCGCAAAAATTTACTTGGTTAAAAGGTGCAGAAAGAGTAATCGCAGTTGACTATGTAGGATATCGTCTCAAACACGCTAAAAAGACAAATAAAGTTGAAATCGTTAATTTTGAAGACCATGAAAATTGTGGTGAATATTTAAAAGAGATAACAAAAGGCGGCGCGGATGTAGTTATTGATTGTGTCGGGATGAGCGGAAAAATGACACCATTAGAGTTTCTGGCAAGTGGTATAAAACTGCAAAGTGGCGCTATGGGTGCGGTTGTGACAGCCAGTCAAGCAGTACGCAAAGGAGGAACGATTCAAATTACCGGTGTTTATGGTGGTCGATACAACGCTTTCCCACTCGGTGACATATTCCAACGCAATGTAGCAATCCGTACCGGACAAGCCCCTGTTGTACATCTCATGCCTCATGTCTATAACTTAATCGCTGATGGTAAAGTGAATGCAGGCGATATTATTACACATGTCCTCCCTCTTGAAAAAGCAAAGTATGGTTATGAAATATTCGATACAAAACAGGAAGATTGTATAAAGGTTGTTTTAAAACCTTAAATATATAGTTTGGGTACTTTTGTAACTCCTTGCAAAAGTACCTTTTTTATTATAAAAGTTACCTTTATTCCACGCACTTAACATGTAAATAAGCTACAGCTTCTCCCTATTATTATCAATCTAGAGCACCCTTGAAACAGCATTTATAATAAATTTGCCACATTTCGTTGAATAAATATCGATTAATTAATAAACATTTGCTATATATAAAAATATTACCAGTATTATTATCCTACGATAACTTGTAATATATAGATAGAATCAAAAAGGAGGATTTACCGCGTTGAAAAAAGTATTTAAACTTGGTTGTGGCGGGTTTTTAGCCCTTATTATATTAATAGTAATCATTGCAGTGTTCAGTGATGGAGAAACATCTGAAGTGGATTCAGATACAAAAGTTGAAGCGACAACTGAACCGAAAGAACAAGCTGCAGATACAAAAGAAGCTGTAAAAGAAGAGCCAAAAGAGGAAGCAAAAGAAGATAATGTACCGCGTGAATATAAGTCTGCGTTGAAAAAAGCAGAAATGTATGCGGAAACAATGCAAATGTCTAAAGCCGGTATTTACGATCAGTTAATTTCAGAGTATGGAGAAGGTTTCCCTAAAGAAGCCGCGCAATATGCAATCGATAACCTGGAGTTTGACTGGAAAGCAAATGCATTAGATAAAGCAAAATCATACGCTGAAACAATGGCGATGTCTGACTCTGCCATTTACGATCAATTGATTTCCGAATACGGAGAAAAATTTACAGCTGAAGAAGCTCAGTACGCAATTGATAACTTAGAATAAAATGAAAACCTTCCATCGAACTGGTGGAAGGTTTTTTTCGTTAAAATGCATCGATTGCCTTGATAACTATTTTTAACAGATCAACGGACTGGACCGGATCGCTCTTATACTGCAAACTGTGATCCGCTCCTTCGAGTAGTTTAGTTACGAGCTTTGGATTCTGGGCGAATTGACGATATCTTTCCGCATTATAATGCGTGTCATCATCCCCAATAAAACATAAACTTTCGTTACGGCTCTGTAGCATCGCTTCAAAAACATCATCCCGATTAAGTAGCGGTGTTAACCATACAGCTTTTGCGTTATGAAAGATTTCCCTATTAATCAGTGACGCCATGGCAATCGTACCTAGAGACTTCCCGACAACATAATAGTCATCATACGAATTCTCTTCTAGCACTTTATCGATAACAGCACCTACATCATGGTGAATTGCTTCGACAAGCTCATCCATAGTGAAATGATCGTAAAACTTATCGTTATACGTATAATTCACCTGCAGCACATCAACCGATTTATGTAAAAATACACCTGTTGAATAATGAAAAAGCGGTGCTTGAACGGTATAGCCGGCCCCAGGAAGCAAAATCGCCAGTTTCGAAGCATTTTCATCGGTACTTAAAACAGTATAGTGAATATCCTTTTCTTTATAACCTGTAATAGAATTGGTTTCTTTAAACATATACATAGCCCCTTTAAATGATTATTTATTGCTCGGTTCCGTTGCGTATTCATCGATCTCAACAGTCCATGAAACAATCGTTGTACTGTCCCGTACTCCCTTTGCCTCAATCTCCTTTAGTAGCTGACCTACAGCATCGTGTGAAGACTGGGAATGAGTAAATACTTGCAGAATGTCCCTCGGATTATCGAATGAAGTATGGGGACATTCCGTTAGTCCGTCCGTCGTCATAAAAAGCTGATTCACTCCTTTTCGCAATTCTCTGCGCCCCGTACTGTAACAAGGCACATCCAATTCAAACGTATTAACATACCCAATCCATTCATAGAAATTTCTTTGATTTAACTGATATTGCTGCATTTCAGCCAGTTCAGGGTGAAACAAGTGAAGAATACAGTCTCCAACTGAAAACCACCAAAGATATTTGTCTTTCCTTAATACAATCAGACAAGCCGTTTCCCCCTGCACTCCACGACACCGTGCTAAAAAGAGCGGATTTTGAAAAATATGTAGAATGTAAAGATCCAATTCCTGAAAAGCAACGGAAAGTGGTTTATTAAAAATTGAAGTCAGGTTATGCTCTTCGTTTAAAATAGTTTCCACAACAAGTTCGGCACTTTCCGCACTGTTATGGGCGTCCAAAACCATGACAAATTCCCAGTTCTGTTCTTCATTCACCCAAACAAGACAACCATCTTCGTTTTTATATTGCCCTGCTGAAGAATTGCCACCAAACCTTCCAATGACTAAGTTCTTGAACTGCAAAGTATCCGGTAAATCTACAAAATGTGTTTCGCTCCCTACCCAGCTGAATTTGAACATTTCTACTAACCTCCTTAACCTCGCAAACAGAAATAAAAGAAAAACTTAGCCCCTTACCAAGCTAAGCTTTTCATCTTAAAAATCTATTTCTTTTCATACTCATCAAATTTAATCTTTTTCTTACTCGTCATGAGGTAAATATAACTCGTTGCCATCGTTTTATCTTCCTGAACAATTAGCTCATTCCCCGATTTATCGATAAATTTATAATTCCCTAATGCATTCGGCACATATTCTAATGCAACCCGGTCAATCGAATCCCATTGCATTTTCTGAGAACCGATCAGCTGGCGTTTATACACTTCCTGTTCATTAATCGCTGTGTAGGTACTAGTGGAACCGTATAACGTCACCAACCCACCGATAAGGAGCACTAAACTAAGCGCATATGTCGCAATTTTGCGTTTCCAGCAAAGCACTGCAAAGGCTACAGCTAATATAAAAAACCCCGTCATAATCAGTTTTACATTTGTGCGAAACGAATAAATATAAAAATAAGAGCGATCGGTCAAAAATAAATCCGGAACAGTCATCGGTACAAATATGGCGAACAACGGTGAAATAATAATACAAGTAACCGCCATTACACCAAAAATCAGCCTCGGTGAATAGTTTTTAAACATGGCCGTTCTCATCCCTTCTTAAAAAACCTCTATACTATAAGTCTAATGAAAAATGAAAGTAATTTCAATAATATGGAAAAATAAATATAGAGAGAATGAAAAAAGCAATCGGTTTCCCAATTGCTTCATCGTTTTTCTTATTAAACTTCTACACGGTAACGCCAATTTGCGTGTTTAACATCCTCATAATTGATGTATGCAACACTTGCTTCAATGACATCGTTTAAGTTCAGGTTATGGTCTTTTGCAAATTCCTTCAGGCTATCCAGTAATTCCTTATCGCATGTCGTCCGAAATTCGATGCGGTCTTTAGGCCGGTTTTTTTTATCGTAAACGATTGTACCAGATTCAATTAAATTACTGTATCCATTTTCCAGTAAATAACCGATATGTGTATCATATTTTTCGGCAAGCTGTTTTAAACTGTTAATAATTGCCGCGCTCATACGCGTTTTGTACCGGATTCTTGATTCGTCCGTTGTTTGAATCAGTTTCCCGTTATGTATCTTCCACATTGTCATTCTCCTATCAGCAATTCATTACGTATATTATAGCCATTATTGCCAAAAATAAAACACTCCTTATGGCATAAGGAGTGAAAGGCGTAAAGTTGCGGTCGGTATTGCGTATTTAGTTGTAATGTTTCGTACGTTAGTTTAACATCTTATAAAACGTTTGAGCTGAAATTTTCAATAGTATATCTCAATTCGTGTATGCATTTCGCTCGCCTAACTTTAGTTGGCATCTTTCGAAAATCTTCGTTAAAGCATTTTGTTCATTAATTGCCTAAAATAAACTGTGAATGTTGCTTGATAAACGCATACAACGAAGCTAATAGAAATCATCATATAAACTATCTAAACTAGTGGTTAACTTACATCTACTCTTCAGTGACCGCAACTTTACTTACAAGTAATATACCACCTTAAACTACCCTTAAACCTATTTTGAGAACTTTTTTTTCGGAATTTTTATGATTCGAGTATATAATAGTAGGAACGGAGGTGTCTTAGCATGCTAAAAATTAAAAAAATCGAGTTTATGAAAGTTCTGTATGATGACGCATTAGCGCAGAATATCTTTTCAATCGCGAATATTACGTTTTCAAATAGAAGTCCGATACAAGGAGCCCTCCTCTACTGGCAGCAAAATGAATCAAAGGAACCTTATACAAAAGAAGGCGACTACAAGTTTTTCTATGACTTGGCAAAAGCGCAATATTTTGCAGCGGTAAAGTTTCCTAAAGACTGTGACTTAACACAGGATGAACGCCAGGAACTCGCCTATCTATTATTGGAAGAGCGCGGCGCAATCGGAACATACAGTTTTATTTCGACGAAGCCAAAAGCCACTTTCCAATTAAATAAGGCCTTTCAGGAAATTTCGTTCCCTGCCCATTTTTCAGTAGATGATTTTAACGAGCTTTCCATTGTGAAACAGCTGGAATCGAATGACGAAACCGTTTATGAGCAGCTACCATATGACCGCGTATTTTTAGAAGCTTATAGAAACTGGTGCCATCAGGCTGTCCAGTTGCATCCATCTCGCTTAACAGCTTATTTTCAATACTTGCCGTTTACGTATGTGAGCTATGCCAATCCGCTTTTATCGGAACAGTTTTTAATCGATTATTTGCCTGACGTGAATCTGGAAGCACTTCAATATAACAAGCCGGTACTTGCCCGGTTGTCGATGTCATTTAAACGTTACTTAGTCACAACGTTAATGGCAAATAAAAAACATCTGAATCCGGACTTTGTCGATCAACTGGATGATTTCATTGAAAGCAATGTCTTTTATAATTCATTTGAGCTTATCTATTTACCGGAAGCCGATGAAATTCCTGATATGGACCTGCAGCTTTTTGAATATGACCGTGGTTCGTATAAATGGGCCGGCAGTGAGCATTTAGTGAAAGGAATTCCGTCACTGGTCAGTCAGAAGTATAACCGCTATGGGGACCGTCGATTAACAAATGCCGAAATGGATAAAAAGTTTAAAGCATACAGTGATGAACAAAAGCAGTTATTCACAGCCATTGCGGAGCTGCATTGGTTGAATCGATACAAAAATGAGCTGGATTGGTCTTATATTTGCCAATACAATGTGCATTTGACGGAACAATTTCTAACAGCACATATCCATTATGTCGATTTCAATGCGCTTGGTCAGAATACGGATATTGCAGTCAATGCGGAATTTTTATCAACCTATTTACACCGGTTTAACCATCAAAAAGCGGTTCCGTTAATTATTTCTCATTTAACAGAGCAGTTTTATTTAACACATAAAGATGAAATTAAAGTCGACCTCGATTTGCTCTATAAATATATGGACAATATCGATGAGGAAGAGTTTTTACGAATTGAAAGTTATTTGCTTGATTAATAAAGGGCTGCTTTGTAACTCGATTACAAAGCGGCCTTTTTGCTGTAGAAAGGATTAAGCAATAAAAAAATCAACCTACAACGGATTCGTAGATTGATTTAATACAGTAAATTAAGTTGTAATTTCATAAACACCTCGATGCAGCATGGCGTAGTTAGCACATATGTGGGACATTTCCATCGTCAGATCCGGCTGGATATAATGAATGTTCACAAGTTCGATAGAATGAACCGGCATAACATCCTTATAATAAACGGTTTCGGTTTGAGGACTAACCATTTCGTCTCATCTCCTGTTCCATTGCATAATCGTTATAAGAAAGTAATTGCTGATAGGAAAGCTGATTTATATAATAACGAAAATTCACCGGCTGTAATCCAAACTGTTCACACTTCTCTACATACATTTGATACCCTTTTTCGAAATAACTCATTGTTCTTCTCTCCTTTGTTATATAACAGTTTTTATTTGTAAATTAAATATATAACAGTTTATGATTGCTGTCAATAAATTATCTGAATTTTTGTACTAGTTTTATACATTTCGACAAAGGTTTTTATGGGAAATCCGCAGTAGACAATCATTTCATCTTGTCGACATCTTTGTTACCATAGGAGTCGGGAGGAATTACATGAATCTTATTTACAAAAATCTTATCGAATTTGGGTTAAGTCCATTGTTTGCTGAATATCTTTCAGTGGCGCTTATGATTATTTTTATTGTAATCATTTGCTTAATCGCAAATTTCATCACAAAAAAGATCGTCATCCGATTTATTACACACATCGTCAACAACAACAAGTACCAGTGGGATAACATTCTATTGGAAAAGAAAGTATTCCATAAGTTATCGCATATCGTACCGGCGATCATAATTTACTATTTTGCTGGAGCCTTTACGTATCAGACCCTTATTGAAAAAGGGGCAATTACGTATATTATAATCGTGGTTTTAAGTCTGCTAGGCAGTTTGTTGAATGCGATTCACGATATTTATCAAACATTTGAAATTTCAAAGGTACAACCGATTAAAGGCTATATTCAAGTCGTGAAAATCATTGTTTATGTACTCGGTATTATCCTGGTTATCGCAAACCTGATTGGCGAAAATCCGCTGATTATCTTAAGCGGACTAGGTGCATTGTCAGCTGTACTGCTTCTCGTTTTTAAAGACTCCTTATTAGGTCTAGTAGCAGGAATTCAGTTGTCCTCAAATGATATGGTGCGTGTCGGTGATTGGATTGAAATGCCGAAATACGGTGCGGACGGGGATGTCATTGATCTGTCATTAAATACCGTTAAAGTCCAAAACTTTGATAAAACTATTACGACAATCCCTAGTTATGCATTGATTTCGGATTCCTTTAAAAACTGGAGAGGGATGCAGGTTACTGGTGGCAGACGGATCAAACGCTCGATTTTTATTGATACAACAAGTATCGCGTTTTGTTCAGAGGAAAAGATCGAGCAGTTGCGAAACATCCATTATCTTACGGACTATATTGATACGAGACAACGTGAAATTGCCGAGTACAATAGTAAACATCGTATTGATACAAGCAACCAGGTGAACGGCAGAGCGTTGACAAATGTCGGGTTGTTCCGGACATATATTAGCAACTATTTAAAAAACCATCCAGGAATCCACAAAGACATGACAACGATGGTGAGACAATTGGCGCCAAGTGAACACGGGCTGCCACTTGAAATTTACACATTTACAAACGATATTAACTGGGCGGTATATGAGTCGATTCAATCGGATATATTCGATCATCTCTTTGCGATCGCATCCGAGTTTGACCTGAGACTATTCCAAAACCCAACCGGCAATGATTTTAAAGCTATGAGTTCATTTCAGCAAAATAAACATGAAGGCGAATAAGATTCATTGACCGCTTAAAAATCCCCATTTTCTCATAAAGAGAACATGGGGATTTTGTTGACTTTAATATGTTATATGAAGGATAGATTAACATGGATATAAAACCGAGTTTACATAATATTATTATTATAAATTATTAAACGGATTGTTTTTAAGTACTTGCTGAATTTGTTCGTCTTCGATATGTGTATAGATTTGTGTTGTCGCTACACTGGAGTGCCCGAGAATATGCTGCAGTGTTCGGATGTCCGCCCCGGATTTATACATCATCGTCGCGGAAGTATGTCGCAGTTTATGCGGCGTCAGTTTTTCTTTCGGGGACGGGCTGTTGGTATTGATCACTTTCACAATCCGCGCAATCGACTGTCTCGCAAAACGTGTCCCTTTTTGAGAGGTAAACAGCGGTTCTTTCCCTTCCCCTTTATATGCATGCCGCTCCTCTAAATACTTTTCCAATGCGTTCATACATGCATCATTTAAATACACATGACGTTCTTTATTCCCTTTCCCGATTACCGTCAGCATCCGACCATTAATGGAATCGGTATTCAGTGAACATAATTCGGAAACCCGAATACCGAGATTCAGGAAAAAGACCATCATGCATTCATCACGTGCACTGTACGATTGTGTTTGGACAGCACCGATGAAATCTTTTGCCTCATTATAGTTTAAATAAATCGGCTGGCGCCGCCCGATTTTTGGGGTTTCCAAATGTTCGGCCGGATTTTCATCGATGAGACGGCGCTTTCCTTTTAAGTATTTGAAAAAGGCTTTTAATGTGGCTACTTTCCGCGCACGGGCTGCTGAGGAATTGCCGCGCTGCACTTCGCAATATTCCATAAACAAATACAAGTCTTCCAGAGACACTTCTTTAATCTGGTCGATTGTAAATTCGGATATGTCGATTGTCTGTAAACGGTCTAACGAAATATCTTCCTCGATCGCTTTAAGAAAACGCATAAACAGAATAAGATCATATTCGTATTCTTTTCGGGTTCTTTGGGACTTTCCGGTAATTGTTGTTAAGTAAATCAAAAAGTCACGTAAAAATTTCGGCAGCTTCATTTTCGGCCATTCCCCCCTCTATTTAGCTCATATTATAGCATAAAAAATGTTCCCAAATTTATATTTGGGAACATTATTGTTAATTTAGCAGTTTTCAGCGGTTTTTCGACAATAAAAAGGAACATCTGTTCTTATATCGTAAATTCGCTCTCAGACGAAGTGAAATGTCGATTCGTGGATGATGACCCATGTCGAATCGTCTGAGAGCGATTTTTGTCGAAGCCCTTTTTGGTTAAATTTATCGAATTTTGGGAATAGATGTTTCAGGAGGTGAAAGGATGAATTCCCTTAAAAGTCACTATGTTTTTTATTATCCTTTCAATTATCGACAGTATGATTTTGGAAAATTACAGCATGAATTAAAGCGCAACAAATTTTATCATTTTACAATCGATGAAGAAGAATTTAATGAAACACTTTATGGAGCCGATATTCAAGTTTCCCCCCAATTGCTAACACAATTCTTTTATCCTTTTATGGAAGAGAAATTATTGAATAACGATATTTCCGTACGAAACTTCAACCGCTACTCGAAAAAAATCCATTGCGAAGGAAAAATGAAGACGGCATTCGATGAAGTTCCCTTTACATTATTGAGTGCGGATATCAATCTGTGTCCATTCGGTATTGGGATTTTAGCATTGAGAATACAATTGGCAGATGATGTGGACATGAATGCCGCGTTATCATTCGGTCATTATTTTAGAGTGTTGCGGCCAAAAATTGAGGAAGAACTAGGCGCGGAAATTTATTACGACAATTTTATCTTTCATAATACCGATGAGCTATTATTAAAAAAAATTGCCCCGTTTTTAGAGAAGTATTTTATTGATTATTCATCTATTCACAAAAACATAAGCAAAATCCCGTTTTTCGAAGATGAGCGTATGTACGTCAATGCGTTCTTTCATATGGGAGAAGACGCGGAAATCGATGAGGAACTATTGTTTCGGGCAGGACAGTTAAATGGACGCGATAATAATGGGGATCCGTATATTTCAAGTACAAATGAAGAATATATAAAACGTTTCGTCGAGGAACATTGCTACGAAAGATGGGCACCACAATTTCATATTATTACAACATTGCAAGGTCAAATTCACCTATCAACGATGGATGACAAAAGTATGTATAAATCCTTAAACAGCTTTCATTCGGTCTCTTATTACATATTTCTCATTCATTATTTCTATAAACTGATGCTGCTGAAACTTGTCTTTGAACATAGTGAATTGAAGTTTTCCAGGGATAAGGATATTGTAAAGGAATTAATTGAACAGATTACGAAGTTTGCATCGAGGTATTATTTTTCGGAAGTATCGGCACGTACAGAAGGAAAAGAAATTTCACATTATCTCCGGAAAGTCTTCCGGATCGACGGACTTTACCGAGAGACGAAGGAAACACTTGAAGAACTGTACCGGATTCAGGAAGACCGTTCAACAGACCGGTTAAATAAACTGATCTTTATTTTAACGATATTCAGTATGATTTCCGGTATATACGGAATGAATCTAGTGATTGAAATGCTGGCAGAGCCATTTAAATTATCCGAAATTTTTAGTTTTACTTTCTTTGAATGGACCGCACTTATACTGATGGTTATTGGCTTAATGACGCTGGCACTGCTTATTTTAAATCAGGTTTACAAATTTTCGACAAGCTACTATGGAAAAATAAATAGACGAAGACAACGCTAAAAGGGATATGGGAGATGTCAATGACACAATCCCATATCCCCTTTTACTTTTACTAGACAAATAGAGTGATCTGTTCCCCGCTACGCTCGACTTTCCAGTTTGAAGAAAGCATCGCGCGAATTTGCTGTTCAATGATCGCATCGACATGTAGTGATTGCAGACCGTTCCCTTCAGGCAAGAGTTCATACTGATCATCTGATATTTGAAAACGCATGCGCAGCAGGTTTCTCAAACCATTGATTGTTACAAACTTCACCTTATAGTTCCCTGCAAAAGCCTGTACCATCTCTTCAGCCTGTTCATTCCATAAAATTTTCAAACTCTCTGTATCGATATCATACGTTTCTTTTAATCGATTAAGTTCATCATTTTCAATATATTGTTTTATTTGTTCAAATGTATACGGATGGGTTTTCAGAAGTTCAATCGTATACGCTTCCATCATTGATATTGCCATTCGTTTTCCCTCTCAATCTTTCATCAATCCAATTATTTACTAGCCGTTTTTCGGGAAACGTTGCTCCCGTTCAAGCAATACGCCTTTTCTTGCATAGCCGAACTGCTCGTACAATACTTTCGGATCCTCTTGTTTTGTTAATAGATTTTGTATTGCATGGTAGCGCATATTAGTAGCGGTCACTTTAAATTGAAGCTGTTCGGACATCGCCTTAAAAATGCGCTCGATCGTTTTGACGGTGACCGGCTCCCCCATTTTATTGCCGACGCCGAGCCAAACATAAGGTGACTGCTCCGTCAGCGGCATGAATTCAATTGTGTGGCGTTTATAGTCTTCGAGCAGTTCAAGCAGTTTTTTAGAACACTGCAAAACACGATAGCTTTTTGAAGCCAGTACGATCACTTCACGTTTTTCAGGATTAATATGCTTCCATTCCATCCGTACAAGCTCTGCTGGCTTAATGCCAAGCTCCGCAACAGTAAATACAATGACCGTATTGCGTAATGCGAGCCATTCATGTTCCTCATTCAAGGCAATCTCATACTGCTTCGGCCAATAAGCTAATGCTCGATTGAATTGTTTTTCCTTCAGTACGTTCAGTTCCGTCTCCTCTTTAGTCAACGGGGCGATGATTTCTTCGTTATATACGGAAATGACACCGCGCAGCTGCAAGAAAGTAAGGAAATGGCGAATGGATGCGAATTTGCGGTTGACTGAATTGAACGAAGGATACTTTTCCTGAATCGTTTTTGCATAAAGTTGCAGGGCTTCATTTATTTGATTCTCATGCTCAATAATCTCTGCGAATTGCTTTGCATCCAATGTATATTGTTTCGTCGTATGAAAAGATTTATTTAAGGACTTTAAGTAAGCAGTAAATGCCTTAACATACGGTTGGATTTTTTCCACATTTTTCGCCCCTTTCTTTTTATTGTATCATGCCAAGTGGTAAGATTTACATGGATTTGATACAGTAAATTGCTGAATATTCGTTAAATTTACTTGAACCAACCGGAATGCATGTTATTGTATATTTTTTCGTCTATAATGACTATGTATACATAGTTAAGGGGGACCATAAATGCAAGTACGTACGACTAGACTTGAAGCGGAAGAAGCGAAAATCATTTATCAGGAAACTGCGGGGCTCGCCATCATTACAATCCACCGCCCACAACTTAAAAATGCATTGACGGCGAATATGTGGGACCAGCTTGCCAAAATTGCACTACGCACATTGGAAAATCCAAAAAATAAAGTGCTTTTATTGCGTGGTTCCGGCGAGAACTTTACAGCAGGCTCAGATATTAAAGAATTTAATTCGATTTCGCTGGAAAAAGCGGAAGAAGCCTTCGTGCATATGGAAAGAACAATTTCAACAATTGAAAACTTGCCGATTCCGGTAATTGGTGTCATTAACGGACCGGCAATGGGCGCTGGACTGGAGCTTGCCCTTGCCTGTGATATTCGCATCGGCTCGGACAAAGCGAAAATGGGGATCCCGGTCGGTAAGCTCGGTATTACATTGAATAATAAATTCGCCAAGCGTTTAGTCGATTTGGTCGGACCTTCCGCAACGAAGGATTTTGTATTCACTGGACGCATGTATAAAGCAGAAGAAGCGTTTAAAGCCGGAATGCTCAATTATTTAATTGCAGAGAAAGATTTGAACCGTTTTGCTATCCGTATGGGTAAACTTGTTGCCGGCATGTCTCCGGACTCCTTATTAGCAGTCAAACGTTCGGTTAAGGAATGTGTGGATTCAGCCCCTGCTTTATGGGAAGGTTCAACACCGTTTGTTTCCGAAAGAGACTTTTCTGAAGGTGTCCGTGCATTTGTTGAAAAACGCCAGCCGGTTTTCACAAGACAGCTTCCAAAACAATAAAAAAACTGCCTCCGATACGCGGGGGCAGTTTTTTTATAAGTGCAGCAAATTGCCAGTCCATCATTCGCTTTAATTCGAGCAGATTATACAATGTCGTTTACTGATTTTAAGGCGACGCTTGTCAATTGCTGTTGAATTTCCTGGTGACTCATTTTCGTTCGTCTCTCAAGCGCATTTTGACAAAACGCTCTATTTCAACAAATCTTAATCAGTAAAAATTTTTCCGGGGTTTAGAATATTGTTCGGATCAAATGCCCGTTTAATTTCTTTCATCCACATATAGGCAAGTCCGTGTTCTTGTTGTTGGTACTTTTTCTTACCATAACCTACACCATGTTCCCCTGTGCATGTACCCCCAAGTGACAATGCGTATTCCACGACATGTTCATTCAATTCTTTTGCCCTAGCAATCTCTTCTTTGCTGTCCATATCCACCATCAGCAATATATGATAATTCCCGTCGCCTACATGCCCGACGATTCCGGCGTCGATCTGCATGCTTTCAATTTTTTCACGGGAATTTTGAATCGCATCCGGCAATGAATTAATCGGAACGACAACATCTGTAGACATCAGTTTTTTCCCTGGCGCGGAATGAATATATGTATACGCCATATTATGACGAAGTTCCCACAAATGATTGCGTGCTCGTTCATCCTGCTCGAATGCCAGCTCGATACAGCCATTGTCGTTTAATAATTCGGTTGCAAAAACTACATCTGACTGCAAGCCTGCTTCATTCCCATGGAATTCCAAAAATAGTGTTGGCGTTTCAGGGAAATTTGTGCCCGAAGCACTGTTTACCTTTTCAATACTTTGTTTATCGACAAGTTCCATTCGGGCCATTGGAATACCGGCCTGCTTTAATGAAACAACAGCATCGACCGCCTGCTGAACTGTTTCAAATGTTGCGCGGCCTGCCACAATTCTTTCAGGGATTCCGAAAACGCGTAATGTTAATTCAGTGATGACCCCAAGTGTCCCCTCAGAACCGACCATTAAACCATTCAAATGATAGCCTGAGGACGATTTTGCGGCCAATCCCCCTGTATGAATTACATCCCCATTTACCAGTACCACTTCTAGATCACGCACTTGGTCACGCATGATGCCGTAGCGAACGGAAGTTGTTCCACTTGCATTTGTCGCTGCCATTCCACCTAATGTCGCATCGGCACCCGGATCGACTGAAAAGAATAAGCCGTACTTTTTTAATTCTTTATTCAGCTGGCTGCGCGTTACACCTGGTTGAACCTTTACAAGAAAATCCTCAGACCGTACTTCCAATACGGCATTCATAAGCGATAAGTCCAGAGAGATTCCCCCTTGATACGGGATGACATGTCCTTCCAAACTTGTCCCAAGACCAAATGGGACTACTGGAATACGCTGTTCATTTGCTAATGTTAAAATTTCGCTAACTTCCTGTGCCGTTTTCGGGTAGACAACAACATCCGGTAAATGCGGTTCATGATACGATTCATCTTTCCGTGTTGTGTACGTAACACTTCATTTGTTGTCACTTGTTCATGTGATAAAATTTCCTTTAACTGTTCAATATAATTCACTGCTTCTCCCCCTTGCTATTTTCAATGGCCTCTTGCTTGTCCAAGCACTTAATAAATAGAATATACTAAATCATCTAAAAATAGAAACTACTTATTTATTATACGATATTTCCCATATAAAAAAGCTGACATATTTACGCCAGCTTCTGTTATAGCTATTCATTTAATTCCTTTTATGTGAACATGAATCGTTTCGGGTTCAATACCGAAATGCAGGAAAAATTCCTGTGAAATTTCCTTTTGAAGTTCATATAGAAATTCCGGAACTACATAGGCAACTGGTGACTTTAAGAACAGTGCAATTGTCATTTGGGGTACGCCGTCTGTTTGCATATTGGCTATTTCGAATTTTGTCAGTTTGTCCTGCTTTTCAAGGACATGTTCCAATACATCGGTAAATACAGTACGGGAAATATAGACACTATTTTGATGAAAATCCGGCTGTACAATCGTTGTTTCTCCGAGCTTCACTTGTGAAGATGAGAAAATTTCCTTCCCCCGCTGGATAAGACGTTTGAAAAAGTTTTGTTCTACTTGGCGGTATGGAACTGGCATGACATGTTT
Source organism: Solibacillus sp. FSL W7-1324 (assembly GCF_038008025.1). Lineage (NCBI taxonomy): Bacteria > Bacillati > Bacillota > Bacilli > Caryophanales > Caryophanaceae > Solibacillus > Solibacillus sp. FSL W7-1324. The sequence goes on from NZ_JBBOYH010000001.1 coordinate 1,790,001, forward strand.
TCCCTGAATTTCCCGCACATACTTGGCGATGCGAATTTCTTTTTCCGTACGGATATTATGGACATAATGAAATTCATCGATTTCTCCAAGCTGTAAACGGGCTGCAATCTTTTTGGTCATCTTGTCGGAGGTACCGATCAATAAAATGGAATTTACATTATGAGTGTGAATTGCCTCCAGTACTTCCGCTTTATGTAAGTCATCGTCCAAAATGGCGCGGCGCACTGCTTTTAAGGTATTTTTCTCAAATTTAGCCGATGTTCCTGCCGCTTTTTCTCCGTTTACAATTAATATCCCGTCATCCATGATGGCCTCAATGTTATTGTCATGCGCAAATTGCAAAGCACTTGTACTCTTTCCTGTACCGCTTGGCCCGCTCAACGAATAGATTTTCATCCTACACCTCTTAATAATTTATTTTTCTATGAATAATATTTTCCGGTACTTTTTATTGCTCTTCCACTACGGTTTCGTGCTTTATGTTGTGAATTAATTCTCTTTTCTGATTTCATCCCCATTATACGTGATGTGTATGATAAAATGGTGCTTACAATTGAAAGTTTTAAGGAGTGTTAAGATTGAATATCCAACCGTCTAAAAAAATGTCATTGTTTGTACCGGCAATATTTGGTGACTTAAAAAAGCATGCCAAATTGCAAGAGCAACAAGGAACGGAACTGATCGATTTAAGTCTTGGGAGCCCTGATATCGCTCCGGCAGAGAATTTGCGGCAAAAAATGTCCGAGCTTACCGCACTCTCTTCTTCTTACGGCTACACTTTAACGGGTATTCAAACATTCAATGAAGCGGTATGTCGTTATTATAAACGAGTCAACAAGGTTGAGTTAGATCCGGAAACTGAAGTTGTACAAACAATTGGCTCACAGGAAGGGTTAGTCCATCTGCCGGTAGCATTCTGTGATCCAGGAGACATCGTACTGACTACAAACCCGGCATATGTTGCGTATGATGCAGGAATTCATTTGGCTGGTGCAACGCCTTATTATATGCCATTGACAAAGGAAAATCAGTATTTGCCGGATCTGTCAGCTATTCCAGAAGAAATTCGCCAAAAAGCAAAATTACTCATTTTAAATTTGCCGGGTAACCCGGTACCGGCCATGCCATCCATTGCGTATTTTGAAGAAGTTGTGGCATTCGCGAAAAAGTATAATATTATCGTTCTGCATGATGCGGCCTATTCTGAGTTCTACTTTAAAGGAGATGCACCGATCAGCTTCCTTGCAACACCTGGTGCAAAAGAAGTCGGTCTGGAAATTAACTCGTTATCGAAAAGTTTCAGTTTGGCTGGGACTCGTATTGCCTACATAGTTGGAAATGCACAATTGGTCGGTATTATGAAACAGCTGAAGTCGAATTTGGATTTCGGTATTTTCGAACCGATTCAGCAAGTAGCTGCATTAGCATTGGATAATGCAGAAGAAGTTACAAATGTACTGAGAGAAACGTTTTCTGTCCGTCATAAAACGCTTATGGAAGGCTTAACATCAATCGGCTGGGAAGTTGCACCGAGCGATGGCGGGATGTTCGTCTGGGCAAAATATCCGTATGATATTAAATGTATCGATTTTGCTTATAAAGCAATCGAACAAGCAGGTGTTGTCATGGTACCAGGCACGGTATTTGGCACAGCTGGTGAAGGCTATATGCGTCTTGCACTCGTACAACCTGTGGAAAAGCTTCAAGAAGCTGTTAAACGACTATCATCAATCAAATTCTAAAGGAAAGGCGCTGCTGAATGTAAGTATCAGCAGCGCCTTTTTGTTTATTCAATGGCGCTATACGTAATAACACCTTGTTCTTCGATTGCTACTCCATCCAAAAATACAACAGTTGTCTGTAAGATGAGCTCCTCATCTTTTCCGCAAACCCAGCGCTCATCCGGAATGATCTCAAACGGAATGATTTCACCATCTTTTGAACGGATCCCGCCAACTAGCTGAAACGAGTGTTTTCCAAGTATCGAAAATTCGCCGTCCAATTCTTCACAAAGTACTTTTAATGAAATGTAATCGATTTGATGCTCTTCTGTATGTGCTGTCACATAAACAGAACCATTTAATATGTCACCTTCTACAAGTTCTGTCTTTTCGATAACGGTTTCAACTTTTACGCCATTTTCTTCTACTGATGTTAGCCATTTGCTTAACATGTATTCTCCTCCAGTTAAATATGTAATTGATGATCGATTTTAAAAAAGGGAGCATGTTAAAAGTTTTTCTTTTAACATACCCCATCTTTACAATTTCCTGTTTTTCTTATTTCAATTCTTCATACAGATTCGTCTCGTCTGATTGGAAACGATTGTAGCGTTGTTTAAAGAGTCGATACGTATGTGAAATGAGAACTTTAATTAAAGCATAACCAGGAATACCTAGCACGACACCTGGAACTCCAAATAAAGAGCCAGCTGTTAATAATACAAAAATAATCGTAATAGGATGGATACTTAATGATTTACCCATAATCTGCGGGGAAATAAACTTCCCTTCGATTAATTGTACAATTGTCCATACAATTGCTAACTTTACTAACAGCCAAGGTGAATTCACAATCGCAATAATTGCGGCAGGTGTTGCTGCAATGGCTGGTCCCAAATATGGAACAACACTTGTAATCATCGCCAGGAAGCCAAGCAATAGAGCATAAGGCATTCCGATAATTAAAAAGCCGATTGTCATCATAACACCAATACAAAACGATACTAAAATCTGGCCTTGTATGTAGGAGCTGATTTGCTTGTCCATATCATGCAGCACTTCTCCGATTTGCTTACGCATGCGTGGCGGGAATAGGAATAAAATGAAGCGCGGCATTTTATCGCCTTCGTATAATAAGTAAAATGTAATAAACGGTACAATGACAAGCGATAAAATGATACCTGTAACGGTTGATAGGAAACCTGTTATTCCACTAGCCACACCAGTAGCTAAACTGCCTAAAGTTACCTTGACCGTCGTTATAAAGCTGTCTGTAAAATCCGTTAAGATCTGATTGTAGTCAAAGTTGATTTTTTCAAAATACTCGCTGAAATGAGAGTTATTTAAAAATGCCAATAAATCATTCGCGAGTGCCATTAAAACTACAGGGAATTCTTGTACTAAGTTTGTAAACTGATCACGTAAAAACGGGAAAACAAGTAAGACCAGTAAAGTGATCAATGCGATTACTACTATATACAAAATCAGAATCGCCAATGCGCGCGGCACTTTCCATCTTACTAGAAGCTTCAATGGAGGGCGTAATAAGTAAAACAAGATGACTCCTAATACCCCGGGTAATATGATGACTTCGAATAATACATGTAACGGTTCGAATATAAAAGAAATTTTATCGTATACGAATACCGTACAGCCAACTAATAAGATGATCACTAATAAGAATAATAAATTTTTACCACCTAAAAATCGAATAAATTTAGAAGAGAAAAATTTAGACGTTTCCTGGGGTAATGAATTTACTTTATTCATTTCATTCTTTCTCTGCAAAAGACCACCTCAATATTTCAACAATATTTAATTTATAACTTATTTTATCATGAAAAACCTTCATACATATAATGCTTACTCGTTTAAATTTAAAAAATCATGCAAAATTTGAGAATTTTTCTCCAGATCTATTTCCAGTACTTCCCCTGCATGTCGGTACTTATTAATTTTATACGTTCCTTCAGCTGGAATTGTCATTTTTTCAACATTGATTTCCCCACCTGATACTGCTTTTAATGCAGTTGTCAGTTGGTCTTTGCTCGTTAAGTCTGTCGTGATATATCCTTGAGTCGCACCAATAAATTTAGGGATGTTTGCAATATTCTTTGGTGAAAATAACTGATCTTTTAATGCTTCAATAACCTTCTGCTGACGCGCTACACGTCCGAAATCCCCTTCAGCATCGCTACGGAAACGGGCATAGCCGAGCAGTTCTTTACCGTTCAGGTTTTGAAGGCCTTTTTTAATTTCCACATAGATTAATCCGCTCATATCTTTCTCGACATCCATTTCAATACCGTTTGGAGCCAAAATATCGATCAATGTTTCAAAGCTTTTAAAATCAATCATGGCATAATGATGGATCGGGATATCGAACATATTATTTAACGTTTCCTGAAGTAACGGTACCCCACCTAAATAATAGGCCGTATTCAGTTTATAGGATTGATAACCAGGTATGTCCGCATAAATATCACGCATAAAGGATACAAGCTTCATATCATTCGTTTTTCGGTTCCATGAAAGCACCATCATCGTATCGGAACGCGATTTTTCCTCGCCTCGAGTATCAACACCTAAAATTAAATAATTTTCTATAGTCGGATGATTATCATCTGGTTCAAAGTCTTCTACTACAATTTTATTGTCACTTGCCATTTCCTTCCCTTTATTAAACTGGACATATCCATATCCAATTACACTTAAAAGCAAAAGAAAAATGACTACGAATATTACCCGGCCTTTACGCATTTTTTTCTTTTGATAGCGGGTTTGACGTGTCTGTTCTTCCATTCCTACAACTTCCTTTCTATTTCTGTGAAGTTTAGACGATTTACATTAAATTTAGTTGCAAATTACTTATAGTATACCATTTTATGCACATTTTCTTCCTAACTAATGATATGTCCGCATATCTTTTTTCTTTATTTTTATTACGAAGCTTACTATTATATGCTATTAAAAGTTTAATAAATTGAATGTCATTCTTATCCATGTTAGAATACATCATATTTACTTTATTGAAGTAAAGTGTTGGTTTACTGGTTTATAAGGAGTGATATGAAATGGAAAAGGCAACATTTGCAGGTGGTTGTTTTTGGTGTATGGTCAAACCTTTCGATCAATGGGAAGGCATCGAAAAAGTAACAAGCGGTTATACAGGCGGCCATGTGGAAAACCCTACATATGAAGATGTAAAACGTGGAGACTCTGGTCATGTGGAAGCAGTGGAAATTGAATTTAACCCAGAGATTTTCAGCTATGAAAAGCTATTGGATATATATTGGATGCAAATTGATCCAACAGATGCTGGTGGTCAGTTCCACGATCGCGGCGAATCTTATAAGACCGTGATTTTTACGCATAACGAAGAACAATATGCGGCTGCATTGCAGTCGAAGAAAAACCTGGCGGAAAGCGGCCGATTCAAAAAGCCGATAGTAACTGAAATTAAACCGGCAGAAACTTTTTGGCCAGCAGAAGATTATCATCAGGATTATTATAAAAAAGAAGAAGCACATTATAAGGAAGACCGTGACAAATCCGGTCGTGATGAGTTTATTGACACCCACTGGAAAGAAAGTTAATCTTTCTGCATAAAAGGAACGTACCATTCGATATTTCGAGCGGTACGTTCCTTTTTTCGTAAAATTATGAACTAGACTAAATGAAGATTTCATTGAAAGCTTTGTAAATGAATTTTTTATAAATCGTCTCGGGAAAGTCCTCTACGCCATTTTTTGCGAAGATGATATCACGCTTTGCGGCAACTGCATCTTTTTCATAATACGAAGCTAATGCCCGTACAGCAAAGAACTGATAATATTTAGCTAAATCAATGGGATGGTGTAAATAGTCAGGAATGGTTAAAGCAGCACCGATTTGGAGTGCTTTCGAGTAGTTTTGTAATTTAAATTCCGCATACATTTCTTCACCGACGAAGATTGGGTTTTTAAACAAAAATAAATAATCCTGCAGTTTTGTTTTGTAATGCTCGATTTCCGGTACGATTTGGGCATATTTCTTTTCAACAATGTTCATATAGTGCAGTTTACTGTATAAATACCTGACCGAAATTGCCGGATCATCAGCAAACTCAGATAAAAGCATTAATTTTTCTATGTACTCTTTACTTTTGTTAATATTCTCATTCGCAATGGATTGAATAAACAACAAATGATAAAAGCGGTCCATCCGATAAAATATTTGCTTCTTTTTTGCCATTTCCAATGCCTTTTGTAAATAATGATCCGACATTTTAACATCATCAGCTGCCGAGTAGGAAATCGTTAAATTGTAATACAGATCAAGGATGACCATCGGATCCATCATCAATTCATATGGTTCGATCCGTTTTTCCCCTTGCTTTAATATAGCTAATGTTTCACTGTAATTGCGCTGATCGATTGCAGCCTGGCATAAATAAAAATAACAGCGAAGCATTCGGCTATACGCATGAATTTCCTCATATTGATCGATAAACTTCCAATATTCGTCGAGGGATTTCGCTTTATTGATCGTACGATTCATTAAGAAATAAACTTCTCTTAAGCGAATTTGTTCATAGTTTGTGCCTTGTATTTCCGGTAAATAAGGTTCGATTTTTTCGATTATTTTAATCGTAAGTGATTGGAGTTCTTCAGGGTCGCGGATGAGCTTTCTACGCTCTACATCTTCTTCGATTGCTGTATACAAGTTTCTGAGCATTGTCAGTGTCCCGTCATCGAGTAGATAATCGACATCGACATTTAATCTTTTCGCAATAAAACGTAGACTTTCCATTGAAGGCTGAGCTTTACCATTCTCGATTAAACTTAGCATACCTTTCGTTAAACGTTCCCCTACTAACTCGGTCTGAGTTAATTTTTTCTGTTTTCTCAGCTTTTTTATGCGTTCTCCTAGTATATTCAATATTTCACCTACACTTCTTAACTGAATATTCTTATTAAACTATGAATACAGAATTTTTACAATATCTTAACTTAAAGTTTAATGATTTAAACCGTAAAATAGTCAAAAAAGAATGTACTGCACATGGCAATACATTCCTTTAGTATAGTGAGATAGCAAATTCAATGAGTAAATTGAAATTAATCACTGAAAGTATTTTTTTAGAACATACTGGATTTTTTTTATGAAAAGTTTAATTTTGAGCTATTGTTAATACTGTAATTATTTAACATTCTATTAAGTGTTAGCAATAATCGCCTCAATAAATGTTTTACCGTATTTCTCCAATTTGCTCTCCCCTACACCGCTAACTTCTAAAAATTGTGTACTGTTTTTAGGTTTACGAACACACATATCCTTTAACGATTTATCGGAGAAAACAACAAAAGGCGGAACTTTTTCCCGATCAGCAATTTCTTTGCGTATTTTACGAAGAATTTCAAATAGAGGATCATTTGGCTCTACTGTCGATTCAATAATACGTGCTTCTTTACGCAATACCTTTTTTTGACCAAGCAGCACTTCTTTTCCTTCATCGGAAATGGATAACGTCGGGAACTGGCCATTATTTACGACGATCAGCTTTTCAGAAATTAAAAACTCGATGAAGCTGGCAATTTCTTTCGCATTCATAGCACGTAAAATACCGTAAGTGGGCAGCTTTTGGAAATTGAATTCAAGCACTTTTTTACTGCGTGACCCAGCCAATACCGAAGCAGTTAATTGTTTCCCAAATTTCTGGCCCATTCGTACGATACATGACAATACTTTCTGTGCATCAGTCGTTACATCCAGCTGAGGACGATCATCTGTACAATTCGCACATTTCCCGCAATCTTGACCTGCCTCATCACCAAAATACTCGATAATATAACTTTGAAGACAGCGCTCTGTATGACAGTAATCAATCATCGCATGCAGCTTTTGCAGTTCAAATGGAATTCGAGAACGATCTTGTGCCTGATCGATTAAAAAACGCTGTGTTTGTTCGTCGGAAGAGCTGTATAGTAATATACATTCACTATCCAGTCCATCACGTCCAGCACGTCCTGCCTCCTGATAATAACTCTCCATATTGCGTGGCATGTTGTAATGCAGCACATAGCGTACATTGGTCTTATTTATTCCCATACCAAAAGCATTTGTTGCGACCATTATTTGAACTTCATCATTTAAAAAGCGATTTTGTTCATATGTACGGTCTTCTTCAAACATACCACCATGATATTTCGCTACGGCAAAACCCGCTTTGTTAAGCATCTCATAGACCGCTTCGACGGATTTTCGAGTAGCTGCATAAATAATGCCTGCTTCATTTTCATTTGCTTTTACATATTTCTTTATATAGGCTTCTTTGTTTTCCCCAAGGAGCACCGAAAACGTTAAATTTTCACGTGCAAAACCGGTTATAAAAGTATTTTCTTTTTCAATGGAAAGAAGCTGTTGGATATCTGCACTTACCTCTTCAGTAGCAGTGGCTGTCAATGCAATAACAGTCGGTTTCTTTTTCCATAAATGCAACAGTTGCTGGATAGACCGGTAACTTGGACGGAAATCATGCCCCCACTGTGAAATACAATGTGCTTCATCAATAGCTAATAACGGCACATTTATTTGAGAAAGTTCCATACAAAATCGCTCATTTTCAAGTCTTTCCGGAGCAATGTAAAGCAATTTGATTTTACCGCTTTGTACACCATACATAACGTCTTGTACTTCTTCATAACTAAGTGAACTGTTAATGTAAGCAGCTGAAATTCCGCTCGACACAAGCATGTCTACCTGGTCTTTCATTAGCGAAATCAATGGTGAAATAACAAGTGTCGTACCTTCCATACATAAAGCTGGAATTTGATAGCAAAGGGATTTCCCTCCACCTGTCGGCATAATAACAAGGGTATCTTGGTTATTTAACACATTATCGATAATTTGGGTTTGACCAGGACGGAAAGAGTCATAACCAAAGTTTGTTTTTAAATGTTGTAATGCTAGTGAAATCATAATCCCTCCTAAATAACTTCAATTTCTCTATTATACATGCAAATAAAAGTTCGTAAAAGGGAGTTTAGTTTACATAATATAGTTATTGAATTATTTACTCTAATACATTGAATAGATTTTCAATGATATGTCCCCTTTTTCAAATAGTTTCGACATATAAAAATAGAACCCTTTCTATATCTAGAAACAATTTATTTGCATTATTTTATGATTTGGTTTATTTCTTAGTGGCTTATTTTACTATATAAATTTCTAATATATAGTGTCGGATAATATGTATAGTTTTAAAAAGGGGTTGTATAACTGTTCCAATTAGGCTGCGATTCTGTAGAGTGTTTTCTAATAAAATTCTAAAAGTTCTAATATAAATTTATTTGTTCTAATAAAAGTCGGATGTTCTAATAAATCAACGTGTTATTCAAATAAATAGACTGAATGTTCTAATAATGTAGTGGGATCTTCTAATTTCACTCCCCCATCTTCTAATAAAGCACTGAATTGTTCTAATAAAATCCAAAGTAAGTACTTCCCTATTAAATCATCAGCCAAGTGCATTGATCTGCACGATATTTTCTATTATCGAGTCAAAATGTTCAAATATCATCCTGGCTTCTTCTAATATGCCCCTCCGATTTTCTAATAAAACGTCAAACATCAATTTAGTTAACTATAATGTGATTATGTAAACTAAACCCCCCTTCATCAAAAAAAGAAGTGACTGAACGATTCAGACACTCCTCCATTATACTGATTTCTTTTGCCTTTGCATTACGATAATCGAAAGTGACATAAAAGCGAATAATATGACGATAATCCACTTCGTAACATAATGCGTACCGGTCACATCATACACAATGCCGATGATAAGTGGAACAATCGCACTCATCATAAAACCGCCCGACAATACCATGGAGCTCCATTCATTTGCTTCGGCTTTATTTTTTGCTTCATCCAAAGGAAGCATTAACCCGATCGGGAATAATCCGCTAAGTACAAAACCGAAAACTACCGCGCTCACCCAAATTGCCCAAACTTCATTGATAAAAAATACAGCCGAACCGAATAGCCCCACCATAATTAAACTATGCAGCCATATGATTCGGTTGGGGTAACGATTAATGAAAGACGGAATCAGTAAATTCCCTGCCAGCTGTACGATGGTCATCAATGTTAAGACAGAACCAGCCGTTAACAAGGCCATCCCCTGTTCCAGCGCTACGGAAGTGAGCCATGTCGTCAAACTGAAAAACAGTGACGTTTGGAAACCGAAAAATAAAAGAATCGACCAGGCTACTTTATTTTTCCATGGATTTCGCCTCTCCACGGTCTGAGAACTAATACTAGATGTACCACCTGAATCCTTCACGACAGTAAACCAGCTGATCAGCGCGATAATGGCCAATACACCCCATATTCCTAATGCAAGTGACCAATTTCCGTCGAATGTCTTATATATAATAGCCGTGAAACCGGCACTTAATGTAGCCCCGAACCCCATCGCAAAGGAATAGACACCAATGACCGGTTCCATTTTTGTCGGAAACATTTCTTTTATATAGGCATTAATAATCGGACTGATGATCGCAATCGCAAATCCTGCCAAGAAACTCGTTATAATGAGTGCACCATAATTCGAAAATACAATTCTTGCCGCCGTAGCAAGACCGATCAAGGCGATTAAAATGGTGACCGACCAGCGATACCCGTACTTTTTTTGTATCGGTACTGCCAAAGGAGCAAACAGGCCCATACAAAATACCGGGATTGAGGTCAGTAAACTCATATGGGTACTCGAAACTTGTAAAGCTTCCCTTATTGTCGATAGAATTGGACCGACAGACGTAATAGCCGGACGCAGATTGATGGAAACAAGTATAATCGAAAAAATAATGAAAACAGATTTTCCTTTTGATAATTGCTTCATATTTCGTTCCTCGTTTCTCTTTTAATAACTCCATCGTAAAACGGATGAAAATGTATGACCATTAAATGATTTTGCTTTATAAGATTCGTTTATTTCCGATGCGCTGTTATTTAATTTAAGAATAAGACATGCTATAATAGAAACATTGTGTGCAAAAGAGAATTCTCTTTTTTAAGCAATCGAAAATACAAAGAAACAATTCAAGGAGGTACTTGCATGATTCAAGTATCAGGTGTAGGTCTACGTTATGGTGACCGTAAATTATTTGACGATGTAAATATTAAATTCACTCCAGGTAACTGTTATGGTCTAATCGGAGCAAACGGTGCTGGTAAATCGACATTCTTAAAAATCTTATCTGGTGACATCGAGGCACAAGAAGGCCACGTATCAATGGGTAAAGATGAGCGTCTTTCAGTATTAAAGCAAAACCACTTCGAATACGATGAATTCAACGTATTGGATACAGTTGTAATGGGTAACAAACGTCTTTGGGAAGTAAAAGCTGAAAAAGATGCAATCTACATGAAACCTGAAATGACAGACGAAGATGGTATGCGTGCTGCTGAGCTTGAAGGCGAATTCGCTGACATGAACGGTTGGGAAGCAGAATCTGATGCTGCCACTCTTTTAAACGGACTAGGTATCGGCGATGACATGCACTACATGATGATGGCTGACTTGGAAGGTTCAGACAAAGTAAAAGTATTACTTGCGCAAGCTTTATTCGGTAAGCCGGACGTATTACTACTGGATGAGCCTACCAACCACTTGGACTTAAAAGCGATTAAATGGTTGGAAGAGTTCTTAATTAATTTTGAAAACACAGTAATCGTTGTATCCCATGACCGTCACTTCTTAAATAAAGTATGTACACATATCGCAGACTTAGACTTCGGTAAAATCAAACTTTATGTAGGTAACTACGATTTCTGGTATGAGTCTTCACAATTAGCTCAAAAGTTAATGGCTGACCAAAATGCGAAAAAAGAAGAAAAAATTAAAGAATTAAAAGACTTCATTGCTCGTTTCTCTGCAAACGCGTCGAAATCTTCTCAAGCAACTTCTCGTAAAAAAATGCTTGATAAAATCGAGCTGGATGACATTCAACCATCTAGCCGTAAATATCCATTCATCAACTTCCAAATCGGCCGTGAAATCGGTAATGACGTATTAACAGTTGATGGGTTAACAGCTTCACAAGATGGCGAAATTTTATTCAAAGATATGCGCTTCTCTATGAACAAAGAAGACAAAATTATCCTTTTAGGTTCTCCAAATGCAAAATCTGCATTAATGGACATTTTAATGGATCGTCAAAAGGCTGATGCCGGCACGTACAAATGGGGTGTTACAACATCTCAAAGCTATTTCGAAATGGATCATGACCAATACTTCGGCGGTAACGAAAAAACCCTTGTTGACTGGTTACGTCCGTATTCTCCTGAAGATGAAACAGAAAGCTTCCTACGTGGTTTCCTAGGCCGTATGTTATTCTCTGGTGAAGAAGTGAAGAAATCTCCGGCAGTATTATCCGGTGGTGAAAAAGTGCGCTGTATGCTTTCTAAAATGATGCTTTCAAACTCGAACGTATTATTATTGGATGAGCCAACAAACCACTTAGACCTTGAGTCAATCCAAGCATTGAATGAAGGCTTAATCCGCTTCAAAGGTGCGATGATCTTTACATCACATGACCACCAATTCATTCAAACAATCGCAAACCGCGTAATCGAAATCCGTGAAGACGGTTCTATTTTAGATAAACCATTAACATATGATGAGTATCTAGAGTGGAAAGATGCACAAGGTTTAAGCTAATAAACGAAAAAGAAGGAGGCAGTTATTCTGCCCTCCCTCTATAAATGTTGATGTATCAATGGCTCACGCCATTTTAGAGTGTCAAAAAAATATTCTCCCGACACGTACATCTATCTTTATTTTGTAATTATTGATTTTTTTAACAATATATCTGAAAGCTTCGCTAAAAGATGAACCATTAATTGGTAATGTTCCTCCTGATCCTGTGCTGTATATTGATGCACTTTTGGATCTCTGCGTAGCTTATGATGACGGACCCTCCCATGTCTCTAGGCGTCTGATTGCGCGTACATTCCTTCGTTCGGTCTATTCATAAGGCAGAGGCTGGCGATGCTCCTTTAGGGACTCGTTTAATTAATCACGGTCGGATGGGGTAAATAATGCCGGCTTCTCCGTGTCATCCTCTTGGTTAAACTTTTGATGAAGTACGCTTAAGCAGCTGTTTGGAGACTGGCAAAATCGTTCATCATTTGTTGTTCATTAAACATGGTTTTCTTTTTACATAAGGCATGTAAAATCTTCAGTAACTTCCCACATAACACGACGATGGACTGCTTTTTTCGAAGCGGATTGACTGTACGTGTTGTGTAGTATTCATGTAATTGTTTGAATGCTGGATTATGCAAGATTAAAGGCATCATGACTCGGAAGAGGAGGGCGCGAAGTTTTCTTCTACCTCGTTTAGAAATCCGTTTTTGTCCTTTTTGCTGACCGGAAGAGTTTTCACGCAATGTGAGTCCCGCTAGTTTAATTAATTGGCGTGGATGTGTATATTGCGTTAAAGAACCAATCTCTGATAGTAAATCGACAATCGTGACATCCCCGATTCCAGGTACCGATGCTAAATAGTCATAATCCGTCATTTGTTTGGCTAACTCTGCGAGTTGACTTGTTAAGTCGTCTAGTTGTGCTTGCATCAATTTGTGCTGGGAAAGAAGCGTGGCGATTTCGAATTTGGCCATCACTATACCTTCTGTCAGTCCGATTGAGCTTTCTGCTACCTCGACTAATTGTTTTGCCTTTGGTAGCTGTGGGCTTTTCAGACCGTCTACCTGGCGATATAAAAATAGTAACTCTTCTGGTGATTTGCCTACAATATCTGTTGGTAATGGTGTTTTTTCAAGTACCGCATACGCCATTTTCCCAAAGCTTTTAAACACTTGTGTGAATTCAGGAAAAAAGCGATCCAGCCAACGAATCATGCGATTTTGTAGGGCATTTAAGTCTTCTTGAATCTTTGAACGTAATGTCGCACCATTTCGTAACTCCGCTTCGATACCTTCGAGATGTCGTGGATAGCTGAAGCGACCATCTCGCATGAGGCGAGCAATGACAAGTGCGTCTTTTTGGTCATTTTTCGTTTGAAGATTGTCGTCCAATTCCTTGGAACGATTGACGTGCATTGGATTGACCATCACGAATGGTATTCCGTAGCTTGTCAGAAACGCCGCCAAGTTCATCCAGTAGTGTCCTGTTGGCTCAAAACCAACGAGGATTTCCTGTTTTTCATGAGTGGTTTTTAGAGCGAGTAAGCGCTCATAAAAGCCTTCAAATCCAATGCGTGACTGTGTAATAGGAAATGATTTTTGGAGCACTCGGCCTCGATCATCAATAGCGCAAGCAAAATGTTTGTGCTTCGCAATATCGATACCGATTACTAGTGTATTTTCAGAAACTTGATTAATTTTTTCATTCGTATTAAAATTCATTGTTGTAAGTCCTCTCTGTGGATGTGCGAGTCAATTTTCCGGTTGACACTCAAGCATCATACAGGAGGGCTTTTTTGTTTTCAAGTCCCCGAAAATCCTTCTAACAGGAATGCTCCTTCTTTTTATTTTGAACGTTATTCGGTAATCGTATTTTTATAAATGTCGAGTAGTTCATGCAATTGCTTTTTCTTTTTTTCATCAGCCTTTAATTGATCCAGTTTTTCTATATATTGTGTAATGGAATAACGGGAAAGGACCGGTAAATCAAACGTTTGCACAAGCAGATCAAAGAATATTTGCTGTTCATCCGACAAATAGATCGTAAGCGGGTAATCCTCAGTGAAAACATATTGTCCTTTAGTATTTCTACCGATTTGTGGTGCATAATCCGGTAAGGAAAATGATAATTCAGGTTGCGGCACCAGTGCCTCAACAATTTCCCCATCATTCATCGACCACATTTTGTCAAATTTATATTCCCATGTGAAGTTTGCAGCCATTCGGTAACGCGCTTCGGTCCAGCCTTTATTATACCGACGATTTGTATCAAGCCCGATATTTTGTTCCTTCATTCGTTTTAAAAGTAATTTATACTCTTCCTTCACTAACAAATAATCATCGATATATGCAGATAATGAAATATCCAAATTCTTCAGTAGATCATCCATATATTTTTTAAAATAAGGATTTTCCATTTGCTCTGTTAGAGACTTATCAAGCTGTTCACGTGCTTTAATACGTGCTGTTTCATCTATTTCTATATCGAAATCCTGCTTCAAATAATTAAATAATCCATAGATCTCCCCTACTTCTTCATTTGCCATTCGATAAGCAAACGATTTATTAGGAATATTTTCATCCAAGTGATAATTTTCATATTCAAACAACTGTAATGTAATACCCTTATGCTTCCGCAGCTTGCTGGGATCAAATGAAGGTATTTCATTATACTGATAATGTAACTCTCCCCCTAGTTCCCAATCTATGCTCCGCTCCGCGATTTCAAAGAATTTCAGCAAATCATTCACAACTGCCGGATTTTCATTTCCTGCAGCTGCTTCTTGCTCAATTGCATTTTGATATTGTTTGAAATTATACCTTGCCATTTCCTGAAAGTTGTTCTTTTTTTCTATCAGGTAAATCAAACGGGTTTGTTCTTCTGTTAACCGATGCCGGTTAAAATCTTCTGAAGCGAGAATAATTTCTCCAGCCTGATTTTTAGCGAAATCAAGATAATAAGTAGAAACTGTAAAAGGCAAATCTAAATCTGTCCCAGTAGAATCAATATGAATAAATTCACTTACAGCTAAATATTCCTGATAATCAAAAGATATTCCCAACTTCTTTGCATACCAGTCTTCCTGGTCGCCTTTTGGATAGATTGTACCCGAATCAAACATATTCCTTTCTAAAATTTCATGTTCTTTATTAACGAGTAAATACTCCTCGATATAGTCCTGTTTGCTAATTTCAAGCTCTTGGAACATCTTCTCAAAATATTGTTTTAATAGTGGATTTTGCATGTCATATGTAATTTGCTCATCTAAAATTTTCAGCTGTAATTGGCGCTTTTCATCACTTAACGTAGTATTTGGCTGCTGTAAATAATCGATCAGTGCATATTTAGATATCGCTTCACTTAGTGCAGAAGACTTTACCGCTTCTTTTGATTGTATATTTCCATCTCGGTAGAATTTCTCATATTGATTAATTTTTAAATATGTCTCGAATAGGGGTTTTTTATTATCTTGACTTTCCGCAAGAACGTTCACTTGTTCATCGGTTTCTTTACTTTGCTTTTTCTCATAAAACGTTGCAAACAAACCAGCTAATATTAAAATAATAATAATTCCCCATGTTAATATTCTTTTTTTCTTAATACTTAAACTATGTACTTTTCGTATTGGAATCTCAACCTTCCTTCAGTTTTCCCTAAATTATATCACTATATGTAAATATTTGTAATGCAAAAGAAAAAGCCGCGTAAATGAATACGCAGCTTCGGAATTTGTACAATTATAATTTGATTACATTAGATGCTTGTGGTCCGCGGTTGCCATCTACAACTTCGAATTCCACTTGTTGTCCTTCTTCCAATGTTTTGAAACCTTCACCTTGAATTGCAGAAAAGTGTACGAATACATCGTTTTCTCCTTCTACCTCGATGAAGCCAAAACCTTTTTCTGAGTTAAACCATTTTACTGTACCTTGTTTCATCAATAAATACCTCCAAAAATAAAAGTTAACAATTAAAAAACCAAATAAAAAAACACATATTACAAGAGTACCGATCCACTAACTCGATTACTGTTTGTAATATGTGAAGCCATTGTATTCGGTCAATCTTTCAATTGTTAAATATAGTATATATATCATAATAATGACTGTCAATTACCATTTGGTAAATTAAGCAAATTTTCAATCAAATGCAGTTATTATTGTGTAATCGCTTCTGGTGTCAAAACAATTATACCGTGATAAATTTGGGCATCGTCATCACACGCTTCACAAAATTCACATTCATCCTCAGACCAAAATGCATAAAATCGTTCATTTTTATGTGCTTCAAACTCATATTTGTTTCGAAATTGAGTAAGCAAATGATTCAATGCCATTTGGAATTGATGTTCTGTATCATATTGATCTGTTGATACGATATACTCTTCCCAACCGTCAAATTGCCACCAAGGCTCATAATCCGCCTTCATATAAATAATTTTATACATATACATTATCCTTTCTTTCTCTATATTTTATACACTTTTGTCTGTGATGTCTAATAATGCTTATTATATTAGGGGAAGAATGGAAATCAAAATAATTGTGCTGCTTTCCAAATCATTTTACTTTTTAATAGAGCCAAAACTTGTTACGATTAATAAAAAGCCGCCATTTCAATTTCGGTTGAAATATTTGGTATGTAATAATTAATTCTGTTGATTATTCTGCAATATAGTAAGTAAAATTGAAACTTTTTTACGTTTCATACGTATCAATAGTATCGAGTAAAGGAGGTATGAAAATGCTTGGTCCTATAAATTTTCTAACACGGCATCTAATTAATGTATTAGTTTTTTCCACAGCAGTCACACTTACGTTTGTTAATTTTACCGGAATGACAACGATGCTGGCATTACCTCTTGGAGCAGCAGCATATTTCATCAGCAATAAAGTAACTTACGCTATTCAGAAAACGACACAGAGTAAAAAAATTGGGCTTTCCAAATCGGAATACAATTTAATCGAAGCACAATTAAAACAGGCCCGTTCACATATTCAGGCATTAAATCAGCAATATGTCCGAGTGCGTTCGGTACGTTCGTTCAAGCAAATCAATGAAATGCAAAAACTGGCAAAACGCATCATCAATATTGTACAGACAAATCCACACAAGTTTTATGCAGTGGAAGATTTCTTCTATGCACACTTGCCGTCAGCCGTACAGCTGTCCGATAAATACACGTTACTGACAAAAGAGCAGGTGCCTGGTACTGAAGTGCATTTAGCATTGGAAGATACACGCAGAACTTTAAAAGAACTGCAAATTACGATGGAATCAGATTTGAAAAGTGCTTTATCTTCGGATATCGAAAACTTGAAAATCGAACTCGACTTTGCAAAGTTGTCGAATGAAAAGCGTAAAGATCGATTAAAAATCGGCGGTGAGTAACAAATGAATATGACAAATAATCCATTTGATGCCTTTACAGTGAGTGAAAACGTTGACTTGCAAGTAAGTAAAGAACAATTTGCGGTGAATGTTGCAAACAATGCAGCCTCACCGCTTTTCGCATCATTATCAAATGACATGAAACAACGGGCATTGCAGCTGGCCCAAAATTTAGAACCAAAAAATTATGAAACCGTTCTGGCATTTGGTTTGCCGGCGCAAGAAGCATTAAAAAAGTTCACGACCCAGATGCTGCAGTATATTCAGCGCAAAGATGTACGGAAAGTCGGTGAAGTATTATCCGATTTGATGCAGCACTTGGAAATGATTGACCCGGATGCTTTAATCGAACAGGAAAAAGGTTTTTTTGCTAAACTGTTCAGTCGTTCCACACAGTCTATTCAAGAAATTATGACCCATTACAATAAGTTAAGTAAACGGATTGACCGCTTAAGTATCCAACTGGAATATAACCAAAATGCATTATTAAACGATTATCAGTTTTTAAATAAACTGTATGCGATCAATGAAGATTATTTTCAGGAAATTAATGTTTATATTGCAACACTGGAAATAAAAAAACAGCATATGCGCGATGTTGTGTTACCTGCACTTCAAAAAGAAATTGTAGAAGGACAAAATCCATTTAAACAGCATGAATTGAAAGATATTGAAATGCAAATCGAATGGATTGACCGCCGTATGTATGACCTGGAACTGTCCCGTGAAGTGGCAATCCAGTATGCCCCGCAAATCCGGATGATTCAACAAACAAATCAAATGCTGATCGAAAAAATTCAAAGTTCGATTATGACGACGATTCCTTTATGGCAGTCGCAAATAGCGATGTTATTAAATATGAACAATCAGCGTCGAGCAATACGTTCCCAGGAGCGTCTGATGGATGCATCGGAACAATTAATGCGTAAGAACGGCAAAATGCTGGAAGTGTCCAAAAAAGCGGCAAACCGACCAGCATTATCTCATAGTGATATTGACCGCTTTAAACAGACCCAAATGCAATTGCTGCACGATATTGAGGATACATTACGGGTGCACGTTGAAACAGACGAAAAGCGTCACGCAATCGAACATACAATCTTAGAGCAAAAATAAAAAGGTGTGCGAAAAAGCCATAATGACTTTTCGCACACCTTTTATTTTAAGCGAAGTATTCTTTGTAGAAACCGCCAACTTCACCTGTATTGTCGATGACAAAAATGAACTCTTCTGTTTCGTTTTTCACTTCATACTCTTTACCTACTGTTAAAACATTTGATACTAAATATTTC
The DNA here is from genome assembly GCF_038008025.1 of Solibacillus sp. FSL W7-1324. Lineage (NCBI taxonomy): Bacteria > Bacillati > Bacillota > Bacilli > Caryophanales > Caryophanaceae > Solibacillus > Solibacillus sp. FSL W7-1324. Next base: position 1,809,098 of record NZ_JBBOYH010000001.1, read on the forward strand.
GATGCATCTGTATGTACGCATTTTACTGTGCGAATTGTCGGCGCATCTTTCCAATTTAAATGTAACATATTGTTCCCTCACTTTTATCTATTATCGATACTCTCCTATTTTATATGATTTTCCTGCCAGTGGAAAGCGAGTTGTAGTAAAAATCAACTTTTCTTGTTTCTAAATGAACTCATTCAAGTTAAACTCCTAAATTTATCGCTGTTTGAGATATTTGATAGAACAACTTTTCCATGTTAAACTCACAAACAGAGGTGGAAATAATGGTATTTGGTAGTGTTCCGATGTGGTTTTTCGCGATTGCCATTGCTTTTGCAATTGTATTTATAATAATAAGCGAATGGAATTCACGAAAATAAGCTCGCAGTTAACTGCGAGCTTATTGCTTTTACCGTAATGTTCGTTTCAAGAATTCTTTTGTACGGTCGTGTTTCGGGTTTACGAGCAATTGTTCCGGAGGGCCTTCTTCAACGATAACCCCTTTATCCATAAATACAATCCGGTCTGATACTTCTTTGGCGAACTCCATTTCATGAGTAACAATCAGCATTGTATTCCCCTGGTCTGCCAGATGGCGCATTACCTTTAATACTTCCCCTACCATTTCAGGGTCAAGCGCTGATGTCGGTTCATCAAACAGCATTACATCCGGATCCATTGCTAATGCACGAGCAATGGCAACACGTTGTTTCTGTCCACCGGATAAATGTTTCGGTTTCGCATTCTTATAGGCACTCATGCCGACAAGCTCCAAATACTTCATCGCATTTCGTTCGGCTTCCTCTTTTGAACGTTTCAACACTTTAATTTGACCAACAATACAGTTATTTAGCACATCCAGATTATTGAATAAATTGAACTGCTGGAATACCATACCTAAATGCGTACGGTACTTTTCAATTTGATGACCGTCATTTAAAATATTCTCACCATTATAGATGATTTCGCCTGCTGTTGGTGTTTCCAGTAAATTAATGCAACGTAACAGTGTAGATTTCCCTGAACCGGAAGAGCCGATCAATGTTACGACTTCCCCTTTGTTTACCTGGAAATTAACATCTTTTAAAACTTCGTGATCACCGAATTTTTTATTTAAATGGTTAATATCAATTACAACTGCCATCTTATTCACCATCCTTATCTAGCTTGTTGCCTGTAATAAGTTCCACTTTATATGAAGACGGGCCATCCATCTTTTTCTCGAATAATAGTAAGAAACGAGTTACAGTAAATGTCATGATAAAGTATAATACCGTCGCGATAAAGAACGCTTCGATGTATTTGTAGTTACTGCCTGCGATCGAATTCGCTGTAAAGAACAGCTCCACTACCGAAATGACACTTAATACAGATGAATCTTTAATATTCATAACGAACTGATTCCCTGTTGCAGGTAAAATATTGCGCGCTACTTGCGGCAGCACAATATGAATCATCGTTTGCAGGTGATTCATACCAATCGCCTGTGCAGCTTCAAATTGTCCTTTATCAATAGATACAATACCACCGCGAACATATTCGGCCATATAGGCGCCTGTGTTTAAACTGATGACAATAGAAGCTGCTAAAAAGCGGTCAATATCGATGCCTAAATAGACAAGACCGTAAAATACGACCATCGCTTGTACCATCATTGGCGTTCCTCTAAAAATTTCCACATATGCCGTTAAAATAAAATTAACGACCTTCAATAGTGCTGATTTAATATTTTTTTTGCGTTGTGGAATTGTATGCATAATCCCTATGAAAAATCCGATCAGCGTTCCGCAAATCGTCCCGATAATTGCCAAGAGCAGTGCTGTCCATGCGCCTCGTACAAATAAATCCCAGTTGTCCGTAAACAAGTTCCATGATGAATCTAAAAATGCCATCGCCTTGTCCTCCGTTTCTATCTTTGTTTATATTATTTATGTACGAAATGATCATTTTAATAGAAAAAGGTTGTCTTCCGTCTGCCGGCAAGACAACCTCATTAAAACTGTTAATCCAACACGATTATTGTGCTGCTGGTTGATTTGCAATTGCGTCTTCCATTAATTGTTGACGCTCTTCTTCCGAAATTTCAGCTAAAACTTTGTTAATTTGTTCACGTAAATCAGAACCCTTTTTCAAACCTACTGCTACAGCTGTTGATGCTTCGTCTGCTTCGAAGTTTGGCTCAGGTACGATGTATTTGATGTTATTCAGTGCCATCTCAGCAGAGATACCTTCTGGACGTTCTGAAACATATCCATCAATTGCGCCTGACTGTAATTGTACACGCATTGCACCAAAATCAGTTGCCGCTACTTGTTTTTGAACACCTTCGATTTGATCGATTACATCATAGTGTGTTGTCGCTTGCTGACCAGTAATTTTCGCACCTGCAAAGTCAGATAATGAAGTTGCATTAGCATATGGGCCGTCTTCTTTTACAACGATAACATAGTCACTTGTATAATAGTTCTCTGTAAAATCAACTACTTCCTTACGTTCAGGCATTGGTGACATACCAGCAATTACTAGATCAATGGCACCTGATTGTAATGATGGAATTAAGCCATCCCAGTCTGTCTTAACAATTTGAAGTTCCATGTCCAGCCCTTCAGCGATTTTCTTCGCGATTTCAACGTCATAGCCTGCTGCATATTCCTTAGAACCTTTAATTTGAACTCCGCCATTGGCATCATCTTTTTGTGACCAGTTGAAAGGTGCATATGCTGCTTCCATTCCAATTTTAATCACTTTTTTGTCGGAATCAGAACCGCCTGTAGTACCTTCTTCGCTCGAGCCACATGCAGCCAGCAATAGCATTGTCATGGCTGTCAGTAAAATTAATAGTCTCTTTTTCATAGAAAATCTCTCCTCTTTTGTTAAATTTCGGACACATTATATGCAAAAAACGACCTAAAAGAAGAACTTTAGGTCGTTTAAATTATAATTAGCCCGAATCCTCTACAGTTCCCATTTTGAGATAGCACAACTCAACCATCAGGGATATAGATGATTGAGACAGTTCTGCAATTGTTCACTGCAGACCCAGCATTGTAAAATTGAGCATTTACAACACTTCGGCGATATTTCCTTCTTTTATATTTCACAGCCAGCTCATGGCTCCATATAAAACTGTTAAGTATCGCGCCTCTACCTCACGAGATTGTGAGGTTTTAATATGAAATTGATAAGTTTTATATTACATTATTGCGACATTTCCGTCAACAATCATTTTTCTGAAATTTTAAGGTAAAAAAAGTAAATGCGCAATACATAAAGTATCGCGCATTCGTAGAGAAAATACTATTAAGAATTTAATAATAAATCTTCTGGGTTTTCGATCATTTCTTTAACTGTTTTCAGGAAGCCAACAGAATCTTTACCATCGATGATACGGTGGTCGTAAGATAATGCTACGTACATCATTGGACGAATTTGAACTTCACCATTAACAGCTACTGGACGGTTTACGATTGAGTGCATACCTAAAATACCAGCTTGAGTACCGTTCATGATTGGTGTTGACATTAATGAACCGAATACACCACCGTTAGTGATAGTAAATGATCCGCCAGCCATGTCATTTAAGCCTAATTTTTTGTCGCGTGCTTTTCCAGCTAACTCTGCAATGTTTTTCTCGATTTCAGCAAAGTTTTTCGCATTTGCATCACGAACAACTGGTACTACTAAACCTTCTTCAGTTGATACGGCAATACCGATATCGAAGAAGTTGTTTAAGTGAATTTCATCACCGTTAATTTGTGCATTTACATATGGATATTTCTTCAATGCTGCTACTACAGCTTTTGTGAAGAATGACATGAAGCCTAATTTAATATCGTTAGCTTTCACGAACTCATCTTGTTTACGTTTACGTAAAGCCATAATGTTCGTCATATCAATTTCGTTGAATGTAGTTAACATTGCAGTTGATTGCTTAACTTCTAATAGACGTTTTGCAATTGTTTGACGACGACGGCTCATTTTTTCAACTGTTACACGGTCTGTGTCAGCTGCTGGTGTAAAGATCATTGGACCGTTACCTGCTGCTGGTGCTTGAGTAGCTGATGCTGCAGGAGCTGCTGGTGCTGTACCATGAGCTGCAACGTCTTGTACACGTACGCGACCTTGTGGATCAACAGGTGAAATTGCTGCTAAGTCGATGCCTTTTTCACGAGCTAATTTACGAGCTGCCGGTGAAGCGATTACACGCTCACTTGAAGTTTCTTCGGCAGCAACTGGTGCAGGTGCTGCTGCTTTAGGAGCTTCTTCTTTTGCTGGAGCCGGAGCTGCTTTAGGAGCTTCTTCTTCTTTAGCTGCTGGTGCAGGTGCTGCGCCTTCGCCAGCTTCAACAACTGCGATTACTTGTCCTACTAATACAGTATCGCCTTCTTCAGCTAAAATTTGCTTTAAAACGCCTGCTTCTTCAGAGATGATTTCAGCATTAACTTTATCAGTTTCTAACTCAACGATGAATTCGCCTTTTTCTACGCGATCTCCAACTTTTTTCACCCACTGGGCAATTGTACCTTCAGTAATTGATTCTGCTAATTCAGGGACTTTAATTTCAGCCACGTTCATATCCTCCTTTAATTACGCTACACATCCATTGTATAGCAAGCCACTTCTATTTTAAATAGAAGCAGCTCTTTTTAAACAAATCATTTATTACTTTTCAAGTGCTTCGTTCACTAATTTCGCTTGTGCTGCTTTATGTGAATCGCCATCACCTTCAGAAGTTGAGCTCATTGCAGGACGTCCTACATAGCGCACTTTTTTGCCTTCTGCGATATCATATAATGTTTCAAGAACATATGTCCATGAACCTTGGTTTTTCGGTTCTTCCTGTACCCAAACGATTTCTTTTACATTCGGGAAACGAGCGATAATATCTTTCACTTGTTGTGCAGGGAATGGATAAATTTGTTCAACACGAACAATGTGTAAGTGATCTAAGCCTTCGCCGTCTTTCACGCGTTCAGCTAAATCAATCATTACTTTACCAGTACCAAGTACTACTTTTTCAACCGCTTCTGTGTTTTTGCCTAAACCTTCTTGCTCGATTACTTCTTGGAAGCGACCGTTTGCAAGCTGTTCAGCAGTAGCTGCAGCAAGTGGGTGACGTAAAAGTGATTTGGGAGAAACCACTACTAATGGACGTACACCTTCAGTACCTAATAATGCAGCTTGACGGCGTAATAAGTGGTAGTAGTTGCCTGCATTTGAACAGTTCGCTACGAACCAGTTATTTTCTGCAGATAACTGCAGGAATCGTTCCATACGGCTTGATGAGTGTTCTGGACCTTGGCCTTCATAACCATGTGGTAAAAGAAGTACGAATCCAGATTTTTGACCCCATTTAGCGCGTGCACTTGAGATGAAGTTATCAAACATTACTTGTGCCATGTTTGCAAAGTCACCGAATTGTGCTTCCCATACAGATAATACATTTTGGTTTTCTAAATTATACCCGTATTCGAAACCTACTACACCTGCTTCTGTAAGTGGTGAGTTATAAACTGAGAATGATGCTTTTGCACCTTCAATGTGGTGTAACGGTGTAAATTCAGAACCATTGTTTTTATCATGTAATACTAAGTGACGTTGAGAGAACGTACCACGCTGAGCATCCTGACCAGTGAAACGAACAGGTGTGCCATCTTGTGTGATTGTTGCATATGCTAATGTTTCAGCATGACCCCAGTCGATTTTGCCATCTTTGAAAGCATCACGGCGTTTAGCTAAAATTTTACCTAACTTGTTTTGCGGTTCAAAACCATCTGCAAAGACAAGAAGATCTTCATTTACTTTAGCAAGACGTTCAGCATCTACTTTCGTATCGATTTCAGGGAATTCGATTTTAAGTTCTTCCGGCATGTTAGGCGTTACATGCTCGTCTTTTTCAGCCATTTCTTTTACATGATCATACGCAGCTTGCATTTCCGCATAAATAGAAGTATCTAATGCTTTTACTTCATCAGCAGACAGAACACCTGCTTCTGCTAATTCTGCACCGTATAATGCACGAATTGGTTCATGTTTTGCTACTAATTTATATGTTTCAGGGTTTGTTACTGTCGGATCATCTGTTTCGTTATGACCGTAACGGCGGTAACCGATTAAGTCGATTACGATATCCTTTTTGAACTTCGCACGGTATTCCGCAACAAAGCGACCAACAGCTGCCACTGTTTCAGGGCTGTCAGCGTTTACATGGATTACCGGAATATCATAGCCTTTTGCAGGGTCAGATGAATAATTAGATGAACGTGAATCATGTAATTCAGTTGTGAAACCGATCATGTTGTTCGCGATAATTTGAACAGTACCACCTGTTTTGAATCCTGCTGTTTGAGAGAAGTTGAAGCCTTCAGTTACAATCCCTTGACCAGCGAATGCCGCGTCACCGTGTAAAATGATACCGAATGCATTTGATGGATCATGTTTTGCAACACCTGGTTCTGATACATCATCTTGTGCTGCACGTACAGAACCGATTACAAGCGGATTCCCTACTTCTAAGTGAGATGGGTTGTAAGCTAATTTAACGTTCAATCCTGAATCATGAGTGTAAGATGCACCCATATGATATTTAACGTCGCCAGTCCAGCCTTTTGTAATTTCTAGTTTACCGTCTTCAGGGAAGAATAGGTCATTAGAAACATGGGCGAAGTCAGAGAACATCATATCGTATGGTTTATTTAATACGTGAGTTAATACGTTTAAACGACCACGGTGTGCCATACCGATTCGAACGTTTTTTACACCTTTCGCTTCAGCTGATTTGATAATTTCATCTAATAAAATGATTTGAGTGTCTAAACCTTCTCCAGAGAAACGTTTTTGACCAACAAATGTTTTATGAATGAATTTTTCAAAGTTTTCAATGCGTGTTAAACGCTCTAATACTGCTTTCTTTTCATCAGCAGATAACGTTTTTTTGAATGTGCCGCCCTCTACTTGCGCTTCGATCCAAGCACGTTCTTCCGGATTTTGTAAATGTGCAACTTCCACACCAATTTTATCAGTGTAGACAGATTTTAAATAATCAATTGCTTCCTTACCGTTTGTAACACCTGCAGGAACATTAGCGAAAAATACTGATGCAGGAATAGCCTGTAAATCTGATGCTGTTAAATTGAATACGCTTTCTTCAATGCGCGAAGTATCTAATTGACGATTTTTTAATGGGTATAAATCTGCTGCTAAATGGCCGTACTCACGAATTGATTCTGCCAACTTAACTGCTGCTAAAACTTTTTTGTAGTCTCCAGTACCTGTTACTGCTGCTGTTGCAACCGGTTGTTGACCATCTGCAAATACAGGACCACCGTAAGCCTGGAATAATTCCACTAGTTCCGGTTCTACTTCTTCAGGAGATTGCAGGAATAAGTCATACTGCTCTAATACATAACCTAAGTTAGGACCAGAAAACGCTGACCATGGAGAACCTGCAGGTAATACATTGTTCGACATGAAAATAACCTCCAAATTTTTGCCTTATGGCTGTTCCAATAATTTACTTAAAAAGGTATAATTTTGTATATTACAATACAAAAATTACCTTCTTTTGTACGTAGATAAATTAAGTACCCTCTTTTTATCTACCAAAACAAAGCAAATAATATTTTATCATTCTTCCACATGGACTAAAAGCACATTTATATACGGCGGAAGAACATTTTTTCCATCTCAATCTTACTACTCTTCACAAAAAATACAACTCTTTTTATCAAATTAAGCAATTTTTTTCGTGAACTATTGAAATAGTAATTAGATTGAGAAAAATTATTCATTTTTTAAGAAGTTTAAGGTAAAAAAAGGTACCTTTCTGTATTTTACTTTCGACATCAATTTCCACTTCATATTTATCAGCGAGCATCTTTGTAATACTTAACCCAAGTCCAGTACCTGCAATTTTATTAGTTCGTGATGCATCCACTCGGTAAAACCGATCGAAAATATGTGGTAAATGTTGTTCAGAAATACCGATACCATTGTCTTCTATCTTAACTAAAATCTGCGACTGTAATTCATTATAATCAATGGTTACATGAAGATTTGGAACATTGCTATTATATCGTATACTATTACTCAAAATATTTCTAAAGATTTGCGCTAAAGCATGCTCGGTAATGGAGGCAGCCGCTTTATCACCGTTTACGGTCAGACGAAACTCAGTGCTAGGATGGAGCTGCAGTAATTCATCTCTTACTTGTTCGTATACTTGTTCTATATCAGCTGAAGCCTTTTCATCTGCCTGTTCCCTTCTTGCCAGTTGCAATAGCTCTTCAATCATTTTCCTCATACGCGCAATTTCGGTTAACGAAGTGTTTAATGCTTCTTCCATTACTTCCGGTTCGTCTTTCCCCCACCGTTTGATTAAAGATAAATGACCTTCAATAACTTGAATCGGTGTCCGCAGTTCATGTGAGGCATCTGCGACAAACTGCTGCTGCTTTGTAAATGAAATTTCAAGTTCATTCATCAAAGTACGATACATATGAAGTAAGTCGCCAATTTCATCTTTTGCCGTATAATCAAATTTCGGCTGGGCTGCAAACCCGTTTTTTCTGACGTAACTCATGGCATCCCTTAACTGAACAAGCGGTTTCATTAACATATTCGATAAGTAATAACTGATCATAACCGAAAATAAAATGGCACCGAAACCGATAATAAAGATGGTCGTCAAAATATAGTTCATCATCGAATGAAATGCTGCTAAAGGGTGAATCAGCTGCATAATTCCTTGAAATTGACCGATCTGAACGACTCTGTGGATGACATAGTTCTCAGAACCTGAAATCATCTGCTTTTCAATCACTGTTGAATAATAATTTTGTGTTTTTGTCAGTTGTGCAGCAGGCGCAGCATCATTGATACGCATTACCTCAATACCATCCAAATTAAATACACGTACTGTTTGTTCCTGATTTAAAATAGCTTTCATCAATGCTGTGTTGTTTTGAAGTGCCTGTACTGTAACAGTGTTTCCTTGTGATTCAAAATAGGTTGTCATATCATCAACCGTTCGCAATGCATTTTTTTCCTCATTATGAATCAGCCATGTTTGCAGCGCGATATACAGCACAACAGATATGAGGGTATAGCTTACAAAAATTGTTACGCCGACTGCGAGCATCCACTTCGATTTTAAGGAAAGGTTCAGTAATTTGTTTTTCATCATCCTCACCCGCGTATCACATAGCCAACACCACGTACAGTTTCAATGTACGGAGTATTTTCTGTTTGCAGTTTTGAACGTAAATGGCGAATATATACATCGACTACATTAGTTTCTACCTCAGAATCAAATCCCCAAACCATTTCTAAAATATGTTCCCTTGTACATACATGATTTTTGTTCTCCACAAGCAGCTTTAATAAATCGAATTCTTTCCTCGTAAGCTCGATTTTGTTATTTTCAAATATTACTTCATATGCCTGAACATCAATTACCAAGTCTCTAAAAACGAGTTGCTTAGATTTTTGAGTGTGCGTGACTCTCCTTAATATCGAACGAATCCGGGCCAGTAGTTCCTCGATCGCAAAAGGCTTCACAATATAGTCATCTGCCCCTGCATCCAATCCTGACACACGGTCCATGACTTCATCACGTGCGGTTATTAACAGAATCGGTACATCGCTGAATTTACGTATTCTTCTGCATACTTCAATTCCATTTAATTGCGGTAGCATGACATCGAGTAAAATACAGTCGAATTGTTCACTTTCCGCCAATTCGAGACCCGTCCTCCCATCATATGCAGTAACGGTTTCAAACTGCTCATGCTTAAGTTCCAATTCAAGGAAACGCGCAATATTCTTTTCATCTTCAATAATTAAAATCCTCTGGTTCATCAGCTTCCCTCTCTATCAACAATCTATATCAACATTTAGTGTACCAATTGTATTTTACAATAAAAAAAGAATACGGAGTAAATTTCCGTATTCTTGAAAATGAAATAAAGATATAACTTTAATTGAAAGACTGTTTCGCTTTGTATAATTCCTGATCCGCTAAATCAATTAATACATCCAGGCTTACACTATGCTTTGGATATATTGATAGGCCCATTGAGGCTGTAGGGGAGAAATGTGCCTCTCGAATCATCCATCCAATTTGCAGATTTTCTTTGATTCTGCCCATAATTTGAGCGAGTTGAGCAGTACGATCTGTCTCGTAAATGGACAACCCTGTTAAAACTATTAAAAATTCATCGCCGCCAAGCCTTATAACGAGGTCTTCATTTCGTACGCTTCGAACGAGCGATTTACCGAATTGAATTAAAAATTCATCGCCAACATCGTGGCCGTACAGATCATTTACTTGTTTAAAATTATCCCCGTCAAGATATAAAATCGCCAGACAGGTGCCTGTTTCATCCGCTTCTGCCTTAAGCATCGGAAAGTCCTTATACAGTTTACGGCGATTCCCCAGCTGTGTCAGACTATCATGATACGCTAAATAGGTTAACTGATCTTCCAGCTGCTTTCGCTCGGTAATTTCTCTTGAAACCATGACAATTTCCGTAATTTCATGATTTGCCAGATCAAATGTTAACGTATAATTCCCTTCCGTCCATATCGTACTATTATCTTTTTTGTACAAAAGCAGTTCAATTTTCTGTTCCTCTACTCTATCAATCGTTTCAGGGTTCAATGCTTCATGCCACAGTTGAACACATTCAGGCTTCAGCAATCGATCGTACGGAACACCAATCAGCTCTTCCTCATGATAACCAAGTTTCCTTGTATAGGAAGGTGAAGCGTATTTAATTTTTCCGTAGCGGTCTGTGACAACAATAAAATCATTTGTGTTTTCAGTAATCGCTCTGAAATTGCGTTCAATTTTATAAAGGTCGGACATTAATTGCTTTTCAGACGAAATATTATATTGCACCATTAAAAACTGCTCGATATCCCCTAGCTCATTTTTCAAAGGAATCACAGTGGAATCCACCCAATAAATATCGCCATTCTTTCTGCAATTGCACACTTCATCACGCCAAATTCCTTCTTTACTGACATTATGCCAATAACTCGTTGAACCAAAATCAGATTGATATGTCGAGTGTAAAAAGTGGTAAGGCTTGCCGATTAATTCGCCACGCGTGTAACCTGTATTTTCGATAACCCGTTCATTGACATCCATCATATTTCCGTCAGCGTCAGTAAAAATAACTTCGGCAAATGAATTGATCGCATTTTTGAACATTTCCAAGCCATGCGATGCCGTTCGTAATGCCTGTCCTTGTTTAATAAATTCTGTTATTTCCTGCAATATAATAAATACGGCAATATTATCACCATTACTTGTCAGCGTCGAAAAAGAGGCGGTAAAACATCGCTGCTCATTATATTTATCAATAAAGAACAGCATTTTTGATTGAATATTTTCACCAAGCTGCGCACGTTTCAAATAAGATTTTAATCTCTTTGCCATTTTTCTTTCTATAAATGGCATATCTAATATACTGGTACGGGATGCATCTTCCAACTGTATATTAAATTCATCCAAAAATTTCGTGTTGGCTTCAAGCAGTTGCAGATCATTGGAAACGAGTATTGTTGATAAAAATGAGTTGGAAAATAAGGAGCGCATAAATAAATATTTATCTTCCAAATCTAGACTCATGGACACTTCCTTTGTTATAGCCAAAATATAATTTTTCCCGTCTTGTGTTACTGGAATAGTTGTCGTTCTTTGTTTTCGAACATTCATTCTTTCATAGGTGAAATCCTCGAATTCAACTTGTTTGTTTTGTTCGAGTGTTAAGTCATAATGGTGAATAATTGTTTTTGCCAAATGGGACGGGATTACCTGTTCGATCGTTTTGCCGCAGGGATTTGTATTAATCAATTTTACTGCAGCATCATTGACAAAAATATAACGATACTTTTCATCTGTTTTTTCCATAAAGAACACAGCATCATTACTATTTTTGAATAACAAATTCAATAGATCCATTGAATAAATGGAACTCATCATCCTTGTCCCCCTACTTTACTGATCTTTACAGAAAGCTTTCTATTTTATCTTTCACAAAAACTTTGCATTTCTCATATTGGATTTGCTCTTCTGACGGCTGTATACGAACTAACTCAATTTTTTCTTCTTGCAACTCGAATTCATATTCCCCTAATATCGTTGCATTTCCGATCAGTGCCAGTTCCCAGCTTCCTTCATTATTAGAAACCTCACATTGAACAAAGCCTCCCGGATTATAGACGGTTACTTTACTACTCGAAACGTAGCCTTCAATTGAGGCAATTAGGGCAGAGGCAGTCATTGCAGTACCGCATGCATTTGTAAAACCTACACCTCGCTCATAAGTTCGGACAAAAATCTCATCAGCCGATAATGGTTGTACATAGCTGACATTCACTCCATCAGGGCAATATTCATTTTCACTGTTCAAATAGGCAGCAAGCTGTTGCTGATGTGATGTGTTGTCGATATATTTTTTATCAACGATTCCGATTAAATGCGGGTTCGGTACTGAAATTGCCGTAAAAGGAATTTCATCTGAAAAAGCACGTATTACTTCATGGCGCAGTTGTTGTTTGTCCTCTACCTTCATTGGCAATGATGCTAATTCAAATGAAATGGGCGAGATTTCTACAGAGTATGTAGGTAGCTGTTCAAAAATGGCGTCTTCTCGTTTCACTTTCAGGCATGCATGCATTGTTTCAATAACCGCTTCATTTACATTGAATTTTTCGCAGACATACCGCGCGACACAGCGCAATCCATTTCCGCACATCGAAGCTTCCGAGCCATCTGCATTGATGACGCGCATTTTTGCATCTGCCACGGAAGACGGAAGCACCAGTAATAAGCCATCTGCTCCACCATCATTGGTTGGGTGGCATAATTGTTTTGTGATATTCACAAAATCAAATTGTTCGTCATATAATGCTTCGTATAAATAAAATGTATTGCCAGAACCATGTACTTTTATTAGTTGAATATTCATATTTTTGTACCTCCACGCTCTCTCTTATTTTATTATATTATACTTTTAAAAAATTCATCTTGTCATTAATAGTTTTTATTTACGCATTTTTCTGAATATATCGACTTTTAACAGAAAAAAATGTTTTTTTCGAGCTTGAAAGTTGCGACAAGAGAATATATTATAATAAACTGTAGATATATTTCTTATTTCGATATTGTTATTAATTGTCTAGGATAGAGCGAGACATACGAATTATGCATAATAGTTTAACGTCAAATTCTTTTAGGTAAGATCAAGCTCGAAATGACTACTGCCTTATGATAAAGAACCTTTTAGCATCAGAAGATTATTCGCACCATTTCTTTAACAACAGGCTCTACCATTTTCTTCTTAAAAGGAGGCGTTTCACATGTTAAAACAGAGAGAACTTCATGAAACAGCAGAATTATACGAATTATTACGTCATCCGTCTGTGTTTCCATTCGTACGTCAGAAAGCGACTTCAGCTGAAGAGTATTTATTTATGACTAAACAATTAATTGAAGAAGAACAAAACGGATTAACGATTTCACGTACAATTGTAGATGATTGGGGTGTCCCAATCGGAACAATCAGTATTTTTGATATCCAAGATGGCGCCGGCTTTTTAGGAACATGGATCGGCAAACCATATCAAGGCATCGGTTATAATCAGAAAGCGAAATTAGCGTTTTTAAATGAACTATTTTTCGACTATGATTTCCATACAGTTTTCTTACGCATCCGCGAAGAAAATGCGCGCTCACAAGCAGCAGCACTAAAATTACCTTATGTAGTAGATGCCGAGGAATCAAATCCATCTCTTTTCGCACAAATTAATCAAGGCGTAAATAAATTCCGTCTTTTCAAAATTCCAAAGGATCTGTTCTATTTAACGACAGCAAATACGCTCGAAGAAGCAGAAGAACAGGCAATGTAAAGAAGAAGTTTCACAGTGATGCGAATCCCTACTTTACGCTTATATGAATGTCACGTTATAAATATTCCTTAAACAAAACAAGGGGCTACCTTAAAAGTATGAACTTTTAGGTAACCCCTTTTTTATCGATTATTTTTCATATTGAGTAATTAAAGCAACCATTTCTTTCGGAGTTTTCGGATGTTCGACCTCCAGCATATGATCGATCATTTCTTCCGCTTTCTCTTCAAGCTTCTGAATTGCTTGCATGAATGACGCTTTTGTCAATTTTTCCTCATCCAATACTTGTGCAAAGCCTTGTTTTTTAAACAAGTTGGCATTTAAAATCTGATCGCCGCGACTTTTTGCAGCAGATAGAGGAATAAGCAGCATCGGCTTATGCAACGCTAAAAATTCAAAAATCGAGTTCGAACCGGCACGCGATACAACATAATCTGTCGCATACAATAAATCCGGCAATTCTGTCGTCACATATTCAAATTGACGGTAGCCCTGAAGATTTTCAAGTTTTTTGTCGGCGTTCCCTTTACCACATAAATGGATGATCTGGTAGTTCTCAAGCAAGGCCGGTAAATTTTCGCGAAGCGCATCATTTATTACGACAGATCCCAAGCTTCCGCCCATAACAAGCATTACTTTTTTCTCGGTTGTAAATCCACATAACGCCATGCCCCGTTCGCGATTCCCTTCAAATAGCTGCTGACGGATGATCGAACCCGTACAAGTCGATTTGTCGATCGGTAAATGTTTCATCGTTTCTTTGAATACCGTGAAAATATGGGACGCGAACGGCAATGAAATTTTATTTGCTAATCCAGGCGTCACATCCGATTCATGAACAACAACCGGTATATTTGCCAACTTTGCCGCAATCACAACAGGCACTGATACAAATCCACCCTTTGAAAAAATGACGGTCGGCTTAATTTTCTTGATAACTGAAAAGGCTTGTGTAATCCCCGCCATCACTTTAAACGGATCTGTAAAGTTCTGTACTGAAAAGTATCGACGCAGCTTTCCGCTTGAAATACTATGATATGGCAAAGAAGGGAAAGCATTTGTAATCAGTTCCTTTTCAATCCCATCATGTGAGCCTATATAATGGACATTATACCCCGCTTCCTGCAATGAAGGGATAATCGCTTCATTTAGTGATACGTGACCGGCCGTACCTCCGCCTGTTAAAATAATTGTTTTTTCTTTCATAAATTTCTCCTAACAAAGCAATTGTCATTGCATCTATCTTATGCAATAGTACATTTCAACATGCTTCGATAAATATCTTATTTATTTGTTGTTACTTTTTATTTTCATGATTGTTTTACAAAACTCTTAAACTTTTCTTTTTTAATAACCTTAAATTATTATTTCAAAAAAATGATTTATGTAATTATCACTTCAATTCCTGGAATTTTCGTCTCTTTTCAAAAGAGACTTTTAAAAGTATACCGTATATTGTAGCACATTTTGGCACTTTATAAAGCTTTTCTCTAAAATTGGGTGTTTTCACATATAAATTTTTAAAGTTCCCAAAAAATAATTAGTATTCAATAAAAGTATTTATATTGTTTCAAGAATTCCGTTAATGCTTTGAAAACCCAAAAAGCTATCCTTTTCAAATGCGAAAAGAATAGCTTCAGCAAAATATTTTTTAATAAATGTTGTGTCCAACTGTTCCCTTCCTGTACATAGCCGACACTATTGACGAATTAAGGTACAGAAATAATTTCAAGATTATTGATGTTCTCACCAATAATCACTAGGTTCGATTCCATTTTTATATATTCCGGCAGCCATTGGACCATTCCATAGGCATACTGGAACAACATTGGATTTTTGATGCCTTCAATCGGGACGTACCCTTTCATACGGTAAACCGTATCGGGCAAAGTTCGAACCCAATCTTCAAACTGTTCTTGAGTAAAGCTTGTGTCAAACCGTACGAGGCGAGAGCCTAAATTAAAGCTTTCACCTATACGTGCTGACACGATGTCTTCTTTAGAAACCCGAGCTGTAGACTGCATATTTTGCAATAACTTCAACGGTACTCGTCCATTAGTTGTCTGAAGGATAAAAGCATTTGCATTGAACCCTTGCAGCTCATAGACAACTTGCGCCTGTTCCGATTCCGTAAGCAAGTCCGTTTTGTTCGCCAATAACAGATGGGCATGACGAATTTGTTCCATAAATAGTGAACGTACCTGTGGCGTCAGACTTGAGCGGTCTAACCATAAGCGGCTGTCTGCCACTGTTACAATCCCCTTAATATTTAACTTATCCGCAAATAAAGGCGAGTAGACTGCATCCAGTGCTTCTACAGGGTGTGCGGCCCCTGTTGTTTCAATAATAAGTACATCAAATTCCTGATCGTGTAAAAGCGATTGAATTTGCGCTTCCGTTTTTTCCGCCCCACTGCAGCAAATACAGCCTTCCAGCATTTCCTTCAAAGGTACATCCTGTTCCACCGCCTGTGAATCAAAAGGCAGCTTTCCTAATTCATTCATAATTACAGCAGGCTTTAAATTTGCCTCTTTCAATTGACGAATGACATCGGTCAACATGGACGTTTTGCCGCTTCCTAAAAATCCGCTAAATAAATATACATCTTTCATCGTTTCACTTCCTATAATAATGGGCTGGCAATCAAGTGTTTTTGCACTTTTTGCCAGCCCGCAATTTTTATTCTTTTGTCGTTTCTTCAGGCTTTATATCCAATAATTCTTTTGCCTTTAAAATTTGAGGATCTTCATTTTTCAGCTTTTCGCTAATTGCATCCATTAAGGCATAGGTTGTATCGCCTGTTAAAATACCTGTCACTTCAAGTTCATTATCTTGTTGGTATTCTTTTAATGCTGCTTCTGTCGATTCGTCAAACTTTGTATCAACTTCACCTGGTTCATAACCTAAAACTTCCAAGATGCGCTCAGCTGTTTTGATGGACGCATGATCGGAATTCTGTTCATATGTCTGGCTTGGATCAATATATGGTAATGAAGCATAATCCGGATAGTCAACTTTCACATCCGGTGCAATTCCTTTTTCATTCACCCAGTTGCCGTCTGGTGTTAACCATTTGCCTGTTGTGAACTTCAAGTTTGCTCCGTCTTCCATATAGATGATTTCCTGCATTGTCCCTTTACCAAAGGAAGTCAAACCAACGATTTGGGCACCTGCAGACTCTTTTAGAGCACCTGCCAAAATCTCAGAAGCAGAAGCACTTCCTTCATCGATTAGGATTGTTAAAGGAAGTTTATATTTAGAACGATTATCTGCAGCTACAATTTGTGGCGCTTCATCTTTTTCTTGAATTTGAACGATTGTTTTTCCTTCTTCAACAAACAAGTTTGAAATATCGATTGCTGCTTTTAAATAGCCGCCTGGATTCTGACGTACATCTAAAACAATCCCTTTCATTCCCTGTTTTTCATATTCAATTAACAGTTTTTCCAGTTCTACTGCAGTATTTTCACTGAAAGATGTGATTTGGAAGTGAGCAATTCCTTCTTCATCAATATCACCATATACAGTTTCTACCGGAATATCATCACGCACAATAGTTGTATCAAAGCTTTCAGCATCTCCGCGCTGAATTGTCAGAGTGACTTCAGATCCTTTTTCACCGCGAATCAATAACACAGCTTCTGTAGAGCTCATGCCTTTGACGCTTTTCCCGTCAACCGCTAATACCATATCTTTCGGTTGTAAACCTGCTTTTTCTGCAGGAGTATTTTTAATTGGAGATACGATCATGATATATCCATTTCGCTCTTGAATCTCCGCACCAATTCCTTGAAAACTTGAAGAAAGGCTTTCATTGAAAGAGGTTGCCTCATCTTTATTCATATAATCAGAATAAGGGTCACCCAATGCATCAAACATTCCGTTGATTGCACCATATACCACTTCTTCTTCATTTATGTCTTCATAATATTTTTGCTGAAGTGCATCATACGCATCATAAAGTTTTTTGAATTCTGCCCGTTCTACCGGTTCTTTTACTTCCACAACTTTCTTTTCACCGAATGTTAACGCAAAAATTGTTAAACCGGCTGTACATAAAATTGTCAGGAAAATAACCATTATGAATGCAAATGGTTTCATGCGTAAATACTTTCCTGCCGGTTTTGTTATTTGCTCTTCGTTTAAACCGTTTTGATCCTCATCTCTTTTTTGTTCATCCATTTCAATTTCACCACTCTCATTTATACACTGTCTGATGTCACACTATACCAATAATATCAGTTTACAAGCGACTAGAAAAGGATAGACGTCATTTTTTTTATTTCATTTCATATTAAATAGGAAAAAGCAGCGATTTCCGCAATATAGTGGACTCGCTGCCTGATCTATCATTCAGTTTTTGCTTCTTTTAAAACTTCATTTGGTATATTGATCTCTTTTACTTCATCGAATTTAGAATAGACAATGTTTGCATCATTTTCAATCGTTGTTTCCTGACCTTCGACATTTGTGATGATTTTCAGATCCATATCCATTTCTTTTATGTCAAACGTATCTTTTGCTACAACTATATTATACTGTGAATCTTCAAAGGACATATTTTTTAAAATTTCCTCATTCATTTCCATTGATTCTCCAAGGCTTGCACCCATTTGCGAAAGGATGAACTGCTTGAATTGGTCCCCTTCTATATTCAATGTCAGTAAATAATTTTCTTCGTCCTGTTCAAAACTGAAATCTTCGATAAACTGCTCAAGCTGTTCAAGTTGCTGTGATGCATCTGCCTGTGCACCGGTTTGCGCCAACAGTTGTTCATATTGCTCATCCGGCATTTTCAGCCATTCATTCGATTCGCCGTTATATAAGTAAAAGCCATCTTCTTCTGTCATATACATTTCAATAGGCATTTCCATGTTATCCTCGCCCATATCCATTTCGATTGTTCCTTTAGAATACATGGCCATCGGATTTTGCTGAATATCCATTGCCAAATTCGAGTTGCTCGTCATTTCCATCGTCTGACCATCCATTAAGAAAGTCGTCACCTGATCCATTTTTGTTTCAGCATGAACACTTTTTAAATTCTGCTGGCGCTGCATGGCATTTTCATATACTTGCTGTAAAGTTAAATTGGCTTCGTTTTCTGTACCGTCAACCGGTTCTGCTGTATCCCCACATCCTGCAACCAATGCAATTGATAGTGTAGACATTGCGAATAAATATCTTTTTTTCAAATCATTTCAACCCTTCCTACAGTAAACTTCCCCTATCCATACCCTAATATGTACTATTTATATCTTTAAAATTGAAATAAGGATAATTGTATTTTAATTTATTATTAAAAAT
Organism: Solibacillus sp. FSL W7-1324; assembly: GCF_038008025.1. Taxonomy (NCBI): domain Bacteria; kingdom Bacillati; phylum Bacillota; class Bacilli; order Caryophanales; family Caryophanaceae; genus Solibacillus; species Solibacillus sp. FSL W7-1324. Next base: position 1,828,307 of record NZ_JBBOYH010000001.1, read on the forward strand.
CTTCTATGGAAAGCGTGCATTTTTTTAGAAATGCCGGATAGAATAAAAAGTGTCTACAGGCATAGACACTTTTTATTTTCACCAATTTAGTTTTATACCGTATTGTTCATTTAAAAACACATGCAGCTCTTTATACGTACAAAGCGCAATCCCGATCACAATTTCATTTTCATTCATGTCTTTCTCGATTCTCAGGTTGTTATCAAAAATGTGGAAATTCATCGGCAATGCTTTAATATCGACACTAATATTATGTGCGGCTTTGTTGCGCCAATAATTCAGCAACCATAAGTTTTCGAATAATTTCTGTTCGATTAAACCTAATGCATAAACAGAATAGACTTTCGTACTGTAATTGGAGCTTGCCATCGGGATATAAGTTGCCTGATCCTTGAAGCTCCGAACTTTTGGCAGCTTTTCCTGAATCAGATGATTAATGGCATTTTCACAAAACAGACTCACCGTGACAATATTCGCTAACGGATCCACTGTGCTTGAGATTCGATCAATAAATTTCTTCGCTACTTCCTGACTCATCCCCTCACTCCTTTTTACTTTTTGACCGTCATCTTTTGTGCTTTAAAATTGCCGGTATTTCAGTTTGCCCACAACATAAAATCGATATGCCAAACATCGGTTAAGAAAATTTTTGAAAATTTTAATCGGCGAAAAAACTAAAAATGCACAATACAGATGTAATGTGCATTTACCCAATTATTGAATATGTGCGCTTTCCTGCTATTTCTTCATTAGCTTGATTTGGCGCTCCATTCTTTTATCTGCTTTATAATCACGAACAATCAAAATTGCATGAATCACTGCCGGTATCCATATTAAAAAACATAAGAAAAAGTTAATTAATGCTTGGATCGGTTTTCCGCAAAACAGGACGGCTATAGGCGGCAAGAAAATAGCTAATAAATACATCATTTGTTTCACCTGCTCCTAAAATTTTATTTATTGAATTAGTCTGCCCATTAAATTGACCGTTATTATAAATCATTTTCTCTAAATGAAATAACATTCCGTATGTTCTGACCACAAAAAAAAGCACCTAACAGTTATTACCTGTCAGGTACTTTCGAATTAGCATTGCAATCCCTTACTATTATTAGTCTTGAATAGCCGCTTCCAACGCAATTACCATCATGTCATTGAACGTAGTTTGGCGTTCTTCTGAAGTTGTTACTTCACCAGTTAAGATGTGGTCAGATACAGTTAATACTGTTAAAGCTTGACGACCGAATTTCGCAGCTAATGTGTATAGTGCTGAAGTTTCCATTTCAACAGCTAATACGCCATATTGCGCTAATTTTTCGTTTTGTGCTTCATCTGAATAGAACATATCTGCAGTGAAAATATTACCTACACGTACATTTAAGTTCGCTTCTTTAGCAGCATTGTATGCTTTCAATAATAAATCAAAGTCTGCAGTTGGTGCATAATCGATTGTACCGCCGAAAACAACGCGATTCATATTTGAATCTGTAGACGAAGTTTGTGCAATAATAACGTCACGTACTTTCACGTCTTTTTGAATCGCACCACAAGTACCTACACGGATTAGTTTTTGTACACCGTACTCTTGCATTAATTCAGTAGCATAAATTGAAATGGATGGTACACCCATGCCTGTACCTTGTACAGAAACACGTTTCCCTTTATAAGTTCCTGTGTAGCCAAGAATGTTACGTACTTCGTTATATTGTACAACATCTTCTAAAAATGTTTCGGCAATATATTTTGCACGTAATGGATCTCCTGGTAATAGTACAATTTCTGCAATGTCGCCTTTTTTGGCATTAATATGAACGCTCATCAAAAAACCTCTTTTCATCATAATTCTTTTAAATTGTAAACGTTTTCGTATAAACATTCAATCGTTAGACGTCTTGCTTCACAAAAAAATTTGCATAAAAAACAATATTTGGACAAAATAACGATTAATTTTACGCAGCTTGCCTTACTTTCACTATACCCCATCTGGCAAATTGCATGCAAAACATTGCTTATACCGAAAATTTATTTTCATAAAGGTCCCATAATTGGTCAAAGGCACCGATTGTTAAAAATTCATTGGACTGAAATTCTATATAATTTGTAAGCTCATCAAAGCTGTCAGACATTTTTGGAAAAGCATGATCGTGAAACATGCTTTCCGCAAAACGCACTTTCTCGTCCGACCATTCTCCCCCTCTAAATGTGAGAGCAAAATGATAAAATGATTTTTTCAAAATTTTCCCTCCTTTATACTTTTTTCACAATAAATAGTGTAAATTTCCCATTCATGTAGTAAAATAGTTAAATATTGATTTTTCAGAAAGTGGTGAATTATTTGCGAAAGAGCAAGAAAAATAAACCTAATAAAGAAAAACGAATAAAAAAATCTATTAAACCGAAAGCCCTATTTCACTTCTTTCACCTAATACGAGGGAAAATTTTAATTACTTTTACTATTTTAATGGCAATAATTATCTCGATGCAAATTTTGTCGTATATCAATATAACAAATTTGGAGAATAATTTACGAGAATTTGCTGAAGAAAATCTCCAGCAGCAAATGCATATCAATAGTTTAGCTTCTGATATCGCGAAACTTTCAAGCCATGAACAAACTTATTTAATTACGGGCGACGAAAAATTTCTTCAATTATATGAAGAGACGAAGGAACGGATACATACAAATATAACATCTGTTGAAGCATCGTTTAGAAATCAGGATGAAGAACTTAAAATCGTCGGCTTAATCCAACAGTTTTATGCTAATTATTTATCCTATTCTAAATCGACGATTGAAGTACGTCAAAAATATGGCTATGAAAATGCCGCTAAACTGTTTGCTAATAGCGGAAGCCAAAATTTCAAAGGCTATATAGATGAAAATACAGGGAAACTGATTCAAATACTTGAACAGCGCAATGAAAAAACGATTTCAGACTTGGAACAGTTTGCATTTGCCTCAAAAATAATGATTTCTGCCTTAACGGGTGTTGCTGTTATTTTAACTATTTCATTGGGCTACATTTTATCGAAATCGATTCGGAGAAATACGAAAAAAATCAATGAATCGATTCTGGATATCGCACAAGCTGGCGGTGACTTAACACGACGTGTAAACGTTAAAACAAAAGACGAATTTTCATTAATAGCAAATTCCACGAACGTTTTAATCGAATCAATCTCTGCTTTGGTGAAACGCGTGTCAAACCTTGCCGATAATGTATCGGGAAGTTCACAGGAATTAATGGCACTAGCAGATGAAAACGCGCGAACAATTGATTTTATTGCTGATTCTACGATGAACATCGCGAGTGACAGCAGTGAAATTCTAAACAGTATCGGAAGTGCCGGAAACGAAATGCAAAATTTGGAGCAATCGATGCATATTTTAGATGAAAAGGCTCGGGAAGTTCAGCAAGCGGCATCTGAAATGAAAGACGCTGCACATCAGGGTAGCAGATCGGTGAATCATTCAGCCAATGTGATGCTTGAAATTGAAGAAACAATGGCAACAACTTCGGATACGGTTGAAAAATTAGGGGAAAGATCCAAAAATATTACGTCCATTATCAGTACCATTACAGCAATTGCCGAACAGACGAACCTCCTCGCTTTAAATGCGGCGATTGAGGCTGCTCGGGCCGGAGAACATGGACGGGGCTTTGCGGTTGTAGCGGCTGAAGTTCGAAAACTTGCCGAGCAATCCCAAAAAGCAGCAAAAGAAGTTTCAGCAATTATCGGATCGATTCAAACAGAGGTCAATTCCATTATCGAGCAAAACCACACTGGGGTAGAAAAAGTAATCCGAGGTGTTGAAGTGACGAATGAGACGACAAATTCTTTACAAAATATTTTACTGCAAACAGAGAAAACATCTGATATCTTAACACAAATGGTTACTCAGATTGAACAAACGTTAAATAATAGTCACAGTGTCACAACTTCATTCGTACATGTGGCAGCCATTGCAGACAATACTGCTGCGAATACAGAACGCAGTGCAGCGGCTGCATCACAAGGTTCCGCATCCATGGAGGAAATTAATGCTTCAGCCGTCGAACTGGCTTCACAAGCTGATCACCTGCGAAGTGTTGTTAACGAATTTAAAATCTAAAAAAACTCGCTCATGGGTAATTCCATAAGCGAGTTTTTTTATTCAAACAATGATTTATATTCAGCGTAACCTTCTTTTTCAAGATCCTCTACCGGAATAAAGCGCAATGCCGCTGAGTTAATGCAATAACGCAATCCACCCAATTCTTGTGGACCATCAGGAAATACATGGCCTAAATGGGAATCGGCTGTTTTACTGCGGACTTCCACACGACGCATACCGTGTGATGTATCAAAATGCTCTGTTACCTCCACTGACTCAATTGGCTTTGAAAAAGATGGCCAGCCGCATCCTGCATCATATTTGTCTTTTGAACTGAAAAGTGGCTTTCCTGAAACGATATCCACATAGATACCATCTTCGAAAACATCATTGTACTCATTGCGGAATGGAGGTTCCGTTCCTTGGTTTTGAGTAACATGATACTGCATATCTGTTAATTCTTTTAAACGCTGCTCTTTATTCATTTATTTCGACCCCCAGTGTTTTTCGATAAATCCTGCACGTCCAGAACCTACAGAATAGCGTTCGTAATGTGCCGGATTCTTTTTATAATAGTGCTGATGATAATCTTCCGCTGCGTAAAATGGCTTTGCTTCAAGTATTTTAACAGCAATCGGTGATCTGAATTTACCGCTCGCCTCCAGTTTGGACTTGGATAGTTCCGCAATCTGCTTTTGGACATCATCATGGTAAAAAATCGCCGTAGTGTATGATTCGCCACGGTCATAAAATTGACCGCCTGCATCTGTCGGATCAATCAGTGTCCAATAAAGTTCAACCAGTTTTTCATACGGATAAATTTCAGGATCAAACGTAATCTGAACTGCCTCGAGATGCCCCGTTGTTTCACTGCATACTTGTTCGTATGTCGGGTTTTCAACATGACCGCCCGTGTAACCGGAAACGACTTCTATAATACCGGGCTGTTGGTCAAATGGCTTTACCATACACCAAAAGCAGCCCCCTGCAAATGTCGCTTTTTCATATGCCATTAAAATTACCTCCTATTTTACTTCGTCTGGTTTGGAATAACTACTTCCAACTCTATTTTATCATTCGGTAAATCAATTTCCTTTGCGCGCACTCTCGAACCGCTTGCGATATTAATGCGCGACAGATCCACATATATTTCTTCGTCATTTGGCTTTACCGTTATCCAGTTTGGAAAATTAACCGCATCATCAATCATTTTCAGAACCGTTTTCGGAGGAATATTTACCTTGCCCACATGGACAGCCTCTTGACTCAGTGTAATATTACCATTATTTACAACTGGAATGAAATCCATCTGTATCGGTAATTCAATATTAAAAACAGTTAAAGTACTATATAAATAAATTTTATCGTCCACTGTCAGCTCTACTGGAACCGGGGACTGGTTCATAGCTTCCGATAAATATTGTTTTGCAATTGCTTCGAATTCTTTCGCTGTCGTTTCTACCGTCAGTATATTGCCCTCTACTTGGAGTGGCGGCTGTTCGGTAGCCTGGTTGACGTCAGCAGTTATTAAATAGAGCAATGTGGCGAATGTTATGAGTACTGCTCCAGCCAATAGTAAAAATGCGACTTTCCATTTGTTCATCTTCTCACTCCTCAAATCCTAATAAACCGTCTGACATCTGCTCAATATCACATTGTTGCATAGTTTCAATGATACGCTTTGTCATACGATCATATCCTGTGCTATTCGGATGAAAGAAGTCTACATGATATACCATATCCTCATTTGATACAAATAAATCCTCTACAGATACGAAACACGCATTTTCATCTGTGGCAGCAAGCTTTTCGATTTCTTCATTCCACTCCGAAATAATCGGATCAAAAGGTGTTATTTCATCGACTACGATTGAAAAGGGATTATAAAACCCGACTAAAATAATCGGCGCCTCAGGATTTACTTTGCGAATTTCTGCTATGACTTTTTCGTAACGCTCAGCAAAGCGGGGCAATTCCTTATCAAACATAGATTTTTTCATTGAAAACAAATTCTTTTTAACAATTTTCATTACATCATTACCACCGAGCGTAATCGTAATCAGATTTGCTTTTTGCAGCTCTTCTTCATAGTGGCCACGCTCAAGTAAACTTAGCAGCTGGTCACTGCGTCTACCATTTTTACCTCGATTATCGAGTTCCACTTCCTCTACCATCGGCCATTTTTCCAGCTCCTGCTGCAGACGAATTGTATAGCCATAATCCTGTGTTTCATCTCCAACACCACGTGTAAGTGAATCACCTAATGCTAAATAAAAAACCGATTGTGCATTTTCTTCCTTACGATCAGACCAGTCTAGTTGAAATACATCATTTATAATATCAAAAAAGCTCGTTGCGACTGTTTCTTCGTTTTCGGCTTCTTCTTCTGATATAGACAATTCATTATTATCACTGGATGAATTGTCGGATTGTTGTGCTTCTTCTATTTGTGGGTCAATTGTAACGGAGCATGCGGACAAGAAAATGACAGCTAATGATGTGAGTACTAACCGCCACATGCAACTTCCCCCTTTTTATTTTGTTATTTCATTATAAAATATTTTCCTTATCTTTAGGAATGATTTGCCTATAAAAATAGTGATATATCAGAAAATATTTTTTCACTTTACAAAAAAAGTAATTCTAAAGTTGATATTCTTTAGAATTACCTTTTACCTATTCTGTATAATAAATAAAACCGATTGCACCTTCACCTGTATGTGTACTGATAACCGGCGAAGTAAAGGCAACTTCAACTTGCCCTGTATAGCCTGTTGCTTTTACCTGTTCAATCAACGGATTCACTAAAGTATCCAACGAATTTGCATGGGAGATGCCGACACCTGCCACTTTTTTGCCTTGAGTATCCTTTTCAAATTCACTCATTAAATATTTCACCACTTGCTTATAACTGCGCGGTTTTGCACAAATCGTCACTTCCCCAATATCCAAGTGACCAATCGGCTTAATATTCAACAAAGAACTGACAACTGCCTTACCTTTTCCGATTCGGCCGCCCTTCACCATGTTTTCCAATGTGTCCAATGCAACAAAAAGACGTGTGTTTTCACGTACTCGATTCACACCTGCAACAATTTCCTCCACAGAAGCACCTGCATTGCGTAAACGGATCGCTTCACGAAGCTGGAATGCCAATCCAAAAGCTATATAACGTGAATCTATTACAGTTACGTCAGAATCACTCATTTGCGATGCTTGATTGGCTGACTGATAGGTACCGCTCATATTGCCTGTCATATGGATCGATACAATTTTTGAACCATCTTTTCCAAGTTCGTCATATAATTCTTTAAATGCACCTGGAGACGGCTGAGAACTTTTTGGCAGTTCTTTTGCTGTTTTTAGTAACTCAATAAATGTATCCGGTTGCAAATTTACACGATCTGTATACGTTTTTTCATCAATTTGAACTGTTAGTGGTACTACATGAATTCCATGTTCCTGAATTTCTGCGTCTGTTAAATCGCAAGTTGAATCTGTTACGATATGAATTTGACTCAAAGAAAACACATCCTTTATCTATCTTCCTTACTATTATAAAGAAATCATATTTGTTTACCAATATGACATTTGTCATTGAAGAATGACCCCGTTTATCACTATTTACATATGACATATAGCAGTATAACATCATGACATCCATCTATCACGAATAATTTGATTAATTGTTATACTAATATAGAGGAGCGTGATGACACATGCACAATTTAGACGCATTTGACTATAAAAACTGGAAAGAAGAACTTTGGAATGCCATTACACATGGGATTGGGCTTGCCATCAGCATACCTGCCTGCATACTATTAATCATCCATTCATCAGTATACGGCACGGCAGTACATATTACTTCCTACGCTATTTTTGGCGCATCTTTAATTTTACTGTTTCTAATGTCGACATTATTACATAGTGTTCCGGAAAAATATAAACGGTTCTTTTCAATACTGGACCATTCATCAATTTATATATTGATTGCTGGTACTTATACCCCGTTTTTACTAATTGCAATCGGGGGCGTGACAGGCATTGTCATGCTGTGTATTATTTGGTTTATTGCCATATTAGGCGTTGTGTTCAAATGTTTGTTCATTCACCGATTCGAGAAATTGTCATTGCTGCTTTATATTTTCATGGGCTGGCTTATCATTTTCGCTATACGGCCACTATATGAATATTTAACGTTTGATGGTTTTATACTGATGCTTATTGGCGGATTGCTGTTTACATTTGGGGCAATTTTTTATGCATGGACCCGCCTTCCGTACAATCATGCAATTTGGCATTTATTCGTTATTGCTGGATGTGGATGCATGGTGGCTTGTGTATATATTTATTTAATATAAAAGTAAAGGACATGCTGAAAAATTGATTCAGCATGTCCTTTTACAGTTATTTTTCATAAATACAATACTGGAATGTATAGCCATCTTCTGAATCAATCGGTTCAAGACATGATACTTTTTTCCATTCATCGTATGACGGGAAATATGTGTCCCCTTTAAAACTGTGATTGATGAGCGTAATATATAATCGATCGGCAATTGCCATCGATTGCTCAAATATTTGAGCACCGCCAATAATCATCACTTCTTCTTCACCTTCAACAAGCGCCAACGCTTCTTCCAGGCTCCGTACAACTTCGATTCCTTCAGCTGTAAAGTCTTCATTCCTTGTAATGACAATATTTCGGCGGCCCGGTAAAGGTCGTCCGATTGAATCATAGGTTTTGCGGCCCATAATCATCGGTTTTCCCATTGTCATTTCCTTAAAATATTTCAAATCCCCAGGTAAATACCACGGCAAATCGTTTTGATAGCCAATAACCCGGTTTTCATCATGCGCTACGATTAATGAAATCATGGAGATCCCCCTTTATACCGCAATCGGTGCTTTAATTGATGGATGCGGATGATAGCCTTCCAATGAAATGTCTTCCATTTCAAAATCAAAGATCGATTGCTTTTCCAGATTTAACTTTAAAATCGGCAATTGCTTCGGTTCACGTGTAAGCTGTTCTTTTACTTGTTCAAAATGGTTTGAATAAATATGGGTATCGGCCATGCTATGCACAAACTCACCAACCTCAAGCCCACATTCATGCGCGATTAAATGCGTCAGCAATGCATAGCTCGCAATGTTGAATGGTACCCCAAGAAATGAATCCGCACTTCGCTGTGTAAGCATACAGCTTAATTTACCGTCAGCAACATAAAATTGGAACATGGCATGGCATGGCGGTAAAGCAGCTTTACTGCCCTTTCCCCCTGCATCGATCACATCTTCCGGGTTCCACGCATTTACGATAATTCGACGGGAATCCGGGTTATGTTTAATTAAATCGATTGCATCCTGTAATTGATCGATCGATTCACCTTCTGATGTTGTCCAATTACGCCACTGTTTCCCATAAACATTACCCAAATCACCGTATTTTGAAGCAAATTCATCATCATGTAAAACGCGTTCACAAAATGAAGAAAGCTCTGTTTGATACTGTTCATTAAATGCTTCATCTATCAGGCAGCGTCTTCCGAAATCACTCATATCAGGTCCACTGTACTCTTCTGATTCTACCCACTTTTTGAATGCCCATTATTACGATAGGTAACTCTTTGAAGTTATCTCCAAGTTTTCCCCCGTACCACACCCTACGTGAAGCTTTCGCTTCATAAGGCGTTCCATCTTAATTATTGATTAATTTATCTTTGGTAAATTACAACTTTTACGATATTTATTGACCACTTTTATTTGCTTTTCAGTCAATTGGTATAAATCTATATATTTCTTTATCGTATCTTTTTCTACTGCATGAATGAGCCTATGCATATCTTTGTGTATAATCACTAAGTTTTTAAACTCATCCATACCACCATCTGCTTTAGGTATGATGTGGTGACACTGAACTAACTCTGCGGGTAAAAATACATTAAGTATTTTACATTTACCCTTTTGCATACTGTATGATGAAATTTTGTTATCCGCATATTCAATGTTGTCCGTTTTAAGACTTTGCTTATATAAACGAGATAACTCATGTACAATGCCTTCTTCTAACTGCTTTTTAGTTGCTCTACCTTCTACTGTATAATTACAAATTTCTTGCTTAAAATTTGTATTCGCAAAAGCTTGTGTATCAGCGAAAACAAATAGATAGATACCTTGTAAGCCGTATGTTCGCATGGCATTTTTGTTGTACATTTTAAATACAGGTGAATCAGTTCGTGGTATATCATACCTACATATGGTTCGCAGTTTGTTGTATAAGGTTCGAGAAAGTCGGTATTGAATGTTTCTAAATCCCCGATAACAGTTTGTTGCGTACTTAAAGTAATTTTTAACTCCCATTACAAAGATGTTGTATTCTTTTATCGACGATGTTTCAGGTTTCGCTTTGATATTCTTAATTAATTCACGTGCTTTTTGAACGATTTCGTCACACTTATCTTGTGTGATTTCCGTTCGAGCTACCCATTTATTTTTCTTTTTGAAAGCAAAAATATCATACCCAAGAAATTTGGATTTCTCTTTTCGTAGGTCTGTAATTTTCGACTTATCCTCGGCTATTTCTAATCCAAGTCTGTCCTTTAAGTAGCCCTTTACAGCGTGATAAATTTTCCAAGCATTAACCTTGTTGTTTGTAAAAATTTTAAAATCATCTGCGTATCGAACGATATACATTTCTTTAAGTTTAGTCTGTTTCATTACTTTTATTTTATTTCCTTGGAGTGTGTAAGAGGCTCTCGTTTGAAAGTTTTCCCACTGAGAATATATCCACTGGTCTAAATCATTCAATACTACGTTAGATAATATTGGACTTAGTATTGAACCCTGTGGTGTACCTTTTTCTTGTTTCCCTTCGCCTACAACTGCTGCTTTTAACATTTTGTTAATCATTGTTAAAACTCGTTTATCTTTTATGCCTATATTGTATAGCTGCTTAATCAGTTTATTATGATTAACATTGTCAAAGAAACCTTTAACATCAATATCGACAACATAAAGTAGTTTATTGCAGTTGACTAAATGTCGACATCTAGCAATTGCGTGGTGTTGGCTTCGGTTTGGACGGAATCCGTAAGAGTGATTGTAAAACTTCGCTTCAACAATTGGCTCAATGACCTGTTTAAACATTTGTTGAATAAGTCTATCTCTTATTGTAGGGATTCCTAAAGGTCTCTTTTTCCCATTACTTTTCGGAATAAAAACACGTTTTATTTTATCGGGTTTGTAATTATTGATTCTTTCTCTAATTTCGTTAATTAATGACTGAATTTCTGTTTCTTTGTAATCATCAATTGTTTTGCCATCTACTCCAGCCGTTTTTGAACCTTTGTTAGTTTTCATGTTGCGAAAAGCCAACATAATGTTTTCCTCACTCGTAATAATCCTTAGTAGATTCTTACTTAAGGATGCATTATTTTTACTAACCTCATATAGTTCATCAAATGTTTCTTGAAGACTGTAGTAGCTAACATTTCGTAATGTTGTATCCATCGGTGTCTACCACTCCCATCCTTCTGTTCAATTTGAACATAAAATGAGTCACACCTTCTTACTCGACCTTATGAATTACATTTACCAAATTACATTTTCAATACTTAAGACTTGGGGCTATCCCTCCACTACTTGTTATCATAGCTTCTTCGGTACTATGCCCCTACTCTCACAACAGTAAATGAATTTCGCTCTGTGTAAGCAGCTTATATCAACCAGCCCGATTATAGTCGTTTTAAATAGCTGTCTGTTGCTTTCCACGTTCCGAATAATCTAGCTTTACATACGTACTTAGGTAGTTACTATGAGCCTGTGATTTTATACTGTCATTGTTCAGTATCCCGAATTTCAGAGGGACGATTTTTACTTTTCGGTAAACCACGAGAAGTATCTTTTGCGATACCCCTCCCGTAAGTTTCCTTACGTTCATCTTTTAGACCCGTACATTCGCAACTTCGTCAGTTCTTTTCGAACATTCTTACCATATACGTTTTATAGCCCCCCGACCTATCCTCACCTTATCCGTAGACTTAGGATTATTGTTCAGTCGACTTCGCCTAGCTTCTAACCCCCGATAGCTATAACTACCGAACGCTAGTAGGAGTTTAGGGAACTTGTTTCTTGCCAACATGACGGCAATCATTCCAAGTATCGATTATTCAGTTATGACATTGCTAGTTGCAATGCCCCTACACTTCATGCATTAAGCACTTATAGTAGAACGTGTCGCACCGTCCCATATATGGTTATTATTCTGAAGCAAATAGCGAATATTCGTATCACCTTTTATAAACCATAGAAGTTCACTTGCCACGAGTTTGAATGGCACGCGCTTCGTCGTTAGAAGCGGAAAGCCTTCCTGTAAATTAAAGCGCATCTGATAGCCAAAAACGCTGCGTGTCCCTGTTCCTGTACGGTCAGATTTATCGGTACCGTTGTCCATAATATATTGCAATAAATTTAAATATGTATGATCTGCATGTGTCAATATTTTCACTCCTAAAGAATGTTCTCCGTGTTTATTATATAGACTTATGATGAGAATAACACATAATCTGCAAAATCGAACCGAAAAGACTACATAGAATTTTAATTTGTAATACGGAAATCGATCAATATGTATTAAAAAAGTGCACAATAAAAGGCGCTACTCGTATTTCGTCTGCTGAGTAGCGCCTTTAGTCAAATGTGTCTAAGTCATCGTATAGCTCAATCGTTTGCGTCAATTTTTATGTTGCCTCCCTAAGTATTGTTTTGTTGTTTTCAAGAATTTGAATCATTTGAAGTAAAATTTTGTCCTCAATTTTTTGAGTACCATTAACTTCTTTCGCAATAATTTTTGTTAATTCCAAAATTGTATTTACGTCGAGCTTATGTTTTTCCGCTAATTGGAATGCTCGCCCTAACTGACCGGTTATCATCGGCAGTCCTCCTTTTTACTATAGTATACAAATATTATACCTCGAGTTACATAAAAATTCACCTTTAATTTTCAAATTTTTCGTAAATTAAACGAAAAAATAAAGGTTCTTTTTCCATCCTCATAGTAATAATATGATAAATCTCCAAATACTCTACTAACAACGTTAAATAAATAACTTTCGCATTAATTATTACGAAATCAGAACTATATTTCCCTTCTGATTGCTGCAGATATTAATTCCTATTTTTAATTATTTTTATTTTTAAGTGACCTTTTTTATTCGTATTTTGATACATTTTCTTTTTAAAAAAATGAAGTATAAACAAGCAGTTACCGGGAAAAATACAAGCAGAAATAGATACTTGAATTTCTTTAGTATGTGTTTTTTACATACCGATGAACTTCTTTATCTAAAATAAAGGAGATGTTTTAAATGGGAGCATTATATAGAATTGCCCTCGTACTCGTAATTATTGGAGCAATTAACTGGGGACTTATCGGCTTTTTCAAATTTGATCTAGTCGCATCTTTATTTGGCGGACAAACTGCCGGATTATCACGAATCATTTATGCACTTGTCGGTCTTGCCGGTCTTGCATGCATTCCGCTGTTAATGAAAAACCTTGATGAAGAGGACAATGCAACCGTTACACATACAAGAGCAACAAATAGACCGAACTATAATATGGAAGCTGGGAAAGAAGCTGATTTCTCAGAATACGCAAAGCAAAAGAACAAAAACAACAAAAATGAAAATAACGAAAAGCAATAAAAATTAAATACAAAAACAGACCAGGCTCAGTAATGATTACCTGGTCTTTTTAGCTTATTCAGAACTTTATCTTGGGATTAAGTAAAAAGCTCATCTCTTCGCATATTTTTTTCCTACTTATAATAACCCAGCTATTATTTTTATCCATCCGAAAATAGACGTCCATAAAATAATACTTAAAATCAGGCCATTAAATAAACCTAAGAAAAATCTGTTTTCCAAGATTACCACTCCTTAAATTAAAGGTTGGCCAATCGGAAACTATTTAAGCTTTGGTTCCTGAGGTTTCTTTTGGTAATGGATGGAAAGTATGAGATGCTAATATTGTGGAGAATATTTGTTGTACAATCGAGTAGGAGGCTAGCCATTAATTGGCTAGCCGACCTCTCACACCACCGTACGTACGGTTCCGTATACGGCGGTTCAATCTTTTGAGTATCTTTGCTCGTAAAATTGGGACAGGTCTTTCAGTCCCCATTTTACGAGCCTTTTATTTGGAATGGCTTGGTGTAGAACCTCGCTTCGTGATATTCGCCAGTACCCTTTTCTTGAATGCGCCGTTTTCATCGCTTCATCATGTTGGATTCCGTATTGGCGTAATTTCACATATTTAGTTCGTGGTAGCTTCCACCGTTTCCATATTAATTGACGTAAGCGATGGTTTAACCATCCCTGTAATTCTTGGATGAAAGTTTTCATGTTGGAAACTCCGTAGTAATTAATCCAACCAACCGTTGTTTGATTGATTCTTTTCACAATCTCACTAAATGTCCCTGTTCGTTTACGACTCGTCAGTATTCTTAGCTTATCTTTTAGTCGTTTCTTGGCGGACTTGATTGGTCGGTATCCCACTTTCCCGACAGATTTTGTAGATGAAACCCTAAGAATGTAGCTGCTGTTGCGCCACATACTTTACTTTTCTGCTCATTGATTGTGAGACCCAGTTCATCTTCGATAAAATTCTTGACACTGGTCATGACGCGTTCACCTGCTCTTGGTGACTTTACATAAATCACAAAATCATCCGCATAGCGAATGAATCGGTGTCCTCGTTTTTCTAACTCTCTATCTAGCTTGTTTAAATACACGTTTGCTAGAATTGGAGAGAGTGGACCCCCTTGGGGTGTACCTTCTGTCGTTTCAATGAGGATGTCCTTGTCCAATATGCCTGAGCGTAAGAATTTCCATATTAGCTTAAGTACTATTTTATCTGTTATGAATTCTTCCAAATAAGCTCGTAGTCGCTGGTGATGAATCGTATCGAAGTAACTTTTCAAGTCACAATCGACCACTGTTCGATAACCTTCCTCGTAATATTTCTTAGCGAGGGCAATTGCCTGGTGTTGGTTTCGACCTTTTCGGAAGCCAAAACTTTTGTCTGAAAAGTGTGGATCAATTATTGGTTGGATGACTTGTAGAATGGCTTGTTGAACAACTCTGTCCAATACACATGGTATACCTAGATATCGTTTGGAGCCATTCGCTTTTGGGATAGCTACTCGTTTCACTGGTTGAGGTTGGTAGGAACCATCTTTTAATTTCCTTTTCAATGGTTCCTCGTATTTTATTAAATGCGCCTTCAGTCCATCAACCGTGATACCGTCGATTCCAGGTGCTCCTCCATTTCCTTTTACTTTCTTATATGCATTCCATAGGTTTCTATGGGACGCAATTCTGTCAATTAAATTGATACTTTCTTGTTTCTTCATTTCCATGTTTACATCCCTACACGCTCTTATATACTCTTTCGCTTCCAGCTTATCCCTCTATAAGTAGCCATCTATTCGGTCTATACCTTGATGTTTTCTGTGTTTTGGCGGGATGTCTCCACCTCCTTGTTTCTTTCAAGATTTAAAAGATTGTTCGGCCCTTCATCTTCGGTCGAAGACTACTATGGCTTCTGCTGACTTCTCTTGATTCATCCATTTATCACTAAACAAATTGTTAATTGAATAACCCTCAAGAGACCTCCCCGGGTAAGCACAACCGCCTTCCTCTCATGTAACTGCCAGATTTACTGTATGGGATTTGGGCAGTATTGGACTTCGCTTTGTTTAGCAAGCTCATCCGTCCCAAGTCAGCCTTTTATCTGATTTCTGTTCGTCAGTTCGAGAGTTTGCGTCCGACTTCCTTCAGATTCCACGTCACCATGGACACCCTTGTCTTTCGCTAACAGTTCCTACTGCCAAGCCTGTAGTGGACTTTCACCACCAGGCTGTTGTGCATGCCGGGCACACTAAAAAAGCACCCGACCTATTGGCGGGTGCTGCATTGTTATGATAACCACTTAGGCGGTGTATTTTTGCTCCAGTATATCTCGCCTAGGTCGTAATGCTTTGAATAATTGTCTTCATACGTATGATAGTGGAAATTGTAGTAGTAGCCATCAAAAGGACGGTTCTCTGTTCGCACATGGAAACGGATTACGTCTGTTTTAGATTGATTGTCAACAATGTGGAAGATTTTTTCTGAATAATCACCACTCGGTTTTTCGGAAACCGTTAAGTTACGCAGCATATCATCGCCAATCCGGTCCACTGTCATCGCAATCGCTTCTTCGATTTTAGGGAAAATATTAGTTTCGAATTGTTGTTCAATAACCGGTCCGACTTTTGTTCCAAATTTTATGTATGATTGTTCTTTTGCTGCAGACACAAAGTCATCGGTTGTTGGCAGCGGTTTTTCATCAACAATAATATCGTCCAGCTGATAGGCAGCTGAAATATGGTTATCGCTTGGACGATCCAATACAGACTTCCCATGACGGTCTTCATCAAAATTTGCCCAAATTTCATGCTTTGGTGTAATTAAACCAAACGATAATAACGCGACAGAAACAACAAGAGATTTGTAAATCCATTTTTTCAAGTCTATCACCCACTTTTATTATGTATAATTTTAAAACACTCTTCCTTAATATATACGAATATTTCAACAAATAGTTTCATCTTTATTGTAATCATTGTACAATAAAAAAGGAAGATATTGTAGGTTATATTAAGGGAGGTTGTAAAAAAATGGACATTGTTATGGGTCTTGGATTATTACTAATGCTTGGGTATATGACTTCTTTATGCTTCACGGACTAATATTTTCTTAAGCGCCATCCAAACCGATTTGGATGGTTTTTTATTTGGAGAATTGGACAAGGGGCCCCCAAGTATGGGGGACCCCTTTAGTATTTAATAGATAGATTTATAAATAAATGAAAGTCTCAACCCGATCATCCGGGGAATTTATATTTATTCGGAGTGCACAACTCCAGTTTTAACCGCGGTAAAATTCTACTAATCTCTTCTAACTTAAGCAACATAGTCCCAACCTGCTACTATGTCCTTGCAGCCCTGAAGCTTGCGCCAGTGTGAATAAGTATCTTCAAAAACACTAGCAGAAATGCCAATTCATTTATAGCACTATCTAAAATAGCACATAGTTAATCATAACACATATGTTCGCGTTTGTAAACTGAATTTAGGCTCGTGCAAATTTCATTAATGTCCGCTATACTTGAAAAATCGAAATTCAAAGGAGCTATGTCAAGATGAATGAAGTTGAAACAACATTATCAATCCAAATGAAACGGATGGCTGTTACATTGCTGGATATGCAGCAAAGCCGTTTTGTATCTGCAAGTGAAACAATGGATTTATCCGTACTTCAGTCTGAAGTGTATAATCAGTTTTTTGAATCATACATAGATGCAACGATGAATAGTCCAAAATCTGTTGCATGTAAATTTTTAGACCGGGACAATGATATTCTGACGAAAATGAACCGTTATGTAGAATATCCAGATGACACTCATTTCCTATCATTAGCCAATGATTTATCAAATAAACTGTATCAAATTATGCAAACGGTATCGAACAGTAACGGTTCGGTCTTTGTCGCACATATTGAACTAATTGGCGAAGATTATATTTTACTGTTAAAGCTGGATCCGAAAGATGCAGTCCAGATTGATTTGGAAACATTGCATTTGAAAACAATCGAAAATATATTACCAGATGCATCCAGCCGTGTACAAAAATGTGCACTTATCCGAATGAATTATGATCCGCTCGAAGAAAATGTTTATGTACTGGATAAACAATCGGATGGCGAACCGGCGAAGTTTTTCATGGAAACTTTCCTGCAGGCTACACCAATCGCATCCGACAAAAAGAAAACAAAAATGCTGATGAAGGAATTATATGAAAAAATCGCGGAATCGCTCAACGAAGAGCAGACTCCGCAACTTCAAAGAGCAATTGACGAAGAGTTTGAACACGGGAAATATATTGAACTCGATGCTTCGGTCCATAATATTTACGAAGCAATCGCACCTCCGGAGAATCGGGAAGATTTTGTTGAGCAAGGTGCCAAATTGTTTATCAATGAGTTTACCGACCGCAATCCTGACTTCACGCCTACATTTGAAGTGAAACGGGATGATTTGCATGTCGTCTATAAATCGGCAGAAGGTGAGATTCTCTTCCGTTATGATAAAGGCTTGGACAATATTGATGTGAAGCACGATCAAGTAAGCGGTACGTATACGATCACTATCCGTGATGCTGATACAGTAGGGTTTACCCTTCATAAAAAACCGCTATAAGCTTACTAATATAATCAATATAAAAGAGGCTGTGTTTTTCACAGCCCCTTTTTGCAATCTATTTAGATGTTAACGCAATAAATTCCTCAACATCTTTTTCACATAGTGCGATTCCTTTTAACCAGAAATCTTCTTTCGTGATATCTTCACCTAAATGCTTCATTGCCAATTCTTCAACTGTCATGATCGCTGTATCACGCAATAGAGCCATATACTTTTCTTCGAAGCCCTTACCTTCTTCTTTTGCTTTCGCGTAAATACTTAATGAGAATAAATAGCCGAATGTGTACGGGAAGTTATAGAACGGTACACCTGTAATATAGAAGTGCATTTTTGATGCCCAGAAGTGCGGATGTGTTTCACCTAGACCGCCTGCATGTGCTTCAATTTGAGCTTCTTCCATCAGTTCGTTCAAACGTTTCGTTGAGACAATCCCTTTTTTACGCTCATCATAGAAACGAGTTTCAAATAAGTAACGTGCATGGATATTCATAAAGAAGGCAACAGAACGCTGAACTTTATCTTCCAGTAATGCAATCTTTTCTTGTTCAGTTGTTGCTTCTTCAACTGCTGCATCGGCAACAATCATTTCTGCGAATGTTGAAGCTGTTTCAGCAACATTCATTGCATAACGACGGTTCAATGGATGAACAGGGCGCAATGCATACGAATGGAATGCATGCCCCAGTTCATGTGCCAGTGTCGAAACATTTGACATCGAACCAGAGTAAGTCATAAAAATACGAGATTGTTCTGATAACGGCATTCCTGTACAGAAACCGCCCGGACGTTTGTTATCACGGTCTTCCGCTTCAATCCATCCGTCTTCAAATGCCATGCGTGCAAAGCTTTCCATTTCTGAACCAAAACGGCCGAAATGCTTCAGGATAAACTCGGCCCCCTCCTGGTAGGACATAGTAGCTTTTGAATCCGTAACAGGTGCATCAAAGTCAAACCAGTCCAGTTGCTCAGTACCTAACAGATTTGCTTTATGCTGCAAGTAACCAGCAAATGTTGACTTACGCGATGTAATGGCACCCCACATTGCATCAATTGTTTCCTGCTTCATACGGTTAATTTGCAGAGGCTCTTTTGTTACCGAGTCCCAGCCGCGCTTTTTATAGACAGCTAAACGGAAACCTGCCAAGTGATTCAATGTTTTGGCAAAGAACTCTTCACGCTCTGTAAACACCTTTTCCAATGCGTCAAAAGCCGCTTTTCGTACTGCACGGTCTTTATGTGAGCTTAAATTGTTCGCTTGTCCAACTGACAGTAATTTCTTTTCGCCATCCACTTCTACTTCTACTTTAATATCGCCGATCAGCATACTGTAAAGTTGACCCCAAGAACTGTAGCCATCAACACCTAAAGCTGAAATTAGCGCTTCTTCTTCTTCAGATAATGACTCTTTTGATTTTTCACGCCATTCCGTTAAGATGAATTCAAATTGAGCTAATTCTTTTGTCTGCAATAATGCTTCGAAAGTCGCCTGTTCGATTTGACCCAACTTCTGATTGAAACTTTCTAAAATCGGCGATGAATTTGCAGCAATACCGGATAATTGGCCTTGCAGCAATAATGCCTCACGATCTGTCGTATCTTGTGCAGTTAAGCATGAAAGCACTGCCCCTGCCTGAGAAATATGCAGCATTACTTCTTTGATGCTTTCTAAAATCGATTGGATTTCTAAAGCTGCATCACTGTTTTGTGGAACTTCGAATTTGTCGACTTTCTCTTTTAATACTTCAAGTTTAGGCGTCAAACCTTCTATATGCTCGATTAATTGTGGAGAAGCACTACCACCAGGGAAAAACACATCCAAATCCCAAACTTCAGGATATTTAACATTCACCATTCCATTACCTACTTTCTGAATTATATTTCAATTCTTATTTTACTAAAAAATAAGTTAAAATGCTCGAAAATATTTCGGTTTTAGAAATAAAAAAGCTAGCCTTTGGAATTGGCTAGCTTCAGCTTTATAAAATTGGTGATAATAAACGCGAAACGGATTCTCGAATTTTCGTCCAAGTTCTGCGTTCGTCATATTGCTCCTTCGTTAGTTCAAAACAGTCTTTAATATCTGCTTCAAACAGCGCTCTACATTTTTTCGCCAAATCCGCATCATAAAGAATGGCGTTAATTTCAAAATTCAGGCTAAAACTTCTTACATCAATATTTGCCGTACCTACTGTAGCTACTTCATCGTCAATGACAATCATTTTTGCATGAAGGAAGCCTTTTTTATAACGGTATACCCGACCTCCAACTTCCAGCAAGTCGCCGCTATATGCTGAATTGGCTCCATAAACGAAAGCATGATCGGTCACTTCCGGCATCATAATCCGCACATCAACGCCTGATGAGGCAGCAATTTGAACAGCATGCATGAATGGTTCGTCCGGCACAAAATAAGGTGATTGAATATAGACATACTTTTTGGCACTTAAAATCATTCGGATATAACTGTTTTTAATCGATTCAAAATCTGTATCCGGACCGCTCGACACAATCTGAACCGGTGTGTCTGCATCTACCGTAAACGTCGGAAAATATCTTTGTTCGATATCAGTCAGCTCTTCTTTTCTTGCCTGGTACCAGTCAAACAGAAAATGCGCCTGCATATTATAAACGGAATTCCCTTCGATTCTTAAATGGGTATCACGCCAATAGCCGATATCGTAATCAAGACAGGCATATTCGTTCCCGACATTGAACCCGCCGATATATCCAATCCTTCCGTCAATGATAACAAGTTTTCGGTGATTCCTGAAATTGATCCGCGGATTAAACAGCTTAAAATATGATGAAAAATACGCTTCCACCTGTCCACCGGCATCCGTCAATTTTTTCAGATCTTTTTTACGTAATGTACGCGAACCTAAATCATCGTACATCATTTGCACTTCAATGCCCTCTTTTGCTTTTTTAACGAGCGCATTAAAAATACTTTTACCGACATCATCCATTTTATAAATGTAGTACTGAATATGAATGGTCTGTTTTGCATTTTCAATATCTTCAATGACCGAACGGAATTTATCTTTTCCTTCAGACAGTATTTTGACATCATTTTTCGAACTCAGTAATGAATGGTTATAATCGACATTCATTTTAATTAGTGCTTCATGTTTTTTTGTAATAGCATTCGGAAATTCATATGTTCCTTCTTCCAACGCATTTTTTTGATCCTGAAATGCATCAAGTGATTCCTCCTGCTGTACCGCATGCCATCTAACAAAGTGTTTCTTCTGTAAATTCCGTCCTAAAAGTAAATACAGAATAAAACCAAAAATCGGCAAGAAAAAGAGCACGAATATCCATGCCCATGTAGATGAAGCACTTTTTCGGCTGATAAATATTAAGACGAGGGCAAACAAGATGTTTAAGGCAAATACGGTGACGGTTAAGATTCCAGTGACTGTCATGAAATTCATCTCTTTTCATTATTTAATTATTAAGAGAAAGCAACTACTAAATGTTATTAATTACTAGTTTTCATTCTACTATTTTACTATTCCCTGTAAATATGCATTTGAGACATATTAAAACATATTTCAAAGGAATCCGTTCACTTTTCAGGGGAGAATGGTTTCAATTCCTTACTTTGTCTTCGCTACCTTAGTATAATACTTAATCTTCCTTACGCTTCTTGACTGTTCAACATAAAAAAGCAGATGCACAAAACTGTGCACCTACTTTTTATTATCTCATTTTCTTCGTGCTTTTAGATATTTGCTTCCATTTGCGTTTTTCCGCAAGCTGGGCATCAGTATTCGCCTTTTTCTCGATATAGGCAAGTTCCCGCTGCAATTTAAAGAAGCTGGTTAATCTTGCAGCTTCAAGCGTTCCTACCTCAACCGCGTGCAATACGGCACATCCGGGTTCATTTTTATGCTTACAATCGCGGAATCTGCAGTTTTCTGTAAGCTCTTCAATATCAGAAAAACTTGCATTTAGACTATCGCCCTGATCCCAAAGCTGCAACTCCCGCATTCCCGGTGTGTCAATCAGGCAAGCACCGGTTGGTAAAACAACAAGTTCCCGGTGTGTTGTCGTATGGCGACCTTTTGCATCATCTTCACGGATCGTCGATACTTTCATTTGCGCTGTATTTAATAAAGCGTTCGTAAGTGTTGACTTACCTGCACCTGAAGAACCGAGAAGTGCCGCTGTTTTTCCTTCAGTTAAAAGCGCTTGTAAGAAAGCCATGCCTTCACCCGTCTGCGCACTCACCGTCAAAATATCCACACCGAATGCAACCGATTCAATTTCGTTTAAATACGGCGTAACATCTTCGCATAAATCCGCTTTCGTTAAGACAATCACCGGTGTTGCCCCCGAATCCCATGCAGCTACTAAATAGCGTTCTAAACGGCGGATTTTGAAATCATCATTTAAACTCATAACAAGAAAAATAAGGTCCACATTTGTTGCCACGATTTGTTCATCGACTTCAAGACCTGCCATTTTTCTTGTGAATTTGGATTTTCGGTCAAATAAATGATGGATAATGGCACGTTCTTCTCCCGGCATTTGTTCAATCACGACAAAATCGCCTACAGCCGGATAATCTTTTCGTGAAAAGGCGTGGTATGCAAAGTTTCCGGACACTGTCGCCAAATATTCGCCCTGTTCTGTCAGGACACGGTAAGAATGTTTATGTTCCAGTATGATACGTCCAACAAGCTTTGTCGTCATATCAATCGATGCTGTTTGTAATTGTGTATAAAAAAAAGATGTAAAACCTAATTGTTGTAAATTCAATGGAATTGCCTCCTAATGGCGTATGATAGTATTTTTGTTTTTCAGGCAAACAAAAAAACCTTATGACCAGCAATTTTGCCCGTCATAAGGTTTCATACGCACAGTAAAGAAGCGTGACTCTTCTATATTAGAAGGCACTCAGGTGGCGAATGTCATATGACAAGCAGAATTGCATTGATTCAATCTCATGTAATTTAGTCATATTCATCACCATCTCTCTCCATTAGTTATTCCAACTATAACAATAGATAGAATGTTTTGTCAATACTGTCTTCAAACTATTTTTTACCAAAGTATTAGTTTACATCTCATCAAAAGATTGGGAAAATGTTAAACAAGGAAAAATGCAATTTAAGGAGTCATTATAATGAAAATTCAACTGCTACCATGTACTACCGAAAATTTAGACGCTCTACAGACAATATGTCGGGATACGTTTTATGAGACTTTCCATGATCAAAATAACGAGGAAAGTATGACCGTATATTTGAACACTGCTTTTTCAAGTGAAAAACTGACAGCTGAGCTCGAAAATAAACAGTCGCTATTTAAATTACTTTATGTAGATGAAGAACTGGCAGGTCATTTAAAGATCAATACAGATGAGGCACAGTCTGAATTGTTAGGACCAGATACCCTGGAAGTTGAGCGAATTTATATTTTAAGCCGTTTTCAGAAGCTTGGCTTAGGGAAAGTATTGATGGATGAAGCGATCAAATTAGCCAATGAAAAGAACAAAAACAAAATTTGGCTTGGTGTATGGGAAAAAAACCTGAATGCCATTGCGTTTTATGAAAAAGCAGGCTTTAAAAAAACGGGTTCCCATTCTTTTTTCATGGGTGAAGAAGAACAAAACGATTTCATTATGACAAAACATTTGTGAGGTTAATGATGTTTATTCCAAAGCAGTATCAGTTAACAGATGAACAAAAGATTCATCAAATTATTAAAGAATATAGTTTTGCGACAGTTGTTTCCATTCATCAAGGCGTACCGGAAGCGACTCATTTACCGCTCTATTTAAGTGAAGACCGAAATTTTCTATACGGACATTTTGCCCGTGCCAACTCTCAATGGAAAGATATTCTCGATCAACAGGTACTCGCCATATTTAATGGCCCGCATAGCTACATCTCTTCTTCCTGGTATGAAACGAAAGATTCAGTTCCAACCTGGAATTATGTAACCGTCCATGTAAAGGGCCATATCGAAATGATGGAGGATGAAGAAGAAATCCGTCTATCCCTCCAACGTTTAATTGAAAAATATGAAAGACCGAATAGCTCCTATGATGTAAATGCTGTGGACGCCAAATATATGAACGGGTTATTGAAAGGCATTGTGCCGTTCAAACTGCGAATTAGCTCCATTGATGCTGCTGCAAAACTGAGCCAAGGTCATTCAAAAGAACGACAAAAACTCGTCATCGATGAATTACTAAAACGAAATGACGGTTTTGATGAAGATATTGCAAAATTAATGATGGAAAATTAATGCGTGCCTAAATGTTGGAATTATTCAAATAGTCTTATATTTTAATTGACACTTCTACCCTATTATGGTAAATTTATCTCGAATTCAAGGTAAAGAATTTCTTGGGTTTCATTAAAGTTGGGAGGAATTTATCATGGCAAAATGGCAAATCGATCAGGCACACTCAACAATTGGTTTTGAAGTCAAGCATATGATGGTATCGAAAGTTAAAGGTCAATTCACTAATTATTCAGCGGATGTAGAAGTTGATAATTTAGAAGATTTAACATCGGCAAATATTGAAATTACTATCGATGCGACAAGTATTAATACAAACAATGGCGATCGCGACAACCATTTAAAATCGGCGGAATTCTTTGATATTGAACAATACCCTGACATTAAATTTAAATCGACAAACATCACAAAAGACGGTGACGATTATAAAGTTTCAGGCGATTTAACAATAAAAGATGTGACAAAACCGGTCGTATTTGATGTAGAATATGGCGGTAAAGGAACAAACCCATGGGGTGTAGAAGTATACGGTTTTGAAGCGGAAACGAAAATTGACCGTGAAGAATTCGGCCTTACATGGAATGCAGCACTTGAAACAGGCGGCGTATTAGTAGG
Organism: Solibacillus sp. FSL W7-1324; assembly: GCF_038008025.1. Lineage (NCBI taxonomy): Bacteria > Bacillati > Bacillota > Bacilli > Caryophanales > Caryophanaceae > Solibacillus > Solibacillus sp. FSL W7-1324. The sequence goes on from NZ_JBBOYH010000001.1 coordinate 1,853,583, forward strand.
TAAAGATATTAAGATTAAAGTGGAACTTGAATTAAACCCAGCACAATAATTATTAATGAACAGCCGTAGCTATTTTGGAAACGGCTGTTTTTTTCTTGCAACTTTCTATTTTTATCAGCGTCAAATGTTAAAACATTATTTTCCAGTTGATTGAGAGGTGCTTTTTTGCGGAATTTTTGGTCTGCCATTCTATTATTTAGTTTCTGTCTAGCTTTTATCGGGGTTTGCTATTATCTAATGGCTACAACATTATGGACATTTTCCTATACAACACTTATTGCTGTCGCCCTTCTTTTAATGCTCATTATCTATTCGTTACATAAGGAATATAAACAATTGTCATGCGTAAAAAAAGTGGTTGCCTTCTTCATAAATTCAACCTCCATATTGATTACATCATTGATTATTTTGTTTTTCACTTTAGAAATTATTGTATATTCATTCGGAGGTACAGAGCATCTATTAACATCCTATTCACCAAATATGGGCTATACTTTGGAATTCTATGCTTTCGATGCAGGGGCGATGGGATCGTTTGGAATCCGCGGAGAATTGGATGGCCCCTTCGGATTTAAAAAGCAGTTTTATTACGAAAGACATGCTGAAGAAGCGGTTATTCATTGGCTTACCGATGAGATTGTCATTATTAATGGACATGAACTCAATTTAAAAAATGGGGAAACTTTTGGCTATCAAATTTTAAAGAGGTGAAGATAATGAAAACGGCAATTATTTTTGATATGGATGGCACTTTATTTCAAACAAATCTTATTTTAGAACCGGCGCTCGAGCGTACTTTTGAATATTTACGTCAAAAAAAACTTTGGTCAGGTGAAACTCCTATCGAGAAATACCGGGAAATCATGGGTGTTCCTCTTAATATCGTATGGAAAACGTTATGTCCCGATCATTCCGATACAATACGCGAAAAAAGCAATCAATATTTCCAGTCGGCTCTCATTGAAGAAATTCGTCAAGGAAATGGTGCACTCTATAAAAACGTGTTGACGACACTTCAATCGTTGAGTGAATCCTACTCCTTATATATTGCCAGTAATGGCGAAACCGCTTATTTACAGGTAATTATATCTACTTTCAATTTAGAACGGTGGATTAAAGGATGCTATAGTATAGATATAATTCCATCAAAAAATAAATCACAACTTGTTGAACGGATATTGAAAGAAAATGATATAGAAAGCGGTTTTGTCGTTGGTGATCGTGTTTCGGATATTAACGCAGCTATTGATAACCGTCTAATTGCCATTGCTGTAAATTTTGATTTTGCACAACTTGAAGAAATAACAAAAGCCCATCATATCGTTGAACAGTTTCCACAATTAATCGAAATCACGAAATCCTACCAAACACAACTACTGGAGGAATGACATGAAAAGCTCAACTAAAAATTCGGATTTGCTAAAATTAAGCAGTTTATTTGCGATTATAGGTCTACTAATCATTGTATTTAACGGACAGATTGCGGATTCATTTAGCTCTATTTGGTTAAAATCTATTGGAGGTATGGCAGATACAAACGACTACATATTGATGAAAACGAGTTATGCTAATGCATCCCTCCTCATTGGAGGAATTTTGTTTAGCATCAGTTTAGTTGCAATGTTGTTCAGCTGGTATCAGCTTAGAAGTTAAAGAAAAAGCGTCGAATTTTAAATTCAACGCTTTTTTAATGTTTCAACAAAATTTTATTTGTTATCACTTTTGTATTTTTCATGAACCGATGTCTCATGTACCGGTTCATCAGGTATGCGATTATACGATTCTTTCACAGTTTCTGCATTCGTTTTATGTTGCTGATTGCCTTCTACATGACTGCGCTCGTTATATGATTTCATCTCTTCATCATTTCTTTCATCCGGTAAGCGGTTATAGGACTCTTTTACAGTCTCAATAACTTCTCCCTGTTTCATGGTATTTTCTACATGGCTGCGTTCATTATAGTTTTTCATTTTTGCTTCATCACGCTCATCAGGTAAGCGGTTATAGGATTCCTTATTCGTTTCTAGGCTTTTTTTTTCCTCGTCCCCATTGACATGACTTCGTTCATTGTAGTTTTCCGTTTTTTTATCATCACGCTCATCCGGTAAACGGTTAAACGATTCTTTATTTGTTTTAAGCAATAAGTCATCTTTCATTGCTTCATTTTGCACATTTACATGGTTCGTTTCATCAAATTTTTCTACTTTCTCATCTTTACGTTCCTCAGGTAAGCGGTTATATGATTTTTTGTTTGTTTCTGATTCTTTATTTCCCATTTTACATTCCTCCTACTATATCCATGTAGCTAACGATGAATGAAGCGTGATAGTCCTCTATTCCCTTAAATATCTACATAAAAACATGCGGTGCAATTGTCTCCGTCTTAAAACATTTCATACTAAAACCGCCCTTTTATCTAACAGTAAAAGGACGATTTTTATCAATTTGAAGTAAAGCTAAACAGTTCAACCGTAGTTTGGTTAGTTAAAATACAGCCGTTTGTTCCACCTGCTTAGTCATCTGATCTTAAAAATCGTAGAACCCGGCTCATTGTAGTCGGAATGACAGATGCGTGATTTTCGCTTTCTGCTATATAAAATTCACAGTTCATCCATTTCTCAGAAGCAATTGCAGCGAATTTCTGCGCATCATCAACCATATCGCCCTCTTTCCCTCCAACTCCTATGAATATAGGTGCTTCAATAGGATTTTCCACTTGTTGAATTGTCCGAAAAAGCTCATGATCATTCCACCAAATCGATGGGCTTAAAGCTACATATTTATAAAAGCTGTCCGGATAAATTAAATAACTCCACAATACAAATAATCCGCCTAACGAGTGTCCATACAGCGATATTTTCTGATCGTCAACTGCATATTTTTCCTGAAGCATCGGTACAATTTGCTGCAAAATAAAATCCATCAATTGTACTGCTCCTCCAGCCGGAAGCTCCTGCATCACTTTCCCCCTGCGTACAGGAAAATGATAATGAACTGCCGGTGCCGTGAAATCATAAAATCGCTGTTTTGGAATATCCTTTTCATCATGGCCGATACCAACAATAATTGCAGGATCAACCAATGTTTTTTTCCTGTTTCGCAACTGCATTGCCATTGTTTCATACATCAGTTTATTGTAGCGTGTTCCATCCAACACGATGATTACCGGAAACCCTTCTGCCGGAGGGATTTCATTCGGTTCGTAAATGTCCACAATATAAGAATAGCCATTGTACATTGATTGCATTAAATTCACCTATTTCATTAAATTATATGAAAAACAGACGGGCACCTGATGTTCCTGATCAATCATAATCTTAGCGTCAATTTGGAATACACTTTTTAGTATGTCGGCTTTCATTATTTGTTCGGGAGTGCCCGTATGAAGCACTTCCCCCTTTTTCATCGCGATCAGTTCATCTGAAAATCTTGCAGCATGGTTCAAATCATGGAGCACCATAATTATCGTACAGCCAAACGTTCTATTGAGTTGCTGAACAATTTCAAGCACTTCCAGTTGATGTGCCATATCCAAGTATGTCGTCGGTTCGTCCAACAGTAAAATATCGGTCTCTTGCGCCAAAGCCATCGCCAGCCACACACGCTGCCGTTGCCCACCTGAAAGTGCTGCGATTTCCCGGTTTTGGAACTCCAAAGTGTTTGTGACTTCCATAGCCCAATTAATTTTTTCGTTGTCTTCTTTTGTAAGGCGTCCAACATTTTTCCGGTGAGGATAGCGTCCATACGAAATAAGCTCATGTACTTTCAGCTGTCCCGGTGCTGCCGGAGACTGCACGAGTAATGCCAGTTTTTTTGCGATTTCCTTAGTAGACATCGTATTCATGTTTTCATCCTGCAGAAAAATTTCGCCACATTCCTTTTTTAATATACGGCCGATTGTTTTTAATAAAGTAGATTTACCGCAGCCATTCGGTCCGATAATCGTCGTAATCTTACCTGTTTGAATGCTCACATTTAAATTTTCGATAATTCTTGTATTCTCATAACCTGTCGTTAAGCTTTCAACTTCAAATGCATACAATATATCTCACCCTTTCGATTTTACAAGCAAATACAGAAAATAAGGAATCCCGACAAGTGATACGACTATCCCGACAGAGAGCTCTACAGGTGAAAAGACCGTTTTTGCTACATAATCTGAAAACACAAGCAATACTGCCCCTATAAAAAGGCTTACTGGCATCATGTAGCGATGATGAATTCCGACTAGCTGTCTTGCAATATGCGGTGCCATTAATCCAATGAACCCTATGCTTCCTGAAACGGAAACACAGGCACTGACAAGTCCGACACTTGCAAGCATTAGTTTAATTTTTTCCTTTTCAATACTAATTCCAAGACTAGTAATCGTCTCTTCCTCCAATTGAAAGTAGTCGAGCAAATAGGCTTTCCGGTAAATATAAATACCTAAAATTATCAGCCATGGCATCATTGCACTAACGAAATACCAGTTGGAATTATAAATGGATCCATTCATCCAAATAGCGGCCGCCTGATAATCCCCTTCATCCATTTTCAATGACCAGAATAAAGTAACCGCACTAAAGCCGGTGTTAATCGCAATCCCTGTTAATATCAGCCTTTGCATATCCATTCGTCCATGTTTATATGAAATGACCAATATAATTGCTGCAGCTATTGCTCCTCCTACAAAACCAAAAATCGGAACAATTAATATTTTTAGAAGGCTGTTTATTTCCACATCAATAAGTTCGACATGGAAGAAAAACATGAAGATAACAATTGCACATCCTGCACCGGCGTTAATTCCGATAATTCCCGGATCAGCAAGCGCATTTTTTGTAATCCCCTGAAGTACAACGCCAGCCATCGCAAGGCCCATACCGACAAGTGCAGCCGTAATGATTCTAGGCAGCCTAAAATCAAAAATGACTAAATCAAATTGTTCTGTTGAATCAATCCTCAGTAAAGTTTTAAATACTTCAGGTGTATTCATCGTAAACGCACCGCTCGTTAAATGGATATACATTGCTAATAAAAGCATGAAAAACAGTATGCCGATTATAAACAGCCATTTTGTTTTTTTAAGCGGCATATTTTTCACCGCCCTTACGTCGAATTAAATATAAGAAAAACGGTACCCCGATTAGTGCCGTTACTACTCCAATCGGTGTTTCAAACGGAAAATTGATGTATCGGCTTACGAGGTCACAGCCTGCAAGGAAAAAGGCACCCATAACAGCCGAACAAGGAATAATTACACGGTAGTCAACGCCCACAAGCATTCTTACAATATGAGGTACGACTAAACCGACAAAAGCTACTTTCCCGACAAGAGCTACAGCAGTACCCGTCAATATAGCAACAGCTAACATGCTTAATACTTTTACTATTCTTGTGTTCTGCCCCAAGCCGACAGCAACATCTTCACCAAGCGCTGTAATCGTTACAGCACGTGCCAATGAAATTGCCAGTAATAGTCCGATCATTCCAATTGGAACACATAAATAAATTAATTCCATTTCTACCATATGTACTTTCGAGTTGTACCACATTGTAATCGTTTGTGAAATTTGATGATACATCGCAATTGCAGTTCCGGTGCTGCTTATAAATGTACCGATTACCGTACCGATAATTGCCAGTCTTACAGGAGATAGGCCATTTTTAATGATGGATGCAAAACCAAATACAAGTGCACCGCCAAAAAGTGAACCCAGCATAGAAAGAAGGACTAAATTAAAACTTGATATCCCAGGCAAAAAAACAAAGGCCATCGTTATAAAAAAGGCTGAACCGTCCGTTACACCCATAATTGATGGCGATGCAAGGAAATTTCGAGTAACCCCTTGCATAATTGCCCCTGCTGTTGCTAAAAATGCACCAACAAACAATACAGCAAGCGCTCTAGGTACCCGACCAGACCATATTATTTGGTGATCTACATTTTCTTTATCGTAACGGGTAAATGCATCGAGAATCGTTTCAAGCGCTATTGATTTTGTACCCATCGAAATCGACATGATTGTCACAACAACAATCAGAACAGGCAATATTGTTGAAAATAAAATGAAATGCCGGTATGAAAAATTCAAAAATATATGCCTCCTTTTATTGAATAAAAGAAAGAGGCTGCCCGGAAAACCTTTCCGGCACAGCCCTTTCACAGAAATATTGTACAGTCTGTTCTAACTTCTCTGAAGCTGTCTATTGAATAATCCGTGCTTATTTTAGTACGTTATCATTAAATGCTTTCAGGAAGTTAATTTTTGACCAAGCTGTCCCTCCCTGTGCCATTGCATCTATAAGATTCACATGCACATTATTTGTTTTAGCAGCAGTTGTACTGTTAAAAATCGGATTATCTAAAATCTCCTGTAATAACTCAGGCGTATCTTTATTTTCATCATCAGCAAATTGAAGGAAAATCATATCCGGATTCCACTCTGCCAATGTTTCATATGTAATCGTTGTTTGTGCTTCTATTGAATTCAATTCTTCTGGTACTGTAAAACCAAAATCTTCATAAATAGAAGGGTTTAAATATACTCCAGCGGGATAGACCGACAAACCGCCACGTACACGAATGATTACAACCTTTTTATCTTTCAGCTCACTGTTGGCAATCGATTCTTTCGTACTGGCTAATTGCTTATCATAGTCATCCAATGCTTTCTGTGCTTCTGATTCTTTACCGGCTATTTGGCCAAATAATAATAAATTTTCTTTCCAGTTTGTAGAAATATGAGAGTACGGGAATGTCGTTGCTATTTTGTTATAATTCGACATTTGCGCTTCATCCCATTTGCTAGTACCTAAAATTACATCAGGGTTTAAAGAAAGCATTGCCTCGGTACTTGGCTCTTTTTTGGAACCGACAACTGCTGCCCCTGACAAATCTGCCTCCAAATATTTAGGAATAGTCGTGCCATCCGTAGAAATAACACCCGCAGGCTTTACACCGAGTACTGCAGCATCTTCCATCGCTTCCAAACTTGCTGTAATAATTGTTTCCACATTTGCAGGTACATCATAGTCGTTTCCTAGATAAGTAATTTTTTGTTGTATCGCTTTATCTGCAACAGGTTTTTCTTCACTTGTAACTTGATCTGTTTTATTTTCTGATTCAGCTGCAGATGATGAATCCACCTCTTCATTGCATGCAGCAAGCAATAATGCAATTGCCCCTGCACCAATTAATGTACGATATTTCTTCATTATTTTTCCTCCTGTTTTATTGATAACGATTATCATTATCATTTTATTTACAATGTCGATAATATCAAACGGTTGTTTTTACGTACATAGAGTTTTTTACAAAATGAATGGATTTTTGCTAAACAGTTAAATATTGCTTACGGAAATTTGTCGGTGTCATGTGATATTGCTTTTTAAAAACTCGGCAAAAGTAGAATGCATCTTGATAACCGATTAGTTCAGCAATCTCCTTAATCGGAATTGATGTCGTACGTAGCAATTCACGGGATTGTTTTAATCGGATTTCCGTTAAAAATTGAATTGGTGACATGCCGATTTGCTTATCAAACAAATAAGCAAATCTACGACGATCACATCCTATCTCCTCCGCGATTTCTGCTATTGTTATAGGTAAATTATAATGTTCGGTTATAAATGTAATCGCCTGGTCCACTACATTGTTTGAAGTTTGCATTTTTGCACAAATAACTATGAATTCTACCAACTGCAGGAACAGAGATTTACATTTCAGCCGGTTCATATCACCCGGTATTTTTTCGAAATGGATTAATTGGTGGACTAAATAATCCAATTTATGATGATGACCAGCAACGATTTCAAAATGGCCTATATCCATTGAAAAAGGACGGTTTGACATTTCATAATGCAGTACTGTATAATGCCATGGTTCCTTACTTGTAACTTTAATATCAATCGCCATATTAGGTCCGGCATGAAGGATTACTCCTTTATGTATCGCGTATACTTCCCCATTCAGTGAAAAATTTGCGCTTCCCGACAGAGTAATAACGAGTCCATTTAAACATGGTGCTGTATTACGATTGTGATCATGTACATTAGGAGCTAAACTTGTTACAAATAAATCTGCATATTGAATCGCTGAGTTGGCGAAAAATTTTATTAAATCGTTCGTTTGAATTCTCCTCACCCCTTATATTATTCATTACTATGCGAATGATAATCATTTTCAACAAGGGTACACTACTATGACTAGAAAATTCAACATATTTTTACAACTTGAGAGAATTTATGCAATTCTTCTTATAAAATATATTAGAAAATAGACTAAGGAAATCTCGTTTTACATTATTAATTCTATTTTCCGAAAATAATATTGATACATTCAAATCGATGATTTATATTTATTGTATTTTAATGGAATTGAGGTAAGTGGAACGTGTTTTACGTAATTCAATTTATTCTTGGCGGTACAGTGATGCTGCTCGCTTCTTGGTTAAGCAAATCGAATTTGCACTTCTTATCCGGCATAATTACATTGCTCCCGATATTAACGTTGCTTAATATGCGGCTGCAAGTGAAAAATATGACGGATGAAACATTTCATATTGTGCAACAGAACGCCATTTTCGGGGCTGTCGGCATGGTCCTGTTTACTGTCCTTGTTTTTTATTTTTCAGGTTTATGGAAACCTGGATATGCTATTTTAGGAGCCCTTTCAATCTATATCATTTTCATGCTCGCCGGCAGACCTTTGCTTACTATATTGCAATCATAATTGGCATCCTATTATATTCCCCAAAATAAAACGCATGGACCAGTTACGTTCGTAACCAGCTCCATGCGCATTTAAATTATTGATAAAACGGTTTTACTTCATACCCGCTTTCTTTTAAGTGATAGCGGATATTTTTATCAACTAAAAAGTGACCCGCGCCGACAACGACAAAGAAAGTCCCTTTTTGTTCTTCCAATACATCCACAAGCTTTGCCGCCATTTCTGCATCACGTTTACCGAACAGCATCTGGTTGAACTCAGAAGTATCTCCTTCCATTTCACTCAAACTTTCCGCAAACTTTTCTACATCTCCTTTAACCCAATTCGTAAACCAATCAGCCATAAGCTGAACATCTTCTTCGGACTGATCAGCAGGCTCCAAAATACCGTCAAGTGCTGCTACTAAGGATTCTTCCTGTGCTTCTGGCGATAATGCTTCAAACATATCGACTTGTGCGTTGATTCCTTCCAGCTCATAAATAGGTTTTTGCTGTAAGTAGGCGCTTAATAGAAATTGCATATCCACCCCATGCATCGCCATTTCTTCTGCTGTTAACCCAAACGCCCCATCCATCATCATCGACGAAAAATTATTGGAGAGCAGCCATGGTTTTTGTATTTCCAGCTCTTCCATTGGCATTTCAAGCTGTGCAGCGACTTTTTGAAGTTTTGCATATGTTTCTTCACTTACAACTTCTTTAATTGTACGTCCATCGTTAAACATTGCTTTTTCAATATAATAATCCATGCCAGTAGGATCTAATAAGTTTGCTTCAACAAAAAGGCCGTCCGATTCATTAAAGGCTTTTGTCAGTTTTTTATGCATTGGGTAAAGATCCGGCGTTCCTACATGGATTGAGCCCAGCAAATATACTTTGGTATCTTCATCTTCCACTACCCATGCAACACCTTTCGCGCCTGCATTTGCCTGCTCAAATGTATCCTGGATTAGTCGGACTGCAAAAATAACCGCATGTTGTGTCGTAGCTTTTTGATCGAGCATCAGGCCTTTTTCAGAGCCTTGTAAAACTTTATGTTTCTGCATATATGTTACAGCGTCATCTACTGTATCTAATTTGTATTGACCGACAATATTATAAAGTAGGCTTATAATATCACCACGTGTTCCATCGCCTTTTACCGCAACTGGGTTAAACTTTTCATTCTTCTCTAGATTTAAACTTGCAATCTTTTGTTCAGTGAGTTCAATTAAATTAGCTAAACGTTCCTTAGTAATCGCTGAACGGAAACCATCATAGTACCATTCAATCGGAAAAATTCCGTATTTTTCGCCTTCATTCAAAGTACCGATTGCCCAGCTGCTTATATCCGGTGTTACTTCATCAGCTTTAACGGCAGGAATAATTGATGTCAGCATCAATGTAGTCCCCAATGTAGTAGCTAAAACGGTTTTAGTCATCTTTTTCATTCAAACATCCTCCTGCATTAGAAAGTCATTTCCAAATTGATTTTATGAAATAAATTGGAGACGCGATGATGAAATTCATAATTGTTAAGTCATTTCCATAAATATCTCATTAAACAAGTGTAACATAAATTTATTTAAATATAGAATATTTTGGAACTTTCCCAACTTCACATACTTTCACTATCCAAGCTGTACTTAACTTTTATTCTAGATAATTTGGCATAAACAAAATTAACTATATTTTACAAAGGGAAATTATGCAGATTATTTTTTTATAATTGGGGTATTTTAAAAAGTAGTTACAAGAAAGGTGGTTTACATTCATGAAAAAATTTGCATTAATTTGCGCACTAAGTACAACTGCATTGTTAGTAGGCTGTGGTGACAGCGAAGAAGCAACCAACTTACCAGACAATGCACCGACAGAACAAAATACGATGAATCAGACAAGTACTGTAACCGAAACAACGGATGCCCCATTTAACTTTACTCACTTTGATTTGGATATCGAATATGCGGATGATAAAAGTTATGATGTGAGTTATGAAAATGAAGCATCCCGAGCGGAAGCACAGATTGAAGATGAAGTAAACAATACGAAGTTAGAAGGTAACGAAGCGACTAACAAATTGGTTCCGATTTTTGAAAGCTTCACATTCGATAAGGATACACCTGATGATGAAGTAATTGATGAAGTACTCCAAAAATTTGAACAACCTGACAGCTTTTTGGAACTGGAATTAGAAATTAAATTTGCAGATGGTACAGTAAAAGAGTACCGCCGTGTAGCACAGTAATAATAAAATGGGTTTGACAGAAGTAAAAATTTTATAAGAACCGTTTCTTCAGCCTACTAAAAAGCCGTTTTATCTCCTAGAGAAAAACGGCTTTTTGAGTTAGAGTTAGCCTGCCAATGTCGTATTCTATCCTAACGAAGGCTAAATTAAATCATTTTTGCAATCTGCAAAGTTTTATACAGTACTTTGGCCATTTGTGAACGCGTCAATTTACCATTCGGGTCAAATTGGCCGTTTCCTTTACCATTAAAAATGCCTAGTTCATAAGCCGCTGCAACATAATATCGATCAGCTGCTGAAAGCTGTTTAAAATCCGTAAATGGAACCTTATTTAAATCAGGATCTGAAATTTGGATTCCTGCATATTGAAGTAATTGTATAGATATAACAGCCGCTTCTTTACGTGTCACAACTTTTTCGGCATTAAAAAAGTTGGAATGTGGCTTTTCAAGTATACCTGCTTCCAATAGAGCTTGAATGGAACTCTCAAACCACTTCCCATGAACATCCTGATAAGTAGAGAATTCATCTGTCGTTATATTCATGGAACGGGCAATCATCGCTGCATATTGTGCCAATGTTACGTGTGCATTCGGCTTGTAATAGCCGTTCTCACCTGAGACGATTTTACGTTTCGCCAATTGCTCAATTTCATAGTGATGCCCGTCTGTATGGATATCAAAAAGTTGTCCTCGATTATTGATTGCTGTAAATTGTACAGATGTTTTCGTTTTTATTGAATAGGTATTTGCTATCTTTCTGTAAGGTGTTGCTGCATACTCCCCATCATCATGCAATCGGACAATTGCTGCGGAGGAAGGCAAGCCCTTTACTTCTATATCAATATAGGATGAAAATTCAAAGCTTTCATCATACATACTTGCCGTAAATAGTATGGATTGTTCATTCGTTTCTTCTATTGTTAACGTTAAAACATCATTATTTTTTGTATTTTGTACCGCATTTTTCGGAATTGAAAGTGTAACAGTATCAGATACCGTTACTTTCGTATTCGAATACTTGTTCATTTTGGAAACAGGCAATACTACTGTATACATTTGACCTTTATTTGTAACTTCTATATTTGAAGGATATTGATCTGGCTTGCCGGTTTCATCATAATAATATGGATCCCAGCCAGTAGGCGCATTGCGATGTACTTGTTCGATATACAGTAAATCATGATAATTGGAAACGAAGGTTTGCTGTAAGACGTTTAATCCGTTGTACATATCACGAACGGCTGATACTTGTTCGATTGAAGAGCTTGTCGACAATTTGGATATTTCGTTTAATACCTGCTGTGCGACTGAACGGTTGTTTGTCGGTGAATAATAGGACTCATATTCACGCTTTTTGTCATTCACAAGCGATGTTAATAACATTCTAAAATCGTATGGCAATAATTGATATGCCAGCATGGCCGTTTCATAATTGTAAACATAATTGCTGTCCTTTACAGATAATTGTTCAAGGCTAAGCTTTACTGCTTTCAATTTATTCAAGTTTTCCATATAATTCTGTAGCTGTAAGTATAAATAATTTGGAATGATCGCTTGCTGAGCTGACGATAAAGAAAGGTAATAACGATTCGCTTCCTCAATATCACGCAAAAAAGTACTGTTGCGTGAAGAAATGGCTGACAATTTATTTGAAAAAGTCGTCAGCACATATTGAGGGTTGTCTGTACTTTGCATGTAGTAAAAAAGTGTCGATGAATTACGGACTTGGTTTTGCTGATAATTTGATAATGCGTAATATGCATTTTTTGCCTCATTTAAATAATATTCGTATGTAGTGCTCAATGGATTAATCTGATCAATGAGTTTTTCCGTGTTTTCAACTTGCCAGTCATATGCAGCATCCGTGTAAGTAGGTACACTGAAGATGACAGCCGGTATTGTAAAAAGTGCCATATATTTTGCTGTTTTTTTCATACGTTTAAACTACCTTCCTTTTGTAAACTGTTACAATCAGTTTAGCACGAAATACCTAGTTGTTGTATATTTTCCCAGTTTTTATTTAATACTCTCAAGATGTACCGTTTGATTTAGTTTTATGTTTAAATAGATTATAATATCGAAAATAGTATTTTTTTATCATATGGTGTAAAATTCGATTGACAAATTGGTGTTATGAAGTATTACGTATCAATGAAATGGATTTTATAGAGGGATGGTGGAAAAATTAATGGAAAATGAAATGAACTACCACAAATTTAAACAATTATTTTCAGACCAAAATAAAAGTGAAGAAGTGAATAATGACTTTTTCAATTATTTCACATCTCTAACTAATAATCATCCGAATATTGTTATTGTATTGTCTAAATTCGGTAAAGTTCTTTCATCAAATAGTCATAAACTCCATGCTTTGCTCGGTAAACCAATCTTAAATGAAGCTGATTTCCGACAATTTGTTTATGGCGATAACTTGGAGCTACTTCGAAATACTTTTCAAAAGACATTACAGGGACATTCCGAAAATTGTAATATTGAAATCAGAAATAACCTAAATAAGACATTATTTCTCGAATTAACTTTCATCCCAATTATTATTGATGATGAGACTATCGGTATCTATTTGATCGTAACCGATAATACAGAACGAACAATGATGAAACAGGAATTGATACTTTGGGAAAATCATTTGAATTATGCCCAGCAAATAGCCGAAATCGGAAGCTGGGAATATCATTTCAAAGAAGATAAGCTTATTTGTTCAAAAAACTTTTATAATATGTTCGGATTGGATTACAAAAAATATATCAGTATTGATGAGCCTTTCAAGCAAATCCACCCTGATGATTTGAATATCTCAATTCAATATTTACAAAAATCCATTTATGAAGGCGAAAACTATACACATAAAGTTCGGGTTTATCATAAAAAAACAAATGAATTAAAATATTTTAAAGTACATGCAGAAGTCTTTTGGGAAGAAGGAAAACCGACGAAAGTCTTTGGCATCATTAAAGATGAAACTTATCAAACTTTGCTGAAAAAGCAATTGATTGAGCAAAATGAAGGCTATAAATCCATTTTTGATAATCTTACTTCAGGGATATGGATGAAGGAAGATATAGGCGGTAAATTCCTCTTTGCTTCTAAAGGTTTAGAGGAAATATTGGAGATTCCCCTCTCCACCCTATATGAAGATTCAAAAGCCTGGCATAATATGATTCAGCCAGTACATCTTACAGAATTGGAAAATGGGAAAAAGAAATTGATGCGCGGGAATAGTTTCCAGTGGATATATCGGATTAACTCCGGGAACGAAAATACAAAATGGCTGCTTGAAGAAGTTGTCCCCCGCCTTGATGATCATGGCCAAATAACGAATATATTCGGTTTAGTGACCGACATTACTTATGAAATTGAAAAAGAACACAAAATCAATTACTTATCCAACTACGATCATCTTACAGGTCTGCCAAATCAGGAAAGTCTGTTTAAACAATTGGACCTCTTATGTGAGAGCGATGATCCATTTGCGATACTTTATTTTGACCTTGATCGCTTTAATATTATTAATGACTCACTCGGCTATTATATCGGAGATAAAACATTAAAGTACGTAGCCAATCGTCTTGAAACAATAATGCCGAAAGACAGTTATTTAGCTCGTCTGAGCAGCAATGATTTTATAATGATCATCCATAATTTTGAGAATAAAAAAGAAGTGCTTCAATATGCCAAAATGATAATCAAAAAAATAAGAGAACCATTTACGATTGAGGATTACGAGTTAAATATTTCAACTAGTATTGGAATTACCTTCTATCCTGATGAAGGGAAAGAAAAATTGACGCTTTTGAAAAATGCGCACACAGCCCTTCATAAAGCTAAAAAGGAAGGGAAAAGTAATTTTCAGCTTTCTTCTGATGAAGGCGATATATCAAATTATAAAAAATATGCGTTGGATCGGGATATGCGGAAAGCCATATCAAATGAAGAGTTTGAGCTACACTTCCAGCCGCAGGTAGAGACGAGAAATGGTTCTCTTTGCGGTGCTGAAGCGTTAATTCGCTGGAATCATAAAGAATGGGGATTAGTCTCTCCCGGAGAATTTATCCCGCTTGCCGAAGAAAATCATATGATCAATGGAATTACCGATTGGGTGATTGAAAAAGTATGTCAGCTTCTTAAAGAATGGAAGGAAAAAGGATTGCCGATCATCCCGATAGCAATTAATATTCCTCCTATTCGCTTTATGAAAAAAGGCTTGTTACAACATGTTAAGTTACAATTAGAAAAATACGGAATTGATCCGTTCTATCTGGAATTCGAAATTACAGAAGATACTTTGCTGAATATCGAATCGAGCGTATATTTAACAATTCAAAGCCTAAAAGATCTCGGAATTCGCATCGCAGTTGACGATTTTGGTACCGGCTATGCTTCATTAGCTTCGATACGAAAGTTTAAACCGAATAAAATTAAGATCGACAAAATATTTATCGATAATATTAATAACGAGGATAAGGTAGATAACGGCATTATTTGCGCTACATTACATTTGGCGAAATCCTTGGAGATGAATGTAGTTGCTGAAGGTGTGGAAGAAATTGAACAGCTGAAATTTCTTAAGAAGAATGATTGCGATGTCATTCAAGGCTATTTGTTTTCCAAACCATTAAAAAAAGAACTGTTCGAAAATATACTAAAAGCCGGCTATATATCCCCACAAGTTTCCTAAGCATCACCATTTAAAGAAAAAAACCGAAGCAGCATCCAATGCCGCTTCGGTTTTTTATATTATTTTGATTCGTTATATGCTTTTAAGAATTCTTTTACTTTTGCGCTGTCTGCTTCCAGTTTTAAACCTGTGTCAATTAAAGGTGAAACTGTTGATACAGCCGGCTTTTTCTTACCTTGGTAGTAGCTGATGAACTCTTCTTGGTTGATTGAGTGAAGGACTGCTTTACGTAAGTCTGCAGATTTCGCAGTTTCACGGCCGCTAGTATTGAACAATAAGTACGATACGGCGTTGCTGTCAGCTGTTTTTAATTGTAAGTTTTCATCGCCTTCCACTACATCTGTTTTCGTTTCAGGAACTGATTGTAATACGTGGATTTCACCATTACGCAATGCAGATAGTGCACTGTCATTATCCTGGATGAAACGAACACTGATGTTTTCAATTTTCGGCTCATTTTCTGTTCCTGCCTGGTATGCAGGGTTTTTCACGAATGTTGCTTCATAGTCATTTTTCTTCACTAAAATATATGGACCTGATGCTGCTAAATGGTTTGCATAGCTCGCGCCTTCAGTTACAGTTGATTGGTCACCGTATGCGATATCCGTGTTTGGATCATAGCTTGCTACATCAAATGTATTGACTGCAGTTACCGCAGCTTCTGATACAATACCGCCAGATTGGTGCGCTAAGTAGTTTAATACTTGCGGGAAAGGATTTGGTGTTGTCAATTTAACAACTTGGTATTTCCCTGATGCATTATCTACATCTTTTTCATCTGTTACAACTTCAGAAATCGCTGCAGGCAGATCATCCGATAATTCTTCTAAAATTGACTTGCCATCTGCAGTTTTCACTGATTCCAATGATGTAATATCCGATACGATTTCAACTGTATCAATATTTTCATGGATTGAATATGTGCGGTGATCCGGTACCGAAGTTTCGTCTTTTGCACGGTTTAATGAGAATACAACATCTTCTGCTGATACTAAATCACCCGTATCAACAGCTTTTTCGCCTTCCACTTTTGCAAAGTTAATATCATCGCGCAGTACGAAATAATATTCTTCATTGTTTTCTGCAATTGCATGGTCGTATGAAAGTGAACCTTCTGATACAACTTCATCTGTATCTGATAAATTCACTAAACGTACATACATATTTGTGTTCAATGTATTGATCGAGCCATCATTTGCCTTAACAGGATCAAGTGATGTCAATGATGCCAATGCTTGGTGAAGTACTAATGTTTCAGATGCATTTTTACCTTCATCATTGAATGAAATTGATTCCCATGCCTGAGCACGTGATTTTGGCAGACGTACTGTATCCGGATTCACTTCCGCTTTATAAATACCTTGGAATTTTTGAGAAATATATAATGGTGCAATATAGGCATTGTCGAATACTAAAGCTTGTTCCAGCTCTTTATATTTTTCCTTTGCTTCATCACCCGTTAATGTACTCGCTTCATCGATTAATTTATCGACTGTTTCATCTGAAGTACGGCTGTAGTCCCCGCCTGTTTTGAATAAACCGCGTACAGCATAGTCCGGGTTACCAGTAACAGTCGTCCAGCTTGAAATGGCAATGTCAAAGTTCCCTGCATCCTGTTGTGCCGTGAAAGAACCATAATCCGGCTGGATATTCAGTTTTACATCAAAACCGTTTTTCACTAATTGGTCACGTACGATATTCATGTCTTGCTCTGAAGAAGACATACCAAGCAATTCGATGACTGGTTTTGCTCCAGCCGTTTCAGTAGTTGAAGAATCTTTTTCCTCTACATCTGATTTTGTTTCGACACAGCCTGCTAATGCCACTGCTGCCACTGTTGCTGTTGATGCTAACGTAAATAATTTTTTATTCATGAAAAATTCCTCCAAAAAGTTAATTAGATTTTGGGTCCAATGCGTCACGCAGTCCATCGCCAAAAAAGTTGAACGATAAAACAAGCAGCATAATACATAGCCCCGGGAAAATCGCTAAATATGAATGTGATTCTAAATACGTACTTCCAACTTTCAAAATATTGCCCCACTCCGGTATATGCGGTTCAATACCTAATCCGAGGAAGCTTAAACTACTCGTTGAAATAACAGCTCCTCCGATTGTTAAAGTTGCTTTGACAATCATCGGTGCCATTGCATTTGGCACGATATGTTTGAAAATAATCGAGCGGTCATTCGCCCCTAATGCACGGGCGGATTCTACAAATTCATAGTTTGAAATCTGCAGTACATTTGCCCGCATTGTCCGCGCATAGGTCGGGATGGCCCCGACACTTAAAGCGATGATCAGATTTGTCGTATTTGCGCCAAATGCGGCAATGATTGCAATGGCCAGCAAAATTCCTGGAATCGCATATAAAATATCCAATGTACGCATAATTATATTGTCGGTATTTTTACCATAATAGCCGGAAATCGCACCGAGCGCCCCGCCGATTATCGCCGGGATGATCGTCGCACAAAAACCGACGATCAACGAAATTTGCGCACCGAATACAATGCGTGAAAATAAATCCCGACCGAAATTATCGGTACCTAACGGATATTCCAATGTAGGTGTTTGCAGCAGTACTGCATAATTGTTTTCAACTGCAAAGTCATAATCAAATGTCCATGAGCTGACAACCGACAAACTGAACATGAAAACGATGAAAAACAGGCCAAATACAGCCATCGTATTGCGTAAGATTTTATTCCATGTTTTTTGCCATTTCTCTACTGCGGAAGGATCTGTATTTCGTGCTTTACGAATTAATGTGATCCCTAGTAACAGCGAGAAGAAATTTCCTGTCAACGTTGGAATAAGCAGGACAATACCAAGCGGTAACACCCATTTCGGTGCTGTATCAGCTGTAACAAATTTCGCGATCAGCACAGCTACTGCCAAGTACAGTAATGCAAGTAGGATAAACCCACCCATTGCAAGAACAAATGTATCCACTACATATGGTTTGAACAAATTAAGCCCTGAAATCAGGATAATGAATATTTGTGTCATAAAAGCATAAACAGCAAATGTGTATTCTGCCGTTTTATTTTTCGATGCGAGCATAAAACCGAATCCGGCAGCAAATACATTCCCCACGAAAATTGTAAGTATCAACGGGATGCCAAGAAGGCGTGTACGTTTTGTCAGTTCTCGGTTTTTTGCCAAATCCTTTTTAATAAGTAGAGATGTGAGCCATACGTAAATTGTTGTGCCTAGATAAATCGCAAAAAAACCAACTACATACGGTCGCCATATACCTTCTGAAAAATTAAAACTATAAAGTGAAAACAGCAATGAAAAAATCGCAGAAAAAGCAATGGTAAACTGTGCATTTACATACTCTTGTGTTATTTTCAACAGCAGTTTTACATCTGATATAAATTTCACGTCGTTACCCTCTCCTAAGATTTTTTCATTTTCGAACGAATTCGTGGGTCAAAGAAAGCGTATAAAATATCGATCAGCATATTCACGATGGAAATGGTAATTGCAATATAGACAACCCCACCCAAAATTGCCGGAATATCCGGAATAAACTGCTTGTCGACAATATAACTTCCTATACCGCTAATATTAAAGACTTTCTCTGTAACTGCCGCACCGCCAAGCATTCCGCCAAACAACAGTCCAATAACTGTAATAATCGGAATCATTGCATTGCGGATTGCGTGTTTTGTAATTACTTTCCGTTCACTTAACCCTTTAGCTTTTGCAGTAATAATATAATCTTCATGGATTACTTCCAGCATACTGGATCTTGTCATACGGGCAATCGATGCAGTAATCGATGTTCCGAGAACAACAATCGGCAGAACGATCGACATCCAATTTCCCGGATTATATGTAGCCGGGAACCATTTCAGTTCAAGCGAGAATGTCAAAATGAAAATCAGCCCTTGCCAGAAACTTGGTATTGATAAACCGATTAATGCGATTAACATGAATACATAATCGATAAATGAATTCGGACGTACTGCTGAAATAATACCGACCGGAATGGCAATGGCAATCGCCATGAGTAATGAAAACATCGCGATTTCAAGCGTTACCGGAAATTTGTTCAATATGCTCTGCGTTACATCTTCCTTCCCGGCAAAGGATGTTCCTAGATCGAATGTGAACAGACCTGACAGTGAATGCCAAAGCTGCACTAAATAAGGCTGATCCAATCCGTATAGCTTATTAAAGTTTTCGACTTGTGCAGGTGTCGCCTCTACCCCAAGTAAATTGCGGGCTGGATCAAACGGCGAAATGTACAAAATCGTAAATACGAGTGTTGCCACCCCAACGATAACGAACACACTCTGTAATAAGCGCTCAAAAATAAAGCGAGCAAATGGATTACTCGTAATAAGTAGTAAAGCATACATCAAAATGCCAGGAATTATCGTAATCAGTAAAAAATACGGACGTTTAAATAGAGTACTAAAATAATTTTTATAGGAGTTTTCCACTACTCCATTTGCCGCGAGTACTTTTTCAACTTCTCGCTCCAATTTTTGCTGAGCAAGCGATTTCGCATTATTGATGATAGTTTGCTCATCGATCTTTTGATTGAAAAACTGAGCTTTTGTCCGTTCTTCTACTTCATATTGCTTATGCCACTCGAATACTTTCTCATCTTCTATTAATTGTCTCTTCACATTCATAGCTTTTTCCGCATACGTTGATTTAGAACGATTTACTAAATAGAACGGAATTGTAATAATGTGTACGAGCAGACCGAGCAGCACGAAAGCGAAATAATAACCCTTTTTCGAAGCATTTTTTTGAAAGCTTTCAAAAAATAAATGCTGCATGTAATGAAAGCAGCTCCTTTCTTACAAATTCTTTCCACCCTTACTAACGTGTAAAGAATCTTCACACTTTTAATATTGTATAATCCCTACCTGTATAGTAATGTATTATGTAGAACGAACATTCAGAAGTCAATGAAATTATTTTATTTTTATTAAAGGATGAGCATTTTATGAGTAAAAAGTTGCTTCAAGTAAAGGATTTACGTGTATCTTTTATAACTGGAGAGCAAGAATTCGAAGCCGTAAAAGGTGTAAGTTTTCATGTGAATGAAGGTGAAACAGTCGGAATTGTAGGAGAATCCGGGAGCGGGAAAAGTGTGACAGCCCGTTCAATTATGCGTCTGCTTCCGTCTCCCCCCTCTTTTTTAAAGGATGGAACGATTGAATTTCAAGGAAAAAATCTGATTACGCAAACGGAAAATCAAATGGAAGCGATCCGGGGGAAGGACATTAGTATGATATTCCAGGACCCGATGACTTCCACGAACCCTACTATTCGTATTGGTGACCAAATTGCGGAAGGTATAATAAAGCATCAAGGGCTTTCCAAAAAAGAAGCGTATTCAAAAACAATTGAACTGCTGAAATTAGTCGGGATAAAAAATAGTGAAGAACGCTATAATCAGTACCCTCATGAATTCAGTGGCGGAATGCGTCAACGCGTGATGATTGCCATGGCATTAGCGTGTAATCCTTCCCTTCTTATCGCCGATGAACCGACAACAGCGCTTGACGTAACAATCCAAGCTCAGATTTTATCGTTGATGAAGGATATGCAGCAGCGATTTGGTACATCTATTATATTGATCACACATGATTTAGGTGTTGTTGCGGGAATGTGTGACCGCGTAGTTGTTATGAAGGAAGGCGAAGTGGTAGAACAAGGTACGACGGAAGAAATTTTCGCGAATCCGCAGCACCCTTATACAAAGCGGCTTTTAAACGCGTTGCCAAAGCTTCATGAACCAAAGCAGCCAAAAGAACAGCCGAATCTATCTCCTGATTTAAATATTAACGTGCCTTTAGTGGAAGTTAAAAATATATCCAAGCATTTTGAATTAGCAAAAGGCAATGTATTAAAAGCGGTCAATGACTTATCATTCCAGATTTACCCTGGTGAAACATTAGGACTTGTTGGTGAATCAGGATCCGGAAAATCGACAACCGGACGTACACTTCTTCAATTACACGAACCGACAGACGGTGAAGTGCTTTATAAAGGTGTGCCGGTCAGTCGCCTAACGAAAAATGAACTGAAAAGTATGCGTCGTCATATGCAAATCATCTTTCAGGATCCCTATTCAAGTTTAAACCCAAGAAAAAAAGTGCTGGATATTATCGGAGAAGCATTGGATGTTCATAAACTGTCCCCTTCCAAGGAAGCTCGCCGGGCAAGGGTGGAAGAATTATTGGAACTTGTTGGTTTACAAAAAGAGCATGCACTCCGCTATCCGCATGAATTCAGCGGTGGTCAGCGCCAACGAATTGGAATTGCACGTGCGCTTGCTGTGGAACCACAATTTATCGTTTGTGACGAACCATTATCCGCGCTTGATGTGTCCATCCAAAAACAAGTGGTGGATTTATTAAAAGACTTGCAGCAACGCCTAGGATTAACGTACTTGTTTATTGCACATGACTTATCGATGGTAAAGCATATTAGTGACCGTGTTGCCGTTATGTATGGCGGGAAAATTGTTGAGCTGGCAGAAAGTGAAGAGCTGTATGCCAATCCGCAGCATCCCTATACGAAAATGCTGCTCGATTCGATTCCAATTCCGGATCCGGCCATCGAAAAACAGAAAAAGCGTCGTGTGATGACAGACGAAGAACTGGCAAAGAACCGTTTTGATGTAGAGAACACAGAGCTTGTTGAAGTTACTAAAGGGCATTGGGTAGCGATTTAAAAGGAAAAAGACTTCAAATGTTCGATTTGAAGTCTTTTTTATTGGATTGATCCCGTACTTTTTATACCAGGTTTAACCGTTAAATTGAGTTTTGCATTTTTATAGGCTTCCTTCCATTCCTCTTTGGACATGCGCCGATTATGTAGAACTCTCGCTTTGTAATCGATGCCGAAACCTAAAGGGTCATAGCCGTTTTTTTTCATCTCTGAAATGAATGTCGTAAATTTTTCTTCCGTTTCTTTTTTTAATTCTTCATTATACTTCGGCAGGTCTTTATTAATCATTGGTTTATGTGATTCTGCCACCGAGCCGTATAAACTAATTTTTATATCGAGTTCGATTTCTGAAGGATTATTAATTTTAACATTATATTTTGATTTAACCGTATCAATATTGGCAATGAAATGGTCACCATCCTCTTTTATTAGTAAATTCGCATGTTTTACACTTCTTGACAGCATATTATAAATGGAAGTATTTAATGAATCCAATTCATACGGTTCTTTATTTGCGGAAAGTAATAAAGATTTATTAATTTCAAAATGCTGATCTTCATTATTTATTTCGATAATCGGCAAAACACTATCGATCCAACCTTCTTTTATACTTCTTCTAAACTCAAATAAGTGGGTCGTCACAATATAGGGGGTTGTCGTACCATTACCATCAAAGTAATTAAACAGTTCAGGATAGGCAGCTGATTCCCCTTGCGGAATCATTTTAATAATTTCTTCCGCATTAGGACGTCCGACAGCTATCCAGGAAATCATCTGTATATCAGGTCTGCGCAGTAAAAAGTCCAAAATTTCCTTGTTTTTATTATCTTTTACCAATTCCTCACCTAGAATAATTAGCTTTGAATGTCCAAATTCAAGCTCCTTATCTGAATAGGATTCCATCATACGAATTGCTTCTGAAAGAGTTTCCCCATTCTCCGATAAATAGGAATACTGCGGTTCTGTAGCCTCTGTAAAAGATCCGGTCGGTTCATATAGCTTCAATGTAACTTTGTACGGGTTTTCCTCATCATCAGAAACATCCAGGGCGATCATTGCAACAAAAACACTTTTATCAATGTCTTTAAATGCGCAGCCAGATAGTAGAATACCTCCAAGTACAAATAAAAGTAAAGTTCCTTTAATTTTCCGAGGGAGACTCATCATTTTTCATCCTCCTGTTAATATAAGTAAACAATAGGATCATGCCTGGAAAAATAAAAACCAAAACATCATAAAAATAACTCGAATACTGAAAAAGCTGGTATTCAGTTAATACGGTTACAAAGTATAAAGAGATGGCAACAAAAATAGGAAGCGGCAAAAATATCCCGATAACTTTATCTTTATATTTAATTTTTTCCAGCTTAAATGTAAATTTTAAAAACTCTACTGCCGCATACCAATGAATAAGTATGCTTAAAAAAGCAATCCCTAAATAAAACAGTAAAAACATGAATAACACACGTTCAATAATAAAATAATCCATCCTGATCGAATCGGTTGTCGAGATCCATGGATAGACTAAATCATCAATACCTTCAAGTCCATTAAAGCCAATCGGTATGAAATACGTTGTAAATAAAGTCCCGACAGATATTAAAACGATAAACATAATCTGTCTAAAGCCAAATTTCTGTTTATCCGTAAAGAATCGATTGAATATAAATAGATTGGCAGCCCCCAAAAATAAAAAAAAGCAAGCAGAAAATGAATGCCAGTTTGGTACTTGATTAATATATAAAGCCGCTTCCCTAACAAAATCCCAATTTAAACTATTGCTGCTGTATGCTTTAAAAAATATGAAAAGGATTAAAGGACTTGTGATTATCATAATCATCTCAACGGTGTACATTACACGGTCTGTTTTTAAAATACAGCCAAAAATTACCGATAATATAAGCGTCAGGCAAATTAGAATGATCGGCATTTCAGGACTTAAATAGCGTATAAGTAAGAATGTAAATGTTATAAGCGTAATAAGTCCTGCAACAAACCATAGTACAGCGAGTACAAAAACGAAGGGCAAATAAAACCATTTTGAAGTAGTCTTTTCCAGCAGTTCCGGTAATGTTTTGCCAGGATACTTAAGGAAAAATTTTGTATATAGTGTTACAAGAAGTACTCCTGCTGCAATTGATAAAAGCATGGAAATGACAGCACCATCATCGTGATAATTGAGAAGTATGGCAGGTACCGAAGCGATAATATTCGCAACCATATTAATAATAATTAAATAGTAATAAAACCTGCTCATATTTCCTCCCCTGCCTTCGTTTTACTTGTTTTCTTTTCGTTAAATTTCAGATATGGTTCACCAAAGCTGTCGATGCTCACTAAATACATAATCAATGCATAAAGTGCTAATGTTAATCCTGCCAAGCCGAGTAATGTTGCTGCAAGAATGAAAAAGAAGCGAATTACGCGTATGGTAAATGCCATTTCATTGATTGGAATAACAAAAGTTGATATTGCTACCGCCGACACAATAATAACCATAATATCCGATGCAAGTGATGCTTCTGTTACAGCCGTCCCTAAAATCAACCCCCCGACGGTAGTAGCCGTTGCACTGATCGTTTTCGGCAGCCGTATACTCGCTTCCAGCAGCATTTCCATAAAAAATAGCATGAACAATACTTCTACAAATGAAGAAAACGGAACCCCAATACGGCTTCCTGCAATTGTCAGAGCGAGTTCGGTTCGGAAAACTTCCGGTGCAAATGAAGTAATACCGATATATAAGCCCGGTAAAAGGAGACTGATAAATAACCCGGTATAACGGAGAAATTTAAGGAAAAACGATATATAAAACGAATGGTAATTATCCTCCATCGATGTCATGAAATCGAAGAAATATACAGGGGCAATTAATGCTTGAGGATTACCGTCCACTAATAATATTACTTTGCCTCCAGCCAAGTTATAGACAATCCTGTCCGGCCGCTCTGTCATAATCAACTGTGGAAATAACGAATACTTTTTATTGTTGATATAGTTACTTAGCTGAACTGTTGATGTAATGACCTGCTTATCTACTTGCTGCAGTTTTTCCGTGATAATGTTCAGGGCATTTTTATTTACTTTTTCTTTGTCATAAATGATCGCCAGTTTATGATTGTTTACTTGTCCAATCGTGGAGTATTCAACATACAATGTCGGCTGATGGTAATCGGATCGGATAATATTAATATTTGTCGCAATATTGTCGCTAAGTGCCAGCTGTGAACCATGAATTGTTGTTTCAACTGATGCTGTATTCGTCTGATCATTGAAAGAAAATTTCAGGTCTAGTAAATAAAATTTATTCTGTATGAAAAGAACCACATTGCCGTTAAGCACTTCAGTTTTCAGCTGCTCCGGCGACTTACTGTCCTGAAATTGGGGCAAGGCTTTTAAATATCGAATGTATTTCGTTTCGGATGGCATTTCAAAATAAGGTTTAATGACAATTTGTTGAAGCAATTCCACATCGATAAGCGGCTTTATGTAAAATAGCTCGGCTTTCTTATCTTCATCTTCCAGCGTCTTCATCGTTAATTCATTTGTATCTTTGAATTGTTCATTAATCCACTTAATGTTCTCTTCCGAAGACATAGTATTTCTCCAATCTCAGATAAACTTTTTTATAGAATGTCCATTATGAGAAATAATATTCAGGAAAGGTTAAATTTGGTTAAGAGACATTAAAAAAGCCAATCTCCTTATTGAGAATGGCTTTTCCTGTTTATTGGTTACTCGCTTTTAATAAGCGGTATGCATCCATATTAATTGTTTTTACTGGGCTGATATCTTCCATGATATCCACTACATCGGTTAGCAATGGTGTTAAATTTTCTTCGATAAATTCTTTTTTCACCGCATCTGTTACTTCGATTTCCAAGTTATCCATTCGGATTAGCAGTTCATCGCACATAATATGCAATACTTCTTCCTCACGATAAGTTGGCGTATCGTTCAAAATAAGCTTTGCACGCAAATCCAAATATTTATACCAGTAATCCCTTAAATCCAGCTGTTGCTTATTTTTATATTGCTGACGTTTAAAACCATTTGGATCCGTATTATTCGTCAAAGTAAGCAGTCTTTCCATTTTGTACTCAATCGTTGACTGATTTTCTTTCATTTTCAGATGTTCTGCTTCAAGAAATTTTTGTTTCTTTTTTGCTTTTAAAAATTTTATTAGTTTCTTACCCGCATAATATAAGACAACTGACCCAACGATAAACATCCAGTAGTTAATAATCAATCCTATAATAAATAATATGCCTATCCAAATCCATAGATTTTTCATTGTTACACTCCCGATACTTCAAACAATGAAGAAAATTATAGCACCGGAAAATTGGCACAACAACCGGTAAAATAAGACAAAGCCTCTTACTAGGGATGAACCCGAAGTAAGAGGCTTTTAGATTAGTATGCTACGCGGTTTTTTTCGTATGCAGCGATTTGCTCTTCATACTGGAACGTAAGAGAAATTTCATCCCATCCATTCAGTAACATTTGTTTATAGTATGGATCGATGTCAAATGAATACGTTTTGCCGTAACCTGTCGTAACTGTTTGCTGTTCTAAATTTACTTCAATTGCCTGTGCTTCTGCTAAACCTCTTTCTAAAAGTTCGTCACATTCGCTTTCCGTTAATTTAATCGGTAAAATACCATTTTTGAAACAGTTATTGTGGAAAATATCCGCAAAACTCGGTGCGATGACAACTCGGAATCCGTAGTCAAGTATTGCCCACGGTGCGTGTTCACGTGATGAACCACAGCCAAAGTTATCTTGTGCAACTAAAATTTCTGCGTTTTTATATTCTGGTTTATTTAATACAAAATCCTCAATTGGATTGCCGTTTTCATCAAAACGCCAGTGATAAAATACGAATTGTCCGAATCCTGTGCGTTCGATGCGCTTTAAAAATTCTTTCGAAATGATCTGGTCGGTATCGACGTTTTTACGATCAAGTGGTGCATAAATACTATTTACTATATTAATCGGTTTCATGCTGATCTCTCCTTATGCTTCCTGCTTTTGTAGCTTACGAACATCGACAAAACGTCCGTGAATTGCAGCAGCTGCTGCCATCGCTGGTGATACAAGATGTGTTCGGGCACCTGCACCTTGACGTCCTTCAAAGTTACGGTTAGATGTTGAAGCACAACGCTCACCCGCTGGAATAACATCTTCATTCATCCCTAAGCAAGCAGAACAGCCTGATTCGCGCCATTCAAAGCCGGCATCAAGGAAAATTTGATGTAGACCTTCTTCTTCTGCCTGGCGTTTTGTCGACCAAGAACCAGGAACTACAATCCCTTTTACACCCGGTGCAAGCTTTTCGCCTTTTACAATTTCAGCAGCTGCACGTAAGTCATTAATACGGGAGTTCGTACAAGATCCGATAAATACATGTTGGATTTCAATATCCGTAATTTTTTGGCCTTCTTGTAAATCCATATATTTCAGTGCTTTGTTTAATGCAGATCTATCCGTTTCATTGTCATAATCAGCAGCAGTAGGAACTGTTTTCGAAACGCCGACACCCATCGCTGGATTTGTACCCCAAGTTACAATCGGTTCAATTTCCTGAGCGTCAATTTCAAGAACAACATCATATGTTGCATCCGCATCAGAAGCAAGACTTAACCAATATTTTGCCGCTTCCTCAAATTTTTCACCTTGAGGAACATGACGGCGACCGCGTAAAAATTCAACTGTCGTTTCATCCGGTGAAATAAGGCCTGCTTTTGCTCCTGCTTCAATTGACATATTACAGATTGTCATACGCTCTTCCATAGAAAGCTTGCGGATTGCTTCACCTGTATACTCTACGATATGTCCTGTACCTACACCGATTCCCCATTTTGCAATGATTGCTAAAATGATATCTTTTGCTGTTACCCCAATACCAAGTTCACCGTTAACACGGATTTCCATTGTTGGCGGCTTTAATTGCCATAATGTTTGTGTCGAAAGTACATGTTCTACTTCCGAAGTACCGATTCCGAATGCGATTGCGCCGAATGCACCGTGAGTTGCTGTATGTGAATCACCGCAAACAATTGTTTTACCAGGTTGTGTAAGACCTAATTCCGGTCCAATAACGTGAACAATCCCTTGATCCGGATGACCGATATCCGCTAATTCGATACCGAACTCTTTTGCATTTTCAGCAAGTGTCATAATTTGTTTTTTTGCGATTGGATCGTTAATCGTCGGCAGGTTTTTTGTAGGTACGTTATGATCCATTGTTGCGAACGATAGATCTGTACGACGCACTTTCCGTCCTGCCAGGCGTAGTCCTTCGAATGCTTGAGGACTTGTTACTTCATGAATTAAATGCAGGTCGATATAAAGTAAGTCCGGCTTTCCTTCTTCACGATGTACGACATGCTGTTCCCACACTTTTTCAATAATATTTTTCCCCATAGTTCTCACCGTTCCTTAACCATATATAGTGTTGATATTCAAAACAATCAACAGTTTTCTTTCGATTGAAATTAGTTATATGAAATCATAATGCTGTCTGAAACGAAGCTTGCATCGATTTCGTTCAGTACTTTTTCTGTCCATTCTTCTGTTGATAATGTACGTGTATGTTCCTGAGCTAAATCTGCTGTGTAGTAGCCATCTTCGAAAACGGCTGCAACAGCACGTTCGATTTCTGCAGCTTCTTCTTTTAAGCCGAATGAATATTGAAGCATCATTGCTACTGAAAGAATTGTTGCTGCCGGATTCGCAACACCTTGGCCTGCAATTTCAGGAGCTGAACCATGTACAGGCTCATAAAGTCCAAAATTATCGCCGCGAATTGATGCAGAAGGTAATACACCAAGTGAACCCGTAATAACAGAAGCTTCATCACTTAAAATGTCGCCGAATAAGTTTTCTGTAACAATGACATCATAATGACCCGGGTTAGTAATCAGTTTCATCGCCACTGAGTCAACTAAGTTGTGTTCTGTTTCTACATCTGGGTACTGCTTTTTCTTTTCTTCTACAATTTCACGCCATAAACGGGATGTATCCAGTACATTTGCTTTATCTACCGAGCAAAGTTTTCCACGGCGTAAACGTGCTAATTCGAATGCATTTTCAACAATACGTTCGATTTCTTCACGAGAATACACACATGTATCAATAGCACCTGCATCTGTTTTTTTACGTGGCTCTCCGAAGTATAGCCCTCCTGTTAATTCACGGACGATCATTAAGTCTACATTTTCCGCAACTTCACGCTTTAATGGAGAAGATGCAAGTAAACTTGGGAATGCTTTCACAGGACGTAAATTCGCAAATAAATCAAAGTGCTTGCGGATTTTTAGTAAACCTTTTTCCGGACGCAATGCTGGCGGGTTGTTATCCCATTTCGGACCACCAACTGCACCTAATAAAATGGCATCACTTGCTTCACACATCGCAATTGTCTCTTCAGGTAATGGATTATTGTACTGGTCAATTGCAGCTCCGCCGATTGAAGCATAGTTTAAATGAAATGTATGGTTAAAACGTTTCCCGATTACTTGTAATACTTTTACTGCACTTGCAACAACTTCTGGACCAATGCCGTCACCTGGTAGTACTGTAATTTTCTTTTCCATTTGTAAAACACCTTTCTTTCTACGTGAAGTAACTTGATGTAGAAGCGCCACCAATTAAGATGGCGCTATTATTCTTATAATGAGCTTGCTAGTTGTTTTCCTTTACAGTAGCAACCTTATTTTTATTAAACCGTAATTTCTTGTTTATCGCGTACTTGCTGTTGGATCAATTGTCTGTTTACTGCATTTAAATACGCTTTTGCGCTTGCTTCCAGCACATCTTGTGCTGAGTCACGTCCTGTTGATGTATAGCCGTTATATTTTAAATTAATGACCGCTTCTCCAAGTGCATCGCGTCCTTTACCGACTGATTGTACTCGGTAGTCCAAAATATTGACTTTACCTCCAACAAGCTGTTCAAGTGTATTAAAAATGGCTTCGACTGAACCTGATCCTGTTGAGGCGATTGTTTTCAACTCGCCATCAGGTGTCATAACTGATGCAGTAGCTGTTGGAATATTTTCTGTACCGTATTGAACTTGAACCGATTTAAGTTCAAATAACGGAACATCTTCTATTGAAACTTGCTGCTCAGTTAAAATCGTTGTTAAATCTTCTTCTGTTACTTCTTTTTTGCGGTCCGCTAATTTTTTGAACTCAGCGAAAGCTTTGTTCAATTTTTCATCCGACAGCTGGAAGCCCATTGTTTCGGCACGGTCACGGAATGCTGCGCGGCCTGAGTGTTTTCCTAAAACTAACGGGATATCGTCTTCGCCGATCAGTGCCGGTGAAATGATTTCATATGTTTCAGGGTTTTTCAGTACACCATCCTGGTGAATACCCGATTCATGTGCGAATGCATTTTTACCGACAACAGCTTTGTTCGGTTGAATGACTACGTTTGTTAAACGGCTTACCATCTGTGATGTACGTTTTATTTCTTTTAAGTTCAAGCCAGTTTCAACACCGTAGAAGTCTTTACGAATATGTAGGGCAACACCGATTTCTTCTAATGCGGCATTTCCTGCACGTTCACCTAGACCGTTAATCGTACATTCTACTTGATCTGCACCGTTTTCGATGGCTGCCAATGAGTTTGCAACTGCCATTCCTAAATCGTCATGACAATGAGCAGAGAATTTAATTTTTTCTGCACCGATCACGTTTTCACGTAAATAACGGAATAAAGCGCCGTATTCTTCCGGTGATGCATAACCAACTGTGTCTGGAATATTAATCGTTGTTGCACCAGCTTTAATAACTTCCTGGCAAATACGAACTAAAAATTCTTTGTCTGAACGGAAACCATCTTCTGCAGAAAATTCTACAAGTGAGAATTTTTCCTTTGCATACTTTACCGCAGTAACAGCCTGCTCAATTACTTCGTCTGGATTTTTCTTAAGCTTATATTCCATATGAATCGGGCTTGTTGCGATAAACGTATGAACATGTGGCTGCTCAGCATGGCGAATTGCTTCCCAAACTGCATCGATATCGCTTTTCACAGCACGTGCTAAACCTGTGACGATTGAATTCTTCACCGTTTTTGCGATTAACGATACCGCCTCCAAGTCACCTGGAGATGAGGCAGGGAATCCCGCCTCAATAATTGTGACACCTAAACGCTCTAGTTGTTTTGCGATTTCTACTTTCTCTGCTGTATTTAAGTTAATACCAGCCGATTGTTCTCCATCGCGCAATGTTGTATCAAAAATGTCAATTTTTCTCATATTATTTCACTGTTACCTTTTGTTTTCCTTGGTTGATGAATGGCATCATAGCACGTAATTTTTCGCCAACTTCTTCAATTTGGTGGTTTGCGCCAGCTTCTTTGAATTTTGTATATTCAGGACGACCGTTTTCGTTTTCAGCGATCCA
Source organism: Solibacillus sp. FSL W7-1324 (assembly GCF_038008025.1). Taxonomy (NCBI): domain Bacteria; kingdom Bacillati; phylum Bacillota; class Bacilli; order Caryophanales; family Caryophanaceae; genus Solibacillus; species Solibacillus sp. FSL W7-1324. The sequence continues at coordinate 1,885,347 of NZ_JBBOYH010000001.1, forward strand.
GCGTTTCGCAAATGTACCGTCTTGGATATCAGTTAATACATCTTTCATACGAGCTTTTACTGATGCGTCGATAATGCGTGGACCTGAAACATAATCGCCCCACTCTGCAGTATCAGAAATTGAGTAGCGCATTGTTGCCATACCGCCTTCGAACATTAAGTCAACAATTAATTTAAGTTCGTGTAATGTTTCAAAGTAAGCTAATTCTGGTTGGTAACCTGCTTCAACTAATGTTTCGAAACCTGCTTTAACAAGTTCAGTTGTACCACCGCAAAGTACTGCTTGCTCACCGAATAAGTCAGTAACTGTTTCTTCAGCAAATGTTGTTTCAAGTAATCCGCCACGTGCTGAACCGATTCCTTTACCGTATGCAAGAGCTAATTCACGAGCTTGACCTGTCGCATCTTGGTGGATTGCGAATAATCCTGGTACGCCAGCGCCTTCAGTGAATTGACGACGTACTAAGTGACCTGGGCCTTTTGGAGCTACTAGGAATACGTCTACATCTGCTGGTGGTTGAATTTGACCGAAGTGTACGTTGAAACCGTGTGCGAACATTAACGCTTTACCTGGTGTTAAATGTGGTGCGATTTCAGCTTCGTATACTGCTTTTTGACGCTCATCCGGAAGTAAGATTTGGATTACATCCGCTTCTGCAGCAGCTTCTGCTACTGATTTAACTTCTACGCCATCTTCTTTTGCTGCATCATATGATTTACCTGGACGGATACCTACTACTACATCAAAACCTGATTCTTTTAAGTTAAGCGCATGAGCATGGCCTTGTGAACCATAACCGATGATCGCGATTTTTTTACCTTGTAATACTTGCTCGTTGATTTCGTTTTCATAATACATTTTTGACATTTTCATTTCCTCCAATTAAGTGAATGTTTTTTTATTTTGTAATTCGGGCTTCAGATGACATCCTCCACCCTGTTTAAAACCAATGTTGTATTGCCTTATTTTAAAATCGATAATTGCGGGCTTTCGATTTTTTGTGCTTCACGGATAGCTGCTGTTGCACCTGTACGTGTTAATTCTTTAATGCCATATGGACGAAGTAATTCGATAAAGGCATCGATTTTTTCCGGATGGCCTACAACTTCATATGTCACAACATTTTTTGATGTATCGACTACTTGCGGGCGGAATGGTTCTACGATTGCATTCATTTCCAGGCGCAAGTTCGGCGGAGATACTACTTTTATAAGAGCCAGTTCACGAAGGACGATCGCTTTTTCTGTAATATCATTTACTTTTAATACATCAATTTGCTTTGAAAGCTGCTTGATTAATTGTTCGATTTTATTTTCATCTTCCACATGAACGATGAACGTCATTTTCGAAAAATTCGGTTGCTCTGTATGACCTACTGTAATCGATTCAATATTGAATTGACGTTTCATTAATAAGCCAGTCACTCGGTTCAATACGCCGCTTTGGTTGATTACTGTTACTGTCAGCACTCGCTTCATGGCTTCTTCACTCCAATCATTTCATGTAATCCTTTACCAGGCGCAACCATTGGGAATACGCTCACAAGTTGTTTTACTCGGCAGTCAATAACAACCGGTTCATCTGAATTGATCGCTTCATCAAAGATCGCTTCCGCTTCAGAAATATTGTCGATGCGGTAGCCTTTAATGCCATATGCATCAGCAAGCTTAACGAAGTCCGGCTGAATTGGCATCAAGCTTTGTGAATAACGCTCCTCATAGAATGTTTCCTGCCATTGACGAACCATTCCTAAACAGCTGTTATTAAGGATTACTACTTTTACTGGTAAGTTAAATTCTTTTAATAATGCAAGCTCTTGGTTTGTCATTTGGAAACCTGCATCCCCAACAATGGAGATAACTTTTTTCTCAGGCTTCGCAAACTGAGCACCGATCGCAGCTGGGAAACCGAAGCCCATCGTTCCTAAACCGCCTGAAGTTACCCAGTTATGCGGATTATTTAAATGATAGTATTGGGCTGCCCACATTTGGTGCTGTCCAACATCTGTCGTAATGATTGCTTCACCGTCAGTCAATTTATGAAGGATCTCAATTGCCTGCTGTGGCAATACTTCTTCTCCTGCATCTTCATACCATAGCGGATATTTATCACGGCTATCATTTAAGTAATGAACCCATTCCGTTGTATCCGGGCCTTCGAAATCTTTTTTCAGCAGTGCTAATAATGCTTCTTTTGCATCTGCAACAATCGGGATATCAGTCGGTACATTTTTTCCGATTTCTGCTGGGTCGATATCGATATGGATGATTGTAGCGTTCGGTGCAAAGGTCGCTAAATTTCCTGTTAGTCGGTCATCAAAGCGGGCACCGATATTAATTAATAAATCGCATTTTGTAATCGCATCATTTGCCGTTGCATAACCGTGCATTCCGGCCATTCCGTAGAATTGTTTGTGCTGTCCGTGAATGCTGCCTAAACCAAGTAATGTATTAACAACCGGTAGATTATATTTTTCAATAAATTCAGTCAATTGTTCACGTGCATCTGCGAATAATACGCCTGCACCTGCTAGCACTAAAGGTTTTTTAGCTAAACTTAATGCTTGAATTGCCTTTTGGATTTGAAGATAATTCGGTTTTGTTGTCGGTTGATAACCCGGTAAATAAATATCTTCCGGAGCTTTAATTTCATCCAGGAACACTGTTTGTGAGATATTTTTCGGGAAGTCAATGACAACCGGTCCTTTACGTCCTGTATTGGCAATATGGAATGCCTCTTTTACGATACGAGGGATATCCGCTACGTCCTGCACCTGATAGTTATGTTTTGTGATCGGTGTTGTAATCCCCATAATGTCCGCTTCCTGGAAAGCATCTGTACCGATTACGGATGTCGCAACCTGCCCTGTAAAAATAACTAACGGAATCGAGTCAATCATCGCATCGGCAATACCTGTTACGAGGTTTGTCGCTCCCGGTCCTGATGTTGCAATTACTACACCCGGTTTATTCATAACACGTGCATATCCTTCAGCCGCATGGATCGCACCTTGTTCGTGGCGTGTCAGAATGTGACGAATAGGATTACGGTAAAGAGCATCATAAATTTGTAATACTGCCCCACCCGGATAACCGAAAATAATATCAACATCTTGTTCATGCAGTGCCTGCACTAAAATATCCGCACCGTCTCTCGGTTTTGTTACTTGTTGTTCTTCGGGCTTTTCGATTTCTTGATTTACTGAAACGTTTGCACTCATAGTAATTTCTCCTTCCTTTTTCAAAACTTTATATGTGAAGTCATTTTTAAAAATTGATAAAAAGAAAAAGCCTTTATCTCCGCACGCAAAAGAAAACCTCTTACGTAGGGATGAAAAAGACTTTTCATGGTACCACCCTCATTTATAACATCGATGAATATTTGCTTCTAAAAAGAAACAGTGTCCACCTAGTTACCTCGCGAACCGCCTGAGCCCCTTTATTTCAAAATTCCCATTAGGAAATTTGTGCAACTAAACAAAGAGAACGGTTCATTAATAACGAGCAATTCGAATATGCCCGGAGCTATCTAATGGCGAATGCGTTTAATAGCTCACTCCGAGGGGATGTCGGATATAGTTGTATCGCCGGCTTCCACCAATACCGGCTCTCTGGTAGATACAAGACTCTATATCCTTTAACCTCATCAACGTTTTAAAGTATTCAGATTATATTTTCATTACGCCGCCTTGGGAAGCATTTGTTACTAAAGCAGAGTAACGTGCCAACCAGCCGCGCTTAATTTTTGGTTCAAATGGTTTTAAGTTTTTACGACGCTCTGCAAGAAGTTCGTCGGAAACTTGTAAATTGATAGTTCTGCTTGGCAAATCAATAATAATTGTATCGCCATTTTGGACCAATCCGATCGGACCGCCTTCAGCAGCTTCCGGAGAAATATGGCCGATTGAAATACCGCGTGATGCACCTGAGAAACGGCCATCTGTAATGAGTGCGACTTTCGTTCCTAGTCCGCGTCCTTGAATTGCAGAAGTTGGAGCCAGCATTTCCGGCATGCCCGGTCCGCCTTTTGGACCTTCATATCGAATGACTACGACATGTCCTTCTCGTACTCGGCCGTCATCAATTGCCTGCTGTGCTTCTTCCTGTGAGTCGAATACAATCGCTTCGCCTGTGAATGTTTTAATCGAAGGATCAACCGCTCCTACTTTAATTACCGAGCCTTCAGGGGCAATATTTCCGAATAATACGGAAAGTCCGCCTACAGCACTATATGGATTATCCTTTGTGCGAATGACACGATCATTAGTAATTTCATAATCTTTCACAAGCTCTCGCATAGAAACACCTGCGATTGTAGGTCTGTCAGGGTGAATTGCCCCTGGAATTTTTGTTAATTCATTAATAATCGCTTGAACACCGCCAGCTTTTGCAATGTCATCCATCGAGATGTCTGATGCCGGCATAATTTTTGCAATGTAAGGAACACGTTCTGCTACTTTATTAATGTCTTCAATGTTGTAGTCAATTTCTGCTTCATTGGCGATTGCCAGTGTATGAAGCACTGTATTTGTAGATCCGCCCATTGCCATATCAAGAGCAAAAGCATCATCAATCGCTTCTTTTGTAACAATGTCGCGTGGTTTTACATCTTCTTTAATCATGCGTACTAAATGTTTCGCTGCTTCGTAAATTAATTCTTTACGTTTTTCGCTTGTTGCAACGATTGTACCGTTACCCGGTAATGCTAAGCCTAGCATTTCCATCAAACAGTTCATTGAGTTGGCTGTGAACATTCCCGAACAAGATCCGCATGTTGGACATGCATTGTTCTCGATATCAAGGAGCTCTTCAGCTGTCATCGTACCCGCTTTATGTGCACCGACCCCTTCAAAAACACTCGTTAATGATAATGTTTTACCTGAAGAAGAAGTACCCGCTTCCATTGGTCCTCCTGATACGAATACTGAAGGAACATTAGTACGAACAGCTGCCATTAACATACCTGGTGTAATTTTGTCACAGTTTGGTATGTAGAACACTCCGTCAAACCAGTGTGCGTTAATTACCGTTTCAGCTGAATCGGCAATAATTTCACGTGATGGCAATGAATAGCGCATCCCGATATGACCCATTGCAATTCCGTCATCGACTCCAATTGTATTGAATTCGAATGGAATACCGCCTGCTTCAATAATGGCCTCTTTTACTACGTCCGCGAATTCTCGCAAATGGACATGGCCTGGAATAATATCAATATAAGAATTACATACACCGATAAATGGCTTTTCTAAATCTCTCGCCTTTACTTTACCTGTAGCGTATAAAAGACTACGGTGTGGAGCTCGGTCGACTCCCATTTTAATCATGTCACTTCTCATTTTAAACGCCCCTCAACGTAATGCTTTTACTCTAGCTGTTTTTTTATATGTTCGATTTTTCATATAAAGTTCGAATATTCTAAATTTTATAATCAGAAAGTATCGAATGTTTTACACCTTGTAAGCTCACATCAGAATGTCGCTTGAGTGATGTGGTGTACTAAATTGTTGTTATCATAGTACGAAATGAACTAGAACGTCAACACTATTTTTTGAATTTTTTATACAATTCAAAAAGTTTGAAATTATTGCAATCGCTTTCATCCTCATTGATGTTGCCTTTTTACTCTTTCGTCACACTTTTTACAAAAAGTGAATTTTTAAAATTTTTTGTACATATTTATTGACCGCGAATCTTTTTCTCCATAAAAAAGAACCTAGCGCCTATTCAGGCTAGATTCTATTAAGTATCGTAATCTATTAGAGTAATAATAATTCAATAGCAAAATTCAAAATGATTAAACTGTGGATTCCTACAAAAATTAACCCTTGACGGTTTAGCCTCTTCGTTATTGCCATATCCATATTAATCACCCCATTTATTTGATATCCTAACTATACAACATTCGATTTCAAAAATCAAAATATTTTGAATATTTAATTAATGATTTAGCCCACATTTTTTCCATAACCATGGCATAATAACATTACAATGAATAAGGAGTGAATGACGGATGAAAAAAGCTTTAATCGTGATTGATTATACGTATGATTTTGTAGCAGACGATGGTAAATTAACTTGCGGTAAGCCGGGACAGGCAATAGAAAAAAATATTAGTACATTAATAGAACAGTTTATAGAACAAAATGATGTTATCGTATTCGCTAATGATTTACATTATGAAAATGATCCATATCATCCTGAATCTAAATTATTTCCGCCACATAATATTGTAGGAACTAACGGACGTGAACTGTATGGTTCTGTGAAAGATCTATATGAAACATATAAAGATTGCGTTATTTCATTTGATAAAACAAGGTATAGTGCTTTTGCAGGAACAAATTTGGATATTTTACTGCGGGAACGCGGCGTTGAAGAAGTTGTACTTGTCGGAGTCTGCACAGATATTTGTATTTTGCACACCGCAGTGGACAGTTATAATTTGGGCTATAAAATTACGATTCCTGAACATGCCGTTGCAAGCTTTAATGAAATCGGCCATAAATGGGCACTTGGCCATTTTCAATCATGTTTAGGTGCATCCATTATTTAAAATAAAATTTCACCTAATTATTATTTATTATAAAGTAATTTTACTTACGTAATTTACTCAAATGCTTAAAACTTCCAGCTAAAAAAATGTTTAAGGAATTGCCTGTAAGGAAATAAATAACTAGATGCAATTATTATTGAATAATCTTAAACAAAGGAGTTGGACAGTATGATGAGTTTCATTTGGTTCTTAATTATCGGCGGTATTTTAGGTTGGTTAGCCGGTGTTATTTTAGGTAAGGATGTACCGGGTGGTATTATCGGTAACATTATTGCAGGTATTGTCGGTTCTTGGATCGGCAGCATGATTTTAGGTAACTGGGGCTGGAAAGTTTCAGACTTCTATGTATTCCCAGCATTGATCGGTGCCATTATTTTAATCTTTGTTGTAAGCTTCATCCTACGCTCAATGCGTAAAGCAACTTAATTGTAAATCATCTAGAATAACGAGCAAAAAGTGTGACGTAATGTCACACTTTTTTATTTGTCCTCATTTAGAGCAATTTGTTTGAGCTGATTGCCGTAATCCCGGTACAGCTTATAGTAGTATAAAATATCTTCCACATAATCATCACTGTGATTATACTGAAATATCGCTTTTTTCAATTGCCCATCATTTACACCGGCAATGGATAAAAATTTGGCTGCACTGAATACGGCATCTTCAATATCAAACGGATCCGCTACACCGTCTCCATTTGCATCTACCCCATAGCCGCCATATTTTTTTATTATGGCTGGATTCGTTTTATCATGGTCCGGGATGTCCCCCTGCCCTAAATCTTTGCATGAAGGATGTTGCCAGCCTACAAATGTACAGGGCATAAACTGTAGATGCCCTTCTGCGCCAACCGGTGAAATAAGTGTCTTCATTGTGGAAAAACGGGTTTCTACGCGGTGATGGGCCGCCAAAAGCGTCCACGGAACACCGTATTTCTGTTCGGCTGCGACGTAAACAGGGATATACTCGATTGGAATTTCCAAATCAAACTGTTCCTGGATTTGCTGATACACTGTTTTATCGGTAAATGGCCAACCTCGAAGTTGCTGCCAGCTGGAATAAGCGACAATATAAACCGTTAAAGTGATGGGGATAAGCAAAATAATCAATAATATTTTAGTTTTCGGGGTGAGTAAAGGGTTCTTTTTCTTGCTTTTTGCCATATAAGCCACCAATCTTTAAGACGAAATAATGTAGTTAACTTCTATTCTACTAAAAAAGCAGGTAATTTTCACTGTTGAAAATTTGTATATCAATGTATAAAATTAAACTTTGTTTATTAAAGTTAAGAGGAGTTGCTATATTATGTGGAAAGACTTTAAAGAATTTGCGATGAAGGGCAATGTGATCGATTTAGCGGTTGCAGTTGTTATTGGTGCGGCATTCGGTAAAATTGTTACGTCATTGGTTGAAAATATTATTATGCCGCTTGTCGGTATGCTTACTGGCGGAATTGACCTGACAAATGAATGGAAGTTCGGATCAGGTGAAGCACAGGTTGCACTCGGCGTATTCGTTCAATCGATTATTGATTTCATCATTATCGCATTTGCCATTTTTATGGCTTTACGAATACTGACAAAACTAAACCGTAAAAAGGAAGCGCAAGTTGCGGAAGAACCGACTCCTGAATTGGATGCAAAAGAAGAGCTGCTTAAGGAAATCCGTGATTTATTAAAAAACGAGCAAACTAAATAAAAATCACTAATCCTGGGATACAAGTTTAACGTATTCCAGGTTTTTTTCTTTTTTATTTCAATTATTCCCCTATTCTACTTAATACTCGTTTCCCCTATTGTCCCTTTGATCTGTTCATGTTAAATTGATGTAATACTCGATTCATTCGAAATGTTTAGTAAATTCATGTAAGGAAGTGTATTCATGTCACAACGTTCAATTGAAACAAAATTAGTGCAGCTCGGAAATTTAAGTGATGCCAAAACAGGTGCGATCAATCCGCCGATTTATATGTCGACAGCTTATCAGCATACAGGCATTGGTGAATCGACAGGGTATGATTATACACGTACAAAAAATCCAACTCGTACGATTCTCGAACAAGGCATCGCTGAGCTGGAAAACGGCGATGCAGGATTTGCCTGTAGTTCTGGGATGGCGGCAGTACAACTTGTCATGTCATTATTTAAACCGAACGATGAATTAATCGTACCGGAAGATTTATATGGCGGAACATATCGTCTATTCAAAACATTTGCGGAAAACTATAATATTAAACCGGTTTATAATCCATTTACTAATGTTGAAGAAGTTGAAAGTTTAATCAATGAAAATACGAAAGCATTGTTTATCGAAACACCGACAAATCCGTTAATGCAGGAAATTGATTTAGTGACATATGCGGAACTGGCGGAAAAACATAACATACTGCTAATTGTAGACAATACATTCTACACTCCTTATTTCCAGCGTCCTCTTGAATTAGGTGCACATATTGTTTTACATAGTGCTACAAAGTATATTGGCGGACATAATGATGTTTTGGCAGGACTGGTCGTTGCCAAAGGAGCTGAATTATGTGAGAAGTTAGGATACTATCACAATGGTATTGGAATGGTGCTTTCGCCTATGGATTCATGGCTGCTGATTCGCGGACTGAAAACATTGCATTTACGTTTAAAGCAGCACGATGCGAATGCAAAAAAAGTCGCGCAATATTTAGCTGATGAACCTCTTGTAACGGATGTACTATACACAGGAAAAGGCGGCATGCTTTCCTTCCGTGTCAAAGATGCATCAATGGTCAACCCATTTTTAAAAGGGATCAAACTGATAACATTTGCAGAAAGTCTCGGAGGGGTTGAGAGCTTTATTACTTACCCTGCTACTCAAACACATGCCGACATGCCTTATGAGGAACGTGTTGCACGAGGCGTTTGTGACCGATTACTTCGTTTCTCAGTCGGTATTGAAGAAGCGGAAGATTTAATCGCTGACCTGACACAAGTTTTTGATTCGTTAAGAGGTGAATTTGCATGACAAACCGCATTGAAACCGCATTAGTTCATGGGGCAATCCGTGAAGGCTATGCCGATAAAAAAGGTGCTGTAAATGTGCCGATGTATTTATCCTCGACTTTCCATCAGGAATCGATTGACGAATTTGGGGAATATGATTATGCACGTTCGGGAAATCCGACACGTGCCGCATTGGAAAAAGCGATTGCCGAACTTGAAGGCGGTGACCGAGGGTTTGCATTTGCCACAGGTATGGCAGCTGTATCTGCTTGCTTTATGATTTTATCTGCAGGTGATCATGTCGTGATTACCGAAGATGTTTACGGTGGTACATACCGTTTCGTTACAAAAATATTGCCGCGCTATGGCATTACGCATACATTTGTTGACTTTACTGATCTTGAAGCAGTAAAAGCAGCTGTACGTCCGGAAACAAAATTAATTTATATGGAAACACCTTCGAATCCTACATTAGGAATCACAGATATTCGTGGTGTAGTAGAAATTGCAAAACAACACGGTGCGCTCACGTTTTTGGATAATACGTTCATGACCCCGCTCCATCAAAAACCGCTTGAATTAGGTGTTGATGTTGTAATCCATTCTGCTACAAAATTTTTATCAGGGCATTCCGATATCGTAGCAGGGCTTGTTGTGACAAAAGACGAAGCGCTGGGCAATGAGATTTATTTCGTTCAAAACTCATTCGGTTCTGTACTTGGTGTTCAGGATTGCTACACATTAATTCAAAACATGAAAACAACGGCTGTACGTTTTAATGAGGAATCACGTGTAGCGATGCGCATTGCACAATTTTTACATGCACATCCGTTAGTTGAAAACGTATACTATCCTGGACTCCCTACTCACCCTGGGTTTGAAATCCATGCAGCACAGGCAACTTCTGCGGGAGCGGTTTTATCGTTTAGTTTGCCGAATTATGACATTGCGAAAGCTTTTGTGGAAGCGATGAAAATTCCGGTATTTGCAGTTAGTCTTGGCGGTGTTGAATCAATTTTATCGTACCCTGCCAAAATGAGTCATGCCGCGATGGAGCCAGAAGAACGTGCAAAACGCGGAATTACTGATGGCTTGCTGAGATTTTCAGTCGGATTGGAAAATGAAGATGATCTGATTGAAGACTTTACACAGGCACTGGAAATCGCCAGTACAATTAAATAAATCGTTTAAAGGCCGCTAATCTCTTAAATAGGATTTTGGCGGCCTTTTGTTGTGCGCTTAATCACTTGTCACCGATAATAAATTGATTTCGTAGCCACCTTCACATGATTTAAAATTATAATCAGTCAGCGAACCCGTCACATCTTCGTTTAGCTCACCACATTGGTAATTTTCAATATTTTGACTTCCAAAATTATCTTCGCGGTTATCGACTTCGATGTTATATTGGCCTTCCTGATATTCAACTCTCCAGTAAATAGGTGCCCCCTCAATCGTATAGCGCGTCAGCTCCAACGACGATTGTTTATTATCTTCTGTATCTTTTAAAAATTGATGCAATAACTCCAAATTTTCAATCTCACCATTATGGTCAATAACACGATCATTTCGTACAGTTTCAACTTCCGTTTGCTCAATTGTTTCAGGTTGCACGTTTTCTTGACATCCAGCCAATAGAAGCAAAATGCCTAAAGCGAGTAAGTTTTTCATGAAATCCCCTTCTTTAATGATTAGTTTTTCGATTCTCTTTACCTATAGACGCATAAAAAGGAAAAAAGTTACAGATAATTTTATTTTGAATTCGAGATATTTTTCTTGTCGTCAATACAGTTGAGTAGTAAAGTAATAGTTAAGAATTATCGAAATCAGTTTCCTTTTGTGAGATTGGTCAGTGAGAACAACAGTGCGATTACTTATTGGAGGAATGAACATGTATACAATTCCAGGACATCATCATATTTCGATGATTACAAAAAATGCACAGCAAAACAACAAATTTTACCGTGATATTTTAGGATTACGCCGTGTTAAAGTGACGGTCAATCAGGACGACACATCCATGTACCACCTCTTTTATGGGGATAAAACAGGCAGTCCAGGAACAGAGCTTTCCTTTTTTGAAATTCCGTTAGTTGGACGCACTCACCGAGGTACAAATGCCATTACAAAAATCGGTTTGATCGTACCAAACGTTGATAGTCTGCAGTATTGGGTTCATCGACTGGATGAATTCGGTGTTCAACATGAAGGCATCACAACATTTGCCGGTCGCCCTGCCCTTCTCTTTGAAGATGAAGAAGGTTTACGTTTGGCACTTATCGCTGCACCCAATACGAAAGTTGAACATTGGGAAGCATATGAAAAATCACCTGTTCCAGTTGAACATCAAATTCAAGGCATGGGAACTGTTGAAATGACGGTAAAAAATAAAGGAAAATTAATTCGGACTTTAACTGAACTCTTTGGTTTTGTATTGAAAACACAAGACAAAACAACCGCCCTTCTTCAATCGGTCAATGATGAGATGTTTGGAGAAATTTATATTGTTGAACAGGACGGGCCTTCTGAAAAACCTGGTCGCGGCAGCATTCACCATTTGGCCATCCGGGTGAAAAATGGTGAAGAATTGGCCTATTGGGATGACCAAGTAAAAGCACGAGGGTTTATGTCATCAGGCATTGTCGATCGATTTTATTTTAAGAGCCTGTATTTCCGAGAGTCGAATGGCATTTTATTCGAAATTGCGACGGATGGACCAGGCTTTTTACGCGACGGTCATGTGGACTCGCTCGGTGAACAATTGGATTTGCCGGATTTTTTAGAACCCCGACGTGTAGAAATTACAGCAAAATTAAAGCCGATTTTATAAGGAGTCAGTGATTATGGAACAATATCGAATTAATGAAAAAAGCGGGATGGAGTTTGGACTATATACGTTAGGTGACCATATTCCGAATCCGTTAACAGGCTCACGCATTCCTGCGCAGCAGCGGATTCAGGAAATCATCGAAGCGAGCCAGTTGGCGGAAGAGGCAGGTATTGATGTATTTGCGGTCGGTGAAAGCCATCAGCAATACTTTACAACTCAGGCTCATTCGGTTGTACTTGGTGCAATTGCACAGGCAACGAAAAGCATTAAACTGGCAAGCTCTGCCACGGTGTTAAGCGTAGCGGATCCGGTCCGTGTTTACGAGGATTTTGCGACAATCGATTTAATTTCCAATGGCCGTGCAGAAATCGTTGCAGGACGAGGCTCCCGGGTTGGCGCACATGAACTGTTCGGAGTTAGTCTACGTGACTATGAGGAAATTTTTGAGGAAAAACTCGCCCTGTTAAAACAGTTAAATGACAATTCGGTAGTAAATTATAATGGGAAATTTCGTCCAGCTTTAAAGGATGCACATATTTTACCTCAGCCGTTAAATGATTCGATTCCAATTTGGCGGGCTGTTGGCGGTCCTCCCGGAAGTGCGATAAAAGCCGGTTATATGGGCATTCCAATGATGCTGACAACTTTAGGTGGACCTTCGATAAACTTTAAAGCTTCTGTTGATGCATACCGCGAAGCAGCAGATCGCAGTGGTTTTGATGCGGCATCTCTACCGATTGCAACGACGAGTCTGTTTTATGTTGCGGAAACGGAAAAAGAAGCGGTTGATGGGATGCATCCGCATTTAAGCGGTGGGTTCCAGGCGATTCGAGGTCAAGGCTATCCGCGCTGGCAAGTGGAACAGGCACCGCAAGTGGAAGACGCGCTCATGGTTGGCAGTCCGAACCAAATTATCGAAAAAATGCTGTACCAATACGAATTGTTTGGCATGCAGCGCTTCATGGCCCAAATCGATTTTGGCGGTGTGCCTTTTGATAAAGTAATGAAAAATATCGAACTGATCGGTAACGAAATCATCCCGGCGATTAAAAAATATACAGCGAGATAACAGGTAACCCATCCATTTCTTTGAATGAAATGGATGGGTCTTTGCGATATTGCCTAAGCAAAATCAGCATACACTTATTTCAATAAAAAACCCGTGAAGCATATATTCCTTCACGGGTTAGAATCAGGTGTTATCGTACATTTAGTATTAATTCGTTTTTAAAAAATCAGGATCCATATAGGCAGGGTTCGGGTATTTGTAGAATCCTTCTCCTGTTGAAACACCCATTTTACCTTGATCAATCATTTCGCGTTTAATTTTTTCTGCGACTAATTTTGCTGCCGGATCGTGCTCTGCGCGCATTAAGTTTAAATTATAAGGTGTTTCCATTCCTACGATATCGTATATTGCAAATGGTCCGCGTGGCGATCCTGTTGAAACCATCCAGTTTTTATCGATTGTTTGCGGATCTGCAATATCTTTCACCCACAGCTCCATTGCCGCAGATAAAAACGGTACTAATAATGAATTAAGAATATAACCAGGCTGCTCTTTTTTCAGCACAAACGGAATCATGCCGATATTACGTGCAAAATCTGCCACTTGTTCAACATACTGCATTTCTGTTCCGGGGTGTCCCATTACTTCCGCCGTATTGTTTTGCCAAATAGAATTCGCAAAGTGTAATGCCAGGAACTTTTCCGGACGGCCAGTAAACTCAGCAAATTGGCTTGGTAATAATGTTGAGGAATTGGAAGCAAAGACTGTTTTTTCAGGTGCCACTTTCCCCAGGTTTTCATAAAATTTCTGTTTGATTTCTATTCGTTCCGGCACTGCTTCGATTACAATATCTGCATCTTTTGTTGCTTCTGCTAAATCAGTGTAATACTGAAGACTGCCGGACGCTTTTTCAGCACGGTCAACGTCTTGAAAATATTGGCCATATGTTGTTTTTAATGTAGCCATACGCTGTTTTGCCTTAGTAATTGCCTCTTCATTAATATCATAAACACTTACTTCAAATCCGAAAAATGCGGAATGGAATGCAATTTGACTACCTAAAACACCGCTTCCTGCAATTGTAACCTTTTTATAATTCATAGAATCCTCTCCTTTTTTAATAGCTCAATCCACTGAGAGTATTCCCTGTTTTATGGTAAATGAAAAGCAGTTATCTTATAAAATGACAATTAGTGAGGGTTATTCATTCAATAAAAAACCCCGCAAAAGGAATGACTCCTTCGCGAGGTTCATTTTATACAGTTACTTTACTTTTGGGTGCAACACTTTCCCACACCTTTTCGATGCGTTCTTGTGCTGCTTCATCCAATGTAAAGCCATTGTCAGTTTTCGTTACTTGTTTATCAACGATATAAATAGGGCTTGAAATTGTTGTCGCTCCTAAAATCGAAAGTACCGGCTTCAGTGAATATTCGAGTGCCAATAAGTGTGCGATGGACCCGCCGATTGCAACTGGTACAACAATTTTGTTTTCCAGTCCTTTTTGCGGCAGTAAATCGATGAATGTTTTCAAAATGCCAGTATAGGAACCTTTATAGATCGGTGTCAGGAAAAGGACGATATCGGCCTCACCTACTTTGACAATCTCTTCGGCAATTGCCTCACTCGCATAGTTTGCCGTAATCAAATCTTGCGCAGGCAACTGGTGGACCTGAATCGTTTCATGAGAAATACCTTGCTGTTCCAGCAATGTTTCAATGGATTGCTGAACACCTGTTAATCGGGATGTCACACTGTTACCACCATTAATTAAAATCGCTTTTGTCATGATTCACACTCCTCCTAAATATTTTGTAAAGTATAACGGGATGGGACTTGTTTTAACCCTAAATTCTCACGAAGTGTCTTACCCTCATATTCTGTACGGAATACCCCGCGCTTTTGTAGCTCAGGAATTACTAAATCAATAAAATCGGTAAAGCCGCCCGGGAAGTACGGAGGCATTAAGTTGAAGCCATCCGCAGCTTCCTCATCTACCCACTCAATCAACTGATCTGCGATTTCACTTGGTGAACCGAAAATAATGCGATGACCACGTGAACCGGCGATACGTAAATACAGCTCACGAATAGTCAGGTTTTCGCGTTCTGCCAGCTCAATGATCAGCTGTTGACGGCTGCGGTTCCCGTTTGTCGGAGGAATGTCTTTCGGCAATGGACCATCCAGATCATGTTGCGAAAGGTCAACACCTAAGTAGTCTGCCAAAAAGTCCAAACCAATTTCCGGTGTTATTAACTGTTGCAGTTCCTCATATTTGGCATAGGCCTTTTCTTTCGT
This sequence comes from Solibacillus sp. FSL W7-1324, assembly GCF_038008025.1. Lineage (NCBI taxonomy): Bacteria > Bacillati > Bacillota > Bacilli > Caryophanales > Caryophanaceae > Solibacillus > Solibacillus sp. FSL W7-1324. Next base: position 1,901,014 of record NZ_JBBOYH010000001.1, read on the forward strand.
TTCCGCTACGTAAATTGATACGCCAGGCATGATTTTGATATCATCGCGGTCACGTCCTGCAGCAACTGCCTTGTCTTTCAGTTTTTTATAAAATTGCTTTGCATCTTCAAGTGTCTGCTGTGCCGTAAAAATAACATCTGCTTGTTGCGCGGCAAGTGTCGTACCGGATTCCGAAGATCCTGCCTGCACTAGTACCGGTCTGCCTTGTGGAGGACGCGATGAATTTAAAGGGCCACGTACTGCGTAATATTCACCTTTATGGTTTAATGTGTGCAGCTTCCCTTTTGTAATATATTCACCTGTCTTTTTATTGCGAGCCAATGCATCATCTTCATAAGAATCCCATAAACCTTTTACAACTTCGACAAATTCATCTGCCCGTTCATAGCGTAGAGAATGATCCAAGTGCTGGTCCTGGTTAAAGTTGCTCGCTTCTGCCGAATAGTAACTTGTCACAATATTCCATGCTGCGCGCCCGCCGCTTAAATGATCAAGCGATGAAAACTTACGCGCGATATGAAATGGCTCATTGTATGTTGTTGACGCAGTAGCTGTTAAACCGATATTTTTAGTCACGGTCGATAACACACTGAGTAATGTAAGTGGTTCAAAGCGAACTTGTTCTGCCGGGTGTGAAAGTTCGTTAAAAGATAAACCGTCACTTAAAAACAGCATATCTAATTTGCCTTGCTCGGCTTTTACAGCAACTTCTTTAAAAAATTCGACATTCTCGCTTGCATCCGCCTGTGCATCCGGGTGACGCCATGAAGCGATATGATGCCCTGTACCCATTAAAAAGACGCCTAATTTCATTTGTTTTTTCGTCATTTGCGTACCTCCTACACTAACTGTTCTTCGCGTTTAGCCAATATTTCATGAACAAGTGGAATGACCTTTTCGCCAATCTCTTCGATTACTTCCAAATGCGGGAAACCACGCAGCAACACTTTGTCAAAGCCTAAATCTACGAATTCCACGATACGCTCAGCTACCTGCTGCGGCGTGCCGACAAGCGCAATCGAATTGCCGGATAACACTTGTGTTAACCCTGCCCAAATATTCGGTGCAATGACGAAATTATTGTCTTTTGATTCTAGCATCAACTGATGAAGGCGGTTCACTCCTACCGCTCCGTTGCTTAACGTATTGGCATGTTTTGCTGCCAATACTTCAGGGTCTACTTGGCTAATAATTTTGTTCGCATTTTCAAATGCCGCTTCTTCTGTTTCACCTAAGACAACCTGGAATGAAACACTGTAGGAAAGATCGCGATTTTTTTCTTTAGCCAGCTTCACAACCGTTTCAAGTTCTTCTTTTGTCGTTTCCAATGTTTCGCCCCAAAGCATGTAAACGTCAGCCACATCTGTTGCAACTTCTTTTGCAATCGGTGATGAGCCACCGAAGTAAATCGGAGGAGCATTTTTAACAGGCAATGGCAAGTTCGCGCCTTTTAATGTGTAAAACTCGCCATCATAATCGAACGTTTCTCCGTTGAACAGACGTTTTAAAATTTCAATATATTCGCGTGTACGCTTGTAACGATCTGAATGGGATAGGAAATCCCCGTCATTTTCAAGTTCTTTCGGTGCCCCGCCTGTTACGACATTGACAAATACTCGGTTATTCGACCAGTAGTTGACCGATGAATACTGTTTCGCCAGTTGTGTTGGCGCAGTAGAACCCGGACGAACCGCAAACAGAAAGTTCAAAGTATTTGTATTGGCTGTCAAATGAGATGCAGCAACCAATGAATCAACACAGCTTCCGCCAATCGGCAACAGTAATGTCGAGAAGCCTGCTTTTTCAGCGGCCTGTGCAACTTTTGTAATATACTCTACAGAAGGTTCACGATCTGAATCTATCCCGACACCTGACCATGTTTGTGCACCTTTATTTGACGTTTGGTTTCCTACATATTCACTATCACCAGAAGTTGGCGCCATTGTAATAAACTCTACTTTTGTCATTTGAATTCCCCCTTATTTTGTAACCGGCGCACTTGCTACTACTTCATCAGCCGGTAATTCGTTTGATTGTTGAATTGAACCTGATTTCAACTGTTCTGCCACCTGAGCAAATGATTGATTTGCCGGGATGTTAATGAATGAAATTTGTTCTTCCTGCGCTTTTTTATAAGATAATTCGCAGAAAGTTTCAGGCGGTGCAACAAAAGTTGTCGCGCCCAATTCAATCGCTTTACGTAATGTTGCTCCACGGCGACCTTCTGTTAAATCAAGTGCCGGATTACGCAGATCTTCTACAGAATGGTCCTTCTGAATGATACGTAAAATTGTTCCTTCCACAATCGGTGTTACAAGACCTTCATCATTTACTACTACTGCAATCGCCATTTTAAATCCCCCTGTTATTTTGTTATTTGAGCGACTTCGGCAGCTTTTTGTAAGCTTTGTGCCAAGTCGTTTTTAATATCGTCAATATCTTCCAAACCAATTGATAAACGGATCAGACCTGGTGTGACACCACTTGCCAACTGCTGCTCCGGTGATAATCGTGAATGAGATGTGCTTGCCGGATGGATGACAAGTGACTTCGAGTCGCCGACATTGGCAACGTGTGAAAGAAGCTGAACATTATTAATAAATGCCTTCGCTGCCTCTAGTCCGCCTTTGATCCCAAAGCTGAAAATCGACCCTGCCCCTTTCGGTAAATACTTCTCTACTAAATTGTTTGGATCATTGCCAGGCAGTGTCGGATAATTTACCCATTCCACCAGATCATGATCCGCTAAATATTCAGCAACGGCCTGTGCATTCACAACATGCTGTCGTACGCGCACTGCCAGTGATTCAAGACCTTGAATGAAAAGCCATGCATTGAATGGTGATAATGTGGCACCTAAATCATGCCCCAGCTCAAAGCGTGCCTTCGAAATGAATGCCTTTTCTCCTGCCGCTTCAACAAAAGAACGGTTGCCGATCAATTCATTCGGTTCTACGAAGTTTTTGAATCGAGGCGCTTTCCATTCAAATTTACCGCCATCAATAATCGCACCGCCCAAAGATGTTCCGTGACCGCCGATAAATTTCGTTGTCGAATGCACAACAATATCTGCTCCAAATTCAATCGGCTTCGATAAGTAAGGTGTCGCAAATGTATTATCAACAATAAGCGGTACATCATGGCGGTGGGCTACTTGAGACAATCCTTCAATATCTGCAATTTGCAGGCTCGGATTGCCGATTGTTTCAGTGAATACAGCGCGTGTTTTGTCATTGATTGCTGCTTCAACTTCCTGTAAGTCAGATCCTTCAACAAAGCGTACTGTTACACCGAAGCGAGGCAATGTTTTAGAGAACAATGTATACGTACCGCCATAAAGAGCATTCGTTGCGACAATTTCATCGCCTGCCTGTGCGACAGTCAGTACAGCAATCAGGATTGCCGCCTGCCCGGAAGCGACCGCAAATCCTCCGGCACCGCCCTCCAAGGCAGCTAGACGTTCTTCAAATACTGCATTTGTCGGATTGGCATTTCGCGAATATAAATAGCCGCTTTCCTGTAATTTGAATAAGTTTGCCGCATGTTCCGCATCATCAAATACATAGGAAGTCGTCTGGTACAGCGGCACTGCACGTGATCGTGTTACCGGATCAACTGTTTGACCCGTATGGAGTGCGATTGTTTCCTGATTGAAAAATGTCATAAGAAAAGTTCTCCTTTAATAAAGAAATTTTTGAGTAAGTGTAAGCAATTCCTGTTCTGTCAGTTCACGTTTTACGGTGTGTACTACTTTTCCGTCCTGCAAAAACAACGTGGTCGGTAATGTTAAAATTTCATAGCTTTGTTTCAGCTGCCCTTGACGATCCAATAGAATCGGAAACGGTAAATCGAACTTCGCCAAATACTGATTGACCAGTCTTGTCGGTTCTTCTACATTGACTGCATAGAGCTCAATATTTTGCGACTGTAGTGTTTCATATGCTGCTTTAAAGGCGGGCATTTCCCTTTCGCATGGCGGGCAGTAGGTTGCCCAGAAATTAAGGATATAGCTGCCTTCTTCCGGTATGGCAACTTGCTCACCGGAAGTAGTTTGGAGCAAAATTTCTTCGGTTTTCGCTTCTGCCTTTTGTTTGGATGTATTGGAGATAATGGCATAGCTTAGCGCGATAATCAGGACAGCGAATAATGAGAGCTGTATCCATTTTTTCATTTAAGCTTCACCTCAATTTCAGGCATTTCATGAAGATCTCCATAACTGACATGGGAAACCACTTTATAGGTGCCGGTACCATCGAAGCTCGTTTCAATCGAATACTTCCCGTCCCCTCTATAATCTGGCTTTACAGAACCAATCGTATTTCCGGTTGGATTAATCAGCTCGAATTCAATTTCCACATCGTCTTCAATCGGTTCGCTGTTGTACATTACAGTTGCTGTGATTGTTACCGGTTCAAATGCTTCCAGCTCGGATTTACTGGCATTCAGTGACACATCGAGTGTTTCATTTGCATGTGCACTACAACCTGCCAGCAACAGGATTGTAAGTAAAATTTTTTTCATTTGCCATCAGCCTTTAAATTTGTCCAGAATAGCAAGCGTTTTTTCAGCTTTTCGAATGCGATCATGACAGCCACAATGATAATACTGTTAAAAATGATGCCTGCAAGGACGTAATGATATTGTGAAAAGTCACTGTAATACTGGATGAAAAAGCCCATTCCCGATGAAGCCCCAAACATTTCGGCAATCGTTAAAATCAGGAAGCTCATACCGAGTGAAGTACTGGCACCGCTCAAAATATGGGGTGCACTTGCAGGTAACACGACTTTCAACAGGAATGTCGGTCCTTTTAAGCCAAGTGATTTTGCATTGTCCAAATAATGTTTTTCTATCAGAAGAACACCATGAATCGTTCCTAAAAATACCGGCCAAAAGGCACCGATAAAAATAAGTGACATCGAAGCCGTTTGGAAAGTCGGTAAAATCGCAATGACATATGGTATGAACAGTGTTGGCGGAATCGGACTTAATGCATGAAAGTAAGGCATTAATATTTCACGTGACCGTTTGTTCAGTCCGAAAAACAGACCGCCTACAATACCTGTCACTAAAGCTCCGAAGAATCCTGGTATGAGAAGTTTCATCGAACTCCCAACACCTGTTAACAGCTCACCGATTTTTGCAGAGAAGGATTCAACGACCGTTAGCGGCTGCGGGAAGATGACCGGATTGATCCATGTCGCATATTTCGTAACAAGTGCCCATACGATAATAAATATAATTCCTATCAAAATAGTAAGATTATAGCGTTTAAAAAATGTGAGCATTCCATCCCACCCCTTAAATGTTTTGTTCATTAAAACGAACGAGCTGATCTTTGTAATATGCATCATCCGGATATTGTTCGATTAACTCATTTAGTGCTTTTTCGTATAGATCGATATTCACATAGTCGTTTACATCAATATCATCCACGTTTTCTACATAGCCGATTTCTTTCATCTGCTCCCACATTTGAACTACTTTCTCCCTGCTTGGATCCGAAGAATAATTTGAGTGGCTGTCATTTACAATCGAATCAATTACTTTTTCATCCACTTTCATATACTCTTTTGCAGCAGTTACTGCGGATTGTGGATCTTCAACTTTTTTACGTTCCGCGCGGATAAGTGCTTTTAAGAAACGTTTATACGCTTCCCCATCTTCTTCCGCCAATAATTCCGAGCGTGTTACAACACGGCAGCATACATGCCCTTCCTGTAAATCATTGCTCCATGCGACTGCTTCCAGACCCATATCAACCGCCTGTGCGTAGAATGAGTTTGCTGATACTGCAACATCCACTTTTCCTGATGCTACCGCTTCTAGCAGCATACTTCCTGTTTTGAATTCAACAATTTCCAGATCTTTTTTCCAGTCAATCCCTGCATCTTCAAGAGCAGAACGGAATACGATATCCGATGTAAAGATTCTGATTGTCCCTACTTTTTTACCTTTATAGCTTTCAAGCGAAGTATATTGCCCCGCATTTTCCTTTTTCGTTAAAATCGGGTGTCCGCCTTCCAAATGACCACCGATAATCGAGAAGTCCGAGCCGTTTGCAATAAATGTTAACGGTCCAGCTGTACCAAATGTTAATCCGACATCAATTTTCCCTGCTTGGAGTGCATTCAGACCGTCTGCCGAGTTTGCAAATCCAACACGATTGACCGCAATATGTTCTTCTTCAAAATAGCCTTCCTGGTGGGCAATATCGACAAGTGTTCCGCCTGCAGACTGACTTAAACCAACTGTAATCTCATAGTCACCAGAGGCTTCTCCTTTCGAAACTTGTTCGTCATCTCCACATGCAGCAAGTAAACCTACTGTTAGTGCAAGTGAAGCGACCCATTTCTGATTTGTTCTTTTCATTTAACGATCCTCCTATATTCCTGCGCCGTCTGTTATTTCCGTTTTTAAACTATTGACGATCTGTTCGTTCATCTCGTTTAAAAGGGATTCACGAAATGCACGGAACTCCTTGTTTTCAAATAACTTCTGACGATCCGTTCCTTTTTTCTCAATCGGTACTTGGATGCTTTTCGTTACCGCACCATTTTTCCCTGGAGCAAAGATGACAATCCGGTCTGCCAGGTAAATGGCTTCGTCAACATCATGTGTCACAAATACGACTGTTCGTTTTTGCTCGGCACTGATTTGAACAAGCAGATCCTGCAGTTGAATACGTGTAACAGGATCCAAAGCGCCGAATGGTTCATCCATCAGCAGTAAATCCGAACCGTAGCTTAATGCTCGAGCGATGGCTGCACGCTGCTTCATACCACCGGACATTTGCCCTGGATATTTTTTTACCGCATGCCCTAAGTGAACAAGTGTCAAATACTGCTCTGCAATATGTGCCAGTTCTTTTTTCGGCATTTTTTTATTCCGTTGTTTTAATGCAAGCATGACATTCGCCTGTGCCGTCAGCCATGGAAATAAGGAATAGTCCTGGAAAACAACACCGCAATCCGGATGCGTTTCCTTAACGGATTTGCCGTTTATTTCGATATCGCCATTTGAAAATGGTTCAAGCCCTGCCATCATACGAAGTAATGTACTTTTCCCGCATCCAGATGGTCCCATGAATACGAGAAACTCGCCCTCTTGTACTTCCAGTTGAATATTGTTTAGTATTTTTGTCGTCGCATCATAACTGAAATCGATATTCTGCACTTTAATTTTCGTTTTTATCTCGTTGCTATGTTTCGTTGATAGAGGGTTTTGTTGTAGCACTGGACGTTCCAATAACTGAACCATGTACTCACTCTCCTAACAAAAATTTTCTACCTAATGATTGAATCGACGTATCAACCGGAACATGCAATGTCATCGTCCGCAAGTTACGCCAATAGCGGTCAAAACCATATCGTCCTGCAGTAGCGCGGCTGCCCATCACTTCGAAAATTTTTGATGTAATATCGAGCCCTACTTGTGTTGTAAAGATTTTAGCTGTTTGTAATGCATCATCCAGATTACTGCGATGCTTAGGGGTAATCTTTTCGGGTTCATCCCATAGTTTCTGTAATAGTTGATCCGCTTTTTTAACAACCAAATTCGCTGCTTCAACCTGTACGTAAAACTGGCCGTAATGATGCTGGATGATCGGATCTTCAATCGCCGAAGTTTGTGTAATAGCACGCGGTCTTGTTTGTTCTCTCGTATATGTAAGCGCTGATTGAAGGGCACCTTCTGAAATTCCTAAATAGACATGGTTTAAAATAAATGTCGCGATATTCAGACGCAGTTGTGAAAACTCACTTGCATAAAAGCCTTGCTGCAATACTTCTTCTTCGTGTACTTCAACTTCGCTGAATATAATTGTTCCACTATCTGTTTGACGTTGGCCCATATTATCCCAATCGCCTTTTATATCTACACCTATCCGATTACTAGGAATAACGACCAACAATGGCTCATCCTGTCCTTCTACAATTGCTGATACTAATAATACATCTGAATCGACACTACCTGAGCAGAACGTTTTTACCCCGTTCAGCACATAACCTGTTGTTGTTTTTTCAGCCTTCAATTGAATAGCTACCGGGTTAAATGCATTTCCCCAAAAATAATTATGTTTTGCAGTTTCGCGGTAATAAAATTCCTTTTGTTCTTGGGACCCGCATAAATGCGGTGTAACAAGATTGATAAAGTGATAGCCGATTACATGTGCCAGTGAACTATCAGCTCGTGCGATTGTTCGAACGACTTGAAACACATCTTGCCAATTCCCACCTAAACCACCGTATTCAGTCGGAATTAAAAGTTTCAAAAGCCCGCTTTCACGAATTAAATCCCGTTCAAACTTAGCATTGCCACCAACTTTATCTCTTTCTACGGCTGTTTGTTCAAACTGTTCCGCAAGCTTTTCCGCGATTTCGTCTATATGTGCAACTGCTCCCATAACACCTCTCCTTTACTAGTTATAGAATTTTCTTGCAATTCAGTATTCTTAATTCGTTAGTTTACAGATGCATTAATTTAAAGTCAATAGTCAATTTGAACAATTCATACTGGAATAGTATGCTTTTAGCAAATTGATGTAAAAAAACGTATTCATATGTATTTATTAACAAATTAATTATGTGTTTTAAAGGGGATTGGAAGTTTGAAGTAGAAAAAACCACTATTTACATAGCGGTCTTTTTGTTATTAGTATGTTTAATAATTCATGACTTGATAGTAAACAACAATTTGATAAATTGCCGGAACAATTAATGCGATCGCCAGGGAAATAACTGCTCCCCACTTCGATTGGTTCACTAATCGGTCATTGTCGATTTTCAATTGCTGAAAAAATGACAGTGTAAAAAATAATGCACTGACTAAAAAGATAGGGGTTACGAATGTGAGCCAAATACCTGCATTCATTCCATGCATCGATTCCTTCACCTCAATCCTATTATATTTCAATAACCAACTGTTTTATTTCTGTGAATAGAAAATCATTACTTTCGTCGAAAATAAAAGTCCACGGCATTGAACAATAAGGAGGAATTGAAAGAGCGTCAATTGTAAAATTACGAGTAATTTGTCCCTTTTCTGTTATAATACTGATCTTCCTATTATTAAAAGTAAGTTGTTGTTCTGTTCGATTATGAATAAGTGTAGTAATGAGGATTTGTTTTTTATGATTAATGGCCTTCCGAATTACATCACAGGAAATGGGCTGATCTTGTTCTTTCGTTTTCTGAAAAGCTTGTTCGATTAATAATCGGTCCTGTGTTGAAATCGTTTTATCCCATGCAGCTTCAAATTGCAGTTTTTGCATGAACTTCATCCTTCCAATGAATTATTTAGGTAAATAAGCAATAAAACAACCTTTCTATGATGATACATGTTACAGTAGGAAAGAATCTTAAAAGTTAGAAGGCGAAAAAATATGATCGAAGTAAAGAATTCTCCGATAAGTGACGGGGAATACAATCGCGGTATTTTTGCGATTAATGCAATTCCTAAAGGAACATTATTCCACCAAGCACCGGTACTAAGCTATCCAAACGAGCAACATGAACATATTGAAAAAACAAATCTTGCGGATTATGCGTTTGAGTTTGGTATTGGACGCTCAGCAATCCTATTAGGCTACGGGATGCTATTCAACCATTCATATGAGCCGAATGCCACATATGAAATTAATTTCGACAACGAAACATTTGATTTCTTTGCTTATAAAGATATTGAAGCCGGCGAAGAAATTTTTATTAATTATAATGGCGATGTTGATGACAACGACCCACTATGGTTCAACAACGAAGAAGAATAAAAAGAGGAGCTGTCTAAAATTGGACAGTTCCTTTTTCTATTTCAACGAGAAAATCAATAATATCTTGCGTCAGCAATTGGCGTTCTTTTCCTAATGTAATTAGGTGGCCACTATTGTCGTATTGTTTTTTCGTAATGACATTGCTTGTTGCACTATTTTCAATTATATCTATACTTTGATGAAAAACCGGTTCATCCAGCATACCTTTTGCCAGGAAAAGCGGCTGTTTCAGTAAATGAAGCTGTTTGCCCGTATTAACGATAAACTGCTGCAGCGCAATCATTTTATCGGCAGGTCTTGGAAAGTGCTCATTCAAAAACGCTTGAAGTTCCTGTTCAGAGCTCCCTTTATTTTGTAAATACCTTTTGGAATAATAGACGACACGTTGTTCCAATCCTTCCACGGGCCGCTCTATTACTGGCGAAGATATAATACATAAAGCCTTCACTTCAGGAAATTCATTGGCCAGCCTTATTCCTAGTACACCGCCTAATGACTGGCCAATGACAGTAATCGCTTCATAATTTTCATCGATTAAAAATTGAACAGCCTTTCTGCTATGTTCCCATATTTGTTCCATAGAACTTGCAAATAATTGTTCCGGTGATGCTCCGTGCCCTGCCAAATTAGGTGCATAGCTTGTATACCCTTTGCTATGAAGCATTTTTGCCAAATAGTTCATCTCTTTCGCATTGCTCGTAAAACTATGTAAAAGCAGAACGGCTTGTGTATTTCCTTTTAAATAAATATCATCTACAAAATGTTGCATGTTCATCCCCTTTTCATTTGTGACAATATTATAGCATAACAACTCTCTCTACCTGACTTTTCATCAAGTTTAATAAGCGGAAACAGTGCATTTGTCTTATTGTTCGGCTACAATATGGGGTGAGTAAAATAACAGATGAAAGGAGAATCATATTAATATGAGAACAATATTATTATCGATTCTTGCTGCACTATTTTTAGCGGTACCGAACGCAGCAGCACATACGTATCTAGACACGACTAACCCCGAGGATGGTGCAGTTGTAACTGAACCGTTGCAGGCGATCGAACTTACATACGCCGGGAAAATTGAAGTAGGCAGTACATTTAACGTCATTTCAAGTAACGGTGAAAAAATAGAAACCGTTTCGATGGATTTAGTTGATGGTGTATTAATAGGTACTTTTGCTTCCCCATTACCAAATGATGACTATACTGTTGAATGGAATAGTATTAGTGAGGACGGCCACCCACTATCAGGTCAATTCTCCTTTACGGTTGATGCACCTGTAGCAGAAGAACCGGTAGATGAAGAAGTTACAGAAGTAGACAAAGAGCAAGCGGAAGTAAACGAAACGGCAGATAATGATACTGCAGAAACAACTGTGGCAGCTGAAGAGGAAACTTCAAATAATACATTATTGTATATCGTTGGAGCCCTTTTACTTCTTATTATAATCGTAAGTGTTTTCACTATTGCTAGACGGAAAAATATAAAATGATGGCATTGACAATTTTTAGTCAATTTTTACTCTATGTAAGTTTAGCTCTTCTAATGGGATCATTACTCTTATACTGTATCCCTGAAACAGTTCGTCCGAAAATTGATATTCCTGCAAAGTGGATCATTGTAAGTGCAGTCATTCTGCCTTTTGTCACTTTTGTACCGAATATTCAGTTGCTGACAATTTTGACTCCGCAGTTTGGATTCATTGAATCAGTAGGCATGTTGCTTATGAAATTTAAAGTTGGCCATTCATGGCTGGCTATCGCAGGTTTCACAATTATTTTGCTTATAGTGCTTCGCCAATTTCTAAAGAAACCGTCAAAGCTTATAGCGATCATGGCGATTTTTATTCTAATCGCCATAATGGCAGCAATTGGTTATATAAGTCATGCAGGTTCGATGACAGGGATTGTCGGATCGGTACTGGATTTTGTCCATCTTCTAGCTGTCAGTATATGGCTTGGCATTTTAATCATGATGAGCTTCTTCTCAAAAGATGCGCAAAATTGGGAAGCCTTTTTAAAATGGTTCTCCCCTGTTGCACTTGTAGCTTTTACAGCTGTTGCTTTAACAGGTGTCCTTATGACTGACACAATCGTGCCGGGCTATGTGACAAGCTGGTCGAGCAATTACGGACAGTTTCTTTTTATTAAGCATGTTCTGCTAGTACCTTTGACAGTTATTATTTTAGCTAACAGTCTGCTTATAAAACTGAAAATGAACAAGCCATTATTTGAACCGCGTACATGGGTAAGGATTGAAACGATTTTGCTCGTATTGATTTTGTTCATTACCGCGCTATATAGTGAACAACAGCCACCCAGCTTTTATGTTCAGGAAATTTCACCGTTTTTTGAACTATTTTACCGGAGCTCGATTGAAGCAGGCATGCGCGGATATTTCCAAATGACAGGTATCGGGTTAGGGTTTTTCCTCATGACTGCCTTGTTCATTGGGCTTGTCATTGTAAGCTATATTAAACAGCTACCGGTCGTTGTATCGGCTGCCATGACTTTTGCGATTACATTATGTTTTTACATGGGCTTTATGTCGATTGTATTTTTTAAATAACTACCAAAAATAAAGGGTTGTAGTACAAGTCCGTTTCGACTTATACTACAACCCTTCTTCATTATTACACTAGCCTTTTCGTTTTCATGCGCATATAGTGGATGAGTGCCACAATGATTAATATGATTGTTAATACGATTGTTCCGTACTGCATTGTCGCATCATCTGTTTTGACAGCGATACCGACCAGCGCCCAAACGATAACAAGGGTAAAGAAGATATCCTTTGAGATGGCAACAGCCAAATACCCTAAAATAACTGCAACACCGACAAGTACGAGTGATCCGACCACTTCAGAGATTCCCAAATCAACCCCATTGTATTTTAACACATAGCTCACATTCGCAATTGTCGCTACGGATAACCATGCTAAGTAGAACGAAAACGGAAAGCGTTCTGAAAAACCGGTTTCATTGTTTTTATACTGCTTATAAATCGCAATGAGTGTAAATAATAAAAAGAACATTACGATAATGGACAGGATAAACTGTTCATAATGCCAGCTGAACAGCCAAGCAATATTAAATATGCAGCTAATGATAAATAAAATCCCTACTTTTCCGTTAAAACGATTGTCTTTCACTTTGCGGTATATCGTAATCAGCCATATGACAAGCAATACATAAATTAATGACCAAATTGAAAATACATAACCTGCCGGCGTAAATAATACTTCTAATCGATCCGAAATATCTGCTGCCGTTTGACCGTTTATCGGCAGTGTATTTGATAGCACATTCACCACTATTACCGCGATCATGGCTATCCACATAGTAATATACAAACCCATCTTTCATCATCCTTTTTTCTAGAATTAGGGAACTATACCCTTTTTCAAAAAAGAATATGCGGTTTAATCGGGATTACGATTTAAATGCAATGGATTTGTACATTTCTCTGGGTTATCTATTAGGATTGTTTTTCCAATGCTAGTTTAATGCCAAAACCGATAAGAACAGCTCCGGTCAATGATTCGATTACCGATTGTGTAGCAGGTTTTTTCATGAATTCACGGATTTTGTTCAATAAGAATACATAGAGTGCAAACCAGACAAAAGTTAACACAATATAGATGATTCCCATCGTTAAAAATGGCCAAAACGGTTCTGCCCCTTTTGATAGAAATTGCGGTAAAAACGTAAGGAAAAATACCGCTACTTTAGGATTCGTAATATTTGTGACAAGGCCCTGCTTAAAATAGGAATTGCCTTTTGCTTCAATTTCCGTCATCAATTCTTCTGCATCTGTCTTTTTAGCACGGAGGCTCATCAATGTTTTGATACCCAAATAGCATAAATACGCTGCTCCGACATATTTCAGCACTGTAAATGCCACGGCTGATTTCACGATAATTGCAGACAAACCTGCAACCGCTGCGATTGTATGGACGGTTAACCCTGCACAAGAGCCGACCATCGTTTGAAACCCTCCCTTTTGTCCGTTAACAATCGTATTTTTCGTAACGATTGCTGTATCCGGACCTGGCAGTATAATCAGTAGTATACACGCAATAATAAAGAACACTACATTCTCCATTTACTCACCTTCATTTTCTGAATTTTTAAATATGTTAACACGTTGACCAGAAGGAAGCTAGAGGTTTTTTCAGTTAAATGCTTGAGCATGCTTGGTTTTTTCTATGTATGGCGGGCTAAATTTTGTAACCGTCGACTGATTTTATTAGAAGTTTTTTCGTTTTATTAGAAAACTTCTAAGGTTTATTAGCGTATTTCAACTGTTTATTTGAACATCTGAGAGACTTATTAGAACAATTGCCTTATATATTAGAAAATCGGCAACTTATTAGAAGATTTCAATCCGATATTAGATGATTTACGATTATATTAGAAATTCTGGATCTGCGCTTAGTATTCCGTAAGTAAATCCATTTTCTCGGCAGCGTTTTCTATAATAACATCCGCCCCTACCTTACCGGAGTAATCGATATACATGACAGCCTGGTCTTTAACGAAGATAAATTCTTTATTATTATCGCCAAGACGTACAAGTAATCGGTCGAATTCCTTATGCTCTTTTTCTATAAACGATTCTGCTTCATTTACATAACTATATTTTGTGATTAGGTCGTCAACTAATGGAGCAACAAGGGATTTAAAGTTTAAACGATAAACTTCCGAAGAAATACTTGGTTCATAACTGTTGTTTGGGTCAGACCATTGCCCTTTCTTTTCAATGAAATTTTCCCTCGTACTAAATTGTACAGGAGCAACTATACTCCAATTTTCCGAGTAATTATTTCCCCAATCTACTTCATCTATCATAAAAACGTCGCGCTCAAGGTTTGGCGCATTTTCAATTGTCGCTAATCTTACAAACGGTAGCGATGAATCTTCTTCCGGTAATGTAAGTGTATCCATCTGCAGTAACTGGTAAAACGGAATGAAAATCGCTATTAACGATATAGCCATAGTCATTACATACATTATTATGTTATTGCGATAAAAAATCTCCCATGGTTTATGATGATTATCATAATTTTCTTCATTCATGTCGCGTCGTATGCGTGCAATACCTATAAGCCCCATTGCCATGGAGATCAAGTAATAGAGGTTCAATAATGAGAGGACCATTGTTGTAAATATATGACCTTCAATTAATGTCAATGTTGGTGTATTTCCTGTGAACCAAATACTGCTAATTAGCCAAAAAAGGGCTATCACAGCCAATAATATAATGATGAAACTCATCAATGTTTTCTTAAATAGAGCACTTGCTATACTCAATTGCTCTTCCCGATTTATTGGCGATTCCTTTACTTTACGATCAGTCGGTGCCGCAAATACGTGGAAATTACGGTCACTCGCAATATAGTCCCAGCCGCTTTCTTCAAATAACCGAATTTTTTCATTCGATATATATTTGTTTTTTGCCAGTTCCAGCCGGTAATCCATTCGTTTGCGATCACCTTTTTTAAACTTCGCAAAATGTGTGCCTATCTCATAAAAATGAAGCCCTTGTTCAGACATATCTGAAAACCAGCTTTCATGTTCCTTGATGCGCCAATATTGGCCCGGTCTTAATCTGCGTACGATTTCTGCCATCGCTCTCCCTCCTTATATACCTGACCTAACCATAGAATAGAAGGGAAAGTTTGTAAATAATTAATTAGGACCAGGAAAGTATTTCAGCACTTCCTGATGCACTAAGAATATTCTCAGCATAAAGGCAACCCTGACCATGCAGGATTGCCTTTTACACCGCTTGGAATTAACTTTCTGCAAGCAGCACTATTTTCTGAGCTGCATTTTCCACTACTACATCCAGATCTGCATAGCCGTAATAACGTATATACATTACCACCTTACCTTTTGAAGCAACTAATTGCTTCCATTCTTCATCCTCGCGCGTAACAAGATGATCAAAGTCAGGATGTTTCCTTTCGATGAAACTTTCCCTCTCATCCCCATACGTATGCCACTCCATTAAGTCAGACAGCAATGGTTTAGCGAATGCCTGAAATGTTAAATTGTATATTTCAGAAGAAACGCTCGGTGAATAGGTCTCGCTTTCTTCCAACCACATTTCGTCCGTCTCGAACTGTACGGGTGCAAAGATACTCCAATTTGTTGAATAACGGTTTGCCCAACCGAATTCATCTGTATAATATTCATCCCGGTTCAGCTGTGGATTTTGTTCGATATCCGCTGAACGGACAAACGGCAAGTTTTCGTCATTCTTTGGAAGTGTAAAGGTATCCATTTTTTTCAGTTGATAAAATGGCATAATTAAGCCGCATACAAGAATAATCCCTATAAAGACAACCGTCAATACACCATTTTTCCGCAAACTCTTTTTCCATGGAGCGAGATGATTGATGGCTTTGCCTTCATTTAAACTTTTTTTCAATTCTTTAATCGCCAGCATTGCTTTTACCGCATTAATAACATAGTAAATATAGAGGATCGTGATGGTACTTTGCTGAACGACATATCCTTCAACCAACCGTAAAACAGGCGTTCCATCCAAAAACCACATCGCCAAAAGCATACCTAAAATCAGGGCTACTCCCAGAGAAACCCATACTAAATTAAATACGAGTTTTTTATAAAGCCGCTGCAAAGTAAATGCCTGCTCAGCAGGATCTGTATGAATTTCGGGTGCGTTTTTTTCAGCCGGCGAAGAGAAAACATGAAACCACTGATAGCTTGTAACATACTCCCAGCCGTTTTCCTCGTACAGATCTATTTGCTCATATGTAATTAACTTTTTACCTGTCACTTCAATGCGGTATTCGATTCGCTTCGGGTCACCTTTTTTAAAATGGGCTAAATTAGTTCCCATTTTATGAAGGTGGAGTCCTTGTAACGACATGTCCGAAAACCAGCTTTCGTGTTCTCCGATTCGCCAATAGTTGGTTGGTCGGATTTTACGTACCATTTTACCCATCGTTTCCCTCCTCTAATATACTGCTGTCGGAAATTAAAGATTTCAGACGTGCATATTCGTTTCTTAATGCATGCTCGCCATCTTTTGTAATTTCATATATTTTTCTTCGGCCATCATCTTTTGACAAAACAATGAGTCCGTCTTTTTGCATTCTTGACAGGACACCATATAATGTGCCGGGCCCCATTTTCAAACGGCCTTTTGATACTTCTGTAATGGATTGCATTAGCTGATAACCATGGTTTGGACGCATTAATGCCAACAGGACATAATACATTGCTTCCGTCATCGGTCCGCCATTATAAGACATATTCATTCCTCCAACTATTATGTCACGCGATATATCGTATAACATAATAATAATCTACAGGAAATAATTTGTAAACTTGTTATTGAAAGCAAAGAAAAAACCACCCCAAATTTTTGGAGTGGCGTTCAATAATCTTTATTTAAACATTTTATTCAAGTTTGCCATTTCAATTGCAGACATTGCGCTGTCATACCCTTTATTGCCTGCTTTCGTACCAGCACGTTCGATTGCCTGTTCGATATTTTCAGTTGTGACAATGCCGAAAATTACCGGAACGCCTGTGTCCAAGCCTGCTTTTGCAATTCCTTTAGCTGCTTCGTTACATACATAATCATAATGTGTTGTAGACCCACGAATGACTGTACCTAAACCGATAACGGCATCATAGTTATACGTTTCAGCCATTTTTTTTGCTACAAACGGTACTTCAAATGCACCTGGTACCCATGCTGTATCAATGTTTGCTTCATCAACACCATGTCTCTTCAGGCCATCAATTGCTCCGCTTAATAATTTATCATTTATAAATTCATTGAATCGCCCAACGACAATTCCGATTTTCAAATCTGTTCCGACTAATTGTGCTTCAAATGTTTTTCCCATTATAAATTGCTCCTTTTATACCAATACGGTAGTTAATTTTATATATTGAACTAAGTCTTCGATAGTAATAAATTTCAGGTTATGTTTTTGTGCCAGCTTTTTAAGCTGCGGCATGCGTGCCATTGAACCATCTTCGTTCATAATTTCACAGATGACCGCGACTTCATTTGAACCGCATAGCTTCGCCAGATCGACGCCTGCTTCCGTATGTCCTGGACGCTCCACCACGCCTCCCTGTTTTGCAATGAGGGGGAAAACATGGCCCGGACGGTGAAAATGCTCCGGTTTTGTTTGAGAATCCAGTAATGCTAACATCGTTTTAGAACGGTCAAATGCACTGATACCTGTTGTTGTCTGGATGTGATCGATACTTATCGTAAATGCTGTTTGATATGTATCGGTATTGCTTTGCACCATTGGATTTAGGGAAAGCCTTTCTGCAATAGCAGATGAAATTGGTGTACAAATAAGACCTCTTCCATATAGCGCCATAAAATTAATGTTTTCCGGTGTAGCGAATTCGCCTAACACAAGAAAATCTCCTTCATTTTCACGGTTCTCATCATCTGAGACAATAATAATTTCACCGTTTTTCAATGCCTGAATTGCTTCTTCAATTGTGTTCATTTATTACCACTCCTTTAAAATCCTGTTCGTTGCAAAAAGTCCATTGTAATCGTACTTTCCGTTTGATTTTGTAAATGTTTTTTTACATATTTTCCGATTAGATCTGTTTCAATGTTCACAACATCTCCCGGCTTTTTAAAGCCTAATACAGTCTGCTCAAACGTATGCGGAATTAAGGAAATGGTAATGAATGTGTCCGTCACATCAAAAATGGTAAAACTAGTGCCATCCACTGTAATTGATCCTTTTTTGATACATTCGGCAATTAATTGCTTTTCCATTGCCAGATCAATATAAACTGCATTGGCGACAGGTCTTTTACGCTGAATTGTCGCAGTTCCATCAACATGGCCCGAAACAATATGCCCGCCGAAACGACCGTTCGCCGACATTGCGCGTTCCAGATTGACCGGCATGCCTGCTGCAAGTTGCTGGAGGCTTGTTGCTTTGACAGTTTCTGGCATCACATCCGCAAAAAATACAGTCGCTGTGAATTGTTTCACTGTCAGACAGACACCGTTAACGGCAATGCTGTCCCCAAGTTGGACATCCTCTAAAATTTTGCTTGCGCGAATGGCTAGTTCCATCGCTTGTGTAGACTGGCTGATCGATTCAACCGTTCCAAGTTCTTCAATGATTCCTGTAAACATCCTGCTCACCTCTTTTTAAAATTAAAAAAGAACCCCGATAAAATTTCGGAGTTCGATGAGAGGAAAATTAAGCATCATCAAATAAGCTTTTTGAACGTAATTTTCAAAAAACTGCTGACATTGCTTCCTTCTCCCATCCAGACTATAACTGTCGGCTTTGGACTCGCACCAAATCCTGCACACAAAAAGTGGCTCACGGGCTTAGAGACTGACTCATCACCGTCGATTGGGAATTTCACCCGACCCCGAAGGAAATTATTCTTTTTAATAAAATAAAAAAATCCCGTCACAAGGCGCGACAGGAAAAGTGTATAGCAAAAAATCACATTTTAAAGTAAATTTTTAAAAATGTGTTGCCATTCCTTCTCCCATCCAGACTATAACTGTCGGCTTTGGATTTGCACCAAAATCCTGCACACAAAAAGTGGCTCACGGGCTTAGAGATTAACTCATCACCGTCGATTGGGAATTTCACCCGACCCCGAAGGAAATTATTTTATTTGAAAGTTATTGTAACATAAATATTTTAAAAAGCTAATAGTATTTTTGCACCTACTTACTTTTAGTTTCCCAATCCTTTTATCTCTATCGTAAATGAATTTAAAATTTTGAAACTTTTCCGAGAGGTAATTCGTAGAAGAATATACATAATATTACAAATTATCGAAAGGAGTTATATGTACAACACTGAAAAAATTTCGCTAAATCGTGCTATTGATAAAGCATCCTTCATTTGCTTATTAGCTTGTTTCATGTTTTTAAATTATAAAACATAGTGTCGGATAATCTTCAGTAATATAATTCATTTAACACAAGAAATCAATGTAATGGAGGCTTTTATGGCGAATAATTCACAGTCAAATAAATATTTTATCTTTTTGGAACTACTTTTCTATGCAGTCCTACCTTATGCGATATGGAAGTTTGGGCGGGAGCCATTTGGTGACTATGCCGCGATGCTGCTGTCCACCGTTCCCGGTATAATTTATACAATTTACCGCTTTGCAAAAGATCGGCAGTTTAATGTGACGGGCTTGTTTATTTTAAGCTCGATGCTTATAGGTACTACGGTTGATTTATTGGCAGGCTCAGCGGAGCAAATGATTTGGAATAATGTTTATTTAGGTCTTTTTTACACATTTATCTATGGAATATTATTTATCATTAAAAAGCCTTTTCCTTTGTATGTTGCAATTGATTTTGCCTACTTGCAAGGCTATGCAAGAAAGGACAGCAAAAATTTATTTTTCCAAAAAGGAATTTTCGGATGGTTTCAGCTGATTCAGGTTGTGTTCATAATTCGAGGGCTCGTTATGGCAGGAATTACGGTCTTTCTGCTACGGAAATACGGAATTGACAGCTATGGGGATATGCTGATTTATAAACGAGTGGCAAGTTGGGTATTTTCAGGAATTGTCATGGGGATGTTCTTTTATATTAATGTAATTGTGCAAAAATACACGTATCGAATGCAGGAAAAGCAGGAAGAGAAGCTGACAGAACAAGATGTTGTTGCCGAGTAATTAATTTCGAAAGGATGATAGAGATGACATCGATCGCCAAAGTAAATGAATGCCCTAAATGTGGCGGTACGGAGTTAGGTAGAGGAAAACATAGCGGGTACAGTGTGATGTCACCTGTTAATAAATTAAGTTTAGGATGCAATATTGAATATATTATTTGTACGGATTGCGGTTTTATTATTGAGGGCTATGTTGTAAAGCCTGAGAAATTTAAAGGGACTTTTTAAATAGAATTGGATAAAAGTGCGAACTGTTGTATAACCGGCATTTCGCACTTTTTTGGTGCCAGTTTTTATTAGAAGAAATTGATTTATTTTAGCCCTTATGCAGGTGATTTTAGAAGAGTTGGCGTACTTTTTAGTGAACAGGAACTGATTTTAGCATATCCCGCAACTATATTAGAAATTCCGTAATTTATTAGAAAATCTGCGGGTTTATTAGCACATTTAACATTTTATTAGAACACTTCCCACTCATCAAAAAAACTTGCGTTAAAAGCTACAGCACTTTTTCCGCAAGTTAATCTATCATTTCACTATTATTTTAAACGTTCATCAATGAGTGCTTCTATATCACTCGCAATCGTTTCATATGGAACACCATCTTCTCCAGTACCATAACCTGAATAGTTTTTCACGGCGATTCCTTTTTCATCCACGAGGAAAAATGTATCGGCGTGGATAACTTGGGAATTCCCTTCAATTGCCTGGACAGGAGTTTTAAATGAGTTTCTGCCAAATTGCTCGATAAATTTTTGATCGTATCCTGTCAGCATATGCCATTTTGATTCGTCTACCGGTTTATGGCGCGATAAATATTCTGTCAGACGCTCCGGTGTATCGTAGTCCGGGTCTACTGAAAACGCGACAATTTTATAATTTTCCAGACCTTTTTTTTCCAGGTGGTCCTGCACCCGGGTCATATTCATCGTCATAGGCGAGCAAATCGTTGTACAGCTTGTAAACATGAACATCGCCAGCCATGGTTCCCCTTTTAGACTTTCCAGTGTTACCTCATCATTCCGGTGATCGGTCATCGTAAACCCGCTAATTTCAAAGTTTGTCGTCGGTTTAAACTGATAATTGCTGCAAGCTGTGAGAACGGTTGCTGCCAAGAGCATAAGTGCGAATACTATTTTTTTCGTTTTCATTTCTCTCTCTCCACTCTTTGAACATTACTCTCATCTTACCCAATATTTAGTATATTCTCAATAGTTATTGAAGGAATGGTTGTGTGTCAACATTGTGAAGAACTTTTTAAGCTCTGTCTGCAGGATGATGTAATGATACAAGTGCGGTATGAATCGCTTCAAGCTTTGTTTCTATCCGATACAGTAAATAAAATGATATAAAGATCGGAAATGTTACTTCCTGAAGAATCGCTATCCACTGCTCCATTAATATCCCCTCCTTACATTTGAAAAGCCGGTAAAGCATTACACTTCACCGGCCCGCCCTTGCTATTAGCTGTTCAGTTCGATCGCTGTAACATTACGTTCAACGATGCGCGCTGATTTTTTCACATTAAACAAAAATCCATCCTTCGAAAATACCGCCTGATCAATAATCGTCTGCATCGCAGCGTTCACTTCAGCCTCCGTTAGATTTGGCTTCGGGTCATTAATATTGATCGTCATCGTATTTCCTGCAATATTGGCAAATGTTAATTGTAGAACTTGTGCCATACGCTCACCTCCTTTACTTCGTTAATCTTAATTAGTCTGTAATAATATCTTTTTGCGTTTTCACAGATTCGATAAAATCGTAATCTGTTAAGCCGACGATTGTTGTAGCAACTGTGTAAAGCTGTTGTGCAGTTGCATTTCTTTCCAGGTTACGGAATGTGGAACTTTTAATAATCGGCTCGTTAAATTCATCAAGGCCTGTCTGATAGTATACTGTTAACGTTGCAGTTAAAAATCCGAATTCGTTCATGTTTATCACCTCCTTGCCCTATATATGTCATGTTTTACAGAAAAAAGGGACAAGGACGATGAAAAATTTTACAAAACCTTATATAATAGACATTAATGAGGTATATCACCATTAGTTTAGTAGAAAGAATTTCTTAGACAATATTTAGTAGTGAGGTGAACATTGTGGGCTTAGATGGCTGGTTTTTATGGTTTATTTTATTTTGGGTTGTAGTATTGGTTTCGCTTATGGGGATTGGCGGCTTTTTTATGTTCCGCAAGTTTTTGAAGGCTCTGCCGAAACAGGATGGTAAATCGGATCTAGATTGGCAAAACATATACTTAGATAAAACGATTCACCTTTGGGGTGAAGATGAAAAACAATTACTTACCGAGCTTGTCAGTCCTGTACCAGAGCTATTCCGCCAAGTTGCGAAAGAAAAGATCGCCGGTAAAATCGGTGAAATCGCATTGAATGAGCGTGCCTCTAAAATCGACCTGGACTTAATTATTCGCGGCTATATTATTGCTTCACCAAAACGCGACCATAAGTTTTTACGTAAAAAACTTACTGAAATGAAGATTGATACGACGAATTATGACCATTTGTTTGAGGCATAGGAACAAACGCGCTAAAGAGCCCGTTCAACTCCGAGTGGGCAAAACGCCACATCCATGTGGCATGCCCCCAATGACTCACATCGTTTGAGCCGCAAGACTAGGAAGGCCCGACGCAAAAGTAAACGGTTCACCACTTTTGCACGGAGGGACTGAAATGACCGAGGAGTTGGCGCTTTAGCCTGGACGGGGACAAAAATTTAGTTTCATGTTATCCACAGCGCGATCGTATATAATTTCCTTAACAGAAAAAGACTGTCTTAAAAGTTTAAAACTTTTAGAGACAGTCTTTTTTATGCAACAATATGCGATTTTTCAAGCTTCTTATATTTAATTAGCATACCGATTCGCCACGGTAAAATCATCGAGAACGCCAAGATAAAGAACATACCGGCAAGTTCACCGACATCGAATGTTTCGGCAAATATTAATTTTAAAATAATACGTAGTACTAATAATCCCACTAATATGAATGGAAATGCTTTAGATTGCTTCATATAAATTGCGCCGTCTCGCACTTCGAACTTCGACGTTAAGATTAATACAGATGAAAATAACAAGCCTAGTGCGGCCGCTTCTACTATTTGAATTGGCGCTACACGAAACTCCTCAAAAATAAACATCAGCGCACCTGTTGACATTGCAAAAGGCGGGATAAGTATTTTTTTCGTGGTTACCGGCTTTTTTTGTGCACGCAGTCTTATGAACATTACGAAAGAGCCCATTAGAACTGCCATAATCGTCGAACCAATTAATAAATAGTGAGAAGGTATACTGTCGAACATCATATTCCTCCTCTTGCATGAACAAATGTAAAATTATCGTGTTATCGAGATAATATAATGGATCATGCACACTTTTTCACTTATCTTACTTCCCTTAGTATAGCATGGTCTTAATAAGCATGGAACAGTTAGAATCCTTTAAAACCATCGAAAATAGGCAAGAGAAGATTAATAATGTAAGTCAATCCGTCAAAGAACAATAAAATACCGACCGCGATCATAATATAGCCGCCAACGACTATAATTTTTTGGCTGTGCGTTCGAATCCAGTTCATTCGAGAAATGAAGAATGATAATGTAAAGAACGGGATAGCAAAACCTAAGTAATATGCGAGCATATACAACATTGCCGAATCGGGATTCGTTCCGCCAAGCGTAATAATCGCTGCCAATATCGGACCTGTACAAGGTGTCCACCCCGCCGCGAAGGCAAGGCCAATTAGAACCGAACCGAAATAACCGGATGGTCGGTTTTTGAACTGAAACTTGCGGTCTTTCATTAAAAAGTCGATCTGCAGAAGGCCGACAATCATTAGACCGAATGCAACAATTAAAATTGCGCCAACTTGACGCAGTAAATCCTGGTACTGGAAGAAGAAATCTTTCGCTAACGAGGTTCCAAATCCGATTGCGATAAATATGATCGAAAAGCCAAGCAGGAAAAATAAAGTATGTAAAATTGCGCGTTTTTGCATCATTCCCTTTTCGGCTTTCAGCTCATCGAGTGTCATACCGGTTATGTAGGATAAAAATGCAGGATAGAGCGGTAGCGTACATGGTGAAATAAAACTTAAAAAACCGGCTCCAAAAGCTAAAAGGACATTTAAATCTGTATTCATGCTGCTTCATTCTCCTTAACATTGATACATCCATCGTACCAAATTTCACCATACTTTACTTCCTTTTTTAGATGAATATTTTTTGTCCATGTAATAGGGAAACTGAGAAAGGTTAAAGGGATAAATGTGCGAAAGTGCCGTTGTTAATACCATTGCATATAAAAGGCTCTTCTGGTTGAACTGAGTGACACTTTAGCACATTTGATATGGGAAGGGAGATTTTACTATCGAATCATATCAATAATAAACAGACTGGAATAAATAACTGAAGTAAACAACACTACTATTGAAATCGTAATTAGCTGGAACTTGATTGACCAGCGCCATACGCATTCCTTAGGAGCGCTTTTTTTCCATCGTAAAGCTGCCTTAAAATTAATAAACCAGCAATGTAATGTCACAATGATGGAAGGTACTGTGAACAAGGCAATCAACAACAATGATTGCTGGAATACATTTGTCGTATATTTTCCGTAATTAATCATGAAGTACGGGAGTACAAACCAGAATACGGATGTAAATACCAATACGACAGCTGCCAAAAAATGCAGCCATTTATATTCGCTGTGTGTTTGCCTGTAATGTTTTAATGCTGCCTGCATGATCATCACCTACTTTTTTCACTTACTATTCCCACTTTTTGTCGAAAATGAAACCGGAAAAATGTAGTAAAATGAAAAAACCTGCCTTTATCATGTCAGATGAAAGGCAGGTTTTATTATTATGTTGAAGTTAATTCAAAAACCTCTCTGTTGGAACGTAAATTCCATTCTGGTTCGAACCGTTTCACAATGGCATTTTTCAGTTTGTTCATCGCCTTTTCATTCTCCATAGGATAGATGGCAAAATGAACATCGCTTGTCTGCAAAAGCTTTGTTATATTTGCATTAACATGGCAATGTGTAGACGTTCCATCCCGGTAGCAACCTTTTGCATATATGTTGCCGATATGCTGATTAAAACGCTCTTTAAATGTTCTTGCACACACACCGCAAAATTTCAGTTCATTATTTGCGATGATCGTATAAATGCCTCGTCGTTTCAATAAATCCTCGTCACCACTGACGACAAAACGGGAGTATGTCAGGTCACCGTAATTATTCAAAAATTGTCTGTAAGTATGATTCCCTTCTTCTTTTAAGGATTTTATTGCTGCACCGGCCGGCACATTCTTTAAGTGCTTTTGTTCTTCAACAAAGTTCTTTAAATGCTCATACTTTTTCTGTTTTGTCAGTTCGCCAAGCGTTTTTTTATCAAAACTCTCAAATAGGTCGGTGATTCCCTGTTCTAGTACAATTATCTCTACTTTAGTAAATTCGATTTTCTCTTCATTTATTTGGATAAACATTTGTGTACTCCTTTCCGGCATACCCCTTTCTATATACTTTTCGATATATATCACCAAAATCCCTCTTATTTTCCGTTAATTCTGTATTAGTACACATTTTATAAAAAAAGCGATTCGCTCTAATGAACGAATCGCTTCAGGACTAAAAATTTTCTTTATCAAATACTTCCAAATCAATTATGCGGGCACCTTGTTTTAAGATGGCGGCTTCCAGCTCGTCCACTGTTGATTGTTTCGCACCTTTTGCCAGAGTAATAACCACTCGGCGCAAATAAGTTGTATCATCATCAAGAGAGAACACACAATGCAGCGGCCATACCTTTTTTACCGCCGTCAGTACTCTGATTAAAATACCGTCCGTGTCCGGCAATGCAATTGTAATTGCACAGCTTCCTGTACGGTAGCCCCACGCTTCTTCCAGCAGCTCAAATACTTTTGAATGAGGTAATATGCCGGCAAAGTTCCCTTTCGTATCTACAACCGCCAAATAAGGCAATTGTTTAATTGAATGGAACACTTCAAAAAAAGAACTGTTTTCGTGTACAAATGCATCCGGTTCTTCAGTAAGTGCTTTAACAGGTGCTTTCGTGTCGCCATCTTTTAACTTATACTCGAGTAACTCGACTTTATAAATATTTCCGACGAATTTTTCACCCGCTTCATCCAATACCGGGATGCATCTATAACCATTGTCATTTAGCTGACCGAGTACGTCTTTAATGGCATCCGTCTCTTTTACAAAACTTACATCTTTCTTCTTTATATATCTTTGTTTCACTAACATGGCACTACCTCCTTGATGTACTACCCTTATTTTAAAGGTAGTCATTCAAATACGAAAGAGATTTTTGAATATTTCGCATTTTACTGTTGATTTCTATTTGTAAATTTCATAATAAATATATGCATATGCTAAATCGAGGCATTTTTGATAGCTCGGTAAAATGTTTTCTTTATTATTTACCGATGCAAAATAGATGGCTTCCAGTACGCTGTCGTTTTTCGGGTAAAGTTCCCGGATTTTATAAAATACCTTTTCGCATAACGTATCTGTACATTTTTCCGATAGCTGAATAATATAGCCGATTGTTGATTCATCAACACGGGTGCTTGTAATGATGACCTCTTTCATCTCACTCATCATTTCATCATTGATTAAATGAATAATATCATTTAATTTTTCTTTTTTGTTTTCTACCACTTTACAATCAACTAATACGAGCGTATACCCGGTATCATTTGTTGAGTTTAATAAATATGTACCCGCGAGCTGAAACTGATGTAATGGCGATATAAAACTTTTGTCCAATTCAAATTGGTTCGTTGTTGACGTTTTAATATATTTTTCCATATAGCGTTTATCTGTTTCTATTTTGCGGTAAAAACGGGCTTGGTACTGCTCCATCTTTTTCAGGAGCGTTTCTTCATTTATCAGCTTATACGCTTGGGTAATATATTTATAGCATTCCTGCACAAGATCCTTATGGCTATTAGCTTTCATACAGAGCAGGAGCACCTCATGCAATACTTCGATTGCACATTCATAGCGGCCGTTTTTAAAAAGAATCTTTCCCCTTAATACACGGACATGCAAATCGATTCGGGAAAATTTTTCGAACGGGTACTCTTCAAAATACTCATCGAATAACTTTTTCGCATAATCCATTTTCCCCATCTGCAGAGACAATTCAATATGTGTGATAAAACGGACCAGCATGAACTTTTCATCATCAGGGTTTCCCATCTTCAAAAAAACTGCTGGTATCTTGCTGATTTCCCAAAAAATATCTTTAGGTAATTCATCCATTTGTGTTGCATAATAGTTATTCATCGCGAGTGACAGCAGTGAATAATTTCCATCTTCCAATGCCAGACTGCTCGCAAGCCGGTAGTATTTCTTTGCCTGCTCAAAATCAATACTGAAATAATAGCAATGTCCTATTACCAAATAGAGACTTGCCAAACAACCTTTTAAATTTTCTATGAAATATTGTTCAATGTCCAATAGCATTTGCAAAATTTTCATATTTTTATTCGCTAAAATAAAAGGTTCACTATCAAAACGAAGGAAGTCATTTATGTTTTCGGTATTTCCCTCTTCAACTAATGATTTGAACAATGCTATATAGGCTTCATACTGTGCATCGATTGATGAAAATGTTTGTGAACGATAATGGTCAAGCTGTAATGACTTGAGTTGCTTCCCCATTTTATAGCCACCTCCTACTTTTTCAAAGATAACGGTTCGTACAGTTCACGTTTAATAATTGAAAACTGATCCATAAATCGAATGACTTTTTGTTGAGCTTCGTCATACTTTGTATCGTTGGCAGTCAGGAAATCACGTAAACTTTTTATAATTGTTGTTTCGATTTGGACAAGCTTTTTAGGGTAATGTTCGTATTTATAGAAGCGGTCATGAAATAATTGCTTCGAACTGTTTTCAAATTTCATATAGAGATCATATTGTTCTTTTGGTATTGTTTTAAATACTTCCCGGAAATAGTCCAAAAACAGATTGACGGTCATTACAGAGGCCATTAAAGCATTCGTACACGACCCAACCGTTGCTTTTTTCAAACGTTTAAATTTTGAGCTGATTAATACTTCATTCAATATAAAATGGCGAATTAGAAAAATGAGCGCATGCTCCGAATTGATGACCGGCTCTTCATCGAAATAAAAGTAAACCAAAATATCGCTTACACTGTATTTTACAAAAGCAAAATGTGCAAAGTCATGGCGGATTAAATGGAAAAAGTAGTCATAATGTTCGAGTTGTTTAAATTGTCCGAGCTGCTGTTCATTTAAAATAAATAATGAATTCAATGGATCAAAATCTTTCATCTTCACACCTCTCCGACAACATTTACTACCATTATAATAGTTATTTGTTAAAATTTGTTGTTTTTTGCAAAAATAAAAAGACATATCCGAAAGAAAGTGACTTTCGGATATGTCTTGTCGAATATTAATATGCTAGACCAAATAACGCTTTAATATGAGTCATATAGCGGATATTTGAAGCTTCTTTCATTAATGAAGCCGGTAAACCTACTAATTGAGTATTGTTTGCCCCAATTGTCGCAATACCGTCTTTGCGGCCTAAAGAACCTAAAGTACCTGAGTTAGTAAATTTGAATTCTTTTAAGTCAGCACCTTTAATTTGTGCAAAAATGTTGTAACCTGCAGTTTCACCTTGCTGCCATGCTACTTGAGCAGTTGGTGCATAAGTTGGGCGGTCACCCGGGTTTGGAATATGGGCAGACGCATCACCAATAACAAATACTTCAGGGTGTGAAGTAGATTGTAGGAAGTCATTAATCGTTGCTTTACCACGATCTGCAGCTAAACCTGATTCAGCTACTAATGGAAGTGGAGCAACTCCGCCTGTCCATACTAATGTGTTTGCAACGATTGGCTCACGGTCTTTCAGTTGAATAACATTGCCTTCAACACCAGTTACAGGTGTTGATGTAATGAATTCTACACCGCGCTTCGTTAATGACTGTGTTGCACGCTCGATTAAGTTTTCTGGGAATACTGGTAAGATTTTTGGACCTGCTTCAACTAATTTGATTTTAAGATCTTCAAATTTAACACCGTATTTCTCAGCAACTTTAGGGAAATGGTCTACGATTTCACCAACAAGCTCAACACCTGTTAAACCACCACCACCGATTACGATTGTTGCATCCGCTTCGTCTTTTGTTGTAGCGTATGCTTTAATGCGTGCTTCGATATGCTCGCGGATAGCATTAGCTTCATCAACTGATTTTAATACGAAAGAGTTTTCCTCTAAGCCTGGGATTCCGAAGAAACCAGTTTGGCTACCTAAAGCAACTACTAATGTATCGTATTGTAATGTTTTGCCGTTTGAAAGCACTACATTTTTACTTTCTACGTCAAAGCTGTTTACTTTTGCGATTTCCAAGTTGATGTCATAACCTTTGAAAATCTTTTCAAGTGATAATGAAACAGCACCTTCAGAAATTGTACCGCCAGCTAAACGGTGTAATTCTGTAATGATTTGGTGAGTAGGGAATTGGTTTACGACTGTAATACGCGCTTCGTCTTTATTTAAATATTTACGAGCTGTTTGTGCTGCCAATACACCAGCAAATCCAGCACCTAAAATAACGATTTCTTTAGTTACCATATTAAATATCCTCCAATAAAATTAGATTGTACAAATTATTTCATTTGTTTGCGTTCAGATGCTACTTGTAAAAATGCATTAGCAAAACGTAATGCCCCTTGCACTTGTGGGTCTTTCAACATTTTTAATAAGCCGAATACGCCTACTGTTTCATTGCTTTCTTCAGCACGGTCTTTTGCTTCGATCGCTGTTTGTGCCAATGATTTAGCAGTACCAACAACTGGGCTGGCCATTTCTGTTACAGCAGCAACTGTATCATTTTTTAATGTTTCATCAGTTGCAACACTAGTAGCAAATTCATACGTTTTTGTTAATAATGTAGTCATTTCAGCCAACTTTGGTAAGTTATCTACTAAAGTAGTTAATGAAGCTTGTACCTCTGGCTTTAGTAACTGATCTAAAACATCTAATTGTTCTTGTGTAACAGCCACTTTTTCTACCTGCTGATTATTCATTTCTGACATAATAACTCTCCTTTGCCATCACTTAATATTATTTTTTTCGAAAATTTCATACCCGATTGTAAAAACTTTCACATACCATTCAATAAGCAACGATAGCACAAAGATTCGTTTGTTACAATTAGAAAACGGAAATAAAAGAAGGAAAAACTTAATTTAAGAATATTCTGTATTTTTATTATTTAAAAAAATTTTATTTTTATGTATATGACGTATTTTTATGTTTTTTTTAATAAAAATTTCCCTTCATTATTTTTAATATTGAAAGTATTTAAATAGTTGTTTTTTATCATTATTAAAGGTTAATTATGTATTTATATGATAGAAAACAAAAATTCTTTACGAGTAAAAGTGATTCACTCCCCTTCCTATTCCCCTCCATAATATTTTTCTAAAAAACTTTCTCTTCAAACGGTTGATTTGACTCAATAGGAACCTCCACGTTGCTATGAAACGAAAAAGTGCGTACTTTTTTTAATTTTAAAGTGGATCCATAATAAAAAAGCAACGAAATACTTATTCCATTGGAGGATCAATAAATGATTACTAGTTTAAAGGATACAATCAAATTAAATAATGAGGTAGAAATGCCAGCAATGGGCCTTGGCGTCTTTCAGGTGGAAAACGACGCAACAGCAGAAATCGTTAAAAATGCGATTGAGCTAGGTTATCGCAGCATTGATACAGCCGCTATTTACGGAAACGAAGCGGGTGTTGGCGAGGGCATTAAATTGGCACTGGCCTCTACCGGTTTAAATAGAGAGGACTTATTCATCACATCTAAAGTTTGGAATGCCGGGTTAAATTATGAGGAAACTGTTTCAGCTTACGAAGAGAGCTTGGAAAAATTAGGGCTGGGCTATTTGGATCTATATTTAATCCACTGGCCAGGTAAAAATAAATATGCCGAGTCTTGGAGTGCTTTAGAGGATCTGTATATAGAAGGTAAAATCAGAGCAATCGGTGTTTGCAATTTCAATATTTCGCATTTGCAGGATTTAATGAAAAACGCTCGGGTAACACCGGTCATTAACCAAGTTGAGTATCACCCGCGCCTACAACACCAATCATTACGTGCATATTGCAAAGAGCACAATATTCAATTAGAAGCTTGGGCGCCATTAATGCAAGGCGGTCTACTCGAAGATCCGACGATTGCAAAAATTGCCGAAAAGTATGGAAAATCAAATTCACAAGTTATTTTACGTTGGGATATTCAAAATGGAGTTATCACGATTCCTAAATCCGTTCGTAAAGAGCGTATGGCTCAAAATGCCGACATTTTTGATTTTAGTCTTACTGTTGAAGAAATGCAGATCATTAACGCGATGAATTTAGATAAACGCGTCGGACCGGATCCGGAAGTTTTTGATTTCTAATTTGAATTGAAGATTTGAAGAGACGAAAAGCCTCAAGAATTTTAGTACCTTGAGGCTTTCATTATTTTCATTAAGATAGTTTTTGTACAGCAATATCATCATCACGCTGCATAAGAAGAACTTCTTCGCCATTCTCTTTTAATTTATCGATATGCTTCTCGCCCCACGTGCAAAGTAAGTTGAGTACCGGCTCCATCTCGTGTCCATATGGGGTTAAGGAATATTCCACTTTCGGCGGTACTTGGTTGTACACCTTACGATTAATTAAACCGCATTGCTCAAGTTCGCGTAATTGGGACGTCAGCATTTTCTGTGAAATGCCGGGAATTAACCGGCGAAATTCATTCGTCCGGATTTGACCATGGTGATTGAGGTGACATAGAATGACTGGTTTCCATTTACCCCCAATGACTTCGAGTGTTGCTTCGACACCAATATTATAAACTTTTTTCATATTGAAACCCCCAGTATTATCAAAAGTAACTAAAAGTACTGTACATGCTTTTATCGTATGTATGAATAATACTATACCCTATAAAATAAATCAAAGGAGTATTTTTTAATATGTCTACATCAAAAACACCAAACGCCAGATTAACACTTCTTGCGTTAGCAATCAGTTCGTTTGGTATCGGTTCCACAGAATTTATTAGCGTTGGATTGCTCCCGCTTATCACAAATGAGTTTGGTATTACTTTAAGTACTGCAGGATTAACTGTATCAATCTATGCACTGGGCGTTACAATCGGAGCACCCATTTTAACGGTTTTAACATCCCGGCTTGACCGTAAAAAGGTGCTGCTGCTCGTAATGGTACTTTTTATCGTCGGTAATTTATGGGTAGCGATAGCACCAACGTTTATTTTATTGTTGATTGGACGCATTATTTCTGCTTTTGCCCATGGTGTTTTTATGTCGATTGCGGCGGTTATAGCTGCTGACGTTGTAGCACCAAACAAACGGGCAAGTGCCATCGCTTTTATGTTTACAGGATTAACTTTGGCAACTGTCAGTGGAGTCCCTTTAGGAACATTCATTGGCCAAGTAACGGATTGGCGGCTATCATTCATCTTCATCGTCGTTATTGGAATAATTGGGTTAATCAGCAATGCATTTCTTGTACCAAATAATTTAACAAAAAGTAAACCAATTTCATTAAGTGATATCGGAAAAGTATTAAGCAATTTCCGTATGCTGTTAATATTATTTATTACAGCAATGGGTTACGGAGGCGTATTTGTTGTTTACACATACGTGTCCCCTATTCTTGAAAATCAAATGGGTTACTCCCCTCATGCGATCGTCGTCATATTAATTGTTTACGGAATTTGTGTCGCTATTGGTAATACAATCGGGGGCCACTTTGCAAACATTAATCCACTGCGTGCGATATTCATCTTCTTTATTGGACTAGCCTTAACGTTACTAGGTGTATACTTCTCATTTGATTCCAAGGTAATTGGGCTCGTAATGGTATTAGCGATGGGACTTTTTATGTTTATGAATGTGCCGGGCTTACAATTGTATGCCGTTCAGCTATCCGAAAAATATGTACCAGCTGCTACTGCGATGGCTTCTGCTTTAAATATTTCGGCTTTCAATATCGGGATTTTCCTCGGTTCATATGTCGGCGGTTTAATTGTACATTATCAGTCACTGGACAATACGCCCCTATACGGATTTTTAATGGTAATCATTGCCGCAAGTATTACATTAGTTTGGATGATAGTAGAAAAAAAACAAAATGTTTGTACTAAGAATGAATTCTCGCCATTATCCAAAAATTAATATTTATAAAATATGATAGAAACCCTCCTAACATTAATGTTTGAGACGGTTTCTATTTTTGTTTATAATTCCGTATGGAAATACTCAAAAGGAGCTTCATCAACCGTATTTTTGTAGTACTTCGGAATATCTCCACAATTTTAAGCTTCAAAATTCCGATTTATTTGCTATGCTTAGATTGAAGGAGCGTTATTTAATGAAAAAGATTATTTTTATACTTATTTTTGCCGTTAGTGGCTTTCAATTTTTTGGGACTGAACAAGTTGGTGCTCCCGACTTACCTCAGCAGCTTTCACTAGCATCGTACTCCGTCTCAAACGGGGATCTTGTACTTGTTAACCGGGATATCGCTTTGCAGAATGAACCAAGCAATTTAGCCTCTATTCCAGCTGATATAGCGGATAATGTGATCGTCAATTCAGAGTATTTTCTAGTAGAACAGGCGATTCCACCCCTCAAGCAATTATTCGATGCTGCAGCGAACGATGGAATCAAGCATTTTATAATTAATAGTGCCTATCGGAGCGGAAAACTTCAGGAACAGCTTTATGAACAATACGGTGCTGATTATGCTCTGCCTGCCGGCTACAGTGAACACCAGACGGGCTTATCGATTGATATCGGTTCTACTGTCGGCAAAATGGAAAATGTGGAAGAAGGAAACTGGATGGAAGAACATGCAGCGGAGTTCGGCTACATTCTACGTTACCCTAAACATAAAGTCGACATTACCGGGATAGAGTATGAACCTTGGCATTTCCGATACATAGGCCTGCCCCACAGCGTGATGATGAAGCAGCATGACTTCGTATTTGAGGAATATATTGCTTATCTCAAAGAAAAGCAATTTTATAAAATGACTTTAGATGATACAACTTATTTCGTGCAGTATACCAGCAACAAAACATCCGTAAACACACTTGAATCACAGAACATCAAAGTTTCCGGTAATAATGCCGGGGGATATATTATTACTTCCTTATTGGATGAAACTTGATAGGCTCTCGTTAAAATAAAAAAAAACGACTTTTTGCATGTGCAAAAGGTCGTTTTTTATCGTTTGATTAAACTTTAACATCATTCTCTTTATTATACGCTGCATGATGTTTTCTCGCTTCGAGCACTTTGGATGCCGAAAAGATGAATACCGCAAGCCATATACAAATGAAAGTGATAAATTCTGTCAGCGTGAAAGGCTCTTTATATAAGAAAATGCCGAGCATTAGACTGATCGTAGGTGCCAGGAATTGAATGAAACCTAATAGATAAAGCGGTATTTTTTGCGCACTTTTTGCAAATAGGACTAGTGGCAAGGCAGTCACGATCCCTCCGCCCATTAACAATAGATTCGTTTTCCAGTCCACATGCATAAAGGCGATTTCCGACGTTCTCATTAAATAAATGTAGATCGCGACAGCAATCGGTAAAACGAACAATGTTTCAATTGCAAGACCACGTGTCGCATCGAGCGGAATCTGCTTTTTAATGACACCGTAAAAAGCAAATGTCAGTGCAAGCGCAAGTGATACCCAAGGAATCGTCCCACCTAATACCGCCTGATATCCGACCCCTATTGCCGCAATGATGACTGCTACTGTAGTTGCCCGAGAAATTTTTTCTTTAAAAAAGATCAGACCGAACAACACAGATATAAGCGGATTAATATAGTAACCTAAACTCGTCTGCAGTAAATGTCCATTGTTTACTGCCCAAATGAAAATTCCCCAGTTTAGCGAAACAAATACCGATGCTACGAACAGTAAAAAAAACTGTTTCTTATTCTTCCATAGCATTTTAATATCTGCGATCATCTGTTTGTACTGACGAATCAGCAACACAAACAAAACGGTGAATACAAAGGACCAAATGACACGTCCCACTAATATTTCTACACTGCCGACATGCTGCAGCTGCTTCCAGTACAGGGGAATGATCCCCCACATTAAATAGGCGCCGATTGCTAAAAAGACGCCCTTCTTTAGTTCTGACATTGGTGCACCTTCTAATTTTTGATACTCTCATTATAGTTGTCCATATTTGAGAAGTAAATAATTGTAGCTTACTAGCACACTTAAAATTATTCCACTATACCATTTTGCAATAAGTACATTTTGTGATATAACCCTTTTTGTGCGATAAGCTGTTGATGTGTTCCACGTTCGACAATCTCACCTTTATGCAAAACTAATATTTGCTCGGCATCCTGTATTGTTGAAAGTCTATGGGCGATTGCGATAGTAGTACGGCCTTTACGCATTTTTTCCAATGACTGCTGAATGCCCACTTCCGTTTCGGTATCAATCGCTGCCGTTGCTTCATCGAGAACAAGGATTTTCGGGTTTGTCGCAATTGTCCGCGCAAATGCCACCAATTGGCGCTGTCCGCTTGAAAACGTTGAACCGCGCTCTGTTACACGGCTTTCATATCCATCCGGCAGCGATTCAATAAAATCATTCGCCTGGACGAACTCAGCTGCTTCCTTTACTTTCTGCAATGTTAGACTTTCATTGTATAAACGAATATTCGAATCAATCGTTCCGTAAAACAGGAACGGATCTTGCAGCACAAGCCCCATCTTTTCACGTAGTTCCTGCTGTTCGTAATCTTTGATCGATTGGCCGTCAATTAATATTTCACCGCGATGATACTCATAAAATCGCATCAAAAGATTAATAATGGAACTTTTTCCGCTGCCGGTATGCCCGACTAACGCCACCGTTTCCCCGGGATTAACCGTGAACGAGATATTTTTCAGTACGTCTTGTTTGCCGTCATAGCTGAACGACACATTTTTAAACTCGATAAGCCCTTTTGAAACTTGTACAGGCTTGTTTTGCTGTGCCGGCTCGAGTTCTTCATTATCAATCAGCTCAAATACACGGGAAGCCGCTACAATCGCCTGCTGGAACAGTGCAAGACGTTCCATTACTTGGTTGATCGGGTCAAAGAAGCGGTTCATATATGTAATGAACGCATAAACAACCCCGACTTCCACAGCTGTTTCAAATGATGTCCAACCGAAGTAAAACAGTAAAATAACAATTGCTGTAAAGTACACTAAGTCAATAATCGGACGAAGCAGAAGACTGTTCATTTTCGTATTGGCCATCATCGACTGGAAGTGCTCTTCATTGACACGGTCAAACTCGTCATTGAACCTTGGTTCCTGACGGAAAGCCTGTACGATGCTCATTCCTGATAATGTTTCAGAAAGTTTCGCATTAAGTTCACTCAGTTTCTCCCGCATGCGCATATACACAACCGAACTCATTTTGCGGTAAAGCCAAATAATATACATAATGACCGGCAGCAATAGCAGCATGTAGAAGGCAAGTTTTGCATTCAGGAAAAACATCGCAAAATATACACCAACTATTAAAAATGCCGCCTGTACAAAGCTGATCAGTACCGAAACGAACATATCTTTAATCGCTTCCGTATCATTTGTTGCCCTGGATACGATTGAACCGGCCGGAACCTGGTCAAAATAACGCATTCCCAGTCGATGGATCTTTGAAAACACATCAATTCGCAGCTGCTGAATGACTTTTAGGGCAAGCTCCTGGAATTTAATATTTTGATAATAGGTAATCACAACATTCAGCAACTGAATGATAAAATACCCGACTCCGAGTGTCACGATTGGGGTCATATCAAAATTGCCGATCATTAAATGGTCATCGATATATATTTTGATCAAATACGGACCGATAATATCTCCGAGTACTGTTAAAACAAGAAGAAACAGCGCAATAGCCAATATTTTTTTATGAGGCTTTAAATACGTAAAGAGGCGCTTTAATACGAGGCGCTGTTCTTTACTTGAAATCGTCTCATTCGCCATCGTGGTCACCCCCCTGTTCCACTAACTGCTCAAGTTGCTGCAACTGGTACATTTCATAATAGCTGCCTTCCAGTGCCATCAACTGTTCGTGTGTACCTTTTTCAATAATCGTCCCTTCATCTACAACAATAATGATATGCGCCTGCTGGATCGCACTTAGACGGTGTGATGTAATAATCGTAGTTGCATTTTTACGTTCTTCTTTCAGTGCATGTAATATGGCTTCTTCCGTACGTGCATCTACCGCAGATAAAGAATCATCCAAAATAAGCAGTTCAGGTTTCATCAGTAGTGCCCTAGCAATGGAAATCCGTTGTTTCTGGCCACCTGAAAGCGATACGCCACGTTCTCCGACGATCGTGTCATAGCCATCTGTAAAGCTCATAATATCTTCATCAATATTTGCAAGTGCTGCCGCTGCGCGAACTTCCTGCATGCTTGCACGAGGGTTGGCAAAGGCAATATTGGAATAAAGTGTTGCCGAGAATAAAAAATGATCTTGCGGTACATAACCAATCGCCTGTCGCAAAGAACTTTTCTTATAATCATTTATATTGTGTTCCCCAAATTGAATCGTTCCTTTGTAACCTTCAAATTCACGTAGCAACAGCTTTAAAATCGATGTTTTCCCTGCGCCTGTTTTACCGACGATTCCAAGAGTTTCCCCGCGTTTCAGTTCAAAATGCACATCTTTCAATGTCGGTGCCGTATCTCCTGGGAATGTAAATGAAGTGACATTGAATTGAAGATCACCCGTTGGATTTTCTTCGATTGCGCCAACTTTGTCATCGATTTCAATCGGAGTATTTAAGATGCGTTCGATCCGGTCATAGGAAACACTGCCTCGTTCAACGATATTGAACAGCATGCCAATTGCCAGCATTGGCCAGATCAGAATGCTTAAATACGTTGTGAAAGTTACCAAATCCCCGACAGTCATTGCCTCTTCCAAAATAAATTTTGTCCCGAATCCAAGGCTTAACATAAAACTCAATCCAACTACAAAGCTGATCGTCGGGTCAAATAGTGAATCGACTTTCGCAACGCGCATATTTTTTTCCACAACTTCATCGGAAAGCTTCGTAAAATCCGCAACATCCTGCTGTTGCTGACCAAACGTTTTCAATACTTTCATGCCGCTGATACTTTCCTGTGTTTTATCGTTTAAATCGGAAAACGCCGCTTGGGCATGACGGAAACGCTCATGCAGAAGCTTGCCGTAATAGCTCGTCGATAAGGCGACTAGCGGCATCGGAATGAGTGCAATTAATGTCAGACGCCAGTCGATTGTAATCGCCATGGCCAAGATGACAAAGCCCCCTGTTGTAAGCGAGTCAAACAATGTTAACACTCCACCGCCAGCAGTTTGCTGCACTGCACTTATATCATTTGTTGCATGTGCCATCAAATCACCGACACGATTCTTTTGATAAAACGATGGGGACATCTGTGTAAAATGGCGATGGAGCTTTTCGCGTAATGTTCGCGCCAACAGGTTGGACGAGCCGAAAATCATTTGACGCCAGTAGTAACGCAGTATGTACATGGCAATTGCTACACCGATAATGATGGCGAGCCATTTGAACAGGCCTGCTTTCGTCAATGTCCTTGCACCGATTTCATCAATTGTGAAGCCGATAATTTTCGGCGGGACGAGCTGCAGGATCGCTACTAATACAAGCATTAGAAGCCCGACTATGTACTGGTATTTTCGCTCTTTAAAAAACCAACCTAATTTTAGAAATACCTTCATTCTTTCACCCTCTTTTTTACTCAAGTTCCTCCATTTTACCAAATATTTAAATTTTCCGATATATTTTACAAATATTTTTTTCGGATTCCGAATTATTTTTTACCGACCATTTTACAGATGATTTTGTAACGGCTTTTTGCAATTATATTTTCGCTTACAATATTTCTGTATTTTTTTGTCCATACTAAAACCAATATTCCATTTACAGCAGATTTTTATTTTTTCTGCAGGAATGGGAACTGCTAAATGAATATCGAAAGGAAGTTTTTTTATTGAGGAAACAATTATTGTTATCGTTCGTTGCTACATTTTTATTATTTGTACCGGGAGCATTCGCACATACACACTTGGTATCAACTAATCCTGCAGAAGGTGAATCTGTAAACGAAAATATAAAAACAATTGATTTGACGTTTGAAGGGAAGATTGAAGAAGGCAGTATATTTAAAGTAATAGCAAGCGACGGGAAAGAAATGGATATTCATTCGATTTCTATAAATGATGGGGTCCTAACCGGAATTATGCTTGATCCGCTTCCAAATGACACTTATACAGTTGAATGGGATAGTATTAGCGAGGATGGGCATCCGTTATCTGGTTCATTTTCATTTGCAGTAAATGCACCTGCGGAGACTAAGAAAGAAGAGGACAATGCAGCTGACACTACTGAAAAAATTGCCAACGATGTAGATTCACTCGTGGATACTTTAAAAGATGAGACGAACTCCGATGAGGATGATGAAGGCTCATTTTGGACACTCGTCATTGTCATCACCCTGATTGTACTTGTGCTCGCAGCAATAACGATATATAGCTATAAGAGATGGTTAGTTAAGAAAACGAAAAAATAAATTAAAACAGCACTCCAACCGTTACTTTTCTGCGGTTGGAGTGCTGTTTTTAACTATTATTGTGCTGTAATTCCGCCATCAACGACAAACTCCGCACCTGTTGAGTAGCTAGACTCGTCCGATGCTAGGAAGACTACTACTTGAGATACTTCTTCCGGTTGTGATACTCGTTTAAGTGGGATATGCTTTGCAAATTCTTCGATTGCAGCTTTTGCATCTTCCTGCATAATCATTGGAGTTGCAATAACACCCGGGTGTACTGAGTTGACACGAATACCCATTGGCGCCAAGTTTAAAGCTGCTGCTTTCGTCATCCCACGCACAGCAAATTTCGTATCTGTATATCCTACAGCACCACCAACTAGGCCATTGATGGAAGAAATGTTGACGATTGAACCGCCACCAGCTTTCATCATTGAAGCTGCTACTGCTTTCATACCTAAAAATACAGAAACTTGGTTAATATTGACGATTTTCATGTATTCATCTAAAGACATTTCCAGCATGTTTTTAGCCATTGAAATCCCAGCGTTGTTTACTAAAACGTTCACAGGACCAAATGCTTCTTCAGCTTTTGTGATAACAGTTGTCCAATCTTCCTCTGAAGTAACGTTTTGTTTTATGAAGATTGCATTCTCCCCTAATTCTGCAGCAAATGCTTTCCCTTTTTCTTCATTTAAATCTGTTAAAACTACTTTTGCACCTTGTTCTACAAATGCTTTTGCATGGGCAGCACCCATACCTTGAGCAGCACCAGTAATAATGGCAACTTTACCTGTTAATCGAGACATCAGAATCATCCTCCTAAAATATGATAGTTAACTATCACTATCTTAATTTAACAATAGCAGTGTTTAATCGGTCCGTCAATTTTTAGTAGCTATGAATTGTAAAAACATTTCTCGAATTAGCTTTAACTGTTTTTTAGGATCTAATTTTACAGGTAGATCAGGGTCATGCTCGGTCAAATAGGATTCTACCGAAAAATAACTTATATTTTGTACAACTGTAAATACATACTCCGGAATATCAATACCTGCTCGTATTGATTTGTCTTCCATTCCTTTTACCGCAATAGAATATAAAACATTGGCCATTTCTTTTCGAATATCAAGAAATTCCTTGTATTCGTACGTCTCTTCTGATATCGGTTTATATGCTTCGAACGCTTTAAAAAACTTCACAAATTGATGCTCCGGATCATCGATTAACTCAATATAATAAGTTAAAATCCGATCAATTTGTTTGTAAGCGGTGATTGGTTCCTTAGCAATATGCTTGATTGTATTTGTCATTTCTCGTGTTATTTCATTATTTATGGCTAATACAAGCAATTCCTTATTGGCAAAGTAACGATAAAATGTTGCAATCCCAATTCCTACTTCATTGGCAACATCCTGCAGTTGAACTTGCTGAATGCCACTTTTCAACATTAAAGCTTTTGCTGCCTGAATGATTTGTTCCCTGCGCTGTTGTTTTCTTTGTTCTCGAATACTCAATAGCTTTCCCCTCAATTTTACATATTATAGCTGTATTGTATCATGATTATATACAGTTAATTTAATGGTCACGCTCAAAAAAATACACCGCAACAATTGGTTTCAATCGTTGCGGTGCCAGTATTAGCGTAAACGCTCCAGGTCCTGATAATCTTTCATATATGGACCATCTTCTGCCACTGCTGAATGGTACAGCGCTTTAACGGCGAAGTTTTTTTCCAGTCCCATTTCCGATTTCAGTTTTTTCAGTTCGTCATGCAGTTCGCGATGCTCGTTGATTAATTTCAGCATCGTTGTTTTATTGTATTTCATATCATATCACTCCGATTAGTTCATCACTTGAATGATGACTACTTTTAAATAATTGAATTCCGGGAAATTATGCGGTACCGTGAAATCTTCCGGTAGCTGGTGCTCTTCCAAAATTTTATAGCGTGCACCATAATCTTTAAACGCTTTATCGATGAATGTTTTGAACTTTTTCATATTAAAGCTTGCATTGTTTGTCGATGCGATAATCACGCCACCATTGTTTGTGATCGTTAACGCATCTTTAAGCAATTTCGGATAGTCTTTTGATGTACTGAATGTCATTTTTTTCGTACGGGCAAAACTTGGCGGATCCAGTACAACGACATCAAATTTCAGGCCTTTTCTTGCGGCATAGCTGAAATAGTCGAATACGTTCATCACTTTAATATCTTGTGATTCATAGTCAATTCCATTCACACTGAATTGCTCGATTGTTTTAGGTAAGCTGCGTTTTGCCAGATCGACACTAGTTGTTCCCGATGCTCCGCCTAATGCAGCAGCAACAGAAAACGCTCCAGTGTATGAGAATGTATTCAGTACCGTCTTATCTGTTGAATAGCGGTCACGTAATGCTTTACGTACATTCCGTTGATCTAGGAAAATCCCTGTCATTGCCCCATCATTCAGATCAACCGCAAAGTTCATGCCGTTTTCCTGAACGATCAGCGGGAATTCGCCTTTTTCACCGGATACATAATCATCCTGATCAATATATTGACCATTTGTATCAAAGCGCAGTTTTTCATAAATCCCGCGTGTATTCACTGCCGCATTCAATGCTTCATAAATATCATTACGGAATGAATAAATCCCTTCACTGTACCAGCTCACCATGTAAAAGCCGTTAAAGAAATCAATTGTCAAACCACCAATGCCGTCACCTTCGCCATTAAATACACGGAAAGCAGTTGTATCTTCAGAGGCAAAAAAGTCTGCACGTTTTTCAGCAGCTTCACGGATTTTTTTTGTAAAGAACTTCACATCGATCTGCTCTTTTTCTTTACGAGTCAGCACCCAGCCGATTCCCTTATTTTGAATACCGTAATAGCCAGTTGCAATATAGCCGCCGCTTTTATCAACTAAATGAAGAAGGCTGCCTTCTTCAATCGATACTTCCGGCATTACAACTGTATCTTTTAAAATTAATGGATTGCCATTCGTCAAATCCTTAATCGCTTTACTTTCTACTTGTAGTTCTGTTTTTTTTCTCATGCTTTCATCCTTACTACTGTTTTTCGTTCATAAAAAAGAGAGACTTGTTTTAGATACAAATCTCTCCGTACACTATTAGTTTACTACGAATGCTTGCGAATAGCTACTCGCATGTTGAATTGACGCTTGCTAGTATTGCTTTTTTATAATTAATTAGGTAGATGATCTCTCGTATCCAGCCTATATTTGAAGTGCTGCCTGCTTCTCATTGATTTCAATTTCAAAGCCTAAATCTCTGATTAATGCGTAATCCGCATTTTCCTCTTGACCTTCTGTTGTTAAATAATCCCCTACAAAAATACTATTTGCAGCATACAACCCAAGTGGCTGTAACGATCCTAAGTTGATTTCACGTCCTCCAGCGATTCGTATTTCCTTTGTTGGGTTAATGTAGCGGAATAAGGCGAGTACTTTTAAGCAATAGCGGGGATCCAGCTCCTTTGTGCCTTCCAGCTTTGTCCCATCAATTGCATTTAAAAAGTTGATTGGTATGGAATCTGCATCCAGTGCATGAAGTGCATAAGCAATATCAACAACATCCTGTTTCGTTTCACGCATTCCAATAATCGCCCCCGAACAAGGTGACATCCCATGTTTTTTAGCAATTTCAACCGTATTGACCCGGTCTTTA
Source organism: Solibacillus sp. FSL W7-1324 (assembly GCF_038008025.1). Taxonomy (NCBI): domain Bacteria; kingdom Bacillati; phylum Bacillota; class Bacilli; order Caryophanales; family Caryophanaceae; genus Solibacillus; species Solibacillus sp. FSL W7-1324. The sequence goes on from NZ_JBBOYH010000001.1 coordinate 1,944,857, forward strand.
TATGTATGTGAAGTTGTAATAAAATCGTGATGCTTTTCGGATGTATTCAAATTATGATTATAGCGGTCGACTCCAGCTGTTTTTAATTGTTCTGCCTGTTCATCTTTTAGCAACCCTAAACAAGCACAAACTTTTAATCCGTATTGTTCTTTAATTTCCTGAACCGCTTCACTTACAACCTTTACATCTTTACGTGTCGGTCCACGTCCACTCGCAACAATACAAAACGTTCCAATCTGATTTTCAAATGCTTTTTTAGCACCGGCAATGATTTCTTCTTTTGTAATAAACGGATATTTTTCAATTGGTGCAGTAGAAATGGATGATTGTGAACAATAGCCGCAGTTTTCAGGACAGTAGCCACTTTTAGCATTCATTATCATATTTAGTTTTACTTTTTTACCGTAATAGTGCTTCCGAATAAGAAAGGCCCCTTGCATTAATAGTAGCAATTCATCGTCCGGTGCATGGACGATGGCTAACGCTTCTTCATGCGTAAGTATTTTTCCTTCGAGAACTTCTTCAGCTAATTGAACCCAATTCATTAATACTTCCCCCTATTGATCAGTAAGATTTTAATTGTTAAAAAAATATTAAAATAAAACCGTTTAGTTAACCTGTATTTTTATAAGGTTAACGTAAATATAAAGCAATCATTCTTTTACGTCAACCATATTTTTATTTAGGTTAACTTATATTAGGATGAAAATTATTTTATTGAAAGCATGAAAAAACTCCCCATTAAGATGAACAGATTTTCTGTCCACATAAGGGGGAGCATGATTTAAAACTTACGTTGTTACTTTAAATACCGTTTTCATTTTTTCAATAATACCGCCTGATGAATATGTCAGTACACTTCGTTTGTAGAATGACAGACTCATGAAGTATAGCGTTAACACCGTTGCAATCAATAGAACAAAGCTAATGATTGGTTCAATGGCACTCATATCCGTTGCACCTAAACGCATCGGCATCACCATACCTGATGTAAACGGAATATACGAGAACACTTTAATCAGCATTGTATCCGGGTTACCCATACCTGTCAGCATTACGTAGAATCCAACGAGTGTCAGCATCATTGCCGGCATCATTACTTGCCCTGCCTCTTCAACTTTAGATACAAGCGAACCGAATAATGCGCCGATAATTAAATACATGAAAATTGTTAAGAATAAGAAACCGACGATATACAAGAAGTAGCTAATCGATAGTGAATTAAGCAGATCCGTTACAACTGACCATTTGTTTCCGCCATCCGAGAAGCGTAACAATAATAAGAGGCCTCCGAATAGAATGACGAATTGTGTAAGGGCGACTAAAAATACACCGACTATTTTTGAACGGAAATGCACTTCAGGTTTCACGCTGACTAACAGCATTTCCAGAGCACGAGACCCTTTTTCTGAAGCAACATCAGTTGTAATCATCGATAAATACGATGCCACAAAAATATAGATGATAATTCCAATCGCATATGAAACCCAGACACCCGCCATTTTTTCTTCAGCAGATTTGCCATCATTGGCAGTTTCATTCAATGAATTCAACGTAATGACCGGTTCTGATGACAATAGTAACTGTTGCTGCTCCGGTGATAATTCCATTTGACTCATCGCATACAGCTGGCCTGCCTGACTTAGCGCACTTTGGAAATCTTGCTGGTCATTTAGCGGAAGAGGATCATAGGATTCGATTTTCGCCGCCAGTTTACCATCTGCGTCTGATAAGGTAAAGGCCGCATAATAGTCTCCGTCCTTCAATTTATCCGCGATATCCCCCGATTCAACATATACATATTCCACATCATCTGTATTCTGCAGCACTTGCGCGATATCAAAATCAGTTTCATTTACAACAGCAATCGTATCGGCATCCCCCGAGAAAATAAGGTCTTTGATTTCAGACCAGAACATAAAACCGCTTAGCACTACTAAGTAAAGCAATGTTGTTAAAATAAAGGATTTCGATGTGATTTTCTGTTTATATAATTTTTTAATGAGCACTTTAAATTTAGACAAGGCCGGCACCTACTTTCTCTTTGAAAATTTCATGCAGCGATAAATAATCTAAACTGAATTTTTCGATGTAATTGCCGTTTGAAAGCAGGTCAAAAATTTCAGGTGCATATTTTTCATCTTCAAGTGTCAGTACTGCCTGTGAATCCCGTTCCATTTTGACATGATTCACACCTGGGTAGTTGCTTAATACTTCAAAAGATTTGTCAGTACGTACTGTCAGTTTCGTTTTTCCGTACTGTTTTTTCAGATCAAGCAGCGAGCCTGAAAACAGGGATTCACCGCGCTTTAGTAAACATAAGTGATCACAAAGCTCCTCAACGTTATCCATTTGGTGACTCGAGAATAAAATCGTCATTCCTTGATCGCGCAAATACAAAATTGCATTTTTCAGCAACTCCATATTAACCGGGTCCAGACCGCTAAACGGTTCATCCAGAATTAAAAACGCCGGTTTGTGAATAAAGCTGGCGATTAATTGAACCTTTTGCTTATTCCCTTTTGATAAAGTCTCGGCTTTTACATTTCGTTTTTCTTCCAGATCAAAGCGCTCGATCCAAAAGTCGATATCTTTTTTCAGCTCGTTTTTATCCATACCATGCAGCTCGCCGAAAAAGTAAAGCTGCTCTTCCACTTTCATTTGCGGGAAAATACCGCGCTCTTCTGGTAAATAACCTAAAAAATCACGGCTTACCGATTTAATCGGCTGCCCTTCCCATGTAATGGTACCTTCTGTTGTATCCTGTAAATCCAGAATCATTCGGAATGTAGTCGTTTTACCTGCACCATTTTGCCCGATCAAGCCAAATATTTCGCCTTTTTCAATTGTAAAGTTCAATCGGTTTACTGCAACGAAATCACGGTAGCGTTTCGTCACATCTTTCAGTTGTAACACCATGAGCGTACCTCCTGTTTATAAGAACTAGCGAATTCCATTATATAGTAATTATTCCAATTATAAAATAAGTAAAAAATTATGTAATGAGTATGTTTATAAATACTAAACAATTTCATTCGCCACTATGTTTATGTACGGAACAGAACAAGAAAAGATTCATTATTACGTAAAAAACTTAGTTTGGAATTCACCCATACTAAGTCCGTATAGAAGTTATTTAAATTTTTCTTTAAAAGCAGGGCTCAGTTCGCTCCAAACATCGAATTTATTTTTATCCAAATCATAAAAGACAAAATTCTTACCGGCATGCCCGCGATCTTCAATCTCACCGACTTCTACACCGCTTTGCTGAAATTCTTTATGCAATTGTGCTAAAGCGTGTAATCCATCAACTTCAAATGTTATTGAAAAACGTTCGTTTCCATATTTATCTTTAAAATTGGCACTTTCATTTTCATTCGATTTCACGAGAAAAAAACTTTGATTTGCAAAGTTTAATATGGCTTTATCCGTGTCTTTGTAACTTAAAGCCGCTTCCAAGTTCTTTACATACCATTCAGCAGATTGTTCCACATCCGTTACCGGTATGTATGTTGTTCCGACTCTCACTAATTTTTCGCCCATTTTTCTTCTCCTTTTTAAGTTCTACGCAATGATTGGTAAATAGATTTCTACTTCTTCCCCTTCGTTGACAGGGTGATAAGTTTCGATAATATAAGAATCAAGATCTCTTTTATAACCTTGCGCTGTTCCCCAATTAAGCAAATCTCCATGAAGTTTACCAAGTTCCATTATGTTGCCTCTAGTCGTAATATAATGGTTATCTGTCTCTAAATAATCCATTCCTGTCGGGATTTTGTTCACTCTCTCGCGAACGATAAGTCCTACATAGAAATTGCCCGTCGTATGGCCGGCACTTTTTTTAGGCTCATACAATGCAATTTCACTTCCGGTTGGGAAATCGAAGTCACTCGAACGACTTAATAACTGTTTTGCAAGCAATGGTACTTCACTTCCAAAGTTTTCATACTCTCCACTGCCCTTTAAGCCAACCAACTTGAATTCCTTTTTTATCATTTTAAAAGTCAATTAAATCACCTCACTATTTACTATTTTTATTCACTATTTCAGCATTTTTCGGTTAAACTTGATTGCTTCAATTCAACCCCAAATGCAAAAGTTAAATCCCCATAAATTTTACCATATTTTTCTATTAATACTAAATAAAAATGGCTTAGTCCTTTTACAAGAACTAAGCCATTGAACAGCATATTTTATTATATTTTATTTTCTGTAGTAATCCACAATCCCGTTATAAATAGATTGTGCATAGATTTCTACATACTTATCATCGATTAATTTATTACGGTCTTCTGCATTTGAGATGAACCCAAGTTCTACTAAGACAGAAGGAATGATCATATTGCGTGTCACATAATACTGAGCTTCTTTAACACCACGGTTTTTCATTTTCGCGTTGTTAACAATTTCAGTATTGATGTATGTTGCCAGCTTTTTATCCTCTTCATACTGATCACCCGTTGTAATGCTGTAGTACGTTTCAGTACCTTGTGCACTTGATGATGTCGCAGCATTTACGTGGATACTAACAAAGATTTCACCAAATTTGCTATTGGTGAAGTTCACACGCTCTTGTAATGTCGGGAATGTATCCCCTGTACGCGTTGAGTAAACTTTTGCGCCATTTGCTTCAAGTTTTTGTTTGACAAGATTGCCAACTTTTAAAACAATCGCTTTTTCCGTATGGCTAGCATTTACAGCACCTGGATCTTTACCACCGTGCCCAGGGTCTAAAATAATAATGCGGTCTTTAATAGGACTGCCCTTTTCGTTCACTAGTTTAATGTACGATTTGTGCACGTAGCCTGTATCTTTGCCCGCAGTTACTTTTGCCCAATAGCCATCAATGGAATGTACCGCAACAACAGTTCCTTTAGATAACTGTTTAATAGTTGCTGATGATCCTGAAGCTTGTTTGCGCATATTTAAACTCGCAACCGTTACTTTACCCGTTGTGCCGGATGTAACGACAGGATCATTATTGTCGGAACCTGTTTCTGATGGTGGTGGATTCACATTGGAACCCCCTACATCCGTCGTGCTATTTTTTACAATATAGCCAGGAACTCCCCCTGCTGTTGTTAAATAATAGCCGTCAATTTCTTTATAGACTGACAATGTTGAACCGGCAGAAATTTGTTTAATTTTTTTAGATGACGATGTCGGTTTGTAATACAGATTTATAATTGTATTTGTTTTGACAGCTTTAATTGATGGTCCAATGGCATTGCCGTCTGGTGCAAGGAACTTGGCATAAGATTTACTGATATAGCCGTAGTAGCCTTGATAAGAAACCTTCAACCAATTACCTTCCACAGCATACACCGATAACTTACCGCCCGTATTTACTCGGCCAATCACTGAACTTGATGTATTCGGCTCTGTACGAACATTTAAGCCATCTGTTGTTACTGATACAAGACCAATTACTTGTGTCGTATCAACTGAATCAAGGTGTTCGGGTAAGGCTAGTCGGAATTTATCGCTTTTTGCTCTTGCGATAAATGACGCAAACTGTGCTCGTGTAACCGAGCTTTTTGGCATGTATTTGCCGTCACTACCTTTTGTAATCCCATTATAGTAGATTGCTTTAATATACGGAGCATATGTATTCGAATTCGATACATCTGGGAAGTACACCGGCAAATCCTTATAGTCACTTGCATTTAAATTAAATGCAATCGATAATACGTGACTCATTTCTTCACGAGACAAAGTGGCATTAGGAGAAAAATTCCCTGATGTTTTAGTAAATAATCCGAGTTGACGTGCACGTTCGATGTATGTCGATTGTTCTGTCCCGACTTTAACATCTGTGTACGAGGATTTACTTACTTTTAGTGGACTTTTACCTGCAGCAATGACTGCCATTTTCGCAGCTTGTGCACGTGTCACACTCATGTTGGGTTTGTAGTACGTTTTGCCATTTTCTTGATATCCTTTAATTGCTCCAAGGCTAATTAAATACTGGATCTCGTCGTAAGTGGCATCGGTTGTCGCAACATCTGCAAATACTACCTTAGCTGATGTCGGTGTAACAGCTAGTGTACAAACGAGGAAGATTGCAACAACCAATGTAATCAGTTTTTGATTCATTGTTCCCTATCCTTTCATAAGCTGTCCACCTCATTGTATAGTACAAAACCGGAAAAAAATAGAGGTAAATCCATATTTAATGTCAAAATCTTGTTACAGTCTAATTACAAAAAGATTACATTGTATAATAATTTTGGTTTAGCTCGCTGAAGTAAGGGGTAAATGTTCTGTTTAACATTGTTGACATAGAGGGAATTGTCGGGGTTCTTTAAAGGACAAAAAAAGAGAATACTGTTCGTAATATTTCGAACAAACGGATTCCTTTTAAATTTATAAAAATTTTGTGAACTGATAGGATTTACTAGAAATTGATTGAGAAATTTTTAGCGATTGTTCGAATTTCTTCAATTTTTTCCGGTTTTAAATATTCCAGCATTTTTGGAACAAACTGTTCAACGTCCTCTTTTGTAAATGTACCTTCATCCTGCTTTTTAAAATTCTCAGCTAGTAAAGCTTTTGCTTCCTCCATCTTATCCTCTTTTACTCGTTGTAAAATGAAGTTCGAAAACATTTCCTGCATATTTTTATCTATTTGCATAATAACTGCCTCCCTTTAACTATAATTTTTGATAATGATCATTACGTTAAAATTATAACAATAAATCCAAAAAATAATCTATGTATTGATTATAAAAACTGGGTATTCCCCACCTTTAACCGAAGTGGATAGTATTCTTCAAAATAAATAATCTCCTTAGCCTATTACTAGTCCTAAAAAACCTTACCGTCGAATAAAATGCACAAATATCTAATTAATGGAGGACAGTTTATGAATTCGATCTTTACCTATATTTTTTTAGGCATAACGATGGCTGCTACATTCGGTCCTGTTAAGAACGTTTTAATAAATACTGGATTGAAAAACGGATTTTTTCATGCATGGTTTTTTAGTCTGGGTGCCTTGGCTACTGACATTGCTTATATGCTTGTCGTGTATTTTGGCGTCGGAAAATTTATCGATTCAATCATATTGCAAACCTTCTTATGGTCTTTTGGCTGTTTCGTCCTTTTGTATACTGGGATTGAAAGTTTACTGACATTACATAAAATAGAAATGAACTCTAAAACCGGTAGAATCGTACGATTAAGACATTCGTTATTAGCTGGGTTGTTAATGTCTTTGCTGAATCCCATTACAATCCTTTTCTGGCTAGGAATCTATGGCTCGATCCTTGCGAAAACAGCAGGAATCGCTACAGGATTTGACATTATACTAATTAGTGGTGCCATACTACTTGGCATAATATTTGTGAATTTTCTTTATGCTTCCTTATCGAGTGTCGCACGCAAATTATTATCCATTAGGCTCTTGAAAACTGTAACCGTTTTTTCGTCCATTTTTATGATTGGTTTTGGACTTTATTTTGGAAAGCATGCTTTTGAATTATTATTTTAAATAAAAAATTTATACAACCAAACCTTGCGTATAAAATGTTCGTGAAAGGAAACCATACCTAAACAAAAGCAAAATTCATCGAGGTGTGGTAATGGATAAAAATAAGGGTGTAAGTATATGGTGCATTGTAAGTCTTACTTCTATTCCGCTCATTATGACTTTAGGAAATTCAATGCTTATTCCAGTACTTCCAATACTAGAAGACAAGGTCGGAATCACCTCTTTCCAGTCTAGCATGATCATTACAAGCTATTCAGTGGCAGCTATTTTTCTTATTCCGGTAGCTGGCTATTTATCTGATCGCTTTGGCAGGAAAGTCGTCATATTACCGAGTCTGATTTTAGCTTTAATCGGCGGTTTAATCGCTGGGTTCGCTTCATGGAAAATAGATGACCCGTTCACAATGATTATTATCGGCAGGATTATCCAAGGTATAGGTGCCGCAGGAGCGATGCCCATCGTTTTACCGCTTGTAGGTGACCTGTATCAAGATGATGATGAAAAAATCAGCTCGACTTTAGGGATTATCGAAACTTCCAATACATTCGGTAAAGTATTGAGTCCGATTTTAGGCTCGATATTTGCTGCAATACTATGGTTCCTTCCCTTCTTTTCTATTTCTGCACTCAGTTTAATTTCGATTGTACTTATTTTTTTCTTTGTTAAAGTGCCTAAAGAAAAGGATGAACCGTTAAAATTTAAGGGGTTTTTACACAATACGAAAGAAGTTTTTAAAGACGAAGGAAGATGGCTGTATACGGTATTTCTTAATGGCGCCCTTGTTATGCTCATATTATTCAGCATGTTATTTTTCTTATCTGAAAATTTGGAAAAAGTTCATGACATTAAAGGGATCAAGAAAGGTTTGTGCTGGCCATCCCACTTTTACTTCTCTGTATTTCTTCTTATATTTCCGGCCGGAAAATTAAAGGAGATTTGAAACGAATCAAGAAAATTATCGTTATTTCTTTAATTGCAATGTCCGCCAGCATTATTTTTGTCGGTTATACAAGTAAAAAGCTATTTCTACTGCTGATCGTTACAAGCATCGTCGGAATTGCAATTGGTGCATTATTACCGGCTCTTGATACTATCATTACTGATAATATTAGAAAAGAATTGCGCGGTACTGTCTCTTCATTCTACAGTTCAGCCAGATTTATCGGCGTTGCTGCAGGCCCGCCTATCATGTCGCTTGTCATGAAAGACCACCTCAATATTAGTTATATTACTGCTGGTATATTAGGAATAATTCTTTTATTCCTGGTGTGGAAATTCATCAAAATCGAGGATATTGAACCAAAAGAAATATCATAGAAAAAAGGACCCGACAGCAATAGCTGAAAGGTCCTTTTTACATTGTCTTTAACTGGCTTTCAAACTGAAAAGAATCAATGAAATCCCGCAGAAAAGACATATGATTCGAGCAAGCGAGATTTTTTCCGCCAGGCCGAGCAATGCTAGTCCCGTTGTAACGATTAAAATGACCGGACCGACTAGTGCAAGTAATGTATTAATATAAAAGGCCTTTTCTAAATCATTGAATTTAAACATTAATGCAGCAGCCGTTAACTCAATACTTCCCGAAATAATTCTTAAAGCAATAATCATAATGAGTGCTTTATCAATAATTGGAACCACTTCCTTGCTAGTGTTGTTACCTAACATATGCTATCGTTCCTGGAATTATATTAAATAAATTTGAGAATAGATTTTTACATAAAAATAAATTTCTAAATAATCCGAAAATACTGTTTTACATATAATCTGTTTGTCTTTAAAATTACAATATAGTATAAAAAGGCGGTGTTCAGTTGAAAAAAATTCACTATAGCTGGATTATTCTTGCTATATCATTCTGCTCCATTATTGCCGCCGGGATTGCAATGGCATCTTCCGGGGTTTTTTTAACTCCTTTTGAAAAAGCGTTTGGCTGGAATCGCCAAGTGATTTCTTTGGCTTTTGGAATCAGCTTGTTTATTTACGGATTTGCTGGACCTTTCATGGCCGCATTACTCCAAAAATTCGGATTAAAGAAAATGATGCTTGTTTCAATGGGAACGTTAATGGTAGGTCTTTTATTAATTTTCATGATGAATCAATCATGGCAACTGATCATTATTTGGGGTATTATTATCGGACTTGGTTCCAGTCTGTTTTTAACGGTACTTAGTCCATATGTAGCAAATCACTGGTTTAAAGAAAAAAGAGGTCTGGCAACAGGAATTCTGACAGCGAGTACCGCAATGGGTCAGTTGATTCTCCTCCCCTTGCTTGCGGCAATTATCGAAAATTACTCATGGCGTTGGGCAGTTGGTTTCATTATAACGATCAGCACAGTCATGTTTTTCATCATTTTTTTATTTATGAAAAACACACCAAAGGAAATCGGCATCCTTCCGTATGGTCAGACAGAGGATACTGACGTTGCGGATGGTCAATCAAATGGTAATCCTATTGTTGTGGCATTTAAAGGGTTGGCGGAAGCTGTACGTGCTAAAGAATTCTGGCTACTAGCCGGGAGTTTCTTTTTTTGCGGTTTTTCAACGAACGGGCTCGTCGGGACTCATTTTATTTCCTACTGTATCAGCTTCGGCATCCCAATCGTCACCGCAGCTTCCTTGCTGTCGTTTATGGGCGTTTTCAATATGGTAGGGACTACGCTTTCAGGCTGGCTGTCCGATCGTATTGATAATCGTTGGCTTCTGTTCTGGTATTATTTATTTAGAGGCGCATCTCTAGTTTTGCTGCCTTTTGCGTTAATGGAAGGCAATCTAACTTGGATCCTTGTTTTCACTGTATTTTACGGATTGGATTGGGTGGCAACTGTACCCCCTACCATCAATCTTTCAAGACAAATATTCGGTGTACATAAAAGTGCAATTATTTACGGCTGGATTTTCGCTTCCCATCAAGTAGGTGCTGCAACGGCGGCTTATGGTGGGGGTATGTTATATTCTTATTTCAATACGTATACTTGGGCATTTTTCATGGCCGGTGTCTGCTGTGTCATGGCAAGCTTATTTGTAATTTTAATAAAAAAACAGCCTCGTACCATTCATTAACAGAAGGTGCTTTGAGTTTCATTCAAAGCACCTTTTTGTATCAAAAAAAGCTAAAACTCATGGAGTAAATGAATTTTAGCCTGGTAAGCTATTTTATTTAGTTCAGCAACTGTTCAACAAAATCATACTCTACATATGTTTTGTTTTCTTCCAGTAATGCTGGTGCAACGTCAAAATGTTTAAGTGCCCGATTATGGCCATATGTTTTTTCGCCACGTGTAATTGTGTAGGACAGTGCATTTTTTGAAATAACCGCACCATTTCCTGTTGAAGTGACTTTAAAGCCAAGTTCTTCCGCGACTATACGTAACGGCACCATGATTTTGCCATCGACTTCTTTGTAATCCTCACCAATTATTTCCTGGATTTCTGATGCCATTTCAGGATTTTCTACTGCTTCATCAAGTTTTGGGAACACGACAATTTTTTCCGGTGCTGTCTGTGCTGGAATACTTTTCGTTGTTGGTCCGTAAAATACAATCGCACTATAGTTTTTCAATTCTTTTGCGGACACTTTTTCGCCCTTTGTATTGACGATGACCGATTCTTCATTTAAATTCAGCTTTAAATTTCCATCATCACTTAAGAAGTTTTCATCGAATTGTACCACTTTTACAGAGTTGGCCGTATCATCTTTTTCCACAATCACTACAGGTGGTGCATATTGCGGCGGATAAATTAAGATCATCGGCTGATCCGCATAAATGGAAAGTGAAATCGTATCACCCATTTTCAGTTCAACTTCATTGCCATGTTCATCAAAAACGAGTGTTTTATTATCTACATAGAAATTGAACAGATTGCCATCTTGTTCTGCCGTAAATAATTTGGCATTTTCCCTCTCTTCGACTGCAGTGATATTCCCTCTGTGCTGGACAAATGTTCCTGCTTTTTCCACTTCCTCAGTCCCTTCAATTGTTGGCTGATCAGCATAAGCAGCAGCAGTTCCAAGTAACAGTACAGATAATGCTAAAGGTGCAATTTTTTTCATATAGTTCCATCCTTTCGGTAATTTCACTACATTAGTCGAATTAAGAGATAAAAGGTTACATATTCGAGTTATTTTTTTGGTAGTGCAATGTTGTGAGTGCCATATAATCGTATAGCGTTAGTGTGCCAGCATCAAATTTTTCCAACCATAATGGCTGAAATACGCCAATTTGAACACCTTGTTTAAGTTGTGCACGTACAGCTATTTTGTCATTAAAAATGGCTTCCACTTTTTGCTGTAATGCTTTACTCGTAATTGTTTGCGGATCCGGTGCTGATGTCGGCGCCGGTGTTACTGGTGGTGCCGGTGTTGGTGGTGTTGTGTTCGGAAAATAGCTTTTTAAGGTCTCGGCAATTGCTTCAATTATTTGGTCTTTATTTGCCCGGTATAACTTTACATCTTGCTCAGAATTTACGAAACATACTTCTATAAGAATGGCTTTTTTCGTTGTACCATTTAAAAAAGCCAGATCCTTACGCTGTTTTGCTCCGCGGTTTTTAAACTTTCCTGCTTTCGCAATTTCGGTGCTAATCTTTTGCGCAAATGTTGATATAGCTGGATTCACATAAAGCACTTCTGTGCCGATTCCCTCTTTTTGCTGTGTAGGCGCGGAATTAAAATGAATGCTTACATCAAGCTCGCGTTGTGATGCATTATGCTGCTTCACTAAATACGTTAAATTTTGCTGCTGGCTTTTAGATTGCTTATCAATAATTACATTGACCTTCACGCCTTTTTGCTGCAATTTTTTACCGAGTTCCTGCACAAGCAAGGCAGTCTCCTCTCCTTCATTCATATAACCTGAGGCGCCTGTCCCCTTTCCGTAATGACCTGCACTAATTGTTAACATTGTCATTCACCTCCTTTTACTATCTATATGTCCTTTTATATGACGAAAAAGGGACATTGCGGTCTTTTTGTTATATTAAAATAGTAGTTATATTCATTCTTTAGATTGGATGGTGTAAATAGCGATACGATATAGCAATTTGAATAATAATTCGATACAATGAAGTAATTATACATAATGTGAGGATTTGGCATGAAAAACAAACGAATGATTGGCTTTTTATTAGTAGTGAGCGGCAGTTTCTTCTGGGGTATCGGCGGAACAATGGCACAACAACTGTTTTCTCTTGGTATTGAAGTGAACTGGCTTGTGTCCACACGCCTTGTCATTGCCGGTATTCTGCTTTTAATTGCCCAGGCAATATTTAAGGATCGGGCACAAATTTTACAGATATGGCGGGAAAAATGGGCTGCTTTCCGCTTGCTCGTTTTCGCGATTATTGGAATGCTCGGGGTTCAGTACACATATATGGCTTCGATTAAAGAAGGTAATGCAGCGGTCGCAACATTATTACAGTACATGGCACCGGTTATGATTATAATTTGGGTGACGGTACGTGGCATATCCAGATTTACGAAAAAAGATGCAGTAACAATTGTGCTAGCTCTTAGCGGAAGCTTCTTTTTATTAACGAACGGCTCCCTTTCCACATTTGCCGTACCGCTCCCTTCAATTATTTGGGGATTATTATCTGGTGTAACGCTAGCGTTCTATACGCTTTATGTTATTCCACTATTAAAGCGCTTCGATTCACTTGTCGTTGTCGGCTGGGCGATGTTCCTGGCCGGAGTGACGATGAGTTTTGTGCAGCCGCCATGGGATGTGGATATTTCGGTATGGACAGGCGCAACGGTATTTTATTTAATTGTCGTCATTATTTTCGGCACCATGCTGGCTTTCTGGTTTTACATTGAAAGTCTTCAAACACTTACCGCTAAAGAAACGAGCCTGCTCGGTAATATTGAACCGTTGACTGCCGTATTGGCAACAGTTTTATGGCTGAAGGAACCGTTCGGAAGTTTCCAGTGGCTCGGTTCATCGCTTATTTTGGTAATGATGGTTTACATAGCGTTGAAGGCGGATCGTGAGAAGGTAGTTGAGGTTGACGCGGTCGAGGGTTGATATAAGAAGTGTCCGCATACGGGTGTGCGGGCACTTTTTTTATGGGGTGGGGAGAGTTTTGGCGAAAACTTCCGCAGAATTCGGAAAATCGGTTGTAACTGATGATTTGTCCGGGAAATAGTGGGGTGTGCTGAAGGGGTTGTGACTTTTATTAGAACATTAGCGGCTATTATTAGAACAGTTAGACTGGATATTAGAACAAATTGAAAGGTTATTAGAAAATCTAGGTGTATCGTACGCTTTTGAGAGATATTTCCCGCAATATCGAGGCTAATTGGATAACAGCTAGTTTTTATTAGAACAAATGATGCGGTTATTAGAACATGTGAGAGTGATATTAGAACATCTATGAAGGATATTTGAACATTTTAATGAGTTATTAGAACATCGAGCGATTATATTAGAAGTTCGGCATTTTATTAGAACTTTTCACAATTTATTAGAAGAACCGCGCCAGATATTAGAAAACCACGCCCCCTAACAATATATAAAAACCAACTAGCCTCAGCTAGTTGGCTCCCATTCTATCTCTTTTCAATTTCCTTAAAGACGTCAAAAGCGCCTTCACTTTTGTTCGAACAAACCACACTAACCATACCGCTTTCCGGATAATAGGCAGAATGAAAACTAACGCCAGGATCATAGCCCATTACATGGTACTTAAAAATATTGTCTTCTTTTGTGTCAATCCATACCCCATAGCCGTAAAAGCGATCAAAATGATTATCGGTATGAATATAAGGCGTTAATAATTGCTTTGTCATTGCTTCACTTAAAAGTTCAAACTTCATTAAAGCTTGCCAGAAACGATGCATGTCCTCCACCGTAACAAAAGCACCGCCGTCCGCACCGCCTTTAACTGGTACAGAATAAATATTGGATTTCCATTTGCCGTTTTCCTCATCAATATAGCCGAGTGCCGTATTTGAAGGCAGTGCATCCAGTTCAAAGTATCCTGATTGCTCCATACCCGCACGCTTGAAAATATTTTCCGTTACATACTCGTCAAAGCCATGACCGCTCAATTGTTCAACGACAAGACCTAGCAGTATATAGCCTGCATTATTGTAGTGGAAGCGCTCGCCCACTTTCAGCTTCATTGCTTCATCCTGGAATAAAGGTAAAAAATCACGGCCGTTCCGCATTAAATACATTGGCTGATTCACCCATAATTCTGCAAAATCATCCATAACTTCTTCGTCAAAGTAATCTGGGATCCCCGCTGAATGGGTTAACAAATGGTGAATAGTGATATCCTTATCAAAAAGCGGAAGAGGAATATCTAAAATATCGGATAACTTCGATTCAAATGAAAGCTGCCCCTTTTCTACAAGCTGGCAAACCGCTACGGCTGTAAAGATTTTGCACCCGGAGGCGATCCCGAATCGTGTTAAGTCGTTATTTAAAATACGATGGGTACGATTCGCAAAACCGTTACTAGAATGGTATAACAGATCATTTCTGCATTTCACTAATACATTGCCTGAAAAGTCAATTTCATTCATCACTGCTATCATTTTTTCTTTTAACATATTCATTTTCATCTTACTTCCCTTCATTTTTGAATGATTTCAGATAAAAACTGGTTAACGAAATTTCCCTAATGATATTTTCGGGCTAACAAAACTTGGCAATTTCATTTTAGCATAGCCTCAATAAAAAAGGACCGCGAAATAATAGTCTATCGATTATCGTGTTAGTTTACATAAAATGCTTATTGTACGCAAAAAAAGCAGGCATATGAAATACACCTGCTTACAAACTTAATAATTTGGCATTAAGTTTCGGTTAATCGTAACATTTACAATGGAACCGATGTGGCCAACATTTACAGTGACACCTAACCAAACATTGTTTACACATTCATTTTCGCTAAAACATTCTCGTTCAGTGACGGTCTTTTCAAAATCAACAGAAATATAACCGTTTTCACCAGTCGCTTTAGCACGGAACACATTCGTCCCGGGATCTCTTGTTACAATGGCGATTTGGTCCGCATCTTTTGTTTGAATTATATGTTTTCCGATATCAAAATTCTCTTTGAGTTTAAATACCGTTTCCCGTTGTTCTTTTAACGTCCGAATATCATAATAAATGCTGGATTTGTTTGGTTTCGCTTCAATTCCATAGCGCACGACTTTTCCCCCGGTAAATCGCACTGTCGCAATATATTGACCCGAATTATCAATGACAATACAGCCCCCATTCGTACCGCATTGTTCAAACGCTACATTATCGGAAAGCTTCTCACCTTCCATTGTTTCAAGCGAAATGTTCTGAACAGTATCATTTAAAGGCTCATTCATTGAATTTTCGTAAAACCATAAAGTCGCAACGGTAGGCAATGAATCTTCGGTTTGTTCCAGCGCTAGCTCCAATTTCCCATTTTCCTTTTTCATATGGACATAATATTTTTTATATACTTCACTACCATCTTTAACTCCTGAAATAACAAGTGTACTTGTCCCCTCTTTTAAAGGAATAAGCTGAATCTGATCACCAGATGTCGGCAAATTTTTCCCTTTTACTAATAATCCTTCATAGAAATGTGAATCGATGGCATCCGCTTCTATTCTACTAATCTGGTCAAAAACAAGCTCGCTTGCCTCCAGTGTAACCATCTTTGGTTTTGCCTCTTCCGTTGCTTTCAACATTTTGGCTGCCTGACCTCTTGTAATAAAAGCATTGGGGCTGAATGTATCTGGTGTCGTACCTGACGTGATGCCCAGCTTGTAAATAATAAAAATATTTAAACCATGCGAAGTGTAGTTAACGTCTTTGAATGGTATTTCATTACTATTGTAATCATAGCGAGGTAAATCAAACGCTTTGACAAGAATCGAAGCCATCTGTCCACGCTTAATCGGATCATTCGGACCGTAACGCCCATCTCCATAGCCATTAATAATTCCTTGTTCAGCTAAAGCGGCAATAGCCTTATAATAACCGTTTGCTGTCGATACATCTTTAAATTTCGGGTCTTTCACATTGGCTGTGTCCAATTTAACCATTTTCGCAATAATTGCCGCTGCTTGTCCCCGTGTTATAGAGTTGCCCGGTTTAAATGTACCATCCGGGTAGCCTCCCAAAATATTGCGCTCGGCCAATTCATATACTGCTTCGGCAAAATACTTTGAAGCCGGTACATCTGAAAATTGCTTCGAGCTTGCAGCTGATGCTTCCGTTAAAGGTAAGCTACATGCAAATATAAGTGCGCCAAATGCTGCCAATATTCTTTTTTTCATTGATTAGTTCCCTTTCTTTTTAAGTTGGATTTCTTTATACTAGAAAACCTTTTTCGTCTTATATTATTTTACATTATTATCTTTATTTAGCCAGATTAATAATGAATAACTAAACTTTATATGTACTAACTCATTAAAATTAGAGTAAAAGTTAAAAATTAATTTACAGGAAAATAAACGAAAATTCAGACCATTTAATGATTCTTATTTAATGAATACATGGTAACTTAAACTTATTACAGATTGAGAGAAGGAAAATTTATGAATATTGAACATATAACGATGTACGCTTCTAACTTTGAAGCAACAAAACAATTTTATATAGCCAAACTAGAATTCCCTCTACATTCAGAAGAGTCGGATCGCTTTACAATACTTGTGGGAGGTACAGCAGTTACGTTCACCAAGGCCCCATTGAACGAAAATCCATTTTATCATTTTGCTTTTGATATCCCTTCAAATCAGTTTGAAGAAGCAAAAGCATGGACAAAAGGAAAAGTTACATTGTCAAAAGAACAAGATGAAGATGAAGTTTACTTTAAAGCTATTGACGCGAAATCCATCTATTTTGAGGATCCTGCAGGAAATATAGTCGAATTTATTTGCCGCTTTTCAGATGCGGAACTAAGTACAGTACCTTTTAACGCTTCCTCGCTTCAAAAAGTGTCGGAGATGAGTATTGTGGTGAAGGATAAATTAAAATCAGCATCAGCGTTTCACGAGGTTTCAATTTTTGAACGGGACCATAAAGAAATTTCGGCTGAAGGGTTAACATTTATGGGCGCAAGGGAAGATGCATCCTATCTTTTGTTTGTTAATGAAGGCCGCACATGGTTCTTCTCAAATAAGAAGGCTGAAGTTTTCCCGTTAGAGGTTTTATTAACGGATGGAGGATTACTGAAAATAGACGAGAAACTGGAATTGGTGAGTTCGAATCGGGATTAAATCTCTTCTTAATCCAACGAGCTTGGGTCTACAAGCTCGTTTGAGCAATATGTATTATACTTTGTATCGCTAAATCGATATCCTTATCTTCGTTAATTACAAACAAATAGTCGGCCTCATTTTCTGACGGATCTACTATTTCTTCTTTTAAAGATTCCAGATTTTGCTTAATAAGCAATTCTTCAAAATTTGTAATTGGACCTCTAAATATAGCTGTACTTCTTGCACTATGTTTGATTCTGGAATGGAGTACCTCATCTGATAGATTAAAGTGAACCAATATCCGGACAAAGGCTGTAGGTGGGTATACTTCCTGTAGTAAATATTCTCGACCATTAATACTCCGATTAGAGTTGCAAATAATAAAATGATAATCTGTATGTGCTTTGGCATAATCGACAATTAATTTAGAGAGCGCATGTTTAAGGATATTGGGTCCTTCATCCCTTTGCAGCTTCTTATAAATTGTATTAAGAAATTCAGCGTGGTTGTCCTGGTCAATCACAATCGAATTGCTTAATTGTTTTTCTAAAGCATAAGCAAATGTAGTTTTTCCGGAATGAGTTTTGCCCACTGTCATTATTACTAATCTTTTCATAGCTAAAATTCCTTTCAATATTATCTCCCTCGACACTTGCATAAAATCCCAATAATTTTTATAGAAAAAAGCATTACCCCTAATCAAGGTAATGCCCCTTATTTCAAATCAAATGTTATCATTATTCTTTTGATGCATCAGCTAAATTAACTGATCAATTTTTTCATTTTTTTCCTGATCCAATTTTTGTTTCATATCCATAAACTTAATCGCTTTTACAATAAAATAAATTACAAAAATAATAATTACTAAGTTAAATAGCATCGGTAACAATCCGATTAACGCAAACAAGCCAATACCACTGCTATCATACATCATTTCCATCACCATCACTCCATCCCAATATGCTCTATTAATATACCATTAAATGGATTTGACTGTGCTAATTTTTCTGCAGTTCAATAAAAAATACGTTATTTTGTCTAGCTATTTTATAGATTTCACTTTTATCTTCATAGAGGAAATGGTTGTTTAATGGGATCCGTATTGAGTTACCGTCATTTGCCTTAAAGTTATATTCTTCATATCTACCGGTATCATCTTGGTAGTACTCAAGCGCCACTTCTTTAATTTCAGTCCATTCTAACGATTTTCCATCAAATAAATTATGCGATACAATTTTTTCTTTGCCTATATATGTATAGCTCAAAACCGATAAATAAAAAACAAAAATACCGCCTGCCACAAACACAGCTAACAGGCTATAAGTGAATTTATTTTGCTTAATAAGCGGGATAATAAATCCGGCAAATAATAATAAACTTGCAGCTAGAACTAGATCGAAATTCAAACGATGTGGAAAAAGGACAATAACTGATGGATCATATAGAAATGTTTGAACATAGAAAACTGGAAAGATGAGCCTGATAAAAGGCAAGCTGATAAGTACTAATCCCGCAAGTGCCAATAAAATCAAACGAGGTGAGTATTTAATTGAAATGGTAATACCCCCTTAATAAAAATCATATAAGGTTATATTACCAAAACATTTCTTCGATACTCTTTTATATGCCTAAAAGAATAATTGATCGATTACCATTAATTAATCGAACCGTTTGGATCATAATTGTGTAAATCCTCTTTCGTTATTCCTTCGAATGCCTTATCAATAATTTGATATTCGAACTGCAGGACTCTTTCATGTGCAAAGTAAACATATTCAATATGAGGTTCATTTGTAAAGGTTACAACTACATAAAACTTAGGCAACTTAAATCCATAAACACCTTCCACCGATGCAATTTCACCTTCATCATATTCCATTTCATTCACAAGATAATCTGTAACTCTATTAGCATAAATGTGTTCATTCGCTTTAATATAAATAAACCGAGCGAGTATGATACCTAGCACAAATATAAGAAATAATAAAACAATTTTAAATTTTTTCGGCATATTTATACCTCCACGACATTTATACGAATGCTTCTTTAATTGAAAAATGCTAAATAAATTACAATGGCGATAATGATTATAAGAAAAAGGATTCCTGTCCCTTTCCACCCTAAATCCCCGATTAAATCTTGAAGGCCCCCTCCGTGCATTGCTGCCGGGTTTCTCTTTAATTCTTGCTGTCTTAATCGTTCTCTTCTTGCTTCTGGAGTTTCTTGTTCTTTATTCATTTTTAATTCCTCCTGCTACACCAAATAAAATTAGTAATCTTTCCCGCAAGTAGTACATCGATTGTCTGCATCATTTTCGCCATACATCCGAAGTTCCTTTTCTACGTTACAAACAACGCATTTTTCAAATCGTATTTGAGGCAATGTCCCCGCTTCTGCTAATGGTACCCATTGCTCTTCATACAAATTTTTAGTCATCCCATAGTCGATTAAAACCAGATTTCCCTTTTCATTTATTCCGTAATTTCCGCTATCTTTAAAATCAAAACCGTCGAGTTCTTTATCAATAATCTGGATTGCGGTTTTTAAATCTTTCGTTATTCTGGGGTCTTTCTCCAAATCGATATCGTATGAGCAATGATTGTTTAATGGGACTTGCTCAAAAAAAGGCTGAACGACATAGTTCTCACTCAAAAAAAGAATGGGTGCAATATGTTTTTCCAGCCCCTGCATTTTCAAGGACTTGTACATTTCAAATTCATTTTTACTTTGGGCATACCCGATTGGATGTAAAAAAGTCTTTATGACAATGTCTTCACAACGATAAACTTTTCTCGTTGAGCCGATTCCGATCATTTCAGCTTGTTTAAGCAATTCTTCTATATTCTCTGCTACTTTGGAAATATTCATTTCTCCATCTCCATATTCTCTATGTGATTAGTTCCCGCTAAAAATTAAGCGCTAATCCATTATAAAGAATAGCGCTTGAAACTATAGCGAGTTGTTGTTCTTTAATAAAAATCTTCAAATTGTACTTTCCTAATCTACCATTGAAATACTAGGTGATTGGCAGCCATAGGAGTAGGCCAGGCAACTAAAACCAGCCTTTTCAAGAATCGGTTTACTCATTGGACTGGCATCAACTGTCAGGAAAAAATATCCCTTCTCATAAGCTTTTTGTGCACGAACGGCCAACAGTTTTGAATAATAACCATTGCCACGGTATTGCGGAAGCGTCGACCCTCCCCATAAGCTGGCAAAGGACGAATTATTCTCCAAGTACATCCAAGCAGCACTTACAAGCTGATCATCTTCATAAACTCCGTAAATATATAGTGAGTCCGGACTATTCTGCTTATCTCTCCAAAGTCTTTCGCCAAGCTCTGTATAGGATTCTTTCCAAATAGCCTCTTCCAGTGCAATAAGGTCTTGAATACCTTGTTCATCTGTTATTTCCTTAACGATTTGCAAATCAAAATTTGTAAGAAATGGATGACTTTCCGATAATTTCACGACCATGAGTGCTTCTGGATCATCAATTGTAAAACCTTCCTGCTTTAGAATTTCAGTCAAATTATCCGGTTTATCATAGCTGAACACTTTCCATTCAAAACGCTGGTTTAGGCTACCAAAATAACTACGCTCATTTCGAATCACTTCCCTTGCAGAATTTTCATCTACATTAGAAGCTAATATAAATCCACTTTCATTAAATTTTGAAATGTGCCGAACAATATAGTCGGTTTCTTCTCTAATAAAACCTGGTGTTACAACATCTTGTCGCATTTCTTTATGAAATAGTGCAATCCATTCGTTTTTGTCCATAGCCAAGTTCCTTCCAATACTAAATTACAAATAATTGAAACACTTATAGATATAGTAAACTAATTATACATGTTTTTAATTAATCTTCATCAATTTCTTCGGCAATGTTATTGATTCTTTCCAACATTGGCGGATGAGTATAGCGGAACCATTTCACAAGCGCCGGCGGATTCACTTCACTAAGACCGGCTTTCGTCAGCTGTTGAAAAGATGAAATCGCTGCTTCAGGATTTTCCACAAGCTCTATCGCAAATTCATCTGCACGGTTTTCCTGATAACGTGAAATCGCATTGGACAATGGGCTAGAGAAGAATAGTAAAAAGGATGAGATTATTAAAAACAGCGGCAATGAATTCAAATTGCCCATTTCTTTAATTTTCAGGATCGATCCGTAACGTTGAATTATCCTAGGCATGATTTTTGCGATCAGCCAAAGTCCAATGAGCGTCATCAATAAATAGACCGCGATATTAATATAAATATCCTTCAGCAAATAATGCCCCATCTCGTGTGCCATGATAAACAGAATTTCATCATGTGTTAACCGGTTTAACGCCGTGTCCCACAGCACAATCCGTGAATTATCGCCGATTCCAGTCACATAGGCATTTAAAGCATTCGTCTTCTCCGACATATTCACTTCAAACACATGGTCAGATGGGATATCTGCCTCCTCTGCCAAAGATAGAATTTTACTCTCAAGCTCCTTATCGGTTAACGGAGAAAAATCATTATAGATCGGATCGATAACGACGGGTTGAATAAACATCAGGAAGATTGAAAACGGTACTGTTAAAGCCCATGCATAGAGCCACCATTTTTTAGGACTTTTTCTAATTAGCCAGTAAAGAACCGCTATGATGATGACCGACATTCCAAAATCCAGCCAAAAATCGATGATATTTTCCCGCATCCATGAAGAAAAAATTTGTGTACTGATTCCATAGCTTTTACTAAGCGTATAACGGTAATAATCAAGTGGAAATTGGAGGATGAACAACAGCAAAGACAGGAAAAACAGATACATTGCTGTTCTGAATACGGACCAACTGAATTGTTCAGCACTCCATTTCTCGAACAGACGTGATATTCCCGTAATTAAAATAACGAAGTAAAGCAGCCATTCCAAAGGCGTCGTAATAAAGAACAGGAAATTCCTTGTCTTTGATAATTCTTCACTCAACAGCAGCTCCTGTGTTGTAAGAAAAGTGCTTGGGTCAGCTGCTGTTCCTTGAAGAGCGGCTGGAATTCCACTATTTTGTCCAAGGAAAAAATACAGATACATTGCCACTACATACAGACCAAATCCAATGACAGCCATTAAACCCCATTTTTTTGTCATTCCTTTTACACCTCAATTCATTCGTTACCATATCCTATTATTGAAATGCGGAAATCATTTCTCCCAAGTTGATCAATCTCAATTTTTGATGGTTCTATCCATCTTGGAATCTTCATAAATTGACTCAATCTAAAATCGAAGAAACAAGGAGCGTTTAACCATGTTGTTTGCTGTTCATTATTTGGAAAATAATACGCCTGTTCTAAGTCAGTGTTTAGAACGTATTCCTGATGTAGATGAGGATTTAAAAATAAAAGGTCGTAAAGGAAAAGTTGTAAATGTCGTGCAAATCGAAGAAAGTAAATACCACGTCCATGTCGTTCTAGAAAAAGTAATTAAAAAGCAAGATCTATTAAAAGACGATAAAAAGAAAAGACGTTGACCTAAGGAGAATTTGCCGAAAATAAAAGTAAAAATATAACAATTCCCTATATACCTCTCCCTCTGTGAATGCTATACTAACTGGTAAGAACATTTTGTTTCTTATCCCGGTCTTGTAGCTCAGTTGGGAGAGCACCACCTCGACAAGGTGGGGGTCGCTGGTTCGAGACCAGTCGGGACCATTATTTTAGTAAGCTCACAAATGTTGTTATATCAATGTTTGCGGGCTTTTTCTTTTTGGAAACTTTTTGCCTTACATTTTATTTTGTTAGCATATAACAAAATAGCTTAAAGAACATGAATAATTCGTGTTCTTTAAGCTTTTTCAAAACCTTATTTACTTCTCGAACGGTTCAGCTTAACGAATGTAAGTGCGGTAAAAATACTTAAGCATATTATTACATTGATCAGGCGGACATTTTAGAGAGACGCTTTTCTTTATACACTAAACCTTGCGCTAAAAAAGCCGCGCCTATCATTTGCATGACTATTTTCACAATCACTTGACCCACTATAGCTGCAGGTACGGCTACCCAAGGGATAAAGCCTGCACCCATTGGACTTAAGCCGACAACGACAAAAATAACTGAGTCTAACAAGCCGCCTACAATTCCACTATAAAACACACGCCACGCCATCGGTAATTTTAAACGTGTATAAATTTCTGTATCTGTCGTTTCAGCTACTAAAAATGACAAGGCGGAAGCTGCGACGATGACTAATGTATCTCCTAATGAATAGGACACCGCCGCTGATAAGACTAACGCCAGGAAAATAAAGAGGTATGTCTTTTTGCGGCCATATTTATTTTGAACAAGGTCTCGGAAAATAAATGTCGCCCCAATAAAGAAGGAGCCCATCGGTACAAGAAACATCCCGAATTCAAGTGGCATGAATCTCGCGGTTACGACATTTGCTGTAACAATTGATACTAAATAAAGTAAAACTCTTATCATAAAATCCCCCTATTTTAACGATTGTTCATAAGCTTCCATTCCTTGCAGACGAAGCTTACATGCCGGGCACTCCCCGCATCCATCCGCAATGATTCCGTTATAGCATGTCAATGTTTTTTGACGTACAAAGTCAAACGCACCTAGCTGATCTGCTAAAGCCCATGTCTCGGCTTTATTAATCCACATGAGTGGCGTATGAATAACAAATGATGTGTCCATCGATAAATTTAATGTGACATTTAAGGATTTCACAAAGGCATCGCGACAATCCGGATAGCCACTAAAATCGGTTTCACATACACCTGTCACAATATGCTTTGCGCCAATTTGGCTTGCTAAAATTCCTGCGAAAGATAAAAAAACTAAATTACGGCCCGGCACAAACGTAGAGGGAAGCTCACCTGCCACGCCTTCTTGTATTTCGATATCGTCACGCGTCAAAGCATTCGGTGCTAACTGATTTAAGAGCGACATATTTAAAATATGATGGCGTACGTTCAACTCCTGTGCAATCTGTTTCGCACACTCAATCTCGAGTGCATGCCGTTGTCCATAATCAAAAGTAACGACTTCAACCTCTTTAAAGTTTTTTAAAGCCCAAAACAAACATGTTGTACTATCTTGCCCGCCACTAAATACAACAACGGCTTTCTCTTGTTTCATTCATTTTCTCCTCTTTCTTAAACCAAAAACAGCACTAAGAGGCAGTACTGGTTGATCTTAGTTTTTTATAGAGGGTTGTTAATAACCGCTCTTTGCAAGCAAAGTATTGAGAAAAAAATTATCGATTATCAATTTTTTCAGGATATAAATCATGATTCATTAAACGATAGTTTGCTATTTCTTCATATTTCGTACCTGGACGACCGTAGTTGCACCATGGATCGATTGAAATACCTCCACGTGGCGTAAACTTGCCCCATACTTCAATATAGCGGGGATCAAGAAGTTTGATTAAATCATTCATAATAATATTTACACAATCTTCGTGGAAATCACCGTGGTTGCGGAAACTAAATAAATACAACTTCAGGGACTTACTCTCCACAATTTTTTTATCGGGAATATATGAAATATACATCGTTGCAAAATCCGGTTGCTGCGTAATCGGACAAAGACTTGTAAACTCCGGGCAGTTAAACTTCACAAAATAATCACGGTCTACATGTAAATTGTCTACAGACTCTAATACTTCTGGTGCATAAGCAAATGTGTACTTTACATTTTGATTTCCTAATAATGTTAAATCCTCTAATCCTTCTGTTTGGTGACGACCAGACATAAAAAAACCTCCCTCTATAAATGTTGATGTATCAATGGCTCACGCCATTTTAGAGTGTCAAAAAAATATTCTCCCGACACGTACATCTATCTTTATTTTGTAATTATTGATTTTTTTAACAATATATCTGAAAGCTTCGCTAAAAGATGAACCATTAATTGGTAATGTTCCTCCTGATCCTGTGCTGTATATTGATGCACTTTTGGATCTCTGCGTAGCTTATGATGACGGACCCTCCCATGTCTCTAGGCGTCTGATTGCGCGTACATTCCTTCGTTCGGTCTATTCATAAGGCAGAGGCTGGCGATGCTCCTTTAGGGACTCGTTTAATTAATCACGGTCGGATGGGGTAAATAATGCCGGCTTCTCCGTGTCATCCTCTTGGTTAAACTTTTGATGAAGTACGCTTAAGCAGCTGTTTGGAGACTGGCAAAATCGTTCATCATTTGTTGTTCATTAAACATGGTTTTCTTTTTACATAAGGCATGTAAAATCTTCAGTAACTTCCCACATAACACGACGATGGACTGCTTTTTTCGAAGCGGATTGACTGTACGTGTTGTGTAGTATTCATGTAATTGTTTGAATGCTGGATTATGCAAGATTAAAGGCATCATGACTCGGAAGAGGAGGGCGCGAAGTTTTCTTCTACCTCGTTTAGAAATCCGTTTTTGTCCTTTTTGCTGACCGGAAGAGTTTTCACGCAATGTGAGTCCCGCTAGTTTAATTAATTGGCGTGGATGTGTATATTGCGTTAAAGAACCAATCTCTGATAGTAAATCGACAATCGTGACATCCCCGATTCCAGGTACCGATGCTAAATAGTCATAATCCGTCATTTGTTTGGCTAACTCTGCGAGTTGACTTGTTAAGTCGTCTAGTTGTGCTTGCATCAATTTGTGCTGGGAAAGAAGCGTGGCGATTTCGAATTTGGCCATCACTATACCTTCTGTCAGTCCGATTGAGCTTTCTGCTACCTCGACTAATTGTTTTGCCTTTGGTAGCTGTGGGCTTTTCAGACCGTCTACCTGGCGATATAAAAATAGTAACTCTTCTGGTGATTTGCCTACAATATCTGTTGGTAATGGTGTTTTTTCAAGTACCGCATACGCCATTTTCCCAAAGCTTTTAAACACTTGTGTGAATTCAGGAAAAAAGCGATCCAGCCAACGAATCATGCGATTTTGTAGGGCATTTAAGTCTTCTTGAATCTTTGAACGTAATGTCGCACCATTTCGTAACTCCGCTTCGATACCTTCGAGATGTCGTGGATAGCTGAAGCGACCATCTCGCATGAGGCGAGCAATGACAAGTGCGTCTTTTTGGTCATTTTTCGTTTGAAGATTGTCGTCCAATTCCTTGGAACGATTGACGTGCATTGGATTGACCATCACGAATGGTATTCCGTAGCTTGTCAGAAACGCCGCCAAGTTCATCCAGTAGTGTCCTGTTGGCTCAAAACCAACGAGGATTTCCTGTTTTTCATGAGTGGTTTTTAGAGCGAGTAAGCGCTCATAAAAGCCTTCAAATCCAATGCGTGACTGTGTAATAGGAAATGATTTTTGGAGCACTCGGCCTCGATCATCAATAGCGCAAGCAAAATGTTTGTGCTTCGCAATATCGATACCGATTACTAGTGTATTTTCAGAAACTTGATTAATTTTTTCATTCGTATTAAAATTCATTGTTGTAAGTCCTCTCTGTGGATGTGCGAGTCAATTTTCCGGTTGACACTCAAGCATCATACAGGAGGGCTTTTTTGTTTTCAAGTCCCCGAAAATCCTTCTAACAGGAATGCTCCTTAAGTTAATACCGGAGTATTCCAAGGAGGGTGAACTATAACATCTCTAATCAAACTACTGGAGGCATAAAAAAAGCCACATCCAATATGGACATGGCGTAATATACATGTATCCATAGTTTTTTATAGAGGGTATCAGCTATGAACCTCTCCTGAACAACTCAGGTATTTCAATAATTTACATTGTAGTATATATAGTTCTTACTGTAAATCAATATTTTCAAAATTATGCTTTTCTCCACATCCCAGGATGCCTATCAGTAGGATTCATCTTAAAGAGAGATACAAGTTTGCTCTTAATCCATTACAAGACCGCCATCAACGACTAAATTCTGCCCAGTGATGGCACTTCCCCAAGGAGATGCAAAGAATAATGCCACTTCCGCTAATTCTTTTGGTGTTGTCACTCTTTGTAAAGGGGTTGTGGTTTCAATCAATTGAAATACTTCTGCTGTTGTCACTTTACTCGCATCCGTTTGTTTTAAAAGTCCGCCAGACATCATATTGACAGTAACGCCATACGCCCCTAACTCTTTCGCCATGTTACGTGTAAATCCGAGCAATGCTGCTTTAGCGGTTGTATATTCATGATAAGCTACTACCGGATTCTGAAATAAGTTTGTCCCAATATTGATAATACGACCAAATTCCAGTTCTTTCATATCCTCAATGCATGCTTGAATACTATTTAAAGCACCCTTAATCGTTCCTTCAAATTGCTTATTGTAATCGGTCCATTGAAGCCCAAACACATTTTTTTGTGTGAGTGGATTAAATTCAAAATCAATTAATGCATTATTAACAATAGTAGTTATCGGTGTATGAAAATACTCTTTTGCCTTTTTAACCATTTGCTGCACTTCTTGTTGATTGCGGATATCTGCTTGTAAAGCGATAACTTGAGAACCCAAACTTTGTGCTAAATGTTGCGCTTTTTCCTCACTCTTATAATAATTCAGTACGACATTAGCTCCCTCTTTGACAAATGCTTTTACGAGTTCTTCTCCAACACCTCTACTTGCGCCTGTAACTAAAACGGTTTGTTCATGTAATTTCATCATCATTTCCCCCTACTTATTTTTTGTTAGTTGTTTGAATAACCAGACCATTTTCAAACTTCCCATAAAACTCTATCCATTTTCCTCCTCGCTGGATTTAGATGGACGTATGTGCAAAAAACGTCTCTATTAATATAGAGACGCCAAAAAAGTGTATACTACACCTATAATTGCTCCCTACGTCAGTATTAACTGTCAGGTTCTAAGGGTCAGGTTTTAACCTTCTCAACACGAATGTGTCCCCCTGCAATTAAAGTATTTGCAAAAGAAAAGCTCCACGTAAAATACGCGGAGCCATAGTAAGTACAGAAAAAACTATTATGTACTTTGCTCCCTACGTCCGTATTAACGGTCAGGTTCTAAGGGTCAGGTTTTAACCTTCTCAACACAGCTGTGTCCCCCTGCAAATGCATTTAATTAGTTTGATTCTATCAAAATGGGTTCAATAAAACAAGTAATCATAAGTTAAACTAGAAATAGCCTACAGTATAGATATTTAATATTACACATTTACCCCAATCTTTATCACGCCCAATAAACGAAATTCTCATTAATTTAATCAGCATCTGTTTGCGTTGCTTTTTCCTATTTAAAAAAGCAATAGAGAAATGATAACGGACGAGTTCAAAACTAAACATGTGAATATTGTATTGCACTTCTGGTGGTCTATAAAAGATAACTATATCTCTCTTAAATTTATATTCTCTTAATTTTCTTTAACTGTGATTCTCTTATTATCTCTCTTTTCCCGTGGGTAATTTCGTTATAAGTATAATAAGTATGGGACTGCATATTACCTTCTTTTGGAATTGGTAAATGGTTCAAATTCTTTTCGATTTTTAGAATATAAAACTTATAATCTTCCTTTTCACCAAATCCAAAAGTATATTTCCGTTCATTTATATAACCTCGAAGTCGCTCTTTAATATCAGTGTTTAAAAAGCTGATCTGCTCATATATATTTTGTTCTTCAGGCTTTAAAACTAGCTCATTTTCAATACTGTATAATGTATCCATAACACCACCGACTTTTCTGAACGTCATATATTGTGCTTCCTTATATGTCCTCGGATGAGGATGGGCGTGTATTAGATACTTTTTAATCAAATCCATTGTTTGTGCAGCTGGTAAGGATATAACTTCTTTCATTGATTTACCCCCTTCATTAATGCAAAAAATTGATGAGCATATGCTAATAGGTCTTTCTTTATACCTTTAAAATCTTGCTGTAAATTTAGAGATACGACATAAATTGGATTACCTTTAATGTGATAAATATGATTTGGTTGATTTAATGCGGTAGTTTTCGCATAAAGTATCATACCTGCTACCGTTTCATCTGGATCATTTTTCCAATTATTTACATACGTAAATATTTGATAAAGATTACCAGATTTTTGTTTTGCAACCCCACCTTTAAACCTTGCTACCATATTCTCAGAATAAAATTTAGTATCCACTATCAAAGTCATTTTATCTTTCTTAAGTACAAGATCAGTTTGCATAATCGGTAAAGCATCTGTGAATTCATCATCAACATTCCAATGAATTTGGGGGTGAGATACATTATATTTCGTTTCACGTTTGAAAAATTCATAGATGAACTTTTCATATAAAGTTGATAGTCTTTGTTCATCTTGAACCTCTTTCATTAGTTGAGATGTAGAACTTTCATCAAATAATAATTGCTCATATAGATATCTACATACATCTACAATAAACTGGTAGCGAATATCTTGGCGGTTATATCTCACGTTTTTCCATAGCTTCAAATCTAACTCTACATCTGATACCTCTGTAAAATACGGCAGCAAACCGTAAAACAATCTACGCATTTTTCGACTTATTTTATTTGAACGAGATAGGTAAACGAGTGTCGCTTTAATAATTTGATTCAACAATATATTTTCTGAGAATTCATCATAAACCACTGAGATTTTCTTATTTACCAATGTATTTTTCTTTATCGTGGAATTGATATCAATTTTCCCCTTAATAACATTGGAAGTCTCTTCAATGCTTATATAATCTTTACTTAATCCTCCGCGAATCAAAACAGGTATACCAATCATTAAAATTTCTGCGTATAGCTCTTTGATGTCCTCAAACTTTTCTGTCCCGATTTGTTTATACTCAGAAAGACTTAACGTTTGATATGCATAGGAAAGCATATAGTATATATTACGAATAGGAATATTATTATTTCTCTCCATCGTAACAACCTCTTAGTCGCTCAGCCCAATGATTTACCTTCTGCTCATCATCAAACCAATACTCGAATAACTGTGGAATAATTTCATATTCAATAACTTCCTCTACTCGATTTGTAGCATCTACTTTATAAGCATCCCCTACAAAATAGCTATGTCCAATTTGAAAGCCTGTCCCTAGTTCTTCAACAATTTGATTATTTAAAGTTTTGATTTCATCAATGATACGTTTTAAAACGTCTGGATTATTTAATTCATTTACATACAACTTAAATGTCTCATTTTGGAACGCCGGTTTAATTTCAAAAAACGAGAATCTTCTTCTAAGTGCATAATCTAATAAAGCTAAACTTCTATCTGCCGTATTCATCATTCCAATGATATATAAATTCGAAGGTACAGAAAACTTCTCGTTAGAATAAAGAAGATTGATTTGCTCACCTCGCTTATCAGCTTCGATTAGCATCATCAATTCCCCGAATATTTTACTCATATTCCCGCGATTAATTTCATCAATAACAAAAAAATAATCTCGTTCTGGATCTCGTGCTGCTTTTCTAGCAAACTTCACAAACGGACCTTGTTTCAGTTCAAATCCATCTCCTTCAGCTTTTGGACGGAACCCTTCAATGAAGTCTTCATAACTATAGCTTTGGTGGAACTGAACCATATGGATACGAGTTTCATCCTTCTCTTCCATCATGACATACGCTAACCGTTTAGCAATAAATGTTTTACCTACTCCTGGTGCCCCTTTTAAAATAAGATTCTTCTTATTTTCAAGTAGAGAAATTAGACGTACAAGCTCCTTCTTATCAATAAATACAGCCGAAAGAAAATCATCCATAGTAAATGTTTCATTTTCTTGGACCATAGGCTTAGATTCAATAAAACGAATGTAGTAATCAATTGAACTGCCTGAAACGCCTTTATATTTTTTGTAGGAATCATCTGATAAAACGATATCTTTTAACAGTTTCAGTTGCTCAATATCTGATTCACCAAAAATGGCAGCTTCAAAATGGCGTTCTATTTCCTTTAATGCATTTACTTTTTGCTTAACTGTTTTATCGTTTAAGCTAGCTCCTGTATCTGTAATTTGATTGGATAACCAAGTTTGAAACTCATTTACTTCAGCAATTTTTGGATCAATAAAATCTTCATTCATTACTTTGTCTATTTCTTGAATAAAATTTGGATAATTATTTAAACATGTTAATGTTTTTTGAGCAAAAGTCTGATGTAGCTCCCACTTTCCGACTTGAAGCCACTTTACTGTTCTTCTATGTTTATACTCTGATGCTTCATAATCGAAGTAGTAATCTCCCGTAACAACTCCACGTGCGAGAATTTTTTTTATTCCCTCTTTCACATATATGATGTCACCTATTTTAATGTCACTATAGAAATCCCACACAGCCTTAGTATCATGAACGGGACGCACCCCATCTGCTCTTTGCTCAGCTATTCTACGTTCAACAGCTTCTTTTAAACTATAGTTCTTAATATCACCTAAATAGTCCCAACCAATGGCAATTACATTATCGTTGTGAAACTTCTCCCATAATCTAGAGTTTTCACCCGGTGAAATCAACCAATAATTAACACCTTTATCAATTTCATCTTCTTGATTTGCAATTTTCTTCTCTTTTTTAGGATAAATTAACGTAGGATTTTCAGCATAATATAAAAATATTAAATACGAGCGAATTAAAACACCCCAGTCAGGTATCCCACCTAAATTATCCGGTTTACTTCTTACACCGCGATTAAATTCATCTTCCGCATAATTTTGTCTAAATTGAATTCTTGTTGTACCAAACTTTTCGGGATAGTGAGGCGTACCTCTACCCGTCACGAATTTCTCAATATCCTCATCATTTTGTTCAGTCATTTGTTGATAAATACCTTTAAATTCTGAGTAAGATTGATACTCAAAGAAATTTCCTTTATAGCCGATAGCTAATCCGAACTTTTCTAACAGTTGTCCAAGTTTTTCAAGATATGGTGCGTACCAAACCCCTGTTTTTTCCCCTAAGTTTTCCGTCACCCAATCTTTATATTTTTCTTTTTGATTATTCACAACATCATTCATAGCCTACCTCCAAAAGTTTTATAAATATATGTATTCTTAAATCATCTTACTATACAATGTAAAATGTTACCAAATAATATACTGAGGAATTCGCGGGCACACTTGTTTTGGCTAATTCCCATCTTGCCTACGAAGTTCAGAACTTACACCCCAAAACACATGCACATTACGAGCTCATTAAAAATATAGGTATAAAACTTATAATACAGTTATTACAGAGAAACAAAAAAATGTTACACAAACCACTTGTGTTTTTTTGTGCTTTTATTTAACGATATTGAATGTAACTGTATACAAGGAGGCGATTATCTTGAATAAACGGAATAATACATTGTTTCTAACCTGTGTTTTCGGTTTTCTTATAGGTCTTTTCTTTCCATTTTCAAAAACAATGGGTCTCTCATTTGAACGCTTATTAGTTTATTTGTTTGGGGAAGACAGCATTTGGTCTGGACTTTTTTCACTCTTCTTAATTGCTATATTAGTTTTGAGCCTAAGGAAAATTATCTCCAAAACAGCTTCTTAAAAACCTTCAAAACGCTACAGTACAGCTAAAAAACCTTCGAAATGATGATGTACTATCACTTCGGAGGTTTTATTCGTTCCCTATATATCATTATACGACGTGAGATAGACACCGTTTAAAAGCTTATTTCCACTAAAAAAGGTTATGGTACGTTTTTTGAGCTTGTACCATAACCTTTTCTATTTACTTAATAGGGATTTTCACAATCGCTCTTGTCTCTTTTTCATTTATTGCCTCAAGCGTAATCGATCCATTATATTTATTAATTGTTTCTTTCACAATAAACAGACCTTGTCCTCTAACTCTTCCATTCTCTACTTTTTTCGTTGAGTAACCTTGTTTAAAAACATGATTTACATCAGGCAGCTTTCGCCCAACGTTCGTAATCGTGAACGTATAATTTAACTCGTCTGCTTTACAGCTAACTGAAATTTTACGAAGTTCCTCTGGTAACTCCATTGTCGCTTCTATCGCATTATCAATTATATTCGATAAAATATTGATTAAATCAATCGTTTTTATGTGATCAAATGGATTATCATCAACAGTTATCTGCATATCAATTTGTTGATTTTGACATGTTAATTTTTTTGTTTGCAGCAATATTGCTAACCCCGGATGATCAAGATTCAATTTAATGGATTCGATTGTCTGAATGTCTTTAGACAAAGAATCAACATACTTTTTCGCTTGATCTACCTCACCCATATGGAGAAACCCATGTAAAACTTGAATATGATTAACGTAATCGTGTCTTAATGACGAAACAGAAGCAATTAATGTTTTAATTTCCTTTTGATATGTAGATTCCGTAGATCCAACTTCTTTTTGATACCACTTTTGTAAAAGTAAGAAAGAAATAATAACGATAATAACAAAAATTCCACTCAGTACTAATAAAGAAATATTACTTTTAATAACTGTTTTTTTAATCCCGTCAAGTGTATCCGTACTAATATCTATAGTAAGGTAGCTGATGATTTCCCCTTTTTCATTTATAATAGGAGTCCCCACCGTTATATAATGTGGACCATATTTCATATCATCTAAAACTCCTGTTACAAATTGCTTTCCTTCCTCGTATGCTAGTTTCACCTGAGCCTCTGGTACAGTACAATCTTCACCTATTGGAAAATCATTTGGATCATCCTTGTTTTCAGGATAACCTACAATCAAAGCTGTCGAAACAGTAGGATTGTTTATTTCCACTGTATAGATGTATAATACACCTAGCTTTTCTCGGGCATCATTTAAATAATCTCGTATTGTCCAATAGTCTTCATCACGATTCCGTTCTTTTAAAAATCGCTCATATGTTTCCAAATCAATTGCCTTAGCAATGGATTTGGCAGATTCAAGACTCTGGTTAGCAATCGCCTCTTCGACATTATCTCCAATTTTTATATAGGAAGTATACATAGTTATTCCAATAAAGAATATGACTAATACGATAGATAACACCATGATGAGCCTTAATTTAAAACGTCTCATATCAATAACAATCCTCCTTACTTTTTGCTTTAGCTCATCCCACCAACTGATGAAATAAGGGCAATTTCAATTAATTGCTCTCTTCTTTGTAACAATGAAAAACACTTCAATACCATTAAGTACGTATCTTTCAATTAATAATCTGTATAAAATCTATAGTTATTTATATTAATTCAATATAAAAGCAACAAAAAACAGTATAAATGTTCTAAATCCTTTTGTCCAAAAAACTTTTATATTACTAAATACTGGAATCGTTTATTTTTCTCTTAACTTAAGGTTAATTCTTCTTTTATAGAATATTTTTAATTAGAATTAAAATCGGAACATTTAATTGAATACCCAAACGCAAAAGCTAGAAATTATGTTAGCGCTATAGCTTTTTCTTCACCACAAGTATAAAGTGTCAATCTTAGTTCATTTTCTTCTAACTCAGTCACTCCAATAAAAAAAGATTCCCCTGACCAGGAGAATCACATCCCAAAAACAACAAAATTGTAAATTCAGCCTTTGTCGTTTTCTTTGTATTATTACATTGTACGGAATACTAAAAAAGAAAAAATAGTGAACATAACAATAAGAGCTATATGCCGCCACTTAAACATTTCAAGTAAACCTATAAACTCTCGTGTAAATGCATTGGGCACATAGTAAAAAGCCGTTTTTGAGCCTACTCCATTTGCTCTTAACTTTGCTCGTTTTGCATAGTAACTAGCACGCAAAGTATGATAGTTATTCGATACAAAAATTCCCCGTGCCTCCGCGCCAAATCGCTCCATAAGGATTTTTTTCGAGTAAAGCATATTCTCAAATGTTGTTGTCGATTGATCTTCAATGACGACTGCCTCATCCGGAATATCAGGATAATACTTATGA
Source organism: Solibacillus sp. FSL W7-1324 (assembly GCF_038008025.1). Lineage (NCBI taxonomy): Bacteria > Bacillati > Bacillota > Bacilli > Caryophanales > Caryophanaceae > Solibacillus > Solibacillus sp. FSL W7-1324. The sequence continues at coordinate 1,980,350 of NZ_JBBOYH010000001.1, forward strand.
ATATATTGCTTCATTGCATAGCTTTCGGCTACTTTCTCGTCACTTCCTTGGCCCCCTGATGTAATGATTAAAGGATATCCACCGTATTTTTTATATTGCTGGACACCCTTTACAATTCGGCTTGCAAGGAGCGGCGGTACTTGGTCACCAATTAAGCCAGATCCCAGAATAATTATGTAATCTGGTCTATAAACAATCGGTCGCCAATTATAAAGAACTAAGTAAATCGCTGTAGCTGAATACATCATGGTAAAGTAAACAAATAGGCCAAACACATAGAAAAATCCGGCTTCGCTATACTTATTGCCGGTGCTCGGATACATCGAATAAATATAGTAGACTAGTACAATATTAACTGCAACACCAATCAAACCAATAAATAAATTCGACTTTTTGCGTCCTTCCTTTTCAAGTAAAACTTTACTATTAAAATAAGTTAAAACGGACATCGTTGCCATAACAAGCGGGATGAAGGCAAAAACAAATACATAACCCGTAATGTTGACAACCTGCTCGCTGAAATCTTGATTAAAAAATATTTTTTCCGTGTAATAAAGCAAATTGATTAACAAAATAATTGCTAAAATATAGATATTATTATACCAACGAGGTTCAATAATAAAAAGTGCAATAATGATGAAAATTAAAAATACCAACCTAGCTCCTCCTAGTTCACTTTAAACCATTATTATACAATGCTTATTCCAGCTGCACTATCTATTTAAAAAATAATTATTGGCACGGATTAAAATACAAACAAACATTGCTCCAGAAACTCTTTTTTAATCAATAGCATTCACCTTCATCAAAATCGAGTACGACAGGTTCAAAATCAAGATTATTTTCCTGCTGTCTTGTAAGCGCATCGTTTAAATAGCTTTCAAAATTCCCTGGTCGGAATAAGGTGATCGGTCTTAAATATTTGTTCATCTGCGGATCGTTCTTCCAGTTTCTCACTTGTTCATCAATGACTAAGTAGCAGTCTTCTGCTGTGTAACCTTCCTTTAAAATCGCTTTGATCATTCGGATGTTTGTTTTGGAACTTCCATTAAAATTCTTTTTGGCCTTTTCATTAAAGTAATCGATGATGTCTGCAATCTCCATATTGCGGTCGATATTCGGTTTCGTCTCTTTCTTCTCGGGCAAGCTCGGCTCTTCAGGAAACAGCTCCTCCTGTGTATAAATTTCCCTCTCAAGTAGCTGATTAACTTTTTTATAATCAATCCGGTACCATTTCGAACGGTCTGTATTGAAGCGGTTAAATTTGTTTGATGAAACGATGATTTCATAGCGTTCCAGTTTCGTGATGAGTCGTTTAATCTTCGTTTTATCCCAATAGAAGCATTGCTTTGACCATCCTTGATACGTTTGGCGATACCATATATGTCCCTCTTTCTTCATACCTTGCGTTTCGATCCGGTAGTAAAGTTGCTGAAGGAACAGCGCCTCTTCCACTCCGATGCGTGCTGCCAAGTTCGGTGATATAAACAGATGCCTTTCGTTAACTAATAACTTCATGTTTCCATCCTCCATTTTTTTGTCTTACTCTTTATATGTCTTTGTAAATCAAAAAAAGGGACAAGCAAAATAAAAATAATTTTCACGGAGAGAAAATTATTAAAGGCCATAAAGAAAAAAACCACTAGGTTGCGTTTTTAACGCAACAATATATATCTTTTAAATTATTTAATAAATTATTAATTCTTTTTGAGGGGATTTTTTTGAGCGCAAGTGGATGGGATTTATAAATCCCTTCCAGAAGAGATGAAAGCAGCTGATGAGAGGGGAATTATTTGTCCGAGGAAGAAACAAGAAATAGCTCAGGATTTGCTTGTCGGGAAATGGGGAGGATTCTATTTTAAAATAATAAATCATAGCGCCCTGAAACGCAGAAAAGAGCCTTTCCATAAAGTGATGGATTTGTCCCTGTTAAAATCCAACCCTTTACTTCATTTACTGTATCCATTTCATTTTCCTCCTTTTGGTATAAAGAACGCATCATATTACGATATTTTCCGGGTGGCATTCTGTATAGCTCTTTAAAAGCACGTGTAAAAGCTTCTTGTGATTGAAATTGACATTCAAACGAAATATCAAGGATTTTGTAGTCCGTATGGAGCAACAGAAAATCAGATATGGCAAGGCGTCTTTTCCGAATATACTCGCCAATCGTCAAACTAGTTTCTTTTTTAAACTGCCGCGTCAAATAAAATTTCGAATAACCGATCTTTTCTACATAATGTTCCAACTGCCACGTTGTTAATAGGTTCTCCTCTAATGTATCCACGATTTTTTGGACGATTTCACTATACATAACTGCTCACCTCAAGACTAAGTATACGGAAGGGAAAAAGAATTTTTTGATAATTATTGCACTGCTGTAAGTATAAGGGTTAACAAGATTTCACTTATGCGCCGCAGAAATTTTATGTATGTTCATGTATCTAAAACCAAAATCTACAACAGCTTAAAATTTTGAATTCTTTCACTAGAAAATACTTAAAAGTTCATCCAAACTTTTAATTTCATTATCATATTGACTTACTTGCCCAAATCCGTATTTAGCAAATATAAAAGGTATTTTAGCAAATCTAGCTGCATTTAAATCCCCTTCCGTGTCACCTACATAAACCGGATTTAATAAGTTGTTTCTATCAATCACTAATTTAATATTTTCACCTTTTGACATGGCAGTTCTTCCATGGCTTTCAAAATCCAAAAAATACTTTTCAAGTTTATGATATTTGTAAAATGATTCTATGTAGCCATCTTGGCAGTTACTAACAATATATAGTTTATACTTTTGAGAAAGCTCTTTTAGGACATTCTCTGCATTTGGATAGAGGACCCCGCCATATTTTTCTATGAAAGATTGTTCTAATTCGCAACAAGCATTTACTAGTTGTTGCCGTTCCGTATAACTTAAAGCAGGAAAGAGCTTTCTACTTATTTCATTCATCTGTAATCCCATCGTACCTTCAAAGTCTTCCCTGGTTAATTCATTGATTATTTGTTTATTGTTTCTTATTACGCTGTTCCAAGCACTAAGTACTGTGTCAATTGGATCCCAGAGAGTTCCATCTAAATCAAATATTATGCTATCCAACTAAAATCCACTTCCTTCTAAACGAGTTTCATAATCAATTTTAATATCCTAATATTACCATTTGTAAATTGTAATATATAGTCACTTTTTAAGTACGGTATTTATCAACTTCAATTTCACACTTTCTTCCTACTAATGAGAGATCCCCACCAGCATGCTCCTCCTTTTCACTTCTGCTGATTTAGAGCAAGTTAAAAGACTTAAGCCTGGTGGGATACCGGACTTAAGTCTTTTAATTTTACCTAATTCATTTTTTTGGTTAAATTTTTGCTTTTGGGTGTGTAAAAATCATCAAAATTATTATTTAATCATTAATACGGGTCTGCCTCATGGCTCTTCTTCACTGCATCTTTTGTAGCTTCATTTGCAGCGATCGTGCCTTGACCATATTTAGAAATGCCTGATTCCCGGCCTGGTAATTTACCTTCCTTAGCCATCTTTTCGATTTCTTTCATTTTCTTTTCAGTTGCTTCCTTCACACGGCGGCCGTATTCTTCGTCAGCCTGTGTAAAGTGATTGTACATCGCTTCCTGAATGCGCGGGTCACAGATTGCAAGAGCATCCGATAAGTTATTAATGAGCTCATCACGTTCCCAGTCTTCAAAGCTGCGGTATGTTTCCCCTGCTTGACCATAGTTATTCGGGCGGTCAATAGGCTCACTCATTAATGACGCATTATAAGATGGCTGATGTGGTGGATAAGCTTTATCCCCTGCATCACGGTAGCCACCAATCATTGACGGCTCATAATTGATATGTGGGTTATCACCGGATTCTTTTGGATCACGCGTATCCATCTGACCGCGATGCTGGTTTGTACGAACCGGTACTTTTGGTGCGTTAACTGGCAATTTCAAATAGTTTGCGCCGACACGGTAACGCTGTGTATCTGAGTAAGAGAATGTACGACCTTGAAGCATTTTGTCATCTGAGAAATCCATTCCGTCTACTAGAACACCCGTACCGAATGCAGCCTGCTCAATTTCTGCATGGAAGTCTTCCGGATTGCGGTTAAGTACCATACGACCTACAGGCAGCCAAGGGAACTTATCTTCCGGCCAAAGTTTTGTATCATCAAGCGGATCAAAGTCCAGTTCCGGATGATAGTCGTCCTCCATAATTTGGACGAATAGCTCCCACTCTGGATACTCTCCACGTTCAATTGCTTCATATAAGTCCTGAGTTGCATGTCCTACGTTTGTCGCCTGAATGGAGTTTGCCTCTTCTTGTGTCAAGTTGCGGATACCCTGTTTTGGCTCCCAGTGATACTTCACAAGTACAGCTTTCCCCTCTTCATTAACCCATTTATATGTGTTAACACCTGAACCCTGCATATGGCGGTATGTCGCCGGAATACCCCAAGGTGAAAACAGGAATGTAATCATATGCGTCGCTTCAGGTGAACGTGAAACAAAGTCAAACATACGCTGAGGATTTGGTACGTTGGAAGCCGGATCTGCTTTAAAAGCATGAATCATATCAGGGAACTTCATCGCATCACGAATAAAGAAAATCTTTAAATTGTTCCCTACAAGATCCCAGTTACCATCTTCCGTATACATTTTCACCGCAAAACCGCGTGGGTCGCGTGCAGTCTCAGGCGAATCCTTTGCACCTGCTACTGTAGAGAAACGCACCATAAGAGGCGTTTGTTTTCCGGCACCAGAAAAGACTTTGGCACGGGTATATTTTTCAACCGGCTCATCTCCAACCTTGCCGTAAGTTTCAAAATAACCGAAAGCACCTGTACCACGTGCATGCACTACACGTTCAGGTACTTCTTCGCGGTCGAAATGTGAAATTTTTTCAATGAAGTGGTAATTTTCTAAAGTTGCTGGTCCTCGGTTACCCACTGTACGGATATTCTGGTTGTCTCTTACAGGGTGTCCTTGACGAGTAGTTAGAATTTCACGTTCCCCATCTTCTTTTTTCCCAACATTTTTGTCTTTGTTCTCTGCCACAATAAAACCTCCTCTAAAATACATTACAAATAAACACTGATAATAAAAATTTTAACCAACCATTATGCTTTATACCCGTATTTATCAGTTTATATTCAAAGATTGGAAAATTATTCCGAGAAAATTCTGTATTGCTAATTTAATAGTTCATTATAAAACTTTAATAGTGGCGTATTTATCGGGTTAGTAATTATCAATTATGTAAAATTAAAAAATCCCTCAAATTAAAAGCATAAGCTCTTAATTTAAGGAATTTTAAAGGTTAGAGTTACTTTGAAGGAAGAATTGCCTTAAGTCACTATGCATTTACTTACAATAATTACCTTGGCCCATTTCGATCTAAAATGGCGGATGTATTATCTTCAAGTAGGTTGTTCAAAGTTGTTGTTGTACTATCCCTTGCATATACATGTTCTTTCCCTAAAGGAATATCCGTAGTTTGAACTTCCGATGCCTGTGCTAATAAAGCTTCGCTATCGTTTTTGGTCATGCCAAAAGCTTCACTTATTAGTTCGGCTCCTGATTTTCCATGATTCGCCTTCGAAATTTTCTTCCCCATAATCCCACCTCCTGTATATAGAATGTGTGATGGTTCATTATTTATGTAAAATATATAGGAGGTTTCGTTTACCAGCATTTTAACTCTTCTTCCTATCGCCTTTTAAAATATTTCTTTCGCGATAAGTTCATAGGATCGAATCCGGTCTTGTGGTGAATGTGTAATCGTATTAATCATTATTTCATCTGCGTGGTATTTAGTTTTTAACTCAAATAATTTCTGTTTCACTTCTTGAGGATTGCCAATAATTATTTTTTGTCTAACTCTTTCCAATGTCTCTTGATCTTTTTCCGTTAGTTTATACTGCTTAGCTTCGCTTATAGAAGGGACCCCTTGTTTGCGTTCCCCCTTTTCCATTTGTAACAACCAGATGAGATAGCTTGCTGCAACTTCTTCTGCTTTTTCTGTCGTCTCGTCGCAAATAACGTTAACTGTAACGATGACTTGTGGTGTTTCCCCATCTTTTCTTGGGCGAAAGCTATCAATATAGTCCTTAATAATAGCTGTTCCATCTTCATCGCTCATAAAATAACCGAAAGTATACGGCACACCATTTTCTGCTGCAAGTACAGCACTTTTTTTACCAGTGCCAAGAAGCCAAGGGATTGGCGGATTTTCAGGTATGGGAGAAGCCGATAGCTTTGAATATACAGCCTCTGTCGGAAAATCATCATCTAAAAAATGTAGTAAGTCTCTCAGTAAGGAAGGAAAGTTCCCGACATTTTTTATAAAGTTACCGGATAAAGCTGTCATCGCTTCAGAAGATCCACCTGGCGCTCGTCCAATCCCTAAATCAATACGATTAGGAAATAGTGTCGCTAACGTATTAAAGATTTCAGCAACTTTGTATGGTCGGTAATGAGGCAACAGAACAGCACCCGACCCAATACGAATTCGATTCGTGTTAGCTCCTATATAGCTTAGCATCACTTCTGGTGCAGGACATGCCAGTCCGGATAAATCATGGTGTTCGGCAATCCAGTATCTTGTATATCCGAATTTCTCTCCTGCCTGCGCTAATTTCAATGACCAATTTAAAGCATCTTGTGGAGTTTGATTTGAAGAGATCGGTGATTGATCCAAAATGCTTAATTTCATATTATTTTTCAGCCCTTTTCTTCCACTAAGGTTAATTTATATTGTCCTACCTGATCTTTTTCATACAAATTTGTAATGGAAGTGGAGTAGTTATAAATTGTTCCTCTAAACATTATATCTTTTTCAGGAATCTTCACGTCAAATGTTCCGTTGTAAAGCAACGTTGCAATATCATGATAATCTTCACTTGTTACATCAAAAGTGACTGAAACTGTATAAAGTCCTTTTTCTTTTCCTTCTTCAAAATTACTCAATTGAATTACTCTGTCGTCCAACATTATTTTACTGACCATAAAAACACCCCTTATATAATAATTTAAATCGGATCATCTATTCATTATAGTATACTTGGCAACATTATCTGAAGAATCGCTCCTCATTGTTGAAACGATATCTATTAAATCTCTTTTCGGTAAATATATCTACCCTATATAAAAAGTAATAATCATCTTAAGGTAAAATACATTGTGGCCTTTACTTTCTATCGGCCGTTGTTAAATACTTCATTCCTAATATACGTTTCATTTCCTCACTCACCCAGTTGCGTAAAGCAATGTTTCCGTAGCTTCTCGTTTCATCGTATCCTCTAAACAAAATAAAATAAGAGGTCATATAATCATCAGATTTTTGCTTTTCAATTTTACATCCTTTCTTGTATAGAAAGTCCCTTAACTTTTTAAATTCATGGAAAGTTTCATTAATTTTGTTATCGTACCACTCTTCAAGTACGTCCTTCATTTTTAATTCAGAAATGCAATCTCTATCACGCTCAAGTGTTTTCAAAAATAATTCCAGTACAATGTACCGGTGAATATCATCGCTAAGCTTCATGAATTCTTTATGCATATAGACCACTCGCTTTACTGGTTGATGGATATACTGCTATTACTATTCTATACAGGAACATTTGTTTGTATGCATAATTGAAATTGTAAATAGATTCTATCCATCCGCAGGAAAAACTTCCAATGAAATTTCGGGTATTTTTCATAGCTGTTTAAGCCATTCTAACTTTTGTTAAGGAGGTGAGCAGCTGTGGAAAATAATAAACTTAATATTAAACGTCAGCGAAATAACAACAACAATAACAACAATAATGAATTTGAATTCGGTGAAGATTTCAACTTCGACAATTTAAATGATCAAAACCAAAATAACCGCAACAACAATAACAACAATAACCTTAATAAGAAAAATAAAAATAACAATAATAATAAGTAATATTACTAATACAGTCTCCCTTAGGGGGGATTGTATTTTTTCATTTTCACGAACATCTTTAATGGTCAGGTTTTTGAAATTCAAAAGGCACCTCGACATTTATATATAAACGAAGCAGCCCTTTACCTTTCCACTGGTAAAGGGGTGCTTAATTCTTTAAATAAAATTCAGCTTTAGAGTTTGGATTTATGTGCAATAAGCAGATGAAAGAGCTTCAAAACGGGAATAATTTAAGCATTCCAAAAAACTACCTTTGTATAAAAACAATGAGTGTGGAGAAGAATAAAGTTCATTGAATGCTTTCTTGTAAGTTTTTGATACATACATCCGAAATCGATATTAATTATGTCGATTTTTAGTATGAGCATCTTTCTTGAAGAAATATTTAAATAGGAATAATATAGTTATTGAAAGTTATTCTCACTATTCGGAGGGGTTTAATATGAATAAAGCACCAATTACAGTTAACGCTATTATTAATGGCGAAAAAATACAAACAGATAAAAAAATTACGCGTGAAAATCCAACACACCCTGATCAAATTGTTGGATACGCTCCAAATAATACGAGAGAGGAAACAATTCAGGCAATTGACGCAGCTTACGAAGCCTTTAAAACTTGGGCTTGGAGTGATGTTGAGGATCGTATCGCAAGAATGCAACGTGCCATTCAGAAGTTAAAAGACGCAACGCCTGAAATCGCTGAGTTATTATCACGCGAACATGGGAAAGCGTTATATGATGCTCAAGGGGAAATTGCTGTTTCTCTTATGTGGATGGAATTCGCAGTAGAAAACGTGAAAAAAGTGACAGCTCCTGAGAATCGCAAACATGAAACAGGTCGAACAATCATTACTCATGACCCAATCGGTGTTGTATCTGCGATTACGCCTTGGAACTACCCGATTTCCCTTTCAACAATCAAAATAGCACCTGCTTTGTTAACAGGTAATACAATGGTACTAAAACCAAGTCCATTCGCGCCTTTAGCGGTAAGTCGTGTAGCCGAAATTATTGCTGACGAATTCCCTGCAGGTGTATTGAACTTAGTTAATGGTGATGCAGAAGTTGGCATTGAACTTACATCCAACCCGAAAGTTGCCAAAATCGCTTTCACAGGTGGGACAAATACGGCTAAACATATTATGAAAGCCGCATCTGAAACGATTAAAAAAATGACCCTGGAACTTGGCGGTAATGATGCAGCAATCGTATTAAATGATTTTGATGTTAACGATGAACGTGCCTTACGAAGAATGGTTATTGCCAACTTCCTAACAGCTGGCCAAATTTGTATGATTGCAAAACGTGTCTATGTCCACCGTTCAATCTATGATGCGTTTGTTGAAAAATATATTGAAGCCGCAAACAAATGGATTAAAGTAGGCGACCCATTCAATCCAGATGTTACAGTTGGTCCGGTTAATAATAAAAACCAAGTAGAATATGTAAAAAGTTTAGTGGAAGATGCCAAAAATAAAGGGGCAAAAATTATTCCATTAGGAACAATTCTAAACCCGGAATTAATGGATAACGGCTACTTCTTACAACCAACACTTGTGTTAGGTGCAGATGTACATGACCGTGTAGTAGTAGAGGAACAGTTTGGCCCTACTGTACCAATCCTTCCATATGATGATGAAGAACAAGTGATTGAATTACACAATGAGAGCATATACGGTCTAACAAGTTCCGTTTGGGGAGAAGAAGAACATGCTATAAAAGTGGCTCGTCGCATTGAAGCAGGTACAACAATGATTAACACTGCCGCAATTCAAGGGCTGGATGTTCGTTTCCCATTTGGCGGAGTGAAACAATCAGGCGTAGGTCGCGAATACGGATTAGATGGCATCAAATCTTATACAGAAACTCATGTCATCAACCTGCCAAACGACTTAGAATTACCTTATATTCCTGAATAAAAGCTATTTCTAATGTAAGCCCGAAATATAAAAAATAGCGCACCTTCACGGTACGCACGACGAACGGCCAGCTAACTGAAATTTTTTTCAGTTAGCTGGCTATTTTGCACATGTGGCTTGAATATTTTCTGACCATGGCATGTAATTATGTAAAATCTCAGGTTGTTGATGAAACGATATATTAGGTAATTCCGTCATCAGCTTTACCAAGTACTGATAAAAATCAATTCCGTTTGCTTTGGCCGTTTCAGCCAAACTCAAACAAATGGCATTCGCATTAGCACCTGCTTCACTCACGGAGAAGAGCCAGTTTTTGCGACCAATGACATTTGGACGAATGGCATTTTCAGCGGGATTGTTATCAATGGCGACATACCCATTTTCAAGGAAAACCTTTAACTCCGATGAACGGCTTAATGTATATTCAGCTGCTTTCGCAATGGCATTTTTACCGAAGAAAGGCGAACGATCAATCCAATCCATAAATTCATCGACGATCGGTTTTGCTTCCTGTTGGCGAACTTGCACGCGCTCTTCCGGTGAAAGATGTTTGATTTTTCGTTCGATATGAAACAGCCGATCGCAATACTGCACGCCTATTCGTCCATTTTTACTATCGGCTTTTAGCCAATAACGGCGTACGTGAGCCCAACAGTTGGCGAATTGAACATGAGGTAATTGACCGTAAGCTGAATACCCATCACAGATCACAGTGCCTTTGAATCCCTTAATTAAATCTTCTAATACAGCGCGCCCTCGAGAAAGAGCGCTCTTAAATAGAACGATAATGGGACCTTCACTTTGTACACTGCGACATACCCAGTTATAAGCGTTTGATTGAGCTGGCTTTCCATCTGAACGCTTAATTATTTGTGCATAGGTTTCATCTATATGCAACACAGATTTTGCCGTTAATAATTGGTTCATCAAATTATAAAGCGGTTGAAGCCAATCCTCTGCCACACGTATTACCCAATTGGATAGATTTTTATCATTTGTATGTAGTCCATGGCGCTCCCATTCATTTACCTGACGGTAAAGAGGTAAGTACTGGATAAACTTATCGTAGATAAGCTTTGCCAAAACAGTAGGACCGGCAATGCTTCTTTGGATTGGACCTTGCGGTGCTTTACCTCGTTTAATTTGAGCTTTTAGTAGGGCATCGTTTTTACACGTTTTGCACTCATACACATGTTCAAAATGTTGCACACGCTTCAGGGAGGCTGGAATAAATTTTGCCTCTTCACGTATCAACGTTGAACTGAACTCTACCATCTCCCCAAGACAGCAGTCACAAGCTAAGTTGGCTGGGTGATGATGAATTTCTTCAATTTCTATATCCTCATGAAACGAGTCATTTCGTTTTTTATTTGTCTTTTTACGAGTAACCGTATAACTAACCGTTTCGGTGCTTTGTTCTTCTGTTTGCTCAGGTTCGTTAAAAGACGGATCGTCTTCAAATAATGAGCCTTGTCCATCTGGTGCTTGATACTTTGATTTTTCTGATTTAGAACCGTATAAAGCTTTTGTTAATTGGCGAATTTGTTCAGTCAATGCTTCAATTTGTTTGGTTAAATTTTTATTTTGTTCTTTTGTGTAGGCTAATTGTTCTTCCAATAATTGAATCACTTTTTCATTTGAAGCGTTTCCCAAATCATTCACCACATTTCGTTCAATTTAAGTTATGAATGATTATACCACTTAAAATAGGGCTATTAAAAGATACCTTTTGTAGATTTTGCAATCGCCTTTGGCTGTTGCAGAGATAATCCTTCTAATAACCAACGAAGCTCTTGTTGCGAAAGTTTGCGTACCTCATTTTCATCTTTTGGCCATTGTAATTTCCCATTATCTAATCGTTTATAAAGCATGGCGAAGCCATCTCCATCGAAATACAAACATTTATAACGATCCTTGCTCCATCCAGAAAACAGAAAGATAGAATCACTATACGGATCCAATTCGAAAGAATCTTGAATGAGCGTTGCGAGACCATCAATTCCTTTACGCATGTCTGTCTTGCCGCAGATGATGTAGATGTTTTGCACGCTCGTAAAATCCTGTTTCATCCCTTCAGCTCCTTCATAATGGTTTGAATAATGCGCTCATCTACGCCATTGAAGAAGGAAATTTCAGCCACAGCGGTTTTAATTACACAACTTGGCTCAGCAGTGTATTGAAGAGAATGATTCGAAGAAGTTTCAACTGGAAGAGGATCGAGTTTGACGGGAACAATGGTTAATTTGTTTTTAGACATAAATGGCACCTCCTTTGATTGATACATTTATCGTACCGGAGGTGCCTGCTGTTTTATATGCGTTGTTTGATTACGGGCTTACTTTCTAATAGAAAGAGCATTAACCTTCATCGGGTTAATGCTCTTGTTTTTATCTAATTACTTATCTGTGCCCTGTACTTTCAGGATCTGAAATAATTTTCAATTATCACTGGAAACGTTAATAGTTAATTTCCATTTTTATCAATTTATTATGAACATCTATCAATCTCCATTCAAAGTTATTTGATTTTTATTATATTTTTATATAACAGTTTTCACTACATAAAGTGTGTTTATATATATTTTATTTGCATATTTACACTTTCAATTGATATTTATACTGAATTTTCTAAAAATTTAGTTTACAAATGTAGTCTTCCATTACTATAATTTGAGTTATTAGAAATATTGGAGGAAGATATATGTACACACTTCTTGGTTCTATCACTCTATTAATAGTAGGATATATCGTCTATGGAAAGTTTATTGAAAAGGTGTTTATTGTTAATGATGCAACGCCGACCCCAGCTTATACAAAAGCTGATAATTTAGATTATATGCCAATGCCTGCCTGGAAGGGCTGGACGATTCAATTATTAAATATCGCAGGGCTTGGACCTATTTACGGTGCCATTGCGGGTGCACTGTATGGACCCGTTGCAATGATTTGGATTGTATTTGGTTGTATTTTTGCCGGTGGCGTTCATGATTATTTTGCAGGGATGTTATCATTACGTCATGGAGGCACACAATTCCCAGCACTTGTTCAACGTTATTTAGGTAAAGTAATGCGTGTCTTCACTGATATCGTTTCAGTAATATTAATGGTTTTAGTAGCAGCTGCCTTTACTGCTGGACCTGCTGCGGTTCTTTCGTCAAAATTAGGAATTACATTTATGACAGCACTTATTGTGATTTTCATCTACTTTTTATTAGCGGCAATTTTACCGATCAATCAAATTATCGGTCGTATTTATCCAGTATTTGGTGCAGTATTAATCATTATGGCCGGTGCGGTGTTAATATCACTAGTCACTTCAGGTATTGCGATTCCTGAAGTATCTTTAACTAATATGCATCCGAACGATTTACCAGTTTGGCCATTATTAATGATCACGATTTCCTGTGGCGCTATCTCTGGCTTCCACTCTACACAAAGCCCGATAATTTCAAGAACAATCAAGAAAGAATCGGAAGGTCGTAAAGTCTTCTACGGTGCCATGATTGGTGAAGGTGTCATTGCATTAATTTGGTGTGCGGCTGGTATGAGTTTCTATGGAGGTACAGAAGGATTATTACCAAAAATCTCCGAAATTGGTGCAGGTGGTGTAGTAGACGAAATTTCAATTGCATTACTTGGTACATTTGGTAGTATTTTAGCAATATTAGGAATTGTAATTTTACCTATTACAACAGGTGATACTTCATTACGTTCAGCACGCATGATTGTGTTAGACTTTTTAGGCTCTCGTTTTTCAAAAAATAGTACAACACCAATTTTAGCAACTGTTGCAGTAGCAGCACCTGCATTTTTCCTATCAACAATTGATTATCAATTTTTATGGCGTTATGTAGGGATGACGAATCAAATGGTTGCAACAGTTATGCTTTGGGTTGCAACATCGTATTTATTGAAATCAGGCAAGTTCCACTGGATTGCAGGTTTACCAGCCTTATTCATGACATCTGTAGTATTTGTATACTTAATGGTAGCGCCAGAAGGATTTGCGCTTGCTTATGAAACAGGTGTCGTCATTGGTTTAAGCTTTACAGTCCTAGTTTCTTTCATTTATATTTACCAAATCTTTAAGCATAAAGCTTTTACAAATCCGGTATTTTTAACAGAGAAATAAGGGATTCAGACTCTTGCTAACTATAAAATCTCGCATTTTTAGGAATTCTAAAAATGCGAGATTTTTGTTTTGAGTATGCTTTCAATTTCCTAAATTAATTTTACGTTAATCATGTAAAATTTCACGGAAGCTAAGCAACTTGGCTTTACCCATTACTGCCACCCTTCACTTCTTCGCCTGCTTCTTTCACTTTCCCGCCAATATCTTTTAAATCCGTTGTGGCATCTTTTGCATGTGAAAGAATTTCACTTGATTCTTCCGTTACCATAGTAACTGGTTGAATAATGTTGGTGTTTACTTTTTCGTAAAGGTTTTGAGCATCACTTATTGCTTCTTTCAGTACGGAAGACGCCGATTTTAGACGATCCTGCAAGTCATCTTTTACTTCTGAAGGATTGTTTTTGACTTGGCTGTACATATCCATTGTCGAATCTTTCATATTTTTAGTTGTTTCCGTTACTTTATTTCTAGTCGTAGAGTCAAGCATTGCAAGCGCCCCACCAATTACTGCCCCAATGACCATTCCTCTTAAAAGCTTTCCATTATCATTTTCAGTTGTTGTCGATAAATTATTATACGAAGTTTGTGTCATAATGTATGCTCCTTTTTGTTTTAGATTGGTTTGATTAACTTATACGTTAGTTGCCCGATATTTTTTTTAATTAAACATTTCTAAAAACAGGAGAAAACATTCTTCTTAATATAGTTGACAGGTTAGCACAAATTTTAGTTTTTTGTGCTTCATTATGAATATGTAGTTATTTTAAAGCCTGATAATATGTATTAACAATTAGTCCCCCGCCACTTTTGTAAATGCCCTTCTACTGAATAAATGTTATTCACTTTATTCACTTCATCTGAACTTATTGCTACTTCTTTTGTTTCCGTTACCATTGGATCAGATACTGCTTTTTCTTCTTTTTGAATACTTTTCTTTTCTACAATAGTATTCACAACCATTGCTTTGATTTTGTGTGCTTCTACACTGTTAAGTTTCATATATCTTTAGTTCCTCTCGATTACTATTATTTTCATAATATTCCTTTATTAAATTATAACCCACATCATGACTTTTCTCTCAGTTAATTTTGTGTATATTTACTCACTTATGTTTATTTTTCAGATAAACCACCAATAAATTAGGTTATATATACTATCCATTAATCTTAATTTACCGATTTTATGTAATTTTATAAAACGAAAGAATCGGTATATCAAGTATCTTCTGAGCCGTATAAAAATAATTAGTTTAGTAAAAGCTTGTCTAAAGTTAGTGAGGTTACGAAGTTTTTAGACAAGGAGAGCACATGAAAAACATATTCAATATCAAACGTATGTTATTGATAATTTTATTATTAAATTTAATTGATGGCATATTTACTGCTTGGGGTCTCAGCAATGAATGGATTGAAGAGGCAAACCCACTGATGAGTTCATTTTCGCCTTTAACTATCCTCGGAATTAAGGTTACCTTATCAGGTGCCATCTTATTACTTTGAAAATCAAATTTCCCTACAAGATTAACGAATGTTTGGCGAGTAGTTCTTACTTTCGTCATGTTTTTATATACTGGGATTTTTGTTATGCACATAACCTGGATTTCAATGTTGTAGAATGTCTTCTAAAAAAAGAAAAGTGCTGCAAACCCTTAATACTAAGGAATTTGCAGCACTCTTTAATTTATTGTTCTTTCTTTAAACTTTCTTGTGCCATTTTAATTAGCTCCTTAACCATGCTGCCACCGATTTTCCCGCCAACTTTACCAGCTTCAAAAGAAGTAAGTTCGCCGTTATATTCTTCATTTAGAGAAATGCCTAATTCCTTTGCTACCTCTAGCGCTGTCTCTTTAGGATTGCTAGTACCGGTTACTTTCGCTTTTAATAGATCAAGTTCATGCTTTGCTTCTGGTACAAGTATTTTATTTCTATTTTTCTTTGCCATTTGTATGCTCCTTTTTACTCTAGCATAGGCAATAAAAAGCAAAAAATACTATCAGTTAATGTTAATGGTTATTTCACTATAGAAAAGAATGCTCAAATTCTTCAATCGGGCATGGTTTGCCATAATAATAGCCTTGAATGTAACGGCAATTTTCACCTAGTAGAAAATCCAATTCTTCTTTAGTTTCGACGCCTTCAGCGATGACTTCCAGCTTAAGTAGCTGCGCCATTTTTATCATGGCAGATGTAATTGTAGCGTTTTCCGGTTTATGAGAAATATCCCGGATAAACGATTGATCTATCTTAACTCCATCTATTTTAAATACTTTCAAATAGTTAAATGATGAATAACCCGTTCCAAAATCATCTATAAAAATTTTAACGCCCATTTCTTTTAAATCCAACAGTGTTTTCTGAACCGTTTCCTCATTGAGCATTATTGAATTTTCGGTAATTTCAATTTCTAACCATTTCCCATCTAACTCGTATCGCTCTAATAATTCACTTATTTCTTCAGCAAATCCTTGCTGTAAAAATCGCTTTGAACTAATATTGACACTAATCGGAACAAGCGGCACCCCGGCATTTTGCCATTCTACTAACTGCTCACACACTCTGTTCTTCATCCATTTTCCGATGGCGATTATTAATCCAGTTTCTTCTGCAATCGGAATAAAGAGACCAGGCGAAATTAAACCGTGTTCCGGATGGTTCCATCGTACAAGCGCTTCTGCACCCACGACTTTGCCTGTTATTGCATCAACTCTCGGTTGGAGGAAGGCCACCAATTCGTCGTTCATAATTGCTTTTCTTAAATCACGCTCCATTACGAACGACTTGTAATTTTCCTGATTCATCGAAGAATCATAAATTTGGTACATATTTCGCCCAAACTCTTTCGCCTTATAAAGTGCAACATCCACCCTTTTCAACAGTTCTGTGACATTGGCATCATTCGATGGATAAAAGTCAATTCCGATGCTAGCAGTTAAAAGCAATTCGGAACCTTGTACATAAAAAGGATCTTTTAAGCTTTCTAATATATTTTGTGCAATTTCAATTACTTCATCTTTCGTTTCAACGATCGGGCAAAGCAGCATTAATTCATCGCCGCCCATGCGTGCTACATGAAACTTTTCTTTATACGGATTTGCGTTCAATCTCACTGCAATTTGCTGTAGTAATTCATCGCCTACTGCATGGCCCAATGTATCATTTATCGATTTAAATCTATCCAAATCTAAAGATAAAATTGCCATCTTTTTTTGATTCTCTTCCGCCAGTTTTAATGACTCCTGAATTTTTTGTTCCATCCACCGACGATTCGGTAAACCTGTTAGTTCATCATGATGGGCTAAAAATGCATTGCGTTCTAGCACAAGTTTTTCCTCTGTTATATCTTTTCCGATTGCATAGATAACGTCGATTTCATTTTCACTGATCATTGGAACCAATGTAACATTTAAAAATTTTCGCTGTCCGTTGTTCTTTACTTCAAACTCAAATAATTGAACCTCACCTAGTAATACCTTTTCGAAATATGAAGCAATAACCGGGCGTTCTTCTTCCACCGTAATATCGATAATACTCAAGTTTCCAAAAATCGTTTCATCGACTTCGAAAAGTTTCAACGTTTTCGCATTCATATGTAAAATGGTGCCATCTTTATCCAGCATCGTAATGTATTCATAACTGTAATTCATTAAATACTGATTGCGCTCTTCATTTACTTTCAGTTGCTTTTCAACTTCTCTAAATTGCGAAAAATCGTGTACAGTTCCTACGATTTCTGTACCTACCCCGTTATGGCAGACCGGCTCAATATCAACGAAAATAAGTTTGCCGCCTAATTCAATTTCATACTGTACTTTCTTACCTGTGAGTGCTTTTGTATACAGTCTTTGTTTCATTTTTGCAATGTCTAAATCAAATACATCAAAAGGTGACTTGGATAAAATCAGTTCGGCACTAGCTCCGATTTCATCCATCAGTTTACCTTCTGACATCGTATATTTCAGTGTACCGTCCTGTTCTTTTCGCACTTTAAAAATCCCATTTTGCAGATTTTGAAATGTCCGAATAAAATTCATTTTAAATTGTGTTTCCACCTGTTTATTTTCAGTAATATCCGTTTGGAAACTAATGAAATAATATGGCTGCCCTTCCTCATCAAGGATCGGGACGATAATTTCAAATACCCAGTAAACCGTGCCATCCTTCGCTCTATTCTGGATTTCACCACGCCATGTATTACCGCTATTAATTGTTTCCCACATTTGTATGAAAAATTCTTTAGGGTGTGTTCCGGAATTCACTATTCTATGGTTTTGACCGATAATTTCTTCTTTATTATATTTTGAAAGGCGGCAGAAATTATTATTTACATAAAGTATTGTACCGTCATAATTTGTAATCGTAATATTTGTTGATTCATTCATAGCGTTTAAAATATCATCAAGCATTTTATATACAATGTTAGATTCTTTAATTTTTTTCGTATCAAAAGAAGAGTTTAAAAAATCGCTAATTTCATCTCTAATATTTGATATTTTATTCCTATTAACACTCATATAATCACCTAATATTTCGCAATATTTCTAATTCACTATATTATCCTTTAATAGTTTACTTAATTTAGCCAATTAATGCATCAAACAATTAAGTAAATCATCATGTTACGTCATAATAACTTAAAAAAACTGCACTAAATTGTTAAATATTCCTAACAATTAAGTACAGTTCCATTTTGGTACGATTTAATTTTTTATTTTTTCTTTCCAATTTTCTCTTAATTGATACTTTAATATTTTTCCTGATACATTTCGTGGTAAAGCTTCAACATATATAAACTGGCGCGGCAGTTTATATCCTGCTAATTGATCGCGGCAATACGTTTTAATATCTTCTTCATCGATTTCGATATCATCTTTTTTAACGATAACAGCTGTTACCACTTCACCCCATTTCGGATCCGGCAAACCGATGATTGCACACTCCACAATGCCTGGGTATCCATTTAAAATCTGCTCAACTTCAACCGAATAAACATTTTCACCACCTGAGATGATCATGTCCTTCTTACGGTCTACAAGCGTAATATAGCCCTCATCATCAATCGTCGCTAAATCACCCGTTAAAAGCCATCCATCCCGGAATGTTTGCGCTGTTTCTTCCGGCTTTTTATAGTATTCTTTCATAACCGATTCGCCGTGCATAATGAATTCTCCAACTTCACCGGGCAATACGTCTTCCATATAGTCATTTACGACCCGCACATCCAGGAATGTCATTGCTTTTCCACTTGCACCAAGCTTTGTCTTATGTTCTTCCGGTGTAAGATAAACCCCACCAGGCCCACCTTCCGTTAAACCACAGGCATTGTAGAAACGGTCTGAACCTAAATATTCAACAGCCTTTTCAATCATACTCGGTGACATCGGTGCTGCTCCGTACACATACCCTCGAACTGTTGAAAGATTAAAAGAACCTTTTGGAACCATGAAAAATGCGCTATACATAGCAGGCACGCCAAAGAATAGCGTCACTTTATGCTGTTCGATTGCCTTTAATGCTTCTACAGGATGGAAGTCACGCATCATGATAACTGTAGCCCCGGCAAAGAAGCAGGATGTAAGTACCATATTTAATCCTGCCGAATGGAATGCTGGCGCTACGAGTAAATAAACATCATCATAATTTAATTTCATCATAACCGTTTGCGCGCTATTCAGATTCGTCACATTCCCGTGTGTAAGCAGTGCCCCTTTTGGTTTGCCTGTTGTACCTGATGTGTATAGAATTTGCGCGGCATCTTCAGCTGTTATTACCACATCGGGATTTTCAGTTTGGGAAGTATAAATTTCTTTTATTGAGATAACATCATCTTCAGCATCTCCTACACTGTAGATGACCGGCTTTGCAGCAATATTTGCTACCGCATTTTTCACTAATTCAGTTTGATCTGCATCTGTAATAAAAGCGATTGAATCCGATTGTTCCACAATATAATTCAGTTCCTTAGCTGTTAGACGGAAGTTAATAGGAACGATGACACCTCCCGCTTTCATAACGGCATATGCGCAAATGACAAACCAATGGGAATTTTTCAAATATAGACTGACTTTATCGCCCTTTTTTAAACCTTGATTGATGAGCCCGTTACTATAACGATTAATCTCATCATTTAATTCTTTGTAAGTATATGTGCAATCTTCAAATACTAACGCTTTCTTGTCCGGCATTCTACTAGCGTGCGATAAAATCGGTTTTATTAAATCCAAATATTCATCCCCCTAATATTTTCTTAGGAATAATATATTCTGCGAAAAATTATTTATAACTTATATCTTCTATAATATATTTTTAGGGTACATTAGGTTCTCTCATTTTCTAATAGAACATCCATGCGATTGATATTTCAATCATCTCACTTGCAAATAAAAAAAGCGCTGATTCTTTTTACAGAATCGCGCTTATTTCAATAGAAGGTATTCATTATTTCTATTTTACTCGATAGTTTTATTTCTTAATAAACATTTGAGTCCAGTAGTTACCATCTGCAACATAACCTACACCAATATGCGTAAATTTCGCATCCATAATGTTAGCGCGGTGGCCTGAACTATTCATCCATGCATCCATTACTTGCGCAGCTGATTTTTGACCTTTTGCAATGTTTTCACCTGCTGCTGTATAGCTGATACCGAATTTCTTCATCATATCAAATGGTGAGCCGTATGTAGGACTTGTATGGCTGAAGTAATTTTTGTCGTGCATATCTTGAGATTTATATTTCGCAACACGTGCTAGCTCCCAATCAATTTTAAGCGGTGCTAATCCTTGCTGTGCTCGTTCTTTGTTTACTAGACTTACGACTTGCTCTTCTACTGCTTGTTGTTCATTTTCTGAAATCGTAATTTTCTCTCCGACATAGATCATATCCGGATTTTTTAATGTAGGATTTAAAGCAATTAATTCGCTTAGTCCGATTTGATTTTTAGAAGCAATCTTCCAAAGCGTGTCTCCACTTTTTACTGTATAAGTTGCTGCAGATGCAGTAGCTGGTAGCGCAAATAGCATCATACTAAAGAACAACACGATACTTTTTTTCAACATATTAAATCAATCCTTTCTCGTTGTCTGTTACAAGCTTACTAGAGAAAAAGTGTGATTTCACTAGGGAATGAATGGCGCTTCTTTTGCAGATCCATAACAAACATTACAAATATGACAATTGTTTGTTGAAACCTTGCAATTTCAGATAAGTAGCATTCGCACTGTAAAAAGAGATAATATAAGAGCTAAAGTTAGAAAATTATATACAAATACCTTTATCTATTGATTTATTATCATTATTTCTTACTTCAATATTTTCACCAGGATAAATAATAGGAGTTTGTTTCAAATTAAAACAACCGTATTAGTATTTAAAAATGCTAAGGAAAAATATGTCGTACTAATAGTTGGGTTGGTGAAAATGGAAGAAATTAAGGAAGTTACAGTAAAAGTGATTGTTCAATTACCAGTTGAATAGACCACACAAAAAAGCTGTATGAAAAGCTCACTCACTTTTCATACAGCTTTTATGCATTTATATTGTAAATCTACTATTTAAAAGCCTGAGCTGCCTTAACCGCTTTGCCCCAGCCTGTGTATAAAGCTTCGCGCTCTTCTTCGCCCATCTCCGGCTCAAATTTGTGATCTAAATTCCAGTAGTTTGAGATGTCATCTAATGTCTCCCAATAGCCTACTGCTAAACCTGCCAAATATGCTGCACCTAAAGCCGTTGTTTCATTTACAACCGGACGATCTACCGGCACATTTAACAGGTCTGACTGGAATTGCATTAAGAAATTGTTTTTCACTGCGCCGCCATCAACACGTAATGTGCTTAACGGAATTCCTGAATCCGCTTCCATTGCACTTAGCACGTCGCGCGTTTGATAAGCAAGTGACTCCAGTGTAGCACGAACGAAGTGCTCTTTTTCTGTACCGCGTGTTAAGCCGAATACTGCACCGCGCACATCCGAATCCCAATAAGGCGTGCCTAACCCAACAAATGCTGGAACAACATATACACCTTCAGAAGATGTTACACGTGCTGCATATGCTTCACTTTCCTCCGCTTTACGGAACATACGTAAGCCGTCACGCAGCCACTGGATAGCAGAGCCCGCTACGAAGATACTTCCTTCTAGTGCATACGTTACTTTACCGTCTAAGCCCCATGCAATTGTCGTTAATAAACCATGATCAGATTTCACCGCTTTTTCACCTGTGTTCATTAACATAAAGCAACCAGTGCCATATGTATTTTTCACCATTCCTTGCTCAAAGCAAGCTTGCCCGAATAATGCTGCTTGTTGGTCGCCCGCAATACCTGCGATTGGAATTTCCTGACCGAAAAGATTATCTGCATCTGTATGACCGTATACTTCAGAAGAAGGACGAACTTCCGGAAGCATAGAAGCCGGAACTGTTAAAATATCAAGTAGCTCTTCATCCCATTTCAAATCATAAATATTGAACATTAAAGTTCGGGATGCGTTTGAATAATCCGTTACATGCACTTTACCGTTCGTTAATTTCCAAATAATCCATGTATCGATCGTACCGAATAAGAGATCCCCATTTTCCGCTTTTTCACGAGCGCCTTCTACATTGTCTAAAATCCATTTTACTTTTGTTCCTGAGAAGTACGCATCAATGAGCAGCCCTGTTTTATCTCGGAACATATCATTAAAGCCACGCGCTTTTAAATCTTCGCAAATTCCGGCTGTTTGTCTTGATTGCCAAACGATTGCGTTGTAAATAGGTTGACCTGTATGTTTATCCCATACGACTGTCGTTTCACGCTGGTTTGTAATGCCGATTCCTGCAATTTGATTAGCAAGTATATTTTTCTCTGATAATACTGCAGCAATACAAGATAGCACGGAAGACCAAATTTGTTCCGGGTTATGCTCTACCCAACCTGATTCCGGGAAATATTGCGGGAATTCTTGCTGTGCTGTATGAAATACCGTACCATTTTTATCGAATAAAATTGCACGAGAACTAGTTGTACCTTGGTCTAGCGCCATCATAAATTTTTCTGTCATCTTCAAATCCTCCTACTCTTCTACTCTTCTACTTTCGATACTGTCATTTGTGCAGCTACAAACACCGCTGCTACTACTACACTGAAAATCCAGAATAATGCTGCATCTGCTCCATTCCAGATGAAGCTGAAGAATACTGCACCGTAAACACCACCGATAATCGGTGCAACTACAGGTACCCATGCATACCACCAAGCTGAATCTCCTTTACCTGGTATCGGTAAAATCGCGTGGGCAATACGTGGACCTAAGTCACGAGCCGGGTTAATCGCATAACCTGTTGGACCACCCAATGCCATACCAATGACAACAATTAAAATACCAACTAAAAATGGATTTAGTCCTGATGTTATTTCGTTTGTACCTAACGCTAAAATCCCTAATACTAATGCGAATGTGCCGACCATCTCAGCAATCATGTTCGATGGAATATGTTTTACTGCTGGAGTTGTTGAGAATACGCCAAGTTTTGCCCCTTTGTCTTTTGTGCCTTTCCAATGCGGTAAATAAACAAAGTACACTAACACAGCACCTAAAAACGCTCCAAGTAATTGCGCGACGATAAACAATGGTACATCTGCCCATGCAAAGTTCCCGATTGTTGCTAGAGCAATTGTTAATGCCGGGTTTAAGTGCGCTCCGCTAATGCCTCCTACTGCATAAGCTGCCATCGCTACGGCAAAGCCCCATGCAAAAGTGATTACAACCCAACCGCCACCTTCACCTTTTGACTTGTGCAATGAAACACCTGCTACTACGCCGCCACCGAATAATATTAGCAGCATCGTGCCGACTAACTCGGCTGTAAATGTTGACATTCCATAACCTCCTTAGCTCATGTATATTCCGTTAATAAAATACTTAGAAGAGAAAAAAAGTCCGCAAGTAACAATTGTTTTACGAATTCACGTAAAACAATGTACATGCGGACTCCTTTACTCAACCACGTATTTATCGACTTAGTAATCATAATAGTTTGAAATTATCCATTAGTCAACAACTTTTTGAAAACGTTTCCACAATTCTTTGTTTGACGTAGTAATGGCAATTGCACCTGCATCAAATGCCTGCTTAATTTGCTCGTCCGTCCGAATTAGACCACCAGTAATAACGGGTATGCCTGTTTGCGTATAGACTTCGTTAATCATTTCCGGGATAACACCCGGGAGCAATTCAATAAAATCCGGTGACGTTTGCTCCAGCAGTGAATAGCTTTTTTCAAGTGCAATCGTATCGATTAAAAAGACACGCTGAATCGCTAAAATACCGCGAGATTTCGCTTTTAAAATCATATTGGAACGTGTAGAAATAATGCCTGCCGGACGTATATCGTTACACAAGTAATCCGCAGCAAAATTATCCGTCTTCAAGCCGTGAATTAGATCCGCATGAATAATTAATTTTTTTCCATGGCGTTCAGCTTCCTGTTTAAGCGAGCGTAGATGGCTTAAATGCACTTCAAGCAATACGATATATTCAAATTCACTTTTTACTACTTTATCAAACTGTTTGATCGTTCGGGCAGCAGGAATAATTTTCTGATCATTAAACGGCATAACATCCTCCTAAATAAAGAAATCTGTTTATATTAATATGGCTCATCGAGTGCGTTAATTCAAATCTCCCACGCCTTCGATGAGCCAAAATTATATCACGATATTATTTTACATTATTTCGCTGTTGTTGCACGTGTAATTTCAATGTTCAACTGTTCTGTAAACTCCGATAATTGGGCATCTGTCCAATTTAACTGCTGAGCCATATATGCAATGACTGCATCTTTATGTGCCAATACCGAGGCAATATTAAAGAACATATTCCCCGTACGGCGCACGAAGAAATCGACAGGTGTCGTCACAAGCTCATGCTCAATACCATATTTTAGCTGAGCAAATAAAGCTTTAGGCATCGTGTCGTTTGCATTCGCCACATAGCTAAATACTTTTTCAACATTCGAGCCGTAGTGCTGAGCCAAATGAGCTGCATCTTCTTTCGTTAAGCCCGCTTTCACACCTAACTCAGTCTTTTTCGAAATATATGTTTCGATATGTTTTGAGCCGCCTACTTCACCGCCAGAAATAGGGATGTTTTTAGTAATACAAGGCTTGCTCTCTATACCGAATTCTGCTTTTAAACTTGCTGAGATTTTATTTACAACAGCTTCTGCCATTTTACGATAGCCTGTTAATTTACCACCTGCGATTGTAACGAGGCCTGAAGCCGATTCCCAAACTTCATCATGACGGGAAATTTCAGATGGCCCTTTTCCTTCTTCATGAATTAACGGACGTACGCCAGCCCAGCTTGACTCAATATCCGCATCCGTTACTTTTACATTCGGGAACATATAGTGGATGGCGTTCATAATGTAATCGCGATCGGATTGTTCGATATCCATATTGCGCGGATCCCCTTCATAAAATGTATCTGTCGTACCAACATACGTTTTACCGTTACGCGGAATCGCAAATACCATTCGGCCATCTGGTGTATCAAAATAAACCGCCTGTTTTAACGGGAATTTCGACTCATCAAAAACGATATGCACACCTTTTGATAAAATTAAGTGTTTTCCACTTGTTTTGCCTTCAATGCTACGTACATCATCGACCCATGGACCTGCTGCGTTCACGACTTTTTTCGCATGAATTTGAATTGTTTCATTTGATAGTAAATCAGTCGCTTCAATGCCAATAATTTTTTTTGCATCATTATATAAAAAGCCTGAAGCTTTCGTGTAGTTCGCTAAAACGGCACCTTTTTCAATCGCAACTTTAGCTACCTCGATTGTTAAGCGTGCATCGTCAGTACGGTATTCTACATAAACACCGCCGCCTAATAAATCGGCTTGTTTAACCAATGGCTCTTTTTCTAAAGTTTGCGCACTATTTAGCATGTAGCGGCGTTCTGATTTTTTTACCCCTGCCAGGAAATCGTACACACGTAATCCAACAGATGTAGAGAATTTACCGAATGTACCACCCTTATGGAACGGTAATAGCATCCATACAGGTGTTGTTACGTGCGGACCATTTTCATACACGATCGCACGCTCTTTACCTAACTCGGCTACTTCTTTAATCTCAAATTGTTTTAAATAGCGTAAACCGCCGTGGACTAATTTTGTTGAGCGGCTTGATGTACCAGCCGCAAAATCCTGCATTTCCACTAATGCGACCGACAAACCGCGCGTAATGGCATCAAGTGCGATTCCCACACCCGTAATACCGCCTCCGATAACTAAAACGTCATATTCTTTGCTTTGTAAATCATTCATGATGACTGAACGTTGTAATGATGAAGCTGTTGACATAATGTTTCCTCCTTATTGTAGACAAAAAAGAGAGACCTTAAAGCACCACACAAATATCGCTTTGTGCGTTCTTTAAGGTCTCTCTTTAACTCAAACCGGTCTATTAACTTGACCTTATCTTAACGCCACAGAAGAAAAAATGCAAGACATTTACATGATTAGCTCTGATTTAGATCATTTAGACTCCGGTAAGTTTTTAAATAGCAGTTTTGTTTTTTAACCAAAAAACAGGTCCAAAATATTTGATGCTGAAGACGACTTTTTATTATAGAACTCAGAATATCCACAGTTATTGCAGTAAACGACAATAAACTGATTGTGTTGAACATCAAACATTTTCGATAACCCCGTACCAGTCATCGCCACTTCCTTCTTGCTCGCATCCTTACTTCCACATTTTATACAGCCCTTTTCAGACATATATATTCCCCTCTCCAACTAAACGATTTGTTATAGTTTATACGCAATCGGGAACAAAAAAGTTTCATTAATTAGGAGTCGGCAACAATAAATA
Organism: Solibacillus sp. FSL W7-1324; assembly: GCF_038008025.1. Classification (NCBI taxonomy): domain Bacteria; kingdom Bacillati; phylum Bacillota; class Bacilli; order Caryophanales; family Caryophanaceae; genus Solibacillus; species Solibacillus sp. FSL W7-1324. The sequence continues at coordinate 2,007,214 of NZ_JBBOYH010000001.1, forward strand.
GCAACCCATTAAAATATCTTTCTAATCGGCAAAATTATAAATATCGAATTCAAATTCTCCTTTTACCCGATTGGCAAATTCAATTGCTTTATTATTCATAACAAGCCTTCGTGTGGGCTCACGATTAAAACAAACAACCGTAACTAATTTGCATTTCAGATTGTAGGTATCTACATATTTTTTAATAATCTCTATTGAGTTATATAGTATATTTACAATGGTGTGAATTTGTTCCTCAGGGTAGTTAGTCATTTTGTAATCGAGCCCGTACTCCCATGCCGTTTCAAATCTTATATGTTTTGTTTTACCTCGAATAAATTCCTCACCTTTTTTGTATGCTTCTGTTGGAATGATTCCTATTTCTCCAGTGAATTCCTCCAAAGGAAAATCCTCTCCAAATAAAGTAAAGTAGGCTCTCGTTTCCGTATAATAATGTGCTATACTATAACCCCTCCATTTTATTATTTTATATATTTCTGAGAATATTTTATCAAACTGACATTCACTTCAAATATAGTTTCTCCAGGCTGTAATCCTCAATCAATTCAATATTTCTTTTATTATCAATATAGTTTTTTATTTCATTTTTGATATTTGGAATGAGCAAGATTGAATCCAATTGTTCTATAGGAATCCATTTCACCGCCGTTTGATTTGGATCTGGATTTTCGGGTAATTTCGGGACCGATTGATTCTTTAATGTACATTCAAATATAAGATGAAGTCCATGTTTCCCATTTTCATCATAATCACCTGATTGCTTATGCGGTGGAAATTCATAAATCAATGCTAACGGACCAACCTCAACATCTGCCGTAGTTTCTTCAAGCACTTCTCTTGCGACACCCTCCATTATTGTTTCACCGGTTTCAAGTCCCCCGCCCGGTAAATTATAATGGATCCCGTTGTCATCATACTCGACTAAAAGTACCGAATTATTTTCGATGATCAATGCTGTACATCGTATTCTTACATGAGACATTTCCTTACCTCTTTTCCTATATTCTTAGAGACTTAATTGTTTTTCAATAAGGTACATTTTGGCCATTGTGTAGGCATGTGCTGTAAACAGTTGTGTATTTATTTGCTTCGACTTTATCAGTCTATCCATATCATTAAAATCAAATAAATTAATTGTAAGCTCTTCCGTATCATCTAAATCTTGTTCAAATTTCTTAAAAGCATCAAGGAACAGAAAAGTAATTACTTTGTTATTTTGTGTAGCGGGGTTAACCATGAATTCTCCTAGAAGTATAGGCTTGCTATCTGAAATAAAGCCGGTCTCTTCCTTTACTTCTCTGATTATTGCTTCCTCATATGTTTCGTTTTCTTCAATTTTTCCAGCTGGGACTTCAAGGTAAAATTCATTGCCAGCATAACGATACTGTTCAACAAGGACCACCTTGTTTTCCTTTGTTAATACGACAGCGTTTACCCAATCTGAATATTCATTTACATAATAATCATCAATCACAATACCATTGGGAAGCTCGCATTCGTCTTTTCGAATATTGCCGAAAGGACTTTTATGTATATACTCAGTTTTTAAAGTTTTCCATTTATCCATAATTACCTCCATGAATTCATTCCACAATCTAGGGTATTAAATTAAGATTTTCATATACTTCACCTTATAAATATACCATAATTAACCAATTTACTTCATCAATCGAGTAGGAGGCTAGCCATTAATTGGCTAGCCGACCTCTCACACCACCGTACGTACGGTTCCGTATACGGCGGTTCAATCTTTTGAGTATCTTTGCTCGTAAAATTGGGACAGGTCTTTCAGTCCCCATTTTACGAGCCTTTTATTTGGAATGGCTTGGTGTAGAACCTCGCTTCGTGATATTCGCCAGTACCCTTTTCTTGAATGCGCCGTTTTCATCGCTTCATCATGTTGGATTCCGTATTGGCGTAATTTCACATATTTAGTTCGTGGTAGCTTCCACCGTTTCCATATTAATTGACGTAAGCGATGGTTTAACCATCCCTGTAATTCTTGGATGAAAGTTTTCATGTTGGAAACTCCGTAGTAATTAATCCAACCAACCGTTGTTTGATTGATTCTTTTCACAATCTCACTAAATGTCCCTGTTCGTTTACGACTCGTCAGTATTCTTAGCTTATCTTTTAGTCGTTTCTTGGCGGACTTGATTGGTCGGTATCCCACTTTCCCGACAGATTTTGTAGATGAAACCCTAAGAATGTAGCTGCTGTTGCGCCACATACTTTACTTTTCTGCTCATTGATTGTGAGACCCAGTTCATCTTCGATAAAATTCTTGACACTGGTCATGACGCGTTCACCTGCTCTTGGTGACTTTACATAAATCACAAAATCATCCGCATAGCGAATGAATCGGTGTCCTCGTTTTTCTAACTCTCTATCTAGCTTGTTTAAATACACGTTTGCTAGAATTGGAGAGAGTGGACCCCCTTGGGGTGTACCTTCTGTCGTTTCAATGAGGATGTCCTTGTCCAATATGCCTGAGCGTAAGAATTTCCATATTAGCTTAAGTACTATTTTATCTGTTATGAATTCTTCCAAATAAGCTCGTAGTCGCTGGTGATGAATCGTATCGAAGTAACTTTTCAAGTCACAGTCCACCACTGTTCGATAACCTTCCTCGTAATATTTCTTAGCGAGGGCAATTGCCTGGTGTTGGTTTCGACCTTTTCGAAAGCCAAAACTTTTGTCTGAAAAGTGTGGATCAATTATTGGTTGGATGACTTGTAGAATGGCTTGTTGAACAACTCTGTCCAATACACATGGTATACCTAGATATCGTTTGGAGCCATTCGCTTTTGGGATAGCTACTCGTTTCACTGGTTGAGGTTGGTAGGAACCATCTTTTAATTTCCTTTTCAATGGTTCCTCATATTTTATTAAATGCGCCTTCAGTCCATCAACCGTGATACCGTCGATTCCAGGTGCTCCTCCATTTCCTTTTACTTTCTTATATGCATTCCATAGGTTTCTATGGGACGCAATTCTGTCAATTAAATTGATACTTTCTTGTTTCTTCATTTCCATGTTTACATCCCTACACGCTCTTATATACTCTTTCGCTTCCAGCTTATCCCTCTATAAGTAGCCATCTATTCGGTCTATACCTTGATGTTTTCTGTGTTTTGGCGGGATGTCTCCACCTCCTTGTTTCTTTCAAGATTTAAAAGATTGTTCGGCCCTTCATCTTCGGTCGAAGACTACTATGGCTTCTGCTGACTTCTCTTGATTCATCCATTTATCACTAAACAAATTGTTAATTGAATAACCCTCAAGAGACCTCCCCGGGTAAGCACAACCGCCTTCCTCTCATGTAACTGCCAGATTTACTGTATGGGATTTGGGCAGTATTGGACTTCGCTTTGTTTAGCAAGCTCATCCGTCCCAAGTCAGCCTTTTATCTGATTTCTGTTCGTCAGTTCGAGAGTTTGCGTCCGACTTCCTTCAGATTCCACGTCACCATGGACACCCTTGTCTTTCGCTAACAGTTCCTACTGCCAAGCCTGTAGTGGACTTTCACCACCAGGCTGTTGTGCATGCCGGGCACACTAAAAAACGAGCATGATCCTTGTAGCAGGTTCATGCTCGAAAATTAGATACTATGTCTTTAATTACATTAATTTTGTAGCCCATTTATACAATAAATGCAAAGTATAAAAGGAATAACAGGCAAAGCACATACATGATCGGGTGGATTTCTTTAGCGCGCTTTTGTGCGATGAGACAAATCGGATACAGCACAAAACCTAACCCGATCCCGATAACTACACTGGAAGTCAGCGGCATCATAATAATCGTTAAAAATGCCGGAATGACAATTTCTAACTTTGTCCAGTTAATTCGACGTATTTCCATCGCCATCAGCGCACCGACAATAATTAATGCAGCAGATGTTACTTCCACAGAAATAACGCTAACAAGTGGTGAGAAGAATAATGCGATGACAAAACATACTGCAATAACGACTGATGTAAAACCGGTTTTACCTCCAACTGCAATACCCGCAGAAGATTCAACGCTTGTTGCAGGTGTTGATGTACCTAATACCGCTCCAATTACACCGGCAGCTGAATCGGCAAGTAACCCTTTTCCGATATTCGGAATTTTATTGTCTTTCATCATGCCTGCCTGGCTTGTCAGTCCAATTAATGCACCTGCTGTGTCAAAGAAAGCGACAATCAGGAACGTGAAGATGACTGTCAGGATTTCTGCTGTAAAAATTTCATCTAAATGACCAAACACAACACCAAATGTCGGTTCAAGGCTTGGGATACTACCAATGATTGAAGAAGGTACTTCGATCTTACCGAACAGCATCCCGATAATTGTAGTAATAACCATTGCGTAGAAAATACCGCCGTTAATGCCTTTAACTAGCATAATGATTGTAAGGAAAATACCTAGGATCGCTAATAACGTCATCGGTGATGTTAAATCACCAATCGCCACAAATGTATCCGGATTACCAACGATAATGCCACCGTTTTTTAATCCGACAAATGTAATGAAAAATCCAATCCCTGAAGCAATCGCGAACTTTAAATCACTCGGAATAATGTTAATAATTTTTTCACGGATTTTAAATAAACTTAAAATCAGGAAGATGATACCGGCAACAAATACACCTGTTAAAGTAACTTGCCAATCAATTCCCATTCCAATACAAACGGTAAAAGTAAAGAATGAGTTTAATCCCATACTTGGTGCAATAGCGATCGGGAAGTTCGCAAGGATACCCATTAACAATGTACCGATAATTGCAGTAAGCGCAGTTGCAGTAAATACAGCTCCGTGATCCATGCCGGATTGACTTAGAATAATAGGGTTGACGATTAAAATATAGGCAATTGATAAGAATGTCGTAATCCCAGCAAGTGTTTCGGTTTTATACGAAGTACCCCGTTCTGCAAATTTGAAAAAGTTTTTCATGTTGTACTCTCCTAGTTGCTATTTCGATAGCAATTAATTTATTATCCTAGAATAAAAAAAGCTCTGACCAATATAGGCCAAAGCTTCTCTACAAAATGGAATAAAAATAAAATTCATTTCCCATTCCTTGTAGTCAGCTATTATCGGTAGCTGGTAGAAACTTTCAAGCCATCTTCTTGAATTTATACAAGGTATATTAGATTTTCTAAAAACAATAGTAGAATAATATCAACTTAAATTTAAACCGTCAATAGAATCAATAACAATATTTTTTTGTTTTAATAATATATAAATATTCAAAAAAGAGCAAAAAATCAGTACTCATCCTAACCTGCTAAGTTAGTCGATAAATCAATTCGTCATGACATAAATTAACACAGATAGCCATTAGAACTATAAAAAAGTGATCCATTAAATAAATCAATTAAAATGAGGCTGGAACATAACCCAGAAATGCTATTTTTCTCTAAGAGAAAAATAGCATTTCTTTGCTGAGCGTTAAAATTGATTTCCATTCCGGGACGCTTTCCGCGGGCGTGGCCTGAGCCTGTAGTCTCAGGCGTCACGCTATTCCCGCAGGAGTCGCCCTCCATTCCAATCAATTTTGCTATATATCCATTTCTTAATAAAGGCTTTCCTTTTATTTAGCAATAATTCTATTATGTCCTGGCCTCTTTCATTTATTATTTAAAGGTAGTTAACTCTTTCGTTACTGCATTTAAAAATTCCTCATCAAACCTGTAAATGTGTTGGCCTTCCGTATTATTTATTGTAATTGCATCATCAATCATTCCGCTGCTTAAGGATATTTGTTTGAAAGCTCTAATATCCTTATCTAACAACTGTATATCGCTTAATGAATTTGCAAATGATTCTTTCAACTTATTTGTTGATGTTTGATTTTCCGCTTTATTTATTACTGCTTCCATCAGCTTTAAAAGGTTCCCTTCATCAAGGTTATTCGGTTCAGTAGCAGCCATCATTAATGCTACGACTTCTTCTCCATTTAATTGATTGGCGCCTTTTTTAAATTCCATTGTCGCTTGAGTTATCCCCCTTACTGTCATGTCATCCTGCAAATGATACTCTATCCCACCAATAGAATCCATGAGCGAAGAAAAACTCCTCAGTTCAATCACTGCATGGTGATCAATCGGTATATCAAAAAGATTAGAGACAATTGTTCTCACATTTTTAGCTCCCCCGAATTTATACGCAAATAACAGTTTGTCGTTTAATGTAGTCGCTTCATCTTGTTCAGCAACAGGTACATATGTATCAGAAGGAATCGATACCACTTTCACTATTTTTTTGTCTGTACTGTATGAAAGTAAAAGGTTGAGGTAAATTCGATCCTCCATTTTTTCAGACTTAACCGTAATTAATGTCGTTAACACTTTTGCCTCTTCTGTTTCTGTAGTGCCTGCAACTGTTGGATTCGTTTCTTTATTTAAATTTATGCTACTAGTTTCTTTGGTAATATTCCCAGAAAGCATTGACGGAAGGAATAAAAATAAACATAGGCCTACAATGAAAAAAGCTGATGTAAGCGGGATTGCTTTTCTTAGTGGAATTACATATTTTTTGGGCATATTATTTTTCTGTGAGTTATGGATTCTTTTGAATACTTCATTCCGGTCCTCTTTAGTAAATTTCAATTCTTGATCTAAAATGTTAGCTTCCCTTCTGAATCGTTTATCTCCCATTAAATTCCGCCTCCTTTATCATTGGCTCTAACCGTTGCTTCGCTCTTCTTAATCGCGTTTTCACAGTATTCACTGAGATATTCAAAACACCGGCAATTTCTTCTGTGTTTAATGAATTATAATAGTAAAGATAAACAACTTCCCGATAGATTTTAGGAAGAGATAGAATGATATCTTTAATTTCTTCATCTTTATATTTATCAATTACGGTTTTTTCTATTGATGGTAGTACAGCCTTGGTTGTTTCATTAATAAAACTTTTAACCTGTACCATTTTATAGTGCCAACTTTTTAAATAATCTTTGCATTCATTGATGGTTATACGATAAAGCCATGTTTTGATTTGCGCCTCAAATCGATAGGATTCCAGGTTGTTATAACATTTTATAAATGTATTTTGAACAAGGTCCTTCGCAACTTCTTTATCTCTCACATAGGAAAATGCAAGCCGCACCAGCTCAGTCCCATATTCAATCATTATTTTTTCTAGTAAATAATCCTTTTCTTCACTGTCCAATGTACTGCCCCCCTTACTAATCATTATCAATTCTGCTATTAGACGATTGCCAATGCTATATAGGTTCAAATTTCTAAAAATACTTCGTTATACAATTATAAAAACCTGTACCGTAGATTATCGAGTAATCAAAGATACAGGTTTTATAAAATACTGTGCTATCAAGAGATCATAGCGCCTGAAGTTCATCCACTGTTACAAACCGATAACCTTCATTCGTAAGTTCTTTTAAAATCGTTTCAACAACTTGTAATATCTCGCCGGTTTGATCATACATTGGATGCAGTAAAATAATCGAGCCCGGTTCAATGTTCTCCATTACATAACTGATTTTTTCATTTACACTTGTATAATACGTTTCCGGATCCAACGACCACATGATGGTTTCCTTATTATGTTTGTTTAAATAATAAGGCAGGCCAATGAATTTTTTGCCGTAAGGTGGGCGAAAATCAATCTCCTCGGTGTACCCAATGCTTCTGATCAGCTCATCCGTTTTTTCTATTTCCTCTTTAATAAAAGAAGGCGATTTTAATACCATTCTTTTATGTGAATACGTGTGATTTCCAATTTGATGCCCTGCATCGAATAATTTTTTTGCTTCTTCAGGGTGTTTTTCGATTTCATTACCGATAAGGAAAAATGTAGCTTTCGCATTGTATTTATCCAGCAATGGCAATAGCTGATCCACATTCTTTGTCGGTCCGTCATCAAAAGTTAAAGCGATAACCTTCTCCTCTGTTTCCGCGTGGTAGGTCAACGCACCAAATAATTGAAAGGTTCTCAGTTTCGTAACTTGAAACAGCCCTGCACATATAAGAGCGATTAATATAATCCCCATTATTAACTTCTTTTTCATGAGTGGTTCCTTACTTAATAAGCTTTAAGCGAAAAAGAATACGTATTTACTCCCATGCCAGCAAGCCAAAAAAATCTGTCGAAAACAATGCGATTAAAAATAGCGAGATGACTACTAATTGTACAGATGTAAAAATATAATCATTTTTGTTTGCAGCATATCTTTTCTCCATAACAATCCTGACCAGTTCAGTTACAAAAATTAATCCAAACAAAAGGATATATGGTTGCAAAAACCAAATGTGCTTTGAAGGATCTTCACTGACGTTAAAGAAAAAACCAACTAGCATAACGACTATAAAAGTAATTCTAATAGTCCAATCCATTTTTTTATGTTTTTTATTTACAAAGTGATTGGAGAAAAACTCTTTCTTCTCCCCGTTTAGCCATTTTCTTAAAAACTTATTCATAATAAATAGTACAAGTCCAAAGATGGACAATATTAAAATTAGACTAGTAAAAAAATTCCCCATGATTAATTACCCCACATTCTTGCCGACTAGATAGTTTTATTTAATCTCTAACTATAGCTCTTCTGATGTAAGTATCTTTTCAGCCTCCCTTTCATATAACTCCAGAACATAATGATAGGCTTTTCCAAAATAACGACCTTTTTCAATCAGTTTGGCAGCTATTGAATGTTCGCCTGCTTCTTGAAATTGCACCGCAAAATATAAATAATCATTGGGGTTAAACAATAGTTGGTCAAGTGAATCCAAATACGTTTTCGCCAAACTTATTTCATTTAACTCAATTGCAGCGGAAACGAGGTATGGCAAAATAAATGGAGAATATGGGTTAATGCTCGCTTGATTAGCCAATAGTTGTTCACCCGTTTCGAGTACCTTTTCCGGCTCTGAAAGTTGATCGGCCAATAGATCGATTTTATTTTTATTTAAGCGAAAGTTATCATGGTACTCGGCATAGTTTTCATCCGTTACTTCTTCAAAAGCTGCTGAAAAATCACCCGACGTCTTATAAGATGAGATAATTTGAGTTATGACATCTTCATCATATGATTCAATTAAATCAAAAATGGCATAAAAGCCTTGAAGGTAGATTGTATTGACATTCCCACTGTTAATTTCATGTAATTTATCAAATGGGAAAGTATTGAAGTAATATGTATAAAAAGTTGGCAAAGCCTGTTCGATTTTAAACGAAAAGTATTCCGCTATTCCCTCGGTGAACCATGCAGGTATTTCCTGAATCGAAATGCCATTCTCGCTTAAGTATAAATCAAATAAAAAATGACTATATTCATGGACAGCTGTATACGATGAAAACTGCGCATTTTCCCCGTTTATGAAGATTATCCCCATATTATCTATATATACTCCAGTGTTTGCCCCCATCTTTTCGTGACCTTTATATCCAGGTAGTGTAACGAAAATAGGCAGCGACTTATGTGTCTTATAGTCCTTTTTTAAAATGTCTTGTGCCAACTGTTTTGTCGGTTCTATCCGGTCAAGAACGGCTTCTGTATCAAACAAAACTTCCTGAGCCCTATAAATTGTTATATCACCGTCTTTAGTTTTTACATAATCCTCATCAAATTTAAAAAATTGTTCAAAAGCTACTTGCTGGTTGAAGTAGATATAACTGCTAGCACCTAAAGCAACAATTAAGAATAATATGGCTACGACTGTTTTACTTTTTTTCATGCACTCACTCCAGTTACTTCTTAATGTAGACCTTATTTGAAGTATTTTTATTCATTCGTTCAACTCCTTATTTGAAACGCTACCTTCACTACTATTTCCCAATAAACCCATTTAAGTTATAATTTGTTTACTATTCTACTAGAATGAGGTGCAAAATGTTATCTTTATTTAAATATAATTGGCAAGTACGGGAAGAATGGTTCAAATGGTGTGAATCATTATCTGAAGAAGAATTTTTTAAAGAACGCGTTGGGGGTATGAAAAGTATTCGTGAAACACTTATCCATATAATAGATTGTGAGTTGCTTTGGTTGAATTCAATTAGTTGATGGAAAAGTAGCTTTTGTTGGGCGTCAAATCCTTACTCATTTGAGTGAGATCAAAGAATATTCGAGTTTTGTCCAATCGTTAACTGAACAGTTTATTGAACAACTTCCTTCAGACTATGAGTTCAAAATAATAGAAGTACAGCGACGGGACGGTTCACTATTAGAGTTTACACAAAAAAAGATTCTCGCCCATATGATAACGCATGAAATTCATCACATCGGTCAGCTGTCCATTTGGGCGAGAGAAATGCAGCGAAAGCCGATTTCTTCGGATTTAATTATAAGACATTTTGAGTAATCAATAGTCAGCAATTTCCTAATGCCCTTAAATAATTGGAAAATTTATGTTAAAGTTTTTACAGTAGTGTTTTAAGGTATATAACAGTCATGTTGGTTCGCGGAAAACATAATAGGAGGTAATTTAGTGGATGCTTTAATGTTGGACGGTTGGACTCCTTTAATATTGTTAGGAATTTTGTTTGCATTTATGATGTTTTTCATTGCCCGTAAAGTTTCAAAAAAAGTTTTGCTTTTAACCTCTGCTGTAATGACACTACTTTGTTTAGGATTAATCCTTTTCAGCATATTAGTTGTCGGTGGTTGGGAAGGTATGGGTCTAGGCTTCTTTGCATTTACTATTTTTGTAGGCGTTTGGATAGGTACGCTTTTTGGGATTATTTTTAAGAACACGAAGTAAGGGTTTTGTCGAATAGGCAGATTGAACGCTCAGGAATTATAAAATCTGAGCGTTTTTTATATTCTCTACTGCCAAATTACCACTGACTTATATATGAAATTACATTACCAAATCTATAATTTCTTTTACCCACTCGGGGTTCTCGTCGACGCCGTATTGCTCACATAATTGCTTATGAACTTGAATAAATTCTGGAATGATATTTTTCATGACAGTTAAAATTTCTTCTTGTTCCCTATTAGAGTGCCATTGAATTAACAGTGATAATTGCCGTTCATTTAATTTGCTTCTATCTCCTTCTAATTTCGCCCAATCCCCAAAGGTATTTGGTTGTATGCCTGCTTCCATATACCAGCCGGTTATCATGGATAATCTTAAATTATCTAAATTGTGTAGTGCATAATAGATTTCTTTTCTTATCACTCTTCTATATGCTTCATGAAGATAAGCAAAAAATTTTGTTCTCCAATGCTCTATTTCTAAAATTGTTGGGCTATACGTTAATGTGGCTGATTTTGTTAATACACCATTTATCAAACCTGTTGGATCATGGACAATTTTTAATTTTTGAGTCCAGATAGATGGCTTCATATGCTCTGTTTTATAATAAAAGCTGTCCACTTTTATAAATGACCTGTAATGTGCCGTACTGTAATTTGCCCAATGAAAGTCTTCAAAGAAAAGTACATTTCCCCAGTTACTAGCCCGTTGCTTTTTGTTCAACCTATATTCCTCATAAACTTCATCTTTTACAACAATACGGAGATCGATATCAGAATATAAATCCGTTTCCTCATTCCCTATGGATCCTCCATAAAAAACGGCCAACACGTTCTCGTCTTTAATCAGATCAAGTTCGATTGTATCCATCAGTTCATGACGATGCTTTGTAAGCAAAGTATCTCGTTCTTTATTTTTAGTTTCTAATCCCACACATTTTTAAACAGCTCCTTCGTTTATACATCCTCTTATTATCATTCGAAACAAGGGCTCAATTACCCTCTTTTTATATAGTGAAGAATTTACAGCAATCGAGGCATTAGCCACCATGCTACTACGTAAATGCTCAATACGCCCCACGCAACAGTTATTATTATCCATCTAAGGATTATTGGTGTAGCTGTACTATCATGAATTTTATCTTTCAAACTTCTCATTTTGATTGCACATACAACCAGTCCGGTGATGATGAGTATAATAACCAGGATTGATATTGCATCCATAATTTAACCTCCCTTCATTTTTTTATTAAAGTAAAGGAATTTTCTTTCAGATAAAATTCAGAGCCAGTCCTTCACATATGCAAATACACCTAAAACAGCACCTATTGCTACACCAATGAAAACAGGAATAACATAGTTAGACTTAGTTATTTTCTCATTTCGTAACTTATTATTGAGAGGCATATTCATTCCCCCTTTATGTAACTATACGAATAAAAATGGAAAATGTTTCAACTTTTATATTTGTAAGTAATGTCAGGGATAGCTAATGTCCCCCTTTTTCTTTTAAAGGATTTCACTAAATTATATAGAAGTAGTTTAAGATGTAAGTAAATTAAGTAAGGTGGTAATTATGAAAAGATGGCTTTGGGTAACATTAATCGGTATCATTTTTGCTGGTTGGTTTATTTTTAATCTATGGCAAGAGCATAGTAGATATGAAGTGTTAAAAAGGATTATGAGTAGTGAGACTCATATTGATACTATTTCAGTAACAGATCGCAAAGCAAATGAAGAATTGTTAACCTTTACGGAATCGGATGCAGCTTTTACTCCAATGATAGAAATGTATAGGTACCCCTATGTACAGTTGGAGCGTCCGGATCATAAAATTCTTAAAGAAGAGCCGTTATTCGATATCGAATATAAACAGGAAAATGAAGTTAAATATGTAGTAAGAGTTCATCAATTGGATAGTATACCTGCACTGGAAACACAGTTAGAAAATCGCTATATTTATTCCCCAGAAAATAATAATAAATTTTATATTTTTGGAGTCAAAGAAAACGACCAGCTACTAGTCGTGAACGAAGGGTTTCAATCATTATTGGATAAGCTTATTTCAAAGTAAAACAGCGACAATCACTCTTGTATAGTGGTTGTCGCTGTTTAATTAGGAACCTAATTTCAATTCGAAGTTTTCACTAGGCTTTCACTTTTGACGTTGCAAATTGACTAAAGAACGAAAGGATTTTTTGGTAAACCGCAATTTCATTTTCTTTTTTAGAGAATCCATGACCTTCGTCTTCCAGAAGCATATATTCAACTTCACGGCCTTTATCTTTCAACGCCTGTACAATTTGATCCGACTCTTCTTTTACAACGCGCGGATCATTTGCTCCTTGAATAACGAGCATTGGTTTTGTCATCGTCTCTAAATACGTGATCGGAGAATATTCAATGAACTTTTCTTTGTCTCGTTCTGGATTTCCTACCCACTGATCCATCATTGGTTTCCAGTCTTCCGGAACTGAATTGACGAATGAAAACAAATCCGACGGTCCAAAAATATCGACTACCGCTTTGAAATATTCTGCATGTCGTCCGTGAAGCAATAAGGCCATATAGCCACCATAGCTTCCGCCCATCAATAATATATTCCCTTTTTCTGCATAGCCGTTATCAATAAGCCAATCGAGACCTGCGACATTATCAAGACGTGGACCATATCCCCAATCTCCGTCCACCATTTTCGTGAAAGCTAATCCATAACCTGTTGATCCACGGAAATTTGGCGCAAATATACTATAGCCATTATTTAAAAAGAATTGGAACGATGCTCTGAAGAATTTTCGCTCTGCAGCTTGAGGACCGCCATGTGGCCAAAAGATGATTTCCCCATTATCATTTTCCTTTTTTGCTTTGAAGAATAGGGATTCAATTGCCAGCCCATCAAAAGATGTATACGTAATCACTTCAGGCTCCACTAATTCGCTTTGATCAACACCCGGAACCGCATATTGAGTAAGAGAAGTCCAATCATTTTCTGTAAATTGGTAAATATTATCCGGTTTAATAGCAGTACCGCCTAACATATATAAATTTCCTGATTTCGTGACAACCAATTTATCAATCGTACTACATGGCGTTTGTATTTTCTCCCACTCATCCGAGGACAAATCATACTTGTATACCGTATCTTCTACACCTTTTTCACTAACAATATAAAGGCGTTGATTGTGCTTGTCATATTTCAGGGTAGTGAAGCCTTCATTCTCTATCTCTTTAATTTTAGTAAATTCATCCGTTTCCAAATTATACGATGCTAAGTATGTAAAATCTGCGTTGTAGTCTGTTAATAAATAAACAAGATTATCTGTTGCAAAACATGCATCACTAACCGTGTGCTGAGAATCGGTAGCCGGTGTCAGCAAAATATGATCGTTCCCCCGTTTTGCATACAACAGTGTATGTGTATTTGAATACGCCGTCATATAAAGGAGCGTTTCTTCATTAGAGCTTAAACCAACAGTTAATGTAGGTGTCATTTTTCCTTCTAAAACCAATTCTTCCTCCCCTGTTTCCAGGTCATATTTATAAGTATTCAAAAAAGAAGGATTTCCTTTTGAAGAAGTGTAATAAAGCCTATTCCCGTCTTCTGAAAGAATCATTCCAGTATTGCGCGTTCCTTCTTCCTGAATAATTGGCTGTAATGTACCACCATGAAGAGGCAGACCGAAGAACTGTGTATTTTCATCGCCATCGTGATCAAAACCAGCAAGGATAAATCGTCCTTGTTTATCATACAAAAGACCCTGACAACTCTGGTTATTGAATGTCAACTGTGTTGGAAATGTGCTTGGCAGATTCATTGCCCATAAGTTATACTTTCCGTTTAAATTTGTACTGAAAACGAGCTGGTTTTCATCTGGACTGATCGCAAAATCCCTTATCGAAAATGTACGTAAAAACTGCTCTGCCCCTGGTTTAGGAAATGAAACCATATTGATACTCCCCCTTATTATAAAAAACTGAATTATTACTAAATTACCATAAATATACTATTATTGAAACAAATAAGTAATTCATTGAAATTTTGTATGTATTAATTCCTAATTAAAAATAAAAAAAGCAAACCCGCGCGATGCGAAGTTTGCTCTTTGAATAGCTACATATATTTATATACTAGATGGAGTGTTATCTTTATTTAAAACGCCTTTCGCTGATAAATGCTGTTTGTTACCAACCAGGAACCGACATAGATTGTGATGACGATTATTGTTGCGCCTGTATATAAAGCAGGGTTAGATAAATTAACAATAAAATCCTTGATCACAGTCAATTGTTCAGCTAAAAATAACACAATAGATGGTCCGACCGCTGCTAAAAGGAGAAAACTAATCAATACAGTCGGAAAAATATAACCTGGCTTAAATAAATAAAATAATGGGAAGGTAAATGAAGCAAATACTAAAAATAAACTACAACCAATCGCAATATGTGTAAGTGTAAAAGGTTTATTGAAAACAAATAATGTGAGACTTGTCACACCGATTGCTAACACCATATAGATCACAGCACCGATATAGCGGGATGCGATAATTTCCGAGCGTGTATAAGGTAAGGAATTTAATAAGATGTTCGTTTCAACTTTTTCATCGTAAGCATATGTGTTAAAGGGAATCAGAATACTGGCAACGAGAAAAATCATAGCAGGATTTGCTTCCATGAAAATAAAGAAAATGACAAAAGGTACAAAAAGTAATAGCTGTTTTTTCTGTAATATTACATCACGCCTAATCAGATTAAACATGCTGCATTCCTCCCTCTATAAATGTTGATGTATCAATGGCTCACGCCATTTTAGAGTGTCAAAAAAATATTCTCCCGACACGTACATCTATCTTTATTTTGTAATTATTGATTTTTTTAACAATATATCTGAAAGCTTCGCTAAAAGATGAACCATTAATTGGTAATGTTCCTCCTGATCCTGTGCTGTATATTGATGCACTTTTGGATCTCTGCGTAGCTTATGATGACGGACCCTCCCATGTCTCTAGGCGTCTGATTGCGCGTACATTCCTTCGTTCGGTCTATTCATAAGGCAGAGGCTGGCGATGCTCCTTTAGGGACTCGTTTAATTAATCACGGTCGGATGGGGTAAATAATGCCGGCTTCTCCGTGTCATCCTCTTGGTTAAACTTTTGATGAAGTACGCTTAAGCAGCTGTTTGGAGACTGGCAAAATCGTTCATCATTTGTTGTTCATTAAACATGGTTTTCTTTTTACATAAGGCATGTAAAATCTTCAGTAACTTCCCACATAACACGACGATGGACTGCTTTTTTCGAAGCGGATTGACTGTACGTGTTGTGTAGTATTCATGTAATTGTTTGAATGCTGGATTATGCAAGATTAAAGGCATCATGACTCGGAAGAGGAGGGCGCGAAGTTTTCTTCTACCTCGTTTAGAAATCCGTTTTTGTCCTTTTTGCTGACCGGAAGAGTTTTCACGCAATGTGAGTCCCGCTAGTTTAATTAATTGGCGTGGATGTGTATATTGCGTTAAAGAACCAATCTCTGATAGTAAATCGACAATCGTGACATCCCCGATTCCAGGTACCGATGCTAAATAGTCATAATCCGTCATTTGTTTGGCTAACTCTGCGAGTTGACTTGTTAAGTCGTCTAGTTGTGCTTGCATCAATTTGTGCTGGGAAAGAAGCGTGGCGATTTCGAATTTGGCCATCACTATACCTTCTGTCAGTCCGATTGAGCTTTCTGCTACCTCGACTAATTGTTTTGCCTTTGGTAGCTGTGGGCTTTTCAGACCGTCTACCTGGCGATATAAAAATAGTAACTCTTCTGGTGATTTGCCTACAATATCTGTTGGTAATGGTGTTTTTTCAAGTACCGCATACGCCATTTTCCCAAAGCTTTTAAACACTTGTGTGAATTCAGGAAAAAAGCGATCCAGCCAACGAATCATGC
This sequence comes from Solibacillus sp. FSL W7-1324, assembly GCF_038008025.1. Taxonomy (NCBI): domain Bacteria; kingdom Bacillati; phylum Bacillota; class Bacilli; order Caryophanales; family Caryophanaceae; genus Solibacillus; species Solibacillus sp. FSL W7-1324. The sequence goes on from NZ_JBBOYH010000001.1 coordinate 2,023,859, forward strand.
GATTTTGTAGGGCATTTAAGTCTTCTTGAATCTTTGAACGTAATGTCGCACCATTTCGTAACTCCGCTTCGATACCTTCGAGATGTCGTGGATAGCTGAAGCGACCATCTCGCATGAGGCGAGCAATGACAAGTGCGTCTTTTTGGTCATTTTTCGTTTGAAGATTGTCGTCCAATTCCTTGGAACGATTGACGTGCATTGGATTGACCATCACGAATGGTATTCCGTAGCTTGTCAGAAACGCCGCCAAGTTCATCCAGTAGTGTCCTGTTGGCTCAAAACCAACGAGGATTTCCTGTTTTTCATGAGTGGTTTTTAGAGCGAGTAAGCGCTCATAAAAGCCTTCAAATCCAATGCGTGACTGTGTAATAGGAAATGATTTTTGGAGCACTCGGCCTCGATCATCAATAGCGCAAGCAAAATGTTTGTGCTTCGCAATATCGATACCGATTACTAGTGTATTTTCAGAAACTTGATTAATTTTTTCATTCGTATTAAAATTCATTGTTGTAAGTCCTCTCTGTGGATGTGCGAGTCAATTTTCCGGTTGACACTCAAGCATCATACAGGAGGGCTTTTTTGTTTTCAAGTCCCCGAAAATCCTTCTAACAGGAATGCTCCTTTCATGTAATACATGATCTCTTCCAGAGAGGCCTGATCAATGGCGACGGTGTCTCCGAAAATTTTTTGTACTCCTTTGATATTATCCGTTAATGCTTCAAATCCTGTTAATGCACGATGAACATGAATAAATGCCTGTTCAGTGTCTCGGTCCAGAAGTTCCAATCTCCCTTTAACAAGTGCATAATTTTCAACTACATCGAGAATAGACTGATTGAATAGTAATTCACCCTTCTGAATAAGCGCAATATAATCTGCAATACGGTCTAAATCGGACGTAATATGTGTGGAGAAGAAAATGGTACGATCTCCATCCACCATTAATTCCTGTAATAGATCCAACAGCTCTCGTCTAAAAATGGGATCTAATCCTGCTGTTGGCTCGTCCATAATGATAAGCTCCGCATGATGGGATAATGCGATTGCCAATGATGCCTTCATTTGCATTCCTTTTGAAAAAGTCTTTATTTGTTTATTCAGCGGTAATTCAAATTTTTCCAAGTATTGATGAAATAGTGCGTCATCCCAGCGTTTATATGCAGGGCCTACAATGCGTTTAATATCTTTTAAGTTCAGCCCTTCAAAAAACACATTGCCATCGTAAACAAATCCAATGCGCTCTTTAATCGCCTTCTCGTGTTTCATGTAATCCAATCCGAAAATCTTAATTTCCCCGACATCCGGTCTTAATAGATTCATCATCATTTTAATCGTTGTCGATTTACCTGCACCATTTGCTCCAATAAATCCTGTTATAAAGCCTTTCTTCACTTCTAAATTTATATTTTTTACAGAAAAATCTTTAAATTTCTTCGAGACATTTGTAAGTTCAACAACATTCTCCATGCAAATCACTCCTCATATAAGATTTTTAATAAGTCTTGTAATTCTTCAAGCGAGAGACCAATTTCTTTGCTATTCATGATGACCGAGCTCATTTGTTCCTCAATGACTTTCAATTTCTTTTCTTTTATAACTTCTAAATTTTGCTCTGCAACAAAGGAACCTTTTCCAACAATGGAATAGATAAATCCCGCTTTTTCCAATTCCTCATAAGCCCGCTTCGTTGTGATAACACTAATTTGCAGTTCTTTGGCCAGATTACGCATGGAAGGTATTGCTGCACCCTCCTGCAGTTCACCTGATAAAATAGCGGATTTAATCTGATTCGTAATTTGTTCATAAATGGGTTCTTTTGAAGTGTTTGAAATAATTATTTGCATGCCAATCCCTCATTTTTACTTATTAAAATCGTGTTCTTCATTACTTGTTTTAACAGTTAAGCTGTCATATCAAATGGCAGTTAAACATCCAAATAATCGCAAACCTTTTTGTATAATGTATATATACTATAAGTACATTATATACACACCGACACTATTTGTTCAACCATTTTTTGTAAAGTTATTATGTTTATGTCAAATAAAGATTTAGTTCCTATGTAAAAATATCGGTAAATTAAATGCAAAAAGAGTAAAACAGGGTGCTGTTTTACTCTTTCGCTTATATTTCTATATAAATTTTCCACCTTATTCGATCCTTGGTATTATTTAAACTTCACAATCCAAGGCAACGTTTGTTCACCAAAATCGGTCATCGTAAATAAATATTCTTCCTTTTGCCATTTCGCCATTGTACCGGTTTGTTCGGCATCGACATGTAAATAACCGTAATCTTTTGGTACCGGAAGCATATTCGTTTCTAAAAACTCAACCGTTTCTTTCGCTAAAGCTAAGCTTTCTTCGGCTTTTTCCGTCAAGGACCGTGCAATAATTGCCCAACGTCCTTCATTCCAGCTTGTAAATAAAGAACCAGCCCCGGCATCTTGATATCCTGTAATTCCATAGCCTAAATCGACAGCTTGTCCACTATCGAAAACAGTTTGGTCAATCTCTTCGCCTGCCAATTCTTTTGAGTCGTATTTAGTAATTGTTACTTGTCCAATGTAAGTTCCATCTTGCTCAATGGCCTTATCGTTTATCGCCAGTTTTTCTGATGTTTCATAGAAATTAAATGTTATGACATCATTATCAGTCTTAGTAATGGCAGTTAAAAAGCTGCCCTCTGAAACAGGAAAATCGGTTGGCATATCGATATCCCAATCGTTTGGAATTATACTTTGAAAATCTTCTGTAGTTGAAGTATCTTCTGCCGGTTGATTTGAATCCGCTTCTTCCTTACTCGGAGTATTTGTTGTATCTACTTCACTAGACTTTGAATCAGTTGCAGAGTCTGGATCGGCTGTTGCACTATTATTTGTCTCCTCACATGCTGCTAATAGAAAAAGGCTCAAGACAAATGGCATATATTTTTTCAAGTTCTCACTCCTAATATTTGACTTGTATAAAGTATCATACATTTTTCAAATTATATGTTCAAATGATGGATAGCAAATAACCAGATAAAAACAGCGCTGATTCCATTACGGAAACGCGCTGTTTTTGACGAGCCTTATAAAGTTGCGGAAATTACACCCGACTAAAATCAAGATATCTCGTACCTTGGAAAGTTAGCTTGCCAATATCCCCTTCTGCTAGCATACCGTATTCCTTACCGGATACATGAAACTCCGACCGGTCACCACTCTCGAACTCAAAGGTAACAAAATAAGTTGTAGAGGTGCTGTGCGAATGATGGTTATTATCATGATGGTGATGGGTACGTCTTGTTACATTTGTTCGTTTCACTTTAACGATTGCCGGTACGGTTAATCGAGGTGAGTTCTCGTTTTTCTTCCATTGCTTTAACCCACTAAATAGACTAGCAATTATTGAGATAACGATAATAATAAAAATAATTGCGATAAATATTGGTCCAAAGTTGAATAACCAATCCCCACTTCCTGGCATGTCATACATGATATTTACCCCCTTGCTCTGTTAATTAAATTATACGGATAAATTGGAAAAAAGTTTCAGATTGACGATGGAATCCGCTAGGCACCTTAACCTTCCCAACAAAAAAACGAGCGCAGATTCTTTTAAAGAATCGCACCCGCGCACTAATACACTCGAAAATAAACATCATTCTTCCAAATAAATCGACGCAATAGGTTCATATTTCGGTGTATTTTCTATATTTGATTTATATAAGACGATTTCATTTACTTTAAAAGATAAAGGCTTTTCTTTAAAAGGATTTTGCGTCACTAAGTTATCTACTAGAAAATGTTCATTAGCTCCCCATTTTCGGGCGAATGTAATATGTGGATGATATGGACGTGTTTCTAACTTAAAGCCTTCAGCAAGACAAGTTTGATGGACAATTTCCTGTATTTCATATAAAGCATCTGCTTCACTTACTGCACCCCAAAATATACGAGGTGATTTTTCAGCTCCAAAAACACCCAAACCTTTGATGTCTAGCATAAAAGCTTTTTGATTCTTTATAGATTCCACTACTGATTCAATAACTGATGTAAGTTGTTTTTGATTGACAGCCCCAAGGAATGCAAGTGTTATATGATAATCGTTTAAATCAACCCATCGCTTAAACTGGAATACTGGTTTAATTCTATTCAGTTCCTCATACATGGTTTGTTTGACTTCATCCGGAATCCGAACCGCCCAAAAATAGTGTGCCACTCTCTCCATTTTCTTCACCTCTTTCTGCTACAGAATTGACAGTATAAAAAGAATCAATACTTATTTAAAATTACATATTTCCAATCGGAATCGAAAAGCTGAAGAAAATAAAATTTATAGAAGTTAACAGTAAAGCAACTATGACATATAATCGACTGTTCTTTACCTCAAAAATTATGGCAGCCAGCCCAGCAAATATTAAATAAATCCAGCATGCATTCCAAAGTAAATCGACAAACTCAGTTGGTACAAGGGTAAAAATACCGCCTATAAAAGATATCCACACAATTAGCATACTGATTAGAAAAATAAACGTTAATTTAGTCGGTTTTAAACTGTCATTTTCAACATAGATAAAGATAATGATCATACTTATAATATTAAGAATGATTAAAGTGAATACCGTCGACAATACATCCTCCCCTTAATTGGTGCTTAATATTAGCAGATACTCGCTTCGATCATCTCAATTTTGCCGTGTTGATTTACACTGTCTACCCCGCGTTCGCAGTTATCTTTTATTTCCCACTCAATAAAGTACTTATTATTTTTCAATTCAACCGATCGTATTTCCGTTTGACCATTCTGGTTAATGTGATTTTCCAAGACCCTTTGCTTTGCTTCGTCTTCAGTAATGACGTTTTGAATCGATGAACATCCGCCTAATAATAAGACTGCCATTACTAAAAAAAGTTCAAAAAATCTTTTAGTACCTGTTTGATTTGGTCTCATTTTACCCTCCCTTTTCAAATTGTTAAAAAAATAGACGCGTTCTTCTTAGAGAACTGCGCCAGATAATACACTCACTGTACCTTCCGTTTTGAAGAAGGCATTTTGCTAACTCTAACAGTAATGTACAATATTAAGCCAAATGCAATACCACCCAGTAGAATTAAACCTAACTCAGCAAATGCTATCACTGATAGAACCGTAATGATGACCCCTAATAGTATAAAGAAAAATATTTGCATTATGTTTTCCCCTTTCATTATCGGAATGTCTTATCCCAGTTTCATGTGACTCATATTATGTTTACATATGTACAGCTTCATTAAATCCGTTTCGAGAAAAAAATCATTGTTAGAGGAATGGATGTTACCATAACACAAAATAAAATTGTTAAAACTTCTGTTGCAGTGTACGTTTTAGCTACTGTAATAAATAGCAGTGTCATGGTTGCAAACAGCGTGAAATAGTTGACTGTCATACTTTTACCTATAATTTCTTTTGTACGCTCATCTTTAGGGAATAAATGTGGCGATAGATATGCCATCATTAACGAACTTGTTCCCAAGAAAAAAGTCATAATACCTGCTGGAAAATCACCATTTGCAATATAAGGGTAATTAATGTAAATACTTAATGGAACCATAATAATACCTAAAAATAAGTATGACAGTTGATTTTTTCGAGCTTCGTTCATTCAGTTTCCCCCTCATAAATAAATACATCTTCAATTTTACAATTAAAAATGTCTGCTAATTTAAATGCTAGAATAATCGACGGATTATACTTTTCTTTTTCTAATGAAATAATTGTTTGTCTAGAGACAGAAAGTTTTTCTGCCAACTGGTCTTGTGTCATACTGTGCTGAGCCCGTAAAACCTTAATATTATTTTTAATAAAAAATCCTCCCTATATGTAAAGCAAGTTTTACTTAAAGTAAAGTTTACTTTACATACATTTAATTTGCAAGTTCTCAATAAGTACCTCCTTTAATCATCACAAAATAAAAACAAGCGCTTATTCTATTTACAGAATCGCGCTTGCTTGCCACAAAATCATTTTATATTTTATTCATCATTTCATTTCGTGATGCTGACGATGAAGTTGGTGGACTATCTCTGCTAGTTCAGGAACAGGACCATCTACTATTGCATCATTAATAACTTCTTGAATGGACAGATTGCGTACACGTGAAGGTGCTTGTCCAAATTCTTCTAGCCACTTTGCCAATTGTTCAGATGAACTTGCATAAACAATTCGCCCTAAACCAACCCAACCGTGAGCAGCGGCGCACATCGGGCAATGTTCCCCTGAAGTATATACTGTCGCTCTGCGTCTTTCTTCAGGTTCCATATTATTTGCTGCCCAACGCGCTATTGCAAACTCGGGATGCTGTGTATGGTCACCGCCTGCTACATGATTATGATCTTCAAATAACACTTCACCCTCAGCGGAAACAAGTACTGATCCAAATGGCTCGTCACCTTTTTCAATTGCTATTCTTGCTAATTCAACACAACGATGTAAATGTTTTAAATCTATATTATTTATCAAATTCGTAACCTCCTTAACCTGTAAGTAGAAAGCCTTTGCAATCATTATTATAACAGAATTATCAGACTGTCTTTGCCCCAGGATTCCAGGTATCCATCCACTGACCCTAAAGATTCATATTAAATTGACTATTTTAATATGGTCAATATTTATTATACTAAGAGTCATTACAGGAATGGAGGTTATTTACATGGTACAAGTTGGAACAGATCGAGTAAAACGAGGAATGGCAGAAATGCAAAAAGGCGGCGTTATTATGGATGTCATTAATGCAGAACAAGCAAAAATTGCGGAAGCGGCAGGTGCAGTAGCAGTAATGGCCTTGGAACGTGTGCCTTCAGATATCCGAAAAGCTGGTGGTGTTGCCCGTATGGCGGATCCACGGATTGTTGAGGAAGTAATGAATGCCGTCACGATTCCGGTCATGGCAAAAGCACGAATTGGTCACATTGTAGAAGCACGTGTATTGGAGTCAATGGGTGTGGATTATATTGATGAAAGTGAAGTTTTAACTCCTGCTGATGAAGAATTCCATTTACTTAAGAGTGATTATACAGTGCCGTTTGTTTGTGGTTGCCGCGACTTAGGCGAAGCAGCTCGACGTATTGGTGAAGGGGCTTCTATGCTTCGTACGAAAGGTGAACCAGGTACAGGCAACATTGTGGAAGCAGTACGCCACCTTCGAAAAGTTAACGCCCAAGTTCGTCGCGTTGTCGGAATGAATGTGGACGAATTAATGACCGAGGCAAAAATTTTAGGTGCCCCATTTGAATTATTATTGGAAATTAAGCGTTTAGGACGTTTACCTGTTGTAAATTTTGCAGCTGGTGGCGTGGCAACACCTGCAGATGCCGCGTTAATGATGGAACTTGGTGCAGATGGTGTATTTGTTGGTTCCGGTATATTTAAATCAGAGAACCCTGAAAAATTTGCACGTGCCATCGTGGAAGCAACTACACATTATACGGACTACAAACTGATTGCTGAAATCTCGAAGGAACTTGGCACACCGATGAAAGGAATTGAAATAGCCTCATTGAGTGTTAATGAACGGATGCAGGAGCGTGGCTGGTAAAATGGCGAAAATAGGAGTACTTGCATTACAAGGTGCGGTAAAAGAGCATATACAGCAAATTGAACTTCTTGGTCATGAGGCTGTTGCAGTCAAAACATGCGATGACTTACTTGGTATTGAAGGTCTAATTTTACCCGGTGGAGAAAGTACGACAATTGGTAAAATGTTAGAACGAAATGATTTGTTAGACCCTATTAAGTTACTGGCACAGCAAGGTATACCAATGTTCGGGACATGTGCCGGACTTATACTGCTGGCCAGAAAGATTAAGGATTCCAATACTCCTCACCTCGGTTTAATGGATGTAGAAGTGGAAAGAAATTCTTTTGGACGACAGGTAGATAGCTTTGAAGCACCGCTATCAATTCCATCAATCGGTGATGACATAACGGCAGTTTTTATTCGTGCACCGCATATTGTCTCAGTCGGTGAACATGTCGAAATACTTGCTACATATGAAGAACGAATCGTACTAGCCAGAGACGGCCAATTTTTAGGCTGCTCTTTCCATCCAGAACTGACTGATGATGTTCGAATCCTCGAATATTTCATCGGTATGGTAACTGATTTTAAAAAGGTTCCTAGATAGACAAAAAGAAGCACAATTGTGTGCTTCTTTTATTTGCCGTATTATTTATTCAAACCCTTTTCATGTATCCGATAGATCATGGCTGCCATATGTGCTCTTGTTGTCGGATTGTTTGGACCAAACCGGCTAGCCGTATAGCCCGCCATTATGCCTTCTTGTTTCATCGTTTCTATCGCAAGAGATGCCCAAAAGTTATAGTCTACATCTTTAAATGAATTTACACCTTTGTTAGCAGGTTGGCTATAAAAACCGGCATTATAGAAAATTTGAGCCATTTGTGCCCTTGTTAAATATGTATTCGGTGAAAAACGTCCATCACCAATACCATTGATAATTTTATGTTGTGCAACTAAACGAATAGAATCTGCTGCCCAAAAACTATTTTCCACATCAGTGAAAGAGATGTCTTTATTTGTTGTAGTCAGTGATAAAAAGTTACTAATAATAGCAGCAGCCTGAGCTCTTGTTATCGATTGATTCGGTTTATATGTACCATTAGGATAGCCGGAGATCCAACCTTTTTCAGTTAAGAATAAAATCTGTTGTTCGGCCCAATGTCCACCTATGTCCTTTAACTTTCTATCATCAAATTGATATAAATTACGTTCATCCATGATGACTCCTACTTTACTTCGATAGTATTCCCCGCCTAAATGGATATAGCCGGCGTTGGCAATGTCAAACAAATATTCTTTGGAAGCCCGCTCATAATCCCATCCCTTTTTCATCCGTTCTTCGTAGTTGGTTTTAGCGAAACGATAACGATCATTTAACAGTAAGTTCCCTGCCAAATATTCAACCGCTTCTTTATAGGAACTAAAAGCGCGATACCAGTTATCCCTTCTTTTGCTTTCATCATAAATTTTACGGTCTTCTCCGAAATCCTTCAGCACAGGTACCGGTTCATAATCTTCATCAGGTTGTCCTTTCAACTGCCAGGCATTCTTCGGGTTATACCCCCAAACCTTTACTCCGAAAAGATTATTCGCATTCACTGCTATTCTTGTTGTGCCATAGCCGCTTTCCAGAGCTGCCATTCCAATAATTGCACTAGCAGGAATTCCCCATTGTTCATTTGCTTTCATTGCATATGTAGAAATTTCATTAATAAAGTCTTCCTTCATTTTAGTTGAAGGATATTCTTGTGTAGATAAATAGGCGTTACTGTTTCTTCCAGACTTTTCGTCTTCAAACGGGAGAAGGTTTACGCTTTTTGCACTCGTGCTTAATGAGCTGCAATTAAAAACTAGTAGAAAAATTAATAGTGATAGTACTGCTTTGATTGATTTCGCCAAATTCATAACTCCTTAAATATTCAAATAATAATCTCGGACTCTATCATCATAGCAGTTTTTTATTAGTCTTAGTGCATAAAATATCATTTTATTAATACTAATTGATGGGCATATTGCCTAACTTTACCTACTAAGATTAATCAAAAATCACCGTTTAACCTAATGGCCTAATAATGATTAAGAAGTATCAATATAGCAACTGCAATGCATTTCCCCCTCATTTTATAGCATTTGCTCAAATAATTAATAAGAATATAAATTTCATATTAGGGTAGAAGTAAAAAAGTAAAGTAAATTTTTGAGTGAAAGAGGGGATTTCATGCAGGAAATAATCCTAATCCTGGTCATACAGCTCGTATACGTGCCGTTAATGACCCTACGAACAATTTTCTTAGTCAAAGATATGAGACTTCTAGCCTCGATTTTCGGATTTTTAGAAGTTCTTATTAACGTATTCGCACTTTCTATCATTTTTAGTGGTGATCAGAACTTTATAGCGATGGTTGTGTATGCACTCGGATTTAGTATCGGGATACCGGTCGGAACAATGATTGAAAATAAACTGGCTATCGGTTATGTCTCTGTTACAATCAATACACAGCAGAAAAACCAGGAACTGATTGATACTTTAAGAAACAGCGGCTTTGCCATTACGACATCTGTCAGTGAAGGTCGTGACAGTGAACGTTATAAATATGAGATTCTGGCGAAACGAAACCGAGAAAAAGAATTATTCTCGCTTGTTGAGTCAATTGAACCTAAAGCCTTTATCATTTCATATGAGCCAAAATCATTCAAAGGCGGCTTCTTAGTCGACCGCATGCGTAAATTTAAACTACGACGTTAAAATAAAAACGAGCTGGATGCATTGATTCCAGCTCGTTTTTTTGTTTCAAATTATTTTCCCTCTACTGCTATATATGTATTGCTGTAAGGAAGCATATGGATTCTTTTTACATCCCAAAGTTTTTTAAATTCTTCAATCGGAACTTTTCGATTATAGTTTTTCAGTTCGCCTTCATCATTTACTAAATGACCGAGTGACTCTGAAAGGTAAATAAACTCTTTGTCATATCCGACTACCGGGACGAAATGCAGATTTTTGAGATCCTTCTTCACTTTAATAAAAACAATGACCGGTGTCCCTTTGCTGACTTCGTATTTCAATGAATTTATATTCCCTTTATAATAATGGGTCTTAAATCCCTTATTTTTTAATACCGCCCGTATTCCTTTCGGGTATACATTGCCTGTTTTTGTTTTGTTCGGGAAATGCTGATATAACACTTCCCCTTCAGCATCCTTACCAAAGTGACGCAACAGGTACGCCGTTGAAAATGCCGCGCATTCCGTCCCTTTTTGGAAGTCGATTCTATTCTCGTGCTGAATCATGTAAGTAGCCGGAAAATCCTTTTTTCTTATAACCGGCATCGGCAAAGTCATTAAATACGTATTAATGGCTAGTGAGATAATAACCCAAAAAACAACTGAATTAATTATAATCATGCTACTCCCCCAATATATGAATGCATTGTGTGACTACTATTTTTGTTTAATCTTCTTAGAATTTTCCAATAGTAGTACAATTCCAATAACCAATGAAAAGAAAAAGTACATGCCTGCAAAAAACTTAGAAATTAAATCTTCCCGAACAAGAAATTGAGAAGCTGAAAAATACATTGCTATAAACATAAGCATTGTGATTAAAGACTTTCTCCATCTCATAATTATCAGCATCCTTAAATGTTTAGTGGGTTTCTATAATTTAAAAAGTGCGTAACAACGTTTTCATTCTCGCTTCAAAATCCGGATGTCCCCAAGAAAGCTTAGCGTTCTCAATACCTTCCTCATCTACCAAATGCTTTACTAAAAGATAAGCAATATAATAACCAAGCCGGCTATAGCCAAATGTTTGACCCCCGTTAATCGAGAACCATTCTTTAAATATTTCAGCTGAAGTACATTGAGCTAAATCTTGCTGAAAAACGTTGATAAAGGTTTTTGTATTTTCTTCACAAAAATTCAGCCACTCTGGATCTGGTTGATATGCAAAATAAATATCCTGATCTGCCTCTACTACTAAAGTTGATAAGTACGTTGCTACGCCCTCTTGCAGAAGCCATGTGAATGGGTTACGCCATTGTATATCTTCTGCATCTATCCCGTTATGTGTAGTGAAAAGGTGATGGACTGCATGGCCAAATTCATGTGCAATAATTACTTTTAGACCCGCCTCATTTTGCTCAAATTTTTCAACACAAAAAGCAATATGAGGATCCATTGAACGATAAGTATAAGCATTTGAACCACCTAAACCGACAAAAATATAAACATCCTTTGTAAATTTTATCGGATACCGCTTTTCGTACTCCTTTGTAATTTGAGGAGTTAGCGATTTTAATTTCTCGGTAATCCAGCACATTTGTTCAATTTTATTTGGATGAGCTTTTAATGCATTTTCAAGTTTCAATTCCTTATTTTTACAATGATGATCAAAGTAATAGCTATAGATTTGAGGGTGTTGATTAAAATAATTTTCGTAGTACTCTTTGGAAGGTTCATAGTAATTAAGAAATGGACTAGCTAGATCGTATATTTTCATCAAGATGTCTCCAATCTATTAATTAATGATTTAAGCCCTGACTTATTCAAACTCCACTAAATCCCCAACTTTATATTCTTCTGTCACGATTTCCCCATCGTTGTCGATCCTTACTTGAAAAATAATCGTATTCAATGCCTCTCTGATTAATCCTTCATTTAATCCTTTAGAATAAAAGAAAAATTCCTGAGTATGCTTTGCGAAATTCTCACTCTCATTATTTTGTTCACCACCGCCGCCAAACCAATATCGGTCTGTAGCATCCAATGAATCAAGCGCTTCTTTCCAACTATCGCTAAATGCAAAATGAACTTTCTGGCCGGCTACATTATTCACTTCCACGTTTAATATAAATTTTCTGAAATCATCAATATGTGGATTTTCTAATTCATGTGTTCCAACTCGCTCAAATTCATCCTCGGTCAATGGTGAAATTATGGCTTCAATTGAAGTAGTAGGCTCTGCTCGAAAACTGCACGCAGTCAATATAAACAGGACGGAAAACACAACGAATAAAAATATGGTTTTTTTCATATTGTCCCTCCCTATAGCTCTTTCGATAACCGGATCATATCGATACACTGGATGCCATTCTCGTAAATTTCTTCTGAGTAATGCTTAATGAAATAGTTATGATCAACTGAAACAATCCGAAAACCACATTTTTGATATAACGCCAATTGCCCAATACTTGAATTTCCCGTACCAATTTCTATCGTCTTATAGCCCTTTGTTTTGGCTACACCAATGGCATCACCGATTAATAATTTCCCGATCCCTTTTCCCTTATGTTCTTCAGCTACTGCTACATTGACTATTTCCACGGTTTTTGGTCTTGTCGGCAACAGGACATAGACACCGATGATTTGCTCATTACTTTCAGCTACAAAACATTCTCCCTTTGCCAAATAATCTTCCACGATACTTTTAGAAGGGTCCGCCAGTAGTAATAATTCCATTGGCACTTTTTCGCATTTTTCCAACCTTTTAATCTCCATAGTTGTCCCCCTTTACTTCTCGGTTAGTTTTGTTTATCACTTTCACTTTCCTTTTCCTACTCTTTTTCAATATCATTACTTATATTTGATTTTTCTTCTTCAATCTTATATTTCTCTTTTATTAAAATTCCAAGCTCAGAATAATTAATCCCATGCTTTACCGCCAAAAAAACAACGATGTAAAGTAAGAATCCTAAAAAAGCAAACGATAATAAATCCATGTAATCCTCTCCTTATATTATCAATTTTACCATAATTTAAGCGTCGAATTTGGTGAAAACAAAAAACCAGATGGCTCAGTTCCATCTGGTTCATTGTAATAACGGGAATGTATCAGTTTTTATTTCTTACAGCTGGCGGTCCAAATTTCCCTAGCTGTAAATCACGGAATGCTTCTCTGATTTCTTCTTTAGTATTCATCACGAACGGTCCGCCTAGAGCGATTTCTTCTCTAATCGGTACACCTGAATAAATTAAAACTTTAGAACGTGTAGCTGCTTTAATCTTTAGTTCGCTTGAATTGTCTTCAGAACCAGCTTCGTTATAAGAGATTGTAGCCGCTCCTGTTTTGGAGATTTTGGTCTTACTTTCCCCAAACTCCATTTCACCTGCCAACATAAACAGGAATGAATTATGATTTTCAGGTAAGACATGCGTGTACTCAGCACCTTCACGAAGCGTAATTTCGGTCATCGTAATCGGAACTAAGCTCTGCATTGGCCCTTTAACACCCGCAATATCCCCTGAATAAACTCGAACGAATCCCCCATCAATATTAACTACAGGTGCATCTTCAACATAAATATTTTGATAAGACGTTTCTGTATGTTTTAAGCTTTTCGGCAGGTTCAGCCAGAGCTGTAATGTATGAATCAAGTCATCATCAAATGCTTCTTCCGCATGTCGAGCTGCCCAGCCGGCATTCATATATTGAACATCCCCGGCATTTAAAATGCTGTACCCGCCGGCATTATCAATATGTTCAAGTCTGCCATCGACAACATAGGTTACCGTTTGAAATCCACGGTGCGGGTGATCAGAGAATACGCCACGTTTATACCAATCTTCTGCCATTAAAATAAATGGATCGAATTCAGCATTACGATTGGGATGTAGAATGAATCCTTGTTGGAGATGTGGATACCCATTTTTGTTGTACTCTGGATACCAAAAACTTTTAATTTCTCTTTGAAAAGCTGTATTAGTTGCCAATTGTATTCCTCCCACCAAGGTTACTATGATTAAATTATTAGATCAAAAACTTCCAATTAAAGTTTATCGCATTTTCTCCGCTAACTCTAAAATTATGCCTTGGTTATTTACTATGATCCCTACATGATCGATTTTGTGAATTTTCATATTTAATTCCCCTTTGCACTTAACTTACTTATGCAATATAAAACATTAGAAGATAAATCTGCTTAAAAAAGAGGATTTCCAATACAACGAAATCCACCTATGTCATTAATCCATATTCTCTTGCAGCTTGACCATGTTATACCAGCTGACGCCACCGTGCTGTGAATCGGAAATGCCGTGATTCATAAAGCCGAGCTTTTCATAAAAAGGAACTAATTCCTGCTTGCATGTTAACGTGATTCCTTGGCGTTCATTTTCAATTACGAGCTGCTCCATTTTATCAAATAGTATTCGAGCGATGCCTTGTTTCCTAGCCTTTTTAGAGACAGCTACACCTAAAATACTTTGATAGCCGCCTTTTTTAGGATTTTCATTAATCTCTTCAAAAAGGTCATCCGTTATGTAGATTTGAGGAATTACTGGACCATTAATATAACCAACAATCTCTCCGTCTTTTTCAGCAACTATAAACGTATCCGCAATCAGCTGGATTCTCTCCACAAAGGCTTCCCTTGTAGCCGCCTCTTCTTTTGTAAAGCCTTCATTTTCAATGACGATCAGCTCTTCTAAATCTGTCTTTTGCACATTTCTTAATGTAATCATGTTGTTCCTAACCCCTTTATATAGCCATATACTTATTCAAATTCAATTCATTCAGACCAATCTCCATACGGAATAACTTTAATTGCTTTGCCATCTTCCAGCAGTTGTTTAAATAGATAGTTATGTGCGCTTCCATATAAAATAACAGCCCGCTTTGTTTCAGGAAGAATGGATTTTTTTATATTACGTACGATTCGTAAATTACGGTAATACCAATATTTTGTTACCCACTCAAACGCAATTTCATCATCGAGCTGCATTAAATCCACATACACTTGATGATCATTTACTATGTATTCATGTGAATTAATATGTTTGTACAGCTCAATGATATTCCCTTGCTGGATTATAGTAGAGTCCTTTTCAAGTACCAACTTAACACGGTTCATAATTTCCTCGAACTCTGTTTTCGATATTCCTTCTGCAACGAGACCTAAATCAAGCGATTCTTCGGGCTGCTCGTTCCAATCCACTGCATAAATGGCATCATGTCCAAGCTTTTTCGCTAACCGGAATCCAATTTGATAAATCTCATTTCCCTTAAATGCTTCATTTATTTCGTATACTTCTGCCGAGCGATAAACTGAAGTTAAATGTTCTTGTAGAAGAAATGGATATTCCACAAATACTTGATCTGCCTGGAATTCTGCAATATCATTTGCCAACTGTTCGAAATCGTTATCGCTATATTTACTTTTATCCTTTTCCGATAATTCGTTCATGTCCGAGGTATCGCCTAGATGAAACGTTCCAACTAATAGAATTTCCATATTTAAGCTCCTTTATCTTTTCAAAAACTTTGTCCTTGTTTAGAACTGATTCACTGAACAACAAGATTGCCAAACAGAAACCTTTATTTTGTTTACATACGTATGCTTATTTCCGACTATATTTTTCCACAGTAATTTGGATGATATAAAGAATCAAGAGCCCGACTGTCGTCCAAAACGAAAAGAATAAGGCATCCCGCCATTTTGTTTCTTGGAATGCTTCATTATTAATATATAATCGAATCAAAAATGACAATATAAATATGATGAACAGTAAAAAGAACATCTTTTTGTGTTTTATAATTTTCACTCCTGCCTTTTAAAGACTTTAATCAGATAATAGTTTCTTCTCAAAATAGGTTAAAGATAAATATTCATTTAATGAAAGGACACTTTTTTGAATAATCGTCCTTTAACGGATTTCATTAAGCTTTATTAAACAAATAAATCCCAACAAACATTAACGCAAGGGCAATTACTTTCGTCATATTCATTGGATAGGTAACCCCTCCGAAAAGTCCGAAATGATCAATAATTGCACCGAGTAAAATCTGTCCAACAATCACTGCCATAAAGGTTGCGGCAACTCCGATTAAATTTACAGAAAAGATGTTAATGACAATAAAGAATGCGCCTAACAATCCTCCGATTAATTGCCATTTTGGTACAGTAAATACAGTTAATAAATTTCCCTTTCCGAAAAAGAAAGCTAAAAAGAATAATGCAAGAGCTCCTACCATGAAAGAAACAGTTGCGCTTTCTAATACGCCTACTTTCTTACTAAGTAAGGCATTGATTTGACTTTGTATAGCGACTGCCGAACCGCCGATCAATGCTAAAAATGCAATTATCAATTTTATCATCAACAGTTCCTCCAATGTGATTACCAGGAAGAATAATCACCTGTATTAATAGTAGATTTAATTTGATTTATATGATGAAGGTCATGTTCCATTAAACCTTTTAAATACTCGTAAAACGTTAAAGTAGACTGGCCTATCTGTATTGGACTTAACCATTTATCTTCAGAAACTTGCAATAGTTGTTTTATAAAATCTTGTCGTACAGCAACACATTTATTCAAAGTATTTTCAATAGACTCTCTTCTGGCAATGAAAGAAGATCGGCTATTTAGCTCATCGTCACTCGGTGCTTTAGGTAAGGATTCTCCGGTAAATAAATATGGGATTCTTTGCTGCAACACAAATTCATCCCAAGGGTAAAAGTGACCAACTATTTCTATGATTGACCACTTACCTTCCGCAATCGGTTTTCTTAATAGCGTTTCATCCTTAGAATTCAGACTATGGATAAACGTTATGAAGTTTTGATGATGCGCTAATATTTCTGATTTCTCCTTCAGCAGATGAACCACCTCTGTTTAATTATTCTTTACCAATATAAAACCTTAATAATAAAGTTTCCATTGAGGAAACTACTCGTTGCCTAATTGGAAAATAAACCGGTTATCGGGATTCCACACATGCAAGTTGTCGGCTACATATCCGCGCAACCATAACACACCATCAACTTTTCTAACATAAAATCCCTTCGGAAAACTTTCTTCGTCACTAATTAAGTGTGATGCAATCGTGACAGACCCAGTAGGCGCCTCTTTTTTTCGTGAAAGATCGCCTGCATTCCCCTCCTCTTGATCTACATATTCCAGTCGTAAGTAGGGGCCTAGTTCTGGTGGACATAACTGTAATCCTAGTTCATTTGCTTGTTTAAAGATTTCAGGAAGTGTTGCGCCATTCGGAAAGCCAAGGTCTCTAACTGATAGTTCAACAATTTCTACGCTATATTTTGTTTCGGTAGTAATAAACCGATCATCATGTAATAATTTCTCACCATACTGGTTCAATAAAATAGACGATTGCTCCAGTTTTCGAATAAGGTCGACTTTTGACAGCCCTCCTACCTCAACTGTTTTTGTAATAACAGGACAATCAGGATATATTCGCATTTCCTTGCCTCCTCACCCTTTAATTAAAATAGTGCTGTTAAACCTTTCCTATTCATTTCGATTAAACTTGTAAATACTCCTTCATCCCTTTTATTACCACTAGTGATTTAAGACCAGCTTAAATTGGTAGCCTTCAGGGTAATCAAAGGTTAATAGGAGCGTGAAACAAATGATTACAGCTATTTCTATTAAAATTATTGCAGGGTTTATCGCACTGATGGTTGTTATCCGCTTTATCGGTAAAAAGGAACTTACTGAAGTCACACCATTCGATTTTATATTTATCGTCATTCTCGGTGGAACGTTGGAAGAAGGAGTATATGATGAAAAAGTAAAGGTTTGGGATGTCCTCTATACGATTGGCCTATGGACTGCGCTGTACCTTTTAACCGATTTTCTTGTAAGAAAGTTTGAAAGGCTACGTCCGATTATTAAAGGAGAGCCGGCTTTTCTCGTTAATAATGGGCGATTGGATATTAAAGAATTAGAAAAAAATAAAATGGAATCCGAACAACTACGATCCTTGCTGCGGATGCAAGGCGTTTTTTCAGTTAGTGAAGTAAAATATGCCCTTTTGGAGCCGGGCGGGCAAATTAGCGTATTGAAAAAAGATTCCCCCGATGAAAATACAGGTGGTGTGCTAACACATTTGCTGATCGATGAAGGTCAAATTGAAGAAAGAATTCTGGCTCAAATCGGGAAAGATAAGGAATGGATTATTCAACGATTAAAAGAGGAAGGTCATGGGGATATCAAAAAAATCTATTACGCGGAATGGTCAGAGGAAAATGGATTTTACATTCAGACTTATGAATAACTAAGTTAATGAAATAAAAAATTGGCTCAGTTTCTATTAAAAGAACTGAGCCAATTTTCGATTATTTAAGTTTTTTATTATCATTGTGAAGATCACGAATAATCCATTGGGCTGCTTCTTTTAAATCAGGAAACACTGCGTCTGCTAGTGGATCGCTATCACCAATATAAACGGCTTTTGTCCCGGCTTTTTTTCCTGCCTGAATATCTGTATCCGTATCACCAACCATATAGGATTTTTCAAGATCAATATTGTATTTTTCACCTAAATCCAAGATCATTTTGCTATTGGGTTTTCTGCATTCACACCCGGCCTTTGGTTTATGCGGACAATAGGCAACCTCATGAATCGTTGCGCCCTTTTTCTTCAACTCGGCCACCATATGGTCATGAACTTTCTGCAACTGCTTTTCCTTCATATAACCTAATCCGATGCCACCTTGGTTCGTTACAACAAACACATAGTCAAAATGGTCATTTAAGCTTTTTATGGCCTCTTCTGCTCCTGGTAAAAAATAAAATTGTTTCGGTTCATTTACAAATTTCACTCGCTTCGTCAGCACTTCATTAATGACACCATCTCGATCTAGGAACACTGCTCTTTTCAAACGATCCACACCTTTTTTATTTTTAGTATGTTAAAAACAATCAACTTTAAGCAATTCTTATTTTAAGTATTCAATAGTTTTCTTAATATTATCCATCCATAAAAAAAGACACAATTCTTTACAAGAATCGCACCCTTTTGGAAGTCTTTTATTATCTTTAGCCGAAACTTTTAATTTGATTTTCAGTAATCCCTTTAATTAATCCGAGTTCAATCCTCAAAAAATGATGCGCGCTATTTAACATTTCTCTTTCACTTGTATTTAATGCTTTTTCTTCTTTCATACGCATTAAATCACGTACAACTTCAGCACATTCCAGTATTTTACCCGTTTTCACTTTGTCCGAGTTCACTTTATATCTTTGTCTCCACGACAATAATTTATCGGATTCTCCATGCTGAAAAATGTGAATGATGTGTTTCAAATCCATTATATCAGTAACAGGTCGTATACTTGAATTCAATATTTTGTCCTTCGGAATCGTGATTAGCATATTACCGATTGACATTTTTATGACATAACACTGTTGTTTTTCACCTGATATTTCCTTTTCTACTACGGCTTTAATGATACCTGCTCCTTGCATTGGATAAATAATATTTTCACCAATTTGAAACAAATAATCCACCTCCATATTTGGCAACCATAAGGTAACCTTCTTAACCTTACCACGTATATGGATTTTTAACAAATTTTCAATAATAACATACACATAACATTAGTGTCAAACGATTTTTATTGGTTTTACAATAAGAATCGTTTTGGATGCGAATGAAGAGGTGGTGGGTTAATAAAAGATTGATTACGTATCATAATGTATTCGTTTTATACCAGTTTATAGTCAGCGCTGTTTAACAACATTTGAATTAAGCTATTAAATAATTTTTGCTGAGAAAGTTTTTGCCAATCCTCCTCATACTCCGCCATTAACCACATCACTTCATCTAGAAATACGTGCTGTTTGGCCATTTCCCAAAAGTTTTTTTCCTCATCGGTAATGTCCATGTGCTCTCTGTAACCCGATAAAAAAAGTTCCCATTCACCTCTTGTAAAGACCCGATCTGGTGCTTCTTCATGCTCATTATGAAAAAGTAGTAATGCGAGGGCCAGATCAAATATTTTTGGAATCCATGCCGCATTATCTGGATCAATTAAATATGGTGCGGGGGTGAATATTAAATTATTTGCTTTATAATCATGAGGCGTTGCCACATGCGGTAAATTGGCATTACAAAGTTCCTGCTGAATTGCTACACTTTCCATCAACTTTGTGTTTATTGCTGGATCAATTTTTAGTCCGGCTTTATGTGCATGATGAATAATTGCCTCCGTACTCTCTTCTACTTCTTCTTCATTAAAATCATATACATCATACGCAAGGAGGTCATATACATTTGTAACAGGTGAACAGCTGTGAATCTGTCCTAACATTTTACCGGCTTCATAAATTTCATTGTCTTTGCCTGAATATTTCTCACCTTCAATAAATGGATAAACTACATAGTTTGTATCATTATACTTTTGCGGATTATCAACTTGTAATTTAACTGGCGTTACAACATTTATCCCCTTATCTTTCAGCATGGTCGTATAAGAAATGACACTTGCTGCCTTTTTTTGTGTTCGTTTTACGACAACCTCCTGATCACCATATTTCACTCGGTATACTGGTGAATATGGGTAAATGCTTATTGGTTGTTCTTCCACTTCAAATCCAAATAAATTTAAGATTTCGGTTCCACCCATTTGTTAAACCTCCTTTGTTTATGAAATTTACCACTGATACCTCATTACCTACAATCATGTATTTAATTCTTTTTTTAATAATTCAATCGCTGTCATTACTTCTTCTTTATTTTTAGAATCATTCATATGGTTGCGGGCATGAAGTAGTACAGGTCTAACGGACTCGACAGAGCGGCCAAACTCATACATCCACTCATATCTAGGAACCATCCAAGTATGGAAATGGTGGGTAGTATCTTCATTATAAAAGTAGTAAACGTACTCGATCTTTAATACTTCTCTTTGAGCCTGTCTTATTCTGGTTAACGCCTGAATATAATCTGATTTTTCCTCTTCAGTTAATTCATCAAAAGACTTGATATGTCTTTTAGAAGCTAATATGATTAACCCCTTGATTGGATAAGCTACATCTTGATGGGCGTGGAAATACTTCGTTTCATAGACAACACCGCCATCCGGTTCTATCAATCCACTTGTTAGGGCACAGCTTAAACATTCAACTTCAACGATTTTTCCATTTGATAATGTGTTTTTCTTAATACAATAACCCCCTTACCGTTTACTTAAATCAATTAAGATTTTTCATAAAAAACTATCGTTATCTTTTCATTTATTTTTTTGGTATTACCTGTTTTTTTATAGCCTAATTTTTCATAGAGGTGACAAAGCCCTTTTTCTTGCATAATAGTGTCCAACTCCCATGATTGGGCGTCGTGATAAATTTCCTCTATGATTCCAAAAACTTTTTGAGCAATCCCTTTACCTTGGTGCTCTGGCAAAATAAAGATAGGACTGACGCGATAAGATTTATTTTGCATTTTTACAATTCTAATACCACCAATAGTATCTTCCAAATACTTAATCAAATAGTAATCAGTAAACGGTTGTTTGAATCGAGTAATAACTTTTTCTAAAGATTCATTTGCTGGGTTTGTATCATCGTCCTGATATTTTTCCAGTAAGGGCATAAATGCGTTCACTTGCATTTCATGCAGCATAGCCGCGTCATCTATAGTTGCTTTACACAATGAGACTACCATGAATCTTATACCTCCCTCTATAAATGTTGATGTATCAATGGCTCACGCCATTTTAGAGTGTCAAAAAAATATTCTCCCGACACGTACATCTATCTTTATTTTGTAATTATTGATTTTTTTAACAATATATCTGAAAGCTTCGCTAAAAGATGAACCATTAATTGGTAATGTTCCTCCTGATCCTGTGCTGTATATTGATGCACTTTTGGATCTCTGCGTAGCTTATGATGACGGACCCTCCCATGTCTCTAGGCGTCTGATTGCGCGTACATTCCTTCGTTCGGTCTATTCATAAGGCAGAGGCTGGCGATGCTCCTTTAGGGACTCGTTTAATTAATCACGGTCGGATGGGGTAAATAATGCCGGCTTCTCCGTGTCATCCTCTTGGTTAAACTTTTGATGAAGTACGCTTAAGCAGCTGTTTGGAGACTGGCAAAATCGTTCATCATTTGTTGTTCATTAAACATGGTTTTCTTTTTACATAAGGCATGTAAAATCTTCAGTAACTTCCCACATAACACGACGATGGACTGCTTTTTTCGAAGCGGATTGACTGTACGTGTTGTGTAGTATTCATGTAATTGTTTGAATGCTGGATTATGCAAGATTAAAGGCATCATGACTCGGAAGAGGAGGGCGCGAAGTTTTCTTCTACCTCGTTTAGAAATCCGTTTTTGTCCTTTTTGCTGACCGGAAGAGTTTTCACGCAATGTGAGTCCCGCTAGTTTAATTAATTGGCGTGGATGTGTATATTGCGTTAAAGAACCAATCTCTGATAGTAAATCGACAATCGTGACATCCCCGATTCCAGGTACCGATGCTAAATAGTCATAATCCGTCATTTGTTTGGCTAACTCTGCGAGTTGACTTGTTAAGTCGTCTAGTTGTGCTTGCATCAATTTGTGCTGGGAAAGAAGCGTGGCGATTTCGAATTTGGCCATCACTATACCTTCTGTCAGTCCGATTGAGCTTTCTGCTACCTCGACTAATTGTTTTGCCTTTGGTAGCTGTGGGCTTTTCAGACCGTCTACCTGGCGATATAAAAATAGTAACTCTTCTGGTGATTTGCCTACAATATCTGTTGGTAATGGTGTTTTTTCAAGTACCGCATACGCCATTTTCCCAAAGCTTTTAAACACTTGTGTGAATTCAGGAAAAAAGCGATCCAGCCAACGAATCATGCGATTTTGTAGGGCATTTAAGTCTTCTTGAATCTTTGAACGTAATGTCGCACCATTTCGTAACTCCGCTTCGATACCTTCGAGATGTCGTGGATAGCTGAAGCGACCATCTCGCATGAGGCGAGCAATGACAAGTGCGTCTTTTTGGTCATTTTTCGTTTGAAGATTGTCGTCCAATTCCTTGGAACGATTGACGTGCATTGGATTGACCATCACGAATGGTATTCCGTAGCTTGTCAGAAACGCCGCCAAGTTCATCCAGTAGTGTCCTGTTGGCTCAAAACCAACGAGGATTTCCTGTTTTTCATGAGTGGTTTTTAGAGCGAGTAAGCGCTCATAAAAGCCTTCAAATCCAATGCGTGACTGTGTAATAGGAAATGATTTTTGGAGCACTCGGCCTCGATCATCAATAGCGCAAGCAAAATGTTTGTGCTTCGCAATATCGATACCGATTACTAGTGTATTTTCAGAAACTTGATTAATTTTTTCATTCGTATTAAAATTCATTGTTGTAAGTCCTCTCTGTGGATGTGCGAGTCAATTTTCCGGTTGACACTCAAGCATCATACAGGAGGGCTTTTTTGTTTTCAAGTCCCCGAAAATCCTTCTAACAGGAATGCTCCTTTATAAAGTCTCTTCTAAAAGTCTATCCAGACTCCTATTTCATCTACATTTCATTTTAAACACATCAATTTTTTCATATTTTTCATCAGAAACAGTTTCGAGGAAAGTCCACCCTCTCTTCCTATAATAATCAGAAGCATCTTCTGTTCTTAAAAACAGCTCATTGTACCCTAATTCATTTACTATGCTAATCGTCTCTTTCATTAACAATTTCCCTACCCCTCGTCCCCGATACTCTGGTTTTGTATAAAGAGATGCAAGCCAAGGTTTATAAAACTTTCTTACACTTAAATCGTTTTCAACTATCGATACCGTACCAAAACAGTGTCCATTTTCATAAGCTATTAGAGTTATGGGGAATGCATACTCATTAGTGTTAGAAAAGTAATGAACAACCTCTTCAAACTTCATTCTACTACCTGTTTTTACTACAAATTCTTTATAGACCATTTCAGAAACTTCATTGATAAATTCTGGCTGGTTTGATAATAAATCTATATTCATATAAATCACCCAACCCTAAGCGTATTTAAGAAAAAATAACACACCTAAATTTTACCATTATATACAAATAAAAAAAGCTGATTCTATTTATAGAATCACGCTCTTTCATCAATTGTTTTTGAAAATCCAGTAAAGATTAAACAAGAAATAAATGCAAATGTAGTAACCACAATACCCAAAAATATTCCGATCGCTCTCATAAAAGGATCATCACCTGGAAAGGAAGGCGCTAGAGTAACTAACATATAAATCAGCATCAGAGACAAGATTAAATAAAAGCTGCTACCGATTACTGCCAACTTTAAGCGGTTTCTTTTCGTACCTTGCCAAGTTTTATTAATTATTATCCATAAAAAGATACTTCCGATTACAGCAAGTACCATCACAAGTAAATGTACATACGGAATTAAGAAATAACTTAACAAATAAATGATAACGGTAGTTGAGAAAAATAGGATCGCATTCATAATAAATAGAAACAATCTCGCTAACCAATAATTTTGAAACCATTCAGCATTTTTTAGTCTGTTTATTAGAAAATTGTCTTCTCCAAGTAAGTTGATTAACGGCCTTTTGAGAAATGTTACCAGGAATACCCCAATAAATCCTATAAATAAGAATAAAGTTAAAGACATAGCTTCCCCCCTAATTGTTCAAAATTAAATTTTCCTTAAAGATAGTTAACGCCAATAATGGAATAAAGTTCCTATTCAAAAAGAAGCATCATTCCAGTAGAGAACAATGCTTCTTTTCACTAAATCAACTGAGATCTATCTTTATTCTGCTAAGTCTATTTTAACCTCAACGTCGTTTGCTATTGGATTATCAATGTAACTGATCCATAGTTTTGCTTTACCATTGTATGCCTCATAATACTCTCTATAATTAAATCCTTCATAGGCTGAGGTAGAGAAACTGCTACTTGTCGAGTTTAGTGGCGTACCATCCTCTTTTTCAGCAGGATATAAGGGTTGGCGGCCTTGATCATTTTTGACTGGTGAGTTTAAATAGACGCCGTTGCCGACAGCGGTAGCTTTTTCAAGTAAATTCTCCAACGTACGCCACCTCCTTATTTATTAGACTGTAAAAAATTTAATTTCGTTCGAACAAAATTCAAAATTTTTTTAATGAAGATTAAGGAATGAAAAATTAATACTTAACCTATAAAATTAATAAATCTTTATAATGTTGAACGGAATCAATGTGGTTTTATTCCTGAAGTAGCACATACCCTTTCCAGAAGCATAAACTACACAGAAAGGGTTGATGACAATGCCACCATGGCAACATAAGGTTAATTATTTAATAGGACAACCGATTGGTATATCCTTCGCAAATGGTCAGGGGACATCTGGGGTACTTTGTGGTGTATCAAACGGAAAGTTAATGGTTATTGAATATCTGTATCACACACAATTTGCACTGAAACAGTATGACTTTACAATGATTGCAGATATATCTGGTTTTCCACCGTGTAATCAGCAACGCCTCTATTAACAATTGATTGTTAAATAAGACAGCTCAATTTGGGCTGTTTTTTCTTTTTCTCTCTTTTTTGTCTTATCACACAATATCGTTCGGTCTGATTCCATTCCGCAGTTCATTATTATGTGAAATATTCCTTAGTTTCAATAATCCCCCATTTTGCTTATATTAGCTTACTATATTTTGGTGGTATAATGAAAAAAAGCACAACCCTATTTGGAATTGAACTGAAAAGGTGAGGTAAATTAAATGTTCGATTCAGTAAATATTTTAAGATATTTTGGCAGTCACTTAAATTTAATTATAAGGTGGTGAATTAACCGATGATGAAAAAAATTATCCCTCTATTAGTTTACTTACTAGTTTGTCTAATCGCTGTTATTCTACCAGCTTCTGAGGGATATAATACAATAGGTTGGAAATTGCTAGTAGGACAAATTTATGCCATACCCGCTTTAATCATTGCTATTTTGTTCTCTATATTTTTGGACAAAAGACTTACGCATTGATTAGAAAAATGTAAATGAACAACAAACACTGTTCATTTTTTTATGCATTCACTTTACAAAATAAATTGCAGAACAAAAAAAATTAGGCTACTTAACGCCCATAGAATGGACGATAAGTAGCCTAACCGTATTTAAATTCTTATAGTTGGATAAATTGTTGTGTCCAATAGTAACCATCTTCAACAAAACCTACACCAATATGTGTGAAATTGGCATTCATAATGTTTTGACGGTGACCTGGTGAATCCATCCATGCTTGTACTACTTGTTGTGGTGTTCTTTGGCCTTGTGCAATGTTTTCTCCAGAAGAACGGTATGAAATCCCTGCAGATTTAATCTGATCGAACGGGCTTCCAAATGTCGGGCTTGTATGTGAAAAGTAATTATTTTTCGCCATATCTGCTGATTTTGCATGAGCTACACCCATTAATGACGTGTGCATTTCAAGCGGTTTTAAACCTGCTTTTGTACGTTCTGCATTTGTTAAGTCTACCACTTGTTTTTCAAATTCAGAAACTGACTGACTAGCATTGTTCGTAGTAGTTTTTACTGGTGCCTCTGTTTGTTGGTTATTTGAGTTTGATGGTGCTTGTGTATTATTGTTATTTGTCACAGGTGTTGCCTGTGTATTTGTCGTTGTTTCTGGTGCAGTTGTTTCTTTTGCTGGTGCTTGCTCTTCTTTTACATCATTGTTCGTTGTAACCGGTGTTGCTTTTTCTTCTGTTGATGCTTCAGGTGCTTTTGCATCGTTATTTTCTGTAACAGTTTGAGCTTTTTCTTCTTTTACTGGTGCTTGAGCTTGAGGTGCTTTATCCTCTTTTTCCACTGTTTTAGTAGTCGTTTCTTTTTGTGCTTCTTTATTAGTAGTAGTTTTTTGTGTATTTACTACTTTGCCCTCTTTAACTATTTTATTAGTATCAATATTAACTAAAGCTTTATTAATCGCATCTTTTGATAAAATCCCGAATTCGCCTTTTACTGAAATTTGCTTAATTAATTTTAAAGCCAACTCTTGATAATGATCACCTTTAATAAGTTGAATATGTTGAGTATTTGCACCTTTATTTTCTTCTTTATTTATATCTGCTGCATTAGCCGCAGTAATAGATGTTGCAAATAATGTTGCTGCACATAGTGATGTTGCTAACCATTTTTTATTCATTTTTGAATTCCTCCTCTTCTACACAAACTATGTTACAGTAGAAAATACGTAATAAATGGTCCATAAACTGGTAAGAATAGCATTCTATTAATAAATTCCAAAAAATCAATGGGTTCGAAACTGTTAAATTCACAAAATCATCCAGAAAAAAAGTATACTTCCACTGAATAAATATTGACAGATTTTAAGATTTATACAAACACGCATTACTATTACGTATGTTACAAGAAGATTACAACTTATGGACTTTATTTCAATATTTTTTGGAACTAATTGGGATTTGGTGGGTTATATAATATACATAATTAAAAGCCGCTTACCTTTAATAAGGAAAGCGGCCGTATATTACGGAAAATCAATTGCTGAACTTGATTTAGAATTCTGTAGGGTTATGAAAATATCCTGTCCGATGCATTGAGATTAAACAAGCATTTCATAAAGACCTATTATAATCAGTAACCAACCGGAAATCGTTGTCGAATATTTACCGATAAATGTTTTATTAAGGAGATAACCAAAATGGCTGCCGATTCCAATTGTCACTAAAGAGAAGAATCCTATAGAGAGAACGGTCCAAAGAGCTGAAATACCGTTTGCACCAATCCCCAGTCCACTTGCCATACAGTTCAATGATAAAATAAGTCCAAGGTATATTGCTTCTCTCCAAGAAATGACATGATTATCATCCCAATCAATTAGTTCCGGATTTTTAAATGGTTCCGGATTAGTTAATCTTTTGGAAAATAATGTCCATAACCCTATCATACATAATAAAGAACTCCCTACATAGTTGGCCATATTTGGTGAAATATATTCGCTTAACGTACCGCCAGCTAATACTGCAAAATAAGTAAAAGTCATGGAAATAAAAGCAATGATTATGTTTGATAAAATAGGGATTCTTGTTTCTTTTACTCCATAAGCCAATCCAATCCCCAAATTATCTAAATTAGCCGCTATACCTACAATAATAATGGTGACCCAATGCATAAAATCCTCCCAAAAAACCTGTCATACCTTTTACCTTATGCAGGATCAAAACTTTTGTTCAATCAGAGGCCTTGTAAACCTTGCGAATAAGTACAGTGGTTTAAATTATGGTTATCCAAAAGGACATTTAAAGATAATAGAGGAATATTAGGAGTGAGAACCGGGGTGTAGGCATGATAAAAATGAAAATAATCACGATTAGCTTTATAATCGCTTTGATTTTTGGCTTACCATTTAAATGGATTCAGTATAAGGGAGATCAGATGGTATCAATATTTGAAGCCTATAACTTAGGAATGACGAATGTATTTTTCGATTTTTCTCTGTTATTTATAATACATTTATTATTTTTCTACTTTGGAAGTGGATTTCAAAAATTAATACTAAACCTTCCTATACAAAAAACTACGTTAATTATAAACAATAGCCAATTAACTGAGACGTTCAGTTAGTTGGCTATCGTTTGGTATCAAACGGTATTATATTACTTTATGTATCCAATTTTTTCTAAAATCTTTCGAGTTGTATAATTTAAATTAGGTAAAGAATCTAGTGAAAAATATGCAAGCTCCAAACTTTCTTCATCTTTTCTCATTTCTCCGCCTATCTCCACTGCCTTATAAATAACAGTAGCATTATAGATCTCATCCCCATGAGGAAATTTATAATAAAACTCTTTACCAGAAGCTACACCTAACATTTCTAATTGATTTGTAATAAGCCCTGTTTCTTCATACAATTCTTTTATAGCTGTCTCTTCAAAACTGTCCCCCAACTCCATACCGCCTCCAGGAATTCCCCAATCTTTTGTGTCTGAGCGTAATTGTAATAATAACTCATTCTCCTCATTCATCACAATGATTGCCGATCCAGGTGCAATAATCGGTCTTGTTCCAACAATACTTCTAAGCGATTTAATATAGCCCATCTTTTTCTCCTTTTGAATATAGTCTTATTTTAATTTCCCTCGTAATTTGAAATTAAGTTTTCAATAATTATTTGGTCTTCAGGATATGTATGAATTATTTTGGAAATTTCATCGCTATTCTTCCAAGCAATTTCTTCAATTTCTTCATCGGGGTCCTGATATTGAATATTCCCACCAGTTATTTCACACAAAAAATATTTTGTCGTTACTTTATATTCTTTAATAATTGTTTTTTTAGTATGTAATTCTTTTACAATCTTTGCTTCATATCCCGTTTCTTCTGCAATTTCACGTATGCAAGCTTTCTCTGCAGTTTCACCCATTTCTACTCCCCCGGAAGGAATGTTCCAACTATTAGAACCTTTTGTACGTATCATTAATACATGGTTGTTTTTAATAATAATGGCAGATGCTCCATTCCAATATTTATATTGCACATCCCCAACCACCTATTTTTATAATTTTTACCAATTATAGCATTAACTACCTCAAAATTATTATGAATATTCTACCTTTTGGTTTAATGTGTTAACATAGGAATATACGTTCGAATTGTCAAAAGGGGGATATATTCAATTTGTTAAATAGTACAGATGATATTATCGAATTAATCAAAAGCGATGAAAATATGATTGAAATTATAAAATTGGTAAGTACATTAAATCTGCCTGACTGGTGGATTTGTGCGGGATTTGTACGTTCGAAAATCTGGGATACGTTGCACGGATTTAATAATCGCACTGAAATTCCAGATGTTGATGTTATCTATTTTGATAAATTGAATGTAGATGAAAATTATGAAAAGGAATTAGAGGCTAATTTGAGTTGTAAAATGCCTAATATCCCCTGGTCAGTTAAAAATGAAGCAAGAATGCACATCATCAATAACCTGCCTCCTTATACTTCTTCGGAAGATGCAATTTCAAAGTTTCCGGAAACTGCGACTGCATTAGGAATAAAGTTAGACAAGGAAAATAATTTGGTTCTTACTTGTCCGTACGGAATAGATGATGTGATAAATTTAAAAGTGAAGCCAACTCCATATTTTAAGGAAACAAAAGAACTTGCTTCAATTTATGAAAATCGAATTAAAACAAAGAATTGGCAGACTATTTGGCATAAAATTAAAGTTTATCCCTTATAAAATTTGGGACAACCCCCAAATAATCCGGGTGATGAAATGACATATTTAGCATTTTCTAGGTGGCAAAGTAAATGATATTACGATATATTTAATAATAGAAAGTAATATAAATAATGAATTGCTCAGGTTACGGAATACCATAACAGGAGGTAATTAAATGGATGCTTTGATGTTAGAGGGATGGACGCCAATATTACTTTGTGGAATTGTGTTTGCAATTGGAATGTATATTACATCCCGTAAAGTTTCAAAAAAAGTAGTACTTTTAACCGCCACTGTCTTAAGTCTAATTAGTGTTGGATTAATTATTTTTAGCAAGGATGTTGTCGGAGGCTGGGATGGTATCTTTTTGGCTTACTTCACGATTACCTGTTTTGCAGGCGTGTGGATAGGTACTTTTGTTGGCACTCTCTCAAAAAGGTAAACTAAATCTTTTATTTTCACTACCTAGAATACGGCAGAAAGACACAAGTGTTGTAATTACAACGTTTTGTGTCTTTCCTTATGACTATTGGTTATGAGGATTATAAAGTACAATCCAGGATTTCCTGATAAAGAATATTCCATTTTGGATAATAGTTAGAAATGTCCTTAGGATTAATAAAGATCCGTTGAGAAGATTCATGTCTTCCTTCAAATGGTAAGAGCTTTTTAATATCCATTTTGTAAAACACTTGATAACCGACTTTTGGATATGGATTGCTTTCTTCCCAATTTGGATTTTCCGTATGGTCTACAACTATGTACCCCAACAACTTACATTCACCTTCAATATAACCTTCTTCCAAAGCTTCCCGTTTAAAGCATTCTTCTGGGGTTTCCTCAGGTTCAATGTGTCCTCCCGGGAAATCCCATCCCCTATCGATTAAGTCGACTAATAACAGCTGATCTTCCCAAAAACAAAATCCATGTACACTTGTAATTAAATCATTTGGAGGGAGTACACTATTTTTCTCCCAAGTCAATTTAACTCTTGATTCACCCCAATTAACATATGTTGTAGTCATATTTCTCCTCCTATTATGATGCTTATTTAAAGGTTCCTTTCGGTAAAGACTTATTTATGAAACGTCATTCTTTTGAACTCTTAATTTCAAACTCCTCGTAATTTTCACCCCATGAGACAGTTATTATTCCTACTTCGTTTCCTTCCAAAGTAGAAGCATTCAGATTACCAGGACTAACAAGATATAATGGTTCGCTTGCATCCTTAACTATGAAAGTTTCTGAACCACTTTTCTCTCCAATTTTATATGTAACTTGTATTGCTTCTCCATTTGCTAATTTATCAATTTCGCCTTTGTAGTTTATTTTTATCTCAAATTCACTATGATTTTCATCATTTTTGATTTTGACATTATACTTATAATCAATCGCCCAATTATCACTTTCTCCAACATACTCATGACTTCTCGTTTCATAATTACAACCAGTTAAAAGGAAAACACAAATCACTAAACATAAAATTCTTTTCACGCTTCCATCTCCTTCCCCCTTAATAAAAAGCTGAATTCCAACCGTTATTTTTGGCTAACAGTTAGAATTCAGTTCATTAACCTTTCAGATTAGCCAATCATCCTTAGTAAATTACATTTTCTCACGTTCAATAAATTCTACATTGTTTTGTTTTGCCACTCTGTAGATTTCATTTTTATCTTCATGTAGGAACTGATCATTTAAAGGAATTCGAATAGAATTTCCATCAACTGAAGTGAAAATGTATTCTTCATGTGTACCGATATCATCTACGTAATATTCGAGCACTACTTCTTCAATTTCAGACCATTGAAATGTTTTGCCATCGAACAATTTGTTTGAAACCACTTGTTCATTTCCTATATACGTATAACTTAAGATTGATAAATAGAATACGAAGAGGGCACCTGCAATAATAATACTTGAAAGGCTATAAAAGAGTTTGTTCTGTTTGATTACCGGAATCATTAATCCGATAAATAATATAAAGCAAGCAGCCATTACGAGTCTAAAATTAATTCCATCCGGATAAAGGATAATTGCCATTCTATCAAATATAAATGTTTGAACATAGAACACCGGTAATATTGCTCCGACAACAGGTATGCTGATAAGTGCGACGATGGCGAGCACTAAAAAGATTAGACGAGGCGAGTAATGAGTTCGCATTTTAATTCCTCCCTCTATAAATGTTGATGTATCAATGGCTCACGCCATTTTAGAGTGTCAAAAAAATATTCTCCCGACACGTACATCTATCTTTATTTTGTAATTATTGATTTTTTTAACAATATATCTGAAAGCTTCGCTAAAAGATGAACCATTAATTGGTAATGTTCCTCCTGATCCTGTGCTGTATATTGATGCACTTTTGGATCTCTGCGTAGCTTATGATGACGGACCCTCCCATGTCTCTAGGCGTCTGATTGCGCGTACATTCCTTCGTTCGGTCTATTCATAAGGCAGAGGCTGGCGATGCTCCTTTAGGGACTCGTTTAATTAATCACGGTCGGATGGGGTAAATAATGCCGGCTTCTCCGTGTCATCCTCTTGGTTAAACTTTTGATGAAGTACGCTTAAGCAGCTGTTTGGAGACTGGCAAAATCGTTCATCATTTGTTGTTCATTAAACATGGTTTTCTTTTTACATAAGGCATGTAAAATCTTCAGTAACTTCCCACATAACACGACGATGGACTGCTTTTTTCGAAGCGGATTGACTGTACGTGTTGTGTAGTATTCATGTAATTGTTTGAATGCTGGATTATGCAAGATTAAAGGCATCATGACTCGGAAGAGGAGGGCGCGAAGTTTTCTTCTACCTCGTTTAGAAATCCGTTTTTGTCCTTTTTGCTGACCGGAAGAGTTTTCACGCAATGTGAGTCCCGCTAGTTTAATTAATTGGCGTGGATGTGTATATTGCGTTAAAGAACCAATCTCTGATAGTAAATCGACAATCGTGACATCCCCGATTCCAGGTACCGATGCTAAATAGTCATAATCCGTCATTTGTTTGGCTAACTCTGCGAGTTGACTTGTTAAGTCGTCTAGTTGTGCTTGCATCAATTTGTGCTGGGAAAGAAGCGTGGCGATTTCGAATTTGGCCATCACTATACCTTCTGTCAGTCCGATTGAGCTTTCTGCTACCTCGACTAATTGTTTTGCCTTTGGTAGCTGTGGGCTTTTCAGACCGTCTACCTGGCGATATAAAAATAGTAACTCTTCTGGTGATTTGCCTACAATATCTGTTGGTAATGGTGTTTTTTCAAGTACCGCATACGCCATTTTCCCAAAGCTTTTAAACACTTGTGTGAATTCAGGAAAAAAGCGATCCAGCCAACGAATCATGCGATTTTGTAGGGCATTTAAGTCTTCTTGAATCTTTGAACGTAATGTCGCACCATTTCGTAACTCCGCTTCGATACCTTCGAGATGTCGTGGATAGCTGAAGCGACCATCTCGCATGAGGCGAGCAATGACAAGTGCGTCTTTTTGGTCATTTTTCGTTTGAAGATTGTCGTCCAATTCCTTGGAACGATTGACGTGCATTGGATTGACCATCACGAATGGTATTCCGTAGCTTGTCAGAAACGCCGCCAAGTTCATCCAGTAGTGTCCTGTTGGCTCAAAACCAACGAGGATTTCCTGTTTTTCATGAGTGGTTTTTAGAGCGAGTAAGCGCTCATAAAAGCCTTCAAATCCAATGCGTGACTGTGTAATAGGAAATGATTTTTGGAGCACTCGGCCTCGATCATCAATAGCGCAAGCAAAATGTTTGTGCTTCGCAATATCGATACCGATTACTAGTGTATTTTCAGAAACTTGATTAATTTTTTCATTCGTATTAAAATTCATTGTTGTAAGTCCTCTCTGTGGATGTGCGAGTCAATTTTCCGGTTGACACTCAAGCATCATACAGGAGGGCTTTTTTGTTTTCAAGTCCCCGAAAATCCTTCTAACAGGAATGCTCCTTTGAATTAAATATGAATAAGTATTTGTGTTATTAACTACTATACGAATAAGTTGGTATAAAGTTTCAATTTTCTGGATATTATTACCATTAAATACCATTGTTCTCATTGAATTCAACCTTCTATGATAAAATTCTTGAGACAAAAAGAAGTCCTCCAATTTAAAACATAATTTGTTAGCTTCAGGATAATGGACACGTTTGCTTTTCATCAATGACCTAATTCATTTCATAAAAAAAGACACTTTCCTTCTTCAAGGTAAGTGTCTCAAGGGATATATCAGATGATTTCTTATTGACCGTCATCTGAATTTATAATACATGTGCTACTTCTCTTTGTTTAAGTATGCATCTGCCTTTTCCGCAAGGGATACACATTGGTGTTCCAAAAAGAGGATCTATAGTAACTTCACATTCCATTCCAAATACTTTTTCTACTAAAATTCTGTCTATTATATTCTCAGGTTTGCCTTGAGCAAAAATTTCTTTATTTTTAATTGCCACAACATTATGTGCGTATCGACAAGCCAAATTCAAATCGTGCAGCACCATCACAATTGTTCTATTTTCTTTCTCATTCAATTCAAATAGTAAATCCAGAATTTCAATTTGATGGGCCATATCCAAGTAGGTTGTCGGTTCATCAAGAAGAATTATTTCCGTGTCCTGAGCCAATGTCATGGCAATCCATGCCCTTTGGCGTTGTCCTCCTGAGAGGGAATCTACTTCTCGGTCTTTTAAATCTTCTATCCCTGTAGCTTTTAATGCTTCATTTACTTTTTCCTCATCTTCCTCCGTCCATTGTTTTAACCATGTTTGATGAGGATAGCGGCCTTGTTTTACAAGCTGAAGAACGGTAAGCCCTTCAGGAGCAACAGAAGATTGCGGAAGAATGGCCATCTGTTTTGCGATATCTTTCGTTGACATCTTCGCAATTGCAGTTCCTTCTAAATATACAGCTCCTGTTTTTGGCTTTAACAGTCGGGCAATAGAGCGAAGAAGCGTTGATTTACCGCAACCGTTCCCCCCAATAAAAACAGTGATTTCCCCTTTTGGTATGAGTAAATCCATTTCTTCAATAATAATGGAATCTCCATATGAAAGTGTTAACTCTTTCGTTTCAATTGCTTGGGTCATTTTGGTCAACTCCTTAAACTTTCAATCATGAATTTCTTGTCCGATATAGTAAATAGATAAAATAAGGCGCACCGATTGCGGATGTAAAGACCCCAGCTGGGATTTCCAAAGGAGAAAATAGTGTTCGGCCAGCTAAGTCTGCCAACATCACTAAAATTCCACCTATAAGCGCTGAAACTGGCAATAAAGCACCGAAGGACGAACCAACCAACCTTCTTGCCATATGCGGTGCCATTAAACCAACAAAACCGATTCCCCCCGCAAAAGCAACCGAGACACCTATTAATGCCGTACTAACAATCATAAAAAATATACGTTGACGCTGAACATGGCTACCAACACCGGTCGCAATTTCATCTCCTAGTTCTTGAATATTCATATTCCTTGTCATGAACATAGCAATTAAAACGAGAGATACAGCCAATGGAACCAGTACACTGACATTCCCCCAAGTAGATCCATTTACAGTACCGGTAATCCAAATATTTGCCTGACTGGCACGATAGATAGGGCCCATAACCATCAATAATGTTGTTAAAGCCTGCATAAGAGCAGATATCCCAATTCCAATTAATATGAGACGAAATGGAGATACACCATTTTTCCATGCTAATATATATACGAGCCCTGCAATTACACCGGCTCCTATAAATGCAGCTAAAGGCATCCATTTAATACTTACAGTTAATGCATTGTTTTCATCACTGAAAAAGGCTAAAAATCCTACCACTGCAACTGCCGCTCCTCCTGTAATGCCGAGAATATCCGGAGAAGCCAATGGATTTCGAATCATCCCCTGTAGAATTCCACCCGCAACAGCCAACGAAATGCCTACCATAAGCGCAACAATGATGCGTGGCAAACGAAATGAAGTCACTGCCAGTTGTTCCATATCCGTCCCACCGCCAAAAAATACTTTTATTACTGTGAGCGGACTAATTTTCATATCGCCTATTCCTGTACTGATAATAAATATAATTGCGGCTATAATTGCGGTTATGGCAAAAACTTTTATTGCTCGTCTATCCAATAAAAACGAAATTTTTCCGTTAAAAAATCTAATGGTCTTATGATTACTCATTTTGCATTAAACCCCTTTCTAGCAATATAGATAAAGAATGGAGTTCCAATAATTGCCGTCATAACCCCTACCGGAACCTCTTGAGGCATGATGATATAACGGGCTAAAATATCAGATGCAAGCAACAAAATGCCACCGAGAATACCTGAAAACGGAATCAACCAACGATGGTCAATACCGACAATTGATCTTGCTACATGCGGGATAACGATTCCTATAAATCCAATGGGACCGGCAATGGCTACTGCCCCGCCGGATAATAGAATAATTACAATGGCCATCCACACTTTTAACAGACCTGTTCGAAGCCCCAAACTCTTAGCGACATCTTCTCCCATCGATAGAACATTCATTTTTGGGGAAATTAGCATAGCACCTAACCACCCAAAAATTAAATAGGGTAAAACCGATATTAATATTTCTAGCTTTCGGCCTTGAACAGAACCGGCTAACCAAAATAAAACCTGCTCCAGAGCAGATTCATCTAGAACAAGAACCCCCTGTGTAAAAGAAGAAAACATGGCTGCCGTAGCTGCACCTGCTAACGTTAACTTAATCAGTGTCAGCCCTTCTCTTCCAATCGAACCGATAACATATACTCCAATTGCAGCAATGGCCGCCCCCAAAAATGCTACCCATGCAATCGCTTGTAAATTTCCCATCGAAAATACGGTTATTCCAATAACAACTGCAAAACCGGCACCGGCATTTACCCCAAATATATCCGGAGATGCAAGTGGGTTTTTCGTTAATGTCTGCATTAAGACACCGGCTATAGCCAGACTGATGCCGACTGTTGCAGCAATTAACGCCCTTGGTAGTCTGAGCGTTGTAATGACTAGATGTTCGTTTGAACCATTATTATGTTGAAAAGCATCCAAGGCGATCTTCCAAGTTGTATCTGTATAACCATATACGATACTTCCACACATTAATAATAAGAATAATAAGATAGCAAAAAGGAGCCCCGCTACCCTCCACCCATTTGATTTTAATAGCATATTTATTACCTTTCGAAGTAAATCTTAAAGTTTTATATTTCTGAAATCAGTTTATTGTAAGGACTACTACTCTGTCAATGATTTTGATAATCATTTTCAATTAATCGTTGACACCCTCTTTAGGAGCACTTAAGATATTCACATGAATGATAATTATTATCATTACATTGAAGGAGGAATACATATGAAATCGAAATCTATTCTATCGATTCTTTCTATCATGTTTATTTTGATCTTAACGGCATGTGGT
Organism: Solibacillus sp. FSL W7-1324; assembly: GCF_038008025.1. Classification (NCBI taxonomy): domain Bacteria; kingdom Bacillati; phylum Bacillota; class Bacilli; order Caryophanales; family Caryophanaceae; genus Solibacillus; species Solibacillus sp. FSL W7-1324. Next base: position 2,061,752 of record NZ_JBBOYH010000001.1, read on the forward strand.
GGAAGTAATGACAACGGATCCGAAGAGAATGCAAGTGATTCAAAGAAAGAAGATACAAGCTATACGGTTGAACATGCAATGGGTACAACAACAATAGCGAAAACTCCCGAAAGAGTAGTTATTTTAACAAATGAAGGTACGGAAGCCCTTCTTGAGCTGGGAGTAACACCTGTAGGCGCTGTTCAATCATGGACAGGTGATCCTTGGTATGATCATATTGCAGATGAGATGATAGATACTAAAGTGGTTGGTTTGGAAAGTGAAGTAAACGTCGAGGCAATCGCTGCATTGCAACCTGACTTAATTATCGGCAATAAAATGCGTCAGGAAGAAATATACGAACAACTAAGCGCAATCGCTCCAACTGTATTTGCTGATGATTTACGCGGGAACTGGAAAAACAATTTCGAACTTTACTCAAAAGCTGTGAATAAAGAAGAGAAAGGTAAAGAAGTAATCGAGACTTACGATTCCAGAATTGCTGACTTAAAAGAACAGCTTGGCGATAAATTAACTATGAAAGTCTCAATGGTCCGCTTTATGGCCGGAGATGTGCGTATTTATCAAAAGGATTCTTTTTCCGGCGTTATTTTAGATCAACTTGGATTTGCAAGACCTGAGAGTCAGGATGTTGATGAATTTGCAATTAAAGGGGCCACAAAGGAACAAATGCCATTAATGGACGGCGATATTCTGTTTTACTTTACTTACGAAACTGGGGACGGAGCTGCTTCTGATCTAGAAAATGAATGGTTAGAGGATCCTCTATTTAATAACCTGAAAGTTGCGCAAAAAGGAGAAGTATACAAGGTTGATGAGGTTATTTGGAATACAGCTGGTGGTGTAAAAGCTGCTAACTTTATGCTCGATGATATTGAAAAGACCTTTCTAAAATAGGAGTGTACTCTACTTACATGTCAAAAAAACATCGATTCTGTCCTTAAGAGTCGATGTTTTTTAGCTTTCCAATCGGGTCGAAAATATGATAGCTTGGGTCTTTTTCATAAAGTCCCATTGCATTTTAATTTAGTTTATTTTTTGGGCTTCGGATCCAATATTGAGCGCAATTCCTTAATATCCTCATCAGATAAGGAATCTTCCTGGATAAACTGGACTAGCATCGATTTTAAAGTACCACCATAAATTCGCTTCACAAATGATTCCGCTTCTGCATGTTGGCATTCATCCTGCGTATAAAGCGGGTAAAAAGTATAAATCCGCTGCTCTTTATTCACACCCACCGCATTCTTTTTGACAAGGCGATCCAAAAGGCTACGTATTGTTTTAGGTTTCCAATCCGTGCGTTCTTGCAGATTGGAAATTATCTCATTGGCAGTAAGAGGTGCCTCTTTCCAGAGTACCGTCATAATCTCCCATTCGGATTCCGAGATATTAGGAATTTTTTTTGACACACCGTTCCATCTCCTTTTTATCGAGCTTCACTTAATATATCCCCTTCTCTTTCAAAATGGATAAAGTGATTTCTGCCGCCCTTTTTCCGGAGGCATTTTCTTCATTCTGTATATTGGTTGCAAAGTAATACGTATTTTCCGCACTCTCTACATACCCGATGAACCAACCATTTATTTCATTGCCATTAACGGTCCCTGTACCTGTTTTTCCATATAGGCCCCTACTATTGTTTTGTTCAAGTTTCATTGCTTCTTTCACGGTTTGGATATTTTCTTCCTTGAATCCTAACTGATTGGTAAATAAGCTTATTAATAATTGAACCTGTTCCACCGGAGAAATTTTCAAGGATGACTCGAGCCAAAATTGATCGATTCCTCCAGACATATCGGAATTACCATATTTGAGTTGCTTCAAATAGGATTGAATCGTTTCTGCCTCATTTCTTTTATCAATGTCCTGAAAATACCAAGTTACTGAATATTGCATCGCCATTGATAAATTTTGATTCGAATTCCAAGAATCGAACGGATATTGGGTACCATTCCATTTGATTAGTGAATTATGAGCTGATATCACTTGGGATTCTAATCCAAACAATGCACTATATACTTTGTAGGTAGAGTTCGGGGATACTCTTAAAGTGCTTTTTTCTTCATTATAAATGTGATATTGATCCGCTTGGCTATCATATAACACAAAGCTACCTTCAAAGTTGGCAAACTCCTCACTTAAGTCCATATAAAGCACGTTTTCATTTTTAAAATTATAATGAGTAGAATCATTTGCCATGGCAGAAATGATTGGAATCTGACCAGCAACCAGTACCCCTAAAACAGTGAAAATTACTGTACTTTTCAGTTTTAAAAGCATAGTTTCTGTTTTAAAGGATGCTATATGTTCTATCCGACTTTTGATTTGGCTTTTGGGGCCGTTAAATTGATTGGCTAAGTTAAAATTTCCATGTCGTGAAACTTTATCAATAAAATGAATGATTGTTAGCCCGTATGCCCTGTGATTTTCTTCATCCAGCGATTTTAAAACTGCATGGTCAAAGGCTATTTCACGATCTAATCTAATCTTCCGAAATGCAAGCCAAACGAACGGATTAAACCAATAAATGATCTGAAAAATAACCATTAGGTAATTTACAGCGGTATCTTTTGATTTATAGTGGTGTAGCTCATGCAGAAAAATATATTTGATTTCATCCAAAGTAAGCCATTCATCGAAGTTAGCCGGCAACACGACATAATTTTTAAAGAAGCCAAATGTCATCGGCGATTTAACATGCCGCGACTCTCCCACAACAACATGGCCAGATATGTTCAATTTCTTTTTACACGCTTCAAATAATAACTGCACTTCTTTATTTTCCAAGCGAAAAGTCGTTCTTTTTATTCTCTTTACCTCAAAAAATGCTTTTAGTGCCAGAGTCATCATAAATAGCATCCCTGAAAACCATATACAGGCCGTAATGAGGTTTAAATTTTCTATATTGGAACGATTGACGGATATCGAATAGTCCTGCATCCAATTCGAATTTTGAACTTCTATTTCCTCCTCAAACGAAGAGCTTGGTTCATTGCTTTGATATGCATCCATTGGAAAACCAAAAGATTCAAAAGGCAAGTATTGTACTGGAGTGAAAGGCAGAACCAGCGCGATGAACAGTAAAAACCATAAATGATATTGGCCTTTTGCAGATAACTGTTTCTGGAATATTCTACGTGCCAACATAATTCCTACAACGGTAAACGAAGACACCATAAAACAGATGATAAAGTATGTAAAAAACGCGATATTCTCCATTGCTGCAGGTGCAATTCTTGCCAAAAACGAGATAAAAGATCTTGACCGAATCATTTCGTACAATAAGGAAGACTTAGTTACATATTCACCTGTTACAAAAAATCACGTAGATACAGGAATGTCATTAAGTGATATTTCAGAAGCTGCCATCCGTTACAGTGACAATACGGCAGGTAACCTACTGTTCAATGAGCTTGAAGGTCCTGCAGGATTTGAATCGATCCTTAGGGAAATCGGCGATACGGAGACGGAATCTGAGCGATTCGAGCCTGATTTAAACTTTATTACGCCGGGAGAGTCTCGCGACACAAGTACACCAAAAGCACTTGCCCAAAGTCTAAAGGCATTCACACTTGATGACGTGCTTTCTTCAGAAAAACAGTCACTCCTGAACGATTGGCTTATCGGAAATGCTACGGGAGACAAATTAATCCGCGCTGGTGTCCCTGAAGGTTGGATTGTGGGGGATAAAAGTGGAGCTGGTGCTTACGGAACAAGAAATGACATTGCCATAGTATGGCCGCCAGACCGCAAACCAATTGTAATCGCCATACTATCTGACCGTGAGACAGCTGACGCCACTTATGATGATGCGCTTATTGCTGAAGCTGCAAAAATCGTTATCGACACGCTAAAAGTAACCGATTAACTCTTATGGTAACTAAAGCTTTTATAGTTTATCTACTACCTAGCTGCTGTTTACTGTTACGTTGAGAATATACTAAAAACCCAGCTATTATCTTATTACAGATAAGCTGGGTTTTAATTATTGATCGGCAGCTAATATAATTGATGTTATTCCATGAGATAAATGGGATGATTTAAATTAAGATATTATATCTGTCTTTTTACGTGTTAAAAAATATGCTGTAATCCAAGCAGTAACTGGTATAACAAGGGTCACACCAATAGCTGCACAACAAATGGTAATCAATTCACTGCTAAATACTTTAGAATTGAAGATTTCCCCAAAAGAATAAGATAAATCTTTAAACCATATGAGTAAAGCTAAGTAACCTCCAAAAAAGGCAAAAAATAATGTATTGGTACTTGTTCCTAAAATATCACGACCGATGCTTAATCCAAAATAAAAGAGTTCTTTTCGTTCAATACGCGGATGATGAATATGCATTTCACGCATTGGAGAAGCAATGGCAATGGCTGCGTCTGTAATCGCACCAATCGTACTCATGATAATAACGGATACAGCAATTTTCACAAAATCAAGACCGATATAAAATGAGAACATCCCCATTTCTTCGGTTTCTTCCTCACCAAACCCTTGTATCATCGCACTATTCGTGATGAAACTAATAAAGATAACCAATACAATTGTTGTGACGATTGTTGCGTAAAAAGCGGTTTTTGTTGTCCAGTTCACTTCATTAATGTAAAAAAGATTAATACAACTAATAAATACACAGGCGATGAGTGTAAGGATAACTGGATTGAGTGTAGGATCATTCATGAAAAATAGCAACACAACGATTACACCAAAATTTAAAAATAGCGCAATAAACGAACGAATCCCCTTTTTCCCGCCGATGATTGCCATTAACATGAATAATATTCCCGATAGTAATACTAATACATTCATGATTATGCCTTCTTTCTATTTATAAAAAACATTGTTGTGTATAATCCAACCGGAATCGTCAATACAATACCAATCCCGCCAGATAACGCACGTACAAGTTCTAAGGATAGATTGATGGACATTGTATATCCAAACGGTGACGCATTTTTAAAATATAGTAGAAGGATTGGAATCGATCCACTGACATATGCGAAAAATAATATATTGGTCATTGTCCCCATTATATCTTTACCAATTTCTAAACCTGATTTAGTAAGCGCCTTAATAGAAATAGTCGGATCTTTTTCATACAATCCGAAAAGAGAAGAAGACATCGTTATGGCAACGTCCATTACCGCTCCTAAAGAGCCGATAAATAACCCAGCTAAAAAGACGGTTTTATAAGGTCGTGTAATAAATTGTAATTCTTCATAATGCAGTCCTTTTTCACTTGTAATAACTAAACATAGGTATGTAATGGCAAGTGATAAAAATGTGCCTACTAAAGTGGCAATAATTGCTGCAAATGTCTTTTCATTTCTACCATTTACAAGCAATAATGAAAAAACTGTAAAGATGATAATGCTCAGTGCACATATCCATAATAAGCTTTGGTTGGCATATTTTATATTAATATCAAGTGCAAACCATAATAATGTTGCATTGAAAGCCAAGCTAATTACAGATAACAGACCTTGTCTTTTACCAACTATAAGTAAAATAAAAATAAAAACCCATAAAACGACGACGAGGTATTTGTCCCGTTTTACACCTGTAATTGAACCAGTCAGTATTTCATTTTCTCTAGTCACAGAGTTAATCGATACAAACACTTCACTACCTACATTAAATTTCTGATCAAATCCTTGCGACATGGAATAGTCATTTATAAGATTAATTCTCGATCCTTTTTCCTCACCATTTTTCACTTCAGCAACCAATTTCTGTTGGTATAACACATCTTTATTATGATTTGGATCTTCCACTTCCGTTGAACTAATATCTGTTATTTCTATCAGTTCAGCAATTGAGCTTTTATAGAAAGCATGGTTTTGATTAACCCAAATCAGGGATGCTATAAATAAGCAGACAAGGATACTAAAGAATAATCGCTGCCGTTTTGTTGTTTTTTGATAAAGTAATTGCAAAGTCTGCATACGTTTCCCCCTCTTAATAAAATGATATTATATTATTCAATTTGAAATAAAGCAAAATGGTGTTTATTCACAAAAAACAATTTAAAAGAAAATAGCCAATGCCAAAAAGGGCCATTCCTTTGATTTCAGGAAAGCGCCCAATCGGTAATTCCTTGTTCAGCTAAACGATTTTTTTTAATAAAGAGACCTCTGTCAATTGGAAAAAGGGAAGTTCAAGCTATGTCTTTGTAATTGAAGTTAAGTAAGTTTTTCTATTAATTGTTCTATTGATAGAGGATTTATAATTTTACAAAAATAGTTTTAATGACGTTCTTAAATCAAAGTTGTTGAGTACAAAAAAAGAGCCAGGTGTTGATTTAACAGCATTTGTCTCTTGTCAGAGTTATTACTAATGAATAATTTCAATTAATCTTTCAACTAAATTACCAGAAATTTTATAAACTGTACGAGTATCCTCTTCATCCATTATTGTGGCTGCCTCTTTATTATGTATCCAGAGATAATATGTTTTTTCTCCGATTTCAACTTGATAATGTGGGTCAAATACATCAACAATACCGGCAACCTTCTCTGCACCCTTAATTATTTCTTCAATACTATTGATTTCTTCTGAATCTGTTATTACATTTAACGACTCCTCTATAATCTCCGAAAATCCTTTCATTTTATAAATATTAATACTTTCTACACTGTCAGTATTATCAGCCTTCTCTTCATTGATATGTTGGCAACCAAATAATAAAAGTGTTAAAGACAAAATCAAAATACATTTCCCCACTAAAATCACCCTTAACTAAAATTAGTTTATCCTTGAAAGGTGTGAAATTTTATTCTCATTTCACTTATTATTTTTAAAGAAAAATTTAATACAGCAATTGTCATTTTCATTTATAAATTTGATATTTTCAATCGTTATTTGCTGTGGATTGACCCGATATATATTTTTAGAAGGTACTTTTTCATTGTGCCATATTGACCAAAATTCCACTCGGTTTTGTTCTTCAACATTTTCCTTAATATAGTCAACAAGTTGGTTTAAAAACATTTCACTATTATTCCCTCTTACTTTGTAAATATTAGGCTTTTGAATTTGACCTCCTGCCGCGATAGGAGGGTTTTGTCTATAAGGAAGAACTTCAAACTGTTCTCCGAAATGGTTTTCATCTAAAGCTGTAACAACTGGTAAAGGGTTTTTTGAAGCAAAATAACGGTAAAGGCTCATTATATTCCTCTTTTCTATGTATTTCTCATTTTTCTCATTCAATTATATACTAAATAATGGAAATATCGGGCTATTCCAAAAAATGCTTGCCTTTGGGTGGAATATCTATACCTATTTCTTCTGAGTTATGGTTTACTAAAGCATTCAAACCTTAATTTTTTATCCTCTAGCTTAGTTAAAATTTGAATGGTAGCTCCTTATCAAATCATATTTCAACGCTGTAATTTAACAGGTTCTAATTAAAATAACCACCTGAGATGTTGACTAATCAACATTCCAGGTGGTTCCTCATTTACTTATGAATCGGTTCAAATACTATTAATGGCCCTATAATTGGAGAAAGCACATTATTTATTCAAGGAAAGCGCGCCATAATTCTTTAACCATTAATTAGTCTTATTATTATAGCAATCCTCACAAATTATTCTTCCTTCATTTTGTATATAGGCTTTAATTTCAGTCATACCTTTTCGTTCTGGATAACGCATTTTCACAAAAACTACATCGTTTCCCTTAATTTCTTTATCGCATTTAATACATTTAGGCATAATTTTAAACAATGTATATATCCACCCCTCAATCAAGTTAATCTTTATTACGTTTAACTCTAAAGAAAAGTTTCGTTGTTCTTTAAACAAAGTAATAATTCAAGTTTACCTTCAGAATTTCCAATATTAAAACATTAATTTTGAATATATTAACAATAGAAATTTATGCCAAGCTGCTATATAATTGTTAAATGTCATAAGAACTTAGACCTACATTTAGTGAAAATAAGGAGAAGAAAACAATGAGTTTTAAACTAGGTACCAAAATAAATTTGCTATTTATTAGTGTTATATTATTATTTTCACTGATTATTGGTTTAGTAGTTACCAATCAAGTACGTTCAGGTGTAAAAGATTTTGCGCTAGAAAAAGCAAAAAGCGATTTAGATTTAGCCTATCGCTATATTAATGAAAGATATCCGGGTGACTGGAATCTGAAGAACAACCAGCTGTATAAAGGGGATGTTCTGATAGATGAAAATTATGAGATCGTAGATGATATTGGGGCAGATACGGATGGTACTGTCACGATTTTTAAAGGCGACACACGTGTTACTACGAATGTAAAAACTGACGGGGAGCGTGCAATTGGGACAAAAATTTCCGATGAAGTAGCGACTGCAGTTTTAAAGAATAAGGAAAAGTTCTTCGGTGAAGCCGATGTTGCGGGGAATAAATATCAAGCAGCCTATGAACCATTAATAAACAGCAACGGGGAAGTAATTGGAATATTTTATATAGGAGCCTCGCAGTCAATGATTACCTCCATTGTTTCTCAGATCATAAAGAGCTTTGTTATTGTCGTTTTAATTATGATTGTCTTAGCAACCGTAACAAGTCTTTACTTTTCAAAAGGCATTAAAAAGCGTTTAAGCGACGTTTCGGCTGTTCTGACAAGCGCCGGTATAGGGGATTTTTCACAACGACTTACGGCATCTAAAAGTGACGAAATTACAGATGTAGCGAACAACTATAATAAGATGGCCGATAACTTGAAGATATTGCTCCAGGAAGTTTCCAATCATTCCGATATAGTCGAGCGTTCTTCGGAAAATGTGTTAGAAAATGCGAAAGAAAATGTTGGTTCAACGGAACATATCGTTAAATCGGTGACGAACATCACGGATAGCCTTTCGGATCAACAGGAAATGATTGAACAAAGTGTAGTCGCAATTAGTGAAATGACGATTGGCATAGCGAACATTTCAGAAAACACAGCGGATATTGCTGAATCATCGGAACAATCAATGACTCAGGCAAAACAAGGCTTCTCAAACGTTGAAAAAGCGGTTCATCAAATTACAACGATTTATGAAGCCAATACGAAAACAAATGATGTTATTAAGGAATTAGAAAAACGCTCATTAGAAATAGGCAATATAACAAAAGCTATAACTGATATATCAAGCCAAACCAACTTATTGTCATTAAACGCTGCGATTGAAGCGGCAAGAGCTGGTGAACATGGGAAAGGATTTGCTGTCGTAGCCGATGAAGTACGTAAGTTATCTGAGCAATCCAATGCATCAGCTAAAATGATTTCAGACATTGTAAGCGCAATACAAAAGGACACTGTGAGGGTTTCCGAATTTATGAGCCATACACATAAAGAAATTGAGAGTGGCATTGTTTATGTGAGTCAAGCTGGCGAAACATTTGAAAACATCGTCAGTGAATTTGAAAAATCTAATGCACAAATACAAGAGCTATCAGCCATTTCAGAACAGATGGCTGCAAGTATGGAAGAAATTAATGCCTCTATTGAATCGGTTGCCGAACTATCACGCGGCACTTCGGAACATGCGGTAACCATTTCAGGTGAAACTGAGGAACAATTAGCATTAGTAGCTCAAATAACTGACGCTACAGAAGGACTTACGACAACTGCAAGTGAATTGCGCGGTTTAGTTCACCAATTTAAAATATAAATTGAAAAGGCGTAGCTCGAATGAGGTTTTTCATTCGGCCGCGCCTTTTGTAATGGTTCTACTTCACTCATGTTCTTTTTACACTATTTTTTAGCCCTTTAATACAAAAAGCTTTCCTTTATTCAAGGAAAGCGCCCAGATTTTTGAGTATCATTCATTTTCTTTTTTTAGTCTAATAATTCATTACTTCTTATGAACCTTCACATATACACTTCCAAATAGTCTATCACCAATATAAGCATCTAATTTCCACATTCCACTCTTAGGTAAACTCATATTAGATGGCATATGACGATCTGCCCCGTTATTTGCACCACTTATTCCCCCACCAGTGACATAGATTTCTTCATTATCATTTTCATGTGTGGCAGTAATTTTCACCTCTCCTTCAAGCTCCTGTTCTTCACCCCAAAAATGCCACATGTATTTATTGACTTTATTAGGATAAAATCTAAGATCTTCGCTATCATCATAGATAAAACCTAATCGTCCTTCTTCACCAATCATTGTATAGTCGCCCGATTCAAATAATGGACTTTCATTCCAATTGTGTTGAATTTTATTTTCTTTTTTCTCAATTGAGTTTTCATCATTACAGCCCACAATTACTAACGATAAAAATACTGCAATTATTAAAACTAATCTTTTTTTCAACATAAATACACCCCCTGCAAACTTTTATTTATTCTTGAAAAAAATACTTACTCTTTCTTATTTTAAATTTTTGTTGCTCCATAATCTGGCCTATAACGGAAAAACACGATCTTCTATAAGGGAATAACAAATTACATATTGAAAAACCCCGCTAGATTTATTAAGACTATTTTCAAATTCTTCCAAAAAATTGTGGTAGAAGAAAATATCAAAAATTTACTTTTTAATTGGTTTAAGTGTAGAATAGATTAACTTACCAGATTCAGAAGGTCCTCTAATATTTACAGGCAATACTAACTCCCCATTAGTTTTAATGTAAAAAAATTGAGTTTTTCCCGAATTAATTATTAATGCATCTTCAAAGTGGTTTTTTTGAGTTTCGACTTCTATTTTCTTAATATCAGGATTGATAATTTGACCGAAGTAGTGTGATATTTCCCCTCTTGAACCTGCACTCCAATTTAATTGATCACTCTGCGATATATGATAATCAATCGTAGATATTGTAGTTTTGCTGCCATCTTCATTTATTATGTCCCAATACCCTAACCAGTTTTGCTCTAACCGGGCAATCGTAATCGAATGATTGTCTCTATAAATGGTTAACCATTCCTCACCAATTTTCCTCACTAAATAGACTTCTTCTGTTCCTTGAGACCAATTTTTGGTGATTTTAAATACATCTTCTTTATCAGGCAGTTGTTTGTGATTATAAAATAGAAACGCAGTTAAAAATATTGTTATTAAAACTATCCCAGTAAAAATCTTTCTCATTAATTTCCCCTTCTGATTTCAAGTTTACTGTTGCTTTAATTCTTTACCGTAATATGCTTTATCCCTCCTTGAATTAAAGCACTCGAGTAAGTGCTAATTAGGAACCAGTTTGACATTGCTACTCCTCTGGATCGGCAAGTAATCGTATTCCATTACTACCTGTAATTCCATCTTTAAAGGGGTTAGTATTATAATGTTCATCTAATTCATGTAACACTTCATGCAGCTCTTCTAATGTAGGTTCCCAGTTGCTCACACCCTGTTTAAGCGCTAGTTTAGCTAGTTGCGCCGCTTTTTTAAATTCCTCATTTTTTTCTTTATCTTCTCCATGTTCTATGTTTTCTAACAAGTAAATAATACTTTCTAAATATTGCACATATATAGATGGTTCTAATTCATTTGGACTCATATAGATAGCATTATCTGTAATTACTGCTGCCTTAAGGTGCGCCGCATATAAATTGTAATTAGAGTCTGAAAAATCATAATAAGTATAGGTTTCCGTTTTGTAATCGTATTTATAAAACCTCTCAGGGTCCCAAAAAGTAAACTTCCTCCCAACTTCCAACACTTTTTTCTCATTCTCCTGTTCCTTATCATTGTCTGAGACAGCAAGTGAGCCTTCATTATTTTGATTTTTACCAAGATGATTTTCAGTTTGATTAGTATCTCCGGCAATTTCATTAGTTCCTTCATGATTATTAACATAAATAAAACCAAAAAATAAAACTCCTACAGTAAGTACGACCGTTAGTATATTTTGAAAATAATGCGGCTTTGTAATTCTATTTTGTTCTACTTTATGAATCTCATTCATTATCATTCTTTTATTATCTTCTGTAAATGAGGTCTTAATTTTCTCTTCAAAATTTAGTTCTTTAAGATGTTTATCCAAGAATAATCCCTCCTTTATTAATCATCTCTCGTAATTTCTTTCTTGCCCTTACTAAACGTGATTGTAGTGTACTTTCCTTTTCTTTCAAAACAAAGCTGATCTCTTTAATGGACAACTCTTTATAATAATAAAGAATTATGACTTCTCTATATTTAACAGGGAGTTCCATGATTTTTTCGAAAAGACCTTCATTTACACTGCCTCGAATATACTCTTCTGCTAGATCACTACTTTGGTTTTTCTTGATATCTTGCTGAGTTAGTCGTTGAAATAAATTTTGCGGACGTAAACGGTGCTTTCTTATGTGGTCTTTACACTTATTTGCGGCAATTGAGTAGATCCAGCTTTTAAGAGAGGCATCCCCCTTAAAAGAATCTATCTTCAAATATACAGTCACAAACACTTCTTGTGTAACATCATCGGTATCTGCTTCATTTCTCAAATATGTATAAATGAATTTTTTGATTTCATCCCCATAAGTATCCATAATGTCTTCAATGGCTTCAATTGGTTTTGATTTTATTGTATCTAGTGAATAAGTATCGAATTTATTAGAATAAACCTCCTTATTAACCATTTTTAACACCTCCATTTTGGTTCTATATATAAGACGTCATTAATGAAATTTATATTGCATTTTTTTACTAAAATAGTTCAATTTGTTAAAAATAAATTAGGTTTAAATCGCTTTTGAGCTTTAGCTATAAAGAATTGACGACAGTCTAATTAGACTATTGAGTAAAGGAATGAATATAAAATGATAAAATCTTTTTTGATGTTAGGACAATCCAATATGGCAGGTCGTGGCTTTTTGCATGAAGTCGACCCAATCTATAATGAAAAAATAAAAATGCTTCGTAACGGACAGTGGCAAATGATGACAGAGCCTATTAATTATGACCGCCCTGTTGCTGGGGTAAGTTTAGCAGCTTCATTTGCAGAGGCATGGTCAAAAGCCAACCCGGATGAAGAAATTGGTTTAATACCCTGTGCAGAAGGTGGCAGTTCCTTAAATGACTGGCATCCTCAAGGTACTCTTTTTCAACATGCTTTATCTGAAGCTCGTTTCGCACTAGAGTCTAGCGAAATTTGCGGTATACTTTGGCACCAAGGTGAAAGTGATAGCAATAATTCTCTTCATGAAACCTATTATGAAAAATTATCTTTAATTATTGACTCTTTGAGAAAAGAATTAGCACTTGAAGATGTTCCGTTAATCATCGGAGGTCTTGGTGAATTTTTAGGAAAAACCGGATTCGGAAAATATTCTACAGAGTATCAAGAAATTAATGATCAATTACGTAGATTTGCAGATGAACAGCAAAATTGTTATTTCGTAACAGCAGAAGGGCTAACGGCCAATCCGGATGGTATTCATTTGAACGCTGTTTCCCAACGAAAATTCGGTTATCGTTACTACGAAGCATTTTCGAAAAAGGGTCATATTTTAGAGCCTCTTGCTGAAGAGGAACAATCCCTACAAATCACTAATAACTATTCGAAAACGGAACAAATTTATATTCAAAGTATGAATTTGGCTCTTGGTAAAATCACATACAAAGAATTTGAAGAAAATATGGCAAAGGTGATGCAACTTTGATTCCCTTACTTATCCTTGGCTTACTTATGCAAAATCCTGGTGCTCATGGCTACGAGCTTTTAACTTTAATGGAAAAGCGGCATTATAAATATATCGTGAACTTCACTAAAGGATCATTTTATTACAATTTGCAACAACTTGAAGAGAAAGGTTTCATAGAACAAACACATCAGACTCATTCTAAAAATGGACGCGAAATTCATCCCTATGAAATCACCTCTTTAGGGATTGAAGAATTCGAAAAGTTAATGACCAAATATGGGACTAAATCCGAGTATGTAAACTTACAATTCTACGGGGCATTATTGTTTGCAGATGAATTTGATACGAATAAATTATTAGAATTAATCCAATCCCAAATTGATCAAACGGAAGCTAGAATCGCTCTTCTTGATGAATACTTAGCCAACACCAATGAATCTCCTGGTAAAATTGATTATTTTCGCCGCATGAATGAAAATTCTCGTTCTCACCATCTAGTGAACTTGAAATGGTTTAAAGATTTGAAGGCAGACATAGAAGAAGTATAGATTAAAGCTATAATCCTCTTCCGCTCACTTGTAAATGAAATAAAGGGCGTATCCTTTTTAAAGGAACGCGCCCTACTTGATTCAGTTAACTTTTCTCCACTAGACTTTCAGTAAAACTTTCCCTTCATAATTCCGGCTCTCAATTAATTCATGAGCTGCAGCAGCATCCTCTAAATTAAAAATTTGTGCAATTGGAAGTGAAATCTGTTGTGAATTAAATAGTTCAATTACTTTTTCAGCAACAGGCGCTAATCGTAATGGATCATGTTCCCTTGTTGTACCTAGGCTAAATCCTTTTATGTTTCGACAGCTACTATGAACATCACTTGTTTTAAAGTGACCAGCTTCCCCACTGCTATTTCCAAATTGAACAAGCGTCCCATATAAAGCTAAGCAATCTAAGCTTCTACTTGTTACAGAACCTGCAACAGAATCGAATATAATGTTTGCACCTCGACCCTTTGTAACTGTTAAGACTTCTTCGGTAAATGTTTCGTAAGTGCAAACTACGTCAGCCCCTAGTTCTTTCACATAATTAGCTTTTTCAAGATTACCGACTGTTCCAATGACTTGTTGAATGCCTGCAATTTTCGCTAATTGAACAAGCATTGAACCTACACCGCCAGCAGCACTATGTATAACAATAGTATCAGATTTTTTTACTAGCCCTATCTCATGTAATAGTAGGTACGACAAGATGGCTACTGTAGGCATTGCAGCTGCCTGTTCAAATGAAAGTGTGTCAGGAATTTTAAAAACTAGCTTTTCATTTGCACGTACATATTCTGCATAGGAGCCATCTTTAGGAAATGCAATGACACGATCGCCAATTGAAAAACTCGAAGTAGGAGCGGTTTCTACAATTATCCCGGCACAATCTAACCCTAATATTAAAGGAAAATTCCCTTTTCCTTTATTCCCAATCCGTTTTTTAATGTCTGCATAATTCACACTTGTATAAGCGACCTTAATTAAACATTCCTCATCTCCAATTTCCGGTATTTGAACATCCTTGTATGAAAGGACATTTGCATCCCCAAATTCACTTTGAATTATAGCTTTCATTTTCTCCCCCTCTTTCAATTCTCAAGTAGTCTACTAGTTCATTTTTGACCTTGTATTAACTATCGTAAAATAAAAAGGGAAATATTAACATAATACTTTAGGTTGATTATTTAATGGATGGACATACTTAACCAACAGCTCCAACATTATTGATTTTCTATATGTTCGATTTGTTCTAATATCCAGGATTTATCTCCTTCTTTTGAATATAAAGAAAAATATTCTTTATTTTCCTCAATTAAGTTCCATACCATTTCTTCTTGAACTACAATCTTAAATGCTTCTTCTTTAGTTTGATTATTCGGATCGTATGCTTTAATCCAATACTCTTTAAAGTCACTTGAATGCCCCTTTTCAATAACTATCAATATCGAGGCCGTTGATTTAAAAGGTCCTCCACAAGAGGCGAGAACCAATAAAACGACTATAATCAATAAAATTGAAACTTTTTTCATCGTACTCCCCCTAATCTTTAAATCTCTCATTTTAATTTCAATATTCCTACCCGTCACTTTTTAACAATATCTTCTAAATTGTAACCTAGAAAAATCAGGCTGAGTTCAATTATTTTGCCCTTTAAAGGAAAAGGAAAAAAGACCCTCTCCTAATACAAGGAACGCGCCCTAAAATTGCATACTGGAATAACCTCATTTAGTGATCGGACATCTCAATTCTCTGTCGTATGAAGGAATTTTATTGAAATAATTTTTTCTTTTATTTCAACCTTATTCTACCAGGATACAATACTAGCCTATTTATAAGGTCCATTCGTGATAAAATTAAACAAATAATTAGAGCTATGAAAACTCATTAAAGTCATTAAATATAAGGGGGAAAGATAGAAATGGCAGAATTAATGGATTGGAAAAATAGTGCTTACGGGCAAAAATTTATAGCTTCTTTTAGCGGAGGAAAGGATAGTGCCTTAGCTCTATATAAAGCAATGATGGTTGGAGAAGCGGTTGGACTGATTGTCATGCTGGAGGAAGAAGGAAAACGTTCAAGATCTCATGGAATGCCTCCGGAACTCATTCAGGCCCAAGCTAAATCCATAGGTTTGCCCGTATATACTGCAGCTGCAAGTTGGACAGATTATGAAAAAGTATTTATACATCTTTTAGAAAAGGCTAAAAATCAAGGAGCAGAAGTGTTAGTAACTGGCGACTTAGATATGCCGAAACATGGGTGTTGGCATGAAAAAGTTACGAAGTATGCTGGATTAAAGCTTGGAATGCCTTTATGGGGAATGAACCATCAAGAAGCTGTCGAAGAGTTCATAAATTTAGGTTTTGTAACGATTATTGTAACTGTAAATTTATCACTTGGAATGCGAGAAGACGATTTAGGGCGAATGTTAACTCATGATTACGTGAAGGAACTTGAAGCTCGTGGGGTTGACCCTTGCGGAGAAGGTGGAGAGTTCCATACTACAGTATTAGATGGGCCCATTTTTAAACATCCTATTCCAGTCCGTAAATGTGAAATTATTAAGGACGGAGAATATGCTTTTTTACCCTTAGAGCTAGATGAGTAACTCATTAAGCCTGAGAAAAATACAAAACGAAGAAGCGTGTTTTGTAATGGATCAAATCACGCTTTTATTCTCAATATAGTTACCTTTTTGTAAAAATTAAGAATCGCGCTCATTCGTCATCTCTTTTACTACTTGCCTCTTAATGAAAAAGCGTTCCTGTAAGAGGGTAAATAGAAGTTATAACATCCCCCAGAATAGATTGATCTCATTGGTAAGGAACCGAAGAATCATACCTATTGTTACCACCTGAATTATTTGTTTTGGAGACTGATATAAAACAAAAATTGTGGCGAACCAGAGTAACAATTCAAGATTATATTTAATGTAAAAATACCAAACTCCAAAACCAAAAGCCTGTCTTGTAATAAGCATAAATATAATTGATGAAATAGTTATAGCTACAATACCTTTTCCTTTTGCATACCAACATACAATAGCCAAAAATGGCGAGATAATAGTCATGAAAATCCAAATCATCATATATGATTTAGGAAAAAAACCAGCCACCAGAACTGTGTATAGATAATAGCTACCGACCATACCTGCAAAAAACAAAAAAGTATTTATGGCAGACCTAATGGGTGATTTGCTATACATAGATATTACTACCGCAAGAAAAATCCAAACCCCCATGCGAGAAAAGAAGTTCCCTAAATCTAACATTTCAAGGGAATAAGGTAAATAATTACTTGGGATTGTATCAAGCACCTTGGAAATTACGCCTAAAATAACGCCCATAATTAAAATTGAAGCCGTATATAATAAATTTTTTGTTTGCGATATTTTTTTTGGTCTACGAATCTTATTTAAAAAATTTATCATTTATTTCCTCCACGACATTATTAATACATACAATGTCACAATTGTTCATAATAGAGTTTTTAACAGCGAATTGAATCACTTGTCTTTTACGTCTACTAAGTAAATTGCCTTTTCAAAACCACCTCTCCTTACCTTTTTTTGCAACCGCACTTCATCTAGCTCATCATATGTCACACCTAATGTACTAAGAGCTGTATGTATTAATTCTAAAACATCTGCTAATTCTTCCACGCTTTCATTAACAGTTTTTGTTGTTTGAAACTCTTTGGCTTCCTCGATCATTTTCGCCTTAACTTCCTTTAAGAGTTCCGTTGGCTCGAGTATTCGAGCATTATAAACTAATCCATCAGATTCGATAATTTCTAAAATCCTATCTCTTACTAATTTATTATATACAGGCATAATCTTAAGCTCCTTTATGTAAATTGAAACCTTACTTCTTAAAATTAATTCGTGAAGAATTTAATAACAAATTTTATTAATGCTTGTATATCCCCCTCATAGTTTGTTCTTTGTAAAAGAATTGCGTCCCAAAAGGCCCTTCCTTATACTAGGAAAGCGCCAGATTTAACTATTTTATAGAGAGAGTGGTGAATTAGGTAGTTCTGTTGTATTTCCTTATTACAGTCATTAAAATGGCAATAAAAAGAACAATAACACTGTTTATTAGTAAATATTGCCCTATCTGGAAACCGTAAAATATCGCAAAAGCATCACGAATAACTAAAAGTGCTAATACACCCCCGATTGCCCCAAATAAAACTGCTGATATAAATATTGCAAAAGCCCAAGAGTATAGATTTTTCTTTTTCCTGTAGGATATAAATCCAATAACATTTGCAACAACAATTAAGAAAATCATAAGGATTAAGAAAAAATTAGTCATTTAACCCCTCCCTCTATAAATGTTGATGTATCAATGGCTCACGCCATTTTAGAGTGTCAAAAAAATATTCTCCCGACACGTACATCTATCTTTATTTTGTAATTATTGATTTTTTTAACAATATATCTGAAAGCTTCGCTAAAAGATGAACCATTAATTGGTAATGTTCCTCCTGATCCTGTGCTGTATATTGATGCACTTTTGGATCTCTGCGTAGCTTATGATGACGGACCCTCCCATGTCTCTAGGCGTCTGATTGCGCGTACATTCCTTCGTTCGGTCTATTCATAAGGCAGAGGCTGGCGATGCTCCTTTAGGGACTCGTTTAATTAATCACGGTCGGATGGGGTAAATAATGCCGGCTTCTCCGTGTCATCCTCTTGGTTAAACTTTTGATGAAGTACGCTTAAGCAGCTGTTTGGAGACTGGCAAAATCGTTCATCATTTGTTGTTCATTAAACATGGTTTTCTTTTTACATAAGGCATGTAAAATCTTCAGTAACTTCCCACATAACACGACGATGGACTGCTTTTTTCGAAGCGGATTGACTGTACGTGTTGTGTAGTATTCATGTAATTGTTTGAATGCTGGATTATGCAAGATTAAAGGCATCATGACTCGGAAGAGGAGGGCGCGAAGTTTTCTTCTACCTCGTTTAGAAATCCGTTTTTGTCCTTTTTGCTGACCGGAAGAGTTTTCACGCAATGTGAGTCCCGCTAGTTTAATTAATTGGCGTGGATGTGTATATTGCGTTAAA
This sequence comes from Solibacillus sp. FSL W7-1324, assembly GCF_038008025.1. Classification (NCBI taxonomy): domain Bacteria; kingdom Bacillati; phylum Bacillota; class Bacilli; order Caryophanales; family Caryophanaceae; genus Solibacillus; species Solibacillus sp. FSL W7-1324. The sequence goes on from NZ_JBBOYH010000001.1 coordinate 2,080,923, forward strand.
GAACCAATCTCTGATAGTAAATCGACAATCGTGACATCCCCGATTCCAGGTACCGATGCTAAATAGTCATAATCCGTCATTTGTTTGGCTAACTCTGCGAGTTGACTTGTTAAGTCGTCTAGTTGTGCTTGCATCAATTTGTGCTGGGAAAGAAGCGTGGCGATTTCGAATTTGGCCATCACTATACCTTCTGTCAGTCCGATTGAGCTTTCTGCTACCTCGACTAATTGTTTTGCCTTTGGTAGCTGTGGGCTTTTCAGACCGTCTACCTGGCGATATAAAAATAGTAACTCTTCTGGTGATTTGCCTACAATATCTGTTGGTAATGGTGTTTTTTCAAGTACCGCATACGCCATTTTCCCAAAGCTTTTAAACACTTGTGTGAATTCAGGAAAAAAGCGATCCAGCCAACGAATCATGCGATTTTGTAGGGCATTTAAGTCTTCTTGAATCTTTGAACGTAATGTCGCACCATTTCGTAACTCCGCTTCGATACCTTCGAGATGTCGTGGATAGCTGAAGCGACCATCTCGCATGAGGCGAGCAATGACAAGTGCGTCTTTTTGGTCATTTTTCGTTTGAAGATTGTCGTCCAATTCCTTGGAACGATTGACGTGCATTGGATTGACCATCACGAATGGTATTCCGTAGCTTGTCAGAAACGCCGCCAAGTTCATCCAGTAGTGTCCTGTTGGCTCAAAACCAACGAGGATTTCCTGTTTTTCATGAGTGGTTTTTAGAGCGAGTAAGCGCTCATAAAAGCCTTCAAATCCAATGCGTGACTGTGTAATAGGAAATGATTTTTGGAGCACTCGGCCTCGATCATCAATAGCGCAAGCAAAATGTTTGTGCTTCGCAATATCGATACCGATTACTAGTGTATTTTCAGAAACTTGATTAATTTTTTCATTCGTATTAAAATTCATTGTTGTAAGTCCTCTCTGTGGATGTGCGAGTCAATTTTCCGGTTGACACTCAAGCATCATACAGGAGGGCTTTTTTGTTTTCAAGTCCCCGAAAATCCTTCTAACAGGAATGCTCCTTTGTAAACGTATTTTTTGGAACCTAAAAAATTTGTGTAAAATGTTTAATTAATTGTAATTCGAGGTCTCTAATAATTATATTTATTTCTGCATCTATAATTTTCATTTCAATTATTGTCTTGTCCCACTCATTTAAATTAGAGCGCTTTACGCATTTTTGAAAACTTCTAACCCCAGAAAAATTAACCAAATATAGTGGTTTTTTCGCAATAAGATTATAGATATTGTCATCAATTTGCCAGTGACCGAATTGAATCTTTATATTTTTATTCATTTTATTTTGTGTATCAAAATTAAAAACTATTTCTTCAGTCTCTTCATCAAAGTGAATACCGGTTATTTTTAGATAAAAACTGTTATCATTTATCAACAACAATTGTATGCCTCCGTGGTCTTCTTCTTCTCCCACAAATTCCTGCCACTGTTCATCAGACCACGAATCCATTTTGGATGTATCAAAGGTTTTCATTGCTAAAACAACGTTAATAATTTCTTTTGCCATCCTTAGCGAAACCTCCCTAATATTTGGTATTTAAATTGTATCATACCCGTAAACACAGATCCCAGGGGTTGTTTGGCCCAACGTTCATAAAAGTAGGTTATTCAACGACATGACCATATAACGGAAAAACGCAATCTTCTTAGTGAAGAATTGCGCCCGAATGGTTAATAATAAATGCTATTAAAAGATGATAAGCTACACTTCTAAATTTTGTTTTAGTATTTGAATTGTAATATATTCTTTACATTTTGTTGTAAATATATTACAATTCATTTAAAGGCACAGGTGATTATTAATGTTAGAAAATGAAATTCACGTATTTAGAGCAAGAAAGAAATTGACACAACAACAATTAGCGGACCAGATAGGAGTGAGTCGTCAAACAATCGCAGCCATGGAGAAAAACAAATACAACCCATCATTAATTCTGGCTTTTAAAGTGGCGAACGCATTAGACGTTCCTATTACAACTATCTTTAATTACAAGGAGGAGAATAAATGAGTTTAATTATAGAATATGCTATTTTCTTTTTAGTTATATTAGTAATAGCAGCGGAGATTTATAAGATTAGATTTGAAAGTGACAAGGAGTCTAAAGATGAACGAGGATTACAATTAATTTATAAATCTAAATCTCTTTCTTATTCAATCTTGTCAGGTGGGATTATACTAGGAGTTATTTTGGTTGGTGTATTGAAATTAGTTCCAATAGAAGCATTTATAATGATTATTATGATAACTTATTTTATTCAAAGTATAGCTTCAAGTGTGTATTTATATCACTCAAGAAAAATTTAAAGCTCCCGTTCTTAGTAACTAACGGGAGCTTTTGTGCATCAAAGACTAACAAATTTATAACAGCCATTCAAATATTTTAGCAATTAAAAATAAGGGTAAAGCGACTAAAGTAAAACCGACAATGAAGTATGAAATGTAGTATAAAGTTGACTTTAATATATCAAAGACTGCGCCTGCCAAGTCATCTACAAATTTTAACATTCAATCACTCCACCTTTAAGTATTTAAAATTATTATAAAGCAAACTGTATAATTTATCTATAAATAGAAAATCGTGCGTTATATAGTTATTTCGATTTACTAAATGTATATTCCTTTCTTTTCTTCACAACCTGATTTTTTTAAGGAAAACGTGATCTTCATATTGAGGTTTCGCACCGGATTGTACTCTTTATCAATAAATTCTTAACCGACATATAACGTATTTCTTGGATGGTTTTCTACTATAAAAAACACTCATCCGTTTTTCCCGAATGAGTGTTTTCACATTATTTTAATAAGTTAATATATCGACTGTACACATAGCCTTTTTTCCCTTTATAGGAAATGACATACCAGCCTTTTTCATTGCCAAGTATTTCTACTTCTTTGTTTTTAGCAATAGATCCTAACACTTTTCCACTGTTTGATGCTTTAGAGCGAACGTTTAAATGATATGCTGTTACTTTTCCTTTTGGTATTACTGGTTTAGATATTTGAATTTTGTATTTATTTTTATCTCCCTGTGAAAATCGTTTAACTTTATTGCTTTTTACCTTTATAAAAGAATCCAATTAGTATTATGAAAAAGCCAAAAGCTAAAATAAATATCTCTCTTCCATAAAGATTAATCCCCTCTTCATTTTGAATGAATAATGAGATTAGCATTATTGAGATTCCAAATAACATTATTTTCGTTGAACGCATTATCTCACACCTTTTTATGTAGGTTTTGAACCATAGTAAGGCCAATCTTATCATTTTTTATTGACCTAACGTTCTCCACAATTTAGCTCGTTGTGAAAGGAAATTTAACAATTTTATTGAATTTTATAAATAAGTCGCAATAAATAAGAGGGAATTACTTTGAAAAAAATATTAGGTTTAATTTTATTATTAATTGGAGCCAAAATAATTACTATTTATGTTTCAGATCTTCATCTTTTGTGGCAAATCACCGTAAAATTTATTGGATTTTTTTTATTTATTCAAGGTGGTTCAATTCTTTTGAATAAAAGTAATATGGGGAAAAAAGGTGAATTTTGAATCGTACATATGAGTCAGATTTGAAACATTAAATATCCGAAAATTAGAAATCTCCCCTTTAATTTTCTTTCCCATTATAATATTGTCTAATCATTTTTATCGTTAACGTAGATAGTATAATAAACATGATAATAGTATAAGTGCCTATTATTAAACTATTTGCTTCTCTATAGTAAAGTGTAGGCAAAACGAGAAGTAATAAGCTGCTTAGAATAACAATTAGTACCTCATTTTTCTTATTTCTTGCCATAATATCATCCTTTCGTTATACAAGAATAGCGCCATAAAAATAATGATTACTAAAGAGCTTTTAGTAATTAACTATTATTACAATTTAATAAACTAACATCAAAATACTTGAGACGAGGAAAACAATTAAAAAGAACAGGAGGTAATAGGTTTTTTCTTGTTTGGTTTTTTGTTGGGAATTTTGTTGTCCCTTTAAACTCTTCCAACCAATAAATAAACCTAAAAACATTCCTATAATTCCGAAGCGCAAGATTGAAACGATATATTCAATTACAGGTTTATATGTAGTTTGATAAACCCCATCCCCTATCTGTGTAACATCCTTATAATTAACAAATAAAATAGAGATGGCCAATCCAAACAATAGTCCATATATACTTGATTTTCTTAATCTACTCTCCATTTATTTATTCTCCTTTCACACCAAATCTTTTTTAAAGGATAATGACCCGATAGTTTTAATTCACAAACTAGCTTAAATTTTAACATAAATATCCAGTTATCTATAAGGAATTTATTAGAATACTATTCCTATAACGTATAAAACGCGATCTTCTTCTTTATAAATCACGCCCAATTATTGAACATCTTATTCAACTAGAGCAGCCCTTAATCGAAGAATTATATTATGTTCTTTGCCATACTTTCTCTACGTTTGTTAGCACCTTACCATTAAAAGTTAATTTATATATATCTGGCATATCAAGATTTTGCCAAAAAGAAAAATCAAACTGGCTATCAAAGAAATTCATGATTAAAACCATTATATTTCCATGTGTGCCAATAACAACATTTTCACCTTTGTATTTCTCTAATATATTCAAAGTGCTTTCTACACCTCTTTTTTGAGCGACTATGTTAGATTCTCCACCCTCCCATGAAAAATTGTAGTCCTCCCATACTTTTGTTATTGCAAGAGTAAAATCGTTGGCTGGGACTGTGGTTAAAGTACGTTCTTTAAAACCATCTATAATTTCAACTTCTGTTTTTATGTATTCTGCTATACCTTTGACAGTTTGAACAGCTCGTTTATAAGGACTTGAAACAACAATACCAATTTCCTCCGTTTTTAATAATTTGGTAACAATTTTTGCATCAGAAAAACCTCTTTCTGATAAAGGTCTATTTATTTCATCAGGTGTATATAGAGAATGTGCGTGCCTAACAAAATATAAATTAGTCATTTTATCAGCTCCTAACAATAATTTTTTAGCATTTCCTTGTTTATTAACCTGCCTGTTATCGTAAATAAATTGTTTCACCATCTTACATAGAATTTTAACATTAATATCCAGATACCTTTTATCAAGTTATTTTGCAATCTTGCCCTATAACTGAAAAAGCGCGTTCTTAAATAAACGCGCCCAGTTTGTTGAAGAACGAGTGCCACTACAAGGTTATGATCAGCAATACTCCCAAACGTCACTTAAGGAATGTTATACTTCAACTAACGTAAGCAAGGAGGGTGAGTGTATATGGAGAATTTCGAAAGTCTTTTGCCAAGACATAAATTAGATAATGATAGAGTAGAAATAATAAAAAAAATGGATAGGGATAAAATCTTGCCTTTATTGCCTAATCTCCTTGAATGGATTCAAGATATGAATTGGCCAGTGGCACCAAGCGTGTTAGAAATACTTTTAACTTTTCCAGAAGAAATTGTTCCATATGTGCAAGATGTTTTAACTTCTTCTGATGATGATAACTGGAAGTGGTTCATTTTACACTATTTAGTTTTAGAATTGCCGAGAGAGTCGAGAGTTCAGTTTAGAGATTATTTAACAAGAGTATCTGAAACACCTACACGTAATGAACTCGCAGAAGAACTTGATGAAATAGCAAAAAAGATTTTGGAAACAATCTAAATAAATCCCTTCTTACTTCATTAACTATGTACTTTAGTACAACAAGAAATAAATAATCTCTACATAAATAAACCGAATAACGTTCCCAAATCAAAGTTTTGGGACACTATAAAAAGGCACGAACGTTGATTTAACAGCGTTTCGTGCTTTTTTATGTGAACATTGTTTATACAGTATTTTATACAAATGGTTTAAGTCGTTGATACAGCGGTATTTGCATTTACTGGGAGTGTTCTTCTCTTTGCATAAAATTGTGTATATTTCTTATCTTTGTAAATCCATCATTTTCTGACGCTACCATATAAAAATGTTATTCAATTAAATGGCCCTATAATTGAATAAAGCACTTTTCTTCAAGAAAAGCGCCCAGATTGTTGCATAAGCAAAAAGCTGTTACCAAAATCGGTTTGGGGACGTTCTTACTTAATATTAAATTTGGTATTATTGAAAAATAGAGGAGGGTTATCTATGAGCTCAGAAGATAAAAAAATTCAAAAAGAACTTACAACGGAAGAAAAAAGCATGATTCTTACTGAAATAAACAAAGTATTGAACAGTGGCTTTCGAATATTAGGTTTTGATGGTGGAATGGCATTTCCACATTATCCATATTACTCATATTTCAATGCTTCTGATAAAGAATTGAGACGGTATTCTATTGGTATATTTACTATTTGGCTTGGCTATTGGAATACAGGATGCAGTTTTCGCTTTACTAAACAAAGTGAGTTATATAAGTATATTAAAGCTTTAGTTGAATACCAGGAAGGAATCGAAAAAGATTTCCCTGTATTATTTAATTATATTGTTTCCTTTCTAATAGAGCTTACCGAAAATTATGGTTATGCAGAGGAAACACATATGAAACCATATATTATTAATATTGTTAAGGAAGATTTTCTCAATAAAAAATCATATTATGGAGAAAAATATAGAAATAGAATAAATTTTATTGAATTCCTTAAAGAGCTTAAAGTTGAGGATTATGATAAACCATATGAATAAAATACACATAGGTATATTTAAATGTTAATAAATACACCTTGTAAATCCTTACTTTAAGATTAATAAGAAGCCTCCCCCGAGAAAAAATATTATTCCACAATATGGCCCTATAATGGAAAACGGATCTTCTTATTGAAGAATCGTGCCAGTTTGTGGAATAACGAATACCTTCTCTTAATGCTAGGTTCACAAGTTTATGAATAACAATATTCCCAAACAACTATTTGGAAAATAATGCTATAATTATTGGTGTCTCATATTTATACCATAAAGTTTCAATGTATCAAGATTTATCCTAATTCCGCTTTTCAAAAGTTGAATTATACAAATTGAAAAATTATAACTATATTTGGAAGGTGAGATTGCTTTGCTAGAGTTAAGAAAAATTAATAGTGACAATTATGAAGAATGTTTAAACTTGCGTACAACTGATACAAGTGTCGAATTTGTAGATTCTGTGGAGTTTTCATTAGCCGAAGCGTGGGTATTTTATGAGGAATCACGCCCTTTTGCAATTTATGAGGATAATGTGATGGTAGGCTTTGTTTCGATGTTTATAGGCGATAACAACCCCCAAATTATCAATTTTATGATCGATAGCCGTTTTCAAAAAAGAGGCTATGGAACAGCAGCTGCAAAGCTTTGCATTGAATATTTGTGTAAAGAATATAATACAAGTAGAATTTCCTTACCAGTTAATGTAGAAAATAAAACTGCAATAAAATTTTGGAGTAGCCTAGGCTTTGAGCGATCAGACAATACAGAAAATGATTATCTTTATATGCGGTTGTACATAACAGAAAAATAGATGTGAGTATACAAAAATAGAATTAATCTCTATAAAAGAGCGCGATTGTTTCACAAGTCTTCTAGTTGCACTAACAAGGGGCTTTAGTGCAACTACGATTTATAGAGTATACAAAACAAACATAAATAACGTTCCAAAATCAAAGTTTGGGAATACACCAAAATGCGGGAAACGTTGATTTAATAACTAACGTTTCTCGCTTTTCTTATCGAACATTGTTTATATGTGATTTTATGTAAGTCAATGAAACGTTACTAAAGCAGCTTTAATACTTGCTGGACATGATTTTTAATTTGCATAAAAACTTGTCTAGCAATTCTTTAATCGTTATAAATTTGCATCTTTTCTAACACTCCCCCAAGAAAAAATGTTGCTCCACAATATGGCCCTATAATTGAATAAAGCACTCTTCTTTTTCAAGAAAAGTGCCGATTGGTATTGATGTTGGAAGCTGCTGACTAGGTTTTTTGTTGCAGAAATTTTAAAGCGATTTCAATAGATTTTAATTCTTTAAGGGCATATATAAGGAAGGATTTAGTTCAACACTTTCAATTACTATAGCAGTTAAGCCTTTATCTGATTTAGTTTCATGCCATTCATCTTTTCTCCAAAACACCGCATCACCAGATTGGACCTTAAAATACTCTTCTTTATCGTTACGTACATACCCTTCTCCTGTTATTATTAATAAAAGTTGGGGTACTACTGCTTGATGGTACCCTACAACACCACCTTCATCTAAGTGCATCCATCCAATATTGGTTTTTTCGTCTGTTTGGATAATTCGGGACATTATAAAATTTGAATTGAAATGAGAAATCTTCTTACCACTTTCTTTACTAAATTTATAAAACTCCATTATGTACCTCCAAGCTTACGGATATAGATATTTATTCAATAATGTTGATCGTTAATCCTTTAAATCCTATTAAACTTAAGCTTGTATAGAAGATGGTTATTTCACTATATGCTCATTTAACTGAAAAACGCGATCGTTCTATTAATATAGTTTACTTGCTTTGTGGGCGTTATTTTAGGCAAAAAATGTGAAACCTTATATTCATATATTTCGTAAATGTAGATATTACTAAAAAAAGGAGGATATTTCATGGAATTTTCTATACTAGATGCAGTAATTTTATTTATTTGTGCGTATTTATTGCTTACTGTAGCTAATTTGAGTAATCGAATCAAAGATATGCAGACTACTTTAAAGCAAATAACTAAACAGACAATTACACCTGACCATCCGATAAATAACGAATTAAAACAACTATTAAAAGAAGGCGCTGATGTCAAGGCAGTGAAAAGGGCAAGAGAACTATTAGGGTTTTCACTATTAGAAGCCAAACAATATATTGATAAATTAAAAAGTGAGATTTAATTTAATGTATAACACTAATATTTCAATTGTTTTGTTATACATAGTGTATAAATTGTTATAGTAGCATCGTTTATACTTGCAGAGCTGGTTTATAATTCCTAAATAAAAAGAAGACCTTCGCTTCAACAAAGGTCTTCCTAATTATATCGATGTATTTAAATCGGCTGCTCATTTGCCTGTCCAAATTCTTGGTTAAACAGCTCTTTATCATCAAATGATTTATACATCGGAGCTTCCGCTGAAACTTTTTCGATTTCTTTATGAATGGCTAAGAGCACTTCGTCATTCGATACAATACCAAATAAACTTTCTCGTTTAATCTCACCAGTCGTATATATTGAAAGGTCGTCGTAAACTACGAAATCGATATAGCGAACAACATCGATAAAGCTCCCCCGATGAGTCATCGCAATGCGTAATGGATCCTTTAAAGATATGATCTTATTTTTAAATACAAACTGGATCCCCCCAGCTGGTATGTATATGATTTTGTTTTTTTCTGTTTCAACTATTTTTTCAATTTTTAAAAATTCAAGTTTCATTGTTACTCCTCCTAGTACTACACCATGCATATACCCTCTTTTCCTCATTATTAATATAAAGACAATAAAAATTTACTAAAAAAATTTTTGAGCTATTAAAATAATCGTCTTAAAATATAGTTTTTACAAAATAATTGGGCATTTCTTCATACGTTTATCCAATTTAATCGCTACTTGTTTATTAATGAACCCTCCAATAATACACCTTCCTAATTTCTCTTTGATATAGTATCTTCCTAAGTCTAGGGAAAAATAAGAAAACCACTTTCCAATAAATCTACGGAAAGTGGTTTTTACTTATGTTGTAGGCGGAATAGAATGGCTGAAATAATGGCTATGCCAACAATTGAAGTGCAAATAAATAATACACTCGATAGAGTTCCTAAAATATTACCATCTACTTCATATACAACTCCATAAGTTAGCATATAGGAGTTCATTGCCTCTTCTGCATTTCCAAATACTGTTTGCAAAGAATCTTCCATTAATAATTGACGTAACAATACCGCGACGTGACTCACAGGAAATAAATGAATGACTGTTTGAATTACTTTTGGCAATACCCCCATCGGAACATAGACTGCGCACAAAAACCCAATTAATGTACCCACCAGTGAATTTACCGTTGAAAATGCTTTTGCTGTTCTTGTTAAAAGTACTATCACTAAATTAATCATTGCACTCAGTAACACCCCAAGCATTATCACACCGAATAGTTGCAATAACTTTTTTACATTCGGTAGATCCCCACCAAGGGACAATAAATATAGTTCACATACAATAAAAGCAATAGACGTCATGATAAAGCCGATTATAACTGAGCTGATAACATAGCTTAGCTGTATAGAAGTTCTCGATGCAGATGTAACAAGAAAATCCGCTGTACGCTTCGATTCCTGATCACTTACGAATATAGCAAATACCGCTAACGTCGATGTCATACCTGTCATTGTCAAAATCCCAGCAATCATCCATTGACTGACAACTAATTCAACAGCTGGTGTCATTGCTATCACTTGACTGATTGCATCTATTTGCACTTTCTGTAAAAAGACAATAAACAACCCGATTGAAATCAAAACAGTCAGCATTGAGAAAAAGACGAGCATTCTGTCTCGGAAGAATATTTTATTGTTGCGAACAATCAAGCTCGTCATCATATTAGTTTTCCTCCCCTGCTATATTCGTTTCTATAAATACTTGGTCGAGCGAACCTTTAATAACCTCAAATGATGCAATATATGGCTCGAGTTGTATTAAAACTGGAATCGTCGAAACTGTAGAAGCCACTTCCACCTGCCACTCGTCTTGCTGCTTTTGAGGTATCCCAGGTAAAATAGGTGTAACTTCTTCAATTGTAGCAGTCGGTTTTAAGACAAATTTTAAATAGTCTTTCGCATAAAGCGCTTTTAACTCATTCGGCGATCCTTGTGCAATGATTTCACCATTCTTCATGATGACAATATCATCTGCATTTGCTGCCTCTTCCATGTAATGTGTAGTCAAAAATATGGTCATGCCTATTTCATTGCGCAGTCGATTAATTGTTTCCCAAACAAATTGACGTGTTAATGGATCAAGTCCAGTCGTCGGCTCATCTAAAAATAAAAGATTAGGCTTATGAATTATTGCCCGTGCAATATCTGCTCGACGACGCTGTCCACCTGAAAGCGAACCGTATTTTTTATGTTCAATGTCCGCAAGCTGTAAATACTGATGCACAAATTCATAATTCTCCTGCAATATTGGCTTCGGTAAACGATAAAAACGACCTCGATGCAAAATATTTTCCTTCACCGTCAATTGATGGTCTAAAATACTTTCTTGAAATACAATACCTATCGTTCTGCGAATTTCCTCATTCCCTTTTAGTGTACCAAGTGTATGCCCATCGATTGAAACCGTCCCACTCGTTTTCTCCAAAAGCGTGCATAACATTTCAATTGTAGTAGATTTACCCGCCCCATTATTTCCAATAAATGCAAAAAGCGCGCCCTTTTGTACCGAAAAGCTAATCCCTTTTACGGCATTGAATTCTCCATAAAGCTTTGATAACTGTTGGACATCAATCAATGTTTGCATGTTACTCACCCCTTTGTTGAAGTTGACTGTTCATTTTTCGTATTACACGCTTTTCATCGGTATAATAATACAGCCAAACTATGAGATAAATAATCGAAGCACGTGCGTATAATAAAAAGATAGATTTAGTGTTATTAAGTTCAAACCAGCCGCCATAATACCCTATGACAAAGACTACAGTTACGGTTACAGCATAATGGACTATAAGTACAACTAATATCGGCCATTCCAATTTATATAGCTGATTTGCCAATGCAATGACGATTCCTAAAAGGACGGCATAGAAAAACTGTTTTACAATCGTTTCACTCATCCAGAAATCATTCGGTGACTTTAAAGAAATGAGCATGATGATAAAATAGGATGAACATAGACTTATCAGAATGCTTTGTATTAAATTTTTCATTTGCTATTTCCCCCTAACCCGAATGCCTCTTTTAATGTTTTAAAATAGTTGCGGCTTACCGGTATCATAACTCCATTTTCGAGCGTAAGTTGTGGATTGCCTAGCACCTTCGATTGAATCGAAGTAATTTTCTCAAAGTGAACAAGTGTCGCTTTATTAACACGTAGTAACTGTGTTGAAAATCGCTCTTCCAACTCATAAAGCTTTTGTTTCACTTCCAGTTCATGTTCATCTGTTTGGATATAAACTTTCCCTTGTTCGCTATAAATGCTATATATATCCTGCATTTTAATCAGATGGATATCCCCATCCATGTAGCCGGGAATTGTATCATTTTTCGTTGCTTGATTTAGCTTTTTCATCAGCTGTGCAACTTGCTCATTGTATTCCGAAGCATGCACATGGACTTCAATTTCCGAAAGTTCCTGCTCAATATGTAAATGAATCTTCATAAATCCTCCCTCTTGATTGGTAGTATAGCACCGCTTTTTGTATGCATTTAATAATTGTGATTAACACGTAAATAGCTGTATGTAAGTTGTAAAATTTGGTTTGTAACATGCATTTTCATTATAAGTATTATTTCCAGGCAATTGTTAAGTAAATTTCAATTTGATCTTAAAACATCTCTCAATAAAAAAAACAGCAACCTCCCGTATCATCAGGAGATTGCTGTTTCTTCGTTGAAGGTGCTTTTCGTGCCCTTCAATATTATAAGTCGATTGTTTCGCCGCCTGTTACCCCGTAAATTTGTCCGGTAATATAGCTTCCTTCATCAGATGCTAAAAGGACATATACTGGGGCAAGCTCTACAGGCTGCCCGGCGCGACCAAGTGGTGCATTTTGGCCAAATTCAGGGATTTTGCCATCCGGTTGTCCGTTATCCAATTGCAGCGGTGTCCAAATCGGGCCTGGCGCAACCCCGTTCACACGTACGCCTTTAGAGGCAAAGTATGCAGAAAGGTTTAGCGTAAAGTTGCTAATCGCACCTTTCGTTGAGGCATAATCCATTAAAAATGTAGATGGATTGTACGATTGAACCGATGTCGTCGTAATAATTGCACTTCCCGGTTCCAAATGTTCTTCAGCAGCTTTAACGGCTTCAAACATGCTGATAACATTTACTTTGAACGTATCTTCTACTTGTTTGATCGTTAAATCGCTTAGTGTCTCCTGTGCGATTTGCTGACCCGCATTCAATACGAGCGTATCTAATCCGCCAAAAGCTTCCACAGTTTTTTTCACCATTTCAGTTGCCGCGCCATCTTCACGTAAGTCATATGGCAACAGCAACGCTTTTTTGCCGGCTTCTTCGATTAATGCTTTTACTTCATTTGCGTCTTCTTCTTCACCAGGGAAGAATTGAATCGCGACATTAGCGCCTTCACGTGCATAGGCAATCGCGGCAGCACGACCAATCCCGGAATCGCCACCGGTAACTAAAGCATTTCGCCCTTCCAGACGATTATGCCCTTTATATGATTTTTCTCCACAATCAGGTTTTGGACTCATTTCATTTTGTATTGCTGGAGTACTCTGTTCTTGATCCGGGAATTTCTCCGTATGAAATTTTTTTCTTGGATCGTTTAAGTTTGGGTTTCCCATCAAAAATCATCTCCTATCTAGTTAGTACATTCATTGCGAGGATAATTTCCGTAAACTTTAAAGCGGCTTATCAGATATTCCTTCACATAAACTGTTACACTTTTTTGAATACCCTGTGTGAATTACTTTAAACAGCATCTATTCTTCCCTGTAATAAAATCAACGACTTATTCCAGCATTTTAGTCATTAAAACCATAAAAAATAGGTTGCCCCATTAAAAAGGTCATTTATTGTGTTTCCGGGAAAAATACTTGTGCTGTGCTGATATCTACGAGTGTTGGGCCCTTCGTATTGAGTGCTTCTTCCATCACAGACTCCAACTCGGTATCTGAAGTAGGACGTAATCCTTTCCAACCGCAAGCCTCAGCCAATTTAACAAAATCAGGATTCGTTAAATCAACACCTACTTCTTCCTTCTTCGCAACTTTCAGCTTGTCCCTTTCCATTTGCAGACTTTCATTATTTAAAACAACGACTGTAATATCCAGTTCATAGCGAGTTGCTGTCAATAGATCTGCAAGCACCATCTGAAGCCCTCCGTCACCTACAATCGCCACTACTTGTTTTTCTGGCTTAATTAGCTTTGCGGCCATCGCAGCTGGAAGGCCAAAGCCCATTGTGCGCCAGTAACCGGAAAATAAAACAGACTGATCTTTTTGTTTGAAGTTACGATTCGTCCATACGGTATTATCGCCGGTATCCAGTGCAAGAATCGCATCGGATGTTACTGTTCGGTCAATGGCACGGATAATTCGGGAAGGATGAACAGGATAACCTTTCGTATTACCTTCCTCCTCATTCTGTGCTGCCCATTTTTCTTTTACTTGTTGTATATGCGTTACCCAATCCTCAGAGCGAATGAATTGTTGCAGGCTCTCCGTTAAAATTGGAATTACTTCCTCTGTTTTTCCCATGATTCCAAGTTCTGTTGGAATTTCTTTTACAAACTTATCCAATTGACGGTCGATCTGAATAATTCGTGCATCCGTTGGCACAAACCCTTCCGGCCACCAAGTCGTCCCTGCAAGAAGTACGACATCTGCCTGTTTAAATACATCAGCAGCATGTGGGTTCCCGCCTTCACCAATCCCTTGTAATACAAGCGGTGAAGATTCATCAAACAAACCTTTTCCGCCTAAACTTGTTAGAATGCCGGCTCCCCAAAGATCCGCCAGTTTTTCCAAATCCGCTGAGACAGAAGTGGCACCTAAACCAGCCAGAATCATTGGTCGCTTAGCTGTTCTCATAATGTCCACAGCGTGTTTCAGACTTTCATTCGTAAAGCTGGAAGTCCCTTCGATTACATCCGGCAATCGACGCGGCGCTCCCTTAGCAGGCATCATCATAATATCCTTTGGTATGGATATATGCGTGACAACCCTTTGTCCAAGAGATGTTCGCGCAGCTTTTTGCAGAACTTCAATTGTTGCATCCGGGCTGGCCAGATTTGCAGAATAAGCGGCAAAAGGCTTTACAAGTTCCTGTTGATCGATATATTGCGGATATTCCGTACCAATCTTTCCACTTTCGGCCTGCCCTGTAATCGCAAGCACAGGCGCTCTATCTGCATGCGCATCACCGAGACCATTAATAAGATTCGCTGCACCTGGTCCCATCGTTGCAGTACATACACCGAGACCACCCGTTAATTTAGCTTCGGCAGACGCCATAAAAGCAGCTGTCGATTCATGTTTGACAGCAATATATTTAATTTTATCCTGTTTTGCCAATGCATCGATGAGTCCGAATGTCGTATCACCTACGACCCCATATATCCGTCTTACACCGAACATATACAATTGATCGAGCATTAATTCAGAAACTGTTTGCTCTGTTTTTCCCATAACATATGGACCTCCTTGATAGATCTTCCTAACCTGCCAGTTATAAAGTCTAATTTATATTTTTGATCACATTTTTTAACTTTCCCTAAATCATCCAAGTTAATCTTCCTTTTTCAAACAGAGGCTTTGTTATATCGTGTTGGGAAATTTTATCAAATAATATATAATGATTGAACATGTAGAAAAGTCATCTCGAGGAGGAAGACAATATGGCACATCATATTATCGAACAAGCGAAACGTGGCTTGAAGGGTTTTGAAATCGGCTATTATCATACTAGCGGTTGTTATGGTGGCGAGTATGAGGAAGAATTTTATAAATATTTTGCAGACGACGATTTTGAAACTAGAAAATATTCGATTGTCGCCTTTACATGTATGCTAGGAACTTGGGAAACAAAGTTTTGCCAAGTATTTTGGTCGGTAAAGGAATGGGAGGAAAATAGCAGTCGGCATTACCCTCTAAATAAAAGTCAGTTTTATTATTTTGAAGATTATCTTCATTCCTTTTTAGAACATCATGAGCAGATAGAAAAGGAATTCCCTTATATGTTTGAAGAAATAGTACACTTTTTGATAAAAATCGAACAGGATAGAGGGATTAGTTATGAAAAGTGGTTTCCTGAAATTAACCCCACTGTTATTCACCGAATAAGACAAGAAATATTAATTCCTAAAAAATATTTAGCAGAAATAAACAGCCCTATGAAATACTTGTTAAAAGAATTAGGGATTGAACCGTTTTTTGAAATAGATAAATATTAAATGCTTATCTCTTTTATTAATACACTGATAAAAAGTGGTTTAACCTTATCTAAACAAACATTGGAAACATCTTTTCCTTCGTGGTTTTTTAAAGGTTGTGCTATATTCAAATTGTCAGGAGTGATTTGATGAAGAAATTTTTAACGATTGCTGTAATTATCCTTGCTTTACTTGGAGCAGGAGGCTATGCTGTGTGGCATTATGGGACAAATATCGCTTCCGAAAAAATCGTCGAACAAGTTGAAGCTAATTTAAATGCTGAAGATAAAGAAGAAGTGAAATCCTATATCGCAAACGATCCGAAGCTGCAGGAAATTGTAAACGAAGCAGCAACTACGGACCCCGATTCTCTACCCTTTCAAACGAAGGAAGAAGCAACTCGTCTATTAATCAAAAAAGTAGGCATTAATCGTTTATTAGCAATCCAGGAGCAGGCGCAAAACGGTTCAATCAGTGTTGATCAAGTAGTTTCTGAAATGGAAGGTACGCTGTCAGAAGATGAACTTTCTGCTCTAAAATATGTCTTATATAAGGAATTTTATAATTAAAATTAAACACCGCTTCGTAACTATAAAACAAAACTCGATTGCCTATATGGAATCGAGTTCTTTTTAATTCAATGTATTTTTCTTTACATATAGCCATAATAAGTTATATTTACTTTGCATTATCCTAAATTTTTTTTGTTAGGAGGAACTAATATAAGAAAGTGGCCATATATTTTAGGCATTTTTACTTTCGTTGCATTTTGTTTTTTATGGATAACGTTTGAAACAGCTATTATTAAAGCTTTTGACAAAGGCGCTTTTGAATTATTGTACGGAAATAAATTCATTACAATGTTTCATCATATAGGTGAAACTAATTTTATTTTTACCGTCGCAATCATTCTTTGTATCTTTATTTGGATTTACAAAAAAGACTATAAATTGATTGGGTTTGTTATTGTTTCCGTAGGTGGTGGATACGGGTTATATCAACTATTAAAACGCCTAATTGAGAGACCGCGTCCGGATATAGCAGATCAATTTTCTACATTTAGTTTTCCTTCAGGACATGCTGTACATGGTTTATTATATTTATTTACGATTGCATATGTATTAAACCGTCTTTACACTTTAAACAAAGCATCACTGATTGTTTGGATTGCAGCTATTATCTTAGCTTTACTAATTGGAATCTCCCGAATTACTGAGGCACGTCACTTTGCTTCAGATGTGATAGCCGGTTGGTCACTTGGCTATAGCTGGTTTATTCTTTGCGTGTGGTTTTATAGGAGAACCATTGATTATAAACGCTTTGAAAAAAATTCCGGAACATAGAATAATCACTTATCCGGTGTGAGGTTCTTTTGCATTGTGAGTGCTGGAATTTCATCACCATTTTTATTAATGATGATTTCTTCCTTCACGATTTTATAACCTAATTTTGAATAAAGAGAGATATTATTCTGCTCACTTTTTCGAACTTTGCATTTTGAAACATATATATTATTTTTCACAGCGTAGTCTTCTAAGTACTTCACCAAGTTAGTTGCTACGCCCTTCCCCTGATTTTTAGGTAACACAGACAATCTTGAGAAATAAATAAATTCCTCATTTAAAATACATTTCACAAGTGCTATTAATTCATCGTTATCGTATACGCCGAACAATTCTGTCCCTTGTTTGAGCTCAGTACTAATGGAGTCTGCTGTTTCATTTAAAGCACTGGAAGGTTGCGGATCTGTCTCGTAGCGCTTAAACGCTTGATGGATCACACTAACCGCTTTGAATGGATCAATATTCATTTCTATTTTCAAGTTAACACTCCCTTTAATAAATATAAAATCACATTTATAATTATACGTATATAACAAAATAAGTAAATTCAAAAAAGAACATTTTTCTGTGCATCAGAAAAATGTTCTAAAATTTACATTATGTTAGGGATAAATACTTTCATAAATAAGAAGTAGCCTAAAGAACCAATCGTTAAGCCAATAAGAATAATTCCAATGGATAATGATTTAGTTTTTATGATTTTCACCTCACTAAATTATCTTTCAATATAAATTACATCATTTGAAGGTTCAAGATACTCCTTATCCCCTAAAGAAAAAGTAGTATTTAAATGGGCAATTTCCGCATACTGAACTGCTTTACCCCCATTGATAAAAACCAACAGGTAAATATCGTCCCGTGAACCAATGTTGCTTGGGTCAGTAAATTTAACGCCGACTTGTTTTTCTAAATCTGTTTGTGTTGTATAAGGCTGAACTAAAAACGCCTTGTCCCATTCGAAATCGTCAAATGTGTTAAGAAAAGTTTTGCTTGTACTGTTATCGGATACCATAATAATCGATGAATGGAGTCTTTTTTCAATTTCTGTATTCCGTTTCATAGCGCTATTATTACACCCGGTTATCACTAAGAAGGATAACAATATAACTGAAATTTGTTTGATCAATACGATTCCCCCTTTACTATGCCCCTTTTAAGAAATTGAAAGGGACAATATTAGTTCCCTTCGTATTGATAAATGATTTGAACTACTCCGGAAGAAAATGTTCTCGTATTTACAACTTTTAAATTTAATCTTTCTTGAATATCGACAAACAGCGGTTTTCCCTCTCCCAATACGACTGGATGAATGGATAATCTGAATTCGTCAACAAGCCCTAAATTGATAAAAGTCGTTATAAGGCTTGCTCCTCCATATAGCCATATATCTTTACCAGCCTGATTCTTTAATTTCATCACTTCTTCTAGGATGTTGTCATTTATAAATTTTGCTTCATTCCGATCCCCGTTTTGAGTTCTGGAAAACACATATTTTTCTTTACTATGAACCAAATCCCACATTTCTTTTTCATTTTCGGAGCTACCCTCTTCAGGAATATACTGTCCCCATAAGTCGTAGCTTTTTCTGCCGTAAAAAATGGTGTCTATTTGATTCAAAAAGTCGTTAAAGTTCATTTCCGGGTCCATAATGCACCAATCGATTTCACCGTTTTTCCCTTCAATCAAACCATCTAACGTAATGGCTAAATCTAAAATGACTCTTCTCTTCGTTGTATTTCCCATAATTTCCGCTCCCTCTTTGATGCAGCTTATTTCCACTCTTCACTTAAAATTGCGTAATAGTATTCATCCCACCATTCATCCCCGTTTGGAATGCATTTTTTGAAATACCCTTCCCTTCTCATGCCGATTTTCTCCATGACACGATACGACGGCGGATTTTGAGGCTGGCAAGTTGCAATCACTCTATGTAGTTTCATTTCTTCAAAGGCATATTGTAACATGGCTCGAGCTGCTTCAGTAGCATAGCCTTTATTATAAAATTTCGGATTGAATACCCAGCCAATTTCATATGTATGGTCGCCGAAATATTTACCGAAAAATAGATGCCCTATCAAAGTATTTTCACCTTTCAGTATGACTGCGAACTTTTCCGCTTCCTCCCCCATATTTTATTCAATAAATTCCTTTGCAGTTTCTTTTGTAAAAACCCCTTCAGGTATATATTTCATTACATTGGCATCAGATGTATAGTCAAATACTGCCTGTAAATCGTTCATGTTAAATTTACGTATTATTAATCTTTCGGTTTCGACGTGCATTTCCTTACCCCCATGTTAAGACTATTTTCTAATTTCGACATCAAATGATGGATTACCTTTAAAAAATACATCCCAAAATCAAACAAAAAATCCTCACCAGTTGAGCTGGCGAGGATCGTTGTATTGAGCAACGAAAAGACAACGAAGCGCTACTTGCTGCTTCACCCTTTACAAGTTTGTTATTGTAAAATATCTACCCATATTTTAATAGCTGTGGCACCAATCATGATGGCAAGCAGCCATTGCAGAATTTTTACATTCATTTTCTGACCGACTTTTGCACCGAGTGGAGCGGCGATGATACTGGCAATGATCATAATGAATGCCGGCCAATAATCGACCTGGCCTGTCATCAATTTCCCGATACTGCCACCGATTGATGAAATAAAAGTAATCGCCAAACTTGTCGCGATGGTAATTCTTGTTGGAATTTTTAACACCGTCAGCATAATCGGTACGAGTAAAAACCCGCCGGCTGCCCCGACAATGCCTGATCCGATTCCAACGATGAGTGCTAGTGAACTCGCCAAAGCTTTGTTGAATGTAATTTCAGTTGCGTCTTCAACGGTTTTCCTCGGTATAAACATCATCACTGCTGCAATGACGGCTAATAGCCCATACACAATATTCACGGCATCTTCAGATAAAAATCCCGAGCCGTAACTGCCAATGAAGCTACCGATTAATATCGCCACCCCCATATATAGGATAAGCTCTCTATTTAACAATCCGCTTTTCCGGTAAGCCCAAACCCCTGCAAGCGACGCGAAAAGCACCTGTACGGCACTAATTCCGGAAACTTCATGTGCGGTAAATGCCATTAAGCCGAACAATGGCGGTATATAAAGCAGCATTGGATACTTAATGATGGAACCGCCAACACCGAGCATACCGGAAAGAAACGATCCAATAAATCCAAGTGCAAAGATGACTGTTATATACATTAATGATAAATCGATTTCCATAAGCGTTTCCTTCTTTCAAAAATTCATTTACGCCTTTGCTAATACATTTGTCCAATAAAGAAAGCGGATAGAAGTCATTTCTACCCGCTATTTTTTACGCTTTTTGAATATAGAAGTACAGGACACCCGCTTCTTCCTTTTGATCAACAATTGTGTGGCCGCCTGCACCTGCCCATGCTTTGAAGTCATTTAATGCGCCTTTATCTGTTACTAAAACTTCCAATACTTCACCAGAGTTTATTTTATCGATTGCCTTTTTCGTTTTTACGATTGGCATTGGGCATGCTAAGCCTTTTGCATCTAATGTTTGTGTAATATTCATTTCAAATTCCTCTATTCTTAAATTTGTTTGTTGTAAGCGATCTATAAGTTTATCGTGTAACACGGTTGCGTTCCTCTTGAGCGTGAAGCAAACATAGGTGTATG
Organism: Solibacillus sp. FSL W7-1324; assembly: GCF_038008025.1. Taxonomy (NCBI): domain Bacteria; kingdom Bacillati; phylum Bacillota; class Bacilli; order Caryophanales; family Caryophanaceae; genus Solibacillus; species Solibacillus sp. FSL W7-1324. Next base: position 2,102,061 of record NZ_JBBOYH010000001.1, read on the forward strand.
ATTTCAATTTCCAGCTTTAAATTAGCGTACTGCGCAACGATTTGGACCAATCTCCATTTCCGTTTGCTCGTCGTTATCAGGTGTAATTTTACCCATGTTAGCGTGGCGAATTTCTTGGTAAGCATTCGGTTGTGGTGGTAAATTGTCCGTTACCATTGAGCGGAACTGTTCTTCATCTTCCACATTTAAACCGTGGTTTTGAGCGAATAAATCACCCAATCGTTTCGCTACAGTTCCATCTTCATTCAATTCATCAATAATCATGAAGTGCGCCGGCAACACGATTAAATCTTCCGCTAATGTACGGTAGCGTTTGTATAATGTTTCGCGTAGATCTCCAACCCAATCCTCCGCTAAACCTGCTAAGTCTGGACGGCCGATTGAATCAATGAATAAAATGTCACCTGTTAATAAGTATTTATCATCGATGACAAATGAAGTTGAACCGATTGTATGACCAGGTGAATAAAGTGCGCCGACTTCAATTTCAGAAGCACCTAATTGTATCTTTAAACCGTCTTCAAGTGGTGCGTAGTCAAATACAACTTCTTCCGCATCTTTGGGTGGTAAGTAGTATGTTGCACCAGAAGCTGCAGCAATGTGACGACCACCAGAAATGTGGTCAGCGTGTAAGTGTGTATCGAAAACGTATTTAATCTCAACACCTTTTTCTTCAGCGAACTTCGTGAATACTTCTGTGAAACGTACTGCGTCAATAATGGCCGCTTCGCCTTCAGAAATAGCCATGTATGAAAGACAGCCTTTCCCTAAACGTACGAACTGGTATAGTTCACCGCCATTATTCAAGTTTCCAACTTTAACCGGCTCAAGGTACATCGACCATGACTTCATGCCGCCTTCAAGGTAACCGACATCAACACCTGCATCCGAAAGCATTTCTGCGACCATGATGGAAGAGCCTTCTTTCGCACAAACAACCAATACCTCTTTGTCGGCGGGAATTTGCGGTAAAATTTCTTCTACACCATCTAATAATTCGAAGTAAGGAATGTTTAAGTATTCGAATTTGTGACCGTCAATTTTCCAGTCTTTAAATGCGTCTTCATTCCGGACATCTAAAATAAACAATGCTTTGTTTTCAATTACTTTGCGTGCCACTTGTGCCGCTGTCCATGCTGTTACTGTCATTACAACTACCCCCATAGGTATAATTTTTTATAAAAATTTTTATAATTACTCTACTTCTTTCTGTAATGCGCCTTCATACCCTGTCATACCAGGCAAGACATTGTATACTTTTGTAAATCCTGCTTCAGTTAATTGTCTCGCTGCCAGATCCGAGCGTGTACCTGTTCGGCAAATAACATATATTGTTTCGTCTTCACTGAGTTCATCCATTCGTGTTCCCAATTCGCCCATCGGAATTGATTTAGCTCCTGGGATATGGCCGAAAGCATATTCTGCTGCTTCACGTACATCCAAAATCAAGCCTTCTTCTTTCACCGCATCTTCATTGGAAATCGTTTGTTCAAATGTTTTTTCAGCTGCTTCACTCATTTCCGGATTGCATTTTCGGATATAGTGATAAAACACACCATCTACTTCACTTGAGCCGATATATTGATGACCGACCGTTTTCGACCATGCCGCTAAATCCGCGACAGAGCCTTTGTCTGTCGCCTGTATTTCCAGCACTTGCCCTTCTGCCACATTGTTCATCGCTTTTTTCGTTTTGACGATCGGCATTGGACAAGCTAAACCTTTTGCATCAAGTTGTACGTCTGATTTAATCATCGTGATCCTCCATTCATACCAGTAAGGGTATAATTTATTTTAAAATTTTTACTTAACTTCGCCATTCCATTCGAGCATGCCACCCGTCATATTTGTCACATCAAATCCTTGTGACTCTAAAAATGCTGTTGCCTGACCACTGCGACCGCCAGAACGGCAAACCATGATATAAGGTGTTTTTTTATCCAACTCGTGCATACGGAATTCCAGTAATCCTAATGGAATATGGGTAACTCCTGGAATATGACCAGCCTCTACTTCCGCTACTTCGCGAACGTCGATTAAATGAACCGCTTCTCCCGCTTCCAACTTTGCCTGTACTTCATTTGGTAAAATAGTTTTCATCCTGATTTCCTCCTTAATATGCACTCATGCCGCCACGAACATTTATTACTTGTTCATAGCCTAATTTTTTCAGTTGATTACATGCCTGCTTCGAACGCATACCGCTTTGACAAATGACTACAATTTCCTTACCCTTTGGCAGCTTCGACAAATCCGAACCAAGTGGCATATTTCTAAATTGCTTCACATTACGTGCCTTATACTCGGCAGGTGTTCGTACGTCTACAAACACTTTATCTTTGTCATTAATCATTGTTTTAAGCTGGGCCGTTGATATCGTTTTGACACCTTTTACAGGTTTCATGCGCCAAACAAAGAAAGCTGCGATCACGGCGATTAATAGGATTGTTTCCATAGGTCACCCCTTAAATGAATAAATTGACGTTTCCGTCTTCAGCATCCGCTAAATAGGCCGCTACTCCGGCATATTCAATACCATCCAGCAATTCTTCCTTTTGAAGTCCCAATAAATCCATCGTCATCGTACATGTTACAAGCTTAATGTCCTGCTCCTGAGCCATTTCTACAAGTTGTGTCAATGTTAATGCGTTATGCTTATTCATGACATGCTTGATCATTTTCGGGCCCATGCCGAGCATCTGCATTTTTGATAGCCCTAGCTTTTCCGCACCACGCGGCATCATCTTGGCAAACATTTTTTCGAGGAACCCTTTTTTAACAGCTACCGGTTCTTGCTTTCGTAATGCATTGATACCCCAGAACGTATGAAAAATGGTTACTTCATGATCATATGCTGCAGCACCGTTTGCAATGATATAAGCAGCCATCGCTTTATCATAATCTCCACTGAATAATACGATTGTTGTTCTTTTCTTTTCCAAATCCAGTCCCCCTACCCCTATAGGTATAATTTATTTTAAAAATAAAAAGCCTTATCGACTTTTTACTAGTAAATCCACTGCCTGTTTGACCATAGCATTTTTATCGAGCGTATCGGCATCTTCTTTTGAAAGACACTCGACTAAATTATCCGTCACGATGACACCGATTGTCCGGTCAACAGCAGAACGAACAGCACTTAGTTGCGTTATTACATCTTTGCAGTCCTTTTCTTCTTCCATCATCCGTAGAATGCCTCGTAGCTGACCTTCGACTTTTTTCATTCGAGCCAAAACTTTAGGATCATACTGCATATGCTCACCTCATTTAGAATAATTTATTAACCACACTATACTACCCCTTAGGGTATGTGTCAAACTATAAACTTTCGCAATAGCTATTAGTTTTCTCTCGACAACCACGGCTATTTCTAACCACATCATATACCCCTACAGGTATAATGTCAACAAAAAGAAGCTCACACATTTGTGCAAGCTTCCAAAACTAGTGCTCATGCAGATTCGCATCTTGTTTCGTGGGATGCACGGTACCGTATGGATGATTTGGCGGAGCATAGATGGAATACAGCTTCAACGGAATATTGCCGATATTGATCACGTTGTGCCAAGTTCCCGCGGGGACGATGATGGCGCTATCGTCAAAAACGAACCATTGCATATTTAAACTGTCTTTTCTGTTCCCCATTTGAACGATGCCTTGCCCTTGTTCAATCCGTAGAAATTGATCGACATTCGGATGCATTTCCAAGCTGATATCCTCACCTGGATGTAAACTCATGACTGTCAGTTGCAGATGTTCCCCTGTCCATAATACGGTCCGAAATGTATGATTTCCGATTGTCGCTCCATGAATGTTAATGACAAAGGGGTTCTTCCCGTAGTCCGTGCTTTTATTCATGCTGTTATAATTCCAATGACCATACGCACTTGGCATAAAATCCATATTGATTTTCCATCCCTTCACAATCTTTCTCTCTAATAGATTATGCGTTGCCTTCAGTTAGCGTTCATCCAAATATTTAGATTTACGAATCATGAGGGGTTGAAAATGGATTTACCTGAAATTAAAAGAACACACTCCTTAGTAAAGAAGTGCATCCAAGTTTATTTCATATGAATTTAATGTTCCAACTCAGAAATTATCCGAGCTTTACAATCGTTCTACCTGTTGCCTGACCTTTTAAAAGTGTTGGCAGTGCTTCCGGAAGTTGCTCAAGCGAAATTTCTTGCTGAATTAATTGCTCCAAATTAGCCGGTTTGAAATCTGCTGCTAAACGGTTCCACACCTTTAATCTTGTGTCCATTGGGCAATAAACCGAGTCAATTCCTAGTAAGTTCACACCGCGTAAAATAAACGGGAAGACTGTTGACGGAAGTTTTGTCCCTGCTGTTAATCCGCTGACTGCAACCGATCCGCCGTATTGAATTTGGCTTAGTAATGAAGCTAATGGCTCACCACCGACAGGATCGACCGCAGCTGCCCATTTTTGTTTTCCTAATGCGCGAACTTTACCGTCATACACTTCTTCACGCGGAACGATTGAAGTTGCACCAAGGCTTTTTAAAAACTCATGTTCTGATTCTTTCCCAGTGCTCGCTTCTACTTCATAGCCAAGCTTTGATAGAATCGAAACGGCAAAGCTTCCGACACCGCCTGTAGCACCCGTTACGAGCACTTTCCCTTTATCAGGTGTTACATTATTTTCTTCTAGTCGTTGAACGGAAAGCGCTGCAGTAAAGCCGGCTGTACCGATGACCATCGCTTCTTTTAATGAAAGTCCTTCCGGCAGTGGAACAAGCCACTCAGACGGGATGCGTGCATATTCACTATATCCGCCAAAATGAGTGACACCTATTTCATAGCTTGTCGCAATCACTTTGTCCCCTTCTTTAAATTGCGGGTTTTCCGATGAAATGACCGTTCCTGCCAAGTCAATGCCCGGTACGAATGGATAGCTTTTGACAATGTTGCCATCCGGTATTGCTGCTAAACTATCCTTATAATTAATAGAAGAATACTCTACTTTAAGCAGCACGTCTCCTTCAGGTAAATCATTTAAGGAAAGTTCCTTCACGTCTACTGTAAATTGTTCTTCATTATTGACGACTAATGCTTTAAAGTTTTCTGCCATTTTGACCACCCCTTCTAATGTTTACAAATAAAGGGTAACAAAATAAGGCATACCGGTCAAAAAGCTTTGTTTCACCTCATTTTTAATAAAAAAGCCGAAACGCATGTTAGAACCGCGCCTCGGCATTGATTAATTTATTTATTCAAAAGCTGGTGTTGCTGTTTCGTCGTAGTTTTCTATTAGGAAATTACGCACTTCTTCACTCGTCATCGCTTCTGCAAGCTTTTTGATTGCTTCGTCGTCTTTGTTGTCTTCACGTGCCACTAATGTAATGGCAAAATCGTTTTCCACACCTTCAGTCAACAGTGCATCACTTTTCGGTGTTAGATTAAGTGGTGCAGCATAGGCAGGCGTCATAATTACCGCATCCGCATCATCGTACATACGCGCAAGCATTAACAGATCGACTTCCTTAAACTGAAGATTTTTTGGATTGTCCTCAACACTTGCTAATGTGTAATACACATCTGTTTTTTCCTTTAATGTAATGACACCGTGCTGAGCAAGCAGCATTAATGAACGGTCAACATTTGAAATATCGTTGGCAATCGCAACTGTTGCTCCATCCGGTAGTTCTTCAATTGAATCATAGTTTTTAGCATACACACCGTAATTCGCAAAGTAAATCGGCTGAATCGGCACTAAATTAGCGTCATTGTTACGGTTGAATTCCTCCATATACGGTACGTGCTGGAAGAAGTTTGCATCGACTTCCTTTGCAGCCAGCGCACTGTTTGGCTGTACATTATCACCTAGCACGACAATTTCCAGATCAATGCCCTGTTCCTCTAATTTCGGCTCTACTAGTTCCAAAATATCCGTCATCGGTGAAATTAATGATGCAACTTTTAATGTTGTCTCTTCTTTTTCCACTTCTTTATTCGTTTCTGTTTCTTCATTCTGTCCGCAGCCTACTAAAGCAAGTACCGCCGCTACACTTAACATCCATCTTTTTTTCACAATCATTCTCCTATCTTTTGTCCAACCATCTTGCTGCAGTCGTACCAATCATTTGAATAAGCTGCACCAAAATAATCATAATTAAAATCATGTAAAGCATTAGATCTGTCTTGAATTGCTGATAACCATAACGAATCGCAAAATCACCGATTCCGCCACCGCCAACTACACCCATTATTGTGGAATAAGAAATGAAGCTGACAATCGAAGTCGTCAAACCGAGCACCAGACCTGATCGCGCCTCCACAAAAAGAAAACTGAAAATAATCCGCCGCACCGAAGCACCCATTGACACAGCCGCCTCGATTACACCTTTTGGTACATCAAGCATGGATTGCTCGACAAGCCTTGCATAATGCGCAACGGCGATAATCGATAACGGAACAGTTGCCGCGACCGTCCCAATAGCTGTACCGACAATGAACCGTGTAAAAGGGATTAGGAAAACGACCAATAGCAGGAAAGGAAACGACCGGATCGTATTCACCACTAAGTTTAGTATGTTGTAAACGATACGGTTTTCAAGCAACTTTTCTTTCCCGCAAAGAAATAAATATGTACCGATTGGTAAACCGATTAATACGGCAGCCACAATTGACACACCGACCATGAAAAAGGTCTCACTGATCGCCCGCCAAATCTCGGCTTCATACTGACGTAATACATCAGGCATGTCCGATTCCACCTTTCACGAGCTGATCGACAAAGTTTTGCGGATGGTGGCTCGTTTCATGGATGCCATCAGGTGTTAACTCCACCGTCTCATATATTTGCCCAGCATCCAGTACGGTAGCACGATGACATATACTTTTGACAACTTCAAGCTCATGACTGACAAGGACAATTGTCACACCAAGCTCAACATTGATCTTCTGTAAAACACGCAAAATTTCCGCAGAGGTGTTAGCATCGAGCGCAGAGGTTGGCTCATCACAGAGCAGGACCGCAGTTTCATTCGCAAGTGCCCTTGCAATCGCCACACGCTGCTTTTGCCCACCGCTCAGCTGTGCCGGATATTGATTGGCAAACTGTTCGAGCCCGACAAACTTCAGGCATTCAAGTACACGCGCTTTCCGTAGCTTTTTCGGATAGTTTGCCAGGACAAGTGCAATTTCAACATTATCATGGACGGTCTTATTTGCGACGAGGTGAAAATGTTGGAAGATCATTCCGATTGATTTTCTTGCTTTACGAAGTTCAGCATTCCTTAAAGCTGTGAGTTGCTGACCATTTATGACAACCGCTCCACTATCCGGTACTTCCAGCAAGTTCATCAGACGTAGCAAAGTTGATTTACCTGCACCGCTCGCCCCGATCAATCCATGAATTTCACCTTTCGCAATCGTCAGCGACACATCCTGAACAGCGACAAAAGAACCAAATTTTTTAGTAACTTGCTGTAATTGTATCACCTGTTTACACACCTCCACTGCATACCCAATCGATTTCTAATTATAGTAGATAATGTATCAGCTACCAAGAGAAATGTTTTTTGAAAAAAATCCCAATGTTAAAATCCTACTCCCCATTCTTTCAATATAAAAAGCTGCCGGAAATTAGATTTTCACTCTAACTTTGCGGGCAGCCCGGTATGTATACAGGTAACTTAATAAGGGACTTCATTCAGTTTAATCGGCGTTGTTTTACGATCCTTCCAATCTTCATAAATGGAAGCGTACAAAACCGTATCAGAAATTGTACCGTCATCATTTTCCCAAGCACTGCGTAAATAGCCTTCTTTGACAAAACCTGCTTTTGTAAAGCACTTCCTCATCGCTAAATTATCGGCTCTAGTATAACCTTCAATTCGAATCTTACCTTTTTCACGATATAAATATTCTTTTAACCAGTTTAGCGAATTTTTACCGATGCCCTTTCCTCTTGCTTCCTTCGTTAATCGAAGATCAAATAAAGGGATTGTATCATCAATATCATCGATTATTAATATTCCTACTTTTTGTTCATTTTCAGTAATCCAAAACGTTTCTCTTCCTTCAGAGTAATAGCCTTTCGCGATTGCTTTTCTAATTGCTTCGGGCTCTAGATGAACCTTTGCATGAAAAGGCCATTCATTGGAACATAATAAATCGATCAATTCTTCATTTTCCGAGTGAAATTTTCTTACTTCCAAGACAGTCACTCCCTTTCGTTTTGAAGCAGCTTCACAAGTTCTGAAACCAATATAGGACGGCCGTTTACCTTCTGGTGTGTCCAGAAGTCATCCCCTTTATATCGAGGTACGATATGGATATGAAAATGAGTTCCCTCATCCATAATCGGTCCGTTATTTTGAATAACGCTTACCCCGTCTACCGGAAAATGCGTATCAAAAATATTCATAATTCGTTTTTGCAGTTTAAGTAACTCCATTAATGCTGAATCAGGCAGTTCACGGACATCCATAAAATGCTGTTTTGATATAATTAATAGGTGACCAGACTGGATTGGATCTATGTCTAAAACCACTTTAAAATTTTCTGTTTGCATTAGTATATGTTTCTCTTCAATTCCATCACAAAAAATACAGGTCATCTTCATCCCTCATTCATCCATTTTCCTAAAAATCGACTGAACAAATTGCTCTTTATAATTTGTATATTCAGTAATCCCTTCCTTACCTGTCTTAAAGAAAGCATCTTTCAACAGCTCATATTCCTTTTTCACTGCTTCATTTGCATTCAAATAATCTCGGAAAAAGCGCATTTGATGCCATTTTTTGTTACCCCATTCTACAAGATGAATGAAATGTGTTTTCGTTTCAAATGTAGTATCTGTAAATTTTGCGCAAACAATTTCATCCGTTCTTTCCACTTGCAAGCGATAAAAACCGGCATGCTTAAGTCCTTTGAAAAAGTCTTTACCAAGCGAATCCAGGTTGACAACACCGATGACAATATCAATTACCGGCTTTGCGTGAATCCCTTCAATCGATGTGCTGCCGATATGTTCTATTTGATGAGGCTGTAAACTTGTGTACTTTAGAATGTTTTCTTTAGTCTCAGCAAATTCTCTCTTCCAACCTGCTTCATGCGGAACGAGTACCACTTCATCTTTTTTTAATCCGAGTTTCATCCAGTCCAATCCTTTCTCACTGATTATTTGCGGAAATATTTCACTGATGCCATTCAAATAGTAAAATGCGATTTTCCGCTTGCTGATATATTGCAGTAAAGGTATCAAAATCACCATTTTCTGATTGATGGAAGTAGAAATCACCCGGCTGTAAATCAATTGAATAAGCTTGAATCGTATTTTTGAATTCATCGTCTTGCTGGATTGTATACATATTTTGGACCCTGGTTACAAAATATGAAACATGCTGATTTGCCTTGAATAAATTATTTTCTGTCACTTTTATAAAATCATGAAGTTGCTCTTGTTCAACCTTATTCTCATACAATAATTCTGTAACCCATTCTCCATCTCCACGTGCGGGAAATTTTGTTGCCCATACATTAATTATTTCTGTCGGTATCGGCAATGCTATACCCCAGCGTTCTTTATAATGGGTCACCTTTTCTTCAGGGGATACCGATATACCAAAGAGCGAGATGTAGAGCAACAAAATTACAATTGCTAAAATTAAAAAGATAATTATCTTCTTTATAGAAACCCCTCCAATTCCAACTCCACTTCTACTTCAATAACTGGCCAATAATACGATGGAGCGATAGCAGCAGTTCACCAGCTGTTGCAGAGTTTTCAATCTTATCTAATGTGTCTGTTTTGTCCCTGCTTGCCGAGCTCGGTTTTACTATATCCCCCTGAATGGGTTCTGCGCCACCATGAACTGAATACGCAGTGATTTGGCTTGCAGGAATTCCTGATGATCCATTACTTGAAAATGAATATGGGCTTCTGAGGAATTGCCAGAATTCCCGCATAGGCCGAGCAGCTGACCTGCCTTCACTTTATCCCCTGTTTTCACACAAATTGAATCCTTCTTGAAATGGGCAATCATGCTGTATTCATTGTGTTCATGTGCGATGATGCAATAGTTTCCTGCTAGATTCTTTTCATCCATTTCCCCGGGTATATTGTCGTTAATTCCATCCAACACTTCGACCACCACACCATCAGCCGGTGCCACAACCTCAGCTCCAAATGCATAGTAGCTTTCATTTTGAAGCTTCGAGTTCCTATATGTTTCGTTGTTGCTCATTTTAACTAAATCATAAGCGTAACGCTGCTGTTCATATGGATAGTGATAGTTGATAAATTCGTTCGTGCCGCCCCAAAAAACATACCACTTGTCACTGATCGGCATGCTGTATGTATTTTTCGTCCATATTTGATCACTGCCCGGATACGTTTCATATGGTTTGAAATACATTCCTTGAATAATATTGTTATCGTCAAATGCTACGACAACTGCTTTCGTATACGTATCATCGACCCATATATACTGTTCCAGCCCTTGAAATGTATTGGACACGATATATTTATAATTGCTTACATCTGAATTATAGTCTAAAGAAAGTGCACGAAATTGTTCAAACGATACAAGGTTCTGAAACGATTCTGCTGTTTTCCCGTAGATATCCTCAAATTGACCGTTTAAAAAATAGTAACCGAACTGTTCTTTCAATTGATTAACCATTCAAATGCCTCCTCTTTTTTGCTTCTTAATTTATACGAATTTTCCGACAAAAAGGTTTCAACTCGTTACCTTTTATAATGGAATATGCAAAAACATGGCCGCTTCTATATGAAGGACCATGCATGTTCATTTTTCTTATTATGCCGTGCCAATCCCGATAAGGAACCAGAGCACAATAAATAGGATTTTGTACTTCTCCACTTTTAAGATGTGTAAGTTTGTCACTTCTTTTTTTATCAGCCACCAAATGCTAAATCCATATGCAAATAATAAAAGTAAAAGCAATGGCTTATAAAATGGGCCAATCATGAAATAATAATAGCCCATAATCGCCACAACAATTATATAAATTGTCATAGCAATACCCATTCCGCGTATTTTTTTCGGCAGTTCAATTTGTCGGCGCTTATAGTAGCTGGACGCCACCAAGATCATTACTAAAACGCCTAGACCAATAAATATCGATGGAAATTGGAATCGATCATGCGCATTCTCCAAGTCAGATAAAACAGTCGATGGGAATTGATCATATCCGGGATAAAATGCATCATTGCTAATATCATGCATATAGTTCCATGCCAATTCAAATTTTCGCTGTTCCCCGTTTTTATATAAGACGATAATGTCATAATGCACGTCGCTTTTCGGAGGAGCCATAACCGCAGGAAGTTCTGAAATGTTTTCGAATAAGGCGATTATTGAATCTGTCGTCACATTTTCAACACCAACGAAAAGTGTCGACGTTCTTCCCCTAAACCCCTTTTCCCCATTATTTTCATAGGAAGTGATTTTGGCAATTTCACCTGATGCTGCCTGATTGTTCATGTCCGAGGTGAACAGTAAAAACAGACCGATAAAACAAATCGCCGCCATTATGCCTATTTCACGTAATGTTTTCAACTGATATTGTTTTCTAACAGGTTTCTTATGGATATTCTGATAGATGGATTTTTTTAATGCTTCATTTTGCGGGAGTTCATCTAACTGTTTTAAGCGATCATCAATCTTCATCGATCTCACCTCCTAAAATTTTCTGCAATGCCAGCATCGCACTCCGCTGAGTGTTTGCGACTTTCACAGATGATAAGCCCATAATGGCACACGTTTCATGAATCGAAAGCTCCTCAATTTTCCGGTATATGATGACTTCGCGTTGTACTGGTTTTAACTTTTGCAATGCCTCATATAATTGCTTTCGGTCTTCTTCCTGTATGAGCCATTCATGCGGAACATCGTGATCACCCACCTGCTCCGGGACATTTGTAAATGGGAGCCACTTAATTAATGCTCTTTTCCGGTAATAGTCATAAACAAGATTTCGAGCGACTTGCCTCGTATACGTTTGGAAATTGGTTACTTTGGTCAAATCCGTTTTATAAATTCGCACAAACGTATCCTGCGTTAAATCTTCAGCGACTTGTGCGTTAGATACCATGTAGCGTATGTACTGATAAGTTTTGCCGAACTCCTGCTCATAAAGCTCATCAAAATCCATGTCCATCACCTCTCTTACTTCTATAGACGAATGAAAATTAAAAATATGTAATTTTATTTAAAAGTTTTTAACTGAAAAAAGCATCTCCTTAATGAGATGCTTTCGGTCTTCGATGAGGAATCTGCTTTTTTATTGAAGGTTCTACTTTTCGGTCGGAATGTTCTACTTTACAGTCTGAATGTTCTACTTTTCACCTGCTGCGTTCTACTTTTCCCATGAAACTTTCTACTTTCAGCACGCGATGTTCTAATATAAATCGAGGTTCTACTTTCTTCGGAAAAGATTCTACTTTTCGACCGGAATGTTTTACTTTTGCCACGAAATCTTCTACTTTTCCTACGCCACGTTCCACATTCCCTTTAAAACCTTCTACTTTACTTAATCCTAAATATCCTTACCATCTTCCAAATCAGTACCACAAACAGCGCTGCCAATATGACGAAAAATGGCCAGCCGATTGTTGTTGCTTCTTCTAAAGCAATCACAATCGTGCGGTATACGATGTAAGCGAATAATATATTAATGATGTTTCGCATATAATTTAATGTTTGGCGACTATTTCTGTAAAAGACCTCGGCATTTGATTCATTGAAATGTGCCGGATAGTTGTGCGTTTCAGGGAATTTTTCTAAAATCATTAAAAAGATATGCATGGCAATCCCGATGCCAGGTAATATTAACAGCTCCCATTTTGAGCCCCAACGGTCGACATCACCGTTGCCGCCAAAGTGGGCAGGCACTTCACTTGGTAGTTCACGCCAGTTCATGAATAGGACAGCAAGCATTAGCGCTAATGCGATATAGCCGAGAATATCCATCAACCATTCTGACTTCGTTTTTGGAATTTCAATTTTAGGGCGTTTCGTCAAACTCATTTCCATCACCTCTTTAAATTTTTTACTTAGCACTTTTTATAACAATATTTTGCCAATATCCGCTATACTGGAATTTAATCATCCTCTTGATAGGAGAACTACTTATGCTACTTGATATTATTCAATTTTTAAGGGAAATCGACCAGATCATATTTTATTACATAAAAGAGCTCGGACTGTATATTTATATTCTGTTATTTGCGGTTGTTTTCACGAAGACTGCATTTGTAATTTTAACTTTCTTACCCGGGGATAGTACGGTGTTCACAAGCGGAACGTTAGCAGCGATCGATAAGCTTGATTTTCTGACATTGCTCATTATTTTCATCGTGGCAACAACACTTGCCGACAGCAGCAACTACCTCATCGGAAAATCGATACGGAAAATACCGCCGAAGCGCAATTTGTTCAAGCGTTTTGTAACTGAGGAAACGACTGAAAAAGCACTGACATTCCTGGAAAACTATGACCGGGTTGCCATTACGTTTTCACGGTTTGTGCCGTTGATGCGGACAATGACGCCGTTTATATGCGGATACTCCGGCTTTTCGTATGGAACATTTTTACGCTATAACTTCATCGGGGCCGTACTTTGGACCGTTGTTTGGCTTGGTGGTGGCTTTTTACTCGGAAATATTCCATGGGTTGAAGAAAACCTCGTCCTGACACTTACGATTATTTCGATTTTCGTATTTAGCTTTACAGGTTATGCATACATTAAACAATTCAAAAAAAAGAAAGCGGTTACTGCCGATTGAAAAAATGGAGCCTATCACGTTCAGATGATAAGCTCCTTTTTTTAGTTTGTCTCGTTTTCCTGCTTATTCATTTCATGTAAATATTCGATGATTTCACGAATACCGTCCAATGAATGCACAAGAATATTCGGGTCGATGCAAGAAATCATGCGGTCTTCCAAATTAGCAACCGCTGTAAAATATTTCGTTTTTTCGTAATTGACAAGACCCATCTGTTTTAATACGCCTTCTTCAAAGTCGATAATCTCTTTCGCATCGGCAACAACCAATCCGTAATTAATCAACTCTGTCTTCAACACAATGATTTTAGCCGTTTGTGTATTTGTCGGGCGATTGTACAATATCGTCTGAAAATCGATGATTGGTGTAAGTTCCCCACGAATTCGCGTAAAGCCGAGCAAGTAGTTTGGTAAATGAGGAATCGGCGTTACACGCTCCAGCTTTTCAATCGATACGACCTGCTCAACCGGCACAGCATATTGTTCTGTGCCGCATAAAAATACGACTGCTTTTTCAATGCTCATATTAATACCTCTTATTTCGTTGTTTGAACAACGATTTCTTCCAATAAATCAGCTAGTTTTTCTAGCTCTTCAACCGGCATTCTTTCGTTAGTTGTATGAATTTCCTCGTAACCAACCGATAAGTTTACAGTAGGAATACCGAACCCGGCGATAACGTTTGCATCACTGCCGCCTCCTGAAATACCTAGCTGTGGTGTACGTCCGACTGCTTCAACCGCTGCTTTTGCAACTTTCACCACTTGATCTTCTTCTGTCGCACGGAAGCCCGGATACATTAACTTCACTTCAACTTCAGCACGTGCACCCATTTCTTGTGCTACACGTTCAAATGTTTCTTTCATATGGTCCGTTTGGGCATTCAGTTTTGCTTCATCAATCGAACGGGCTTCTGCAAGAATCGATACTTCATCACATACGATATTTGTTGCTTTACCACCTTCAAAACGTCCGATATTCGCAGTTGTTTCTTCATCAAGACGGCCTAATTTCATTTGAGCAACCGCTTTTGCTGCAACAGTGATTGCAGAAATACCCTTTTCAGGTGCAACGCCTGCATGTGCTGTTTTACCGATGATTTTCGTAAATACTTTTGCCTGGAATGGAGCTGCAACGACGATACCGCCTACTTTGCCGTCACTATCAACCGCAAAACCGTATTTAGCGATGATTTTTGATGGATCCAGTTCTTTGGCACCGACTAATCCGCTTTCTTCACCAGCTGTAATGATGAATTGGATCGTACCGTGTGCGCTGTCTTTTTCTTTTAAGCGACGTGCCATTTCGAATAGTGCTGCGATACCCGCTTTATCATCCGCGCCAAGAATCGTTGTGCCGTCAGAATAAATATAGCCGTCCTCACGAATTTCCGGTTTAATGCCTTTACCCGGCACGACTGTATCCATATGTACTGTAAAGTAGATTGGCTCGATAGATTCATCGCCTTTTAATGTTGCGATAATGTTGCCTGCACCGTGACCATTGCGTGTGTGCGCATCATCCTGGAAAACATCAAAGCCCATATCTTCTAATTTTTTCACTAAAATTGGTGCGATTACTTCTTCGTGTTTTGTTTCAGAATCAATTTGCACTAATTCCAAAAACTCTTCTACTACTCGGTTCATGTTTGATAACTCCTTTAAATAACTAGTTTACGCTTTATTGTACGCCTCTATTTTTGAAAAAACAATGATTGATCATCGGCATTTAAAATGCTTTGTTTTTCTACTTGTAGCGCCTGTTCTTTTTCGATTGTGATGCTCAATTTCTGTTTCAAATCGCGAAGTGTATTCGCCACATCATCTTGCACACGCAAGAGCTGATCAATCGCAGTTGTAATCTTCGAATGAACCGACCAATCGGTGAAAATATTATCGAAAAAGTAATCCGTAAACATTACAAAACCATCCGTATGAACTTCCAATGTACTTTGACGCATCTCTTTAATGTCAAGCAGTTCATTTTGGAAACGTTGTAGGGCCATCTGTGCTTCATGTAAATAGCCATTCGTTTCTTCGAGCTTGTCGTGCTTTAACGCCGTCGCGATAAAGCCACCGCCTAAAAAAGTATCCCATGTGGAGTAGGATTTGGCATCCTGCAATTTGGAACCGGCATCCGTGAGCTTATTAAATGCCTGTTTACCCGCATCGATTGCTTCATGGATTTCGGTTTTCAGCTGTTTGCATAAAAGCTCCTGTTCAATGATGCCCGTTAATTCCTTTGCTGCTGCAGGTGCATTTGCCATCAGCCACACTTGTTTTTCATTTTCTATCTTCTTCAGCTGCTCACGAACAGTTGAAACATTGATCTTGCTCAATTGTTGTTCAAGTTGAACCCGGTCTTCCTGTAAATCTTTAAATGTTAACTGCGCTTCCACCAGCTTCAGCTCTATTACTGCAACCTGGTCCATATTTTCCTCAATGAGCTCATCTTTTTTACCTGACCAACTACGGAATAGATTCACAAACGAAAAACTTTCAAGCTTGTTTAGTTGCTGGCGTGTTCTTTGCAAATCGCGTTCATGCCGGTTCATATCCTGTTCGGCATGCTGGATTTGTTGGTCTAGGCTCTCGATTTTTTTATTCAGTTTTTCTGCTTCCAACAGTTGCAGTTGGTACTGTTCTGATTGCTGTTGTAATTGCTGCCATCCCATATTGTTCACTCCTTTACAGTTCCATTAAAGTTTCCGACTTCCAGAGTCGATTGCTAATCCAGTTCATCCTCATCTTCTACAAACAGCTCCTGCAGCATTCTTTCACGGTGCTGCAAAAAATACGAGGTTACCTGATAATGCTCGGTTTCTTCATACTTCACCTGCTCAATCCCTTTTTCATCAAACTGATAGATGACGGCATCGGGAAATCCAAGCAAAATTGGCGAATGTGTTGCGATAATGAATTGGACATTGCCCTGTTTCACTAAATCATTCATCAACGTTAAAAACGCCAGCTGTCTTGTTGGAGATAAAGCGGCTTCCGGCTCATCCAACAAATAAATGGCCTGCCCTGTAAACCGATGCTGGAACAGCGAGAAAAAAGATTCGCCGTGTGATTGGTGATGAAGTGATTTTCCCCCGTATGCTTTGTAGCCGTTCTGATCAGTTTCATCCAAGTGTGACGCAAACTGATAAAATGACTCGGCGCGCAGGAAAAAGCCATTCGTTACTTTTGGCCACCAGGAGAGCTTTACATAATCGCCTAGTGCGGATTCGGATTGATCCACATCATATGCCTTATAGTTTTGTGTACTGCCACCTGCCGTATTGAATCCGATCTGATCTGCAATCGCTTCGAGCAATGTTGATTTGCCCGCACCATTTTCTCCAACGAAAAACGTGACCTTCGCATCCACATCCAATTCATCCATATGGCGAATAAACGGAATCGAAAACGGGTACTCGCTATAGTTCGATATTTCTTCTTTTTTAAGTTTAACCGATTTTAAAAACATCTGTTTTCTCCTAACTTTATACCGCAGCCATTATGATTCCGACGATAAATACACTTCTTCAAATGGCTGAATGATGACAAATCCTTCACCGGAGAAGGCCATTTGGATTGATTCATTGCTGCCGCGTCCAATGAGTGTTCTGAACGTAATATCCGTTACAAACTCCGGTTTTAAATTACCGGACCATGCAACCGTCGCATTTGGGTCTGTATACACAGTTTCACCCGGCTTAACGATTAAGGTTAACGGCTCAAAATGAGTTGTAATCGCCACCTTACCTTTGCCGTCCAGCATAACGTTGAATAACCCGCCTGCCATCATACCGGCCATTTTGCGCATAAGTCGTATATCCCAATTGATCGATGGTTCAAATGCAAGCAGGTCATTGCCGTTCACGCACAGACTTTCGTTTTGCAGATCAAAAATGGTAATCTTTTTTCCTTGATCCGCTAAATATAACCGGCCTTTTCCTTTCGCTTTCATTAGCTGTGTACCTTCACCTGTCAAAGCTTTCTTAAACATTTTCGATACGCCATGCTCCAGCATGCGTTCACGCTCAAATTTAATCGAACCGACATAGGCGATCATCGCGCCCATTTTCGACCATACTTCCCCGTTCAGATTCACTTCGAGTACACGGTCGGTTTCCAGTTCAAAATAATCGTTTTCATTTTGGTCTTGCTGTGTCTTGTTGACAAAATCACGAATGGAATAGTTCCCCATCAGTAAAACCTCCCTTTTCCTGTTCTACGGATTAGACCCTGTATAAGTTTCGAATTTTCTGCATTTTATAATTGTATGGATGTACGATTGTTTTCAATCACTACCATCTCATTAAAAATTCCATTACAATGATAAAAAGAGGTGATCATGATGGAGTATCGACGTGAAATCGCTTTAGTGTACAATGTTGAGGAAGCTATGACAAAGCTGAACATTATTAGAGGGCACGGATTTTCCGAGCATGAAATCCATGTATTTTCAAAAGATATACACCCTTTACAGTCACTGAAAATGTATACAGATATTCAAGTCCATCTTGCCGGCAACTGGCTCGACCAGCTGATCAGTTTTATCATACGAAAAAATGTCTATGAAGTGAGTTTGCGAATTTTGAAATTAACTCCTGAAGAGACCGCCCATTATGGGCATGGCATTGAACTTGGGGCAATCTTTCTGTTTGCCGAGCACGAGCACCCGTATGAAAAGGAACCGAAAAAACAACAAGCAGCATTCAATCTGTCTAGAGCGGTGGATTAATAAAAACTACCGAGCATTATAGAAGAAATCATTTTAAAAATGGTTTATTTAAATGCATTTAAGGCAATGGTCAGCAACTTGCCCGAATTTGGGGATGCTTCTGTTGCAGTAAGCTCCATCGAAACGATAAAAATAACAGCTGTAGCCGATTAGGCTGGCCATCGCCATATTTATCACGTTAAGTACTCATCGTAATATGTGCAAATCCTTTACCTGAATGAACCTATCATTCAATTCCACACTTCATTTAATTTATCACTATAAAATGTAATGGCATTTCTGTACTTCTGAATTTGTTGATCAGACGAAGTGGCGGCTAAATTTTTCAATAGCAGCTCCATTGACCGTTCATGTTTCTCCAAGTTAAACAATGTCATCGCGTAAAATACTTGAATGGCTAAATTGTGCGGAAACATCTCCAACCCTTTTTCAAATGTATGTTTTGAATTCTCGTATTCCCCTAGTGTTCTGTATGTACTCCCAAGACCCAAATAAGCATTGGCTAAATCTTCATTATTTAAATCGCCTTGAATTGCTTTTTCATAGTATGGAACAGCTTTCGATTCTTTTCCTAGCACATCAAAGCTCCAAGCACACTGGTAATTTACATAGGCCTCGTTCGGGTGCTGTTCAACTAAACTTAATAATAGCTGATTGGATTGCTGTAATTCCCCATCATTTCTTAAATCAATTGCCCTCTGTAGTTGATAGATTTCCTTCATTCTTTGTCCTCCTAAATCGTCTTTCCTTTATCTAGCATAATGGCTTTTTGAAAATTTCACTATAATAAAATAGGAGGATTTACCATATTATAGGTCTGTAAATTTTATTAATTTTTTAGTACTTTTTTCTACTTTGTATTAATAAGGGCTTTTATTTAAGCAAAAAAACACCTCAAAAATGTTTGTATTGTGCACAAATCATTTAAGAGGTGTTTCTTAGCGCGCTTTATTAATTTTATAGCGGGATATTTCCGTGTTTTTTATATGGACGGTCTTCCTGTTTTGTAGAAAGCATATCCAATGCCTGGATTAGCTTAATACGTGTTTCACGTGGATCGATAACATCGTCAACCATACCGCGTGAAGCCGCTACATAAGGGTTTGCGAATTTTTCTTTGTATTCTTCAATTTTCGCTGCACGTGTCGCTTCCGGATCAGCCGATTTTGCAATCTCGCCTGCATGAATAATGTTTGCCGCACCAGCAGCACCCATTACCGCGATTTCCGCGTTTGGCCAAGCGAATACTAAGTCCGCGCCAATTGCTTTTGAGTTTAATGCTACGTACGCGCCGCCGTATGCTTTACGTAAAATAACTGTAATTTTTGGTACAGTCGCTTCTGAGTAGGCATAAAGGATTTTCGCACCGTGACGGATAATTCCACCGTGCTCTTGTTTAACACCTGGGAAGAAACCAGATACGTCTTCAAATGTAATAACAGGTACGTTGAATGCGTCACATGTACGCACGAAACGCGCTAGTTTATCAGATGAATCGATATCCAATCCACCCGCCAGGAACTTCGGCTGGTTACATACTAGACCAACTGATTCGCCTGCGATACGCGCGAAACCAACAACGATGTTTTTCGCGAATTCTTTTTGCACTTCCATGAATGAACCTTCATCAACTACTTGCTCTACTACTTTACGAACATCATAAGATTTTGTTTGGTCAATCGGCACAACATCAACTAGCTCTGAACGGAAGTTATCGCCTTCTGGAGCAGCTTGCTTCGGTGCTTTTTCTCTGTTGTTTTGTGGTAAGTAAGAAAGCAGTTGCTGAATTTGTGCAATGGCAGCTTCTTCGTTTTCAGCACGGAAGTGGGCATTCCCTGAAGTTGCGTTATGCACTTTAGAACCGCCAAGACCTTCTGCAGAAATTTTCTCGCCTGTTACTGTTTCAATTACTTTTGGACCCGTAATGAACATTTGAGATGTTTTATCAACCATTAAAATAAAGTCTGTAATCGCTGGTGAATAAACAGCACCACCCGCACACGGTCCCATAATTACAGAGATTTGCGGAATTACACCAGAATAAATTGAGTTACGGTAGAAAATGTGACCGTAGCCGTCAAGTGATAATACACCTTCTTGGATACGCGCACCGCCTGAATCGTTAATCCCGATAAATGGCGTACCGTTTTTCGCTGCCAAATCCATTACCGCTGCGATTTTTTTTGCGTGCATTTCACCAAGTGCTCCACCGAATACTGTGAAATCCTGCGCAAATAAATACACATTACGGCCATTGATTTTACCGAAACCAGTAACTACCCCGTCACCAGGGCCTTCAAGTTTTTCCATACCGAAATCAACTGTACGGTGTGTGATGAATGGATTGATTTCAACGAATGACCCATCATCCAATAACATATCAATACGTTCACGAGCAGTCATTTTCCCTTTTTCATGCTGCTTTTCAATACGCGCATCCCCGCCACCAAGCTGGATCGCTTCTTTACGGTCATAAAGCTCATTAATTTTATCAAACATATCTGGAGTTACTGCCATTGTTGTCATCGTTATTTATCCCCTTTTCCGCTTTTATCGCATAATTCATAAAGTACACCAAATGAGTCTTTCGGGTGTAAAAATGCTACTTCTGCGCCGCCAGCACCTGGTCCCGGCTCCTCAGATAATAGACGTACACCTTTTTCACGAAGTTCAGCCATGCGCTCACGAATACCAGTTACGCCGAATGCAACATGGTGAATGCCTTCTCCGCGCTTTTCCAAAAAGCCATGGATTGCGCTTTTTTCACTCATTGGTTCAAGCAGCTCAATTTTTACGTTGCCTGCATCGATAAAAGCAACTTTTACTTGCTGTGATTCTACTTCTTCCATCTTTAATAATTTCAAGCCTAACGTTTCTGTGTAATATGTAATACGTTCTTCAATATTACGTACGGCAATGCCGATATGATCCACTTTTTCCACGGTACTGACTCCCTTTTGAATAAAATTATTAATTCCCCCATATCTGAAACGTGTCCATACATGTTGAGGTGTTTATAGTAGGTGTTTGACGCCTGATAAAAAAATTTAAAAATTTCGAAAATGTAAAATCTAATGTACTTGAGAATTCCTTCAAATTTGATAAACTAGTACTAGTTCATATTGAAGGAGCGAAAAGAATGAGCAACAAAAAGTTTCAAAAAATAGTCGTTTATTCAATGGTTGTTATCATGTTAATCTCAACTGTTGCAATGGGTGTCGCAGCAATTATGTAATGGATGTTTAGGCATCCATTTTTTTATTTTCTCCTGAGGGTGAAGTTGATTTCCATCCCGGATCGGACGCTACACTCAATAATTCAGGATTATTTCATCCCCCTGAACGATTGTTTGATGACCAGGTATTCATCCATTTCTTCGATAAACTGATACAGTGCGGCCATTGCGAGGAATGTTTCGTGATCATTTGGCAATGGCATTTTGGCGAACTCTTCTTTTACTTTGTCGAGTTTTTCCAAAAAGCGGCTTGCCGTATTTCCTGAATGGACATTCTCGCTCAAGTCTTCCATGAAAGCTGCAATTAATGTAGCCTGCTCTGTCATTACCGGCAGTGTCGTAATTTTAGGCAACACGTGCTCAATAATTTCCAGCTGTCTTTCACGCATATCAAAATACAGGTAAAATGTATTTTCTTTACGCGTTACATGATTTTCTACATCTTGGAATGCCAGCGCTTTTCCTGCCTCGACCACTTTCGCCGCCTCGATCAGTTCATGACCGTCCCATAATGTATCGCCATCCCTCAAATACCCTGCAATTTCCGCAAGAATTTTCTTCAATAACGATTCCAATTTTTCGCGGTGGTAATACAGGCCTTGCTGGATATCCGGCATGTACATATTTACGACTAAACCAACCCCGTAACCGATAGCCATTAAGCAAAATTCATTAATAAGCAGATCGACCGTAAAATTGGCGGTCAAATAAATGTGCATCATGATGACCGAACTAGAAATAAACCCTTCTACTACTCTAAGAGAAACGATTGTCGGAATGAAAAGAATCATCACAATCCCTAAAACAACCGGCGAATAACCGAATATTTCGAAAAATATAAATGCATAAGCGATCCCGACAATTGTTGAAACAATCCGGGTATACACTGCATGTAAAGATTTACGTTTTGTTGGTTGAATGCTTAAAATCGTCAGAATACCAGCTGCCGTGAAAAACTGCAAATCAAAATATTGGGCAATTGCTATCGCAACGGCAGCACCAATGGCTGTTTTTAAAGTACGATAGCCGATTGAAAATTTCTTCATATCGGTTGAACTCCCCCGTTATAGGAGTGCAGCGGGTACATTCAAAATGCACCCGTTACACAATAACTCTAGTAAAATTAGATTTCTTCGCAGTTTTCCTCGAAGTGACCCTGAAGGTTTGTTACAACACTCATTGGGTCATGTCCTTCGATTTCAAAGCGGCCAACTTCTCCTACAACTTGTCCATCTTTCAATAATACAAATGATGGTGATGATGGGATGTGATCTTCACCGAAATAATAACGTGCAGCTGCAGTTGCCTCTTTATCTTGACCGGCAAATACTGTTACTAAATGGTCTGGACGTTTATCGTAATGTACGGCATGTGTTGCTGCAGGACGTGCAATACCGCCAGCACAACCACATACAGAATTCACCATAACAAGAGTTGTTCCTTGACGAGCAAACGCTGCTTCTACATCTTCCGGAGTGCGCAGTTGTTCATAACCTGCTGCTTCCATCTCTGCACGTGCAGTCGTTGTAATTTGTTGCATAAATAAATCATAATCCATGTTCATAAGCTTTTTAGCCCCTTTCTATGTTCCTTTTTATCATAGCAAGGTTACGAAAGATGTGCAAAGACTCTTGATTATCATCCATCTACATTTTTTTCGCCAAATAATGCATTAACCCCTTGTGTTACTGTTAGCTGGCCATGCAATATTTCTTCCTCAAGTGACCGGACCTGCTTTTTGCGATCCGGATTTTTATAGAACGAATCGATTAGATGATCGGTAATCATCGTATGGAACCAGTCGCGTGTTTGCTCATGGCGACGTGTCGTCCAATAATTCGACTGCTTTGTTGTTTGCTCAAACTGCATCAGCATGTCCCAAACTTTGTCGAGCCCCGTTTTTTCTAGAGAAGATACGGTCAGTGACGTACTGAGCCAGCCAGGAGTCGACGGCTGTAGGAAATGAAGGATCTGCTTGTATTCCTGCATTGTCCGGCGTGCAGGGCGTACATTATCCCCGTCCGCTTTATGGACGATAATGCCATCTGCAAGCTCCATAATGCCCTTCTTCATCCCTTGAAGCTCATCTCCCGCACCTGTTAGCACGAGCAGCAGGAAGAAGTCGACCATGCCGCGCACATATGTTTCACTTTGACCGACACCGACTGTTTCAATCAAAATGACGTCATAGCCTGCCGCTTCACATACGAGCATCGTTTCGCGTGATTTTTTATGGACACCGCCTAATGTACCGGCACTCGGTGATGGACGGACAAATGCATTTTCCTGGCGTACCAGTTCTTCCATCCGTGTTTTGTCCCCTAAAATACTGCCGCCTGAAAGCGATGAACTCGGGTCGATTGCAAGTACCGCCACACGCTTGCCCATTTTGCACAGCATTGTACCGAATGCTTCGATAAACGAACTTTTCCCCGCCCCCGGTACACCAGTGATGCCAATACGGATTGAATTACCTGTATAAGGCAACAGTTCCTGCAGCAGCTTCTGTGCTTCTTCCTTATGGGCATTGTTCGAGCTTTCAATGAGTGTTATCGCTTTTGCGAGCGAAGTACGGTTACCCGCACGTACTTCGCTTGCCAGCGTCTGTAGATCAAGTGCTTCCTGCTTTTTTTTCCGGAACTTTTTCGGGTTTGAATAGCTCATACCATCATGACCACCCTTCACACCATCCATAACAAATAAAGCGCTCTTCTCATCTTGTGGCATCACTACTCTGCCACTTCCTCATAACCTAACTTTTTATAAATTTCTTCTATAATACGGATTGCCGATACTGGAATTACAGTACCTGGTCCGAAGATTGCTGCTGCACCTGCTTCATACAGGAACTCATAGTCTTGAGCCGGGATGACACCGCCGCAAATGACGATAATGTCTTCGCGACCTAGTTTCTTCAATTCAGCTACAAGTTCAGGCACTAATGTTTTATGACCCGCTGCTAACGAAGATACGCCGATACAGTGTACGTCATTTTCATTTGCCATTTGTGCTGTTTCTTCCGGTGTCATGAACAACGGAGAAATATCGACATCGAAACCTAAGTCCGCATAGCCAGTTGCTACAACTTTTGCTCCGCGGTCATGTCCGTCTTGTCCCATTTTCGCCACTAAAATACGTGGACGGCGACCTTCTGCTTCCAGGAAGTCTTCTGTCATTTGCTTCACTTCTGAAATCATTTCATCATCCGAGAAGTTAGCAGAGTAGACTCCGGAAATTGAACGGATAACTGCTTTATGACGGCCGGATACCGCTTCAATCGCATCCGAAATTTCACCTAATGATGCACGTGCTCTCGCCGCATCCACTGCAACAGCTAATAGGTTTTCAGAGCCGTCTTCAGCCGCTTTTGTAATTCGGGCTAAATGTTTTTGTACTTCCGCTTCATCACGAGTAGCCTTCATTTTTTCAAGGCGGGCAATTTGTGACTCGCGTACGATTGCATTGTCGATATCCAAAATGTCGATTGGATCTTCTTCAGCAAGACGGTATTTGTTTACGCCGACAATCGTTTCTGTTTTTGAATCGATTTTCGCCTGACGTTTAGCCGCTGCTTCTTCAACTTTCATTTTCGGAAGCCCTGTCTCAATCGCTTTTGCCATTCCGCCAAGTGCTTCGATTTCTTCGATTAATGCCCATGCTTTTTCTGTCAGCTCTTCTGTCAGTTTTTCAACATAGTACGAGCCGCCCCATGGATCGATTACTTTTGTCATTCCTGTTTCTTCTTGCAGGAATAGCTGTGTATTACGTGCAATACGCGCCGAGAAGTCTGTCGGTAAAGCAATGGCCTCATCCAGCGCGTTCGTATGAAGTGACTGTGTGTGACCCATCGCTGCCGCGTTTGCCTCGATTAATGTACGAGTTACGTTATTGAACGGATCTTGCTCTGTTAAACTCCAGCCTGATGTTTGCGAGTGTGTACGAAGTGCAAGAGACTTCGAGTTTTTCGGATTGAATGTAGACATCATCTGTGCCCAAATACGACGTGCTGCACGCATTTTTGCAACTTCCATGTAATAGTTCATGCCGATCGCCCAGAAGAACGATAAACGCGGTGCAAATGCATCGATATCAATGCCTGCTTTTAAACCAGTACGTACATATTCAAGACCGTCTGCCAATGTATAGGCAAGCTCGATATCATTTGTCGCACCCGCTTCTTGAATATGGTAACCCGAAATGGAAATCGAGTTGAATTTCGGCATGAATTTCGCCGTATATTCAAAAATGTCCGCAATGATTTTCATCGACATTGCCGGTGGGTAGATATATGTGTTACGTACCATGTACTCTTTTAAGATGTCGTTTTGGATCGTACCGGCCAATTTATCAGGCGATACTCCCTGTTCTTCAGCTGCAACGATGTAGAAAGCTAGAATCGGTAATACGGCACCGTTCATCGTCATCGATACTGACATTTGATCGAGTGGAATACCGTCGAATAAAATTTTTGCATCTTCAACCGAATCGATTGCAACGCCGGCTTTTCCGACATCCCCTGTTACACGAGGGTGATCCGAGTCATAACCGCGGTGTGTTGCTAAGTCGAATGCTACTGAAAGCCCTTTTTGACCCATTGCCAAGTTACGACGGTAGAAAGCATTTGATTCTTCCGCTGTCGAGAAACCTGCATATTGACGCACTGTCCATGGACGCGCGACATACATTGTCGGATATGGGCCACGTGTATTCGGCGCAATACCAGCCACATCTTTTAAATGTTTTGCATCTTGAATGTCTTCTTTATTGTAGACAGAATTCACTTCAATGCCTTCATTTGTCACGTACGAGCCTGTAGAAGTAAGTTGCTCTTGTTTTAATACATCTTCAATGACAACCGTTGCGAAATTTGCTTTACTCATTGTTGTACCCCCTTCACGCTCATCACGACATCCGATAGCTTTTCTACGATATTCTGACCTGCATGAATAAAGCCGTTTAAGCCTTTTGCAGTCCATGCCGCTTCTTCTTCTTTATATTTACCAGCCACGTCCAATACAACTGTTTGTTTTTTATTTTCTAACAATGCTGGAACAATGGCTTTCGTATCTTCATCCGTTGCTGCTATTACTACATAGTCATAGTCTTCGCTTGCCAGCCAAGCTGTTGCGTCTTCAACTGTTTGGAAGCCTGCTGTCTGATATGCTACGATGCCCGCTGTTGCGAAGAATCCTTGTACAAAATCTGCGCGCGGCTTATAGTTTTTCAGTTCGCCGAATGTCAAAATCGCTGCCTTGATTCCAGTTTGTGCATAAGTTGCACGTAAGTTTTCGAATGGAACGGCAAGACGTTTTACATCTGCAAATTGTGCATTCTCAGTTGTTGCTACTGTGTCTTGCGGATTCGCATAAATGTTAGTACCGATTAATGAATGCTTGCGTGTTTCCACTTGCTTCATGCGCTCCTGATATACTTCCTCAATTTGAGCATCGATCCCGTATGTTTCCAATCCGCCAGCAATTTCGATTTCCAAGAACAGTGCCCATGCTTCTTTTACATAGTCTGCTGTTAATGATTCGATAAAATATGAACCGCCTGATGGATCGATTACATTTGTTACATGCGACTCTTCCTTCGTAACAAGGGATACATTACGTGCAATACGGATTGACTGCGCTGATACACCTGTCAAAGCATCATGCGGGTGTACTGTAATAACATCTGCACCGCCGATTGCCGCTGAGAACGCTTCATTGCCTGCACGTAACAGGTTTACATAAACATCATATTTCGAGAAGCTGCGTACCGAAGTTTCCACAACGACCGGGACAGCGCTTGCTTCATTGCCGAATGCTGAAGCAAACGCTTTCCATAATACTTTGAAGGCACGAAGTTTTGCTACTTCTGCAAAGAATTGCGTATCGACCGCAAACTGTACGAAAAACTTCTGTTCAAATGCTTTAAAATCTTCTACTGTAGTGGCAAGTTTTGCTGCTTGTGCAAGCGCAATCGCAAGCTCTTGAACTGCATTAGCACCGTCATTATGGAACGGAATTGTATTTGCCCCAAAAGTGCGGACGTTTGGATAGTCAGCTAATTCCACTGATTCTGGGGAAACGATGTAGCCTACAATATCACTACGTTTAGCTTCGTCAATATATTTGAATACATCCAGCACCGCATCTTCAGCAGAAGAAACGATAAATTTAAATGAATTTTCGGATAAATATGAAGCGAGTTTTTCGCTATCTTGTTCAGTCCAGTCAAATGCAACCGGGCTGTTGATTGTAATCATTTCATTGCCGCGTGATAAGCTATCCTCGATATTGGCAAAAAAGCTGGCTGCGTCATTGCCGGCAATTTGCTGGGCAACAGTGAAGCTCGTCTGTTTTGTTAAAGAACGGATTGTTGATACTTGTTTCTCCAGTTGATCTCCCAATTTTTCGATTAAGCTTTCTTCTGTATAAAGTGGGTCAAGTGTTATATTTTCAATTGTCTTTGTAAATAAGGATTCAAACGGTTTTCCTTTTAATGCTTTTACCGCTTCTTCCTTCCACTGCTCATAGCTAGCTGTTTGAAATTCGATCTCTTTCATATTCATTGACATGTGGTCGCTAAGTAGCTTCCCCCCTTGTTATATTTCTGTACTATAGTTTACACGAGAATGTTCTGACAATAAAGAGAAAAAAAACGTGAAAGCCTTATTTCATAGGCTTTCACGACATTTTCAGTAGACTGACATCTTCTGTTTATCGACATTTTCGAGAATTTCTTTCACACGAGATAAGAATTTACCACAAATCATCCCATCCAAAATTCTATGGTCTAATGATAAACATAAATTCACCATTGAGCGTGGTGCAATCATATTCCCCTGTACTATTACAGGTCTTTTTACAATACTTTCCACCTGTAAAATTGCTGCCTGTGGATGATTGATAATGCCCATCGACTGAACAGAACCAAATGAACCGGTATTATTGACAGTAAATGTACCACCTTGCATATGTTCCATTTTCAGTTTACCGTTGCGTACAAGATGCGCATATTCATGAATTTCTTTCGCAATGCCTTTAATCGATTTTTCATCGACATTTTTGATAACCGGCACAAATAATGCATCATCCGTAGCTACAGCAATCGATAAATTAATATCTTTCTTCTGAATGATCTTATCTTCCGCCCAAACCGAATTGATGATCGGGAATTCTTTAAGCGCCTGAGAGACCGCTTTTAGGAAGAATGCAAAATACGTCAGATTGAATCCTTCTTTTTTCTTGAAATCTTCTTTTATGCTGTCACGGTATTCAACTAGCTCTGTCACATCGACTTCCATCATCATCCATGCATGCGGAATTTCATGTGTGCTGCGCAGCATATTTTTCGCAATCGCTTTACGCACTTGTGTCACCGGAATTTCGATATCTCCTGCAGCAACAGGAATGTCCTGTTTTTGCTGTGGTGCAGGTGCCGAAGTTTGCGTAGCGCTTTGTGCTGACGTTTGTGGAGACGATTCTTGTTTTTGTTCAGCAAATGCTGTTGGTTGTTCATCATTCGAAATGTCCTGATTTGTCGGCTTCCCTGCAGCAATATAAGCTTCGACATCTTTTCTTGTAATCCGATTGCCAACACCTGTGCCGGTAATCTGAGACAAGTCGACATCATGTTCATTGGCCATTGATAAAACAGCAGGTGAAAAACGACCAGGCTTGCGTTCTGTGCGCTCTGGTTTGTCTTCTTTTTTCGCTGCCGGTTTTTCTTCTTTCTTCTGTGAGCCGGCATTTAAAATGGCCGAGCTGACATTCGAGCTTTTTTCTGCCGGTGCTGGCAGCAATTCAGAGCCTTCCACTTCAATCGCGCATACTACTGCGCCTACCGGCAATGTTTCACCTTCGTTTGCGATTAACTCTGTAATTACCCCTGCAAACGAAGAAGGGATTTCGGCACTAACTTTGTCTGTTGTTACTTCTGCTAATGGATCATATTTATTTACTTTATCTCCCACTTGGACGAGCCAGCGTTCAATCTTACCTTCTGTTACACTTTCTCCAAGTTGCGGCATGACGATATTTTGAATTGTCATCAAACAATCCCCCTTTAACTAATAGGCCTTTGCTGTTTGTTTAGGATTCTTATACAATCCCAATTCTATCAACTAGAATTCAGCGAGTTCGCGAATTGCTTTTTCTACTTTGTCAGGATTAATCATGAAGAACTTTTCCATTGTTGGTGCGTATGGCATTGCTGGTACATCCGGTCCTGCGAGACGTTTGATCGGTGCATCCAGTTCAAATAGGCAATGCTCTGCAATAATGGCTGCCACTTCACTCATAATGCTGCCTTCTTTATTGTCTTCAGTGATAAGAAGGATTTTACCTGTTTTTCTTGCCGCTTCAATAATCGCTTCTTGATCTAACGGGTAAACAGTACGCAAATCTAAAATATGTGTTTCGATGCCGTCTTTAGCCAGACGTTCTGCTGCCTGCAATGCAAAATGAACCGCAAGACCGTATGTGATGACTGTTACATCATCACCTTCACGTTTCACATCGGCTTTTCCGATCGGCAATGTATAATCATCTGTCGGTACTTCGCCTTTAATTAGGCGATATGCACGTTTATGTTCGAAAAACAGTACTGGATCCGGATCGCGAATGGCCGCTTTTAACAAGCCTTTTGCATCATATGGTGTTGATGGAATGACAATCTTCAATCCAGGTGTCCCTGCAAACATCGCTTCAACCGATTGTGAGTGATAAAGGGCACCATGAATTCCCCCACCAAATGGCGCACGCACGACTAAAGGACAGCTCCAGTCATTGTTCGAGCGGTAACGAATTTTTGCCGCTTCCGAAACAATCTGGTTTACAGCAGGCATGATAAAGTCCGCAAACTGCATTTCAGCAATCGGACGCATGCCGTACATTGCTGCACCGATGGCAACACCGGCAATTGCACTTTCCGCTAACGGTGTATCTAGTACACGCGCTTCGCCGAACTGGTCATACAAGCCTGTTGTCGCTTTGAACACGCCGCCTTTTAAGCCGACATCTTCCCCTAATACGAAGACGCGGTCATCGCGCTCCATTTCTTCTTTCATCGCTAGGTTAATCGCATCAATATAAGAAATTACCGGCATTACGCATCTTCTCCTTCCGCATACACAAAACGCAATGCATGTTCTGGCGAGGCATAAGCTGCATTTTCTGCATAATCTGTCGCTTCATTGACAGTATCCATAATTTTTTTGTTTATTTCTTCAAATAGCGCATCATCCGCTATTCCGTTGTCTTTTAAGTATGTTTCAAATAAAATAATCGGGTCTTTTGCTTTTCCTTCTGCAATATCTTCAGCTGTACGATATTGACGATCATCATCATCCGAAGAATGGGCTGTCAGTCGGAACGAAACCGTTTCGATCAATGATGGCCCTTCACCGCGACGTGCACGATCAGCCGCTTCTTTTACCACTTTATATACTTCCAATGGATTTTTGCCGTCCACTGTCACACCAGGCATCCCGTAGCCGATTGCACGATCTGATACTTGTGCACACCCAAGTTGACGCTCAACCGGAACAGAAATTGCATATTGGTTGTTTTCTACCATGATAATAACCGGCAGTTTGTGTACTCCTGCAAAGTTTGCTCCTTCATGGAAGTCCCCTTGGTTTGACGAACCTTCACCAAGTGTTACAAATGTGATAAAGTCCTTTTGCTGCATTTTTCCTGCAAGTGCAACACCGACCGCGTGCGGTACTTGTGTCGTTACAGGAGAAGAACCCGTAAGTATACGATTTTCTTTTTGACCGAAATGCCCCGGCATTTGACGCCCGCCAGAGTTCGGATCTTCCGCCTTCGCAAACGCCGAAAGCATTAAATCTTTTGCCGTCATGCCGAAATGAAGGACAACCCCCATATCGCGATAGTACGGCGCAATATAATCCTTTGTATGATCAAGGGCAAAGGCAGCACCTACTTGAGCCGCCTCTTGTCCTTGGCATGAAATAACAAATGGTATTTTGCCTGCACGGTTTAACAGCCACATCCGCTCATCAATACGGCGTGCCATCAGCATTGTTTCGTACATTTTCAGCACATCTTCATTCGTCAATCCTAATTGTTCATGTGTAATATTAGTGTCCGTCATAAAATACCCCCTTGTCACTATTAAAAATGAATCGCTTTGCCTTCAATCGCCAGCGCGGCTTCCCCAATAATTTCGCTCAACGAAGGATGCAAATGCACCATCTGTCCAACTTCCCATGGTGAGGCATTTAAGAATAAACCAAGAGCAGCTTCAGAAATTAAATCCGTTGCATGCGGTCCGATTAAATGGACGCCGACAACATCATTCGAACTTTCATCGGCAACTACTTTCACAAAGCCTCCTGTTTCACCATAGACAATCGCTTTACCGATCGCTTTAAACGGGAATGTTGTTGTCACAACTTTATAGCCGTTGTTTTTCGCTTGCTCTTCCGTAAGGCCGACACTTGCGACTTCCGGATTACTGTAGACGCCTCGTGCAATATTGGCATAATGCAGTGGAATCGAATTCTGTCCCGCGATATGCTCGACAGCACGTATCCCTTCATGTGAAGCAACATGTGCCAACTGCATGCCACCGATCACGTCTCCTATAGCATATATATGACGTTCTTTCGTCTGGAAATGTTCGTTTACTGAAATATATCCTTTATCCAGTTCGATTTCCGTGTTCTCCAAACCGATATTAGATGTGTTCGCTACCCTTCCGACTGATAGCAAAAGTGCTTCTGCTGAAATGGTTTCATCATTAACTTGTAGCGTTACATCTTCCTTCGTATCAATTGCTGAAGGATCGAGTTTAACATTGAAATGAACGTTTACCCCGCGCTTTTTCAAAGATTTCAGCATCTCTGCGGAAATGGCTGCATCTTCAGTTGGAAGCAAACGGTCACCTAGCTCGATAATCGTAACTTCGACATCGAAATCAGTAAGCATTGACGCCCATTCGACACCAATTACGCCACCACCGATAATAATGGCCGACTTTGGAAGCTTCTCGATTGTCAGGAATTCATCAGATGTGAACACCTTTTTCCCGTCCACTTTCAACCCATCCAATGTGCGAGGACGTGAACCTGTCGCAATAATGACGTTTTGCGGAACAAGCATCTCATTTTCTGTGCCGTCATTCATTTCCACTGAAATCGTACCTGGCATCGGTGAGAAAATAGATGGCCCTAAAATACGGCCGAACCCGTCATAAACATCGATTTTTCCTTTTTTCATCAAATGCTGGACACCTTTGTAAAGTTTATCGACTACGGTAGCCTTTCTTTGTTGGACACGTTCAAAGTCGATTTTGACGTCATTCACTTCCACTCCAAAATCAAGTGCCTTTTTCGATTGTACATATACTTCAGCACTTCGAAGCAATGCTTTAGTAGGAATACATCCTGCATGCAGGCATGTACCCCCCATTTTGTTTTTTTCGACGATTGCCGTTTTCAATCCGAGCTGTGAGGCACGGATTGCGGCTACATAACCGCCTGTGCCCCCGCCTAAAATAACGACATCATAATCTTTTGCCATAACCGACACCCCTTTTTCCAGTTACAAAATCAATTACTTCTTTCGGAACCGCGACTTAGCGCCCGTTTAAAATATTTTTTTCGTTTTGAAGGAACTGACTGCGGGATTTCGCTACACGAGCAATACGCTCTTCCGCTAAACGGTTTGCTGCTAAATAAGTTGGAATATCTTCTTCTTTTGAAATTGCAAAAATCTTTTCCAAGCTTGTGTAAATCGTTTCAACACGCTTCATTGCGCGCTCGCGATTGTAGCCGTATAACTCATCTGCTACGTTAATAACCCCACCTGCATTAATTACATAATCCGGTGCATAAACAATGCCTAAATCATGCAATACTTTACCATGTCTTGATTCTGCCAGCTGATTGTTTGCAGACCCAGCAATAACCTTCGCTTTGAACGTTGGAATTGTTTGATCATTAACAATTGCGCCAAGTGCACATGGTGAGAAAATGTCCACATCTTGTGAGTAAATCTCGTCAGGTGCTACAGCTACCGCTCCAAAGTCTGCTACGACACGATCGATTGCTTGCTGATTAATGTCCGTTACGATTAGTTTCGCTCCTTCATTATGCAAGTATTCACATAATGTGTACGCAACATTCCCAAGACCTTGAACCGCTACTTTACGTCCTGCAAGTGAATCGTCTCCAAATGCTTCTTTCGCTGCTGCTTTCATTCCTAAAAATACACCATACGCTGTAATTGGCGATGGATTGCCCGAGCTGCCGAATGCCGGTGAAATACCTGTCACATAATTTGTCTCTTCATGGATTAAATCCATATCGGCAACTGTTGTACCTACATCTTCCGCCGTAATATATCGACCATTCAACCCTTGAATGAAACGTCCTAATGCACGGAACATTTCTTCATTTTTATCTTTGAACGGATCTCCAATAATAACTGTTTTACCGCCACCTAAATTTAAGCCTGCCGCCGCATTTTTATAAGTCATACCGCGTGCTAGACGAAGTGCATCTTCAATCGCTGCTTCCTCTGAGGCATATGTCCACATGCGCGAACCCCCAAGAGCAGGACCCAATGTTGTATCATGAATAGCAATAACCGCTTTTAACCCCGATGCCTCATCTTGGCAAAAGACTACCTGTTCAAAATCATATTTCTGCATGTACTTGAAAATTTCCATAACACTATACCCCTCCACTCAAGAAAGCGCTTACTTTCTCGTATATTATTAAAATCTGTTAATTAAAGATAATAAATACTCAAATTTGTATAATTTTATTATCGTTATTTTTACAATACTTATAAATCTAAAAGGATGCAACTAGAAATCCCTAATTTAACTTAAATTAGAATATTCGGACAATTTTTAACCAAAAAAACACCTAAAAAATAGGCGAAATTTCAAACATAAAAATTATTTTAAAATAGTAATCGTAGGTTAGTTGAGGTGATCCA
Organism: Solibacillus sp. FSL W7-1324; assembly: GCF_038008025.1. Taxonomy (NCBI): domain Bacteria; kingdom Bacillati; phylum Bacillota; class Bacilli; order Caryophanales; family Caryophanaceae; genus Solibacillus; species Solibacillus sp. FSL W7-1324. The sequence continues at coordinate 2,136,768 of NZ_JBBOYH010000001.1, forward strand.
TTATTTCCATTCTATGAATCTATACCCGAATATTGACTTTCTCTGCCTGCATTGTAAAATTAAGTGATACTAAAATAATCTGTGATATTGATTCATTCATTGTTTTTTAAGTGGAGGAGGACTGTAAATGGCACGCATGGCTGCATTTATCGTACTAGTCATTCCCGCAATTTTAATGGCAGCCGGGATAAAATTTATGCGAGATACATTATTCGGTATTTTAATTTCACCATTTCCATGGATTTGGTTACAATTCGTCGTTGGTGCCCTCTTATTTGCCGTTTCATTTTTATTTTTCGCAGGCTTTTTACTGCACCGCGATCGCAAGCGCGGCAAAGTTTCGCAGCGTTGGCAAAAATAAGACCGTAAAGAAAAAAATCAAATTTCTTTTTAAAAGGAAATTTGATTTTTTTCGTATATTCAATTTGCTAAAAAAAATAAAAAGGAAATTAACCCCATATTGAGATTAATGTCGATTCATCTGTGCTTCCTGGACTAAATGAGGAAAATCCGTAATCCACCCTTTTACAATTGAATGCGGATTTATAAGAAAGGACTCATTGCCCTGGATTCCGTAAAAACGCATGCCGATATTGGCTGTTTTACAAGCCTCTAAGTATTGGCCTTTATAATAACGTTTATGTGCATGGATCGCATCGTAGAAATTCTGGTCTGCTAATGTGGCCCAATAGAATTTTCTCGTAATAATGTAACCTGTTTCGATGTCAGGGCGAATCTCTTTCACAATTTTTAACAGCGAATCATGGAATGATGAAAAATGGCTGTTTTCAGGTAAATGAATCGTTTGCAGTAATTCCTTCAAAACATGCTCATTCGTTATTAACGACTCTTTCAGCTCCACATTCAACGCCATATTTTCTTCATTTGCCCATTCCAGTACATCGGCAAAGGCAATCATCCGGTCACGACGAAACATCCGTTTAAACCGCGGACCTAGTTTATAATGAATCAGTTCATCATAGGAGCATTGATTGACCATTTTGTTAATACCGGCCAGCCTCTTTAAGTCATTGTCATGAAACACGACTAAAATACCATCATTTGAAACTTGGAGATCCAGTTCAATGCCATCTGCCCCAAGTTCTTTCGCTTTTTTAAAGGCGGCAAATGTATTTTCTAAATGAAAGCTCGATGCCCCTCGGTGGGCAAAAATGGGTATGTTATTCATTACACATTCAACTCTCCATTTTCTATTAAAAATCGTCCATTTGTGATAGACGTCAAAACAGTGGACTTTTTGCCGATCTGTATATATGTACCAGGATATGCTTCTTTCATCACGTGTATCTCTGCTTTATTGTCTTTACGCAAATCGCTCATCAATTGTTTGATTTCACGATCTACATTAAGCGCGGTTTCTTTATTGGAAGCGAGCTTTTGTTTTGAGAGCTCCAGCGCCTCCAATTGTCGTTGTGTTAACGTATGTATAACAGGAAGGATCCGTTCTATTTGTGTTTCCAGCTCCACGATATCTTCCTGCATTGATTTTAGCAGCGATGCCTTGTACTGGATGGTTTCAAGACTTTGCGCTTTGTTTATACTATTGATGATCAGTTCAGTCGGCCTTTCCAATCGGTTTCCTGAACATGCCGTTACGATGGTACTCTTTGCAATTACCGTTCCACCGATAATTTTCCCTTTTCGTTCATCAACTAAAACGGAATGTGCCGATAAATTAGAACCTAATGAATAAAATCCAATATTCAGATTTCGACCTGCGACAAGATGGGCATCATTCACATGTTTCACGAAAATATCACCGCCAGCTTCTACTCGTGTTTCTCCTAATCCGAATATGCCTCCGCGAATAAAAATATCGCCATCTAAAGACTTAATCAGTTTCGCTCCGGATACACCTTCAGGATGTTCGATTGAAATATCCCCGTTTGCAACAACCGAAAAGCCTGGCTGGACGGTTCCTTTTATCGAGACAGATCCATTAAACTCAATATTCCCGGTTTCAATGCCCACATCGCCAACAATCGGTAAATGGTGATTAACACTGACCATCCCTTCATGTTCTTCAACGACGCCGCTTATTTTCGAACGTAGTACCGTTTTACCATCTTCTTCAACTTCAAACGCCGATTTATGGTCATATTTTAACGGTAAGTCACTTCCCCATGGGGCAGGTATCGATTCTCCACAAACATTCATTCCTGGAATACCTGGCTGTGCATGGATTTTCTCACCTAGCCATTCGCCTTCTTCAATTTCATAAATGAAGTTCATATCATAGTAATCCGCTTTGCCATCTTCTCTAATGACCGGTTTTCGCTCAGGTAGTTCCAAATAGATGATTTGTGCATCTTCCCCTTTGACAGGTGGCGTACCTTGCGCAATCAATGTTGCTTTTGCAGTAACAATGTTCTCCAAGTTCACATTTAAAATTCCATGTATTATGTTCGCTTCAGCTAAAAGTTTCTGAACCCTTTTCTGAATAGATTGCACGTTGTCTTTTATATACTCCGCTGTCTCGTATACAAAAAGCGAGGCAGACATTTTATCCCTGGAAATTTCGATTACAATCGATGGCAGCCATATACCGATTTCAACAGGGGAATCACTCACTTCATTTAGTCCCTTTTTTAATAAAGCGAAATTCGTAAGTTTGATTCGAGGATTTTGGCGCACAACCGTTTCAAAGTCTTTTAGCATAAAACCTGGCTTTTGGGTTTGCAAGTATACTTTTCCATCATTTTTTATTATTTTGAAAAAATGATTTTCATGAATTACCATACCATTCCACCTCCCCCTACATTACAGTATATACATTTTTTTGATTTTTGTTTAGTTAAATATTGGAGTATGAGAAGGTTTTTAAGCATTCCCTTTAAGTGGAATATAAATCTTCTGTCTCATAAGTTCTAAATGCTTACAATATATTATTATAGTGAGCGCTGGAATTGGAGTAAATTATGATACATATCTGATAAGTCTTTCAAATACCTTTCATCCTGTGTTTCAATAGCCCTAAGTGTTCGATTGATCATTAAAATATCTAGTTCGATTGAATTGGTTAAATTTTGATGGTTAATATTATTTTCGATAATTTCATTTCTTATTGTGCCAAGCTCATGTAAATAATTTTCCAGCTCCTTTTCCATATTTTGAAGCTGTGTATTGCTTAATGTACCAAGCAGCAATATATCGTTGTAACACGTCTCACGTTGAACATGTAATTCTTCTTTATATTTTTTCACAACCTCATCAGGAGAATTGGCCGTCGTTGTATGGGATGCATCAGAATCTTGCGGAAATTCTACAAGCAGAAAAAATGTCAGGACGCCGAGAAGAATCATTAGAAATTTCCATCGTTTCATTTTTCATCGCTCCTTATTGTTGTCCCCCTATTCTACTGCGTATTTATATTAATAATATGAAATTAACATTAAAATCCTATGACAACAAAAAAAGTGTCCAGCATCCGCTAGACACAAAAAGAATAATACGTTCTCAAACATACTATCCAAAGAAAGGAGGTAAAACGAAGACGAAGAATTTCTTAGCCTTGCTATTTAATTTTACCCGTTGTTATTTTTTGTTAAACGTAAATTAAAATTTTTTATTCGCTTTCTATGATTTACAACTTTTATAGTGTTACAAAGTCTAAAATTTCTATTTTCAGGTTAAAATACTCATAAATTACCAATGAATGTAAAAGGATGATTATGAAATGAGTGTTATTGTACTTGATAACAAAAGGCTTTTTCTTAAAAGGATAAAAAATTACGAGGTGAATACCGAAAAAATTTATTATAGAAATGAAAAAGCAGAAGAAAGATTACTTTTTCTGTTCCTAATGAATGAGGAAGAACTCTGGAGTGAATACAAGTTCGAATATTTATATATTAAGATGTTTGACGGCAATGAATTCAAGTATTTTTCAGATAAAAAGTTACTTAATATTTTGAAGAAAATGGAGAAATATTTTGAAGATGTCGATCTAAGCGAGATAGAAGATTGCTCTTATGATCGTTCGGAAGACTGTTACTTTGTAAGTGAAGATTTAAAAGAAATGCTTGAAAATGATGAGCACCTCGCGAAAGCTGTGGATAGTTACGTAATAATTAAAGATACCTTCATCTTTGTTGATGAAGACATCTCAACTATCGTAAGTAGGATGGATAATTCTTTTGGTACCGTATAAAGAAATATAAAAGCCTTCTTAACTATAGAAAGGTAAGAAGGCTTAATTATTAAAATAATAATCTTGTAATAGAATAAGTCCAGTGGCAAATTGCATGCCTACGAATAATTAGCTCGCTACCATCTCAATACGGATTTTGTCAGCGATCATTGCAATGAATTCTGAGTTCGTCGGTTTTGATTTCATATGGTGTACGGTATAGCCGAACAGTTCCGAGATGTTCTCATAGCTGCCGCGGTTCCAGGCTACTTCAATGGCATGGCGAATGGCACGTTCCACACGTGACGGGGTTGTCCCGAATTTTTTCGCGATTTCCGGATATAAAATTTTTGTAACCGAGCTTAACAATTCAATATCGTTGTAAACCATCTGGATCGCTTCACGTAAATAAGCGTATCCTTTTATATGTGCAGGTACACCAATCTCTTTGATGATGCCTGTAATCGTTGTATCCAATAAACGTGTGTCCATTTTAGCAGGTGTACTCGTTGATAAAACCGGTACACGTTTTTCCTGTTCAACTTTCTTTCCTGCACAATGCAGAATTTTTTGAACAAGCTGCTCAAATTCAAAAGGCTTTAACATGAAGTAAGATGCACCGAAATTCACAGCCTGCTTCATAACATCTTCTTGGCCAAAAGCAGTTAGCATAATGACTTGAGTCTGTGTATGACGCTCATCGTTATACATCTCTTCCAATACAGCAAGACCATCCAAATGCGGCATAATGATATCCAATAGCAGCACATCGATTTTATGCTCTTCCAGCATTTTAATACAGATTTTACCGTTAGACGCTGTTGCAACAATTTCAATTTGCGGATGATTCGTAAAATACACTTCCATCATTTTAACTAATTCGCGATTATCATCAGCAATCGCAATTTTCACCTTTGACAAACAAAATCCCCCTTTTATAATTCTATCTCTTATATATTCATTACAATGGCAAATTGTATGAGCTTTCTTACAAATGTCCAAACTTCTTGTGTAATACAATTGTAACAAAAATGAGCGACAGTTGTCTTTCGTTCTCTCTTATTTTGCATTGTCTTTTAGAGAAGTTTCGACAGAATTACTAAATTTCCTTTTCTTTCATAAAAAATAAGTAACAAGTAGTACCTTTTCTCTGTTTATCGACAAGGAAATATATGGTTCATCATTTGTCGATTAATCATCATGTACTATTGTAATGAAAAAAGCAAAAAAAGACTACACTTTATTAAAAAGTATAGTCTAAAGTATTTTTATTACGGGCTCTTTTTCAGCATTTCAATAACAAGAATACCGGCACCTTTTGTTGGTTCTTCGATAAACATATGTGTTACCGCACCAACGAACTGGTTATTCTGTATAATAGGACTTCCGCTCATCCCTTGAACAATGCCGCCCGTTTTCTTTATTAGACGGTCATCGACGACATTGAAAGTAAACGTATTATCCGTTTGTTTGTCAATTTCGATATCGAACAAATTGACCTCTTCCCCGTCGATTGCCGTTAAGATTTGTGCTTTTCCCTTTTTTAACTCATTTGCATGTATAATTTCCAGCGGAGGATGCAAACTGTCATGTAATGATTGTTTCCAATTACCAAAAATTCCGTATACATCATTGCTTTTTACTGAACCGAGTGGCGTTTGCGATTTATCTACAACTGAAATTTTGTACCCTGGCTGTCCAGGCGTACTTTTCTTCACTTGTGAGATAGATGCTTCAAAGATTGCACCATCATTGAATTTCGGAGGTTGCTTCATTGTAGAGTCTACAATTTGATGTCCAAGCGCTCCGTACTCCATCGTTTCAGGATCGATATACGTTAACGTTCCAATTCCATCTGTTTCACTTTTTAAAAATGGTTTTAAATGCACCAGTTCATGAGCTGATACGTTGATCTCTCGTTGTTGCTTCCCATTTTCAACGGTCAGTGTAAATGATTCGCCTTTGCCGGCAATGTCTTCTAACTGGCTCACTTTTTCACCATTAAGTTCTAAAATATGTTCTCCCTTTTTCAACCACTCACTATTTTCCAATAATACGTCCTGTGCAACCATTACATAAGGCATCTCCAACTGAACGCCAATTGAATGGCCCATTGGAATTAATGATTTCCCCAATACTTCTATTGGTGATAACATAAAAAGCAATGCAACGAGTATCGACCATTTTTTAATCATCATTCACCTCCTCTATGCGCTTACTATGTGAAAATTTGACGGAGTTATGAACGGAAAAATTTTGTTGATATGAGGAAAAATTAGAATGTATCCTCTGTAATCCTTGTTGCTTCGCGACCTTGAAAAATATACGTTACAAAAAATAAAAAACCGTCGAAAATTTTTTTATTTTCAACGGTTTTTTTGTCTATTTAATTCATCGTTTCTTTACGTTCATTGGCCATATGGATTAATTCGGAAGCATGTTGTAATGTCAGGTCTGTAATTTCGGCCCCGCTCATCATGCGACTGATTTCCACAATGCGTTCTTTTTCTTCCATTTCCGTAATCGACGTAAATGTGCGATTATGCTCTACTTGCTTTTTAATATAGTAGTGATGATCCGCCATTGCGGCAACTTGCGGCAAGTGAGAAATACATAATACTTGCGAATTGACTGAAATAGCAGCAATTTTTTCTGCAATTGCCTGAGCGACACGTCCGCTTACACCCGTATCGACCTCATCGAAAATAATCGATGTAATGCCATTTGATGACGAGAAAATCGTTTTAAGCGCCAGCATCATCCGCGAAAGTTCCCCGCCTGAAGCAACTTTAGGCAGCGACTTCGGTGGTTCCCCAACATTTGTTGAAATGTAGAATGCGACAAAATCCTTGCCGTTTGCATCCAGTTGATTAAGCGGCTCGAATTTAACGATAAACTGCGCTTTTTCCATATGCAGCATCCGCAGCTCATTCATTATGGCATCACTTAGCTTAATGGCATTCTCTTTACGGATCGTCGTCAACTGATCTGCAATTTTATTAAGATCGGCTTCCATCTTCGCCAGCAATTGTTCATTTTTCTGCAATGTTTCATCACGGTTCATAAGCTGGCTTAACTCTTCTTCGATTTTTTCATGATACGTTAAAATCTCTTCAACTGTCGTACCATATTTACGTTTCATAGTTTGGTATAAAGCAAGACGCTGCTCGACCTCGTTCAAGCGTTCCGCATCATACTCTAAATCATCAAGCACATTTTTCACTTGATATGCCGCATCCTGCAATGCATAAAAGCTCGAAGTAACCGCTTCAGAAGCCTCTTTGAAATTCGAATCAAGCGCGACAATGTCTTCCAGAGCATTCATCGCATTCCCGATGAAATCCAGTCCTGTTCCATCATCGGAAATGGCTGAATACGCAATGTTCGCACGTTCAAATATTTTATGGAAATTCATCAAACGAAGACGTTCTTCATCCAGTGCCTCTTCTTCATCAATTTTCAAACCGGCCTGTTCCAGCTCCTGTATTTGGAATTGATATAAATCGATGCGCTGTGCCATCCGCTGCTCGTCCATACTCAGCTCGGCCACTTCTCTTTTCAATTGGCGGTACGCTTCATACGCTTCATCGTACTTCGCTTTCACCGGCTGAAGCTCATGATGTGCATAATGATCCAGTAAATTGATATGGAATTTTTCATCCATCAGCTCCTGATTTTCATGCTGCCCATGAATATCGATTAAACTGCCGCCAATATCCCGTAAAACCGATAATGGAACAAGTTTGCCGTTCACCCTGCAAACACTCTTTCCTGAATCATGCAAATCACGTCTTAAAATAATCGTATCTTCCTCTGATTCTATCCCATGTTCTTCGAGTTTCGCAAAAATCGGATGCTGACTATTATCCACATGGAATAAGCCGCCCAGTTCCGCTTTTTTTTCTCCATGGCGGATAAACTCGGTAGACCCTCGTCCGCCAGCCAATATATTAACCGCATCAATAATGATCGATTTTCCGGCACCTGTTTCACCTGTCAAAACAGTCAGACCTCCGAAAAAACTAACGGTTAAATCATCAATAATAGCAAAATTTCGAATGCTTAATTCTCTTAACAAACCATTCCACCTCGGTTTACAGCATATCTAATAAGCGATTTTTTATTTCTTCACGTTCGTCCTCTGTTCGACACATGATTAAAATCGTATCGTCCCCACAAATCGTTCCTAATATTTCAGACCAGTCCAGATGGTCCAACAATGATCCGATTGCATTGGCATTCCCCGGCAATGTTTTCATTACTAAAAAATGTGACGCTCCATCAATCGAAACGAAAGCATCTGCCAACGAACGATGCAATTTTTGAATTGGGTTGAAGCGTTGGTCTGCTGGTAAGCTATATTTATAACGACCGTCCTGTAACGGTACTTTTACTAAATGCAATTCTTTAATATCACGTGAAACCGTTGCTTGAGTGACATTGTAGCCGGCATTTTTCAGCTGGTCGACTAAATCGTCCTGTGTCTCGATTTCGTTATTTGTAATAATATCACGGATGCGTATATGGCGCTGTCCTTTGTTCACAAAAGTCACCTCATTAAAATGTATAGGAATATATGTATATTTACACTACCATTTGCATAAAGGAAAAACAAGAAAAAACCGTACATATGTTCAAAAATCCGTTTTTTTCGACTATTTTCTCCATAAAAAAGAATGTAATCAACTTCAATTTTCGTATAAAACTTGGTCATTAGTATAAATAAAAATTCAATTTACAATGCTTCATTAGACCGTCGCAACTTAATCAAAAAAGCACAAAACAAATCCAAAAGAATCTGTTTTGTGCTTTTCTTTATTTCAGCTGCATATGCGCTTCTTTTACGACTTGCTCGAAGTTTGTGAAGGCTTCTACCTCTTCACCGTCATGCGGATTATACAAGTGGAATAAAAATTCAATATTCCCTTCCCCGCCCGTTATCGGTGAAAACGAAGCATCCTTGACAACAAACCCGATTTCCGTTGCCATTTTAGCTGTTTCTTCCAAAACGGCTAAATGGACTTTCGGTTCACGGACAATTCCTTTTTTCCCTACATTTTCACGACCTGCTTCAAATTGCGGTTTTACGAGTGCCATCACATCGCCACCAGGCATTAAAACCGTTTTTAATACAGGCAGAATCAACGATAGCGAAATAAATGAAACATCGATAGTCGCGAAACTTGGTAAACCTTCTACTAAATCTTCCGGCTTTGTATATCGGAAATTGGTTTTTTCCATAACCGTTACACGCTCATCCGAACGGATTTTCCATGCAAGCTGGTTCGATCCGACATCCAGTGCATAGCAATGGCGCGCACCGTTTTGCAGTGCACAATCCGTAAATCCGCCTGTAGAAGAGCCGATATCAAGCATTAGCTTACCTTCTACAGATAGATCAAAAATTTCAAGTGCCTTTTCCAGCTTCAGTCCGCCTCGTGACACATATTTTAGCTGAGAGCCTTTTACTTGCAGCGGTGCATCGATTTCGATTTTTTCCCCTGCTTTATCTATGCGGATTTCGTTTGAGAACACGAGACCAGCCATAATCGAGCGTTTTGCCTTTTCACGCGTCTCACATAAACCGCGTTCTACAAGCATTATATCTACTCGTTCTTTTTTTTGCTTTGTCATTCTTTATTAAACCCTATCCGACTGTTTTTTCGGTACAAGCTGTGTAATACGTTTTACCGCTTCTTCAGCTGTCACGTTTATTTCTTCCAATAATAAATCAACTTCACCATGCTCGATAAATTCATCCGGAATCCCGATACGCTCAATTTGAACATTACGGTATTTCTTATCGATTGCAAATTCCAGCACCGCACTACCAAATCCGCCTTGCAGCAATGATTCTTCAATTGTTAAAATCGGCAGGTTTTCCTGCATAATTTCATGCAGCATCCCTTCATCCATCGGTTTGATGAAACGTGCATTCACAACGCGTACATCAATACCTTGATAAGCCAACTGTTCCGCTGCCTTCAATGCCATTGGAATCGTTGTACCGAATGTCAGAATCACTGCATCCGTACCTTCACGCAGCACTTCCCATGAACCGATCGGCAATGCTTTCATTTCCGCATCCATTTCAACACCTAAGCCATTGCCGCGAGGGTAACGAAGCGCGATTGGACCATCATTATATTCAAGTGCAGTTTTTACCATATGCTGACCTTCATTTTCATCTTTAGGCATCATCAATACGATATTCGGAATATGACGTAAAAACGATACATCAAATACGCCTTGGTGTGTTTCGCCGTCCGCGCCAACAAGGCCAGCACGGTCAATACCGATGAATACATTCAAGTTCGGGCGTGCAATATCATGCAGCACCTGGTCATACGCACGTTGTAAAAACGTCGAATAAATTGATAAAAACGGTTTCATTTGTTGTGTTGCAAGACCTGCCGCCATTGTAGTTGCATGCTGTTCGGCAATCCCTACATCAAAGAAGCGATTCGGGAAGTCTTTTTGAATGCCTTCCAGTTTTGAACCGACAGGCATTGCCGGTGTAATCGTTACAATCCGGTTATCTTCCTTCATGCACTTACGAACCGATTCTGCGACTAGGCTGCTCCACGCAGGACCTTTTGTTGAAGATTTTACGAAAGCACCAGTTTCCATTTTATATGGACCCGTACCATGCCAAGTACCGATTGTATCGTCTTCGGCAGGTTTGTAGCCTTTGCCTTTTTTCGTCAATACATGGACAAGCACAGGACCCTGTACTTTTTTCGCATATTCCAATGTTTTTTCCAGTGCTTCAAAATCATGTCCGTCAATCGGACCTAAATATTTGAATCCTAATTCCTCAAAGAATACACCTGATACAACTAAATACTTTAGGCTGTCTTTTACACGTTCAGCAGTAGCGGCAAGTTTGTCGCCAACCATTGGAATTTTGTGAATTAATGATTCCAAATCTTCTTTTGCACGTGAATATTCTTTTGCCGTGCGCAGACGTCCTAAAACGTCATGCAATGCCCCAACGTTCGGCGCAATCGACATTTCGTTATCATTTAAGATAACGATCATATTCGTTTTTTCATGACCAATATGGTTCAATGCTTCCAGTGCCATACCGCCTGTCAGTGCACCATCACCGATAATCGGTACAACAAAGTTTTTGTCCCCTTTAATATCTCTCGCCGCAGCCATACCCATAGCTGCAGATAAAGAAGTGGAACTATGCCCTGTTTCCCACATATCGTGTTCACTTTCGACAAGCTTCGGGAAACCGCAAAGTCCTTTAAATTGACGCAATGTGTCAAATTGACTTGCCCGGCCTGTTAAAATTTTGTGGACATATGCTTGATGCCCGACATCCCATAAAAATTTATCCTTTGGACTGTTAAAAGCTTTATGCAGTGCAATCGTCAGCTCAACGACACCTAAATTCGGGCCAATATGACCACCCGTAATTGAACATTTTTCGATCAGAAAAGCGCGAATTTCTCCAGCCAGCGCTTCTAGTTGCTTTTTATTCAAGTCTTTCAAAAAGGATGGACTAGAAATTTTAGTTAAATCCATCTCATCCACACACCTTTTCATCAGTTTATTCACCGTTGTGATTTTTCTATTATATCAATGTACAACACAAGACAAAAGTTTAACACATTTTAGTTACTACGTCTCACAATATACTGTGCAAATTGTCGAAGTAATGTCGTATCGATGTCGATTTTTTGCAATGCATCAATCGCCAGCTCATAATGTTCATTCAGCTTTTGCTTTGCACCGTCTAATGTAAGTAAAGCAGGGTATGTACTTTTTTCGCTTGCTACGTCTTTTCCTGCTGTTTTCCCTAGCTGTTCCGAAGTTCCCTCAATATCTAAAATATCATCTTGGATTTGGAAGGCTAAACCGATATGGTGCGCATATTCCACTAATGCTTTTCGGTCAGAACTACTTGCATTTGCCAGCACGGCACCTGCTTCAATACTAAAACGAAGCAATGCACCTGTTTTATTTACATGAACCGTTTCAAGCTCCTGTAAATTTAATAGACGCTTTTCTCCGTCCATATCTAGTACTTGTCCGCCGACCATTCCTTCAGCACCTGCCGCAATACTTAACAGATTGACAAGTTCAATGCGCTTTTCTGCAGATAGATTATTTAATCGTGCGATGACACCAAATGCCAATGTGTTTAATGCGTCTCCCGCCAAAGTGGCCAATGCTTCACCGTATACAACATGGTTTGTTGGCTTGCCGCGGCGCAATTCATCATCATCCATACTAGGCAGGTCATCATGGATTAATGAATACGTATGGATCATTTCAACAGCAGCGCCTAGTGAATAACTTGCTTCAAGAGACTGATTGTACATTTCGCAAACCGCCACAACAAATAATGGACGAATTCGTTTGCCTCCTGCTTTTAATGAATACAGCATCGATTCTTTTAAATGTGCCGGTGCTTGTATCGATTCAACGAGTTCGTACATTGTCGTTTCGAGCTGCGGTATATTAAGATCAATAAACTGCTTTAACGTGTTTTCCATCAGTTAGTCTTCTCCATTTCCTTGTTGGAAAGCTTTCTTTTCACCATCTTCTCCAACGATTGAAATTAATTGCTGTTCTGCATTTTGCAGTGTATCATGACAAAGTTTTGATAGTTCCATGCCCTTTTTGTAAAGGTCAATTGCTTCTTCCAGTGGAACATCTCCTTGTTCAAGCTTACGTACAACTTCTTCTAATTCTGTCATTGCTGTCGCAAATGTCGGTTTTGTCACTTTGCTTCCCCTTCCTTTTGCACATGCTTTTTCTCAATTTTCGCTTCTGCAGATCCATCCTGAAACGTCACTTGGATCACGTCGCCTTTTTCCAGCTCGTGAACTGATTTTACTACGTTTTCCTCTTTATATGCCACGCTAAAGCCTTTACTCATTAATGCGAGCGGATTTAACGCCTCCAGCATACGCAGCTGATTAGTAAAAGCAACCTTATTTTGTGCGAGCTGTTGCTGCATTCGATTCGTTAATGTTTGCGTACGGTGTTCAAGCTGCTGTTTAGCGGCAGTTAACTGATGTACCGGCGAATACAGTTTCATCTTGCTGTCTATTGACTGCAGTTTTGATTTTTCATTCAACATATAAAGTTTCGTTGCATTTTGCAGTGATAAATCCACCTGAACAAGTCTTTCAATAAAAGGACGATATAATCGCTCAGGTGTTGCAATCGGATAGGAATTTTGCAGTTTAGTTAAGCGATTGCGTTCGAAATTAAGCTTTGATGTCATCATTTGATGAAGAATCGACTGATGATGAAGGATTTGCTGATACAGCTGCTGCTGGTTCGGAACAGCCAGTTCTGCCGCAGCAGTTGGTGTCGGTGCACGCAAATCGGCAACAAAGTCCGCAATCGTCGTATCGGTTTCATGGCCGACAGCACTAATGACCGGAATACGGCTTTCAAAAATAGCCCGTGCAACAATCTCTTCATTGAATGCCCATAAATCTTCAATCGATCCGCCACCGCGTCCAACAATGAGTACATCACAAAATCCGTGGCGGTTCGCTAAATATATATTTTCAGTAATATTTGGTGCTGCGCCTGCGCCTTGTACGAGCGTCGGATAAATTAAAATTTCAGCCTGTGGATAGCGTCGGGTAATCGTTGTGCAAATATCACGAATAGCGGCACCAGTCGTCGCAGTTAACACACCGATTGTTTTCGGAAATTGCGGAATCGGCTGCTTAAAATTCGGATTGAATAGGCCTTCTTTTTGCAGACGTTCCTTCAACTGATTAAATGCGACAAACAATCCGCCAATCCCGTCCGGCTCCATTGTCTGGGCATAAAGCTGATATGCGCCGCTTGCTTCATAAACATTCACATCGCCTCGTATAAAAACTTTCATCCCTTCTTCAGGTTTAAAAGAAAGTTTCGAAGCCTGTGAACGGAACATCGTCGCGTTTATCCGCGAACTGTCATCTTTCAGCGTAAAATAAATATGTCCTGAACTATGTACTTTTACATTTGAAAGCTCTCCCGTTACGTACACATCACGTAAATGCGGATCGGCATCAAATTTTCGTTTAATATATTTTGTTAATGCTTTTACGGATAAATAAGAATTCGATGTCATAAACGTATTGCTCCTTTACGGTAGATCTTTTTTCGTATATGTAGTTTTGGTAAGACCAACAGATTTAACAGTTGGTTGTTCCTAAAGTAAGGCGAAAAAAGTAGTATATTTAAATTTAAGCTTCCCTTATTGTACCCTATAAGCTAAAAATCACGATTTTGATCTACATCAAAATCGTGATTTTTGAAGTTAGATTAATTCTCTTGACGTTCTAACTCTTTTTCAGCTGCTTGTACTGTGTTTTCCAGTAACATCGTAATCGTCATTGGACCAACTCCACCCGGAACAGGTGTAATATGTGATGCGATTCCTTGTACATCGTCAAAGTCGACATCACCGCATAAACGATTGTCCTGGTTACGGTTAATCCCTACATCAATAACAACCGCGCCTTCTTTAATATGCTCGCTTGTAATAAAGTTTGCACGACCAACAGCCGCGATTAAAATATCGGCCTGTTTCGTAAAGGAAGGTAAATCCGGTGTTTTAGAGTGTGTATACGTTACGGTAGCGTCTTTTTGCAACAATAGTTGTCCCATCGGTTTCCCGACGATATGGCTGCGTCCTACGATGACTGCATGCTTTCCTGCAACATCTATTCCCGCATGTTCGAGCATTTTCATAACCCCATAAGGAGTACATGGCAAGTATGTATCCTGTCCAAGCATCATTTTTCCTACACTAATCGGTGAGAATCCATCCACGTCTTTCTCCGGAGAGATCGTTTGGATGACTTTATCCTCGTTGATATGTTTTGGTAATGGAAGCTGAACGAGAATACCGTGAATCGAAGCACGTTCGTTTAATTCACGAATTTTTTCTAGTAAAGCCTGTTCTGAAATTTCTTCAGGTAGTTTGACAAGTTCCGAATACATCCCTATTTGCTCACAAGACTTTTGTTTGTTTGCGACATATGTTTTGGATGCAGGGTTGTCTCCTACTAAAATAACAGCTAAACCGGGAGTGATCCCTTTATCTTTTAGCGCTTGTACTCGAGTAGCGACCCCTGTTCGAATTTCTTGACCGATCTCTTTACCATTAATTATTACGCTTGACATGTTGTTGCTCCTTCCAGTGATTACGACAATCGGAAAGGCTGCCTGCTGCTTGCTATGACAACCTACCAGTTAAATCTTGATATATTAATCTTTATAGAATTGAATACATTTATTGATTTATTGCTCAGTAAATTTCGAAAGTACACCATTGACGAACTTGCTTGATTTGTCGTCACCGAATGTTTTTGAAAGCTCGATTGCTTCGTTCATAATAACTTTGTTTGGCGTTTCTTCTGCATATAATAATTCATATACCGCTAAACGCAAAATTGTTCTTTCAATTTTTGGCAGACGACTGATCGTCCATTTTTCTAGGTTTTTTTCTAGCGCTGCATCAATTGCTTCGAGATTTTCAGTTGTCCCACGAACTAATTGCTCCAAAAAGGCATTCGATTTTTGCTCTTCTTCAAGAACATGGCCGATCGCCTCTTCTATTGTTAATTCTGTGCTGTCTAACTGAAACAAAGCTTGTAACGCTTTTTGACGCGCCTCTGTTCGTTTCATAAATAATAGCTCTCCTTCATAAGTAGCATTACTTGTTATCATAGCATATTTTGCAAGGCATCGCACAGTTTGACAGAAAAATTTTAGCTGTAAAAAGAGATTTTTGTATTCTTCCTTAAAATGGTGAAATTTGCGATAAAAAAACGACATGTTTGAGATAAATCAACATGTCGTCTTTATACTTTTTGGCTCTAATTATTCTGTAACGGTATCATCAACGTACCTGTTTCGCGCTTTTCGTTTCCTGATTCAGGGAACTCAAATAGGTACGTAATTTGTTCAGCTGTTTCTTTTAGTACGTAGAACTGGAAATGCTCCATATTTTCCAGGAAATAACGGATGTCTTGCATCGCCATCAGCTCTCCGACTTCTTCATAGTGTGACAATGCTTGCTTAAAGTAAGCGCTAATCAACGTTAAATCTTCTTCATTTGCTATACGAATATAATCATTGCTCATATCATTTTAACTCCTCAACTAGATAATGACCTATTATAGCATAATTCAATTAGTGATTAGGAATCTGCTACCAAACGATTTTTAGATCATTGATTTTCTAGTAAAATTTATTACTTAAATGCCTGTGCAGCTTTAACGGCTTTGTGCCATCCAGCGAACAATGATTCACGTTGTTCTTCATCCATTTCCGGCTCAAATTGACGATCAAGTTGCCAATGCTTTTGCACTTCGTCTAGATTCTCCCAGAAGCCGACAGCAAGTCCAGCTAAATAGGCTGCTCCGAGTGCCGTTGTTTCATTGATTGATGCACGTTCAACAGGAACGTTTAAAATATCCGACTGGAACTGCATTAAAAAGTCGTTCATAACCGCACCACCGTCAACGCGCAGTGTTTTTAAATCGATGCCAGAATCCGTTTCCATCGCTGACAGTACATCGCGTGTTTGATAGGCTAGCGACTCCAATGTCGCACGGATAAAGTGTTCTTTCGATGTGCCGCGTGTTAAACCAAATACCGAACCACGCACCTCACTATCCCAGTACGGTGTCCCTAATCCGACAAATGCCGGGACAACGTACACACCTTCTGTATCTTTTACACGAGCTGCATAGGCTTCACTTTCGGAAGATTTCCTAAACATACGTAGCCCGTCTCGAAGCCATTGAATCGCTGAACCAGCTACAAATATACTCCCTTCAAGTGCATAGGTCACTTTTCCGTCATAGCCCCAAGCGATTGTAGTAAGTAGACCGTGCTCGGATTTTACCGCTTCCTCACCTGTATTCATCAGCATGAAACAACCGGTACCGTAAGTATTTTTTACCATCCCTTTTTCATAGCAAGCCTGACCGAATAATGCCGCCTGCTGGTCTCCGGCTATACCAGCGATTGGTACCCGATGACCAAAGAAGTGATTACCTGCGATTTCACCATATATTTCAGAGGACGGTTTCACTTCCGGAAGCATGGATGCAGGAACACCTAAAATGTCCAGCAATTCCTCATCCCATTTTAAATCGTAAATATTATACATTAATGTTCTCGATGCATTCGAATAGTCCGTTACATGAACAGCCCCTTCTGTCAGCTTCCAAATAATCCATGTATCAATCGTTCCGAATAACAGGTCACCCGCTTCCGCCTTTTCACGCGTTCCTTCAACATTATCCAAAATCCATTTTACTTTCGTCCCGGAGAAATAAGCATCGATAAGCAAACCTGTTTTATTGCGGAACAGCTCATTATGCCCTGCTTCTTTTAAAGAGTCGCAAATATCCGCAGTTTGACGTGATTGCCAAACAATCGCATTATATACAGGTTCCCCCGTATTTTTATCCCACACAACCGTTGTCTCACGTTGGTTTGTAATCCCGATCCCTTCGATTTGTGACGCCTGGATATTATTTTCCGATAATACTTTGGCAATTACGGATAAAATCGAACTCCAAATTTCTTTTGCGTTATGTTCAACCCAGCCCGATTTCGGAAAATATTGTTTAAATTCCTGCTGTGCTATATGAACAATATCCCCTTTTTTATTGAATAAAATGGCACGTGAACTTGTCGTACCCTGATCTAACGCCATAATATATTTTTCCATTATACGATCTCCTTTTTAGCGGCTTTGGATTGTGTAATAAATGCAACGACACAAATGACAACAAATAACGTTGTAAAGAGCCAAAATGCCACGGAATTTTCATTTAAAAAGAATTGTTTGTAAAATAATGCCCCTGTTACGCCACCAATAATCGGTCCGACAATCGGTACAAAGGCATAAGACCAGTCCGAATCACGTTTACCTGGTATCGGTAAGAAGAAATGCGCGATACGGGGTCCTAAATCACGGGCAGGGTTGATGGCATACCCTGTTGGTCCACCTAAACTCATCCCAATCGCAATAACGATAATACCGACAAGCAACGGATTAATACCGTCCGCCAATGAATTACCGCCTAATGCCAAAATCCCTAATAATAATATAAAAGTACCGATCATTTCTGTTACCATGTTCGCCAATGGATGACGAATGGCAGGAATTGTAGCAAATACAGCCAGTTTTGCATCTTGGTCTTTCGTTTGAGACCAGTGCGGCAAATAGGCAATATATACGATGATTGCGCCAATAATTGCCCCTAAAATTTGTGCAATAATATACATCGGAACATCCGCCCACGGGAAGTCACCAATTGTTGCAAATGCTATTGTCAATGCAGGGTTTAGATGCGCACCACTGATTCCGCCTACAGTATATGCCGCGATTGCTACGGCAAAACCCCAGGCGATCGTAATAACGACCCAGCCGCTATTTTCCGCTTTGGAAAATTTCAGCAAGGAACCAGCAACAACCCCGCCACCTAATACAATTAAGATCATTGTTCCTACTAATTCTGCTAAAAATGTTGACATTCCCTTCGCCTCTTTTCACTAAGTCATTGTTACGTTTTGTAGTTCCTGTTCTAGTTGATCTGTATGCTGCTGCTTTTCTTCAGCAGTCCAGTTGAGGTAGTCGCTCATTTCATCAATTACATGCTGTTTATATTGTTTTACCAGGTGGATATTAAATAATAGCGCACCGGTACGACGAACGAAAAAGTCACTCGGCGTACATGCAGATTCCTCGTTGATCGCATAGTACAGCTGACCGTAAACAATCGGCGGCAAGTTACCTTTCGCCTGTTTAATATAATCGAATACTTTATCAACATTTGTACCGTAAAATTTCGCTAAATAACGGCTTTGCTCTTCTGTTAAACCAAGGTCCTGGCCTTTCACCGTACGTTTTTCAACAAACGATTCAAAAAACTTCGAGCCGCTCGTTTCCCCACCCGAAATAGGAAGATTTTTTGTAATCGATTTCCCGTATTTCAGCTGGTATTCATCGTTTAATTGTTTTACGACAAGGTCGACAATTTTTTCCGCCATTTTACGGTAGCCAGTCAGTTTCCCGCCAGCAATCGTAATAAGGCCACTATCCGATTGCCAAATTTCATCTTTACGTGAAATTTCCGACGGTCCCTTACCTTCTTCATGGATAAGCGGTCTCACCCCTGCCCATGCCGACTCGATTTTATCATCTGTCAGCTGAAGTTGAGGGAACATGTAATGAATCGCATCCATAATATATTGTCGATCCTCTTTCGTTACCTTTATGTCTGCAGGATCCCCCTCATAAAAAGTATCTGTTGTCCCTACATACGCTTTGCCATCCCGCGGAATCGCAAAAATCATCCGTCCATCTTTTTCGGTATCAAAATAGATCGCCTGCTGCAACGGGAAATCATCTTCGTCGAAAACGAGATGCACACCTTTCGATAAAATAAGATGCTTGTTACTAAGTTCCCCATCCAATTTGCGCACATCATCAACCCATGGACCTGCAGCATTGACGACTTTCTTCGCTCGGATCTCATATTGTTCACCAGTGAGCTGATCTTCCACCGTCACTTTAGAAAAGGCCACGTTATTTGCCTCAATCCCGACAACTTTCAAGTGATTCATTGCGATTGCCCCGTTGGCAACAGCTGCCTTCATTACTTCGATTGTCAGACGTGCATCATCTGTACGGTATTCCACATAAACACCGCCGCCAAGCAAACCGTCCTTTTTAATAAGCGGTTCCCGGGCAATCGTTTCATCTGCGGACAGCATAAAACGTCTTTCATCCTTTTTAACATTCGCTAAAATATCGTATACTTTCAATCCAAGCGCTGTCGAAAACGAACCAAATGTCCCTCCTTTATGGAAGGGAAGCAACATCCATACAGGAGTTGTTACATGTGGTCCGTTTTCATAAACGATTGCCCGCTCTCGACCAAGCTCCGCAACCTCTTTTATTTCGAATTGTTTTAAGTAACGGAGGCCGCCGTGTACAAGTTTTGTCGATCGGCTACTTGTGCCTTCCGCAAAATCCTGCATTTCTGCCAGCCCTACTTTTAATCCTCGTGTGGCGGCATCAAGCGCAATCCCAGCACCTGTAATCCCACCACCTATAACAAACAGATCAAAGGTGTCTTTTATTAATGTTTCTTTCAGTCGCTCTCTTGCATTTGCAGAAAAGTTTCCCATACCGTTTTCCTCCTTACCAAATGAAGCTTTTAATCTATACCCTATTTTCACCTTGTTCATATCCTAAAATTCACAAAAATATGAAAAAACATTCTAAATTAAATCCTTTATTTTTAAGAAAACAAAAAAACCGAGCATCAATTAAATGAACTCGGTTCCTGTTTATACAGTTATTCTGCGTCTTTTGAAGTTTCGAACTGAATCCCTGTAATGTGGATGTTCACTTCGCTTGTTTCAATGGCTGTCATATTTAAAATGGCTTGTCGAATCGTTGTTTGTACTTCTTTCGCCACTTTTGGAATGGCATAACCATATTTCACTGTGCAAAATACATCAATGACAATATTGCCTTCTTCAGACATTGCTGACTTGATGCCTTTCGAATGAACTTTTTTACCGAAACGTTCGGCAACACCTGATGCGAAATTTCCGCGTGTTGCAGCGATTCCATCCACCTCTGTTGCAGCGATACCTGCGATAACTTCAATTACTTCTGGCGCGACTTCAATCTTTCCTAATTCTTCTTTACCAACCGGTGTTGGTTGTACGAATGCTACTTGTTGTTTCTCAGCCATTTGCGATACATCCTCTCTTATGTAAACTAATGGATTTCTAACGCTTGTTACTTTAAATCCTTATGTTCAGTATACTACAATTACGCGTTGGATGTAGAACCGTTACGCCATATTTTCTAAATTTGGCGACGGTCATCCATTATTCCATGCATACTGACCGTCATTCGGATCAACAAGTTTAATGTCATACACTTCACAGTAATGTTTTGCCACAAATAATATTTCCTGACGAACCTCCAGCATAATGCCCGTATCATTTGTTTCAACAAAATATCGTATAAGAATACGACAGCTTGTCGGCATCAGCTCATCCATTGCCACATGGATGATTTTTTTCGAGATTTTCGGATGCAATGAAATTTGCTCTCGTACCGATTCCAAAAACTTTACAATGCTTTCCTCAGTATTTTCATTTGAAATATGGAGGAAATGCTCCACTTTTCTTTCGATCCGTGTCGACAAATTATAAATCGGTCGGTTGACCAAATACGAGTTCGGTACATAAACCGTTCCTTTATCGGAAGTTTGAATGACCGTACTGCGCAAATTTATATCCTGAATCGTGCCGTCAATTTTTTCATCTCCCGACATAACCCAATCCCCGATTTGGAATGGTTTATCCAAGGCAACACTCATACCGCCGAATATATGGGCGAGCGTGTCACGTATACCAAATGCGAGCGCAACACCTGTTAGTCCAATCGCAGTTAAAAACCCGTTTAAATTAAAGTTCCACAGTGACGCAATTGTAAACATCGCAATGACCATTACTGCAACTTTACTCATCCTTAGGAAAAACGGTGTTAAAATATCCTGATCTTTCCCTGTTTCAAATCGGTGGGGATTTTTCAAATAAAAACCGAGTACATCATACAGCGCTTTAAACGCAAAAAATACATACACCGAATCGATATAAATACCAAGTTTCGTATTATCAAACAGCCATACTTCGATTAATAGAGAAACCGCCATCACAATAAGGCTGAAAATAATGGCGTTACGTATTGATGGATACACACTTTTCGTTATGTCTCCAAAAACGGGATGATTTTTTTTATTGAACAAGTCCGCGATTTTAAATAACAGCGGCCGTATTACGAATCGAATGATGAGTAAACCGGCGACGATTATTGCTGCAGCCGCCAGACCATCTGCTACAGTTGGTGCGGTAACAGACGGAATTAACCATTTTATCGATTCCCACATAACAATCACCTTCTTAAACCTTCTTTACAACTACAAGACAAAATCATACCATGTAAAGAAACGATTTACATTGAAAATCGTTCCACTGATAGTCAATTCGAATGGGGGATAATTTATGACAGCACTCAACAATCAATTTCTGCTTCTTGAACAGCAACTCATGTATTACAAAAAGGAAGACTTTATCCGCCTCTTGAGCGAGGATTTTCTGGAATACGGGTCTTCCGGAGGCAAAATGGATAAATCTTTCCTACTGAATGAGATAACAGAACAAGGCATTGAAGAATCCTTATTTACCGTTACGGACTTCCAGGCAATTGCAATTGCAGATCAGATTGTGCAAACACGATTCGTTACGACAAATCGCACAAATGGCAACAAGCAAAACCGCAGCTCCCTTTGGCGCAATGAAAACGGTACATGGCGTATTTTCTTCCATCAAGGTACACCAGCAAAGTAAAAAACCGCCCTTTTATAAAGAGCAGTTAGTCATTGCTTTTTAAATAGATCTTTATATTGATGCGATGTCGTGATGGCGATTGTCAGCGCACCTTTACTGTAATACGATTTAATTAAAAACGGAGCCCCGCTCGTATTTTGGAATTTGAAATCGAGCGAATCATAAGAAACCGTGGCGTCTCTGCCTGTTGGTACATACCCGATATTCAATGAGTGGTGATGCCTTTCGGTAATGCGAATTCCTAACTGATCAACAGCATTGAACAATGTCGAGGAGGTTTGGCAAATTCCACCGCCGATTCCCATTACTAGTTCCTTATTAATAATTTCAGGTGCCGGTTGATATCCTTTTTCCACTGTCCGCTCTCCAACCATTGTGTTAAAAGAAAAGTAATCGCCATCCCCCACTAAAATATTATGAATTGCCTTAGAGGAAAGCTGGATATTTTCGCTTCTTCCGGTTTTTGATGCATTAAAATAAGTCGTAAACGATGCAATGGTCACATCATCCAGTGAAGGAATATCTATATCCAGATTGGTTTCCAAAATATACAGAGGCAAAAATATATGATCTCCTTTAGGTGAAGCTGCTAAAATTTTTTCAACCAATTCACTTTCCTTTAATACGATTCCGGGAATCCCTTCAATAAGATCCCCATTATCCCCGACTTTATGAAGAACCATTGTTTGATCATAGCCGGTCCTTTTTTCAGTCCCTCTTGCCAGTTCCCTTGCTATTTTTTTTACGTTAGCCTCGTACAGTCCGTTATCCGTTCCATAACCTAATAATTGCGGTGTGAACGATTTCACGATTTCCATTGTTCTCGGATCGAGCAATGTTATGACAGCTGGATAAATAAGCGGATATTCTCCGACAATCGCTTCACTCTCCGAAGGTGCTGTAGTCGAAGTTTCAATTTGCGGTTCTTGTTCTTCCACCGTATCGGGAGCCTCAGAATACGACTCTTTTTCACAGCCTGTAAGTAAAAAAAGGCAGATCAATACTAAAAAATTGAAGTTTGTTTTCATGTTATTTCTCCTATCTATAAAAGCAAAGTTCTCATAGCTTATTCAGAAATTTAACTTCTGTTAACAGAAGCAATGTCACTAAAAGCCCACTTGGATTGAATATGGGATACCGTCACTTTTATAGACAGCGAGAATGAATACCTCATTATTGTTTTCTTTGCTTCGCTTCTTTTTCCCATCTTGCCAAAGCTGGATACGGATCAAAAGCCCACTCTGTACGGCCGTTAAATTTATAGATTCCGTAATGAAGATGCGGCGGGAATTTTCCGGCTGTTCCTTCTTTTCCGTACCCTGTACTTCCAACATAGCCGATAATTTGTCCTGCCTCGACTATATCGCCTTCTTTAAGCCCTTTCTGGAAATAAGCGAGGTGTGCATAATAATGGTACGAGTTATGGTTATCACGGATACCGACACGCCAGCCGCCAAACTGATTCCAGCCCATCACTTCAATTACACCGTATGATGTTGAATAGACCGGTGTGTTGTAAGGTGCAAAAATATCTGTACCTTCATGGATTCTACGTCCACCCCAGCCGCGATTTGCTCCCCATGTTCCTCTATAGCTGTAGTCGGCATGAGTGGATAACGGAAATGTATGATCATCTAAATTGATTGTTCCGAATTTCTCATATAATTTTGCAATTACAAGTATTTGATTGACCGAAAGTTCATTTTGATAATAATCCCATAAGGCCAATTTAAAATTATCCTCACCATATCCATACTGTCTTAAATAGCTCGCTAATGTATATAATGCATCGGCATCATCGGACCGGTCTGCCACACCATCTCCATTGCCGTCCTTACCGTTCCCATTAAAATAGGCAATCGAAACCGGGGATGTATCATCGCCCGCCGGATTTAAAATACCGGACCAAAATTCATCCGAAAATTGAATAGCTATGACACTTTCCCGTTTTGGTATATCCGTTCGCACTTCCTGGATATTGCGTTCAAATTGATCGACAGCAGCCAGATAATACCAGGGCAATAATATATTTTCATGCTGTATATAATAGTCCATCCTTTTTTGCATTAGCTGTTCCTTTGTCAAGGTGGTGGCCTCTTCAGCTGATGCATCGGCAACCGGGATAAATGCTAGGATGAAAATGGCTGTCATCATCAATGCAATTCTGTATTTCATCACTTCTCCTCCTCTACGATATGTTGTTTCGTATCATTTTGTAATCGGATCATTTGTGAAATTGTAATAAACCGGTAGCCCTGCTCTTTCAGCTTGGGCAAAATTTTCTCCAACGCTTGAACCGTCTGCTCCCGATTGCCCCCTCCATCATGGAAAAGCACAACATTTCCATTTCCAAGACCGTTCAATACGGTATTTACTATTTTATTTACACCTGGATCTTTCCAGTCTTCAGTATCCTGATGCCATGACCACATAACAATTTTATAGCCGTTTTTAACGGATTCTTTTACGAGTTCATCTGTATAATGTCCCTCGACCGGCCGAAATAAATTCGGTTTCACCCCTGTAATGCTGAAAATTGTATCGGATGTTTGATTAACCTCTTCCATAATGGGAGAAACTGATTTTGTAAAGGGATGTGTGTACGTATGATTGGCGATCTCATGTCCACTTTCATGCATTCGCAAAACGAGTTCGGGGCTTTTTTCAGCCAATTGCCCCACGATAAAAAACGTTGCTTTTGCCTCATATTGTTCAAGTAAATCAAGTATTTGGCTAGTATATTTCGGATGTGGCCCATCATCAAATGTCAGGGCCACTACCTTTTCGTCCGTTTGAATATCCCAAATAATTTGACCTGTTTCTTCATAATAGTCCCGTCCTTTTGCTTCACCGAGACTATTGAAAACGTACATAGCTGCAAATATAAATAAAAGGACTAAAAATAAAATAAAAGCAATTCTTTTCCATTTTTTTCTTTGCATTTTATCACTTCCTTAATAAATTTCCTCTGCATTAGTATTTAGAAAAAAGCTAAAAAGATGTATTTATTTTAAAGTGAAAATAAACCATTTGTTTTTTTAAATAAAAAAGAGCTGGAGACTCAATTTGATCTCCGGCTCTACTCAATAAAAATTCAATCTTCTCTTACTTAAATAATTCCAAACCACGTATACAGTGCAATGACGGCAAATACAGCTGCTGTTTTAATTAGCGTAATAGCAAAAATATCTCCGTACGACTGTTTATGCGTTAATCCCGTTACAGCCAGAAGTGTAATGACTGCACCATTATGCGGCAATGTATCCATTCCACCTGATGCCATTGCTACAACGCGGTGCATAACTTCCGGTGAAATATTGGCAGCTGCAATCGCTCTGTTAAACTGGTCACCCATTGCACCTAGCGCAATTCCCATTCCACCCGAAGCAGATCCTGTGACACCTGCTAACACACTCGTCGTTACTGCACCATTTACAAGCGGGTTTGTAAAGGTGCCCGATATTCCACTGCTAATCGTCGAAAAACCGGGCAATACAGCGATAACTCCACCAAATCCGTATTCGGAACCTGTGTTCATTACAGCCAGTAAAGCACCGCCGATCGTTTTATTTAATCCTTCTTTCACTTGTCGGATAACACGTTTAAAGTTATAGGCGAATGCCGAAACAATGCCGACGATGACCGCAATTTCAATCGCCCAAATAGAGGCATTTGCAGCAACATCAATCGAATAGTCAGAGAGACCGATCGCCGCAAAGTCAAATCCATTCGGATACCATCTAGGAATGGCTGTAATTAAGTAATTGTTCATTACCGCCACTAAAATGAGCGGTACAAAAGCTAAAACTTTCCGTAAAATCGACTGATCCATATCATTCGTAGGTTGCAGCGCTTTGCTGTTGTCATCATTTTCTTTGATTTCACCATTCAAGCCATAATAGCCTTCCCCAGCTTTTTTAGCCGAACGCTTTCGCCATTCCAAATACGATAATCCGGTTCCTAATATAATGATGGCACCGATAATCCCTAATACAGGTGCTGCGTATATATTAGTCCCGAAAAACGTTGTCGGTATCACATTTTGAATTTGCGGACTTCCCGGTAAAGCATCCATTGTAAATGTAAATGCCCCGAGTGCAATTGTAGCCGGCATGAGTCGTTTCGGGATATCCGCCTTTTTGAATAATTGAACGGCAAAAGGATATATCGCAAAAACAGCGACAAACGAACTGACACCGCTATAAGTTAAAATGGCCCCAAATAATACGATTGTTAATAGCGTCTGTTTGGCACCGATCAGTTTTACAATCGTTTTTGCGATCGATTCCGCAATACCAGACATCTCAATAACTTTCCCGAAAATCGCACCTAGCAGAAAGACCGGGAAATAATTTTTAATGAAGCTGACCATCTTTTCCATATAAATGCCCGAAAAGAACGGTAATATATTGGCAGGCTCAATGAGAAATACCGCTAACAGTGCACATATTGGCGCAACGATAATAACCGAAAATCCTCTAAAAGCCGCAAACATTAACAGCCCTAAAGCAAATAAAATAATAATTAAATCCATTATATAACCTCATGTCTATATGATTAGGATGAAGAGTATTTATGACGGAACCTACTATATCGTACGATTATCATGTGTACAATAGTTAAAAATCATAGTAGACATTCCTTTTTTTCATACCCAAAAATATCCTTATAGAACAGGATGTTGATAATCGAGTAGGAGGCTAGCCATTAATTGGCTAGCCGACCTCTCACACCACCGTACGTACGGTTCCGTATACGGCGGTTCAATCTTTTGAGTATCTTTGCTCGTAAAATTGGGACAGGTCTTTCAGTCCCCATTTTACGAGCCTTTTATTTGGAATGGCTTGGTGTAGAACCTCGCTTCGTGATATTCGCCAGTACCCTTTTCTTGAATGCGCCGTTTTCATCGCTTCATCATGTTGGATTCCGTATTGGCGTAATTTCACATATTTAGTTCGTGGTAGCTTCCACCGTTTCCATATTAATTGACGTAAGCGATGGTTTAACCATCCCTGTAATTCTTGGATGAAAGTTTTCATGTTGGAAACTCCGTAGTAATTAATCCAACCAACCGTTGTTTGATTGATTCTTTTCACAATCTCACTAAATGTCCCTGTTCGTTTACGACTCGTCAGTATTCTTAGCTTATCTTTTAGTCGTTTCTTGGCGGACTTGATTGGTCGGTATCCCACTTTCCCGACAGATTTTGTAGATGAAACCCTAAGAATGTAGCTGCTGTTGCGCCACATACTTTACTTTTCTGCTCATTGATTGTGAGACCCAGTTCATCTTCGATAAAATTCTTGACACTGGTCATGACGCGTTCACCTGCTCTTGGTGACTTTACATAAATCACAAAATCATCCGCATAGCGAATGAATCGGTGTCCTCGTTTTTCTAACTCTCTATCTAGCTTGTTTAAATACACGTTTGCTAGAATTGGAGAGAGTGGACCCCCTTGGGGTGTACCTTCTGTCGTTTCAATGAGGATGTCCTTGTCCAATATGCCTGAGCGTAAGAATTTCCATATTAGCTTAAGTACTATTTTATCTGTTATGAATTCTTCCAAATAAGCTCGTAGTCGCTGGTGATGAATCGTATCGAAGTAACTTTTCAAGTCACAGTCCACCACTGTTCGATAACCTTCCTCGTAATATTTCTTAGCGAGGGCAATTGCCTGGTGTTGGTTTCGACCTTTTCGAAAGCCAAAACTTTTGTCTGAAAAGTGTGGATCAATTATTGGTTGGATGACTTGTAGAATGGCTTGTTGAACAACTCTGTCCAATACACATGGTATACCTAGATATCGTTTGGAGCCATTCGCTTTTGGGATAGCTACTCGTTTCACTGGTTGAGGTTGGTAGGAACCATCTTTTAATTTCCTTTTCAATGGTTCCTCATATTTTATTAAATGCGCCTTCAGTCCATCAACCGTGATACCGTCGATTCCAGGTGCTCCTCCATTTCCTTTTACTTTCTTATATGCATTCCATAGGTTTCTATGGGACGCAATTCTGTCAATTAAATTGATACTTTCTTGTTTCTTCATTTCCATGTTTACATCCCTACACGCTCTTATATACTCTTTCGCTTCCAGCTTATCCCTCTATAAGTAGCCATCTATTCGGTCTATACCTTGATGTTTTCTGTGTTTTGGCGGGATGTCTCCACCTCCTTGTTTCTTTCAAGATTTAAAAGATTGTTCGGCCCTTCATCTTCGGTCGAAGACTACTATGGCTTCTGCTGACTTCTCTTGATTCATCCATTTATCACTAAACAAATTGTTAATTGAATAACCCTCAAGAGACCTCCCCGGGTAAGCACAACCGCCTTCCTCTCATGTAACTGCCAGATTTACTGTATGGGATTTGGGCAGTATTGGACTTCGCTTTGTTTAGCAAGCTCATCCGTCCCAAGTCAGCCTTTTATCTGATTTCTGTTCGTCAGTTCGAGAGTTTGCGTCCGACTTCCTTCAGATTCCACGTCACCATGGACACCCTTGTCTTTCGCTAACAGTTCCTACTGCCAAGCCTGTAGTGGACTTTCACCACCAGGCTGTTGTGCATGCCGGGCACACTAAAAAAAGTGCCGCTTCAATAAGAAGCAGCACTTTGATTAATGCGGTAAATAGATTAACTGTAAAACAAACAGAACGGCGAAAATATATACTAGCGGATGTACTTCGCGTCCACGGCCTTTTATAAGCATAATTAATGGATAGCTAATAAAACCTAGTGCAATCCCTGTAGAAATACTTGAAGTAAGCGGCATTGATAAAATGACTAAAAATGCCGGGAACGACTCTTCAATTTCATCCCACTTCATATTTTTAACGACACCGATCATTAAACTACCAACGATGATTAATGCAGGTGAAGTAATAGCCGCCACACCTGATAATGAACCGACAAGCGGTCCGAAAAATGAAGCAACGATGAACAGTACAGCAACCGTTAATGCTGTTAAACCTGTACGGCCACCTACTGCAACACCAGAACCTGATTCCAAATATGCTGTAGATGGGCTTGTTCCGAATATCGCACCCGCTGTTGTTGCAAGTGAATCGGAAACAAGTGCTTTACGAGCGCGCGGCAGTTTTCCGTCCTTCAATAATCCTGCCTGCTTTGATACACCGATTAGCGTCCCTGTCGTATCAAATAATGTAACTAATATGAATGAAAAAATAACACCATATAAACCGTATTCGATTACTTCAGAAATCGCAGTGATTGGATTAAGTACAATGATGCCTTCCGGTAAATGCGGAAGCGCCACTACTTTATCGATTGTAAGCTGTCCTGTGAACATGGCAATAATTGCCGTCACGATCATACCGATAAAAATTGCACCGTTCACTTTACGTGCCATTAATGCGACTGTAATGAACAGTCCGATAAATGTCAATAACGGTGCAGGATCTGAAATATCACCAAACTTCACTAAATTGGATTCATCCGCTACAACGATTTTTGACATACGCAGTCCGATGAACGCGATAAATAATCCGATCCCTGCAGTAATCGCCAATTTTAAGTTTTCCGGAATCGCTGTAATGAGCTTTTCACGGAATGGCGTTAAACTAATAATAATAAATAAAATACCTGCAATAAACACCGCTGAAAAAGCAGTAGTATACGTAATCTCTCCATTTGAAGCTAATACAACAGTATAAGTAAAATACGCGTTTAATCCCATACCCGGTGCTACGGCGATCGGATAGTTCGCACATAGCGCCATCCAGCCTGTACCGATAACTGCTGCAATAATTGTAGCCATAAATACTTGATCAACCGGAACCCCAGCACCTGATAAAATAATCGGGTTAACAATGATGACATAAGCCATCGTTAAAAATGTTGTTAATCCCGCAAATAATTCACGCTTAACTGTCGTCCCATTTTCTTTTAACTGAAACATTTGCATTCCTCTTTTCAAAACACGAACAATTTTTAAGAACTTATATATAATATTCGTTATTATAGTAAAATGCAATGCATTATGAGCATTTTTTTAAATAGGGAAAATTGGTTATTTTCAGAATAATCACGAGAGTAATATTCCTTTAATATTTCATGCCTGCGATCAGTTTATTTCTTCATTCATACTTTACCCCAAATAAAATATTTTACAGCTTTAAAATGAGAAAAACGGTTGCCGAGGACGCAACCGTTTTAGTATTTTCAATTATTTTTGCTTTTGTACAAATGAATCATAGCGCTGTATGAATGCAGATATGTGCGCACGCGTTAAAATATCGTTAGGTTTGAATTCTTTGATTGACTGTGTAGTAAGCCCATTCTTGATGAAAAATTGAATTGCTGTATTTTCGCTTACTGTTTTCCCATAGTAATACGAAACCATCAACTGTGCCAATTTCCCGCGTCTAATACCTTTCTCCGCTATATCTCTTGAGGCTTTTGTTTTTTCGCTTGCCAATACCGGCATATTATACTTTTTCGCCAAGTTATACACGCCGCTTCTGCCCCAAGATGATGTGCTCTTTGCATTCGCTAAAGCATCTTTTTCCGCATAACGGAAGAAGATAGTCAGGAAGTGCGCTTCTGTTAATTGTTTGTTCGGTAACAAATGTGTTTCCAATTTGTTTGTTTTTGCATTTCGAATTGTGCTGTCGCCTTGAATGTACCCTTTGTCAATTGCCCAGATCATATCATCTTTCCACCAAGCTGTCGTGCTGAAATCAGCATACTGTTTAATATAAGAAGAATAATCCGGTTTAGAATCTACTGGTGGTACAGGTGTTGGTGTAGGTTCAGGTGTTGCTGTTGAATCTACGAAATCCAAATAACTCGATGCTACATAACCCTCTGACCCGTCGTTTCTTTTCACCGGATACCAGACAAAGTGATTTTTCTTGGAAGCTACTTCTTCATATTCAAAAGGACCTGAAATAGTAACCGTTTCACCTTTATTTAAAGTCCCCTTAGAAGGGCTATCCGTAGTAGGTCTTGTTCTAACCGTTACATTCGTTGTAGCACTTACTTTTTGACCTTTTTCAAAAGAATACTTTGATTTTGTTAATGGTAAATCAAAGTTATAGTTCATCTTTAAAAACTTAATATTATCTCTGCTGTTAGAGTCATATTGGAAATCTTCACTTGTAAAAGGCAGCACTTGTAAGTCGATTAATTCATACTTCTCAACAAATCCAAGAATCTTTTCCTGATAGGCATTTGCATTTCTTTCACCAGTTGCTTGCTCAACTGGACTATTTACCGGCTTCGTACCATTATAAGCCATGATTGCGAAGTACCAAGATTCCAGGACATCTCGTTGACCACCGTTAATTTTAGGTAAGTCCGATCGATCAAACATTTTGTCTAGAATTTTTACGCCAGATTCAATATTGTAGACAAGATCGCTTTTTAGTCTTGCTTCATCATACCCTGCCTGATTCGTAATTTGCATGAGGCCAATCCCATTATCGGCTGTTACGATTGCTTGGCCGTTGCTATCGAAATGACGCCAATTCCCACTTTCCCCTTCTGCAATTGCTTTCACAATTTCAGGCGGGACATTATAATTCAGTGCTGTTTCAGTTAACAGGCAGTTCGTAGTGGCATAATCCGGGTTTACATTTGAGGATGCATCAAAATCACATGCAGTTGCTATATCATTCGCGAATACATTGTTATCAGTATTGATAGATAGAGTAATGGCACCAATCGCAATTGCACCGATCAATGGTTTAAATATTTTCTTCATATGTACCTATAACACTTCCTTTTATATTTTCTAAAATTTAAAGATTCAGATATATGTTAACATATTCCAATCTTTTCAGATAGGGTAACATTTCGGTAACTCTGTCTCCCCTCTTAATCTCTGCCCCCTTCCCTATTCATGTAAATGCTATCCCACGTACAGACGGACAAACTGAAAAATAGTTTCAAATAAAATGAAAAAACCCTCTAATTTAAAATTAGAGGGTCGAAACGTGAGTAAAAGCCGATTAAGCCTTTACATTCACGCCTAAAATATCATTTTCTTCAAGGAACTTCGTGTTGAATTTCGCTGATTTGAATACGTCGTTGTTCATTAAAGCCTGGTGGAATGGAATTGTTGTGTTAATTCCAGGTCCAGCTACTTCAAATTCTGATAACGCGCGGTTCATTTTTGCAATTGCTTCTTCACGAGTGTCCGCATGAACAATTAGTTTTGCAACCATTGAATCGTAATATGGTGGGATCGTATAACCTGCATAAACTGCAGAATCGATACGGACACCATAGCCGCCTGGTACTACATACGTATCTACCGTACCTGCTGAAGGCATGAAGTTTTTGTATGCATTTTCGGCGTTAATACGGCATTCAATTGCCCAGCCGTTGATTTTGATGTCTTCTTGCTTGAACGGAAGTTCTTGGCCAGAAGCAATTTTTAATTGTTGTTGTACTAAGTCAACACCTGTGATCATTTCTGTTACAGGGTGCTCAACTTGAATACGTGTGTTCATTTCCATGAAGTAGAAGCGATCTTCCTGGTAATCGTAGATGAACTCGATTGTACCAGCACCTTCATAGTTACAAGCTAATGCTGCTTTTACAGCGGCTTCGCCCATTTCTGCGCGACGCTCTTCAGATAGTGCCGGAGACGGCGCTTCTTCTACAAGCTTTTGCATGCGGCGCTGTACTGTACAGTCACGCTCACCAAGGTGTACAACATTACCATGGCTGTCCGCTAATACTTGAATCTCGCAGTGACGGAAATACTCGATGAATTTCTCTAAGTAAACACCAGGGTTGCCGAATGCAGCCGCTGCTTCTTTTTGAGTAATTTCGATTCCTTTTACAAGATCTTCTTCTGTGCGTGCAACACGGATCCCTTTACCGCCACCACCAGCAGTTGCTTTAATGATGACTGGGTAACCGATTTTCGCAGCCCATTCTTTACCTGTTTCGATATTCGGTACAATGCCTGTACCAGGAACTAACGGAACGTTTGCCGCTTCCATTGTGTCACGTGCAACGTCTTTAATTCCCATGATTTTAATCGCATCCGAAGAAGGACCGATAAATTTAATACCCGCGTTTTCACAAGCTTCAGCAAATGCTGCGTTTTCCGCCAAGAAACCATATCCTGGGTGGATCCCGTCAGCACCTGTTTTTTGTGCTACCCCTAAAACTGCTGGGAAACTTAAATACGAATCTTTCGATAACTTTGGTCCGATACAATATGCTTCATCCGCAAGTTTCACATGCAATGCATCCGCATCTGCTTCAGAATATACTGCGACCGTTTGAATACCTAGCTCTTTACATGCACGAATAATACGTACTGCAATTTCGCCTCGGTTTGCGATTAATACTTTTTTCATTTGTATATACGCTCCTTATTCAGCTTTTACTAAAAATAATGGTTGACCGTATTCTACTAACTGGCCATCTTGAACTAAGATTTCTACGATTTCACCTTTAACTTCAGCTTCGATTTCGTTGAATAACTTCATCGCTTCTACGATACAAACGATTGACTCTTCGCCTACTTTATCGCCTACTTTTACATATGCCGGTGATTCCGGGTTTGGAGCTTGGTAGAATGTTCCAACCATTGGAGACGTGATTTTATGTAAATCAGCCGTGTTTTCTACTGGTGTTGCTGGTGCTTCTGCTTTTGGAGCTGGTGCTGGTGCCGCTTCCACTTGTACTGGAGCTGCTGGTGCTGCTACTGCTGCAACCGGTGCTGCTTCTTGTACTTTTTTAGGAGCTGCTACTTCCGTAACACCGTTGTTTTTCTTTAGTTTAACCTTTGCGCCGTCCGCTTCATATACAAACTCGTCGATTGATGAAGCATCTACTAATTTAATAATTTCTCGGATTTCTTGAACTTTGAACATCTTTAACTCTCCCTTAAAAAAAAGTAATAACAATACAAACCCTATTTTATAATTTTTCGGACTATTTTGAAACAAATAATTTTAAATAGCTCAAAAATAGGCATAAAGCAGAACAATCTTATATTAAGACAAAGAAACATATTTCAAACTGCTATATAACACATTTACTGCTTTACTATAATATGACGCTCTCTTAATTAAAAGGTTCGAATTCTACACTAACATTTACATAATCCTTAAATTCAGAGCGCACCACATATAAAATTTCATCTGCTAATTTCTCGGATACTTCATCTGACATAACTCGTACAGCTACTTTATCTCCATCAATACGGACAAGGGCATCAGAATAGCCGATTGATTTAATAAGCATTTCCAGCATCGCTTCTGATGATTCCAATTTGATCAGTTCATCCATTTCATTGAATGCCTCATTCTTTTCTTCTGCTGTAAATTCATCCGCAGCAATCTTTTGTGTCAGCTGTTCTTTTTGCTGGCTGCGTTTGTTTGCCAACTCTAAACGTACTTCTTGGAATAAGTCGCTTTCTGAGTTAACTGGTTGTGTCAGGTTTTGATTGACCCCTAAAATATCTGTTTCATCAATCGTTTCATCAGAGAAGATTGTTAAAATATTCGGCGTATTGTCTTCAAAAATATAAAATACAGAAATTACCGCAGCTAAACTTACTACTGTTAAGAACCAAACTGTTCGCTTTTTCACTTTCACTTGTTTTCCCCCTTAATTTGCATTGGCACTACTTGAATACGATGCGACGGAATTTGCAGAACATGCCCAACTGTTTCCTTTAGCATGGTTTTCACGTCGGTGTTATTCGCTCCTTGTGCCACAATGATGACACCGGATAGCTTTTGCTGTTGTGATACAGACAGAAATTGCTGTTCACTATGTTGATCATAGTGAAAATAAACCTGGACTTGTCCGACTGACTGAATTTCACTTAATAATCTGGCAAGCTGTTCCTCATTTGAGCTATAACTTTCCCCTTTCTCCGATTGTGATAGAAACATGAATACAAAAATAATAAATACTGCGGCAATGACAATTAATAAGACAGGACGATTCGCTTGTTTCTTTTCCACATTATTAAGCGTATACGCCCCCTTCTCTACTAGATTTCAACATAATGTATGAACGAAACAAACCGGTTATGCAAACAATGAAAGAATTGTGCTTGTCACGAATAAATACAATGCGAGCTTTACATATACTTGCCATTGCCGCTCATCGGCAAAAAGGAGAAGACTGCTGCCCAGTAAAATAAAAAGAAATAATTGAATCATGTTTTTCCCCCCATTGACATCTGCATAAAGAAAATAAATAACAGCACGATAAACATAATTGCGAAGCCAAGTAAAAAGGCCACCGCACATAAAACAAACATCGTCTTTCCAACATCATCAAACAGACCGCTCATACGCATATTTGTAAACGGTTCAATAATGGCGCCAATAATTTTAAACAGCAGTGCGTGCATTAAAAGGACCGTTGCCGGATAAAAAGCCGCACCCCAGATAATTGTCAAAAAGGACAGTCCGACAAAGGTGGAAACCGTTGACTGGGTTTTTTGGAAAAAGGAAAGCCCTTCTACAATCAAGTTGCCGATTAACGGAATATTCTGCTCGATCAATTTTTTTATAGGTGATTTTAATGCATCATTCAGCTGAATAAAGGCGGCACCCGAAAGCGTCAAAATCGAGGTCAATGCAACAACCGACGCAATCATGACGCTTAAAATGGAAGAACGGATAAAATCTGCAGCTTTTGAAAAGGAAATGGCCGGATATATTTTTGTGCATACATCAAATATCAATGCGAGGACAAGAGCTGGTATCGTTACGTTTGTGCTGACAAATAAAATGATTTGGACAAAAAGAATGATAATCGGGTTCCATGCGATCGCCGTAAACACGGTTTGAATTGTCAACAGCATAAATGACATAATCGGCAAAATCGCCATAAAGAAATTTTGCAGTATGGCAATGAGCTCATACAGCACCACAAAGGCATCGACAACATTTTGTGCAAATACTACGATAAACAAAATAATAAATAACTGTTCGATTAACACGGTTTCTTTCGGGACTA
This sequence comes from Solibacillus sp. FSL W7-1324, assembly GCF_038008025.1. Taxonomy (NCBI): domain Bacteria; kingdom Bacillati; phylum Bacillota; class Bacilli; order Caryophanales; family Caryophanaceae; genus Solibacillus; species Solibacillus sp. FSL W7-1324. The sequence continues at coordinate 2,173,305 of NZ_JBBOYH010000001.1, forward strand.
AAGCAAGTAGCAGTAAATACATCAAAATATAGATCGCTACAAGCAGCAAAGAATACACTAACGATTGAATAGGCTCTGAAAAAATCGAATAAATTGTCTGCATTACTGTAGCCTTTCTAATAATTGGATTAATAGCTGAAATTTCGGTTGTAGCAGATTGATCCAATATAAAACTGCGGTCATGCGAATGGACAACGTGACTAATGTCGCAAAAGCTTCATATTCAAATTGATCTAATAGCTGACAGATTAATTCATTCAGCAAAAAGAGCAATGCCGTGAAAAGCAGTCCCTTACTGTATGGAACATTATTGAAAATAACTGCGAGTCGCTGCCAAAGCGGGATGAGTTGTTCGCGGATAACAAACTGGAAAAAAATAAAGAAAGCGATGACGACAATGATTGAATGCAGCTTGTCCATCGTCTGTTTTAAAAATAAAAACAGAACTAAATAAATGACACTTGCAAATAGCGCAATCATTTCGCTAGACGGCCGTCAACCATTGAAAAAATACGACAATTTCTTGAAAGAACAAGCGCAAAAATCGAATTAATTCAATCGTCATGTATAGGTACGCAATGAAAAACAGGAAAAATGAAAACTCTTTTTTTCCTAAATGCTCGAAGAATAAATGAAGAAGTGCAATAATCAACCCAATCCCTGCAACACGAAGCACATCTTGTAATTCCAATAAAGCCCTCCTTCCTTAACGAAACTATATGCATTATCCAAACAAATAAGCACAAAAAAACACCGACGACAAAGTTTTTATCCTTTGTCGTCGGTATAAAAAATTTTACGGTAAGAGAGTTTCGATAATCTCTTTAACAGATGCCTCTTTAGCCAAATAGCTATTTTCCCCCATCCAAAGAGACATATATTCACGGTTGTTTTGGCGGGCGCTTTCTTTTCGGATCGGTTGTGTCAAATAATGCTGGACCGGATATGGAGCGGTAGTCGCTTCTTTTAATTGCTCGGTAAATCTGTTTTTCAAGCCGCGCGCATATTTGCCGGTAAAGGCTTTCGTCAAAGTTGTCGCATGAATACCGGAAGTTAAAATCGCCTGTTTATGGATTTTCGATGACTCGCATTCATATGCAGTTAAGAGAGCCGTACCCACTTGAACAGACGTCGCCCCTTGCTGCAACATTTCCCTGACATGCTCGGCCGTCATAATTCCACCCGCAGCGATGAGCGGAATGGATATTAGTTCACGTACATCCGCTAAAAGATTACTAGTCGCTATTAATTGAAGAGGCTCAGTAAACGACCCGCGATGCCCGCCTGCTTCTTTTCCTTGAACAACTACGGCATCAAGACCCGCTTTTTCAACGGCAATCGCTTCCTCTGCAGTTGTGGCCGTGCCGATTAAATAGATACCGCGTTCTTTTAATTTTTTTATTATGTGTACATCAGGAATACCAAACGTAAACGATACGATATTTACTTCTTCCTCGATAATCGCCTGGATTTGGTCGAGAAAAACTTCTGCAGGCACGACAGATGGTGTACTGGAAATACCTAAATTTTCATAAAAAGGCTGCAATTCCTTGCACGCCTTTTGAATAATCGCATTATCGATTCCCGATTCTTCCGGTACGAATAAATTCACACTAAAAGGTTTCTTCGTCAGGTGCTTAACTTGTTGAATAAATATCCGTGTTTCTTCACCATTTAAGTAACCTGCCCCTATTGACCCTAACATGCCTGCCTCACAGCAAGCTTCGACAAATTTAGGCGTCGTAATTCCGGCCATTGGTGCTTGTATTATTTTATACGGTAATGTGTAATCTGTTGTCATACTATTCCTGCCTTTATTATATTTGGATTATTTTTTCAGCACTGTCCTTTTTGAAATCACTGAACAATTATTGCTTTGATCTCGGGTCCAACAAATCCCGCACAGCATTACTTAGCATATATAGCCCTAATACCATTATTGTTATCGCAATCCCAGGCGCATAGACATACCAGGGGGCACTCGTCAAATAAGACTGTGAATCTTTCAGCATCCTTCCCCAACTAGGGTCAGGTGGCTGCACACCCAGTCCTAAATAGCTAAGAGCCGCTTCTGCCAGCATCGCCGTAGCAAATGTAATCGTTGCCGCAACAATAATTTGTGAGGAAATGTTCGGGAAAATATGCCGAAACATAATACGCGGTGCATTAGCGCCAATGAGCTTTGCCGCCAACACGTATTCCGCTTCACGCTGCTGGACGAAACCACTCCTTACAATGCGGGCAATGCCTGGTATTGCAATGACTCCCAAAGCGATGGATGTATTCACAATACCCGGACCAAAAATGGCCACGAGCATTAACGCTAAAATGATGCCCGGAAACGCCATAAGCGCATCTAGAAAACGGCTTAATATTTCGTCCGTCCAACCGCCGAAATAACCGGCAATGCCTCCAATGAGCACACCAAATACAACTCCAATAAAAACTGTGATTACCCCAACTAAAAAGGCTGTTTGTGTCCCTTTCATAATCCGACTAAAAATATCGCGGCCGAATTCATCTGTCCCGAACCAATTGGTGCCGTTTGGTGCCAGCAGTTTTTGTGCAATATTCATTGCCGTTACATCATGCGGCGTGTAAAAAAAGCTTATTATCATAATCAGTAATAACCCACCAACAATAAACAAGCCGATGAGCAAATTGAAGTTTTTCAGAAGTTTAGATGTCAACCTTGCTCACCCCCTTTAGCGAATTCGAATTCGTGGATCTATAATGGAGTATAAAATATCAATGATAAAGTTAATCGATACTACTGCAATCGTAATATACATGACGATTCCCTGTACAAGCGGAAAATCCCGGTTGTTGATTGCCGTCACTAATAACTGCCCTACACCTGGAATCGAAAATACTTGCTCAACAATAATTGTTCCTGCCATTACTTCTGCTGATATCAATCCGAAAACAGTTAAAATCGGGATCAATGCATTTTTTAGTACATGCTTGTACATGACGATGCGTTCAACAATACCTTTACTGCGAATTGTCCGAACATAATCAAGGCGAATCTGCTCAAGAATCGCCGTACGGACATAGCGGAAATTAATCGCTATTTGCGGAATGGCAATCGTTATCGCCGGTAATAACAATGTACTAAATGCCCCTGTAACACTTGTGGACCAAGGTATGTAGCCACTAATTCTGAAAAAATCAACATTCATAGCAACATAAATAATCAGCATCATCCCCAGCCAAAATGATGGAATAGCCATCCCGATTTGTGTTGCCGTTGACAGCGTTAAGTCACTTAATTTATTTTGACGTCGTGCGGCAAACATGCCAAGCGGTAACGACACTGCACAAACGATGAAAAGCGTAATTGCTGCTAATGAAAGAGTGACTGGCAGGCGATCGAGCATTAAATCCATGACCGGCATTGAAAATCGAATAGAATTTCCTAAATCCCCTGTAAAAAGTCCTGTTATCCAGTCAAAATATTGTACATATAGCGGGAGGTCCAAGCCAAGCTCAGACCTCAAATTTTCAATCTGTGCAGGATCCGCCTCTGTACCAAGCATGGTCAGCACGGGGTCTCCAGGCAAAATTTGAAACACGCCAAATGTAATAAATGATACAAAAATAACAGTAACAATTAAGAGGACGAAGCGGCGTAGTAAATACAGCATTACGCTTCAACCCTTTCTTAATTTGACATTTTCACTTCCGACATATCATGGTACCAGAATGGATACGACTTCAAACCGGATACCGCTTTATCTGAGCCCCAGATCACTTGATAGTCTGCAATATACACTGCCGCTGCTTCCTCAGTTAAAATACTTTGTGCCTGTTTGAAGTAGTCCACTTGCTTTTCCTGATCTGTTTCAAGCAGCACTTCACTCATCACCTTATCAAAGTCAGCATTGTTGAATCGGAAAAAGTTTTCTCCATCGTTCGTTGAAACGTAATCATTTAACACTTCATAGGCAGATGGGCGCCCTGTTAAATCGATTGCCGTCATTTCATAATCACGGCCAAAGTAAACACGCTCCAGCCAAATCCCCCATTCCACGACTTCAATTTCAACGTCAATACCGATTGCCTTCAAATTCTCAACAACGATTTGTGCAATATTCCCGTAAATTCCGTTATGAGATGAAACCGTAATTTTTGTAGAGAAGCCATCCGGATATCCTGCTTCTTCAAGAAGAGATTTAGCCTTTTCAACATCGAATGGCCAAACATCCACAAGAGAATCATCATGGTATTTCCCCATCGCCGGACTCATATTGGAGCCAAGTTTCTCCGCATACCCGTTAAATACAGAGCTGATAATGTCGTCCTTATTAATCGCCATTGCGATCGCCTGACGCACTTTCACATTGTTAAAAGGTTCTTTCTCTTCATTAAAAGTAACAACTAACGATGAGTTATTCTGCTGTTGCATTGTATTAAATTCATCGGTTACTTCATCAATACGTGCCCAAGGTATACTTGTTAAATCAACTTCATTTGCAAGCAGCGCCATAATAGCCGCCTGATCATCCGACTGGAAATTGAACGTTACTTTATTTAAATACGGTAAACCATCTCTCCAGTAGTTGTCGTTTTTCTTCAGCACTAAATTCGTACCCGGTGAGTATTTTTCGTATGCGAATGGCCCTGTACCGATTGGGTTTTCATTATGCTTGCCGTCGTTTGCTGCCGGTACAATTCCTGAAGTTAATGCGGTTAATGCATATAAGAAGTTTGAATTCGGCTCTTTTAATGTAAATTTAAATGTCTTATCGTCCACAACTTCTGTCGAAAGAACATTATCAAAATTATTTTTCATTTTTTCGCCGCCATTTGTCCCCATTAAACGGTCGAACGTATATTTAACATCGTCCACCGTTAAATCTGAACCGTCATGGAATTTTACACCTTGACGGATCGTAAATATATATTCTAAGCCATCATCCGATACTTCATATTTTTCTCCTAATGCCTCGCGTAATGAACCATCCGTATTTGGAGCCATCAATCCTTCGAACATGTTTAAAATCATCTGGAATGAAATCGAAGCAGTCGCTTTATGCGGATCTAAAAAATCCGGATCATCATTTACACGTACGATAATTTCTTGCGCCGCGTCCCCTGATGAGCTATTATTTGTTTCATTTGAAGAACTAGAGCCTGAATCTTCCGAACAAGCTGCCAGTAAAACAACGACCAATGCCATTAATAACAATCGAGCATACTTTATCAATAGAACTCCCCCTATTTTCGGATACTTTCATAACTTTCAACATTCGCCAAACGCTTCGCATCTTTTACCGCAAGAACAATCGCCTGCTCCATTGCTTCTATTGCAAGCTGTCCTAAATAATCAAGCTGATAACGCTTTTCCCCTGTACCGAGTACAAAAATTGTGTCGCCATCAAACATTGTATGCACTGGATAAATCGTATGCGCAAGTGCATTATGCGTCAGCTGCGCCAGCTTTTTCGCTTCAGCTTTCGTCAGTTTCGCATTGATGGCAATTGCACCAATTGTCGTATTGGCACCTGGCGTTGTATGGACATTTGCATATTGCTTTATTAAAGCGCAGCTATCCAGCCACTCACCTGTCGCATGATTCCGACTGCCTGCTAGGATTTCATGTGTTGCAGGCTCCCTCACATCACCGACCGCATTCACTGCGACAATTGCACCTACAACTAAATCTTCCGTACCTTGTATAGAGCTTGAGCCAAGTCCCCCCTTCATAAAGTGTTCGATACCTGCCACTTTCCCGACGGTCGCTCCATAGCCGACACCGACATTGCCGTTTTCAAAAGGACCAGCCACCGCATTGCGTGCCGCTTCATAGCCCATTTCTTTTGTCGCATATGCAGCCGGGCTCCCAATCAATAGGTCAAAAATAACCGCGCCTGGCACAATCGGTACAGTAGCGACCTCCACAAATAAACCAATTTGCTGCTCCGCCAAATAGTTCATTACACCTGAAGCGGCTTCCAATCCGAATGCGCTACCGCCAGCCAATGTAATGGCATGTACTTTTTCTACTCCATTAATCGGATCAAGCGCATCGGTCTCACGTGTACCCGGTGCAGAACCACGCACATCCACACCACATACCGCCCCATCCTTTGCTACAATAACCGTGCAGCCCGTCACACCGTGTACATCAACGGCGTGCCCTACTGTAATTCCGGCTACATCCGTTATATTGTTATGCATTCGTTATCTCCTCCTCGTATAAGAAACAAGCGACTTGCTGCGCATCTGTACCTTTAAGAAGCGGCTTTTTTTCCCGGCATTGAGGCATTACATGTGGACATCGTGTATGAAACACACAGCCGACGGGCGGATTCATCGGATTCGGCAGATCTCCCTTTAACGGAATCACCTCTCGTTTTTTGGTGAAATCTACGACTGGTATTGCTTGGAGCAACGCCTGCGTATAAGGATGCCTTGGTGCAGCAAATATATTTTCCTTTTCGCCGATTTCAACGATATTCCCCAAATACATCACTGCTACCCGGTCACTTATATGCTTAACAACACTCAGGTCATGAGAAATAAATAAATAGGTGAGATTAAACTCTTCCTGTAAATCCATCATCAGGTTCAGTACTTGTGACTGGACCGATACATCGAGCGCCGAAACAGGTTCATCCCCGATAATAAAAGCCGGATTAATCGCAAGAGCTCTCGCAATTCCAATACGTTGGCGCTGTCCGCCCGAAAATTCATGCGGAAACTTATTCACCGCATCTGCACGCAGCCCCACTTTTTCAAGCAATGTCAGAACACGCGTTTGACGCTCCTCCTTTGACATGGATAATTGAAGCTTCATCGGCTCCTGCAAAATATCACCGATACGCATACGTGGATTAAGAGATGAAAACGGATCTTGGAATACCATCTGCATTGCATTTCGGTGTTTTTGTAACTCACTACCTTTTAGCTTTGTAATAGGGATATCGCGAAAATAAATTTCACCGCTCGTCGGCTCTGTCAACTTTAAAATTGTGCGCCCAAGAGTCGATTTACCGGAGCCGGATTCCCCTACTACACCGAGCGTCTCCCCTTTATAAATAACAAGTGAAATATTATCAACAGCCTTTACTACCTTTTTCTTCTCCTTCAATGTTTTTCGTTTTACACTAAAATGTGTTTTTAAATTTTTCACTTCTATTAATATTTCACGTGTCATGCGCAGCAACCTCCTTTTCTTTATATAAATGACAGCGAACGATCTGACCGGATTCAAAACTGCTTTCAGCTGGTATTGTGCGATCACAAATATCCATCGCATGCTGGCAACGAGGGCTAAAGCGACAGCCTGCCGAGAAGTTTGAAGGAGACGGGACGGTGCCTGGAATAGTAGGTAATCTTCGCTCATTTGTTGCAAGTGATGGCATCGTTTGCAGCAGTGCTTTCGTATACGGATGTTTCGGATCAGTAAATATTTGTTCTACAGGTCCCGATTCAACAATTTGACCTGCATACATGACCATCACCCGATCTGCTGTTTCTGCTACTACGCCCATATCATGTGTAATAAATAAAATGGATGAGCCGTGTTCTTCTTTCATTTTCAACATTAACTGTAAAATTTGCGCCTGGACTGTTACATCGAGTGCAGTTGTCGGTTCATCCGCCAACAGAAGTTTCGGATTGTTGGCCATTGCCATCGCAATCATAACGCGCTGCCTCATCCCGCCTGATAACTGGTGCGGGTATTCATGTATAACTTTTTCGGCATTCGCTATGCCGACTTCCTTCAGCATCGAGAGCGCAATAGCAAATGCCTGCTTTTTATCCAGTGGCTGATGGCGGCGGATTCCCTCAATTAATTGATTACTGATTTTGAAGACCGGGTCCAGAGACGTCATCGGTTCCTGAAAAATCATCGACATTTCATTCCCGCGAACACTGCTCATATCATCCAGCTTCATTTGCAGTAAATCTTTACCGTTCAATAAAATTTTTCCGGATGTAATACAGGCTGGCGGCATCTGTAAAAGGCGCATTATCGCAAGCGATGTCACACTTTTCCCACTGCCGGATTCACCTACAAGTGCGAGCGTCTCCCCCTCGAACACTTGAAAGCTGACCGCTTCGACAACATTCGTTTGCTTACCATCTGCCATATCAAACGCTATCGATAAATTATCGACTTGCAATACAGCCTTTTTTTCCTCGGTCATCAGCAATTACCTCCCCTGAACGTTGTAGCGAATCGCAATATTTTTCATTTGCGTATAGTTACGCATTGCTACCAATCCTTTTTCTCTTCCGATTCCGCTCTTTTTATAGCCGCCGAACGGCATTTGGATACCGCCCGCCGCACCGTAATTATTGATAAATACTTGACCGGCCTTTATACGGCTGGCCATAAAATGCGCGACGTCAATATCGCGTGTCCATACACCGGCAACGAGCCCGTAATCTGTACTGTTGGCGAGCTGTATCGCATTCTCTACTGTTTCGAATGTAAAAACAGTTAATACAGGCCCAAAAATTTCTTCAACAGCGAGCGGATGTGTTACATCAAGCCCGTCTACAATTGTCGGCTCCACATAATAACCGTCCTCATAATTTTCTACACGTAAAGGGTTGCCGCCAATTAACACTTCACCGTCACGCTGGGCAAGTTTCAGCAAACCCGTGATTTTTTGAAATTGGTTTGCATTTAACAAAGGCCCCATGTCTAAATTCTGCTCACCTGCCCCAACACGGATCTGTTTGAAGCGTTCAACAAGTTTCGCACAAAATGTATCTTTATATGATTTTTCAATCAATAAGCGTGCACCTGCAGAACATGTTTGCCCTGCATTTTGAATAATCGCACGCATAACCCCTTCAAGTGCAAGTTCCTCATCTGCATCTGCAAAAACAATATTCGGGGATTTTCCACCAAGTTCCAACGTTACAGGTACTATATTTTTTGCAGCTGCCTGCATGACACTAATGCCTGTAGGTACAGAACCGGTAAATGTTATTTGGTGAATGCCCGGATGACTTGATAAATAAGCCCCTACATCTTTACCAAGCCCGGTCACATGCTGAACAATACCTTTCGGAAGACGCGCATTTAGCCATTTCACCAGTTCGTGTGTCGTTAATGGTGTATCTTCCGCGCTCTTTATTATTACCGCGTTACCTGTCGCGATTGCTGCTGCCACACTGCGTGACGTAATTTGAATCGGATAATTCCAAGGCACAATATGTACCGTCACTCCAATGGGCTCCAATACGACCGCATTAAAAATACCGTCCTCTATCGGAATCGTGTCACCCATCATTTTATCTGCAGCACCACCATAAAACTCAAAGTAACGTGCCGCTGCTTCAACATCGCCACGAGCTTGTTGTATTGGTTTCCCGACGTCCAAACTTTCCAATTCCGCTAAATGTTCAGCGTTTTGACGAATAAATTGAGCAAGTTCCACTAATAGTTGACCCCGTTCAAATGGCTTTACTTTACGCCATTCCTCACTTTCAAATGCTGCATTTGCATGACGGACAGCATAATCTACTTGTTCATTCGTTGCATTGGCAACTGTTACAAGCGGCTTCCCGGTAGATGGGTTATACACCGTAATTTTGTCCTCTCCCTCGATCCATTCACCATTAATACACATCGGAATATGTTCCATCGTTTGTCCACCTTTCTATAAGCCGCGCCCGCCATCGACATGAAGCGTCGTTCCCGTAATAATGCTCGACTGCTCCTGCAATAAAAAACGTACCGCATTCGCAATATCTTGCGGTTCGATTAATCGGCCGAGCGGAACGGAGGAAGCGAAAATTTGCGCCTTCGCCTGCTCTACATCAGAATCCGCTGCCGCGAATTGTCCAAGCATCGACGTGTTGGCCGGTCCTGGATGAATTGTATTGACGCGTACATTATACGGAGCTAATTCGATGGCCATCGCTCTGGAAAAGCTTTCCGCCGCACCTTTTGAAGCAATATATGCCTGAAGCCCCGGTCTCGGGCGTACAGCAGAAATCGAAGCAATATTTATAATGACGCCATCGTTCGCGCTCTTCATTTTTGGAACTACCGCTTTTGCTAGTAAAAATAAGCTTTTAACATTTACGTTCATCAGCTTATCCCAATAATCGGCTGTTACCTCTTCAATCGGGGTAGCGGCTTGTGCTAACCCATGTACATTAATCAGGCCGTACACATTTGAATGTGATTCAACAATTGGTTCAATCATCCGCTCATCTGTTACATCGCATTGATGATATTGAAAATAAGGATATTCAAGTGGATGATCTGCCGCTAAGTCAAGTCCGACAACTACATAATTCTCCTCTAACAGCTGTTGAACAATTTTCTGTCCCATACCCCCGGCAGCACCTGTTACAATTACCGTTTTCATGTTATACACCTCTCATTTCATAACAGCTTTTTAATGCGTTGCAAATTGCCCCACCCATTTCCTCTGTCGTTGCAGTTCCTCCAATATCCGCTGTCTTCACTTCGCCTTTCGCCAATACTTGCTCAATCGCCTGCACGATCAGCTGTTCTAAATCAGGTCGTCCAGTGTGCCCGAGAAGTAATGCAAGCGACCAGATTTGGGCAATCGGATTCGCGATGCCGCGCCCGGCAATATCCGGAGCTGAACCGTGAACAGGTTCGAACATTGAGGGATAGTCTCGATTCGGATTAATATTGCCTGATGGTGAAAGTCCCAGCCCTCCGATAATGGCCGATCCTAAATCAGATAAAATATCACCAAACAGATTAGAAGCTACCACTACCTCAAATTCCTCTGGTCGCTCTATGAAGTAAGCAACCAGCGCATCGATATAATAGCTTTTTAGTTGCAACTGCGGGTAGCGGCTCATCGTTTCATTAACGATCGCATCCCAGAATTTCATTGTATGAATGACTGCGTTCGATTTTGTTGCACTAGTTACCGCCGATTTTTTATATTTCAGCGCATAATCGCATGCCGCACTCACAATATTATCAATGCCTGCTTTCGTCATCACCGTATTTTGTATGGCCAGTTCATGCTCTGTACCACCGTATAACCTGCCGCCGCTATTAGAATATTCACCTTCCGTATTTTCTCGGAAAATCACGAAATCAATCGCTTCTTTTGCTGCAAGCGGTGAAGCAATTCCTGGCAGCGATTTCACTGGCCGAAAATTGACATATTGCTGAAATTGTTTACGGATAGGCATAATCAGCTCCCAAACGGTCACATCATCCGGTACACGCGCATCCCCAATGGCACCAAACAGGATTGCATCATATTGGGCCAGCGTTTCAAGTCCATCTTCCGGCATCATTCGCCCTGTTTGTAAATAGTAGTCGGAATTCCATTGGAACGTCATTGTCTCAACTTCAAGTGCATGGTCAAGTTCCTGCAAAGTTTCCAGTACTCTTAACGCCTGCTCCATCACTTCCGGCCCAATGCCATCTCCAGGAATTACAGCAATTTTCATAGGTCAACACCTGCCAAAAATAACAATGCAGCTTTTCTGTAGATTGCAGTTGTTTCCGCCAACTCCTCTATATCTACATATTCATTTATTTGATGGGGTATGTCTCTGTCACCTGCACCGATAGTGACAATCGGAATCCCATGTACATGTAAAAATGTTCCATCCGTCGCTCCAGGTACACCATTATAGATCGGCTCTTTTTCAAGTACATGTTCTACTGCATGATGCACTGCTTCTACAATAGGATTTGTACGTTCTGTATAGGTGGCTGGCCGATTATCAAGTACAGTCAGTTCCACTTTGAAATCAGGGTCGGACTCCTTCATACGGGTAATGATCGCTTCGATTTTGGCCAGAAGCTCATCATGATTTTGTGCAGGAACCGTGCGGATATCAAGCGTCGTCATACATTGATCCGGTATTACATTAATCTGAGCATCGCCAATAACAGGTGCTTGTAGAATTGTCGGAGTAATCGAAGGCCATTTCAAAAACGGATCTTCCCCCAAACGCTCCTGCTCTTCCTTTTCCAATTTCTCCATTTCTGTAATAAAGCGTGCCATGCGCCAGTTTGGATTAATGCCGCTCCATGAAATCGCGCCATGCGCCATCCTTCCATAAATATCAACACGCAGGCGGATTGCTCCACGCTGTGCAATGCATACTTGATTTTCCTCTGGCTCACAAATAATTGCCCCATCTACACCATCTGCCCAGCCCTGTGCGATAAAATGTTTTATACCAAGCATAAGCCCTTCCTCATCACATGGAATGCATAAAATAATTTTTCCTGTAAAGCTCTCCTGATCTAGCAATATGGACTGAACAGCCGTAATCATGCACGCCAAATTCCCTTTTGTATCATTCGTCCCGCGACCATACATGCGCCCATCCACGATTTCAGCACCGAATGGGTCATATGCCCAGGCATCGCGGTTCCCTTCTGTAACAACATCGGTATGACCTTCAAACAAAAGGGTTTTCCCGGGTTTCTTTGAATCAATAATGCCGATGACATTCGGTCTTCCTGGTACTACTTCTTCCATGTGTACTTCAATGCCCAAATTTAAATTCCGTAAATACTCGGCAACGTAATTGGCTACTGCCTGTTCATTGCCTTTGCCATCATTTCGATAAACACTTTCAATTTGGACTAGCTTTTGCGTCAACGCAATAACTGTTTCTCTATCCCGGATATACGTTGAAGTTTGTTTCATATCCACCATACAAACACCCCTCTTTTCCGAATTTTCTGAAATCTAAGAGCAGACTTCTATAAGTCTTGCTTATCTCTTTTATATTTGACATTCCTATAATTATTCCTTTTTAAAAAGGGCATTTTCTATAAAATGGTAAATATACATTCCATAAATCATAACCATAAGTTGGGTATGGCAAGATCAAACGCTTTTCTAATGGAGTCCGTTCTGCTCTGCTACGGGTTTATACGATTTGAAGAGAGTTGGTATGAAGTAAAGGTCCGTTGTACTGCGCTCCGGGGCAGGCTTTCCGGACGGCGTGGCTCCAACTAACTTTTGATGCCTCTGACGGCGGCATCAAAAGTGGATTTTCCGCGCACGCTTAATCGCCAGGGAGTCCGCCCCTGCGCTCCGTACAACTATATTCGCTGAAGTAATTGTTTCAGTGACTCACCCTATTACGAGAACAATACTTTTCGATTGGGGCGCCTTGCAAACGGCAACAAAGACAGGGATAAAGACACGTATCATGTGGCTTTATCCCTGTTTTGCCGTAGTGCGCCCATCAAACAAGTAAAACTGGATTCGAAAGGGCAGCCCCATGTTTTGGTGATGAGCCTATTTCGTTCTATATTATTGTGATATACAACCTTCATAATATAGAACCTATACTTCCTGACATTTGAACGCAAAAAAACATGCTGAAGCGGATTGCCCCAGCATGTTTTTATTTTTCTTTGAAGATTATGCGCGTGAAACGTAAGTACCTTCAGTTGTGTTGATGATTAATTTGTCGCCTTGGTTAACGAAGAATGGTACGTTTACCATTAATCCTGTTTCCATTTTAGCTGGTTTTGAACCGCCTGATGCTGTATCGCCTTTGATGCCTGGTTCTGTTTCAGCAACTTCTAATGTTACTGTGTTTGGTAATTCAAGACCTAACATTTCACCTGCATATGTTTGGATATGAACTTCCATGTTCTCTAATAAGTAGTAAAGTTCGTCTTCGATTTGAGCAGCAGCTAATGTTGTTTGGTCATATGACTCTAAGTCCATGAATACGTGCTCGTCACCTTGTGCATATAAATATTGCATTTTGCGGTTTTCGATCATTGCTTTTTCTACTTTTTCACCAGCACGGAAAGTTTTTTCTGTTACGTTGCCGTTACGTAGGTTACGTAATTTAGAACGTACGAATGCAGCACCTTTACCTGGTTTTACGTGTTGGAATTCTAGTACGCGGAATAAGTTACCGTCAACGATAATTGTTAAACCTGTACGGAAATCGTTTACTGAGATCATGAGTTATTTCCTCCAAATTATAAAATGATTAATTCTTTAGTCGAATGTGTTAGTACTTCATTACCCGTTTTTGTGATTAAAATATCGTCCTCAATTCGAACGCCACCAATTCCAGGAAGGTATACTCCCGGTTCAATTGTTACAACCATATTAGGCTCCAGCACTGTATTGGAACGGAATGATAACCCAGGTCCTTCATGTACTTCAAGGCCGATACCGTGACCAGTCGAGTGACCGAATGCTTCGCCTAAGCCTTTTGATTTTAAATAATCTCGTGCTACAGCATCCGCTTCGATCCCTGTCATACCCGGACCAACTTTTTCAAGCGCAAGAAGCTGAGACTCGAGCACAGCATTGTACATTTCTACCAACTTCTCTGATGGTTGGCCTACAGCGATTGTACGTGTAATGTCCGAAATGTAACCATTATAGTAAGCACCAAAATCAAGTGTTACAAAATCGCCCGTTTCAATAATCTTGTTTGTCGCAACACCGTGTGGCAATGCAGAGCGTAATCCGCTTGCAACAATAATATCGAACGATGAACTTGTAGCACCTTGTTTACGCATGAAAAATTCTAATTCATTCGATACGTCAAGCTCTGTAATGCCTGGCTTGATGAAATTTAAAATATGTGTAAATGCATTGTCTGCAATTTCACATGCAACCTTAATAATATTAATCTCTTCTTCGGTCTTAATCAAGCGAATTTTTTCAATTAAACCTGAAACTGGCACGAAATCAACATTCACTGCCGAATTGTATACTTCATATGTACCATATTGCATAGCATCTTTTTCGAATGCCAATGATTTTACACCCATTGCCGCCACTTGTTTTGCCACTTCTTCATGGATTGGACCGCTATGCTGAACTACACGGAATTCCTTTACTTGCTCTGATGCTTGTTCTGTATAGCGGAAATCTGTGATAAAAACCGCATCCTGCTGTGAAACAACTGCAACACCTGATGAGCCAGTGAAGCCTGTCATATAACGGCGGTTGTATTCATTCGTAATGAGTATTGCTTCGACATTGTTCTCGATTAGTGCTTGACGTAATTTAGTAAGTTTCATTTGTTTTCATTCCCCTTTTGTTTGTAGTAAAAACTTGCAGCTTGTCATTTAATTGCCGTATCTGCAAATTTGTCCTGCATCTTTAGCGGCACACGAAGCAATACTCCTATTTTTAAGGACCTTTAATCACTTTGGGATGTGTTAAAAAGGGACCTTTACTTAAAGCCGCTTCATTGTGAACGCTTCTTTTTATACTGTCCCTATTTTATCACAGACTTTTCAGACATCAATACTTTCGACTAACGAAATAATGTCATTGTACGGTAACGTGCTGTTTCAACGATTAAGCGCATCGACGTTACAACTACAACAAAAAATGGGATGGAGAATTTTTTGAATGACGACCATTCAATAGGAAGGTTTAAAATTTGCCATTCCAATATCGCTGCAAGGACAATTCCTAAAATAAGTGAAAGTAAGAACGGCGGTACCATTACGAGCAGCTGTGTTACCATCAACAATAAATATACAACAATGGCTATAATTAAAAATAAAATGACCCATCGTTCGAAAGCCGTCCATTCGAACCATTCCAATTTTTTCAGAAATGAAACCGGATGCCAATTAATAAAATCAAATAAATGCAAGCCTTTTAAGCTTACAGTTACAATAAATGATGTAAATAATGCCGTGACAAACAAATGCATGACAAAAACTCCTTTTTTTGACTCAGTATGACCTATTGTAAAAAAACTATTCGAATGGATAGTGCTTTTCTCCAAAATTTAGTACAATATGATGGTATAACAAAGAAAAGAGATGGATAGATTCCATGCTCCTTCCTAAAAATAGATTGAAATTTTATAAGAGAGTGGTGTCGAGCAAGTGAGTAATAATGCGCCAGTATATGGTGGGCAAGCGCTTCTAGAAGGTGTTATGTTCACTGGTCAAGATCATATGGTAACGGCAATCCGTCGAAATGACGATTCCATCGATTATTTTCATGTAAAAAAAGAGAAAAAGCCTATTTTCCAGAAGCTGAAGAAAATTCCTTTCGTACGTGGGGTTGTGGCATTAATCGAATCGGCAGGCTTTGGTTCGCGCCATCTGCAATTTGCTTCTGACCGCTATGATGTTACACCGGGTGAGGAAGAGGAAAACAGTGGTGAAGAGCCATCGAAGTTAATGATGATTTTAGGTGTAGCTGTCATTGGTGTGCTGTCGTTTTTATTCGGTAAGTTTGTCTTCACATTGGTGCCGATGTTTTTGGCAGAATTTTTAAAACCTTGGTTCCCTGGTAAAACGGTTCAGATTTTGATCGAAACAGGCTTTAAATTAATTTTACTTCTTGCCTATTTGCAAATTATTTCAATGACGCCATTGATTAAACGGGTATTCCAGTATCATGGTGCCGAACATAAAGTAATTAACTGCTATGAAGCAGGTCTTGACTTAACGGTCGAAAATGTTCAAAAACAATCACGACTTCATTATCGTTGCGGTTCAAGCTTTATTTTATTCACTGTAATTGTAGGAATGTTTACATATTTCTTCGTACCTGTTGATCCGCTTTGGGTTCGTCTTGTCAGCCGTATTTTATTAATCCCGGTTGTCATCGGTATTTCATTTGAAGTATTGCAGGCGACAAATGCCGTTCGAGAAATTCCAGGCTTACGTTTCCTAGGTTATCCTGGATTGTGGCTGCAACTGTTAACAACAAAAGAGCCAAAAGATGAGATGGTGGAAGTAGCAATCGCATCTTTCAACAAACTGCATGAAGTCGAGAAAAATCCGGCTATTGCACAAACATTAGTTCATGATTAATTAAAGACTTGGGGAGTTATCGTAAAAGAGAATTTACTTTTACGATGACTCTCCTTTTTAGTGTCCGAAATATATTTAGAGTCTCGAAATATTTTCGTTGAGTTCCGATAGATGAAATGGCATAATAGAGTTAAAATTCAGTGAATTGATTATAAGGAGTTAACAAATGAAAACGATTTTTCAATTTATCAGGCGCTATAAATGGCCTGCAGCAATCGCCTTTTTCCTAATGCTATTGGAACTGGCGAGCGATTTAATACAGCCGCTCTTCATGGCAAGGATGATCAATGAAGGACTGCTTGAAGAAAATTTACATAATGTTGCGTTTTGGGGTGGCTGTTTATTTGCCCTAGCCCTATTCTCTTTCATAAGCGGGGTACTCAACTCCTTCTTCTCTGCGCATGTCGCCCATAGCTTCGGTTTTGATCTGCGCAAAGCTTTGTACAGCAAAATACAATCGCTGACAATGGCGACCTATCTGACGTTCCCTACTTCCGGGCTTATTACGCGCCTGACAAGCGATGTTACCCAAACGATGAACATTGTCTTTATGATGCTGCGGATTGCGATGAAAGCACCGTTAATGACGATTGGTTCGCTTATCATGGCATTTGTCATTAATGCGAAACTTGCGCTTATTTTATGTGTCAGCTTTCCGTTTCTCCTTATCTTCCTAGTATGGATGGTATCAGTCGGTATCAAGCTGTTCGCACAAGTACAGCAACGGCTTGATTTTGTAAACCGACAGCTTCAGGAAGGACTGCAGGCTGTCCGATTGATAAAAGCCTACATGCGTGGTCAATACGAAGAAAGCCGCTTTTTATCCGTTGCGGAAAACTTAAAATTCGATACGATCAAAGCGACACGTGTCATGGAAATTGCATTGCCTGTTCTTCAGTTTGTTATGAATATTAGTTTGCTGATCGTCATTTGGGTCGGTGCAGATGCGATTCGGGACAATGATATTCTTGCCGGAGACTTGGCCGCGATTATTAACTATGCATTCCGTATGACGGCATCATTTTCTATTTTTTCATTTATCATTATTGCTTATGCCCGCGCGAAAGCGTCTGCTGAGCGTATCGAAGAGATTTTAAATGTCGAAGAAGGCTTAGAGGAAGTGCAGAAAAATAAAGCGCCTGTCCTTGAAAACTTCTCCATTCGTTTTGACAATGTGTCATTCCGTTATCCGACAACGGAGCAGTATACCCTTCAAAACTTGTCATTTTCAATTGAAAGTGGTGAAAAAATTGCCATTATGGGGGCAACCGGTTCAGGAAAATCGACTATTTTACAATTGGTTGAACATTTTTACGAACCGAATAGCGGTGAAATATTTATAAATGATCAAAATATAAAGGATATCCCGCTGCAGCAATTGCGCAAATCGATTTCCTATGTTCCGCAGCAATCCCTTCTGTTTTCAGGAACGATTGTGGACAATTTACGCTGGGGTCAAAATGATGCATCACTAGCGCAAATTATAGACGCGACGAAAAAAGCACAAATTCATCACTCGATCGAGAGCTTTGATGAACAGTATGAGACGACGATTGGACAGCGCGGCATTAACTTGTCCGGTGGTCAAAAACAGCGTCTTGCGATTGCCCGCGCCCTGCTAAAACCGGCATCATTGCTCATATTAGATGACAGTACTTCAGCGCTCGATGTCGCCACAGAGCAGAAATTATGGGAGGCACTCGATCAGGAGGCCATTACAATGCTCGTTGTAACCCAAAAAATTCAGACGGCACAAACGGCCGATCGTATATTACTAATTGATGAAGGCCGACTGCATGGGTTTGGCACACATGAACAATTAATGGCAACGAACGATCTGTATGCGAAAATTGTTGCTTCACAGCAGGAGGTGCTTGCCTAATGAAGTTTTTCAACTATGAACCGATCATCACAAAAGAACAAATCAAAAACACAAGCGGCAAGAAGAAAAAAGGTGAACGCGCCCAAAACTGGACATATACATTGAAGCGTATTTTCGATTTTGTAGCCGAACAGAAAATGCTCCTGTTTATCGTTCTGCTGCTTGTCGTGTTAAGCTCAGCGTTCGCGTTGATCGGACCATTCATCATCGGAAGGATGATCGACCAGTTTATTGATGGCAGTTCACTTAGCCAGCTTTCATATTGGCTATACGTGCTTGCGGTCGTCTATTTACTTTACAGTTTGTCAAGCTACTTCCAGAACTATTGGATGGTCGGCATCGCCCAGCAAACTGTATTTCGAATTCGCACTCAGCTATACGGTCACTTTTTCAAGCTCCCTCTCCGCTTTTTCGATAAACGAAAACACGGGGAATTAATGAGCCGTGCGACGAACGATATCGAAACAATCAGCTCGACATTAAACAGTGCCTTTATCCAAGTTGTCTCAAGTATTTTGACATTAACAGGTACGGTTGCCGTTATGCTTTGGCTCAGCCCGTTATTGACACTGATTACAATGCTGATCGTCCCACTTATGTTCTACGGAATGCGCTGGATTACAAAACGCACTAGCCTGTTATTCAAACAGCAGCAGGCCGCGATCGGTGAAATGAATGGTTTAATCGAAGAATCCATTACCGGTCAGCATGTCGTTAAGGCCTTTTCACAGGAAACGGAAATGCTGCGTCAATTCGACGAGAAAAATTCCCGTATCCGCACAGTCGGTTTCTGGGCGTTAACGTATTCAGGATTCATACCGAAAGTAATGAACACACTAAACAGTTTAAGTTTCGCAATTGTTGCGCTGGCCGGTGGTATATTTGCCTATTACGGTCACATTTCAATCGGGACGATTATTATTTTCACGGAGTATGCACGACAGTTTACCCGTCCGCTAAATGATTTGGCGAACCAGTTCAATACCGTCCTATCCGCATTGGCCGGAGCGGAACGTGTTTTCTTGATTATGGATGAAAAAGAAGATGAAATTGACGGAGAAAATGTGGAACTGCTTGGCAATGTCCGTTTCCAAAATGTTTCATTCCAGTATGATACACAAGCTTCCTCCCCTACCCTGTCGAACGTATCCTTTGAAGTGAAATCGGGGCAGTCGGTTGCACTGATTGGTCAAACCGGTGCCGGGAAAACAACGATCATGCAGTTGTTGACAGGACTTTATGAAAAAACGGACGGGAAAATTGTATTTGATGATATGGAAATAGAAGAAATTTCAAAGGCGAGCCTGCGCAGTCAAATGGCATTCGTCCTGCAGGACCCGTTCCTATTTGAAATGTCGATTAAAGAAAATATCCGCTACGGTAAGCTCGATGCAACAGATGAGGAAATCTATGAGGCCGCGAAAAAAGCGAATGCCCATACATTTATCGATAAGCTGCCTGATAAATATGACACAATCTTGAGTGCTGACGGCAGCCAGATCTCCCAAGGACAAAAGCAGCTGTTATCGATCGCCCGTGCCTTTGTGGCAGACCCGAAAATTTTATTATTGGATGAAGCGACAAGCAGTATCGACACGGTGACAGAGCTGCATATTCAGGAAGCACTTGAAAAGCTGATGGAGGACCGTACAAGTTTCATCATCGCCCATCGTTTGAATACAATCCGCAAAGTCGACTATGTCATTGTCCTAAATCAAGGGAAAATCATCGAACAAGGAAAACGCCAAGACCTAATAGAAAGCCAAGGCGTATTCGGACAAATGCTTAACGTGTAAATTAATATAACGAGAAAATAAAAATCGCCCATTTTGCTTATTACAGCAAGATGAGCGATTTTTTATTTACCTGTTAAACTGTATCGACATCCGCAGACTCCTCCAACTTCGGTGGCGGATTTTTTAACTGACGGAAGTTTTTGTAGTATTTCACGAATAAGAAAATAATGACAGCCGTCAGTATGAAAAAGAACGCCACATTTAACAATAACCCTTGTCTGGCTGCTTCTGTTGTCGGTAAATCCATTTCGGTCGTTTGATTTGTATATACAAACTGGAGATATGCCAGGAAATTATTAAAACTATGTAATAAGATCGGTATCACAATATTTTTAGTCTTAAGGTACGCATAGCCAAGCACACAGCCTAACGCAAAAGCAAAAACGGCATTGATCGGGTTGAGGTGAATAATCCCAAATATAATAGAAGAAACAATAATACTCTTTTGCGGACTCCATCTCAATGTGAAACGGCGAAGCAAGATCCCTCTGAATAACATTTCCTCATAAATCGGCGCAAGGATGCAAATATTAATAAAAAACAGGATGTAAACGAGTAATGATGGTCGCACATCTTCCACATCCGTCATCGGAAAGAAGGAAAACAGTTCCCGTATATGCTCTTCGAAAACAAGATAGACAATCGTTAACAAAATTGCTGTAAACACAACGGTGATCAGTTGGAAGCATGCTGTAATCGATAAATATTTTGCCCAGCGCCCTTTTGTCATCGTCGTATGCATCGGCTGTTCATTATATATGAAGTTCCATTTTTTTGTTTGATACATCAAGTACAATAAAAAGCTGACCGAAACTAAAAATGTAATCCACTCTTCACTGGCCGGATTATCGGTAATAAAAAACAAGATAAAACTTACGATGAATATAACAATCCCAAAAAGTATAAAATAGCGCAGCTTAAAATTCTTCAATTCGATATAATCCATTATTTTACACCCCCTGTAATTAGATTAACATGAAAAGGAAGTTTTATCCCAAGCATCGCTACCCCTTTTCGATCATTTTTCTACAAATAGCATTTCTCCATTGCCAATACCCTCTCCTTTACAATACGATGAAGACAAAACAGATAGAAGTAGGTGTTTGTATGTCGAAAATTTTAATCGTGGAAGATGAACAGCAGATTGCACGTGTATTGCAGCTGGAGCTTGGATTTGAAGGCTATGAAACAGCTATCGCCCATACGGGTACGGACGGTTTACTGAAATTCCATGAAGACGAATATGATCTGGTGCTGCTTGATGTAATGCTTCCAGAGCTGAACGGCCTGGAAGTACTGAAACGAATCCGCAAACATAACGAAACGGTTCCGGTCCTTTTACTGACCGCGAAAAGTAATATTGAAGATAAAGTTACAGGGCTTGATTACGGGGCAAATGACTATATAACTAAACCTTTTGAATTCGATGAACTGCTAGCACGTATTCGTGTGGCTTTAAGATTTTCACATAAATCTGTTCCAGAGCCAGCTTCATCGTCTGTCCACACATTTCAGGATCTATCATTAAATGAGCAAACACGGGAAGTGACAAGGAACAAACAGCACATCGATCTGACTCCACGTGAGTTTGACTTGCTGCTGCATTTTATGAAACATGCAAAGCTTGTGCAGTCTCGTGAACAGCTGCTGAATGCGGTTTGGGGATTTGACTATTACGGGGATACAAATGTAGTTGACGTATACGTACGTTATTTGCGTCAGAAACTAGAAGTAAATCTGAATCTACCGTCACTCCTACATACTGTTCGCGGTGTCGGCTATGTGTTAAAGGAAGCGACAAATGAAACTTAATACGAAAGTAAATCTGTTTTCGATGTTATTGACTTCGGTTATATTAATCGGCAGCTTTACAGGTATTTATTATTTGTATCAAGAGTTTGCCTTTTCAACTGAGGCTGAACAATTACAGGCACGGGCAAATGAATTGACGACTGCCATTAGCGCACTGGACACAATTGATGGAATCGATTCGATTTACGGCGCCTATCTCCCGACTGACGGAGCAATCATCGTTTATGATAGCGCAGGAAATCCAATAAAAAGGCTTCAGAAAACATCCGAGCAAATCGATTATAAACTTGATCCGTCAAAGCATTATACAGAAAAAACAATACGTGACATCCCCCATATTGCGCTGGTTACACCACTCATTTTGCCGAATGATGAAATTGTCGAGGCAAAGCTGATCCAGCCGTTGCCGACAATTACCGAAAATATGAACCGGTTGCTTATAATATTAGTCCTGATGACCCTTGTTGCACTCATTCCGATTTATTTGGCGAGCCAATTGTTTGTTCGGCTGATCGTAAAACCGGTTCAGCAGCTGACAACGACGATGGAAAAAAATATTCAGCAGTCCAGCTATGAGCAAATCCCGGTCCGCAAGCAATCAAACGATGAAATTGCGCAAATGGCCTTAACGTACAATCATTTAATGGCACAGTTGGAAGATGTTCATGACAAACAGCAGCAATTTGTCGGCAACGCTTCACATGAACTGAAAACACCGTTAACCGTCATCGAAAGCTATACGAAACTGTTAAAACGCCGAGGTACCCAAGACGCGCAAATTACCGAAGAAGCATTGGAAGCAATATTAAAAGAAACTACCAACATGAAAGCGATGATTGAACAAATGCTCGCATTGGCTAAGACGAATGAAATGACGAAAATCAATTTATCAACATTTCCATTACAGCCTTTTATCGAGCAGATTGAGCAGAGTATTATTACTGCCTATCATCGGGAAATTCTCGTGGACATCCCTAATGTTGAAATTACAACGGATGAAGCAAAATTAAAACAGCTGCTCTTTATATTTCTCGATAATGCACGAAAATACAGTGACGATATCATTAAAATCCACGCCTCTGTGAAAAATGATTTGCATATCACTATTCAGGATTGCGGCGTGGGAATACCTGAAGAAGATCTTCCGAATTTGTTCCATCGTTTTTACCGGGTTGATAAAGACCGGAACCGGAAAACAGGTGGCACCGGCATTGGCCTCTCCATCGCTAAGGAACTTGCCGATCGGTTGAATGCCAAAATATCGATCGACAGTGAACTAGGAAAAGGAACGACAATTTTACTCATTGTTCCACTTTCAGGAGGTGCACAGCATGAAAGCTAAATGGATTTTACTATGCATCGCCGTTCTCCTCATCGGTTTTTTCATTACACTGACAGTCAAGCAGTTATCAACACCGCATGAACTGAACACGAATGAACTGGAAATGAAAATTAAAGATATTTATAATGCGGAAGTCCAAACATTGATCAAACAAAAAAATTATTATGTCGCTTCCTTCGATAAAGATGGTTCGATTTTTGAAGTGAATGTAAATGCCGTAACAGGTCAATTTTCCGATTTGAAGCTTATTTATAAAAATGAAAGTAAACAGGATGAACAAACAAATCCTGATACATCAAATGAAAATCAGGCAGCTGAAAATGCTACAAAGCCATTGCTTTCAAAAGAGCAAGCAGTAGACATTGCGTTAAAGGAAGTGCCCGGTGAAGTCGATTCCGTAGAGTTTGTAAAAACGGCACAAGGTGGCATTTATTTTGTGGAAATAGAACAGGAAGATGATGTAACTGTGCAAGTACATGCCATTACCGGCGAGATTATTGTGATTAAATATGATGATTAGTTTTCTCATCAATTTCTAATAATGCTCTCAGACTGTTTTCATATTCGCTGGCTATACTAACATTACAAACAAATAAAGGAGCGAGTGAATATGAATAAAAAATTTATAGCAATCCCGGCATTACTAATAGCAATTGGTGGAGGTGCTGTATTTGCACAATCTGATTTATTTGTGCAAGCCGTAAACAACCCAAGTATTTCAGCTGGTGAAGCAAAGAAAATTGCGTTAAAACAATTAGACGGTGAAATTATCAGTTTTGAATTTGATGCAGATGACCGTACACCACATTATGAAATCGATATTGTGAAAGATAATGAAAAAATCGAAGTTAAAGTGGATGCAGATACAGGAAAAGCGGTTGTCACGGAACGTGAAAACATTCGTACGATTACAACAGAAAACCCGGTAAAAACAGATGGTACTGAAAAAGCAACAGATTCAGCGAACAATTCTTCTATAATTACTGAAGAGCAGGCAATTGAAATTGCTCAGGCAAAAGCAAAAGGAACAGTGACAGACATTGAACTGGATGAAGATGATAACCGGCTCATTTATGAAATCGAGATCCGAAACGGTAAAATGGAATATGATTTTGAAATCGATGCAAAAACTGGCGACATTATTAAGTACGAAGAAGATTTAGACGACGACCGGTTTGAAGATTAATTTGATGAAAAGTAAAATAATAGGCAGGGACATAAGTAGAATTATTGTTAAATAAGAGGAAACCCTTTATTAAGAAACGGATATATTGCAAAATTGATTGGAATGGAGGGCGAGTGTAGCTGACGGCTACGCCTTTCGCTACAAGCGAAGCTTCCTGCGGGAATAGCGTGACGCCTGAGACTACAGGCTCAGGCCACGCCCGCGGAAAGCGTCCCGGAATGGAGATCAATTTTAACTCTCAGCAAAAAAACGCTATTTTTCTCAGAGAAAAATAGCGTTTTTGGGGTTATGTCCCAGTCTCTATTCTTACGATTAGTCAAGTGTATTCTACAACTTTAGTAGCTATTTTAGATTTAAGTGTAGGGGCATAGTTTCTCTCTTTATTTTACACTTATATTTTTATATGCCAAAAAGACCTAACGATTTTTATTTTTTTCGAGAGGTCTGTATGATATAGTGGAGTTACGTTTTATTACGATTTCTGAGCTGGTAGTGCGGACTCATAATCGTAAAGGATGCCTCGTGTTAATAACTGAAATGTCACTTTCAGAAACTTATTAACACAGGCGATGATCGCAACCTTATGAGGCTTTCTCTGAGGTTGCGTTTTTAATTTATAATAGTAATCCGCAAAATGATTTGGTTTCTCTTTTAACATAAGCATCCCTTGCATCATGAAATATAAAATTTTCCGCAAATGTTTATTCCCACGCTTATTGATACGATCCCGATATTGTGTGTTCCCGGATTGATAGCGCATGATATCGATCCCTGCGTAGGCGTTTAATTGTTTTGCATTTCGGAAGCGGCGAATATCACCGATTTCACCAATCAAGCGACAAGCTGTTGTTTCACCCACACCAGGAATGGAGCGTAATACAATATATTCTTGACGTTCTTTTGATAGCTCCGTCATCTGTTGGACAAGCGCCTCTTTCTTTTCCTTCAGTTCTGCAATACGAGTTGCGTAATCCTTTACTTGATCACACCTTACATCTGTCGGCTTAATGGCCGGATAACTATTTTGAGCTGCTTCCATTAGTTCAACGGCTTTTTTCTCTGCACGAGTAAGGGAAAGGTTCTTTTTCGTATTCGCCTTCAACCGATTTTTTATGACGGTTTTTGAATGAGACAAAACAAGGGTAGGGTGTGGGTAAAGCTGTACGATATTTAAAAATAATGCGGAACTTGGCGTAATGAGTTTTTCAAGCTCTGGAAAACTCATATGTAAAATCGCATGCATCCGACTCTTTAGTAAAATCATTTCCTCATCGATTTCATCATAATAGCGTGTAAGTGCACGCATCTGTTCATAATAATCATCTTGAACGTAAGTCGCTTCACGTTCCAATCTAAAATGCGTTTTGGCTAGTTCATGTGCGTCACTTACATCCGTTTTATGGCGTCGCATTTTCGCCATCTGTAAATTCGCTTCAAGTGGATTCATCCGACTATATGTATAGCCATGATTTTTGAAAAACGCTTCTACTGATTTGGAATAGACGCCTGTTGCTTCAAATACAATTTCAGGAGCTTGTCCATCTAGTTTCTTCATTTCTTCGATACGCTCGTGTAATCGCTCAAAGTCAATTCGTGTGTGATTTAATTCGCCTTCAAACTCACATTTTCGATACCGATCATAAATAACGACCGAACTTTTGCCTTTACTAACATCTAACGCAATGACATGTTTCATGATTTCATTCTCCTTTTTAGCCAGTCATAGAAGCCTTCACAATACCTTATCGATTCCACTTTCTTATACACGATCTCTTTGGACCCAACATACTAAACTGATTCATATAAGGGCGTGAAGTTAGCCGGTTTTTTATACGGACTCACAAATGGTCCCAGAGGCTGGTCGGCTTTTCTTCACTTCTACTATAAAAAAATAGTAGCACAAACCATGGCCTTGGTTTGTACTACTAATGTTAGTATGTTTTTTATATCGTTTTTCTCGCCTTTACAATTAGAAAGGAAGGACGATGCTTTTCTTTTTGTAAGTTTGGAAGTAGTTCCATTGCTTCTTCTGTCGGCATTGGTTCCACTATTTTCTCGATTTGCAGGCCATTCGTGATTAATGTATTCAAAATTGTTTCCATCGTGCGATGATACATCACCACATGATTTACGAGCCAATTTTTTGTTCGTTTCCCTTCTTCCTGGTAATGGGCAACCGCAAAATGGGAGATAGAGCCTTCCTCATCCAAAATCCACTGTTCCTCCCCTTTATTAGCTGTCGAGATTGGATGCTCAACAGAAAACAGGAATACCCCTTCCGGACTTAATGCATGACTCACCTTTTCTATGACCCCTTCAAAATCCGACACATAATGTAGAGCCAATGCACCTGTTATTAAATGGTACTTTGATTTCTCCAATTGAATGTCTTCCATTGAAATTTGCTCAAAGTAAAGGCAATCACTTTTATAAAGTTCTTTTGCTGCAGTAATCATATTGCCTGAAATATCAATCGCATCGACATGCTGTGCCCCGTTTAACACACAGTCATTTGCAAACTCCCCTTTTCCACAACCTAAATCTAATATCATTTTCCCTTTTACATCCGGCATTAATGCTAAAAAATTGGGCCGCTCCAGTAAATTATTGTAATTGAATTTCCGGTTACGAATTTCTTCATAACCTTTAAAAAATAAGGCATTATCATAAATATTTTGCTTCATTTTTCTCCTCGTTTCACCATAACGTTATGACTTCTTTGCGCAACTTTATTATCACATGGCAGAAAAATTTTAAATAGACTTATATTTCAAAATTTAGTAACATGTAGATAGAGGCATGTCTAGTTTTACTAATTCAACTTTTTTACAAAAACTATGCAAATTCCTTAGCGATTTGCATAGTTTTTGTTTTTACGCCTTCTTCATACTCTCTTGGAACTGAGGAAAACTTATGAAAAATAATAATTTGAAAAGCATTCTACTCTTTTTACTATTCACTATAAACACCAGTGTCGTCTACGTCATTTCTCAACGCATAGAAGATCTGGAGTTGCCTTTAGCGCTCGTTACTTTCGCGATATTTATTTTATTTATTATGCTTGTTTTCAAGCTTAAACTAAGACCAATCGTCATTACACTCGCAACAATCTTAGCATTGACCGATATTAATTCAATCTTCTATTTGGCCCTTCCTGATTTTTATACGATTGGGTTTACGATCGGAATCCTTATATTTCTTGTTTTCTGCTTTAAAAAGTCTAAAGATGCCATTCTCGCTGCGATTGGTTTTTGTGTAATGAACCTGCTCGTACATATAGAATTTTTTATACAATGGGAATGGGTCTACCTATTTATATTACATAGTATTCTAGTTATCATCTCCAGCAGGTTACAATTTACGATTACGAAAAAAATCTATTTAGGATTTTTCAGTGTGACTTTCCTTTTCCTCGTGATCGGAACATTGGTTGATCACAATTATTGGGCCGTTTTTGGACTTATTCTATATTTCACGGTACTTATTGCGTTTTATATCGTTATCCGAAGACAACAGGAACAACAAACTACATATAAACTACATTGAGGGGAAGCATCCAGATGAAAAATGTAAACCGATTATTTCTTATTATCGCCATCATTATTCTTGTGATAATAGGCCGCTATTTTATGGCACAAAATGAAGTAACAGAAATTCCTGATGTAACAGCTGTAACGAGTGAAATAACGATTGATACGGTTCGCGGAAGCTATTGCTGGCATTCAGCAGGTGAAGCAGAGTGTGTTGATACGGCTGCACCGCATGAAATGATCAGTACACAAAATACTCCTTTCGTAAAAGTACAGCCAGGGGAAGTACTGGAGTTTCAATATAGTCAGAATGTAACGAGTGTATCCATTCAGCAATGGATAGAAGATTACGATTATAAGGAAATTGCCACATCGACACGCTTTACGGCCCCAACGGAAAAAGGGAAGTATATTATTTCCAGTATGGCGCGCTTTAGCAACGGAGATGTTACAGACAGCATTGCGATAGAAATAGAGTAACTAAAAAGGGGCTGGGACATAACCCAAAAAAGCTATTTTTCTCTGAGAGAAAAATAGCTTTTTTTTGCTGAGCGTTAAAATTGATTTCCATTCCGGGACGCTTTCCGCGGGCGTGGCCTGAGCCTGTAGTCTCAGGCGTCACGCTATTCCCGCAGGAGTCGCCCTCCATTCCAATCAATTTTGCAATATATCCATTTCTTAATAAAGGCTTTCCTTTTATTTAGCAATAATTCTACTTATGTCCCGGCCTCTTTTTACTTTTTCCGATTATTGTCGTTTCGTAATTTCTGCCAATTCGCTTTGCAGTTGCTGAAGTTCATTACTCGCATCTGCAATCGATTTCATCATGACATGTTCTTCATGGATCGAGCTCGCGATTTCTTCCGTCATTGCGGCATTCTCTTCGGAAATTGCGGACAAGTTTTCAATTTGATTCATTACTTCTCCAACAAGTTCATTCGTATGCGTAATCGTCGACATGTTTTGATGAAGCTTTCCTTGGATTCCATTGAATGATTGCTTAATGCTATCAAATGAATCGGTAATTTCATTCAATGTACCAACACTTGAATGGACTGCTTCTTTCCCTTCGTATGCTTTTAATTGGGCAGTTGTTGCACGCTCCAGCAGCTGCTGTGTAACAACGGTAATACTCGTCGCGATATTTGCGCTTTCTTCCGCCAGTTTTTTCACTTCTTCTGCTACAACAGCAAACCCTTTCCCGTGCTCTCCTGCTCTAGCCGCTTCAATTGAAGCATTTAAAGACAGCAAATTCGTTTGGTCGGCAATTGCTTTTATCCCATTTAACAAGTTATTTACATTGGCAAGGCTTTCTTGCATATTGTCGATCGTCGTTGTTGTTAAATCAATCGAGTCGCTTAACGTTTCCATATCAGCTGTCACATCATGTACCTGCTTCCAGCTCTGTTCAATCGCTTCCTGCACTTCATCCGAGTCATTTACAGTCGATTCAGAGAACTCTTTCGTTTTCACCATATTGTCATGTGATAAAATCATCTGTTCATTAATCTGCTGAATCATCTCCGCTTCATTATGAATGGCTGATGCCATCTGATTTGATGACTGTAATATCGTCTCGCTCGCAAGATTCAATGTACCGACATTCTCATTGACATGTGTAATGCTGGACGCAAGCTGAATTGAACCTTCTTCAACCTTATTTAAAATCGATGATAAATTTTCCAGCAGTTCCTTTGCTTCACGCTCTTTTTCCTGGGCATCCTTTATTAGTTTGTTACCCGATTGTGTCAAACGGTATAGCAGAAAGTTACAGCCTGTCATACTGACAAAGATCGTAATAAATACAGGGAGATTCGCATTTACCCCTAATAAATTTTCCGGCACTGCAATGTATAAGAAAATATAAGAAATACTGGCTATCAGTAAAAATATTTTAATCATCCGTTCATTAAAATACATGGCGCACATAATAAAAGTTACAAGCAGCATGTAATGTTTATTGATCGAATAGCCATCAAGGTAAAATAATAAGAAGACGACAAATGCCGGAATGAGTACAAAAATTAACCCTTTGGCGAAGTTGGATATATTCAGGAAATAATTGGCTGTCGATAACAAAATGACAATGCCCCCTGCAATTATGTACGAGATGGAGTTACTAAAACCATTTGCAATAACAAGTGGTGAAACAATTAAAATTGCCAATACGATTGTAATAATTAGATTTAATTGATGAATCCAATTAATTTTTCCGTTGCGTTTCTTCAAGATGCCTTCCTCCTAGGAACAATTGATTATTTCCATTATAGTTTATAGGTATATATTACAACCCTTTTGTAGACAATACAATGGACTTTTGGATTGAGAAGGAAAAATTTACAAATAAAAGAAGCTCACGATGTTAAATCGTAAGCTTCTTTTCATGATGTTTTATTCAACTTTTTTACGAACGACCGCACGAACAGGTGCACCGTCAGCACCTGCTATTTTTAATGGCAGTGCGATCAGTTCATAAAGACCTTGCTGAACATGCCTTAAATCGAGCCCTTCCAGTATATGAATACCATGTTCGTATAACTTGTGATGTGCCAATACTTCCTTGCTGTCCAAAGGATCAACGGAAGGATTGTCAATGCCAAGCAATATTACACCGCGCTCCTTTAAAAACGGTGCGACATCCGGATGAATGACTGGAATCGTTTCCGGAAACACTTCACTCAGCTGCTCAACTGTTTTAAGCAGTACCCGCTTTACACTGTGAAAATCAATCGATGACAGCAATTGGGTCGAAATGACTTCATGCCCAACACAATCTACGATTACACAGTCACCGATATACACATTTACATCCAATTGCTCGATAGTCTCAGCTTCACTGTTAAAATGAAACGGTGCATCCGCGTGAGTACCTGTATGCAGTGAAGTGGTAATCCGCCCGATATTGACAGAGCCCGTCTGTTGTTTCGTAAACCCAACTTCAAAAGAAAACGGTGTATCCCCCGGCCAATTCGGCATCCCGTTTTTCATCGTTTGTGTAATATCAATCCACATGGCTTCACCCCTAATATTGAATGACTAAATATGCTAAGACTACGACAATGACTGTCGGTACAACAAAGGTCATTAAAAAGCGATATGTTTTGTAAAAGCCTTCACCTAGTTTACTTCCTTGCAACAGTTCGCTTTTCACGAGGTTTTTATCCATAATATGCATGATGAAAATCGCGATAAGCAAGTTGCCGACTGGTAAAATAATGTTGGACACTACAAAGTCGGTGAAATCAAAAATATTACGTCCAAAAATCGAAACATCACCTAATGTACTGTACGTTAATGTCGAAGGAATCGATGCGATAAATACAAAGATACCGATAATGACTGTAATTTTTGCGCGGCTGATTTTCCATTTTTCTATAATAGCAGCAACGATAATTTCATACATACTAAACGCTGACGTTAATGTTGCAAATAAAAACAGAATTAAAAACAGCGCTAAAAACAGTTCACCAAACGGCATTTGTGAAAACGCTGCAGGCAATACCATGAATAGTAATGGTGGTCCGCTCGCCACTTCCATATCAAAGGCAAAGACAACCGGGAAGATCGCCAGTCCCGCCAAGAACGATACGAAAATGCTCAATCCTACAACAGAACCCGCTGAATTCGGTAAGCTCACATCTTTCTTTAAATAAGAACTATATGTAACTAAACATGAGAATCCAACAGCCAGTGCAAAAAATGATTGCCCTAACGCATATAAAATTGATTCACCGGTAATGTTCGAAAAATCCGGATACAGGAAGAACTTGATTCCTTCCATTGCTCCGTCCAATGTTACGGCTCTTACTACTAAAATAAAGAACATGATAAACAGTAACGGCATCATGAATTTATTTGCTTTTTCTATCCCGTTTTGAACACCAAGCGCAATGATCACAACATTCGCCAATGTAAACAAACCTAAACCGAGTAAAGCAATCCAAGGTGTGCCTGTTACTTGTCCGAAAAATGCTCCTGGATCCATAGTTGGCGCGATAACTTCGCCCACAACCGAAACCCCGCTGTAAACAAAAATCCAGCCGCCGACTACACTGTAAAACGATAATAATAAGAAACAGCCAATAATGCCGAGCTTGCCGATCCAAGCCCATGCCTTCGTATTCGGCGCCAATACTTTATAGGCAGTAACCGCCTCTTTCTGTGTGGCACGCCCGATAATATATTCCGATAAAAGCATTGGCAGCCCGATAATTAATGTCAGCAGCACAAAAATCAGGAAGAATGCGCCGCCTCCACTTTGACCGGCTACATAAGGCATTTTCCATATTGCCCCAAGTCCAATCGCTGCGCCCGCTGACGCTAATACAAATCCTAACTTACTTGACCACTGTCCTTTACTCTTCTCCATCTGTCTCACTCCACTCATCTGTCTAACCTAAGCTATCAATTCCGCCCTGCGGAATTGTGTCCAGATTTTTTTGAGTTTACTCAAAAAGTTTCCTTAAAAAATCTGTGACATCTACCAGAGGTATTATTTTGATTCAGCTGGAATGCTGAATCAAGATAATACTGTCCGCAAATCCCAAAGTTCCGGGAAAAAGCGGTGATCGAGCACTTTTCGCAAATAATTGACCCCTGATGAGCCACCTGTACCCACTTTAAAGCCAATAATGCGCTCGACCGTTTTCATATGACGGAAACGCCACTGCTGCAAGGAATCTTCAATATCGACAAGCTTTTCACCAAGCTGGTATAAATCCCAGTACGTATCGATATTTTCATAGACGGTTTTCCAAGCGGCGGCAACAGAATCGTCACCACTATATACTACCGAAAAATCACGGTTTAGCAAAGCTTCAGTTATTGGCAATCCTGCTTTTGCCAATGCCTGAATCGCCACATCATATATACTTGGCGCATCATATGCCTCTTTCAGAACCGCTAAAGTATCCGGTTCTTTTTCATAGATTTTTAGGATATAAGGCGTTTTATAGCCAAGCGCAAACTCGATCAGGCGATACTGATAGCTTTGGAATCCCGAAGCTTTCCCAAGATCATCCCGAAACTGCAAATATTCCGCCGGTGTCATCGTTGCCAACACGTCCCATGCCTGAATGATCTGCATTTGAATTTTCGATACACGGGCAAGCATTTTAAACGCAGGCTGCATTTCCCCTTTTTCAATTGCCTGTATTGCACCGCGCATCTCATGAATGATGAGCTTCATCCAAAGCTCACTCACTTGGTGAATAATAATAAACAACATCTCATCATGATGGTCGGAAAGACGGTTTTGGCTGTTTAAAAGGGGATCCAGGCTCAAATAATCGCTGTACGTCATATCTTCACGGAAATCCGTATGAATTCCCTTTTCATCCTTTAGCTTGTGCTGCAATTCTGAAATTGATCGCTTATCCACTAAACCACTCCTTATGCAATGATGTCTCGTTTATTTTCGTACTTCTCATAAGTTTTGTTTGTGACAATGTCTTTTAAAATCTGCACTGCCTGCCATACTTCCTCAAAGGAATTGTATAGTGCTACCGGTGCCAGGCGGATACCATTTGGGGCACGGAAATCAGGCACAACCCCATTTTCTTTTAATGTTTTACAAATTCTTGCCGCCTCTTCATGGACTAAAAACAGATGACCGCCACGTGTGTCATCAATCGGATTACCGAATGTAAACGTATTTGGCATCTCCTGTTCAATACAATCCATCATAAATTGTGTTAAGGCAAGAGACTTTTCACGAACCGCTTCGATGCCTGCCTCTTCAAACAGCGACAGTGCGCCTTCAATCGGTGCCAGGCTCAATATATGGGGTGTACCGATCTGGTAAGCTCCTGCATGCGGTGCAGCAGTTATTGTTACATCTAAATCAAACTGTTTTTCCTTAGCTGAGCCAAACCAGCCGGCCAAACCAGGTGCTGTACCAAAGTGCTTTTCATGAACGAACAATCCTGCAACGGAACCCGGACCACCGTTCAAATGCTTATAATTGCACCAAAAAGCAAAATCCGCGCCGATTTCATGAAGATGATGCGGAACAGAACCGATTGAATGGCATAGATCAAATCCGACCAATATGCCACGTTCATGTGCTGCTTCCGTAATTGCCTGCAGATCCAATACTTGGCCACTGCGGTATAAGACAGCCGGCAGAACCGCAACCGCCACATCCTCGGTCATCGCTTCGATGATGGCTTCTGTCGTAATTGTTTGCCCGTCTTCACTTTTTACGAGCTGCATACTGCTTTCCGGCAAATTGTGCAAAGCAATTTGACTGGCAATTGCATATAAGTCTGACGGGAAATTCAGTTCGTCTGCTAAAATTTTATAGCGTTCCGCAGTCGGTTTGAAAAACGTAGCCAACAGCTGGTGCAAGTTTGTTGTTGTCGAACCCGTCAGCATTACTTCTTCACTTTTGGCACCTATTAAAGGAGCGCACATCACAGATAGCTTCTCCGAGAAATAAAACCAGGGATGCTCCCCATTTGTCCAACCGTCGATCCCGTAATCTTTCCACGAGTTAAGCAGTGTATGCACCGACTGTTCCGCACGCTTTGACAGCAACCCAAGCGAATTGCCATCCAAGTATATTTGTCCCTCTTTTTTATAAAATTCATCTGCATACTTCTGCAAACCATCCAATTCATCGAGTTGTTTTGCTTTTTCCAACGTCGTCATGCTTCCACCCCTTCTAGTAACTTATTAATATCGTACGGGGGATAGTAGCGGTTGTCAAAGTATTCTGAAAGATAATCAAATAAAAAAAGCCTACCTTTCATAATAAGGTAAGCTATAGAAATCATCCCCATAATAATCCGTACATTATTATTAAGAAAAATAATTTACTTATTATAAATTGCACCATTCGCCACTTATTCTTTCCGTATTTTGCTTCTAAAAGAATATTTATCAGTGCTGACAACAATAAAAATGCGATCAACTGAAACAAATGGAGTTGAGGAACCGAAACAAACAAAACAAGAATTAAAAAAGTAAAAATCTCCACTACACTTTGCCAATATGTAGAATGTGTCGGTAGATGGCGTTTCGGATCTTCAGGGTCCCTCAGCTTTTTGCTCACCCGATTCATTGCCAAAATCAATAGAATAAAAACTACTACATTAATGATGGAAGAAATTTTACCGTCAGCCGGTTCATGTAATTCGATCATTCCACGCAAAGTTTGATCCTCTAATAGATATCTCTGACCTGTCCCTATCTCCCGGTAATACGTTGCTTCGCTTCCATGGTATTCTTGGAGGCGCATGACCGTGCTATCTTCAAACTCCAATCGATAGCTTTTATCAATAGAGGGTTTTTCTATAATAATGTCGGTTTTCTGTAGCTGTTCCAATAAAGTTTCCACCGCTATTAAGGTTTCTTCACTTTTTACTTTTTTAACACCTGCCTGCAGTGTGGATTTGGGATCCCCTTCCCAATCCATATAATAAACGGCTTGCAATGCACTGCTATCCAAATTCTCAGAAGTCGTTTGCTGATTTTGCGGAAATGTACCGACTAAAAACAGCGTGATGCATGCAATGGCAATCATTACGGCCGGGATTTGCCAATGAAAAGGTTTTGAATTGAGGCGCTGCTGAATTTTATTGAAGTCCTCCTCTTTTTTCTCCGAATCGACTTGAATCTTTTTGAGCTGACTTAATTTTTCTTCTTCAAACATCCTCTTCCCCTCCTAACAGTTCCCGTAATGCTTTTAAACCGCGTGCTGTATTATTTTTCACTTTCACTTCACTGCAGTTTAAGATCATTGCCGTCTCTTTTACCGAATACTCTTCTATGTAGCGCAGCACGATTACTTCACGGTAATTCCATTTAATTTGCTGGAGGGCGTCATACAGTTTTTCATTTTCCGCATTTCGCTCGACAACTACTTCCGGCAAATCTGCCACTGCTACCGGCTCGGTTTTCAACTGAAAAAAACCAATAATCTTTTTTCTTCGAAAATGGTCATATACAAGGTTTCTGGCAATTTTTAATAAATAAGTCCGTTCATGTTCGGTATAATTTTTTTGATAAAAACGGTAAAAAGTTTCTTGCAGTAAATCATGTGTTGATTCTGTATCATTCGTTAAATAGCGTATATATTTATAAACAGCGTCGTAATGCATATCAAAAACTTCGCGTCTCAACCTTACAGCCCCCCTTCTACCTTAAAGACGATCGAGCGATTATTTGGAATCACTTTGACAAAAAAAAAACCCGGACAAATTTTTTCTTTGCCCAGGTTCTCATCATTACACACCCATTTTACGACGGGTATTGCTCGTTTTCTTTGTTTGTTGGCTTTTCATCTTTTTCGTTGATGTATCACCTTTTAAATTCCCTTTGTTGCCGGCTGCATTGTTTTTCTTCGCTTCCAGCTGTTGCTTCACTAATTCCTGCAGGCTTAATTTCTTTTTTTCATTTTGTTCAGACATATTCAGACCTCCTCATCAATCTACTTTTCTAAGTATAATCCGATGCCGCTGCATTTGTAAAAGAAATGTGTAAATTACAGCATAAAAAAACATTCTGAAACTTTCAATCGCTCCAAAATGTTTTTTCATTTATGAACTGTACGTCACTTCCTGTGATGAAAGATTAAAATAATAGCCTAACCCACTTTTAGTTTTAATCCACTTCGGTGCACTTGGTTCTTCTTCTATCTTTTCACGGAGCCTGCGTATATGTACATCGACTGTACGGCGATCCCCTTTTGTAAAGTCCAGTATATCAATAATTTCTTCACGGGATTTAATAGTGCCCGGCTGTTCCAGCAAATGAAGCAGCAATTTAAACTCGCGCTTTGTCAAAGGAATTTCTACTTCGTCTTTATATACTTTGAACATGATTAAATCAACACGAAACGGACCGATCAGCATTTGGGAAACACGCGCTTGCTGCTGTTGTTCTTTTTCGTAGCGTTTTAAATGAATCCGTAGGCGTGTCAGCATTTCCCGGAAGCCAAACGGTTTACGGATATACTCCGTCGCCCCCATTTCAAGCGCCAAAACAATATCCAACTCATCCGTACGCGCACTGATCATAATAATCGGAAAATCATACTTGAAGCGGACTTGACGGCAAATCTCGATTCCTTCCATATCCGGAAGCATCCAATCAAGCAGCATCGCATCCGGTTCAAATATAGGGATTGCAGCCAATGCCTCTTTACCTGTCCGGACACTGTGGACTTCGTAGCTGTCCTTTACTAAATAAATTTGCAGTAAATTCACTAAATTTTCGTCATCTTCAACGACTAATATCTTTTTCGTCATGAATGATTCCCCGCTTCTCTCATCAATTACGCCTCGGTATAACTGTGTCCAGATCCGTTTTGCGATCTGTGACATGCGCCAGAGGCATTAACTTCTTTCAGCAAGCCATGTGAAAACCCGATGGAAATCTTAGTTTAGATCAAATAGCTGTCCTTTAATAAAGTAAGCTGTTGATTCCGCCATATTGGTAATATGATCCGCTGCTCGTTCAACAAAGCGGTTAATGAATAACAATTGCAATGTTTGCTCGATCTCTTGCGGGCTTTCTTTTAAATACTCCGTTAAAAGTGTATAGTTTTCATGATTATTGCGATCCACAATATCATCAAGTTCCCCTACTTCTTTAGCTAATGCGATATCTGCATCGATAAATGCCTTCATTGATTTTTTCAGCATATCCATCGCGTCATTTTTCATTGCAACTAATGATGTTCTTTCTAAAATTGTATCGGCTTTGCTAATGCGAATCGTAGCTTTTGCTGTATTAACCGCAAAGTCGGCAATTCGCTCTATATCAGACGACATTTTAATAACACTGATAATACGGCGCATGTCACGGGCTACCGGCTGCTCTTTCGCCATCAGCCAGATTGCCATTTGATTGATTTCATTTTCAAGATCATCAATGTAGTTATCCTCTTCAATGACATCCAGCGCCAACACCATATCCTGCTCCTGAAGGGCTTTGAATGCCTTTTCCATTGCAGTAACTGTCATGTCGACCATTTCACCCATTTTGTCTTGCAGTTCAAGCATGTTCTTTTCAAAATTTTCGCGAATCATTCCCAAATCCCCCTTTTATCCGAATCGTCCTGTTACGTAATCTTCTGTACGCTCATCTTTAGGCGTTGAAAAAATGACATTTGTATCGTCATATTCGATGACTTCCCCGTTTAAGAAGAATGCCGTCTTATCGCTAATACGTGCTGCTTGTTGCATGTTGTGCGTTACAATCACAATTGTGTAATCTTTTTTCATTTGTGTAATCAGTTCTTCTACTTTCAATGTAGAAATCGGGTCAAGTGCCGAAGTCGGCTCATCCATTAAAATAACATCCGGCTTCATGGCGATTGCTCGTGCGATACAAATACGTTGCTGCTGACCACCAGAAAGACCTAATGCTGATGATTTTAGACGATCTTTTACTTCATCCCAGATCGCTGCACCGCGTAAAGACTCTTCCACAATTTCATTCAGGATTTTCTTATTTTTAATTCCCTGCATGCGCGGACCATAGGCTACATTATCATAGATGCTCATTGGGAACAGGTTCGACTTTTGAAAAACCATTCCGACTCTAGTACGCAACTTTATAACGTCACTTGATTCATATACATTTTCACCATCGATATGAATATTCCCGATTACACGTACTCCGTCAATAAGGTCGTTCATACGGTTTAATGTGCGTAAAAATGTTGATTTACCGCAGCCTGAAGGACCGATTAATGCCGTTACTTCTTTTTCTTTAATATCCAGATTGACATTGAACAACGCTTGTTTTTCACCATAATACAGGTTTAAATCATTTACTTTAATTTTTGTTGGTAAAGCGCCAGTAGAAGTCGTCGTAGATTTGAAAATTGATGCTTCAGAAATAGTCATAGTCATATAGGTTTCGCTCCTTTTAATAGTCCGCTTTGTTTAATTTTTTCGAGATATATGTTGCCGTTAGATTCAGTACTAAAATAATGACGATCAACACAATTCCAATAGCTGCTGCAAGTCCGATATCTCCGGCTTCCTGTGTTACTAAATACGAGTGAACCGTCAAAGTACGGGCAGAAGAGAAAATACTTGATGGCATTGCTGCAACTGTCCCTGCAGTCAGGAAAATCGCTGCCGATTCACCGACAATACGGCCGATCGATAAAATAATCCCCGATAAAATTCCCGGCATGGCACTTGGCAAAATCACTTTAATTAATGTCTGTAATTTTGTCGTTCCTAATGCCAGCGACCCTTCACGATATGTTGCCGGCACTGTTTTCAATGCTTCTTCTGTCGTACGGATGATGACCGGTAATACGATAATCGTTAATGTTAAGGATGCTGCGATAATCGACATCCCCAGCTTTAATATCGCTACGAAGAATACAGCACCGAATAGACCATAAATAATCGACGGAATCCCTGTTAAACTTTCTGTCGCATAACGAATGACGCGTACAAGACGCCCCTGCTTTGCATACTCGTGTAAATAAACAGCTGCCAGAATTCCGATTGGTGTTGCGATTAATAGAGAAATAACAATCGTTAAAATTGTAGTGACAATCATCGGGAAAATCCCGCCGCCACCTGTTGGCGAATAATCACCGAAAATGAAATCAAAACTGATATATGAAAAACCTTTATAGAAAATATAGCCAACGATGACAACCAATACGGCTACTGAAACGAATGCGGAACCCCATAGTAAGCCGCGAAACATATTATCTTTAAATTGTCGCATGTTACTGAGCCCCCTTCGCTGTAATACGTGCTAGTACAAAGTTTAAAATCAAGATGAACGAGAATAATACAATCCCTGTTGCAAACAGCATTTCCTGATGTGTTCCTGCTGCATAGCCCATTTCAAGTGCAATATTTGTCGTCAATGGACGCACACTGTCTGTCAGGCTAGTCGGGATGATGAGTGAGTTACCTGCAACTAAAATGACGGCCATCGTTTCACCTAATGCGCGGCCCAATCCAAGAACGATCGCTGCCATAATACCTGATTTCGCGGCCGGTACTACAACTTTAAAGATTGTCCCGATTTGTGAAACACCTAGAGCAAGTGAACCTTCACGATATGTTTTCGGCACTGCACGAATCGCTGTTTCGGCAACTGTTACAATTGTCGGTAACATCATAATCGCCAGTACTAAAATGACGGCGATTAAACTTTGTCCACGTGCCAATCCGAGATTGTCCTGTAAAAACGGAACGATAATCGCTAACCCGAATACCCCGTACAATACTGACGGAATACCTGCCAATAGCTGAATTGCCGGTGATACGATTTTAGCTACTGATTTCGGGGCAATTTCCGCCAAAAAGATCGCCGTTAACAATCCGATTGGTACCCCGATGACAAGTGCTCCGATCGTTGCGTAAATGGATGCAACAACCATCGGGAAAATACCGAATTTATCTTCCGATGGGACCCAATCACTGCCAAAAAGGAAGTCGAAGAAGCTATAGCCGCCTGTTACGAAAGGGTTGGCACCTTTATAAAATACGAATCCTACGATTAGCAGCAAGCTCACTACTGATAGAAGCGCACATGCTAAAAATATTTTCGATGATAAGCTTTCCAAAAAGTATTTACGCTTATTGCCTTTGCTTATTTGCTGTTCTACTTCATTTCTGTTTTGTATGTTCACAAATTTGTCCTCCAGCACTGATTATTTCGTTAATGGAATCGCTCCGGCTTCTTCCACAATCTTTTGTCCATCTGCAGTTAAAATGTATTCCATAAACTTTGTTGCTGCTTCCGGTACATTCTCTTTATAAACAAACAGGAATGGACGAGATAATTTATATTTACCTTCCAATACATTGCCCGCTTCTGCTTTTACGCCATTAATGTCCATCGCTGATACCGTTTCATCGATATATTCGAATGAGATGAATCCAATCGCATGCTTGTTCATTGCGACCGTTGTTTTAATATTTCCATTTCCGCTTGCTACGATGGCATTACGTATCAGTTGTCCTGATTCGTAGCCGACGATTTCCTGGAATGCATCACGTGAACCCGATCCGTCTTCGCGTGAAACAACGACGATTTCCATATCCTTACCGCCAATATCTTTCCAGTTTGTGATTTCACCTGTGAAGATTTGTTTCACTTGATCCATCGTTAAATCTTTGACTGGGTTTGATGGATGTGCAACAACTACAATCCCGTCATAAGCAATGACCAACTCCTGGATTCCGGAATCGATTTCCTCCTGCTTCAGATCACGTGATGACATCCCGATTTGCGAGACATCATTAATTGCATTTGTAATTCCTGCTGATGAACCGATTTGGTTTATTTCAATTTTTACGTCTTCTGTTTCTTCATATTTTGCTGCTAGCTTCTCTGCTAAAGGCCCGACAGATGTAGAACCTGAAATCGTTACTAAGTCTCCGCCGCCCGATGATGACTCTGCTGAATCTTCATTACTGCAGGCTGCTAATACTACCATTAGAATTGTTAACCCAATGAAGTAACATGTTTTTTTCAACATACTTCACTCCTCCATCAACATGAATGTTTTCTACCTGCTTTAACAATACATTCACAAAATTAATGGCATGTATTAAACTTGTAAACCTTATGTAAATTATGAAGAAATGGTTTTTTTGTTATGTAAAATTGTTCAGTTAAATCTGAAAATTTAAAATAATAGGCTGAAATTGTAAATATTTATGAGATTCTTTAACAAGTAAGGGGGATTTTTAATGAGGAAATTAAAAAGAAATTTAGTAGGGAAAAGCAAATTTGTCGATAATATGTTCAAACATTAAAATAAACATGTAATTAAATTAGAAAAGAGACAGTTTGCAATGAATATTTAGAAAAATCTGTTTACACTGCCTTTACAAAAGGCTGTTTTGTTTACAAAAAAGAAAAATGCACCTCTATTAAGAGATGCATTTAAAATCTATTTTACTGCCGCTTCCGCTTCTAGTAATTCAATCGCTTGTTGTACTTGTTCTTCCGTTAGGTTATGACGGACGATATAACGATTGCGTTCATGTTTCGTACATTCGATTGTACAGCCACCTAAATGCTTCGCTTCGTTCTCCTCTGATGCAATGATTTGCTCATTGCATTCAGGGTTAGCACAATTAATGTAACGTTCACATGGTGTTCCATCAAAGTGGTCACGTCCAACAATCACATGTTCCACTTGATTGATTGGCACTGTCAAACGCTCATCGAATACGTACATTTGACCATCCCACAGCTGACCTTTAGCAACCGGATCTTTTCCGTATGTTGCAACGCCGCCATGTAATTGACCAACATCACCGAAACCTTCACGCTTCATCCAACCTGAGAATTTTTCACAGCGGATACCGCCTGTGCAATATGTTAATACATTTTTACCTTCAAATAATTCACGGTTTTCACGTACCCATTGCGGTGTATCACGGAAGTTCTTAACTTCTGGACGGATTGCGCCGCGGAAGTGACCGACATCATATTCATATGTGTTACGTACATCTAGTACGACTGTATTTTCGTCTTG
The DNA here is from genome assembly GCF_038008025.1 of Solibacillus sp. FSL W7-1324. Lineage (NCBI taxonomy): Bacteria > Bacillati > Bacillota > Bacilli > Caryophanales > Caryophanaceae > Solibacillus > Solibacillus sp. FSL W7-1324. The sequence continues at coordinate 2,216,091 of NZ_JBBOYH010000001.1, forward strand.
CATTTCTTCCAGGAATTGCTCCGGAGATAAATAGCGGCCTGTTAATTCATGCGGGTTCACATCTTCTTCTAAACCTAAATTTACAAGCTCTGGACGTGGACGTACATGCATTTTTTTGAAAGCATGGCCTTCTGCTGGATCGATTTTGAAAACAATCCCTTTGAATAATGGATGTGCTTCCATCATTTCGATATAGCTTTCTGTTTGTTCAATCGTACCGGATACCGTACCGTTAATCCCTTCACGGGCAACTAAAATACGTCCTTTTAATCCAATTTCCTTACATGCAGCTAAATGCTCTTCTGAAAAAGCAGCTGGATCTTCAATCGTTGTGTAATGATAATACAATAATACTTGATAATTCATTTTTTTCACCTATCATTCAATATATTTGCAGGATATACCTGATAGTTTAAAACTACCTTACAATGATACGTGATTTACACTAAAATTGCCATCATTAATTAGGCGGAGGTTTTTAGAAATAATTAACTATTCTTTTTAATATTAGTATAATAGGTGAAATAATAGGAGAATGGAGGATTTATTATGGGCTTATTGGGCTTTATTTTACTCGTCATTATTACTTTTACCGCATTGGCAATTGAAAGAATTTTAAAAGACATACGTTCACAGAACAAAGAAATCATTGAGCTATTATCCAAAAATGTTGTGGACGAGGATAATCGACTGCAATAAGTTAGAGCTGTTGAATCATCTCTACTCGATTCCCAAAAGGATCTCTAAATTCAAACCGTTCGTAATTTGGAATGGGTACGGAGTCCAAAATCTCAATTTTATTTTCTATCAATACTTTTCGCCAATAGGAGATATCTTCAACTTTGTAGGCCAGATGTGCTTTAGTTGTGTACCGATTAAAGCCTTCTTCTGTCCCTACATGAACTTCCTGGTTCCCTACTTGCAGCCAAAATCCCCCTCTCCCCTGGAGTGCAGAAGGTTTTAATATTTCCTTTAAACCTAATACGCTGCAATAAAACTCTTTCCCTGCTTCCTCAGTCCCTTTAGGAATGGTTATTTGCGCATGGTGTAATCCAATAATCATTTGCTTTTCCTCCTTTACAATTTCTTCTTCCAATATCTTACTTTAAATAATCCATAAATAAAATAACAGGTAAATTATATAAATCGATAACTTTTCCTTATCCGTATTAATTACTATGCAAATACTAGCACTTAGGGATTATCCAAAAAATTATTCTATTATTATTCTATTACTTAAATACCATTAAATTCAATTAAATGGTATTATATGTATTGGAGTAGAAATACATTCTTGTCCTACATAAAAGAGTGAGAGTAATGTTTTTGTACTAACTTATAAGCATTTGCGGAAGGATATAACATATGATTACAGAAGTTTCAATTTTACCTATTCAATCTGTTTATTCAATTGACGATCGTATGATAACTGCAGAGGTTCTACATGAAGAACCTCTCATTGTAAAGTTTTCGAATGTTTTAAGTGATGAGGAATGTCAGAATTTAATCGATTGTGCTTCTTCACGTTTGGAAAGATCCAAACTGGCAAAAAAAGAAATTAGTCCGATTCGTACAAGTAGTGGCATGTTTTTTGAGGAAAATGAAAATCCGCTTATTTCAGAACTAGAAATACGGATTAGCAAGTTGATGCATCTTCCGGTTGAACATGCCGAGGGTCTGCAAGTTTTGCATTACGAACCGGGCCAGGAATTTAAGGCGCATTTCGATTTTTTCGGTCCAAATCACCCTTCAAGCAGTAATAATCGCATTAGCACGTTAGTAGTCTACTTAAATGATGTGGAAGAAGGAGGCGTAACAACGTTTCCTAATTTGGGTATCGTAACTGTACCTAAGAGAGGTTCAGCAGTTTACTTTGAATATTTCTACAACGACCAGAAATTAAATGAACTTACCCTTCATAGCGGTGAGCCCGTTATACGAGGCGAAAAATGGGTTGCTACCCAATGGATGCGGAAAAAACAAGTCCGCGAACGGTTTTAATTCTTTTCAAAAGGATTTATATAAAATACGATAGATGTGAAGGAAGTGACGAACGATGGTGGAACTCCTAAACATACAAGAAAATAAATGGGATGACAGTCATCGTCCCTGGCCGCTGCCAAATTACCCTTGGGGGATGAAACAAACGTGGGGAGATCTTTTATTCGCCCATTACCCGATTCAATATGATGTGTTACGGAAGTTAGTACCGGAAGGACTTGAATTAGATTCCTATGACGGTGTGTGCTGGATCGGGGTCGTTCCGTTTCGCATGTCCGGTGTAAGGCTACGCGGATTGCCACCAGTTCCCGGTACCGATGAATTTCCGGAACTTAATGTGCGTACCTATGTAATGATTGACGGAAAACCGGGCGTATATTTTTTCAGTTTGGATGCGGATAATTGGCCGGCTGTAAAAGGTGCCCGGACATTTTTCCATTTACCGTATCATTACGCCAAGATGGATATTAAAAATTTCGGGGATACTGTGCTGTTTGAAAGCAAAAGACGTGATCAAACAGACATTGTTTTCGCAGCCCGTTATAAACCGGTCTCTGAACCATCTCTTGCGGTAAAAGGGAGCTTTGAAGAATGGATGTCCGAGCGTTACTGTTTCTACACAATAAATGCTTCAGGTGTCCCGGTGCGCTGTGATATTTTGCACCACCCATGGATTTTACAACAAGCAGAAGGTGAAATCACCTTAAATACAATGCTGTCCAAGCAAGGGATTATTGTGGATAATGACCGGCCGATCCTGCATTTCTCCAAAAAAATCGATGTCCGCGCTTGGCCCTTAGTAAGTCCTGCTACCGGCAAATTACGCTTTTAGAGTGATTAAGTTATTAATCGAGTAGGAGGGAGTGATTAACTCCCGACCTCTCACACCACCGTACGTACGGATCCGTATACGGCGGTTCAATTAAGATGAATAACGCAAAGTTTCATAACGAACTTGCAGACTTTTCAGCCCTTGGCTTTCCCAATAGGAATTGCCGAGGGTTCTGTGTAATATGGGGCTTTTTGAAATGCGCCAGTACCCTTTTCGGGTGTTTCCCCATTCGTATGCTTTCCCATAAGGTACTTTTAAACGAATAAGATTTCTGACTCTTGTTCGGGGGTTCTTCCAATTCTTCCATAGACACATACGTAATCTCCGTTTAATCCATCCATCTAACGCTTTAAATATTGAAGGAGTATCCGCTAAAGCGAAATATCCACACCACCCTATCAGATATTGGTTCAACTTTTCAATTCGGTATTCTATGGAATAAGGCATCTTTCTTGAGGTAATTTCCCGTATTTTCTTCTTCATTCGTACGAGACTTGATTTCGCAATGCGAACTTTCGGTTCTTTATGATTCGTAAAACTAAAACCAAGGAATTTACGATTCCATGGGCGGTCTACTGCTGATTTCTTTTCATTTACTTTTAAACGAAGTTTACCCTCGATGAATCGCTGTACACTTGCCATAACCCGTAATCCAGCACGTTCGGTTTTCACATAAATATTGCAATCATCTGCGTAGCGAACGAATTTATGTCCTCGTTTCTCTAGCTCTTTATCAAGTTCATCTAAGACGATATTAGAAAGTAGCGGACTTAAAGGACCACCTTGAGGGGTCCCTTCTTCTGTACTTGAAATTACTCCATTTATCATGACACCCGCTTGGAGATATTTACGAATAAGTTTTATTAACGGTTTATCCGAAATTCGTTTTGCTAATGTTGCCATTAGGCGGTCATGATTAACCTTATCAAAGAATTTCTCTAAATCCATATCAATTACCCATCGGTATCCCTCTTTTAAATAGCCTTTTGCCTTTCTCACCGCATCATGAGCACTCCGATTTGGACGGAATCCATAGCTGTGGTCCGAGAATGTTAGGTCATATTCTTTTGATAAAATCTGCGAGATGGCTTGCTGAATCAAACGGTCAGTCACGGTTGGTATGCCTAATAGTCGCACGCCACCGTCCGGTTTCGGGATTTCGACCCGGCGTACCGGCTGCGGTTCATAGGTTCCAGTCAAAATCTGCGATTTAATGGTATCCCAATTTTCGTGAATGTGCTGTCGTAAGGTTTTTACGGGCATCATGTCTACTCCATGGCTTCCTTTATTCGCTTCTACTCGCTTTAAGGCTTGTATCATGTTTTGCCGTTCCAGAATTTGATTCAACATCACCATTTCGTTCCTTTCCGTGAATAGCTTTTTTCTTCTTTTGCCCAACTAGACTACACCCTCCGCAAATACCCTCGTGGAATTCACCACTTCTTTCTAAGCGTGAGGTTACTTCTGTTTTCTGTGTTCATTCATCCAAGTTGGAAAGCCAAGGGCTATTCTCTCTTAATCGTTCAGTCCTTCCAAGTAATTCTAGACTTACTTGTACTATGACCTCTGCTGACTTCTGACAGTTCAATTACTTGTCACCAAGTAGGTTATGAAGAGTACTTCACGTTTCTATCAGACCTCCCCGGGTAAGAACATGCACTTTCACACCATCTATCCGCCTCATTTACTCGATATGACCTTCGACAGAAAGGATTTTGTTTTGTTTGGCAAACTCATCCAATCATATCTAGCCTTATATGAGATTCGTGTTCCTCGGACCGGTGCTTTGCCTCCAGCTTCCTTCAGATTCCGCATCACCACGGACACCCTTGCTCTTGGCTAACCTCTACTTCTGTCTTCGGGGTTCGGGACTTTCACCCTATAGTTCATGCACATGCCGGGCGCACCAAAAAAACGCAACCCATATTATATGAGTTGCGTTTTCTTTAGTTTATAAACCGCATTTCAGCTGTGCACCACAGTTTGTACATGTGTTGCAGCCGCCCATTTCCTCTACCGTACCTTGACGGCAAACCGGGCATGTATTGCCTACTTCCGAACCAATTGTCACGTCTGTATCTGTTAACGGTTTGATTGTATCTACTAACACTACTTGACGTTTCACTTGGTCTTCCGATTGTTTTAATTCTTCAAACTCTAATTGTTCATCTGAATTGGCTTCTTCAGCTTTTAACGTCAGTACTTGTGTATCACGAGATCCATCGACATACACTGTACCGCCTTTAGCACCGCCGCGGTATAGACGCTCATACACTTTTTGTACTTGCTCTACGCCATAGCCTTTTGGAGCATTTACTGTTTTCGAAATCGATGAATCAATCCAGTTTTGAATAATGCATTGAACATCTGCATGCGCTTCAGCAGAAAGCTCCATTGATGATTTGAACCAGTCCGGTAAGTTATTTTCATCTACATCCGGGTTCGCATCTAAATACTCTTTTACAATTTCAGCTTTTACTTCAATAAACTTCCCTAGACGACCTGAACGGTAGTAAGTGAAGCTGAAGTATGGTTCAAGCCCTGTTGCAACTCCGACCATTGTACCTGTACTCACTTTTGTTACTCTCTAATTTTAGAGGGCGGGATTATTATTACCCGCTCCATATGTCGCCATATGGGTCAGACTATATCATCAACCATTTTAGAATGTCTCTTACGATGACACGGGAATTCACATAAAGAAATTAAATTTGAAAGCTGATTCACTTTCTTCCAGTCCCCGTTAAATTGTTTAAAAGGAATAATGTGATGTACGGAAAGCTCCTGTACATATTCTGCTTCTGTAATTCCGCAATCCTGGCAAGTATACTCATCTCTTGCTCTAACCTTCCTCCGTTGGCTATACCAATTAGGCCCATAATATGATACCCTACCACCTGCCCATGTACCACTGTTAGCACCAGAAAACAGTTCTTTCTCGACATAATAGTTGGACATACATGTTCCAGTACAAAAGTTTAATTTTCTAATAGAAGAGGGAGTTTTTTCAAACTCAGTATGACAATTACTGCAAGAAACAACAATCCGCTTACGATATTGTTCCTTTCCTCTGTTACCATTAGCTTTTCCCAAACATCCTTTAGAACAAAACTTTGCTGTATGCTCACGATTTCTAGGTACAGTAAACAATTGATGACAGGTTAGACATTTAACTTCAACATCTTTTCTTAAATGCTGATTAAATAAATGACCATTTTGTATTTGATATAGTTTTTTGCAATTTATATTGCAAAAATTTGTTTTATTAATGTTAGAAGGTTTCCTCAATATTTGTTGTTTACAATAAGTACATGAAATCAATTCTTTTTTTGACATTTCACTCCAAAATTGAGGGGGATTGTTTTTTTGATATTCTGTTTTACAGATTCTAGAACAATATTTTTTCCGTTCAAATTGACTTGGTTTTACATTAATTTCTTTTCCACAATTAAGACAATTCTTTTTCATCGAATCACCCTTCACCTGTTTTATCAATTATAAAACAAGAACAGGAGTTCGTAAAACAATGGTGCTCGGCGTGTAGTCGTTGAGGGGTCAGCCACGACTTCCCTGCGGATTGTCTGGTAGATAATTTCTTATCAACACTTTTACATTTTTACCTTTTTAATGCTGGCAAAGCTAGGTAGTAAAAGATACGCCAGGGTTTCCCGCATACAGCCAAGTTTACGCTACATTTTTACAAATGTACGGGGCAACTTGTTTACCCGTAGGTGCAACCGTCAATAAATGCGAGTTACGAATACCGTTTGCCACAATATTTTCGCGAATGTGCTGTGGCATTTTTTTCATGAAGCCTGTGTTGATGAAGGCTTCACGCAAACGTGCTGTTTCAGCTTCTGTCTGCCCTTCAAGGAATGGGAAGCTGCCGCGCTCTGTTGCCAGCTCAACTGACTCTTCATACGCTGCAACCGCAATTGTCTTGAAGATTTCATCAACAAGTGCATTGCCTTCTTCAGAGCCGTACTCTTTTTCACAGTAGATCAACAAGTCGGCAAGTCCCATTACACCAAGACCAACTCGGCGCTCACCTAGTGCCTGCTTTTTGTTATCTTCCAGGAAGTACGGTGTTGCATCAATTACATTATCCTGCATACGTACGCCAACTTTTACCGTTTTGCGTAACGCGTCAAAATCAACTGTTTTTGTTTCTTTGTTTGCAAACTTCGCCAAGTTAACAGCAGCCAAGTTACAAACTGAATATGGTGCGAGTGGTTGTTCTCCACACGGATTTGTCGCAACAACTTTCTGACCGTACGCTTTTGCGTTTGTCATGTCGTTTGCGTTATCAATGAAGAAAATACCAGGTTCTGCTGCATAGGTTGCGCAGACATTAATTAGATTCCACAATTCTTTTGCTTTGATTGTACGATACGTACGAACCGGATAACCAAGTTTCTCCCATTCGCGAACATCGCCAACTTCATGCCATTTTTCGTTGTAATCCAGCATTTGAGCCGGAGTGTAGTTCTCTACGTCCGGGAAACGTAATTCGAAGTCCAGATCGTTTTCTACAGCATCCATAAACTCTTTCGTTAAAGTAACCGAAATGTTGGCGCCTGTCAGGAAATCCGGATTATGGACTGAATATGTTCCGCCATCACGAAGTTTCGTTTCAGCGTCACGAATAATCGCTTCGTTAAAACCGCCAAAACCTTCAATATTTTTATAGTTCACAATGCCTTGATACATCGCATCTTCCTGCTGTGTTAAAGGCTTGAATTTTAATTTTTCTTTTGCCAGGCGGATAATAGATTCATCTGCTGTATTTTCGATCAAATAGCGCAGAATACGCGGATTTTGCATTTTTGAAATGATAAATTCCACAATATCCGGATGCCAGTCTGCCAGCATAATCATTTGAGCGCCTCTGCGACTTCCACCTTGCTCAACAAGATGTGTCAGCTTGGCAATATCATCAAGCCAGCTTACCGATCCACTTGATTTACCGTTTACACCGCGCGCCAATGTATTCCGGGGGCGAAGTGTCGAACCGTTCGTACCAACACCACCACCACGGCTCATAATTTCCATTACTTGCTTGCGGTGATCACTGATGCCTTCACGGGAATCGGCTACAAATGGCATTACATAACAGTTGAAGAAGGTTACTTCTGTTTCAGAACCTGCCCCATAAATTACACGGCCTGCAGGAATAAAGTTCATCGATACAAGTTCTTCGTAAAACTTCCCAAACCATTCCTTGCGCTTTTCTTCTGTTTTTTCAACTGAGGCTAAGCCTGTCGCATTGCGTTTCGCAATTTGCTCATAAAAAATCTCGAGCGGCTTTTCAATAATATCCAAAGACCGTTCGATAATGCCTGTTTCTTGTTCGTCGCCTTCTAATACGTGACGGTAATCTTCATCAATTTTAATAAGAGCGGTTTTCTTTTCCTGATTAATGGAATGAATAATGCCAAGTCCACGCGCCGGGAACTTCGGATCTTGTTTTACTGTCAAAACAACAAAATCCCCTGTTTTTAATGTTTTCTTTTCCGTATCTTTAAAAGAATAACGGTCAATCATTACAAGACGAGATACACCTTTATGCGTAATATGCATATCCGGTGTGATCGGGTGCACTTGAGGAAATTGCTCAATATCTTGATTTAACTGATTGACTTGGATGGATTGTTCTAAAACACTTGCCACCGTGTAAGCCCCCCTTTGAACGATTTAATAATTTTAAGGTTCCCTTCAAGAATGTAAACTAAACACATTTTATACCATATATTGTGCTAATTTCTTAAATATCATTCTATATGTTGGGTTATATAATTACACTTAAAAAAGATTACAATAAATCTTTTTTTCAAACAAGGGGTTGATTTTTTTTTCTTTTTGTTAAATCCATCTATATCAACGTTTCGGGTATAAAAATTTTTTTACAAAAAATAAAAACACACGTTCGTAAACTATTTTTTGAAATTCCATTCATCTGTTAAATATTTATTTTGCATCAATTGTTCTACATATTGTGTTTGCTGCTCTGTTAATTCATAAGGAATTAGTTCTATGTCCAAAGCTACTTCAAATCCTTTGGAAAATGCATTCACACATTGTTCGATTGTAAATGGTGTGTCGACAAACTGATTCATCGCAACCGCTTTTTCCGGTAACTTTTTACGCATACGTTCTTTTGCCTCTTCCGTAGCAAAATTAAATACCGATAGCAGCAGTTCTTCGTTCAGATCCAGTAAAATAGCGCCATGCTGCAAAATAACACCTTTTTGACGTGTTTGCGCACTGCCCGCTACCTTTTTCCCTTCAACCACCAGCTCATACCAGCTCGGTGCATCAAAACATACCGCGCTTTTCGGTTTCTTCAGATCATCCAGTTGTTCCTTCGTCTCCGGCACACTAAAATAAGCATCCAGTCCTAATAGACGGAACCCTTGTAAAATTCCTTCGCTAATGACACGATACGCCTCTGTAACGGTCTCGGGCATATTTGGGTAGCTCTCTGTTACAATGACCGAATATGTAAGCTCCTGGTCATGTAAAACGGCACGTCCGCCTGTAGGTCGACGGATGAAACCTAAGTTTTGCTTTTTTATAGCTTCTAAATTAATATCTTTATGTACTTGCTGGAAATAACCGATTGATAATGTAGCAGGGTTCCACTCGTAAAAACGAATAACCGGAGGAATTTCCCCTTGGCTATGCCAGTCCAGCAATGCTTCATCCAGTGCCATGTTATAGGCAGGGCTGCACGGACCCGAATTTATAAAATACCATTGTTTTTTCACAATTTCTCGCCTCCACCAATTCATTTTAACAAACTCGCTCGACTAACTCTAGTTCATCTCTTATAATAGATAGTACAGAAAGAAAGGGGCAATATCGCAGTGACAATTTTATATACGATACTAGTAATTTTAGTAGTAATCGTTGCTTACGTAGTAATCAACTCTATGCGCTTAAAAAAATCCGTAACAAATTTAACACAGGAGCAATTTATCGAAGGCTACCGTAAAGCACAATTAATCGATTTACGCGAACCTAAAGAATTTGAAGCCGGACACATTTTAGGTGCTCGAAACATACCGATGACGCAGCTTAATACACGTCATAAAGAAATTCGTCCGGACCTGCCTGTATACCTTTACTGCCAAAACTCTGGTCGTAGTGCACGAGCAGCCTTGACATTAAAGAAAAAAGGCTATAGCCAACTGTTCCAATTACAAGGTGGCTTTAAAACTTGGACAGGTAAAGTTAAATCGAAAAACTAATTTTAAAAGTTCTCTACATTGTAGAGGGCTTTTTAATTTTTATTCATTTGCACTACGATTCCAAATTGCCTGATTATCAGTAGTTTCTACTATTATATAGTAGCACGTAAGAAGTCTAACCTTACTCATAGAAAAAAGGTCAGAAAATTGCTCTGACCTTTTTGCCACAATTTATGAAATTGTGACTTCTTCTTTTTTTGCATAACGCAATACAGGTGTACGTGCAGCACGCGTTTCATCTAAACGGCTGATTACTGTCGTATGTGGTGCTTCTTGTACGATTGACGGGTTTTCGATCGTTTCTTGAGCAATTTGAATCATTGCATCACAGAATGCATCCAATGTTTCTTTTGATTCTGTTTCTGTTGGCTCGATCATGATCCCCTCTTCCACGTTTAACGGGAAGTAAACTGTTGGTGGATGGTAGCCAAAGTCAAGAAGGCGTTTTGCGATATCCAATGTACGAACACCTAATTTTTTCTGACGGCGGCCTGATAGCACGAATTCATGCTTACAGTGACGGTCGTACGGTAAATCAAAGTGCTCTTCCAAACGGCGCATCATGTAGTTTGCGTTTAATACTGCATATTCAGTTACAGCCTTTAAGCCATCCGGACCCATTGAACGGATATACGTATAGGCACGGACATTAATGCCAAAGTTTCCGTAGTAAGGTTTCACACGACCGATTGATTGTGGACGGTTATAATCGAAGTGGAATGTACCATCTTCTTTTTTCACTAATACTGGTTTAGGCAGGAATGGGATTAAATCCGCTTTTACCCCTACTGGACCTGAACCAGGACCACCGCCACCATGTGGACCTGTAAACGTTTTGTGTAAGTTTAAGTGAACACAGTCAAAGCCCATATCGCCAGGGCGTGCTTTACTCATAACAGCGTTTAAGTTTGCGCCGTCATAGTAAACTTTACCGCCGACTCCGTGTACGATTTCAGCCATTTCTAAAATGTTTTCTTCGAATAAGCCTAACGTGTTCGGATTTGTCAGCATAAGTGCTGCTGTATCAGAACCGACAACACGACGTAAATCTTCTAGATCAACTAAGCCGTCTTCACCTGATTTAATTGTAATTGTTTCAAAACCTGCAACTGTAGCAGAAGCCGGGTTTGTACCGTGTGCTGAGTCCGGTACGATTACTTTGTTACGGTGTCCTTCACCATTTGCCTCATGGAATGCACGGATCATCATTAATGCTGTCCATTCACCATGTGCGCCTGCTGCCGGTTGTAATGTTACTTCATCCATACCTGTAATTTCCTGAAGAGATGTTTGCAGGTCATATAATAATTCCATTGCACCTTGCACTGTCGACTCATCTTGTAATGGGTGAACATTGGCAAAACCAGCATAGCGTGCAACCGTTTCATTGATTTTCGGATTATATTTCATCGTACATGAACCAAGTGGGTAGAACCCTGAATCCACACCATGATTACGTTTTGAAAGTGCTGTATAGTGACGCATAATATCTAATTCTGCAACTTCCGGCAGTTCAGCCGCTTCCTGACGTACTAACTCTTTTGGCAGAAGTTCTTCTAGATCAAAATCAGGAACATCCAATGGCTCTAAGTTATAGCCGACACGACCTGGTTTTGTAATTTCGAAAATGAGTGATTGGTTTTCGTTATGCATTGTAAGCCCCCATTTCTGCAACTAATTGCTCGATTTCTTCTTTTGTACGGATTTCCGTAACAGCAATGAGTGCATGATTTTCTAATTCCGGATAAACACGACCTAAGTCAAAGCCGCCGATAATGCCTTTTTCGATTAATGCTTTGTTTAGTTCTGTTACATTATGCTTTGTATTTACTACGATTTCATTGAAGTGTGCGCCCTGGTAGATCACTTCAAAGCCAGCTGCTTCAAATGCATTTTTAGCAAAGCGTGTCTTCACGATATTTTGTTTCGCCATCTCCTGCATCCCTTGTTTTCCAAGAGCTGTCATTGCAACTGAAGAAGCAAGTGCCAGCAATGCCTGGTTTGAACAAATATTAGATGTCGCTTTATCACGACGGATATGCTGCTCACGTGCCTGTAATGTTAATACATAACCACGACGTCCATCCTGGTCTACTGTTTCCCCAACAAGGCGGCCAGGTACTTTACGCATTAATTTATTCGTTACCGCGAAATAACCACAGTGTGGACCACCGAATGCTTCTGCAATTCCGAATACTTGTGCATCCCCAACTGTAATATCTGCGCCTAATTTTCCTGGTGGTGTTAAAACGCCAAGAGCTAACGGGTTAGCAGATACGATAAACAATCCTTTTGCATCATGTGTAATATCAGCAAGCGGCTGCAGATTTTCAACTTGACCAAAGAAGTTCGGATATTGAACGATTACACCGGCTGTTTGATCATCAATAAGGCCTTTAAGTGCTTCGATATCTGTCACACCGTCTTTTGTCGGAATTGTCACGACTTCAATTGATTGTCCTGTCGCATACATTTTTACAACATCTTGATATTCCGGATGAACAGCTCCTGAAACAAGTAATTTACCGCGACGTGTATGTCCTGCAGCAAGCATACCTGCTTCTGCCAATGCCGTACCGCCATCATACATAGAAGAGTTTGCAATATCCATGCCTGTCAGTTCTGCGATCATCGTCTGGAACTCAAAAATTGCTTGAAGTTCACCTTGAGAAATTTCCGGCTGGTATGGTGTGTATGCTGTATAGAACTCCGAACGTGAAATCACGTGATCAACAATTACCGGTTTATAGTGATTGTAGACACCTGCACCTAAAAACGAAACATTGCTCGCTGTATCTTTATTTTTTGCTGCAAGTTGTGCAAGTTCCTTCATTAAAGCGGCTTCTGACTTCGCAGGCTTAATATTGTAGCTTCCTTGGAAGCGAACTTTCTCAGGAATATCCTCGAAAAGCTCATCAATTGTCGCAACCCCGATACGGTCTAACATTTCTTGTTTATCTTGTTCCGTCATTGGTAAATAACGATGTTTCATTGTTAACCCTCTTTTCAAAAGTTTTATCCCGCAATCACGGGTAGTTATTTATCTTCCTCGAAATGCAGGAGATTGGTTCAACTATCAATCAAGGGGGAGAATCCCCGCGGATTGAAGTTCTCCTTTATTTTGCACGCTTGTAAAATGGCGTTTCTACCACCACAGCTTTTGCTCTATTTTTTCGTACTTCGATTTCTAGTTCAGTTCCAACTTCTGTGAATTTTGCGTCAATTAAAGCTAAACCGATATTGCGCTTTGTCATTGGTGACTGAGTTCCTGTAGTTACAAAGCCGATCTCTTCGCCATCCTTAAATACTTTATAGCCGTGACGAGGAATACCTTTATCAATCATTTCGATACCTACAGATTTACGTGTCAGGCCATTTTCTTTTTGGTCAATTAATGCTTGCTGACCAATAAATTGCGGATCTTTCGCCAATTTTACTGCAAAGCCAATGCCCGCTTCCAGTGGTGAAATGTCTTTTGAAATTTCTTGGCCATATAATGGCAGGCAAGCTTCAAAACGAAGTGTATCACGTGCCCCTAAACCGGCAGCTACTACCCCTTTGTCTTTTCCTGCTTCCAAAATTTTGTTCCAAAGATCAACAATCGCTGCTGGTGCACCGTAGATTTCGAATCCGTCTTCCCCTGTATAACCAGAGCGGGACACAAGAACCGAATGACCTGCTACATCCACATTATCCTGGAATTTAAAATATTTGATTCCCGATAAGTCTGTTGCTGTTAATGTTTGGAGCACTTCTTGAGATAATGGTCCTTGCAGGGCGATTTGAGCATAGTCATTTGACAGATTTGTCACTTTGACATTCTCTTCAACATGCTGCTGTAACCATTCGAAGTCCTTTTCAATATTTGCTGCATTTACACAAAGAAGATAACGGTTCTCTTCCAAACGGTATGTCAGTAAATCGTCCACAACACCGCCATCTTCGTAGCAAAGGGCACTATATTGGGCACCGCCAACTGCAATCTTGGAAATATCGTTAGATAGCATCTTTTGTAAATAAGCAAGTGCATCCGGACCTTCTACGATAATTTCTCCCATATGGGATACATCAAAAAGCCCTGCACGGTTACGTACCGCATCATGCTCCTCTTTAATTGAAGAAAATTGTACCGGTAATTCCCAGCCGCCAAAATCAACTGTTTTCCCACCATACTTTGCGTATTCGTCAAAAAGTGGTGTGCGCTTTAGCATTACTTCATTTGTCATGTTCATTTCCTCCTTTAGTTATGTAGGTTCGTTTTATCTTGCAAAGGGGAAGCAACATTACACGATTGAAATGTAAATCTATCTTTTTATTAGAATCATCAGAATATTTCAGAGCTGATTTCTCCATAAAAAAAAGACAGACGAATCCCCTTTACCGAGATTCTCTGTCCTTGCACCTGAAAGTTACACCTGAATTTGATCCACTATCACAATACAGGCTTTCCCCTTTGGTGGCTGTTTGCAACATTTGCTATTACAGCACTCTCCAGAGTTGCGTCCAATACGAGTCTTTTTGCCTGAGAGATTCATAGCATCGCTATTTGCTCCTTCGGCGACGTGACATCACGTTCTCTCCCCGTACCATCATCCGCGTTAGATTATTTACTTCATGTTATTGCTCTTCTTAGCAATATCCTAACATTGAATATAATGCAAACGCAATCTTTTTTTAATTTTATTCAAAACACGAACATTAAAAATCAATATTGATATATCATTCGCCTTTAAGACGTTTTACTTGAAAGCCGATGTACTCAACAATCTGTCTTAATGTTCTCCCGGCTGTCAGTACTTGTATATGACCAGCTAGTCGATAACTCTTTCTTCGTTGGTGATACAGGTTTTCCAATTCTTGCTCCGTTGTCGATTGAACAATGGGACGGTTCTTATCATTCCGAATACGCTTATAAATATCTTCAAATTTTGCATCCAGAAAAAATACAAGCCCTGTTTGGCGCATAATTCTCCTGTTTTCTTCATTCACGGCTACCCCACCGCCTGTAGCGATAATGCATGCTTCATCACGGAAATTCTTTAAAAATTCCGTCTCGATTTTTCGGAAGTGTGCTTCGCCGTATTTCTCGAAAATTTCTGGGATCGTCATACCCTGCTGTCTTACAATTTCATGATCCATATCGTAATACGGCATTTTCAAGAAAAAACTTAAACGTCTGCCTATCGCACTTTTTCCGCACCCCATAAATCCAACTAAATAAATTTTACGCATGCTGTTCACCTTCTTCTAATTACGGACTACTTAATTCATTACACCTTCACCTTTATCGTTCTCATTTTGCGTTGTTCATCCAATTGTTTTTGTCAATCATATCGCATAATGTGACATTTTTTCGACTTTGCAAAAAGAAGTCGAACTTTAAGGTAAATTTAGTATATTTATCGTAGCACGAACGTAAATAGATTCCAATGAATTATATACTTTTATTTGCGCAAAATATGCATTTGTATAGAAAACGGCAGCTCCGGAAACGATGAATAATAAAAATACTGCCAAGAGAAATAGTGTACCTTTGTCATTTTGGAGGTAATGGTAATACGAGGTCCCTTTCTCGTTTTGTTCCATCTTTCATCACTACCTTCATGTTCAATTCATTTCCGATAATCGCAAGCTCCCAGTTCTCAACAAAAGGCAGCATAATTTCATTTCCTCCTTTATTCGACCTTTTACGTAAATGCTCTGCAGATTTATCGAAGACAAATAACCGTTCCTCGGGATCATTTAATATTTCAAGTTGCAGCATACTCGAACTGAGCACTTTACCGGATGCGGAATTCATATTGTATTGATGAAGATCATATACGAACAATTCCCAGTTCACTTCATCTTTCATCATTTCAATCTGTCGAAGATCCCGAACCCATAAAAGAATTAGCAGGGTAATCGAACTAAAAAGTACAAACACGGTTAACTGAAATAAGCTCTCCAGTAATGTAAAACCCCGCTCATTTAATATTCGCCTCTCCCTCATACACACAGTTCCTCATTCTTATTATTAAGATCATAATGCACACATACTTGGCGCCCGTCATAATGCCATTGAAACTGTACATCGTCAATTTGCTGCATCCCGGATGTTTGTCCATACCGTTTATATTTCATCGCTCCTATAAAAGCTGCTTCCGCTGCATGTGTTTGAACTTTTTGAATGGCAATTTGCTGTTTCATATTAAATGTGAGCGGAATGATTGTCAACGAAAGGAAAAATAAAATGACGACCGCTAACAGTGTTTCAACAAGTGTTAGTCCTTCCTGGCTCATGAAAAACCTCCTTTTCAAAAATTCTCGCTTTCCCGATATTGACGGAGTACTGATAGCTTGTATCCTCAAAGTGATACGTAAGACGACCAAACGCCTGGACGTTCCCCTGGGTATTGAATATGAGCCGGTTATAAGGTGTAGATAAAAACATATCGATAGGCCGCGCTATTTTCTGATCATAAACAATGTCAGCAGTATTGCGCTCCTTTATTCGAATCCACTGACAGTTAAGAATTTCAAAACTATGAGGTGTTCCTTTCTCAATGGATAATAATTGTGTCATGCGAATTAACATCTCATTTTGGTCCATCACCTGCTTTTCTGTGTAGACCATCAACGGTTTTTGTGAAAAATAGAGAATCATTGAACTGATTACTAAAAAAATAAAGAGAACAATAAGCATTTCCATTAATGTAAAACCTTTTTCATCCGTTACAGCTGATTTAATTTTCTGCTTCATCACTACGTTCCTTTTACCAATACAACTTTACCCTCTACAATATCGATTTTCGTATTATCCGGACATTTCAAATCCTTATCCTCTTCATTTTCTTTTTTCATAATATAACCCTTCGTAATTAAATCTGAGACTGAAGCGGGATATTCATTATTATGAAGCTTATACGCCTCGACTTGTCCTTGAAGCATCAGTATATAGGCATCACAACCTTTTTCATCGATCGATGTGAAGTGTTTGGATATATTTGGAATAGTTACGAGTATCAAAACAGAGATAATCAATAAGACCACAAGCATTTCAACTAATGTAAATCCTTTTTCATTTTTCATCTGTTCCACCTCTTCTTATATAAAATCAATAACATCATACATCGGGATTAAAATACTTAAATACGCAGCAATGACACAAATGGCAATAATCACAAAAAGCAGGGGCTGAATAATCGCCAGCATTCGTTCAATAATTTTCTGAAGCTTTTCATCCAAAAGTTCACAATATAAAATCAGCTCCCGTCCCAGCAAACCGCTCGCTTCACCATGTGCTATAAAATGTTCAAATTTCGGATAGAAAAAGCCGACAATTTCCACTGCCCGCTCCAATGAATCGCCAATAAGAATGCGTTCTTGGAGGGTACCGGCAATATAGGCAATCTGTTTCTGGTGCTGCTGTGTTTTTAAATGGTCGAATGCCTTTTGAAGCGAGAACCCCGCTAATAGCAGATTTCCTAAATGGCGGGCAAACTGCCTTGTCAGAAACAGGCGCCAAAAAAGTCCGATTAACGGGATTCTAAACAGAAGATGAAGCTGGAGATCAATTCGTTTTTTTCGAATTTGGTAAACTACCAAGGAGAGTACAATACTTAGAACGATGCCGACTGCTATAATGTAGTCCGGCATATGGAGGAAAAACGTCGACCACTGAATGCTCGCGGACGATTCGCTATGAACACGGGATGTAATAACAGTGGACATGTTAGGAAGAAAATACGTTCGGAAGCCGATAAATAATACGATTAAAAATGAAAATAAAATGAGCGGATACGATATTATTTTTAATAGTTTTGTTTTCGCCTGCTGTTGGAAAACGAGCTGTTTTGCAACAAGAGCAATTGCTTCGCTCAACTTACCCGTCACTTCTGCCAACTCAATTGAGACTAAATATTGTCTATCTAGACGAAGCAGCTGGAAAACTTGCGTTGCACTGCCACCACCACGCAATATTGATGATATTTCCTGTTGGACAGGTTCATATTGTTTTATATGATAGGGCAACAGCATTTCGATACTATGACCAAATGTATAACCTTCATTTAACAGTGTGGAAATTCGTTGGAGTAATGTAGGGAGCTCCGAGGATTTTATGGCAGGTTTTTTTAATAAAGTAACAGATGTGGCCCTTTTAAGGAGTGGTGTATTCATAGTAGTCTCCTTGAAGCTTTGCAATTTGACCTGCCAATGTTTGCTCATAAGGTAATGTAAAGTATTTTTCCTGAATAATCGATTCAAAGGCAAGCTCCAATTGTTCATCGGTTAAAAATTCAAAAATAGCTTTATAACCGTTTTCCTCTGTCTGGATTAGACGCTGCGAAACAACCGCTCTTAGCATCTGCCGCATTTCTTCAAATGAAACCGACAAATCATGAAGCCGGTAAATACAGTTCACCGTATCCTTTGCATGAATCGTTGAAATAACAAGGTGTCCGGAAAATGCCGCCTCTATGGCAACCTTTGCTGTTTCCCTGTCCCGGATTTCCCCGAGCATTATCACTTCAGGCGAATGTCTCAAAATTGCTTTTAAACCTGCCGAATATGTCATTCCGGCTCGCTCATTCACTTGAATTTGCAACAGCTGCTCTTGCCTGCTTTCTACTGGATCTTCCAAAGAAATGACGTGTCGAGATAAATGCTGTGAACAATAGTGGAGCAATGAATATAACGTGGTCGTTTTACCGGTTCCCGTCGCACCGCTAAGTAATATTAACCCGCTTTCCAGTCTGGCCAGTCTATACAACTGTTCAACACTTTCCCGAAAGTGACATAATGTTTGCAGCGGGACGGTGTAGTTCTGTCGTAATATTCGAACTGCTAAACTTTCTTTAAAGAAGCTGGAAGGTAATGTGGAAATCCGGAAGGCATACATCGACTGGTCGATAAATTTTTGGAAGGAACCGCTTTGAGGCTTTCGCTTTTCACTAATATCAAGCGAAGAAAGAAATTTAAAATAGGAAATCATTCGGGTAGCAAGCTCTGTAGGGAGTTCATCCTCCTTTTCAAAGCGACCGTATTTTCTCATCAACAGATCATAGCACCCTTCTCTAGGGAGTAAATGGATGTCTGTAACATGAAGTTGTGCGGCCTTAGATAAAAGCTCCAAACATTTTTGTTCAATGATCGATAATTGTTTTATGGTAATCACCCCTTCACCAATTCGTTAGATGTGACTCCATTATAAATGGAATGTCCACTCTTTCCTATAAAAACAGATAAAATTTCTTTTTAATAGGAATTTTCTTTCAATATTAACAAATTTGCTAATATTTCATGTAGAATAATAATAAAGTTAGCATTTTTTAAATTTTTACCGTATTGGGGGTCTACTTATGATACATCCGATTAAAATTTCCAGCACTTTTGCAGATGAAACCAGGTTTTCAATTTATGAGTTTATGTTGCAGCAAAAGCAATTTTTATCCGTTCAGGATATTGCAGAGCAATTTAAAATCCATTCCAATGTAGCACGTCTGCATTTAACGAAACTTGCAGAAATTGGCGCTATTTCCTCCGAACATTTAAAAACCGGAAAAGGCGGACGACCTGGTAGAGTATATAAAGCAAAACAGGAAGGAATCAATTTAAGCATCCCTAGACGTGATACATCTTCATTAATTAAATGGTCACTTGAACTGATTCAAGAACTTGGTGAAGCAGCGTTGAGCAAAGCACAGGAAATCAGCTACCGCGACGGAAAACAATCGATGCTTGAACAAATGAAGTCTATAAAACGAAAATCTCCATTTACTTTTGACGAGAAATTGGCCATGATTACGAAAAGTGCCACATTAATCGGTTATATTCCTGAAGTAATTGAACATGACCAATCCAAAACCATCATATTCTCTCTTTTCAACTGCCCCTTCCAAGAACAGATATCGAACTACGGAGAAATCGTTTGTCAGCTCCACGAATCCTATTTGTATGGACAAGTTGATGTACTGTTTGACCGGCATGAAGTTACGAAAATGGAAAGCATGGTTAACGACTGTGACTTTTGTAAATACAAAATTTCCGTACACAATTAATGGAAAAAACATGCATTTGTCACAACTCTTCTATATCTCACAGTTTACATTATCCAGAAACTTGATTTATAATGAATGAGAGACTATTCTATTTTTTTAGAAAAGGAGGGATATTTGATGAGCAATATGTATAAAGTTATGGCATTCTGGACTGCTATTTTCGCCGTTATGTTCTACCTTGGTGGTATGAACGAGGTTTCGCTATTATTCGTAGGTAATACAGGTTTATTTTTATTATTAGGCTTCTTAAATCTTTCAGAACGCATGTACATGTACATTTTTGGCGCATACTTGACTGTTTTCTTCGCCGGTTTCACCTATTACACAACATTCATACACACTCCAGGTGGCGGACATTAAAAAACGACACGCTCTTCAATAGAGAGCGGTCGTTTTTTATTTACATAAGTATGGTTAAAAGCCATTTAAGAAAGGATTGGAATCCATTTCTGCAGCTGGTGTCGTATAGTCGCCATGCCCTGGATAAATAATTGTATCTTCCGGTAATGATAAAAGCTTATCATGAATCGATTTCAACAAGACATTCATCGAACCGCCAATCAGATCTGTGCGTCCGATGCTTTGTTCAAATAATGTATCGCCCACAATCGCAAACGCATCGTCTTTAAAAATAAAAGATACGCTTCCAGGAGAATGCCCTGGTGTATGGGCTACCGTAAAGGTAAATGCACCGATTGTCATTTCCCCTTCTTTTCGGATAATATGTTCTTCCTCAGGTTTTTTGACAATATAATTTGGCAATTCCGCATATTTGCCTGAACCATTTTTCATCGGGTCCGCAAGCCAGTCCACTTCTTTTTCATGGACATACAGCGGGATATTGTATATTGCCCGTACCGCATCCACTCCACCGATATGATCAAAATGTGTATGGGTTAATAAAATTGCTAATGGATTTAAGCCATTTTTTCGTAATTCATTTACAATGCGTGCCCCTTCTTCACCTGGATCAAAAATTAAGCAGTCTTTTTCTTTATTGCTTACAATATAGCAATTCGTTTGAATCGGTCCAAGACTATATTTTCTAACATTTAACATCAATCATCACCTCAGTTTCCATTATACATTTTTTCTATCGATCTCCTAGTGAAAGATATCGTTCAAACAAACGCCATTTTAAAGTGCTCGACAAACGATTTGGAAACCTTTACAATAAAAGAGGAATATTGTTGAGACATTTTTTGGAATGTTGAAAGGAGTGTCAATTTTTTATGAACTTATTAATGGTTATTTTCGGTTTAGTTGCAATTTTTGGCGTAATTGGCATATTCCAATCAATCAAAGAGAAAAACCTATTAGCTGCTGCCTTCAATGCTTTAGCTGCAGGTGTTTTCGGTTGGTTCGTCATTATGACGGTATTAAATCAGGGCTATCCACCAACTCATTAATTGCAACAAAAAAACGTATTGCTGTAGAAGCAATACGTTTTTTATATGAGAAAAAAGCTGCTCCCGAATTTCTCCGGGGGCAGCTTTAATTATTTATAATCCTTATCAATCAGCAGGTTACCCGTTTCTGTATCATAAAAACGCAACAGGTCACCATTAATAATCTGATCCGAGTATTCCAGTTCTTGTGTTGCACGGTCAATGAATGGCTGACACGGTTCCGTATCAATCGCTTCTCCCGTTTCACGGTCGTAGCATACTTCACCAGCATACACATACTGATCTGTTACAAATCGACCATCACGGAAAATAACGAAATCCTCATGTTCTTCCGAGAATAGGTCAGCACCTAATTGCATATCTTTTGAAGTTTCAATACCTAACAGATGCAGTAATGTCGGACGAATATCCAACTGACCTGCTACATTATCCATCACTTGTCCATCATTTGAACCAGGGATGTGGATATATAATGGGACAGCCTGTAAAAGCGCACTGTCATATGGTGTGATTTCTTCTTTATTTAAATATTTAGCCATCGCTTTATTATGATTTTCGGAAATTCCGTAGTGGTCTCCGTACATCACAATAATCGAATTTTCATATAAACCCTGTTCCTTTAAATCATCGAAGAATTCCTTCACCGATTCATCCAAATAGCGAACCGTTTGGAAATAACGGTTTAACGTACCTGAATTTGAATCGTATTCAGGAATCATCATATCTTCCGGATCCAAATAGAACGGATAATGGTTTGTTAAAGTAATGAGACGGCTGTAAAATGGCTGTGGCATTTCTTTCATCAATGATGCGGATTGTTCAAAGAATGGAATATCCTTTAATCCCCAGTTTACAGATGTTTCTTCCGTTACTTCGTATGATTCAATATCATAAAATTGGTCTAATTTAAATGATTTATAAATCATATCACGGTTCCAGAATGATTTGTTGTTCGCATGCATAACATTTGTGAAATATCCATTTTCACCTAAACGCTCTGCAAAGGAGTTATACGTATTTTCACCATGTGTGAAGAATACAGCACCTCGGCCTAAACCATATAACGAGTTTTCGAAAATAAACTCAGAATCCGAAGTTTTCCCTAATCCCGTCTGGTGGTAAAAATCACTGAAGTAATACGTATCTTTATCATTTGTCAATGAATTCAGGAATGGTGTGACTACTTCCCCATTCATTTCTTCATTAATCACAAATGACTGCAAAGATTCAAGTGAAACTGCAATTACATTTCGCCCTTCGTACTTGCCGAACATTTCGACATTAGGTTCAGCCTGATTTGCGCGTACATAGTTACTTACTTCTACTAGCTCACTGCCATCTGCCAACGCACGCTGTGCAGACGATTTCGATTGCACATATACATCGTATAGATGGTAGTTGTAAGTTCCGATATTTTTTACTAATAATTCACGGTCAAATGCTCGTGTCAATAGTTGGGGACGTTCAGTTTCTGCTAAACCTAAGTTTAAAAATAAAATAGCTGCCGTCATGACAAAGTATGCTTTACGTGCATCTTTACGTATAGGCAGTAACGATTCTTCTTTTTTCGGTAAAAGCTTTACGGTTAACATAATCAGTAATACATCCACAAAATAGAAGAGATCCATCCAGCTGATAATTGCTGCAGCTGATGTACCTAGTTCTCCAAAATTACTCGTTTGGAATAAAACAGGCAATGTTACAAAGTCATTGTAGAAACGGTAAAAGGCAACATTTCCGTATACTACTAAGGCCAGTAAAATACTACTGCCGATAATATAGCGATTTCGCGCTTTTTGTGATTTCAAGAATAATGACAATCCATAGAAGAATAATAAGAAGCTTAATGGATTGATAAACAAAATTAACAATTGCATTGCATTTTCTATCTTCATATCAAAGCTAGTTTCATAAACAATTACAGTTTTAATCCAGGTTGCTATTACGGCAATCGCTAATATCGAATGTTTAGGCCATTTAAAATCTTTCATATCCTATACATCCTCTCTTTACATATTCGATTTTTTTAATTACATTATTTTATTTGTGTAAAATCCTCATTCAAACAAAATCTATGTTAAAGCTTTTCAAACAAATCCGCAACATTATTTCGTTTAAACAGTTACATTCATAAAATAGCACTATTATTTAGTACGTATTAAACTTGAAAAGGTTTCGTTAAATACGAAAACAGCGGTTACTGCCGCTGTTTTACTCGGGATATGTTCGCCAAAAAGTTAAAACCCTAAGTAAACAAGCATATCTCTCTATGATCCCTACTATTATACGTTAAATGACGGTTATTTTCCTGCTTTAAGCCTTTGCTCTTCCTGACGCAGGATTAACAGAGCCATCTGAAAATCTTTTGTATCAATAAATTTCGATTTATATAATTCCTTGATTTCGTCTTCCATTAAGTATAGATCTCCAATACGGTCCTTTGTATAAATGTAAATACCGTATTGTTTTAAGATGCCAAGCACATCCAACATTGACTTCATTGTCGTTCCTCCACCAATTATTCGCAGACTATGCGATTTTTGTCTGTAAGTAGTATATGTACCGGAAGATCATGTGATTCTCTCGGTATTTCGTTCAACAGCTGCTCCTCAAATGCAAGGGATATACGCATTCCATTAAATCCAACTAAATAACGGTCATAATAACCCCCGCCAAAACCGATTCGGTACCCGTGACGATCGAAGACTACCCCTGGCACGACCATAACATCAATCCGTTCTTTTTCAATCAGTTCCGTTCTTTCTCGTATCGGTTCTAATATATTTTTATATGCTCGTTCGGTTTCCTCAAAACTGTTAATTTTGTAAAACTGCATCGAGCGATCTTTCGGATTACATTTCGGAACTGCAACATATTTATTTAATTTCCATAATTCTTCAATAATAAACGTCGTATCCACTTCCGGCTGATTTGATAAAGTAATTGCGATTAAATTTGCTTTTTGAATAGATGGTTCCTGTAATAATTGCCGAGCGATTTCCATTGAACGTTCACGATATTCCTGATCGGTCATATTGGACAACTTTTCCTGCACGTTTATACGATAGTCTCTTTTCTCCAAACAAATCCCCACTTTCAATCAAGCTGTTTTAAGTTAAACTTTCCTATCATCAATCAAATTCGTTGAATGATCATAGGAAAATTTAATAGGGTATCAAGTAAAAAGCCAAAACCAACGAGTGGTTTTGGCTAAATGAGCGATTATTACTTTGTTTCACGGTGAAGAGTGTACTTCTTCTCGCGAGAGCAATATTTTTTAAGTTCAAGACGCTCTGGATTGTTACGCTTGTTCTTTTTTGAAATGTAGTTACGTTCGCCGCAGTCTGTGCAAGCTAAAGTAATGTTTACGCGCATCATTAACCCTCCCACTCTAAATTAAGAATAAATTTATTTGAGCATGATTTATACGACTTACCTATTATAACACACTGTTTTAAAAAATCTAGTATGATTTCTTAATAAGTTTTACTATGTTAAAATAAAGGGAATCTGCAGTAAGAAAACAATTAACCACTTCAAATGCAAGTTTACTGTCAAGACAATGCTATAGATCAAAAGAAACGGAGGACTTCATATGGGACTTTCTTCAATATTAATGATTGCTGGTATTGCTGTCATTATTATATCCCTATTATTTAAAGACAAATCAGCAAAAGTTGAAAGAGATGTTGAAGATTTATCGATCAATATTTATCAGGAAACGAATGCTTTAAAACGACGCGTAAAAGCTTTGGAAGAGGAACTGCTTGTCGAACCAAATTTTCAAGTACGCAAACCTTCTTCTGTCCAACAGCAAAATTCAGAACAACAAGCGGCTTTCTCCTCTTTTCAGGAAGTAGCAGCCCAAGTAAAAGCAGCTCAAAGCTATGGAGCATCTCCTAAGGCGACTCCGCAAAATAATGCAAAGCCGATTAACGGCATTTTAGTTAGTCAAGTACTTGCGCTTAATAACCAAGGCTTATCGATTGAGGAAATCAGTAAGCGCTCGACATTATCACATGCTCAAATCCAATCGATTTTAGCAAATGGAGGTCAATAATGAAATCATCATTGCGAGCATTTGGTATCGGTCTTTTTTTGGCAGGTGCAAGCATGGCGTTGTTCGACAATTTGTCTTCAGATTCCAGTCAGAAAGATAACACGGCTTATGAAAAGCAATTAGACGACTATGAAAAACAGATCGCCGAATTGAAAAAACAGTTAAACGAGCAAAAGCCTGATAGTGACACTTCTAATAAAACGGATGAGCAAACAACCCGTACAACTGAAAAGAAATCTGCTGCCACAGAGGAACAAAACAAATCAGATGTAGTGGAAGAGACCATTTATATATACGAAAATGTATCCATTTATACAATCGGACAACAAGCGGAAGATCTAGGTATTGTCACAAATGGACGCGAGCTTGAGCTTTATTTGTCCAAACCGGAATTTGCGCGTTCTATTCAAAAAGGCGCATTTGATCTCCGCTCTGATATGACGATCGAAGAAATCGCCCAAGTACTGACAGGGCAACCAACTGAATAATTGTAATGATAAATAACAGATAGCAAGCTATCCAAACGAGCGATTATTCAAAAGTTATCAAGATTGAAGGGATTATATGGACTATATAAAAAGAGGAACAAAAGCTTTTACAATGACGAATATCGCGTTATTTGCTGCAGGTTTCATCACCTTTGCCAACCTTTATATAACGCAGCCATTGATGCCCCAGTTTTCAAATGATTACAATGTTTCGCCTGCAATAGCCAGTTTATCACTCTCTGCTGCTACATCCGTTTTGGCATTTAGCCTTTTACTTTTTGGTTCATTATCGGAAGCATGGGGACGAAAAAAATTGATGACCGCTTCAATATTTGCGGCGTCGGTTTTAACACTGGCACTTGCGTTTGCCCCTAACTTTGAAACGATACTCGCATTGCGAATCATTCAAGGAATTGTATTTGCCGGAGTGCCTGCCATTGCGATGGCTTATTTAGGAGAAGAAATGGAACCTTCAAGCTTAGGAGTGGCAATGGGTCTTTACATAAGCGGAAATGCGATTGGCGGTTTATCGGGCCGTATAATAATCGGCACGATGACTGATTTATTCAGCTGGCAAATTGGAATGATTGTACTCGGGGTTTTAAGCATTATTATCAGCTGTTACTTCGTATGGGCATTACCTGAATCCAAACATTTCACACCACGCCCACTACAGTTCCGATTACTGACTAAAACACTATTCCAGCATATAAAAGATAGACGACTTGTATTATTATTCGGGATTGGATTTACATTAATGGGCAGCTTTGTGACCATGTATAATTATATCGGTTTCAAGTTGGTCGAGTCTCCCTATAATTTAAGCATGACTTTTGTAAGCTGGCTATTTGTTGTTTATTTAGTAGGAACGTGGAGCTCTACATGGTTCGGAAGCTTGTCTGATCGATATGGAAGGCAAAATGTTCTATATAGCGGCATTGTCATTATGCTCTTAGGTGCGGTTCTTACATTCCCCGTAAGTTTACCTTTAAAAATAAGCGGACTCGTTATATTTACATTTGGGTTTTTCGGCGCCCACTCCATCGCAAGCGGATGGGTCAGCCATTTAGCCAAAGTCGATAAAGCCCAGGCCTCCTCTTTATATCTGTTCGCCTATTATATGGGATCAAGTATCGGAGGAACGCTCGGCGGTATTTTCTGGATGAGCTACGGTTGGAAAGGTGTTGTGCTCTTCATTGGGTCAGCACTCATCGTTACCTTTATTTTTGCTGGATTCATTCAATACTTTCAATCTAAATACGAAAAAATGCAGAGCATCTAGAAAGGAGCTCTGCATTTTTTATTCCCGTACCCATGTTAAACCTAATGTTCCTTCTCCTGCAAGGACGCCTACACAGGCAGAAAGTGGCGTCGGT
Organism: Solibacillus sp. FSL W7-1324; assembly: GCF_038008025.1. NCBI lineage: Bacteria > Bacillati > Bacillota > Bacilli > Caryophanales > Caryophanaceae > Solibacillus > Solibacillus sp. FSL W7-1324. The sequence goes on from NZ_JBBOYH010000001.1 coordinate 2,243,547, forward strand.
CTAAATTGAATCGATGGACAGTCCTTCAATAATTGCTTTCTCCACCCGATAGCTCCTGTTTTATTATTGCAGTGAATAATCGCAACTTCTATTCATTGTAAAACTCCTTGGTGTTAAAGTTTTATGTCTCCCAAGAATGTAAGCGCAAACATAGGAATGGTACAGTGACCCCTGTAAATTAGAATGGATAAGTATTAGAGCCGACATTATTCCGACAAGATTCGTGTTTTATTTTGATTTTTAAGTGAGAGCGATTATTTTACATACACCCTTTTTTTACGTACGATAAAAATACAAAAGATGATATTAATAGTTTCGAGGAGGAACGGGGCATGAATATTTATGATATTCCTGTTAAGACTGAAAAAGGCGAGCAATATGAATTAGACCGTTATAAAGGTCAGGTAATGATGATTGTCAATACGGCAAGCAAGTGCGGATTTACTAATCAGTTTACAGAGCTGGAAGAATTATATGATAAGTATAAAGAGGAAGGTTTTGTCGTACTCGGCTTCCCTTCCGACCAATTTAAACAAGAGTTGTCTTCGAGTGAGGAAGCTGCTGAGTTCTGTCGTTTAGATTATGGTGTTACGTTCCCGATGCACGAAATGGTGAAAGTAAACGGTTCTGAAGCCCATCCTTTATTTAAACACTTAACTTCCGAAGCAAAAGGTCTTCTGGGCCAATCAGTAAAGTGGAATTTCACGAAGTTTTTAGTTGACCGTGATGGCAATGTTATTAAACGTTATGCCCCAAAGGATTCACCGACAAAAGCAGAAAATGATATTGCAAAATTACTGTAGAGTATACTTTATAATAGAAGAGAGCAGCCAAAGATGAATCCGGCTGCTCTTTTTAATATAAAAATACTTCTTCATCAGTTAGTTCCAAATATAAAGGCATCACTACTAAAAATATTGCCAGTACATAAAATAACAGGCACAGAATGGTTAAAGATACTGGTAAATCAAAATATGACGAGAAAATAATTGTTGGTGATGTAAGCATCGTTAGTACACCGATGATTTGACGGTACTTTTTAGTATAATATATTTTTTCACTGCATTTTGGACAACGCAATTCCATTTTTAATTTACAAACGATCTTTATTTGTTCTTTATGTGAATACGAATAGTGGCAATGCGGACAGCATACCTCTCCTGTTGTATTACGGGCAAAATATAATAAAATTACAACTTGCATAAGAAGGACAAGCAAGAAAATGCTAAGTTTCAGCCACTGAATGTCCACTTCGAACATTTGGATAGCGCTCCCGATTGCATAGACGACAAATGGCGAGAGTGTAATGAGCAAATAGCGTAATTTATAAACTGTTTTACGAAGTTTACGTGTTTTCGGATTTTGCCATCTTTTCATTTTAAAGAAAACGATTGTGGTGAAAACTCCATTCACAATCAGCAATAAACTGATGATGGCAACATACTTCCCTCTTCTCGCAACTTCGGCCAATTGATCTTGTTCAAAGTTTTCCACTACCGGGCTTGATGCCTGATTCGGAGGCGATACGATTCCACCATTAGCGAATAAATACAGGAAAAATACTGCTGTAAAAACAAATATCGGGGCAATAACAATGGTCCAATTCATTTGTCGTTTCGGGCGTTTGGACTGATCGATTGTTTGCATTAATTTTGACTTCTGTTGATCCGTTAACTGCAGTTTGCTTAACTCTTGCTGCCATTTTTCCTTAATCATCCTCCATCACCTCCATGCTTAATTTTGGCTTTAATTTCGCTCGAGCTCGCTGTAAACGAGATTTAACAGTCGATACCGCCAATTCCAACAGTTCCGCGATTTCAAAAACCGTCATTTCCTCATAATAGTAGAGTAATAACACTTCCCGGTCTTTTACCGGTAATGCAAGAACAGCGGCGGTTACTTCCCCCTGTAATTCCTTCTCGACATAAATCTGTTCGGCACCTTTTTCATGTTGCTGAAAAAACTGAGTCAATGCGAATTTCCTGCTTTTCCAGCTACGCAAATAATCGTAGCTGCGGTTGATTGTCATCTTTACTAAATAAGTTTTAATCGAGGCTTTCTGTTCAAATTGTTCTGATTTTTGATAGTAGTTTATAAAGACGTCTTGGACAACTTCTTCAGCTGTTAAACGATCCTTTGTATATATAAAGGCAATGCGGTACAAATAATCACTGTATGTATCAATTAATTTCTCAATATCCACTAGCCGCCCTCCTTTCACCCTTATAGACGGAAACAAATTCAATTTGGACGCATATTTTTAAATATTATTAAAAAATCGCCTAACCGCTATACGATTAGGCGAATCTATTACGGCTGAAAACTGATTAAGGCTTCTTGAGCAGCTTCAACATTATCTTCATTGAAGGATGTTTTCTCCATTGCGGCAATTTGTTCGACGGCGTCTGCCAATACGAGCTTCGAATAAAACGGCAGCTTTGGTACGATTTCCACAAGACACCAGTAAATCCACATGTCATCGTCCCCGCGCAGCACTTCATCAACAAGTGGTGTCAGTTCATTCGGATATTGTAATAATAGTTCAACCATTGGCTCCGCGACAGGCCAGTTCATATCCTGCACCCACTCAAGGAGCTCCGGCAATAAAGGAATGACCACTTCTGTATCCGCGGCTTTCAGAAATTCCACTGCAGCAATGTCATGTTTATCTTTCGGGATCATGCCAATACCTCCACCTTCTTTAAAAACTCGCTGATCATAGCTGTACCGAGTTCTGTTCCGATGGACTCCGGATGAAACTGCAGTCCATAAACCGGATATTGAACATGTTGAATGGCCATAATTTCCCCATCGTCTGAACTTGCAGCAACAACCCGGAAATCTTCATGCAATGTTGGCTTTTCAATAATAAGCGAATGATAGCGCATCACTTCTACTTCCCCGTCGAACTGTGTAAACAAACCCGTTTTTTCATATTGAAGGGTGCTTGTTTTTCCATGCATAATATTTCGGGCACGGCTCACCGTTGCACCGAACGCTTCGCCAATCGACTGATGGCCGAGACATATACCTAATATCGGAATCTCTTTATAAAGCTCGCGAATCATATCAATGACAATCCCCGCATCTTTCGGTTCCCCGGGTCCTGGAGAAATAACAATCGCTTTCGGCTGCAATTTGCGGATTTCCTCAACGGTCATCACATCATTTCGGACAATTTTTACCTCTTCGCCAAACTGGGCGATTTGATGAAACAGATTATACGTAAATGAATCATAGTTATCAATAAGTAAAATCATTTGCGCACCTCCAGCAATGCTTTTGCTTTATTTAATGTTTCTTCATATTCCATTTCAGGGACTGAATCATAAACAATCCCTGCACCCGCCTGAACATATGCTTTTTCATCTTTAATGACCATTGTACGGATTGCCAGTGCTAAATCCATATCCCCTGATGCCGATAAGTAACCAATGGCACCCGCATAGATCCCACGCTTTCTCTGTTCCAGCTCATTAATAATCTGCATCGCTCGAATTTTCGGCGCCCCCGAAACCGTACCGGCTGGCAGGCTTGATGCAATGACATCGACTAAATGTGCATCATCGCGCAACTTCCCTGTAACTTCCGAAACGATATGCATCACATATTTATACTTTTCAATTTCCATATATTTTGTCACAGCGACTGTTCCAACCTGCGCAACACGACCAACATCATTCCGCCCTAAATCAACAAGCATTTTATGTTCGGCAATTTCCTTTTCATCTTGCAGCAATGCATTTGCAATCGCTTCATCTTCCTGTGCATTCCGTCCTCGCGGCTTCGTTCCTGCAATCGGATTTGTCGTGACAAGGCCTTTTTGAACTTTCACAAGACTTTCCGGCGATGTACCAAGAACCGTATAATCCCCGAATTCCATATAGAACATATACGGCGAAGCATTTGATGTCCGTAATTTCCGGTAAAGCGTCAAAGGATTTTCCCGGAAATCGGCTTCAAATGTTTGAGACAAAACGACTTGAAAAATATCACCATTACGAATATGCTCTTTTGCTGTTTCAACCATTTCAATAAAGCGTTCTTTTTTTATAGTCGGTACGAACTGTACATCTATTTCTGTTGTGTGCTTATAGGCTAAAGATGACATCATCATTTGTGCAATATCATCCACTTTTTGCTCCATTAACTCCATCGTATGACCCGTCTGAAACAAATCCATTGCCACAATGGAAACTTGCTGCAACAAATGATCGATCACGATGAACGTTTCATAAAAATAAACATGTACATCGGGCATATTGTATACATCGCCTACAATTTCCCCAATCTGTTCAAAATGGTAGGCTGTTTCATAGCCAAAATAACCGATTGCCCCACCGAAAAAAGCAAAAGGAGCATCTTCTATTTGGATCGGCAACAGCTCTTTCAATAAAGTTAATACCGGTTTCTGTTCAGTCGTCAGCTCCCGATTATGAATCGAATAAGAACTGGATTCCGCATTTCCTTTTAACTCACCGACCGGATTAAAGGCGATGAAGGAATAGCGTCCATTTTGCTTAAATTTTGCATTGGATTCGAATAATACCTTCTTTGTTCCGACAATTGATTCAAAAATCGAAATTGGCGTATATGTATCGCCATTTACCTGCTTTATTACATACTTGTCTGTCTTTACTACCATGCTCATCTCTCCTCAGCTTTTCTATTTGGGAACACAAAAAGGCCCTTTCGCTTTTTAAAGGACGAAAGAGCCGTGGTGCCACCTTTATTGACTAAATAAAATCTATTTAGTCCACTCAAAACTCGTAACGTGAGCACTACGGCACAGCATTTCCTCTGTGCAGCTAGAAAGTCCATTCATAAAGTACGTTTACTGACTTCCACCAACCGTCAGCTCTCTAAAAAACGCCGCTTTACTACTCTTTTTTCATCATCGCTTTTACTATACTAGCTATTGTATCGTTTCAACCCGAATTTTACAAACTATTTTAAATTAACTGTAAATGTAAAGTTGTCCGTGTGATTTTGCATAGTACAGACTTGCATCGGCAAAAGCCGCTAATTGTTCATACGATACTTCTTCTTTCTTCAATTGATCCGAATGGATAAATCCGAAATGAATCGGGATTTCTACAATACCTGATGTCGTATGAACAGCAGTTGTTCGAAGTTTTTCCTCCAGCTTCATCAACAACTTAAAAAAGTCGCTTTCGGAAATATTTTTTATAAACGCTTCTCCTGCGCTTTTCGATAATACATTTACTTTTGCCTCATACTCGAAAATATTTTGATAAATTGATTCGAATAAAGTAAATAACAATTGCTCATTAAATAAGCTACCAAACAGCTCTTCAATTTTGTCGGTGATAAAACACCAGTGGATACAGTAAATTGCCTCCTTGTTCGTAAGCGCATTTTCTACAAAGCTGATCGTGCTTTCCTTTGAAACAACATGCGGGAATTTGATTGCGAGCGCAGTCGTTTCCTCTTCGAAAAATAAGTCGGTGTGGATGTTTCGCTCTTTACGGACATTGGCCGGCTCATTTTTATGCAAATTGATCAGCTGCTGCAGTTCATTTTTATAACGGAATTGATCGATTAGCTTAAAACGTTGTAAGTATCTCTCAACTACAGACATTAAAACAATATTCTGTTGTTTCTCCAATTGAAAAAATGCCTGTTCAAACATTTCCAAGCTTTCATGCCCATGACCAATCCTATAGTTTAAAATCGCTTCCGCAAATAGTATATTCCCGGCATAGTAAGGATATTTGCCTTCCAGATGCTGCAAAAGATCTTGCTTTATCTGATTAAATTCCTTGTCACTGCTTGTTGAAGCATAATAATAAAGGGCACCTAAATAACCTCTCACAACAGTTGCATTGACAGTACTGGCTTTCTGTTTATAATACTCCGCCAATTTTATGGCGATATGCGCATTTTCCGGTTCGTTTTTATAACGGTACTGTGCTGCCAGATTGCAATAATTAATGATAATAAGCTCATCGCACTGCAGAAGATGCGCATATTTAAGTGATTTTTTTGCGGCTTCAATCGATTGATCATGATGTTTTGTAAAGATATGTTCAAGACTATATAAATAGAAATAAACCATTTTATTTTCATCTTTGCCATAAGTTAAACAAAGCTTTTCATAATCATCCATGACCGCATGGAAGTTTTGATAGCTTCCTATTTCAAAATAGGTTGAGGCTAAAAACTCATAGCAAAGAAGTGCTTCTTCATACCTTTTTTCTTCAAGTGCAATCGGCAATGTAATCGTGCTGAATTGAATCACTTCCATATAGCGCAACTCGTTGAAAAGGTTTCGCAAATGTTCAATCTGGTTTGAAATTTTCATGTTACACGTCCACCCCAGTCGTTGATTAATCCAAAAACCGCTTCATAAATTTCACTTGCCTCAGCAATTGCCTGTTCATAGTGGTGAAGGAGGGACTGTTCGAAATCAATTACTAGCACCTGCAATTCTTTTAATATCGTACTTTGCAATAAAGCGAGCTGTTGCGGGTAATTTTCAACTTCAATATATTTCGCATCATAGTATGGTCGTAAACTTTTACTGCTGAAACTTTTTAGTGCCTGAAAGTTCGCCGCCATTTCCTCTTTTTCCCCTAATTTCTCATTAAGGAACTGCTCCTGCTTTAAATAGACATATATTGCACAAATAAAAGCCAGCTTTTTGTTTTCATATAAAGCAAGCTGAATATAACGTTTTATTTGAAAGCTTTTAATTTTATCCAATAAAAATTTCCGTATTGGGTAGATCATCGTATTTTCCGGATTGGAAATACGATCGATTTCTTCAGTAGATAATAAATACCAAATATCAAATATGATGACTGTGCGTTGGTAAGACTCTTCACTGAACGGAAGTATTAATGTAAATAAATTAAGTTCCTCAATCAACTGCTGAAATTGGTACATTGTCTCGTCAGAAATTAAAAACATACAATCTGCTTTATCTATTTTAGCGTGCATGCTGCATATCTCACCTCAACTAAATGTCAGTTTCATCCATCATATCATAAACTTACTGTTTTGAAGTATTTCATTTTAGTATCATTTAAACATAAAAAAGTGATGGCTGAAAATTCTCTTTTCAACACATCACTCTATATTTTCTTCAATTCAATTAATTTGAACGTTGGCAAATCATATCATATAAATACTTCGCCTGATCGAATTCAGGCTGCAATGTGTAAGCTTGTTTTAAATGATATTTTGCTTTATCGGTATCTGAAGTGGAGACTGCGTATAATACACCTAAATTATAATGTGCATCCGCATTGTTCCAGTCTTCTTCAATAACAAATTCCAGCTCCGGCTTCGCAAAATCGAACATTTCCAAAGAGCAAAGCAAGATGCCGTATGATAAACGTATTTGCAGATCTTTTGGCGCAAGCTCTGCTGCACGTTGCATAAATGGCAGCGCCAATTTGAATTGCTGCTCGCGTTCAAATGATTTTGCCAGCATGTAATAGGCATCTGCCCCTTCGATACCGTAATCAATTGATTTTTGATAAAGTTTTGCGGCTTCTGTATAGCGCTCTGCTTCATAATATAAATTCGCCAATCCGTAATATGCAGTAGCAGCTTTTTCATCTACTGTAATCGCCTTTTGGAAAAAGCGTTCGGCACGTTCGATATCACCCATTGCCGCAAGCAATGTACCGAAGTTTACATAGCCGATTGCATCATTCGGCTGTCCTTCAATTGCCTGTGTGAAAGCTTGTGCAGCCTCTTCATAACGCTTTTCCTGAAATGCTTTAATTCCGATTTCGTTATAGTTTGTATCCATTTTTTCACCTCTAAAAATATGTATAGACGCTCATTTATAATGAACGTCTATCGTCTATTACCCTACATATGTTAACTGTTCGCTATTTTTAAATACACCATCGATCGTGCCGCCGCCCAGACACTCTTCACCATCATACAGAACAACCGCTTGTCCAGGTGTGATTGCTCGAACCGGCTCTGCAAATTCGATATATGCTGTACCGTCCTCACGCATTGTCACTGTTACCGGCGAGTCTTCCTGACGATAGCGGAATTTTGCCGTGCAGTTAAATGTGCCTGTTCTGGCTTCTCCTGTAAAGCTCATTTTTACCGCAGTCAATGCATCCGAGTACAGTGCATCGTGATGGAAGCCTTGGCCTACATATAATACATTTCGTTTTAGATCTTTCCCGACCACAAACCAAGGTTCACCGTCTCCGCCGATTCCTAAGCCGTGGCGCTGCCCTAATGTATAATACATTAGACCGTCGTGCGTACCTTTTACTTCACCATCAAATGTTTCCATGTTGCCTGGCTGTGCTGGAAGGTACTGGCTTAAAAATTCTTTGAAATTACGTTCACCGATGAAACAGATTCCCGTTGAATCTCTTTTCTTCGCTGTAGCCAAACCTGCTTCTTCCGCAATTTTGCGAACTTCCGGCTTCGGTAAATGACCGATCGGGAACATGACTTTTTCGAGTTGTTCAGAAGTTAACTGATTCAGGAAGTATGTTTGGTCTTTATTATTATCAATGCCTCGAAGCATTTTCACACCATTTTCATCATGTGCTACTCGTGCATAATGGCCTGTCGCTAAATAATCTGCGCCAAGTGCCAGTGCATGCTCCAGGAAGGCTTTAAATTTAATTTCTTTATTGCACATAACATCCGGGTTCGGTGTACGACCTGCTTTATATTCTTCCAGGAAGTACGTAAATACTTTGTCCCAATATTGTTTTTCAAAGTTGACAGCATAATACGGAATGCCGATTTGGTTGCATACTGCGATAACATCATCATAATCTTCTGTCGCTGTACATACACCAAACTCATCCGTGTCATCCCAGTTTTTCATGAAAATACCGATTACATCATAGCCTTGCTGTTTCAATAAATATGCCGCTACTGATGAATCTACGCCTCCACTCATTCCAATAACTACTCGAATTTGAGATGGATCTCTTGTTTCTACCATTTACTATTCACCTTTTCTTAGACAAATCGCGTAAAAGGCGCGAAGTCTTTCTTATAAATTTACGAAGTTAGTCGTTTCACAATTTCAGCAGTACGCTTTCCTGCTTCCTGTACTAACTCATCTGTTAATCCTAACCCAAAACTGAAGCGAATGGAACTACGAAGCTCAGGCGCATTCTGTCCATACATCGCAACAAGTACATGGGACGGGTCAATCGAACCAGCCGTACAAGCAGAACCGCTTGATACAAGTACACCTGCCATGTCCAGATTGATTAAAAATGATTCAACATCCGTTCCTGGGAAAGTGACATTCAATACATGCGGTAACACGCTCTTTTGATGACCATTCAGATGAAACTTAACACCTGCCAGCTGGAACTGTTCGATTAAAATATTTTTGAATCCGTTGTACTGCTCGATACGCTCAAGTGCAGATTGTCCAGCTAACTCGGCAGCTTTTGCAAATGCAATAATCGCCGGTACATTTTCCGTTCCTGCACGGCGTTTTTTCTCCTGGGAACCGCCATATAGGATATTGGTTAATTTAACTCCTGTTTTTGCATATAAAAAACCAATCCCTTTAGGACCATTAATTTTATGGGCAGAAACACTGAGCAAATCAACTTGAAGAGCTTCTACATCCATTTTTTCCAGTCCGAATGCTTGGACGGCATCTATATGGAATGTTGCGGAATGTTCTTTTAAAATCGCTCCAATTTCGGCGATAGGCTGGATTGTGCCGACTTCATTGTTACCATACATAATCGTAACTAAAATCGTATCATCACGTAATGCCTCTTTCACCTGTTCAGCACTGATTCGCCCTGTTTTATCCACAGGTAAATACGTCACCGTAAAACCTTCTTTTTCAAGCTTTTCACACGCATGTAAAACGGCATGGTGTTCAATTGCTGTTGTAATAATATGTTTGCCTTCTTTTTGGCGCGCATACGCTGTTCCAAAAATAGCCATATTATCGGCTTCTGTTCCACCGCTTGTAAAAATAATTTCAGAGGGTTTCGCATTTACCTTTGCTGCTAAACTTGCCCGAGCATCATCCAGTGCTTTACGTGCACTGCGTCCAACTGTGTGAATACTTGATGCATTACCGCTTTCCTCGGCCATTGCACGTGCCATTACATCGATTACTTCCGGTGCAATGGGTGAAGTTGCGGCATGATCAAGATAAATTGTATTTTTCAAAACAAACTAACTCCTTTAAATAACACTAAATGTAAAACATATAGCCGTCAGATACTTCATTATTCGTATATTTAGCCAAATCGTCAATCGTCGTTGTATCCAATACATTTTTTACTGCATCGCGAATACGCATCCATAATTCACGTTGTGGCGCTTCTTCATTTTCAATTCCTTCAACCGGCTGAATCGGCCCTTCCAATACACGGATAACATCAGCTGCTGAAATTTCATTTGGCTTGTGTGCTAACATATATCCGCCATATGCACCGCGGACACTTTTGACAAGTCCTGCATTTCGCAATGGTGACACTAACTGCTCTAAATATGCTTCAGATAAATCTTTATCTGCAGCAATTTGTCGAAGCGGAATCGGTCCTTCACCATAATGCTTCGCCAATTCAATCATAATCGTTAAACCGTAACGTCCTTTAGTCGATATTTTCATCGTTACACCTCTTATTTTCTAGTCCTTTAATATACTTCATTATAACACAACTCCTTTTAAACCACTCGGAAATACTTTATGATTATTAACAAAACCATTTTATTCAACTGAAAAGAAAAGGAGCGAAAAATTATGCAAAATGAACCGCTCGCCTATAAAATGAGACCTCGCACTATTCGTGAAGTTGTTGGTCAGCAGCATATTATTGGACCGGCAACACCCTTATTTAAAATGATTGAAAAAGGACATGTACCTTCGATGCTGCTGTACGGGCCTCCCGGGGTAGGAAAAACTTCGATTGCAAATGCGATTGCCGGTAGTTCAAAACTTCCTTTCTTTGCATTAAACGCTACACATGCCGGAAAAAAGGATATCGAGCAAATCGTGATGGATGCCCGAATGAGCGGTAAAGTCCTCTTGTTCTTGGACGAAATACACCGTTTCAACAAACTGCAGCAAGATACTTTACTGCCGCATGTCGAAAACGGTTCAATCGTCTTGATCGGGGCAACAACGGAAAATCCATTCCATGATGTAAACCCTGCCATCCGTTCACGCTGCGGGGAAATCTTACAGCTAGAACGCTTAACAGGCGATGATATCGTCCAGTTGCTTAACCAGGCAATGTCAGATAAAGAACGCGGCCTTGGCCATTTGGAAATCGATATTACGGAACAGCAAATAGAAAAAATTGCGAATGCCTCAAATGGCGATGCCCGAAAAGCATTAACTCTATTGGAATCGGTTTATTATGCTTCAGATGAAAAAGACGGGATCACGATCATTAATGATAATGCGATCGATGCCCTTGCAAAAAGAATCGGGGTTTTTGGGGATAAGGGCGGCTCCCATTTCTACAACCTATTGTCGGCGCTCCAAAAGTCGGTACGCGGCAGCGATCCGAATGCTGCGCTGTATTACTTGGCACATTTACTCGAAAATGGTGACCTGGTTGCGGTATGTCGAAGACTGCTCGTCATGGCATATGAAGATATAGGTCTTGCCAATCCAAGTGTCGGGGCACATGTACAGGCAGCAACAGAAGCAGCCGTAAAACTTGGGTTGCCGGAAGCGCGCATCCCGCTCGCAACAGCAGTCGTGGAAATGTGTTTATCGGACAAATCAAATTCAGCCTATAAAGCTTTGGATGCGGCGATCGCAGCAATTCATGAAGGGAAAACCGGTGATATTCCGAACCACCTAAAAGATGCTCACTATGCCGGTGCGGCAACTTTAGGCCATGTCGGATATCAATACCCGCATGACTCCCCTATTGGAACATTCGGCGGCTGGGTCCCTCAGCAATATTTACCGGATGAACTTGCAGGTACGGAATTTTACAAGCCCGTCATTGCAGGGGAAGAAAAAAGAATGGCCGCCATCTATGAAAAACTGAAATCTTTTAAGAAATAAGCGGTTTTACACAAAAAGAGTCATTTTCACATTCGTGAAAATGACTCTTTTATCTATTACTTTTCGTATGACTCAGCAAATTGCTTAAATGCTTTAATGCATTGTTCCACATTGTCGGCAACTGATAGTTTAACTTCTTCACCATTTAACTGATGAATACTTTTTTGAATTTCCGATAGCAATTCTTCATTACTCTCAGTATGTGCGTTTGGAATACAGCTCGCACTTAATTCATATAGCTTGATGACATGGTCACGTGCATCTGCATCATTTTCTGCTATTAAATTAGCATGCGCTAAACCTGTAAAGTATAAAAGTTTTGAAGTAATATCCATATATAGGATCCAATAAGTATTGCTTGATGGCAGTTCCCCGTTATTTTTCGCGATGTATTCATTAAAATTATTCGCTACTTTATGCAATAATTCATCAAGCTGCTCAAAAGCTTTCGACCAATTTGGTTTCGTATCGATATTTTCAAAAACGATTCTATCCATTTTCAACTGTAGACTCGGCAAATTCAATAAATCATTTTTCATTTCAATTGTCATTCTATCGTCCTCCTTGCATCCCCATGCATATTATCAATACTTTATTAACTATAGCAAAAAAAAGGAATTTTTCTGCAAAAACGAAAAAATCATTAAAATCCTGCCATATTTTTGCCATAATTAATCTCTTTATAGAATATTATGTCATTTGCTATTCAAAGATTCATCTGTCAGACGAGAAAAGTATTTTTCATATAATAACTTCTCATTTTCAATAGAACCGGTTTTATAAACGACCATTACACCTTGATAATAAATTTTAATGGATTGGCCAGAACTGTAAAAAATCCATTTAAATGATTCGATCCATCTATCTAGACTTTTTTCATCATTGTTCAAAAATAATTGCTTTCCTTTTATAACACCCGCCATTTTCCAGAAACCTTCACTTAACTTGAAGTTTTTCGTTAAAAAATCATATTCGGGTTCAACAATATGATCAATATCATAAATGTGGATCGTATTTAAATTGGCATCAATTGCAATTTCAACCGACCCGATGACATCATGTAAATTCAAGCCCCTGTACTCCAATTGTTGAATGACCATCTTTAAACTCCCTTCCAAAACATATTTATTATTTTATCACAATAATAACTACTTATTCAGATAAATGAATGGATATTCATAATTAAGCTATTTTAAGGGAATTATTGTATAACTAATTAAATTATGTAATTTATTAGGCGCTATTTGATTGATGGAATGGTTATTCTAATTCTAAAACAGTCTACTCAGAAAATTCCATATGGCCAGGTAGTGTAGATTACTTTTCAATCTATAGCAATTATCCATTAAAAAAGATGTGTAAAAAAGAGACGAACCTCCTCTTTACACATCTTTTTATTTAAAGAAATCTTCATTTAACCTTGAACGCGGTTAATTTGGACATCTTTTAAAATCGTATTTATTACCCAGCTTGCAGCTATTAAGCCAGCTACAGATGGTACGAATGCATTTGATGAAGGCGGTAATTGTGCTTTGCGGATTTCTGCTTCAGGTTTTCCGACATATTGTGCAACGTCAGGACGCACGACAATCGGGGATTCATCTGAAAATACAACAGTTACACCTTTTTTAATGCCTTCTTTGCGAAGTTTTGTACGAATTACTTTTGCCAGTGGATCTGTATGCGTTTTTGAAATATCAGCAATTTGGAAACGTGTAGGATCCATTTTGTTTGCAGCACCCATGCTTGAGATAATTGGGATATTGCGTTTTAAACATTCTTTCATAATGTGGATTTTGTACATTACAGTATCGGATGCATCAATGACATAATCGATTCCTTGTGCGAAAAACTGTTCATATGTTTCTTCTGTGTAGAACATATGCATATCGATTACTTCACATTCAGGGTTGATATCTGCAATCCGTTCTTTCATAACAGCAGATTTTGATTTTCCGACCGTTGATAAATAGGCAACTAATTGACGATTAACATTCGTAATATCCACATTATCTTTATCTACTAATATGATTCGGCCAATCCCGCTGCGTGCACATGCTTCTGCAGCAAACGAGCCTACCCCGCCTACACCTAAAATTGCGACTGTCGTTTCTTTAAGCTTTTCTAAGCCTTCTGTTCCAATAGCTAATTCGTTTCGTGAAAATTGATGTAACATCTAATTTTACCCCTCAATCTTTATCATTCTACTAGGCATTATATCGACATCAATTACGAGATGCAAGCAACAATATAATGACAGAAAATAGCATTTGCAATATTTTTTACTTTATAAATGCTTCCATTCCAGTTATGAAGGCAAAATAAAAATACTCTTCTACATGAAAGTAGAAGAGTAAAATTAGAAAATTGACGAATCCCAAATATGCCGTCTTGCTACAACATCGTTTTGATCCCGCGTCTATAGCAAGGGGGTGCACTAATCGCAGCGTTAAACTTCCCGCTCCAAATGGGGCATGTTTGCTTCTACGGTAATAGTAGCTCCCAACGATTTATTGTTCGGTCAAAAGTGTTTAGTAACAAATATAGCGACGAACACTTCAGGATTCGTATTAATGATATATTAACACCAATATTCTGATTATTCAATCGAAAACATCGCATTCTCATAAATTATTATTATTGTACTAACTTTTTAGAAATATATGGTTCCATTTTACTTAATATAAAAAAAGGTACTTCTTCCCGAGAGAAGAAATACCTTTATGATTTATTTTTTTGCTGTTGCTGCAATACGTAAGCTTAACTCTTCAAGCTGTGCATCGGAAACTGGTGATGGTGCATCTGTTAATAAACAGCTTGCCGTTGCCGTTTTCGGGAATGCAATTGTATCGCGTAAGTTTGTACGGCCTGCAAGAAGCATTACTAATCGGTCAAGACCCATTGCTAATCCGCCATGTGGAGGAACGCCATAGTCAAACGCTTCTAGTAGGAAACCGAACTGTGCACGTGCTTCTTCTTCACTGAATCCTAGCAGTTCAAACATTTTCGCTTGTAAATCCGGCTCATAAATACGAAGAGAACCGCCGCCAAGCTCGTAACCATTTAATACGATATCGTAGGCTTGAGCACGAACTTCTTTAGGGTTTGTATTCATTAACTCCAAGTCTTCATCGAATGGACGAGTGAATGGATGGTGAGCCGCATAATAACGACCTTCCGCCTCATCATATTCGAATAATGGCCAATCAACGATCCATAAGAATTCGAATTTCGACTCATCGATTAAGCCTAGCTCTTTTCCTAATTTTAAGCGTAATGCGCCAAGTGCATCTGCAACTACAGAAGATTTGTCTGCAACGAATAATAATAAGTCACCAGCTTGTGCTTCTGTTGCTTGGATGATGCCGTCCGCTGCTTCTCCTTCAAAGAACTTCGCGATTGGGCCATTCAAGCCTTCTTCTGTTACTTTTAACCAAGCTAAACCTTTTGCTCCGTAACGGCCCGCAAATTCGCCTAAAGCATCAATATCTTTACGAGAATAGTTTGCTGCCGCGCCTTTTACATTAATTGCTTTCACTTCGCCGCCATTTGCTACTGCGTTTGCAAATACTCCGAAAGCAGATTCTTTCACGATATCTGAAAGCTGTTTTAATTCCAGTCCGAAACGTACATCCGGTTTATCTGAACCGAAACGATCCATTGCTTCTTTATAGCTCATGCGTGGGAATGGAGTTACGACATCAATACCTTTGACATCTTTCATAACTTGAGTCAGAAGGCGCTCATTCATTTCGATAATTTCATCCATTGATAAGAATGAAGTTTCAATATCCACTTGTGTGAATTCCGGCTGACGGTCTGCACGTAAATCTTCATCACGGAAGCATCGAGCAATTTGGAAATACTTCTCAAAGCCACCTACCATTAGAAGCTGTTTAAATAACTGTGGAGATTGCGGCAATGCATAGAATTCGCCGTCATGTACACGTGATGGAACCAAGTAGTCACGTGCGCCTTCTGGTGTTGATTTCGTTAAAATTGGTGTTTCAACTTCCAGGAAGCCTTCGTTTTGTAAAAAATTACGGATTGTACGTGTTACATCAGAGCGCATTTTAAATGTGTCATACATTACAGGACGACGTAAATCTAAATAACGGTATTTTAAACGTAATTCTTCCGATACTTCGACATTGTTATCGATTGCGAATGGCGGGTTTTTAGCTTCATTAATAATTGTCAGTTCCGAAGCTGCCACTTCAATTTCGCCTGTTTTCATATTTTTATTTATTTGAGCTGCATCACGTAAAACTACTTTACCTTTTACTTCAATGACAAACTCACTGCGAATTTTATTTGCTAGTTCTAAAGCATCTTTCGCCTGATCTCCGAAAACTACTTGTACGATCCCTTCGCGGTCACGCATATCTACGAAAATTAATCCGCCTAAGTCACGACGTTTTTGTACCCAACCTTTTAATACAACTTCTTGTCCCGCTTCTGCAGCTGTTACTAAACCGCATGCGTGTGTTCTTTGCGCCATTGTTTATTCCTCCACTATTTGTTTTCTAAAACGTATTGGACAAGCTGACCGAATTCCACTTTTGTCTGATCGCCTGTCTCCATTGTTTTGACGTTTACTGCTTGCTCTTCTAATTCTGACTCACCTAGTACAATGACAAATTTAGCGTTAGCACGGTCGGCAGCTTTCATTTGTCCCTTCATTTTACGGTCCAAATAATCCATATCTGCTGAAATACCCTTTGCACGGAATGAACTTACAAGCTCCACTGCTTTTAGTTTTGCCTCTTCACCCATTGCCACAACATACATTTCGAGATCATTACCTGTCGCAAGCTCAATATTTTTTGCTTCCAGTGCTAATAATAATCGTTCAATCGATAAGGCAAATCCGATACCCGGTGATTCCGGTCCGCCAATATCTTCAACTAAACCATTATAGCGACCGCCGCCGCAAAGTGTCGTAATTGAGCCGAATCCGTCACCTGTAATCATAATTTCAAATGCTGTATGGTTGTAGTAATCAAGTCCTCGTACTAAGTTAGGGTCGACTTCGTAAGAGATGCCGAGTACATCTAAATATTGTTTTACTTTCGTGAAGTATTCCGCTGAAGAATCCGTTAAATAATTTGTTAGAGCCGGTGCAGTTGCCATTGCCGGGTGTTTCGCATCCACTTTACAATCCAAAATACGTAATGGATTTTTCTCCAGACGGCTTTGACAATCGCTGCAAAGCTCACCAATGACCGGTGTGAAATGCTCGATTAGCGCGCTGCGGTGAGCATCACGTGTCTCTTTATCACCTAATGAGTTAATGACTAATTTTAAGTCCGTCAAGCCAAGTGTTGTATACACATCCATTGCTAGTGCCATTACTTCCGCGTCAATCGCCGGATCGGCTGAACCGATAGCTTCTACACCAAACTGAACGAATTGTCGGTAGCGGCCTGCCTGTTGGCGTTCATAACGGAACATTGGACCTGTGTAATAAAGTTTGACTGGCTGATCTGCCTGACCGAACATTTTATGCTCCACATATGCACGAACCGCTGAAGCTGTTCCCTCTGGACGTAATGTTAATGAACGATTTCCTTTGTCCGTAAATGTGTACATTTCTTTTTGTACGATATCTGTTGTATCGCCTACACCACGTTGGAATAGCTCTGTTGACTCAAACATTGGTGTGCGAATTTCGTTATAGCGATATTTATCACATAAATCACGAATGACACGTTCTACATACTGCCATTTCTCGGATTGACCCGGTAAAATATCCTGTGTTCCTTTAGGTACTTTAAAATTCATAAAAAGCACTCCTCTCTTAGTTGACCAAACTTTTCGCGTGCTATTTAAGAAGAAAATAAAAAAAGCCCCCGCCCCTTGCAAATACTGCAAGGGACGAAAGCTTGTATAATCTTCCGCGGTTCCACCCTAATTGATGTATGACTACATCCTCTCGAATTCGGATAACGGCCGACTCCGTTTTCCCCTACTAGAAAAAAATTTTTTTCGAGGAAACGCCTCTCAACTGTTGTTCACATGTTACATACTGCAGGAAAGATTACAGCCTAAGTCTTTCCCTCTCTTTTCAGCATTGGCAACCGCTACTTGTTTGGTCATTGGCAATGTTACTTTTGTTAAATTAACATTAATCTTAATGATGTCGTGACAAGTTGTCAACCATTTTCAAAAAAACGCTATATTTTTTGTCATAAATACTTTTATAATATAGGAGTATATAGTGAAAGGTCATTTAACTAAATTAAAAGGAGGAAACTATGAAAAAAAATAAAATAATAATAGGTTTATCGTTTTTATTATTATTCACGGCAATTGTTCCGTATTATTTTTCCGCTCGCCCTGCACTGGCCAATGGTGAACCGTTGTATGTAAACGCGGAAATATTATATTTGCGTGAAGGTCCAGGTCTTTCCTATCCGATCCTCGATACGTTAAAAGAAGGTACCGAAATTATGTCAATTGAAAAACAAGGGGATTGGCACCATGTTCAAGTCGGTCAGCAGGAAGGATGGGTTGCGGCATGGCTTGTGAAAACAGCCAATGGACAATCAGATTCATCAATTGAAAAAACAGTCATTTCACAGGTAAACGCTTTAAATGTGCGTGTAGCACCATCACTATCAGCTTCTGTTTTGACGAAAATCTCTTCCGGGACGGAAAGCAAATTTTTAAAACAGGAACAGGACTGGATTCAAATTCAGTTCGGCGAGATGACAGGCTGGGTATTTGCGGAATACGTCACAGTGAAAGAAGCGAAGACAGAAGTGCCGGCTGCCCCTTCCGATAACGGACAGCAGGATCAGTCCAATGAACCATTACAACAAATTGATCCAAATACATTTACTGTTAACGTCAATGCTGTCAATATCCGAAAAAAACCGGATTTAACAGCCAAAAAATTAGGGCTTGCCACTGAAGGCCAACAATTTAAAGTAGTCAGCCGAGATCATAATTGGGTCGAAATTGAATATGAAAAAGGCAAAAAAGGTTGGATCTACAGTTTTTACGGAACGTTTACAAAACAATTGAAACAAAATCCTTCATCTGAAAAAGAAGATACGAAAAACTTTGTGACGATTATTTATAACGGAACAAATTTAAGGGAATCCCCTTCGACCTCTTCAAATGTTGTTGTCATTGCAGATGCTGGTCATACATATCCGATAGTGGAAAGTGAAGGCGACTGGTTTAAAGTTGCAGTAAACGATCGCCAAACGGCATACGTCGCAAACTGGGTTGTAAGTGAAAACAATTCACAAGGAACAACAGCCAAAAAAAACAATACAAGCGAGGCAGCCGAACGTAAAAAAGGGACATTAAAAGGCTTAACAATCGTACTGGATGCCGGTCATGGCGGTAACGACCGCGGGACTACGGGTGTCCGTGGAACAGACGAAAAAGATATTAATATTCTTACAGCTGAACTGCTCCGCTCCAAATTACAGGCAGCCGGTGCAAATGTTGTCATGACACGTGAATCCGATGTTTTTGTCGACTTACGAAAACGTGTTGCCGTATCCCATCAGGCTGGTGCGG
This sequence comes from Solibacillus sp. FSL W7-1324, assembly GCF_038008025.1. NCBI lineage: Bacteria > Bacillati > Bacillota > Bacilli > Caryophanales > Caryophanaceae > Solibacillus > Solibacillus sp. FSL W7-1324. The sequence goes on from NZ_JBBOYH010000001.1 coordinate 2,263,105, forward strand.
ATGCGTTTATCAGTATTCACTATGATGCAAACGAAGATAGCTCGGTGAGCGGATTTACGACCTATTATACAAACGGTTATCAGAAAAAGCTTGCCGAATATGTACATGACGGCCTGGCATCGAAAGTAAACTTGAAAGACCGCGGACCACGCTTCGGCAACTATTTAGTATTGCGTGAAAACCGTCAAAATGCTATATTGCTGGAGCTTGGCTATTTAAGCAACGCTTCTGAAGAACGGGCCATTACTACAGATTATTACCGGGAACAAGCAACACTCGGCATCTATCAAGGCTTATTAAACTACTTCGACGATCAGCTTGATTAATAACATATACCCAATCATAAACCCCGATTTTCTATAGAAAATCGGGGTTTACTTGATTAAAATCCTTATCCACTATTCCTGAATAATTTGATATAAATAAAACATTTCATCTTTATTTACAATGCGGGGTACCGGATACAGCGGGTTCGCTTCTTGTAGTGCGCGCTCCACCATTAACGGCACATCACGGTTGACGATTCCTGTTATTTTGCGTGGAATCTCCATTTTGTTATTCAGTTCTTCAATTGCTTCGATGAACAATTCCGCCTTTTTTTCATCACTATCTGTTATTTTTCCGATTCCTACAATTGTCGCCAGTTCTGCTAACGGTTTGGCCGCGCTCTCACCATAAAACCGTAGTACATGCGGAAGAATTACCGCATTGGCAAAACCGTGCGGAACTTGATAAAATCCGCCGAGTGTATGAGCAATGGCATGAACATAGCCTACATATGCCCGTGTGAACGCCAGCCCTGCCAAATACGACGCGCGTTGCATTTCTGTCCTCGCTTTCATATCTGTTCCATCTTCATAGGCGCGTACTAAATACTTAAAAATAAGAATAACAGCCTCTCGGGCATATTTTCTCGTCTCCTCCGTATTGCTTTTACCGATATATGCTTCAACGGCATGTGTCAATGCATCCATTCCCGTTGTAGATGTAATATGTGGTGGCAAATTAATTGTCAGTACCGGGTCCAGTACAGCATAGTGCGGTACAAGTACCGGATCCATAATGGCGAATTTCTCATGTGTTTCACTATTAGATACGACGGCGGCAATCGTCCCTTCGCTCCCAGTACCGGCAGTTGTCGGGATTGCAAAAAACGGCGGCATTTCTTTTCGTACTTTAAATAAACCCTTTAAATCAGCCAATGATTTTTCAGGGCGTGCGATTCTTGCTGCAACCGCTTTTGCACAATCCATCGGTGATCCTCCGCCAAATGCTATAATGCCATCACATTGATGTGCATCATACAATTCCAGCGCTTCTTCAATATTGGTGAAAGTCGGGTTTGGAACCGTTTTATCATAGACAACAAATGCAATATTTTGCTGCTGTAAGCCCTCTAATAACGTATCCATAAGCCCCAACTTGTGAATTCCTTCATCGGTTATCACTAAGAGCATATTTAAATCTAAACTTTTCACAAGATCCGGCAATTTTTCCAGGCTGTTTTCACCTTGGAGTAATTCCGGTTTTCTCCAGTTCATAAGCTTCATACCGACACGCATTGAACTTTGGACAGTTCTGCAATAGGCTGTATACATTAATCGAAACACTCCATTTCTCTCTAATTATGTATCCTTACTTTAAATATTCCGCATAGCCTTTTAAAATTCCTTGTCCATAACTAAATATCCGGCCAACAAAAAAACGAACCCGTCACGGATTCGTTAGAAAACTTTATTAATCGTTTGCAAAAAATACTTTGTCGGCAAACGCAATCGGCTGTTTTTCAAAATCATTTTCGCTCATTGCAATAACGGACAGATCGATATCAAGCTCCTGCATTTTCCCTGCCATCACTTGTTGATTCAATTTAGAAAAATCGGTAAATCGATTGTCTGTAATAATCATGAGATCCCGCTGATTATCAATTTTGTCCTTCGTAAACATTTCAATTGCCTTGTCAATCGCCGGCATAATCTGAGCGTCTCCTATTTCGTACTGCTGCAAAAATTGATCAAACATTTCAATATCCATTATTCCATTTTTAAAAAGAAGCGGTGGAGACGGTATGTTGCTAAATGGCAGGATGATTAAATCCCTCTTCTGGACAGCACATAAGTTAAATAGCGGCAATATCGTCCCTTTTGTAAAGGCTTCATACTCCTGCATGGCGCCAGATTGCTGTATGATGACAACCATTGGTGAATAAAGATTTTTCATCTCTTCAAACGGGACATACAATACATTGCCATCGCTAACCGTACGTTCTTTCAACAATTGCTTTTGTTGCTCAATCGGGAATAAATAATCTTTATCCTGTATTTTTGGCATCGTTGCTTCCACTTCTGCAATCATTTCTTCAAGTGCGATTGCAATTTCGATGACCTCTATGAATAATGGTTGCTGACCAAATTTCTTAAGAAACTGTTGCTGCTGGTTTTCATCCAAAGCTTGAAAAGATGCATTACGATATAAAAAATGAAGAATTTCATCGGTTAAAACAGTCTTATATTCATTTGTCATGTGAAACCCCTCCATCTGTTTTCAAATCAATACCGATAGTATAGCGAAAATCAAAATTAAAAAGTAGTAATTTAAACTGCGTGTGAATAACTGACTTTCTATTTGCGTTTTTTTGCATAAAAAAAGCGGTATCTCTAGGATACCGCACCACACATAAATGTATGTAATTATAATTTTTGAGTTAAAGCGTGTAAAGTATCTTTCAAATCACGATCGTTATCTGAAAGCTCGATTAAGTTTTCTAAACGTTCGTGTAAGACAGGACGTTCGATTACTAATTGTTCATGTAAAACTTGAACGAATAATTCGATAAGCATACGATTTTGAATTAATAATGCTTCTTCCACTCGGTCTGGGTTAACTTTATATTCTTTTACTTTTTTTGCCATTTGAAAATAGCCTCCCTTTTGTTTATACATCGTTATTTTAGCACACGGCTGTTTAGTTTTGTGAAATTATTTCATTTTCAGCAATCGTTTGTGTTTTTCTGTACATCAGCCAGTTGAATCCAGAAAATCTACGTAAGAAAAAACTTCATCCGCTGGCATGAAGTTTTGAAAAGCTGTGTTGTTTAATAACATTTTAACAACCAATTTTTTTGACCTTCTCAATAATTTTCTCATAGATCGGAATCATATGCGCTTCCGTACATTTTACGGCAACTTCGTCCATTCCGATCCATCCGACTTCACTATTTTCGTCGAGCTTCGCTTGGAATGTAGCTTCATCTTCGACTTCAAATATATACGTCACATTAAAATGTAAATGTGCAGCCACATATTTCCCGTTTTTCATATGACCGATTACCGGCAGGATATCCAGTGATATAATATCTTCTTGAATTGCTTTTGCTTCCGTAATACCCGATTCTTCCATCAGCTCTTTTTTTGCTACATTAAATAAATCAGGGTCTCCGTCTGCATGACCACCCATCCAGCCCCATGAATTATAAATATTATGATGCGCCATTAATACACGTGTACGATCCGGGTTGAACACAAAAGCAGAAGCAGTAAAATGCAAAACTTCATTATTACGTGTCAGGACATCTGATAACGTAGCCATTGCACGTAAAATGATGTCCCGATCCTTCGCTTCCTGTTCGTTGTATGGTACATACAGATTAATCTGTTCATGTAAGGTCATTTTAATCCTCCCTATTCTAATTCCTTTTGAATTGCCAATAGATTCGTTTTAGAAATATAGCGAAAAGGACGTGACCGCCAAATAAATGCGGCACACCTCCTTTTCTAAGTCTTAAAATTTAGGAAATGAGCGTTTTAACAACTTTTGAAATGGTTGCGCCATCTGCTTTTCCATCTAATAATGGTTTCGCAATTTTCATTGCGTCTCCCATATTCATTCCTGAAGTAATACCAGCTGCCTGAAGCTCGGCTGAAATTTCTTCCTCTGTTAACTGTTTTGGTAAAAAGCTTTTCAAAATAACTAGTTTTGCTTCTTCCTTTTCAATTAAGTCTGAACGGTCCGCTTGCTTAGCACCTTCCAATGACTGGTTTGTCTGCTTAATTTCACGATTAATGACAGCAGTTTCTTCCTGTGGCGTCAATTCCGCGCCCTTTTCTTTTTCTGCAGCATCCAAAGCGGACTTCACTAAAGTTAACACTCCTTTAGCTAATACATCCTTGTTTTTCATCGCTTGCTTTAATTGGTCAAATACAATAGTTTTTAACATGCTGTCTACCCCTTTACATCTAAATAAGTACGCAACTTATTTGAATTACCTATATTGTACCATGTACCCCTTCATTTCATAAATTATTCATTAATAAATTGTTTAAATAAAATTTCAAAAAAGTATAGGAAGTTTCCCCCTATACTTTAATCATTTAATTATTCAGTTCATAATGCTTTCCTTTTACGAGGTAGAACAAATGCTCGGCAATATTTGTTGCGTGGTCTGCCGCGCGTTCGATACAGCGGCAAACGTAAGATAAACTCGTCACTTGTGCAACATGCTCGTTGGAAACAGAGAGCTTCATTAAGTTACTGAGCGTATTACCTGTTAATTCGTCGACCTCATCATCCAGGTTTGCAATTTCTTTTGCCTTTGTCGTATTTTCCTCTATAAAGGCGTCGACAATTTGGCGCAGCATTAAGATTGTTTTATGAAACATTTCCTCAATCGGCTCCACACTCGTAACAAATGGCACTTTTCCAATACGAATCGATTCCTTTGCAATATTGACCGCATGATCCCCGATTCGCTCCATATCCGAGGCCGCTTTGATGACAACGATCAATCGACGCAAATCAGTCGCAACAGGCTGCTGTTTAGCAATCAGTAAAATTACGCGGTCATTGATGATTTCTTCAAGCCGATTAATCTTCGGATCGGTATCAATTACTTGTAATGCTAAATCGATATCCTTTTTCAAAAAAGCTTTGAAAGACTCCTGTAAAGAATGAATACTCAAATCACAAAGTTCCATTAAATCTTGTTGTACGGCCATTAAATCATGTTCAAAACGTTCACGAATCATCGGTATCATTCTCCTTTTCCCATTATCCAAAACGACCGGAAATATAGTCTTCGGTGCGCTGATCTGATGGAGTCGAGAAAATAATATCCGTCTTATCAAACTCTACTACTTCCCCATTCAGGAAGAAAGCTGTTTTGTCGGAAATTCGCGCCGCCTGCTGCATATTATGTGTCACGATGACGATTGAATACTGTGCTTTCATCTGCTGTACAAGCTCTTCAACCTTTAATGTAGAAATCGGATCAAGCGCTGATGTCGGCTCATCCATTAAAATGACATCCGGTTCGATAGCCAGGCAGCGAGCGATACAAATACGTTGCTGTTGACCACCTGATAGACTATAGGCATTTTGGTTTAAACGGTCTTTCACTTCATCCCATATTGCTGCACCACGCAGTGACTTTTCCACAATTTCATCGAGGATTTTCTTATTTTTTATTCCGTGAATACGTGGTCCGTATGCGATATTGTCATAAATCGACTTTGGAAACGGGTTCGGTTTTTGGAACACCATACCTACTTTCGTGCGAAGCTCCTCCACTTCATAGCCGTTCGAAAATATATTGCGGCCGCGGTAATTGATCTGTCCTGATGTACGTACGATCGGCACAAGCTCCACCATGCGATTCAATGCTTTTATATAGGTCGATTTCCCGCAGCCAGAAGGACCGATAATTGCGGTTACCTCGTTCTCTTTCATTTCCAGATTGATATCTTTTAAAGCATGGTGATCCCCATACCATAAATTAAAGTTATGAGACTGCATGATATTCGCTTGATTTGTTTCGATGCCCCTTGCAGATTGACGCACTTCATGTTTCGTTAATAGTTGTACCATTCCATTTACCTCCTAATATCGTTTTTGGAATTTATTTCGGATAAAGATTGCAATGGAATTCATCGTCAGTAGGAAAACCATCAGTACAATGATTCCTGCAGATGCCACATGCTGGAATGCTTCTTGTGGACGTTTTGCCCAGTCGAAAATCTGCATCGGCAATGCGGTAAATGTATCGAGATAACCTGTTGGTAAAAATTGCAATATTACCGGAATACCAATTACGACTAATGGCGCTGTTTCACCAATTGCTCGGGATAACGCCAAAATACTGCCTGTCAATATTCCTGGAATCGCAGCCGGCAGCACGACACGGACAATCGTTTGCCATTTCGTCGCGCCCATCCCGTATGAAGCCTCACGCTGTTCATTAGGTACCGCGCGGATCGCTTCTTGTGCCGCTACGATAATAACCGGCAATATAAGTAAACTCATCGTCAAACCAGCAGCTAAAATACTTTTATCGAAGCCGAACAACCGGACGAAAATTGTTAATCCCAGCAAACCGAAAACAATCGAAGGTACTCCTGCCAGGTTAGAAATATTGATACGGATAAAGTCGTTCAATTTATTTTGTTTTGCGTATTCTTCCAAATATAGTGCTGTACTTACCCCTAAAATAATCGAGACAGGTGCAACTACGCTCATCAGCCATAAAGATCCTACCAATGCGGCTTTAATCCCTGCATTTTCAGGAATACGCGACGCAAAGTTTGTAATGAAATTGATATCTAAAAAACCAAGTCCCTGCGTCAAAATTCGATAAAGTAGCATGCCTAATGAAACAAGCGCAAAACTTGTAGCAACAATAAAAATGAATTTCCACAATTTATTTGAAATGAGGCGTTTATTCATTCGCTTCATTACTAATTCTTCTTGAATATAGCGCATATTAATACTCCTCTCGGAAGCGTTTTGAAATATAGGTTGCGAGTAAGTTCATCGCTAACGTGAAAATAAACAATGTGAATCCGACAGCATAAATAGAATAGTAGATTGTTGTACCGTAACCGGCATCACCTGTCGTCACTTGCACAATATAGGCAGTCATCGTTTGAATCGAATCGGTAAATCCGAAGTCGAATTTTGGTGTAGAGCCTCCTGCCAAGGAAACTATCATCGTCTCACCTATTGCCCGGGAAATACCTAATACGACAGAAGCGACAATTCCTGATAAAGCAGCTGGCAGAACAACTTTAACGGCCACTTCGAATTTTGTTGCACCCAACCCTAACGCTCCTTCACGAATCGACCTCGGAACCGAGCTCATTGCATCTTCTGACATCGACGTGATCATGGGGATTATCATGACACCCACAACGATTCCTGGGCTGATCGCGTTGAAAATTTTTAAATCGGGAATAACCGTCTGTAATATCGGAGTAATGAATGACAAGGCAAAGAATCCGTATATAATCGTCGGTACACCTGCAAGCACTTCTAAAATCGGCTTAATGATTTTTCGTACACGTTCTGACGCATATTCACTGAGATAAATGGCCGCACCTAAACCGAATGGCACGGCTACAATAATCGCAATCAGCGTTATTTTAAATGTCCCGAATACTAATGGTAATATTCCATACAACGGCTCCTTACTAGAGAATGGCAGCCATTCTGTACCAAATAAATAATCTGTAATCGACACGCGCGTAAAAAATTCAAATGTCTCGAATATCAGTGTAAATACGATCCCAAACGTCGTAAGTACCGAAATCGCCGCTGCTAGAAATAACCCGAACGGCACGATTTTTTCGATTACCTTCTTTCCTTTGCGATTGCGCGAACGCTCGATTAGTTGTTGGACATTTACCTGCTCCTGTTGTTTAAGAGCCATGTGCGAAAACTCCTTCCAGTGTCATCTAGATAAAACGATCAAAATTTTTCACATTAAAAAATGTGCGGGGGGCATGAGAGCCACCCCACACTATTAAACATCGAAATTATTTCAGTGCTTCCAACTCTTTTAAAGCTTCTTCATACTTTTCATCCGGCAAGCTAACATATCCTACGACTTCTGCCATCTCCCCTGCGTTTTCAAGTGTAAATTTCATGAAGTCATATGTTGCTTCATTATCTTTAACTGCACTATTATTTACATAAACGAATAGTGGACGGGACAATGGAGAATATTCCCCTGATTCAATTGTTTCGTTAGTTGGTTCCACTCCATCCACAGTTACAACTTGTAATTTATCTTTGTTTTCCAGGTAATACGCGTAGCCGAAATAGCCGATTGCATTTTTGTCAGCTGTTACCCCTTGTACTAACACGTTGTCATCTTCAGATAATGTTGCCGATTTGACGATGTCTTCACCATCTAAAATGATTTCATCGAAATAGTCATACGTTCCTGAGTCAGAACCTGGTGAATAGAACACGATTTCTTCTTCCGGCCATGATGGATCGATATCAGACCATTTTTTTGTGGTCCCGTCTTCAATCCAAATCTGTTTTAACTGATCCACTGTCAGATCTTTTGCCCAAGTATTTTCAGGGTGTACTACTACCGATAAACCATCATAAGCAAGTTCAAATTCTGTATATTCTACTCCTGCATTTTTCAGCTCTTCCACTTCATTATCTTTGATTGGACGAGAAGCGTTTGAGAAATCTGTTTCACCATTGATGAATTTTTCGAAACCGCCGCCTGTACCAGATACACCAACTGCGACGCGTACATCTTTTTGTACCCCCGCGTATTCTTCAACTAATGCTTCTGTAATTGGAGCAACTGTTGACGAACCATCGCCTACTACATTACCTGTTAACTGTGCGCTGCCAGCTTCGGCTTGTTCTGTTGTTTGTGCAGATGTAGCTGTTTCATCATTATTTTCTTCTCCGCCGCATGCTCCTAAAACAATTGCCGAACCTAGTAAAGCTGTTGATGTTAAGTACTGCCACTTTTTCATTTGTAATTCCTCCGCTTGTTTAATAGATGTTTTTTCTTACAATTCCAACTATAGTGACAATTTATTAAGCATATATAATTCAGCCGTTAATTGAATGTAAAGCTTTGTAAATAAAAAAGACAATTTACAGGAAACCCCTGCAAATTGTCTCATTTTCTTCTTATTGAATCTTTTTTACACTTTTTATGTTAATAAGTTTAATAGAATGTTCTGTAAATGTCGGCTTTTCCTTTTTTGTCTTTACTTTATGTACATAAAGTAAAATCGTTTTTGCATCTTTCGGGTGGGCATAGCCTTCAAACGTCGCATTATATAACACCGTACCATCCCGTAAAGTAACCGTCGCTTTTTTGGCATCGACCAGTTCCCGTAAAAAAGGAAACGCTTTAACATTCCGTTCGCGTTCAGCACGGACTAAGCGTGGTTCCAGTATGAGCAGGAGTCCTTCAAACATTATGATATATATAACCGACATTAAAATGATGAGCCATACCGGCATGTCCATAAAAGCTAAAATTGCCGCATTACTTAAAGCACCGATTATGACGACAATATGTAAGATTTTCTTTCGCATTAAATGTTCCCCTTAAAAAAAATCCCGTAGCCAGAAACTACGGGATCATTATTTTATTCATTTACTGTTTCGACTTCTTCGTCCTCATCCAGTTTTTCATCAGAATGCTTAATGATTGGTTTTTCTACTTTACTTGTAGATAAGCCTTCTTCCGCATATTTGTTTTTCAGCTCAAAATACGAATCTACTAATTCACGGGCCGTCAAGTTCGCCTGTGGTAAATAGTTATTGTTAAAGATTGTCGTAGCCCAAGGATAAATGACTGCATAGGCAATCTCCGGGTCATCATATGGAGCAAAACCTACATGGACAATGTTGATTGTGTTTGTTTTCCACTTATCACGCTGCGGTCCATAGTAAACTACCTCGGCTGTACCTGTTTTACCAGCTCCGGTATAATCTGCTGTTTCAAATTGACGTTTTGCAGAACCATTTGCACCAAAGTATACGCGGCGCAGACCTTCTTTAACATGATCAATTTCCTGTTGGCTGTTTTCGATTTTGTTTAAAATTTTAGGTGTTACTTCTTCCACAACTTGCCCTAAATATTCTCCATCTTTAGAAGGGTTGCGAATTTCCTTTAGCATTCTCGGTTGGATGCGGTATCCGCCGTTAGCAATTGTTGAAATATATTGTGCCAATTGCATCGTTGTATACGTATCAAACTGTCCGATTGCCAAGTTTAATAGTTTTACATCGGTATCCGGGTCAGCCTGATATCCGGTAGATTCGCCAGGAAGGTCGACACCAGTTGGTACACCTAGTCCGAACTGTGCATATTCATTTCGCATTGTCTGCAATGTACCTGACTTTAAACTAAATCGCATACCAGGTGAATACGTACGACCACCGATACCCATCGCAATTTTGAACATATAGACGTTGGATGAACGTTCTAATGCCGTCAAATCATTCAGCATGACACTACCTGTCTTATTGAATAATGTATTTAATGTAATATTCCCGATTCGCATCGGTGAATCGAGCATGACCGTTCCGGGCTTAATAACGCCTTCATTGTATCCCATTAGGACGGTTGCTGCTTTTACAGTAGAACCTGCTTCATAGGCTGATGTAAACGTACCGTATGAATAGTCAACAATATAAGGTTTGCCCGTGTCTTTATCTTTTTCTATTTTTTTACCGACTACCGATAAAAGTTCGCCGGTTTTGGGATTCATCGCAACTAAAAAGCCACGGTCCAGTAATTGGGAACCACTTTTCGCTTTCAGTTCTAATAAATACTTTTCCAAAATTTCATCGGCTTTTTGCTGTAGTTCCACATCGATTGTTGTTACTAAATCTTTGCCGGGCTCCCCTGCAAAAGTCGTCATCGTTTCAACGACTTGACCTTTTTTATTCGTAATATTTTTAACGACCGATTTTTCACCCTGCAAAATTTCCTCGTACTGTGCTTCAAAATAACTTTCTCCAACACGGTCATTACGAGAATAATCACGTGCTAAATAATAGTCCAGTTTTGACTTTGGTACACCTTTGCTTGGTACCGTTGTACGACCTAAAATCGCCAATGGAGACAAGCGCACCCGCTTCCAATCGGTTGTCGTATTTACGCCAGGCAGGTCTGCCAATTGTTCTGAAACTCGGGCAAACTCTTCTGGTGAAACATTTTCACCTTTAATAATTTGCGGCGATAAACTATAGCCTGTCATCATTTCGCGGTAAATTGCCAGAACTTCCAAATCAAAATCGGAAAGCTGTTCCAGTTCTTCATCTGTAATACGATCACGGATTCGTCGATCATACTCTTTATTGATTTCTTTCGTTTCTAACTCTTCATTTTCAAGTTGGAATTTCGTCATTTCCTTTTGTGTAACTTTTTCTTTTGCTTTTTCCGGATTTCGTAAAATCCAGAAATCCAGTTTATCCCGTTGCGTTACTTTTTCTGTCGGCTGCTCGATGAGATGTGCAAGTTTTTCTGCAATTTCAAGCATTTCAGCAGATTTTGTCGTTTGCATTTTTGTATAAGTAATCGCATTTTCAGGCTGATTATCCACTAAAATACGACCATAGCGGTCAAAAATACGGCCACGGGGTACACTTGTATTCACCCGTACTTCTTCTGTACGCTCCAATTCGCGCACATAATCTTCGCCTTTTACAATTTGTATATATCCTAGACGAAAAATTAGTAATGAGAACAAAACAAATATTGAAAAGAAAAGGACATTCATCCGAAAAGTTAAACTTGCCCGTTGCTTTGCCTTCGGATTTTGCTGACGATTTTGCGTAATTTTGCGCAAAGAACACTTCCCCTTCCTTACTTTATGTAGCGAGTACATGAATGTATAGTCATAGCTTTTAGTATAACACTGAAAACTCTATGAAAAAAGAGTCCAGATTTTAATTATTCATCTTTTAGACGGCTGTGCTTTTATAAAGTTTCATAAAAAAGAAGCTTCACGAAAATTTCTGTGGAGCTTCGACATTTTATTAAGTATTTCTTACAACAAGGACGTCACAGCGGGCATTTCTTAAAATCCCTTCTGATACGGATCCTAGGAAAAAACGGGCTAACTCTCCTTTTCTTTTTACACCGCAAATTATTAAATCCACTTCTTCTTGCTGAGGGATATCTCGTGCGATAACGTGTTTGGGTGTCCCATATTCAATAATTTTTTTGATATTTGTTAACCCGGACTGCTGCGCTTTTTTCTCTAAAGAATCTAAAAGATCCTTTTTATTATTCGTAAACTTTTCCGCCATCTCAAAGTTATAGCTTTCTGAAAATGCAAAGGAACGAGTATCAATTACATGAACAATATACAGCCTACTTCCGACATTATTCAGTGCCACTTGCACAGCTCTTCTAAAAGCAACCAGCGACTCATTTGTTTCATCAACGGCAACTAGTATATTTTTGTACGTCATGCTCATTTATTCCTCACCTCTTTATACTTTATTCATAAGCAGCTTCGTTTAGGTGTACTTACGACTAGATGGAGGAGAATAAAATATGCAAAAAAGGCTCTGCAACCGAAGTTACAAAGCCTCTAAATATACTTAATAAGCTGTCCAACCAGCATCCGCTGTAATAATTTGACCATTGATGAAACTTGAGTCTTCCGAACCTAAAAATACAGCCAGTTTCGCGATTTCATCCGGGTTTCCAACACGTGGAATCAGTCCCGAACCTTTTTGCTGTTGGCCGGCACCGTATTGGCTAATATTTTGCATCGACTGTTGAATATTTGTCATTACAGCTCCTGGTGCGATTCCGTTTACGCGAATACCAGATTGAGAGAACATGAATGCGGTATTTTTTGTTAAACCGACAACAGCATGTTTCGAAGCGGTATATGCGGCACCTGCACGACCACCGTTTAAACCGCCAGCTGAAATATTATTTACAATAACTCCATGACCTTGTTTTAAGAACATATCTGTTGCGATACGCATGGACTTCATAACTGAAGTAGTATTAACAGCGAAAATCATATCCCAGCGTGCATCTGTAATTTCATTAACAGGCTCGAATCCATCCATAATGCCAGCATTGTTTACTAAAATATCTAGCTGACCGTAGTTTTCAATAGTGGCATCAAATAATTTTTGCAAGTCTTCATCTTTTGTAACATTCGTTGCCATTGCAAATGCTGTACCACCGTTTGCAGTAATTTCATTTGCAACAGCTTTTGCGCCCTCTTCATTTAAATCCGAAACAACTACTTTTGCTCCTTCTTTTGCATAAGCTTCCGCAATAGCTTTTCCCATACCAGAAGCGGCACCTGTTACGATTGTTACTTTATCCTGTAATTTCATTTTAAATCTCTCCTTTTGTAATAGAAGTTATTGTACATCTGTTCAATAAAAATTATAATTGAGAGCAAATTATTGTACAAACAACAGCTATTTGGAATTCTGTACAATATCCAACACTTTTTAATATTCTGTTCATTAAAGGAGAAAATTTATGGACTTACGTGTAAAGAAGACACATGACAGCCTGCAAAGAGCGCTTCTTGTCTTATTGAACGAGAAATCTTTGGAGAATATTACGATAGCAGAAATTTGCCGCATTGCACAAATTAACCGGGGCACATTTTATTTGCATTATAAAAATGTCCACGGAGTATTTGAGCGTTATTTCAATGACATCGTGAAAGATTTAAAGTTTTCGTACGATTTTCCATACGATGTGACGAAAGATAATTTATCCATGCTAACACCTGAAATGATTCAAATTTTTCACCATGTCAAAAAGCATGAAGCCTTTTACAGGATTGTTTTTGATGAAAAAACACCGATGCTTTATTATCACAAATTATTAGAGACGATTCGTTCCTTTATATTGGAGTCGCATTTAGAAGAAACCGAACATATATCCGATCAACAGCTTGAATATTTGGCAAGCTATACAGCGAACTCGATTATGGGCATTCTTATTCAGTGGCATAAGGAAGATTATGTACTTGCACCCGAGACATTAAACAAATATATTTATGATTTTTATCGCTTGAATGAAACTTTGAAAAAGAAGATTTAATTTATGACATAAGGAGTGGTTATAACCGAAAAAGCTATTTTTCCCTTAGAAAAAAATAGCTTTTTTTGCTGAGCGTTAAAAATTGATTTCCATTCCGGGACGCTTTCCGCGGGCGTGGCCTGAGCCTGTAGTCTCAGGCGTCACGCTATTCCCGCTGGAGTCACCCTCCATTCCAATCAATTTTACAAAATACCCGTTTCTAAAAAGAGTTTTATTCTTATCCACCGGTATTTTTTTATGTGATATAACCTATTATTTTATCTCTGTACTTCACTTTCATAAGTAGCGATCCACTGCTCTACCGTCATTTTTTTGCTCAGTTCCCCTATCAGGTCATAAGGGATATGTTTTGTCGAGGTCCAGCGAATACAGCTTTTTCCCATATTCAGCTTTGTCGGCACCGCTTCGGCATAGGCTTCCTGAAACCACTTCAGAAGTTTCGGATCACTGTAAATCCCCATATGATATAGCCCAATATGGCGCTTTTGTGGAGCAAGTGCTAAAAACGGTAATGGTGTATTCGGGGTGACATGATACCCTTTCGGATAAGTTGTTAATGGGACATTATATACGATCATATTCCGGTCAATTGACTTTTCAAATCCAGGCGGCAAGTTTTCATCAATCGTCTCCATTAATTTAATATAGGCCCCGTGCCACTTATCATCAATCTGTGCGACAAATTCATCAATCATCTACTACACCCCAATTCTGTTTATTATTTTGAGCGTAGCAGATAACTGGAAAAAAATACATAAAAAAACGCATGGAAGTAATGAAACTTCTCATGCGTTTTACGTTTAAAGTATTTTGTACCTGCCGCGTTGCTTTCAGTACAGTTTAGCTTTAATTTTCAATTATTTTGCAGCTTGGAATTTAGCTTCTACTACGTCCCAGAAGTGCTCCTGCCGCTTCGCTTTCGTCGCAAACTGGTATCCGTTTAGAATATAGTTAATTCTTCGCGCTATTATTTTGCAGCTTGAAACTTAGCTTCTACTACGTCCCAGTTCACTACGTTCCAGAATGCACCGATGTAGTCTGGACGACGGTTTTGGTAGTTTAAGTAATAAGCGTGCTCCCAAACGTCTAAGCCTAGGATTGGTGTTTTACCTTCCATTACTGGAGAGTCTTGGTTTGGAGTTGAAGTAACAGCTACACCGTCACCATCAACGATTAACCATGCCCAACCTGAACCGAAACGAGTTGTAGCAGCTTTTGCGAATTCTTCTTTGAATGCGTCAAATGAACCAAATTTCGCATCGATTGCAGCAGCTACTTCACCTACTGGAGTGTTAGAACCGCCTGGAGCGATTAATTCCCAGAATAATGTGTGGTTAGCATGTCCGCCACCGTTGTTGCGTACAGCAGTTTGTTTGTCAGCTGGTAATGCATCGATGTTAGAGATTAACTCGTTGATGTCTTTGTCAGCGTATTCAGTACCTTCTACTGCTGCGTTTAAGTTTGTTACGTAAGTATTGTGGTGTTTAGTGTGGTGAATTTCCATTGTTTTTGCATCGATATGTGGTTCCAATGCGTCGTAAGCGTAAGTTAATTCTGGTAATTTGAATGCCATGATAATATTCCTCCCTGGAACAAGTAATTAATGTTGATTACAGTACTAGGTTATCAAAAAATGATTCCTCATTCAATGAAAAAAACCGTAATATTTGCATTTCAGTCTTTTGACGGAAAGGCTTCGGATTACTTGTCTTACCTGTTGTATGTAATCTTTCCATTACTAGTGTAAGCGATAATGATTTGATTTTACAAATATTTGCTCTTCAATAATTTCATAGCACTTAATTTGAAACTAGATAGCCATAAAAAATATGATAATCATTACTGCTTGAATAATCCCTTTAGTGACGACCGATGTTAAAAATCCTACAACTGAACCAACACCGACTTTAATTGCCTGCTTCAAATTACTTCGCGTCACAATTAATTCACCTATAATTGCACCGATAAACGGACCCGCAATAATACCTGCAAATGGTATAACAAATGGTCCAATCAATAAACCAATCGTGCTTCCCCACATCCCGGCTTTTGATCCGCCGAATTTTTTTACTCCGATTATATTCGAGATTGTATCTGCCACAAATAACAGCGCAACAAATAATAGCTCAATTACCCAGAACCACCATGGCAAATCGGTAAAACTATAAAATAGCCCATAAACGATAAACCCGCCGAGCAAAAATAAGACGGATGGGATAATTGGATATACTAAGCCGATAAACGCAATAATAAAAAGTGCGATAATAAGTATCCATGCAATAATATCCATTCATTTCACATCCTTTCTAATCTTCTTCCTATAATGTTTTCACAAATTATACGTAATGTACGAGGAAAAGATTCAATTTAATTTTCCGAGTTCAATTCGAATTTTTTTCATGTTACACTACTTTTGTAAAGGAGCATTCGAATATTATGAAAATTTCACATATGCAGTTATTCATACATAGTTTAACCAGTCCCAAAAAGCTGGGGGCATACCGGATTCTATCCATCGGTAAAGTGATGCAGTATGCCTTTTTAATGATTACCCTCATTACTGCTTTTTCATTCGGCCAATTTATTAATGCCGGAACAGCCGAAATTTTCGGCTATTCGGAGATTGAACAGTATGCACAAAATATACAGTGGATTGTTTATCCGATCGCCATTGTTTTTTTATTCGTACTGAATACATCCATCTATTTTATTAAAGTAAGTTTATATGCGCTTGCAGGTCTGTTTTTCATTAAACCGATGAAACGACGCGGCGAATACAGACAAATATGGCGTACAGCTGTTTTTGCAAGCACGTGGGGAACATTATTGATGATTTTCGGAAATCTGTTTATAATCTCACAAACTGTTATAACCCTTATCAGTATTTTTATCACAATGTTCTTTATAATTATTGCCTTAACAAAATATCCCGTACAAAAATAATAAATTCTCCTTCTGAATCATATAGTTTAACAATCTATTAACGAGTTAAATTGTAGAGAGAAGGAGGATTTTTTTGCGCTTTTTAATAGCTTCCATCGTTCTTTTGTTGTTTGCATTTGTCATTAAAGTTGATTTACAGGAAGGTACGCTCCCATTAGCATCCTTTTATACTGATCCGCAATCATGTCAGGAAGGTGAACAAGGAAACTATGTTGTCGTAAAAATCCAGCCGGACGATACCATTTACAGTCTATTTTCAGCAACTCCCTCACCTATTAAAACCACATTCCCAGAAAGACTTGCACAATTTTACCAACTTAATCCGCATTTAAATTTACAGCCGCTTGTACCAGGAGACACTGTTCTCATCCCAATCATCTCGAACGCGAAGGAAAACTGTCTAAATTGATTTCATAATGTTTCTTCCTTGTTCTTCTTTAAATACACTGATAAAATAAGGAACAGTGACGGCTTACATATCGTTATATCTTTTAGGAGATATAACACATCAAAAGCCTGAAAAGGAGAGAATTTTTCATGAGTGAAATCGTTCACCGTACGAAAACACGTCCTGTGCGTGTCGGTAACTTAACAATAGGTGGTAATAACGAAGTCGTAATCCAAAGTATGTGTACGACGAAAACACATGATGTAGAAGCAACGGTTGCCGAAATTAAACGTTTAGAAGAGGCAGGTTGTCAAATCGTACGTATTGCAGTACCGGATGAGCGTGCTGCAAATGCAATAGCTGAAATAAAAAGACAAATTAATATCCCGTTAGTAGCGGATATTCACTTTGATTACAAATTAGCATTAAAAGCCATTGAAGGTGGCATCGATAAAGTACGTATCAACCCGGGTAACATCGGGCGCCGCGAAAAAGTAGAAGCAGTTGTAAATGCGGCAAAAGCAAAAGGTATACCAATCCGAATCGGTGTTAACGCCGGTTCTTTAGAGCGTCATATTCTTGAAAAGTACGGTTACCCTACTGCAGATGGAATGGTAGAATCTGCATTGCATCATATTAAAATTCTAGAAGACTTGGATTTCCATGACATTATTGTTTCGATGAAAGCATCAGACGTAAACCTGGCAATCGAAGCCTATGAAAAAGCATCAAAAGCATTCGATTACCCGCTGCATTTAGGTATTACAGAATCAGGTACATTATTTGCCGGTACTGTTAAATCAGCTGCCGGTTTAGGCGCGATTTTATCTAAAGGGATCGGTAATACTTTACGTATTTCATTATCTGCAGATCCAGTTGAAGAAATTAAAGTAGCCCGTGAATTATTAAAATCATTCGGCTTGGCATCTAACATGGCGACATTAATTTCTTGCCCGACATGCGGCCGTATCGAAATTGATTTAATTTCAATTGCCAACGAAGTAGAAGAATACATTTCAAAATTGAATGTTCCGTTAAAAGTAGCTGTTTTAGGCTGTGCGGTAAACGGTCCTGGTGAAGCACGTGAAGCAGATATCGGTATTGCGGGTGCACGTGGTGAAGGGCTTTTATTCATGAAAGGTAAAACAGTTCGTAAAGTTCCGGAAGAAACAATGGTGGAAGAACTGAAGAAAGAAATCGATAAATTAGCTGCTGAAATGGTAGCAAAGCGTGAAGCAGAAGCACAAGCAAATGCAACTGTGTAAAGAAAAGAGGTAATGGAAATGACAAACTTAAAACATCGGTTCGGCATCGATATTGACGGGACCGTTACATGTCCTGCCACATTGATTCCACATATTAATAAACAATACAATATTAATATGACGCTACAAGATGTAACGGAATATGATTTTTTAAGTGGTTTTCCTCATCCTGTAGACCGCGCACAGTTTCAGGCCTGGTTTAAAGAAAACGAGCTACGAATGTATGAAGTAAGTGAGCTTGCTGCAGACGCGCACCGCATTTTAACTGCCTGGCAAAACCAGTATGAGCTTTATTATATTTCTGCGCGTGGAGAAAATGTTTTCGATATTACGAAAAACTGGTTTGATCAATTTAAAGTTCCTTACGATCATATCGAATGTATCGGCAGTCACAACAAAATTGCCATCGCTAAAAAGCATGCAGTGGAAGCTTTTTTCGAAGACAAACATGATAATGCAGTGGAAATTGCAGAAGAGCTAAAAATCCCTGTTATTTTATTTGATACGCCGTACAATCAAATGCCTGTACCGAATAACGTCATTCGCGTTAATAATTGGGTAGAAGCGAACGATTGGATTCTTAAAAACTTTTAATTGAACGAAACCAATTTTCATGTAACTAAAAAGGTCAACTCAGATTTCTTGCTGAGTTGACCTTTTATTTGTTATTGAATTAAAAAATACTGCCGTACTCCGTAATCGTTGTCGCCAAATCTTCACGGTAATGGTCATGCTGCAAGTTCAGACTGTTTACATTAACCTCATTTCCACCCAGCGAGGAATGGATATACTCATCATTCCCAATATACATTGCTACATGGCCAGGGAAGAAAATCAGATCACCCGGCTTTAAGTTGTCGCCTTCTATTTTCCTTAACGGGAAACCTACCTCTATTTTCGCATCCCGGTAAATAAAAGCACCGTTTAGCATATACGCCATTGATACAAGACCTGAACAGTCAATGCCTAAAGGTGTTTTCCCGCCCCATCGGTATGGTGTTCCTAAATAACGAAAAGCAGTTTCCACGACTTGCTTGCGGAATGCTTCTTCATTTGTCGTATACACTTTTACACGATCCTGAATCCAGGCCGACCGTACATACCCTTCTTCACCTGTTACAAGCTGTACTTTTGCCCAAGTTGGATCAAGCCCGGCCTCCAGAACAACTTTGATAAAAGCGCCCCGTGTCAATGTCAGGATATTTTCGCTTTGTATTTTTGGTGCTTTAAGGACATCCGCAAAGCTTTGAATAACGACATCATTTGCTTCATATACCCAGTTTACAGTAGGTTCACTTCCAACTTGCAAATTGGATTTTAATGTATAGCCTTCGTAACGGTAAAAGGTTAGGATTTTGACCCAATTTTCATCAATTTCTTCTAGAACTTCGACCGGCATTCCGTACAACGCCTCATCGATTAATTCAGAATGTCGGTCTGGTGCTGCATGTAAATTCGCAATCTGTGTTTTCACAACGGCATTCAATCGATTCCCTCCTCCTGTTTTGTAAAATGATCATAGACGATTTTAGAAATCGTGCCGATCGTTTGTCTTGCTTTGTCGTTATCGGTCACTTCTGTAATGAAAACCCCGATAAAATAATCTCGATTTCTTGTAAATACAATGCCAGCATCATGGTCGACCGTATCGAGACCGCCTGTTTTAAGCGCCATTTTAACGTCATCTACAATATAGCGTTTGAGCGATTCGTGACTGCGCTGCCTGCTTAAAATATCGAGTGCAACTGCATTCCACTCTTTTGTAAGGAGTGTACCTCTATATATTTGCCCGAAAAGGTGCTGCATATCCTGTGCTGTCGTTTCATTATCAAGGCCCAGCTTTTGACGTTCAAAATCCATCATCTTTCGCTGGACCCGAGTATTATGTAAACCGATTTCTTTAAAATAATCATTAAATGCATCCATGCCTAAAAGATCAATACATACGTTTGTGGCTGTATTGTCACTCGTAATGATCATCCAAAGTAACAGCTCGTGCAGTGTAGCCTGCGTTTGTCTCTGCTCGGTTAGAACACTGAAATCTACCATGTTATCCGGTGTGATTTCGTAATTGCGATTCAAATTGCCGTTCGTTTTTTGCAGATGAGCCAAAATAGCGATCAGTATCGGCACTTTAATAATACTGGCACTGCTGAAAATTTCCTCGTTCCGATTTTCCCATACAATCTCATTAGTATTGTAATCTTCTACAATGCCATGCACTTTATATGGACACTGTGCAATAATACGATCCAGTTGTTTATGCATCAGCTTAACCTACAACCCGAATAGATTTATTTGTCGCATCGATTGTTACGGTTTTACCAAGCGGCAATGACATCGTCGGCAGTACATGACCACATGTTACATCTTTTATGATTGGAATATTCAACGGCACTAAAATCTCTTCAAATACTGTATCCAAACTTAAATTATTTTCTGTATTTTTTAAATCCATTGGTCCGCAATCCGTCCAAGCACCGAGCAAAATTCCCGAAAGTTGCTGCAGTTTCCCCGACAATGACAGCTGTGTCAGCATTCGGTCGATTCGTTGCACATTTTCATCGATGTCTTCCAAAAAGAGAATTTTACCTTTTAAATCAATCTCATACGGTGTGCCTAAAGATGCTGCAACAAGGGTTAAGTTGCCTCCAGCTAATTCACCTGTAGCCGTCCCGGGAACAACCATGTTCATATCCTGGCCTTTTGCATTTTCCAGGAAATAATCATTCCACCCGGTATTTGTCACACTGCTGATGAAATACTCCCATGTATAGTCATCCATTTCTGGACGGATAAATTCAGTCGACGGCATCGGAGTATGGTACGTTACAAAGCCGCATTGCTGATTGAATACAATGTGCAGTGCCGTCACATCACTATAGCCTGCAAATACTTTCGGGTTTTCCTTAATCATCTCCAGATCAAGCATCGGTAAAATCCGTGTCGCGCCATAACCTCCGCGAATACAAAAGATACCGTCGATTTCTGGATTTCGGAACATAGCATTCAATTCTTTGGCACGCAGCTCATCACTGCCCCCAAAATACCCGTGTCGCGCTCTGCACGTTTCTCCTACAACTACATGAAAACCAAGCTGCTCCACTGCCTGGATCGCCCGTTCGATACGGTGTTCAGGTGTTGCTCCCGATGCGCTGATCAATGCGACAGTATCGCCTTTTTTCAAAGATTTTGGGATTATCATTGCCATCGTCTACACTCCACTTCCGGCAAGCACCGCCCGATATTGTGCCTGCTCTTCTTGATTGGCCAATACGAAATGTCCTTCTTCAATTTCAACAAATTCAGGTGGATCCATTTCATACTGATGGACAGTCGGATCATACACTTGCAGTTTTTTTCTGCGTTCTTTTAACGGATTCGGTTCCGGAACAGCAGCCAGTAATGCTTTCGTGTAAGGATGCAACGGATTGTTGAACAGCTTTTCCGTTTCACCCAGTTCAACGATTTTCCCCTTGTATATCACCGCCGTACGATCTGTTATGAAGCGCACAATCGACAGGTCATGGGCAATAAATAAATACGTTAACTCACGATGTTCCTGTAAGCTGGACAATAAGTTCAATACTTGGGCACGGATGGAAACGTCCAGCGCAGATATCGGTTCATCCGCTACAATAAACTCCGGTTCCATGACTAGTGCTCTGGCAATACCGATCCGTTGACGCTGCCCGCCCGAAAATTCATGCGGGAAACGTGAAGCAAATTCCGGCAGCAGTCCGACTTCCAGTAAAGCTTTTTTTACTTTATCGATCCGCTCCTGCTCATTGCCGTACCTTTTATTATTGATCAGACCTTCTGAAACAATATAATCAACCTTTGCCCGTTCATTTAAAGAAGCACCCGGGTCCTGGAAAATCATTTGGATCTTTTGTGTAATTTCACGGTCCCATGCACTGGATATACGGCCATTGATCGGTTTTCCATGGAATAGGATTTCTCCGTTTGTTATCGGATTAATGCGCATAATCGCACGGCCGATTGTCGTTTTTCCTGAACCCGACTCCCCTACAAGTCCGAATGTTTCCCCTTTATATATATCGAAGCTCACGTTGTCTACCGCCTTGAACTGTTTTTTGCCTTGTCCAAAAACGATATCAATATTTTTTACTTCAATCAGTTTTTCTTTATTTAGATTAGTCATTTGCATATTGTCTCCCTTCTGCGAAAAAGGCTTGCAACACTTCAGGAGGCTCTACTTTCGGTGCCTTCGGATCAAGCAGCCATGTGCGGGCATAGTGGGTATCGGTAACTTTGAAAAAAGGTGGACGTTCAACAAAGTCGATTTTGAGTGCATATTGATTCCGAGGTGCAAACGCATCCCCTTTAATCTCTTTAAATAAATTCGGTGGTGTGCCTTTGATTGAATACAGTTCTTCGCCTTTATTGCCCAATTGTGGAAGTGACGAAATCAAAGCCCATGTGTACGGATGTTTCGCATCGAAAAATACTTCCTCTGTTTGTCCAACTTCGATAATATCCCCTGCATACATAACTGCAATTCTGTCCGCGACTTTCGCAACAACCCCTAAATCATGCGTAATATAAATCGTCGTCAGCAAATACTTCTCCTGCAAATTCGTTAAAAGCTGCAGGATTTGTGCCTGGATCGTTACATCCAAGGCGGTTGTCGGTTCGTCACAAATCAGGATTTGCGGATTGCAGGCAACTGCAATCGCAATTACGATCCGCTGACGCATCCCACCGGAAAATTCATGCGGGTATTGCTTATAGCGGCGCGCCACATCATGGATTCCAACATCACGCAGCAGCTGCAATGTTTTTTCATATGCTTCTTTCCCTTTTAATCCTTGGTGCAGTACGACACTTTCTTCGATCTGTTTGCCGATTGTTTTCAGCGGATTCAGCGATGTCATCGGGTCTTGTGTCACCATGGCAATTTTTTTGCCGCGGACCTTCAGCCAGTCTGCCTCTGTTTTAAATTTCGATAAATCATGGCCGTCAAAGTGAATTTGTCCATTTGCAATATAGCCGTTTTTATCAAGGAGACCCATGATTGATTTTACTAATACGGATTTTCCTGAACCTGATTCCCCCACGATTGCAAGGCTTTCCCCTTTATATAGATCGAGCGAAATATCACGGATAGCCGTCAAGGTTTGTCCACGCAGTTTAAATTTTATGACTAGATTTTCGATGGATAATATTTTTTCCTGTTCCATATAACGCCCTCCTCTTTAAACGTGATTTTTCGGATCTGCCGCATCAGCAAATGCATTCCCGATAATATAAAAGGCGATCGTAATGACACTCAGCACGATACTTGGGAAAATAAGCTGATAACGTAAATCCGGTGACATCATCAGTACGCGTCCTTCATTGATCAAGTTACCTAATGATGGCTCACTTACCGGCAATCCGAGTCCGATATATGTTAAAAATACTTCTGCACCAATTGCAGCCGGGACCGCTAAACTCATTCGCAGCATAATGACTGAAATTAAATATGGGAGCAGGTTTTTCAAGATGATTTTATAGCCGGGTGTTCCTAAAGTTTTGGATGCCAGATTATATTCACGGTCACGCAGTATGACGATCTGATTTCTCAGGAACCTCGCCATTTCAACCCATCCCGTTATACACATGGCGATAATGATCGTCGATATGCCAGGTCGCAAAATATACGCCATTAAAATGAGTACAATCGTTGTCGGAATATTATCCACGATATTGTACAGCTGGGTAATCGGTGCCTCGAGTTTCCGCGAGTAACCCCATAATGCCCCAACTGTAAAACCGATCAGAACTTCAATAATCGCTACAGCAAAACCGATAAATAAAGAAGTTCTTGTTCCTTCCCAAATTCGGGACCATAAATCCTGACCGATGGAGTTTGTTCCAAAGATATATTCATCATTAGGAGCAACATTCCGGTCCTGCATTCCAGTGTCCGGATTCAAATAAATTTGTGTGGGTGATTTTTGATCTGGCAAATAAGGTTGGACAAATGTAAATGCAATCAAGACGATGACAAAGACAAGTAAAAATACAGCAATTTTATTTTTCCTGAAGGAGCGGAAGGTCGAACGCCAATAAGAGTAATTGGAATAAGCTGTTTCTTCCGCTTTTGCATCATCGACAGCGGCAAAGTCAAACATGTGATCATGCAGCTGCTCTGTTGATTTTTCCGAAATATTCTGAATCTCTTTCGTAAAAATTCCCATTAGCGTACACTGTCCCCTTTCCCTAGTTTAATTCGAGGGTCAACAATTGCCATCAGTAAGTCCCCTAAAATTAAACCAATGATCCCTAGTGAAGAAAATACAAGCACTAAACCTTGTACGACATTGTTATCCTGGCGCTGGATCGCATCTACGAGCAATCCACCCATACCTGGAATTGAAAATAATGATTCAATATAAATCGAACCGGTAATCGTAAATAAAATCGTTGCAGGTAAATATTGCGCCATCGGGATGAACGCATTTCTCATCACATGGCGGAACATAATCGTACGTTCTGTCACACCTTTTGCCCGTGCCAGCTTAATATAATCCTTATTTAGCTCATCCACCATATAGCGTCGCATCCACATTGCATAGGAAGCAATCGGTCCAAGTGCCAAACAGATTAACGGTAAAATAAAACTCCGCGGATTGTATTCATCAAACAGCATCGGCAAGTTGAACAACTCCGAAATATACATTTGAATCATAAGGAAATATACCATCGCCGGTACTGCTACTACTATTACGATATAGCCTGTGCCCAGCCTGTCGAGCCAGCGCCCTTTAAACTGAGCCATCAAAATGCCCAGCGGTACACCGACTAATAAGGATAGTGCTACAGCTCCTAATCCGAACAATATAGAATACATCATTTTATCCTGAATAATGTCAAGTACTGGTACATCTGTACGGTATGTAATCGATTTTCCTAGATCGCCTTGAATAAGATTGATGTAGAAGTTTTTAAGTTGGACTAATAACGGATCCCGTAAGCCCAGATTCGTTAAATAAATTTCCTGCTGTTCCGGCGACATTTTTTCTGCTGCTGCGCCTAAATAGCCTTCATCAGGCATTAATCGTAACAGGGAGAAAACTATTGTCACGATGATAAATAACGTCAATATCGATTGCGCGAATCGTTTCGCAATATACTTTAACAAACACGTTCCCTCCTCAGTAGTTCCTCGGTGTAATGACGTCCGGTGATTGTTGGTCTCAAGCGCCAATTACTCCTTAATAAATCCGTAACATCGGTCGAATAAAGTTTATAAAAGCAGAAAGGAGATGCAGAAACATCCTGTCATCTCCTAATCTACCTCCATTTAAAATGCCCTCGTATTAATTAGAAGTGTTTGCTAATGCTTCCGCACGTTCTTTTTCCCATGCTTCTTTAGCAGACTTGAATTCTTCATTACTCATTGGCTTCTCTAGGATAGACTGACCTTTAAACTTCTCGGATGTAACACCAAATGGCGAATATTGTGATTCAAATGGATTTAATTTTGAAGCAGTATAACCGCCGCCGCCTACAGCGTACGGGATAACAAATGCTTCCTCAATTAAAAATGCCTCTGCCTTTGCAAACAATTCATAACGAACAGCCGGATCTACTTCTGCTTTTGCAGCTTCAACTAGCTTGTTATATTCACTGTTATAGCCTTCAGCCATTTCCGGCTTGTTATATGTTCCGCCTTCTGAAAATGGATCTGTATACGTTGACGGGTCAGCAAAGTCCGGACCCCAGTTTGCTTCAAGCATCGAGAACTTACCAGGGCGACGTACTTCACTAAGGAATCCTGTCGCAGGACCTGCATACAGTTCCACATCGATATAATCAGTACCTAAAAGATTTTCAAGCTGTTGTTCCACTACTTGTGAACGGTTAGCCCATTCCGGTGAACCAGAGTTGTAAGGTAATAATACCTTGACTGGGAATGTAGCTTTCCCGGCTAATGCAGCCATTGCCGCTTCTTTATGCTCAAGCGCCAGATCTTTGTTGAATGAATCTGTTTCTGTAATCTCTTTTAATGGCTCAAGCATTGTGTAATCTACACCTTCAACATCCACGAAGTTTTTCGGTGTAATTGTATTAGACAGTAAATCTTGCGGGTTGTAAGGCTCAATCGTTAACATTGCCGATACACGATCAAGTGCATGATAAAGCGATTTACGGAAATCTTTATTATTTACTGCTACTTTCCAGTTTTCAGGCTCATACTCTGCATCATATTGCGGATCAAAGTTTAATGCATAGAAGTATGTGTAGAAGTTATTTGTGTTTTGGCGTACTAAATCTTTTTTGTCATCACTGTTTAACCATTCATCCAAAATTGACGTCGGGATTAATGCCCCGTCAATCTCATCACGTAGGAACAGTTCAGGTGCAACTGTTGCGGCTTCTTTATTATACTTATAGCGGATACGATCGATTTTCACTGTTTCTTTATCCCAGTAAGCATCGTTTTTCACAAGTACACGCTCATTTTGAGGTTCGAATTTATCTAAAATATATGCGCCGTTATATAAAATATTCTCACGAGTCGTTCCGAATGCCTCGCCTTTTTCAGCTAAGAACTCGCCGTTTACAGGGAAGAAACATACGTAGTTCAGCATCGATAAAAAGTATGGTGTCGGAGCTTCCAATGTATATTCAAGCGTTGTTTCATCAATCGCTTTAATACCTACTTGCGAGAAATCCGTTACTTCGCCATTGTAAAAAGCATCACCATTTTTCACGACTGTTGCAATCCACGCTGTCGAAGATTCGTTCTTCGCATCAAGCACATAATTTAAGCCATCTACAAAGTCCTGTGCTACAACATTTTCTACATCTTTTCCTTCATGGTCTACCCACTTTACGTCATCACGAAGTTTGAATGTCCATACAGTTGCATCTTCATTGGATTCCCAGCTTTCTGCTAATCCTGGCTTAACAACGCCATATTCATCATATTCTATTAATCCTTCTACTAAATTCGCCGATAATGCAAATTCATTTGTTTCTGCTGTTTTTAAATAGTTCAGTGTTTTAATTTCACCTGAGTACACTGTTCGATATTCCGATGTTTCACCAGAATCCGATGAATCACCACAAGCTGCGAGTACGAGTACGAACATACAAAGTAATGCTAACAAAGATTTTTTCAAAGTCATTTCCCCCATTTCTCTTTTCTATCTTTTTCTATTTGGCTAAATAAGCCTCTATGAATAACCCGATACCGGGAGCATCGGTCATTTGAATGTTTTCCCCTTCGAAAATCGGCCCCCCTTCAATTGGATCTTCACTGCACAAACTTGGTCCATCTAAATCAACCATTGTGACATTTTTGCTTGCTGCAGCAAAATGGGCAGCTGCACTGACACTGATTTTTGTTTCAAGCATACAGCCAATCATACAAGAGATACCATTTGCCTCTGCAATGTGGTTAATTTGCTGCGCTTTAGAAATGCCCCCTGTTTTCATCAGCTTAATATTTATTAAATCCGCGGCCCGCTTTTCAATGACCTCGATCGCTTGCTTTGGAGAAAATACACTTTCGTCTGCCAAAATATTTGTATACGTGTTGTTTGTAATATATTGCATGCCCTTTATATCACTATAATGGACAGGCTGCTCAACGAGTTCGATAGCCGCGCCTTTATCCTCAAGCTGTCCAATAATTTTTACAGCTTCTTTTGCTGTCCATCCTTGGTTGGCGTCAACCCTTAATGTAATATCAGGTCCTACTGCTTTTCGAATTGCCATGACCCGTTCAACATCTTCTACCGGATTTTTTCCGACCTTCACTTTTAAAATGGAAAAGCCCCGTTTAACAGCCGCTAAACTATCCTTCACCATTTCATCCGTTCCATTTACACTAATCGTAATGTCCGTTGTAATGTTTTTTCGGTACCCCCCTAACAATTTATAAAGGGGAGCATTGTATTGTTTCGCCCATAAATCATAAAGCGCAATTTCGACCGCCGCTTTAGCACTCGTATTCTGGTAGAGACACGCATCGACCTTTTGACAAAGCAGTGCAATTTCATCAATTTCAATTCCAATAATTGATGGTGCAATCACTTCTTCTATTGCATAACGGATTGAAGAAAGGGTCTCCCCTGTAATGACATGGGTCGGCGCAGCTTCGCCAATACCGATCAGCCCGTTGTCGGTATAAATGAATACGGCAATATTTCGTATACTATGTACTGTGCGTAAAGCTGTTTTAAATGGGGTAATAAGAGGAGCCTCGACAATCCCCACTTCAACCTTTGTTATTTTCATAAATTCACCTGCTTCAAGTTAAAAATTGTAACAGTCTCAACACTTCAAAATAATCGTTCGTTTCGAAATGGACTGTATTATGCGGTTTAAATGTTGCACCTGGATAAAATGAATTCCGGTAGGCTTTAATATGATCTTTATAAATAATTTCCACTGTAAAGTGTTTCGGCAACTCTATTTGAAGCTTTGTACGTTCGATCTTCATTGCCCGTTCTACAAGCTGTTTCGTCTGTTTTAATGTTGTTTGCGGGCTTACATTGATTGTTGCATGACCGATTCCCTCTTTTGTTGCGAAGGTGACGATTTGGTCATTATATCGGGCGATATGTTCCGCCAACGCCTGATCTCCGCTGACAAAAGCAACCGGTACATCATGGAGGGCTGCTGCATATGTATTTATTAAAAACTCACTGGCATATTCGCCGTTTATTTTGACATCGGCCAATAAACTTAGTGTATGGGCCAAAGGATTCTTTTCACTGCCGCCTTCACTGTGATAGCCGATAAAAATTGCCCTGTCAAAACTGCTGTCCAACCCCGCAACCATACACATCGGATCTTGCGTCCAGCCACGAATAATTTTTACATTCTCAGGCAGATTTTCAATCAAAATATTTCGGCCGGAATCATGCGCATCTTTCAAAAGGATTTCCGTAGCGCCACCTGCAAATGCCCCTTCAATGGCGGCAAGCACTTCTTTTGTCATTTGTTTTTGAAACTGGGCGTAATCCGGAGCGTTCAGTTCCGTTTCACTCCATACCGTTGTGCCGGTTATCCCCTCGATGTCTGCACTTATATACACTTTCATTTATAACGATTCTCCTTTCATTGCTATTTGTTCATCAGTCTAGAATAATAATTTCAAAGATTTAGATTTTTCAGTCTTTTATTTATAATCTATAAAATACCATACTTATTTCGATTGTGGAAGTTTTTTCTAATAGTTTTCTAAATAAAACTTTAATTTTTCATCGCGCTAAAACCTTGATAAATAGCAATCTTCTACAATAGATTCAAAACATATTATCCCCATAGTATTATATTTTCATAAGAAAAAGCCTTTTACACTGATATGGTGTAAAAGACCCACTAAACTTCTTTATGAAAAAAATACATTATTCGACAAAATTATAATTTTCGACTTTGTTATTATTTCTGCCCGTTGTCGTAGTAGCTTGCGACAACGAATTCAAGATGGCTTCTTCTGTCGCTTCAGCAGCTGCCATAAACAATGCATTCATCACGTCATGATCTTCCCTAATTTGCTGTCGATTTTCCAGTTCTCCATCGAATTGATGCTGTACTGTACGAGCTGTTGTAAAACCGATGACAATGTCTCCGCTTCCATGGGAAAAGTGGCTGCCTGTTCTCCCCAAACCTATTCCACAACGTTTTATAACTCGTTTCAATTGGCGGCTGCTTAATGGGGCATCTGTCGCCATTACAATTATAATAGAGCCGTCTGTTGGACTAATTGTCGATTCACCGTTGTCAGCTGTCACCTTATACCGGTCTGTTGAAAATTCGCTCGCCTTTCCAAAGTTACTAAGTACGAGGCACCCAACCGTATATGTTTGACCAGTCTTATCTTCAACAATGCGTGATGAGCTGCCAATTCCTCCTTTATAGCCGAAACAAACCATACCTTTTCCTGCTCCGACAGCTCCTTCTTCCACAGCATCCGTTTTTGCTCGCTGTATCGCTTCAACAGCATGTTCAGGTTTTACAGGAAAATGACGGATTGAGTTTAAATGGCTATCATTGCATTCACCGACAACGATATTAACCGTACCGGTTGAAATACCTATTTCTTCATTCTGTTCAAGTAAATACTCGAGTGTCCCTTGCGCTACATTCGGTACTCCAAATGTATTCGTAAGCATTATCGGCGACTCGATTACACCTAGTTCGTCCACTTGAACAAGACCTGTTGTTTTTCCGAAACCGTTCAATACATAGCTCGCCGCTGTCACCTTTTCCCGGAACAGATTACCTGAATGCGGTAATATAGCGGTTACTCCGGTACAGGCTGCATCACCTGCATCATTTAACGGATAATCCAATGTCACATGCCCGACGCTTACACCTTTAATATCCGTTATGCAATTTTTATCCCCTGGAGACAATTTTCCAATCGTTATACCCAGTTCACGTACTTTCATTGTCGATTCTCCTTTATTTATGTATTCCGTTTCATCGTAAACAACTTTTTCCAAAAAGAAAACAGAAAAAAAGATACGTCCTACTACCAAGGCCGCATCTTTATCATTATTTGAACCGATTTTGTTTTCCATTTCTACTTTTCAATCATGCTAAATTATATTTCCAATATTCCTCTTGTCCAACGATCAACAAAGCTTTCAAAAGTAATGCCGTATTTGTTATACACTTCATGATAAACAAAGTAAATTCCAAGTTTGTCTAGCAATTCATCATTAATCCGCATTAAAATCACTCACTTTCGATTATTTAGATGATGGACTTTTCAGTACCAAGCGATACGTATCTATTTCTAATCATACCCACAGTTGCAAACGTTATTCATGAACAGAAAAACAAACATTTTCGAAAAAAGGAATTCTGTTTAACGAACTGTTACAATTTTTTCACAAACTGTTTAAAAATCAGTACGAATCTTTCACCACAATTTAGTAAGATGAATGAAATGACGACATTGGAGGGACTCTAATGAGAAGATTTTTCGTAGTATTAATTACTTCTATTTTATTGGCTGGATGTGGTGATATGGTAGCAGATTTAAAAGAGGCGGCAGCAGGGATTAATTCAAAAGCGAATGAAGCAGCTTCTGCAATTTCAATCGATGTTCATTCCGTTCGAGCTACAGAAATCAAATTCGACAATCAAACTTTTACAATTAACGATTTATTTAAGTCTATATTACGCGATGTCCAATGGGAATATGACGACAGCGGGAAAACCAAACTGTTGAAAATCTCAGGTACTTGGCAAGAAAATGGATTATTTGCACAGCACTCATTTTCTGCCGACCAAAAAGAACGGCTAAAAGAACATGGAAAAGTTGAAGTAATACTTTCATTTAACAATTACAAAATTGATGAAACAAAAACACAAGCAACATTGAACATGGATGGACAGCCATTGATAAAAGAAGCAGGTCAGGAAACCCTTCATCACTTTTATAAAATCTACATAAAATAAATATATTGGTTATTTTGCTTAAATCCGACCTTTCTATCCATTTTGTTTAGCAATAATATATGCGGGAATATATATACCATCTAAACATTTAGGAGGTCATATTATGTCAAACGGATTTACAGATAAACTAAAAGGCGCAGGAAACAAAATTAAAGGCGAAGTAAAAGAAGAAATCGGCAAAAATACTAATGACCCATCTTTACAAGTGGAAGGTCAACGCGATCAGCTAAAAGGGGAAGCTCAGGAAAGAGTTGCTGATGTGAAAGATAAAATCACAACAAAAATCGATGAATATCGAAAATAGCTTTTACAGAAACTAGTAATTTTTATATTTACTAGTTTCTTTTTTTTGCGTTAAAATAGTTAATATACTCCATTTTATGATAAGTACTTTTGGCTTATATAAAAGGGATTTTTTTATATTAATATAATACCACTTTCATTTTATAGGAATTTTGTTATACTTACTTTAAAATACACACTACTTTTTAAAGGGGAAGTTAGAATGACCATTGATCAATTTATACCCCTATCTAAAGACCGCTTATTTAATTGGCTAAAGACCTTAAGTAACCAGCTTTCGAAAGGATCGCTCATCATTGATATAAATGATGAAAATTTATCTATTTTACATGCTAATTCACAGTTTCTTAAGTTTACATCATTCGAAATGAAGGAATTATTGCATCAAAATATCAGTATTTTTAATGGACACAGAACGAATCAAACATCTATTGAAGAATTAAATTTACATTTAAAATCAGGTGTCGCAAAAAAATTCACGATTTTGCATTATACAAAAAAGGGATCCGCTTTTTGGAACTCGATTACACTGCATCCGATTCGAAATGAAGATAATATCATTCAATATATTTTGCTAACTTGCGAAGATACGACTGAAGCAGAGTTAAATAAAATGGTCTATAAATTGGAACATGAAGTGTATGAAGCGATCGATCATGAGGATAACCTGCAATCGATTTTAAATTTAATTACCGAGAAGATTGAACTTTTTTACATTCGTGATGTCTATTGTGCCATTCATATTTTTAATGAACATGGAGAAATTAAATCGTTAGGTACATATTCATTGCCACAGAGGATTCTCAGTCAACTAGACATATTAGAAATTACCCCTAATACGAATCTGAATTCGAATGCGGTTTATTTAAAGGACTTTGCACAAGAAGAGCAACAGATCGATCTTTTTACACAGTGGGACCTTAATGTTGTTCATGGTTCATGGACAAAGCCTATTTTGACACCTCAAAATGAAGTAAGCGGCATTTTGACACTGTTCAATCAGGATGCAACAGAGTTAAAGCAAATAGATATCAATTACTTAAACCGATTGGCCTTGCTGATCCAATTAGCAATTAAATATGCTGAACAAAAAATTGAGCTTAGCAGACTCGCCTTCTTTGATGTCGAAACAAATTTACCGAACCTCCATTATTTTAAGTCAGAATTATCTGAATGGATTAATGATGGTAATTCGGGAATAGTCGCGATCCTGCACCCTACGGAATTTAATAAGGTGGTTGATTTGTATGGCAGAAACGCAGGAGCCGATTTACTCCGTCAAGTGGCAGATCGAATGCAAATCTATTTTCCGGAAAATGATTCACTGATTTCGCGATTTTCAAATTCGCTTATTTTAGGGATAGTTGACGAAAAGGATTGCTTCATTACGTACAATCAGCATCTTGAATCGATCACTCAATTACCTTATATCATTGACGGTAAAGAAATCTATATTACTTTAAAAATCGGTTATACGGTTTTCAATCAGTCGATGACAGTCGAACAGAGCATTCACCAGGCTGATATTGCCTTATCCAATGCACAGAAACGTACTGGGACAAGCTATTCCATTTATGAAGATAATAGTACGAAAGAATTGACGGAAGAAATGGATATTCTCAATCAATTGGCTTATGGGCTTTTACATGAAGAGTTCGAAGTTTATCTGCAGCCTAAAATCAACTTCCAAACGATTGAAGTGGAGGGTTTTGAAGCACTATCTCGCTGGAACTCAAGCAAACTTGGTTTTATTTCACCGGTAAAATATATTCCGATTGCCGAACAAACCGGTAAGATAAAAGCGATTGATTTACTGAATTTCAAGCAGATCCTTATTTGGCTTCAAAATCGAATCAATGAGAACAAAAGAATATTACCGATTGCACTCAATATTTCTCCGGACCATTTCTACGATCCGGATTTCCTGCAAAATATAAGTGACATCTTTTACAAATATAATGTCCCGCCACATTATATAAAACTGGAAGTAACGGAAAGCATCGAATTGGTGGATTTCAAAAAAGCAAAAGAAATTCTGAATCAATTAAGACGTATGGGGATTGAGTGCTCAATCGATGATTTTGGAATCGGCTTTTCTTCGTTAAGTTATTTGCCGCAGTTACCCTTTTCCGAAATCAAAATCGACCGAAGCTTTGTCAGCGCAATGAATGAACCCGGGATGTATGCCATTGTACAGACGATCATCCAATTGGCGAAAAACATTCAAATGCGTCCCATTGCCGAAGGAATTGAAACAGAAGAACAATTGGCGATGCTTCAGCAACTTGGCTGTCCTGCCGGTCAAGGCTATTATTTTTACAAACCGATGTCTATTACCGAAGCAGAACAATTGCTGGACACAAAAAAAACAGCTGACGGGAAGTAATTCACCTTCCGTCAGCTGTTTTCTTAGTTTATCGTGTTTGGTAAATCTTTCGATATGAATGCGATTAAATCATGCAGATTTTGTTCGCTCACTCCATGGCCTACCGGATAGGTTCTGAATGTTACGTCCGTGCCATAGTCATTGAAAAAACGGACGGCATGCTCTGCCCATTCAATCGGAAAATCATAATCATATTCCCCGTGAGAAATAAAGATTTTCGATTTATCCATCGTTTTTTTACTGTATTCAAGCGCAGCGAATTCCGGTAAATAACCGCTTAATGCTGCGGTTCCCCGAATGGCATTGCCCATCACCATTGCAATAGACTGTGCCATCGCTGCCCCTTGATTGAAGCCAACAACATAAATTTGCTGTTCATCCAAATTGAATTCCCAAATAGCTTCTTTAATAAATAATTCAATACCTTTCAGCACTTTATCAAAAATGGCACGATTCGGCTTACCCTCTTCTTCAAACGTATAAAATGCATAGCCGGGACGATGTTTAATCGGACCTTGCAAACTAAAAATATGACAATTTGTTGAAAACGAATCAACAAGTTGCAGTAAATCGTTTTCATCGCTCCCTAATCCATGCAGCAGGAAAATTGCAGGTTGTTTATCTGCATCTACTTTAGGTGCTTTGTGTAAATAAATAAATGGTGTGTTCATTTTATGTCTCCTTTTAAGAAAGCGTCATTTTATTGACAAGCTGGTCTGTGTAGTAAGCCATATAGCCATCCAGCATTTTGATTGTTTCCTCGATATCGCCTTCTGTTAAAATATTTGCATTTTTAGCACAGGCAACTGTTAAAAAATCAATACGGTATGCATGCTCCACGGATGCATAGGCATAATCGTATATCACATCTTCATCTTCTACCTTTAATGCTTCATACTGCTGATGGAATGCCTTCTTATAATCGTCCATTTTCTCTCCGACACTATTGCGGATTTGCATTTGCTGTGCCATTAGTTCATTTTCGATATAAGAAACGGTTGGTACATTTCCTGAACTGAACGTTTCCCGAACAAGATCTGTCCATGCCATTTTATTTTCCACATAATACGCAATATTTAACATTAATCGATCATAAAAATCAGTCGTCGACGTGGAGGAAGCTCTTTTTTCATCAATATTTTTTTGAAGCATTGTTTGGAATTTTTCAAGGTCCGCTTTATTCGATAGTAAATAAAGTGTCTGTTCGATATATGTAGTAATTTCTTTTTGCTTACTTTCTGCTGTCATGATTCATCCACATCCTTCATCTGATACTTCCATATTTCTTTATTATCGTACCATTCCTTCAGTAAAATCGCACGTTATCCAATTATTTCTACGGCATATTGTATCTGAAATTATCCCTTTTGCCAAAGCTTTTTTCTTTTCACTCTAAACATTTTACCGGTGTCTTGACGGGTATAGAAATGAAAAAATGCCACTTGCCATAGTAGACAAGTGACATTTTGAGCTTCGAATTAAAGTGCTTTTACTTTCGCAACTACATTTTCTACTGTGAAGCCGTATTCTTTTAACACAATTTTCTCTGGAGCTGATGCACCAAATTTATCGATTGCCAAAACATCGCCTTCAAAGCCGACATATTTATGCCAGCCAAGTGATGCACCCATTTCAATCGCCAAACGTTTTGTCACAGCTTTTGGTAATACCGATTCTTTGTATTCCTTCGACTGTTTTTCAAAACGGTCCATTGATGGCATTGATACAACAGATGCGTCAATTCCTTCTGC
This sequence comes from Solibacillus sp. FSL W7-1324, assembly GCF_038008025.1. Lineage (NCBI taxonomy): Bacteria > Bacillati > Bacillota > Bacilli > Caryophanales > Caryophanaceae > Solibacillus > Solibacillus sp. FSL W7-1324. The sequence continues at coordinate 2,299,433 of NZ_JBBOYH010000001.1, forward strand.
AAGCAATGCTTTTTTCGCTTCTACTGCCAAGCCAACTTCAGAACCTGTGGCAATTAACAGGGCATCCGGAGTTTCTTTAGATGAAGCTGAAACAACATAAGCGCCTTTTTCAACACCTTCATATACTGTTTCTGTTGCAACATCCAATACCGGCAAGTTCTGACGGGATAACACTAAAATAGTTGGTGTTGACTTGCTCTCTACAGCCAGTTTCCATGCTGCTACAGATTCATTTGCATCTGCAGGACGGATTACTGAAAGATTCGGCATTGCACGTAATGATGCTAAATGTTCGACAGGCTCGTGTGTAGGACCATCTTCCCCTACTGCAATTGAGTCATGTGTAAACACATATGTTACAGGCAATCCCATTAATGCAGATAGACGAATTGCTGGACGTACATAGTCGGAGAATACAAAGAAAGTACCGCCAAATACGTTTAAGCCGCCATGCAGTGCCATACCGTTCAGCGCAGCACCCATTGCAAATTCACGAACACCAAACCAAATGTTACGGCCTTCCGGAGTTTCGGCAAAGAAATCGCCGGCTCCTTTAATAGTCGTTTTGTTTGAACCTGCTAAGTCAGCAGAACCGCCGAAGAATGATGGTGTTGTTTTAGCAATTGCATTGATGGCATCACCAGAAGATGAACGAGTAGCTACTGCTGTACCTGCCTCATATACAGGTAATTCAGAAGCAAAGTTCTCCGGTAATTTGTTTTCCATTGCGTTGACAAATTGTGCTGCCAGTTCCGGATATTCGTTTTTGTAGCTTTCGAATAATTCATTCCATGCCGCTTCTGCTTGTACACCTTGCACTTCGCTTGCCGCTTTGAATGTATCATATACTTCAGTTGGAACGAAGAATGGCTCATGCTCCCAAGCATAGGCCGCTTTTGTTAAAGTAACTTCATCAATTCCTAATGGCGCACCATGTGAATCTGCTTTCCCGGATTTGTTGGGAGAACCAAAACCGATAACAGTTTTCACTTCAATTACAGTTGGACCGCCAGTATTTTGTTTCGCTTTTTCAATTGCTGAATTAATTTCTACAATGTCTGTACCGTCTGTAACTTTTAAATAGTTCCATCCGTATGATTCGAAACGTTTTTGGATGTTTTCCGAGAATGACTTTTCCAGATCACCATCAAGTGAAATGTCATTTGAATCATATAGTACAATTAATTTATCCAATTTCAAGTGGCCTGCAAGAGAAATTGCTTCTGCTGCAACACCTTCCATTAAATCTCCATCACCACATAATGCAAATGTATAGTGGTCAACGATGTCTTTACCTGGCTTATTGTATGTTGCTGCCAAGTGGCGTTCAGCCATAGCCATACCTACTGACATTGCAATACCTTGCCCTAATGGACCAGTTGTCGCTTCTACACCAACTGTATGACCATATTCAGGATGTCCCGGTGTTTTTGAGTTCCATTGACGGAAGTTTTTGATCTCTTCCATCTCTAAACCGTAGCCACCAAGATGCAATAAACTATATAAAAGCATGGAACCATGTCCAGCTGATAATACAAAACGGTCGCGATTATACCAATTAGGGTTTTGCGGGTTATGGCGTAATTGCTTCGTCCACAAAGTATAGGCCATAGGTGCAGCACCCATTGGTAAACCCGGGTGACCTGAATTTGCTTTTTCTACTGCGTCGATTGATAGTGTACGGATTGCGTTAATTGCTAACTGATCCAACTGTTGTGTCATTATGTGACATCCTTTCCTCGTACGATATTTATACATTTTATAGTGTAGACAAATTTTCACAAGAAAACAATAAATTCTAAAAACGTCCCGAAAAATATGACATACTTTATATTAAATGTGACATATTAATGAAAAGTTATTAGTTTAAGAATTTTTTCTGTGATTTAATTTGTTTTAATTTTTCAGGTGTCACATCATTGCCTTCTTCATCAATTACTTTCACATGTTCGATTGTATCGCGCATTGTTGTACGGAAAGTATCTAAATATTCTTTGCGCAGCGCTGTACGTTCCTTTGCCTGCTCTTCCGTCAATTTACCTTCTCTCGCTAATTTAGAAAGCTCATTAATGCGAGCTAATTTTTCTTTTGATAACATTTGAATCTCACCTTTCTTCCTACCTATTACAAAGGTATAAAAAAAACGACTTGAAAACAAGTGTTTACTCTTCAAGTCGCTCCATATATTCAATATATCTTCTATGTACGGTCGCTTTACTGATAGAAATGCCCAAGCCCGACAAAGTTGTCGCAATTTCCGCAAATGTTAAGCCTTTCTGGCGCAGCTGAACAATTTCTTCGACTGGCACTTCTTTTCGTTCGCGCCCTTCAATATTGCCGCGATTTTTTAGATTATTTTGCGGCTGGTAGCCATTTTCTACAGCGCGGCGCATTCCCCGGCGGATTTTCGCGTTATGCATACGACGCTGATACTCTTCGACAATCGCTAAGATTTCGAGCAGCATTGTATCCATTTCGTTTAATACAACTGGACCTGCATCATTCAATGTATATACCGTCGCTTCATATTTTTGCAGCAGGTGGAGCACTGCCATCCGGGCATTCCCACGCCCTAAACGGGTCTCATCCTGTACAAATAGTGCTTTAATGCCGTACTCTTTCATATAGTCAAGCATGTCGAGCAATCCGTCCCGGTCGACATCATATCCGCTATGCTGATCCATGAAAATCTCTACTTCTTTATAGCCGAATGATTTTGCATATTTCGTCAGCTCCTCCTGCTGACGCACCAGTGATGTTTCTTGTGTATTTTTATCCGTACTGACACGGCAATAAATAACTGCTTTAGTTTTTATCATTGTTCCCTCTCGCTACTTTAATCGATTGCATATCGGAGGATTCATTCAGCTGGGCAATGTATTGTGAATCTTTTTCTACAGGTACAACCAATACTTGTCCTAAAGCAACTTTTTCATCCAGCATTCCGTTTTCTTTTTTTACTTCATTGATCCAATCATGCTTAGCCATTTTACCACGATATTGTTCTGCCAACGACCATAAAGTATCGCCATGCTCTATGCTTACGTGTTCGTATAATTCAATTTTATCGTCCTGCATCATAAATAAAGCCATCATAAGTACAGAGAATAGTAGAAACATTGATGTGAAGCCGTTTAATTTGAATTTTTTCATTAGAAAAACCCTCTTTCGAATATATGTTCGGAATATTTGTTCTCATAATAATACGAACATATGTTTTTGTCAACCGTTTTTTCGAACTTATGTTTGCATTCATGTTCGCATACTGCTATACTTACCTTTAAGAAAAATAGCATGATAAAGAGGTGAGTTAGTTGACACAAAAAATTTCAAAACGGCAGCAAGCTATTCTAACTTTTATAAAAGAGGAAGTTCGTGCTAAAGGCTATCCGCCATCAGTTCGCGAAATTGGAGAAGCAGTAGGTTTAGCTTCCAGTTCAACTGTCCACGGGCATTTAGCTCGTTTAGAAAGTAAAGGGCTTATCCGCCGTGATCCTACAAAGCCGCGTGCCATTGAAATATTGGACCAGGAAGAACTGAACATCGCGAAACAAGGTGTCATTCATGTACCGTTGATCGGTAAAGTTACAGCTGGTCTGCCTATTTCCGCAATTGAGGATATTCAGGAATATTTTCCGTTGCCCGATACATACGGCTCACCGGAAGAGGAATTGTTTATGCTTGAAATTATGGGCGAATCCATGATTGAAGCCGGGATATTAAATGGGGATTATGTGATCGTCAAAAAGACGTCCACTGCGAACAATGGAGAGATTGTTGTAGCCATGACTGAAGACGATGAAGCGACTGTCAAGCGCTTTTATAAAGAAAAAACTCATTTCCGCCTGCAGCCTGAGAACAGTTCGATGGAGCCGATCATTGTCAACCAGGTTTCTATTTTAGGTAAAGTAGTCGGCCTCTATCGAAATATCCATTAATCATAAACTTGCCATTCTCATAGAATCGGCAAGTTTTTTATTTTCAGAATAAAAAGCCCAGCCGCGAACGACTGAGATTTTCATTATTTATTGCATGCTTCTACAAAGCTATTAAACAAGCGCTGTGCATATACATCCCCGTTCGGTGCCAATTCTTCCGGATGCCATTGTACCGCAACACAATACGGATGTGATTCATGTTCAATCCCTTCAATGATACCATCTTTAGCGGCTGCCGAAACGACGAGCCCTTCCCCGAGCTTTCCGACCGATTGGTGGTGAAATGTATTAACACGGAATAAGTCCTCTTTAAAAATTTCTTGAAACTTTGGTGTCTTTACTTCAACAGTATGTGCCAATTCCCCGCGCTTTGAAGGTTGTTTATGTAAAATGGTATTTTCTACTTGTGATGGTATATCCTGAATGATCGTCCCTCCAAATGCAACATTCATAATCTGTTGTCCGCGGCAAATACCGAGAACAGGCATTTGTCTTTTATAAGCTTCTTTCATTAATAAAAGATCGCTGTCATCACGTTTTCTTACAACACTTCCAATATGTCGGTGCGGTTCTTCATCAAACAGCAACGGATCTATATCGGCTCCCCCAATTAATACGAGACCATCAATGAGGTTTAATAACGCCTCTATGTTTTCTTCTGTAGCATTCGGTATACAAATTGGAATGCCTCCCGCTTGTTCGATTGAAGTTAAATATCCGTTGTTAATATCCAATTTCTTGTCAAAATCATACATTGTTAATCCAATAATCGGTTTCATTCTTGTTATCCCCTTATAATTTATAGATAATTCCAACAATTTAAATTATACTATTTCGTTACACTAAATGACTACAAAAATAAAAAAGGATTGCCCAATCGCAACCCTTTAACCTTTATACAATTTCCATTTGTTTTATAAAATACTGTTTTATTTCTTTCCAGTTATGAACACGCATGAAACCTTCTTCAGATCGATTGTAAGGCATGGAATATAATATACCTGTACCTTTGAATGCTGCGAGTTGACGCGGGCTGTCATCAATTAAATAATCGGTATGTATCACCGCTTTATTTCCGCAAAACACAATGTTCTGTGTTTTAATAAATGGTAAATGCTCCATTAGCCAATCGTATTTCGCTGTAAATGAACCCGGTACATCCATTGCAGCAGTCGCAATATAAATTTCATAATGCTCCTGCAGATCTTGAATAACTTCAATTGCATCGTTATCCAGTACTTTTAAATCTCTGAAATAGTCAGGCTCATTTAATAATGCAAATAATTTTTTCGCATCTTCTCGAGGCAAATCACGCTGTGTCGTCAGAAGAAATTCTTCGTCTGTAAATTTTGTTCCAAAATTATCGTTATAAGTAACACGTAATTTCGAATAAAAGTCAGCTAGCACCTGGTCCATATCGATAGCAATACTTTTTTTCATGTAATAAGCCTCCTTGAAATTTCCTGATTTTAGTTTATACAATTTCATTGTGAAAAAACAAGGTTTAACTCTTTACAATCAGCAACGTACATATTTACGTTTAAAACCGATTCGCCCTTTTTCCACCTGTTTTTCAATTTCCGCATATGCATGGAGCTCACCCGGTTTTTTCCCTTCACGTTTTGTTTTAATCGGTCCGATTTCATTAGCAATCTGCATGGCCTTCTCATGTAAAGGTTTAAATGAAACACCGACTGTCATGACAAAATTGTTCATTGCTACTTGAGTACGCTGCGGTGCCTGATGGATATTTTGTTTTACATACTCAAGCATATCCACTAACTTTTCCTTTGAGAATTCCTCGTCTTTACGATTTCCGAGCAGCCAGCAGTAACAATGCCACCCTGCCGACATTTTCAGGTCCTCACTACTATTGATCCATTTATCGCTCACTTCTTGCGCAATATCGGATTCCGCCAATGTTACGGCAACCACATAATCGGAAATCATATAGAAATAGGCCTGTTCCATCCAGCGGTCATAATCTTCTTCAGTCATAGCTTTCGGATCCGCAATAATTCCTGCAAAATACATGGCATCATAGTTGCCTGTAGCATAGAGCTGTTCAGCCAGTTCCTGATCAATTTTTATTTGTTTTACATACGGTTTCATCGAGCCAACCGTTACACCGAACACCGGCTCCTTTGCCCCATTGGACATATAAATCTTTTTTGTACGCTCTTTCCCGAGGGCTTCTAACTCTTGCATCATTGTATCGAGTTCCATAATTTCCTCCTTTTAAGATATTAAAATTACATTTCACTTACTATTATATGATTAAAACGCCCGTCTTACCTAGCGTTCTTCTCAATAATGAGCTTGCTAGTATATATTTCATTTTAAATAGTATTTACGGGATGTATACTGCGACAAATATTCAATCTACAATGTACCCTTATTAATGTGCTGCTCTTTTTAGCTGATTAAAAAAATTGGCAAATTATTTAACCGAATAATAAAACAGCCTCTGAACAGAATAATCTCAGGAGGTGATATTGATGTCAAAAAATAAGAACAACATCAATAATAATAAAAACGTCGAATTCGGAATGGAAACGGACGTTAATCAAGTAATGCAGCAAAACCAAAAAGCTGAAGCTAAAAAGCAGCAAGCTTCCGGTGCGTTTGCAAACAGCGGTTTACAGAAGCAATCAACTTCCCTGAATGCCGAATTCGGGATGGAAACAAACGTTAACCAAGTGAAGCGACAAAACCAGCAAGCTGAATCTAAAAAGCAACAGTCTTCCGGTTTGTTCGCAAACAGCGGTTTACAGAAGAAGCTTTCTTCAATGAGCGCTGAGTTTGGCATGGAAACAGATGTTAACCATGTGAAACAACAAAACCAACAGGCTGAAGCTAAAAAACAACAAGCATCAGGTCAATTTGGTAAAAACAAATTCCAAAACGGCAATAAATAAAAATATCGCACCGGCAATTTTTATTGCCGGTTTTTTCAGTTCAACAATTATATTGGTTAAAATTTTAAATAATATGTATACAGATAAAAAAGCGCTGGAATTTTAAACCCCAGCGCTTTCTATTAATACATTTTCATATATTGGTCGCGTTCCCACTGATGGACAGTTGAACGGTACATATCGAACTCGATTTCTTTGGCTTCTTTAAAGTTAGCATAGATGTGGTTGCCTAATGCTCGTTGCACAACTTCATCTTTTGCAAGCAGGTTTAATGCGTCATCTAAAGCTGGTGGCAAGTTATCGATGCCGTTCGCTTTACGCTCTTCTTCGCTCATTACATAAATGTTGCGGTTAATTGCTGGTGGAGGCGTTGACTTTTTGCGAATTCCTTCCAGACCAGCCTCTAAAATTACCGCCATCGCCAAATATGGATTTGCTGATGGGTCGACCGAACGAACTTCTACACGTGTCGAAACTCCGCGAGAAGATGGAATACGGATTAATGGTGAACGGTTTTGTGCAGACCATGCTACGTAACATGGTGCTTCATAACCTGGTACTAAACGTTTATAAGAGTTTACAGTCGGGTTTGTAATTGCCGTAAAGCCTTGAACATGGTCAAGTACACCTGCCATGAACTGCATCGCTGTTTCAGAAAGACCTAACTCGGTAGACTCATCATAAAAGGCATTTTCTTTTCCTTTAAATAATGAAACGTTGAAGTGCATTCCCGAACCGGCTTCACCGAATAAAGGTTTTGGCATGAATGTTGCGTGTAAACCGTGTTTACGTGCAATTGTTTTAACAACTAATTTAAATGTTTGGATATTGTCGCAAGCTGTAATCGCATCTGCATATTTAAAGTCGATTTCGTGTTGTCCCGGTGCTACTTCATGGTGAGAAGCTTCAATTTCAAAGCCCATTTCTTCCAGTTCCAATACGATATCGCGACGGCAGTTTTCACCTAAATCTGTCGGTGCCAAGTCGAAATATCCGCCGTGGTCATTTACTTCCAGGCTAGGCTCGCCTTTTGCATCCAGTTTAAACAGGAAAAACTCCGGTTCTGGCCCTAAGTTGAAATCTGTGAATCCCAGCTCTTCCATTTCCTTTAATACACGTTTCAAGTTGTTACGTGGATCGCCTGCAAATGGTGTGCCGTTCGGATTATAAATATCACAGATGAAACGTGCTACCTTCCCTTTTTCAGCTGTCCATGGGAAAATCATGAATGAATCATAATCCGGATATAAGTACATATCTGATTCTTCAATACGTACGAAACCTTCGATTGATGAACCATCAAACATCATTTTATTGTCCAATGCTTTATCTAGTTGGCTTACAGGAATTTCTACGTTTTTAATTGTTCCTAAAATATCTGTAAACTGTAAACGAATGAATTTTACTTGTTGTTCTTCTACTAGACGTTTAATATCGTCTTTTGTATATTTGCCCACTAAATTCCACACTCCTAAATTTGTTCAGTACCGATTTTACTCGATCTTTTATAATTTACACACTATTGATAAAAGCGTGATAAATCCCCTTGTCGAATAGATGTTTTTTGCATGCGCTGTGCCTGTCGCATTTCTTCACGTAATATTTTGCGTAAGTCCGAATCTGAAATTTCTTTGTTCGCTTGCTGGGCTGCCGGATCGTTTTTTAAAGCAAATACTTTTTTGATTCCCGCCATATTAATACCCTGTTCAAGCATATCTTTAATTTCCAGTAAAGTATCGACATCATTCAAAGAAAACATGCGTCGATTTCCTTCTGTCCGGTGTGGCTGAATTAAATCATGCTCTTCATAATAACGGATTTGTCTTGCTGTCAGATCCGTTAATTGCATGACGATACTTATCGATAATAGTGGCATTGAACGTCGAATTTCACTACTCAATTTAATTCACCTCCCTTACCGCTATATTACGACTTGTTATTTACAATGTCAAATGTATGTCAGAAAAACTAACATAACTTTTGTAAATGAGCAGATAATTGACAGAATAAAGCGAATTTTATACATAAATAAAATCGCCCATTAAATGGACGATTCCTTAAGTATTACTTCAGTTTTTGGACTGCAGAACAAATGGCATATTTTACATGTTCATATGTTAAACCGCCTTGGATAAATGCCGTAAAGGGAGGGCGGATCGGACCGTCTGCCGTTAATTCAATACTTGATCCTTGGACAAACGTACCTGCTGCCATAATGACATCATCCTCATAGCCCGGCATATAGGCAGGCTCCGGCGCAAAGTGGGCGTTAATAGGTGAAGCAGCCTGGATTTCACGGCAAAATGCTACCATTTGTTCAGCCGTTTGGAAAGAGACTGATTGAATGAGATCTGTGCGGACATCCGTGTAATGCGGAGATGTCGTCATACCGATTTCTTCAAGCATGGCCGAGGTAAAAATTGCCCCCTTTAAACTTTGTGCAACAATATGTGGTGCCATGAAGAAACCTTGGTAAAAATCTGCTAACGTATTTAACGAAGCCCCTGCTTCTGCACCGATTCCCGGTGACGTCATACGATATGCGCATTTTTCCACTAAATCGGTGCGTCCTGCAATATAGCCACCAATTTTTGCAAAGCCCCCACCCGGATTTTTGATTAATGAACCTGCCATTAAGTCAGCACCAACTTCTGTAGGTTCTAGCAACTCTACAAATTCACCGTAGCAGTTATCGACAAAAATAACAGCTTCGGGTGCGATTGCCCGTATTTTTTCAACCATTTCGGCAATTTGGTCAATCGTAAATGATGGACGTGTCGCATATCCTTTTGAACGCTGAATCGCAATCATTTTTGTATTTTCGTTTACTGCTTTTTTCACACCTTCCCAATCGATTTCCTTGTTTTCGATTAAATCTACATGGGAATAGCCGATTTTATAGTCTTTCAAAGAACCTGTATCCTTTTCTCCCCCGTCAACAATCGATTGAAGTGTGTCATACGGCTTGCCTGTAATATAGACAAGTTCATCACCGGGACGTAATACACCGAATAAACTTAATGTAATTGCATGTGTACCCGAAATGATCTGTGGGCGTACGATAGCTGCTTCTGCCCCGAAAGTTTGCGCATACACACGCTCTAAATTATCACGACCTTCATCATCATAGCCATACCCTGTCGAAGGATGCAGATGAAAGTCACTTACTTGATTTTCACGAAAAGCTGCCAGCACCTTTTGCTGATTATAAAACGCACGTTCATCCACTTCCTGATGATAAGTGCGGACTTTTTCTTCCACTTTTGCTGCAAGCGTTAATGTTTCAGCTGTTAATATTGATTGAAATGCCATTTTTACTACTCCATTCTGTTCAAACTGTATCCATTATACATGAAAAAAAATAGTTTTGACGAATGTTTGAAAAACTGCTATCGTCATGGTCGAAAGGACATTAAGGGAGAGATGTTTATGGCTTGGGAAGTATTTAGTTTGATCGGAACGATTGCCTTTGCCGTTTCCGGGGCCATTGTGGCAATGGAAGAAGAGTATGATTTATTTGGGGTGTACATATTAGGGATAGTCACAGCTTTTGGTGGTGGGGCCATTCGGAATATTTTGATTGGCCTCCCTGTCTCGACATTATGGAATCAGGAGTTTTTGTTTCAAATGGCTCTTTTGGCGATTACGATTTTCTTTTTAATTCCGCATCATTTGATTAAACATTGGAATCGTTGGGGAAATGTGACCGATGCAATCGGCTTATCAGCATTTGCCATTCAAGGGGCAATGCACGCGGTCCATCAGGATTTACCGATTGTGGCCGTAATTGTCGCGGCTGTGTTGACAGGTGCCGGAGGAGGGGTTGTTCGCGACTTGCTGGCAGGTAGAAGGCCCATTATATTACGGCATGAAATTTATGGAGTTTGGGCAGCCAGTGCAGGACTTTTAATCGGCCTTGAAATTTTTACGGGCGATCTGTTTTTATATATATTATTTGTTATCATTACCTTCCTGCGCATATGTTCCTACACAAAAGGATGGAGCCTGCCATCGAAAAAAATCCATTATACAAAGTAGCATAAATTTAGGGAGTGTCGAATCTCTCGACACTCCCTTTCTCTTGGAGATTATTTAAATTCCAATTCTCCATCATAGACCATCATTCCGCCATCTAAATTCGTTACATCAAAACCTTGTTCTGCCAGATATTCGCATGCATTTGCACTGCGTACGCCGCCTTTACATACGACAATATAGGATTTTGAATTATCCAATTCATTAGTACGTTCAGGGATTGAGCCAAGTGGAATATGTACAGCACCTGGAATCATTCCGTGTTCCACTTCAAAATCTTCACGAACATCGATCACATTTAAATCTTCATTTGCATCGAGTAAGTTGATCAGTTCATCTGTTGTCATCGTTTTCATCAAAAATCCTCCAATACTTATAGCGTCTTAGTCATTATAATCAATCAAACCAAAATTCGCTACAAGTTTGGCTGTGTCGTTACTCTTCTTCCGATAATGCTACATTTTTGGACGGGACAAAAGTAGAAATTGCATGCTTATAGATAAGCTGCTGTTTTCCTTCCGATTCCAATAGTACGGTAAAATTATCATATGATTTTATAAGTCCTTTTAATTGGAAGCCGTTTAACAAAAATACCGTTACAAAAACATTATTTTTACGTAAATTGTTTAAAAAAGTATCTTGCAAATTAATCGATTTCATCGTTGTTCAATCTCCCTTACCATAAAATACATGCAATAGTTACCTATTCGTTATGCGGACAAAATTTCCCTTTATTTTTAATGAGTTTCAAACAAACTTTTTATTTTATTCCAATCATTTCCGATCCACGCAATATCCATTTTGTTTCGGAAATAGGTAAGCTGGCGCTTCGCATAGCGTCTGGAGTTTTGTTTAATCTGCTCCACTGCTTCATCAAGTGAAATAAGTCCATCGAAATGCGCGTACAATTCTTTATAGCCAATCGCTTTAATCGCCTGGACATCACGAATTCCCGCATCATATAATGCCCTTACTTCTTTAACAAGACCTGCTTCCATCATCAGATCCACACGTAAATTAATTCTCTCATATAACTTTTCACGATCCATATCCAACCCGATAATTAAATGGTTATATAACGGAATATCTCCCCGGTTGAATTGCTCTTCCGCTCGAGAAACCCCTGCCAGTTCTGCCATTTCCAGTGCCCGAATAACACGTCTTGTATTATTTGGATGAATGGATACGGCAGCAGCCGGGTCCATTTGCATAAGTTTTGCATGCATCGCTTCAGGACCTAGTTCTTCAAGCTCTTTATAATAGTTTTCGCGTGCTGCTTCATCCACTTCCTGTTTGGCAAATTGAAAATCATACAGCACAGATTGTACGTATAGCCCCGTTCCTCCGACAATGATCGGCATTTTTCCTCGGGCTTGGATCTCTTCGATTTTACCGCGAACTAGCTGCTGATATTCCGCAACCGAAAATCCTTCCGTCGGTTCTTTAATATCGAGTAAGTGATGCGGCACACCTTCCATTTCGGCTTCGGTAATTTTGGCCGTTCCGATATCCATATGGCGATAGATCTGCATGGAATCCCCGTTTATTATTTCACCGTCAATCTCTTTTGCCAAGCGGATACTTAGCGCTGTTTTTCCGGATGCTGTAGGACCGATAATGGCCACGACATCGATTTTATTATTCATCTTTTAACCACCGTACAATTATTTCTTTTACTAGTTCCTTCTTTTTTTCATTAAGGATTTCATGGCGCATTCCTTCAAATATATGCACCTTCACATGCTCTACACCTGCCCGTGCAAACAGCTTTCCGACTCGAAACGCTCCTTCTGCTTCAGGACCTGCAATCGGATCGTATGTCCCGTTTGCAACGAGTATTTTTAAGTCAGGCCGGATACGCGCATTAGCCTGTTCATCTTCCATCTTCAGCATGCCTCCCGTTAAATCAACGAAAAATTGATTCGTCGGGATTACACCGCAAAATGGATCGGCAATATATTTTTGTACCTCTTCTTCATCGGTAGTAAGCCAGTCGAAGTTTGTTTTCGCATTCTTAATTTTTCGATTAAAACTGCTAAAACTAAGATCATTCATAAGGTCACTCTGTATTTGTGCCCCCTGCATGTTTACAAGCTGCTTCGCGATAATATGTCCTGCCTTATGAAGCAATGTCGGTGATCCCGTCCCCGATAAAATCAACCGTTCAATTTTATCGCTATATTGTTGAATAAAACGGCGGGCTATGAACGAGCCCATACTGTGACCGAATAAAATAGGCTGCTCTGTTGTTTCTTTCTTTAAATAGGAGAGCACCTCTACAACATCTTCAACAACACGTTCAAAACCCTTTTCAGGTCCGAAATCACCGAACATGCCGTTTTTTTGCGCTGTAAAACCATGTCCCCGATGATCATGAGCAGTTACAAAATATCCTTCGTCACAAAGCTTTTCAGCGAAATTTTCATAACGCCCGCTATGTTCCGACATCCCGTGCAAAATATGAATATGTCCAATACGCTTTTTACTCGGTGCATACGTACGGATGAAAATATCATGCCCGTCTGACATGGTGACAAAAAATGACCTTTGCTCCATAAAACCATCCCCTTGTGTATGAATTACATTACGCGTTTAAACATTTTCTCCACTTCATATGACGTGAAATGAATCAGTACAGGTCTACCATGCGGACATGTAAACGGATTGTCGGCATTTCGTAAATCATTGATCAGTCTTTCCATCTGTTCTTTGTTTAAATAGTGGTTCGCTTTAATCGATTTTTTGCAGCTCATCATAATCGCCGCATCTTCCCGTAATTTCTTTATATCCGTTTTCCTTGCACTTAACACTTGTTCGATTAATTCCTCGATAATTTCCTGTTCCTCGCCTTGCGGGAACCATGTTGGGTATTCCCGTACAACAAATGAAGAAAGCCCGAATTCTTCCAAGAAAACCCCTACTTCTTCAAGTGCTTCCTTCGACTCCATCAGACGCAATGCTTCATCTGCCGCATAATGGAATGTTAACGGCATAAGGAGTGTCTGACGTTCATTTGCATTCACTTCTCCGACTTTATCCCGGAAATACTCATACTTGATCCGCTCCTGGGCTGCATGCTGGTCAATTAAATAAAATCCGTCTTCCATTTGGGCTACAATATACGTTCCGTGAATCTGACCGACAATTTCAACTTGTGGGAAATGCTTTTTTGATTCGGTTTCTTCGATTGGTGTTTCTTCCGGATAAGGTTGATAGATTTCCTCTTCAACAGATGGAAGCTCATTGAAATCGGACCGATTATGCTGTTCACCGCTTTCCGTTATAGATGTTGAATCAATCTCTACGGCCGGTTGTTGTTTAGTCGAAGTCGGAACCGGAGCATACGGCTCTTTTACAACAGAAGCTTCACTTGATAATCGCTCAACAATAGTCGACAGCTTATCTTCATTGAATGTCGGCTGCTGTGAGGATGCCGGGGCAGGATTCCAAATATTCATCTGCTCTGTCGGTGTTCGAACCGGCTTTTCTTTTTTTTCAGCGAGTGGTATGCGGATCACATCGCGGATCGCAGTACGGATCGTATCTTCAATAAGCTTCAGCAGTTCCGGTTCTTTACTTAAGCGCACCTGATGTTTCGCCGGATGCACATTGACATCGGTTAATTGCGGATCACCCTCAACATACAAAAGTACGATCGGATATCGCTCAATCGGTAAATACGTATGGTATGCATCTGTAATCGCCTTCTGAATCACGAAATGTTTGACCCAGCGTCCATTGACGAACAGCGACATATAGTTTTTCGAAGCACGCGTCACCTCAGGCAAGCTTGCATAACCGTGAATTTTATAATCTTGATTTTGACCTTCAAATGGCAGCATTTTCTTCGCATTATGGGCACCGTAAATAGCTGCCAAAACTTGCTGGACCTGACCGCGCCCGTTCGTTTGCAATAATGTTTGCCCATTATGCACAAGTTTAACCGCAATTGTTGGATAGCCAAGTGCAATCCGGTTCACAAAATCGATTGTGTGTCCAAGCTCGGTCTGAATCGTTTTTAAATATTTTAGGCGCGCCGGTGTATTGAAGAACAGCTGGGCAACCGTAATATCAGTCCCCCTGCGTAGGGCGGTCGGCTGATGTTCCTTCAAATGACCGCCTTCCATATACAGGTGCACACCTCCATTCCCGTCCGATGTACGTAAAGTTAACTTGGAAACCGAAGCAATCGATGCCAATGCTTCACCACGGAAACCAAGTGTTCGAATCCGGAACAGATCCTGTTCTTTTTCTATTTTTGATGTGGCGTGGCGTGAAAAGGATTTAAGTGCGTCCTCTTCGTCCATACCACTTCCGTTGTCAATGACTTGTATCGATTGAAGGCCAGCTTCTTCCAGGAAAATTTCGATTGACGTACTGCCTGCATCGATTGCATTTTCTACTAGCTCTTTTACAACAGATGAAGGGCGTTCTACTACTTCACCGGCTGCAATTTTATTCGATAGCCACTCATCCATTATTTGAATTTTTCCCAAAGCCGTTCCCTCCTTTATTAATTTCCTAATAATTTTTGCTGCAGTTCATGCAATAATGTCATCGCCTGCATTGGTGTTGTCCCCATCACATTCAGTTTTTTCAATGCATCGAGCACTTCTTGTTGTTCTGGTGCGATTGCTGGTTCTTCCTCTATTGAAAATAATGAAAGCTGCAAATCGTCCTCTGCCACCTGTTCCGCTATTTGCGGACTTTGTGGTGGTTGTTGTTCGTAATGGATCGCTTGCGGCTTTTCAGCATTCGTAGCTTCAAACTGCTCCAGTAATATACGGGCACGCTGTAAAATCGTTTCCGGCATTTCCGCAAGTTCTGCCACATGCACACCGTAGCTTTTATCCGCAGCACCTTTTTTCACTTTATGCAAAAATACCACTCGGCCGTCCTGCTCGGTTGCACTGACATGAACATTTTGCAGCCTTGCCAGCTCGTTTTCCAAATCAGTCAGTTCGTGATAATGAGTTGAAAATAATGTGTTCGCACCGATTTCATCATGAATGTATTCCATCATTGCCTGCGCCAGACTCATTCCGTCATATGTTGAAGTACCGCGTCCGATTTCATCAAATAACAGCAAACTGTTTTTTGTTGCATGTGTAATGGCATGCTGTGATTCAAGCATTTCCACCATAAATGTCGATTGACCTGCCGCCAGGTCATCAGCTGCACCGATGCGCGTGAAAATCTGGTCGGTAATCGGCAGGATTGCTTCATCAGCCGGTACATAGCACCCCATTTGTGCCAAAACGACGATCAGTGCCACTTGGCGCATATACGTACTTTTACCCGACATGTTCGGACCGGTAATCAGCATCATATTTTTTTCATCTGTCAGCACACAATCATTTGGGACATAGCTTTGTTTATTGAGCATTTTTTCAACAACCGGGTGTCTTCCTTCAATAATTTTCAAGGCACGCCCTTCATGGAATACCGGCTTTGTAAAACGGTATTTGTCTGTTACCGTCGCAAAGCTCATCAGTACATCAAGCTCACTGATCTGGGCAGCCAATGCCTGAACACGTGGTATATATCCTTTTAACTGTTCTCGCAATGCTACAAATAAATCATATTCCAATGCAAGGCTCTGCTCCTCAGCGTTCAAGATCAGTGCCTCTTTTTCTTTTAATTCTTCGGTAATAAAACGTTCAGCATTCGCCAAAGTTTGTTTTCGTTCAAAGCGTGCCAGGTCCGCATTATTCAAATGGGATTTTGTAATTTCGATATAATAGCCGAACACGCGGTTATAGCCGATTTTCAGATTTTTTATCCCTGTCAGTTCGCGTTCTTTCTGCTCAAGCTGGGCAATCCAGTCCTTCCCATTGCGGGATGCATCACGATATTCATCGAGCTGTGCATTGTACCCGTCGCGAATGACATCGCCTTCTTTGATCGAAATGGGCGGATGTTCGGTAATCGCTTCTGCCAGCAATTGTTCAATATCTGCGCACACGTCCAGCTTTTGACCAAGTACCATACACTTTTCCAACCCGCTGTTTACAAGCATTTGCTGGATCATTGGTACTTGTCGTAGCGATTCGCGCAGCTGTGCCAGATCGCGTCCACCAACAGAACCAAATGCTACACGCCCTGCCAGACGTTCCAAATCATAGACATTTTTCAGCAGTGTCGTTAATTCATCGCGTAAAAAGAAGTCTTCAAGCAATTCCGTAACAATCGCCTGTCTCGCCTCAATCGCATTTTTCTTTGCGAGCGGCTGATGCATCCACTGTTTCAGTTTTCGGCCGCCCATTGCTGTTACTGTTTCGTCTAAAAGCCACAGCAATGTCCCTTTAGAATCTCCGCCGCGTATGGACTGAATCAGCTCCAAATTACGTTTGGAATTCGTATCGATGCGAAGGAAATTATCCGCTTCCGTATAGGCAAACGGCTGAATATGCGATAATGAACGCATTTGCGTCCGCTCAACGTATTGTAATAATCGCTTTGCCACACCTTGCAGCTGAACCGGCAAGTGTGCAACATACTGGTCCGCCTTATCTGTATCCATTTCTTCTGTTTCAAGTGACAGGACGATGCCTCCCGCTTCCGCATAATCGGCAAGCAGTAACTGCAGCTGTTCGGTCACAATCAGTTCTTTTATTGCATAGGCCTGGACTTGCTGAATTAATTGTTTTGCACTTCCTTCAATAACCGAACAGTTTGCTTCACCTGTCGATACGTCCAAATAGGCGAATACGATCTCATCATCTTCATTACTTTCAGCCGCTGCAATAAAATGATTTGATTTCCCGTCGAGTGCTTTCCCTTCTGTAATCGTTCCCGGTGTAATTACTTGTACGACTTCACGTTTTACAACACCTTTTGCATGCTTTGGATCTTCCGTCTGTTCACATACGGCCACTTTAAAACCTTTTGCCACAAGTGTTTCAATATAGCCTTGTGCAGAATGATGCGGGACCCCACACATCGGTATTGGATTATCGGTATTCCCCGCGCGTGCTGTTAATGTAATTTCCAGCAGCTGTGACGCTTTAATGGCATCATCAAAAAACAATTCATAAAAATCGCCTAGACGGTAAAATAAAAAAGCATCTTTGTAATCTTGTTTTACGAGCAAATATTGTTGCATCATCGGTGTATATGTAGTCATGTTTATTTCCCTCACTTGCTAAAACTTGTACAAGTATTATACCATTTGACTCGCATTTTGCCTTGCAAACGCAAAGAAAAGGAATTGTCTGAAAGTAATCTTCAAACAATTCCCAACTGTTTACGATAGATTTTACAATTTTTTATGACGAAACATTTGCTGTTAAACGATAGATTCTTTTATGAGAAAGATGAGGAATCAAAATCTTTGCCAAAATCTTTGCCGCCGGAATCGGACGACGATGATGACGAAGATGATGAACTGCTGGATGGCTGTTGTGAACTTTCTTCAAACGACCATTCATCCTCAAAATCAAGCGGGTGTACATTAATGACAATCGTCGTTTCCCCAATAATTTCCACTAAAAATTCACGTTCAACCGTTACCTGAATTTTGTCGCCTTGCTTTGTAATAATTGCCTCAATACAATTCGGCGCTTGTAATACACGGACTTTCACATCATTCGAATCTACTTCTTCACCGTCACGGAATGACAGTTTGACACGATCCTTATAGGAAATCGTCTCTGTATGCACTGCCGTTTTTGAATGATTGTTATATGCATACCATACATTCACATCAAACTTCCCTGTCACCTCAACAAATTTACCATTACGTTTTGCCTGATAATGATGATTAATCACCCAGCAACCTAATATGCTCGTTGGCGCATTCGGTGGACAGAGCGTTTCTACACATTCGGTACGCTTCTTCCCTTTCGCAATAACTGCTTTCGTCACAATTTGACGTAAACGCTTCACCGAACATCTCTCCTTTCTTCAACTGCTCGACTTATTGTATGCGGCAGGTGCCTAAAGGGTGAAATGAGTTTTTAGAAAAGAAAAAACTACTACAAACCTTAATTGTAGTAGCGCTTTTCCTATTCCTTCGCTCAAATGTCTCTTTTGTAGATTGTATTTATTGCGGGATATGGCCTACATAGCCTTTTGTTGTTTCGCCCATATTTTTGTCCCACTGAGAGTTTTATTTGTTGAAAGAAATTTTTATCTCGTTATCAAGCAGTTCATTAATTTGTTTAATGGGCATCGGTTTATAGTAATAATATCCTTGGCCCACCTGACAGCCTAATCGCTTTAATTCAAGGTGCTGTTCTTCAGTTTCGATTCCTTCTGCCACCGAGACCATGCTCAAATTATCCGAAAGCTGAATAATCGTTTTTATAACGGCATTCATCCGAGGATTCGCTAAATCATCGACGAAACTTTTATCAATTTTTATTTCTTTAAACGGCAGTTCCTGCAAATAACTCAGTGAGGAATAGCCAACACCAAAATCATCAATCGATGTTTCAATACCAAGCTGTTGCAGCTCATCGATAATTTTTTTTGCCCGTAATACATCTTCCAGTTCGACACTTTCGGTAATTTCAAATTTTATGAATTTGGGATCGATTTTATAGCTTTCAATAAGGGCAACGGAACTTTCCACAAATGCCGGATTATAAAAATGACTCGGTGATATATTGATCGATACTTGATACAATTTCATTCCCGCATCATGACGCTGTTTTTGCCATTGGAGTACCTTTTTGAAAATTTCGAGGTCTACCTTATAAATATTGCCGGTATTTTCGGCAACCGGAATAAACAACGTTGGAGAAACAAAACCTAATTCGGCCGAATTCCAGCGTGCCAATGCTTCAAAACTTTCAATTTCCCCTGTCATCAAGTTCACTTTCGGTTGGAGCATCGGGAAAAATTCGCTGTTTTTTAGACCACGTGTAAAATGGGCCAGTATTTTCATCTCTTGTTCGACCGACTCAATTAATCCCATATTAAAGCTTTTAATAGCACTGCCCGTTACTTTCAGCGCACTTGATAATGCATTATCCGCCTGGCGGACTGCTTCTATGTAGTTAGTACTGGAACTAAAAGATGAAGTTCCTATTTTTAAAGTTAAATACACTTCTTTTCCATCAATATAATACGGCTCCGATAAAACATGATCCGCTTCGACGGGTGGGATATTCATTTCCCTTAATGACAGTGACGTCGCTACAATAATTGATGAATGTGTGTATCTCGCAATGATTGAATCCCCGAATGTCGAGATATTCTGAATTCGTTTGGCAAGCTGACGCAGCACGTCATCCCCGCCTTGGCGGCCATATAAATCAATTATATTTTGGTATTCTCCCGGTTCAATAATATATAAATGCCCATTTGGGTGATCCGCAGCAAACTCTTTTAATACGATTTTAAAGCACTCATAATTATTCAATCCGGATGCTACATCCTGAAAAGCAAGACGGTGAATTGCACTTTTCTGATCAAAATATTTTAATGCGAGTGTGACAATGGGTGCAATTCGATTCATAAATTTTATTTCAATCGCTTTTGGTTCTGCCCGTTGCTCAAAGTACATTGTAAATAAGCCGATTGTTTTTTCTTCCGAGTTTAAAATTGGCTGGCTCCACATTGAAACTAAATGATACTTTTCAATAATCGGCTGATATGCTTCATGATAGACCGATTGCTCCAAATCTTTAATAATAAGCGGTTTATTGTTTTTTCTTTTGTCTTTGAGATCTAATAATAAAATATTTTCATCGAGCTCTTTCAAATCTCTCCACATTTCACCGTAAATATTAATCATCCGGTCATTATCATCAACAAGTACGATGGAGCAGTGACATTTCTTTCCGAAAGTTATTTCAACCGTTCTGCAAATATTGCGTAAGACATTTTCGATTGGATGTCCTGTTTCCAGACTGAAGTACACTTCACGTTCCAACTCAATCAATGATTCGATGTTCATGGAGTCTGTTACATCTTTCATAATGATGACACAATATTGGAGTATTCCCTGCTGATTGAACATTGGCAAATGACGGACTTCATTCCAGAATGCATAACCATCTTTACGGTAATGAAAGGATGAAGTTTTAAAAGTGAGTCCATTTTCAATACTTTCCCGAATTGAATTTTCATTTACCATATCTGTAAGAGGCCCTTGCAGTAATGAAAATGTCGACCCGATTACATCAGCTTCATCGTACCCTGTTGTTTGCAGAAAGAGCTGATTGGTAAAATCAATTGTATAACCTTTATTGGGGTTGATAATTGCTACTGCCGCATCTATCTGCCTGGCCATCTGACATAACCAAACGTACATTCCTTCATCACTTACATTTAGATCGTCATATTCGTACATAGGCAAAGTCCTTCCCATATAGTTCTAACTAACTTAAATTATAACAAAAGAAAGTAGGAATATCGACATCATTATTTACACATACTGTTAAGGTTTTAGAATATTAAATTTAAAAAAGAGGTTGGGACATAACCCAAAAATGCTATTTTTCTCTGAAAGAAAAATAGCATTTTTTTGCTGAGCGTTAAAATTGATTTCCATTCCGGGACGCTTTCCGCGGGCGTGGCCTGAGCCTGTAGTCTCAGGCGTCACGCTATTCCCGCAGGAGTCGCCCTCCATTCCAATCAATTTTGCAATATATCCATTTCTTAATAAAGGCTTTCCTTTTATTTAGCAATAATTATACTTATGTCCCAGCCTCTTAAAATCATTTTAAGAGCATGAGCCTGGTGTACTATTACGTACCTTTGAGCCTGTTTCGCCTTTTAGTAAATCTCCGCCAGTCGAAGCAATGACTTCATCTGTAACATTGTTCGCTATGGCATTTGATACTAATTGTAACAGTTCATTTACTTCTGTCTGCGATTGTTTAAATTGTTGAACGACTGGTAGTTCGTCGATTTCTGTTTCAATTCCTGTAATCTTGCCTTCAATCATTTTAAGTGCTTTTTCTTTCCCTAAGTGCTGAAAGTTAACTGCCTGTTTTTGAAGTGCTTTCAATGAGGCAATTTTTTCGCGTACAAATTGGTTTTCATTGATTTGTTCTTCTGCTTTTTTGAAAAATTCAACTTCTTCGGTATTCGCAATCATATGGGCAATTTCTTTTGCTTTTTCTACAATCTCATCTTTTGTATATAATTTTGTTGTCATCTTACGAACTCCCCCTCTTTTATCACTTCTTCTACAAATTCACCCATTAATGAGTATGATTTTGCTTCTAAAATTTTTACATTTACAAGCTTTCCAATATATTTTGGATCAGCCTTAAAGTTAACAAGACGGTTTTTGCGCGTATAGCCAGCTAACACATCATCGCGTCTTTTACTGCTGCCTTCAACTAAAACTTCTACTGTTTGACCTTCCAAGTCTTTGAGTGCTTTTGCAGAATACTCCCCGACAATCGCATTCAAACGGTGCAGACGGTCTTTCTTTTCTTCTTCTGTTACATTATCGACCATTTTAGCAGCCGGTGTTCCTTCACGAGGCGAATAAATATATGTGAACGCCATATCAAAGCCAACTTGTCGATACAAATCAAGCGTTTCCTGGAATTGCTCTTCTGTTTCATTCGGATAGCCTACAATGATATCAGTTGTCAATGTTACGCCTGGAATAGCCGCTTTAATCTTATCGACTAATTGCAGGAAATGCTCACGTGTATATTTACGAGCCATAATTTTTAAAATTTCATTTGAACCCGATTGTACCGGTAAATGAATATGATCAACGAGATTTCCGCCTTTTGCCAAGACTTCGATTAAATGATCATCAAAGTCGCGCGGATGACTTGTTGTAAAGCGAATTCGCGGGATATCGATTTTACGTAGTTCGTCCATTAAATCACCCAGTCGATATTCGATATCATCAAAGTCTTTCCCGTATGCATTGACGTTTTGGCCTAAAAGCATAATTTCTTTATAGCCTTGTGCTGCCAATTCACGCACTTCCTGGATAATTTCTTCAGGTCGACGTGAACGTTCCTTGCCCCGTGTATATGGAACGATACAATATGTACAGAACTTGTCGCAGCCGTACATAATATTCACCCAAGCTTTAATCGAGCCAATACGTTTTTTCGGAAGGTTTTCGATGACATCGCCTTCTTTTGACCATACTTCAACAACCATTTCCTTAGACATATAGGCATCGTGTAAAATATTCGGTAATCGGTGGATATTATGTGTCCCGAACACCATATCAACATGCTGATACTGTTTTAATATTTTGTTCACAACAGACTCTTCTTGCGACATGCATCCGCAGACGCCGATCAGCATTTCCGGATTTTTACGTTTATATTTTAACAGGAAGCCCAGCTCACCGAATACTTTATTTTCCGCATTTTCACGGATTGCGCACGTGTTTAGTAAAACAACATCCGCTTCTTCAATCATTTCAGTCGGTGTATAGCCAAGCTGCATGAAAATACCAGCCATTACTTCCGTATCGTGCTCATTCATTTGACAGCCGTATGTTCGAATATAAAACTTACGATTCTGTCCCATTCCTAGAAATTTTTCTTCAATATCAAAATCTTTATGATATTTCACTTCTTCTTTACCGCGTTTTTTCGCGTCTTTTAGTGAAGGAGCTGTAAATACTTTTTCGAAATATTTACTATAGTCTTTTTCTTCCTTAGGTTGTTTAATCTGCTGACTAGCTAGTCGTTGTTCTTCATTCATCGACTACTTGCCCCCCTATCATTTATTACCTTAACTCATTTCATCATTATAGCGAACTGTTGCCGGTTGTTACAAGCTAGTCGATAAATTGTTTATAACTATTGAGGTCATTATCACGTAAAATTGTAAAAAATGTGACACTCAACTTGATTACCTGTGCCCAGTTCATTTCATATTTCGCTTCAAATAGATGCTTTGGCAGGCGCAGAACATCCTGAAACAGTCGTTTCGCTTCAATGTTCTGCTGTGCTAAATACGCTAAAAATGCCAAAAACAGCTTGTGGTCCTCCAGCTTCACCGCTTTGTTTTCCAGCAGTGCATCTACACGGCCCCCCGGAGAGTTGGCACGTTCAAACAATCTATTCAATTCACTTTCCAGTTTTTCATTTTTATATTGCAAAAAATTTAAAATATCGGTCATTATTTCTACCTCATTTTCAAAAAACATTTCAGTAAACTTGTCCTTCTAAAAATAAAAGGCAGAAAGATTGCTCTATCTGCCTTTACAAATATTATTTACTGTCATCCATTTTCAGTACGGCCATGAATGCTTCTTGTGGAACTTCTACTGAACCTACTTGTTTCATACGTTTTTTACCGGCTTTTTGCTTTTCAAGTAATTTACGTTTACGTGAAATGTCACCGCCGTAACATTTGGCAAGTACGTTTTTACCCATTGATTTAATTGTCGAGCGGGCAATGATTTTTTGTCCGATTGCTGCTTGTACCGGTACTTCGAATTGTTGACGTGGAATCAGCTCTTTTAATTTCTCTACAATTACTTTTCCGCGTTCATATGCAAAATCTTTGTGTACGATAAAGCTTAACGCATCGACTTGTTCACCGTTCAATAGAATATCCATTTTGCTTAATTTAGAAGGCTGGTATCCGATTAATTCATAATCGAACGACGCATAGCCTTTCGTATTCGATTTCAAGAAATCAAAGAAGTCATATACGATTTCCGCTAAAGGCATTTCATAAACGATTTTTACACGCGAGTCATCGATGTAGTCCATCCCTGAGAAGTTACCGCGTTTTTTCTGGCATAGTTCCATTACAGCACCTACATAATCGTTTGGTACCATAATTGTTGCTTTTACGTACGGCTCTTCAATGCGGTCGATTTTTTGCGGATCCGGCATCATTGACGGGTTATCGACTTTTAATACCGAACCATCAGTTTTTGTCACTTCATAAATTACAGAAGGCGCAGTCGTGATTAAATCAATGTTGAACTCACGCTCAATACGCTCCTGAATAATTTCCATGTGCAATAGCCCTAAGAATCCGCATCGGAAACCGAAGCCTAATGCCTGAGAAGTTTCTGCCTCATATTGTAGGGCAGAATCGTTTAATTCCAGTTTTTCAAGTGCTTCACGTAAATCGTTGTATTTGGCAGTATCAATCGGATAAAGACCGCAATATACCATCGGATTTAATTTACGGTAACCCGGAAGCGGTTCTGTAGCGGCACGGCTACCCGCGAAAGTTACAGTATCACCTACACGTGTGTCCTGAACATTTTTGATGGATGCTGTTAAATAACCTACATCCCCAACTGTCAGTTCAGCTTGCGGTATTGCTTTCGGTGTATGGATTCCTACTTCGATTACTTCAAATTCTGCACCTGTTGCCATCATTTTAATTGTATCTCCGGCTTTCACAGTACCATTTACAATACGGATCGAGATAATAACACCTTTATAGGCATCATACACAGAGTCAAAAATTAATGCTTGTAATGGAGCATCAGGATCACCTTGTGGGGCAGGTACTTTTTCAACGACCTGTTCCAAAATATCCTCGATCCCAATTCCGGCTTTTGCTGATGCAAGCACTGCTTCAGAAGCATCCAGTCCAATTACATCTTCCACTTCTCCGCGGACACGTTCCGGGTCTGCAGCAGGCAAGTCGATTTTATTGATAACCGGTAAAATTTCAAGGTCATTGTCCAGAGCCAAATATACGTTCGCAAGCGTTTGCGCTTCAATTCCCTGTGCGGCATCGACTACTAAAATGGCACCTTCACATGCCGCTAATGAACGTGATACTTCATATGTGAAATCGACGTGACCCGGTGTGTCGATCAGATGAAAAGTATAGATTTCGCCATTTTTAGCATTATATTTTAATTGTACGGCATTTAATTTAATTGTAATTCCGCGCTCACGCTCCAGATCCATCGAATCCAAAAGCTGTGACTTCATTTCTCGTTGTGTAACAGTTTGCGTCTTTTCCAATAAACGGTCAGCAAGTGTTGATTTCCCGTGGTCGATATGTGCAATAATCGAGAAATTTCGGATATTTTCTTGTCGTTTTAAACGTTGTTCTCGGTTCATGTATAATTCCTCTCCTAATTAGAAAAAACACCTGAGCCCATTTAGGGTTTGGTGTCACTACATATGTAGGTTATTCATCCATTTACTTTTCTACTAAAATACAGCCTCTATTCTCCATAATTTGAAGTAATGGAACAATAGAGGCATAACGTATTTTAAATTATACTATGAATTGTAGTGAAACGACAACAGCGAACCTTCACCTGCAATAGGAAAACCGCATTTCGCCCCAAACTTTTGCGAAATGCGGTTTTTCATATTCGAGCGGGCAGCCGTACTGATATGGCTCATCATCTTCACACTACCCGCCTGCTATTTTGTATTACAAATAATACTTAAGCTGCTGATTCAACAAAAGCAACCCGAATCGCCTGCGCTAAAATCGCCATCGTACGTTGAAGCTCTTCTTCGGTATTGTCTATGCCTCCAAGTTCAATCAGCAATACATTTGTCGCAAGATCCTGATTGTAAACACCGTCAACACCAGTTCCCGACTTTTTCATAATTCCGCGTGAAACGCCTGGCACAATTCGATTCACTTGCTCGCTTAGCATTGTTGCATAAGCTAAATTCGCTTCATATGCAGGGTGTTCCGCACCGACGACAAAAGCAATTTTTGCATATTGTTCATTATTTGCTGTAAGCGTCGTCACTTTTTTAGGTGCTGAATCCCGATGGAAATCGATGACAAGATCATATTTGCTTCCTTCCAAATACTCAGCCAATACAGGTCGCGCCACTTTGTATGCCTGGTGAAATGTCGCATCAACCTGTTTCATTTCGGTCATAACATCAAAATCAACAATATGCGGTGTTAAACCGTTTAATTCAAGATAGTGCTGCATCATTTCCTGAAGTGAAAAGATATTCATTTCTTCATCATAAACTGCCTGCATCCCTTTTGTTTTCTTGACGATCGGCTTATAGGACTCGTGTGAATGTGTGAACATCAGCAGTACATCGAATGGATCGACTTTAGGTTCTTCAGGTACTGTGTCTATTGGCTCTGTCGCCGCATAAACAACGTGCGGACGTTCACTTTTAATTTTTTGTGTAGTCATTTCATTATTTGGAAAAGGGAATTGCCCAATAATAATAGGCAGTGAAAATAAAAATAAGAACAATAATGAGAAGCGTTTTAGTTTCCGCAAACACATCACCCTTTCTCCAATACAATATGGGAAAAGAGTAAAACTTAGAACGTATAACTAGTTTTTATTGTTCAGAAAAAAATTGCCGGCTAATTTCCGGCTTTTTGTTTTTCATCAAGCCATGTAAACAAGCTTTCACCTAGTAGAAATGCATATTGACTAAGCCAGAAGTCGACTTCTTTCGGTGTAACCATCAATCGCTCGGGATGGGTGCTGAAAACTTCTTCAAATAATTGTCTTCGGTCTTCAGTCGGCCATGTCGCCCACTGACCGAAAATCGGTTCGACTGTCGTTAAATCGACCTCTTCGTTTACAGGTGTCCAGCTTGTTACGGAAAGCTTGCCGGACGGTTTCCCTCTTTCCTGGATTTTAGCCGCAATTGATCTGAATGCAACATCAATTGCATCAGCGATTAAAATCGGGGCTTCCACAACGGTCGGAACTCCGATTGCAGTTACCGGAACACCGAGCACTTCCTTGGATACTTCTTTGCGATGGTTGCCGACGCCCCCTCCTGGATGGATACCTGTATCAGTAAGCTGGATAGTACGGCATAATCGGGCACTTCCGCTTGTTGCAAGCGCATCGATAATAATGACGAGCGCAGGTTTAATCCTTTCTGCCAATGCATGAATATAATCACTTGTTTCAAATCCTGTTTGGCCGGTAACACCCGGCGCATACAAAATAAACTTTGGTGAATCCAGTTCCGACTGTTTTTTATGCATGGCATCGATTGTATAAGGACCGATCGCATCCGGGGTAATCGTCTTGTTCCCTAAGCCAATCACTAAAATTTTTGAATCCGCCGTAATTTTTATATCTTTGTGCAGATCGTGCAGGTAATGGATCAGAGACTCCTGCATTTGTTCAAAACCATGGCGGTCTTCTGATGTTAATGTAGGGATCGACAACGTTATATACGTGCCCTGTTTTTTACTTATTCTTTCTTCCCCCGCAGCATTCACTTCTACTTTTGTGATTTTGACACGATTTTGTTGAGATTCTTCCATGTGAATGCCACGTTCATGTTCCAATGTTTCCTTTTGCTCTTTTGTTTGATGTTGGACGACTTCTGCTGTTTCATCAATTAAATCTGTTCGATTCCAGTCAATTTTTTTCATATTGCACCTCCACAATTCAGTTTGCTCAAACTGTCAAGTAAATATTCTTTGCATTTATGTATTGCAATTCCTTCAATCCTTTGGTAGAATGATTTTTGTTGTATTGACACATGAAATAAGTGAGAAAATACTCATCTCGTACCTAAATCTAGGAGGTGAAAGAAATGCCAAACATTAAATCTGCTATCAAACGTGTAAAAGTTAACGAAAAAGCTAACGCTGCTAACGTACAAGCAAAATCTGCTATGCGTACTACAGTTAAAAAAGCTGAGCAAGCGATCGCAACAGGTGCTGAAAACGCACAAGAATTAGTAGTTGCTGCTTCTAAAGCATTAGATAAAGCTGCTTCTAAAGGTCTTATTCACAAAAACGCGGCTTCTCGTAAAAAGTCTCGTTTAGCGAAAAAAGCTTAATTGTAACTTATAAAGCCAACTGTGCATCTGCACAGTTGGCTTTTTTCATTGTTTCCTAGAATAAAATTTTCTATAGTTTCTTCATTAAAAATAGCTCGAGGTGGCGTTCACGGTTTCCGCCCGTTGTTTTCAGCTGAAGATCCACTTCCGCCAAACTGTAGAGGGCCTGAAGCAAACGCTGGTCGGATGGGCGGTTTCTTTGGCCAGAAATAACTTGCACCCGATAAGGATGGATTTTAAGCTGTTTTGCAATCTGTTGCTGATGGTATCCTTTTTTTTGCAAATAAAAAATATTTGTCATCGTTCGGATATTATTTGCCAAGAGACCTACAAGTTTAATTGGTTCTTCTTTTTGACGTAATAGATCATGGTAGATTTTGAGCGCCTCTTCCTGATTGTGGTCCAAATAGGCATTCAGCATTTTAAATGCATCATGCTCAAGCGTTTTCGCTACTAAATCTTCTACATGATCACGTGTAATCTCATGATCTTCCCCTAAATACAAGGCCATCTTCTCTATTTCCATCTGAAGCTGGAGCATATTCGGACCGACCATTTCAAGCAGTTTGCCGACTGCCTCATCGGTAATCGCTTTTCCATGCTGCTCTGCTTCGTTTTTCACCCATACATTCAAATCATTGTTCTGCGGGGTTTCTGCTGCGATTACTGTACATTTTTCTTTCATAAGCTTTGTAACTTTTTTACGCTCATCCAACTTTTCATACGGGGCGATAAATATCGTGATGGCTGTATCAGTAGGATGCTGCAACCAGTTTTCAAGGCGCTTCAAATCATGGTCTATCTTTTCTTTGCCTTTTTCAGTCGCTTTTAAAAATGATGCATTTTTAGCTATTATTAATTTACGTTCCGAGAAAAACGGAATCGTATCCGCTTCATCAATAACATAATCAATCGGCTGTTCATTTAAGTCAAAGGTCATAATTTCCGCTTCCTCATTTTTTTGAAGAGCTGCCTTCAACTGCTTAATTGTTTCGTCCACAAAATAGGATTCTTCTCCTACAAGCAAGTAAACCGGTGCGAAATTCCCCTTTTTAAAATCTTGCCATACTTTTGTTATCATACTGGGAACCTCCTTTACTTTCGTAGTTCTAAGTATACCATTTTTTACGTTACTGAGGATGTCCAGTTTCATATCTCCTTATGCCTCAAACTCGTATTTATTGTTTCTATCTCCTGTATATTTAATTATGGATTTTTTTTGAAATTCAACCCAACTCCATAAACCAATAAAAGGAATAATTAGCATTTCATATAGCATTTTAAGTTAGAATATTCTATAATTATTGGAGATTAGGAGGGATACTTATGGCAGGACATCAAGATCCAAACTATGTAGCTGAAAACCCATTTGAAGGTCGTGGCCGTGCGATGAAAAGCAATGACTTTCCGGATGCAGGTTACGGTTTCGCCATTGGTGGCGGTTTCTTCATCGTATTGTTTATTATTGCAACAATCGTAGAAGCAGCTACACGTATGTAATTCCTTAAAAGCGGGATGGTTTCTAGTTAAAATTAGAAACCATCCCCTTTTTTATTTCATAAAAATAGAATTCGATTTTTCAATGTACATTTGACTTTGTGAAACGGAAACTTCTACTGTCCCATCTAATCCTGTTATCGCGTATGGGATATTTTTCTCTTCAAATCGATTGACAACATCTGTATGCGGATGATTATAGCGGTTATTTTCGCCTGCCATAAACACAACAAATTCAGGATTTGTTACGGCTAAAAATTCTTCAGAGCTTGAAGTTCTACTGCCATGATGCCCCGCCTTCAATAGATCGATATTACGTAATTTCCCGTTATAAAGCCGAATGAGCTCTCTCTCGCCTTCCTGCTCCAAATCCCCTGTAAATAATGCTCTGAATGCCCCGTGCTTTAAAAATAGAACGAGCGAATCATTATTGCCTTCATATTCGATATCCAATGGCCATAAATATTCCAAAGAGGTTTCCCCGATTTGCCACTTATGACCAGCCATCTTCTCCATTAGTTTTGTATTCGTTTTCTCAAGTTCCTGCAAAAAATCATTCATAACCGGCTTACCGAACGAACCTGGTGTCACATGCACCTCGTTTACAATTACTTCCCGCAACACCTCTTCAGCCCCCTCAACATGATCGGCATCCGCATGTGACAGTACAAATGTGTCAATTGTCTGTATCCCTCGCCCTTTTAAATAAGGAACGACAACTTGACGCCCGATTTCATAGGGCGTTTTTCGCTCTTTCCACTTTTCCTGTTCAAATCGCAGCAAGCCTCCTGCATCGATGACAATGACCGATTTTCTGCGCGGCAATTCAATGACAATGCAGTCCCCTTGTCCGACGTTGACAAAAGCAATTTTCAGATCACTGTTCAAAAATGGCTGTCCATGGAATATTAATGCCGGCAGTACTAAAACAAAGATTACTTTCTTTAAACGCGCTTGCTGGTCAAGTAAGTAAAAAGCAAATAAAACCGAACTATATAAAAGAATAAGCCACGTAATTGAAGGTTTACCGGGATTCCACATTTGAACAATCGGCTGCTGAATGTAGAGTATGAAGTTTGTCAGTGCTGTACGTAGCGGCTCATAAATAAAAAAGAGAGTGGTATCAACCGGGAATGGCAAAAAAGTAAGAACAAGAACAAATAGATTGACTGGTAAAATAATAAAGGAAAAAAGAGGGACAAAAATAATATTCGCGATAAAAGAGGAAAGGCTAATTTCGTAAAAGTGGAACAGTAATAAAGGATAAACGAGGATTTGGCATACAAATGTAATGTAAAAAGACTGCACCCAAAAATTTGAATAGCGGGCTAAAATGCGGTTCGAATAAACTAAGCTGTAAGTGGCCAAATAGGATAGCTGAAAGCCGACTTGAAATACTGCACCAGGCTCTAATAAGACAAATACAATAAAGCTGAGCGATAATGCATCATCCATCGGTATTCTCCAACGAACATACTGTGCAAGTAAAACAAATTCAACGACACTAACTGCGCGCCAAATAGACGGTGCTCCTCCTGCTAAAATTGCATAGAGAGGCAATAGTATAAGCAAAAGTATTGTCGCGATTTCTCTACGTATCGTTAAGCGGAACAATATCTGGAAAAACAGAAATGAAACAAGCGCAACATGCAATCCCGAAATCGCGAATAAATGGGTAATCCCAAGTTTTTGATAAGCGCGATTTAATTGTTCATCGACATTGTCCTGGTAACCGATTAAAAGGGCTTGTGCTTCTGCTGAAAGTGCGGGTGGAAAAGTTTTTTCAATATGTCTTTTTAACCGAAAGCGTTGTTCATAGATTGGTTGCATAAAGTTTTTATTTTGCCTTAAATATTGGAGTTGATGAATTTCAATGATCCCTCTTGCATTTTTGCTTTGCAAATAGCGGGCCATAGAAAAGCCATAGCGGTGTGAAGGGATTGATGGGGATACTTGCTCCCCGGTCACAAGAAAACTTGTACCAGCAAGCTGCTGAGCCTCGAAACGCTGCTTTTCGTTTTCATTTTTCAATTCATAGGTGACATATACTTTGTCGCCGGAATCATCATGCATGAACCCTCTCAACATCACACCATTGATATTGTACTCATAGGTCCATGTTAACAATGCCGGCAGTTCAACAGGTCTTGAAAGCTTATTGACTTCAAAGGAAAAATAGCTGTAACTCCCAATGCCAACAATTACTATACACAACAGATGTATGTTTGCCAATCGTTTATAAAGACTAAATATCAACAATAACGCAATCAGAAAAAGAAGCCTTCCCGATTCAAATGCAGCAAGTGCACTGATGCAAATCGACAAGGCGTAAAATATCCACTTATGCTTGAATAAGTTTACCAAATAAAGCATGCATCTTCTCCTCTAATGGGAGCAACTGATCGCGGCTTGCACCTAACTCACGAAGCTTTTCGAGCATTTCAGCTGTCAATGCGAACTTTTCGTCCTGCAGAAAGTCGATTTTCGCTTCATCAAATGGAATATGTGCAACATGGACACCTGCTTTTTTAAACAGTTCCATTGCGTATAAATTATTTTTATAATCTTTTGCATAGTACACATTTTTGATGCCGGCCTGAATGATTGTTTTTGTGCATGGCAAGCATGGGAAATGCGTGACATACAGATCCGCTCCATTTGATGGCGTACCATATTTCGCACATTGCAATAAAGCATTCGTTTCTGCATGCACTGTGCGGACACAATGGTTGTCCACAACATAGCACCCTTCTTCGATACAGTGTTCGTCACCTGAAATCGATCCATTATATCCGCCGGCAATAATGCGCTTTTCCCGTACAATTGTCGCACCTACCGCAAGACGGCTGCACGTGCTTCTTAATGCGAGTAAATGACTTTGTGCCATAAAAAATTGATCCCAAGTAATTCGCTCCATATGATAACCCCCAAATGTTTTGTCACCTATCAGTTTATACGTAGTTCCTGACATTCGCAATATAAGATCGTTCAGAAATTTCGGCTTATTTTACATCGATTAAGCCCTTTAACTGCTCAAATGTTTTATCACCGATTCCCGTTACCTTTTTTAAATCATCAATGACTTGAAAATTCCCGTGTTCAGATCGATGCTGAATAATTGCCCCCGCTTTGGATGGACCAATTCCCGGAAGCTGGGTTAACTCTGCTTCCTCCGCTTTATTTATATTAATCTTCCCGGATGTACTTCCACTGCCTGAGCCGGTTGACGGACTGCCCTGTAACACCTGTTCCATTACTTCTGCCGGCTCTTCACCCGTTTTAGGTATATAGATGACCATTTCATCCTGAAGCCTTTGAGCATGGTTAATGAGCACCGGATTGGCATCGTCTGTGTAGCCTCCTGCTGCTTCGACGGCATCGACAATCCGTTGCTCTTCCGATAATGTGTACACACCCGGATATTTTACCGCTCCCTTTATATCAACCATTATTCGGTTATATTCAGTTTCGATTTCTGTTTCAGGATTTGTGGAATGTTCATCAATAGCAGGAATTGTCATTTGGTCGATTGTTTCAATGGATGCACTATGCGGGGAATCATTGAGGAATAGGAAATAGATTAATACTACAGCAACGACTCCGCCCAGGATGGCGAGTTGCTTTTTATACTTCTCCAGAAATGGCTGCAAAATAAAAAACACCCTTTCATAAAGAAGGTTTTATATATGGAGCTTACATCCACTATACAAATTCCGCTTCTTTATGAAAAGGTATTTCCATCAAAACTGCCGAAACTTACTTTTTCAGCTATTTTATTTAACCGCCCGAATAAAAATTCGTTCGCTCTCATCGGCAGGTTGTGTTGGCATCCAGTCTGCCGTCACTTCAACATGAGAAAAACCGATTTCTTTCAGCCATGTCACATATTGCTCATACGCAAATGTGCGCTGATAATGTTCTTCATCAAAACGTTCATACAGACCGCTTTCTGTTAGTACAAAAAACGTCATCTGATGGTATACAGAATGGGGTTCTTCACCCGGCTCCGTATGCCAGACATATGAAGTTTCGCCGTCGTCATAGGTAAATGGACCATCCAGAAAAATATCGTCCATTTTAAATAACGAATGTACATCAAAGAATAGTTGTCCGCCTTCACGAAGACTGTCAAATACCCGTTTCAATGTTTCCAAGACATTTTGCTGTTCTTTTACATAATTGATCGAGTCAATTGGAATAATCGCAACATCCAACTCGCTAAAACCGTCCAGTTCGTCCATTGACATCGCATATAGAGGCATTGAAACTTTTTCATCCTCCATACGGGCACTTGCAATGGCAAGCATTTCTTCGGATAAGTCAATACCTGATACAGCGTAACCCGCTTTATGCAGCATTAATGCCAGCGTTCCTGTCCCACAGCCGATATCGAGCAGATTTTTATAGTTCTGTGCAGGTGCATATGTTTGAATCCATTCCACATATTCCGCGTAAGGGATATCTGTCATCAATTCATCATAAACTTCCGCAAATCGATCATAACTATTCATTTTCCATTTGTGGCGCGTCTAATTGTGGTGCATCTCCCCATAGACGCTCTAGGTTATAATAAGCACGCTCATCTTTATGGAAAATATGTGCAACCACATCACCCATATCGACTAAAATCCATCGTGCAGTATCAAAGCCTTCAAGCTTACGTACTGTGTAGCCCGCTTCTTCTGCTTTTTCTTTAATTTCACGTGCAATTGCCTGCACTTGGCGCTCTGAGCTACCTTCAGCAATAATGAAATAATCAGCTAAAAGTGAAATCCCCTGCATATTTAATGCAACGATATCCTCTCCTCGCTTGTCATCGATTGCTTTGTACGTAATATTTAATAACGTTTCATTCATGTATGTTTATTCCTCTCTTAGTAAGCTGTTGTAGCATTCAATTGAAACAGGGTAAATTGCCTGCTGTGACGAAACTAAGAAACTGAGCGTGTGTGTCACACATGCTCGGAATGCATCCTCTAAACTGCTGTCTGCCAGCGTTCTTAATTCCTCAACACCCTGAAACTTACGATTTGGTTCAATCATATCTGCTACATAAATAATTTTCTCAAAAGTTGTCATATTCGCACGTCCGGTAGTATGGTAACGTATTGCATTTAAGATGGCTTCATCATGAATTTGGAATTCCGTCTCGACAATCCAGGCCCCGACAGGACCATGCAATATTTCTGCATTCCAGTCAAGCAGACGTGCATCCAACTGCTGATCAATCACGACTTGTTTCATCCAGTCAACGTCCGCATATTTAGCGATATCATGAAAGATAGCCGCTATCTCTGCTTTTTGTGGATTTTCACCATATTGATGAGCTAAACGGATCGCTGTTTCCATTACACCGATTGTATGAATATACCTTTTTTCAGGCATTCGATCCTTAATCGCTGCCAGCATCGTTTGACGTTCCATACAAACCTTCCTTTCGAATATACTGTTCAACTGCAGCAGGCAATAGAAACTGTAACGGTGCCTTCGTTTGCTGTAGTCGGTTTCGAATATATGTTGAAGAAAGGTCAATTTGCGGAGCTTCCACCATACACACGTCGTAGGAAGATTTCGCTTCACTGCCCGGGCGCTTCACTCCAACAAATGTGACAAGTTCCATTAATTCATCGATACGGTGCCATGTATGCAATGAATCGATCATGTCCCCGCCGATAATAAAATAAAACTGTGTTTGTGGTTCACGTTCACACAATGCTTTCATTGTGTCGAAAGTATAGGATACCCCTCCGCGTTCAAGTTCATATGTTTCCACTTGAAAATAAGGAATGTCCTCGATCGCCAGCTCAACCATCCGCAGACGCTGCGCATTTGTAGCTGAGCGGGCAAGATCCTTATGCGGCGGTTTTGCGTTCGGCATAAAGCGCACTTCCGTCAAATCAAGTGCTGCATATACTTCATTGGCCATCATCAAATGTCCAATATGCGGTGGATTAAAAGTTCCGCCAAAAAGACCGACTTTCTTCATTACAATTCACCTTATTTCGTAGCTACTTTTGGTAACACGATTTTTTTGTTATTGCGTGACTCTTTATATAAAACAACAGTCAATCCGATCAGTTGAACAAGCTCGGCACGTGTACCTTCAGCCAGTTCTTCCGCCACGACATTTTTGTCTTCTTCACAGTTGTCTAAAATGCGTACTTTAATAAGTTCACGTGCTTCCAATACATCGCGTAATTGTGCAATCATTGCATCATTTACGCCACCTTTCCCAACTTGGAAAATTGGATCTAAGTGATGTGCCTCAGCACGTAAAAAACGTTTTTGTTTACCTGTTAACATAATTTCCTCCTAATTGCGCCGTTAAACGGGCAATCATTGCATTTGTATTTGGATAATGACCTAACCAGTGTTCGTAGGCAATCGCACCTTGATGCACGAACATGCCTAACCCATTGACAATCGTCGCCCCTTTTTGCTCAGCCGCTTGCAAAAATGGCGTCATTAATGGATTATACACAATATCTGCAGCAATTGCGCCTGCCGGGAACTTTTCAAGCGAAAATGGTAATGCAAAGTCGCCCGTAGTCATTCCAGCTGGTGTTGTTTGAATAAAAATCTTATAATTCGCCAGACTTTGTTCTGCTTCTTGCATCGAAACAGCTTGGCCGGCATGTAGTTCATTAATAATCTGCTGTGCTTTTTCAACTGTCCGGTTGGCTATTGTTATATTCGTATAACCTGCCATTTGAAGGGCAAATGCAATTCCGCGAGCTGCGCCGCCTGCTCCGATCAGTAATACCGGTGCCTCGCGTTTCTCTGTACCGATTACATGCTCGAGTGACTTCACAAAACCAGGACCATCCGTATTATAGCCCTTTAATTTCCCCTCTGCAGTGCGCACGACCGTATTGACCGCTCCCATTTTTTCGGCAAGCTCGTCCAGCTCGTCGAGGAACGGAATGATCGATTGTTTATGTGGTATCGTTACATTCCAGCCGCTTGTCCCTAACAGTTTGAATGATGCAACAGCTTGTTGTAGATGTTCGGGTTTCACGTGGATTGGGATATACGTTGCATCCACATTCGCTTCTTCATACCATGCATTGTGCATTTCCGGAGATTTTGACTGTGCAATCGGATCCCCAATAACCGCAAACCACTTTTTCATCAATATTTCCCTCTTTCCTGCTACCGCGCATTCACTTCAAAATAACGATTCCGTTAAATCAGTGATGGACGAATGAATACTTCTACGCCTTTAGGTGCGTGTGCTGCTACGACAACATTGGCATGCTGTACTGTAATCCAGCCCAATCCTGAAATAACTACATCCGTTTTCGGCTCTTTAATCGAGAACTCATGACGCACTAATGGCGGTAATTGATCGATATGTTTAGACGTTGGAGGTGCCAGTAACTCGCCTTTATGTTCTTCATATAATTGATCCGCACGTTCCAGCTTCGTACGG
This sequence comes from Solibacillus sp. FSL W7-1324, assembly GCF_038008025.1. Lineage (NCBI taxonomy): Bacteria > Bacillati > Bacillota > Bacilli > Caryophanales > Caryophanaceae > Solibacillus > Solibacillus sp. FSL W7-1324. The sequence goes on from NZ_JBBOYH010000001.1 coordinate 2,336,925, forward strand.
TGGATCGGTAATTCATTTGCAACATGTACTGTAAATGCCGAACGTTCACCTTGAATGAAATCAAAACGGGCAAGAGCACCGATAAATAGTGTTTGTCCAGGATTTTGCTGATACACTTTTGGTTTAATTTCTTTTTTAGGCATAATATATTTTAGTTCACTCGAATCGATATGGTGTGCCATTTGGTGGTGATTGATAATACCAGGCGTATCGTATAAAGATGATCCGTCATCAAGCGGAATGCCAATCATATCAAGCGTAGTTCCAGGGAAATGGGAAGTTGTAATAATTTCGCCCTCACCTGTAGCTTGCTTAATAATACGGTTAATAAACGTCGATTTGCCGACATTTGTACAACCTACGACATATACATCTTTGCCGTTACGGTATTCTTCAATCGCTTCCACGACTTCCTGCATGCCCATTCCTTTATGTGCCGAAACAAGCTTCACATCAACCGGCTTTAATCCAAGTGCTTTCGCTTCTCGTTTTAACCAGTTGATCACTTTCTTTTCTTTTACCGATTTTGGTAAAAGGTCTGCTTTATTTGCTACTAAAAGAACCGGATTATTTCCAACGAATCGGTGTAAACCTGGTAACCAGCTGCCATTGAAATCGAAAATATCCACGATTTTCACGATCAGACCTTGCTGTTGTCCAAGACCGTTTAAAATACGTAAAAAATCATCATCCGTTAAGCTAACAGGTTGGATTTCATTATAGTTTTTTAAACGGAAACAACGTTGACAAATAATCATTTCCTTTTCAAGCGAGGATGCAGGTGCATACCCTAATCCATTTTTATCTTCAGTTTGAATCACTGTTCCACAGCCAATACATTGTGGCATTTCATTCATTCACTATTTCCTCCTAACTACTATTGCACATTCATGCAAAAAAACTCGGGTCGCTTATTAGTCTTCCCAAGGATACTTTCCTTTTCGCTTTAAATCGTTGTATACACGACGTTCTACGAAGCGGTTAAATTTTGTAACGAGTCCATCAGAGTCAGCTACAGGACGAACTAAAAACGTATAAAGTTTTTGACGTTTTGCACCCATCACATCTGTTAATAGCTGATCACCCAGCATCGCAACTTCATGGCGACGTAGACGCAGCTGAACAAGGGCCGCATAATATGCTGCACCTAATGGTTTTTTGGCACGGAAAATAAACGGTATGCCATGCGGTTCCGCAAACTGGCGCACCCGCGCTTCATGATTGTTTGAGGCAATGATAATTTTTATCCCTGCTTCACGCATCATTTCAAACCATTGTACAAGCTCTTCCGTCGCATCAGCACGGTCCCATTCAACAAGCGTATTATCTAAATCTGTTATGATCCCTTTAATGCCTAAATCCTTTAATTTTTCCGGTGTAATTTCATATACACTGCGAATAAATTCATCTGGTAATAAAAAGTTGTACAAAGCCGTAACCCCTAACTCAAAATTTATTTATTCATTATACCATAGTAGCAAAGGCTTCTCCCATTTTTATCTTCGCCCCATTTGTAACATTCTCGGTAAATTCAATTGCATTTTGTTCAAATAACATGACAACGGTTGAGCCGAAAGCAAAATAGCCGACTTCCTCCCCTTTTTTCCACTGTGTTGACGTGTTTGTAAGCTCAATTGAATTTACAAATGTCGCTCCTACTTTAATGAATGCTGTATAATGTTGTTTTTCATAGTTAATTTCGCTAATCATACGATAATTATGACTGATCGGTTTTTTTCCGTATTGTAAGCCCATCTGATTTACTGGATACGATTTTTGTCCAAGTATGTACTGTCTCTTCACAATACCATCGATCGGACTATGAATTCGGTGATAATCTGCAGGACTCAAGTAGAAAACAATATATTTGCCATTATTATACCTCTTTGCCTGTGTTTCATTTCCCATTAAATCATTTAACGAATACGGTTTATTTTTCACAGTAAACATTTTCTGATCCTCAATATTGCCGAATGCTTCTATTTTTGCGTCAACAGGACTGGTAAATATATTTTCACGAATATCGACAGGACGTACTTCTTCTTTTAACTGGCGAACAAAAAAATCATGCAGGCTCGTAAATTCTTTGGGAGATTTTGAAACTTCTTGTATGTTAATTCCGTATATTTGACTATAGCTACGAATAAAATTTTTACTTAAACGGGATTGTGCAATTTGTTGTAAAATTTTCGAAGAGATCTTACCATTTGATAGTTCTATCATATTCCGGTATAATTTTTCCTTCATTCTAGGTCCTCCGGTTTTGATTAAATATTGAAGCTTTTGCTGCTACGCTCTGGAAGCAGATTAATGATCACCTGCAAATGCAGGATAAAAGTAAATTATATAATGACTGGCCATACAAAGATAGGTCTTAATATGAATTAACTATTACCTTTTTTTAATAGAACAAGTATAATAGAATATAGCCGATGTGCAAGGGAGTGTTTTCCAATGTTTCTACTTCAAAAAGTTGATTCAACGTTTAAAAAAATAAAAGCAAATGCTGCTAATATTATTACAATTACAAATATGTCGTTTGGTGGGGCTGCAATTATGGCTACACTGAATGAGTATCATAGCTACAGTGTATTATTAATTTTTATCGCTGCTTTTTTAGATCGGTATGATGGTAAGGTTGCCCGTAAATTCAATCAGGAATCCGAATTGGGAAAACAGCTCGATTCCATGGCAGATATAATTTCTTTCGGTGTAGCACCTGCCTTGTTAATGTATGAAATGGCATTAATGAATGCAGGATTTACAGGGATGATGATGCCCGTATTATTTATCGCTGCTGGGGCGTTACGTCTAGCACGATTCAATGTGATGGATTCAACAGGTTATTTCGTAGGACTGCCGATTACAGCGGCGGGTACATTACTCACTTTTTCTTATTTCTTTACAAACATGCTATCGGAAACGTTTTATTTAATTCTTTTCCCGGTATTGGCATTATTGATGGTAAGTACGTTTACATTAAAAAAAGTGTAAGAGCAGAAATATCGCTCTTACACTTTTTTCATTTCTGCGCAAAATTCATCATATACTGTCGAAAAGATGAAAGGATGTTAATTGCTTGAGCGGTTTCGTAACAGCTTTGGTTCAACTTTGGCTTGAGCTTCCCGCATTATTAGGCTATTTAAAAGGGCAGACGTTTTATAAACCGTTATCACGCGAGGAAGAAGAAGAAGTCATCAATCGTTTTATCAAGGGGGATGAAAGTGCTCGTATTGAATTAATCGAGCGAAATATGCGTTTAGTTGCGCACGTTGTTAAGAAATTCCATCCCTCCCATGATTTACTTGATGATTATATCTCAATTGGCACGATCGGTCTGATGAAAGCCGTCAGCAGCTTCACACCAGAAAAAAAGACCCGTCTTGCCACTTACGCCGCCCGATGTATCGAAAATGAAATTCTGATGCATCTCCGTGCACAAAAAAAAGTGCAAAAAGATGTTTCTTTATTTGAGCCGATTGGTGTCGATAAAGATGGGCAGTCTCTTCAAATCCGTGATTTACTGCAGCTTGACGAACCTTCAACAATTGAAAAAATCGAACGACAGGAGGATTTTGCCCAGCTGTATCGCTATTTGGATACTTTAGATCCACGAGAGCTCGAAATTATTTCCTACCGTTATGGGCTTCAAAACTTTGATCCGCATACCCAAAAAGAAATTGCCAAAAGGCTCAATATTTCACGAAGCTATGTTTCACGCATTGAGAAACGGGCCCTTATTAAGCTATATCAGCAGTTTAAGCATGGCGAGAAAGAATAAACCAGTTAGAAAGGTAAACCTGTTCTCCACATCCCAAAAGTAAAATGCCCAATCCTTTTAGTGATTGGGCATTTCTATGGTGATTTAAATTATAATTTTGTAATTGCGTTTAATACGATTTCTGTTGAGTGTTTCGCTGCAACCGGTAAAAATTCATCAAATGACATGCTCGATTCTTGACCTGCAATGTCTGATAGTGCACGAATTACAACAAATGGTGTGTTGAATTGGTGGCATACTTGCGCTACAGCAGCCGCTTCCATTTCAACGGCCTTCATTGTAGGGAAATCTTTTCGCACTGCCTCGACACGCTCAGGGTTGCTCATAAATACATCGCCCGAACAAATAAGACCGACACTGTAATTATGCTCTCCCACTTCTTCAACAGCCTGTTTCGCAACTTCCATTAATTTTTCGTCCGATTTATAGGCGGCCGGCATTCCTGCCATTTGACCGATTTCATAGCCAAAAGCCGTAACATCCACATCATGGTGACGTACTTCATCCGAAATAACGATATCCCCAACCTTTAATACAGCATCAAAACCGCCTGCAGATCCTGTATTGATGACAACTTTCGGATTATACTTTTCCAATAGGATCGTCGTAGACATTGCCGCGTTTACTTTACCGATCCCGCTTTTTAACAGTACAACTTCTTTGCCTTCATATGTACCTGTTGTGTATTCACTGTTTGCGATTGTTTCTGTTTTCGTATTTTGCAGAGCACCGCGTAATAACTCCACTTCCTGCTCCATTGCACCGATTACTGCTATAGTCATTTATTTATTCCTCCAATTAATCTTGATAACTATTTTTTACCGGGAACCTTCCAATGTCGATAAAACTTCCACTTGGACCGGTTTCCAGCCTTCATTGTCAACCCATTCTATACTCACTCGATATTTTTGTTCTTTGTCCATCGATGTGACAACGGCAATTGCACTTTCCGCACTGCCATTATTATTCACGCGCAGCACAATACTGTTTTCCTGCTGTAAATCAATCACACTAAAAATTGCTTTTAGTTTTTCTTCGTAATCAATATGTCCTTTTTCATATGTCGACACATGATTACCTGTTTGTGCCGTCGGATAGGCCGGCCAATTCGGATTTGTAATGACTTCTTTTACTGACGGATCGTCGGAAGGACTTACGATTTCACCTGATTCGGAAGTTGGCTGTTCGGATTCATCCGTAGAGTTATCTTCCTCTTCTACTTCTTCCGGTACATTAGTTTCTGTTTCATTTTCTTCCGATTCTTGTCCATTATCTTCATCCTGGACATCCGTTGCTACTTCTTCAGCTGAATCTTCCTGCTCTGCCTCGTTTTTCGGCTCTGGCTCTTGAGTAATTATAAAAATTAATGTTGCCACAATTAACACAGCGACAATAGCGATTAGATAATTTAATCTTTTGTCCGCTTTTTGAAATTTCGTCTGTTTTGTTTTTTGTTCAGCATACTGTTGTCGTGTTTGAAATCGTCTTTTTCGGTCCATTTCAATTCCTCCTATGCACACCTATTTTAGCATTAGAACCGCAATGGTTGCACGAAAATCGAACATTGGAAGCTCTTCCAAATTTATTAACATAATAAAAGCAGCTAGCAATCGATGCTAACTGCTCCTAAAATTATTTTACTTCTAAAATTATTACTTCCATTTCTCCGCCTGGTGTTGTCAGTTTAACAACATCATCTACATGCTTGCCCATTAATGCTTTCGCAATCGGAGAGTCATTTGAAATTTTACCTTCCATCGGATCTGCTTCAGCAGAACCAACAATTGTGTAAGATTCTTCAAAGTTTGCACGTTTACCATTGATCAGCTCATCAAATGTAACAGTTTTCCCTAAAGAGATTGTATTTGATGTTTCATCTTCTGTAATAATGACAGCATTGCGCAGCATTTGCTCGATCAATGAAATACGACCTTCCACAAATCCTTGCTCTTCTTTTGCTGAATCATACTCAGAGTTTTCAGATAGGTCACCGAAGCTGCGAGCTATTTTGATACGCTCTACTACTTCCGGACGCTTTACTGTCTTTAATGTGTTTAATTCTTCTTCTAATTTTTGTTTTCCATCAAGTGTCATTGGATATTGTTTTTCATTTGACATTATTCCCACTCCTTAATATTAACTTGAAAACGTTTACTTTTGGCGTTTTCTATTTCTATTTCTAAAAAAATACGGATAAATTTAAAAGTTATTCTCACGTATTTTGTTCATAAATAACAGAAAACCCGGCTACTAGTTTACGGTATGTGTAAATCCCTTCTTTTAGAAGAAGTTTACACCGTAATACGGGCAGCCGAATTTTATGATTAATTATTTATGTTGTTCTATCAATTTAAAATGTAATTAATGTAAATACTACATCATCATATTACAAGTTCGATTCAGTTTCAAGAATTGTTTTTATTTTCGTTACCATTAAGTCAATTGCAACGTTATTTTCCCCGCCTTCAGGGATGATGACATCAGCGTATCGCTTAGTCGGTTCGATAAACATATTGTGCATTGGACGCACTGCTGTTAAATACTGTTCGATTACCGAATCAGCTGTACGGCCACGCTCTTTAATGTCACGTTGAATGCGTCGGATAATACGTAAGTCAGAGTCTGTATCCACGAATAATTTAATATCCATTAAATCACGCAGACGCTCGTCCTCCAGCACTAAAATTCCTTCGACAATGATTACCTCTTTCGGTTCTACGTGAATTACCTCGTCTGAACGTGTATGCTGCACATAATCATAGACCGGTTTTTCCACTGATTTGTAGGCAAGTAAACTATGGATATGCTCGATCAGTAGATCATTGTCAAATGCAAGCGGATGATCATAGTTCGTTTCCAGACGCTGTTCAAACGTCATATGGCTTTGATCCTTATAATAATAATCCTGTTCGATAACAACTACTGAATGTTCACGGAACACATCGTATATAGAACGTGTCACACTCGTTTTACCTGAGCATGATCCACCGGCAATTCCGATTACAACTGGACGGTTTGACATTTAATTATTCTCCTTTCGCATCATATCAAAATGTGATAATGAGCGATCAACTTTAAATTTAACGATTTGTAGTGGGTGGCGGGCAACATCAAGTTCATTGCCTTTTTCATCCCAAAGCTGGCCAACCGTCATTTTGAATGTATCCATATTCGGGCCGAAAAATTCAACCGTATCGCCTGTCTTGAAATAGTTACGCTGTTCCAATGTGACCATTTGCGTTTCGGCATCATAATCCATCACAAATCCGGCAAAATCCCACTTCATTTTATGTGAATGGAAACCAAACATCTGTTGTTTATAGCTTGGCTCACCTTCAAAGAATGACGAAGCAGTTGCACGGTTTGCACAGCGTGCCAATTCTTCCAGCCATTCTTTTTCGAATGTAAAGTTCTCCGGATCTGCACAGTATGCATCAATTACTTTACGATAAACGGAAATAACTGTTGCAATATAGTGAATAGACTTCATGCGTCCTTCGACTTTCAATGAATCAATCCCCAGCTCAATCATGTGAGGAATGGATTCGATTAATTTCAAGTCTTTCGGGCTCATTGCAAACGGTGCTTCACCTTCGTTAAACAATGCTACTTCTTCACCGTCGTTATTTTCATATAAATCATAATCCCAACGGCAAGACTGACAGCAGCCGCCACGGTTTGAATCACGGGCCGTCATATGGTTTGAAAGTGTACAGCGTCCTGAATAAGCGATACACATTGCACCGTGTACGAATGCCTCGATTTCAATGTCTACCTCTTCTTTCATTTTGCGCATTTCTTCTCCGCCTACTTCACGTGCCAATACAACACGTTCCAAACCTTCTTCTTTCCAGTACTTTACCGCTTTCCAGTTGGATAGTGACTGTTGTGTAGAAAGATGGATTTCCAGAGATGGTGCACACTTTTTACATGTTTCAATGATTAACGGGTCTGCAACGATAATCCCTTTTACGCCTGCGCCTTCGATTGCCTGCAAGTATTCTTCCAAACCATCCATATTTTCATTATGCGCGAAAATATTTGTTGTGACATAGACAACGGCTCCGTATTTGTTTGCAAATTCAACGCCTTCCTTCATTTCTTCAATTGTGAAGTTACCTGCGTTTGAACGTAAACCAAATTCCTGACCACCGATAAATACTGCATCAGCACCGTAATGGACAGCTACTTTTAACTTTTCAAGACTTCCAGCTGGCGCCAAAAGCTCCGGTTTTTTCGTAATTACTGTCTTTCCGTTAACTGTTTGACGGATTTTTTCATTTTGAATTAATTGTAGCATACTGCGTTCGTTCTCCTTCCTAGTAAACTGTTTCCTTGTAGATGAAGCCAGTATCCAGTGGACGTAACGCTGGCTGAATCGCTTCGATTTGCTCGAATAACTCGGATTTAATGTCATCGTACGCATCTTCGCCTTGATCGAAATACACATCAATTGCTTGACGGTAAAGTTTTGTAACAGTTACCGTATAATCAAACGTTTGAAGAACACCATCAATTTTCAATGAATCGATACCTGCCTCAAACAGCTCATTTAACTCTTCGATAATGCACATATCATTCGGTGAGAAAATATGTGTACCGTTCATATCCTCATAGATCGGATATTTATTTTTACGCTCTTTATCGTGAAGGAACATATTTTTGTTTTCTTTACGATTTTCGATTTCCATCGCTTCATCACGGTACAGGAAGTAGTTTCCTAAAAGTGAACGCTTAGATTGGAACATACACGTCATTCCATGTACTTGCACTTCGATTTCATGCTTTGTATTTTCTTTTATTTCAATCACTTCATCGACTGAAAGTTCACGAGCCAGTACTGCACGCTTACTTCCGCGTTCACCCCAATAGTTCACTTGGAAGAAGTTTGTTGCCGTCGTTTCCGGATTCCAATGCAACGGTATCGTAACATTGTTTTCACGTACAGCAATAATGACTGCAGGGTCCCCAAACAATAATGCATCTACGCCAATACGTTGCATCTGCACTAAATAGTCATCCAATGCGTCTAAACGATCGTTATGGAATAGTGCATTGACCGCTACATAAACTTTTTTACCTGCAGCATGAATCAGCTTAGTTGCTTCTTCTACCTGTGCTACTGTAAAATCTCCAGCTAAGCGCAAGCCAAATTTCTGTTCACCGATCACAAAAGCATCTGCACCCGCCTCAAGTAGTGCTGTAATATGCTCAATAGATTGTGGTGTTACTAATAATTCTGGTTTTTTCACACTAATCACCTCTTCAAACAAATTAACAAACCATCACCGACAGGGAAAAAGGCACTCGAATAATCCGGATGTGCCATGATCCAGTCTGAAAATGTTTTTAAGTTGCGGATCATCGTTCTTTTTCTTCTAGGTACTTCTTTTATATCTAAATCCGATAGTCCGTGCATATACATATTATCGATGTATAAAACGCCACCCGAAGGAACGAGTGATGCGTACTTTTCGAAAAACTTCATGTATTGCCCTTTTGCCGCATCAATAAAAACAGCATCAAAAGTAGTAGGAAGTGTTTCCATGTCTACCTCTAACGCATCGCCCTCAATTACTTGTATGCGGTTTGCCACCTCTGACCTTGCAATGAATTCCTTGGCATACTGAACTCGCGATACATCGCGTTCTATCGTCACAATATGACTTTGTGGCAGCGCTTGCGCCATTCGTATCGCAGAATAGCCAATTGCCGTGCCAATTTCTAAAATTGATTTTGGATTTTGAATACGCAAAATTTGATTCAATGACTCAATCCCCGCCAGCTGCATGATCGGGACATGATTCTGTTCTGCGAAGCGTTCCATTTCCATTAATAATTCATCACGTTCAGGAATGAAGGAAGCAATATAAGCGTCTGATAATTCCATTTGTCATTCTCCCTTTACCTGGTTGTTTGCGCACATCTTTCTTTCACAAGAAAAAAGACGAAACGAAGTTGTTTGCGCCTACAAAATTGTTATATAAGGACAAAAAATCACAATTTATAATAGCATGAAAAGAAAAGGAATGCGAACAATTTAATGAATTCCGTCTTAAAACGGAAATTTCAAGCCATTCGATTCCTTTTCTACAACTTATCTTTCTTATCGTAAATACTTTTCGATGTTCGCTAAGTGCTCATCATACGTTTTGGCAAAATGGTTTGTGCCATCTTTATCTGCCAGGAAGTATAAATAATCAGTTTGCGAAGGGTTCAGCGCAGCTTCGATTGATGTCTTGCCGGCTCCTGCGATTGGTCCAGGCGGCAATCCGACATTTTGGTACGTATTATACGGATTGTCTACTTCCAGATCCTCATACAGTACACGGTCCTTATGCGATCCTAATGCATACAGTACTGTTGGGTCTGTCTGTAAAGGCATATCAATTTCGATACGGTTATAGAATACACTCGCAATTGTTTCACGGTCCGTTTGCGCAGTTGCCTCTTCTTCAAGCAATGAAGCAAATGTCAGCAATTCATGAACCGATGTATTACGTTCTTCCAATATTGGCGTATATTCAGAAACAATTGTATTCATCGCAGTTAGCATTGTACTGATAATTTCCTCAATCGATGGGTTATCCTCAAAGAACGGATAGGTTGCAGGATATAAATAGCCTTCCAACGGATGACGTATATTTTCCTTTAAGATATCTTCTGATAATAGATCAGGATATTCAGTGATCAATTGCTCCACATAAGCAGCATCCGTCACTTTTTTCATAAAGTCCTCTGCTTTGTGCGAAGTATTTTTCTGTACAACATCAGCTACTTGCTCGAGTGTTAATCCTTCTGGCACCGTCATTGTAAATACAGGCTCACGATATACTCGCCCTGTCTTTAAACTTTCAATAATTTCGTCAAGTGTCATGGATTTCGTTAAAGAATAACTGCCGGCTTGGAATTCCGATTCATTTTTAAATTTAGTATAATATTTAAAAATCTTTGCATTCTTTACAATACCCTTATCTTCTAGAATAGTTGATATTAAGGTAATCCCTGAGCCCATCGGAATTTCGACTTCAACTTGTTCATTCGACTCCGGGTCCATTGGTTTTAATGCCGATGTCACGTAGTTGTATCCTGCGAAACCGACAATGGCAATAATAAGAAGAGCGACAAGCGCGATGATTCCCACAATTTTACGCACCGTTTTAACTTCTCCTTTACGCTCTTTCATCTTATTGAACATTTCTTGCTTCTTATTTTCGTCTAGCACGGGAGTCCCCCCTTTTTCTCTTCCATAATGATACATAAAAATCTCTTTCGACACAATATAGAGCCACGAAAGGTATGTAATTTCTCACTATTTGCGACGTTTTATAAAATAAAATGTTCGTTTTTGTCTATTTTTGAACAATAAAAAAACCTTACTGTCGTATTACATCGTCAGTAAGGTCCTTGTAATTAATTTTGTGCTAGTGAGTTTAAAGCTTGTTCTACCATTTCCCACTCTTCGTCTGTTTCGATAGGAAGCAAGTCCGTTACTTCACCGTTATCGCCAGCGATGTAGGCTGAAGCATATACTTCCTCCAATACAGGCTCATCGTCTTCCATAATTGCATAGAACAGATAATTTTTGCCGTTGTTTTCGAAGCGGTGTAATATTTGGCACATAATTTCTTCATCATCTTCATTTGTGATTGTGAAGTAATTTGTCTGATCTGTGCCAAATTCAGCAAGAACGGTATTCATAACTTCTTCAACCATTGCCCATTCATCATCAGTTTCAATATCCGAAAAGCCGCTCATTTCGCCGTTTTCATCGAGTACATAGCGAAGTGCAGAAATACCTGCTTCTTCATCACCGATTAACGAGAATAAGACATAAGAATGCTCTTCCGAATCAAATGTAAATACAACGCGGCATTGCTGCTCTCCGCCGTCTTCTTTTTGTAAAATAAAAATATTTTCTTCCATACTGTTGCCTCCCGTTGAATGAATAAAACAGAGCAGGCAAATCACCTGCTCTGTTTTTATCGTGTCAAATGAATTATTCTTCTTCGCCTAATTCGTCTTCAATCTGGTTTAATACTTCTTCGATTAAATCCCATTCTGCTTCTGTTTCGATTGGCGTTAATTCGCCATCTTCACCATTTTCAGCAGGAACGAATGCAGAGGCAAAGATTTCAACTGCGCCATCTTCATCTTCTTCTGCACCTACTAAAGAATATAATACGTATGATTTACCGAACTCTTCTGAATCGAAAGTGTGTAAAATTTCGCAAAGTTGTTCGTTGCCGTTTTCATCGACTACTGTAATGTGATTTTGTTGTTCTGACATGATCGTCACCTCTTCATAATATTTAGGCATTGGTGCCTGTTGCTGCTCAATTCATTATACATAAAGCCTTTTCGGATAAGTACAAAAAAGCCTTATATGGAGCAACTTTAGTTTTTACTATCTAAATAGCCTTGTAAAATCATGACAGCAGCCATTTTATCAATAACTTGCTTTCTTTTTTTACGGCTTACGTCTGCCTCGATCAGCATACGCTCAGCAGCCATCGTTGTCATACGCTCGTCCCAAAGCTTAACAGGAAAACCGAATGTATCTTCCAGCAACTTCTTGTAACTTTCGGAAGCTTCACCTCGAGGGCCGATTGTATTATTCATGTTTTTTGGGTAGCCTACAACAAATTCAGTTACATTGTGTTCCTTCACAAGCTCTTTAATACGCTCAATACCAAATTCGCCTACCGCTTCATTGATTTTAACCGTCTCGATACCTTGCGCTGTCCACCCTAGCGCATCACTAATTGCAACGCCGACTGTTTTCGAGCCGACGTCTAAACCCATAATTCTCATTTATCCGCCTCAGTATTCTTTCTAATATAAAATCTAACGAGTTCTTCTAAAATCTCGTCACGTTCAAGCTTGCGGATTAAATTACGTGCGTCCTGGTGGCGAGGGATGTATGCCGGGTCGCCAGATAATAAATACCCTACAATTTGATTTGTTGGATTATACCCTTTTTCCTCTAAAGCCGTATACACCTTCAGCATCACTTGCTTTACTTCTTGTTCCATGGATTCTTCTGGAAAACTGAATTTCATTGTTTTATCGAAAGAACTCAAGACCAGCACCTCGCTTTCAGCAATGAGGAGATGAAGCACACTCTTCCATCTCCATTTATATCATTATAACTTATTCCTGTAAGCACTTCAAATATGCCAGTAGTAAATTTTAGATGTTTAGAAAGATTTTACATGTTCGTAAACAGCATTTAATGCTTCTTCAAGTTTTGCAGCATCTTTTGCACCAGCCATTGCCATATCCGGACGACCGCCGCCTTTACCGCCGCAAGCTTCAGCAACTTGCTTCACGATGTTCCCGGCGTGATAGTTTCCACCTACGATATCTTTCGTCACACCTGCACACAGCATGACTTTCTCGCCATCGACTGCACCAAGAACAATAACAGCTGATTCCATTTTTTCTTTTAAATCATCCATCATTTGGCGTAATTGATTGTTGTCTTTTGCTTCTACACGCGTTGCAAGTACTGTTACATCACCGATTTTTTGGGCAGCATCCAATACAGCACCCGCTTGTGCATTTGCAATTTTTTGAGACAATGAATCATTTTCGCGTTGCAGTTCTTTGTAGTCCGCTTGAAGTGTTGCCACACGAGTTGCTACATCTTTAGCATTCGCTTTTAAAAGGCCGGCTGCTTCATTTAAGATAGCTTCTTCCTCTTTAATCGCTTCATATGCCGCCTTACCTGTAACAGCCTCGATACGGCGTGTACCTGCACCGATTCCGCTTTCGGATACGATTTTGAAAATACCGATTTCAGATGAACGGCTGACATGCAGTCCACCGCAAAGTTCAATCGAGTAATCTGAAACGGCTACAACCCGGACAACATCACCATATTTTTCACCGAACAATGCCATTGCGCCCATCGCTTTTGCAGAATCGATATCCATTTCCTGAATAACAACTTCGATATCTTCCCAAATTTTTTCGTTCACTGCACGCTCAACTTGTGCAAGCTCTTCTTTCGTTGCAGCACCAAAATGAGAGAAGTCAAAGCGTAAACGGTCTGGACCTACATAAGATCCCGCTTGTGCTACATGGTCACCTAATACGTCTTTTAAGGCACGGTGCATTAAGTGTGTTGCTGTATGGTTTTTAAGGATCAATTTACGTTTTGCTTCATCTACTTTTGCTGTAGCTGCATCGCCGACGTTCATTTCACCTGATTCCACTACTACTGTGTGCAGTGGCTGACCATTTGGTGCTTTTTGAACATCTTTTACGATCGCCGTAAATCCGTCTGCTTGAATGATACCTGTATCGGCAATTTGTCCACCCATTTCAGCATAGAACGGTGTTTCAGTTAGAATAACTAACGCTTCTTCACCTTCAGAAGCAGTTGACGTTTCTTGTCCATCGACAACTATTGCAGCAACTTTTGCAGAAGCTTCAAATGCATCATAAATAAATGTCGATTGCTGAGTTAAGTTTGAAAGCACTTCATTTTGCACTTGCATTGAATCCACATCAGCACGTGCATTACGTGCACGTTCACGCTGTTGCTCCATAGAAGCTTCAAAACCTTCATGGTCAACTGTCATGCCAACTTCTTCAGCATATTCTTCCGTTAACTCAATCGGGAAACCGAATGTATCATATAGTCTGAATGCGTCAGCACCAGGAATCACTGTTTCGCCTTTAGCTTTTTGGTTTTCTGCTACTTCATTGAAAATTGCTAAACCGCCATCAAGTGTTTCATGGAAACGCACTTCTTCATTTTTGATAACACGTTGAATAAATGCTTCCTTCTCTTTTACTTGCGGATAGAAATCTTCCATAATCTCTCCGACAGTCGGCACTAATTCGAACATGAACGGCTTTTCGATGCCGATTTTTTTCGCATAGCGGACAGCACGACGTAATAAACGGCGTAATACATAGCCACGGCCTTCATTTGATGGTAATGCACCGTCACCGATAGCAAACGCTACTGTACGGATATGGTCGGCAATTACTTTGAATGGAGTATTCACATCTTCAGTTGATCCGAAAATTTCATTTAAATCCACTTCATGCGGACGTTTGTACGTACGGTTTGCAAACGTTTCTGTTTTTTCGATGATTGGCATGAAAAGATCTGTATCAAAGTTTGTCGGTACATTTTGTACTACAGAAACGATACGTTCAAGACCCATACCTGTATCGATATTTTGCTTTGGAAGTGGTGTATATGTGCCATCCGGATTGTGGTTGAATTGAGAAAATACAAGGTTCCAAATTTCAAGATAACGTTCGTTTTCCCCGCCTGTATACATTTCTTCCGCCGGCGCACCAACACCGTACTCTTCACCGCGGTCATAGAAGATTTCAGAGTTTGGACCAGATGGACCTTCACCGATATCCCAGAAGTTGCCTTCAAGTCGGATTAGACGCTCTTTCGGCACTCCGATTTCATTGTGCCATACGTCATATGCTTCCTGGTCTTCAGGGTGGATTGTTACCGATAACTTTTCAGGATCGAAGCCCATCCATTTTGGATCCGTTAAAAATTCCCAAGCGTAATGAATTGATTCTTTTTTAAAGTAATCCCCGATTGAGAAGTTCCCTAACATTTCAAAGAATGTATGGTGACGCGCTGTTTTCCCTACATTTTCGATATCGTTTGTACGAATTGATTTTTGTGCGTTCGTAATGCGCGGGTTATCGGGAATGATACGTCCGTCAAAATATGGTTTTAATGTAGCTACTCCCGAGTTGATCCATAATAGTGATGGGTCATTGATTGGAACTAATGGTGCTGATGGTTCAATATGATGCCCTTTTTCTTTAAAGAAATTCAAATAAAGACGACGAATTTCAGAACCTGTCATAATTTTTGTTGTCATGATTTTTTTCCTCCTAATTTTTGTTGAAGTCGATGAGTTTTGGTACATCTTAATAACAGCTGCACGTAAATAATTGATTCTTTCACCGGTTATATTAATAATTCGCTGAAGAAAACAAAAAAAGCCCTCATCCCGGTAAAGGGACGAAGACTATTATCTCGTGGTACCACCCTAATTTATAATGCGCTATGCATTATATCTCAAGTGCTTGTAACGTAAGCAGACGGCAGGGATTAGCTGCACTCTGGAGTAGCTTTCAGTATTTATTCGGGGAGATTTTTTCAGCCGGGAAATCTCTTTCTGCTCACGAAGTCCATACGTACTTGTTCCATCATCGTTTTCATTTTATTATGCTCTTCATTATAAAAAATAGACATCGCGCTGTCAATCGGCATTCCTTAATAATTGAAACGTTTTTTCGTCAGTAAAATTAAAAGGATTGCAGGTACTGTACATATAATCATTCCTAAGAACGCCAAACCTGGCTCGATTTCATAAAGTGCACCACCTAATAATGTTAGAACCGCTGCACTTAAACTCATCGCTAGTGCTGAATAGATCCCTTGTGCATTTGGAATCTGCTCCTGCGGTAAAGCTTTGGAAATATAGCGTATAAAGGCATAATGTGCCATCGCAAACGACAGTGCATGAAGTGCCTGAGAGAAGATAAACATCGGCATATTCGGAAATGCATATACAAGTATCCATCGAACGGTCGAACCAATTGCCGCGATAAGCAATAAAGAAGACGGCTTCCATTTTGTTAAAATTGTATCGGCCTTATAAAAATAAAGAACTTCAAAAATTACTGCAACATTTAAAATCATTCCGATATAAAACGGATTGACATTCAGATCCTGCAGATAAATATATCCGTAGTTATAGTACGATGCATGCGCCCCCTGAAGCAGAATGACGACAAACAATACGATGATAAAGCTCTTTACTTCAAAGAGACCCTTCATGGAGAGCGTTTTTCGCTCCTCTTTAACCGTCACGATATTTAATACTTGAGGCGCAGGCATGAACTGAATAATGAGTAATGACGTTAAACCTAAAATCATCATCCATAAAATCATTCGCTCCCCGTACATTCCGCTGATCATACTGATGATTAATACTGCGACGACAAATCCGAACGACCCGAAAGAACGAGCTCTCCCGTAATGGATGGATCCATGTTGCATTAGTGTGGAGGCACTGCTCTCAACAGCCGGTAACAATGCCGGGTAAAAAGCACTGAACAGCAATGTCATTAAAAATAAGCCGGCAAATGAATTAATCGGTATGTACAGCAGTGTCACAATTAATGAACTTGCCGTAAAAAAGATCAGCACATTTTTGTTGCTCATTACTTTTGACACAAACGGGAAGATAAACATCGTTGAGGCAGCCCGTGCAACTAGCCCAAAGCCCATTATAATGCTTGCTTCTGATACCGTAAGCCCTTTATCGTTGATAAGCCAACCTGTCCAATATGGAAGAAAAATCCCCCATGTAATAAAGAACATAAAGAAATTTTTCGCGAGCCAGCGCTGATTATTCATTGTCTTCATCCTTTTTCATTTTTATTAATTTGAATATTAACACGAGAAATACTACAATAATGTGAGAAATCTCATATTTTATTGGAAGGAGTTGCTTTATACTTTGAGAAAGTTACCAATAGATGAAAGTCTCAAATATATCGAACAATACCCGATTTCCCAGTATTTTTCGTTTGATATTGTTCCATTTATCCACGTGTATGAATTCGATAAAGGCGAATTTATTTTTCATGAGCATTCATTCCCCGATTATTTGTATTACATGGTTGAGGGAAAAGCTAAATTGTATATTACCCATAAAAACGGTAAAATTTCGCTCATTGATTTTATTACAGCGCCTACATTTATGGGGGAAATGGAATTATTAAATGCTGAACGTTACTCAAAAGGCATTCAAACTTTATCCAAGTCCGTATGTTTTGCGATTTCGATTCAGGAAGTGAAAGAAAAATTATTGGCAGATCCTGTGTTTCTGAAAATGCTTTGTATTTTTTTAAGTCATAAAGCAACGACAGCAACGGCGAAATATACGCAAAATCAGGCTTATCCACTTGAAAACCGGTTAGCCTCATTCATTTTACTATCTTCGGATCAGCAATTCTATAAAGAAAAACATACAGAAGTATGTGATTACTTAGGGGTATCTTATCGCCACCTGTTATTTGTTCTTGCACAATTCAGTGAAGCAGGCTATATAACGAAGCAAAACCGCGGATACGTTCTGACAAATCGTTCTGAACTGGAAAAGCTTGCTGCAGAAATTACGTACTAAAAAAAGACTGCGCTAAATTTTTAGCACAGTCTTTGAAAGATATTATATAAACATACCAGCAATTGCAGCTGATAATAAAGATGCCAATGTTCCTGCAGCTACTGCTTTAATCGCAAGTTTTGCAATGATTGGACGTTTATCCGGTGCCATACCACCTAAACCACCGATTAAAATACCCATTGAACTTAAGTTTGCAAAACCACAAAGTGCAAACGAAATGATAATGGCTGTTTTGTCAGAAAGTTCGCCGATAACCGGACCAAAGTTAGAATATGCAACAAATTCATTTAAAATTAATTTTTGACCGATAAATGAACCTGCACGTACTGCTTCATCCCAAGGAACACCAATTAAAAATGCTAATGGCGCAAAGACATAGCCCAATAAACCTTCAAGCGTTACATTATCAAAACCGAATAATCCTGTAATGCCACCTAAAATACCATTTAATAACGCAATTAATGCGATGAAACTTAATAGCATTGCACCAACGTTTACAGCTAATTTCAAACCGTCAGATGCACCTGATGCAGCTGCATCAATAACGTTTGTCGCTTCAGAATTACGTTCTAATTTAAAGTCATCTTCATTTACTTCTTCTGTTTCAGGAATCATTAATTTCGCCATAACCAATCCTGCTGGAGCAGCCATGAAACTAGCCGCCAGTAGGTATTCAAGAGGAACACCTAATACTGAATAACCGATTAAGACCGAACCTGAAACCGATGCAAGTCCACCTGTCATAACAGCGAACATTTGCGATTTCGTCATTTTATTTAAAAATGGACGAATTACAAGCGGTGCTTCTGTTTGTCCAACGAAAATATTGGCAGCAGCATTTACCGATTCCGCTTTTGTTGTACCTAATACTTTTGATAAGAAACCACCAATAATCTTAATGATAAATTGCATAATACCTAAGTAGTAAAGCACAGAGATTAAAGATGAGAAGAAAATAATAATAGTTAATACACTCATCGCGAATACAAAACCAACATTATCCGGATTTGCTAAACCGCCGAATACGAAGTTAATCCCCTCATTGGCATAACCAATCAGCTTCTGAACACCTTCTGAAAGTTGCATAAGCTTCTCGCGGCCGAAAGACCACTTCAATACGATAAATGCAAAAATCAGTTGGACAACTAATCCTGAAATAATAATTCTCCATTGAATTGCTTTACGGTTATTAGATAACCCGATGGCAATCAGTACGATTCCCAGAATACCTATGATTCCCCATACGAAATCCATGTATGTGCACCTTCTTTTTTAGTTTTGAAAACCTTTTCATTTTGTAATATTTGACATCAAACTTCGGACGTCATATAAGTTTTTTTCATACTAACATATCTGGACAATTAATATTAATTAATAGTTTCTTTTAAAATTTCTGATTTTTTCCGCAAAAAATTATTATTTTCCATTATAATCCTACTTGTTTCAACTTTTTATTATATTTAAAACATTTTCCCTCTCCCTTTGAACGTAAACACATCATTTAATAAATTTGTCCAAAATAGTACATTTCTATGTACATAAAAAACTAGCCATTCCCATTCAAACATGAACGAAAATGGCTAGTTCTATTCTTCATTGAAGTCGTATGGCGAAATATTTGCCATACCAATTAATGGATGAATATATGGTGCTGTTTCAGCTGTTAAGTGATTTGGCAGTGATTCACCGATCTTATGCGAATCCGAGACATTCAACAGACCAAGCTGTTCTGTGGAAGGATTTTGTTTCTCTTCCTTAACAGCCACTTGTTTTTCTTCTGTTTCCGGTAATTCTTTCATCTTTTCTGCAGTGATAAATTCCGGATTTAATCGTGCCTTTAAGGTTGTCAATCGAGTTAGATCATCTGTTTTCGCTAATCCGTTCGCTAATACATCCGGCTCTCCACATAAAATCAAAAAGTTTTTAGCACGTGTAATCCCTGTATACAGTAAATTTCTGCGAAGCATTTTTGAATAGCCACGAACAATCGGCATAATGACCGTTTGAAATTCCGAACCTTGTGATTTATGAATTGAACAGCAATAGGCCAAAGTTATCTGGTTTAAGTCTGCACGCTGGTATGTTACTTCAATCCCATCGTAGCTGACAATAAGCAGATCCTGCTTTTCCACTGTTTCCTTTGCACGGATGATGGAAATCACTTCGCCCATATCTCCGTTGAATACATTATTATCCGGCTGATTTACCAGCTGCAGCACTTTGTCCCCGATTCGGTAAATCGTATCACCGAAAACAAGTTCTTTTCTCGACCCGTCATTCGGATTGACAAGCTGCTGAATTTCTTTATTTAAATTGTCGATGCCTGCAGGACCTTTGTACATCGGCGCCAATACTTGAATATCCCGTATCGCCTGTCCTTTTGCAAGTGCCCCTTTTACGATTTGTGTGACAACGCTTGTCACTTGTCCGGCTCCTGCCTGGATAAACGAACGGTCCGTTGTTTTGGCAGTCAGCGTATCCGGAACTTTGCCTTTTTTAATTTGGTGGGCCATTTCGATAATTGTAGACCCTTCAGCCTGACGATAAATATCCGTCAATTCAACGGTTGGAATTTGCTTCGATGCAAGCAAATCCTTTAATACTTGCCCCGGTCCGACAGGCGGTAACTGATCCTGGTCACCTACAAAAACGACTTGTACATCTTCATGCAGCGCTTTTAAAAGCTGATGTGCGAGCCATGTATCCACCATTGACATCTCATCGATAATGATGAGCCGCCCTACAACTTCACGCTCCGTTTCTTCATCCTTTTCCTGCCCATTAAATCCTAATAAGCGGTGTATGGTCATTGCAGGCAATCCCGTAGATTCCGCAAGCCTTTTCGCTGCACGTCCTGTAGGTGCAGCTAGTACAATCGGAAACGGTTCTTCTTTTTCCGCGTACGTTTTCGGGTTCAGTGATAATCCGTGAAGCTCAGCATATACTTCGACCAAACCCCGGACAACCGTTGTTTTCCCAGTTCCCGGTCCGCCTGTTAAAATCATTACCGCGGAATTAATCGCCGTTTCAATCGCCTGTGCCTGTGTCGGCGCATAGGTCACATCATACTGCTCTTCAATATCGCCAATCGCTTTTCGGATTTCATCTTTCGAAAAACTTTCAGCCATTTTATTTTTTTCTTTCAGTTCATTAATCTTACTGGCAATGCCCACTTCACTAAAATAAAGTGAAGGCAAGTACATGCGTGTTTCTTCACCGCATATTTTCGAATCCTCTCGCATTTCGATTGCCGCTTTCGAAATCGCTTCATACGGAATTTCAATGCGCTGACTTTGTTCAAGTATATCTTTCACCATCGGAAGCACCATTTCCGCATCCAAATAAACATGGCCTTCAGATAATGCTGCATTTGTCAGCACATGAAAAATGGCTGCTTTAATTCGGTCCGGGTGATTTCCCGTGATCCCCAGCTTCGAACCGAGTTCATCCGCACGTATAAATCCGACCCCTTCGACTTCCTCAATTAAACGATAAGGATTTTCTGTCAGCAGCGGAATGGTTTCTTCCCGGTAAGCCTGATAAATTTTCATCCCGAGCTGTGGTCCAAAGCCCCAGTCATTCAGGCGTACCATCACCCGTTCCAAACCAAGATTTTCTTCGATTGTTTGGCGAATATGTAATTTCTTTTCAGCAGATAGTCGGGGAACTGCATCAAGTGCTGACGGATCCTCCAATATTTTCGTGAGGGCATCCATTCCGAGCTTTTCTACGATTGTCTCTGCTGTTTTTCTCCCGACCCCTGTAAATAGGTCACTTGATAAATAATGGACAATTCCCTGCTCTGTTGTCGGCACTTCTTTTTCAAATGTATCAATTTGAAACTGCATCCCGTATTTCGGATGACTTTTTAGCTGCCCTGTAAAACGGTATAGTTCATCAGTTACTAATTGAGGAAAATAACCAACGATGATAATTTCTTTTTCGTCATGCTGTATATTGGTTTCTTGAATTTTGACACGAACAATGGAGTACATATTCGTTGCATTATGAAAAATTGTTACAATTGGTCGACCTAAAATAAAGAGCTTATTTATGTCAAACAAGTTTAGATTTTCCGCCATTTCCATGCCACGCTTTCTAATTAATAGTATGCCTATTTTATCATACCCGAAATAACCTGTCCTACAATATAACAATAGATTACACGTCTGATTTTTCTATTAATTTAGCACGCTGAAATGTTATGATACGTATAGAATGTAAGAGAAAGTAGTGAAGAACATGAATTTTAGACCTTGTATTGATTTACACGATGGGAAAGTGAAGCAAATTGTCGGGAGTACTCTCGGCTATGACAATAAAGAAGTGGTTGAAAATTTTACATCTGACCAGGATGCCTCGTATTACGCTTCATTATTTCTGCAAAATAAACTGACTGGCGGACATGTGATTATGCTTGGTCCCGGTAATGAGGAAGCGGCGATTTCTGCATTGAAAGCTTACCCGAACGGTCTGCAAATAGGCGGCGGAATCACTGCCGACAATGCACAGAAATATATCGATGCAGGCGCTTCACATGTCATTGTGACTTCCTATATTTTTCATGACGGGCAGCTTGATATGGACCGGCTGCAGCAACTAGTAAAAAACATCGGCAAAGAAAAACTTGTCCTTGATCTAAGCTGCCGAAAACGTGATGGGAAATGGTATGTCGTAACAGATAAATGGACAAAATTCAGCGACTTCGAAGTGAATGCGGAATCAATTAAGGAAATTGAAGCCTATTGTGACGAACTGCTCATACATGCAGTCGATGTGGAAGGAAAGCGCAGTGGCATGCAGGAGGATTTAGTTCGTGATTTGGCGGAATGGACAACAATTCCTACAACGTATGCAGGCGGTGTACGTTCAATTGAGGACCTGAAAAAATTCGAATCACTTTCAGACGGTAAATTACATGTCACTATTGGCAGTGCCCTTTCCATCTTCGGTGGTGACCTGGACTTCCAAACAGTGGTGAATTACTGCGAAGGTATTGAATAGCTTGTCTTTTAATTACTTGGACAGTTGGAATATAGAACCTCAATACTTACTGTAGCTAGCAACATCAAAAACCCATTTTTCATTCAGCGAAAAATGGGTTTTTAATTTTTATTATGCTCTTACATATTAAACATAAGACGTTTCGCAATCATCTGGAACTCTTCCGGACCGATTCCCGGTGCAAACTCTTCCGGCAATTCATCAAGATCCGGCATTTTTGCCCCTTTTGGCATCCCCTCTTCTACGATGAGCGGTGCATTCGTTGTCGGATGAGGCCCTTTCCAGATTTTATTTATATCCTGATAATCCCCTACGTAATTCCACGTAAATAATACATTTCCATAACCACGCTCTTCATATTTTCTCGCGTGGTCAAATACATGGTTATCAAGACTAGGTATTGGAAGCATCCGCGTTACATCAACGCCCGTTGCCATTTCAAGTGCTTTAGCATAGGCAACAACATGCGTTCCGCCGCGCACTAGTAAATAGCCGATCATTTCTCGGGCAGTCGGATGGTCCGTCATTTCATACACACGCATTTTATGTGTCCGCGCCCCACATTCCAAGAAGAAATTATGCAGCAAATCGAGTACTAAATTCCCACTGGAAAAAACATATTCCCCATTCCACGGTTTTCCCATCGAATCGACAGGTAAAGCGGTCTGTGCAGAAGCGATAAAACTCTGCGTATTGCGCATGTTTTTCGCATTCATCATCGGTCCCAGATTCGGGTTTCCGGAAAACGTCGTATCTTTGCCGAGTAAATTGATTGTCGTCGCTACGAGTTCCACATGTCCAAATTCTTCGGCAGTAATACTCGCAACTAAATCATAAAAAGGCTTTAGTTTCTTTTTTCCGCGGAAATTGAATGACTGATACATATAGTTATTCAAAGTCGACATTTCGCCAAACTTTCCGCCTAATAATTCCTGTACCGCACTCGCAGCATTTGCGTCTCCATATTCTACCTGTGGTAAATCAATAAGTAATCGATTGACGCGTTGAAACAATAAAGCACCCCCTAATTGTCATAGTAAGCTTATGACGATTAGAAGGTGCGTAGACCACATTCATTTCATTTTTTTAAAAATGGCATAATCCAAACTATTTTGTCGATACGGATATAGAACGGTGTCTGGCACACATCAAGGACAATATAGTCCGGACAGATTGCGGCCAATATCCCTTGCTGAACACGATTCCCCTCTTGCTGGACAGCAACCATCTGCCCTAAATAGTTTTGGATCGCTTCAAGCCAATACGCGTTTGGATATGTGTTCATTTGAACCAAAAAATCACTCCTTTGTATGCATACTGTACAATATGCGAAAAAGGAGTGATTCGTTCATTGATTATTTGCCTTTAGACTCTATTGTAATCGTTACAGGACCATCATTAATCAGCGCAACATCCATCATTGCCCCGAATACACCTGTTTCAACATGCAGCCCATTTGCCTTCAGTTGTTCATTGAAAGCTTCCCATATCGGTTTTGCCTGTTCCGGTCTTGCTGCTTCCACAAAACTAGGCCGCTTCCCTTTACGCGTATCCGCATAAAGCGTAAATTGTGAAATTGATAAAATATCCCCGCCTGCATCAATAATGGAACGATTCATCTTGCCGTCCTCATCTTCCCAAATACGCAAGTCGGTAATTTTTTTCGCTACATATTTAATATCTTCTTCTGTATCACTATGTGTAATGCCGACAAGCAGCACATAGCCTTTTTGAATCGCACCTGTTACTTGTCCATCGACTGTAACAGAAGCCTGTTTTGAACGTTGTAATATTACGCGCATCTTTTCCCCTACTATCTATTAATTAATTACACGCTGAACGGAGTATATATCCGGAAGCTGTTTAATTTTTTCGACAACACGATGCAATCCTGAAATATTCGAAATGGCAATCGTTAAATGAATCGTGGCAATTTTTTCACGATCCGCACGACCTGTAACCGCCAAAATATTTGTTTTCGCTTCACTGACCGCATGCATGACATCATTTAAAATGCCTGGACGGTCATATGCCGAAATTTCGATATCCACAGGGTAGTCTTTACGGATCTGTGTGCCATCATTTTCCCATTCCACTTCAATAAGACGCTCCAAATTTCCGTCTTCCTGAATGTTCGGACAATCTGCACGGTGTACCGAAACACCACGTCCTTTTGTAATAAAGCCGACAATTTCATCACCCGGTACCGGTGTACAGCAACGGGATAAACGAATTAGTAAATTATCGATCCCTTTTACAATAACGCCCGATTCCGTACGCTTTTTCGGTGTCGGATTGTTCATGCTTTTAACGATTTTTTCGAGTGCTTCTTCCTGCTCACGCTCTTTACGCATTTTTTCGGCAAGACGATTGACGATTTGCTGAGCTGTAATCCCGCCGACACCGACAGCCGCATATAAATCATCTTCATGAGTATAGTTATATTTTTCAATCACACGTTTTATATTTTCTGTTGTTAAGACTTCCTTCATATCAAACTCTTGTGCTTTAATTTCTTTTTCAACGAGTTCTTTTCCTTTAACAACACTTTCTTCACGCACATGCTTTTTGAAAAATTGCTTGATTTTATTTTTTGCCTGCGAACTTTGTGCAATCTTTATCCAGTCACGGCTCGGACCGAATGATTGTTTCGATGTTAGTACTTCAACGATATCCCCTGTTTTTAACGGGGTATCCAGCGGTACCATTTTCCCGTTAACTTTTGCACCAATTGTTTTGTTCCCGACTTCCGAGTGTACGCGGTAAGCAAAATCAATCGGCACAGAACCGGATGGAAGCTCAATAACGTCCCCTTTAGGCGAGAATACATAGACCATGTCCGAAAACAAATCGAATTTCAATGATTCCATAAACTCCGCAGCATTCGACGATTCATTTTGGAATTCAAGAATTTCACGGAACCAAGTCAGTTTCTGGTCAATTGTTTCGGCATTTTGTTCAACCGTTTTACCTTCTTTATAGGCCCAGTGCGCCGCGATACCGAACTCTGCGATTTTATGCATGTCCTTCGTACGGATCTGCACCTCAAGCGGATCCCCATATGGCCCGATAACAGTTGTATGTAGGGATTGGTACAGGTTTTGCTTTGGCATCGCAATATAGTCTTTAAAGCGCCCCGGCATCGGCTTCCATAAAGTATGGATAATCCCGATTACGGCGTAGCAATCTTTAATACTATCAACTAAAATACGCACTGCCAGTAAATCGTAAATTTCATTAAACTGCTTTTTTTGAAGCACCATTTTCCGGTAAATACTATATAAATGTTTCGGGCGGCCAAAAATATCCGCTTCAATTTCCACTTCTTTCAGCTGGGAATTGATCTCGTCCATTACGTTATCCAAATAAGCTTCACGTTCATCACGCTTTTTCTTCATCAAGCTGACGATCCGGTAATACTGCTGCGGATTTAAATAGCGTAATGCCGTATCCTCCAGCTCCCATTTCACTTTTGAAATCCCTAATCTGTGCGCTAACGGAGCGAAGATTTCAAGTGTTTCCTGAGAAATACGACGTTGTTTTTCAGCCGGTAAGTGCTTTAAAGTCCGCATATTGTGCAGACGGTCTGCCAGCTTAATCAAAATCACGCGGATATCCTGAGCCATTGCGACGAACATTTTCCGGTGGTTTTCGGCCTGCTGCTCTTCTTTTGACATATATTTAATTTTCCCGAGCTTCGTTACCCCATCCACAAGCTTGGCTACTTCTTCACTAAATTCATTTACTAGATCTTCGCGTGTCACTTCCGTGTCTTCCACGACATCATGCAAAAATCCAGCGGCTACCGTTTCAGGATCCATTTGCAGTTCAGCCAAAATACCCGCTACCTGTACCGGGTGAATTATATATGGTTCTCCGGAGCTGCGGAACTGCTCTTTATGTGCTTCTTTCGCTACCTCATATGCTTTAACAACAAAGGTAACATGTTCATCGTTCATATAAGATTTGACGAGCTCGAAAACATCTTCGGGCGCCAATATTTGTTCTTTCGCCATTATGAGTCCACCTGTTCTTTCTATTTTCGCTTTAAGTATAAGTTCAATTGTATAAAAAATGCCTACTAAATGTAAAGGCACGCGGGCATTTAGTTTTGCAGAAAGTCGAAATTTGTAGAATTATTGAACAGCTTATACAAGATAATTCATTGAAAAAAAACTATCCCGCAAAGTTTATACGGGATAGTTTTATGGATTAATATTGAATTAACGTTTTAATTGGAATATTGTTGATTTTGTTGCGGCCATTCAATTCTGTAAGCTCGATAATGAATGCTGCACCCACTACTTCGCCGCCTAATTGTTCGATTAAGCGAACAGTCGCTTCTACTGTACCGCCTGTTGCAAGCAAGTCATCACAGATTAAAACTTTCTGACCTGGTTTAACTGCATCTTTGTGCATTGTTAAAGTATCTGTACCATATTCTAATCCATAATCTGCAGAAATGACTTCACGTGGAAGCTTTCCTGGTTTACGAACTGGAGCGAAACCGATTTCCAATGCATAGGCTACTGGACATCCAATAATAAATCCGCGTGCTTCAGGACCTACGATAATTTCAGCGCCAACTTCTTTTGCATATTTTACAATTTCATCAGTCGCATATTTATATGCCGGACCATTGTCCATGATCGTTGTAATATCTTTAAAGCTGATGCCCTCTTTCGGCCAATTTTCAACTGTTGTTACGTACTGTTTTAAATCCATTCTTCCTATGTCCTCCTCAAGAACTCAATCGTTCATTAAACCATTGCTTCAGTTCACTGTATGTTGCATATAACAGTTTCTGCTCAAGTTCAATTTGTTGTGAACGCAATTTATATGACGGTGCTTCGGATAATGCTGTTTTCGGTGCATTTTCGTTTACGGTCGTCAAACCATTCTCTATTGTAACAAATCCTAGCTCAAAAAACACTTTTGTCATAAATTTAATTACTTCTATATTTAGTCCGATATGTTCGGATAATTGTCGAATATGTTGTTTCAGGTTAAAATTCGGACGTTTTTTCAGAAATCCGTAGTACCATTTAAAATGTTCCCGTGTCGGCATACCATTAAAATAGGCGGATTGATCGGTATATAAATGTGCATAGATTCGTTCAATTTGAACATCCTGCAGTAATTTTTCCAATGTGGCTACATTTTCAGGCAAATCGAGCAAGACGATATTTTTATACAATTCTTCAGCTTCAGTTCCAACAGTGAAATGTACTATTTCTTTCGGTATCTCCTGTTCAAAATGCAGCTTTGTCTGTTCTGAAAAAGCAATAAAATCGGTTTTTTCCACATTAATTTTTGCAAGCCAGTTTGCCGTCTTGCTTTTTCCGCGGTAATCATATAGCTGCCATTCATTCACCCGGACATCCTGGATCATGAACTGCGGTTTTTTATTGCCCTGCCATTCATTAACCTGCAAATCTCCTACTAACGACAACGCAACACCATACGAAATTTCATCGTGTAAAAAACCTTTATTGAACCCTATTGCATCAAGAGAACGGTACGGATCTTCCAGTTCCATTTTAAGGTGATTTTCGCCTGAACCGATTTTGCGCATCGATTTTACCTTTACATCCTGGATGCCAAAGACCGGCTTCGGAAACTCTGTGCCAAATGGAGCCAACTGCCGCAGCTCTTCAATCGCATCAACGGTAATTTCACTTAGCTCAATCGGCACATCAATCTGCATCTTCTGTACGAGCTGTTCTTCAGTTAAACAAAGTCTAGCTTGTTCATTTAAACGTGTACGCAATGAATCGACATGTTCAATCGGCAATGTCATCCCGGCTGCCATCGGATGTCCACCGAAATGCGGTAAAATATCCCGGTTTTTCGCCAACTCATTATACAGATGGAACCCTTCAATACTTCTCGCGGATCCTTTTGCGATCGCTTTTTCCGGATTAAGTGATAGAACAATTGTCGGTCGGTAATACTTTTCGACTAATCGCGATGCAACAATTCCGACAACACCCGGATTCCAGCCTTCACCTGCTACGACTAATACGAGGGAATCTTTTAAGGTAACGTCATTTTCAATCATTGCCATTGCTTCATTGGTAATGTCTTCTACTATTTTTTTTCGTTCTGTATTTTTATCATTTAGTTGGGTTGCCAATGCATTTGCCTGTTGCGGATCTTCACTCATTAAAAAATGCACTCCAGGCTCGGCACTTCCTAAACGGCCGATTGCATTAAGACGAGGGCCAAAATAAAAACCGACAGTTTCTTCATTGATATCTCTTTGGTTTGCCCCTGAAGCATCACAAAGAGCCTTAACCCAAGGATTCGGAGACTGTTTCAATGCCTGCAAACCCCGCTGAACTAAATAACGGTTTTCGCCAACGAGCGGTACTAAATCGGCGATAGTTCCCACTGCCACATATTCAAACAAATGGTCCGGCAACTCACCGTATAATGCATGCGCCAATTTGAAAGCAACACCTACTCCGGCAAGCTCACCAAACGGGTAATGGCCTTCGGGCACACGTGGGTGAATAATCACATTGGCATCAGGCAATACATCCCCCGCCTCATGGTGATCGGTAATAATGACATCCATTCCAAGCTCTCTTGCAACTTTTACTTGTTCGATTCCACTTATCCCATTATCGACCGTAATAATTAAATTTACGCCATCTTCATATGCTTTTTTGAAAAGTTCTTCATTCGGTCCATATCCATGAATAAACCGATCCGGAATAACAAAGCTGACATCAGCACCCAAATCAAGTAAAGCATTAAGCAGCACAGTTGTACTTGTAATACCATCGGCGTCATAATCACCGTATACGAGAATCTTTTCGCCATTATCCAATGCCTGCTCAATACGCATCACTGCATCTTCCATCCCAGCCATTAGAAACGGATCATGATATTGGGTTTCATCAATTTTCAGTAACGGCTTTGCCTGTTCTACCGAAGTGCAGCCACGGGCAATTAAAATTTTTGCTGTGATCGTTGATATATTCAGTTGTTCACTAAATTGTTTTACAAGTTGCTCATCTTGCTGTGTTATTGTCCATAATTTTTGTGACTGTATCATATCTATTCACTTCCTCACGCAGTTCATTATAACGGAAATCTATCTTGTTTCCCAAAGTTTCTTCTGATATTAATAGAAAAGTTGATATGTAATTTCAGGAAGACAGTTTGAAAAAATGAGATAATATGCAATTCTTTACTGAAAATAAAAAAGCAATTTGAAACGTATTCCTGTTTCAAAATTGCTTCAGTTAGTCATCTTCTGTTTTCACTATTTTTTCGGCATTTCGTTATTATCCGGTATTTCTTCTGTCACAAATGCGGAAGCACCTAGTTCGTGGAGTTCATTTTTTAAACGGACAATCTCTGTATCCTTTTCGTTAATCAATACATGTGCTGCATCCAGTTCTTTCTGAATCGCTTTCGTTTGCCTTTTTCCCCCGTACATACGGAATGCTGAAAAGCAAAAGCTGATGATAAATCCGATGAGTACCGATCCTAAAATGATTAATATTAATGGCCAGCGCGCTTCACCAAAGACATAATTCACTTGCACGCTATCCACATTTACTGTGGCAAAAATGGCAATGATAATAGCAAAAATGAGTCCTACTGCAAATGTCCATTGAATTTTCATATTCGTCTCCTCTCATACATAATATAAGAAATTTATTCCTTTTTTTGAATAAGGGTAAACAAAAACCGCGTAATTTGCAAAATGCAATTACGCGGTTCATATGTTTTAAACTTGTGGCTCGTCTGAACCCCATTGTTTTTTCTCTTTTTTCACAACAGATGTACCTTTTTTGTCCATTTCACGGCATTTTAGTGAATACCAAACTTGTGCCGCAATACAGATAGAAGAGTAAATCCCTGTAATTAATCCGATTAATAGAGCGATTGAGAAGTTTTGAATAGAAGGAGCACCTAAGAAAATCAATGCTATAACTACTACAATAACCGTCAATACTGTATTAACAGAACGTCCCATTGTCTGACGAAGCGATTTGTTGACGATCGTAGCCAACTCTTCTTTCGATGTAATTTTTTCTTGACGGTCAATATTTTCACGAATACGGTCAAACGTAACAATTGTATCGTTTATCGAGTACCCGACAATCGTTAACACCGCAGCGATAAATGTAATATCTACCTCTAAACGCAACATACTGAAAATCACAATGATAAAGAATACGTCATGCAGTAATGAAACAATTGCACCTAGACCCATACGCCATTCGAAGCGAATCGCTACGTAAATAATAATGCCTAGTGCTGCCAATGCCAATGCATAGATTGCATTTTTCGCCAGTTCTTTTCCGACTGTAGCTGATACAGTACTCAAACTTGGCTCATGACCGTATGTTTCTTTTACTTGCGCAGAAAAATCAAGTACTTCTTGTTGAGAGAAGTCATCTTTATAACGCATTACAGCAATATTGTGATCGTCGCCTGAAATTACGACATCATCATTTGCAAAACCGATTTCAACAAGATAATTTTCCACTTCTTCTTGCACTAGCTCCGTATCGGATTTAATTTCCACCCGTGTACCTTGTGAAAAATCGATTCCAAGGTTCAGTTTGAATACACCCAGTACAATAATCCCTGCAACTAAAATAAAAGTCGATATTGCATAGAATTTTTTACGGTTTCCAACAAAATCCAATTTATCGAATTTCGTTGTTAAGTCAAGTGAAGTAATTCCTTCATCAAGTGAATGCTGTTTCGATCTGCTGATTCCGAACCATGCCGGATTATTGAAGTAGCCACTGTTTACAAGTAATCCCTGTAACATACGAGATCCCCATACAGCTGTTACAAATGATAGTAAAATCGAAATAATTAATGTCGTAGCAAAACCTTTAACTGAACTTGTACCATAATAGAACAATACGGCAGCTGCAAGTAAAGTTGTTAATTGTGCATCAATAATTGCTGATAAAGATTGCTTAGAACCTAATTTGAATGCATCTTTTACAGTATGGCCAACACGTAATTCTTCGCGAATACGCTCAGCAGTTAAAATGTTCGCATCAACGGCCATCCCGATCCCTAAAACAATCGCCGCAATACCTGGTAATGTTAATACAGCATTAATACCATTAAAGACGATTAATACTAAATATGTGAATACCGATAATGTAATGATTGAGATAAAGCCCGGTAAACGGTAGTAGATCAGCATGAACAGGAAGATTAGCAGTACGCCGACTACCCCTGCAAATACTGTATCATTCAATGCATCTTTACCGAATTGTGCTCCAACCGATGTTGAATAGATTTCCGTTAACTTAACAGGTAAAGAACCTGCATTTAATACAGATGCAAAGTTTTTCGTTTCTTCTACTGTGAAGTTACCCGAAATCATAACATCTGTTGTATTTAAAACTTGTGTTACAGAAGCAGCTGACTGGAATTTCTGTTCTGCAGGTGGCTTTTCTTTTTCTTTAGCGTATGAATCTACGCCTTCTTCAAAATCCAACCAAACAACTAATAAGTTATTCGGTGCACCCATGCTCATAACTTTTTGCGTCACTTCCGCAAATTTAGCCGCGTCTTTCAATGTTAAAGTTACGATTGGCTGGTTCTGTTGGTCAAATGACGCTGCTGCGCCACCTTCCTTTAAATCTGTACCATCCAATAAAATATTGTCATTTACGTCACGGAAAGTTAAATTCGCTGTACTCGATAATAGCTCACGAGCAGAGTCCTGATCCGCCAAGCCGGCAAGCTGGACACGAATTCGGTCTTCCCCTTCTATTTGAATGCTTGGCTCACTAACACCGAATGCATTTATACGATTGTTTAATGCCGTCGTTGTATCCGCCAGTACACTCTGGGTAATCGCTTGTCCATCAACAAGTGATTCCACTTCATAAAGTACTTCAAATCCACCTTGAAGGTCCAATCCAAGTTTTACATCGTTTAAAACCTTCTCTACCGTTGTGCCCATTCCTGTAAATAGCAATGCTACGACAAGAACGAACGTAATGATACGGTTTGCTAATTTCATTAAAAAATCCTCCTCAATATCACACTAAAAGCGGTGTGATGTAAAACGTAAAAATTACCTTCCACAAACTATGTATTCATTTCAATAATTTTCTGAATTACTTTTCAAAAATAACAATCCGATAGTTTGAAAAGCACAACACTCTCATTATGAAACAGCTAGTGGAAACTGTCAAATTATTACTAGATAATTTATTATAGAATTCTTATTTTTCCCTATTCCTTAAGCGGTTGAAATAAACTTTGGAGCTCTTCATTAGAAAGTTTTAAGTTTAATTCATTCCGCTTAAAATCCCTTATTTGCATATAGCTCAGCACTTCCGAAGCCGTTGCACCGAAAATGCCTGCTGTCAGCTCATGCAACCGCATATTTTGCACATCTTTTTTGCGCCACGCCTTATCGATGCAATATTTCCATAAATCCTGTTCTGTTATCGAATCATATCCATAGTAATGAAATTCCTCGATTTTGTTCGTCAATATAAGCTGGACCTTTTCGTAAAGGCCGAAAAATGGAATTTGCATGTCGATCACTCCTGAACTTAGGTTTTAACTGCGATTACTACTGCATACTTTATTGTATATGAATGAAATTAAATTGAGAAGGGAGAATGTAGAAGTTATTTGGGCTCATTTCTAAAAGGAACATTATTTTTAATGTTTGTCATATTTATTTCAAAATGTCTTGGGTTTTTGTATCGAATGCAGTTTATGCGTATTGCCGGGGAGGAAGCGGTCGGACTCTATATGACGGCTTATCCGACATTTATATTTTTCATTTCGCTTATTCAATTAGGTATTCCGATTGCGATCTCGAAGCTGATTGCAGAATACCATGCGAAACGAAAAACAGAACATGTTACATCCGTAATGAAAACAGCAATCAAAATTTCGGCCATTTCCATTATTTTATTTAGTCCATTCATTTATTTTGCAATTCCTTATATTGCAAAAGTGCTTTTACATAATGAAAACCTTATTTTCACACTTTATATTAGCCTTTTCACAATTCCAATCGTAATCTTTTCAAGCTTAATAAAAGCATATTTGCAAGGTTTAGCAAAAATTGCCCCTACTGCATGGGCACAACTTCTTGAGCAACTTGTACGGATTGGCCTCATTGTCGTCTTATTGCCTTATTTCATTTCGGAATCGCCTGCAATGACTGCCGCAGCCGCTATGGGAATAACAGCAATTGGTGAGGTTTTCTCGTTACTGTTTTTGGCGATTTTTTATAAACGTTCGAGTAGAATGTTCAAAAAGGGGTCGACAGGCACTTCCTTTACAAAACCGATTTTTAACATTGCATTGCCTTCAGCCGGCAGTAAGTTGTTCGGGACCTTTACATGGTTTTTGGAACCGATCATTTTCTTAAAAGCACTGACGGTTTCAGGTTTGGCTGCAGGAGCCGCTACTACATTGTATGGAATTATTTCCGGGGTGCATATACCATTACTGCTGTTCCCGGCTTTCATACCTGCTGCATTGGCAATCGTACTGATTCCTGCAGTAAGTAGCGCACTGGCGAGCAATAATTACACATTGCTGAATAAACGAATCACCCATTCATTACGGTTATCTTCATTAATCGGCTGTATGGCCGCTACTGTGTTTTTCATACACGGCGATGAGTTGACAATGGTGCTGTTTCACCTAGAGGAAAATCGTGGGTATATGAAAATATTGGCACCTATTTTTTATTTTTACTATATTCAAAGTCCGCTTCACTCCATTTTACAAGCATTGGATGAAGCCCAGGCTGCCATGATGAATTCTATTTATGGTGGTATAGGAAAACTGTTTTTACTGTTCTTCCTTGCCTCACAACCAGCCATTCAGGAAAAAGGCGCGATTATTGCAATCGGCTTTGGTGTTCTTATCACATCCTTTTTACACATCGCTTCAATTAAACAGCAAAAGAAAATCAATGTCGGTTTCAGATTTTTCGTTCTGCCATACGGAATTTTTATCCTCACGTCGTTTGTACAGCCGATCATTGCTGCCGGAATGCCGCTTATGATCAGCGTTGCAATTACAATCGGGTTTGTCTTGCTGTTACTTTTCATTACAAAACAAATTCGTTTCAATGATTTCCAGTATCTACGTTCCATTTTTTCGCGCTCGTAATTGGACAAACCACTTTCCGTCTTCATAGCTGCAGTAAAAAATATCCCGTATATTCGGATAGCCATTAACCAGTAATTCGCGAACGAGCCATTCTTCATCCTTACCAATAATTCTCAAGTGTCTTTTGTCAACATAGCCATCCATTATGAGGGGCAATATAAACCCGCCAGAATTTTTTTGATAAATCGATAGCTTTCCGGATTGTTCCAAAAAAGCGTAGGCAACATCCTGAACAGAACAAACTCCTTGTTCACGTAATTGCTGGAGTAGGTCATCAAGATTGTAGCGTTGCTTTTTCATTTCTACTTCACATATGAATCCATCGCGGATAACAAGAGAGGGATCGCCTTCAATAAAGTCACGTAATTTTTTATTTTTTAATATGAGCCATGAGTTTAAGTATTGAATTAAAAACAATAAAATTATAGGCAAAACGGCTTTAAAGAACTGTCGATCATAGTCGTCCAAAGCAATTGCAGCTATTTCACCCATCAACACGAATATCGCCAAATCCACAATACTGAGTTCACCAACTTCACGTTTGCCCATCAGACGGAAAACAATGAGTAAAATAATATACAAAACAATTGTTCGAAATATAATTAATGTATAATCTTCCAATTGATTCACCTCTCATACAATAGCTTGTTCTAAATTGCATGAAAGATACAAAAAAGCTTGCGGAAATTAAATTTCCGCAAGCTTTTTTTAACGTTTAAACTGATTCTACACGACCAATTGCTTGGCGTTCAAATTTTAAACGAGTATTCCCGTCAACGATTAAATAAACAGTCGTATCTTCAATTGCATCAACTTCTCCGTGTAAGCCACCTACAGTAACTACTTTATCCCCACGTTTTAAGCTGTTTTGCATTGTAGCGGTTGCTTTTTGACGTTTTTGTGCTGGACGAATTAAAATGAACCACATCGCAACGAACATTACGATAATCGGTAAAAATTGTACTAAACCTTCCATTTTCAAATTGCCCCCTTTCTCTATCTCTTTCTCACTTACCTAGTATAGTATAGAATTGCACGTTATTGCGCAAAAAACTCTATTTTTTCTCAAAAAATTATAGTGAATTTCGGATTTCGAACATATTTTTAGAAGTTTTTAGCATTTGGTTTATTGTAGCCGTACTTTTCAAAGAACTCTTCTTTGAAATCACCTAGACGGTCTTCACGGATCGCCTGACGTACATCTTCCATTAATTTAATAAGGAAGCGCAGGTTATGGTATGAAGTTAATCGTAAACCGAACGTTTCTTCCGTACGTAATAAATGACGCACATATGCACGAGTATAGTTTTTACAAGTATAACAATCACAATTCTCATCGATTGGCGTAAAGTCTTTTGCATATTTTGCATTTTTGATGACCATACGTCCTTCAGATGTCATTAATGTACCGTTACGTGCGATACGTGTTGGTAATACACAGTCAAACATATCGATACCGCGGATGGCTCCATCGATTAAAGAGTCCGGTGAACCGACACCCATTAAATAGCGTGGTTTATCGTCCGGCATCATTGGTGCAGTAAAGTCCAATACTTTGTTCATAATATCTTTCGGCTCACCAACTGATAAACCGCCGATTGCATAACCCGGGAAATCAAGCTCTACTAAAGCTTCAGCCGATTTACGGCGCAGCTCTTCATATTCTCCGCCTTGAATAATACCGAACAGTCCTTGCTCGTCAGGACGTTGGTGTGCTTCTTTACAACGTTTTGCCCAACGTGTTGTACGGTCAACAGATGCTTCCATATATTCATATGTCGCCGGGAATGGAGGACATTCATCAAACGCCATCATAATATCAGAACCTAAGTCGTTTTGAATTTCCATTGCTTTTTCCGGTGATAAAAACAGCTTGTCTCCATTTAAATGGTTACGGAAATGAACGCCTTCTTCTTCGATTTTACGGAATTTAGATAATGAGAATACTTGGAATCCGCCTGAATCCGTTAAAATTGGACGGTCCCAGTTCATGAATTTATGCAGCCCGCCTGCTTCTTTCACAATATCATTCCCTGGACGAAGCCATAGATGATATGTGTTTGAAAGGATAATTCCTGCATTCATTTCTTTTAATTCTTCAGGGCTCATTGCTTTTACTGTCGCTTGTGTACCAACCGGCATGAATGTCGGTGTTTCAAATGAACCATGCGGAGTATGGACAATACCTAATCGTGCACCCGTCTGTGCACATGTTTTAATCAATTCATAACGAATTGGTGGTTGTTTTGTTGTTTCAGTCATAATAAAAAAATCCTCTCGTTTCTAAAGTAAAAACAGTACTTCGAATGAAAACACCTACTAAGTTTAGTAGGTGTTGCACAAATTATTATTGTATATAGGTTTTGATTTAATTGCAAATTACTTAGCCGGGCGGATAAACATGGCATCGCCAAAGCTGAAGAATCGGTATTTTTCCTTAACCGCTTGTTCATAGGCGTTCATTATTGTTTCTTTCGATGCAAGTGCGCTGACAAGCATGACTAATGTCGACTTCGGTAAATGGAAGTTTGTAATGAGTCCATCGATTGCTTTATATTCATAACCCGGATAAATGAAAATATTTGTCCATCCCTGAGAAGCGACAATTTTCCCATCATTTCTCGATGCAACCGTTTCAAGTGTACGAGTGGAAGTTGTCCCTACCGAGATCACCTTGCCCCCCGCTTGTTTAACACGTTCGATTACAGCAGCTGCCTCTTCCGTCACACTGTAAAATTCAGAGTGCATATCATGGTCCTCAATCGAATCCACACTCACAGGACGGAATGTGCCAAGACCTACGTGCAATGTAATAAATACAACTTCGACACCTTTTGCTTTAATCGCCTCAAGTAAAGGTTGTGTAAAATGCAGACCCGCTGTTGGTGCAGCTGCAGACCCGCGCTCTTTCGCAAATACCGTTTGATAACGATCTTGGTCATCCAACTTTTCACGGATATATGGCGGTAACGGCATTTCACCAAGCTGATCTAAAATCTCATAAAAGATCCCGTCGTATGTGAATTTGAATGTACGGCCGCCGTGCTCAAGCTCACCTGTACAAGTCGCCGTCAATAGTCCGTCACCAAATGTCACGACAGTGCCTATTTTCACACGCTTCGCTGGCTTTACTAGCGTCTCCCACTCATCTTCATTTGTCTGTTTTAACAGCAATAATTCAATGTTCGCACCCGTATCAGCTTTAACACCCATTAAGCGTGCCGGCAATACGCGTGTATCATTCAATACTAAACAATCTCCGGCATTTAACTCATCCAAAATATGACCGAATGTGTGATGCTCCACTTCCAATGAGTTTGGATTTACTACCATTAGACGACTCGCTGTACGGTCCAACAATGGTGTTTGGGCAATTAATTCTTCTGGTAAATAAAAATCAAAATCTTCTACTTTCACGTTTAAAACTTCCTTCTATTCATTTTGTGTCGGCGGGTAACCGAAATGGTCGTAACATAGATTTGTCGCAATTCGGCCGCGTGGTGTTCGTTGGATAAATCCGATTTGCAGTAAATATGGTTCATATACATCTTCAATCGTAATGCGCTCTTCTCCAATCGATGCTGCTAATGCATCCAATCCGACAGGTCCGCCGCCGAATCGTTCAATCATTGACTGCATCAGCTTATGATCGATATGATCCAGTCCACGAGGGTCAACTTGCAGCAGTTCCAGTGCCTGTTCAGCCAGACTTGTGGAAACAATGCCATCTGCCAGTACTTGGGCGTAGTCCCGGACCCTTTTTAACAATCGGTTTGCAATACGAGGTGTCCCTCGGGATCTGCGTGCAATTTCAAATGCGGCATGCTTATCGAGTTGAACACCGAACAATTCACCGGACCGGATAACAATTTCAGCGAGTGACTGTTCATCATAATATTCCAGGCGGGATAATACACCAAAACGGTCACGAAGTGGAGCAGATAAAGCGCCAGCTCTCGTTGTTGCACCGACAAGAGTAAATGGCGGCAATTCCAATCGGATCGAACGGGCTTCAGGACCTTTTCCGACAACGATATCAAGACAGTAATCTTCCATCGCCGAATAGAGCACCTCTTCTATCGCTCTAGGCAGGCGATGAATTTCATCGATAAAAAGGACATCCCCTGCTTCAAGGGAGCTTAAAATCGCTGCTAGATCGCCAGGCCGCTCAATTGCAGGACCGCTCGTCATTTTCACATTTACATCCATCTCATTGGCAATAACGATTGCTAACGTCGTCTTACCTAAACCTGGTGGTCCATAAAGGAGAACATGGTCAAGACTTTCCTGACGTAGCTTAGCGGCCTCGATAAAGATTTTCAGGTTTTCCTTCACTTTATCCTGGCCTATGTATTGCGCTAGACGTTGCGGTCTTAAAGAAAGCTCAAACTGCTCTTCGGCATCTGTTGCTTCACCAGAAAGTACACGGTCTGACATGATTCTCACTCCTTTTTATTTCAATTTCAACAACAGCTTCAATGCCTGCTTAATATAGGCGTCTGTTGTCGTTAACTTTTCATCTTCACTTAATTGTGGTCTGATCTTATCTAATTCTTTTTCTGAATAGCCTAATGCCATAAGTGCCAGCATCGCTTCCTGCAATTCATGTTCATTCGGATTCACTCCGAACAACGGCAGCTCATTTTCCGCGCTCGGTAACTCGACGTGATCAAGCAGCATATCCAGTTTCCCCTTCAAATCCAGAATCATTTGACGTGCTGTTTTCTTTCCGACACCCGGGAAACGGATTAAAAATGCTTCATCTTCCATTTCAATTGCCTGGATGACTGAAGTTGGATTTCCGCTCGCTAAAATAGCAAGCGCACCTTTTGGACCGATGCCTGATACTTGAATCAGTTTTTTAAATAATTCACGTTGCTCCAAACTATTGAACCCATATAGATTTTGTGCATCTTCACGTACTTGCAATGACACATAGATCTGCTGTTCACTTGCAGACGTACGGAATGCAAATGGATTTGGTGTATACAGCATCCAGCCGATTCCTTGCTGCTCCAATACAATATATTCCGGGGTAACCCTAGTAACCTGTCCTTTTAAATAATCATACATCGTTTATCCCTCACATTTCACGCTCTATTATAGCATAAGAACTGTGAATTACCGAACGTATGTTGCATCAAAAAAGAAAAGACCGTCCTTGAAGACAGCCTTTAATAGTTTATCATATTCTTCTCCATCTCACATCGATTATAAACTGCCAATTAGTTTTGCAATGTATCAATCTGTCTTGCAAAAGAATCATAATGTTTCATCCAGTCATATACAATCGATTGAATAAATGGATAGCAGGAAAGCTTTTGCCGGTCGCTGAGTTTCAAATAGTATAAACATTCCCTTAATATTTCATTCGGGAAAAACAGATAGTGAAGCTTTTCCTGCGCTTTATGCAAATATTGATGGTCATTTACAAGTGGCTGAACTTCATATTGAACATGTGGCAATACACGATGAAGCCATAAAATAATTTCATCTGACGCCTCTCCTAAAGAGGCTAAATCAAAATCAATAAGTTTCACATCTTCACCACGTAGCATCACATTATGATGAACAACATCCCCATGTAAAATCGTTGGCTTTTCACTCGGCACTGTAATTTGAGCCATTAAACCTAAGGCATAGGAAGCATGATTGACTAAAATATCATAATTGCTTTTTAGTAAACGTCTCAATTCTCTTTCATGATTGATAAAACGCTCGAATCTCCTCGTCCATTTCTCCTGTAATTGATACGTGGACAAGATGCCCAATTCCGCCCAAGGAATGACTTCATTTGTTTCATGCAGTTTTTCGATAGCATGGAGGGAAAGCTGCTGATGTTCAAAACGTTTATACTCAGCACTTTTCCCCTCAAACCAAAACTGCTTTATTATATGCTTCTCTTCATTTTCAACAAGTGGAATATGATATGGAAATTGTATATTTTCAAGCTCTCGGTGAACCGCTTTAACTTTCTGTGCAACAAAACCATTTTCATAATACTTCATAAAAAAGGACCCTTTATGTGTATCCCACTTCCAGCAATTTTCCTTAATTACTATTGACATGATTTCGGCGGGTGTGGCATTTGTTGCATTTGAGGCATCGTATTTGCTGGATATGGCATCATCTGCTGCATTGTATTTTCAGGATACGGCATCGGCATCATATGTGGGTGACAAGGGTTTGGTTGACGCATCATGTGGTCAATTTCTTCATAATACTGATGTACTAGGTGATCCTTATCCTGACAATGATCTCTTTTTAATGATGACTCTTCGTGGCAAATCGGCTGCATCTGCATCTGCATTTGCATCGGCATCGACATTGGCATTGGCTCCATATACATATTTGGTTGCATCTGCATTGGGGATTCCATTGCCATTTGGTTACATTTCGAACAACCCGGCATTTGCGGCATCGGCATTGGCATTGGCATCGGCATTGGCTGCATATGCATTGGAGATTCCATTGCCATTTGATGACATTTTGAACATACAGGCATTTGAGGCATTGGCATTGGCATTGGCATCGGCATATGGTGACATGTTGGACATACCGGCATTTGCGGCATTGGCATCGGCATTGGTTGGATATATTGCGGTTGCTCGATAAAAATTGGTTGCTGTGGTTGCTGCGGAGGTTGTTGAGCAACCGGTTGCTGTGGTGTCGGCATTGGTTGCGGTACTGTCACCGTATTTTCGAATGTCGGCTGAACATGTACATGTGTTTGCCAATTCGGCATTGGCATCGGCATCGGCTGCGGTTGCTGGAAATAAATAATATCCCCTTGCCAAATCGGTTTTTGCGGTTGTGGCATTGGCATCGGAGCCGGTGTTGGAGCCGGTGCTGGCGCTGGTGCTGGCGCTGGTGCTGGCTTAACTTGCTCTTTTTTCGGCGCTGGGACTGGGGCTGGAGCTGGTTTTGGTGCCGGCGCCGGTGTTGGTACCGGTTGCTCTTTAACAGACTTTGGCTGTTCCTTCACTGGTTGCTGCACTTCTTTTTTCGTAGTCGTGTCCGGTAAATAGATTTCCATTCCCGGAACAATATAGTCAGGGTTTGCTAAATGGGCATTTAATCGCTTTAACTCATCAAAGCCAACCGCGTATTGCTTCGCGATTTTCCACAAAGTGTCTCCCTTTTGAACAATATGAACGCGCACTTCTTTCC
Organism: Solibacillus sp. FSL W7-1324; assembly: GCF_038008025.1. Classification (NCBI taxonomy): domain Bacteria; kingdom Bacillati; phylum Bacillota; class Bacilli; order Caryophanales; family Caryophanaceae; genus Solibacillus; species Solibacillus sp. FSL W7-1324. The sequence goes on from NZ_JBBOYH010000001.1 coordinate 2,379,216, forward strand.
TCCTTTTCTCGTAATAGCATATGCACAAATTGTGCTATTGCCACAATGTTCACGCTTAGCAAACGGTAAATATGATAAGATAAAAAGGAACTGGTATGCTAATTGAGGTGAAGATATTGAAAAAGTTATTAGGTGAAGAACGTCGTCTGGAACTGCTCGCATTGTTAAAAAATGCTGAACAACCGATGACGGGTACAGATTTGGCGAAGCATACAAATGTTTCAAGACAAGTTATCGTCAATGATATGAATTTATTGAAAGCACGAAATGAACCGATTGTAGCAACAAGCCAAGGGTATATTTATATGCACAACGTCCAGCAAACACGCCTTCAGCGAAAAATTGTGTGTATGCACAATCCAAATGAAGCTAAAGAAGAACTTTTCATATTGGTCGATTGTGGCGTGACTGTCGAAAGCGTTATTGTCGAACATCCGGTATATGGAGAAATTACCGCTTCGATTATGGTTTCGAACCGTTTGGAAGTTGAGCATTTTGTGAAACGCGTCCAGGAAACGAACGCCCTGTATCTATCTGCATTAACGGATGGTACACACCTGCACGTCATTAGCTCGACTTCTGAAGAAAGCCTGAACCTGGCCGAAGAGAAATTACGCCAGCGCGGCTTCTTAATTGAAAACTAAGTTAAAACAGCTTATTCAAAAGACACTCGTCCGATGAATAAGCTGTTTTTCATTATGAATAATTCCGTTGTACTCCATATCCGGTGAATGTTTTCCTGCGATATACACTTAGTGCAATCCCGATGACAAACGAATTTAATAATAGAGACGTAAAACCATAACTGATAAAAGGAAGCGCCAATCCGATAATCGGCAGCCAGCCAAGGATCATCGCAACAGAATAGCCAAACTGCATGCAGTAAAAAGAGACTGCTCCAATTACAAGCATTTTCCCATAGGAACGGGGTAATCGGTTCACTTTCCAAAGTATACGAACGGCAACGGCAAATAATACCGAAACGACGGCAATTCCTGCAATATATCCGAATTTCTGAATAAGCAGTACTAAAGCGAAGTCGGTATGCCCTTCCGGAATATAACGAATCGTCTCCGCGCCAAACCATCCTGCTTCATTTAATGCATTTTTAACTGCCAAATAAACATAGCCTTCCTCTGTCGGATAACTGGCCGGATCCAAATATGCGTATAGCCGCACAAGCTGGTAATCATGCAACCGGGGTATAATGAGGAACATATTGCTCGCTACGAACCCGCTTACCGCTAAACTTGTTACTATTTTTGCCTTGGCGGAATAATCACTGACAAAAAATAAAACCGTCACTACCCCAGCATACAGGAATGCTGCTATCAGGCTTGGCGCACTTAAAATAAACCATAACGGCAAAACAAATAAGACGATTAACTGCCAGCTTTTAAATTTCCCCCGCGTAAAAAAACCTGCCCAGGCAATGAACAGCATTGGTAAAACGGTCAAAGCCTGAATCTGTATCGGTCCTGCCATTAAATAGCTTTGCCCCTGCACTCTAACTGTCGGGAAATAACTTAATACCATTAACAGAATAAGTGCACCTAAATATAGAGCGAGACTGAATCGTTCCACCTTCCGATAATCGGTATACATCAGGACGGCAATCAATATTACGGCAAATACAAGATGCAGCCACTTACCTCGAATAAAATGATTGGTCATATCGGCTCCAAAAAAGATGGTACTGTCAAATGTTACTAGCGGGATAAAACTTGTACCTAAAAGAATGGCCACTAAACCGATTAATAGCCAGTCTACTTTCGGTCGGTGAATTTTATCCATCGATTTACCGATTTCAGAAGGCGACCCCATTTCTTCGATTGCTTTTCGCTCTGCTTCCTCCGCTGTATACCCTTTTTTCATCCATGCAATTTTCGAATGTTCTAGATGTTGCTTTAATTCATCATATACATGAACCTGAGCTTCCTTCGATCGAATAAAGGCAGTGACTTTTCTTAAGAAGCTTTCACTCTGCATGCATGCGCACCCCCAGTAAACGTTCCTTAAAAGTCAGTTTCACATGACCTTCTTGCTGTAATTGTTTTTTACCGGCCTTCGTTAGCTTGTAACGCTTAACACCGTCATTCCAACTGGCAAACACAAGTCCATCGTTTTCCTGTTCATGTAGAATGGAATAGATCATGCCCTCATTGTTGACAACATCCTGTACTCCCCTTACATGGAGTAACTGCGTAATTTCAATACCGGACTTCGCTTCGAAAAGAAGTGATAGAATCATTTTTTTCAACTCATCGACGTTTAACTGACGCTGAACATGTTGCTTGTGCTGCTCTGTGAATTTCGTGCCGGAAAATGCAGTGCGATCCATCGCTGTTTTCAAATTTTTTAAACGATCATCCATTTCCTTCACGCTCCAGATGTTTTTTTAATAGCTGCTTCCCTTTTCGAAGCCTCGTTTTTACGGTGTTTTCATTAATTTGCAGTACATCGGCCATTTCCTTCATCGTCCGATCTTCGTAATAGCATAAATAAATAACTTCACGGTATTTGACCGGCAGCGCCATGACCGCCTTTACTAAATCAGCATCTTCCTGCTGCTGGATGACTTCCTGTTCTACGGAATGGCTGCTTTCCACTTTCATAAACACTTCATCATCTTTTGCTTCGACATTTTTGGCATACCAGCTTTTCAGATAATCTTTCGAATGGTTAATGGCAATGCGCCAAAGCCACGTTTTTAACGACGAGCCATACTGAAATGTTGGAAGTGCCCTGTAGCATTTCACGAAAATTTCCTGTGTCAGATCCTCGGCAACCGAGTTGTTATGTACATATTGCATGACAAGCTTTAATACGTCTTCTCCGTACTGTTGCATAAGTTCGTCTATAATCGCTTCATTTGATAAGTTAACGGTATCATTGATTAAGTAACTTTCCACCGGAATACCTCCTTTCAACAATTAGACGAGCCCCGTTATAGGAAAGTTTGATTTCTTATCGGAAATTCTAATATATTTGAAGATCTTCTAATATAAATTTTTATCTTCTAATAAAATGGCAGTTTTCTAATATACTGGCCGGATGTGCTAATATAATTTCTTATTTTCTAATATCATTGCCGGATGTTCAAATATCCGCATGAGATGTTCTAATATGTTGCACCAATCTTCTAATATAAACGGTACGCCTATTTTTTTTCGCCCCTATACGGACAAAAAATCCGGAGTACGTATTCAAATTTCCCCAAAGTTCTAATATCCTCTTCACATGTTCGAATAAACGCCACCATTGTTCTAATAACCGGCAAGATTGTTCTAATAAAATCTCCCCCGACAACTTCCGAACAAATAAAAAGCGCACTCTGCATGAAAGCAAAGTGCACCTGTACATCTTATAAAAAACGTTTACGCTGTTCTGGTGACGGTAACATGCATTCCTGCTTTTTCCCGAACCATTTGTAGCGGTTTTTGGCAATCCAGCGATACACAATATCGCGAACCGGCTTCGGTACAACGATAAATACATAAAACAACTTCCACAAACCTGATAAATTTCGTGTAATCTTAAGTGCGGCCGTCGATTCCGTATAATGCCGGTCATTTTCTATAAACACAATGCTGTCCGTTGTTTCCGGCACATCATACTTTTTCAACAAAGCTGCTCCAACATCACTTTGAAGCGAGGCAAACTGAAATAATGCTTTCGGGTCACGTTTAATAATAAACTGGACGCTCGCATCACAGAAATTGCACTCTCCATCAAATAATAAGATTCGCTTCATGCTTTTCACCTCATTCTGGTGTGACGTATGTATAATAGGTTCCGAGTGACTTCACCTTACATCCGAGCGCTATCAGTTCTTCCACAGCGCCTTTCATCATCGGTTCCTCTTCATCTGCTAGTATATCAGTTATGAAGAAATAATTCCCGAGTCCGGTTTTAAGTGGACGCGATTCAATCTTGCTCAAGTTCAGTTTACGCCATGCAAATACCGAAAGTACTTGATGAAGCGCCCCTGATACATCTGTCGGCAATGTCAGCATGAATGTCGTTTTTGGCTGTGCGTGAAGCGGGACTAAGCCATGCTTTATATTTTGCTTCGATAAAACGAAGAAACGCGTATGATTAAAATGGAAATCATGAATATTTTTTTCGAGTATATGTAAATTATATTTCTCAGCGGCAGAAAGGTTCGCAACAGCGGCGATACAGCGGTCTTCCGTTTGGGAAACAAGTTCTGCTGCGGCGGCAGTTGAAGAATACGATGTTTGTCTTACTCCTCCATGATTATAATATAAATATTTATGACACTGTGCCAAAGCATGTGGATGTGAATAAATCTCTTCGATTGCCTCGCTATTTTCCGCAAATTTTTTATTAACTAATAAATGCTGCTGGATTTTTGACATGACTTCGGCTGTAACAAAAAGCTCGGATTCATGGAACAAATAGTCAATTGTCAGCGGAACAGATCCTTCCAGCGCATTTTCAACTGGTACAACGGCCAGCTCGACTTTCCCCTCCGATACAGCTTCGATACATTCCGGAATGGACTTGTACGGAATATGCCAATCATTCGGAAACAGACCTTTTGTCGCTAAATATGTAAATGATGCTTCCGGACCTAGATAAGCAATTCTTTTTTCCCAATTTTTTTCTGACATAAAAAAGCACCTCTATTATAAGTTCTAAATTTTCTGGAAATTAATCCTAAAAAGAAAGCTGTCCAATATGCCCTGAAACTTATTGGACAGCAAATTTTATTTATTTTCTGATGCCATTGCCATTACATAGGACATCTCACTTTAAGTAAGTTAAAATGCGCCTGAACTGATTACTTCAGCAGATTCGATAAATTCAAGCTGATTCAAGCTTCGAATAAGTTCATCCAGCTCATAAGACATGCTTGTCACATCTAAAGAAAGCGTCACATTGGCACGTCCCTGAATCGGAATCGTCTGGTGAATCGTCAGTACATTGCAATGGGCATCAGATACAGTTTCGAGTAATTTGGCAAGTGTACCTTTTCGGTCTTGTAATTGAATGAAAACCGTTAAAATACGCTCTTGCACAATCGAATGGAAAGGAAAAACTGCATCACGATATTTATAAAATGCGCTGCGAGATAAATCCACTTCTTTTACCGCATCCCAAATGGATGAAACAGATCCTTTTTGCAATAATTGTTTTGCTTCCAATGTTTTTTGCATCGCATCTGTCAGGACATCTTCACGCACTAAATAATATCGCTGATTTGCTACGTTTTTCATCGTCATCCCCCACTTAATTAGTCGACAAAGTCAAATTCGAATTCCATTAAACGAACAGTATCGCCGTTTTGAGCACCGCGTTTACGTAACTCTTCATCGACACCCATCGCACGTAACTGGCGAGCAAAGCGTCGAATACCGTCTTCACGGCTGAAGTCCGTCATTTTGAATAGGCGTTCGATTGTGTATCCTGAAAGTACGTATGCACCATCATCATCACGTGTAATTTCGAAGTCGCCACCTTGGCCTTCATGCTTGTACATTACTACCGCATCTGATTCTTCTTCAAATACATCATGTAATAAGAACTCAGGTGTTACTTCTAAAAGATCCGCAATTTCAAATAGCAATGGCTTTAAACCTTGACGGGAAACGGCTGAAATCGGGAAGATTTTTACATCTTCGCCTACTTTCTTTTTGAACTCTTCCAAGTTCTCTTCCGCATTCGGCATATCCATTTTATTTGCTACGATAATTTGAGGACGCTCAAGTAATCGTAAATTATATTGTTCAAGCTCATTGTTGATTGTTACATAATCATCATAAGGTTCGCGGCCTTCCATACCGGACATATCAATTACGTGTACGATGACACGTGTACGCTCGATGTGACGCAGGAACTGCATCCCTAATCCGACACCTTGGTGTGCGCCTTCGATTAGACCAGGTAAATCCGCCATTGCGAATGAACGGCCATCATCTGTTTCCACCATACCTAAGTTCGGTACGATTGTTGTAAAGTGGTAAGCACCGATTTTAGGTTTTGCAGAAGAAACTACCGATAGTAATGTTGATTTACCTACTGAAGGGAAACCAACCAATCCAACATCCGCTAATACTTTCAATTCTAAAATTACTTCCAGTTCCTGACCTGGTTCACCTTTTTCGGCTAATTCCGGTGCAGGGTTAGAAGGTGTTGCAAAACGGCAGTTACCGCGTCCGCCACGGCCCGCTTTAGCAATAATCGCTTGTTGGCCATGTTCAACTAAATCGGCAATGACTGTTTTTGTTTCTGCATTCATTACAACTGTACCTGGTGGCACCTTAACGATTAAATCTTCTGCACGACGACCGTGCATCCCTTTACTCATTCCGTGCTCTCCACGTTCAGCTTTGAAGTGACGTTTGTAACGGAAATCCATTAACGTACGTAAACCTTCTTCAACTTCAAATACTACGTTACCGCCACGTGCTCCATCTCCACCTGCCGGACCACCATTCGGTACATACTTTTCACGGCGGAATGCAACCATTCCATCCCCGCCGTCTCCACCTTTAACATAAATCTTAACGTGATCGACAAACATTTCTTTCACTCCTCATATGTGAAGAACATATTTCCAACTTGTATCCGTTTGTTCATATGTTTCCACATTAAAAATATTCTGTTCTATTGAAAATGGCGACTGTTCCCATTTTCCCTTTAAATGAAATGAAATATTCCATTTATCTTCATATGTTTCGATGTTTAACAGTAATTGATGCTCTTCATATGGATCAAGCTTGTCGTAAACATGAATAATTGTGTTTTCCAAGTATTGAACAATCGCTTCATCGTACTTGCTTTGTATTGGTGCATTTACATCACTCGTCATGCTTAGTTGTAAAGCCGGATAACGCCAGCAAAGGGTCTGAAGCCATTCGACTGTTTCCTTTATTTGGAGACGATTGATGTTCGAAAGCATTTTACAATGTTCAGACTGGTCAAAAATCACCTTTTTCGCTTCATCCACTCGTCCTAAATCCAGGTTCATCTGGATTAAATGAAGCTGATTCAAATAATCGTGATTTGCAAAGCGCAATGCTTCACTTACAGTTAATTTCGAAACGGTCATTTCACACACTCCGTATTACAGTATTATTAGTATAACAAGTTTTTTATCAGTTTTCCTTCCATACTCCATACTCATGACATATTCAATACTTAAGAAAAGTTCAATCATCCATTTGCATTGCTTGAAGGCATCGTTAATCATCAAAAATTTGTGCAAAAACTTAAAAAAAGGACTGCAATAAATGCAGTCCTTTCATTGCAAGAATTATGCTTCTTGAGCTGTAGGGTATACAGATACTTTTTTCTTGTCGCGACCATAGCGTTCAAATTTAACAACGCCGTCAACTTTTGCGAATAATGTATCGTCACCACCGCGGCCTACGTTTGTACCTGGGTAAATTTTTGTACCGCGTTGACGGTAAAGAATTGAACCACCAGTAACGAATTGACCATCAGCGCGTTTAGCACCAAGGCGTTTAGACTCAGAGTCACGTCCGTTTTTAGTAGAACCTACACCTTTTTTAGATGCGAAGAATTGAAGATCTAAAGTTAATAATAACATTCTGTTCCACCTCCTAGATCATTTTATATTTCAATTCGATATATTCTGAATAGCTCGCAGTCATTGTATAGAACTGTGTCACCATTGTGTTCAGAATAACTTGTAATTTAGCGTCTGTTTCATCATTCAGTTCAGCTTGCGGAATAGTCACTTTTAAGTAACCGCCTTCAGCACCTTGTTCGATTTCAGGAGTAACTCCTGTAATTTGCGGGATCGCGTTTACTGCACCGAAGGCAACAGCAGAAGCACCTGCACAAACTAAATCTCGACCATAGACATCCGATAAAGCATGTCCTGAAATTTCAAATCCATACGATTTACGATTATCATCACTATAAATAGTTACTGTAATCATGTCCATCACCTACTTATTAAGCGTTGATTGCTTCAACTACTAATTTAGTGTATGGTTGACGGTGACCTTGCTTACGACGGTAGTTCTTTTTCGCTTTAAGTTTGAAAACAGTAATTTTCTTTTGCTTACCTTCTTTAACAACTTTCGCTGTTACAGTAGCGCCAGCAACAGTTGGAGCTCCAACTTTAACTGTTTCTCCACCTACGAATAAAACTTTGTCAAAAGTTACGATTTCGTCAGCAGCCACACCTAGTTTTTCAACATAGATTTCTTGACCTGCTTCAACTTTGATTTGTTTTCCACCAGTTTCGATAATTGCGTACATTAAAATGCACCTCCTCTTAGACTCAGACTCGCCCGGAATTGCAGGTGACCTATAAAGGTACTTAAACCTGTTCAGCGCGGTTGCAGTAGCACGGGTGCTACAAACAATAACATTAAAATACTACCACATCGAAATTATCAAGTCAACCGCTTCATTACTATTTTCTCAAAAGCAGCGCGGTATTTCCGATATTTCCAATCTCCAATAACTTTGCTCCATAAAAAGAGGCTAATAATTACTAAAGATAATGATTGCGGCAATAAATATAATAGTACGATAATTGTTCCCGTAAGTAAATAAAAAGAAGCCGTTAAATAAAATTCGAAAATTTTAGAAAACGGCTGCCGTTTCAAAATGCTGTAACATATTATTCTCCCACCATCGAGTGGCCAAATCGGAACAAGATTAATAGCAAGAATAAAGAGCTGCACTTCTATTAATTTAGCACTCAGCATATCAGGCAGAAATAAACTGATGAAGATTCCGAGACATGTTGCAACAGGTCCTCCAATAGCAATGATGATCAGCTGATTATAGGATAACTGCAGTTCATCCTTAATCGTCATTTCCCCGCCGTACGGAACAATTTTACATTGCGTTATTTTCGCTCCGACGAGTTTTGCAGCAATAAAATGACCTAACTCATGAAATAAAAGCGAAACAATAATAACGCTGTATAAAGCGATATCTCCATATAAAACAATTGATAAGAGCAGTAACAAAAACAATGGATGAATCGTAACTTTCATCTAAATCGGCTGTTCCTTTAGCCAGCGAATCGTTTCTTCCATATTCAACACTTGCCCGTCACGTTCGATCTGAATGTAGAGTTCCCCGCTTTTTTTCGTTGCGACTATCGTTCCTTTTGTTACGGTCGTGTACGGTAATACGTAGAAATCGTCCACAAATCCGAATGTAACCGTATCGCCTGTATCATAAACAACCGAGACCGTTTTCCCGTTATACTTTGTATGGCCCGTAAATACAATCATCCCATCATACAATGCATTTAATACAAACGGTTCATCATACACGAGTAAATATCCGTCATTAAAACGATCAATCGTCTCAAAAAGCTGTAACTGATTAATCGATACATCTGCACTAACAGGGAGCTGCTGGTCTTCTTTAGATAACATATTCACAACCGCTTTTCGCATCATGACTAAATCATCCGAACTGTAGACAATGGAATGGATGACACGTTTTGTAGCGAGATCCCCATAATAATTACAGCTATAAATAACAACAAAGACAATACTCGCGATGAGCCACTGCCATTTTTTCAAGCTCACCATCCAATCTTTTTGCACTATTATATGTCAGGAATGACAATACAATTCAAGAAAGCCTGTACATAGAAACAAAAGCGCTAAAGCCCTTTCAGCTCCGAGTGGGCAAAACGCCACATCCATGTGGCATGCCCCCAATGACTCACATCGTGTGAGCCGCAAGACTTGGAGGGCCCGACGCAAAAGTAAACGCTTCACCACTTTTGCATGAGGGACCGAAATGACCGAGGAGCTGGCGCTTTAGCCTAGACGGGAAGTAACCCTGTTTCAAAGTGATCCACAATGCCAAACCTTTAATTTCTTTAACAAAAAAAAGCTGTAAAGAATAATTGAATCTATCCCATACAGCTGACTTCTTATTTAAATAATGCTTTCAGTTTCGCGAAAACGCCTTTTGGCTGATCATCTTCCAAGGACATTAGCGGCACAGAATCCCCTAATATACGGCGTGCGATATTACGGTATCCCAATGATGCTTTGTTGTTCGGATTCATGACAATTGGTTCACCTTTGTTGGATGAACTGATAACATCTTCACTATCGACGATGATTCCCAATAAATCAATCGATAAATGAGTCGTTACTTCTGTAATATCCATTGCATCTCCGGTGTTCATCAAACTTTTACGGATTCGGTTAATAATAAGCTTTGGCGGTTCAATCGGCTCCTGCTCAAGCAATCCGATAATTCGATCCGCATCTCTTACTGCAGAAATTTCAGGTGTCGTCACAACGATGGCACGATCCGCACCAGCAACCGCATTGCGGTAGCCTTGCTCAATACCAGCAGGACAATCAATTAAAATATAGTCAAACTCACGCTTCAACTCATCAATCAAAGCTTTCATCTGTTCAGGGTTGATGGCGTTTTTGTCTGTATTTTGGGCAGCAGGCATCAAGTATAGACGTTCATCTACACGCTTGTCTTTTACTAATGCCTGATGCATTTTACAACGCCCTTCAATTACGTCCACTAAATCATAAATGATCCGATTTTCCAAGCCTAATATAACGTCTAAATTACGCAGTCCGATATCCGTATCGACTAGACAAACTTTCTTACCTTGAAGTGCCAATGCCGTTCCTAGGTTTGCAGTCGTAGTAGTTTTCCCTACTCCACCTTTTCCTGAAGTTATAACGATTGCTTCTCCCACATTAGCGGCCCCTTCCTTATATAAGGTAGCTTTTTGAGCTCCAGTATCATCAGTATTCTTAGAGAATAATAATTCTTCATCACTCATTTAGCTTCCTCCTTTGAATGTTGATAAATTCGGTCGTACATTTCTTATTTCCTGGATTCTGTCATATGCTATTACATTGTTTTCTCCAAGATAGGCAAAAATTTGATCGGTATTATCTAATATATATTGCGACTCGTTCGTCATTACTTCCACATAATTCCCAATTAATATATGTGTCGGTTCAAAATGTGACGCGGATACAATTGCTTGTTCATTGCCACCCATTCCTGCATGCACAATGCCCTTTAACTTACCCGCAATATGTACATTACCCCCTGCCTCAATACGTCCGTTAGGATTCACATCTCCTAACACAAGTATATCACCCGTTACACGAATTGTTTGTCCGGAACGCACTATGCCTACAAATGTTTCTAAGCGACTTGTCTCTAGGAGTTTATGGCTTTCTTCCAATGTAATGACATCACTTTGGATCTTTTTTACACATAGTTTTTGCTGTCCTTCCACAATTTCAGTGAGCTGGTCTTTTTGCTCTTGTGTACAGTAACGTTTTCCTAAGTGCAGTTGTACATCTATTTTACCATCAAGATGGCCGTCTGTAACTTTTTTTCCAAGTTCTTCTACCAACTCAGCAAAAGAACATTGGTCATCCAAACGTAGTACTAACCCATCTTTTGTTCCTTTAATATGGATAAGTTGTTTTTTCATAGCTTTTTCAAGTCACCTCGCGCTACATAATAACGAAAAGAAAACAAACGGATTATCGGTCCGTTTTGTTTCTTTTCGTTTTTTTAAAATGCTATTGTGCCCGTTGAAATACACGAGCGCTAAGACAATATTTAAACGCCCATGCAAGCATTATCAAAAATAATAGATTACCAATTGTTGTCGGAACTAATCGATTTACTAGAAACGGCTGAAGCGCCATCGTTGTAAATTGAAGCATATAGAAAAATTCATATACAACAAATTCGAAAACAATCATTAGCAATAATGCCAAAATCGTAGAAAATACTAAATGTGGATGAACACGTTTTACACACCATGCCGCAATATAGCAGATTGCAGGATATAAAACTGTATATAGACCAATAATATTAATATAAAACACATCAAAACAAAGTCCAAAAATAAGACCATAAATCATCGCTTTTTTTCGGCTGTAATAAATGGATAGAAAAATTAAATATAAAATTAAAAAACGCGGAATCAAATAATAGATTCCTTCGCCGAACTGCAATGGAGAGAAGACGGCGAATTCAGATTCCAGCAAAAACAGCAAGACAGCAACGAAGCCAATTAAAAATCGAGCGAGCATTACTTATCCCCCTCATTTTCATCGGCTGGTCCATTTACTAGATCTTCATTTGTATTGCCCCCGTCAGACCCATCTACCGAAATTGTTTTGCGCTTAGCAATTATAACATGTTCGATCATTGAAAAATCTGCTGCTGGTTTGACATAGGCCATTTTCGTTAAACCGAAATCATCCGTTGTTACTTCAGTAATCTCACCGATCAGGATACCTTTCGGGAAGATTCCACCGAGTCCGGAAGACAAGACTTTTCCGCCTTCTTTCAGATCAACTTTGGAATCGATACGCTTTAATAATAATTCGTTACGCTCAACGTCATACCCTTCTACTAAACCATGAATTTCCCTATTCTTTTCATCATGGACTACTGCTGATACACGATAGTTTTCATTATTCGTATAAAGCAACTCCACTTCAGAAGTATAAGGTGTTGCGATGACAATTTTACCAACTAGCCCTCGAGAAGTCATAACAGCCATGTTTTTTTCAACACCATGTGCTGTCCCTTTATTTAAAATAATTTTTTCTTCCCACTGATCAGGGTTTCTCGCGATGACCGTCGCCTGAATTGGGTCGAAATCACGCAAACTTTCCTCGATTGATGCGAGTTCACGCAATGAAGAATTTTCTGCCTTTAATGTGCTTACCTCCGCCTTTAGGACGGCAAAGTCTTCTAGACGCATTTTTAAGCGCTGGTTCTCTTCATACGTATTTAACAGCGAATCAATATTGCTAAAAATACCTGTTATGTAATTAGCCGGCTTTGCGACAAGCGATTGTGCAAAGCCAACTGTATCTTTAATAATTTTCTCGGGTAATGTTGCGTTATGACGATCACGTAAAGAGAAACCAATCAATGCCACTAGAAAAATCACGCTTACTAATAGGACAATTAACTTTTTATTAGAAAAATGTGGCACTGCCAGTCCTCCTTACTTCAATTGTTGCGCGCGAATTAAAGCGATGTTGTCTAATGCTTTACCCGTACCGATTGCAACACAATCCAACGGATCTTCAGCAATAAATACAGGCATTTTTGTTTCATCGCTGATTACTTTATCTAAGTTGCGTAATAATGCACCACCGCCTGTTAAAACAATGCCGCGCTCCATTACGTCTGCAGATAATTCAGGTGGTGTTTGTTCCAATGTTTTCTTAACGCCATCTAAAATTACTACGATTGCTTCATGTAATGATTTTGAAATTTCATCTGATGTAATTTCAATTGTTTTTGGTAAACCTGTTAATAGGTCACGTCCGCGAATTTCCATCGTTTCAGCAGGTCCTTCAGCACGTGCCGTACCGATTTCAACCTTGATGCTTTCCGCCGTACGTTCACCAATAGTTAAGTTATATGTTTTACGGATGTAGGCAATGATTGACTGATCCATTGCATCACCACCAACACGTACTGATTCACTTGTTACAATACCGCCAAGCGAAATAACAGCAACTTCTGTTGTACCGCCACCGATATCAACTACCATCGAACCTGTTGGCTCCCATACAGGTAAGTTTGCACCGATTGCCGCAGCAAATGGTTCTTCAATTGTAAATGCTTCTTTTGCGCCTGCTTGACGGCTTGCATCAATAACAGCACGTTGCTCAACTGAAGTAATACCATATGGCACACAAATCATGACATTCGGTTTCTTCCAGTTAGACCCTGATGCTTTCATTGCTTCTTTTAAATAATATTGGATCATTGCTGTTGTAATTTCAAAATCAGCAATAACGCCATCTTTCATCGGGCGGATAGCCACGATAGAACCCGGTGTACGACCGATCATATTTTTTGCGTCATTTCCGACTGCTACAATATCGCCTGTTTTTGTATTTTTCGCGACTACTGAAGGTTCACGTAATACAATTCCTTTACCTTTTACAAATACTAATGTATTAGCTGTGCCAAGATCGATCCCGACATCTTTATTCCCTAATCCAAACAAATTAAGTACTCCCTTTCTTATTAAAACGATTTCTAATTTATGATGCTAGCAAAATCATACGCTCTATTATAACGAATTCCATCAAAAAATTATAGTGTTACTAGCACCGAATCGCGACTTTTGTCGAATGTTTTTTTCTGCAACACTACTTTACTATTGTATTTCTATTTGCGTTACGAGACAAATAAAATTAATATGTAAGATTTAACAAAATCGCCACATACTTATGACGAATATAACAGATAAAAGTTGCGATTGCGAAAATTGTCGATGAATTTTTAAATCCGTAATAATTGTTATCGCAATGTAATAATTCCTAATTATAAAATAACTACAATCATGAGACATAATTCAAAACACCATTTTTTCTTTTTAAGAAAAAATGGTGTTTTTTCACTGTCCGTATTAATGATTTCCATTTCGGGACGCTTTCCGCGGGCACGGCCTGAGCCTGTAGTCTCAGGCGTCGTGCTTTTCCCGCTGGAGTCGCCCTCCATTCCAATCAATTTTATAAAGTATTCGTTTCTTTTATAAGAGTTATTGAACTTTCTCTATAAAATTTCTACGTTTGTCCAGTTACCTAGAAATATCCTTTTTCCTTCATGCTTATAAACTGATGATCGCCAATGATGACGTGGTCGAGCAAATCGACTCCGACTATTTTACCGGCTTCATAAAGTCTTGTCGTGACATCGATATCTTCCGGGCTTGGGGTCGGGATGCCGCTTGGATGGTTGTGGGAACAAATGATAGAAGCAGCGGAACGTTTTACAGCTTCGCGAAAAATTTCCCGTGGATGGACGATGCTTGCATTTAAGCTCCCAACAAAAATGGTTTGCTTATGGAGCACCTGATTTTTTACGTTAAGAAAAAGACAGACAAAATGTTCCTGCTGTAATGACGTCATATCCTGCATTAAGAAGGTAGCTGCATCTTCCGGCGAGCGAATTGTAAACCGCTCTTCCAAATCTTTGGATGCGAGTCTTCTTCCCAGTTCGATCGCAGCAAGCAGCAAAACTGCCTTCGCTTCCCCAATCCCTTTAATCTCGGTTATTTCTTCAAGTGTTGCATGCTTTAAATTATGCAATTTCTCGAAGTTGATCAATACCCGATTGGCTACTGTCAATACAGACTCTCTTTTTGTTCCGGTACCGAGCAATATAGCAATAAGCTCCTGGTTCGACAGACTTTTTGCGCCTTGGCGGATGAGGCGTTCTCGCGGGCGGTCCGCTTCATGCACGTCATGGATTTTCATATTTAATAACGGTTGTTGGACCGTCATTTACATCACTCCTAAAATGGTAGTTTTAGTAGTTGTAATGTAAGCATTTTTTGCACTAATGTAGCAATCGGTAAACCGACGACATTATTGTAGTCGCCTTCAATACGGTCAACGAGCATGGCGCCACTCGTCTGAATTCCGTATCCGCCTGCTTTATCAAAAGGATCTCCTGTCTGAACATAGGCCTTGATCATCTGCGGGGAAATAGCTTTAAACAGCACCGATGTGACTTCAACAAATGTATGCTCAGTTCCATCCGGTAAAATCAGAGCTACAGCAGTCATCACTTCATGCCGTTTTCCTGCAAGTTTCGTTAAATGCTCTATAGCTTCTTCTTCCGAAACTGGCTTGTGCAGTATTTGGTCATTAAATACAACAATTGTATCCGCTCCGATAATACAATGGCCAGGACATTTTTTAGCCACATCACGCGCTTTCAATAATGCCACTTCTGTCACATATTCATGAACCGTATCGCCAGTGACACTTGTTTCGACAACATCACTTGTCACAATTTCAAACGGGACGTTCAGCATTTGGAGCAATTCCTTTCTCCGTGGTGATGCAGAAGCTAATATAAGTTGTTCATTAGTAGTAAAATTCATTTCCAATCCTCCTACACTCTATAGTAACTGAGAAAAGGAAATTTGAACAACAGCCAACTCCACTTCTATATATGAGAAAACACGATTTCTTGAAGTTTCCACCGATTAAAATGACACTTTCAAGCAATCAAGACTCTCAAAATAATTTATAAACATATGGAGACGAACAACATTCGGATTCGTGGAAAGCTTTGAAACTTCGGTCATTACTCCTGGCCAGTCTTCCGGCACCTGTTGTTTGTCAACTGATTCTGTCTCTTCTGTCGAGAACAGTTTTGAATCTTTCAATGTAACCGGCAGCTGCAGTTCTGCAGGATTCGGACAGCTGCTCGCAATCGTAATTTTTTTATAAAAACCTGTCGGCACTATCGTTAATGCCGTTTCCACTTTTTCAGTATCTAGTCGTGACCAGACAAAATATTGTTCGCCCACCTTAACGACGGCGGCTTTATTCAATGTAGGATAAGTCCCCAAAAATTGTGCTGCACTATCAAAATTTGAAAAAACACCATGCTGCAATGCAAAATACTCTTGCTGTACTTGCTGCTCCTCAGGTGTTTGAACAGTTGTCGGGATTGTTTCTGCAGCTTCTTCGGTTGTTGAAGGTAGTTGCAGTATAAAAACAAATAGTATGACGCCAGCAAGCCCTGTAATACTTCCAATGAACATTGCTTGAAAAATGGCATTATTCCTTAAAGCTTTCATCGTTGCCACAGCTCCATCTCTTTTTCATACAACCATAGCAAAATAACGATAAAAAAAGAGGAGACTGCTGTCGCCTCCTTCTAAAAAGTTTTCGCTATTATTCTTCTTTATTTGCAGCCCGCTTAAGGTCTTTCAAATAGCCATATATCGCAATATACAAGCTTTTACCAAGTTTGGTCATTAATTATTCATTGCATATTTCGTCGAATTTCACTCAGTAAGTATAATGAACCGGTAACAATCCGTACGGTTTCACCTAGTACTGGGCCCTGTAAAAATTCATTTACGTCATCCACGATATGTTTTTCCATCGCCTGACTATGATCGTAAAGAGTCATTGCCTGCATTGCCCGTTCATTATGAATATTGGCGAAATAAAAAGCATCCCCGACTTCTTCCAATAGCCGTAATATTGTTTTAACATCCTTGTCCGCAAGTAAACCGATGACAAACTCGATTCGCTTGTTCGGAAAATGTTCTTTTACCGTATCGATCAATGACTGGATACTAGCAGGATTATGTGCTCCGTCAAAATATAAGTTCGGTCGAATTTGTTCAAAACGCCCGGCAAGTTTAGCATTGTTCACACCTGTACGGATCTTTTGATCATCTATCGGCAATTCAAAATTCTTTAACACTTCCAAAAATGCTGTAATGGCCAAAGCCATATTATGTCCTTGGTGTTGTCCTAATAACTGACGGTGCAAGTCCGTAATGTTTAGTTGCAGTAGCGGATATTTATATGCTTCTTCTCCTCCATTTTTTGAAATGAAAAAGTCGGTACCGAACTTGAATAACGGCACATTTTTCTGAGCGGCTTCCTTTTCGAAAACTTCGGTAACCTCATTTGTCATCTGTCCTATGACCGCTGGACGGTTCTCTTTCAATATTCCGGCTTTGTGATACGCGATACTCGTTAATGTATTGCCTAAAAAATTCGTATGTTCCAAAGCGATGCTCGGGACAACCGAGACAATCGGTGTCACCACATTTGTGCTGTCTTCCCTGCCGCCCATACCTGCTTCGATTAACACTAAGTCCGGCTTTTGCTCGGCAAAGTATAAAAGCGCAACAGCCGTTAATAGCTCAAAGTCCGTCAGTCTTCCGCTAAGTCCGGCTTTTGCCATCTGCTGAAACATCCTGTCCATCTGCTCATTTGTGATGGAACGGCCATTAATCTGGATTTGATCATGAACATCTACAATACAAGGCGACATAAACTTCCCGACTGATAACCCGTACTCTCGTGCCATCCCTTCAATAAAAGCCAATGTTGAACCTTTACCGTTCGTTCCTGCTAAATGAACTACATTCAGCTGTTTTTCAGGTTGTCCAAGCAGACGAAGTGCGGATTCAATAGCATCCAAACCCGGCTTGATCGCTCGTTCACTTTCCACTTGCCAACGCTCTTTGTATACATCCAGTAACGGAATCATGAAATCCAACCTCTCTCTGCAAAATAACTGCGCACTTCAGCGATAAAATATAAAGACCCGGTAATAACGAGTAGCTCATCTTCAGCCAAATGATTCATCTCTTTTTCAATTAGCTCCTGCCAGTCCGAATGCATAAACTTATTTGGATGTGCGCTTTGCTCATATAGCTGCTTTGCTGTCGCCGCACGCGGCAAGCTAATTTGTGTGAAGTGCATTTCCGATGCGACATCATCCATTAAATTTATACTGACACCATGGTCCTTATCCTGTAATGCTGCGTACACAAACTTCACTTTATGCTGTGGTGCCGTTTCCTTTAATGTATCTATGAGCGCTGTCGTCCCTTCCGAATTATGAGCTCCATCCAAAATTATATTGGGGCGCACTCTTTCAAAACGGCCTTCCCACTTCGCATGCTGCAAGGCCAACCTTACTTTTTGCGCATTAAATGACGCGAGGTATAATTTTGCTGCCGTAATGGCAAGCGCGGCATTCGCCATTTGATGTTCCCCTGCCATCGCAAGTTCAATTTCCTCGATTAGGACATTTCCACAGTAATCAAAATAGGTACCTTTTTGATTTTCCACATGAAAGTGTTCTCCCAATGTATAGATTGGAGCATGAAGCTGTGCTGCCGTTTGCCGAATGACCGCGAGCGCTTCGGCATTTTTCACTCCGACAACGACCGGCGTACCTAGTTTAATAATCCCGGCTTTTTCTGCGGCGATTTCGGCATATGTCTCCCCGAGCATATCCGTATGCTCAAGCGATATTGTTGTAATGACACTTACTTCAGGCGTCACAACATTTGTCGAGTCCAAACGCCCACCAATTCCGGTTTCCAGCAATGCGATATCCAACGGCTGCTCCGAAAAGTATTTTAGGGCAAGCAATGTCACGAACTCAAAAAAGCTCGGGAATTTCCCGCCCAATTTATTTTCAATAACTTCCGCAAGTTCATTTGCAATACGTAAAAAATCTTCATCTGAAATTTGCTGTTTATTGATTGTCACCCGTTCATTGGCACGCTCAAGATGCGGAGAGATAAAGGCACCCACCGTTAAGCCATGCTCCATAAAAATCTCCCTTGTTGCATTTAATGTTGAACCTTTGCCATTGGAGCCGGCAAAATGGATAAATTTAGTTTTTTGTTCCGGATTGCCAAGCGCATCGAGGATGATCTTCGCTGACTGTAATGGCTCACCTTTATATTGGCTTGCTTTTAATTTAAATATAAAATCTGTGCATTGCTCCATCGTTTGAAACATTATGTTCTCTCCCTAATACGGCTAATATGTATATGTAATAAGTATTATTATAGCTGAATTAAAAGAAAGAGGCACCGTTATACGGTACCTCTCTTTGGCATTACATATTTTTCAGTTCTGCAATGCGTTTTTCAACTGTTGCGTATTTAGCTTCATAGTCCGCAAGTTTTTCGCGTTCTGTCGCTACTAATGCTTCCGGCGCTTTTGATACGAATCGTTCATTCGATAATTTTCCGGAAACTAATTTTACTTCCTTCGCCCATTTGTCGAGCTCTTTTTCAAGACGTGCGATTTCTTCTTCGATATTGATTAAGCCTGCAAGTGGCATGAAGATTTCTGCGCCTGAAACAACTGCAGACATCGCCTGTGCTGGTGCTTCAAGTTTTGCCCCGATTGTTAAGCCATCCGGGTTACAGAATTTTTCAATATAGCCTTTGTTTGCTTCAAGTACTGCCGATGTTTGTTCATCTTT
This sequence comes from Solibacillus sp. FSL W7-1324, assembly GCF_038008025.1. NCBI lineage: Bacteria > Bacillati > Bacillota > Bacilli > Caryophanales > Caryophanaceae > Solibacillus > Solibacillus sp. FSL W7-1324. The sequence continues at coordinate 2,399,001 of NZ_JBBOYH010000001.1, forward strand.
CGCTGAAATTGTCATCGGTACTTTTTTGCTCATTGGTGTATTCACTTCTGCACGAATATTACGTACTGCACGGATAATATCCATTAACAGCTGCATATCTCCTGCTTCTGCAGTGAAGTTGAACGCCGGATTTACAGTCGGCCATGCAGCAACTGTAATTGACTCTCCTTCATGCGGTAAGTGCTGCCAAATTTCTTCTGTTACGAAAGGCATGAATGGGTGCAGTAAACGCATCGTGTTATCTAAAACGTGAGCAAGTACTGAGCGAGTCGTTAATTTAGCTGCTTCGTCTTCACCGTATAATGGCAATTTCGCCATTTCGATATACCATGAACAGAAGTCATCCCAAATGAAGTTATAAAGTTCACGGCCTACTTCACCGAACTCGTATTTATCAGATAATGTAGTCACTCGGTCAATTGTTTCGTTCAAGCGTGACAGAATCCATTTATCGGCTGTTGAAAGATTACCTGTTAAGTCGATTTGCTCATATGTCAGGCCTTCCATGTTCATCAATGCAAAACGAGATGCATTCCAGATTTTGTTTACGAAATTCCAAGTCGATTCTACTTTTTCTGTAGAGTAACGTAAATCCTGACCTGGTGATGAACCTGTTGCAAGGAAGTAACGCAGTGAATCCGCACCGTATTGGTCGATTACATCCATCGGGTCAACCCCGTTACCAAGTGATTTGGACATTTTGCGTCCTTCAGCATCACGAACTAAACCATGGATTAAAACGTCTTTAAATGGACGCTCGCCTGTAAATTCTTTCCCTTGGAAGATCATACGGCTTACCCAGAAGAAGATGATGTCATAGCCTGTTACTAATGTATTTGTCGGGTAATAGCGCTTGAACATTTCAGATTCTTCATTTGGCCAATCCATTGTAGAAAACGGCCATAAAGCAGATGAGAACCATGTATCAAGAACATCTTCATCCTGTGTCCAATTCTCAGCATCTTCAGGGGCTTCTTTACCTACATAAAGCTCGCCTGTTTCTTTGTTGTACCAAGCCGGAATTTGATGTCCCCACCATAATTGACGGGAAATACACCAGTCATGGATATTTTCCATCCAGCGGTTATATGTGTTTTCAAAACGGTTTGGTACGAAGTTAACTTTTTCGTTTTCATCCGCCTGCATTTTTAGTGCTTCTTCCGCAAGTGGGCCCATTTTTACGAACCATTGTTTAGAAAGGTACGGTTCTACAACAGCATTCGTACGCTCAGAGTGGCCTACTTGGTGTACATGTGGCTCAATCTCGATTAATACGCCTGCTTCTTGTAGATCAGCAACGATTTGCTTACGGCATTCGAAACGGTCCATACCAGCATATTTACCGGCTAGGTCATTCATTGTACCATCTTCGTTCATAACTAAAATACGTTCCAGGTCATGACGGTTCCCAACTTCAAAGTCGTTCGGGTCATGTGCCGGTGTCATTTTTACAACACCTGTACCGAATTCCATATCTACGTAGTTATCTGCAACGATAGGAATTTCACGGCCTACGATAGGTAAAATAACTGTTTTTCCTACTAAGTGTGCATAGCGCTCATCTTCAGGGTGTACAGCTACACCAGAGTCACCAAGCATTGTCTCCGGACGAGTTGTGGCAACGCGTAATTTACCTGAACCATCAGCAAGCGGGTATTCCATATGGTAGAATGCACCTTCTACTTCTTTATGGATTACTTCGATGTCTGAAAGGGCTGTTTTGGCAGCCGGATCCCAGTTAATAATACGCTCACCGCGGTAAATATAGCCTTTTTCGTATAATTTAACAAATACTTCTTTTACCGCATCCGATAAACCTTCATCAAGTGTGAAACGCTCTTTAGAATAGTCTAAACCTAAACCTAACTTCGACCATTGTGCACGGATGTGTGAAGCATATTCTTCTTTCCATTCCCATGTTTTTTCAAGGAACTTTTCACGGCCAAGATCATAGCGGGAAATCCCTTCACCGCGTAATTTCTCTTCAACTTTCGCCTGTGTAGCAATACCCGCATGGTCCATACCTGGTAACCATAGCGCATCATACCCTTGCATGCGTTTCATACGAATTAAAATATCTTGCAATGTTGTATCCCAAGCGTGGCCAAGGTGCAGCTTACCTGTTACGTTTGGCGGTGGGATAACGATAGAATATGGTTCCTTTTCGCTTGTTGGATCCGCTTCGAAAAACTTGCCTTTTAACCACCACTCATAGCGGCCGGCTTCAGTTTGTTGCGGATCATATTTTGTTGGCATTGTAATTTCCGACATGATGAATCTCTCCTTTGTCAACTTATTATTGGACATCAAAAAACTCCCTTCGTCTTAAAAAAGGACGAGGGAGTTAATTCGCGGTACCACCTTTATTTCCGGTCGGGTTTAGTCAAGCGCACGCATTATTCTACCTGACAACACTTCCTTTAGATTTTTGTTTTAAAAGAAACGTGCATGCAGTACTCTGCGGCCTTGCAATGCCCAATCGGCACTTCATTCGATAACGGTGTTCAACCGGATCCTAGCTACTATTAGTTCACTAAGTCAGCTCCTAGGCTACCTTCTGCATGGTTGATGGAGAAACTTTTCAGCTGCCGTTTCCTCTCTTGCCATCAAACTCATACGTACTCTTCCTAATCTTCGCTTCAATTATATAGTTGCACTTTATTTTAAGCTGTTTTTTATGAAATATCAAGCACGAATGGAGAATATACTTTAACACGTTATTTGCGCTCTTCACATATACTATGCAAAAGGAGTCTGGACATTGCGAAAAAACTACAATCCATATTTATTGCCTCCATGGCTGCGGAAATTCCGTTTCTTTATGCGCCATTGTATTTTGCCGATTACGATCTTTCAGGCGATCCGAACGGTCTTCCTTCCGACAACGGGTGATATATTATTGCTGGCCATTCTAATTTTATTCACTTACTTATTGCTCACAGATTTTATTTAAAATTTTAAATCAAAAAAATGTTCCGTAAGGGTCAATCTTACGGAACATTTATTTATTTTTTCAATTGTATTTGCACACGGCTATATGCATCGGCCAACTGTTCCAGGAAATCAAGCTCATGCGGGACGGTTTGGGCCATCTGCGTAGACTCTACTTCTTTTTCCGCTTGAAGTCGGGGTTGTACTTCTTCTGCAGGCTGTTCGGCAACGATTGGCTGTTCCACAACGGTTTCTTTTACTGGTGCTGGTTCTTTTACTTCAGGAATTGCTTGTACTTTCTTTTCCACATCACAATGGACAGCCCAGCTACATGAGCAGTAGCCATTATTCGGTTCCACTTTAATATCATTTATGCGAAGTGAAACAGCTTCAATATCTTCATTCGGAAAATCTACTGAAAAAGGCAGGGCGTATTCGAAATAACCTTGGTCTTTTTCAATATCCATATGTTCGATATAGATGCCTTCCTCAACATCTTCCTCGCGTGCTACGTGATCAAATTGAATATTTCCTTTTACAACATAAATGCCTCTTACTACAACGGAATCTTCGCTAATCTCTTCATGCCATTTTGGTTCTACTACTATTTTAGAATTCTCTTGAACATTTCCTAATTGCTTTGGAAATGTAAATGTTTCTTTCATTTCCCACTGTTGCATAAAAAATCCCCTCCCTACGCTTACATTATGCATAGAAAGGGAATTTATGATTTATTTATGAGATTATCTCGCTAATTTTTCAAAGACATTATGGAATGCCTGAACTGTTTTTGCGATATGTTCTTCCGTATGCGCCGTCGAAATAAACAGTCCTTCAAATTGTGATGGCGGCAGGAAAATGCCTTCTTCGGCCATTAGTTTGAAGTACTCTGCAAACAGCTCTAAATCCGAACTTTTCGCCGAGTCAAAATCGGTAACATCTTCGTTTGTGAAGAAGAAACCGATCATTGAGCCTGCACGGTTCACTGTATGCGGAATATTGTATTTTGTCGCTGCCGCGCGGAAACCTTCTTCCAACTGGTCTCCCAGTTTGCGGAAGTATTCATATGATTCTTTGTTCAGGCGGCTTAATGTTTCATAGCCGGCTGTCATGGCAAGCGGATTACCTGATAATGTACCTGCTTGATAAATCGGACCTGCAGGCGCGATTTTCTCCATAATTTCACGCTTACCGCCGAATGCACCAACCGGTAAACCTCCGCCGATTACTTTACCTAAACAAGTAAGGTCCGGTTTAATCCCGTAATATTCCTGGGCACAGCCATAGTCTACACGGAAGCCTGTCATAACTTCATCGAAAATTAAAACCGTTCCATTTTCTTCAGTCAGTTTACGCAGACCTTCAAGGAAACCTGGCTGTGGCGGAACAACACCCATATTCCCGGCAACCGGTTCTAAAATAACTGCGGCTAAATCGGCACCGAATTTTTCGAATACTAATTTTGCAGATTCCAAATCATTGTAGGCAACTGTTAAAGTATTTTTCGCTATATCAGCCGGAACACCCGGTGAGTCAGGTAAACCAAGTGTCGCTACACCTGAACCTGCTTTAATAAGCAGTGAATCCCCATGACCGTGATATGAACCTTCGAATTTTAAAATTTTATCGCGTCCTGTAAACCCGCGCGCTAAACGAAGTGCAGACATTGTTGCTTCTGTGCCTGATGATACAAAACGAATCATCTCCACTGAAGGCAAACGGTCCATGACAAGCTTCGCCAATTTGTTTTCCGAAACAGTAGGTGCACCAAATGATGCGCCTTTAGCTGCCTGTTCCTGAATAGCCGAAACAACTTCCGGGTGTGCATGTCCTAAAATTAAAGGACCCCATGACAGGACATAGTCAATATATTCATTGCCATCGATATCTTTAATGACTGCACCTTTGCCCGAATCCATAAAAATCGGATCAAGGTTTACTGATTTGAATGCACGTACAGGAGAGTTTACTCCACCCGGCATTAAATCAACCGCTTCTGTAAATGCTGCTTTTGACTTTTCATAACTACGCATATTATTTTTCCTCCAACCAACGACAGACGTCTTTTGCATGATAAGTAATGATTAAATCGGAACCTGCACGCTTCATACCTAGTAATGTTTCCATTACTACCGCTTTTTCATCGATCCAGCCATTTTGTGCAGCTGCTTTTACCATTGAATATTCGCCTGATACATTGTACGCCACAACAGGTAATGGGAAGCTGTTCTTTACATCACGGATAATATCCATATATGCCAATGCAGGTTTCACGATTAGGAAATCTGCACCTTCTTCAACATCCGAAGTTGCTTCACGAATCGCTTCCATTCGATTAGAAGGATCCATTTGGTACGTTTTACGGTCACCAAACTGTGGTGCTCCTTCTGCCGCTTCACGGAATGGACCGTAATAGCTAGAAGCGTATTTCACCGCATAGGACATAATCGGAATATGCTGAAAACCTGCTGAATCCAATCCTGCACGGATCGCTGTTACAAACCCGTCCATCATGTTCGATGGTGCAATGATATCAGCACCGGCTTTCGCTTGAGAAATGGCTGTACGAGCCAACACATCAAGTGAAGGATCGTTTAATACTTGATCGCCTTCAATGACACCACAATGACCGTGGTCCGTAAATTCACATAAGCACGTATCTGCTACGACAAGAAGCTCTGGATGACGTTCTTTAATTAAACGTGTCGCTTCCTGTACGATACCGTGATCATGGAAAGCACCAGTACCGACTGCATCCTTTTCTTTAGGAATACCAAAAAGCAATACCGCACGAATGCCTAAGTCTACAATTTCATCCACTTCCGCAGCCAAGTTATCCAAAGATAATTGGAACACGCCAGGCATTGAACTTACAGGGTTTTTTACATTTTCCCCTTCAATAATAAACAACGGATAAATAAGATCTTCTTTTTGTAGGTACGTTTCTTTTACGAGTGCACGCATCGCTGCATTTTGACGTAAGCGACGGTGACGTTGGAAATAAAGTTCTGTCATTTTGTCTGTTCCTCCAGGATGAGCTGTTCAATTACAGCTTGCATCGTATAGATTTTCGGTTGCACTATTGGCTCAACCCCGTATTTCTCAAGGGCTGCTGTTGTTACATGACCAATCGATGCAAATTTCACACTTTGCCAATCTACATGCGGCACAATATGCTCAGCATAAATATCTACTGCAGATGGACTGGCGAATATTACAATCGGATGTTTTTCTGTCAGCAGGCACTCTGTTAACTGCGAAAAATATTTTCTGCAAGGACGTGTTTCATAAACGGTCCATTCATCTGCACCGGTACCTTCATGAATCGTCTTTTTTGCCAACGACCCACGGACAAACAATGCCCGTTCCCCTGGCTTCATCGAAAATTCCTTCACAAATACATCCGCGCTGTAAACAGTCGGCATAAAATGAATTTCATAGCCGTGCTCCTGTAATAAAGCAGCAGTCTTTTCACCGACAGCCGCAATTTTCATTGTTACAGGAATCGACTGTTCATGCCGGATACATTTATCGATAAAGTTTTTCACCGCATTTTGGCTTGTAAAAATGAGCCACTGGTATGCAGGTAATTGACGAAAATAGAATTCATCTTCCTTCGAAACCTTTTCTACTGTCTCGATTAATGGATAATTATAAACTTTCCCGTCATGTTGCTCAATCAATTGCTCTACTGACCTTACAACCTTCGATCCTGTAATAATCAATGTTTTTCCTAAGAGCGCATTACTCGGCATCTAACTCAGCCTTTACTTTTTGAATTAAGTCAAAGGCACCTTGCTCAGTTAATTTTGCGGCAACTGCTTTACCCACTGCATCCGCATCAGTCCCTGTTAATGTTTCCTTATAAAATACAGAAGCATCCGGTGCTGCCACTAAACCTGTTAAAGTTATCGTTTCACCATCAACTGTAGCATAGCCGGCAATCGGCACTTGGCAGCCGCCATCCATTGCAGCTAAAAATGAACGCTCTGCATGTGCAGTAGTCCATGTTGTTTCATCCGTTAATTTTGCCAGTTGTTCAAGCAGCTCCGCATCATCCGCACGGCATTCAATTCCTAAGGAACCTTGCGCAACAGCTGGAAGGCAAATATCTGCATCTAAATATTCCGTTACGACATCATCGCTCCAGCCAAGTCGTTTTAGCCCCGCTGCAGCTAGAATAATGGCATCGAAATCTTCTGTTTCCAGTTTCTTCAGGCGAGTATCGACATTTCCACGAATCCACTTAATTTCAAGATCTGGACGTGCCTGTAATAATTGTGCACTGCGGCGTAATGAACTCGTTCCGACGATTGCACCTTTTGGCAGATCGGCAAATTTCACATGACCATTTGAAATGAAGGCATCTCGTGCATCTTCGCGAGGTGGAATACAGCCGATGATCAGTCCTTCAGGCAATACAGCAGGCATATCTTTCATCGAATGCACCGCAAAATCGATTTCTTTATCATAAAGAGCTTGTTCGATTTCTTTAACGAATAGACCTTTACCGCCAACTTTAGAAAGCTGTACATCTAAAATACGGTCGCCTTTTGTTACAATTTCCTTAATTTCAAAATCAAATGGTACGCCAGCTTCTTTCAATTCATTAATAAACCAGTTTGTTTGTGTTAATGCTAATTTACTTTTTCGAGATCCTACAATAATTTTTCTCACGTTACTCCGACCTTTCTATTCTGCTAAACCCACAGATGGAAATTTGATAATTTGCTGCCGAGGAAGAAATTAATGACAACGAGTAAAAATAAGTAGATATGCACCTGTGCATATACCATGCCGATTAACTTTCCTTTCCGATGCAGCAAAAAGATAATTAAGTAAACAATCGATACGATAAACGAGCCTAAAATTTTCACATCGAAAACGGAAACATCCTCTAATGTTAAAAATGCCCATTCTAACCCTAAAATTAAACTTATTAACAGCAATGGAATACCAATAATGGTCGATAAATTAATCCACTTAACCATTTGCTGCAGGCTTGGCAATCGTGACCATAAATTCGTTAATTTTTTCTGCTTTAATATGCGATATAAAATTAAATACAGCAGCGAAAAGACAAACGCAACCGAAAAAGCGGCGTATGACACAATCGCAAAACTGATATGGATTAACAGCATTTCTGAAACTAATGAATCACTGACAATCTGATCATTAGTTTGCGGTGCAAATAAATGAATTGTCATAAAGACAAAGCTCAATACATTAATAAAAAACACCGGTAAATCAACTTGTACTATACAATGGAGGATAATCGAAAGCGTCGTTAAGAGCCATGCATAAAAGAAGACCCCTTCATACAACGACAAAATCGGAAATCGCTTCGTTTCAATGATAAATAAGACGATAAATAATGTTTGCAATACCCAGACGATGGAAACAAACCAGAAGGCTACACGTCTGAATTTCATATTTTTATAAAGGTAGTCTGTAAAATAGAGTACGATACAGAGCCCATAGAGAATGATCATGAGCTCATATAATCTTGTCATTACCATTTCTGTCATATGCACCTTCTCCTGATGGAAACTTACTAAAAAAGCGCTTTCGCTATCTATAATTTTACCATATAGATACGAAAACGCTTATGATTTATTTGAATAAAGTGCTTCAATAAGGCTCAATGTCTATTGGCTATTGTTCAATTAATAAGAGAAACCTGGTTTTAATGTTGCCTCTTTTGCTGTTTCACTGTTTTTTACTTCCGGGCGTAATTGCTGTACTTCTTGCTGCACTTCGTCTTCAATCCCGAAGATTTGCTGGAATAAAGCAAGCTGTGCTTCCGCATTTTTCTCGTTTGCAAGTTCTTTTGCTTGTAGAATCGGCGTTTTCAAGAGCTGATTAATAATCGATTTTGTATGCTTGTTTAAAATTTTGCGTTCGCGCTCCGTTAAATTCGGCATTTTGTTTTCGATACTCATCATTGTTTCTTCTTGAATAGATGCCGCTTTTTTGCGTAAAGCAGAAATGACAGGCACGACACCAAGTGTATTAAACCAATCTTTAAATTGAATGATTTCCTCTTGAATCATCGTGTTAATTTCATTTGCCGCACGTTCCCGTTCTGCCAAGTTGGCTTGTACAATTCCTTGAAGGTCATCAATGTCGTACAGGAATACATTCGGTACATCGCCAATACGCGGATCTAAATCTCGCGGTACTGCGATATCGACCATAAATAACGGATCGCCTTTACGGAATTTCGCTACATCTTTCATCAAGTCATAATCGATAACATAGTCAGTAGCCCCAGTTGAACTGATTAAAATATCCGCTTCCAGCAGCGTACATTGCAGCTCATTCATCGCTTTTGCATCACCATCAAACTTCGACGCCAAATTTTGAGCTTTTTCAAATGTACGGTTAATCACTGTTACTTTTCCTACACCATTTCCGTACAGGTTTTGAATCGCAAGCTCACCCATTTTCCCTGCGCCTAAAATGGCTACATGCTTATCTTTTAAAGAACCAAAGATTTTTTTGGCAAGCTCCACGGCAGCATAAGAAACCGAAACAGCATTTTCCCCAATCGCTGTTTCACTATGCGCGCGTTTTGCAAATGTTACGGCCTGTTTAAATAATTGGTTATAAACTGTACCAGTTGTCCCAATTTCCTGACCTTGTAAAAAACTTTTCTTTACTTGTCCTAAAATTTGCGTTTCCCCAAGCACCATGGAATCGATACCAGCCGTTACACGGAATAAATGGTTTAATGACTCATCTTCTTCACGGATGAATAAGTGATCTTCAAATTGTTCCATCGGTATGTTAAACCAGTTCGCCAAAAATTGCTTAACATAATAGCGACCAGTGTGTAATTGATCGACAACCGCATAAATTTCAGTACGGTTACAAGTAGAGATTATTACATTTTCCAATATGCTTTTTTGTTTTTGCAGCGCTTCCATAGCATTCGGAAGATCTGATTCGATAAATGAGAGCTTTTCACGAATTTCTACTGGCGCTGTTTTATAATTCAGGCCTACTACTAATGTATGCATGAACCTCCACACCTCACACGTTCTAATTCATAGTTTTTATTGTAACATAATGACAGCATGATTCTAGCTTAGTTTGTGAACATGCTTTGAAAGTATTTACTAAACGTATTTAATTAAATCCAAAACGACTTTAAAATTGTCAGTAAATGTTTAAATCTTTGTATCTATACCCTAACTTCAGAAAAATACATCTTGTCACAGAGTGTGCAAGATGAAATCTTTTCGTAAAAGAAATTTATATTGTTAAATTAGAATTATTCTAATGTAAGTCTAACAAAGTTCGACACAGATTTCAATCATTCGAACCAAAAAAGAAGCTCACTTTATAAGTGAGCCCAGATTGTCGACAAAAGGCATCGAGAGTTCGTCTCTCGATGCCTTTTGTCATTTATTTTATCAAATTAGGTCCCGAAGTTCTGTAAAAGTTCTCCTCTTCGAGGGAAGATGCCCTCATCTAAGCTCCTTGCCAAGTCCATGTGGCAAGTTTCTTCAAATTCATGGCAGCAAAAGTAAGCATCGCCTGCATGGACAATTTTTTAAGGCCCCTTAAAGTTGTCCATCGCATACCATGCTTTTCTTTTGCATCCGCAAAGACACGCTCAACCGTTTCTTTACGTTTCGCATAGATTGATTTAATTTCATGATGATGACGAAGATGTTCCGCTTCTTCAACATATTCGGACCAAATATGACGTTGAATCAATTTCGTATGATTTTTGCTTTCTGTACATTGTGCTAAAAATGGACAGTTGGCACAAATCGCGGAATTTGATTTGTATTGGCGGTAGCCTTCTTTCGTAGTTGTCACATATGGTAACATCTGATCATTTGGGCAAATGTAGCAATCATAATGTTCATCATAGACATACTCATGTTTACGGAAGAAGCCATCTTTCGTTTTTGGTCTTGTATAAGGAAGAACAGGCAACATTTGATTTTCTAACAAAAAGTTCGTAATCGCAGGCGTTTTATAAGCAGCATCCGCAGCAACAGCCACTGGCTTTTTCACACGATGAATGACCTTTTCAACAAGCGGTTGCAGCATATGACTATCATGTATATTACCAGGTGTCACAATCGTTCCTAATACAAAGCCACGTTCATCTGTCGCTGCATGAAATGAATAGGCAAATTGTTTTGTTCGTTCGTCCTTCACATAGTAACCACTTTCAGGGTCCGTTGTGCTCTCTTTGATTTCTTTCCATTCTTCCTTTTCAAACTTCTCTGGTGGAAACGGCTTTTTTCCGTTCTTTTCACGGTCTATGTTTAGTTCTTCCTGTAGCTTTTCTTCATAGGCACGTGTCTCTTTTCGAACCATCTTTTTATCAAATTTTCGTTTATTCGCACTTGCCTTCACATGCGTGGAATCAATAAAGATATGGTCAGCTGATAATAAACCCGCCTCCACAATTTCTTTCAAGATGCGATAGAAAATCTGTTCAAATACATCTGTATCCTCAAAACGCCGCGTATAATTTTTCCCAAACGTCGAGAAGTGAGGCACTTCTGTATGAAAACCGAAGCCTAAAAACCAGCGGTACGCTACATTCGTTTCAATTTCCTTAATCGTTTGGCGCATCGAACGAATACCAAAAACGTATTGAATCATTGTCATTTTAAATAAGACAACAGGATCAATACTTGGTCTACCGAAAGGTGAATATAAGTTTTCAACTAATGGATATACAAAAGAAAAGTCAATGGCTGCATCTAATTTACGTACGAGATGATTTTCTGGGACAAGCTGTTCAATCGTCAACATTTCTAATTGATTACGTTCATTCATTTGGTTTTTAGTCATCATATCGGGACACCTCTTTGATTTAGATAAACTTTATTAGAAAGAATAGATCAAGTTGATTGGAATGGAAGGGGCGACTTCTGCGGGAAAAGCGGGACTGCCGATACACCGCAGGAGCGTAGCGACGAGGAGGATTGGCACCCGCCCGCGAAACGCGTCCCCTGGAATGGAAATCAACGGTATTCATCAGTTAACTTTATTTTAAAACAAAAAAGACTGTAGGCAAACTCGAATTTCTTCGAGTTTGTCTACAGTCTGAGCTCACTTTATAAGTGAGCCTCTATTTTGTCACATATTATGAATTTTAGTCCCTATTACCTTTCCTGTTGCATCAAGTGCCTGAAATTCCACTTCAACATATAAATCAAATTCCGGGAACTCATACAGGTTCGGTCGATGCATATAGCGAGAAGAACCTCGTGCCGGCAAGTCATATTTAACATCGCCATTCGGTGAAATGAATACAACGCGGACACCTTTTACATTGTCGCATCCAGTATTCACATCCGCTAATATTGTTACTTTTGATGTTTCGATACGTACATCCGTATTATTAAAGATTGTATCTCCGACTAGACAACTATTGTTCATCACAGGTGTTTTACATAAAATCGTTGTAATGATCGCCTGCAATGAGCTGTGCAGGTTTTCAATCGATGTAATATTTTGATACGTACCCTTTGTTTCGGAAGAAATATCTTTCAACAGTTTTTCATTTACCGTTGTATATGAACCAACCGATACAGTATGGATGGCAATTCCTTTATTTTTGGCATCATTCAGCACTTTTTCAAGCCCGTTACTGTTTGAGTTACCGTCTGTCACAAGTACAATCGCTTTACTTGTATATTGGTTTGTCGTGAAGTTGGCGATTGCCGTTTCAAGAGCTTTCACAATATTTGTCGACCGGTTTTCATTTTTGTACGTCAATAAGCTGTCAATACTTGAAACGACATCCGCTTTATCTGTCGCTTCGTGATTTGGTCGATTATTGAAACGATACACATGACTTGGGTTTGCACCGATTTGTTTAATCGTTTGCTTCACTTTATTTGCTGTATAATTTTTTGCATCCCGCGCTTTCATCGAACCAGAGTGGTCTACGACAAACATCACTTCCGATTCAACGGCACATAAATTGGTTTCATAGCGCGGATTGGCAAAGATTTGTTCAGAGACCGTTGTATTTTTCAGGCTCTGGATGACTTTATCATAACGTGGATCCAAATCGATCAAGCGTGCCTTAACTTGTGATTTACCGTATAAAATATCGTCAAAGTATACGACAGCAGAGCCGCGGCTGCCTGTGCCGTTATTATAGTCTTTCGTATTTGTATCAAATGATACTACGCGTGTTTTGCCGTTAAATGTAACTTCTACCGTACCTTTATAGTCGGTAATAATTACTCCGCCTGGTGCGACAAGATTAACGATCACTTTTGTGTATCGATCCATACCATCCGGACGTTGCTGCAGTTCTTTTCCTGCAAGCAATACTTTAACTTTTGCAACGGCACCTTCCAGCTTCCCGATTACGTCCGCATAATCTTTACGCAATAAATTCTTGTCGATTTGACCTAAACGATCATACATCGCTTTAATGACCTCTACCGATTCTTCATGTGCTAATGTTACCTGATCAGCAATCGGTAAAAACTTGTCCGTTAAATAAATAATGACCGCATGGAGCATCGAATCGAATGCTTTAGTGTCTTCTTCACTCATAACACCTTGCAAATCGTATGTTGCTCGTCCCTCATTGTTGACCGTGTACATCACTTTAGCACTGCCAAGACCGCCCCAGGAAGACTCCTCTTTTGGCCCTTCAATCATATAGTCGAGAATTTGTTCGAACAGCCAAACCGAAATAATTTGACCTTCCAGCTTTAGATCCGCATTTCCGTACTGGATTTCCTTGGAAGTAATCTCACCTTGAGTCAGTTTCCCGTCAGCTGTTGTATAGTTTTCCCATTTAGATCCTGTCATCAATTTTAAATCGGGATCGTAATCTGAAATGGTAATAACCCCATTTTGTGTAAATGGTACTGTCGTTGTCCCTACAACACCTTGTGGTAATGCCGGTAATGGGCGTACGCCAGGATCAACCGTTCCGCCGTTCCATTCTGTCTGTTCCGGATCAAACACTTCATAAGTAATTCGAAGTTCCGCTTTCGGTACATAGCGGACAGATGCTTCAATGACCTGATTTTTATATGTGTAATACTTTTCCGATGGATTAATCATCTCAAAGCGGATTGTATCGACTACCGATTTTGTCAAAGCAGGTGCCGTTACATAGACGCTAAGCTGTGGTCCATCAGTATAAACTGTTGTTGATTGACCGCTTGTACTTGTATTCGTTTCCGATACTTTTGCCCCGGCTTTTGAAGTCACCTTAAATGCCAATGATTCATCATATGAAATGTCATTACCGTAACTATCACGCAAATCAATCGTAATTAAAGTTGAATCGACGCCATTTGCTGTAAGTTCTTCGTTTTCTACATTTATCTTTTTAACCGCTTTATAAACATCAGGACGTGTCACTTTATCATCCGTGTTTTTACCCGGAGTTGTCGGAATCGTCACAGTACCGTTTTTACTCTCAACAAAGTTCACAGGTAATGTAATTTTATTGTTGTCTTTGCCTGATGGAGCACTTGCCAGGCCTTCAATCGCCAACTTCCCTTGTTGATTGATACGGTACATGAAGACCGCCATATCACCACGATTAATATTGCGTGTCGGCTTATAGTCTTCATAAGTACGTTTTCCTGTTGTACCTGTTGTAATTTCGTTCATATATAAATATCTGACTGCCTGGATCTCGGATAAATCAAGACCATTTACCGCAGCATAGAGCCTTGCAAAGTGGCCGCGAGAAATATTGGCATTGCGCTTTGATTTATTATCCACGCCATATAACGGGATATTCAAATCACCATAATATTCATACAGCATATCTTTATCATTTGTATTGAAATGATAGTTTTTGTCCATCTTCGCTAAAAACTGCAGCATCTGCCATTCCATCACAAGTGTGCCGGATTGGAACTTATTTCCTTTATACAACTGCAAATAATCATTATCAATTGTCCATTTGGCTGCTTTATACTTCGAATTTTTTTGTGATATATCCGAAATTTTCTTGCTTGCAGCTTCCGTTTCCGTAGCACCAAACGGAAATACTACGGAAAATACAAGAAGACAACTGAGCAGCATGGCCATTAGTTTTTTCATCTTACTCATGTTTGCAACCCCTTAGTTAAAGAACAGAATATTGTCACGGTAATTCTCTTTTAAATCTGATTCTAAATAACGTAAAAATCGTTCAATAATCGCAGAAGATTGTGCACGTGTCAATGTAGCTTTCGGATTGAAATAACCGTCACTTCCTGACATTAATCCTAACTCTGTCGCGACATAGATTGCATCGCGTGCATAATCCGTAATTTTATAGTCGTCTTTATAGTCTGTTGTATAGCCCGGTTCAGGGGCTTTTCCTTCCAGTCCAAGTGCCCGCACTAAAATTGTTGCTGCCTGCTGGCGTGTTAAAAAGCCGTCGGGATCAAATGTTGTTGGGTTTTTCCCTTTAATAACACCTTTATCAACAGTCGCTACTAAATAATTGTAATCTTTTTCTGTACGTTTCACGTCTTTAAAAATAGATGGTTGTGTCTTTTTGCGGTTCGTTTCTTCCAATACACGAAGGTCGATTGCTTTACCAATAGCAACTGCAAAATCGTAGCGCTGTACAGGTGTATTCGGTGAATAGAAGTTCGATTGATCATCCAATATGCCAAGTGAATACAGTTTTTCAATCTGCTCACGTGCCCAGTTGGAAGATAAATCACGGAATTTAGGGATTTTCAGCATTTCCAGCTTCGGCATATAATCGATATTGCTTGCGACCGTTCCCTCGCTATCAGGCAAATCATATTCATATTCCGATAGCGAATCGGCTGAGCTAATCGTTTTATAGTTGCCGTAAAAACTGGATAAAGATGCATCGCTTTCGTTATATTCCAATGTACGTGACTTGGATGTCGATACTTTGTTGTTCACTGTACCGATCGTCCCGTCATCAAATTCAATCTCAAAATCTGTAATTTGTGTTTCTGTAGCTCCCCAGAAGTTTTCATATCCTTCGTTTCGGCTATCTGCATGTACCGTTATCGTTTTTGTCACAGCATTTTTGCCACGGCCTGTTGTTTCGGTATATGTTTTGCGGGCAATCGCATTGCCTGAATAATAGTCGGATGCCGGCCGTTTGTCTGTAATCGTACTTTTAGACAGCTGATAATCCGCCAGTGTAAATGTTCTTTCGCCAACTGTAATTTTCTCAGTAAATTTAGTAACCTCACCCGTTGCCGAACTTTGCCCTACTTGGTCATAGTTCGTCACATCGTATGTATACGTAAAATTTCGTGTCAGCTTCTCTCCATTAGGTCCAGCCAATGTAAACTTGTATGTTTCAGTTAACTTGCCTTTTGACTCTTTCGTGGAAATCGTTGCATTTTTATTTGTACCTGTAAATTTAATCGGCTTTCCTGTTAAGAAAAAGTATTCTTCATATTCGTATTCATTTTTAATACCGCCTGTTAAATCAATAGATTGTGCGGAACTCGGTGAAGGGAGCAGCATCAGAAAAAATGAGCATGCCAGTAGGAAGGTGAAGCAAAGTTTCTTTCTCACAAATTCGTCCCCCATTTCTTTAAAATCATTTTAGTTTAAATGGGGTGCGGGTAAATGCTCCCGCACACCTTTTTAAATTAGTTCACTAATAGTACATAGACTTCCGATGTAGAGCGTGCAATCGCTGTTACATGATCTGCCTTATGAATATCAGTAATGTCGATAACTTCCCCATCTTTAATAATCATCGCTTTAGACAGGTCGAGTGAAAGTGAACCGGAACGGTAGCTCCAGTGACCGTCCTTGCTCCACTGGCTACTGTTAACAACAGATATCTTTTTCGTATTGAAATTAATCGAACTTGCACTGCCAGTTAATGTTAACGTAGCCAGTTTTTCATTTGGCACAAAATGAATGCCTTCAATATGACCATCATTTACAAAGAAATATCCGTAGTATGGATTTGGTGAATTTGTGTAATTATCATATAAATCGAGATCCAGTTCCGGAATGACTTTAAATTGCTTCGTTCCATCCAGTTCTGATGCGATTGTTGAATTACTGAAAGCAAATGATGTAATGGATTTATCCGTATTCCAGAAATGATTATCGAAGCGTTGTAAATCTGATAATTCCACTTCATAAGCATCTAAATCCGCCACATCAATTCGGCCAAAGTAAAGTTTGTATTTCGATAGATTTGGTGCTAAATAAGCATCATTTGTAATATTGACGATATGGGCATAATCACTCTTAGTCGCCCCATCCGTTAATACAAACGCCGTTGTCGAGATTGGTTTTTGTGCTAAATCAAGCGCAATAAGGCCTTCTGGTTCTACTAAACGGCCATTGCGGATTAAAATCGAACCGTTATGGTAATTTAATTTTAAAGAGTTTTTAAGTTGCAGCGTGTTTACACCAAGATTGACACTTGTAATAGGTTGATAGAATGTACGCTCATTTTTAGCTAATACAATAATCTTATCGATTACTTCTTTGCTGAACTGAGTTTTAGTTACAAAATATAGTTCACTATTTTTATAGTTTTTCAGTTGGCTTTTTGAAATTTTCTTATTCCCTACATAAATGCTTGTATTATTTGTAAAATTGAATGTTGCCTGTGTTTTTGTTCTTACTGTTCCAAAACGCCAGTTTAGTAAAGGATGGGCATTTTTAACATTTAGTGAATTTTTGTTAGTATTAACTGTATTTAAATCTGCTTTATATAACTCCGTTACCATATTGGCTGTGCTCATAATCGTAATTTCAGCGATGCGGGAAGTATTGGCTGTTGCGAATTTTAAGCGGACACGGTCTCCTACATAAAGTGTGCTCAAATCTACAGATGAATTTCCTTTGAACACTTCCGTATTGTTTGTCACTGTATAGTTTTTCGTTGAAGAACCATCGATTTTCACACGGATTTGCAAACCGTTCGGATCAATCTGTGTGACAGCACCGGTTACTTGTTTGGTGTTTTCGACGATTGAACCGCCTTCAACGTTTGTAGAACCACGCATTTCAGTAATTTTGCCTAAGTTTAATTTAATCGTGACACTCATGCCTGCTTTAAACCCTGCAATAGTTGTCGCCGTATTATTAATATAGTATTTCTGCGTATTGGCAAGATTAAATGTAGCGGTTTTCCCGGCACTGTTTTTTAATGTGACACTTTTTAATGTTCGTGTGACATTCCCTTTTTTATCTTCGGTTTCATTATAATTTGCTTTCATAAATGTATATGTATTCGATGCTTCAGCTTTCTGCCCTGTCGGTAAGATTGCCAAAGCAAAAGTAATTGCCATCAATACGGTAATGATTTTTTTAAGCAATTTTTCCGCCTCCTTCTTTCAGTAACTTTTCATTTTAATCAAAGTAAACGCCTGAAAATATTTGTATTTAATCCCAAATATTGTTGCAGGACCTATTTTAGTGTAACAAATTTGCCGACTAATGGCATTGGTTGTCGAAATTATTTATACGGAAATATCGATTGTTTGACCTAAAAAGGGGTGTGATGCCTCAATCACTTCGACTATTTGTTCCGCATTTTCTTGCTGAAATTTCATCATTTTTTTCGTCATGGCCAATGAAACATCTTGGATCAATTCAGTTTGTTTCATCGACATCGCTAATGCAGCAATATCCAAAGTACACCTCCTATTTACCTTTATCGGCAAAATACTATGAATATCAAGTAATTATTATTATTTCTAACAGGAAAATTGCCCAAATAAAAACAACCCCGAAAGTTAATTCGGGGTTGCATTGTTTACATGCGTGATTCAATTTCGGCCCAGGCTTCTTCAAAACCAAGACCTTTTTCAGAAGAAAACACAATTAATGGATCTTGCTTTTCCATTTGTAATGTTTCGCGAACAATCTTTTTATGCTTATCCCATTTTCCTTTAGGAATTTTATCGGCCTTCGTTGCGACTACGATTACCGGGATATTGTAATGCTTTAAAAAATCATACATCATACAGTCATCTGAAGTAGGGTTATGACGGATATCAACAATTAAGACAACCGCTCTTAACTGTTCACGACTCATAAAGTACTGCTCGATCATTCTTCCCCATGCTGCACGTTCTGATTTTGAAACTTTTGCATAGCCGTAGCCGGGTACGTCAACATAATAGAGCTGTTCTTCAATTTTATAGAAGTTCAGCTGTTGTGTTTTACCAGGCTTTGACGAAATACGCGCCATTGCTTTACGGCCAATCATACGATTGATAAACGAAGATTTGCCGACATTTGAACGACCCGCTAAAGCGAATTCAGGTAGCCCGTCTTCCGGGAACTGTTCTGGTCGGACAAAGCTGCCGATCATTTCTACGTTATGGACTTTCATTACTTATTAAAACCTCCATCTAGTGCGAGCGCAAGAACTTCTTCCGCTTGTGAAACTAGTTTAAATGTGAGTTGCTCACGAATTGTTTCAGGAATATCATCAATATCACGTTCATTGTCTTGCGGAATGATAATCGTCGTCAATCCCGCACGGTGAGCACTTAATGATTTCTCTTTTAAGCCACCGATCGGCAGTACACGACCACGTAATGTTACTTCTCCCGTCATTCCAATTTCGCGTTTAATTGCTTTTCCAGTTATTGCAGAAACTATTGCAGTCGTCATCGTAATACCTGCTGATGGACCATCTTTAGGTACTGCACCTTCCGGAACGTGGACATGAATATCGTGCTGATCGAAATAATCGGCATCGACACCTAAATCATTAGTTAATGTGCGGACAAATGAAAGCGCTATTTGAGCGGATTCCTTCATTACATCGCCAAGCTTCCCTGTTAAAATTAATTTACCTTTACCAGGTGTTAATGAAACCTCAATCTGCAATGTATCTCCACCGACTGTCGTATAGGCAAGACCTGTCGCAACACCTACTTGGTTTTCCATTTCCGCCTGTCCATAGCGGAAGCGGTGTTTTCCAAGCATATCTACTAATACTTTTGAGTTGACCGTTACTTTTTTCTTTTCGCCGGATACGATTTTTTTCGCAGCTTTACGGCAAACTGTTGCAACTTGACGTTCTAACCCACGAACACCAGCCTCACGTGTATAGTAACGAATTAAATCCGTAATGGCTTCATCTTTCATTGCCATTTGCGTTTTCTTTAAACCATGTTCCTTCATCTGCTTCGGAATCAAGTGGTTCTTCGTAATTTCTACTTTTTCGAACTCTGTATAACCCGCAATATTAATGACCTCCATACGGTCCAGTAATGGTGCAGGAATCGTACTTAAATCATTTGCAGTTGCGATAAATAATACATCCTGCAAATTGTATGGCTCTTCAATGAAGTGATCACTGAATGTATTGTTTTGCTCCGGATCCAGTACTTCCAGCATTGCAGCAGATGGGTCTCCACGGAAGTCATTTGACATTTTATCAATTTCATCAAGTAAAAATACAGGATTTGTCGTACCTGCTTTTTTCATTCCTTGAATGATACGTCCGGGCATTGCGCCGACATACGTACGACGGTGACCACGAATTTCAGACTCATCGCGCACACCGCCAAGTGAAACACGGACAAACTTACGGTCAAGGCTTTCTGCAATAGAACGCGCTAAACTCGTTTTACCTACGCCCGGAGGTCCTGCTAAACATAAAATCGGACCGCGCAATGAATTCATTAATTGACGTACTGATAAATATTCTAAAACACGCTCTTTTACCTTTTCCAAGCCATCATGATCGCGATTTAAAATTTCTTCTGCATACGCAATATCAATACGGTCTTCCGTTTTTTCTGTCCAAGGAATCGAAACAAGCCATTCCAAATAGTTGCGGATGACACCACTCTCTGCACTTGCAGCAGGCAGCTTTTCGTAGCGATCCAGTTCTTTTAATGCAACTTTTTGTGTAGACTCAGGCATTCCGGCACTATCGATTTTTTTACGAAGTTCGGCAATTTCTCCCGTTTTTCCTTCGCGATCACCAAGCTCTGTTTGAATTGCTTTCATTTGCTCACGCAGATAATACTCTTTCTGCGTGCGCTCCATCGCCTGCTTCACTTTTGTACTGATTTTTTTCTCGAGATTTAAGATCTCCTGCTCGTCATGCAAACGAATCATTAAGTGATCTAAACGCTTTTTAATGTTCGTAATATCGAGCACTTCTTGCTTTTCATTAATCTTGAAAGGTAAATGAGAAGCAATGACATCCGCTAAACGGCCCGGTTCTTCAATATCAAGCACCGATTCGATTGTTTCTGTCGTAATTTTATTTGAAGATTTTGCGTATTTTTCAAAATACGACAATACCGTACGCATTAAAGCTTCGGTTTCCGCATCTTTGTGCAGCTCATCTTCAAACAATTCTAAATCTGCCGTTGTAAATTTACCGGAATCTTCATAACGAACCATTTCCGCACGGTTTAAACCTTCAACCAGAATACGTAATGTTCCATTCGGAAGTTTTAGCATTTGTTTCACTTTCGCTAATGTTCCCATTTTATAAAGATCTGCTTTTCCCGGTGAATCAACACGTAGATCCTTTTGAGTTACTAAAAAGATTGTGCTATCTTCAAGCATCGCATGTTCTAGTGCAGCAATAGAACGTTCCCGACCCACATCAATATGTAAAACCATCGTTGGGTATACAAGAAGTCCTCTTAACGGTAAAACTGGCATATTAGTTAATTTTTTTGTCACGCGGGTATTCACCTCCATCCAAATCTTAAAAACAACCCGCAATATAAGTATGTGTTAGTTCCTTGTCAATTACGCCTTAGCGTAACTGTGTCCAGATTTTTCCGAGTTTATGTGCTCTAAATACTGGAATAACCATAAATAACGCTTCAAAATCTGTAACATTCGGCGAAAATACCCGAAACTTTATGTATATACGTTTTGTAAGAAAAAGCTGACTTTGGACTTGCTTGTGAAGTCTAAGTCAGCTACATTGTTGGAATCCATTCAGCTATAAATTAAGCTGAAGTTTTTTTGTTGTCATCTTTTTTCAATTCAGAACCATCATCCAAAATTAATTTTGGCTCTGCTTTATCACGAATAGTTTCAGCTGTGATGATACATTTTTTAATATCTTCACGTGAAGGCAATTCGAACATTACATCAAGCATTGTCGCTTCGATGATTGAACGAAGACCACGGGCACCTGTTTTGCGTTCGATTGCCAATTTGGCAATTTCGACAAGGGCTTCATCTTCAAATTCTAGTGCAACATCATCCAGCTCCAACATTTTTTGGTATTGTTTTGCTAAAGCATTTTTAGGCTCAGTTAAAATTTGTACTAATGCATCAACATTTAACTGCTCTAAAGTAGCCAATACAGGTAAACGTCCGATGAATTCCGGAATTAAACCGAATTTCAATAAGTCTTCAGGAATTAGCTGAGACATAATTGAAGCATCTTCATCGATCCCTTTGTTCTGTGTTGAAGCAAAGCCAATTACTTTTTCACCTTGACGACGTTTAATAATTGTTTCAATACCATCAAATGCGCCACCTACGATAAATAGGATGTTCGAAGTATCGATTTGAAGGAACTCCTGATGTGGATGCTTACGTCCGCCTTGTGGTGGAACACTTGCAACTGTACCTTCTAAAATTTTCAGTAATGCCTGTTGTACACCTTCGCCTGATACGTCACGTGTAATAGATGGATTTTCAGATTTACGAGCAACCTTATCAATCTCATCAATATAAATGATACCCTTTTCTGCACGTTCTATATCATAATCTGCAGCCTGGATTAGTTTTAAAAGAATATTTTCAACATCCTCACCAACATAACCTGCTTCAGTTAAGCTTGTCGCGTCAGCAATTGCGAATGGTACATTTAAAATACGCGCCAACGTTTGAGCAAGTAAAGTTTTACCGCTACCAGTTGGTCCGATTAATACGATATTCGATTTTGATAATTCAACCTCGTCAATTTTTGAATTCGAATTAATACGTTTATAGTGATTATATACAGCAACTGCCAATGCTTTTTTTGCACGTTCTTGTCCGATTACATATTCACCTAAAATATTTAAAATCTCTTTAGGTTTTGGAATTTCATTGAACTCGATTTCCTCTTCGATCCCTAACTCTTCCACTACGATCTCCGAGCATAGTTCGATACATTCGTCACAAATATATACGCCTGGTCCTGCAACCAGTTTACGAACTTGTTCTTGTGGCTTACCACAAAAAGAGCATTTTAAATTGCCTTTTTCATCATTAAATTTAAACAATTTGGTTCACCCCTATTCAAGCAACAATCTTACAAGATTCTAGTTGTTTTATCAAATAAATTGATTGCGCGTTGTTACTAGCTTATTTTATGTCCTATTAAACTTTGTTGGCTGTTCAATAGTTAATGAAGTTATCCCGCATTAACGGGTAGTATGATTCCCGCCTTTCGACTAAAGTACAGCGATAGGAAAGACGGGAAATCAACTACCCGTAAAAGCCCGATTCGTTCAACTAACAATCAGTGGGAGATAAAGAACCCCACTGATTTAAGTTTCACTTTATATTGTAACTTTTTATCATTAAATATTCAAATGAACCAACTATTATATGTATGTATTCAAAGGTAGAAAACAAGGCACGGGAATACCGTACCTTGTCAAAATCTCATTTTATTCAATCCGTACTAGTTTTACCTTTATGTTAGACGGTAGCCCAGTAATAAAACCGATACTTGTCGGTACTGATTCTTGATTCACCATGGTCATGAATCAGTACAGGATCGAATTTAAATTCGATAACTCAAAACAAATAATTAGTTTGAAATTTTAGCGTTTTCAACTAGGAATTCAACTGTTTTTTGAGTGCGGATATCGTTCTCAAGAACTTGAGTTCCACCTAAAGCAGTTAAAATTTGGTCGTTAGACATACCGAATTGAGCAGCCATTTTTTCAACTTCTGTATTGATATCTTCTTCAGATACTTCAATATTTTCAGCTTGACCAATTGCTTCTAAAACTAAAGATACACGTACACGGTTTACAGCTTCTTCAGCCATTTGAGTGCGTAATGCTTCTTCGTTTTGACCTGAGAATTGGTAGTATAAGTCTAAGTTCATGCCTTGCATTTGTAAGCGTTGGCCGAATTCTTGAATCATACGGTCAACTTCAGTGTTGATCATACCTTGTGGAATTTCAACTTCTGCATTAGCAGCAGCTTTTTCAACTAACTCGTCGCGTAAAGAAGCTTCAACGTCTGCTTCTTTGTTAGCTAAAGTTGTTTCTTTTAATTTAGTACGTAATGCCTCTACAGTTTCAACTTCTGGATCGATTTCTTTAGCGAACTCATCAGTTAACTCTGGTAATACTTTTGTTTTAACTTCTTTAACTGTTACTACGAATTTCGCTTCTTTACCAGCTAATTCAGCAGCATGGTACTCTTCTGGGAAAGTAACTACTACATCTTTCGTTTCACCAGTTTTAGCGCCTACTAATTGCTCTTCGAAACCTGGAATGAATGAACCAGAACCGATTTCTAATGCGTAGTCTTCACCTTTACCGCCTTCGAATGCTTCTTCACCAACAAAACCTTCGAAATCGATTACAGCTGTATCGCCTTCAACGATTGCTTCATCTTCTTTAATTTCTAATTCAGCTTTTTTAGCTAATTGAGCGTCGATTAAAGATTGAACTTCTTCGTCTGTTACTTCAGCTGATCCTTTTGTTACTTCTAAACCTTTATATTCACCTAATTTAGGTTCTGGTTTCACAGTTACTGTTGCAGTGTATGTGAAGTCAGTGCCTTTAGCGAAATTCTCAGTACCCGCGATTTCTGGGTAATCAACTGGCTCAATACCAGCTTCGTCTAAAGCAACTGGGTATGAAGAATTGATAACGATTTCTAAAGCATCTTGGTAAAGAGCTTCTACACCGTACATTTTTTCAAATACGTTACGAGGCATTTTTCCTTTACGGAAACCTGGTACGTTAATTTGTTTTACTACTTTTTTGAAAGCTTGGTCTAAAGCTTTATCAACTTCTGCAGCTTCTACAGTAACTGTTAATAAACCTTCGTTACCTTCTTGTTTTTCCCATTTTACTGACATATATATTACCTCCAAAGTTAACATTCGTTTGATTAAACAAACTGTCATATATATTGTTTGACAACCATTTTAGTATAACATAGATGCTCAATGTTTCAACTTTTTTCACTACTCTTGCAAATCCGACATTTTTTCTATGTTTTGTAAAAAAGTTACTATTTCATCATTCATTTCTCTCTCTTCACCAAACATTGTTTTCACATAATCAATATAGCCTGATGCGACTTCTTCAGTGGCGTATCCTGACCATTCATACGGGTAAAGGACAATTGCATGCTTGTCGATCAAGTGCATCGCAAACTCCAATGTCGAGGGCTCCTGCGCTAACTGTTCCGCTATTTCCCCCGAGATTTCCTTATATTGAGGCAGCTCTGTCGGCAACGGAAAATCCACTGGGTTCAATGCTTTGGACTGACCAAATTTTGATATAGTTACATCCAAATTAACTTCCTGTTCAACAAGAAGAATAAGCAATAAACTTTTTATAAACGGTTGAATTGACTCATTTTCAATGACCGCTTTCAATTCCTCTGAATACGGACGGATATTTTTTTCCGTAAGCTCATGGATACGCATCATTTGCTGTTGTGCGGACATTTCTAAAAATTCAGCTACCGTAAATTCCTCTAGTTCGTCACCTTCTATAATTGGTGCTTGAAAATGAGATTCCTGATTTTCGGCGATATGCGCATTCAGGTTCTTAAGCCTTTCAAACTTTTCCGCTTCATGTTCAGGAATTAATTGTTCATCAAACAATGATTCGATAATTTTTTCAACTTGTTTAAATTGGCGTAACTGCATGCAGATAGTTAAATACAGTTCCATGACTTCAAAGTACATGTTAGGACCTATCGCAAGCAGTTCCTCACATACTTGTTTGGCACGTTCGAAATTTTTTTCTTCATATAAAGAGTATGCAAATATACTAAGTGATACTTCATCCCCTTCACCTAGCAAGAAAGCTTGCTCAAATAACTCATTCGCTTCTTTGTATTGGTTATTTTCGGCCAAATATTTTGCTTCATTAAGTAACCGGTCCATCATCCCTGGAAAAATAATTACTTTTCCCTGACCCTTATTTTTTTTGTTTTCCTTCATCTAATCACTCCATCGGCGACAAAGTAATGCATCTGCACTCTTCGTCCATTGCATTTATTTTAACGTTGTTTATACATTCCAACAATAAGTACTCAAAAATTATCGTTATATACAATTTATTACTCGAATGCGTGATTTAATCCGAAACCGTTCCCCATTTCACACAATGTTCCCGTTCTCACGTGGAAATAACCCGTTTTATTGAGGATTGCAACTGAATTAACATCATTATAAGCTTAGAAAAAGTCGTTCCGGTTGCATTGACCGACCAGTGCGGTATACTAAGCGCTATGATATTTTACGTATTAAATATAATTAATAATTGAAAGAAGGATTTAAAAATGAAATTTGGATTTATCGGTCTTGGAAACATGGCTGGCGCAATTATACACGGCATGATTACAAGCGAGCAGTTTAATGCTGCCGATATCTACGGGATGAATCGGAGCCGCGAAAAAACGGATGACCTTGTAGATAAATACAGCATTCAGGCAACTGATTCGATTGAACAATTAATGAAACAAGTCGATGTTATTGTCATCGCTGTTAAACCTCAAATGTTTGAAGAGGTTTTACCTGCAATTAAACAACATCTGACAAATAACCATATCGTCATTTCAATCGCTGCCGGAAAATCGCTCGATTATTTACACGAAGAACTAGGAAGCGAAACATCTATTTTCCGCGTTATGCCGAATATCAACGCTACAATCGGGGCATCGACAAGCTGTTACTCAACTCAGAAAGCTAGTACCGACCAAAAAGCAATCGTTGAGAAGCTATTTGCTACAGTCGGAACAATTGTCGAGCTTCCTGAAAACCTGTTCTCAATCTTTACAACAATCGGTTGTGCTTCCCCTGCCTTCACTTACCTTTATATCGACTCTTTGGCACGTGCGGCAGTTCGTGAAGGGATGCCGAAAGAGATGGCACTTCAAATTGCGGCAAGCTCTGTATTAGGCAGTGCACAAATGGTTTTACAGTCCGATTCCCACCCGTGGGCATTAATTGATCAAGTCTGTTCACCCGGTGGAACGACAATTCAAGGTGTCACTTCACTTCAAGTCAATCATTTTGAAAGTACAATTTATGAAGCTGTTGAGGCCGTTACAAATCGTGATAGCTTTTTGCAAAAACAGACAGTTAAATAGAAATACCTGCCCAGTGGAATTGACTTCTCTCTGGGCTTTTTCTTCTTTAGACAAAAATGATATTAATTTATGATTTAAATTTCTCTATATTCTCCAAAAAAAATTCGAGAACATAATTGCTAACTACCGTACTATTCTATATAATCAATCTTGTTTCAAAAATGAAACCAAAAAATTATAGATTTGGAGCGTGACAAGAAATTGGGTAAAGCATTGATTATTGGAGCTGGCGGAGTAGCTAGCGTTGTCGTACATAAGTGTGTACAAAACTCAGAAGTATTCGAAGAGATTATGATCGCAAGTCGAACTAAATCAAAATGTGATGCTTTAAAAGAAAAATTAGATGGTGGTAAAACGATTATTCACACAGCACAAGTGGATGCGGATAACACCGAGGAACTAATTGACCTAATCAATGGATTTAATCCAGATGTGGTGATCAATGTAGCTTTACCATATCAAGACTTAACTATTATGGATGCATGTTTAGCAACGAAGACTCACTATGTAGATACAGCAAACTACGAGCCTTTAGATACTGCTAAATTCGAATATAAATGGCAATGGGCGTATAAAGAGCGTTTTGAAGAAGCAGGGATTACTGCGCTTCTAGGTTCAGGTTTTGACCCAGGTGTAACAGGCGTATTCACAGCGCATGCACAAAAGCACCATTTCGATGAAATTCATTATATCGATATCGTTGATGCAAACGGTGGAGACCACGGACTTCCATTCGCAACAAACTTCAACCCTGAAATCAACATTCGCGAAATCACTGCGAACGGTCGTTTCTGGAAAGATGGCGAATGGGTTGAAACGGAGCCTTTAGAATATAAAACTGTTTACAACTTACCGGAAATCGGTGAAAAAGATTGCTACCTTCTATACCATGAAGAATTGGAATCTTTAGCGAAAAATATTAAAGGTTTAAAGCAAATCCGCTTCTGGATGACATTTGGCGAAAAATACTTAACACATTTAAACGTTCTTGAAAATGTAGGTATGACTTCAATCGAGCCAATCGAATTCCAAGGTCAAATGATTCAGCCAATCCAGTTTTTAAAAGCTGTTTTACCAGACCCAGCTACATTAGGTCCACTTACAAAAGGTAAAACAAACATCGGCTGTATCGTTCGCGGTATTAAAGACGGTAAAGAAAAAACTTACTATGTATACAATGTATGTGATCACCAAGAATGTTACAGAGAAGTTGGCTCACAGGCGATTTCTTACACAACTGGTGTACCGGCAATGATCGGTGCAATGCTTGTAATGAACGGCGAATGGCAAAAACCAGGTGTATGGAATGTGGAAGACTTCAATCCGGACCCATTCATGGATGCATTAAATAAATGGGGATTACCATGGCACGAAACAGAAAACCCTGAATTAATCGACTTGGAATTCACTTCTGCTGGAGAAAAAGCGTAATGACAGATATCAAAAATGTGAAAAAACCTGTGATGGCGGCTGCACTAGCTGAAGAAACAGGGATCGACTGGTCACAGGCACCATCTCCTGCCTTCGTAGTGGACGAGCGATTACTTGAGCGCAATTTAAAACTTTTAAAATCCGTACAAGATCGTACGAATTGTGATATTTTACTTGCACTTAAAGGCTTTTCTATGTGGTCAACATTTCCGATGGCGCGCAATTATTTAGCGGGGATCACATCTTCTTCACTATTTGAAGCACGTCTTGGTTTCGAAGAATTCGGCAAGGAAGTGCACGCATATGCCCCTGCCTATGCAGAGCATGAAATCGATGAATATTTAACGTATGTCGACCATATTGTATTTAACTCATTTGATCAGTTAAATAAATACAAAGACAAAGTGTTAAATCACGAGAAAAATATTTCAATTGGTTTACGTGTAAATCCTGGTTATTCAGAAGTGGAAACACCTCTGTACGACCCTTGCTATATTAACTCGCGTTTAGGTATTCCGGTGGAGTCATTCCGTCCGGATGAACTTGACGGTGTTGATGGCATTCACTTCCACGCAATGTGTGAACAAGGCGCTGAAGTACTGGAGCGTATTTTAGTACACTTCGAAGAGAAATATGGTGAATACTTGCATCAAATGAAGTGGATCAACTTCGGCGGGGGTCACCATATTACGAAACCAGGTTATAATGTTGAGCTATTAATCAGCTTAATCAACCGTATCCAAGAGACATATGGTGTAAAAGTAATTTTAGAGCCAGGTGAAGCAATTGCACTGAATACAGGGTATTTAGTGGCAACAGTGCTTGATATCGTGCATAACGGTATGGAGCTTGCAATTGTCGACTCTTCAGCTACTTGCCATATGCCGGATACACTTGAAATGCCTTATCGTGCGCATATTATCGGTTCAGGTCAGCCAAACGAAAAAGCTTACACTTATCGATTAGGCGGCATGACTTGCTTAGCAGGTGACATTATCGGAGACTATTCTTTTGATGAACCGCTTCAAGCAGGCGATAAACTTGTCTTTACGGACATGGCCCATTATACAATGGTAAAAACGCATATGTTCAACGGTGTAAATTTACCAAGTATTTGCACATACAATGAACAAGATGGTGTAAAAGTAGTTCGTACATTCCAATATGAAGACTACCGTAACCGTCTATCTTAATTAACAATACAGGGTAACAAAACATCCATTCTCTCTTTGAGGAAATGGATGTTTTTTTATTCCCTACTAAAAAAATAAGCACGGCAACAACTTATACGTTGTACCGTGCTCCTTTTTATGTCCCGCAATAACTTACAAACGGTGGTTCTTCGTCTGTCGGCGGCTCTGTATATTTTTTGTACTGCTCTGTCATGCTAAACGGACTTGTCAGCACTTGCAGCATCTCCGCAAACATTGACGGGTCTCCTTCAGCAAATTGATCAATTGCCTGTTCCACAAAATGATTTCTAGGAATAACGGCTGGATTAACAGACTGCATTACTTGCATCGTTTCATCAATCGTCGTGTCCTGCTGTTCAATACGTTCAAACCATGTTTCTTCCCATTTTTTAAAGGCGTCTGACTGGAACAAGTCATTGTTCGGTCGCTTACCTTCCGACAAAGCACGGAATGTATTTGTATAATCCGCTTCGTGTTCTTCCATTAAATTCAGCAGATTATCAATCAGCTTCTCATCTTGTTCATCAATCGAAAGCAGACCTAATTTTTCCCGCATTTCACTGTAATAATAAGCTTCATAAATAGATGGGAATTTCCCAAGAATATTTTGAGCCAGTTGGACCGCTTCCTCTTCATTTTCATGAAGGAGCGGCAGCAAACTCTCAGCAAAACGTGTTAAGTTCCATGATGCAATCGGTGGCTGATTGCGGTAGGCATAACGCCCCTGTCGGTCAATCGAACTGAATACCGTTGCCACATCATATGTATCCATAAACGCGCATGGACCATAATCGATTGTTTCCCCGCTGATCGTCATATTATCGGTATTCATCACACCATGAATAAAGCCGACACTTTGCCATTTCGCTATAAGAGCCGCTTGTCTGTCAAGCACCGCTTCAAGCAGTGCAAGATAGCGGTTTTCTTGCTGCAATAGCTCAGGATAATGGCGCTCTATTGCATAATCCGCCAAAGCCTTTAAATCTTCCGGTTCACCAAATGCAGCCGCATATTGAAACGTACCGACCCGCAAGTGACTTGAAGCGACACGAGTTAAAACAGCGCCTTCCAAAGCTGTTTCCCGATAGATAACATCCCCTGTTGCCGTAACAGCCAAGCTGCGTGTTGTCTGAATCGAAAGTGCATGCATTGCCTCACTGATAATAAATTCGCGTAACATCGGACCGAGTGCAGCTCGTCCATCACCGCCACGAGAATATGGCGTACGACCGGATCCTTTCAACTGAAGATCAAATCGTTCCCCATTTGGCGCAAGATGCTCTCCCAGTAATAACGCTCTTCCGTCGCCCAACATATTAAAATGACCAAATTGATGACCCGCGTAGGCCTGTGCAATTTGCGCAGCACCATCCGGCATTTCATGACCTGCCAAAATAGCGGCACCATGTTCTTTTAGTTCCTGAGCCTCTAAACCAAGCTGTTCTGCTAATGTCCGATTAAAGATGACGATGGAAGGTGATGTCACTTCATTAGCCGTTACATGGGAATAAAAAGTTTGCGGCAACTCCATGTAACTGTTATTAAAACGAAAACCGAAATTCTGCTTTTTATCTGTCATTGTTTTCGCCTCATTTCTTTCAAAGATGCACTTATTATAAACTTTTTTATGCAAGTTAACCAAAATTTCGTCCGACCTGTCTATAAAAAAGCTCATTTAATATGTTAACCTACCAAAAATAAAAGTTGACACAAAACAATCCTCATTTTATATTTATGTTAACTAAAATAATATAGAAGTTAACAATAAGGGGAGTAATTTATGGAGACTGTTCACAAAACACAAAGTTTTAAAACGATTGATTTAATTTATAGTGCACTTTTTGCGACACTTATTATGGTAGGAGCAAATATTACTTCATTCGTACCGTTTCTAACGGTCGGTGGTGTGCCGATAACATTACAAGCATTTTTTGCAATATTAGCAGGTTTAGTGCTTGGATCAAAAAAAGGTGCCATTGCATGTGCCGTATACATGTTTATTGGATTAGCAGGGGCACCGGTATTTTCTAAATTCACAGGCGGATTTTCGGCGATTCTGCTTCCGACTTTCGGCTTTATCGTAACATTTATTATAAGTGCATATATTGCCGGTAAAATTGCCGAAAAGTTTCAAACGCGACTGGCCTATATTATTGGTGCGTTAGTTGCGATGGCAGTTAACTATATTATAGGAACAACGTGGATGTATTTTGCCTATACATTATGGGCATCCGCACCTGAAGGGTTTACTTTCAAAATGGCATGGCTTTGGATGATTCCTCCAATGCCTAAAGATATTATTCTTTCAATTTTTGCCGGATTCTTTGCATATCGTATTCAAAAGATCCTGAAAATCCTGCCTACAAAATAATATAGTAGATTGATGGCGACTCCTCATCTCATGTTCTCGGCGTCATCGTTATACCGAGATTCATATATTTGATATACTTTATTCAATAGATGAAGGAGGAATTTGTTATGGCAAATCATTATGAAAATATCGTTGTTGCAGTAGATGGTTCAGAAATAAGTGAACTTGCTTTTCAAAAATCAATTGATATAGCAAAACGAAATATCGGTTCGACTCTTCACATTATCCATGTAATCGATACGAGCTTCTCCGCATCTTTTGATATGCTTTACGATAATATGGTTGAATTGGTTCGAAAACATGGTGAAGTTTTATTGGACCGCTATGAATTGGAAGCAAAAGAAGCCGGCATTCCTGCGGTCAATAAAATTTTAATAAAAGGGACGCCTAAAACAATTTTAGCAAGAAAGCTTTCAGAACATGCGCCGGCAGATATTATCATTTGCGGTGCCACAGGATCGAATGCGGCCGAGCAGATATTCATGGGCTCCACTACAGAAGCAATCGTTCGACATGCAGCATGTGATGTATTAATTGTACGTACACCAGAAAAATAAAAATAGGTTATGAGGTGCATAAAAATGTCCTCATAACCTTTTTATATCATCAAAATTTCACGGATATCCTGCTCTGTTAAAGTTCCCTTCGACGATTCATCACCGTCCAATATATCCGAAATAAGCATTTTTTTCTTCTGTTGAAGCTCGCTCATTTTTTCCTCAATCGTTCCGTTTGCGATAAGCTTTATAACTTGTACAACTTCCTTTTGCCCCATACGATGGGCACGGTCAGCTGCTTGCTCCTCGACTGCCGGATTCCACCATAAATCATATAAAATGACAGTATCTGCTCCGGTTAAATTCAATCCGGTACCACCTGCTTTTAATGAAATCAAAAACAGATCCCGCTTTCCATCATTAAAAGAGTTACAAAGTGTAATCCGCTCTTCCGAAGGTGTTTGTCCATCAAGGTAAAAATATTGTTCCCCGCGTTTGGAAAGCTCTGTCGCAATCATTTTGAGCATTTGCGTAAACTGTGAAAAAATTAATACGCGTCGTCCGGATGCTTTAGATTGTTCTAATAACCGGAACAGCTGTTCAAACTTCGCGGATCCACCTTTGTACCCTTCTACAAACAGTGCCGGGTGACAGCAGATTTGACGCAGTCTCGTAATTCCCGCCAAAATACGGATACGATTTTTATGAAACGTTTCTTTGTCCAGATGTTTCATTGTATCGACACGCAACTTAGCCAAATAGGCCGCATACAACGCCTTTTGCTCCGGCAATAATTCCGCTTTTTCTATCATTTCCTCTTTTTGAGGCAACTCTCCTAATACCTGTTCTTTCATTCGGCGAAGAAGAAACGGCCGTACTCTTCGTGCAATATCTTTTCGCTGCATATGGCGGAACTCCTCCAGCTCGCGAAACAGCTGCGGAAAGATGACGCGGTAAATCGACCATAATTCCGATAATGAATTTTCAATCGGTGTTCCTGTTAAACCAAAGCGATTTGTCGCCTGAATTCTCTTCACTGTTCTCGCTGTTTGTGTTACCTGATTCTTAAATGCCTGCGCTTCGTCAAAAAATACGGTATGGAAATGCTGACGTTCATAAAATGCGCTATCTTTACGTAATAATGGATAAGTTGTAATAATGACATCATGATCTTCCATAGTACGCAGTAAATGACGCCGCTCCGCTACTTCCCCATCAATGACAATCGCTTCGACTTCCGGTGCAAATTGCATAAACTCATACAGCCAATTGTACGAAAGCGATGATGGACAAACAATCAGAACCGGCTGTTTGTTCGCACGGATTATCGGCAATTCAGATACGATAAATGCAATACTCTGTACCGTTTTCCCAAGACCCATATCATCGGCAAGCACGCCCCCGAATCCATAATTCGAGAGCAATTTCAACCAGTTAAAACCATGTTTCTGGTAATCGCGAAGAATCGGTTCCAAACTTTCCGGAACTTCAAATGTCAAAGATTCAGGATGTAGTAACTGTCCTGTAAACTGTTTAAACGATTCTTCCGCTTTGAAAACGTCACTTTGTTGAAATTGCTCCAAAAACGGCAGACTATCCAATATCGGCATATTAAATGTTAATTCATACTCATCATCCTGAGCTGGAATTGCGCGAAGGAAGCGCTGAATTTCTTCGATTTCCCTCGTCTCCAGAGACAGCAAGGCCCCATCTTGTAAACGGTAATATTTTTGCTTTACTTTGATGGCCGCTAAAATTTCTTTAATTTGCTTATTTGTAACCCCGTCCATTTCGAATTTAAATTCCAGCCAGTTTGTCCGTTCCTTTTGGACATTCACCCGGATTTTCGGAAAGTTGTTTTCTTTCGCAATCCGCAGTTTAACAGAATTGGTTGCATAGATTTTCGCGAGCTTTGTGAGCTTTGGAAGTTGGTGATATAAAAACTCATATTCAAGTTCCTCATTCTGCATATAGTAGCCGCCATCCGTTTTTGTAAAGCCGCTTTCATCCATCAACGCCAATACCGCCGCTTCCTTTTCAATATCCCGTATGATGAACACGTCATCCGAAAGCTGATCATCCAATGGTTGAATGACAAATTGTCCGTACTGAAATTCCACACCTGCAAGGAAACGGTTTTTCAGACGGTCTAAATAAACGTTTACGACTAACGGATTTTCCATCTGTTTTACCGAAAGTTCCCGTGCCATTTCGACATTACCTATTTTTTTCAGTTTAGGTATGACCTGTTCCCTAAAGTAATCCCAGTGTGAATGCTCAATTGTTAAGAAAGGTTTTTGCAGCAGCATTTGCCTTAATTCGAAAAGCTGCATTAAGCTGTCTTCACTCAAATGTGTCAGTTCGCCTTCAAATAGCACTAACCGGTAACTAGGAAGTAAGACAGCACGTTCAATTCCTTCTATATAAAGCCGATACTCTTTCCCTTTTGCTTCAATGTAAAAGCGAAGTGCTGTAGGTTTTGTTTGTATATTAACTTCGCTATAGCGTTCATTTTGATAAATTAATGAAATATTTTTCGTATTCGGAATCAATGAAGCAAGTACATTCCACGATGAAGGCGGAATGATCAGCAATTGCTGCTCCTGATTTTGTACAGGCATATCATTATAAAGTGCATCATCTTCCACAATTTTAATCAGGAGCTGTAAGATGGCGTCATGCTGTTCGTCAAAACAAAACTGTTCAAAATTATAGGTTGTATTACGGGAAATCCGGTATGGTTTTTTATTTTTTATATGTGTTAAAAATTCACGAATTGATAAAATTTGGTCTCCATTAACTTGGAGTTGCATTCCGATAAGGGGGTCTTGTTCTGTATATTGAACAGGTGTTATCGAGAATTGTACATCCAATACTTCCCGGTTTTCGAAATGTCGCTGCCGACTTGTTGTTTGTACCGGCTGTTGTTTAAAAATAGAAAGAAAACTGTTTTCAGAAATATTACTTTCATCGTATTCCTCATTTGGCAGAGATTGTGTCTTATTTTTGTTGAGATTATAAATAGCGATCAGAACTGCCGCTACATGTTGACAGCTTTTGCTGAAATCACCCAATGTCGGGCAACTGCACGTTGACTTAAATTGACCTGCTTCCTCTTTTTCTATGCGGACAACGAATTGTTCTGTGCTTTTTACAACCGCTTCTCCATACATATCCGTATATTGCAGGAAATTCACTTTCCCTGTTTGATAAAAAGTTTGCCCTTTTTTAAAAGAAACGGTTCCGCATAGATTTTTTATTTGTTTTTCAGTTAATTTAATATCCATGCCGATCCCCCTTTTTCTACTCATCCATTTTCTCATGTCACTCATTGAATTACTAGTTCGAAGCGAAGATGAAAAAAACTTTAAAAACTCTTTCGTCAATATGGATTAAGATAACAAATGGAAAAATAAAAAATATCATTTCCCCCGTTGAGAAAAATGATATTTTCGTATAGTCCTTGCCTGTACAAACTCAAGCAAAAGATGATTTAATTTTTTCAAGATGTCGCACGGTTGGCGTCAAGTTGGCAAAAAAGTATGCTTCACGCAACTTGCGGGATGGTACACTTCCTGCAACATAACCGGCAGCTCCATTGTGAATCATGTTCGCCTGTACCGCAGCTAAAGTATCATGCACTGCTTGCAGTCGTGTGTTGACAATTTCCTTCAAAGTCAAATTACTTGCCAAGTTGTTCAACTCCGCATTAATTCTTTCATAATGATCGCGCAGTTCGGTTGCCTGTACTTTTAAGTATTCGTTACAGCCGTTTTGCTTCGCCTTAACTTTTTCAATGCCTTCAACTGCTGCGGCAATCACACCTGCTCCAAGCGGAACTTGATAATAAATAAACGTAGGGCGAATAATATCGCAAAATGCTTTCGCATCCTCGGAAATAACAAAGTCATTCGAAATTAAGACTTGATCGAATTTGCATGAATAGGTTGCGCTGCCATTCACGCCAAGGAAACCAAGTCGTTCATTCATGTCAAGCCCTTTACTATCAGTTGGGACAAGCACCAAAATTTCATGATCATCGACTGTCGCAACTGCACCAAAGTAATGACGATTCCCCAAGTTTGATACAGCCGGCAATGTTCCATTAATGACATAGCCTTCATCTGTCTTTTCTGCCTTCAAATGAAGTTTTTCCAATCCTGAATAGTACTTCATCGCATTTGATAAACCTGTTGCACCAAGTTTCACGCCGGTTTCCAGCTCAGGTAGTATTGTCTGCTTTAAATATGCGTTATGACTATTACGTATATAAGTTAATGCGGCTAAATGGCACCAAACGCAAAATGCTGTTGTCATACAAACCTTTGCCGTTTCACGAACAACCGCTGCCTCATCCTGTAATAGCGTCGATTGGTCCTTATTTGCCGATTGGAAGAAACCAGCCTCACTTAGCGCAAAAATATAATCTTCTGCATAATGTGCCTGCTCATCGACCTTCTTCACTACGGGCTTCAGTTTTTCATCGATGATTTGATCTAACAATTCTTTGTTCAATGCCATTGTCCCCGCATCCTTTCCTTTTAGTCTGCCAATTCCGTTAATGATGTGATCGGTGTTTGTACGGCTTCACGTGCACGTTTAACAGCTGCTTCGTCTGGTGCATCATAGAAACATAAACATTTCGTCATATCTTCACATACATAAGTACGAGAGAATTTTACATCTGGAACTTCTTCGTATTTTACGGAATTTTTCTTTTTACGCTCTAAATATTTTTCCATTGTGATTTCTGCAGGAATTTCCCATTCTACTAGGTAGTTTACTTGCTCGCCGCCTGCTTTCACTTCATCAAGTTCTTTCCCGATTAAACGTACTTCCTTTACTAAATCAATTGCAACACCTTGTGTTTGTAATGCTGTTTTTGCAGCTTCCTCATTAGATGCTTCAATAATGAAATAACCACGTGAAAAATCTTTTGCCACTTGAACTTCGATAACTCCAACACCTTCTGTAGCATGCACCTTTTCGACTAATGCCGAAAATGCTTCTTTCGAAGAAACCTCGTTAATTGTTGATTCTACTAAATATAAACTCATTGTATTTTCCTCCTAATAGTAAATGTTAGATAGTTATATATTCAAATAGGCGTTCGGATTGAGCGCACTATGAATACCCGTTTTAAATGTCTTATACAGGTTAAAAAAATTAACTCGCATTGCATAAAATTAATGTTTATACTTGTATCAAGGAGGCGAAAACATGAAAACACGTTATGACTTACCTTGTAACATTGCACAAACATTAAATATTCTTGGTGATCGCTGGACGCTTCTCATCATTCATGAACTGCTGATCGGTGAAACGAACTTCAATGATATTAAGCTGAAGCTTCCTGGTTTGTCAGCAAATATTCTGTCAAACCGGTTAAAAGAATTGGAAGAAGCGCAGATTGTTCAAAGTGAGCTATATTCCGTCCATCCCCCGCGCTACCGTTATACATTAACGGAAAAAGGTACCGCGCTTGAGCATGTATTCAATGCGATGATTATATGGGGTGCTGACCATCTGGAAACCTGCTATAAAGAAATCGTCGGTCCTGATGAACAGCGTGTAGAAATCGGATATTATTCTACTGAATCAGGCGAACGCGTCGACACGATACATATACGACCGCTAAAAACTGTCTAAAACTTTTAGGCAGTTTTATTTGCGCCTCCCCAAATGCGGTTTACCCAGCTTTCAAAATAATGGATTCCCTTATCCAGTAATAGGCCAAGTACCCCGATTACAACAATGCTCGCCATAACTAAATCCAGGCTCAAAGAATTTCGCGCATCGACAATTAAAAATCCTAATCCCGATTGCGCACCTACCATTTCCCCGGCTACGAGGAAAATCCATGCAGAACCTAGCGCCATATGGAGTCCATTGGCAATCATCGGAAATGAAGCCGGCAATATTATTTTTCTCATTGTCTCAAAAGGACTCATTTCAAAATTCGCTGCAATACGTAAATACGTTTTATCGACCTTTTTTACCGCTGATACCGTTGACAACAAGACCGGGAAAAAAGCAGCGATAAAAATAATAACGATCGCCGGCATATTCCCGATGCCGAACCATAAAACGATAAATGGTGACCACGCTATCGGCGAAACCGGTCGCAATACTTGCACAACCGGATCAAGCACTTTCCAGACTGCCGGCAGCCTTCCTAAAATCAGCCCTAATGAAATGGCTGCAACGACAGCAATCAGATAACCTGAGAAAAATCGAAATAAACTAATTTGTATATGTCCAAACAGCGTACCATCGGAAATGATCGCCAGTAACGCTTCCCCCACTTTTAAAGGCGGAGGGAAAAGTGCCGACTGATGCCCGCCGATCATAATTGCAGCTTGCCAAACGACTATTAATAATAGAAAGCCAAGTGCAATCGGGGACAATTTCTTCACTATCGCCATAATATCCCTCCGTCCTCTACTAATTTACAAAGCTGGCATCAACAAAATCTTCATAGGAAGGCGGGTTTTCAGATAATCCCATTTCCAGTAATGCATCACGCAAAATCGCATAACTGTCCTGTTCAATGCTTAAGTTGTCATAGGATATCCAATCCAATGAAATATCCAGCACATTTTTTTCAACTGTTAAATACTGACCAACAACTTCATGCATATGGTCATCTTTACCTTGCGCAAGCTCTCCGCCCGCTACATAGTCATCGACAAACTTTCCAGCCAATTCTTTATTTCCCTTAATAAACTGACCGCGCAATACTAAACCGCAATCAATTGAATCTTTCCAAATTTCTTCTGACTGATAAAGCACTTTCCCGTTTTCCAAAGCAACGGAAATCGCACCAAACGGCTCAGCAACTACATAACCAGCAATACGCCCTTCCGCTAAAGCTGCAGGCATTTCCGCTGGCGGCAATTCAATAACATCTACTTCATCGTAAGCAATACCATGTTTTTTCAGCATTTCATACAGCAAAATATTATGTGTTGAAAATCTGCTTGGAATCGCAAAAGATTTCCCTTTCAGTTCTTCCACTGAATTAATATCTTTACCACCGATCAATACATTGCCGTCTCGGTGACCAAGTGCTACTGCTTTTAGATCAATGCCTTTTTCCTTTGCATTCATCGCTAGCTGAATCAATACAGATGCTCCATCAATAGCACCAGTATTCAGTGCATCCATCAGCTCTGGCCAAGATCCGAATTTCACAAGCTCTAAATTATAATCTTCATACTTTTCGTCATTCTGCATATACAACGGAACTGCATGCGTAATCGGTAAATATCCGATTTTAATCGTTGGTTTTTCCCCGTTACCTGCAGAACTGCCTGTTTCGCTCGACCCACATGCTGCCAACAATGCCACGAACAGCATCGTCATCATTAACATTACTTTTTTCATCTACTATCCTCCTAAATATTAAATTCAATTGCTGCTTTATGCGTAAATTGGAATTCATTAAATATGATTTCACGGTAATGCTGAAAATCTGCATCTGCACGATCACGTTCCTTTGGCAGCTTGAGTACAACTTCTTTATGAATCTCGCCTGGATTTGGCTTCATGATGAGAATGCGATCGGCCAAATAAATCGCTTCATCGATATCATGGGTAACTAATACAATCGTCATTTTTTCGCGTTGCTGGATCTGCTTCAATTCATCCTGTAAGTAATAGCGTGTAAATGTATCAAGCGCTCCAAACGGCTCATCCATTAAAATAACTTCCGGTTGTATGGCTAGTGCACGTGCTATTGCTACCCTTTGCTGCATACCGCCTGAAAGCTCACTCGGTAATGAATCGGCACGATCTTGCAATCCAACCATCTGCAAATAATAGGACGCTTTCTCCGTAATCTCAGCAGTACTTAAATTCGAATTTTCAATTCCAAGTTCCACATTTTTTCGAACAGAGCGCCATGGCAGCAGTCCGTAATTTTGCATAAGCATGATACAACGCTTGCTAGGTTTCGTCACGGCCGTTCCATCGAGCAGGATTTGCCCCTTCTTAATTGTTTCAAAGCCGCCGATGCAATTTAGCAATGTGCTTTTACCGCAACCGCTTTTTCCTAAAATGGCAATGACTTCACCATGATTTATAGTAAATGAGACATCCTTTAAAACTGTGGGACCATTTTCTCCATACGACTTTGAAACTTCATTAATTTCAATCTTAGCTGTCGACAACTACATTTCACCCCAATACCGATTATTCAACTTGGTTTTATATTATATGAGTTATATTATTATACTTACTTAAATAAAACAACCTTATTTTTTAATTAATTTTTATTTTCTAAAAAATAATCGGATTTTTTTAGAATATAATGTAAAATGGAGCAATCTACTCTACGTAGATTGGTATGTTTTACTGGAAAGTGAGGTCACCTGAATGAAAAAAGTAACATTAATTCCGCAAGCACTTAGCTATGCTAAAGAAATCCATCGTTTATCCCAGGCACCCGAGGTGAAGAATGCACTCGGACTTCCAACTCAATCTGTGGAAGATACGGAAAACTTTATTATTAATACATTAATGGAGGAATCTGAAGGAAGAACGATTTCCCGTTTAATTTTGAATGAAGAGGACAAATTGATCGGAATCACTACATTGATGTTTATCGATCAATCCAATAAGCAATGCCATATCGGAAGCTGGATTGGCGTGGATTATTGGGGACAAGGCTATAATCTGGCTTCTAAAATCGAACTTTTAAAAATCGCATTCGAATACTTACACCTAGAAGTAGTATTCGCCGGTGCGCGCACAGTCAATTTACGTTCTCAAAAGGCACAGGAAAAGCTTCCTTTCATCTCTTTAAATATTGAAAAACAATTCCCGGAAGAACATTTACTGCTGGAAAAAAGACAAAAGCAACCGTGTATTTTAAATGCTGTTTTCAGGGATGACTTTCTTAATTACTTATACCTAACACAAAAAGAGCGGAAAATTTAGAGATGACTCTAATTTTTCCGCTCTTTATTAATAATTAGTTAGCAGTTGCCTGTTTTGTGAAACGAGGATGTGCCCAAAGTTCACGCCATTTGATGAATGATGTAATGACAATAATCAAACCTAATGTCAGCATAATAATCGATAAAATACCGTTTAAAATATTGTAGCCGCCAGCCATCTCATTCCAGTAAACATTTTTCACCATCCAGAATCCTGCTACATTTACCGTAATATATAAATACACTAATGGAATAAAGCAAGTTAAGGCATAAATCCGTTTATCTGCTACTTTCAAGACGAATGTGACACCACACACTAAACCAATCGAGGCCATCAGCTGGTTCGACACTCCGAATAATGCCCAGACAGAAGCAATGTCACCTGAATTCAATAAGTACCCCCACATGATACAGGCCAATGCACTGGCCCCAATCGCACCTGGAAGCCAATCCGTCTTTTTCAGCGGCTTGTACACATTCCCTAGGAAATCTTGAATTAAATAACGTGCTGTACGTGTACCTGCATCAATTGCAGTTAAAATAAATACAGCTTCAAACATAATAACAAATTGATAGAAGTAAGCCGTTAGATGGCTAAACCATTCTACTCCTGAAAATATGGATGCCATACCGACTGCCAGTGTTACGGCACCACCAGTACGTCCCTCTAAATCCATCCCAATCGCTTCTGAAAGCACCGGTAAATCAACTACCGTCATGCCTAATTTTGCGAATGCTTCTGGTGAAGAGTTAATCGCAAAGTAATCTGCCGGATGCAATACAGTTGCAGCAATCAGTGCCATTACCCCAACGACACATTCTACGAGCATTGCCCCAAAACCAACAACGCGAATATCATCCCAACGATTTAACATTTTCGGTGTTGTACCAGATCCAACAAATGCGTGGAAACCGGAAATGGCTCCACAGGCGATTGTAATCGATACGAATGGCCATACCGGACCTGCAACGATCGGACCGCCTCCAAGGAACTCTGGAATAAATGCCGGGAACTGAATTGTCGGATTAATAATGAACACACCTATGATTAACGCAACAAATACCCCTATTTTCATGAAGCTGCTTAAGTAATCACGAGGTGCCAGTAAGAACCATACAGGTAAAGCGGCTGCAAAGAATGCGTAAATCGGCAATAGAATCGATAATGTTTCACGATCCAATGTTAATACATCGCCCAACCAAGTACCTTGAATAGACGGTCCATAGAACACCGCGCCAACAAGAAGGATGACCCCAAGTATTGTTGAAATTTTTAAGTTTCCTGTAAATTTATTGATCAGACCCATGAGCATTGCAATCGGTATCGTAGCGGCAACAGCAAATGTTCCCCAAGGATTTTCTGCTAAAGCTCCTAAAATAACCATCGATAAACCGGCCATTGTTATCGTAATAATGAAAAGCATTGCTAAACCTGTACAAAAACCAGCGACAGGCCCAAGTTCTTCACGCATAACTTCCGATAATGACTTTCCGCCTTTTGTCATCGAAGCAAATAATACAACGGCATCATGTACAGCTCCCCCAATAACAGCACCAATTAGTAGCCATAAATAGCCCGGTAAATAACCGAATTGTGCGGCTAATATCGGACCGACTAATGGCCCCGCTGCTGCAATTGCTGCAAAATGATGTCCGAAAGCTACCCAACGATTTGTCGGCACATAATCTTGTCCATCATTTTTTTCATTTGCAGGTGTAGGTGTATCTTCGTTAATCTTCAATACTTTTTTCGTAAA
Source organism: Solibacillus sp. FSL W7-1324 (assembly GCF_038008025.1). Taxonomy (NCBI): domain Bacteria; kingdom Bacillati; phylum Bacillota; class Bacilli; order Caryophanales; family Caryophanaceae; genus Solibacillus; species Solibacillus sp. FSL W7-1324. Next base: position 2,442,375 of record NZ_JBBOYH010000001.1, read on the forward strand.
GAAAATCCCGTAGAAACGATAGGCAATTACTAAAACACATATTGCCCCAATTACTAAAGTTATCGCATTCATTTCCTTCTCCCCCTAAGTTTCTCTCTGTAGTTGTGATATAACAATAACAAAATTCAAAACTGTTGTATCACAATGTTTAGAATTAACTGAAAATTATGCATAATAGCTATTTTATCATATTAATCTAGCGATATTAGATAAATTATCGAAATAGTATAAATAATTCCCCTTTACATACCTATGTGATAGGAAGGCTCTCTAATATAGAAAGAACACCCTAATTTATTCCTGATAATTTTATATCATTTTTTTGTAATATAAATGAAATATAATTAATGTTTAATATAAAGTGAGATGGGAATTTAACTAGTAAGCTTAACAATAAGCTAATAAATTTTCACTAGGAGGATGTAAGAAATGGCTAATAACAACAAACGTAATCAGAATCAGAATGACGGATCAATGACGGTTCAAGAAGCGGGTCGTAAAGGCGGAGAAACTACATCTAATAACCATGGTAGAGAATTTTATGAAGAAATCGGCCGTAAAGGTGGAGAAGCGAGCAGCGGAAACAACCAAAACGGTAATAACAACAACAACAATAATAATGGCGGCAAAATGAGCCGTGAAGAGGCTGGCCGCAAAGGCGGAGAAGCAAGCCGCAGAAATAATAACAGCAACAACTCTAACAACAAAAATAACAAAAACAACTAGTAATTAATTGATGAACCTTGAAGACAGGTTAATTTGAACATTAAAGTTAATAAAGGATGCTGGCCGTTTAGAAGAACGACCAACATCCTTTTTTGTATATTTAATCATTTATCCATAATTTCTCTCCAACAGCATACATACCCAATCAAATTACTTGAAAATATTATACGAGAATTATATATTATTTTATGCTTGCTGTATTTTCAGTGAGCGTTTTATTGTGTTTTCTTATTATTTTACATAGAGAAAAGGAAATGAGCGCATACATGCAACCATATACAAACGAATTTTTATATGAATTAATCCATTCCACTATAAAAGCTACCGGCCTCACTATCATGCTGGAAGAGGACCATTCCGGAGTAAATATGAGCTATAATTTTATAACAAATGTTGTTAGTTTCGATGCTAAACGGTTAGTGGAAGCTGCTGGAGAACTCTCAAGCATTCCATTTGATCAATATGTAAAAACGATAACGCTTCATGAACTTGGTCATGCTCTCGACCGCCCTGCACTCGATGCTTCTTTAGATAGAACCCTCGATTATTTTGATATGCGAGATCAATATTCTACAAAGGAAATTTTTAAAAATCCCGATTTACTAGGTATGATTATTGAAGAACATCAAATGAACATTGCTTTTGAAGAAACAGCATGGGCTAATGCAGAAAACCTGAATCAAAATTTACAAATAATCGATCAAAATTCATTTGAATTAATAAAAAAACAAAGTCTTTCCACATATATTAGAAATTATGAAGAAGATTTGTCAGCATACAAACAGCTACTGGAACAAACAGAGCTTTTGCCTGCTTAATTTTGGTGAGCCCAAACAAAAATGTGAACAAATGCATGTAATAAAATAACGATCTTGAAAGCGAAAATGTCCTTTCAAGATCGTTTTTCTGTAATGATTGAGTTTTATATTTCAATAATAATCGGTAAGATCATCGGCTTTTTCATTTTTAAAGTAAAGATATATTGGTCTACCGCGTGCTTAATCGCTTTTTTCATGGCAAAGGGATTGGATTCATTAAAGTTTTCGACGGCTGCTTGAGCAATTTCATTAATATCATTTATTAATCCTTCTGATTCTCTTGCATAGACAAATCCGCGTGAAATACTGTCCGGTCCTGAAATAATGGACCCATCGAATTTACTGATCGTAACGACAATAACGAGCATCCCATCTTCGGATAGCTGTTTTCTGTCCCGCAGTACGATTTCACCGACCTCATCACTTCCCGTACCATCCACATACGTATCTCCGGCTGGAATAGCCCGTGTTTGCCGTGCTTCCCCACCTTTAATATCGACAATCTCACCATTTTTAAGGATAAATGTATGGCCTTTTTCAACGCCAACCGCTTCCGCCAATTCACGATGAATGTGAAGCATACGGTATTCACCGTGAATTGGAATGAAATATTTAGGCTTCATAAGTGTCAGCATCATCTTTAAATCTTCTTGATAGCCATGTCCAGAAACGTGCATGCCGGTAATGCTTGAATTTCCGTAAATTACTTTTGCGCCAAGCTGAAACAGATTATCAACGATTTTCGAAACATCTTTTTCATTTCCCGGTATCGGAGAAGCTGCAAAAATAACTGTATCGCCTTGGACGACTTTAACATCTCTATTACGCCCCGTTGAGAGTCTGGAAAGCGCAGCTAATGGCTCCCCTTGGCTTCCCGTACATAATATTACTGCACGTTCCGGCGGTAGTTCTTTCAGCTCTCTTGGTTCGATAAGCATCCAATCCGGAATATCCAAGTTGCCAAGTCGCATCGCTACCGAGGTAACATTGACCATACTGCGACCTAAAAGAACAATTTTTCGATTTGTCTTTTTTGCTGCGTCAACGATTTGCTGAATCCGGTTTACATTGGAAGCAAATGTAGAAATAAAGATTTTTCCAGTAGCCTTTTGAAACGCCTCATCCAAATGACCTCCAATTACTTGCTCGGAAGGCGTAAAGCCCCGACGTTCAGCGTTTGTACTTTCGGAAATTAATGCAAGCACCCCTTCTGAACCGAGTGCTGCCATTTTGTGAATATCTGATGCTTGATCATTTACAGGCGTAAAATCAAATTTAAAGTCCCCTGTATGAATTACTTTCCCTTCTGGTGTATGAAAAACAATTCCTAAACAGTCAGGGATACTGTGACTTGTTTTAAAGAATGTGAGAGATAATTGGTCGAAACGAATTTGAGATTCTGCATTTATTTCATTTAGCTCCGTATCGCGGAGCAGTTTATGCTCCTTTAATTTTAATTCGATTAACCCGAGTGTAAATCTGGATGCATAAATGGGAATATTAATTTTTCTCAGCAAATACGGGATGCCGCCAATATGGTCCTCATGTCCATGCGTTACAACTAAAGCTTTGATTTTATGTTTATTTTCCTCCAAATAACTTAAATCCGGGATGATCAAATCGACACCTAATAAACTTTGATCCGCAAATTTCCCGCCACAGTCAACGATAACTAATTCTTGCCCATATTCAATGACATACATATTTTTTCCGATTTCATTAATGCCGCCGAGTGCGAAGATAGATAGTGTGTTTTCAGTATTTAGCAACTTCGAGTCCTCCTATAGGATGGATATTTTTATGTGCATAAAATTTCGCCTTATCCGCTAGTATTTCTATTTTAAAAAGAAACTATACGAAAGCAGTTCACGATGTTTTGAAATAATTCATCGTATTTCGCTCATACTACAATTGAAAGGAATTGATATTAATGCTAAATGAAAAACAGCTTACTAAACTAAAACGACTGCTTATCGAACAAAAAAGAGAATTAATCGGTGATGTCAATACAAATGAAAATGAAATACTTGCACATGCGAGTTTAAGGGATTCTACTGATGAGCTCTCTACTGTTGACAATCATCCCGCAGATTTGGCAACCGAATTATATGACCGTGAAAAAGATATGGCGTTAAAAGTGCATAGTGATGATTTATTGGGCAAAATTGAAGCAGCATTTGATCGGATGAATAATGGTACATATGGAGTTTGTGCAAAATGCCAAGCAGAAATCCCATATGATCGACTGCAAGCAATTCCATATACTTCTTTTTGTATTGAGCATAGTGATGCAAAAACCCCTGCAACAGATCGCCCTGTTGAAGAACAACTGCTCCACCCGGCAGTTGACAACTCCTTTTCAAATCGAGAAAAGGATGATGAGCTTCAAGATAACGAAGACTCCTTCCAAATCGTCGCACAATACGGAAATTCCGATACACCTGCAGATTTTGAAGGGGATTTCGATCACTACAATGATTTATATAAAGACAAAGATGACGAAGATACGTATTCCGCACTGGAAATATTGCATGTATCGAAAGAAGATTATCTCCAAGGGCAAATTTCCAAAGAGTATGCGGATGAAGCACGTAAATACGATTATTTAGAATGACCGTCATATATTCAAAAGAGACTGGGACATAACCAAAAAAAAGCTATTTTTCTCTGAGAAAAATAGCTTTTTTTGCTGAGCGTTAAAAATTGATTTCCATTCCGGGACGCTTTCCGCGGGCGTGGCCTGAGCCTGTAGTCTCAGGCGTCACGCTATTCCCGCAGGAGTCGCCCTCCATTCCAATCAATTTTGCAATGTATCCGTTTCTTAATAAAGCCTTTCCTCTTATTTAACAATAATTCTACTTATGTCCCTGCCTCTTTCTCATTATTTCGCGATTTTTAATATCGGCTTAATCGTCGTCCCTTTTTTAGAGTCTTCGAAAGCTTCGTTAATTTGTTCGAACTCATAAAACTTTACGAGTCGATCAAACGGGAATTTACCATCTTTATAATAGTTGACTAATTCCGGAATAAATACGCGAGGAACCGAATCTCCTTCGATGACCCCCATCATTGTTTTCCCTTCCGCCATAATGTCGTTATGGACATCAATTGCCATCTCAGGTGTAACACCTACAATGGCACAAGTACCTAATGGGCGTAATGCATTTAAGGATTGTTTTACAACGGGCGGCACACCTGTCGTTTCCACAGCATAGTTGGAACCACCGTTTGTAATCTTTTTCACTTCAGCAACGACATCGACATTTTTTCCATTTAATACATGTGTTGCTCCGAGTTCCTTTGCAAACTCCAAACGAGAATCATGGACATCCACAGCAATAATTTGTTTACACCCTACAATTTTTGCTGCCATTAATGCTGATAGACCAACAGCACCGCAACCGTATATGACAATTGTGGAACCAAATTGTGGTTGAAGTCGATTCAATACTGTCCCGGCACCTGTCTGTATACCACAGCCAAGTGGACCAAGCAATGCTAAGTCGACATCTTTATCTACTTTTACAACATTTCGCTCATGTGCAATAGCATATGTTCCGAATGAGGACTGCCCGAAGAATGTTGCCAACTCGGTACCATCTTTTGAAAGACGTGTTGTATAGTCGTTTTGGACACCGCCAAAGTTGAGTGGATTAAACGTATCGCATACTGTCGGATGACCAGTCAAACAGTTTGGACATGAACCGCAATGTGCAAATGAAATAACAACATGGTCACCTTTTTCTAAGCTTGTTACGCCTTCACCTACTTCTTCCACAATTCCAGATCCTTCATGACCAAGAACAGCTGGCAGTGGCGCAATTGCTAAATCACGTGCTACCGCATCCGTATGACAAACACCGGTTGCTACTATTTTGATCAATACTTCATTTGCTTTTGGAGAGGCAAGTTCGACTTCCTGCAAGACGAAATCTTTTCCTTGTGCTTCAGTTACAGCTGCTGTAATTTTCATTTCTCCATGTCTCCTTATTTGTTAATTTATTCTCACCTACCTTACTATTCCCAATCATGTTGTAATTACACTTCATTATAAAAAGAGGTTTTGGACATGCAATGGATTGATGATGTCATACATAGAAATGCGATTGTCAGCTATTCACAGCCAATCGTAAATAATAAAAAAGAGATTTATGCTTATGAAGTGCTTTCACGCTTTACCCGTGAAGATGGAACGCTTATATTCCCTAACGAGATTTTTACAGCAGCAAAAACCCGGGGACGCTTATATGCATTAGACCGTTTATGTCGTATGGCTGCCGTAAAATATGCTGCCATACTTAAGAAAAAGACATTTATCAATTTCATCCCTACATCGATTTATTCTCCTGAACATTGTCTGCAGTCAACGGTGAAACTTGCGAAGCTTCTGCAAATTGACCCGAATCAATTTGTCTTTGAAGTTGTTGAATCGGAACAGGTCGATGATATCGAGCATTTAAAATCAATCTTGCATTACTATAACGAAAAGGGCTTTCAATATGCTTTGGATGATGTAGGGGAAGGGTATAACACACTGGAAATGCTCGCTGACATGAAACCACATTATATGAAGCTTGATATGAAGTATGTACAAGGTGTAAAGGATGATCTTGAAAAACAACATACTGCTAAACAGTTTTTAAAGAAAGCACTTGAAATTGGTGCAACACCACTTGCTGAAGGAATTGAAACTGAGGAAGACTTTGAATGGCTAAAACAAATCGGCTATGAACTTTTCCAAGGCTATTTATTTGGAAAACCAAGCCCCGAACCACAGCGTTCCATTACATAAGAAAAAGCTATGTGCAGTAGTTTTCCACTACTGCACATAGCTCTTTTCATAGTTAGATCTAATTTAAGGATTTGATTCATATTTTACTTCTTCGGTTCCAAATCCTCAATTGAATCAATATCCATATAAGCTGGAACGACAAAACCGTTTTGTGTGCCTTTTAAGTTCTCTCCTAAATCTACTATATCTTCCTTGTGCTTTTTGTAAAATGCATCATGTGTTGTTGGAAGTGCCGCAGAAAGAGAGGCGTCTCCCTCACCGGTAGCAATAGCCTGGAACATAATTGCTGGATCAACAGGAATTACATTAACTTCATAGCCTAACTCATTAACCACTTGTTTCATGACACTACTTGATGCTAATTCAGAATCCCATGTAGTAGTAATTAACTTTAATTCTTCCCCGCCCCCTTTTGTAATACCTTCAGTCCATTCATTTACTTTGTCTTCGTTATTTTGAATCCACTCCGCTGCAGCAGTATCAAAATCACTATTTGAAGCTTCAAGCATTACTTGTTCTACATCTTCCGGTTCCCAATGAAATCGATCAAGAACTGTAAACAAATCAGGTAAATCTTCTTCTAACCCTTTTCTTACAAGAGTATTCGTATATTCTTCCCCACCTAAAGCTCCTTTTGGATCATCCAGTATTTTTAAATCATAAGCTGAAAATTTCCAATGGGGCTTCCAACCTGTAACAATAATCGGTTCCTCATTACGGATTGCTTGATCTAAACTACCAATCATACCGGCCGTCGAACTTTCCTGTAATGTCCAACCCTCTAGATTTTCATATTGTTCTAATGCGTCATATGTTAAACCTGTTATTCCAGCACCAGGTTCAATACCAACTATTGTATAGCCCACTTCTTCACCAATACTGATTTCTTTTTCATTTGAATTATCACTGCTTCCTGTATCATCCCCACATGCTGCTAATAACAATGCGGCAGACATCCCTATAGTTAAACCTAAATTTTTAAATCGATTCAAAATGTTTCATCCCCCTACAATCATAATTTATCTACCCTTTAAAGCGACAACTCCAATTTAACTACAGGTTGTTACTCATGTCAAACTGGCGATACGAATTAGTAAAGCCCCGTAAAGAATATTTACGGGGCAAACCTTATCTATTCTTTTGGTTCCAAATCCTCAATTGAATCAATATCCATATAAGCTGGAACGACAAAACCGTTTTGTGTTCCTTCCAGATTTTCACCTAAATCAACAATATCGTCTTTATGTTTGTCATAAAAGGCTTTGTGAGTTGTCGGTAACCATGGTGCGACTGTTACGTCACCTTCACCGGTTGCGATTGACTGGAACATGATGGCCGGATCGACCGGCGTCACTTCAGGTTCATATCCTAAGTCTTCCAAAACGAGTTTTATTACACTGCTTGATGCAAATTCTGAATCCCATGGTGTAGAAATGATTTTTACCTGCTCGCCATTTCCTTGTCCTATATCTTTCGTCCATTCACTTACTTTGTCCTGATTATTTTCAATCCAATCAGCTGCCGCCACATCAAAATCGCCATGATCTTGAGCATCATACATTACTTTCTCCATATCTTCCGGTTCCCAATAGAAGCGGTCAAGCACTGTATATACATCCGGGAGGTCTTGTTCCAAGCCTTTTCTGGCAAGTGTTTGAATATTTTCAGCGCCACCTAGTATTCCTTTAGGATCTTCAAGTATTTTTAAATCGTAAGCCGAGAATTTCCAGTGTGGTGTCCACCCCGTCACAATAACCGGTTCTTCATTCCGGATTGCCTTATCCAATGTACTCAGCATTCCGGCAGTTGAACTTTCCTGTAATGTCCAGCCATCCAGATTTTCATACTGCTCCAATACATCATGTGAAAGGCCTGTCAGACCTGCTCCAGGTTCAGTAGCGACAACCGTATAATTTACTTGTTCCCCAATACTGGCAGCCGACGCGCCTGTTGAATTTTCCTTTGTTTCGGTATTATCTCCGCAAGCAGCGAGTAGAAGTGCTGAAGACACCCCTAAAGTTATACCTACTGTTTTCATTTTATTCATCTTCTCATCCCCTCAATTGAAATTTTTATCTAAAAAAGCAACAACCCCATACTAACAACAGGTTGTTACTATGTCAAATGGATGTATCTGAAAATATTTACTTAGGTTCTTATTGTCCTTACACGTGACTGAACTCCCAAAAATAAAAAACCTGTAGACAGAAGAAGTAAATTCTTCGCCTACAGGCATTTTCATTATTATTTTGTTTTTAAACCATACTTGCCAAAGCCATCTGTACCTTCACCAATATACTTAATAGCGCTGTTTTCATCTAAAACATCCACTGCTTTTTTAGAAGATTCAAATACAACATTTACGCTATCCGGAATCGGAGCGAATTTCCAGTTACCATCTGCTGACGGATCGATTGTTTTTTCGGCTAAAATATAGTCGATAATTGCCTGACGGTTTTCATCAGGATAAATTTCAACCGCTGTTGCATTACGAACACCCGGGAATGAACCGTTTGCACGATAGTTATTCGTCGCTACGATAAATTCCTGTGCCTCATCAATCGGCTTACCGTTATATTGCAGATTGACAATACGTGATGCTTGTTCGTTTACTACATTTCCGTTCTCATCGTATTTTGCCGGTTGTGTTACATCAATTTCATACGTCACACCGTCAATCACATCATAGTTGTATGAACGGTACTCTTCATTGATTAATTGCTGTTCATCTGATTTTGCCACATCAATTTGATTGAACTGACCTGCAGACATTTCCAGCCATTCTTTCACATCCGCACCTGTTACTTTCAACATAGCAAGTGTATTATCGTATAAATATAAATCTGCTACATTTTTAATTGCAAGCTCACCTTTTGGTACAAATGTATAGTATTCCGGATCACTTCTTGTTCCTGCTTTGAATGGGGCACCCGCTGATAGGACAGGAAGGTTTTCATACGCTGTACCTTTCAGCTTTTCTTTCACATAGATTGATTGGGCATCCGTTACAATTTGAATAGAAGGATCATCCTGTACTTGCGAGAAGTAACTGTGAATGTTAGCTGTTGTTGTCCCTACTGCCTGACGCACATACTTGATTGTTCCTTCATGTGCTTCTTTCACACTTTCTACAACCTCAGTGCTTACTGCGTCATTATCTTTGGCGATTTCACGCACCGCGCCAGTACCTGTTGTCACATCCCAAGCATCGTCTTTCTTTTCTAGCTCTAGATCAATGACCCCTAAATGACTGCCGAACTTACCAGCCATAACCATCGGCTTGCCGTTCATTGTTCCTTTTTCAATATCAACATTTGTTATAGAGCTATCCACTTTACCAGGGAAGACACCATGGGCATGTCCTGTAATGATTGCATCCACATCTTCAATTGTAGATAGTAAATACGATACATCCTCTTCGCCTTTTTCGTGTGTAGCATCACCAATACCTGAGTGTGAAAGGACTACGACAACATCCGCTCCTGCTTCTTTCATTTGCGGAACAACTGCTTTAACAGCCTCTACCGAATCATCGACTGTTACTTTTCCTTCTAAATTTGCTTTATCCCATTTCAAAATTTGAGGTGGTACAATACCCGTTACCCCAATATTTATTGTTGTTTTTTCACCGTTTGAATCAACTACTTCTTTTTCAATCATAACGTAAGGTTTATACATTAATTCCTTTGTCGTTGCATTGCGTACATTGGCATTAACATATGGGAATGGCGCATCATCTGTTACTTCATCTAGAAATTCCAAACCGTAGTTAAACTCGTGGTTACCGAATGTCGCTACATCATAATCTAGTGCGATCATAGCTGCAATCGACGGGTGAACTTCGCCGTCTTTTAATTTTGCTACGGACTGAATATAAGAGCCAAGTGGCGTTCCTTGTATTGCATCTCCATTGTCAAACAGCACTGTATTTGGATTTTCTTCACGTGCTTTTTCGATTAGTAGCGCAGTTTTTGCCAAACCTAAACTGTTCGATGGCGTATCTTTGTAATAATCATAGTTCATAATATTTGTGTGAATATCTGTCGTACCTAAAATACGTAGAGAAACCGTCGAATTTGCTTCTACCGGGCTGTATTCTTCCAAAAAGCGCTGCAGAATTTTTTGCATCTGTGCTTTTGTTACAAAATCGTTCGGGCGGATCGTGCCGTCTTCAAAACCTGTCAGTAATCCTGTCCCTACTGCTTTGGCCATTTCCTGGCGATTGCCTTGTCCGATTTTGTTTGCATCTTTAAACTGATCCAATACCTTTTCAGAATATGTTTCCTCATCTTGTAATCCTCTTGCCGCAATAAGAAAAGCATGTGTGCGTGTCAGTTTTTCGTTCGGTGCAAATTTAGTTGGAGTTTTTCCTTTGATTAACTTTAATTCCACCGCTTTTTCAATATACGGTTTAAGAGAATCAGGTACATCCTGGAATTTTACAGTTTGTCCAGTACCGACCTCTACTCCCAATGCATCAATTACGGCCTTCACAAACTCTCCACGTGTCATATCTTCATTCGTAGTTGTTGGTGCCGCTGAAACTGCTGACATGCCGCTTGCTAAAAGTGTTAGCGTTAAGGCCGAAGCAGATAGTTTTTTCAACATTTCTTTCACTCCCATATTCTGTAGTGTATAACAGAACTATCATACTAAATTGACAGAATAGTGGAAAAGAGTATTTTGATATAGGCTGCCTCTATTTAAATAGTACTTTTATGACATATTTTAACTTACAGTATATTTACGGTTTCTTTTATATTATTACTTTGACTGATTGCTGAAATAACAGCCACGCCATTTGCTCCTGTTTGTCTTACACGGAAACTGTTTTCAGGGGAAATTCCGCCAATTGCTACAATCGGAAATTGAGGGTACCGAGACTTCACTTCTTCTAATAACATCAGCCCTACCGGTGCTCTCGCATCATCTTTTGAGGTAGTTTGATAAATTGGACCAATCCCCGCATAATCAGCGCCGTTTTCCATGGCCAATTCCAGTTGCTCCATTGTATGCACCGAAACTCCGACAATCTTATTTTTTGCAAGTGATCTAAACTTTTCGATTTTGATATCTTCCTGTCCTACATGAATTCCATCTGCATCTAAGTTTAATGCAAGTTCGACATCATCATTGATAATGAACGGTACTTTATATATTTGGCACAGCTTTTGGCATTGCCGGGCAAATTGAATGTACTCATCACCTTTTAAAGCATTTTCACCTTTTTCCCTCAGCTGGAACATCGTAACTCCTGCCTGTAGCGCCTCTTCTAAAACAAGGAGCGGGTCGCGTTTACAATTGATTGTTCCCATAACAAAATACTTATTTAAATCAAAAAACATGGACATTGCACAACCCCCGCTGTTCATGATAAGCAAAATGATTTGTCGGGCCAAAGCCGTGACCAATATTGAGCGGATGACGAATAGCCAGTTGCACATATTTTTTCGCTTCTATAATGGCTGCCTCTATCGATCTTCCTTTTGCCATCTCCGCCGTGATTGCTGCGGAAAATGTACAGCCTGTTCCATGCGTATGCTTCGTATCCACTCGCTCTGTTTTCATTTTAAATGGTTGTTCCCCGCGAATGAAAACCGTATCTGTCGCATGCTTACCGCTTAAGTGACCACCTTTAATGACTACACATTCCAGTCCTAGACTTAAGAGATGCTGTGCCGCTGAATTAATATCTTCTTCAGTTTGAATTGTATAGCCAGTCAGAATTTCCGCTTCCGGAATGTTCGGTGTACAAACAGTTGCAAGCGGCAATAACTTTTCTTTAAGGGCTGTTGTTGCCTGCTGCTCGAGTAAACTGGCACCTCCCTTTGCAATCATGACTGGGTCAACAATTATCGGAATTGTTGTTTCTTTAAGCTGCGCGACTATCGCCTCGATAATTTCTGCACTAAACAGCATACCTGTTTTAATTGCTTTTATATCAAAATCTTGAAGTACCGCTTTTAACTGAGCTTGCACGAAATCAGGAGTTGTCGGAAAAATCCCGTGCACGCCTTCCGTGTTTTGTGCGGTTAGTGCGGTAATGACCGATGTACCAAATACACGTAATTCCTGAAACGTTTTCAAGTCTGCTTGAATGCCTGCACCGCCACCGCTATCTGAGCCTGCAATTGTACATGTAATCATCGTCGTCCCTCCGCTAAAAGTTCTAGTTCATTCAAGAAGTTAGTATGGAAAGTTCCTATAGCTGCAACAGAATTGGCACTCGCCTGTTTATATTCATTGAGCAGAGTTTGTAAGTCATTAAACGGTTCTTTACTGTTTGCAAGCACCGCAGCACAAAAGGCACTCAATAAGCAGCCGCTCCCAGTCATTTTTGTCACTTTTTCATGACCACCCGTTACAAATTCAACTCTTTCCCCATCCGTAATCACATCTTGTTCTCCTGTAACGATTACAATAGATTGATAGTGATTCGCCAGCTGTTTGGCCGTCGCTGCAACATCGATATGTCCATTACCGCTATCAACACCTTTGGAAGTCCAATCCGCTCCCGCAAGAGCCGCCAATTCTCCAATATTGCAGCGGATAACATCAATCTTTAGAAGATAGAGCAATTGTCGTGCTGTCTCAATTCGAAACTTTGTTGCCCCTACTCCTACTGGATCCAGAACAACCGGAGTATGATGCTTATTTGCGCTAAATCCTGCTTCCTTCATCGATGCTACTGTCCGTTCATTCAAAGTACCCAAATTTAAAAGTAATGCACTTGACTGAGCAGCCATTTCTCCCGCTTCTTCGATCGCATCCGCCATTACCGGTGAGGCACCTACCGCAAGCAAACCATTCGCTGTAAAATTTGCGACGACATAATTTGTAATGCAATGTACTAACGGCTGATTTTTATGAATTGCTTGCAGGCTCATTGACATACACCCCTTGTTCCCAGTTTTGCTTCGTCCAAGGCATCTCCCAAAACATCCATTCGTAATAACAGCTTTTCTTAAAATGTTCCTGCAAGACTTTTACCTTTGCTGGTTGTTCTTTCGCATATCGATCCAGCATTGACTTTTGTATTTCAATATTTTGTAGCATCTCCTCGGACGCATAGAGTGCAATCCATTGTTCATAAAGGGGGACATTCGGACGTGCATCTTTTAACCTTTGCCCAATTTCCTGATACAGCCACGGGCAAGGTAAAATTGCCGCAAATGCTTCAGCTACATCTCCGTTATGCACCGCATTATACATATGGCTTACATAGTTATAGGCTGCTGGAGCCGCTTCGAATTGCTCCAAATCATCCGCTGTCACGCCTAATTCTTTAAACGTTGTACGATGCAACTCCAACTCTGCGTCATGAATAAATTTTGCTGTTTGCAGAAAATATTGAACATCGTCATCCGTAGTCGCTTTTGCAGCTGCAAGAGCAAGAACTTTCGTATAATGTTTTAAATAATATGCATCCTGCAGCATATAAAACTTAAACTTCTCCAGCGGTAAACTTCCATCTGCAATCCCTTGTACAAATGGATGATAGAAGCTAGCCTCCCAATAAAAATCCGTTTCTTTCCTTACCTTTTCACAAAATCCCATTGTTACTCCTCCTTTTTGTTGGCGGAAGCACAAAAAAAGACGCCTCTATATAGAGAGACGTCCCCAAAAAGTGTAAGTACCACTTTTCATTGCTCCCTACGTCCGTATTAACGGCCAGGTTCCAAGGGTCAGGTTTTAACCTTCTCAACACTACTGTGTCCCCCCGCAAATCAAATGCGTGTATATTTGCAAAAGAAAGACTCCACGTAAAGGATACGCGGAGTCAAAGTAAGTACATATGTATAGCGTGTACTTTGCTCCCTACGTCCGTATTAACGGCCAGGTTCTAAGGGTCAGGTTTTAACCTTCTCAACACTGCTGTGTCCCCCCGCAAATGCATTTAATTACCCAGAGTGTAACAAATTAATTCAACCCGGGCAAGGGAATTCGAAAAATTATGAAATTACTACTATATTTAGGGAATCATTCCAGAAAGTAAAGCTATTTTTAGTGCTCAGAAAAAAACGCTATTTCCCCTTAGAGAAAATAGCATCTTTGTTTTACCGCAATCGACGTTGACTATTGTAAATGGGCTACTGTCGATCGTTTACCAGTCATTTCTTGATAAGCCTGCGCATATTCCTCAGCCAGTTTATCAACATATTGCTGGGTAGAGGTAATCTCTTTAATTGCACCAATTCCTTGCCCGCTTCCCCAAATATCTTTCCAGGCTTTTGCGTTATTATCGTTAAAGTTCATCGCAGAAGGATCACTTTCTTTGAGATTATTTGGATCCATCCCCGCATTCATAATAGAGCCTTTCAAATAATTTCCGTGGATTCCTGTAAATAAATTACTGTATATAATATCCTCTGCTGTACTATCCACAATCATCTGTTTATATTCTTGACGCGCAAAAGCTTCTTCCGTCGCGATAAATGGTGAGCCAATATAGCCGAAATCAGCACCCATCGCCTGTGCTGCCAATACGGAATGGCCTCGTGCGATGGATCCTGATAAAGCTAACGGTCCGTCAAACCATTCGCGGATTTCCTGTATAAGCGCAAATGGACTCTGCTGACCGGCATGGCCTCCTGCACCTGCTGCTACTGCAATGATACCGTCCGCACCTTTTTGAATCGCTTTTTTTGCAAAATAATTGTTGATGACATCATGGAAAACAATGCCTCCATAACTATGCGCTGCCTCAAAAACTTCTTCGCGTGCCCCAAGTGAAGTAATAATAAGCGGAACTTTATATTTCACACAAAGCTCCATATCCTGTTCCAGGCGGTCATTTGTTTTATGAACAATCTGGTTAATGGCAAATGGCGCTGCCGGCCGATCCGGATTTTTGGCATTATAGCTTGCCAACTCCTCTGTAATTTCAGCTAACCATTCATCTAGCTGGCTTGCCGGCCTTGCGTTCAGCGCTGGCATCGACCCGACAATTCCTGCCTTGCATTGCGCAATGACCAATTTTGGATTGCTAATAATAAACAACGGTGCCCCAATTACTGGGATTCGTAAGTTTTGTAAGATTTCCGGAACATTCCCCATCAATAATCCCCCTTTTCTTCAGCTACTACTAATACTTCATCAATATTGACCAAATCTCCTTCTTAAATAGATGACAATCAAAAAAGTCAGATGAATAGTTTTTGATTTCATCTGACCATCTATGCTGCTTTTTCTATTTCTTCACCACATTAAAATTAGCCCCGATAAGCTGCCAGTTTTGCGGGAATGGCAATCCTAACTTCCAATAGCCAACACCGCGCAAATTCAAGCGCTTTACTAAATCAAACTTCGCCTGAATGGAACGTGCATCCTCAAACCAGACAATATGTGAACGGCCTTGCTCATCATAGTAATTAAAGTATGGGGCCTGTGCAGTAATGTCAAATTGGATAGCCGCATTGTAACGTTTTGCTACTTCAATAGCTCGTTGAGGACTTATTGCTTCTGCGTAATCTCCGCCTTGGACAAAAGGTAATGTCCAATCGTAGCCATACAAATTTTGCCCCAATAAAATTTTACTCGCAGGAATTTCTGTTAAAGCGTATTGTACTACTTGTTCGACTTGTGGCAGTGGAGAAACGGCCATTGGAGGTCCTGCAGAATACCCCCATTCATATGTCATGAGCATAACAAAATCCACTATTTCGCCATGTGCTTTATAGTCATGCCCCATAAACCATTCCCCGGGCTGATCCGCTCTCGTTTTGGGAGCCAATGCGGTAGAAACCGTATATCCTTCCGCATGCAACCGCTCGACAGCTCTTCGAAGAAAGTTATTATAAGCTTCCCGCTGGTCACGTGATATACGTTCAAAATCAAAATGGATATCCGAAATATTCCCGATGCGTTTTGCTTCTGCTATGATATTGTCCAGCAATAAATTTTGGACCGCGACACTTTGAAAAATATCCCGGGCAAGCTCAGCGCTAAACTGATAATCTTCGAGATTGGTAATCGCCATTGCTATACTTGTTTTCTCTTGTTCAGCGATCTCGGGTAAAGGATTAATGGTCGGTGCTTTTATTGAACCATCCCGACTCACCTCATAACTGAATACAGCTAAGTACGTTAAGTAAGGGTTTGCCTCACGAACTTGATCCAGCAGCATTTCATTTATTTCATTGCCTCTTGGTTCTACATATGCCAAAATTTCTGCAGACCTTTTGGATGGTTCCGGTATATACAATGAGGTGCCAATCATTAGCAACGCATCCGGACTCAACCCATTTGCTTGCGCGAGCGTTGTATAATTCACTTGAAACCGTTGACCAATAGACCATAAACTATCCCCTGGCTGTACAATATAGTATTGCCCTTTCAGTGGAACGACCAATGCTTGCCCGATCACTAACCGCGCGGGCTCCGTAATTTGGTTTGCTTCCACTATACTTTGCACTGTTGTTCCATAAAACTGTGCGATTGCCCACAATGATTCTCCCGGTTGTACAACATGAATTTGAATTGTCCGTCCTCCTTTTTCTATGTACTAATTTATGAACTATATCCCGTGTTAATGCGGAAAGATAGGTTAGAAATACATAAGTTATCACAAGAAATAATTTTAAATGATTTCAATTATTCATATGAGCACCTGGGTTAACTGTTTCATACTATAGTTGTGAGGTGAAAAAATGCCAAGAGTTAAATACCGGGATGCCGATGTTGATTTAATCGCTCGAATGATGCGGGCCGAGGCGGAAGGCGAAGGAAAACAAGGGATGCTGTACGTGGGAAATGTAATTGTGAACCGTGCTATTGCCACATGCCTGGACTTTAATGATGTGAGAACGATTGAACAGGTTATTTTCCAAGTACAGGGCAATAACTATTCTTTTGAGGCGGTACAAAAAGGGAATATGTTTTATCAAAGGGCCAGAGAGACAGAACGGAAATTGGCAAAACAAGTGCTAGACTATTGGAGAGAACATCCAGCAAAATATGCACTTTGGTATTTCAACCCATATGGTCCTTGTCCGCCAACATGGTATGGTCAACCATTTACAGGGCAATTTAAACAGCATTGCTTCTATGAACCGATAGGTGGTACATGTGACAGTGTTTATCAGGGCTAATTGTCATCATTGCCCAAATATATAAGAAGAGCCTTGCACAAATTATGTGACAAGGCTTTTCTTGCTTTAACAACTATTTATTTTTATTTGATTGCTGGTTTTTATCATGGTTTGTTTTATTGTTTTTATTTTTTAATTTTGAATCGAATTCTTCCGAAAATTCCGCTGTATTATCTTCCGGATTCCGATTGTGACTTGTTGTATTTCGGTGTAATTCTTTATAAGTTGAAAAAGGATTATGTGTGCGTGTATTCATCGTCTCTTTGCTGTTTTTGCTCATATTTCATCACCTCCTACTGCCTTAATGTGCTCAGGTTAGGATGTTTTATGCTTTTTAAGGCTGGCACGATTTTTGTAATGAAAAATTGCTGGAAAGCCATATTAAGAAGGAATCAAAATTGAAAGGAGCATATTAATGGGCAGAGATGATAGTAAGAGTAAAGGAACGAATAAACAATCATTACCGCAAACACCGAAAGACATGAAAATTGCACCTAATAAAGTAAAGGAAGAAATTGCAAATGAGCTAACGGAGCTTCATCAGCAAGCTCAAAAAGGGAAACGAAAATCGTATTGAGATAAAAATGGCCTTCATCACAGTATGTACTGTAATGAAGGCCTGATTTACTTCAAGACAAAGGTTAGAACTGTCTCGCTTTCGCATTAATTCTCAAAATCTGGTTGTTCAAAGTTACCTCTGTTTCCCCTTTGATTTGAGATTTTTGATGCTTATCGCTCGTCCAGTTATGGTGGATTTTCTTAGATTTTGGATCTGTGAAACCCTTCTTATCCATTCGTTCCGCCTCCCTATGTTTAAAAGTGAATCAATATAAGTATGGCTTTTTTTGCTATCGTTATTCCCTACATAGATAAAAATTGATGGTGCCAGTCCTAACAATTTCGAATTTCTTCCGCGTATGGAATCATTGCATCCACCAATACTAAAAGTGTGAATCAGTCAATTCTCTTTGGAAAGGATGAGGAACAATGGCTAAGAAAAGTTCAGGTACACCTAGCTGGAAACAAAATCACCCGATTACTTTATTATCCAACTCCGTTGAACGAACAGAACGTGCAGTAAAGCAGGCAATGTCCCACCCGGAAGAGTTTGCCGTTGAACATGCATTCAATTCAATGGAGCGTACCGAAAATGCGCTTGCCAATGCATTGCAAAGACAGGAGCATTTGGATATTGTCGAGCAAAATATATCCAAACTAGACGAGCTAAAGCAAAGCATCCTGGAAATTGATGAAAGCTTGAAGGATTCATAAAAGTTCCCCCGTTACATCTATGGACGTAACGGGGACTTTCTTTACATATAAAGTGCACTTAAAAAAATCCCTAAAGCTTCTTCATATATTTCACCAAATTGGCTAATTGGCAATGGGTTCGTTCCTAGTCCCAGTTCAACTGTAAAACCGGGACGGCGCCAATCTTGAATAAACCAGTCTTTATACCCCGCATAGCTTTCAATTGTCTGCACCGGCTCATATCCGCTTACCCGCGCAAATTCATTGACAAGCACTTCTGTTTCAGGCGGTTCCAATCCCATGAATCCCCAATAAATAACTTTCCCTTGTGTATGGAAGGCCAACACGCGCGAGAAATCCCGTTCAACAGTCAGTTCGGCCATTGCGATGGATTCCGGTTCGGATAGCGGACTTTCCCCACCATAGTCCCGGGGCCCTGGTGTTTTCGGGTTTCTCTCTCTTTCTCGCTCCCATTCGGCAGGGAACTGGTCGTTCAGATCAACCCCATTAATATTCGCTTTCCACCCAGAGAAATCTGTACTGCCGCCATTCCACTCGATAAGCTTATTGCGGATACTTTCATCCTCCGGAGGTCCGTTCAGCACTAAATCCACTCCGTCCGGATTTACCATAGGTACAATATTTAAATTCATCTGATTATACAATGGCAATGTATAAAGCCCTCGTAT
Source organism: Solibacillus sp. FSL W7-1324 (assembly GCF_038008025.1). Classification (NCBI taxonomy): domain Bacteria; kingdom Bacillati; phylum Bacillota; class Bacilli; order Caryophanales; family Caryophanaceae; genus Solibacillus; species Solibacillus sp. FSL W7-1324. Next base: position 2,461,741 of record NZ_JBBOYH010000001.1, read on the forward strand.
TGCACCATTATTCGTAAGCGACAGGAGATAGTCATTAAGAAATGTCATCACTACCGGTGTCGTAATCCACTCATTGGCATGAAAAGAAGCATTAAAATGCACACGTTTCTGCCCGTTCCCAATCGTGAGCCCCGGAATTTCTTTATTTAATACAGAATTGCCAATCGGGTCATGAAAGATAAACGGATAGATTGTCTGCAATGACCGAATATCCTGAACCATCGTCCTGTAATCGTAATCCTGTTCTCCGTTCACAACTCTCCATGTCACACGAACAGGCAACAGCAGCCTGAGACCGACTTGAAGTACATATGGACTGAGTACCGGATTTAGCAGAAAAAGCGCATCCATCGGCATATTGATTCTTTGTGCAATCGACCAAATCGTATCTCCACGTTGAACTGTATATGGATTTGTCACATAACCGGGAATCTGAACGGGTTGGTTTGGCATGAGTGCCTGTGTATTCAAATTCCGGTTTGAGTCAAGTATCAGCTGAAAAGGAACATTAAAAACCTGGCTGTAATACCAAAAGGAATCACCCGGTCTTACGAAAATTTCCACAAAGCTCCTCCCTCAATAAAATCTTCAATAGGAAAGTATATGAATGCGGCGGGAGATTATTAACCGGGTAGAAGATACTCACTGTTTGTTTCAAAATACGGTACTAGGTAACCCTCTACAAAAAGAAACCTTGAAAGGCATAAAGCCAGTCAAGGTATGATAAGCTATGAATTTCATAGAATCTTTTTAAATTGTTCAATACAAAAATTTCTCACAAAAAAATAAAAAGCACTTGTTGTCTATAGTAGACAATCAAGTGCTTGAGGTTAATTAAATAAGTGTGACTACTTACTGGCATTCTATCAAGAGTTAGAATCTACCAAAAAGTCTATTCTGTTAACATATTTAGAAATTCTTCAAAGCTATTACTTACAATATATGTTATAGGATTTAAATCTGAAGACTCTTCATGATTCCAAACGCATACAACAGGCTCTTCAACATTGATACGATAGTCTAAACAAACAAAGTCACCTGCAAATAAAACAGCTATTGGTAGCAGTTCAGTACCTACTAAATTTTCATCAAAAACAATTCTTTCGTCTAGTTGAGTTCTAACTACTCCTATATCGTAATACTCATCATCTCTTTCCCCGGTTACTTTTAAAATACATAAAAACCTATCAATCGCATAAACATGGCTATTACACTTAAAACTATCCTTTATAGGAGTACCACCATTATATTTTTTTATAAATTCTTTATACGTTTCTGGTAAACTTATTCTCCACTTACCTTCCTTTTCAGAAAGTAAAGTATCGTCCGGCAAGGGATAAATTATTGATCCATCCTTAAATTCCATTTCTATACCTCCTCAATATTATTATCTTGGAGCGTCGGCCTTGTTTGGGACGTTTTGACTGCTCTTTCCGTGTTCAGATAACCGTTTATATCAAAATTGAAGTTTTTAAATCTTATTTTGCAATATAGTATGACAAGCTGCTCCGGCAGTACGAAAATGAGTGTATAAAATATGCCAAAAGGCAAAAAGACAAGCGTGATGGTTTCATACAAATCGGGTGAACCGATTTTCACAACAAATTGGATAAGAAAAACAAATGCCGCACTGCCGATGATTGCAATCGGAATATAGGATTTCGTTTCAAATTTACCACGCATTTCTTCGCTTCTTGATCCTGTCCGGTAATGCCCTTTTTTAAGAAGTAAATAAAAGCGGATCCACGTAGCAATTAACAATACACCTGCAATTGAAAGTGTAATCCATGTTAAATTTAGTAGCGATTCAACTGTTGCAGCGTCCTGTTCCCCTAAAAGAAATAACGGCGCAAGGAATAAAAATACAGAAAAATTTTGTGTCATAATAATCGACAGGAAGTACTGCAGCTTCTCCATCTTATTAAAAACGACAGGAAGAGCGAATAGAAGGGACAATAAAATAATGATTCCTGTAAGCCACATATGAATTGTTTTAATACTTTCGAAATTTGGATAGATTGTGTATTTACCTGCAATATTATAAGTTAGATAGAAAAATAGTGCCTGCAGGAAAATGCCTAATACAAGCACAGATGCCAACGAATTCGGACTTTGTCTACCAGACTCCAGCGGTCCTCGTAATACTGCGAAATCTTGTTCTGATAGTTTTTTTAGCATGCGTGAAAACCTCCATTTCATCTCAATACTATATAACCTTAATTATTCAGGTCAATACGGATTCGACAAAAGAGGGAGTTTATACTAAGTATTAAATTTTAAATAAGTAAACAATCTCATTTATGTATCTTCATTTTGAAAAAAATTAATAACCTATGTCCTTTCATTTTCCAAGGAAATCAAAGTAAGTTCTTACCCTTGAATTACTTAACGGCAAATTCAGAACTCACTTCGACATCTTGGTATTGTTAGCCCCTGAAATTAACTTAAGGTCTATCTGGCAATCTTGCAGCTCTTAAGGAAGTTTCAACTTACGTTCCGATTACTCGATTTAAATAATGCTGAAATTAAAATACATAGTATTAGCCCTATACCTAAATATCCCATTACGACATACAGCTTACTAATCAGCGTTGTAAAGCCGACTAAACTAATCGCAAAGCCAACGATGCATAGCAAATTGACCGTAACCTTAAATGCAAAACGGTCCGGTTTTACAATTCGTACAGCCAATATATACAGGGTTCCTACAGCAGTACTGTAAATCATCGCCAGCAGCACGAAGGACATGATGATTCCTACAGCAGGATGAATTTGTTTTGCAAGTTCCAGTGTCGGCATTTCCACACCTGCCACAATATCCATTTTGACAAATAAGGCAATATTGATGAGCAATATAAGCAAACCTAGAAAAATGCCCCCTAAAGCACCTCCTATTCTTGCAACCTTTCTATTTGGAGCCGTGCCCCCCATCACAATAAGCATTGCCGCACCACCCGCAATATTGTACGAAACATATATGACAGCACCAGAAAACCAGTGCGGTGTTGCAGAAGGCTGACTTTTTGCGATTGCATTAAGCTCACTTATCGGATAATTCATCGTAAACAATGAATAGATTAAAAGGATAAAAATGATACCAAGTAAATAAGGCATGAGCGCCGCCAACATTTTAATGATACTTTCCGCATTGAGCATCAGTGTCACTACGACGAGCAGCGCCATTAATAAGCTGCCGACCGATGCATCCATACTGTACATCTGATTGAATGTAGAGCCTGCTCCAGCCAGCATAACAACCGCAATGCCGAACAGCACAAAGGAAATCATCTGATCCAGTACCGGACCAAAAAAGCGTCCACCAATAAAATGAATACCTTCCTTATGGGAAGTCGTCTGCAAATCCGAACCAATCTGTGCAAGCGTCATCCCCAACATCGTAAAAATAATCGTTGCTACAATACATCCAAACACACTCATTAACCCAAAGCTTGTAAAGTACTGCATAATCTCCTGTCCCGAAGCAAAACCTGCACCGACAACTAAACTGACAAACGCCCCTGCAATTTGAATACTCTTTTTCAATTCGCACCTTCTTTATATTTCTATTTATCATAGATACTTTATGTACAGGCAGGTAGAAAACATGCTTGAATATAAAAAGAAGAGATTCAAAGTGAAAATAAATGCAATAAAAAATACCTTAACCGCTATTTTCTAGACGGTTAAAGTATTATTGAATGGAATATAGTTTTCTAATAACTAAACTTTACACGAACTGATGCGCTTACTGTCATCGTTCCAGGTTCAATCGGTGTCACTACCCGTTGGCTGCTTAACTGCATCGCCTTGTACGGAACCGGAGCAATCGTTTGCTCTTCGACTATTTCCACCGGCACCATGTGTAATGTAACACCCATCGTTTTTGCCATGGCTGTTGCTTTCCCCACGGCATCGATCAGAGCGAACTGAAGTGCCTGCCGGTAATAAACATCTGTATCCGTAATTTTAAACTCGATAGCTGATACATTGTTTGCCCCATTTTGAATTGCCGTGTCAATTGCCGTACCTACTTGACCAATATCGTCTATTTTTACTGTTATGGCGTTTTGTACTTCGTAGCCCCTTAGCACCTGTCTCCCATCTATGAAATCATAGTTTGGAAAGATATTGTAAGCAGTCGTCTGAATCGATTCTTTTGGAATCTTTAAAGCCATTAGTGAGTCTATGACACGATTCATAATGACCGCATTTTCCCGCTGGATCGCGCTGACATCTTTCCCTTGCGTCCGAACTTCAATTTGTACTTGCGCATAATCAGGCTGAGCAACGATTTCACCAGTCCCTGTAACGGTCATTTCCCGGGTGTTAGTGACTGGTTGAAACATCATTTGTTGGTGATACAAGAGCTTCCACCTTTCCTTTAACTCATTTTCCTATCTTATGCGATATCTCGTTCAAATGCCGTTCTCTGCCGCAAGCAGATTTCTTAAAAACATTGTTCGCATATGTGAATCGGTCTGATAATAATCTTCCAAACACTCTGCAAGCAGAAATCGCTTCTGTTCCTTTGTAAATTGACCCGCTTTTACCAATTGCCGGACTTCCTTTAAAAATAATAAGTAATCCGGTTCAAGCCCATCCACAATTGCTGCGAAGTCATCCCGCAGATTTTTGGCAAGAATCGGGCTAATACCACTCGTCGTCACTGCGATCGTAATTTCATTTTTCTCATACATTGCCGGAAAATGAAACGAACTATTTGCAGAATCATCGACAATATTAATGAGCTGATTGGGGTGGCAGCTTTCTTTAACCAGTTGATTTACCGCTGTATCATTTGTAGCGGCAATGACGAGAAGTGCGTCTTGTACATCACAAGTTTGAAACGATTTTGCAATATGCTCGATTTCACCATTTTTAACAAAGGCATGCAAACGTTCCTCAAGCACTGGACTTACGACTGTAATATTCGGTTGGAAGCGTAATAACGACTCGATCCGCTTAGCAGCGATTTTTCCTCCTCCTATTACAATCACTTTTTTATCTCTTATGTTGACCATCATCGGAAACATCGTCAGCTTCGCACTTCGCTTAACTCATGGAATTGTCGGCCATCCGTTACTGCTTCTACATAACCTTTACGAATCGTGAAATCACCGAAATGTTCACCTTCGAAACGTTCTTTTGCATACTCAGAAAAAATCGGTGCAAGGATATTCAAAATTTCTTCTTCACCAATATTTTCTTTGTATATTTTGTTCAAGCGCTGTCCTTTAAAATCTCCGCCTAAGTATAAATTATATTTGCCAGGTCCTTTTCCGATAAAACCGATTTCACCCATTGCTGCACGTGAACAGCCGTTCGGGCATCCTGACATACGAATACCTATCTCGGTTTCACGTAACCCGTTATCCCCCAATATTTCATCAATTTTTGTAATTAACGTAGGCAAATAACGCTCCGCCTCTGCCATTGCTAAGCCGCATGTCGGTAATGAGACACAGGCAATTGAATTGCGGCGCAGTGCCGAGTAATGCGCACCGTCCGTAATGTTGTAGGCTTTTAACAGCTTATCAATAACCGTTTTTTTCTGTGGTGTTACATCCGCGATTAAAAGATTCTGGTTAGGTGTTAAACGGAAAACCCCTGTATGCACTTTCGCAATTTCACGCAAACCTGTTTTTAATTGATAATCATCAAAATCTTTAATTCGTCCGTTTTGAATGAATAATGTAAAATGCCATTTTCCATTTTCACCTTTTATCCAGCCGTACTCATCTCCTGTACGCTTGAATGTGTACGGTCTTACTTCTTCGAGCTCCCATCCTAAGCGCTGATGCAGCTCTTCTTTAATAAAATCTAAACCTTTTGCATCTACCGTATATTTAAAGCGGGCTTTTTTACGTTCCGCACGATTTCCGTAGTCGCGTTGGATTGTTAAAATTTTTTCGGCTGTTTCAAGCAGTCGCTCTTTTGGAATATATCCGATTAAACGTCCTAATTGCGGGTATGTTTCTTTATCACCATGTGTCATACCCATCCCGCCGCCTACCGCGACATTAAAGCCTAGCAGCTCGTCATTTTGTACAATGGCAATAAAACCAATATCCTGTGAAAATACATCAATATCATTGCTCGGTGGAACGGCAATACCAATTTTAAATTTACGCGGTAAATACAGGGAACCGTATACAGGCTCTATTTCTGTGTCTTGTGTCCCATCGTAAACTTTTTCTCCGTCGAGCCATAGTTCATGGTATGCACGAGTACGAGGCAGTAAATGTTCACTTAACCTCGCCGACCAATTATATACTTCTTCATGAAATGCCGATTGATTCGGGTTAACATTACACATCACATTCCGGTTTACGTCACCGCATGCAGCGATACAGTCAAGCAGTACTTCGTGAATTTCCTGCATATACTTTTTGACATTCCATTTTAAAATGCCATGCACCTGGAATGCCTGACGAGTCGTTAATTTTAGTGACCCATTCCCGTACTTTTCCGCCATCTCATCCATTACAAGCCACTGTTCCGGTGTTGCCGCACCTCCCGGAGTTCTGACACGGGCCATAAATTGGTAGGCTGGCTCCAGCTTTTGTCGTTCACGTTCTGTACGTAAATCCCGGTCATCCTGCAAATAGCTGCCATGAAATTTCATTAGACGATTATCATCATCCGGAATTCCTGAACTAATTGGATACTGCATTGTTTTTTCTAGCGTTCCCCGTAAATAATTACTTTCGTCTTTAATACGTTCGACATCATTTGGTTTACCCGGCTGTGGGGGAAGTACAATTTTCTGACTCATATGCCTATCTCCTATCTATGTTAAAATAATCTGATTTAATAAACGTCTCGCTGATAACGTTTTTGGCTTTTAAGCTCATTAAAATACAGGGAAACTTCTTCATCCGTTTTGCCGCCCTGTTCCGCAACAATTCGGCGCAATGTTTGATCCACATCATGTGCCATATACTTCTCATCACCACATACATAGATAACCGCACCATCGTTGATCCATCTATAGACTTCTGCAGCATTTTCGAGCAGACGATGCTGTACATATACTTTCTGTTCTGTATCGCGTGAAAAGGCTACAGATAAATTCGTTAATGTCCCATCTTTGAGCCAGCGCTGCAGTTCAGTCTGATACAGAAAATCTGTAACAAAATGCTGGTCACCGAAAAACAGCCATGCATTGCTTTCGGTTCCTTCCTCAGCACGTTCTTCCAAAAATGAACGATAAGGCGCAATGCCTGTACCGGCACCAATCATAATAATTGGTGTTGTTGTATCTTCAGGCAGACGGAAGTTCGGGTTTTTATGAATATAAACCGGAACCTTATCTCCAATTTCAATTCGCTCCGCCACTTGCCCCGATACTACTCCTATACGCTCACGTTCATCTACTTCATAGAAAACTTTACCGATTGTTAAATGCACTTCTTCTTCATTAGCCTTTTGGCTGCTAGCAATCGAATAGAGTCGTACCGGATTTTTACGAAGTTGATCAACAAATTGCTGGGCAGTCCAGTTGAACGGGCCAAATGTTTGCACAACATCCAGCAAGTCTCGTCCATAAATATATTCTTTCAACTTCATATCATCTTCCAGCAACTTCTTAAGCACTTCATTGGTTGAAAAAGCAGCAAGCTTCTGTAGTAATGGTTTTGACAGTACGGTAATTTCAAAATGGGCAGTGAGCGCTTCACTTAATGTTTTAGACTGGTCTTTCACAGACACTATTTCTGATCCTTCAAAGCCAAGCGATAATAGTAATGCAGTTACTAAGTTTGCATCGTTTTCCGGAAGAATGCCGACACTGTCACCCGGTTCATAAGTTAAACCGGACCCTTCCAATGAAAGCTCCAAATGTTGTGTTTGCTTATTCGATCCGCGGCCATTTAAATTGATACTTTCCAGAACTTCCGCATAAAAGGGATTATTTTTGTTGTATACGGATTCTTCAGATACACTTACCGCAACCGGAGACTTTTGTAGTTCTGACAGTTTGTTCGGCATATTTTGTGCCAATGCTTCAACTACGCTCCCGATCCACTCTGATGCAAGATCGTCATAATCCAAATCACAATCAAAGCGGGGTACTAAACGCTTTCCGCCCAATTTTTCTAATTGCTCATCAAAATCAATTCCTGTCTTACAGAAAAATTCATACGAGCTATCGCCTAACGATAAAACAGAGAAAGATACATCCTCCAGTTTCGGCGCACGTTTACCATATAGGAAGCTATGGAAGGAGATGGCATTATCCGGTGGATCGCCTTCACCATGTGTACTTGTAATGATGAAAATATTTTTCTGTTTTTTCAGATTATTCGCCTTAAAATCGGACATTGCAAATAGAGCGACCTCAATCCCCTGTGACTCTAAAGCCGTTTTCAATTTACTTGCAACCTGTTGTGCATTGCCAGTTTGTGAACCGTATAAAATGGTTGCCTCCTGTTTGACTGCTTCCAGTACTGCAACGGTTTGCCCTTGTTCAGTTACCGTTACTTCAAGCGGCTGACTGGAATCTCCAATTGTCTGTATTGCGCTTAAATAACCGTTCAACCAAACTTTTTGATAGTCCGTTAATGTTGGATAAAGCTCATTGATTAATTTTGTCTGTGCCTCGGAAAATGGGCTATTATGCAGATTTAACGTCAAAACTTCCACCTCGCGAATCTTGTTTTATTTCAATCTTATTTTTTCATTTTTTTCAATTTGTACAACATGACCGTCCTGGATAACTAAAGTCACTGTTCCATATTTAACAGATGCAACTGTATCTTTAATTTTCTCAAGAGTTTGGCTAATATCATTGGATTTCGTCATAATAAATGCCTCCTAATTTTCAGATGACCTCTTGCACTCTTTCCAGCAAAACATTCCGTACTTTTTCGTTATAGCCTAAATGGTTACATAAAATTATGGAAGATGGATCAAGGTCAACCGCACGTATTTTCTTTTCGATTCCTACACTTAAAAGTCCGGAAAACAATAAATAAGGTACAATAAAAACTTGCTTCATCTGCTTGGATTTCAGCTCAACTAATGTCTGTTCAAAAGACGGACCTGCACCATATAAAAAACAAGATTTCACTTCCCGAAAACCGTAAGTTTCCTTTAGCTGTTCACTGATTATCGCCATATCTTTTACAACGGCATTGTCACTGCTTCCTCTGCCGATCAATATAACTTCTGCATCCGCATTAATCGGCACCTGTTGTTCTATAATTCTTTCATAAACTGTCTCAATTAAAAATGGATGAATTCCTAAAGGACGCCCGATTGTAAAATTCACATGCGGATAACGTTCTTTTGCGATCTTTATTTCGGCAGGTATATCTTCATTAGCATGCTGGGCCGTTAATAATAAAATCGGGACAACCGATATATGTGTTGCACCTTGATTGATACAATTTGCAATGCCTTCAACAATATTCGGCTCGACTAATTCCAAGAAGGCGGTTTCCTGAATTTCGACTTCTACAAAAGATTTCGTTTTATCAAGAAAACGTACCGCTTCTTCAACGCCTTTTTTCAAACGGGTGCCGTGCCCAACATACAAAATTGCTTTCATTACAGTCACCTGCTTTACACGATTTTTTCCTTCAATCTTTTATCCTGCCGTACTGTTTGCTCATACCATGCAATTTTTTCCCGTAATGCTACAACTTCACCCACGATAATGATGCTTGGATTTTTTACATCGTTTGCTCTAGCGATATCAACGATCGTACCAAGAGTGCCTGTAACCGTCTTCTGTTGCTCGAAAGTTCCCATATGTACTAATGCAACAGGTGTTGATGCGTTACGTCCATACGTTAAAAGTTGTCGGCAGATATACGGCAAATTGCCTACTCCCATATAGATGGCAAGTGTATCAATGCCCTTTGCAAGACTCTCCCATTGAATGGAATCGTCCTTTCCTTCACGCATATGTCCTGTGACAATCGCAAAACTGGAGCCTAATTCTCGATGTGTAACCGGTATTCCTGCATAAGCCGGTGCAGCAATGCCTGATGTAATTCCCGGCACGATTTCAAAAGGAATGCCATTTTCCGCTAACACTTCCGCTTCTTCAGCACCACGTCCAAAAACGAATGGATCGCCACCTTTTAATCGGGTCACCGTCTTACCTTGCAGAGCATGATGAACTAATGACAGGTTGATATTTTCCTGAATCATTGCATGACGGTTCGGCAATTTACCGCAAAATATTAACTGGGCCCCGCGCTTTGCATAAGAAAGCAACTCATTATTAATTAATCGATCATATAGAATTACGTCTGCTTCTTGTATACAACGCAAGCCTTTTACAGTGATTAAATCAACATCACCAGGTCCTGCCCCAACAATATATACTTTCCCCATTAATTTACTCTCCTTTATGAAAATAAAAGTCCAATAATTGTATAATAAACCATATGATACATGGAAATTTTCTACAAATCAATAAAACCAAGTAAAAAAATATGAATAATTAGATTAATAGTACAAACCGATTATTTTAAATTGCTTTTAAAGTCTTTCATAAAAATGAGCTAAACAAATTCGTTTAGCCCACTTTTATGTTACACAACTTTATAGCGACCAAGCAGCTTACGTCCTGTATATGCGAAAATCCGGTCCATAATAAAGCCCATTAACCCAAGTACGACAAGCCCTACAAAAATCCAATCTGTTTTAAAATACAGTCGTGCATTCCAAATCATAAAACCGATTCCTTCATTTGCAGCGACCATTTCCGCACCGACTATCGCCATGAACGATGAACCCATTGCAAGCTTCGCACCTGTGAATATGTACGGGATTGTTGCAGGAATTACGACATAAATAAGCATTTGGAATTTCGAAGCTCCCATACTTTTCGCAGATAATAATTTATCATTTGAAATGGATAGGACCCCTGTTAATGTATTAATCGTAATAACAAAAAATGTTGCATAAACAATTAAAAAAACTTTTGACTGTTCGCCAATCCCAAACCACAGCATAAATAATGTAATGAATGCAAGCGGCGGGATGAAACGTACAAAGTTAATAACCGGTTCAAACAGTGCCCGCACAAACTTGTTCGTTCCTATAAGCAGGCCAAATGGTACAGCAATTAAGAGGCCGAGTGTCCATCCTGCCAGTACCCGTAAAAAACTGTAGCCCATATAGAGAAACAATGTCCCATCACTGGCAATTTCAATCGCCCCGATCAATGTTAAATATGGGCTTGGCAAAAACATCGGTTCGGAAAACATCGAAGCAATTTGCCATACAAGCAGTATAAATAACCAGCCGATAATACCGGACTGTAAAATCAATTTACCGATGCGGCTTTTCTTTTTTACATTTGCGACAGGTGCCACTTGCTGTCCTTTTTTCAGTTCAATCGTCGTCATAAGCTGCCTCCTTTATATCTTTTATTAAATGGTGAAGTCCTCAAAATGTGTCTGGACTTGCTTATAATGGTTGTTAAAATCAACACTTGTTATATCTCGAGGATAAGGCAGGTTTACGTCATAAGTCGTTTCGATTCGTGAATTCGGACCGACAGACATAATGCCAATCTTCTGACCTAAAAGAATCGCTTCCTGAATGTCATGTGTCACAAAGATAACGGTTTTATTTGTTTCCTTCCAAATTCGAATGAGCTCATTTTGCATCGTTCGTCGTGTCATCGCATCAAGTGCCCCAAAAGGCTCATCCATTAATAAGATTTCCGGCTCATTTGCCAATACTCGGGCAAGCTGTACACGCTGCTTCATCCCACCCGACAAATTATCAGGAAACTTTTTCGCATGGCCAAGTAAACCCGTTAGCTTTATGAAAGTATTGGCTACCTTTTTTCGCTTTTCTGCAGGCACATTCTTCATTTTTAAGCCAAATGAAATATTCTCCTCAACAGTTAACCAAGGGAACAATGCTGAATCCGCTGATTGAAAAACGAAACCACGTCCATCTCGGTTTTCTTCACGAGAAGTCACAATTTGCAATTCGCCAACCGACAAATCCAAAAATCCCGCAATAATATTCAGCAATGTCGATTTACCGCAGCCACTTGGTCCGAGAAGTACATAAAACTCGCCCTTCTTAATCGATAAATCTACATTTTTTAATACATACGTCGGATTTTCAATATCTGTTTGAAACGTTTTGGCACCATTTTTAATTACAATTGCTTCTTCTGTTATCGTATTCAGCATTGCCTTTTCCCCCTTAGTTAGTAAGTTACCTTTTCTTTCAATACTTGCTTCGCCGGATCTAAATACAGCTTTTCATCCAAATCAAAATCTTCATCCAAAATACCGCGCTCCAGCAAATACTCTTTCATGTTGGATAAATGTGTATAATCTTCTTTCGTAAAACCGAGCGTATAGTTCACTCGTTTTAAATCTAGCAGTATATCTTCTTTTGCGATTTTTAAATCTTTATAGCCGATGTCCGCAGTACCTTCCGGATTCCCCTTTACATATTCAACTCCTTGTTCAATACCTTCAAGAAACTTTCCGATTTCTTCTGCATTTGCTTCAGCAAATTTACGGTCTACAATTAAATAACTCGATACACCTAAATCAGGTACAGAACTCAATCGGTCGATTTCATGCACACCATCAATATTTTTAAATTTCTCTATCAAGGCACCAGATCCAATAACGACATCGATATCCCCTTTTTTCATTCCGACGATAGCTTCATCAGGTGTACTGTACGGTACATATTTAATGTCGTCTTCGCTAATACTGTAGTGCTCTAAGTATTTAGCCCATTGATATTCAAATACTGTTCCTTTTGCAACACCGATTTTTTTACCTTTAATATCCGCCGGTACTTCTATGCCCTTTACTGCCAAAATTTCCGACAGACTGACAGAGTTGAAATGCTCATCGCTCCCTGTCAGTGAAGAAACGACTACGAAATCACCTTTCCCTAGTGAATTCAATAATGCATAATCTGCTGCCAACCCTGTATCGGCCTGCTTTGTCAAAACAGCGTTCACAGTATCGATTCCGTATGCAAAATTGGAAAGCTCTACATCCAATTCTCTATCCGCAAAGTAACTGTTATTAGCAGCGGCCCGAATTTGGAATGAGCCCCCTGCTGCTGTATCAATCGCTGCCCGAATTTTTTTGCCGCCAGCATTGGCTGAATTTGCATCATTACCGCATGCCGCCAATAGAAGCGCTGTTACTAATAAGAGCAGTAAATGTATTGATCCTTTTAATTTCATATTTTCACTCTTTCCATTAGCTAACTATTTTTATTTTAATACTAGAAATTATTTCTGATAATTTATGTTGTAATTTTCTTCGCCACTGTCTCATCATAACGTGCCACGCAAAGTGCTCCTTCTCCATAAGAGAAAGCTTCCTTAATCTCAGCAACTGAATGTGCCCCGCCTTCTGCCGCATTCGGTACGCGGAACTCTTTCACATCAATCGGCTTAATCTCAACTTCAACCGGTGTTTCCAATTGAGGTACCCAGTTGTAAGGAACACGGTATGCGCGGTAAACCATATTTGACCCTCGTTCATTTTTATAGGCAGAAATATATTCCCATACAATCTCATGGTCTGCCGTAACTTCAAAAATACGTCCATTCGAGCCTTCTGTAATAAGCGTATTGCCATTTTCCAAACGCTGCGCCGAACTAATATAAGGACTGTAGAATTTATAGGAATCCGTTGGTACCGAAAACTTCGCTTCAAGCCCAGTATATTGCCATACAATTTCAAGTGTAATCGGGTCGATTTCCAAAATACGGGAATGATCGCGGATTGCTACTTTATTACCGTCAACCGAATTTGGATTTGGTGCGCCGTATCCTCCCCAGCCTCCGTTGTCAAATACTAAAACATTGCCCTCGCCCGGCAAGCCTTTTGGAATGATATGTGCATGATGCTGTCCGATAATCCATCCTAAATGTTTCGTCTCCGGTGTGTCATAATCCGGACCAAGTTGCCATACGATTTCCCCTGTTTCTTTACTTGTGATCGCAATAATATTTGCCTCACGCGCATCCCAAATAATGTTGTCCGGATGGAAACGTTCATCGCCATTATCATAATGGCGGTTCGGACCAACTAATGAAATGGAATTGATGTGAAGCCAGTCGCCAGAATGATTACCAAAGAAACGTCGATTCGGCTCCTCATAAATTGCCTTTTTCGCTTCCTCACTAAAGTTAAGCTCATCGAAATGCTCATGTGCGTTCCATTCCCATACGATGTTACCTTCCCAGTCGACCTCAATGAATGCGTCATCCAATAATGGGTGTTTAGAGATTTTCTCGTTCACTACATCACGGTGAACCAAAATCAATGTATTTCCACCTGTTGTTTGTGGCTCCTGACCAGGTGCCGGATAGCCAACAGGACTGCCAACACGCTGATAGTCGTGGTGTGCACGTGCAACCCATCTTGCTTCGTGACCTGGATCTTCGATAAACTGATGCTTGTCAAATTTCCATACAACATTACCTTCAAAATCAATTTGTACTATATCGCCCTCATCTTGGAAACCGTACTGTGGATCACGGTTAAACGTGTGCCCAAGCACAAAACCACCTGGAAATACTTTGTTCGGGAAGCCGCGTAGCCCTTTCCATAAATGAACTTCTTTCCCGTTCATATCGATCAGTAATGCCCCTTCATTTGCTGCCTGGAAAATTGTAAAACCGCTTGCCGCCTTTTCTGGATTATAAACTGTTGCCCCTGTCGGATGAATTGTTGGATTTCCCATATATACCTCTCCCTTTTCATTATTTTTTCAAGTTAATCGTGTATTTTAGTTTTAATAAATGACCATTCAATAGTTATCAATTTCCTATGTTGTTTAATTTCCTCCTTCCAAGACAACCTTTTAACAAAGGTTAAAAAGAAAAGGCACTAAAAATACAGCCTCCTCCAATGTGTTTGGTGAGAGAAACGTATTTTTAGCGCCTTTAGTTGTCTAATCAGCACTTTATTAAATTATTTTTTAAAGTAGTCGCTCACTTATCCAATCCCTAGTAAACTACTTAACTTTAAAAGTATTAACAGTATCGTACCGATTTAATTCTTATTCGTCAAGTAGGTTTTTAAAATAATTTAAAATTTTCGGAAAACAAATAAGAAATCGCTAAACTTGAATAATCCGAGTTCAGCGATTTCTTTCAGTTTTCATGTTTCTGTTTCCTGGCTACAAAAACAAGCAGGAAAAGCATGAACATAGTCATTACCGAAAATGCAATGGCATCCCAAAACGCGGCACGGTCATCTGCTCCGAGAAGATTCAGATAAATTGTAGTGTACGTATAATAAAGCTGCGGCACAAAATACATTACTGCCAAAATTAACGTTAAAACAACACCAACTATGTAGAATACACTATACAGCCGAATCACGTTCCATTCATTTTGGAATATTTCTTTATAATTTTCTCCATCTTTTCGATGATTTTTAAATAAGGAATTCAAGTAGATTCTACCGTTTTCCATCAAGTTATAACAGCCTGTTATATTTTCCACAACATAATAAACATCTGTTTTCATATAGAAACAGCATTGATATATAAATTTAATGAAAATATCCAACACGATTATCCCAAGAATTCCTATAATGCTCGCATCCGGAAAAAGAAACATAATACCGAATGAAATGAAAAGAATTACCTGCTCGAAAGATATTCCGGCAAGGTACAGGATATTTCTTTTCTTGGGATCGAGCTTCCAAGCTTGAGTGAGATCTGTTTCAAAGACTATAAATATGAGCCGATTTCCAATACTTAATTTAGCCGGTAAATTATGTGATCGAATGGCAAGAATATGTCCGAATTCATGAATTAAAATTAAAACTAAAGAAATTGATAGATACATAAGAATATTCAGTACCATGGAATCGAAAAGGAATATGTCTTTGTAATGCGGGAAAAGTTCCGGGTTCAGTATGAGAATGATGATGTTTGCAATGAGCAGGAGCAAGTAGATTTTGTTCATCGCTCCATTAAAAAATAGACGCCCCAGCGATTGCGGAATCCATAAGAAAGCACCCGAACGTGCCGAAGATTTTGACTGTTCTTTTTTAACGAACACACCATCCACTTCCTGAACAAGCCCTAACTCCAAGAGCTGCTCTACAAAATCAACAATATCCACCTCTTCATCTGGATATGAATTTTTTAATGCATGTTCAATGGAAACGAGTTTCTCACCTTGTTCCAAACGTTTGATGGCATCAACGCCAATCTCAGGTAATTCATAGAAATCCCCGGAAATCGGCTCCTCAACAATATAATGTTTTTTATCTTTTCGAATGGATAATGGGTACAACGTTATTTCAGATTGAAAGGATACCTTCAATATATAGCCTCCTCTATAAATTAAAATAGGATGCTATAATTATAGCATCCTAAGTATGTACTTACTTATGGTTTAGGAATAAGGAAACACCACCAGCAAGTTACTTTAATTTTATTTAATTTGCGGATTTTCACGTTTTTCCCCTCCTCTCATGTCCATACCTTTAGAATAGGTTTTAGAAATTCTCACCCAATCAGGATAAATCTGTTTAAATAATTCTATCAGTTGCGGGTCAAATTGACTTCCTTGACCATCGAGAATTCGTTGATGTGCTACTTCAAATTGTAGTGCAGGACGGTACGATCTTGAAGAAGTCATTGCGTCAAAAGCATCTGCCACTGCTGTAACTCTTGCTAAAAACGGAATTTTTTCTCCCGCCAGTCCATCCGGATACCCTTTACCATCCCATCTTTCATGATGATGATAAATTACATCTATATTATCTGCAATGCCTTCAACATCTCGAATAGCTTCTGCACCCACAACAGGGTGTGTCTTAATTATATCAAATTCTTCATCTGTCAACATACCAGGCTTTGTCAAAATTGAGTCTGGTATATTAACTTTACCAATATCATGTAATAGACAAGCATAATAAAAATGGTTTAACTCAGCTGGTTTAAATTTCCCAGTAGCCTCTGCCATTTTCATTGCGTAAGCTGCTACTCGTTCACTATGTCCACGTGTATATGGATCCTTTAATTCTAGAGTTGCTATCACCCCTTTTACAATACCTTCCAACTGTTCATCATATGAATACTTCAATGCTTTAATATAATTTAATATTCTATGAAGTAGAATAAATGAAATAAAAGAACATACTATTATAATTACAATTGGAAATAAAACTACTGGATCTTGTATAAAGATACCTACCAAAGCATATTTAACAATCAAACCTAATGATACATAATATGTATATTTCTTAGTTACAAATATAGGAGAAAATAGGATAAATATAACTTCTACTAAGTTGCCGCTGGTATATGCAAGAGAACTATCTTTATAATACATTATATCTGAAAATAGATTAGTGGTGAAATATCCAAAAAATATAATATATTTAACATAAACTGTTTTATCTTTTTTTATTAAGTATATTGTAATAGGAATAAGCCCAGCTATTATTCCTTACTTGATATACATAAAATCATACCATCCCGTACTTCCCGTATCTAAATCCAGCCATGGAAATTTCGGAAAGAGACCATAAAATAATATATCATAAACAAAAAATACGACATAAAATAACCATAAAAAGAGAATGGTTGAACGCTTTTCTTCTTGTAACAATGATGTTTTCTTCATATTTTACCTCACAATTAAATTACCAAGTAATAGACCTTATGTTCCACACACCATTATAACACGATATTGGAAATTAGTTCTATATATCTATGATTTAAATTTCTCATTTTTTTGTTTTTTTACTCTTTTAACCAAAATATATTCACTTTGTACCTATAAGTTATAAAAAAGAAAATTTATTTACTATTTTTTCAATAAGGCTATCTTAACAATACTCCTATATATCCTGCAACTCAATTCCTAATTTTAATCTTTTCTATTAACTTAGGCTTATCTGGAAATTTTAATAATAACTAAATCAAAAGTCTCACTTCAATATGACAGAATATACCCCCAAAAATTAAAAGACCTAATCTCAAATGTTGATTAGGTCTCAGATTGTCGACAAAAGGCATCGAGAGTTCGTCTCTCGATGCCTTTTGTCATTTATTTTATCAAATTAGGTCCCGAAGTTCTGTAAAAGTTCTCCTCTTCGAGGGAAGATGCCCTCATCTAAGCTCCTTGCCAAGTCCATGTGGCAAGTTTCTTCAAATTCATGGCAGCAAAAGTAAGCATCGCCTGCATGGACAATTTTTTAAGGCCCCTTAAAGTTGTCCATCGCATACCATGCTTTTCTTTTGCATCCGCAAAGACACGCTCAACCGTTTCTTTACGTTTCGCATAGATTGATTTAATTTCATGATGATGACGAAGATGTTCCGCTTCTTCAACATATTCGGACCAAATATGACGTTGAATCAATTTCGTATGATTTTTGCTTTCTGTACATTGTGCTAAAAATGGACAGTTGGCACAAATCGCGGAATTTGATTTGTATTGGCGGTAGCCTTCTTTCGTAGTTGTCACATATGGTAACATCTGATCATTTGGGCAAATGTAGCAATCATAATGTTCATCATAGACATACTCATGTTTACGGAAGAAGCCATCTTTCGTTTTTGGTCTTGTATAAGGAAGAACAGGCAACATTTGATTTTCTAACAAAAAGTTCGTAATCGCAGGCGTTTTATAAGCAGCATCCGCAGCAACAGCCACTGGCTTTTTCACACGATGAATGACCTTTTCAACAAGCGGTTGCAGCATATGACTATCATGTATATTACCAGGTGTCACAATCGTTCCTAATACAAAGCCACGTTCATCTGTCGCTGCATGAAATGAATAGGCAAATTGTTTTGTTCGTTCGTCCTTCACATAGTAACCACTTTCAGGGTCCGTTGTGCTCTCTTTGATTTCTTTCCATTCTTCCTTTTCAAACTTCTCTGGTGGAAACGGCTTTTTTCCGTTCTTTTCACGGTCTATGTTTAGTTCTTCCTGTAGCTTTTCTTCATAGGCACGTGTCTCTTTTCGAACCATCTTTTTATCAAATTTTCGTTTATTCGCACTTGCCTTCACATGCGTGGAATCAATAAAGATATGGTCAGCTGATAATAAACCCGCCTCCACAATTTCTTTCAAGATGCGATAGAAAATCTGTTCAAATACATCTGTATCCTCAAAACGCCGCGTATAATTTTTCCCAAACGTCGAGAAGTGAGGCACTTCTGTATGAAAACCGAAGCCTAAAAACCAGCGGTACGCTACATTCGTTTCAATTTCCTTAATCGTTTGGCGCATCGAACGAATACCAAAAACGTATTGAATCATTGTCATTTTAAATAAGACAACAGGATCAATACTTGGTCTACCGAAAGGTGAATATAAGTTTTCAACTAATGGATATACAAAAGAAAAGTCAATGGCTGCATCTAATTTACGTACGAGATGATTTTCTGGGACAAGCTGTTCAATCGTCAACATTTCTAATTGATTACGTTCATTCATTTGGTTTTTAGTCATCATATCGGGACACCTCTTTGATTTAGATAAACTTTATTAGAAAGAATAGATCAAGTTGATTGGAATGGAAGGGGCGACTTCTGCGGGAAAAGCGGGACTGCCGATACACCGCATGAGCGTAGCGACGAGGAGGATTGGCACCCGCCCGCGAAACGCGTCCCCTGGAATGGAAATCAACGGTATTCATCAGTTAACTTTATTTTAAAACAAAAAAGACTGTAGGCAAACTCGAATTTCTTCGAGTTTGTCTACAGTCTGAGACCTAATCTCAAATGTTGATTAGGTCTAATCTTATTGATTTAAATATTAAAATGGATACTCTCGTGGGTCTGTCTGAACAGAAATCCATTTTGTCGTTGTAAACTCATGAATTGCCCATTCACCGCCATATCGGCCTAAACCTGAAGCTTTCTCTCCGCCAAAGGCAACGATCGGTTCATCATTGACTCCCTGATCATTGACGTGAATCATTCCTGTAATAATCTGTTTAGCCACTTCAACACCATGTTCTGTTGTACCGGCATGAACGGCACCGCTCAATCCATAGTCACTGTCATTGGCAACGCGAATCGCTTCCTCCTCACTATCTACAACGATCACACCTACAGCAGGTCCGAAAATTTCTTCCTGTGCTATCGGCATATCATTCGTAACATTAGTCAAAATAGTTGGAGCTAGTACATTCCCTTTTACTTCCCCTTGGAGGGCGTATTCTGCTCCTTTTTCAATACTTTGGTCGATTAATCTCTGAATTCGTTCGATTTGTTTATTATTAATAAGCGGACCAACAACGACATCATCATTTTTTGGATCTCCATATTTAATTTTGGATGCTCTCTCCACAAATGCTTTTATAAAAGCATCATACGCTGGACGTTCAACAACAATCCGATTCAGTGACATACAAATCTGCCCGCTGTTTAAAAATTTACCAAATGCGGCAGAAGCAGCTGCTCTTTGAACATCCGCATCTTTCAAAACGAGCATAACATTGTTTCCTCCAAGTTCTAAAGCTACACGTTTTAAGTTTCTTCCGCATACCTCTCCAATATGGCGTCCTACTTCTGTAGAGCCGGTAAAAGAAATAATTTGAGGAATAGGATGCTCAACAAATGCATCTTTAATTTC
Organism: Solibacillus sp. FSL W7-1324; assembly: GCF_038008025.1. Classification (NCBI taxonomy): domain Bacteria; kingdom Bacillati; phylum Bacillota; class Bacilli; order Caryophanales; family Caryophanaceae; genus Solibacillus; species Solibacillus sp. FSL W7-1324. Next base: position 2,482,316 of record NZ_JBBOYH010000001.1, read on the forward strand.
AGATGAGCTACAAACTGTTACATTTAACAATCCTTTAGGGATGCCGGCTTCCTCAAAAATTTCAGCTAAAATAAGTCCCCCTGAAATCATCGTCTGCAGATCCGGTTTAAGTACAACTCCATTACCAGTTGCCAAAGCAGGTGCAAGGGAACGCATCGTTAAATGGAACGGGAAGTTAAATGGACTAATAATCCCCACTACGCCAGCCGGATTGTGATACACTCGGTTCTCTTTCCCAGGAATAATGGATGGCATGATTTTCCCATGCATCCGGAGAGGAAACGTAGCAGCCTCTTTCATAATGCCAATCGCACCACTAATTTCAATATTGGCTTTTGTATGGGAAGCCCCATTTTCCTCCACTAAAATTTGCACGATTTCTTCTCTTTTTCGCTCTACAATTTGAGCAGCTTTTTCTATAATCGCTTGTCTTTGATAAGCATTGACCTGTTCCCATTCTTTTTGTGCTTCCTTGGCCGCTTGATACGCCTCATCTATGTCTTTTTCATTTGCCAACCGAATTTCCGCAATTGTTTCCTCGTTGTAAGGATTCTGGTCTACGTATACTCTTTCGCTGTTTCCTTCTCTCCATTCGCCACCAATAAACTGCTTATTCCACTTTTTATTCATAGGTATCATCCTTTCCAACGTTTAATGCAGTAGAATTACTCAAAATGCCATGCATCTTACTTTAGTGCATGTACATATATCACTTAGTACCCTTGATTCGTCATTTTATTACCACAAATATCATTTTCTTTTCATAAAATCATTCTCTTCTACTTAAATATTTTGCCACGTTAGTATAAGTGAAAATCTTCACAATATACATGAGTTACGGATGCATTTCCACATACGCATTGAAATAAACTGAAAAACATACTATTATTGCTAGTAATATATTGGTAATATTATGTAAAAATAGCAAGGAGGTCCATATGAAACTACGTGTATCAACGGTTCAATACCATCTTCATACGATTCGATCATTTGAGGATTTTGCTCAGCAAGTAGACCATTACGTGCGAGCTTCCCTAGAGTTTGAAACGGATTTTATTTTATTCCCTGAATTTTTTACTACGCAGCTGTTATCAATAGGCAACGATAAAGGAGAACCACTTTCCATCAATGAGCTTCCTGACTTTACAGTGCAGTACCTTGATTTATTTACAAGTTTAGCTGTTAAAACAAAGACGCATATTATCGGCGGTACCCATGTCATACGGAACAATGACAAACTCTACAATGTCGCTCACTTATTTTATCCGGATGGCACGGTTGCCACACAGGCGAAACTTCATATTACCCCAACCGAGGTAAACGAGTGGAACATGGCGGCAGGTGATGAGTTACACCTTTTTGATACAGAAAAAGGTAGAATTGCAATTTTAACGTGTTACGATATCGAGTTCCCTGAAATCGTACGAATGGCAAAAGCTCGTGGCGCAGATGTTATCTTTTGCCCATCTTGTACCGATGATCGCCACGGCTTCCATCGTGTTCGATATACAAGTCATGCCCGCGCTATTGAAAACCAAGTATATGTCGTTACCGCTTCTACTGTCGGGTCGCTTCCTACCATTGATTTTATGCGCTTGAATTTTGGACAGTCCGCGATTATTGCACCAAATGATGTCCCGTTCCCACCGCGTGGCATCGTCGTTGAAGGAGAGCTCAATAACGATATGGTTGTTACGGGGGATTTAGATCTGGCACTGCTTTATCAAGTACGCGAAAAGGGCTCAGTAACAACGTGGCGTGACCGTCGTACCGATTTGTACAATGACTGGGAAAGCAGTTTTATCAATGTACCGTAAACAGTTTTATGTGTTTCAAGACAGCAAGCCAATCCTTGCGACAATCCGGAATTACACGCCTGCAGATTTTGATGCCCTTATCCGTATTCAACAGGATTGCTTTCCTCCCCCATTTCCTTCAGAACTATGGTGGAGTGAAGAACAGCTTATAAGTCATGTTACACATTTCCCGGAAGGTACACTTTGCATTGAAGTGGATGGCCAACTCGTCGGTTCCATGACGTCTTTGCTCGTTGATTTTGACCCAAACGATCCCATACATACGTGGGAGGACATAACCGATAACGGCTATATTCGAACTCATAATCCAAATGGCGATACGCTCTACATTGTTGATCTTTGTGTGCGCCCAGCTTATCGCAGTTTAGGGCTTGGTAAATGGCTCATGCTTTCGATGTACGAAATCGTCATTGAGAAAAAGCGCGTTCGTCTGCTTGGCGGCAGCCGCATGCCGAATTATCATCACCATGCCGACCAGCTTTCACCAGAAGCGTATATCGAAGCCGTTTTGCGTGGTGAAATACACGACCAGGTCATTTCGTTCCTGCTACGCTGCGGTCGCATGCCGATACAAGTTGTACCCCAATATTTAGAGGATGAAGAGTCGCATCATTATGGTGTATTAATGGAATGGCGCAATCCTTTCGTCCAAATCAAGGAGGCTTATTAATGGATTATAATCGCATAACATCAATTACCGATCCACTGTTTGCACATATGTATGAACTATTAAAAACGGTGTTTCCACCGGAGGAAGTATTAGCATTTGATTTATGGAAAGAACCGCTGGAAGATCCAAGCATTCGCGTATTTGTCGCTGTCCATGAAGGTGAAGTCGTTGGGACAACAGAGTACCGCTATTATAAAGATTTGAATGTTGGCATGACCGATTTTACAATTATCGGCCGAGAAGGGATTGGCGTCGGTCGTTTTTTAGCAACAAAACGTGCGGCAGATTTACAAGCATTGGCACAGGAAAACAACAAGCAAATGGCGGGCATGTTTGCAGAAATCTATGACCCGTATCGTGTAGACGATCACGGCTTTGGCGGAGTAAAACCAATGGACCCGTTCGTCCGCCGTGAAGTGTTATCACATTTAGGCTATAAACGGCTAAACTTCCCGTACGTCCATCCATCATGGCAGTTGGACGGGACAGCTGTAAGCGGACTTGATCTATGCTTTATGCCCGCTGACTACGAACAAACCGAGTTAAATGCATCACTGATTGCGACGTTTTTAAAGACGTACTATGCAGTATTGCCGGAAAAGCCAGATGCATGGGTAGAGATGATCGAGCAGCTTGATGCAAAGGAAAGTGTGGAGTTGTTGGCGATTTAATAGTATTTAATTATATTAATCGTAACTCAGTTATCTGTTTCTCACAAACAAAGCACTTCAGGTTCTAAGTACATTAGAAACTGAAGTGCTTTTAAATTGTCAGAAACGCTAAATTACAGATTAAAGTGGAACTTTTTGCTGTATATATGGATTAACCGGACGTTTTAAGCCAAGATTTTCACGTAATGTCGTACCTGCATACTCCGTTTTAAATATTCCTCGTCGCTGCAATTCTGGAATTACTAGTTCTACAATGTCGTTGAAGCCTTGCGGGAAAGTTGGTGCCATTATATTAAAACCATCAGCCGCTTCATTTTCAAACCATTCCTGCAACTGATTGGCCACTTGGGTTGGCGTCCCGATAATTTCTCGATGCCCGCGAGCCCCTGCAATATTGTTGTATAATTCCCTCAAAGTTGTTAACCCTTTTGCCTCTACAATACCTTTCACAATACTCGTTCGAATATTCGGGTTCGTGCCGTCAATTTGCTGACCGTTAAAATCTGGAATTGGCCCTTCAAAGTCGTGCTCCGATAAATCTACCCCTGTAAAGCCGGATAGATAAGCCAGCCCTACTTCTGGCGTGATATAGTTATTTAATTGCTGGTGTTTCGCAATTGCTTCCTCTTCTGTTTCAGCTACAACAATGAAAGCCCCTGGCAATATTTTAAGGTCTTCAGGATTACGACCGTATTTTGCTAAACGGCCTTTAACATCTTTATAAAATGCTTGTGCATCCTCCAGTGTTTGCCATGCTGTAAAAATAACTTCAGCTGTTTTCGCAGCCAGCTCTTTTCCTGCCTCCGAAGAGCCTGCCTGTACGATTACCGGATGGCCTTGTGGTGTGGACGGCGCATCCAATGTTCCTTTCAGTTTAAAGAATTTCCCCTCATGATTTATTTCAGTCACTTTATTTAAGTTGTAATAATGACTATTTTCCTTATCAATTACCAATGCCTCTTCATCTATCGAATACCATAGCTTTTTCACAACATCTACAAATTCATCAGCACGTTCATAACGTTCTGCGTGTTGAAAGTGTGCATCACGGCCAAACAGCAATGCCTCTCGCTCATTGGCTGAAGTCACAACATTCCAGGCTGCACGGCCGTTTGATAAATGATCAATTGCTGCAAACTTACGTGCTACATGAAACGGTTCATTATACGATGTTGTTAATGTTGCTGTTAAACCGATATTTTTCGTGACAGCAGCTAATGCAGAAATAATCACGACCGGATCCAGCTTCAATCCTGAGTGTGCATTTTCTAAAATCGGCTGACCAAATACATCTGCAAAAAATAAATTATCAAACTTGCCGCGCTCCGCAACTTGTGCGATTTCTGTTAAATAGGCTAAATCTGTTACTTTACGCACTTCGGTTTCGGGATGTCTCCAGCTCGCAACATGGTGACCCGGCAGATTAATAAACGCACCTAAACTTAATTGTCTTTTTGTCATTTTAATATTCTCCTTTTTCGTTAAATTTAGTTAAAAAATTTATTTGGCATATGGATTGTATTCATTTGTGAATAGATTCTCTAACTTCACTTGACCCTTTGGTAAATCACCATTCTCCACTAACCAATCGATCCAGATTTGGAATTCCTTTTCTGCAATTTTTCCACCTTCTTCAGCAATACCTGTACTCTTCCAGTATTTTAAATTTTCCGTTGTTTCACTACCTTCACGTGCAGAAACAATTTCCTCAAATTTTGCAATGACTTCTTCACGGGGTGTTGTTCTAGCCCATTCAATTGCTTTCGAAACTCCTTCTACAAATGTTTTAACTGTGTCAGGATTTTCTTCAATATACTTTTCAGTAAAAAAGAATTCGCCTGCTGTAAATTCACCAAATAAATCGGTATCTTTAAATACCGGATAAATGCCGCCAGTTTCTAAAGCGCGTTCTTTCCCGATACCGCTAAGTGCTATAACATCGATTTGACCAGCCCGTAAAATTTGCTCTGCACTTGCGCCTGGTACAACGACTAATTGAACCCCTTGAATTTCATCTTCTGTTAAACCGCCATCACGTAAAAATTGTTTTACTGCAAACTCAGAGTGCGCCCCTAAAGTGTTCATTCCGATTTTCTTGCCGATTAAATCTTTCGCTGTTTTAATGCCACTGTCGTCCAATGTGTAATAGCCGATAAATGTATTTTCATCACTTCCGTAAGAGCCTACAACAGATTTAATCTTTACACCTTGTGCATAGGATTTAATAATGGCACCGTTAAATGCTGAACCGAAATCGTTTTCGCCTGTTGCTGTTAGTTGAATACTTTCTGGACCGCCGACCATATCACTTACTTTTTCCAGCTCTAAATCCCCCAGATAACCAAGGGCCTCCGCTAATTCAGGGAATATTACAGTTCCTGGTGTGCTTTGATATTGTATAACTCGATCTTGACCATTTGCGCTTGCTGTACTCCGTGAATCATTTTTTGAGCACGCTGCTAAAGCTCCCAGACTTACACTTAATACGACTATTAACAACCAAATTTTTTTCATGCTACGATTCCCCTTTTCCTGTTTAAACACAATATACATAACTAAACAAATAAAATTAGTAGGTTTTAGTTAAAAATAAAATATTTACTGTTTCCATCGCGAGAAGTAGCGCTCTGCACCTGAAAGGCCATAGTTAATCAATAAGCCTAATAATGCAATAGTAATAATGCCCGCATACATTTCAGCTATTAGGAAATTATATTGCGAATACGTAATAAAATAACCAAGTCCCGCTTTTGCACCAATCATCTCAGCAGCAATCAATACTAAAATCGCACCCGTCCCCGCCATACGAATACCAGTAAAAATCGTCGGGACCGACGCAGGTAAAATAACTTTGTAAAACAATTTAAAGGAAGAAATATTCATTGAGCGAGCTGATTTAATTAATAATGGATCCACATTTTTTACAGCAGAAATAGTATTTAATAAAACCAGCTAATAGTTGTCAAGATTTTTCGATAAAAATATTAAATCCTACATGATATACTAAAAAAGGGTACACCAAATAAGCCTTCCTCTTTAAAATTGGAAGGTTTTGTTTAATCCACTTAAATATACTTTTTAAACCGCATTTTGGAAGGCTTCTTTCCTTTTAAGTAGGGCATATATCCAATGTAAAAGCTTATTAGCACATGCAATGATTGCTACTCTAAATGGCTTTCCTTCTTCGCGTTTTTTATCGTAGAACTCTCGTAATTTCTTATTTCTAGGGAGTATTTCATCACTTGTTTTTTGCTTACGTGCATCTCTTATACCGCATTGTACAGCCATAAATAACGCTTGTCTTAACCTGCTGGAACCTCTTTTGGTTATACGATTGATGGAAGCAGTAAATCGACCAGAAGAGTAAACGCTAGGATCTATCCCGGCGAATGCTACTAGCTTTTTAGGATGGTTAAACCGTTCTATCTCTCCAATTTCAGAGATGATTGTTGCCGCAATCTTTTCTCCAACACCAGGAATAGACTGGATTATCTCATATTCTTCAATTTCTTTAGCGAGGGCATCTATTTCTGCTGCTAACTTTGATAGATGCTCTTGATATTGAAGAACAATGTTAATAAACATTCTTAGGTTAAAGATATGGCTTTGATACAAGTTGTTTTGAAATGGATTACGTAATGCAGCCTCTCTCAATTTAATTGCCTTTTCTTTTGCCCATCTTTCTGAACGGGTTGTACATAATTCCGCAATTTTATTAGTAAGTTCTGATTCGCTAACACTTAAAACCTCTTTGGAGGTTGGGAAGATGGATAGAATCTGTAACGAAATTTTTGAATAGAGATTTCCAAAGACACCTCTGTATTCAGGGAAAACCTGATCTAAGATGGACTGTAGCTGTAACTTTGTTTGTGCAGCTGTGCTTGATACTGTTTCTTGTTGTCTAGTGAGATTACGAAGATTTAAGAGTTGTATACCTCTCTTTTTATATGGCTCTAACTCTTCCTTGTAATACAATTCGCATAGATGATAGGCATCAATGGCATCGGTCTTTACCTTGCGTAAATTTGTACTTCTAGCTCGATGAGAGATAAGTGGATTAACAATAATATAGACGTATTGTTGCTCCTCCAAAAATTGAATAACGGGCATATGATATTGACCTGTAGATTCTAAAATAACCGAAGGTTGCTTACCATCAGCTAATTTCTCTACTTCCTTTAGAAATTCTAATAAACTATCTAAACCATCAAGAGTATGTTTAATACTAAAGCTCTTACGATATGGTTTGCCTTTATCTAAAAAGGCTTGAACCTGACTTTCTCCTTTTGAAACATCCAGACCAACGACTGGATTCATAATTACATCTCCTCCTAAAGAAAACTAAATTCGTCGGTAACCCCTATAGCTGCTTGTAATGTCATAGGTTCGCTTGTTAAACGGGATCCTTGTCCCAACCAGCTCGAAACATGTTTATACAAGTAGGGGGTGAACAGTTTTGCGGACGGGATCAAGTCCCACGGGCCAGACGTTCTACCCCGACTACCGTTATAATAAGACCTAAACAAAAAAGGTCAACCAGAAAAATCTGGCTAACCTCATATTACGAAACGGGCCAAGTACATGCATATAAGACAATTGATATTTTAGAAACTTCACCAATCCCTAACAGTAAAATAAATACTGGTAACAGCGCTAATGCTGCTGTGTTACGGAATAGCTCCAAGATTGGTGTTAGTAACTCTCTTGCTAACGGATACCATCCAATTAGCAGACCTAATGGTATCGCTATGACTAATGCTAATGCAAAGCCAAAAAGTGAGCGTAAAATACTCGCCTCAAAATGTCTCCATATTTCTCCTGTTATAAATAGGTCCCACCAAGCAAGAATGACCTCGGAAAATGGCGGTAAAAATGTCTTGTCTACAAAATCTAGCTGTGGGGCCAGCTCCCATAATAATACAAACAAAATAAGTACGATTGATTTCTTAAAGGCTTTTATTATGATTGAAAGTGATTTTCCGGAAGCCCTATGTCGTTTATTCGGTTCTTCGATTTGCGTCGGTTTATTTAGTGTTACCATCTAAAAACCCCCTTCTTAAATGTGTGCGCCTTGATATTCCGGTTCATGCAATAAACTCCAAACCTCATGCCTCGCTTTTACGAATGCAGGGTTTGATTTAATATCTGCGTCTGCTAAACGATTGTTCAATGGAATATCTATAATCTTTTTGACAGTACCGGGATTGGCTGAAAGAACAACAACCCGTTCTCCTAAGTACACGGCCTCATCAATTCCATGGGTAATGAAAATAATTGTCTTACCTGTCTTCTTCCAAATGCGCAATAATTCCGTTTGTAAAGTTTCACGAGTTTGCGCATCTAATGCGGCAAATGGTTCGTCCATTAATAATACATCTGGATTGAATGCTAAACTCCGCGCAATTGCTACTCGCTGCTTCATCCCGCCTGATAATTCATGCGGATAGCGATCAGAATAGTTTTTCAGGCCTACTAGGTCCAAATAATAGTCGGTTCTTTCTTGCCACTCCTTTTTCGGAATACCTTTCGCTTCTAACCCAAATTCAATGTTGCCGCGTGCAGTTTTCCATGGAAATAATGCATATTGTTGAAAGACAATCCCACGGTCCAGTCCTGGTCCGTTAATTTCACGACCATCAATAAGAATCCTGCCTTTTGTCGGGCTCGTTAAACCTGTCAACAAATCGAGTAATGTAGATTTTCCACATCCACTCGGCCCTACTAAAGTAATGAATTCACCCTCCTTTACTGAGAAGTCAATGCCTTGAATAGCGGTAAATTCACGTTGTGCCCCTTTTTTGTTTTCATCTCGGACTAAGAAGTTTTTGGAGACTTTTTCAAACTTGATCTTTTCCATTGTTAACCCTCCAATTTCATACAATTCCAATTATAATAGTATGATTATTGCAAAAATTTTTTTATATGAATCGTCCACTCACAATTAGTTAATCCCCCTTTCAGTTAAAACAAAAGGCTCCCTTATCAATTAGATAAGGGAGCCTCTAGTATCTCTAGTGAGCTTGCTAAGCCATATATTGAAATTAATAATAAATAAAACGGATTTAAATGTCAACTAGTTTTATTGGAATTATCTGATTATATTTTTTTATTTTGCTAGAAGTCGTTAATTATAAGCCGGTCTTATTTTTTCTATCCATCAACTTAATGTATTCGTCTAAATAGACCTTTTCTGCATTTGAAGCTCTATCCAATGTATTCATAGCACGGTGCCATAATGGATAAATAGGTTCCAGTGCTGTTAAGTTATTAATTTGTGAAATATCCTCGTTTGTTAATTTTAAATTATAGGATGCTATATTCTCATGCAACTGTTCTTTTGTTCTTGCAGACAAGATAATTGAATCTACATTTGGTCGATCACGCAGCCATGCAAGAACAACTTGCGCTACTGTCGCTTTATGTTTAGACGCAACATCTTGCAATAAATCGATTAGATTATAAAACAAATCCGGATTTTTAATATATGTTTCCGGCCAGCCATTTTCTTGTCTTGTACCTGGTTCGAACATTTTGTTTCTTGTAAATTTACCAGTAAGCAGCCCCTCACCAAGTGGAGACCTAATACTATTAGCAATGCCCAATTCTTTACCGGCCGGCAAAATTTCGTACTCTGCTTCACGAGATTCCGGTGTGTAATAGATTTGCTGAGCAATTGGCGGTATCATATTATTTTCTACTGCCCACGTATGTGTCTTCGCAAGCGCCCAGCCGTTGTAATCGGCTACACCCCAATGACGAATTTTCCCTTTTTTAATTAAGTCATTCATCTCTTGGACCGTTTCACTAACGTCTACTTGACCATCCCAACAATGTACATAATATAGATCAATATAGTCCGTGCCAAGTCTTTTTAATAGCGCATCTATCGATGAATCAACATTGATTAAAGCTCCCGTATCGGTTGGTTTATCTATCAGCTGAAATCCTTTTTTACTGCTGATGATCATATCCTGGCGTTTATCACGTATCGCATTGCCAAAAATAACTTCCGCATCACCTTTCGCATACATATTGGCTGTATCAAAATGGTTGATGCCTTGATCCATTGCATAATCCACCATATAATTTGCGGTTGCCTGATCCATCGCCCCCGCGTCTTCAAGACCGTTTGTACTGAACATCACTGTACCTAATGCATATTTAGAAACATTCATACCTGAGTTGCCAAATAAATTATAATCCATCATTATCCCTCCTATGCCTTGTGTTTTCCCATGTTCCATATTAAATAAAACATTCTACGGCCATTACAGGATAAATTGCACAACTACTGAAATCCTTTACTTCTTTGAATGACTCAAAAAATAGTTGATTAATATAAAAATTCGGGTAAGAAAATAGATAACTTAGTGCTTAGGGGGTTTGTAAGTGAATGTGCCTCCCCCTTTACTGTTAAATTAAATCGTTGGAAGGAAGTGTTTGAGATGAGTAAGAAGAAAGAAATCAAAAAATTAAAAGACCATGCATTTGCGGATCTTTGCTTGATCGAAAAAGAATTTCAGCAAATTGTAAAAAATACATCGAATCAATCAGGTGCTTTTAAATGGGTGGACTTATTGAGCGATTATGAGTTGGAGGAGTTTTATGGACGCCGCAGGGACCGGAAATATGCAACACTCACAGTCGAATTGTATTCATTAACCGAACAACTGCTAAAAGACATTTATAAAGTTTATTTTAAGCATAAATACAAAAATAAGTCCGACATGAACATAATTCTTGATTTAGAAAGAAAACTGGGAGATCACTTAACTTTCAAGAATAATACTAAGTTATTGGCGAACCTCAGAAGCTGTATTGTTCATGAAGAATTCTCTTTAAAATCTGCACGAAAAAGAATAAATATAAAAAAGAAAAATAGAATCTTATTTAAACAATTGATGAAAGATGTTGACCTGTATATTGAAAATATCGCATTGAAATGACTTTATGCGAAGTTGGATTCTATCGCCGGTAATATTAATTATAATCCGTTCAAATGAAAAGGTCAGCCAGAATTACTGGTCGACCTGTTTCATGGGAGTATTCACTTCAAAATCTCAGGTATTTCTAAAAAGCTCTCAGCAAAATAAACACCTTTTTTTTGTTTATTTTTTGTTTCCTTTAATCTAATTGTGACAGATCTATTGAATTGCTTTGGATTGAAATAATAGCAGAGGTCTGTCTCCGGACAATAAATACAGTAAAGATCAATTTGTGATTTATCGACATCCTGGATTTGAACACCATTTTTAGTCGAGTAACATTGTTGAAACTTTACATACATCGTTCCGTTTTCATTCATATTACGGTACTTAACTTGTATTCGCCAAAATTGTTGATCTTTATATGCAACGATATCAAAAGGTGCATGCTCTGTTTGTGGCAGCAACACCAAATATCCTTTTTCAAACAAATCTAATTGGCTTTTTAATACCGCTAAATCTCCTTTTGTCTTTGTATGATGAAAGTACATGCAACCACCTCCAACAGGAACATTTGTTCTTATTTTAAATTACTAATTGATTTTTTGCAAAAAAAAAACCATCAAACCTGTTAATTCAAGTTTGACGGTATTTATACGTCCCAGGAGGGATTCGAACCCCCGACCGACGGCTTAGCTTACCACTATAGTTTTCACTACTTATACAGACGTATAATTTGTTGGTCTGGACTATAACTTCACCATTTCAGGTGCGACACGTTTAGTCTCTACGGAACCTCCCGCAATTTCTTGCAGCAAACATTTTACCTGCATAAAGCCATTCAAATGTTCTCGTTTCCTCGGTATTGCCATCAGCATAATCTGTTAAGGGTTTACCGATACGGTGTCGTCCACTTTATACGTTCATTTTCCGTATAAAGGCTCCTATTTACTTAAAGGCCGTTGCTCTATCCTGCTGAGCTACTGAGACAATTTCTTTAAACCAATTGGTAATAAAGACATTTTTTATTATATGGTATATTATATTTAAAGTCAACAAACAAATTAAACAAAATTATTATTTAACTAAAATAATTTTCCATTTGCTAAATTCTGTATTAAAAAAGTGAAGCCCTCATTACTTCAAGGCTTCACATTGTTAATTAACGCTCATAAAACAATTCATCAATCAAATTATTATTATCGTCATAACATTGTAATGTAAAATGTGTGGAAGTTATCGTCAGAGTCACAAATGACTTTTCTTCGATCCGGCGTGGCTTCAACAAGCTGCCCGGATTGATAAATAATATGTCATCAATATATTCTGCACCAAGGATATGTGAATGACCAAAACATACGATTTGTGCGCCGACTTCCTTTGCGCGGTAAATCAGTTTCATCGGAGAGTTTTTCACATCGTATAAATGCCCGTGTGTCACATACACACGATCTCCATTTACCTGAAAAAGCATCTCTTCCAAATAGTTATGGTCATGATCACAGTTCCCTTTCACACGCTCTACTCCTTGCAGAGCAGGATGTGCATACGGTAATTCACTATCACCACAATGGATCACTTTATGCGCATCTGGATGGTAGCCCTTTACACGTTCAATGATTTCCTCGTCACCATGTGTATCACTCATTATCAACAGCTTCATACGTATCCACATCCTTTACATTTCTATACTTAGTTTGACAGCATTGAAACGAAAATTCAATCGTTATTAAACAAATTTTTACAATTTCCAGCAATTGCCGAAATTGCTATTTCAGAAATTCTGCTAGCTGTAATGCCAGTTTGCGAATGGCATTGCCTCGGTGTGAAATGGCGCCTTTTTCTTCGGCAGAAAGTTCCGCCATATGTTTTTCCAAAGCAGGTACATAGAAAATCGGGTCATAACCGAATCCATTTGTCCCCTTCTTCTCATGTGCAATTATACCTTCACAAGTACCGAATACTGTTTTTGTCTCCATGTTCGGTCCAGCAATTGCTAAAGCACAGCAGAAACGGGCTGTACGCTGTTCTTCCGGTACGTCCTTCATGTTTTCCAGCACTTTCACCATATTCGCTTCATCATCATGGTCGCCGGCATAACGCGCTGAATACACACCCGGTTCACCGTTTAAAGCATCGATCGCTAATCCGCTGTCATCTGCAATCACGATTTGGCCAAGCATGTTCGCCAATGTTTCCGCCTTTAAAATGGCATTTTCTTCAAAAGTCGTACCTGTCTCTTCAATTTCCACATCTGGAGCAACCTCAAACATTGTGACAACTTCATAGCCAAATGGTCCGAATAATGCTTCAAAGTCTTTCGCTTTACCTTTGTTCTTCGTGGCAATTACTACTTGTTTCATTATGCTTCCACCTTTCCGATCAAGTTTGCGATGTCGCCTAATGCTGTTTTTTGCATTTCGATTAGCTGTGCAATTCCGGCTTCTCCTAAATCGAGTAATTCATTTAGTTCTGAACGGCTGAATGTCGCTTCTTCGCCTGTCCCTTGCAATTCCACAAATTCGCCGGCACCTGTCATAATAACGTTCATATCGACTTGTGCAGCTGAATCTTCCACATAGTTTAAGTCCAAAACTGCGCCAATGTTTTCTAGTTTTCCGACACTCGTCGCAGCTAAATAATCTGTAACCGGGAATTTTACGAATGGCTTGTCAGCACCTAGTTTTGCAATTGCCTGTGTCATCGCTACAAAAGCTCCTGTAATCGATGCTGTACGCGTTCCGCCATCTGCCTGGATTACGTCACAGTCAATCCATACTGTTTTTTCACCTAATGCTTCTAAATCAACGACAGCACGTAATGCTCGGCCGATTAAGCGTTGAATTTCCATTGTGCGGCCACTTACCTTCCCTGCAGAGCTTTCACGGCGTGTGCGTTGCTCTGTAGCGCGTGGTAGCATGGAATATTCAGCCGTAATCCAACCTTTACCTTGTCCACGTAAAAAACCAGGTACTTTTTCTTCAATCGTTGCAGTACAAATCACCTTTGTATTTCCAACTGTTATTAATACCGAGCCTTCCGGATGCATTAAATAATTATTATCAATTTGAACTGGACGTAATTCATTCACAGCTCTTAAGTCATGTCTAGTCATTCGTGACCTCCTCAATTTGTTCGCGCACTTATCTTATCACAATTTAAGGTGGGTCTAAAGCAGAAAAGCAAGACATAGAAGGAAAAAGCTCAAATTAGACAAAATGCCTAATTTGAGCTATCAACTATTTTTCGAATGTAATTTTACGGATATCCAATTCACCTTTTTCCAGCCAACGTTCCGCTATGGAACGGAAAATCGGCACAGAACCAGATGCATGCAGAATATGGTGTGGCGGTTTTTCCTCTGTTCGTAATTGTCCTGTGTAGCTTAAAATCGCTTCAACATCTTTAGCCGTTTCTTCGGCAGATGACAGGACGTGAACTTGTGAGCCTACTGCTGCTTCGATTTGCTTTTGTAAAATAGGATAATGTGTACAGCCTAAAATAACTGTATCAAATCGCTCATCTTCAAGCGCCTTTAATCCTTTCGCAACAAGGTCATACGAAAATTGGCCTTCGTATTCGCCACTTTCAACGAGTGGCACAAATGTCGGACAGGCAAGTGGAATTATTTTCGCTTTTGTCGACAATGATTTCACTGCTTCTTCATATGCGCCGCTTTTGATCGTGCCTTCTGTCGCTAATACGACAACTTCATTGCGCTTTGTCTTTTTTATGGCCGCTCGTGCCCCTGCATTAATAACTCCTAAAACCGGAAATGGCATATGCTTTTGCAGACTTTCCAATGCAACGGCAGTCGCAGTATTACATGCAATGACAAGCATCTTCACATTCATCTTTTCAAGCGCTTTTGCCATCTCCCATGTAAAATTGCGGACTTCTTGCTTTGTGCGTGGCCCGTAAGGACATCGCGCCGTATCACCTATATAATATATTGTTTCATTCGGCAAAAGCTCCATAATTGCTTTTGCCACTGTTAATCCGCCAACTCCGGAATCGATAACACCTATTGGGGCATTCACTTGTACCGCCTCTATCCTATTTCATTAATAAATGTAGTTTTTGTAATGTTCTTGATAATTGCTCAAACTCTTCTGCGTTAAATTCCTGTGTAATATCCCGCAAATAATTTTGACGCTTTAAAATTACTTCCTGGATAATTCTTTCGCCTTCAGGTAAAAGATGAATCCGTACAACACGTCGATCATTTTCGTCACGTACACGCTGTACCAATTCATTTTTCTCCATCCGGTCCACTAAATCTGTCGTTGTCGAAAATGCTAAATACATTTTCGTCGACAAGTCACCGATCGTCATATCACCCGATTCATGCAACCATTGCAATGCAATAAATTGCGGAGGTGTAATCGTATAATTGCTTAAAATTTCTCGACCTTTTTGCTTGATTAAGTGTGAAATATATCTTAGTTCTTTTTCCAGGATTGCTACAGATTCAGAGCTATGTGTGCTGTGATCTTTCATCTACTCCATTCACTCCTCGATGCGTTTCATAGTTCTATTTTGAAGTTTTTTTCATAAAATAGCAAGCATCGAATCAGTATATCGACAATTCCTGAAGTCTTAATAACTCAAGAATCGCTTGCGTACGACTTGATACACCCAGCTTTTGAATCGTATTGGAAATATGATTACGAACGGTTTTTTCACTAATGCCTAGCTTAGTTGATATTTCCCGTGTTGAATAGTCCTTTATTAATAGCTCAAAAATCTCGCGTTCTCTTTTTGTTAACAGCGAACGATGCTGCGGACGATTCATTTTGCAACACCCTCCTATCCTCTTCTTTGTACATTATGTCGAAAATACAAAGCAGGTGAGGGCATTTAACTATTTCCCAAGCAATAATTTTTTTTGTTCTTCCAGTAACGGGACACCTTTCCCCGTGTCACTGCTCAATTGTACAAGCGTTCCGCGCCCTGTATAGCACACTTCATCTTTTTCATTTTTCACCAAATAATGCAAATTCATCGATGATGTGCCGATTGATGCGGTTTTAACAAATATTGTCAATTCTTCGTCGAAAAACACTTCTTTTAAATAATCACATTGGATATCCGCAACAACGAGCATATTTCCCGTATCTGATCCTGCTGTAAAATCAAATCCTAATGCTTTAAAATATTCGATACGTGCATACTCGAAATAGGCAAATACTTTTGTATTGTTCACATGCCCGTACATATCCGTTTCCGAAAAACGCACCTTTACCTTTGTCGAAAACGAAAATCCTGCCATCCATTCTGTTGCATCCTGAATATATGTAGCTCGCATAATAAATTCCCCCTTTGTCTGATTCCATCATCATCCCCTGATAATGAATACTCATTCATTATAGCATAATTTGTCAGAAATCAAAAAGCGATCCAAAACAAAAAGACCCCCACCAAGGTGAGGGTCAATTATATTCATTCGATTAGTCAACCATGTGGTCAGAACCGAAGAAGTTTTTGAACATTTGAACTGTTGTTTCACGGTTAAGTGCAGCGATAGATGTTGTCAAAGGAATACCTTTTGGACATGCAGCTACACAGTTTTGTGAGTTACCGCAGTTTGCAAGACCACCATCGCCCATGATTGCATTTAAACGCTCGTCTTTATTCATTGCACCTGTTGGGTGTGTGTTGAATAAACGTACTTGAGATAATGCAAATGGACCGATGAATGATGCAGATTCAGAAACGTTTGGACATGCTTCCATACATACACCACAAGTCATACATTTTGATAATTCATAAGCCCATTGACGTTTGCGCTCTGGCATACGAGGACCTTCGCCTAAATCATAAGTACCATCGATAGGTACCCATGCTTTAACTTTCTTAAGTGCGTTAAACATGCGCTCACGGTCTACTTGTAAGTCACGGATAACCGGGAAAGTTTTCATTGGCTCTAAACGAATTGGTTGAGTTAACTTGTCTACTAATGCTGAACAAGATTGTTGTGGACGTCCGTTGATTACCATTGAACATGCACCACAAACTTCTTCCAGACAGTTCATATCCCATGCTACTGGAGTCGTTTTTTGACCATCAGCAGTAACAGGATTTTTTTGAATATGCATAAGAGCAGAAATAACGTTCATACCTGGACGGTAAGGAACTTCAAACTTCTCAACGCGTGTAGCACCATTCTCATTGTCTTGACGAACGATTTCTAACTTAACTGTTCTATCAGTATTTACTGTTTCCACTGTTTAGTTCCCCCTTCTACGCTGAGTAGTCGCGTTTACGTGGTGGAATTAACGAAACGTCTACATCGGCATAAGTAATAATTGGTTCGCCCGTTGCCGGATCGAACTTCGCCATAGTTGTTTTTAAGAAGTTTTCATCATCACGTTCAGGGAATTCAGGCTTGTAGTGAGCCCCACGAGATTCGTTACGTAATAATGCACCCTTAGTCATAACTTTAGCTAAATATAGCATGTTCTTTAACTGACGAGTGAAGTGAGCACCTTGATTCGACCATTTTTGTGTGTCGTTAATGTTGATGTTTTCCCAACGCTCTTGAAGTTCAGTTAATTTCGCATAAGTTTCTTCTAATTTTGCGTTTACACGTACAACAGTCATGTTGTCAGTCATCCACTCACCAAGCTCTTTGTGTAGTAAGTAAGCGTTTTCTGTACCATCCATTTTTAGGATAGCTTCCCATTTTTCTGTTTCTTCCTGTACGCGACGCGTATAGATTTCTTCAGGTAAATCTTCTGCATGCTTTTTAAGTCCTTTAATGTACTTAACAGCATTGGGACCTGCAACCATACCACCGTAAATCGCTGATAATAATGAGTTCGCACCTAAACGGTTTGCACCGTGTTGTGAGTAGTCACATTCACCTGCAGCGAATAAACCAGGGATTTCAGTCATTTGGTCATAGTCAACCCATAATCCACCCATTGAATAGTGTACCGCTGGGAAGATTTTCATCGGTAATTTACGTGGGTCATCACCTACGAATTTTTCGTAGATTTCGATGATACCACCTAGTTTAATATCTAATTCATGAGGATCTTTATGGGATAAGTCTAAGTATACCATGTTTTCCCCGTTAATACCCAATTTTTGATTTACGCACACGTCAAAAATCTCACGTGTTGCGATATCACGTGGTACTAAGTTACCGTAAGCTGGATATTTCTCTTCTAGGAAGTACCAAGGCTTACCGTCTTTATACGTCCATACACGTCCACCTTCACCACGAGCAGATTCAGACATTAGACGGTTTTTGTCGTCTCCAGGAATCGCTGTTGGGTGAATTTGAATCATTTCACCATTTGAATATGTTGCACCTTGTTGGTAAACAATCGATGCTGCAGAACCAGTGTTGATTACTGAGTTAGTTGTTTTACCGAAGATAATACCAGGACCACCTGTTGCCATAATTACAGCATCAGAACGGAATGAGCGAATTTCTTCACTACGTAAATCTTGTGCTACGATACCGCGGCAAACGCCTTCGTCATCAAGCACTGCACCAAGGAATTCCCAGTGCTCATATTTCGTAACTAAACCAGCTACTTCGTGTGAACGAACTTGCTCGTCTAGTGCGTATAATAATTGTTGACCAGTAGTCGCACCAGAGAATGCTGTACGGTGCATTAACGTACCACCGAAACGACGGAAGTCAAGTAAACCTTCTGGAGTACGGTTGAACATTACACCCATACGGTCCATTAAGTGGATAATACCTGGTGCTGCATCACACATACCTTTAACTGGAGGTTGGTTCGCTAAGAAGTCACCACCATAAACTGTATCATCAAAGTGGATCCATGGAGAATCCCCTTCACCTTTTGTATTAACTGCTCCGTTAATTCCGCCTTGTGCACATACAGAGTGTGAACGTTTAACCGGAACTAACGAGAATAATTCAACTTCAGTACCAACTTCAGCTGCTTTAATCGTAGCCATTAAGCCAGCAAGACCGCCACCAACGACGATAACTTTACTTTTTGCCATGATTATTTCTCACTCCTCATTAATTGCTAAAACTTTTACTCATATTCCATTCCGTCTAGGTACTTAACTATGTAGTAGTGACTAAGTTAAGTGATTAAACGAATGCTAAGATAGCTGCAACACCAACGATTGCTAATACTACGAAGATTAACAATGTAACATAAGTTGCGATTCGTTGAGATTTGTTAGATTGTGTAATACCCCAGCTTACTAAGAACGACCATAAACCGTTCGCTAAGTGGAATGCTGCTGAAACGATACCTAAAATGTAGAATACTAACATTAATGGATTATCAACGATTTCAACCATCATATTAAATTCAACTTCAGCACCTAATGCTTTTTGGATACGTGTTTGGAAAATATGCCACGCAATGAAGATTACAAGGAAGATCCCTGTGAAACGTTGCAATGCAAACATCCAGTTACGGAATGTGCTGAAACGTCCCGTGTTGTATGTCGCTGTAAAAGCAATATACACTCCATAGAATCCGTGGAACATTAATGGAATATAGATAATAATCCATTCCATCGCTAACAATAACGAGTGTGGAAGTAATTCCATAACACCTGTAGCGTTATTGTAAGTTTCCTCACCGCCAATTGCAGTGAAGTTCAGAAATAAGTGGAACACCAAGAACAACCCGACAGGAACTACACCTAGTAACGAGTGTAAGCGGCGCCATAAAAATTCACGATCTTTCGACAAAACTGTTACCCCCCTTAGTACTTGAAATACACATGCGCAACGCCTCAAATTTGTAAAAGTTGGGATGTTGACTGCGCATTTCATCATGGTACAATATTATGACATGTCCATTGTACTCTCAACAGATACTAGCGTCAAGGCAACGCAGGATATTTTATAATCATTTTAAAGACGGTTTTACGCTGTTTTGAGAACCGTTTTTTCTGCTTATAACTCTTTTCTTCACGAAAGAATGAAAATTATACGAAAATTTATGAAAGAGGTTTTTTATATGGAAGGGTACAAAATGAAAACGATTCCAACTTTTGGCTACGAAATCATTCGTGACCATCTTCTTCCTTCTATTTTAGGAAAGCATGAAGAAGATGTTTTATATTGGGCAGGTAAAGAAATTGCAAGAAAGTTCCCATTATTTTCAATGGATGAACTGCCTTCATTTTTCATGGAAGCTGGCTGGGGCCAGTTAATTCTGGAAAAGGAAACGAAGGACGAACTTCACTACATACTTTCGACATCTGAGGAATTGCCACTTAATATTGTACAACGTTGTTTCCGTCTTGAAGCCGGCTTTTTGGCAGAGCAGAAGCAAAAACAGCTTGGCTATTTGACGGAATGCTATGAAGAAAAAGACAATGACAAACACATCGTAAAATTTACGTTAAAATGGGATTTAAAAGAGAAAATTTAGTCTTCAACTTATCATAATTATCTATTGGTGAAGATGCAAATTTACACAATAAAAAAGCTGGAAATAAGCTACTTCAGCTCATTTCCAGCTATTACTTTAAGAAGCGGTTACTTCTTTCATTGCCAAATCGAATTCCTCATGCAGCACATTCGCAGCACGAACCATTTCTTCCTGTGGTACAACGACAGACACTTTAATTTCCGAAGTGCTGACCATTTTTACAGGAATATGTTCGCGTCCCAAACGTGCAAACATGCGAGCTGCCACCCCCGGATTGGATGCCATCGCAGAACCGATAATCGATACTTTCGCTAAACCTACTTCAAAATCTGCAAAACTAAATCCAAGTGATAATTTACTAGTTTCCAAAACCCGTAATGCTTCCGCAAACTCATCCTTGGAAATTGTAAAGGAAATGGTCGGCTTCACGCCATCAATGACTGCTTGAACAATAATATCCACATTGATATCATTTTCTGCTAAAACACTAAACACTTCTGCCAATGACGCGGTTTCATACGAATCATAGCCGATCGTCAAACGAATAATATCCGATTCGTAGGCTATCCCGCGTACAAGTAAGTTTTTCTCCATGTCTACATCCCCTTTAATAAAAGTGCCTTCCACGTCCTGTACGAAAGAACGTACAATGAGCGGTATATTGTATTTTTTGGCAAGTTCAACCGCACGTGGGTGCAATATTTTAGCCCCTAAATTTGCAAATTCCAACATCTCATCATAAGAAACTTCCGGTAGTTTCCTAGATCCCTTTACAATTTCTGGGTCTGCTGTGAAAATCCCTTCAACCGATGAAAAAATCTCGACACGCTCTGCTTCGAGGGCAACCGCAAGTGCAACCGCTGAAGTTTCAGAACCTCCTTTGCCGAATGTTGAAATATTGTCTGTCCCCGTAACTCCTTGAAAACCTGCTACGACGACGATTTCGCCTAATGCCAAATGTTCCTGAATTCGTTTACTATCGACATTATCGATCCGTGCGTTACCATGCTTTTGATTTGTATGGATACCTGTTTGCCATCCAGCTAAAGAGACAGCTTTGCCTCCATGCTCCTGAATCGCCATTGCAAGCATCGCACTTGTTATTTGTGTTGCTGATGAGACAAGTGCATCCATTTCCCGTTTCGACGGCTCATCGGTAATTTCAGCAGCATATTGTCTCAATTCTCGTCGTATAGCGGGCATTGAAGAAACGACAACGACTAAGTTTATGCCACGCCCTTGCTCTTTTATCACTTTTTTAGCTAGGTGTACGATTTTTTCCGGTGTAGTCAATGCCGGACCGCCAAACTTTACTACAACTGTCTCCATTCTTTTCCCTCCTTAAATTCGAAAACAAAAAAGACGGCTTTCCATGTTCATGGAAAGCCGCCGTCAATACAAATAATAGTTATAAGTTTTTCAGGATAGCCCTCCAGAACATAAAGCTCTGACAGTTTTACATCTCTTAAATGCAAAACCAGCAAACTGCGCGAACAATACGCACTTCACTTCGGCAGGACCCCCTTTCGATTGCTGTCAATGGAATTGTTCTTCCTCGAGCAATGTACTGTTGAATACTGCGCCTCTATCTTAGTAAATATTGAATTGTCTTTTATATTAGCACAACCCTATTCTTTATTCAATGGTGCTTCATGAAAATGACGATAGATGACTTCCGCCAATTTTGCCGGTACTCCTGATTCCTGCAGCTGCAGCTCGCTAGCTTCGCGAATTTTTTTCACTGATCCAAAATGCTTCATAAGCTGCTGCTTCCGCTTCGGACCCACTCCTTCAATCCCATCAAGAACAGAAGTAATGGCATTCGTTTGATGCTGCTGACGTAAAAATGTAATCGCAAATCGGTGAACCTCATCTTGAATACGCTGCAATAAATAGAAGCCGTCACTTGTACGCTTCAACGGTACAACTCCCGGAGGCGTACCAAATAAAAGCTGGGACGTATTATGCTTTTCGTCTTTAGCAAGTCCTGCAATCGGGATGACTAAGCCAAGTTCGTCTTCAATTACTTCACGTGCGACTTCCATCTGTCCTTTTCCCCCATCGATAAGAATCAGGTCAGGCAATGGCAGGTTTTCTCGCAGTACACGTGTGTAGCGACGTCGAATGACTTCCTGCATCGCACCATAGTCATCATGCTTGGCCGCTTCCCTTGTTTTATATTTCCGGTATTCCTTTTTCGCAGGCTTCCCGTCGATGAAAACAACCATCGCCGATACCGGGTCTGCACCATGCATATGACTGTTATCAAACGCCTCTATTCTAAGCGGCAACGGAATTTGCATTGCTTCAGCAAGCGCTTCACAAGCCCCTACTGTCCGCTCTTCTTGACGTTCAATCAACTGGAATTTCTCATGAATGGCGATTTCCGCATTTTTCATCGCCAGATCAACAAGCTCTTTTTTGGAACCGCGCTTTGGTGTCAGTACCTTCACATTCAAAAGCTTTTGTAAAATTGTTTCGTTAATCGATTTCGGTACAAAAATCTCTTTTGGCAATAGATGATGCGGCTGTTCGTAAAAACGCCCGACAAATGTTAAAAATTCCTCTTCCGGCTCATTATAGATCGGGAAAACCGAAACATCCCGCTCAATGAGTTTACCTTGACGCACGAAAAACACCTGAACACACATCCAGCCTTTTTCCACTGCATAGCCAAATACATCCCGGTTGCTTAAATCATCTGTGACGATTTTTTGCTTTTCCATAATCTGATCAATATGGGCAATCAAATCCCGGAATTCCTTTGCCCGCTCAAACTCCAGATTTTCGGCTGCATCCAGCATTTTTTGCTGAAGGTCTTGTTGTATTTCTTCGACGCCCCCATTTAAGAACTTCGAAATCTCATCAATCATTTCATCATACACCTGTTTTTCAATATCCTTTACACACGGTGCCAAACATTGACCTAAGTGATAGTACAGGCACACCTGGTTAGGCAGATGCGTACATTTACGAAGCGGGTACAGACGGTCCAGTAATTTACGCGTTTCGTTCGCCGCATAGGCATTCGGATACGGACCGAAATATTTCGCTTTATCCTTCTTCACTTTTCTTGTCGTAATAATACGAGGGTATCGTTCATTCGTTATTTTTATATAAGGATACGTTTTATCATCCGTTAGTTTTACATTATACTTCGGGTCATGCAGCTTAATTAAATTCAGCTCCAGAATAAGGGCTTCCAAATCGCTTGAAGTCACAATATATTCGAAGTCTTCAATCTCACTGACTAGTCTTGCAGTTTTCCCGTCATGACTTCCCGTAAAGTAAGAACGTACTCGATTTTTCAATACTTTCGCCTTACCAACGTAGATAATCGTGCCTTGACGGTCTTTCATAATATAGCAACCTGATTCATTTGGCAGTATTTCTAGTTTTGCTTTTATGATTGCATTCATTTTCTCACCTGTTTAATATGTCCTTTCTTTTATTTTAACTGATTGGGGTATAAGAAAAAAGCCGTACACCTTATACGGCATACGGCTTGTTGACATATCAGTAACGCCTTGGCGTTTGAATGGTCAATGGTTTAATTATTTGTTGTCGTTAATGAAATCAACTAAAGCTTCTTTTGGCATGAAGCCAGCAGTTTTTGCTTTTAATTCACCATCTACGAATAATAATAATGATGGGATTGACATGATTTGGTAATCAGCAGCAGTACCTTGGTTGTTATCAACATCAACTTTTACGATTTTAACATCGTTACCGATTTCTGAATCTAATTCTTCAAGAACTGGAGCGATCATTTTACATGGTCCGCACCAAGTAGCCCAAAAGTCTACTAAAACTGTGCCGTTTGAAATTTCTTGTGGAAATGTTTGATCTGTCGCGTGTACAATTGCCATATTAAATAGCCTCCTTAAATAACATATGGTTGTAGTATAGCATGTTTTCCCAATTAAACAGTAGTAAAATGCTTGGGAATATCATGACCCTCAAATTTAGCCGTTGTTTCCGATGGATTTTAGAGGATATTAGAAGAACTATACCCTTTATTTAAACAATTTAATGCATTATACGATATCCGTTTTTCTTCACACCATACATACCTCACCATTATAAAAATTAAAGGCTCCCTTCAAAAGAAGGAAGCCCCTAATCACTTGTTAAGCATTTACTTTAAGTGCTTTAAACTCTTCGATTAACATTGGCACTACTTCGAATAAGTCGCCAACGATACCGTAGTCTGCTACTTTAAAGATATTCGCTTCTGGATCTTTGTTGATCGCAACAATCACTTTTGAGTTCGACATACCAGCTAAATGCTGGATCGCACCAGAAATCCCTGCAGCGATATATAAATCAGGTGTTACAACTTTACCAGTTTGGCCGATTTGTAATGAGTAATCGCAATATTCAGCATCACATGCACCACGAGATGCGCCAACTGCTCCACCTAGTAAATTAGCAAGCTCTTTTAATGGCTCAAAACCTTCTTCTGATTTAACACCACGACCACCTGCAACTACTACTTTCGCTTCTGAAAGATCTACACCTTCAGTTGATTTGCGTACAACTTCTTTGATGATTGTACGTAAATTTGTAATATCAACTGATACTGATGATACTTCACCAGAACGAGAATCGTCTTTTACTAATGGCGGAATATTGTTTGGACGAATTGTCGCAAAAATAATACCCTCTTTGATTTTTACTTTTTCAAATGCTTTACCAGAGTAGATTGGGCGAACAAATACTGTATCATCGCCTGCTCCCTGAATTTCCGTAACATCTGAAATTAAACCAGATTGTAAGCGTGAAGCAATTTTTGGCGATAAGTCTTTACCTAAAGAAGTATGACCGAAAACGATTGCTTCTGGATTTTCTTGTTCTATTACTGCTAAAATTGCTTGGCTGTATCCGTCAGATGTATAGTTTTTCAAATGTGGATGTTCTACTGTGATAACACGGCTCGCTCCGTATGCGATTAATTCCTGTGTTAATTCAGCTACTGCATCCCCAACTAATAAACCTACTACTTCACCGCCGTCAGCGATTTGTAAACCTGCTGCAATTGCTTCGAATGAAACGTTACGTAAGCTCCCTTCGCGAACTTCACCTAACACTAAAACTTTCTTTGACATAGAATATCCCTCCATTACCATCTTCGTAAAAATTTTCGTACGCTAGTTGACTTCTATTAGACTACTTTTGCTTCGTTATGAAGTAAGTTTACTAATTCTTTTACCTGTGCAGAAAGATCACCTTCTAAAACACGACCAGCCGCTTTTTGTGGCGGTAAGTAAATTTCAACTGTTTCTACTTTTACTTCAACATCGTCTTCATCGATATCCAAATCATCCAATTCCAGTTCTGCAAGCGGTTTCTTCTTCGCTTTCATAATCCCCGGTAAAGATGGGTAACGCGGCTCGTTTAAACCTTGTTGAGCTGTTACTAATAATGGTAATGATGTTTCTAATACTTCAGCGTCCCCTTCGATATCACGCACAATCTTAACGTTCGTGCCTTCGATTTCCAATGAAGTAATTGTTGTTACGTAGTTAATGCCCAGCAGGTCTGCTAAGCGCGGGCCAACTTGTCCTGAACCACCATCGATCGCTACATTTCCTGCTAAAATTAAATCTGCTTCTTTGTCTTTTAAATATTCCGCTAAAATATAAGCTGAAGAATATTGGTCAAGCTCATCTAAATCATCTTCTGTATTAATCAATACCGCTTCATCGGCACCCATTGCTAAAGCTGTACGTAACTGCTTTTCCGCATCTTCGCCACCGATTGTCACAACTGTTACTTTACCGCCTAATGCGTCACGCTTTTGAATTGCTTCTTCAATTGCGTACTCATCGTATGGATTGATGATGAATTCTGCACCATCTTCCTGAATTTTACCGCCTGATACGACGATTTTTTCTTCTGTGTCAAAAGTACGTTTTACTAATACAAAAATATTCATAATCTAGACCTCCTAAAAGCTTTTTAATTTTAATCCCGAAAAACAGGGAAGAATACATTTTTTTATTTGCCAGTAAACACTGGCTCACGTTTTTCAATAAATGCTTTGATACCTTCTTTAGCATCTTCCGAAACAAATACTTCACCGAAGCTGTTTGCTTCAGCATTTACACCATCGTAATAAGATGATGGTTTCGAGTAATTCAGCATTTGGATCGCTGCTTTAAGCGCGATTGGTGATTTTTTCGCAATTTTTTTAGCGATTTTCAATGTTTCAGGCAACAGCTCTTCATCGGAATAAGCACGGTTTGCTAATCCCCACTCAACAGCTTCAGCCCCCGTAATCGGGTCACTTGTAAACATCATTTCCGCTGCTTTTGCTACACCAACATAACGTGGTAATCGCTGTGTTCCTGCGAATCCAGGTATTAAGCCTAGTGATAGTTCAGGTAAGCCTAATTTTGCCGATGCGGTTACAAAGCGCATATGGCATCCCATCGCAAGTTCCAATCCGCCCCCTAATGCTGCACCGTGGATCGCGGCGATAACCGGTTTACTGAATGTTTCAATACGCTCGAATACATCTTGTCCATTTTTCGCCAATCCTGTAAATGCTTCTCCTGACTGTACACTCGTAAACTCTTTAATATCCGCACCTGCAGAGAAGAACCGTCCTTCGCCATGTAAGACGATAACACGTACATTTTCATCATTTTCTACAGCGTCTAAAAGTGCATTCACATCTTGGATCAAGCCTTGTGAAAGTGCATTTGCTGGTGGTCTTGAAATTGTTGCAATTGCTACCCCTTCTTCTACTTTCCAACTTAGAAACTCCATCCTCTACATCCCCTTTATGCTTTTAGTGCGTTTAGCAGTAATTGCTTTACTTTCGGAGCTTGCTCTAATAAATCATATCGATTTTCATTCATTACCCAAGTTGTCGTAATTTCGTCAATTGTGCCAAACACCATTTGTCTCGCAATACGAACATCCATCGTCTGGTTGAATTCACCATTTAGCATACCTTCGATTAAAATTTGATCTAGTAAAATTAAATATTCTTTTAGAATAGAATTAATTTTCAGTCTAATTTCTTTATTCGATTGGCGTAACTCCAGCTGAGTTACTGTTGCCAAGTGGCGATCACTTGATAGAACACGGAAATGATTTTCGATCATTTTACATAACTTATCGGAAGCAGTTTCCCCACTTTTTATTATAGCCTGTAAATTCTCTACGAAAATACCCATTTTTTCCTGGAATACAGAAATTAAAATATCTTCTTTGTTTTTAAAATATAAATAGATTGTACCATCAGCAACCCCGGCTTGTTTGGCTATTTTGGATACCTGGGCTTGATGATAGCCGTTTTCTGCTATAGCAATGACTGCCGCGTCTACTATTTGCATATATTTGGGTTTGTTTCGTTTCAAGCAGATCACCACCAAAAAAAATATGAAAACATGAATGACCATTCATTCATGTTTTCATATTATAGTTTGTTCTGCATTCTGTCAATAGTTTGCTAAACAATTAATTATTTTGCTTCTTGTTGTGCCATTTTCTGTTTTTCTTCTTCAATCAATGTACGGCGTAAAATCTTTCCGACTGCTGTTTTCGGCAGCTCTTGACGGAATTCATAGAAACGAGGCACTTTATAAGCAGCCAGGTTTTTACGGCAATACTCGTTCAGTTCTTTGTCTGTAACTGATTTACCCTCTTTAAGAACAATATACGCCTTAACGGTTTCTCCGCGATACGGATCAGGTATACCGGCAACGACACATTCCTGGATCGCCTCATGCTCATACAGCACTTCTTCTACTTCACGCGGGTAAATATTAAATCCACCTGCAATAATCATATCTTTTTTGCGGTCAACAACATAGAAATAACCCTTTTCATCCATATAACCTAAATCCCCTGTTAAAAACCAGCCATCTGTAAATGTCATCGCTGTTT
Source organism: Solibacillus sp. FSL W7-1324 (assembly GCF_038008025.1). Taxonomy (NCBI): domain Bacteria; kingdom Bacillati; phylum Bacillota; class Bacilli; order Caryophanales; family Caryophanaceae; genus Solibacillus; species Solibacillus sp. FSL W7-1324. The sequence goes on from NZ_JBBOYH010000001.1 coordinate 2,510,684, forward strand.
CTTCAGGACGATTCCAATAGCCCTTCATAACTTGCGGTCCTTTTACCGCTATTTCGCCGATTTCACCTACAGGCAATACTTCTGCTTCACCTGAACGTAAAATAACCGCTTCTGTGTTTGGCCAAGGTAAACCGATTGAACCGTTGATCCGATGATCCCAAATCGGGTTGGCATGTGTTACGGGAGAAGTTTCGGTTAAGCCGTATCCTTCTACTAGACGACCACCTGTCAATGCTTCAAACTTTTCCTGAACTTCCAGTGGCAATGCAGCAGAACCGCTTAAACATGCTTTAATTGATGATAGATCATATTTTGATAAATCCGGGTGATTCAACAAGCCAATATACATTGTTGGGGCGCCGGGGAATAAAGTTGGTTTTTGTTTATCAATCGTTTTCAATGCTTGCTCTGCATCAAATTTCGGCAGTAATACCATCTTGCCCTGCTGCATGACCGATAAAATTAATACCGTAGTCATACCATATACATGGAAGAATGGAAGTATGCCTAAAATTGTCTCTTCACCTTTTTTACATTTATACATCCATGCATCACACATTAATGTATTTGCAATCAGGTTTTTATGCGTTAACATAACACCTTTCGGGTAACCTGTTGTCCCCCCAGTGTATTGCAATAAGGCTAAATCGTTTTCAAAATCAAAGTCTTGCTCGATTTTATCCGTCTTGGCCATTTTCATGATTTCTGTGAACAGGTGATTCGTTCCGCTATGCTCCACCTTTACACTAAAACCATACTGTTTCTTTTGGATGAACGGATACACCAGGTTTTTCGGGAATGGCAAATAATCTTTAATTCCTGAAACAATGACATTTTCAATATTAGTTTCATGTAATATTTTCATTGCCCTAGGGTATAGAATATCCATCACTAAGATTACTTTTGCTCCGGAATCCGCCATCTGATATTGAAGCTCACGTTCTGTATAAAGCGGATTCGTCTGTACGACAACCCCACCGGCATACATCGTGCCATAGTAGGCGATAACCGCTTGCGGACAGTTCGGCAGCATAATCGCTACTCGATCGCCTTTCTCCACCCCTAGAGAACGCAAATAGTTCGCAAACTTCAATGCTGATTCATATAGCTCTTTGTACGTAAGTTCACGCCCCATGAAGTGTATGGCCACTTTATTCGGCATTGACTCAAATGCTTCTGTTAAAAACTGGTGTACAGGTATTTCCGGCAACTCAATTGAATGTGGTACTTCTTTCGGATAGCTTGCCAACCAAACCTTTTCTGTCATAAAACTCCTCCCCTTCGATAAAGCTTTACTTGTTTACATCATTATAATGAAAACTGGAAATGGTTTCAAACTATTTTCATAGATATACACATTATATTCTCGTTTATGCAATTATTTTCTCGTTATTTATTTTGACTTTTATAGTATTATTGACTATAAAACATATAGGACTATTCGTTTAGTATGGAAATATAACTTTTCCAATAAAGTTTTAAATAAATTAAATATTTTTTGGTTAAGGATAGATTGGTCGAGTGATAATAAATTTCAAAACCAGTAAAAAAAGCAAATGCACTAGCGAAATACTAGGACATTTGCTTTTATGTTTAGAGTGTCATCATGTAGTAAATGCCGACTGCGAAAAAAATGAAACAGACGACGAGTAAGATTTTCGATAATGTTTCCATGTATATGCTCCTATGAAATACTTGCTCCGATAACAAATGACAAACCGAGTGAAATGGTAAATGAGATAAATCCGACTGAACGGTTGTCAGCTGCAATCTCCTCATCCACATTAAATTTCGGCGTTAAAAACTCAAATAAAAAATAGGCAAAGATTAGTAACGTAAAACCGAATAAACCCCAACCGAGCATTTCAATAAATGATGTATGCTGATTAATTGAATATCTGAAAATATTACAGACGCCTAAAATTTTTCCTCCAGTAGCTAAAGCGACCGCGACATTTCCTTTTTTTATTTCATCCCAATTTTTATACTTTGTTACAATCTCAAATAAAATCATTGATACGAATAGGCAAAGGACTACCACACTAAAATAGCCTGCTGTTTCTACGAGAGGATGGTGCCAAAAGTCTGATCCTAGCAATCCATTTTACCCCCTTTAATTATTTTCTTTCTATGTTTAATATTAGCGCATAATTTAAAAGGAGCAACAACTATTTTAGTTCTACGACTGTAACACCAAATCCGCCTTCGCCTGCTTCACCATAACGGTATGATTTAACACGCTTATGGTTTTTCAGGAAGCTTTGAATCCCTTGGCGTAATGCACCAGTGCCTTTACCGTGAATAATCGATACACGCGGATAGTTCGCCAATAACGCATCATCCAAATATTTTTCTGTGCGTATAAGCGCTTCTTCATATCGTTCCCCACGTAAATCCAGTTCCAGTTTGACGACACTATTGCGATTTTTCACATTCATCATCGGACGAGTAGCCTGCTCTTTTTCCGGTTTGACATACTCTAAATCAGATTCCGGAAGTTTCATTTTTAATATACCAATTTGAACAACCCACTCATTTCCTGCTTTTTGCAGAAGTGTACCTTTTTGTCCATAGCTCAATACTTTTACTTCATCGCCCACTTGCAGATTCTGCTTACGTTCACGGGCAGCGACAGCCTTTTGAAGCACTTTGTTATTATCAATCGGTGCTGCATTATCTAAACGCTTCTTCGCATCGATTAACTCATGCTCTTTCACCGATAATGCGGCATTTTCTTTCATTTTTCTCAGCTCTGCAATAATTGCTTCTGCTTCTTTCTTCGCCTCATCGACAATTTTGCGCGCCTTGTCTTTTGCTTTTTTCTCGAGGTTTTCCTTTTTCTCATCATAAATACGAAGACGTTCTTCCAGCTCTGCACGGATCTTTTGTGCATCTTCCAGTAAAAGATGAGCTTCATCCGCTTCACGTTCAGATCGTAATCGGCTTTCTTCGAGTGAAGCAATCATTGATTCTACTTCATGACGGTCAGTACCTGTAAAGGATTTTGCATGGTCGATTACATTCGAACTTAATCCAAGACGTTTCGAAATTTCAAATGCATTTGAACGACCCGGCACTCCAATGAGCAATCGATAAGTCGGGCTCAGTGTTTCTATATCGAACTCTACACTTGCATTAACTACAGATGGACGGTTATAGCCATATGCCTTCAGCTCCGGATAGTGAGAAGTTGCCATAACACGCGCACCGCGATCAACTGTTTCATCCAATATAGCAATTGCGAGTGCTGCACCTTCCTGCGGATCGGTACCTGCGCCAAGCTCATCGAATAGAATTAACGATTTTTCGTTAAATTTGCTTAAAATGTCTACTATATTCACCATATGAGAGGAGAAAGTTGATAATGACTGTTCAATGGACTGTTCATCGCCAATATCAGCAAAAATTTGTTCGAACACGGCTAATTCCGAACCATCCAGTGCAGGAACCGGAAGACCGCACTGTGCCATAATTGTACACAGACCCACAGTTTTCAACGTTACTGTTTTACCGCCTGTGTTTGGTCCGGTAATAACAATTGCTGTAACATCCCGTCCAAATTCGATCGTATTGGCTACTGCTTCATCAATTGGCAATAGCGGGTGACGTGCACGGACTAGTCGTGTATAACCTTCTTTATTCATTTTAGGCATTGTGCATTTATTCGCCTGTCCGTATTTCCCTTTTGCTAAAATAACGTCCAGTTCTCCAAGTAATTGCACAAGAACGAATATTTCGTGTCCTACTTCCTGTACCTTCAAAGTCAACTCGGATAGAATGCGCTCGATTTCAGCCTTTTCTTTCACTTTTAGGCGCTGTACTTCATTGTTCGCTTGAATCACTGCATCAGGCTCGATAAATAATGTTTGACCTGAAGCGGACTGATCGTGGACGATTCCGCCATAGTGTGACCGATACTCTTGTTTAACAGGGATTACGAAACGGTCATTACGAATTGTGATAATCGCGTCAGACAGCATCTTTGTTGCATTTGAACCACGTGTGAGACTTTCCAGCTTTTGACGCACTTTCGATTCCTCTGAACGCAATGACTGGCGAATGGAGCGTAATGCAGAACTCGCTGAATCAAGTACCGTACCATTATCATCAATGCAATCGTTAATTTCGTGCTGTAATGCCGTTAAGACAGGCATTTGTTCTTTACGCTCGATAAAATGTGGAATTTCAATTGTATTTTCAGATTCGATATCTTCTATGAAATTCCGTAAAATCCGGCTTGCACGTATTGTGCTTGCGATTTCCATTAATTCCATCGGGCTGAGCATACCGCCAATTTGTGAGCGGCGTGCATGCGGACGTACATCGAAAATGCCGCCCAATGGCACATTGCCTTTCACACGCAAAATCGCAAGTCCTTCATCCATTTCTTCCAGCAGTTCAACAACTGTATCGTAATCTGTTTCCGGTACAAGTTCATCGATCGCCTGTTTTCCGATCGAGTTTGTACAAAATGCCGCTACTTGCTCGCGTACTTTATGAAATTCTAGTGTTTTCAATGCTCGTTGTTCGATCATGAGAACACCTCCTATTACTTTTCTTTATTTTTCGCAATAAATGCTTCGAACTTTTCTTTTGACCATGTGTTGACGATCAGGTCTTTTTTCAGCCACGCTTTTTGTGCATATTTGACACCGATGTCCATAAAGCGCAACTGGTCAATTGCATGCGCGTCTGTATTGATGGCGATTGGTACATTTTTCTCCATTGCCAGCGTTAAATATTCGATACTTAAGTCCAGGCGGTACGGATTTGCATTGAGTTCCAATATTTTACCATGTTCTGCCGCCCATTCAATCAATAATGGCACATCCGGATCATAGCCTCCGCGCTGTCCGACGATTCGGCCAGTCGGATGGGCAATCATATGGACATATGGATTTTCCACCGCTGTTTTTAAACGCGCCATAATTTTGTCCTGCGATTGTGTAAAACTTGAATGGATCGATGCAATCACAAAATCAAGTTCTTTTAAAACATCGTCTCCAAAATCTAATGTCCCATCAGGAAGAATATCCATTTCCGTACCTCTGTATAGTCGGAAATTTGGATTTGCTTCGTTAAATGCATAAATATCAATCTTTTGCTGCTCAAGTCGTTCAGGTGTTAATCCATTCGCCACTTTTAAGTACTGCGAATGATCGGTAATGACCGCATGGGAATAACCGATATCTATTAAAGCTTGCCCCATCTCGCTCACTGAATGCGCGCCATCAGACCAAGTTGTATGCATATGAAGATCCGCTACTATATCTTCCAGCTTTACTAATCCGCTTAGTTCATCTAGACGATCGAGCTCTTTACCGCTTTCACGTACAGTCGGCGGAATAAAAGGTAAATCAAAATGCGCAAAAAACGCTTCTTCCGATTCAAATGTTACGACGGTTCCGTCTTCTTGCTCGACCCCATATTCACTAATTTTCTTGCCCATTGACTTTGCAAGCTGACGCATACGTACATTATGGTCTTTTGATCCTGTGAAATGATGTAGTGCCGAAGCGAATTCTTCACGTGTCACTAAACGGAAATCCACACTTACCGGTTCTTCACGATCCAATATGACGGACACTTTTGTATCCCCTGCGGCAACGGTTTCCAATATTGCGAGGCGCGTTAAAATTGCTTCACGTACAACTTCATATTCCTTAGTTGCCACAATAAAATCAACATCTTTACTCGTTTCCGCAACACGGCGGAAGCTCCCTGCAACCGAGAACTTCTCCACTTCAGGCAAACTTGCTAAAAGTTCGTTAATTTCCAGTACGACAGGCTCAAGCTGCCAAATAGGCAATCGTTCAGCACGAGAACCAAATGTTTCAAGTTCTTTTAGGATTTTTTCCTCTGTTTTTGCTGCAAACCCGGCAAGCCCTCGTACTTGTCCTGCCTCACATGCCGCCTTTAATGTATCGGCATCCACGATGTTCAGTTCCTGATACAGTTTTGCAAGCTTTTTACCGCCTAAACCCGGTAGTTTCATCAATGGAACGAGCCCTTTCGGTACGGCTGCCTCCAGCTCTTTCAGGACAGTCGATTCCCCGTTTTCCATCAGTTCAGTGATAACCGCTGCCGTTCCTTTACCGATTCCTTTAATTGCTGTAATATCATCGATTTCACTAAGGCTTCGTTCATCTGCTTCTAGTGCCGCCGCCGCTTTTCGGAAGGCGGATACTTTAAACGGATTTTCTGCCTGCAGCTCCATATATAAAGCTATTTTTTCCAATGTACGAATAATAATTTTTTTGTTCATCATTGTCTCTCCTTTAAAAAAGCTCCTCCCGAAAATCGAGAGAAGCATTCGCATGATTTTCAAATCAATTAGGCCTCGGCATAATGATGTCCCGATTCGGCTAAAGATGCACGGTGCGCGGAAAAGTCAGCTGTTTAGCACACTGCGATGCTTGTTAGGTTGACTTCCTTCTTTAGTGACTCCTTTTCCGAATTTAGGACACCCGCTAAAATAAGTTAGTTTTTTTGTATATACCACCAATTTTGGAACATGCTCGTAATTAGCGGTGTATGCTCAAGTATGAGTCCTGCCAAAATCGAACTGTCGATGAATGTCTGAATCGATTCCACCGGCAGCAGTGCTACTACGTACAGTCCAATAAAAAGTACAAGATACATTTCGATGAATCCAAGAACTGCACCCAACACATAGTTTAACGAACTCAATACAGGTAAATACGTTAAAAAATCAAACATCGATCCGACAATTTGGAGGGCAATCTTCACTGCAAAGAAAATAATGGCAAACGCAAAGACGCGATAAAATGTACGGTCAACATCGAGTGAATCCAGAACGAGCGTCATTGTTGAACCTTCTGTAAATCCAGGATACGGAATCCATAAAACAAATTTTTCTGCTAGCGGCTTATAATATATAATCGCTACAATGAGGGCAATGATAAAACTTCCGATATTAATAAGCTGAACGACGAACCCTCGTTTCGCCCCAACTATAAGACTAATGATAAAGACTGCGAGAATAATTAAATCTAACATGTATGTCAACCCTTCAAATGTTTCAATTGTATTTCTAGTTTTTCATATTGCTCTTTTAATAATAGATAGTCATGCACAGAATTTACGGCTGTTAATACAGCTAGCTTCGCTGTATCTAAAGATGGATTATGGGCACTGATTTCCCGCATTTTGTCGTCCACTAATGAAGCAACAAGACGCATATGGACCGATGATTCTGTTCCTACCATTTTATATGTATTACCATATATTTCTACGGAAATGCGATTCTTTTCTTGCTCAGCCAAAATAATCCCTCCAGAAAAAATAAGTGAACAATAACGAATAAACTTTTTTCGTTCTTTGCCCAATAAAAGATTGAAAGCAAACCTGATTGATTCTATTATATAACGATGCCATTTTCCTATTGTACATCATAACATTTCCAATTTCACTATCGCAACACCATGTGCCGAATGTTCCTCTGTATGAAGCATACATAAGTGAGTTCCCCTTTTCTATTCAAAAAGCTATACTACATAGTATTACATCATTTTTGAAAGGATCGATTATGACAAATATTGTTTTACTTTGCAGTGCTGAACAACAGCAATCAATTCAACATTTTTATAAAGACGCTTTAATAGAACGAAAGGCTCCCGGCGTTATTTTTGCGGTAAAATTATCGGATACGGCTATTACCGCCTATAAATCAGGAAAAGTAATGTTTCAAGGGGCAGGTGCAGAACGTGAGGCGGCACGCTGGGGGCAAGCAGGGGTTTCGCCGGCTAAAATTGCCTCCACGAAGGGTGATACACTCCCGGACAATTTTGCGGCATTATCGGTTTTAGGCTCAGATGAAACTGGAACAGGCGATTACTTTGGTCCTGTAACTGTTGCTGCTGTTTATGTTCCCGCAGATAAAATTGCGCTCGTCCAGGAACTTGGAGTAAAGGATTCCAAACAATTAACTGATGATTATATGCGACAAATCGCCCCAGACTTAATGAAGGTATGCGCTCACAGTATTTTGACACTGCGCAATGATAAGTATAATGCTATTCAGTCACGCGGGTATTCACAAGGTAAAATAAAAGCGCTGCTGCACAATCAGGCATTAAAGCATGTATTGGAGAAAATAGCACCAGAAACCCCGCAATATATTTTAATCGACCAATTTGCGGAGCGCGGAATATACTATAATCACATAAAAAATGAAAAAGAAATTGTCCGTCAAAATGTCCTTTTCTCGACTAAAGCCGAAAATCTGCATGTAGCTGTTGCTACAGCCTCGATTTTGGCGCGTTATGCATTCCTTAAAGAAATGGACCGGCTTGCCAAAGTGACCGGGTTCCCTCTTCAAAAAGGAGCGAGCGGCAAAGTCGATGAAATGGCCGCTAAAATTTGGTTGAAGCATGGCGAGGACACACTTCGTTCCATGACGAAATGGCATTTTGCCAATACGGAAAAAGCACGCAAACTTCTACAAAAGAAGAAATAGAAAAGGAGCTGTCGCCATTAAATTGGCTCAGCTCCTTCATTATTTTTCCATTACGGCAAAATAATTTTCCTCATCATCGGCAAAGTTGAAAACTTTCCCGAAAGGCATCTTCATGAACTCCCCGACTGTAATTCCCTTTGCTTTAAAATCTTCATACAATTCCTCTAAATTTTGTGCATAGAACATTAATGAAGGCGTAGACAAATTTAATTCAGGAGACATCTCTTCTATTTTCTTTTTATCATGCAATACAAGGTTTGTCTGAGTTTCATCTTTTGGTGCAATCGTAATAATTCGCATGCCGTTATTGATATCGGAAACTACAGTAAATCCTAACTTTTCAGTCCAGAACTTTTTTGACTGCTCCTGGTCTTCTACATACAACATGACTTGCCCTAATTGTTCAATCATTTTTCGAACTCCTTTTTAATACAGCGTATTTCACTTTACCCAAGTATAACAAAATCGAGTAGGAGGCTAATTATTATTTAATTAGCCGACCTCTCACACCACCGTACGTACGGTTCCGTATACGGCGGTTCAATCTTTTGAGTATCTTCGCTCGTAAAGTTGGGACAGGTCTTTCAGTCCCCACTTTACGAGCCTTTTATTTGGAATGGCTTGGTGTAGAACCTCACTTCGTGATATTCGCCAGTATCCTTTTCTTGAATGTGCCGTTTTCATGGCTTCATCATGTTGGATTCCGTATTGGCTTAATTTCGCATATTTTGTTCGTGGTAGTTTCCACCGTTTCCATATTAATTGACGTAAGCGATGATTTAGCCATGCTTGTATTTCTCTGATAAAAGTTTTCATGTTAGCGATACCATAGTAATTTATCCAACCCACCGTTGTTTGATTGATTCTTTTCACAATCTCACGAAATGTCCCGGTTCGTTTACGACTCGTCAATGTTTTTAACTTATCTTTTAGTCGTTTCTTGGCGGACTTGATTGGTCGGTATCCAACTTTCCCGACAGATTTTGAAGATGAAAACCTAGGAATGTAGCTGCTGTTGCTCCACATACTTTACTTTTCTGCTCATTGATTGTTAGACCCAGTTCATCTTCGATAAATTTCTTGACACTTGTCATGACCCGTTCACCTGCTCTTGGCGACTTCACATAAATCACGAAATCATCCGCATAGCGAATGAATCGATGTCCTCGTTTTTCTAATTCTCTATCTAGCTTGTTTAAGTACACATTTGCTAGAATAGGAGAGAGTGGACCACCTTGAGGTGTACCTTCTGTCGTTTCAATGAGGATATCCTTGTCCAATATGCCAGAGCGTAGGAATTTCCATATTAACTTAAGTACGATTTTATCTGTTATGAATTCTTCTAGATAAGCTCGTAGCCGTTGATGATGGATTGTGTCAAAGTAGCTTTTCAAGTCACAATCGACCACTGTTCGAAAACCTTCCTCGTAATATCTCTTCGCAAGGGCAATCGCTTGGTGTTGATTTCGACCTTTTCGGAAACCAAAGCTTTTATTCGAGAAGTGTGGATCAATAATTGGATGGATTACTTGTAAAATGGCTTGTTGCACAACTCGGTCTAATACACATGGTATACCTAGATATCGTTTGGAGCCATCCGCTTTTGGGATAGCTACCCGCTTCACTGGTTGTGGCTGATAGGAACCATCTTTTAATTTCCTTTTCAATGGTTCTTCATATTTCATTAAATGCGCTTTCAGTCCATCAACTGTGATACCATCGATTCCAGGTGCTCCACCATTCCCTTTTACTTTCTTGTATGCGTTCCATAGGTTTCTATGAGACGTTACTCTGTCAATTAAATTGATACTTTCTTGTTTCTTCATTTCCATGTTTACATCCCTACACACTCTTATATACTCTTTCGCTTCCAGCTTATCCCTCTATAAGTAGCCATCTATTTGGTCTATACCTTGATGTTTTCTGTGTTTTGGCGGGATGTCTCCACCTCCTTGTTTCTTTCAAGATTAAAAGATTGTTCGGCCCTTCATCTTCGGTCGAAGACTACTATGGCTTCTGCTGACTTCTCTTGATTCATCCATTTATCACTAAACAAATTGTTAATTAGATAACCCTCAAGAGACCTCCCCGGGTAAGCACAACCGCCTTCCTCTCATGTAACTGCCAGATTTACTGTATGGGATTTGGGCAGTATTGGACTTCGCTTTGTTTAGCAAGCTCATCCGTCCCAAGTCAGCCTTTTATCTGATTTCTGTTCGTCAGTTCGAGAGTTTGCGTCCGACTTCCTTCAGATTCCACGTCACCATGGACACCCTTGTCTTTCGCTAACAGTTCCTACTGCCAAGCCTGTAGTGGACTTTCACCACCAAGCTGTTGTGCATGCCGGGCACACTAAAAAAACGGCAGGAGCTAAAATCTCCCGCCGTTGCATCATTTTATTTTTTTTCTGGTATATTTCCAGTAAAGTCTTCACGTTTCGTAACGTCTACACGCTTAATAAATAGCGCTAAAATTAAAGCTACAACTGTAATTCCTGCTGCTACGAAGAAACTGAACGTAATCCCGTCAAGCATTGCCTGTTGCATTACTTGTGCTTGGGCTTGTGCAATTTGCTCAGCAGTCGGCTGTACTGCAGATGAAGCGTTTGCCTGCATATCCGCTGCAATTTCAGCTGCACGTGTTTTTGTATGTGAGTTGAAGATTGTTACTAAAACTGCTGTACCAATTGCCCCTGCTACTTGCTGAGCTGTATTGTTCATCGCTGTACCATGCGGATTCAATCGGTTTGGCAAAGCATTTAAACCGTTTGTCATAATTGGCATCATAACCATTGAAATACCTAACATACGGATTGTGTAAATCGAAATAATAAATAAGTAAGTTGAATCAACTTCCAAATAACCTAATCCGATCGTTGCTAATGTTGTAATCGTTAATCCGATAACCGCTAAAATACGCGGTCCAAAACGGTCGAATAATTTCCCTGTAATTGGTGACATAATCCCCATTACGATCGCACCCGGTAACATCATTAAACCTGCTTCAAATGGTTCGATTCCACGAACATTCTGCACATATGCAGGTGTTAAAATCATACCCGAGAACATCGCTACAGATAATACCATTGATACGACAGATGCTAAAGCGTATGAAGGATATGTGTAAATACGTAAATCCAATAACGGCTGCTCTAAACGGAACTGGCGAATGATAAACCATGCTAAGCCAATTGCCCCTACAGTAATTGTTCCCCATACTTCAATTGCTGACCAGCCAGCTGAACTTGCTGTACTGAAGCCGTATAATAATCCCCCAAAACCGATTGTAGACAATCCAATTGAAAGTATATCGATTTTAGCGTCACGATTTGGAAGAACATCTTCCAGTTTCCAAATTGCCAATAATAGTGATAAAACGGCAATCGGAAGAATCATTTTGAACAGTACGCTCCAGTCATAATGTTCAACAATCCATCCAGATAAAGTCGGTCCGATTGCCGGTGCCAATACCATAACTAGACCGAACATCCCCATTGCCTGCCCGCGTTTTTCAACCGGGAAGCTAATTAGCATAACGTTCATTAAAACCGGTGCCATTGTTGCTGCACCGGCTGCCTGAATCATACGGCCTGCCAATAAAAATCCGAAGCTAGGCGCAAATGAAGCCAATGCTGTACCGATAACGAAAATCGACATCGAAATAATGAATAAAGGTCGTGTTCTGAACTTTGTAATCAAATATGCAGAAGCAGGAACCAATACCCCACTTACAAGCATATAGCCTGTCGCTAACCATTGTACTGTTGAATAATCTTCAATATCAAAGGCAGCCATAATAGATGGTAATGCTACGTTTAATAATGTGTTATTTAAAAATGCTACAAACGCCCCGACAAATAATACGGCAATCATTAAATACGGAGGCTTTTTAAATGTTTTTACATCTTGTGTCTGTTCCATAATTTTATTTCCCTTCTTTAATCTTTCAATCTTCCTATTTCTGTACTCGAACTATTTTATACTCGGAGTCCAAAAAATTCAACAATTTTATACTCATAGTCTAAAAACATTGCGAATACTCGCTTTAAACAGTAGAATGAGAGTACAATTCAGAGTATATAGTACAGAAAAAATTCACTTTTATTACGTTATATGCAAAGGAAATCGCTTTAATTGATATGGAGGAAGTTCATGAATCAACGAAAAAGACAGGTACTTGATAGTGCATTGCAGCTTTTTATCGAAAAAGGCTTTCATGAAACATCAATACAAGACATTTTAGACAAAGCGCTTATTTCAAAAGGGACATTTTATAATTATTTCTCATCTAAAGTGGAATGTTTTAAGGCGATTATGGAACAGACCCGATACGAAGCAAGCCTACTACGTCATGAAATGCTGCTGAATCAAGATATTACCGATGAAAACTTATTATTGGAACAAATTCTCGTTCTTATGCAAATCAACAAAAAACAAAACTTAGTATCCTTGTTCGAAAATATTTTCCAGTCGAACGACAAGGAGCTACGTCATTTATTGGAACGCTATCGCCTATTGGAAATTGAGTGGGTATCCAATCGTTTTACGGATATTTTTGGAGAGGAAGTTCGTCCCTATTCCCTTGAACTTGCCATAATTTATTTTGCGATGGTTCACCATTTAACCTATTCCCACCGCCTCTTCTATAGTGAAATAATCGACCAGAAGAAAATATTGCAAATTGCCCTTCGAAATGTGAAAGCAATTTATCCTATTATGTTGGAAAACGGCGAAATCCTCGTTACACAGGACGCCCTTCAACTTGTTGAAGAGAAAACAATTTACCAGACGATTACAAAGAACGATTTAATCGAAAAGGTTCAGGGCTTCCTTGACCAGTTGAAACTGGATACTGACAATGAGGTGGGTGCACAATTCACTGAAAGTATTTTGGATGAGCTGCAGCGTAAAGAGCTACGTCTTCCGGTTATCGAAACATTGCTTAAGCCTTTCCGCGAATCATTCGCAAACACACTGCATGCCGGAGAAAATGTCGAGCTTGCAAATTTATTATGGTACTTCATTAAAAATGTGGACCAGAAGTAATGTTTGTATCTGATTCCGTTATCAATAAAAAAGTCGTATTGAACGTCATCTGTTCAATACGACTTTTTATTAGTTATTGCTCGTTGAAATGTGGACTTTCAGTTGCTTGCCCTTAATCGGCGTTGTTTTCATCGCTTTTAATACGAGATTGCCTTTACCATTTAAAATTTCCACAAACGTAGATGTATCCAGAATCGTAATAATGCCGATATCTGCAGCGGTCATCCCCGGAATTTTTGCAATTGTTCCGACAAAATCAACAGCACGCAGCTTTTTCTTCTTACCACCATTAAAATAAAGCTTCGTAATATTTGCATCAACTTTTGCATTCTTTTGTTTTTTCTTTTGTGGTCGGCTTTGCATCTTTTTGTCAAACGCCTCTGCCTTTGCCTCTACTTCTTCATGTGTCGGCAAATCCATCTTCGGAATCGTAAATCCGATCAGTTCTTCAATTCCTGCAAGGAAGTCATGTTCAAATGGTGTAACAAACGTAACAGCTTTCCCTTCCTTGCCCGCACGTCCAGTTCGTCCTGTACGGTGGACATATGCTTCTTTTTCCATTGGTAAATCATAGTTAATCACCAATGAAATGTTCTCGATATCAATACCGCGCGCTGCAACATCTGTCGCTACTAAATAGCGGAAGTCACCGCGCTTATAATCGTTCATAACAAGTAGACGGGTCGACTGATCCATACCACCGTGCAGCTTATCGACACTGTATTCACGGTCATATAAATAATCATGCAAGGCATCGACGCGATCTTTCGTACGACAGAAGATAATACACGTATCCGGATTTTCCACAACCGCCATTTTTTCAACCGCCGCAGTCTTTTCCTCGTCCTGTACTTCAATAACCGCATGCTCAATTTTTGGCGCTGCCTCTTCCGAATGGACTTCAATATCAACAGCGTCGTTTAAATAATTCGATGCCAGTTTTTTTATCGTTTCCGGTACTGTCGCGGAAAACAGCATCATTACTTCACGATGTTCCACATGGGCTAATATTGCTTCAACTTGCTCGATAAAGCCCATATTGAGCATTTCATCTGCTTCATCAAGCACAACATAGCGAATTTTATCGAGCTTCAGTGTTCCCTTTTCGATATGATCCAGGACGCGTCCCGGAGTACCAACAGCAATATGTGTTTTTTGCTTTAATTCGTCCTGCTGATAACGGAACGGCTGCTTTCCGTATAAGGCGGCTGCTTTAATACGTTTGTAACGTCCGATATTGGTAAACTCTTCTTTTACTTGGACAGCCAATTCACGTGTCGGTGTTAATACGAGTGCTTGTGGCTTGTTTTCGATCCAATCAATATTTTCGCAAATCGGAATTGCGAATGCCGCAGTTTTTCCGCTTCCTGTTTGTGCTTTAACAATTAAATCTTGTTTCTTTAATGCATGGGGCAACACTTTTTGCTGAACTTCAGTCGGTGTGCTGTAATCCAAATCTTTAAGCGCACGCTGTAATTCAGGTGATAATGGATAGTCGTTAAAATTAGTTGTCATATTTATTCCTCATTTTCTTCTTTTATATGAATGATTCCCGGATCAACAATTGCGATAAGTTTTTTCGTTGCTTTTGAAAGTGAAACATTTTTTAAATGGACAATCCCTAAATTACGCTTAGGAATTGGCTGTTGGAGCTCAATTTCATGCAAAAGCCCTTTATCAAGATAATCGGTCGCAAACTCCTTCGTTACACTTGCTATACCTAAATTAATTTTTGCGAATTCCAATACTAAATCATGTGAACCTAACTCGAATTCAGGAGAAATTGTATACCCTTGTTCCTTTAAATAGTTTTCCACATAATTACGGGAATTTGCCTTTTTCTCCAAAAAAATTAATGGCAGCTTCATGAGCATATCCAGACGGATTGGCTTTTTTGATAAATTTTTGTATTTTTGTCCGCACACAAATATATCATGAATTTCCTTACAAGGGATAACTTGAAGCTGTGGATCTTTAACCGGCAAGTTGCAGATGCCCAAATCCGCTTCCCCCGATTTGATAAAAGCTAATATTTCATTTGTAGTACCGTTTAAAACCTTTAGTTTAATGCCAGGATATTTTATATGGAATGCCTCTAAATACGGCAGTAAAAAGTACCTTGAAATTGTATCTCCTACTCCAATACGTAAAACGCCTGTACGCAGATTTTTAAACTCGGCGATTTTTTCTTCCCCCGCGTCTAAAATGCCAAGAGCAGAGTTAACATATTCGTGTAATAATTCACCTTCTTCTGTCAAGGTTACTCCTTTTGGTGTTCTATTAAATAAAACGGTATCAAGTTCTTTTTCAAGCTTTAAAATAGACTGGCTCACGGCCGGCTGTGTCATATATAAAGCGTTTGCTGCCTTAGAAAAGCTTTTGCTTCGACTCACTTCATTGAAAATACGATATGCTTCTAGTTTTATTATCATATAATCCCTACTTATATCAGATATTAAATTTATTAATTTTACTTATATCACATGAACAGGTTATAGTAAACATTGTGAGATTAAAGCAAAGACAATTAAAATATAACTTAGAGCTATTGAAGGAGAGATTATTTTGGAACGAGTAGTAGGAACGGTTGTACGCGGTCTTCGTGGCCCAATTATTAATGAAGGGGACGATATTGTACAAATCGTTGTTGATACAGCATTAAATGCCGCAAAAACAGAAGGCTTTGAAATTGAAGATCGTGATATTGTAACAGTGACAGAATCTGTTGTTGCTCGTGCACAAGGGAACTACGCTAAAATTTCAGATATCGCGTCTGATGTAAAATCAAAATTCGGTGATGATACGGTAGGTGTGATTTTCCCTATTCTTTCACGTAACCGCTTCTCGAACATTTTAAAAGGAATTGCAGCAGGTACTAAGAAAATCATTCTTATGCTAAGCTACCCATCTGATGAAGTGGGCAACCATTTAGTATCATTGGATGATCTTGACGAAAAAGGAATCAATCCATGGACGGATGTATTGACAGAAGCTGAATTCCGTGGTCATTTCGGTTTTAACAAACATACATTTACAGGTGTAGATTACATTGAATATTATAAAGAATTAATCGTTGAACAAGGTGCAGAAGTTGAAGTTATCTTCTCGAACAATGCAAAAACGATTTTAGATTATACGAAAAGCATTTTAACTTGTGATATTCACTCTCGCTTCCGTACAAAACGCATTTTAAAAGCTGCCGGTGCAGAAAAAGTTTATGGTCTTGATAACATTTTAGCTGAATCTGTAAACGGTTCTGGCTTTAACTCTAAATACGGTTTACTTGGATCTAACAAATCGACAGAAGATGGCGTGAAATTATTCCCGGACAACTGTCAACCAATCGTTGATGACATCCAAGCTAAAATTTTAGCTGCTACAGGGAAACTTGTAGAAGTAATGATTTACGGTGATGGTGCATTCAAAGATCCTGTAGGCCAAATTTGGGAACTTGCAGATCCTGTTGTATCACCTGCGTATACACCAGGTCTTGATGGTACGCCAAACGAAATTAAGTTGAAGTATTTAGCTGACAATGATTTCGCTAACCTGCACGGTGAAGAACTGAAAAATGCTATCAAAGAATACATCAACAACAAAGAAGAAGATTTAACTGGTAATATGGCTGCCCAAGGGACAACACCTCGTAAGCTGACAGATTTAATCGGTTCTTTATCTGACCTGACTTCTGGTTCAGGCGATAAAGGTACACCAATGATCTACATCCAAGGTTATTTCGATAACTATACAAAATAAAAAACAGACTCAATTCCCTTAACAGGAGTTGAGTCTTTCATTTATATGTTGAAAGTTAAAAAAAACGGTGCAAATTTGAATTTCAAATTTTGCACCGTTTCTTTGTTTTAGCTTAGTCTTTTATAGACTCTTTTAATTTACTTCTCTATACCTTCTGTCCAGTTGTTTACAACATCCTGGTTTGCTTCAACCCATTGTTTTGCTGCTTCTTTAGGTTTTGTTCCTGAGTAGATGTTCAGCATTACTTCTTCGATATCTTCTGTTGTCCATTCAAACGCATCTAAAATCTTGAATGCATCAGGAGACTCTTTTTCCAAGTTTTGACGAACAAATGTATGAATATTTTCTTCTCCGCCAAATACACCTTCAGGATCTTCTAAATATTTCAGATCAAAGTTGGCAAATTTCCAGTGAGGGCTCCAGCCTGTCACAACGATATCTTCTTCATTTTTAATCGCCTGTTCTAAAGCAACTGTCATCGCACCTGATGAAGATGGTTGTAATGACCAAGATTCAAGGTTTGGATATGTTTCAAGTGCTCTTTCAGCAGCCGCTACTACACCTGCACCCGCTTCAATACCAGTAATCGTTGATGCCGCTTCAGTAGTTAAATCAGCAATTGATGTTGCTTCCATATAACTTGGGACAACTAATCCGATTTTTGCACCTTTTAAGTTTGGTCCTAGATCTTCTACATCTGCACCGTATTTTTCATACTGTGACGCATGTGTAGCAGGTAACCAGCCAGATACCATCGCATCTGCTTCACCTTTGGAAACTGCTTCCCACATGATCGCATTATCCAATGGTGTGATATCAACTTTATAGCCGACACTTTCCAGTACTTCTGCCACTACATACGTAGAAGCAACTTCTGAATCCCATTCTACATAGGCTAAATCAATTGAGCCTAAATCTTCCGTAGAGGCTGTATCTTTTTTCTCTGATGTATCATCTCCGCACGCACCTAATAATAGCGCTGCGCTCAATGCTGTTGCTGCAGGCATCCATTTCATTTTTTTCATTTTACTTTCCCCCATTTGATTTTTGTTTGTTTAAACTTTGTGTTAATCGGTCTACAATAATAGCGAAGATTACTAGACTTATCCCCGCAACAAATCCATTACCGATTTGAGCTCGTTGTAAAGCCGATAATACTTCACGACCTAAACCTGGTGCACCGATCATTGATGCAATAACGACCATCGATAGAGATAATAGTACGGTTTGGTTTATACCGGCCATAATCGTAGATCTTGAAAGCGGCAGTTCTACTTTCACTAATTTTTGAGTGAATGTACTACCATAAGAATCCGCAGCTTCGATTAAATGTGTCGGAACTTGACGGATACCTAGATTTGTAAAACGTACAGTTGGTGGTAATGCGAAGATAACTGAGGCAAATACACCTGGTACGACACCAATTCCGAAAAACGCAACCGCTGGAATTAAATAAACGAATCCAGGCATTGTTTGCATAAAGTCTAAAATTGGTTTTAAAATTTCTTCTATTACTTTGGATTTTGACATTAGAATGCCAAGTGGTATACCAATTACAATCGCGATTAAACTTGAAAACAGCACGAGTGTAAATGTATTCATAAGCTGATCCCATAAGCCCTGGTTTAATATGAACAGTAAACCGATAATTGAAAAGATGGCTAAACCGAATTTTTTGCCTGTTGCGAAAAATGCCAACACGGCAATGATTAAAATAAATACATACGGCGGAATAGCTGTTAATCCTGATGTAACCAGATTCATCGTATCTTCACCGTTACTTTGAATGAAACGGAACTGGGCTGAAAAAGTATCTGTTACAATATCCATCAAATCTTCAACTTTTTCCGCTACCGGTAATGGCGTTGCTAAATTTAAAATTTTACTCATTGTCTACACCTCCGTTTTTTTCAGAGGCTAACGACTCTAAAACAACTCCACGGATCAGTACTCCGCGCAGTTTTCCTTCTTCGACGACAGCAACCGGTGTCGGAGAATCGGAAATAACCGATAAAATATCTTGAATAACTGTTGATGGCTCAACAATCGGCATATCATTGCGTAAAATTGAATGCAGTGATTTTTCACCAGATTGTGCAAGCTCCAGTGCATCATTTGCAGTAATATAGCCTAAATATTTTCGGGCTTTATCTACAGCGAGAAGCACACTTACTTTATCTTCTCTCATACGCTGCAACGCAACTTTTGGTCCTTCATGATCAATTTGAATAGTCATTGGACGAATCATCGCATTTTCTGCTGTCAATACTTTCGAACGGTCTACATCTTCCAGGAATGAACGAACATATTCATTTGAAGGATTTGTCAAAATCTCTTCCCCTGTTCCTACTTGCATGACCTTTCCATCCTTCATAATGGCAATACGGTCACCAATACGAAGCGCTTCATTTAAATCATGTGTAATGAAGACAATTGTTTTTTGTAAATTAGCTTGTAACTCCAATAGCTCATCTTGCATCTCTTTACGAATAAGCGGATCAAGAGCAGAAAAAGCTTCATCCATTAATATGATTTCTGTATCATTTGCCAACGCCCGTGCAAGTCCTACACGCTGCTGCATACCACCTGATAATTGATCTGGATACTGGTCTTTATAGGAGAGCAACCCTGCATTCTGTAAAGCCTTTTCTGCTTTTAATCGTCTTTCCTCTTTAGGAACGCCTCTGATTTCCAGGCCATACTCTGCATTTTGTAAAATGGTACGTTGCGGGAATAAAGCGAAGTTTTGAAACACCATGCTCATTTTTTCTCTGCGAACAAGCTGCAGGCTTTTTTTATTGAGCTTCGTAATATTTTGGTCATCTATATAAATATCACCACTTGTCGGTTGAATAAGACGATTAAGTAAACGGATTAATGTAGACTTCCCACTTCCTGAAAGCCCCATAATTACGAAAATCTCACCTTCTTCAATTGTCAAACTAGCTTCATATACACCTACAGTAGCATTTGTCTCTTTTAATATCTGTTCTTTGGATTTCTCTTGCTTCACGAGCTTTAATGCCTGTGATGTATTTTTTCCAAATACTTTAGTGACTCGGTCTATTTTTATTTTCCCCATAATCCACTTCCTAAAATAATTAATTTCATGCTAGTAACAACTTTATATTTATCTAAGGTTGTTAAAAGCAACAACTTTCATATTAATAGACGTTGTTACTAATGTCAAATTAAGAGTGCATTTTTTACTCGCTCATCTAGAAAAATAGTCCTTTAAACAGAAAAAACTACCCCTCAAATACAACGATGGAGTAGTTTGTTTTTGTTATAAATTTGACGAACTTTATCTATTCTGATTGAAAGTTGTTACTTTCTAGCTGTAAAAAGTGTTTTACATTCGAATAGCATTCTTCTTTACCGATAAAAAATAATGTATCTCCGGCAGAGAGTGTTGCATATGGACCAGGTGAAACAATCAGCTCATGATCTTTTTTGATGCCAATTATGGTAGCACCCGTTTGCTGCCAGAAATTAATCTCGCCTACATTTTTCGATATGAATGGGCAATTTTCAGTAATATCGATTTGAAATGGTACAAACGGGTTTATCGATTGGTAGCGGCTAGTCCGATTGACCATTTCTCCTAATGTATCCTGTAAATGATGCAATTCATCAATTTGGCGTTCAATACTATCGGTTAATTGCTTTTGTAGATCTCTAATTGATTTGACGCCTGCTAAACGCTGGATGTATTTAGCGGCATTTTCATAGGAAACGATGACAACACCGCTCCCCTTTGTCGCTTCGACAATATTTAAATCCTGCAGAACGGCAATCGCTCGTCTTGCAGTTTCCGATGAAACATTATATTGGGATGCCAGCGATGATCGGGCATAAATCTTTTCACCGACAACATATTTTTTTTCAACAATTTTAGCTGCAATATCTTCTGCTATTACTTGATATTTAGGCTGCTTAATTTGGATTTTTTTCTCCATTATTTGCACTCCTTTGTGCTGTGTTCATAATACATAAGTAAAATTTCTATATTTACACTATATCGCATTATATACCTTTTTATAAAAACAACAAATAGTTCACCGATTTTGAATAATCGACTTTATTCAATTTCTTCAAATAATTTTGTAGTAAATGACACGTATTTTTTTCTGTTAAATACTAACAATAACATTATTAACTAGTTCATTCGAGTTATTTCTCCATTTTTCGACAAAATTAACACTTCAGCACTTCAACTCAATAAACTTGTTTATTATTCTGAAAAATGATGATAAGATTTTGATTATTGTAAATTAGAAAAAGGTGTATTAATGAAAAAAGTATTTAGAAAAAAACCAATCAGTGACCTTTTACTCAAAAATGGCAACATGCAGTTACCCAAAACAATCGGTCCTTTTGATTTGATTATGTTAGGTGTCGGTGCCATTGTCGGTACAGGCATTTTCATATTACCGGGGACAGTCTCGGCGCTCCATGCAGGCCCTGCAATTGTTTTCTCCTTCACGATTGCTGCTGTCGTTTGTGCATTAGCAGCACTTTGCTATTCTGAATTTTCTTCTACTGTACCCGTTGCGGGAAGTGCCTATTCATATAGCTACATTGTTTTTGGTGAAATCATCGCATGGCTGGTCGGCTGGGCATTATTATTGGAATACGGACTCGCAACAGCTGCCGTGGCAACAGGCTGGTCAGGTTACTTCGTTTCACTGCTGGAAGGATTGAGTATTCATTTGCCGGTAGCATTGACAGGGGCATTCAGTCCTGAAAATGGTACATATATTAACTTGCCTGCGATTTGTATTATTTTTGCGATAGGTGCTCTGTTGTCATTGGGTATGAAAGAATCGACACGTTTTAATGCATTATTGGTCGCGATTAAACTTGGCGTTATTTTATTGTTTATTGCTGTTGGTGTCTTTTATGTGAAACCGGAAAACTGGACACCTTTCATGCCATTTGGAGTGAGTGGTGTTTTCACAGGTGCCGCGCTCGTTTTCTTTGCTTACTTAGGATTTGATGCCGTATCCTCGGCTGCCGCAGAGGTGAAAAATCCACAGCGGAACATGCCAATCGGAATTATCGGTTCCCTGCTTGTCTGTACTGTATTGTATATTGTTGTTTCACTTGTACTGACAGGGATTGTACCTTATACAGACTTGAACGTAACCGATCCGGTATCTTACGCGATGCAAGTGATCGATCAGGAATGGGCGGCTGGCATTATATCGCTCGGTGCCGTAATAGGCATGATGACCGTTATACTAGTCATGATGTACGGTGGGACAAGATTGTTGATGGCTTTTGCCCGTGATGGTTTAATGCCAAAAATGCTTGCACAATTAAGCAAAAAACGTAAAATGCCTGCCAAAAACACATGGCTGTTTACCGTGATTATTTCATTTTTTGCAGGGTTTATTCCATTGGATTTATTGGCTGAGCTTGTAAATATGGGTACATTGGTTGCATTTATTTTTGTTTCTGCCGGCATTTTGTACTTGCGAAAAAATAAAGACTTGCCGAAGGATCGATTTAAAGTACCGTTCTATCCTGTCTTACCTATCTTATCATTTATTTTATGTATATTTCTGATTACACAACTATCCTTCCACACATGGATTGCTTGCGGTGTTTGGTTCATTATCGGGCTAATCGTCTATTTTATGTACGGGAAAAAACATTCTACGTTGAATTCTAAATCTGAATAATTGAACAGAGATGGTACAATAACCGCTCTATAACCGAAGCGCCACAAATTTGTTTCCATAATTTGAGGCGCTTTTCTATTTCAGAGGATTGATATCCAAATTTTCTGACCTTATTAAATTGTTTGTTTTTGAACCTTTTACACATGCCAACGAATTGCTAATATGAGAGATAATTTCAAGCAAGGGAGCGTCAATCAATATGGAATCAACACGAACAATCACTACCTCATCAGAAAAAACAAAAGATTTAATTATTACGAGCCTTCTTATTTCACTCGTATTCGTAGCCACATTTTTTATTAATATCCGTTTGCCGATTGCAGCAAATGGGGGGCTCGTTCATTTAGGTTCTGCCATGCTTTTTATCATCGCGATTTTATTTGGTCCAAAGAAGGGCGCTATGGCTGGAGCATTCGGTATGGCACTGTTTGATATTTTATCCGGCTGGACATTGTGGGCACCATTTACATTCATCACACGTGGTCTGCAAGGCTATATCGTAGGTAAAATTGCTACAATGCATGGAAAAAATGGCGGCAGCATTATTTATAACTTTGCGGCTATTGTTATCTCGGTTCCATTTATGCTTGGCGGTTATTATATTTGTGAACGTGTTCTTTATGGGAACTGGGTTATCCCACTTGCATCAATTCCCGGAAATCTCGTGCAAAATGCAGTAGGTCTTCTTATTGCATTACCTGTATGTATCGCTTTGAAAAAACTGCCTCTTTTCAAATAAAAAAATGAGGTTGGGACATAACCCAAAAAAGCTATTTTTCTCTGAGAGAAAAATAGCTTTTTTTTGCTGAGCGTTAAAATTGATTTCCATTCCGGGACGCTTTCCGCGGGCGTGAGGCCAACAGGATGTTGGTCACAAAAGCGTTGCCACAGGACGTGGCGTTCTTAGCTTTTGTTCCCAGTTTCAGGCGTCACGCTATTCCCGCAGGAGTCGCCCTCCATTCCAATCAATTTTGCAATATATCCATTTCTTAATAAATGCTTTCCTCTTATTTAGCAATAAATCTACTTATGTCCCTGCCTCAATCTGATTTATTTTACTAATTTGCTGATTGCTTTAAATGTATCACCTTTTGCTACTTGCTGCATTTCGAATAGTGCCATTTCAACACTCGTTACGCGCGCACCAAGCTGCATCATTTTCTGAATCCCTACTTCGCGGTTACTTGCTGTTCGCGAAGACACGCAATCTGCCAGTACTTCGACTTCATATCCATTTTCCAGTAAGTGAGCCGCTGTCTGATAGACGCAAATATGCGCTTCAATCCCAGCCAGTAAAATCTTTTTACGGCCTGTTTGCTGTAAAGCCTGTACAAATTCCTCTGTATCATAAGCACTGAATGTAATTTTTTCAATCGGTTTTTCATCTGTTAAATGCGCGGCAACCCGCTCATCTGTCGGCCCAAGTCCCTTTGGATATTGTTCAAGCCATAAAATAGGTAAATCCAATAATTTTGCCCCTTGTACCATTGTGGCGATATTATCTACAACGACTGCGCTTTCTTCAACAACTTGCGCCAATTTCCCCTGAATATCAATCAGTACTAATACTGCTTCTTCTTTTTTTAACATGAATATACCTCCCCTAAGTTGCATTCTTCTCTATTATACTGAACTTTTCCACTAAATGAATAGTAGAACCTCCATTGAAACGAAATGCATGACACTGTATAGTGAAAAGAGAAATGGAGGATTTATATGTTGCGTCTTAGTTGGTTCATAAGTATGGGCATTACTTTATTTGGAGTATTAATCATTCAGCACTTTTTTACAGTGAAACCGGACGATGTTGCAAATGGAGGAAATCTGGGTGCACTTGGTTTAGCACTAGTTGCACCATTTATTATACTTAGTTTATTTATTACGTTTCGCTTTTTTACTGAAACAGCCAGAAACGCAAAAGATCAACTTATGCGTATAATTTATTTAGTATTTGGAATTGCGCTGTTAGTGGCGTTCATCTATTATGCCATTGATTTTTCAAACAATGTATATGCATCCCTCGGTGGTGATACGAAGACACCCGGCTCGACAATCTATCGTTTCCCCCTGTTAAATGAGTATACGAATCATGTTTTCCTTAACTTTTATACGTTTGGAATTGTCCATACATTAAGCGCTTTAATCGGTGCTGTTACAGGAATGGTCAAGCCTGCAAAACCATCTCCGCAATAATAAAACCCGAATGGTCATCGAAC
Organism: Solibacillus sp. FSL W7-1324; assembly: GCF_038008025.1. NCBI lineage: Bacteria > Bacillati > Bacillota > Bacilli > Caryophanales > Caryophanaceae > Solibacillus > Solibacillus sp. FSL W7-1324. Next base: position 2,535,867 of record NZ_JBBOYH010000001.1, read on the forward strand.
CATTCGGGTTTTATTATTGTTAATTAGCGTACTTCTGCACCAGCTGCTGCCAATGCTTTTAGTACTTTATTGTGTGCTGCGACTACTTCTTCATCTGTTAATGTACGCTCTGGGTCGAAGTATGTTAACGAGAAGGCTACTGATTTTTTACCAGCCGTCATTTTCTCCCCTGCATAAACATCAAATACTTTTACCTCTTTCAATAAAGAAGTGCCTGCACCTTTAATAATGCTTACAATTTCACCAGCTGGAGCTGCTACATCCAATTCTAATGCGATATCACGACTCATTGCCGGGAAGCGCGGAATCATCGAATAAACAAGCTCTTCTTGTGTTGCACTTAAAATGGCATTCAAGTTCAGTTCCGCAACATATGTTTCTTTTACATCGAATGCTTTTTGTTCTTGCGGATGAAGCTGTGCAATGACACCCACTTTTTCACCATCTAATAAAACATCAGCAGTACGACCAGGATGTAAGCCATCTACTTGTGCTTTAACATAGCTTACACGAGCTGTTAAGCCTAATTTAGCAAATACCGCTTCCACAATACCTTTGGCCACGAAGAAATCAACATTTTTCTTTTCGCCTTGCCATGTATTATCAATCCATTTTCCTGTTAATACAAGCGCCAAGTGCTCTTCTTCAAATGGAAGTTCTTCAGCAGTTTGTCCAAGGAATACTGAACCAATTTCATATAATGCCACTGTTTCCGCTTGACGGGCTGTGTTATAGCTTGCTGCCTCTACTAAGTGCGGAATTAAGCTTTGGCGTAATGTCGTACGCTCTTCAGACATAGGCATTAATAACTTAGTTGTCTCTTCAGCTTTTAATGCAAACTTTTGAGCCTGTGCCGCTGAAGTTAATGAATATGTTACCGCTTGATAAAGACCGGCACCTTCCATAACATTACGTACAATACGGCGTCCTGCTTGATATGGTGTTAAACGGCCAACTTGCTCACTTGCCGGTAAGCTAACCGGAATTTCATCATAGCCATACATACGTGCAATTTCTTCCACGATATCTTCCGGAATTTTAATATCCTGACGTCGTGTCGGAGCATCGATGATTAATAAGCCATTAGCTGCTTCCACATCAAATTTTAAACGCTCTAAAATAGACAGCATGTCCTCTAAAGAAATCTTCATCCCTAAACGACCGTTAATAAAGTCAGGTGATACGACAACACGTGCAGGTGATTTTTCAAGTTCATCGACTAGCACTGTACCTTCCAATACTTCTCCGCCTGCTAGTTCAGCAAGTAATTGTGCTGCGCGTTCTGCTGCAGGAAGGACACGGTTCGGATCAACACCTTTTTCAAAACGTGCTGACGAATCTGAACGTAAGCCGATTTCTTTTGAAGTACGGCGTACAGACGCCGGATTGAAGTATGCAGATTCGATTACTACTGTTGTTGTAGTATTTGATACTTCTGATTTAGCACCGCCCATAACACCTGCAACCGCTTCTGCTTCCTGACCATTTGTAATGACAAGGTTGTGGCTGGCCAATTTACGTTCCTGGTCATCAAGCGTCGTCATTACTTCGCCATCACGAGCCATACGTGTCACAATTTCTCCTGTTGCCAATTTATCGTAGTCAAATGCATGTAATGGTTGACCGTATTCCATTAATACATAGTTTGTAATATCGACTACGTTATTATGTGGGCGTACACCAGCAGACATTAACGCATGTTGCAGCCATAAAGGAGATTCTTTTACTTCAATGTTTTTTACAACTTTTGCTGCATACATCGGGTTCGCTTCTTTATCTTCTACCGTTAATTTTAAAACGTCTTCCGCTTTTTCAGCTGAAGCTGTATAAACGATTTCCGGTAATTTAACATCTTGAGATAAAATTGCAGCTACTTCATAAGCAACACCAAGCATGCTCATTGCATCTGAACGGTTCGGTGTTAAACCAAGTTCAAGCACTGTATCACGTAAGCCTAAAACTTCCAATGCGTCTGCACCTGGAGTTGAATCGGCAGGTAATACATAAATGCCATCCGCATAAGCCTTTGGCACAAGACGGCCTTCAATGCCCAACTCTTGTAGTGAACATATCATCCCTTTTGATTCTTGTCCGCGTAACTTTGCTTTTTTAATTTTAATGCCGCCTGGTAATTTTGCTCCTGGACGTGCTACGATAACTTTTTGACCAGCATCGACGTTTGGCGCACCACATACGATTTGTTGTAGTTCTTCTTCCCCTACATCCACTTGGCACACATTTAATTTATCTGCTTCCGGATGTTTTTCTTTTGATACAACGTGACCAACAACAACATTTGACATGCCTTGTGAACGGTCAATTACTGCATCAACTTCAATCCCCGCGCGCGTAATTTTTTCTGCTAATTCATTTGCTTCCAACGAAGAAATGTCTACATATTGACTTAACCATTTTAATGAAACTAACATTTATATTATCCTCCTTCTTACACTTCTGCCTGGTGGAATTGTGATAAGAAGCGTGTGTCATTTGTATAGAAATGACGAATATCATCCACACCGTATTTTAACATTGCGATTCGTTCTGCACCGATACCGAATGCGAAACCTGAAAGCTTAGTTGAATCGTAGCCCGCCATTTCAAGTACGTTCGGGTGTACCATACCGGCACCTAAGATTTCGATCCAGCCAGTTTGTTTACATACATTACAGCCTTTTCCTGAGCATTTATGACAAGAAACGTCTACTTCTACAGATGGCTCTGTGAATGGGAAGAATGATGGACGAAGACGAATTTCGCGTTCTGCTCCAAACATTTTCTTTGCTAATGCATCAAGTGTACCTTTAAGGTCAGACATGCGGATGTTTTCACCGATCACAAGGCCTTCAATTTGCATGAATTGGTGTGAGTGAGTCGCATCATCTGTGTCACGACGGAATACTTTACCTGGGCAGATCACACGGATTGGTTCGCCTTTTTTGGCTTCCATTGTACGTGCCTGCACTGGTGATGTATGTGTACGTAATAATGTTTCTTCTGAAATATAGAATGAATCCTGCATGTCACGAGCCGGGTGACCTTTAGGCAAGTTCATCGCTTCAAAGTTATAGTAGTCTTTTTCTACTTCTGGACCTTCCACGATTTCGTAGCCCATTCCTAGGAAAAGGTCTTCGATTTCTTCGATTACACGTGTTAACAGGTGACGGTTACCTGCACGCACTTTTGCGCCTGGTAACGTAACATCGATTGATTCGTTTTCAAGCTGTGCTAAAATTGCTGCTTCTTCTAGTACTGCAACTTTCTTTTCAAGTTCTGCTGTTACATTTTCGCGTACAGTGTTAACGAGGGCACCCATTTTCGGGCGTTCTTCTGCAGAAAGTTTCCCCATTCCTTTTAATAAGTCCGTGATTGGTCCTTTTTTACCTAAGTACGCTACACGAACTTCGTTTAATGCTTTTAAGTCCGCTGCATCGGCAATTTTGGCTAATGCTTCTTGTTCCAATTGCTTTAATTGTTGTTCCATTTAAAAAAATTCCTCCTTATAAGTTTCGCTAACAAAGTTTCGACTTTGAAAACGTTGATTTCCGTTACGGTTACGCTTTCCTCGGGCGTGAGGCCAACAGGATGTTGGTCACAAAAGCGTTGCCACAGGACGTGGCGTTCTTAGCTTTTGTTCCTAGTCTCAGGCGTCACGCTATTCCTGCAGGAGTCGAACCTCCACTTCAATCAACTTCACCAAGTTAATATGCAAGCAAACCCTCGAAACTATAATTAACATTCATGAAAATAAAAAATCCTCGTCCCCTAAGAAAGGGACGAGGACGAGTTTCGCGGTACCACCCTAGTTATTGCGCAACCGCAATCACTTCATTGGAGCTAACGACTATGTCTAGCCGGCAATCCTTTCACCACAAGTGGATCCCGGATGCTGCTCGCGGGGTGAACTTCGCTATACAATTTGTTAGCAAGCTTTCAGTCATTGGCTTGCATTCCCTAAAACAAATGGTGTATACCTACTCTTCCCGGTCAACGCATTTCGTAATATATTCTCCAACTAGTTTAATGTATTTTCATACATTTATCAACTAGCTGGAGTGTTTTTCATCATTACATATCCCAAAGAAGGATTAATAAAGAACCTAAAACAGTCAATACTACTAAACCGATACCGTATACGATGTTCGAGTAGATAGCCCACTTGTCATTTGTTTCACCAGCGTGCATGAAAACAATAAACTGTAAACCTGCTTGAATGAATGCTGTTACTAAAAGGATAACCATTCCAGTTGTGAATGACATATCTGTGAAGTAAACAAGCATTGCAATCACTGTTAAAATCAGTGAAAATACGAAGCCCATAATTTGGCCGATTGGAAAGAACTTAGCCATAGATTACATCATTCCTTTCAAGTAAATGAAACTGAAGATGAAGATCCAAACAACATCCAGGAAGTGCCAGTATAGTGAGAAGATAAACGTTTTCCCTGCTGTTACTGAGTTAAGTCCACGTTTAGCGATTTGGATCATAATGAAGATTCCCCAGAATAAACCGAACGATACGTGAAGACCGTGTGTTCCTAACGTTGTTAATAAAGCAGATGTAAAGGCACTAGTAGTAATACCTGCACCAATATGCACGTAGTGTATAAATTCATACACTTCGACAGATACGAACGCTGCACCAAGTGCTAATGTAATACCCATAAATGACAATGTCGCTTTTTTACTGCCAAGACGCATCGCATGAATAGCTAAACCAATTGTAAAACTTGATGTTAAAAGAATGAATGTCTCTGCTAATACTGGACCGATTTCGAAAATCTCAGCAGGAGTAGGACCGTCACCTGTACGACCAGATAGAACAAAGTATGATGCGAATAATGTACCGAATAACATAATTTCCGCACCTAGGAAAGTCCAGAATCCGAAGATTTTCAGGTTATTTTCCTCTGTTGAATATTCCAATGGAACATTGTTATTAACTTTACCCATTATTTCGCACCTCCTTCTTTTTCATATTTTTTCTCGATTAATTCTACTTCTTCTTTATGGATATGGTAGCCATGGTCGTCTTCTAGAGAACGGTAACCCATACAAGCTAAAATACCGATTAAGCTGATGATAGCTAAAGTAAACATACTGAATACCATAGCGAAACCACCGATGAAGAAGAATATTGATAAGATAAATGTTTGACCTGAGTTATTTGGCATATGAATATCTTCAATTTGACCTTTGAATAACTTCGTGCCATTTTTCTTAGAATCCCAGAATGCTTCTGAAGTTGAATCAGTTACGTCTGGAGTAATTGCAAAGTTATAGTGTGGGATTGGTGTATGTGTCGCCCACTCAAGACCACGTGCATCCCATGGATCTGAACCGATGTCGCGTGGAGAGTTTTTGAAACTGTACCAAATGTTCCATACTAACATGATGAATGAAACAGACATGATTCCGGCACCTACGAACGATACCATGTTTAATGTACTGAAACCTGAAGCTTCAGAGAAAGTGTACATACGACGCGCTTGACCATCTAAACCAGTGATATACATTGGAATGAATGCAAGTACGAAACCGAATGACATTACCCAAACTGTTGCTTTACCAATACGTTCGTTTAACATGAAACCGAACATTTTTGGCCAGTAGAACGTTAAACCAGCTAACATCGCGTAAACAACACCTGGGATGATTACGTTATGGAAGTGGGCTACTAAGAACATTGTGTTGTGGTATTGGTAGTCAGCTGCTGACATCGCAAGCATAACCCCAGTTACACCACCAAGTGTAAATAAAGGAATGAAGTGTAATGCATACAACATTGGTGTTGTAATTTCAATTTTCCCTTTATAAAGTGTGAATAACCAGTTGAAAATTTTAACCCCTGTTGGGATTGCAATTGCCATTGTTGTGATCGAGAAGATCGAGTTCGTGAATGCACCTTGACCCATTGTAAAGAAGTGGTGAGTCCATACAGCGAACGAGAATACTGAAATTAAGATCATTGACCAAACCATTGACGTATAACCATATAAGTTACGACGTGCGAATGTCGAAATAACTTCAGAGAAAATACCGAATGCCGGTAAAATTAAGATATATACTTCAGGGTGACCCCAAACCCAGAATAGGTTGGCCCAAAGCATGTCCATACCACCGTCGCCGATAGCAAAGAATTTAGTATCGAATAAACGATCCAATGTACCCATAGCTAATGCTACTGTTAATACTGGGAACGCGAATACGATGATTAAGTTTGCAATAAGTGCTGACCAAGTGAACATTGGCATTTTGAATAATGTCATACCTGGTGCACGCATTTTAAAGATTGTCGTAATGAAGTTAATACCTGTCATTAACGTACCAAGACCGGCAATTTGAAGTGCCAGCATGTAATAGTTTGTACCAACTGATGTACTGAACTCATTATCCGCTAATGGGAAATATGAAGTCCATCCAGCATCAGGTGATCCACCAACGATGAATGAGATATTAAATAATCCCATACCCATGAAGAATAACCAGAATGCCAAGTTGTTTAAACGTGGGAACGCTACGTCACGTGCCCCGATTTGTAATGGTACTAAAAAGTTAAAGAAGAATGTAATGAATGGCATCGCCATGAATAAAATCATGACTACTCCGTGAGTTGTAAATACTTCGTTATAGTGCTGAGCGTCTAAGAAACCGTTTTCTGGAACAGCTAATTGTAAACGCATCATTACGGCATCGACACCGCCGCGGAAAAGCATAACTAAAGCGGTGATTAAATACATGATACCAATTTTTTTATGGTCAACAGTTGTAATCCATTCACGCCATAGGTAGCCCCACAATTTAAAATAAGTAACGATTGCTACTAACGCGATTGACCCTAATACTATAGAAGCCATTGCGATATAAATTAATGTGCTTGGGTGTGGAACTGCAAACTGTGCAAAGAATTCCGACATAGTAGTACTCCTTTCGAAAAGTTGTTACTTTCAAAAATTAGTGTGAAGAATGATCTTCTTCATCTTCTTCGTTTTCGTCTGAAGATTCATGGTTGTGTTCTGGAGCTGGTGAGAACTCTAGATGTGTACCTGTATAAGTTTGTTTACCAAGGTGACCTGGCTCTAATAATTCATCAAACTTCTCTTCTGTTAATGGAGCAGCCGTTTCATGAACTTCTGTTACCCATTCGTCGAATTCAGTTTGAGTTAATGCTGTTACATCAAAAATGTTTTCTGCTGTACCACGACCTGAGAAGTTCGCGTTACGTCCCCAGAATTCGCCTGGGTTGTCAGCAGCTAAGTGTAATGTTGTTACCATGTCTGCCATTGCGTATTTCTGACCACCTAGTTGTGGAATCCAGAAACTTGTAATTGGACCATAAGAATAAAGTTTAAATTCAACTGAACGTCCAGCAGGAATATATAGGTAGTTTACTGTTTCAATATCTTGTTCCGGATAGCTGAAGTGCCATTTCCAGTTAGATGATGAAGCATAAATAACTAATGGTTCCTGATCTTCATATTCTTGAGGAACATTCTCAACAATGTAGTTACTCTTAACAGAAACAAATGATAAGAAAATAACGATGATAACAGGAATACCAATCATAATTGTTTCTACAAGCCAGTGACCATGAATATGCGGTGGCTCGTAATCTGGGCTTTGTTTTGATGCACGGTATTTAAATAACATAAATACCAAAATTGCTAATACTGTTAGAACAATCCCTGACATTAGGTAAATTAATAACATTGTGTCATCGGCTTGTCTTTGAGCTTGAGGACCTTTAGGATCAAGTACTGCTAACTTATCGTTACAGCCTGCTAATAGAATAGCACCTAGTCCCATGAAAGAGAGTAATGTTCCCTTCATATTTACTTTCATAGTTGGACTCCTTTCCAATTAAATAGAGCTTGTTAGATTTTGCTTAAGCGCTTTCATGTGAGAGCGAAAATAAAATAATACGTAGTGCGACATCGAATGAATAAATTCACTTATTACCATTTACACTATGCATATAGTGGCAAATAGCCAGACCATCAATTCATCACCATTTAGAGCCTTTAAATTGAATCCCATAATTAACAGTTTGCTCACTATTTCAAAAAGCATTATTTTATTTTTTTGTTGTGACAACTTAAGGCGCCTGTCTAACCTACTTAGATTTTAGTTAAACATCAAATAAGTGTCAAAACATCAAATTGGAAAAAACCCTTATTTCTGCCATTTTTCAAGCGATTCTTTTTTAATATTTTAAAATAATGACGACAAATGCAGTAAAACAGAGCAATTGCGAGCTAAAAGGGAACTTCATTTCAAAAATGACATTTCTATGAACTCGTTAAAGTTCATATTTTGCGACTAATCAGAAAGCGTAATCCCTCTCAAATTATGGATTTTATTTCCACTTTTTACCTAATATTTTAAAAGAAATGGGATTTTATAAGTACTTACTTACAAAATCCCTCGTCAACGTTTTACCTGTTTATTTTACAAAAGCATACAATAATATTCCTGTTGCCACCGCTACATTTAGTGATTCTGCTCCACCTAAAATAGGAATAATGATGTTCTGGTCTGTTTTTGCCAAAATTTGCGGATTAATGCCACTCCCTTCATTACCCACAATTAAAGCAAATGAATCACTAGGCTCAACATTTTTATATGAAATCGACTCATCTAGTGAAGTCCCATATACACGGATACCGTCAGCCTGCAGGTTTTCCACCCATTCCAACAAGTCTCCACGTACGACTGGAATATGAAAATGAGAGCCCTGTGCTGAACGTAATGACTTTGGATTAAATGCATCGACACTGCCTTTGCCTAAAACAACCGCATCAATTCCAGCAGCGTCTGCCGTACGAATCATCGTACCGATATTACCCGGATCTTGAACAGCATCGACTAATAGTACTTTACGCCAATTAAATTGTTCATCTTCTGAAATTTGCTGTTGCTTACAATGGGCAAATACTCCTTGGGAATTTTCTGTTTCCGCAATTTCTTTAGAGACTGCATCATTTACATGGACTAATACTACCTCATCGATTGCCCATAATAATGGTAGATCCACACCATCACGCACAATGATTTGTACAATCTGTTCTTTATGTTTTAACGCTTCTTCCACTAAATGAAAGCCTTCGACAATATACTCTCCTGTTTTTTCACGTTCTTTACGTTGTGTAACAAGCTTTTTCCAATGCTTCACTAGCGCATTTTGTGTTGATTCGATTCTTTTCATGATTTCCCGTCCTTTTTTACGTACTCGATTGTATATTTTATCACAATTATTTTGTAAACCATAATGCAATACCATGTATAAAGTTTATTATTTTGAACAAAGTATGGGAAAAGGAGGTTTCATATGGATTTTCAAATTCGACAAGCAATTACTGCCAATGTTACAGGCTCAGATGCCGCTGAATTTCAGGATATCGTCAATGATGCAATTTCACGGGGCGAGGAACATTTACTACCAGGCCTTGGAGTATTCCTGGAAAAATGGTGGAATGGTGCAAGCGAAAGTGAGCGAAATGAATTTTCACAAAAATTAGCAAAACAATTTGTCAGCTAACTTTTAGCATAACCAACCAACTTTCAATTATGATTCCATACAAAAAAGCAATCCAGCGTCTCCCGGATTGCTTTTTCTATGTAGTGATGGGGCATTCCATCTTGAATACAGACATCACTTGTAGCTCTTCATGAATCGTCACAGCGTCTCCCGTTGTTATTCACGTTGGACTACTACATTATTTATTTGCCCTTCCTGCCCATAAATAATGTATGGTTCACAGTGGCGACTACAACCCGTAGTACAAAGCCACTGCCTTTTTTACGCCAATAGAGATACTAAAACTGCTTTTTGTGCATGCAGGCGATTTTCTGCTTGCTCAAATATATAAGAATTTGGACCATCAATTACTGACGTCGCAACTTCTTCCTCACGATGTGCCGGTAAACAATGCAGGAACATATAATCCGGCTTTGCATGGGCAACCAATTCATCGTTGATCTGGTATCCCGCAAAATCTTTCAAGCGTTTTTGCGTTTCTTCTTCCTGCCCCATAGATGTCCATACATCTGCATAAACAGCATCTGCATTTGTAACTGCCTCCACTGGATCATTCGTTACGATAATGGTACTGCCATTACGCGAAGCAATCACCTGTGCTTTTTCTATAATACGCGTATCGCATTCATATCCTGGTGGTGTTGCAACTGCTACATGCATTCCAACATGTGCTGCAGCAACTATTAGCGCATGTGCTACGTTATTGCCATCACCTACATAAGCGATTTTTAACCCTTTCAATTCGCCTTTATTTTCGGCAATTGTTTCAAGATCGGCTAATGCCTGGCATGGATGATCAAGATCCGTTAATCCATTAATGACCGGAATCGATGCGTTATCAGCTAATTCCTCAACCATCGTATGGGAATTGGCACGGATCATAATCCCGTCTAAATAGCCTGACAGAACTCTTCCTGTATCGGAGATTGGTTCACCACGGCCGATTTGCATATCACGTGCATTCATATACATGCCATATCCCCCGAGCTGCTGCATCCCTACTTCAAACGATACCCGTGTACGAGTTGAGCTTTTCTCGAAGATCATGCCAAGTGTTTTACCTTCCAATAATCGTGGACATTTGCCTGCCTTCGTTATTGTTTTCAACTGTGTCGCAAGTTCAAGCAGTTGTTTCACTTCTTCACTCGTATAGTCAAGCAGTGTTAATAAGTCTTTTCCTTGTAAACTTTCAACGGGTTTTAATTGCACCTCTTCTAATAACTTCATCATTACACACCTCTGTGAGCTTTATGTTGGTTTTATTATACAAATGAATAATTATAAAATCAAGTGAATTATTATAAATTATTTAAATTAATTTAATTGTTCAATAATTACTACTGTCTCGATAACGCTTCTTCAAAACAAAATAATTACTTAAGCGATACTTATAATGATTAATGGAGAAAATTTATGATTTTTATGGAATTCCTATTCATTTTTTAGCATACTATTTACAGCGGTACTTTTTGGAAATAATTTACTCGTACTGCTAATTGATTTTAGGAGGAATTATTATGCCGAACGCTATCCATACAGTGCAATTACCATTATCAAACGATGTAATATGGAATTTTCTAAAGGATTACAACAATTGGGCACCATTAATCCCAGGCTATATCGAACATGAAGCACAACATGATACACAGTTCACTTGGACTTTACTTGCAGATTTAGGATTTACGAAAAAAAAGATTACCCTTCAAGTCGATATTACGGATTCTATTGAGCCAAGTGATGTAAAATTTAACATTAAAGGCTTGTCGGACAACTTTGACGGTAACGGCTATTTTAATATTACTGCCGGTAATAACGAATCCGCTCAAGTTACAGGAAGCCTTGATCTATCCGCGGGCGGTTTTATGGGGATGATGATCAACCCAGTATTGGAAAGTTTCGTACCTAAAGCGACGACTGATTTGACGAACTCAATTGAGACAAAGCTAACTGCCCTTCATGACGTAAAATAAACAAAAAACCATTAACTTTCCCACTGACCGGAAAATTAATGGTTTTTTGACCTTTAGCTTTATATAGATTCCAGACCAAATTCACAAAACTTATTGAAACACACCATCGCGTACAATTTGTGATTCCACTTTAACATTCACTTTCATTTGCGGATATAACTCATACCATTTTTCTTTATCGACTATCACATTGCGTACCCTTGCTCTAAAACGCTCACCAAAGTTAAATATATCCGAATTCACATCTTGACTGTACTTAATAATTTGCTTTATCTCGCTTTCGATTTTATGATTGATTTCCTTTTCAAGTTTTTTTATTGTTTCCGGATCATCTACAATTATATCCGTATTTATTTCTCTTAAACGGCATTCCATTTTTATCGTTAGATCAAATTCAGGTACTGATGGATCCACAAGTCTAAGTACGGGCTTCGAATCAATGGAATCAATCGCTACAGCCAATTCATCAAACGGGTTTTCAGTTATGCCATCCAGCGTTGATTCAGGCAATTCTAATTGTAGTGTTCCATTATGAGTGCGTTCTCTGATCATCATTATAAACATTGTATCGTCAGCAGAAATCTGACCGACAACTTTGCTGTCTTTAAAAAGTGCCATTCCTGAGATGACAATATTTTCTTCTTCTTTTTTGATTACTGGAAGGGCATAGCTTTTTACTAAAGAGTATTTATCTCTATTCACTTCATGAAGAGTTGATGACAGCGCATGATGATGTTCAATATTTTGCTGGATTAACTGGTAAATATACTGCCCAATATCCGTTATATTTTTGTACTGGTATTCCAGTAACTCTTTTATATCACCTTCAACAATGGCTAAATAGGTAGCATTACTAATTTCAGCACTCATTTTTAAAATGTGCAGATTGTGGTCCAACCCTTCTTTGGCCAAGTTTTCACCGAACAAGGCAACCCTCAATTGACCTGAACCAGTTATTTTAGATGTTTTTAAGTCAATTTTAGTGCGTGCCCACTTACTTGTCGCAGCTGTTGCAGATTGTATCTCTACACGGCTTTCCAAATCTTGATTAACTTGTCGAATTACAGCTATGAAAGTCAGATCCCCTTCATCTTCCAATTCATACCCGACCAATGTCGTTAAACTTATATTTTCTAAAATTTTCTGTTCTGCACAGCCACCTAACATAAATGTAAAAGCGATTACTATAATGAATTTTTTCATATAGCCAGCTCATTCATTCCTTTCCGGCTCTCTGTCTGGAGACTGAATTTTTTATATAAGCTATTAAATACAGAACCATCGGATAAATCAGCACAATAATAAATGCCATATATCCAAACTTGTTGTTGAATTCATAGATTTCACTTCTTGTTTCAATGAAGAAAGATCCGATAAATATTAAAGAAAACATGCCTAAAATAAATTTCATTTCTGAAATATTGGCAATCCTTTTCATTCCCCTGAAAGCCGACCATGCATATAAACAGAGATTCGGTAATATTACAATCATCCAAAAACAGACAGTAATCAGTTCAATCCTTTCAAGAAAAGGAAGACGAATATTACTAAAGAGCGACAATGTTGCCCAGATTGTACGCTCAAGCTGTTCCCCACTAAAAAAAGTTAATGTGACAATCATGACAAACAAATACAGAAACATTGTAAAAAATAACCCTAAAGAAACATATTTTTTTGCTTTTTCTTTTTCCTTAATAAACGGATAAAGTGTATGAATCACTTCAAATCCCGCTACGGTAAAGGTCATGTAATAGGCCCCTTTAAGTAGTTCAACTAAATCAGCGCTAAATACAGGCAATAAATAATTTACGTTAGCATAATTCAATGGAATGATTAGCGCAACAGGAATCCACAATCCTAAAAAAAAGCTAAAAAAACATATCCCGATTATTGTCCGAAGACCTGCAGTAAAGGCATACACTACCAGAATCATCAATGTAATCATAATAAAGGAAGGTTTTAATTCCGGAAAAACCCAAGCATTAATAACGTCAGTATAATTCCTTATAATTGCAAAAAAAGCTAAGCTGCTATATATGACTAAAAGTAAATTAATAAAATTCCCAATATATTTGCCAAATAGATCGAGATTAACGCCAAAAATATCCTCCGTTTCATACATTTTCAATAGCTTCAATGACATAAATACCGAAAGATAGGCGACCAAAAAACTAATAATAATGGAAATCCAGGCATCATGTTTTGCATTTTGATAGATTACTGCCTGAAATCCATGAACCCCTACTCCAACCTGGGAAGCACAAATTATATAGAAAAGTAGAGGAGCATTAAACATCTCATTTGTTCCGATTTGCAATTTATTTTTCATTCTTCCACATTCCTATCATTCTTCTGACCATCCTGGCCTGATGAAAATTCAGCACCATCTACTCTTGTAGTTGCCGATTTGCGAACAGTAAACCGATACGGAAAGCGAATTATACTGTCGCCCCAGCTTCGAATTCTTGGAGGATAAAATGGCGACAAATAAGGAGCACCCAGGCTTGTCAGTCTCAATAGATGAATCAATAAAATACAAAATGCGAGCATTATTCCATAAAAACCCCAAAACCCTGCAATAATAATAATCGGAAAACGAATAATCCTAATGACATTCCCCATCATGTAACTTGGCGTAATAAACGATGACAAGGCACATAGCGCAACAATAATGATCAGGATATTACTAGTAATCCCTGCTTGTACTGCGGCTGTTCCTAATACAATACCGCCGACGATTCCTATTGTTTGACCTATTTTTGTGGGCAACCTTGCCCCTGCTTCCCGAAGCAATTCCATAATCAATTCCAGGAAAAGCGCCTCCAGTATTGGTGGGAAAGGAACCCGGGCCCTCGATTCACTTAGCGGAACTAACAGCGACTGCGGTATGACTTCGTAATGAAAAGTTAAAGCTCCTACATACAGTGGTGTTAAAAAGATGGAAATTAAAATAGCGACGAACCTTAAGAGCCTTAAAAACGTTGCGATTGGCCATCGTAAGTTTTTATCTTCTCTGCTCTGAAAGAACTCAAAAAAGCTGTATGGGCAAAGAATTGCCATTGAACTCCCATCAACAAGAATCCCTACTTTCCCGCTTAGCAATCCATCACAAAATCGATCTGGACGTTCTGTTATTAACATTTGCGGGAAAAAGGAAAGCTTATTGTCATCAAGCAACTCAGACAGTTCCGCACTATCTATTATGTCTTGAATATCAAGTGCTTCAATTCTTTGCCTTATTGTATTAACATTTTGCTCCGCCACAATTCCTTTAATATACATTACTGAAAGCGCGGTATTTGTTTGTTTACCAACCTTGAATTTTTCGTTCCCCAAATTCGGATTTGCTATATAGCGCCGAACAAGAGAAATGTTGGTCGACAAACTTTCATTAAAACCAACTTGTGATCCAATTACTTGCGATTCATTTTCCGGAGGTGTTAAACCTCGTGACTCTCTCGCCGGGATAATGACAAGTATCGCACAGCTATGTCCTTCTACATGAATAACAACTGCTCCCGTCAGCATTGTATCTACACAATCAGTCATTTTATCAGTCTCATTTATTTGCGGAAGCGGCAATTGACTTATGATTGTTTCCGGTGATTCGTTTTCAATATTTTGTAAAGCCGGCAAAAGTTTTAAGTTCAAAATATCTTCTTTAATTAAATTATCCACAAAAATAATCGTAATTTTTTCAGTTACATGGCGTACGACCAAATCGGCTGGTGACAGCACCCGCTCCTTCATATCCTGAATAAAAATTTCAGTAGTTTCAGAAATGGCTTCACTTTTTTGTGTTTGGACGGATACCTGTTCCGGTGTTTCTTTATTTTGAGAAGATGGCGGTAATGTTTCAGTTTGTTTTTTGCGTGATTCATTTTTCTTTTTTCCAAAAAACATTCTATTGCCCCCATTCTAAAATAATTAATAGAAGCATTATTTCCCTATATTATTTTTCTATTCATCAAATATCGATTTCTTTATAGGTTTCGTTGTGGTAAAGGCAAAAAAAAAAAATCAATTTCCCTTTCGGAAAACTGATTTTTATTTCACCTGGTCTACATCTTCATTCATAGTTCCAGATCGTAATTTCATTTTTATTCAAATGTAATTTTATTTACTGCTTCACGGTCTAATCGTTTAATTACTTCTACAATTAATTTCACAGCATTATCATAATCGTCACGGTGCAGGATACCTGCGTGTGAGTGAATATAACGTGTTGCTACACCGATTGCCAATGATGGCACACCATTTGCTGTAATATGGATTGAACCTGCATCCGTACCGCCGCCAGCCATAGCTTCGAACTGGTATGGAATGCCCGCTTCGTCAGCTACATCTAAAACAAATTCACGTAAACCTGTATGTGATACCATGGATGCATCATATACGACAATTTGTGGACCTGCGCCCATTTTTGAAGTCGACTCTTTCGGTGTCACGCCAGGTGTATCACCAGCAACACCTACATCTACAGAGAAACCGATATCCGGTTGAACTTTAAATGATGATGTTTTCGCACCGCGAAGGCCAATCTCTTCCTGTACATTCCCGACACCATAAACAATGTTTGGATGCTTTTCTTCTTTTAATGCTTTCAGTACATCGATTGCAATTGCACAGCCAATTCGGTTGTCCCATGCTTTCGCCAAAAGATGCTTTTCGTTTTTCATAACGTTGAATTCAAAATATGGTGTGATCATATCGCCTGGACGTACGCCCCACTCCATTGCTTCTTCTTTTGAAGTGGCACCGATATCAACGAACATTGATTTAATGTCGACTACTTTATTACGAACATCAGCCGGTAAAATATGTGGTGGCTTTGAACCGATCACTCCGATAATTTCTTCCCCTTTGCGCGTTGTAATTGTCACGCGTTGGGCAAGCATTACTTGGCTCCACCAGCCGCCTACAGTTTGGAAGAACACAAACCCTTTATCATCGATGCGTGTCACCATGAAACCAACTTCATCCAAGTGGCCCGCAACCATAATTTTCGGACCGTTTTCATCGCCTACTTTTTTGGCGATTAAACTGCCTAAGTTATCTGTTTCTACTTCATCTGCATATGGTGCGATATACTTTTTCATTACTTCACGTGGTGCACGTTCATTTCCTGGAATGCCGTTTGCATCTGTTAAATCTTTGAACATTTGTAATGTAGCATCGAGCTTTGTCATGTGGTTTCCCCCTAATAATTACTCATCTTTATTATAGCGACAATATTTCGAAATGTGAAATAGTTTCTTGACTTTATGTAAATTAATAGCCATTTCGTTGTCGGTCATAATTCTTTTCATTTTTTAATTCATATGCTTGCAAAACGTCATCGATTGTAAAATTCAAGTTGTATGCAATTATGCTGTATTGTTGCCACATTGCCCTGTAATTATCTTCATTTTGGTGCTGCAGAAATGTCAGAATCATCTGTGTCGTAGTAAGAAAGGTTTCAGTCAACTCCTGCTTCTCTTTCAAATAGGGCCATTCCTTCAATTGAAAGCCGCGCATATTTCCAAGTGAAAGCATAAAGTGAATCGAATCTACAAACTCTTCTAAAAGGACAGTTTTTTCCGAAGGCCCCTTTGTTGACCAAAACTTGAAACAGCGCGTTTCGTTGGCAAGTTCACTTAGTTCGACTAATAATGCAAGCCCTTTTTCGGCAAATACATCCTTCTGTACATGTTGGTTTTCTTCAATGAATAGATCTAGTTTCCTCTGCTTTTCAAATAATTGATGAAATTGCATCAAAACATCCCTCTTTTTCGAAATAAAATGAAACTTTTTATACTACTCAATCGTATAGGAGGGAATCAACGTAAGCAAGGAGGAAGTTTCATGGCTATTTTGTTACGACTTGCCATCATCCTTCTCATCATTTACATATTTTATAGAGGGGTACGCTACTTAATCGACCCAAAGCGTAAATTGGATGAGGCATATGAAAATGGACAATATTATTTTTATGATGATGTGAAAAACATTCGGAAAAACTTTTTCATTTCGTATAAGGGAGCATTATTTGAAGGAGAAAAGTATTTAGGCACGACTGACAATGCATTTGAAGTCGTCAGTATTTTCGTCTTTGTCCATGATGCGATGAAACTTCAAGGGTTTACGAAAGAAGATTTTTTGTATTTGGAAAATGAAATTCTTATGAATTATCCAAACGCCACGATCAATTGGAAAAATCCGATTGAGCAACTAATGAAAGATTAACTGGAGATAGCGAACCTCATAATTGAGAGGTTCGCTTTTTTGAAACCTTTTTCTTCCATTACCAGTCCTTATATTTTCTTCTATCGGTTTAAATGTTGCGCTTAGCTCTATTTTAAATGAAATTAAACAAGCGCCTTTTTTCCAGCTAATGTCTGTTCACGAAAACGAGTGGTTTCAGGCAAAGAAACGTATCAAATACCGCTTTTTTACTCCGATTGGTGTTGTAATGATGCTCCTATTTTTTATCATATAAACCAAAAGGATGCTGCATTTTAGCATCCTTTTTATCGATTATGTCCGTAATGCCCGGGATTTGCGACAGCCCCAATCGTACTTACCCAGCGGTTTGTATAATTGAAGAAGCCGGCAACATACGCGGCTTCCAGTATTTCGTGATCATTAAAGCCAGCCTCACGTAGTAAATCAACTTCTTTAGTCGTTATTTCATTTGGATATCTCGTAACCCGGTAGGCATAATCACATAACGCACGCTGCTTTTCCGTAAGTTTTGCAGAGCGGTAATTGTATGTTAATTGGTCCACCCATCCCGGATTTTTTGTTATTCCGCGGAGGACATCACTATGTGAAGTAAGGCAATAATTGCAATTATTCGTCGAAGAGACAACAAGTCCGATCATTTCCTTGTCTGCTAACGACAAATAAGTTGTTTCTTCATTGAATAAGGAATATTTAAATTCCAAAAAACCTTTATACTGCAACGCATTTAATGGAAGAATCTTAAACAAATTATTTACAAAACCGTTCTGCTCCAGTTGCTTTTCAACTTGTTCATCAAAAAGTTGCTGTATATCATCCGGGATTTCCTCTTCATTTGGCTTTTGTAAATAAGACAACTGCTCTTCATATTTCGTCATTTCATTACTCCCCGTTTTTAAATTTACTGAATTCATTATAAATTACAACTATTAAACTAACAAATGAATAATCTGCCATATTATACAAAAAAGCATAGACCTATTTAGTCTATGCTTTAAAATGATATTAAAATAGCTGAACGAGTAAGAATATATGAATCGCTCCAAGTAAAGGAAAGCCAAATGCAAATTTGTTATGCTTTGTTTTATGACGGAATAAGTACATTCCTAAAACACCGCCAAGTGCCCCTCCCAGAACGCCCAATGTTAATAATGTCCGTTCGGAAATACGCCATTCCTTCTTTTTTGCACGTTCTTTATCTATGTACATATATACACATAATACGAGTGAAACAACGGCAACATATGAAAGTGCTGCTAATTCCATCTGAATTCCCCCTAGTCAAAAAAAGACTGATAAGGAACAATTCCCTATCAGTCTTTATTATAGCTTCAACTAAATATTTTGCACCTGTCGCTTACGCTTTCAGTACAGAAATAGTTTTTGACAAGGTCAAAAATTATTTAGCAACTGCTTTTTTAGCTTCTTCAGCTAATTGAGCGAATGCTGTTGCATCAGTTACAGCTAAGTCAGCTAACATTTTACGGTTAACTTCGATACCTGCTACTTTTAAGCCGTGCATTAAACGAGAGTAAGATAAACCGTTCATGCGAGCTGCCGCATTGATACGAGTGATCCATAATTTACGGAAATCACGTTTCTTTTGACGACGGTCACGGTATGCATATTGACCTGATTTCATTACTGCTTGGTTAGCTACTTTATATAAAGTATGTTTTGAACCAAAGTAACCTTTAGCTAATTTTAAAACTTTTTTGCGACGAGCGCGTGTTACTGTTCCGCCTTTTACGCGTGGCATAGTAATTACCTCCTGCTAATTCTTTCGAATGCTTAATTTTATTTTTGTTTTTAATAATCTTTTAAACGGTCAAGATTATTTCATGTAAGTTAATAATGTACGGATACGCTTGAAATCGCCTGAAGTTGCAACTTTTGCTTTACGTAAGTGACGTTTTGCTTTAGTTGATTTGTTAGCGAATAAGTGAGAGCCATAAGCACGGTCAAATTTTAATTTACCAGTACCTGTTTTTTTGAAACGTTTCGCAGCTCCACGGTGAGTTTTCATTTTTGGCATGTCGATTTCCTCCTAAACTTGTTTCTACATACGTATTATTTCTCTGTCTTCGGTTGAAGAACTAAGAACATGCTTCGGCCTTCCATCTTCGGTTTTTGCTCAACCGTAGATACTTCAGCACAAGCTTCAGCAAAGCGATCCAGCACACGCTGACCAATTTCTTTGTGTGTGATTGCACGACCTTTAAAGCGAATTGAAGCTTTAACTTTATCTCCTTTTTCAAGGAACTTAATCGCATTACGTAATTTCGTTTGAAAATCATGTTCATCGATTGTTGGGCTCAAACGAACCTCTTTCATTACGATTACTTTAGAGTTTTTACGAATTTCACGGTCTTTCTTTTGCTGTTCAAACTTAAATTTACCATAGTCCATGATACGAGCGACTGGTGGCTTGGCTTGAGGGGCCACAAGGACAAGATCCAAGTTAGCACGAGCGGCAATTTCCAACGCTTCTGTACGCGTTTTTAGACCAAGCTGATCACCATTGTGGTCAATTAGACGAAGTTCGCGCGCGCGGATGCCTTCGTTTACATACATGTCTTTGCTAATATTAATCCACCTCCAAGTGTTTGTCGCGAATACATGAGTTGGTGTAAAGTATAACCCTGTCGAACGGTACACCTCTGCGTGATGTCCATATGTTCTTCTTGTCTTTACAAACAAAAAGGACGGACATTTGAGATGTCCGCCCGCTATATGTGCATACGCATTCATGCGTAAAACAATTCAACGTTTCTGATACCTGCACGTAACTTATATAAAAGCACTTGTCAGGTGAGAAGCGGGCAGCCTCTACTTTCAAACTTTTGTATTCATAACCTAAATAATCTTAACACGTGCTTAAAGTAACGTCAAGCTTTTTTATATGATTAATTTTATTGTTTCTCTTTTTTTTTAAAATAAATGAAATTAATTTTCATTTCCAGGTTTTACTTAAAAAATTAGTGGAATCTAATTAGGGACTCACATTTTATCGATAGGAGGAATTTTTAATATGTTCAGACATCAAAAAGAATTACAATTTGAGGTAAAAGTTGAAAGACCAGATCCATTATTAGCGAAACAAGTTCAGGAAGTTCTTGGCGGTCAGTTCGGTGAAATGAGTGTCATGATGCAATACCTTTTCCAAGGTTGGAACTGTCGTGGCGAAGAAAAATACAAAGACTTATTAATGGATATCGGTACCGAGGAAATCGGTCACGTTGAAATGCTATGTTCTTTAATTAGTCAATTACTTGATGGTGCATCACCTGATGACCAGCAAAAAATTGCGCAAGATCCGATGATGGATTCTATTATGGGCGGCATCAATCCGCAGCACTTAATTGTTAGTGGTTTAGGGGCTACTCCAAAAGACTCTAACGGTATACCATGGAATGCCGGTTATATTGCAGCGAGCGGTAACCTGCTTGCAGACTTCCGCGCTAACTTAAATGCAGAATCACAAGGCCGTTTACAAGTTGCGCGTTTATACCATATGACAAAAGATGAAGGTGTACGTACAGTATTCAGAAAAATGCTGGCACGTGACCGTTACCACCAATATCAATGGATGGCAGCTATTAAAGAGCTTGAAGAAAAGAAAGGCGTTGTCGTTCCTGCTTCATTTGCACCGGAAGACGAGTTGGAAGCTCAGCCGCATGCTTATGAACTATGGAGCTTATCTGAGGGTACAGCTTCTAAAAATGGTCCGTGGGCACAAGGTACAGCACCGGATGGAACTGGGGAATTTGTTTTCTTGGATAACCCGGCACCAATGGGACAAGTACCGAACCCGGTCGTACCGCCAACAACGCTACACCATGATATTGATGTAGACAAAAAATTATAATCTACTATAAAAACTGTCCTCGACCTGATATTACCTACAGGTCGAGGACAGTTTTTTGTTTACATCATATTAGGTGGTGTGTCGAAAATAGTTGGTGGTGCTGGACGTAAAACAGGAGCAGGCGCAAAAGACTGCGGGTGTTCCACATAATTGAAGACACCTTCCCCGTCCATACTCGGTCCATGTGCCCAACGTCCGTGTGCACTTTCATTTCCGCGGGAGAAGTTGAATAATGTATAGGCTACTTCACGTTTTTCAAGTTCTTTAGGGAAGGTACTCGGCACAACAATATTTTCCTGAGCCTCTAATTCTTTAATCGCAGCAACCCACTGATTTTGGTGCATTGTATCTCTAGCAAGCAGCCATGAAAACATATCACGTACACCCGGATCTTCCGTTTCATAATAAAGACGCGCTACCTGTAAACGCCCTTGCGATTCGGCATTCAGATTCGCACGGAAATCTGCCAGTAAGTTTCCGCTTGCTGCAATATAGCCCGCATTCCATGGTACCCCATTGGAATCTTTCGGCGCTGCCCCTAGACCAGTGACAATTATATGCTGGGGATTACTGCCTCCTAGAATTGCTGCGATCAGTGGGTCCTTTGCCGCCTCATCCAGTGCTACAGGCTCAACACCATCCAGCAATCTCGCAATCATTGTCGAAATCATTTCAATATGTGCAAGTTCTTCCGTGCCTGTATCCATCAGTAAGTCACGGTATTTTTCATTGCCTCTCGTATTCCAGCCTTGAAATAAGTATTGTAGCGCTACCGACATTTCTCCAAATTGACCACCTAGAATTTCCTGCATTTTACGGGCCATAACCGGATCCGGTCTGCACGGCTTGGCTTCATATTGCAGTTCCTTTATATGATAAAACATTCATTCACTCCTTTTATATTTCCTACTTTATGCATTTATTTAAAAAATGCTTTAAGAAATATAAAAATGAAAAACGGAACTTGCATTTCGAAAGCTAAAAAGGCGGCCCACAAAATGAGGGCCGCCTTCTTCATATTATTTCTTCACTTCTGCTGTAATATCTGCAAGGAACTGTTCAAAGCTGATTGTTTCTGAATCCTTTGAACCGTAACGGCGGATATTAACCGCATTTTCTGCTACTTCTTTATCTCCAAGTACAAGCATGTACGGGATTTTTTGCATTTGTGCTTCACGGATTTTGTAACCTAGTTTTTCTTCACGGTCATCCATTTCTACACGGATACCAGCTGCTGCTAATTTTTCTTGTACTTCGCGTGCATAATCATAGTGCACTGCGTTTGATACAGGAATAATTGTCGCTTGCACCGGTGCCAACCATGTCGGGAATGCTCCTTTGTATTCTTCGATCAAGAATGCTACGAAACGTTCCATTGTTGATACAACACCACGGTGAATAACTACTGGACGTTGTGGCTGCCCATCTTCACCAATGTAAGAAAGGTCAAAACGTTGTGGCAATAAGAAGTCAAGTTGTGCAGTCGATAAAGTTTCCTCTTTACCAATTGCAGTTTTTACTTGAACATCAAGTTTTGGACCATAGAAAGCTGCTTCGTCTTCTGCGATGAAGTAGTCATATCCTAGCTCATCCATTGCTTCTTTTAACATTGCCTGTGCTGTTTCCCACATTTGATCGTCATCAAAGTACTTCTCTGTGTTGTTCGGATCGCGGTAAGAAAGACGGAATGAGAAGTCTTTTAGATCGAAGTCTTTATATACTTCTAAAATCAGTTCCACTACTTTTTTGAATTCTGCCTTAATTTGGTCAGGACGTACAAAAATGTGCGCGTCATTTAAAGTCATCCCGCGTACACGTTGCAATCCAGATACCGCTCCACTCATTTCATAACGGTGCATTGTACCAAGTTCCGCAATACGGATTGGCAAGTGACGGTAAGAGTGCAGACCGTTTTTGAATACCATCATATGGTGAGGACAGTTCATTGGACGTAAAACAAGTGTTTCATTGTCCATTTCCATTGGAGGGAACATGCCGTCTTGATAGTGCTCCCAGTGACCTGATGTTTCATACAGTTTTTTCGAGCCAAGCACTGGTGTATATACGTGTTTGTAGCCTAAAGATAATTCTTTGTCTACGATGTAGCGTTCGATCGTACGGCGGATTGTTGCACCGTTCGGTAACCATAGCGGTAATCCTTGACCAACAGTTTGGCTAGTCATGAATAAATCCAATTCTTTACCGATCTTACGGTGGTCACGTTCTTTTGCTTCTTCAAGCATTTGAAGATGGTGCTTTAACTCATCTTTTGTGAAGAATGCAGTACCGTAAATACGTTGCAGCATTTTGTTGTCTGAGTTACCGCGCCAGTATGCACCCGCTAATGATAATAGTTTGAACTCTTTTAATTTGCCTGTAGATGGTACGTGTACACCACGGCAAAGGTCAAAGAAATCGCCTTGGTAGTAAATTGATACTTGGTCATCAGCTGGAATTGCTTCAAGTAGTTCTAATTTATACTCGTCGCCAACTTCCTCGTAGATTTTTTGTGCTTCATCACGAGAAACGTTTTTGCGCTCGATTTCGATGTTTTCAGAAATAATCTTTTTCATTTCTTTTTCGATTGCTGGTAAATCTTCTGCAGTAATCGGTGTTGGTGAATCGATGTCATAGTAGAAGCCTGAATCGATAACTGGACCGATACCTAATTTTACGTCTGGGTATAGACGTTTTACTGCCTGTGCTGTTAAGTGGGCAGTTGAGTGACGAAGGATTTCTAATGCTTCGTCTGATTTGTTTGTAATGATTTCGATTGCACCGTCTTGTTCGATCCCTGTTTTTGCATCGATTAATGTGCCGTTGATTTTACCTGCTAATGTTGATTTTTTAAGTCCTGGGCTGATTGAACCTGCAACGTCCAATGTAGATGTTCCTTTGGCGAATTCCTTTACTGCGCCATCCGGGAATGTTAATTTGATCATTTCTGACATGTTGTTGTCCTCCTTTTAAATATTTGAAAGTGATAAAATGCCGTCTTTAAATGCCGTTGATTTCCGTTTCGGTTACGCTTTCCGCGGGCACGGCTCGAGCCTGTAGTCTCTCACTCGTGCTTTTCCCGCTGGAGTCGAACCTCCACTCCAATCAACTAGTTTTCCCTGCAAATATCATTTCACTACTCTTTTATAAAATTTGTTCAGCACTTTTAGGCAAAATAAAAAGCACCGTCCCAACAAAGGGACGATGCTGTATGCTCGTGGTGCCACCCTTCTTCCTTCTTCGTTAAACGAATCAGAAGCTCTCGGTCAGTTAACGTACTGAGAAACGATGACGGATTGGCCCCGTCACTGCTCGAAGGTAGTAAAGTATAACGCTTGTGCTAGGAAGCTTGCAGCCGTGTCTTCCCTCTCTAAAAGCCAGTTCGTTAAACTTGTTGTCCTTTTCAATGCATTTATTGTTTATTTACGTACAAAGTATACGCTCGATTTTGGAGAAAAGCAATATTGAAAAATAAAACTTTTAATATTTTATTTTCTGCGGTTTGTTCCGGTAATCTCAAGCGGTGTCGTTAATGCTTGTACCCGTTGTAAAATACGGCCCGATTTCATTTCATCTATTGCCCCGTGTTCTGTTACGGACCATTGTTCTTCCAACTGTTTGTAATTGAAATTTGAAGAGATAAATGTCGGCAATTTTTCTGCCATACGGTAATGCAGGATCGATCCGATAATTTCATCTCTTGTCCATGTAGAAATCGGCTCAGAGCCCACATCATCAAGCATTAATACCGGCACTTTTTTTACAAAATCGATTTTCTGTTCAATCGACCCTTCTGTTACCGACGACTTTAATTCACGGATGAATTCCGGCATATATACTAATAACGTTTGAATACGTTCTTTCGATAAAGCATTTGCAATCGCACCTAAAATATAGGTTTTCCCAACACCAAATGTTCCGTATAAATACAGCCCTTTTGCAGGAAGCTCCTTCGTCTCGCGGTATTGCTTTCTAAACTCAACCATAAACTGGGTCGCTGCCATGCGGGAGTTATCGTTCATATCCATTTCATTAAAGTCTGCCTTCAGGACATCTTTCGGCATATACATCGTCTTCATCATGGAAGCCAGTTCACGCTGGTCATCTTCTTTAAGCATTTGTTCGCACTTTTTGTAAATGATATTAATCTGACCATTCGAAAGCATTAATTGCGGAACATGGCCTTTATAGAAATTTTGGCATTGCGCGGTAGAACCTGCTCCACAGCAAGTGTGTTTTTGTTCCACAAATTCAAAAAGAGTTGTCATGCCATATTGAATAACAGCCGAGTTTTCCGTCATATTATGGTCTTCCATAAACTGTTTTACACTTGGGTGTGAAAGGACACGGTTTTTTAATTCATTATATTTTTGCTCAAAAGATGGGATATTTATTTTATTGAGCGAATCTTTTATTGGTTCGATTGTACTCACCTGCTTTTTAATCACTATTTAGTTGCTCTAATAATTTTTTGCGCTGCTCTTCAAAATCAATCTGGTTTTGAGTAGTGCCGGAATTAGCTGGTTGCATCGATTCCTGATCTTTTTCTTTAAACCAATCCGGAACTACGCCAACTTTTCTTGCCCCGCGCTGTTTGTTTTTCTTCTCTTGCATTTCAATATAAACTTTTGCATGTTTTATCGTCTGAATTTTATTGTTGCGCCAAGTATTTGCGACACTGTTAATATATTTTTCAGGCAATGCACCTTCTGTTTTTTCCATTACATATTCGAGCATGTAATTGACGACAGCCGGAATCATCTTGTAATGCAAAATCAATTTTTCCGCTGTTGAGACAACATATGCAAAAGGCTCATGACCATCGTTTAATTCTTTTGTAAATGCATATGGCGTCGCTTTTTCATAGCGGGCCAATTCCGGTGTAAACACATAATCCTGAGGATAATATTTCGGTAAATCCTGCTCGGTAATTTTCACGTCTACTTTATTTTCTTTATAATTCGTTTCGATGTAAGCAAGTGCGTCTTTAGCCAACAAGATGTCTTTCAGCTGCATATTCAAAGCAAGTGTCTGAATTTGGTTACGTCCGAAACGGCTCGTTTTATTCGTTAATATAAATTCTAGAATGGCGTTGACAACACCGACTTTTATACCGTGTTTTAAAACAAGATCATCCACTTGCTTCACTAACATTTCAACCGGTTCTTTTCCGTTAAGCAAATTTTTCATGAAATCATACGGCAACGTTTCATCGAAAGCCGGAATCCATTTTGACATATCCTTAACGGTAACTTTAAAGGCAAGCGGAGTATCCATCGTAATTTTTGATGCTTTGAGTTGAGTTCCATCGCTTTCTTCTACAATACGAAGCGCTTCCAATGCATTGGCCGGCGGGTTTAACATCCAGTTTCCGGCGATAGACTGCACAAAGTTTTTCGTCAGTTTCCCATTGCTCTCATTATAGGCATATTCCATCAGCACATTGACTGCACCTACCGAAAGGCCTTGCTGCAATACGAGTTCTTCGGCTAAATCGACAATAAACTTCACCGGTTTTTTTCCTTTATACAGTGACTTCAGGAAATAATAAGGAACCGTTTTATCATAGTGAATTGACTGGTCATCTACTGTTAAATAATCTTCTGTCACTTTAATAAGGTTGCGTTCATTTCGCTTTTCAATATAGTCCAGTGCTTGCTCGGCTGTCTTAATCTGATTGTACCGGATTTCAGATGCCAATGCTTCAACAAACGATTCCGGCAAGTTGCCTTTTGTCGAGTCCCACACATGACGAATGATGACGTTTCCCACTTCTATCGGGATATCATAAGAACTGTAAAGCGATTCTGCTATTTTTACATGCCCTGAAAATGGTTCTTCACCATGAGTCAAAATCAGCAAATACTGATAAGGTGTAGAATTTTTATAATCAACTAGCGCTGAATCAGGAGAATCGGTTTTCGAGTTATTATTTTCTTCCGTTTTATTTAAATCGTTTTTCGTAACTGTAATTTGCGATAGGTTTTTTGATTTTCGATCACGGTAGCTATGTTCAACTTTTGCAATTTCCATCGTATTTTCAGCTGTTTTCGCACCTTTTTTCAGCCAGTTATTCATGACTACCTTCATAAAGTTCTTATTGTAATTTAGTTCGTCATTCATTGAAATATAATGGATTAAAACATTCAAGGTGCCGTAAGAAACGCCTTTTCTAATGAAATGATTAAATTCCATTACAACGGATTCCGGCGGCAAATAACCGTTAAATTTTTGGAAAACTTCAATCGGTGAAGTTTTTTCCAAATACTCGATTAAACCTTCTTTATCGTTAATATTTTGCGGTGCTTTTGCTGGAGCAGTGTTGATTACTTCCACCGAACGGAAAATGTCCTGTTTTTTGATCAGCTTTGGTTTTGCGACACCTACGTTCAGCTGGTAGTATTCCTCACAGCGTTTTTCAAGCTCTTTTTTCGTAAGTCCTTCATCTGTGTCCCATGCCAGTAAGACGATTCTTTGCATATCCGTCACTGAGAAATTATACATAAAAGCTAATTTAGCAATGGCAATCTTTATATCGAGCGTGAATAATCTACTCGGGATCAAGTTTTGGCTCATGCCCATCATGAAGCTCTTAAAATCAAATAAGTCATACTCAAACGGGTACGACATTTTTGAACGTTCATTAACAGAACCCGTATTTTCCTGCATTACTTGCTTTAGCTCAGATTCCGTTATCGCAACAAATGCATCATTAAAGCTGCATGTTACATCTTTGTACCCTTGTAAGGAAATATCATGCTTCGCTAATTTATTTCGTAATGATTCATACTGTTCGCGGCCGATTTTACGTAAAAGTGATACAGAAAGAATGGAATCGTCAAAGAAGTCATAGCCAGTTAATGGCGGATATAAAATATACTTCATCGATTTATATGAATCCATCATCTTCTCAAAGGACTTCACTAAACCGATTGCTTCTAATATTATTCTTGCCTCTAGTAATTGCTTCGGTTTAAAACTTAATGAATCGAGCAGGTTGCTATGAAAACAAGTTGCCTTTTCATGTTGTTGTGTTTCAACCCATAACTTTAAATATAGTGCAGTAGCTTCAACACCGATAATCGGCTGATAGCATAATTGTAATGCAAGCTGATGCTCACTAGTGATAGTTTGAGGGCAATGAATTTCACAATGGTCATATGGATTTAGCTGATTCATCATTACCATTTATCCCTCCTAACACTTATTTGTTATTTGACTGACGGGTCATGATTTCTTTCAGTTCCTCTATAAATACCGTAATATCCTTAAATTGGCGGTAAACAGATGCGAAGCGTACATAGGCTACTTCATCAATTTTCGCTAGTCGGTCCATTACCATTTCCCCGACATCTTCCGAACGTACTTCCGCATTGCCTAAACGGCGCAATTCCTTTTCAATCGAAAGAACGATTTCTTCTAATTGTTCTAATGCAACAGGTCGTTTCTCACATGCGCGTATAAGACCACGCAATACTTTTTCACGGCTGAACTCCTCACGTGAACCTTCTTTTTTCACGACGATTAACGGGGTTTCTTCAATTTTTTCAAATGTCGTAAAGCGAAAGGCGCATGATTCACATTCACGACGTCTTCGAATTTCTTTATTATCATCAACAGGTCTTGAGTCTACAACGCGTGTCCCGTTGTATTGACAAGCTGGACATCTCATATAATAATTTCTCCTAAAAGTTAGTTTAATTCTATTATAACAAAAACAACGCGCTTGAAATAGTGCTTCACGCGCGTTGAAATTTTCCAATGGAAAGTCATTCAATTATATAGTGCATCGTTGCTTCACACAATAGAAAAAGCCTTTTGCAAAAATGATTTACTTTCTGCAAAAGGTTTTCTCTCTGTCATTATAACTCGTGTCAGTGCCTTTATGAAGGGATCAATGACTCTTAATGCAGCAATCGATTATGCGTTTACTGCTGCTAATTCATTTGCAATTTTCTTTGTTAAGTCTACTACGCGAGCAGAGTAACCCCACTCATTATCATACCAAGCGATCACTTTTACTTTTCGGTCACCTAATACGATTGTAGTTAAACCGTCTACAGTAGAAGAGTATGTTGTTGTATTGTAGTCAGACGATACTAATGGCTCCATAGAGAAGTTTAAAATGCCGTTCATTTTGCCTTCAGCTGCCGCTTTAAATGCCGCATTTACTTCTTCTACCGTCACGTCTTTTTCTACATCTACTACTAAATCAACTAAAGAAACGTTTGGTGTTGGCACACGTAATGCCATACCATGGATTTTCCCGTCCAATTCCGGTAATACAAGACGCAATGCTTTTGCAGCACCAGTTGAAGTCGGGATAATTGATGATCCACAGTTACGTGCACGACGTAAATCT
This sequence comes from Solibacillus sp. FSL W7-1324, assembly GCF_038008025.1. Classification (NCBI taxonomy): domain Bacteria; kingdom Bacillati; phylum Bacillota; class Bacilli; order Caryophanales; family Caryophanaceae; genus Solibacillus; species Solibacillus sp. FSL W7-1324. Next base: position 2,565,824 of record NZ_JBBOYH010000001.1, read on the forward strand.
TTATGTGGGTTATCGATATTGTTTTGATCGTTTGTATAAGCATGAACCGTTGTCATTAAACCGTTTACAATACCGAACTCATCGTTTAATACTTTAGCTACAGGAGCTAAACAGTTTGTTGTACAAGAAGCGTTTGAGATGACATCATGCTTTGTTAAATCCAATTTATCATCATTTACACCTAAAACAACCGTAATATCTTCATTTTTACCAGGAGCAGTTAAAATAACTTTTTTCGCGCCAGCTTCAATATGTTTTGCTGCTTTTTCACGGTCATTAAATTTACCAGTCGCTTCAATAACGATATCGACACCCATTTGAGCCCATGGTAATTTTAACGGATCACGTTCACTAACTAATTCAACACGTTTGCCATTTACAATTAAAGCACCTTCGACTGCTTCAACAGTTCCCGGGAAAACACCATGATTTGTGTCATACTTAATTAAATGTGCTAACGTTTCAGATGGATAGCTTGCGTTCACTGCTACGATATTCACGTCACCGCGCATCATTGCTTGTCGGAACACCATACGACCAATGCGGCCAAAACCATTAATTGCAATAGAAACTGTCATATTATTTAAATCCTCCTAAAAGTACGATTCATTCGTTTTATTTATTCGTTGATTAGTATAACACATATTATAAAAAGTTGAACATATTTAATCCACTTAATTAAATTTGTTATTTTCAGATAATACATACCCTTAAAATAAAAACCTCAACCAACTTTTTAATTAAATTGGTTGAGGTATTATTTTACTTCAATACATTCCACTCATACAAAATATTTTGAAGCTGAACCGCTGTATCTTCCAAGGTTCCATTGTTATGAATAACCGCATCAGCTAACTGTTCTTTTTCTTTGACTGGAATCTGTGTCGCAATACGGGCATTCGCCTCTTCTTCAGAAAAACCGTTTCGTTCCATCAAGCGTTGCAGCTGTACCTCTTTCTTTACAGAAACGACAATAATTTTTTCCACGAAATGTTCCAGCTTGCTTTCGAATAGTAGCGGAATATCCATGAAAATATTTTTTTCGCCGAAATAGATAAATTCATCACGCTGACGCAGCATTTCTTCACGAATAGCCGGATGGATGATACTGTTTAACGTTTTCCGCATTTCTTCATTATGAAAAATCATACTCCCGACTTTCACACGGTCCATTGAACCATCTTGTGCAATGACTTCCGGTCCGAATGCTTCTGCAATCTTTTTTAATGTCGGTGTACCAGGCTCGACTACTTGTCGTGCGACTACATCGGCATCAACGATCGGCAATCCGTATGACTCAATCATCTTTGCAACGGTACTTTTTCCGCTGGCAATACTACCTGTTAATCCAATAATCACTGCAATTCCCCTTTACTTTTGACATTGCGGACAATATGTTGATGTTCTGCCCGCGATGACGAGCGACTCTGTATTTGTTTCACATACAACACATTGTTTTTTCCCATACATTTTCAGTCGGTGCTGCATTGTTCCCGCACCGCCGTTAATACTGCGATAATCAGAAATTGTCGATCCGCCCGAATCAATGCTTTCCTGCAATACATCACAAATGACGTGAAAGAGCATCGTCTTTTGCTCACGACTTAATTCACTCGTTGTTTTCCCCGGATGAATAAGCATTTTGAACAAGGCTTCGGTTGCATAAATATTGCCGCAACCGGAAATCACCTGACCATCCATGATGACTTCTTTAATCGGTTTTTTTGCGAATTTTGGTTTTTCACTTTGCATAAGGAAAAAATCACAGGCAATCTCATCAAAAGGCTCAGGCGCCATTTTTAGCAATGGAGGATGATCAGCAATCTCTTTAATAAAACGCAGTTCCCCAAAACGGCGGATATCCGCATACACAAGCAATTCTCCGCTTGCCAATGTAAATATCGCATGAATATGCTTCCGGAACTTTTCTTCCGTAATCTCCAGCACATCATTTACTATAAACCAGGCTCCACTCATCCCTAAATGATTCACCAATATAAAACGTTCATCATTTTTCTCAAGGTGAAAAAATATATATTTCGATCTGCGTTCCAATTTATCGATTGTCATATCTCGTACCAATAATTCAAATTGAGCAGGCTTTGCATTTTTTACAATCGCCTGTTTGCCTGCTTCATGAGAAGTATAAACGACATCCGATAAAGAGACAGATTCGATCGTCTTACCTTCTACGATTGGCCGTAGATCACGTACGACCCCTTCTACTTCTGGTAATTCCGGCATAAATGGTACTCCTTACTTCGCATCGTACCATGTAGGACCATATGAAAACTCCACTTTTAACGGCACACTTAACTTAATTGCATTTTCCATCACTTCTGGTACGATACGTTCTAAAATTTCAACTTCTTCTTTCGGTGCTTCAAAAATAAGCTCATCGTGTACTTGTAATAATAACTTTGTCTGTAATCCTTCTTGTTCAAGTCGGGCATTCATGTCAATCATTGCTTTTTTAATAATATCCGCTGCACTTCCCTGGATCGGTGTGTTCATCGCAGTACGCTCCGCAAAACTTCTTAAGTTGAAGTTCGAACTTGTGATGTCCGGCAAGTAGCGGCGTCGATTTAAAATCGTTGTAACGAAGCCTGCTTTCTTCGCTTCTTCAATACTTGTGTCCATATAGTTTTTTACACCCGGGAAGCTTTGCAAATAGTTTTCGATAAAAATCCCAGCTTCTTTACGTGTAATATCAAGGCTTTGTGATAAGCCGTAATCACTAATCCCGTAGACGATACCAAAGTTTACAGCTTTTGCTGTGCGGCGCATTAGGCTTGTCACATCATCCGGATTTTCAAGATTAAACACATCCATTGCCGTACGTGTATGGATGTCCATTCCTTGCTGGAATGCCTCCACAAGCGCATCATCACCGCACATATGAGCCAGTACGCGCAGCTCGATCTGGGAATAGTCTGCCGCAAACAAAATCCAGTCTTTTTTCGATGGAACAAATGCTTTTCGGATTTTGCGTCCTTCTTCCAAACGAATCGGGATGTTTTGTAAATTCGGGTTTGTTGAGCTTAAACGTCCCGTTGAAGTTAATGCCTGCTGGAAACGTGTATGCACTTTGGAATCCGCTTCATGAACCTCTTTCATCAACCCTTCAATATAAGTAGACTTCAGTTTTGCAAGTGTCCGGTATTCCAGAATATGCTTGACAACATCATGCTCGGACTGCAGCTTTTCCAGCACATCGGCCGCTGTTGAGTATCCTGTTTTCGTCTTTTTGATAACAGGTAAGCCCAGTTTATCAAATAAAATAACCCCTAGCTGCTTCGGCGAATTGATATTAAACTTCTCGCCTGCCAAATCATAAATTGTCGCTTCCATCACTTCAAGCTTTGCCTTCAGTTCATCGCCCATTTGTCGCAATGTATCGATATTGACTGTTATCCCTTCGCTCTCCATTTTTCCTAAAATATGTGCAAGCGGAAGCTCCAGTTCTTTATATAATTCAAACTGTTCGTTTTCTTTCAATGTTTTCTCTAAAACCGGCTGCAATTTCCATACCGCTACGGCTTTTCGGCTTACATGCTCTGCTACATGATCTGCACCAGGAACGATCCACTTTGCCCCTTTTCCGTACACCGTTTCATTGGCTTGTACATCATGATAACCGAATTCTTTTGCAAGTGTTGCAACATCATCACCTGAAATCGACGGCTTTACAATATATGAAGCTAACAATAAATCGAACTCTACTCCTTTTAGTTCAATTCCTAAACGATGGAGCATCGCTTGTGTCGCTTTACTGTCAGCCACATACTTTTTCTTTGTTTCATCTTCCAACCATGTTTTTAACTCCGCATTATCAACAACATGATCAATTGCTGTATAAACAGTACGTTCCCCATCTGTTAATGCTAAACCGAGGGCATTACAGCTATGGTAATGTTCATTTTCCAGCTCCAGATGTATAGCCATCGTATCTTTGAGCATGTCAGCCGTAATATGCTCCACATTTTCAAATACGAGTTCAGCTTGTTCTGTTTCTACTGCTTCAAAATCACTTTTATCGATTAAAGATTTAAACCCAAGCTCCTGCCAGACGTTAAGAAGCGCTTCCTCATCCGGACCTGAATACGCTAAATCATCGAGTGTAATGGTAATCGGGGCATCTGTATGAATAGTCGCAAGCTTTTTAGACAAATGGGCCATTTCTTCATTATCTACCAGCTTTTCTTTCATTTTCGATGCTTTCAATGAATCCATCGCTTCATATAGTTTCTCAATCGTACCGTGTTCCTTCAATAATTTAATCGCTGTTTTTTCACCAACGCCCGGAACTCCCGGAATATTATCCGATTGATCGCCCATAAGCCCTTTCATATCGATAATTTGCTCCGGTGTCAGTCCGTACTTTTCTTCAATATGGGCCGGTGTATATTTTTCAATATCAGTAATCCCTTTACGTGTAATATATACAGTAACATCCTCTGTTGCGAGCTGCGTTAAATCTTTATCTCCTGAAACAACGATAACTTCGATTCCTTGTCCGGCAGCCTGTTTCGCCAACGTTCCGATAATATCATCCGCTTCGTACATTTCCAGTTCATAGCGTTTAATCTTATATGCATCGATCAGCTTACGAATATAAGGGAATTGTTCGGAAAGCTCAGGCGGTGTTTTTTGACGTCCACCTTTATATTCACCAAATGATTCATGGCGAAAAGTCGTTTTTCCGGCATCAAACGCAACTAGCATTTGTGTCGGATTTTCCTCACCGATAATTTTTTGCAGCATTGTTGTAAATCCGTAAGTTGCATTTGTATGAATACCACTGTCATTCGTCAGCAGCGGTAATGCAAAAAAGGCACGGTATGCTAATGAGTTTCCATCTAATAAAAGCAATTTTTGTTTTGTCATGCAAGTTCCTCCATTAATCAATTTCACCTCGATGTGATTAGGCCCGGATTCGAGTCAAATTCACAGGACGCCAATCAGTCATCCGACGCTTTTGACCTGATTTTCTTTTAAATACTCATGACCGAATGTATTGCTCCACCTGGAAGCAGCAACATTTGGCATGTGTTCAAAACGCACCGGAAGAGGTTACGTTACGATTGTATGTTCTCTTTCTACTTTAGCGATTATTGCATTGAATTGCCAACATTAACGCAAATTCTTCTCCAATAAAATTCTTATTCGCCACAAATAAGCTGGACATAAAGATAAAGAAAAAATCCAGATCAATGCATTATCGCATAATCCGGATTTTTCCATCATTGAATTAAGTTCATTTAGTTTAGAAGTTATTTAAACAACTAAAGAATATCTTTATATTTTGAAGTGATTAATTTGGCCTTTTAACTTAATAATCATTTCATTCAATTCATGTGCGATGCTAAGCATTTCTTCAGTCGATGCTGTCTGTTCTTCAATTGATGCAGCAATGCTTTGAGAATGCTCATTGGATTGTTCCAATGACTGAACGGTTACGTCCGTTGTTTCAAGTACCTGATTAGAGTCCGTTACAATGCCTTGGAATGCATCTGTTACATTTTGAATTTCATTTTTCATATTATCCACTAATTTGGAAATCGTATTAAATGTTTCAACAGCCGAATAGATCGTCGCACTTTCCTGCTCGATTTTAGTTACTACACTATTAATGGCAATAACGGATTCATTTGAATCTTTTTGCATTTCGTTAATCAATGTCGTAATATCGCTTGCCGAATTCGCCGATTGTTCTGCCAATGAACGAACCTCATCCGCTACTACTGCGAAGCCTTTTCCGTATTCCCCTGCTCTTGCCGCTTCGATTGCCGCATTTAAAGCAAGTAGGTTGATCTGATCTGAAATACTTGAAATAATTTTCGTGATTTGACCAACTTCTAAAGAACGGCTATTCATTTGCTCTGTTTTCAATAGTGACATTTTCGCTGTTTCATTGATTGTTTCGATTCCTGCAACAGATTTATGAATAACTTCTTTTCCTTCTGTTGCGACATTATTAGTATCGATCGCCTCTTGTGCTACTAATTTTGTAACATTGGAAATTTCTGCAATTTTGAATGCAATCTGTTCCACTGCCTCCCGGTTCTGTACAGCACCTTCTGTAATCATCTCAGTGCTTGAAGCAATTTCCTGAATTGCGCCCGATACCTGATTCGATGTAATGGTTAACTGTTCGATTGTTTCTTTTAATATCGAAGAGCTTTCCTCAACATGCTCGGATGTGTCATTTACATGATAGATCGTCTCTCTCAACTGGGATTGCATATCCGAGAAGCTAGATGTTAAATGCCCAATTTCGTCATGACTGGAAACTTCCAATTGTTTTGATAAATCACCATGTGCCACAACTTCAGTGTGGTTTAAAAGCTGATTTAAAGGATTTACGATTTTTTTAGATACGATCACCGCTATAATTGATCCTATAATCAATGCAACAAGCAGGGAAGCTACAATAATTGTAATTAACAATTGATTCAATTCATCAATAAAATCCGCATCGGCATCCAATCCTAGAACAGAGTCCGTCCCCGGAATTTGAAGGAAGGTTGATTGATGTTTTCCATAATCATCTTCATAAATATCGCTCGCCACTATGTCCGTTGTGGAGAGTGCCGCTGTCTGGTCTTCTGTAAAAGCAAGCGGTGTCAGGTAATCATCCGAATTCCCCAATACCAAAATAACTTCCTCTCCATCGACTTTACTCATAATATAGGCATTTTCCAAATCAAACTCATTTTGAAAATCGGTTGTGGCTTCCTGTAATTTTTCATATGAAGCCTTGTTTTTCTTAGCATCATTCACAATACCTGGGTCAAATAGCGTATTGAATTTATCCATACTCATCAATAAATTTTGGTTGTGCTGCGGAATGATCTGGTTATTAATCAGGTTGCTCGAAACTAAAAATAAAATTGAACTAAAAACTATACTTAATAAAATAATCGGTACTAAAATTCCTAATAAAATCCTAGTTTTTACTGAATTAAATTTCTTTAACATTTATATTGCTCTTGAAAACAAAAATTAAATTGTTTCCACCAAGCGTCCCCCCAAATTTAGTTATTTACATGCAAATATTCTTTTTTTTCTACAAACTCCATAAAGTCCAGCGTTAAAATATGGTCATTTTGTGCCAGTGATTCACTGCTAAAGAAAATAACAGCAAACGTTGCACCCTGCCCATGCGGAATATGACGATATTCTAAAATATGGTGGAATTGTTGTTGCAATAATTCATGGTGTATTACAAACTCATCATCAACCTTTATCTCACCTTCAAACTCGGCACAAGTAAAACTATAAATTCGATTGTCCATTGCATTGATTAAGTCAGCCCAATCCGGTTTTTTCTGTTCGAAAAAATAGTCGTACGAGTTAACCCCATATGCGAAACTTCCCAATTCTGTCGTACCTGCTCCTGCAAAGCGTAATGGATTTACTTCAATCGGGACGATTGTTCCTTCATCATCCATGCGCAGTTCTATGTGTAGCGGCATTTTGCGTAAATTGAAGATTTCCCCAAGTCCTTGCAGATACTCGGTAATCGGAGCTAAGTAATTTTGCAGCACTTGCTTGCTCGTATAATAAATACGATCACTCATATCTTTTTCGTCTTTGAACATACGCGCAAATAAATTAAGCACAACCGGTTCATTGTTTTCATCAAAGAATAGATCGATTGCAAATTCCTGCCCCTCAATATAACTTTCAATGATAAAGGAATCGCTACCCAAAACATCCTTTGAATCGTTTTCACTCCATTCCATCGTCTCGATTATCCTTTGGAATTCTTGTGCATTCTCTACTCGGTAAACCCCAACACTTGAATATCCGACAGTTGGCTTAAAGATGATCGGATAAGGTAGTGAGGATAGATCAAGTTGTCCTAATTCAACTGAAGTAGTTTCTAAAAAGAAGAAATCAGGATAACTCTCAGCTAAACGCTTTCTGAATGCAAATTTGTTTTTAAATAAATTCGCTGTTTTTGTTACATGTGATTCTGCATAATATTCATTTAGAATCTGAACAGCTTCTTCGGAATTCATGATAATTAAATCCTCTTGTTGAAATACTTTCTCAAGATTTTGCTCAGCTTGTGATTTGTGATTTAGAATCAACTGTTGTTGAATATCCAAAACCTTTACTTTTTTTTCAATCAATGTTTCTGCTAAAAGCGGTGAAACATAAGCTGTATCTAATAGAATCAAAATTTTCACTTCCTTATATGTATGGAATACTATTCAAACAAAGCGCATTATTACCTAATTTTTCTGAATACATAAGCATTTGTACCCTAAAAAAATTATTTTACTATATGCACAAAATACTACACTTGTTATATTATACACATTAATTCAAATTTTCCTATTTATTTTCAATTTTTATTAATAATCTTGCTATAATGCAAAAAAAACGCGCAGGATAAATTCCTGCGCGTTCTATATATCTCTATTTTATTTTATTTTTGAATTTCACAGCATGTACATTGTTTTTTTCTTCTTTATAAAAAATCTCTTCAAAAATAACCGTTAATAAAAAGGCATTTAAAAATGGAATGATCACATACATCGGCATGCCGCCTAAATCGTATTGCATTAAACCGCGCGCAAATACTTCCACGAATCCAATCTGTGTGAAGTAAAAGATCATACCAATACCCACTTGCCAGATCGGACGCTTATCTTCACGTTTTTCGAACCATAGTACTTTCTTGAACGAATCCCGTACATCTTCTGCAATAAACAAGCTTAATACTAAAATAGCAATAAATAAAATTGGTATATGAAAAATTTCCACTTTCACGAAATTAATATTGGATTGATAAAAAAGCGCCGTTACAGATGTTGCCATAATAAATGCAATTAAACTATTTTGTATTACTTTACTCAAACTTCGCCACTCCCCCTATATGAATGAACTAACTATACTATAGTATAACAGTAAAATAATAGTTTCCAATAATATAATTTGAAAATTTAATGAAGTTAAATAATGTAAATTTCTCCACACAAAGAAAAGCCATTCGGAATGATTGTATTCCAAATGGCTTACTATATTTAATCCAATTGACCGGATAACAGTTTAGCATACGGCGAGTCTGACGGAATAATAATCATCGTCTCATTCCCGATTGTTTTCTTGTATGATTCTAACGTTCTGAATAGACTGTAGAATTCCGGATCTTTCGAGTAAGCTGCATTATAGATTTGAGCAGCCTGTGCTTCCCCTTCTGCACGGATGACAGAGGCTTCTTTATTTGCTTTCGCAAGTGTTACCTGTACTTCCTGATCCGTTTTTGCCTCTTTACTGCGCTTTTCCGCATCCCCTTCAGACAGATACTTTTGCGCAATCGATTGACGTTCCGAAACCATTCTTGTATAAACAGATTGCTCGTTTTCTTCCGGTAAATCCGTACGGCGAATACGCACATCAATTACTTCAATACCGAAATTCGCAGAATCAATTAGCTCATTGACACGTTGCGTAACACGGTCGTTAATATTCCCGCGCTTTGAATCTTTTTCATTAATAATATCACCGTATTCCGTCTGACCGAACTCTGTACGAAGTGCCGAATAAATGAACTCCTCCATACGACTTTCCGCATTCAGCAACTGACCGGCATTTGAAATTAAAGCCTTTGGATCTGTTACACGCCAAACCGTATAGTTATCAATAATAATTCGCTTTTTATCTTTCGTACTGATTTCTTCTTCCGTCATATCATGTGTCATTAAATTGCTTGGAAGAGTTGTCACACTTTGAATGAATGGAATTTTCATATGAAGTCCCGGTTTACTTTCGTACTTCACTACTTCCCCGAACTGGCGAACTACTTTATATTCATTTTCTTTTACAATATACAGATTCGCAAATACGATAATTAATGCAGCAAATACAACAGTTAATACAATCACAGAAGATACCCATTGCTTTACATTTACCGGCTTTTTATCTTTCTTTAATGGCGTAGGTGCTTTTTTTGCTTTTGTTTCGCCGTTATTTACTTGTTGATCCGGATCGTTTGCTTTTGGTACTTCCTTTACTTCTTTCGATCCTTTTTTGTTGCCGAATAGTTTTTTCACAAACTCATCTAAATCGCCATCAAAATTATTTTTGTTGTTACTCATTCATTTTTGCTCCCTTCTTTTTTCTCTTCTGTAGAAGGAGGTGTCGTTTGCATTGGCTGAATCGGCAAGTACTTCATCGTACCACTGCCATCATCATTCATAATATAAATTTGGGCATTCGGTAAAACTGCCTCCAATGTTTCGAGCACTAATCGTTCACGTGTAATATCCTTATTCAGGCGGTATTCATCATAAAGCTGATTAAAGAGCGCTACTTCACCTGTCGCTTGCTCGATACGTGAAGCTTTTTCCCCTTCCGCTTTTGAAAGGATTGCCGCTGCTTCACCAACCGCTTCACTCACACGCTGGTTTTCATATTTTTCCGCTTCGTTAATCTTTGTATTTTTTGTCTCCCGTGCATCGGTAACGTCCGTAAATGCAGCACGTACTTCTTCATTCGGTACTTCTACATCTTGAAGCTTTACTCCTAAAACCCCAATACCGATGTCGTACTTATCGATTAATGATACGAGCAATTCACGTGTTTCTGCTTCAATATCCGCTTTCCCATCCGTTAATGCCTCATCGATCGTTGAGCTGCCAATGATTGAACGAATCGCACTGGAAGTCGCATTATGTAAAATCGTTCGCGGCTCCTGTGAACTAAATAAATATTTTTTTGGCTCAACAATACGCCATTGAACTACAAGGTCTGTTAAAACAATATTTTCATCACCTGTAATCATTTTTGTTTCTTTATCGAATGCTTCCACCGTACCGTCCGGGTTTTGCTTATAACCGAACTGTAAACTGTATGTCTCTTTTGATAAAATCTCTACAGACTGTATTGGCCATGGCAATTTAAAATGAAGTCCTGAATCTTGTATTGTCTCATCCGCTTGACCAAATGTAATTACTACTGCCTGTTCCGATTCATCTACTGTATACCAGGATGTCGTCACAACAATAATAGCTACGACAGCCAATAGAATTAATGCTACCCACATTAATGTTCTTTTTACACTCATCGTATAAAGCCTCCTTACTTTTCAATTTCCCCTTATTCTACGGGTAATGAATTGTAAAAGTTTCATATTTTTTCAAAATGAGCTTTCAGAAATTTAAAACACAAAAAACTGCGCAGAAAGCTATTTACTTTTTGCGCAGTTTCTTCAATATAATATTTAATTTCTTGCTAAGCATTACCTTCTTTTAGAAACGGGGGTTTCTATTAAGAACTATAACACTGCAATTTAAAGTTCAATTGAATGTTTTGTAAATTTACTGTTAAATTTTTAATCTTTCAATGGTAAAAACACTTTAATACTTGTCCCTTTTCCAATTTCGCTTTCAACTATGATTTTTCCGTTATGCGCTTCAATTAAATGTTTTACGATAGACAACCCAAGACCTGTGCCCCCGGAATTTCGGCTGCGTGCACGGTCTACCCTGTAAAACCGCTCAAAAATACGGGAAATTTCCGCTTTTTCAATTCCGATTCCTTCATCTTTCACTTCAAATATCCCGTATCGTTCATTGGCACTAATTCGCAGCGTAACGGTTGTTTCTTCTTTCGAATAGGCAATGGCATTATTAATGAGATTCGTGAAAATTTGCATTAAACGATTTACATCGCCTAAAATGACCGCATCCTGCTCTATCTCCACATTAAACTGCATATTTTTATTTTCCAATTGCGCACTTGTCAGATCAACAACCCGAACTAAAATATCCTGCAGCTTTGTCGGCACTACATCAAGTGTAAAACCGTGTCGCTCAATTTTGGATAGCTCGAGCAAATCATTGACGAGTACCTGAATCCGATTGCTTTCATCATAAATTATCGTTAAAAATGACAACAGCATCTGCTCATCTTTAAATGCCCCATCCAGAAGCGTCTCTGAAAATCCTTTAATCGATGTAATCGGTGTCCGAAGTTCATGCGAAACATTCGCTACGAAATCTTTTCGAATCTGCTCCAATCGCACAAGTTCACTTATATCATGCATAACAATTACGACACCTAGCCAGCGTCCATGTTCACCAACAACCGGTGCTCCGTAAACTTGCTCATAATATTCTTCATTCGCGATTTCCATTTCAAGCTGCTGACGATAGGGTAATTCCGTCAAAAACACATGATCAATAAACTTTTCAAGCTCTTTCGGCAATCCGAGCATCATAAAATTCTTGCCAATAAGCTTCTCTTTCGGCAGCTCGAACAACGTCTGGAATTTCCTGTTTACAATCGAGATATTCCCTTCACGGTCAATCATCATTAATGCACTGCCCATATTTTCAATTAATGTTTTCAAACGTTCTTCTTCAATCGCTCTTGTTTTCGTAATATCCTGTAAATTACGGGCCAAAATATTAATCGAATTTCTTAACTCAACAATCGTATTCGGTCCATTCGCAAAAGCACGGGCACGGTAATTACCTTTCGAGAGTTCTCTAGCGGTTTTTGTAATATTCATAATCGGTGTAATGAAATTGCTGACAACCCGGTATGCCATAAAACTCATAATTACTAAACCGCCCACTAATAAAGCGGCAATAATGAGATAAATTTTTTGTTTTGTACGTTGTAAGTCTTCTGTATGTCGATTAATTTCATAAGTACCAATAATGGCCTCTTTCTGGGTTTCCGTAAGTTCAATCTGCTCCTGAACGATTACTTGCTCCAATTGCTTCTCGGAATCCTTTGTTGCTTCATGAACAAATTCATCGGCGAAAAAAGGAAAAAGCTGCCCTATGAACAATCCTAGAACAGCTAAACTTGATCCAATTACTAAAATAAACGAATAAAACAAACGATTTTTCATTGCGTTCATTATTTTTTTGGCTCCTCAAATTTATAACCTAAACCACGGATTGTTTTAATAAACAGTGGTTTACGGCTATTTTCTTCAATTTTATCCCTTAGATGACTAATATGTACGTCTACGATTCGAGTATCACCGGCAAAATCATAGTTCCATACGGCACTCAGCAGCTGATCACGTGTTAAAACACGGTTTTTATTTTTAAGCAGATATACTAGCAACTCAAATTCCTTTGGTGTGAACTCCAAAGCCTCTTCATCAATAAATGCTTCAAATCGCTCAGGGAAAACTTTCAAGTTACCGAATGAATAGACAACTTCACCCGATTCAACTGTTTCTTCTACAACCGGTCCAGAAAAACGTCGCAGCACAGCCTTCACTCGAGCGATTACTTCACGCGGGCTGAATGGCTTTGTCATATAATCATCCGCACCGAGCTCTAAACCTAATACTTTATCAAATTCATCGTCTCTCGCAGTCAACATAATAATCGGGATATTGATGCGCAAACGTCTTAATTCTTTACACACTTCAACACCATCAAGTTTCGGAAGCATTAAATCCAATAAGATCAGATCCGGTGCTTGTTCCACTGCTGTATCAAGGCCAGCTTGACCATCATGGGCCAACAGCACATCAAAACCTGCTTGCTCCAAATTATATTTTAATAATGTTGCAATTGGCATTTCATCTTCTACTACTAAAACCGTTTTAACCATTGTAAATTCCTCCAAAATCGATTTGAAACCCCCATCTCAAAATCAATCTTCCAGTGGATGGCTATCAACTAATTCGTAAATATGAACTGATTAGATCACTATCCTCATAGTAACAACTTTTTTTGAAAAGTACAATTATTCCTCTATTCAGGTATCCATTACCCGTGTATACTTAATTAAATCTTTAATCCTTATTAATTCGATAGGTAAAATAATTTTTACTATTGACTGAATATTTATTATTATGGTAACATTTAGAAAAATTGTTGTTGTACCTTTGTTGTCAGGCAGGGGGAAATTTTTTTAACAACAATTCCGAGTAAATCAATATGTTAAGTATTTTAACGGAAAGTAGGTGCTTCCATGACAAATGGAATCAATATTGAGTTAGTAAATTTAACAAAAAGTTTTGGTGAAAAACAAGTTTTAAAGGATATTAATTTAACCATTCCCGCAGGACAATTCGTGGCAATCGTCGGAAAAAGCGGATGCGGAAAAAGTACACTTCTTCGTATTATTGCAAATTTAGAACAGAAAACTGCCGGAGACTCTCTAAAGGATGGCATTCAACAGGAAGACTTTTCAGGTGTTCGCGTTATGTTCCAGGAAGATCGTCTACTCCCATGGCTGTCTGTACTTGAAAATGTAGGGGTTGGCACTGAGCTGAAAAAGGATTGGAAACCGATCGCATTAAAATCACTTGAACATGTAGGTTTAGAAGACCGCTCAAAAGAGTGGCCACATGTACTTTCAGGAGGCCAAAAACAACGGGTTGCTTTAGCCCGTGCGCTTAGTGCACAGCCAAGACTATTGTTATTGGATGAACCGCTTGGTGCCTTGGATGCATTGACACGACTGGAAATGCAAAATCTTATTGAACAATTGTGGTTAAAACAAAAGTACACATCATTGCTCGTGACACATGATGTGGCAGAAGCAATTGCATTGGCAGATCGAATTATTTTAATCGAAGACGGGAACGTTGCTTTAGATTTGCCGGTAAAACTTCCTCGTCCAAGAACCCGTTCAAATCCGCAATTTGCCGAGCTCGAGGAAACCTTGCTTCAGCATCTATTAGGACAGCAACCAAAAACAGCAACACCAATCAAACAAAATGAATTACAAGCGATTATTTAAGGAGGTATTACAAATGAAAAAACTATTATCTGTCTTTTTACTTTTAACTTTATCGATTATTTTAGTCGGGTGCTCCTCATCAAATGCCGAAAATAAGAAAGTTCGAATCGGTTATCAGAAAAACGGCACAACCTTACTATTAAAAGCGAATGGCGAACTGGAATCACGTTTAAAGGAACTAGGCTATTCAGTGGAATGGTCAGAATTCAATACAGGAAGTTCAATTATGGAAGCCTTAAACTCCGGAGCGATCGATTTTGCCAATGCAAGTGATGCCCCATCAATGATGGCATTATCAAAAGGAATGAAATTCAAGTACATCGCTGGTGAAGAACCATCTCCACAAATGGAAGGGATTTTAGTAAAGAATGATGGATCTATTCAATCAATCGAACAATTGAAAGGGAAGAAAATTGCGTACAATAAAGCTTCCATCTCCGAATATTTATTAGTTACTGCTCTGGAAACAGTAGATCTGACATTGGATGATGTAGAATCTGTTATTTTAAGCCCTGCAGATGCGACAATTGCATTTCAAAACGGTGAGGTTGATGCCTGGGTAACTTGGGATCCGTATATGACGGTCTCAGAAAGTAAAGGCAATAAAATTTTAGCTACAGCAGAAGGCATTGTGGAACACCGCAGTTTCTACTATGCATCTGATAAATTTATTGAATCCAATAAGGATGCAGTCGTAGCCTACGTGGAGGAGTTATCTAAAGTCGGTGAAGCAATTGATGCTGATTCAAGTGATGCAGCCGAAATTCTTGAAGAAAATACAGGTATCGAAGCAGATATTTGGGTAACAAGCTTAGCCCGCCGCTCATCTGTCGCTACTTATATTGACGAAGCTGCAGAGGCAGATTTGCAACGATTAAATGAAGATCTTTATGACATCGGATTAACAACGAATCTTGTAGAAGATCTTGAAAATTATATTTGGAAACCATAAGAGGTGAATAAAATGAAGAAGAAAAAATGGTTCCATTTGATTGAGCCGTGGATTATTCCTATTTTGATTATTGTCGTATGGGAAATATCGAACAAAACAGGTATCCTTGCCAATACCATTTTGCCTGCCCCTTCCGATGTAGTAAAAGCAGGCTATGAACAAGCAGTTTCCGGTGTTCTGTTTGATCACCTTCAAATTAGTACGACGCGTGCTCTAATCGGGTTCCTGATTGGCGGGAGTATCGCATTTGTAATCGGAATTTTAAATGGGATCGTCCCTTTTGCACAGCGTTATTTGGATACAACTATTCAAATGCTGCGTAATATTCCGAATTTGGCACTCATCCCATTAGTGATTATTTGGTTTGGTGTTGGGGAAGAAGGAAAAATTTTCTTAGTAGCCATCAGCGTGTTTTTCCCGATTTACGTCAATACATACCATGGCATCCGCAATGTTGATCCACGGTTAATCGAAATGGGAAAAATTTATAATCTTTCGAAATACAAACTGTTTTTTAAAGTGATTATTTTAGGTGCTATGCCATCCATTTTAGTTGGTATCCGTTACTCTTTAGGAATTATGTGGCTCACATTAATTGTTGCAGAAACCGTTGCGGCAAGTTCAGGAATCGGCTATATGTCGATGAATGCCCGTGAATATATGCAACTTGATATCGTTGTGTTAGCCATTATTTTATATGCTATTTTAGGTAAAATTGCCGATTCCATTGCAAAACTGTTAGAGAAAAAATTATTAAAATGGAATCCTGTGTACCAGTAAAAATAAAAAAGGGCTTCGGTGTATACAGCCGAAATGCCCTTTTTTCGTTATTTCAGTGCTTTCATTACATCTTTAACAGCATCTGCAGATAGATCTAGCGCTGTCTTTTCATCTGCTGTCAGCTCAAGTTCGAATATTTTCTCGATACCGCCAGCTCCCAATAATGTCGGCACACCTAAGTATATCCCATCATATCCATACTCGCCCTCTAAATAAGCTATAGCCGGCAATACTCGTTTCTGATCTTTTAAAATGGCTTCTGCCATTTCCACCATTGCCGCAGCAGGTGCATAATAAGCTGAACCATTCCCTAAAAGACTTACGATTTCACCGCCACCAACACGGGTACGCTGCACGATTTCCTCTAAACGTTGGGCAGGGATTAAGCTTTGTAAAGGAACGCCGCCTACAGAAGCATACCGTGTTAAAGGCACCATTGTATCCCCGTGGCCGCCTAATACAAGAGCAGATATATCTTTTACCGATACATTCAGTTCCTCGGCAATAAAAGCACGGAAACGGGCAGTATCCAATACCCCGGATTGTCCGATAACTCGATGTTTCGGAAAGCCGGATTCTTTAAAGACCGTATAAGTCATCGCATCAACTGGGTTTGTGAGTACGATGATTGTTGCATCAGGTGAGGTACGGGCTATTTCCGTTGCAACAGCTTTCATCACACCCTGATTAATCTGAACTAAATCGTCACGACTCATTCCTGGTTTACGGGCAACACCCGCAGTTATTAAAACGACATCCGAGTTTGCTGTATCCTCATAGTCGGAAGAGCCTTTTACATAAGAATCAAAACCTTGTACGGGCGCTGCTTCCCACATGTCCAATGCTTTCCCCTTCGTAGGATTTTCCGCTGATGGAAGATCAATAATTACTACATCGCCTAATTCTTTCTGCGCGGCTAAAAATGCTGCGGTTGCACCTGTAAATCCACTACCAATAACTGAGATTTTTTTACGTTTTAATGTCACCTAGAACCACTCCTTCATCGTAATTATCTGTACACAAGAAAATTATATACAAAAAAAGGGAGAAAACATAATGTTCTCTCCCTTTTTAACATATACAAGTATTAAAAGTAAACTATTTCCAATAATGTAAATTATATAACAATATTATTCATTATTAAACAATTTGTTCATAATTTCACATAAATAGGCAAATGTGTAAAACTTTTAATTAGAAGTTTTCGATTAATTTTGTAGCGAATTCAGAACATTTAACTTCTGTAGCGCCATCCATTAAACGTGCGAAGTCATAAGTTACATATTTAGAAGAGATTGTTTTCTCTACTGATTTAGTAATTAAGTCCGCAGCTTCTTGCCATCCTAAGTGCTCAAGCATTAATACGCCTGATAATAATACTGAAGATGGGTTTACTTTATCTTGTCCAGCATACTTAGGTGCAGTACCGTGAGTAGCTTCGAAAATAGCGTGACCAGTTAAGTAGTTAATGTTAGCACCTGGAGCGATACCGATACCACCAACTTGAGCAGCTAATGCGTCAGAGATGTAGTCACCGTTTAAGTTCATAGTTGCTACTACGTCGAACTCGTTAGGACGAGTTAAGATTTGTTGTAAGAAGATATCAGCGATAGAATCTTTTACGATGATTTTGCCTTCTGCAACAGCTTTAGATTGTGCTTCGTTAGCAGCAGCTTCGCCTTGCTCAGCTTTGATTGCATCGTATTGGTTCCAAGTGAATACTTTGTCGCCGAATTCAGCTTCAGCTACATCGTAACCCCATTGTTTGAATCCACCTTCAGTGAATTTCATGATATTACCTTTGTGTACTAAAGTTACTGATGGACGGTTGTGAGAAATAGCGTACTCGATTGCAGAGCGTACTAAACGTTCAGTACCTTCTTTAGATACAGGTTTAATACCTAAACCAGAAGTTTCTGGGAAGCGAATTTTGTTAACGCCTAATTCGTTTTGTAAGAAGTTTAATAATTTCTTTTGCTCGTCAGAACCAGCTTTGTACTCGATACCAGCATAGATATCTTCTGTGTTTTCACGGAAGATTACCATGTCAACATCTTCTGGACGTTTAACTGGTGAAGGAACACCGTCAAAGTGACGTACTGGACGTAAGCAAACATATAAATCCAACTCTTGACGTAATGCTACGTTTAGAGAGCGGATACCGCCGCCGATTGGAGTTGTTAAAGGACCTTTAATAGCGATTAAATATTCGTTGATTTTTTCTAAAGTTTCAGCTGGTAACCATTCGCCAGTTTGGTTGAATGCTTTTTCACCTGCTAATACTTCTAACCATTCGATTTTCTTTTCACCGTTGTAAGCTTTTTCTACAGCTGCGTCAATTACGCGAGATGCTGCTGCCCAGATATCTGGACCGATACCGTCACCCTCGATGAAAGGAATAACAGGATTGTTTGGAACGTTTAATTTACCATTCTCTACTACGATTTTGTTAGTCATTGGAAATTTGCCTCCTAATAATCATAAATCTAGGACTGTGTCAAATCACAGTCCCAGATATTTTAACATACTTTTTTAATTAGCGCTCGTTAATTGGAACGTATTTTTGCATATCTGGACCAACATACTCCGCACGTGGACGGATTAAACGGTTGTTTGCATACTGCTCTAAAATGTGCGCTACCCAACCTGAAGTACGAGATACTGCGAAGATTGGTGTGAATAAGTCATGCTCGATACCTAAAGAATCATATACTGATGCTGAGAAGAAATCTACGTTTGCAGGTAATTTCTTTTGCTCAACGATCATATCATGGATTTTTACTGACATATCGTATAATTCTGGTTTGCCTGTTAATTTAGTAAGCTTTTCAGACATTACACGTAAGTGAGGTGCACGTGGGTCGCCTTTACGGTAAACGCGGTGACCGAAGCCCATGATTTTTTCTTTGTTATCTAATTTGTTTTGAACCCAAGATTCAACTTTATCGATTGAACCGATTTCAGTTAACATTTTCATAACTTGCTCGTTAGCACCACCGTGTAATGGGCCTTTTAAAGCGCCGATTGCAGAAGTAACACCAGAGTATACATCTGATAATGTTGCAACACATACACGTGCAGTGAATGTAGAAGCGTTTAATTCGTGGTCAGCGTGTAAAATTAACGCTTTATCGAATGCTTCGATTTCGATTGCTGCTGGTTCTTCACCTTTCAGCATATATAAGAAGTTTGCTGCATAACCTAATTCTGGTTTTGGAGCAACTGGTTCTTTACCTTGACGTACACGAGCAAAAGTAGTTACTACAGTACCAATTTTTGCTTGTAAACGGATTGCTTTACGGTAGTTTGCTTCAGCTTCCATAACATCTGCTTCTTCGTCAAATGCACCTAACATAGATACAGCTGTACGAAGTGCCGCCATTGGGTGCACTGTGTTTAAAGGCATAGATTTGAATAAATCTGTGATTGCCGCTGGAATTTCCATATTTTTAGCTAGTTCTTCTTTTAAGTTAGCTAATTCTTCAGCGTTTGGTAAACGCGTGTTCCATAACAAGAATACTACTTCTTCAAAAGTCGCATTGTTAGTTAGGTCGTCGATGCCATACCCTACATATGTAAGTGTATCATCGATAATTGAAGAAATTTTCGATTCTGCTGCTACGATACCTTCTAAACCTTTTGTTGCTGACATAAAAAATCGCTCCTTCACTTAGTAAATTAATTTTGTAAGTGCTTTCTTTTTACTCTATTAAAAAGTCGCACACTCATATCGTTCTGCTCAATTGAACCTATAAGTAAATCGCTTACAAATTTCATTATAATCAATTTTGACGGCTTTGTGAATGAATTAGTAGGATTTTAGGAAAAAACCACATATCTGATAGAATTCGTGCAAAAAAGAGAATTTACAATTTGTAACGAGTTATTAAAGGTATTAATTAGGAGTTGAGATAAATGGATTATACAAATAAAACAAACCAATGGCTAGTAAAAAGTAGGAATATTATCGTTCTCTTACTTTATATCATACTTTTTTATTTCATTCCGCCAATAATTTTCGGACTGTTTTTTGCTTATTTATTGTTTCCCGTTTTCCTCTTTTTCAAGCAACAATTCAGACTGCCCTTCTTTCTCGTCGTCATTATACTTTCCGTATTTCTAATTTCTGTTGTCATCTCGGTTATCCTGCTCATCATTCACAGTTTTATCACCATTCTCCCTCAGCTGCAGTCAACACTTTTGTCTTTGGACAGCACCTATATGAAACATCCGCTACTTCCGTTTATTGTTGAAAAACTTCAAAGTTTAATAAGGGACTTGCTGTTCTACACGATCAATTTTATAAAGAATAGTTTTCAGTCTATATTTGAATTTTTCATTTTTATTGTGACATTCTACTTCGCCTTGATGGAAAGCTATAAAAACCGGTTATGGTTTTTCGCTTATATTCCGAAAGCGTATCGCACTACATGGGCCCGCTACTTTCAAAAAGGAATGGAGCTTATCGGCCGCTTTATCGTAGTCGAAATGCAATTGTTTACGCTGACATTCATTCTGTTATGTATAGGGTTTTACTTTTTGAAGTTTGAAGCATTTGTTATTAAAGCCTTTTTAATCGCTTTTGCAGACTGCCTGCCTTTTTTAGGAATCGGAATTTTCCTTATTCCCGTTTCGATTTATTATTTTATTGTAAATGAACCGGTCATGGGCATTGCTATTCTCGTACTGTACTTTATTGTCCAAATGATAAGGCAGCTAACTGAATCAATGCTCTGGTCGCATACGTTACATTTACGTATGATCCACACATTTCTGATCAGCGCTGCCTCAGTTTTATTATTCGGTTTTTATGGAATCATCCTCAGTCCAATATTATTGATGATTGCCATTAAAGTGAAACAACATGCTATTTTTGCAAAATAACAACTTGTCCCCTCTTCATTTTTTTACTTAAAAAATAGAAGATGACCGGTTTAAATAAGTTTCGTGTAATGCCTGATACAAATAATAATCCAAAAATATCCGTAATGAAACCCGGTAATGCCAACAGAATTCCGCCAATAAAAATCATAAATGTTTCAATGACCGGTACTGCTGGTGGCTGACCTTGTTTCATGCTTTTTTGAATATCCTGTATAGATTTTGTTCCGCGTTTTTTGGCGATTAACACTCCTGCTATGGATGTGAAAGTGATTAATAATAATGTATAGAAAACACCGATCGCGTTTCCAATTACGATAAATACCGCAATTTCGGCAAATACGAGTGCGAGTAATCCAAATAAAATTTTTTTCATTTATGAACCCCCTCTTCTACTATTTTATACGAAACAGTGAAGAAAAAGTTTCAAAAGAGCTTATAACATAAAACAAACCACCATTCTCATTGTAAGAAATGGTGGTTTTGCTTTACTAAATTATATTTAACTGTTATTACTCTTAAAGAACGCTGGCATGGCCTTTATAAATGACACCCGTTTCGGCATCCATTGTGATTTCCTGTCCGTGCTGAATTAGAGTCGTTGCTTCTTTTACACCGACAATTACAGGAATTCCCAAGCTTAAGCCGACTACAGCAGCATGGGATGTTAATCCGCCTTCTTCTGTAATAATACCTGCGCATTTTTCGATTGCCGGCATCATTTCACGGTCAGAGCCTACTGTTACAATAATTGCGCCTTCAGTATCGTAAGCTAATGCTTCTGATGCATTGTTAGCAATAATCGCATTACCAACAACAGATAGTTTACCGATACCTTGTCCACGTGCCAATAAGTCACCAATTACATGTACTTTCATTAAGTTCGTCGTACCCGCTTCACCAACCGGAAGACCAGCAGTAATTACAACTACATCTCCATGGCTGACAAATTCATGTTTTAGCGCTTCATCAACAGATAACTCTAAAATCTCATCCGTTGTAGAAACACGTTGCGTTAAAATTGGTTTCACGCCCCATACTAATGTCAATTTCTGAGCGACATTTGGCTGACTTGTAACCGCAATAATTGATACACCTGGTCGATATTTTGCAATCATTCTTGCCGTATTTCCGCTTTCAGTTGGAGCTAATACTGCTTTAACACCAAGGTTAATCGAAGTATAGGCAACTGCCTGGGAAATCGCTTCTGTCATGTTTGCTTCTTTTTCACGGCTTCGTGCCGAAACAATCGCTCGGTAATCCAAAGCATTTTCCGTACGGATTGCAATTTTGTTCATTGTCGCTACAGATTCTACCGGATAAAGTCCTGCTGCCGTTTCACCTGAAAGCATGATTGCATCTGTACCATCCATAATAGCATTCGCAACGTCTGATGCTTCCGCACGAGTCGGACGAGGGTTGCGCTGCATTGAGTCAAGCATTTGTGTAGCTGTAATAACAGGCTTGCCGACTTGGTTACATTTTTTGATCAATGATTTTTGTACTAACGGTACTTCTTCTGCAGGAATTTCTACACCTAAGTCCCCACGCGCTACCATTAAACCGTCTGACACTTCGATAATTTCATCGATGTTGTCAACGCCTTCCTGGTTTTCGATTTTAGGAATAATTTGAATGTGGCTTCCACCATTTTGTTCCAACAGCTCACGAATTTCTAGGACATCTTTTGCTGTACGAACAAATGAAGCGGCGATGAAATCGATGCCCTGCTCAATACCGAATAAAATATCCGCAGCATCTTTTTCTGTAATACCAGGTAATTTCACAGAAACGCCTGGTACGTTCACACCTTTTTTATTCTTTAAAATACCGGCGTTTTCAACGATTGTATGAATTAACCCTTGTTCTGTATCTTTCGCAAGTACACGCAATTCGATTAAGCCGTCATCCAATAAGATAATATCGTTTTGGTCTACGTCTTCAATCAGCTGATCATATGTGATGGAGAAACGTGATTCATTCCCTAAAACTTCTGTCATCGAAATATCGATTACTTGCCCTGTTACTAAATGCAACTCACCATTTTCCATTGAGTGTGTTCTGATTTCAGGTCCTTTTGTGTCCAATAAAATTCCAACCGGTTTTTTCATGCGTTCTGCTGCTTCACGAATTGAAGCAATACGGTTTGCATGTTCTTCATGATTTCCGTGTGAGAAGTTTAAGCGGGCAACATTCATCCCTGCATCAATTAACTTTTCTAACATTTCTGGTGATTCACTAGCTGGTCCAATAGTACAAACAATTTTAGTTTTTCTCATAGTTTTGTCATCTCCGTTTTTATGCACTTTAAATTGAAAGCTCTTTTGATAATGTATACAGACTTAAGTCTGCTTGGTGCTTAGTTTCAAATGCTTTTCTTAAATCATAATCGATTATAGCGTGATTTTTCACGCCAACTGCTCTTCCACCTTTGTTTTCCAACAATAGCTCTACCGCTCTTGCACCAAATCGGCCTGCTAACACACGGTCCCGAGCAGATGGAGATCCTCCTCGCTGTATATGACCTAATACAGATGTACGAATTTTAATTCCTGTACGTTCCTCCAGAAGCTGCGCAAGTTTATGCCCATTCATTACACCTTCAGCTACAATAATAATACTATGGCGCTTTCCGCGGGCTGCCCCACGCTCAAGACGTTTTACAATATCATCCAGCTCGTACGATTCTTCAGGTATTAAAATCGATTCCGCACCTGCGGCCAATCCTGCCCAAAGAGCAATGTCTCCTGCATCGCGGCCCATTACTTCAATAACAAACGTATTTTCATGACTTGTTGCCGTGTCACGGATTTTATCGATTGATTCGACTACTGTATTAAGTGCCGTATCAAAGCCAATCGTATATTCTGTACCAGGTACGTCATTGTCGATTGTACCGGGAATGCCCACACACGGGAATCCTTTATCAGATAATTGCATGGCTCCACGATAAGTACCATCTCCGCCTATGACAACTAACCCTTCGATCCCCTCTTCTTTCATGCGTTCGATCGCTCTATTTTGAATATCATCCTGCTTAAATTCAGGGAAACGTGCTGAATACAGTTTCGTACCGCCTCGTTGAATAATATCGCCAACAGAACCAATATCTAAAAGCTCGAAGTTCCCGTTATAGAGACCTTCATAACCATGATATACCCCGACAACATCAACATTGTGAAAACTCGCTTTACGAACGACTGCACGAATAACAGCATTCATCCCTGGTGCGTCTCCACCACTCGTTAAAACCGCAATCTTCTTCATACGACCTTTTCCTCCTATTACGCTGTTACTAACCACATTAACAGAAAATACGCTCATATGTAACTATTCTAGAAAACAAATTGTAAAGCTTTTGAAAAAAATGAAGAATGCGCTCACACGCATTCTTCGAAGTATACTACTGTTATAAAACAACCTTATTGTTCTATATACTGTCCAATATTTTTAAATTTCATATAACGATTTTCAACTAATTGATCTGGGTTTTCGTTATTTAATTCATCTAAAATAGTTGTAAGATATTCTTTCATAAAAATCGCCTGCTGTTCAATATCCTTATGGGCACCACCGGCAACTTCCGGGATAATCCCATCAATTACTTTAAGCTGTTTTAGATCAAGGGCTGTAATTTTCATTGCTTCCGCTGCTTCTTTAGCATAGCTTGCATCTTTCCATAAAATTGATGCAGCGCCTTCAGGAGAAATTACTGAATACGTCGAGTTTTCAAGCATCAGAATCTTATTTGCAACCCCAAGTGCAAGTGCACCACCACTTCCACCTTCACCAATTACAATACTAACAATCGGTACCCGAATTCCGGCCATTTCAAACAAATTCCGGGCAATCGCTTCACTTTGACCGCGTTCTTCAGCTGCTTTACCAGGATACGCACCTTTCGTATCGATAAAGCAAATAATCGGGCGTTTGAATTTCTCTGCCTGTTTCATTAAACGCAATGCCTTCCGGTATCCTTCAGGATGGGGCATACCGAAATTGCGGCGGATATTTTCCTTAGTTGTTTTCCCGCGCTGATGGCCAATTATCGTAATCGGCTGACCATTGAATGAGGCAATCCCGCCGACAATCGCTGCATCATCTTTAAATGTACGATCCCCATGCACTTCGATAAAATCTTCAAAAATACGTTCAATATATTCCAGTGTTGTTGGACGATCCGCATGACGGGCTACTTGCACACGGTGCCAAGGCTCCATATTTGCATAAACGCTTTTTTCAAGTTCCTGTAAGCGAGTTTCCAGCTTGTCAATTTCCCCAGTCATATCTACATCCGCTTCCGTGGCAATTGTTTTCAGCTCTACAATTTTTTCGCGAAGTTTTACAACCGGTTCTTCAAATGCCATTAATTTAGACATGCGATACGCCCCCCTGTACATGCAGCTTAACGATTGTTGCAATTTTATCACGCATTTCTGTCCGGTTAAAAATTGCATCAAGCTGTCCATGATCTAATAAAAATTCTGCTGTCTGGAAATCATCCGGTAACTTTTCACGTACCGTTTGTTCTATTACACGACGTCCCGCAAATCCAATCAGACTTTGAGGCTCCGCAATATTATAATCGCCGATCGATGCAAAACTTGCGGATACACCACCAGTAGTCGGATGCGTCAAAATTGAAATATAGAGTAAGCCTTCCTCACTATGGCGTTTTAAAGCAACACTCGTTTTTGCCATTTGCATTAATGACAATACCCCTTCTTGCATTCGCGCACCGCCACTTGCCGTAAAGATAATGAACGGCACTCTCAATTCTGTTGCCTTTTCTACAGCACGTGTAATTTTTTCACCTACAACCGAACCCATTGACCCCATACGGAAGTGCGAATCCATCACTGCAACAACGACCTGCATCCCTTTTAATGCACCGACACCTGTTAATACCGCTTCGTTCAGCCCTGTCTTCTTCATATCCGCTTCCACTTTTTCCACATAGGCAGGAAAGTTTAACGGATTTGTAGTTTGTAAATGATCGTCCATTGAAACAAAAGAACCTTCATCTAAAAAACAGGCAATTCTTTCATTGGCATTCAAAGTAAAATGATGTTGGCATTTTGCGCATACTTTTAAGTTCTTCTCGAGTTCCTTTGTGACATGAATTGTTTTACATTTAGGACATTTTGTCACGATGCCTTCCGGAAAAGATTTTTCATCTTCTTTTCTAGTAATATTATCAGTATTTTTTTTACGACTAATTGTAAATAAATCACGAATCGCCATCGTAATCCCCCTTTATCTTTACATAATCATCCTTTAATAATGACCATCCAATTTTCATATGATTCAATTGCTTCATGTAAATAACCCATTTGCAATGAAGCAAGCATTGTTTTCAATTCCATTTTCTCTTCTTCTGTAATTTCATGTGCCAATAAATTATTGCTGAATGAAACAAGCTGGAGCCAAATTTTTAATGCAAGACGGTTACCTGAAACGATCATACATTCGCGAAGAATGTCTTCTCGTTTTAGCTCCTGTTCAAGCTCTACCTTTGCAAAAAAGCTCTGCCAAATCGGTAATGCCCTTAAATTATCCGACTGACAAATAATTCGAATCGCTTCTTTTTCATGCATTTGTCTTGTCGCATGTACATCCGCGATTGACTTTTCGTCCTGTAAAATAAACGACCCGACAATTTCCACAAACTGATGGTGCTGCATACTCGCCAAGTATGTACCACCGCCATGCCTTGTTTCGATTAAACCAAGAAGCTCCAGACTGCGCAGGGCCTCCCGAACCGAAGACCTGCCGACTTGCAGTTGCTCGCTTAACATTCTCTCTGAAGGAAGCTTCTGCCCTTCTTGAATATTTTGTTCTGCAATTAAATCATGTAATTGCTTCACAATTTGAATAAACATCTTTTTTGCGGGCTTCTCTTCCACATTTTTCACCTCACCGTGACGAACGCTTTTCATTTATCAATAAAAGTGGTCAGACCAGTTACTAAAGTAAGAATACAAAATGTTTTTCACATTGTAAAGAGAAAATATAAAACTTATATTTTATATATAATAAAATTTGCGAATATATAACTAGATTTACGTTTTTTCGATAAATTTAGATGAACCTATATAAAAAGAGCGCCTCTAAAGCTATTAGAAGGCGCTCTTTAATACTATTTATTTTATAATAATCTGCTTCACTTTTATTTGTTGCTTATTGAATCGATGCTCGTAAAAGCCTTCGATATAAAGCAGTCCCTCTTCCCTGATTTTCCCGACAACCTGCTCATATTCTTTCGGAAATACTGTTAAAGAAACCGCGCCAAACTCATCTTCCATTTGTACAAATGCCATCAGTTCACCGCGTTTTGTGCGAAGCTGGCGCATTTCCCGAACTTGACCGATCATCTTTACGAATGCATTGTCTTTAAGCTGCGCCAAAGTCTGAACTGTTGCCGTAACTTCCGGAAAATGGCTTCGAATTTTAACAATCGGATGATCTGATAAATAAAAACCGAGTACATCCTTTTCAAACTGAAGTTTTATTTTTTCAGGCATTGGGGACGTTTCACTATACTTCGGTTTGCCAAATGCGAGCAATGCCCCTTCAAACAAGTCATCCCCGCCCGGTCGTACGAAATCGGCCTGTTTTTGTGCACCCTCGATTGTAGCGAGTAATGTTGCACGATCTTTGCCGAACTCATCAAGCGCTCCAGCTTTAATGAGCGGTTCGATAATTTTCCTGTTGAAATTCGCTGTCGTCAACGTCACCGCCAAATCAAATATTGAATCAAACGGCTTTTGTCTTTCTTCCCGCGCAATTAACAGTTTTTGCATAAATGGCTGTGGTACTCCTTTAATCGCAGACAGACTAAATCGAATTTTCCCGCTTTCCACTTTAAAGTGACGCATACTTCGATTAACCGACGGCGGTAATATTTCGATTCCCCTTGCTTTTGCCTCCATTATAGTTTGGGCAAGCTTTTCCGGATTACCTGTCGCATTTGTCAGGAGCGCAGCATAAAAATTGACCGGATAATTGGCTTTCAAGTATGCCATCTGGTAGGAGATGACACTATAGGCAACGGCATGGCTTTTCGGGAAGCCATAATCGGCAAACCGTACGATTAATGCATACACTTCTTCTGCTGCCTGCTGGGTATAGCCTTTTGACAGAGCACCTTTTACAAAGGTTGCCCGCTGCTGTTCTAGTACATCCCGCTTCTTTTTACTCACAGCACGACGGAGCAAATCAGCCTGTCCAAAAGAAAAGCCCGCCATCACATTCGCAATGCGCATAATTTGTTCCTGATAAATAATAACACCGTAAGTCTCTTCCAAAATCGGCGTTAAATGCGGATGTGGCATAATGACCTGCTCTTTTTTATGCTTTCTTCTTGCATACATCGGGATAAATTCCATCGGACCTGGACGATATAATGCATTGACCGCCACAATATCTAAAAAATGGGTCGGTTTAATTTCGCGGAGTGCATTTTTCATTCCATCCGATTCAAGCTGGAAAATACCATTTGTATCACCATTTTGTAATAGTTCGAATGTTTTTTCATCATTAAATGGAATTTGATTAAAATTGATTTGCGTATTATGGGTAAACTGTATCGACTTTCTTATTTGTTCTAGTATCGTCAAATTACGGAGTCCCAAAAAGTCAATTTTCAACAGCCCGTTTTGCTCCACTTCCTGCATCGGCCACTGTGTTAAAAATATCCCGTCATGTCCTTCTTCAATTGGTACGACATCCACTAATGGAACAGGACTCAATACGACCCCTGCTGCATGTGTAGACGCATTCCTAGGGAGTCCTTCCAATCGAAGGGATGTTTGAAACCATTTTTGGCGTATTGGCTCTGCTGTAACCCATGCCCTTAAGTTTTCCGACATTGCATAGGCTTCCTTCAGTGTAATGCCGTGCTTATTCGGTATCAGCTTAGATATCATTTCCAGTGCTTCGCTTTCGAAGTTAAACATACGGGCAACATCACGGGCAACCGCTTTTGCAGATAGTGTACCGAACGTAATAATTTGTGCGACATATTGTTTGCCGTATTTTTTTGCAACATACTGAATAACTTCATGCCGTCTCGTATCTAAAAAGTCGATATCAATATCCGGCAAAGTAATACGTTCCGGATTTAAAAAACGTTCAAACAGTAAATCATATTGCAATGGGTCCACCTGTGTAATCTCGAGTGCAAATGCGACAAGTGAAGATGCGGAAGAACCACGGCCAGGACCTGTTAATATTTGTGATTCCCGTGCAAAACGCATGAAATCGGCAACTATGAGAAAATAATCCGAATAGCCCATCGATTGAATAACATGAAGTTCATAGTTCACCCGTTCAACATAGTGAGTGGGCAATGTAGGCATATTTAATCGTCGCTGTAAACCGTTCACCACTTGCTGCTGCAGCAAGCTCTCTGCCGTTTCCCCTTCTCCAACCGGAAATTTCGGCATATACACATTGTTTGTGTTGATTTCGATTTGACAGCTTAGTAATAGCATTTCCATTTGTATGAGCCATTGCTTTTGATCATGATACTTTTGCTGCCACTGTTCTGCTGTCAGTAAATGATTTCCCTGTTTATTGCTTTTTACAGCATCACTCAGTTTTACACCGGTGTGGATGGCTTGTGCCACTTCATAGGCAAAAAAGTCCTCTTCATTGAAAAATAGACTTTCATGAGTTGCCACAATCGGCAGAGCATTTTTTTCTGCGAGCTGCACTGCTGCACTTTCCACATCTGCTGTGTCGGATAAACGTGAAATCCCGATATATACTTCATGCGGATAGGCCTTCATAATTTCTTTCAATAATGATTCTGCATCCTGCTGAAGCCATATTGCCTGCTGTTCGAGAACAGGGAACATAAAAGCAATTCCTTTTCCATATGCAAGCAGCCATCTTAATGGAATCGTCTGCTCTGGTCGAATGGATATACTGCTGGAAATTTTCAACAAATTACGATAACCTTCGTTTGTTTTTGCATATAAAACAAGCGGCAACGATTGATCTTCCGTCAATTCGAGCTGAATCGTCAACCCTACTACCGGATGAATACCGGCCCTTTTCATTTCAAACCAAAAAGGCAAAAGACCGTACAATTTCGTATTAACAATTGCACAGCTTTTTGCCTTTTGCTGATGTAAAAAAGGGATGAGCTCTTCGATACGAATTGTACTTTTCAATAAATCTGCACTTGTCCGTACTTGTGGATATACAGTCACCCGTCATCCCTCCATCATATTATTTATATTCACTGCAAATGACCTTTAAATCTTCAATTACTTGATCTGCCTCTTCCCATGAATATGCTGTAGCACCAGATGCCAGCGGATGCCCGCCGCCATTATATTTTTTCGCCAGGCCGTTGATAACCGGACCTTTCGAGCGGATGCGAACGCGAATTGTATCATTATCCTCGATGAACATCACCCATGCACGGATATTCTTTACATTGCCCAATGAACTAACTAATAGGGATGTTTCGGAAGGAGTAGCATCGAATTGCTTTAAAATATCTGCAGGCAATTTAATCGATGCCGCGCCGTGTTCATCCATTTCAAAATGCTGGTATATATAACCTTGAAGATTTAATAGCTTGCGTTCCATTTCGTACATACCATCAAATACTTCATTTCGGTCGAAATTATATTGTACAAGGTGTCCTGCTGTTTCAAATGTTTTCGGACCCGCACTAGGGTATAAGAATCGCCCAGTATCACCGACAATTCCCGCGAATAACAGGCGTGCCGCTTCATCGGACATCTTCCAGTCTGCATACGCTTTGCCTTCTTCATAAAGGTCATAGATCATTTCACTGCATGAACTAGCATCCGTATCCACCCATAATAAATCACCATAAGCATCATCATTCGGATGGTGGTCGATTTTAATAAGAAAATCGCCGTTTACATAGCGCTGATCGTCAATACGCTCGGTATTCGCAGTATCAGTCACAATGACCAGTGCATTTTTAAACTGTGCATCTTCAACTTGCTGAGGAGATGCCATGAATGATAATGAATCATCATGCTCACCAACCGTGTAAACCGCCTTTTCCGGATAATTTGCCCGAATCAACTCTGCCAGCCCAATTTGTGAGCCGTACGCATCTGGGTCTGGCCGTACATGGCGATGCAGTACAATTGTTTCATATTGTTTAATTTTGTCAATAATTTGACGTTTCAATACATTTCCTCCTCGTGCATATTGAATACCTATATCAATTTCTATTAAAAATCGTTACAATATTTAGTAGTTTGGCTATTAGGAGGTTCAATATGGTCTATTTAAATTTTCTGTTTGTTGCCTGTATTATAGCATCACTAGTATTTTATTTTTATTTCAAAACAAAGCAGTTCCGTTCGACATTACCAATCCGTCGTAAATGGTATACTGCGAAAGCTGGAGTTGCGCTTGCAGCATTTCTCATCTTCTTTGGTCTGAATGCAACGATTCTGTATCCGGATATTCTCGGGTTTGCCGTTGCAGCTATTTTCCTTATCATTGGTGCAGGTTTAGGTGTGAATAACTATAAACGCATGCAGCATGAAGGGCGATACATAAAAGAGGAATACGAACTAAACAGGTAAAAGAACGGGGTCAGTTGAAAGTGATTACTTTCAGCATGACCCTTTTTTAGCGTTCTAATAGTTGGAATGTCATCATCGCTTTTCCTACAAGATTTGTCGCACTGTATACTTCAAAATCCATTTTCACGAACTTACGGGACATGTCCAAAATTCTTGGACGGACGGTTAAAACACTTTCCATCTGAACAGGTTTGATAAAATAAATATTCATATTCTCAACAACTGCTTCCCCGCGCTTACGACGCTTCAATGCAAATGCACCGACTTCGGATAACAGGATTGTAAAAGCACCGTATGAAATTGCACCAAACTGGTTTGTCATTTGTGGTGTAACCGTAAATTCCACTTCAATATCTTCTTCACCCATGACGCGCATTTCATTTTTCACTAAATCATCGATCGTCTCTCCGTGCTGGGGCTGGCGCTGCGCTAACTGGATCGCCTTCAAAACATCCTGACGACTAATAACCCCTTTTAATAACCCTTCCTCATCAATGACAGGGAGCAAGTCGATTCCTTCCCAAATCATTCGGTGACCTGCTGAAGCGACACTCGTTTTCATCGAAGCAGCAATCGGGTTCTTTGTCATTACTTTATCAATCGGTTCCGATTCTTCTTTCCCGATTACGTCCTTGCTCGTAATCATCCCGACTAGCCTGTTTTGGCCTGTAACTACAGGAAAGGCTCCATGTGTCGTACGACGGTTCTGTCTATGGAAATCTGCAATCGTATCATTATTTTTTAATACTGCTGTATCTTCCATTGGCACGTATACATCTTCAATCAATAAAATATCTTTTTTAATTAGCTGGTCATAGATGGCACGGTTTATCATCGTTGCCACTGTAAACGTATCATATGTTGTCGAAATAATCGGTAAATCCACTTCATCTGCCAGCTCTTTGTTGGATTCAGTTGTATCAAAACCACCTGTAATCAATACAGCAGCCCCTGTTTTCAATGCGTATTCATGTGCCTGTGTACGGTTACCGACAATGAGCAGGCTCCCTGCATCAGTATAACGCATCATATCATCAAGCTTCATCGCACCAATTACAAATTTCGTCAATGTTTTATGGAGACCTGTCTTTCCTCCTAAAACTTGACCATCTATAATATTTACAATTTCCGCAAATGTTAAGCGTTCAATATTTTCTTTCTTTTTCTTTTCAATTCGAATCGTACCTACACGTTCGATTGAGCTTACAAGACGTCGGTTTTCAGCTTCTTTAATCGCTCGGTAAGCTGTCCCTTCACTCACTTGCATTTCCTTTGCAATTTGACGAACCGAAATTTTATCGCCAACTGGTAGTGATTCAATGTATTGTAAAATCTTCTCGTGTTTCGTTGACAATTACATCACCTATTTCTCATCATTCATTTATGTCTTTAGTGTACCATATTTAAACAGCGCAATTATAGTATTTTCAATACATATACCCGTAAAATTGCTTATAAATGTATGAAAAAGCGATAGGTTTAAATAAGACAAACTGCCCAACAAAATAGTTTGTTGGGCAGTTTAAGTTATGCAAGAATTATATAATTGTTTGGTTACCAGAATGAGATTAGAATTTCACAAACTCCCCTGGTTTCAATACTTGAACTTCTGCGTCTTCAACAAGTTTCGCAAAGTCTGCCGGATCTTGTTCAATCGGCGGGAATGTGTTGTAGTGGACAGGCACGACAATTTTTGGTTTCAGTAACGAAACAGCATATGCTGCATCTTCAGGTCCCATTGTAAAGTTGTCGCCAATCGGTAAAAATGCGATATCAATCGGATGGCGTTTTCCGATCAACTCCATATCTCCGAACAATGCCGTATCACCTGCATGGTAAATTGTTTTACCTTCAGCTGTAAATAAAATTCCGGCCGGCATTCCCATATAGATGATTTCGTTGTTTTCCGTTACATAGGAAGACCCGTGGAACGCCTGTGTAAATTTCACTTTCCCGAATTCAAATTGGCGTGCACCACCAATATGCATGTTGTGGACTCTGCAACCTTGCCAGCCTAAATAGTCTGCAAGCTCATTTGGTGCAACGACAAGTGCATCATGTTTTTTTGCTAATTCTACTGTATCACCAACATGATCATTATGTCCGTGCGTCAATAAAATGACATCCGGCTTTTCATTTTCAACCTTTAAGTCTGTTTGTCCATTTCCATTAATGAAAGGGTCAATTAAAATCGTAGTCCC
Source organism: Solibacillus sp. FSL W7-1324 (assembly GCF_038008025.1). Classification (NCBI taxonomy): domain Bacteria; kingdom Bacillati; phylum Bacillota; class Bacilli; order Caryophanales; family Caryophanaceae; genus Solibacillus; species Solibacillus sp. FSL W7-1324. The sequence continues at coordinate 2,599,957 of NZ_JBBOYH010000001.1, forward strand.
ATTTGTCACGATTTTTACTACGGAATGTCCGTGAAATGAAATCTGCATATAACATACCTCCTAAAATAACCTTCCCTGTATCATTCGATATTTATGCATAATTCTCCTTTTTTTGATATGCTTATACCGCGAATTCATTAATTGAATAACAAAGGAGTTTATACAATGTCGAAATTAAAACAATTACAAAATCATCTAAATGAAAATGGTTGGGATGCTGCTTTTATTACAACACCTGACAATGTCTTTTACTTTTCCGGTTTTAGAAGTGAGCCACATGAGCGTTTACTTGGCGTGATGGTATTCAAGGATGCAGAACCGTTTTTAATTTGCCCGAAGATGGAAATGCCTGATGCAATAGCTGCAGGATGGACTTTCGATGTTGTCGGACATGAAGATACTGAAAATGCCTGGGATGTTGTTGCAAAAAATGTAGCGGCTCGCAATGTTTCATTCGACACATTGGCGATTGAGAAATCTCATTTAACGGTTGAGCGTTTAGAAGCAATTCAGGAACGTTATGAGCATTTAAAATTTGCAGGTATCGATGAAAAAATTAACGCGCTTCGTATTTCAAAAGATGAAGCGGAACTTGAAAAATTACGTAAAGCTGCAGAATTAGCGGACTACGCAATTCAAGTTGGCTGTGATGCCATTGCAGAAGGCGTAACAGAAATGGAAGTATTGAATACAATCGAATCAGCCATTAAAGCAAAAGGCTATGCGATGAGCTTCGATACGATGGTTTTAGCTGGAGAAAAAGCCGCTTCTCCTCATGGGACACCAGGAAACCGCAAAATAAAAAAAGGTGACTTAATCCTGTTCGACCTAGGCGTTATTTACGAAGGGTATTGTTCAGATATTACGCGAACAGTTGCATTCGGTCAGCCAAATGACGAGCAAATTGAAATTTATAATGCTGTCCGCCGTGCAAACGAGGCTGCGATTGAAGCAGTTAAACCAGGTGTCCGTGCAATGGACTTGGATAAAATTGCGCGTGATGTCATTACAGATGCAGGTTACGGCCAATACTTCACACACCGTTTAGGTCACGGTCTTGGTATTTCTGTTCATGAATTCCCGTCGATCAACGGTGCCAACGAATTTGTTCTAAATGAAGGAGCAGTATTTACAATCGAACCTGGTGTTTATAAAACGGATGCTGCTGGCGTTCGTATCGAAGACGATGTAGTCGTTACAAAAGATGGTGTTGAAGTACTTACATCATTCACGAAAGAACTTGTAATTTTATAATATATTAGTTTATTTGATTGTATAGATACTATTAAATTTGCATAAACTAAGCGAGCAGTCCCTTTTATTAGGGTTGCTCGCTTTTTAATTTTTATAGACAACTCAACAAATTACTCACTTTACAATTTTTAACTTGTTTTCTAATAGCAAAAATGAGGAATAGACCATTAATTACTCAAAAATAACCGAAAGGAAGTGGTGCATTATGAAAAGATGGTCAATTACTACGTTACTTATAATTGTGCTTACACTATTGCCAATAAGTCAAATTGAATGGAATACGGAAGCCGAAGCAAGTCAAACAAGCAAGGTAAATAATGAAGTCATTTTAAAAAGTGCATCACCGAATAAAGCAGTAAAAGAAAAAAACCCTGTCTCGAATACTGGTTTTATGCCAAAAGTAAACCGCACTTATACGTATAAACCATCATTTGAGGATGCCGGTCCTAAAACATATACCGCTTCAAAAAATGAATCGATTGAAAACTCGGTAGAATTATTGGAAGATGACTATATCGGATATACGTATATTGAAGATGAGCAGCAGCTTGCCTTAGGTGTTGCCTACTCAGATCTATTTTTCTTTTCATTAAGCTATCCAATGAAAGAAAAGACAACTATTACCGATACGGATTATTTATATGATGGTACTACGGAAACAACACAAGTGTATGTTGAAAGCACAAGTGCAACAGTTAAAACAAAAGCAGGTACATTCCAAAATGTAGTTGTATTAAAATATCCAAACGGCATGAAATTGTACCTGGCAAAAGATTACGGTATTATCCGTATTACCGACTTTGAAGGTACTATTACAACAGAATTAATCTCGGTAAAATAAAATAAAAGGCCGGGATATAACCCAAAAACGCTATTTTCCTCTGAGAAAAATAGCGTTTTTTTGCTGAGCGTTAAAATTGATTTCCATTCCGGGACGCTTTCCGCGGGCGTGGCCTGAGCCTGTAGTCTCAGGCGTCACGCTATTCCCGCAGGAGTCGCCCTCCATTCCAATCAATTTTGCAATATATCCGTTTCTTAATAAAAGCTTTCCTCTTATTTAACAATAATTCTACTTATGTTCCTGCCTCTTTTGCTGTTAACTATTGATTAATTTAATCCTGTCAGTGCACCTAATACATCTTCTACTTCCGCAAATTCAAGCCCTTGTGCGTCTGCTACTGCACGGTATACAACTTTACCGTCCAATGTATTAACACCGCGCTTTAATGCAAGATTGTCCAGGCATGCACGTAAAAAGCCTTTATTGGCAATCTGTAATGCATAAGGAACCGTATTGTTTGTTAATGCGATCGTTGATGTACGTGGAACCGCACCTGGCATATTTGCAACAGTATAGTGTACAACACCATGTTTAACAAATGTAGGATTGTCATGTGTTGTTACTTTTTCTGATGTTTCAAAACAGCCGCCTTGGTCAATCGCAATATCCACTACAACAGATCCAGGTGACATTGATTGAATCATTTCTTCCGTCACTAATTTAGGTGCCTTCGCTCCTGGAATAAGTACCGAACCAATTACTAAATCAGCAGAACGAACAGCATCCGCAATATTATACGGATTTGAAATCAATGTTTGAACATCACGTCCGAATAAATCATCAAGCTGACGTAATCTTTCAGGGTTCAAATCGATAATCGTAACATCCGCTCCCATACCGACTGCTACTTTGGCTGCATTTGTTCCCGCAATACCGCCGCCGATTACCGTTACTTTACTGCGTGGAACACCTGATACTCCACCAAGCAAGATACCTTTTCCGCCCGGCAGTTTTTCTAAATAATGTGCGCCGATTTGTGTTGACATCTTCCCTGCCACTTCACTCATCGGTGTTAATAATGGTAAAGAACCGTTTGGTAATTGCACAGTTTCATAGGCGATACCGATTACGCGGTTTTCAAGTAAAGCTTTAGTCAGTTCAGGCTCCGGTGCTAAATGTAAATACGTAAATAATATTAATCCTTCACGGAAATACTTGTATTCACTTTGCACAGGTTCTTTTACTTTTAAAACCATTTCTCCTGCCCATGCTTCAGCTGCTGTTTGTACAATTTGGGCACCAGCTTCAATATAGTCCTGATCCGTAAATGCAGAACCTAATCCTGCACCTGTTTCAATGTATACTTCATGGCCATTTGCGATTAAAGACAACACCCCTGCCGGTGTCATCGCAACTCGATTTTCGTTGTTCTTTATTTCTTTCGGTACCCCAATTTTCACCATAATTCCTCCCTTTAACAATCACTTAGAAATATGCTTAACATAAATCAAATCCATTTTACCAATTTTACCAGCAAATTAGTAGAGGATTTTGAATGTAAATTCTATTCAGAAAAGTGAAGGGGCAATAATATCTTGGGACTGTAGAGATTGTACAATTATTTTGCGTAGAAAAATATTTTATAATAGTAAAAACTATTATTTCCTATATACAAATTTGTGACTATTTCATGGAAGTTATTGTTTTCCACCTATATTTCAGCGCAGGAATTATGTCCTTTGAAAAATTATTTGGTATAATATAGTTATAGATAATTAGGAGGTATGTAAAATGGCAAACCATTATAAAAGCATTGTAGTAGCAGTAGACGGCTCGAAAGAAGCAGAATATGCATTCCGTAAATCAATCGATGTTGCAAAACGCAATGAAGGTGCAACAATCAACCTAGTAAACGTTATCGACACACGTTCTTTCGCAGCGATAGAAGCGTACGACCGTTCAATTGCTGAGCGAGCTCAACAACATGCAGAAGAATTATTAAACGGCTATAAAAAGCAAGCTGAAGAAGAAGGCGTTGAAAACGTTAACCTGATTATTGAATATGGCTCTCCTAAAAATATCATTACAAAAGAACTTTCTAATGTTGTAGAAGCAGATTTAATCATCTGTGGCGCAACTGGTTTAAACGCTGTAGAACGTTTCCTGATCGGTTCTGTATCAGAAGCAATCGTACGTTCAGCTACATGCGACGTATTAGTTATCCGTACTCCAGAGTGATTTAAATAAAGAACATACAAAATGCCATCTTCTCAAATTGAGTCGATGGCATTTATCATTTATCATGCATTGCATATATAGTGGAAGAGGCAGTACTTCCGCCTCTAAACTTTATCGCTTCTGATCATTGCTTTCTTTCCACATGCGTACTTTTTCAAAGAACATCGCCAGCGCATCACGGTTTGACATATTCGGTACTTTTGCCAATAAAACCTCACGTGGAGCTTTTAACTGCTCGCTTTGCTTTTGTAAAATCAAAATACTTTTCTCATGCGCTTTTGATGAGAACAGGTTTTCCGGTAATTGGATGACCGCCTGAATCCACGCGTGCCCTTTAATATACTGATGAAGCTGTTTGGCCTGTTCTGATTCGAATAAATTTGCAGGAATCAGGAAAAATCCAAATCCGCCTTCTTTTGTATAATTTAAAGATTGCTCGATAAACAGATGGTGTGCATAGCTCATTCCCTCTGCCGCGCATAATTCGTAGTCAAGTGCCACTTCTTCATTCGGATAATATCCTACAGGCAAATCACAAACTACCGCATCAACCGGATCGACCAACAGTTTTTCCAAAGCATCTTGACGGAAAAGTGTAACAGGTTGTTCGATCAGGTCGCCTGTCGCTGCTGCCAGTCGAATTAGCAAATCATCGACTTCCACTCCTGAAGCGACTACTTTCCCTTCGAGCGCATTCATGACTGTAAAAAGTAAATTCCCTGTACCGAGTGCCGGGTCCACAAGAGAAATCGTCCGGTCCTTTAATTCCTCTTCGAAGCATTGCTCTACAAAATGGCTTACGATGAGCCCCAATGTATCCGGTGTCATTTGGTGGTTCGGCTGTGCACTTTTACGCATTCCTTTTAAAATGGCAATTTGGATTGCTTTACGCATATCTTCCTTCGTTGCACCTACAACTTGCCATTCAAATTTCCCATCCAACGTATCTTCCAATGTTTGCAGTAACGCTTCCAAATAATCCTGCTCTTGCTCGGCGGCAACTTTTTCTGCGTTGTCATTAATATATTTAAAAATTTGTTCAAACTTTTCCATTAAACTGACTCCCTCATTCCATTCATTTGGATTTCTCGCCTGAATACGACATATCCACTAAATGAACAACCCACTCAATGATCATTGAGTGGGTGTTAATTATACATGTAATTACTTTACAACAAAATCACTGAAAACGAAATTATTTTGCAAGAGCTTTTACTGCTTCGATGGCAGCATCATAATTCGGGTGGTCTGTACCTTCTGGAACATATTCCACATAAGCAACTTTACCTGTTTCATCAACAACGAAAATTGAACGTGCTAAAAGGCGTAATTCTTTCATATGTACGCCATATGCTTCACCGAATGATGCATCGCGGTGGTCTGATACTGTTACAACATTATCGATACCCGCAGCTCCACACCAACGTTTTTGAGCAAATGGTAAATCCATTGACACTGTGTAAATTACAACATTGTCGCCTAAGCTTGCCGCTGCTTCATTAAATGTACGAGTTTGCTTATCACAAACACCTGTTTCCAATGAAGGAACAACCGAGAATAAGCGAATTTTACCTTCAGAATCTTTTAAAGTTACTTCTGATAAATCATTTGCAACTACTGTAAAGTCAGGTGCTTGATCACCCACTTTTACCTCATTACCGATTAATGTGATTGGACTGTTTTTAAATGTTACTTGTGCCATACTAAACGCCTCCTTTATATTCCCTAATATTACTAAAAAAGATTTAACAATTGCAACTAACTGAGCTTATATTCATTTAAATAAAGTAAACAAAAAGAAAAGAGCTGTTTTATAAGACGTATCTTACAAAACAGCTCTTCTCTTGCTTAGAAGGTGTCGATAGTAATTTATTTCCCGTTCTTTTCATTTTTAAACATCTTTTGTATAAATATTTTCATGAACAACGACCGTATCGGCAAAATAATCGGCAATGCTCTTATTATTTGGTGAAAAGGCGACAATTAAATACGGTAAATATAATAATGTACCGTTAATAAACCGGCCGACCCCCTCACGAAATAGTACCGTCATCCAATCCAGTGCTTCCCCATCGTCTTTTTCAACTTTGATTCCAAACGTCATTTTCCCTAACGTTTGCTTGAAAAATTTTGTCATGAGCACAAAATAAGCATAGAAAATAAATCCCGAAATAATTGTCATCGGTGCATACCATACATCGCTGGCAACACTCCAATTCATCAATGCAAATATCGGTCTAATCGATACACCGATAATCGCACTAACAACAATTGAATCCAACAGAAATGCCCAGAAACGCATCCAGAAGCCGGCTGTTTTTTGTTTTATAGAAGGCGGCTTTACGACAGATGCTTCATCCACTACTTCGATTATGTCAGTCATCGTAATCCCTCCTATTAGTAGTCACCATATAAATACATCATACGAGGTGAATTTGTCGTCGATATAATTTTGGACAATACTTCAGACTCAGCAGATGGTCGCAGCATAGAACCCAGTTTCACACCTAATAATGAACCCCAGCTTGATGTATCCTTTGTATATTCAAACAGCGCTGCATCTTCCAATCCATAATCTGTGCGTAATGCATTAATCGTCGCTTCCTCATTTCCAATTTCATCAACAAGACCTGCACGTAATGCCTGCGTACCGCCCAGTACACGCCCATCCGCTACTTTCTTCACTTGCGCTTCAGACATATTACGTCCGGCTTCTATAATATCAACGAAATGTTCATATGATTCATCGATCATTTCCTGCAGCATCGCAAGCTCCTCTTTAGTAGAAGGTCTTACTCCGCCAAACATGTCTTTATGTTCGCCTGATTTGATTGTTTCAAACTCGATTCCGAAATTCTCGGCTAATTTCCCGTAGTTAATCGATTGCATAATAACACCGATTGACCCGGTAATTGTCTCGCGTTGAGCAAAGATTTTATCTGCTGGTGCTGAAATATAATAACCGCCCGAAGCAGCCATTGATCCCATTGATACGTAAATCGGAATTTGCTTTTCTTCTTTAATTTTCAATAACTTTTGGTAAATTTCTTCTGATTCAATGACACCGCCACCTGGAGTGTTTACAGATAATACAACGCCTTTGACTGTATCGTCTTCCAGTACAGCATCCAGTTGCTCCATAAATAACTGATGATTGTAATCGACCGTTTCCCAAATACTCGGTTCCCCTACATCCTGAATTACACCATCTACCGTTAAATGTGCAATTCGACTCGTTAAATCTCCTGTCTCCACGACATTTTCGTATGTGAGCGATTCTGTACCCATCAAGTTATCGAAACTAGTAAAGAAATCGGTCTTAAAAATCGAAATAATCGTATTGATTCCGATAGAGAAAAATAATAATACGGCAGCAATAATGAGTGCCACTACTCTTTTTGTATTCATTTTCACGCCTCCTCAATATATGTACGAAACTATTTTACAAAAAGTTTCATCAAAAACCATTTCCTGCAGTGATTTCGACATACTACCATTTGAACAGCCAACCACCAAACGTTAACTGTTATATGAATACTTGCATGATAAAGTAAAAAAAGGCGGCAAATTTCGCCACCTTTTTTAATTACCCGGGAAATAATTGTCGAGCAATGTTATTTCCCTTACTTTACACGCAATTCAACTCGACGGATTTTCCCTGAAATTGTTTTAGGTAATTCGTCTAAAAACTCGATAATTCGCGGATATTTGTATGGTGCCGTCAGTTGTTTGACATGATTTTGCAGATCTTCAACAATTGTCGGGCTATCCTTTAATGTACCATCCTTTAGAACGACAAATGCTTTTACAACATTTCCCCGAATTTCGTCGGGGCTTGCAACAACAGCACATTCCTGGACAGCTGGATGTTTTGTTAACGCATCTTCTACTTCAAACGGTCCGATTGTATAACCTGATGAAATAATAATGTCATCATTACGTCCTTCAAACCAGAAATAGCCGTCTTCATCTTTTATTGCCCGGTCGCCTGTTACATACCAATCTCCACGATACTGAATTGCTGTACGTTCAGGATCTTTATAATATCCTTTAAATAATGCAGGAGTCGATCTGTGCACTGCAATATCACCGACTTCACCAGGTGGTACAAGGTCACCGTCTTCATTGATTAAATCAATGATATTTCCCGGAGTCGGTTTTCCCATTGAACCAGGGCGTAATTCCATATTTAATAATGTCCCGATCAACAATGTATTTTCTGTTTGACCATAGCCATCACGGACAGTTAAATGGTGTTCACGTTCAAATGTTTCAATCACTTCACGGTTTAATGGCTCACCAGCAGATACAGCGCTGCGCAATGAAGATAAATTAAATGAGTTCAACTGATCTAATTTCGCCATCATTCGATATTCCGTTGGTGTACAGCATAGTACATTGATTTGCTGTTGCTCGATTAAATGTAAAAACTGTGTTGGATCAAATTTTCCTTTGTATACAAATCCTGTTGCGCCACTGCCTAACACAGCAAGGAACGGACTCCAGATCCATTTTTGCCATCCTGGTGCCGCTGTTGCCCATACTGTATCGCCATCACGTACACCAAGCCACTCAGCTGCCGTTGTACGTAAATGGGCATAACCCCACCCATGTGAGTGCATTACGGCTTTTGGATTGCCTGTTGTCCCTGACGTATAGGCTAAAAACGCCAAATCATTTGCTGTTGTCTCAACAGAATCAAACTCGGTTGACTGCTGATCTGCAAGCGCCGTCAAAGAAGTCCAACCTTCTTTTTCATTTCCGACGATAAAGCATTCAACATTCGCTAAATTTTCCACATGTTCAAACTCATTTACGAACTGCTCCATTACGATAATTGCCTTCGCCTCTGAATGATTTAGACGATAATCGATATCTTTAGCCCGCAAAAGCTCGGAACTCGGGATGATGACTAGTCCTGCTTTTAATGCTCCAATATAAGAAACATATGCTTCTAAACAGCGCGGCAGCATAATTAAAATAACATCACCTTTTTTTAATCCTTGTGCATAAAACGCATTTGCGGCCTGATTTGCCCTTTGTAGTAACTCTTCGTATGTATACCGCTCTTGATGTCCGTTTTCTTCCTGAAACACTAATGCTGTTTTTGAGCTTTTATTTTCATGCTTTTCGAATTCATTTACAATATTATAAATTTCCGGTGCAATTAATTGGTTTTCATTCATTTTCATATTCTCCCCTTTGTTTGAAAAAAATGAGCCTTACATATTAAGTATAATAATCCTTTTCATTAATATCAAAATATTCCGCCACTTTTTGTTGCATAACAAAAATTATTTATAAACAAAATAAAAAGAAACGCTACTTAAAAGTAGCGTTCTTTTTTAAAACGTATTATTGGTTTTGGTTGCCGCCGCGTAATTGCTGCTCAGCCATCTGTACTAGGCGTTTCGTAATTTCGCCACCTACAGAACCGTTTGCACGAGATGATGCGTCAGGACCTAATTGTACGCCAAATTCTTGTGCAATTTCATATTTCATTTGGTCTAAAGCTTGTTGTGCACCAGGTACACGTAATTTGTTTGAGCTGTTGTTGTTTGCCATCTGTCTCTCACCTCCTTGTGACATTAGAATGTGCCGGGAGGAGAGATTAATACATAAAAAACACAGGTAAATTATAGCTCGATTAGGAAATCATTTTCAGTAGCTAAAAACTATAGTAAATCAGCGAATTTATCTTCTTTAACTTCCTTTTGAGGGAACTGATATACTTCACGGTTTTTAACGGCACGATCAATTAAATCATCGAATTCCGTAAAGCTTTCAAAACGTTGAACCTTTTCTAGTTTCGGTTTTGTTTTCGGACTAGATGGTGTGAAAATCGTACAGCAATCTTCAAATGGCTGGATTGATGTTTCGTATGTGCCAATATCTTTTGCAATTTTAATGATATCGTTTTTGTCTGCAGAGATTAGCGGACGTAAAATCGGTGTATTTGTCACGTCATTAATTGCCGTTAAACTTTCCAATGTTTGTGAAGCGACTTGTCCTAAGCTTTCGCCTGTTACAATACCTAATGCGCCGATATCTTCACGCACTTTATCGGCTACTTTCATCATCATTCGGCGTGTTGATGTCATTGACATGTTGTCTGGCACTGCATCTTTTACTGCCACTTGCAGTTCCGTGAACGGAATGACATGCAGACGAATATTTGCACCGAATTTTGTTAATTCATTTGCAAGTTCTTTTACTTTTTGTAATGCATTATCGCTCGTATACGGAGGACTGAAGAAATGAATCGCATCCAGTCGCACGCCGCGTTTCATCATTAAGTAACCTGCAACTGGGCTGTCGATACCACCTGAAAGCATCAGCAATGAACGTCCGTTTGAACCAATCGGCATACCTCCAGCACCTTGAATCACTTGAGCCATCATATAGATCGCATCTTCGCGAACTTCAATGCGTAGTGCAAAATCCGGTTTTTTCACCTGTACTTTAAAGTTCGGGAAATTCGGCAATATCGTCGCACCCATTTCACGCTGTAATTCATGCGTGTCCAACGGGAATGTTTTATCTGTACGATGTACTTCAACTTTAAATGTTAAATCGCCTTTATCACGATAGTCTTCTAAAATTTCAAAGGCTAAAGCTTTCATCACATCCAGATCTTTTTCACAAGATGCAACAGGGCTGATTGATTGAATACCGAAAACATGTGGTAAACGATCCATCAGTACATCAAATTTTTCTTTATTTTCAACTTCAATAAACATACGGTCACGCTCTGCACGAATTTTCAGTGGTGCAATATCGTTAAATGAATAACGTACATTATCACGTAAACGGCTGATAAAATCTTTTTTGTTACGACCTTTTGTTGAAAGTTCACCATAGCGAACTAAAATTTCTTTAAAAATCATTGCGTAATATCTCCTTTTAATTCTTTCATTACGATTGTGAATTGCTTTTTAAATGAGGCAATATCTTCGTCTGTATTGATGGCGCCTAGGCTTAAACGGAGGACACCGTTTTTATAGCGGCTATCGATATTAAGAGCTTCCACAACATGGCTTGTTTTCGTCTGTTTTGACGAGCAGGCACTTGATGTTGAAACGATAATATCACGTTTTTGTAATGCATTTATTAAAATTTCACCTTTTAATCCTCTTACACTGAACGATAAAATATGCGGTGCACCGTCTTTCGGCGACAGGACATATACTTCCTGACCAAATTGCTCAAAGAAACGATGAAGATCTGCAGACCACTTTTTAAAGTTTTCAACATTCTCCGCCATGCCTTCAACAGCTAAACGGGCGGCTTTTGCCAATGATACAGCTTGAGGTACAGCAACCGTACCACTTCTTAATCCAAACTCTTGTCCACCACCAACAATAAATGCCTTAAGCTGTGGTTTTTTACGGAATGCTAACAAGCCACTTCCTTTTAAACCCTGAATTTTATGACCTGAAATGGAAATGACATCCGGACCGTTGTCTCCATCAAAAAAGACCGGCAGCTTACCGAAACTTTGAATCGCATCAACATGGAACATTGCCTGGCATGAATCGTGAATAATTTGTGCAGCTTCCTTAATCGGCTGCACAGCTCCGATTTCGTTGTTGACATGCATAATGCTCACAATAATAGTATCTTTGCGAAGCTTTTGCTGTAATTCATCTAAAGAAATGACTCCATATTTATTCACTTTTAGGTAATCAATTTCGTAGCCTTCTTCTTCCAATCGCTTGACTGCTTCCAGAATCGAAGGGTGTTCTATTTCTGTCGTAATAATATGCTTGCCTCTAAAATTGCTCGATTTGGCTAAACCAAAAAGTGCTGCATTATTCGATTCCGTCCCTCCGGAAGTGAACAAAATATTCTTTTCCTCTGTATGAAGAATATTCGCTAATTGCTCCCGGGCTTTTGTTAGTAAAGCATTTGACTCGACACCCGCACGGTGAATAGATGCAGGGTTCGCATAATACTGTTCATTCACTAACATAAATGTAGCCAAGACATCTTTGTGCGGCTTTGTTGTCGCACTATTATCTAAATATATCATCTATACTCAACCTTCTTTTTAAAACTAATTTCCCGTAATCTTATTACCATTACAGTTTCCTGCTTCTATTCTTCACTTACCAAAGAGAGAGGTTGTGTTAATCGTCAATTTGACGATTAACACAACCTCATAAATGTGCTTATTTATTATAACGCTAAATGGATCAACATGTAACCGTTATGCTTATTATTTTGTAAGCAGCTGCTCCTGAACGAGCTCCTCAATGCGCTTAATTGCATTAGGGTCGATAATTTCAACCGCTTTTGCTGCATCTTCCAGTGCTTTTATGTAGCGGAATTTCTTGAATGCATCTTCAGCTTCAAGCAAATATTCATGTACTTGTCGATTTGTAGCACGGTAGCGGTTACCGAACTGAATAAGACGCTCAATAATTAATACATTTTCAATCATTTCCTGTGCTTTTTCATGTGTTTCCTCAATCGACTGCTTTGCATTAAGTAAATGCTGGTTCACTTGGATAATATTCAACGGTACTTCCTGTAGGCTTTGAACAACTACAAAAATCTGTTCTGCTGCCTCTTCTAATCTAGCATCCATTTCTTCCGGAATCCCCGGAATATTGGCACGTCCTAGCAGGCGCTCTGTATCTTGCAATAATCGCTTTAAAGTTTCCAATTCAGCTCTTGCTTTATTTTCATCGATACGGAGATTTTTCAGTTTGTTCGAGAATTTTTCCTGCTCTTCAGCAATTTGCTCGATTTCATCCGTAATTTCTTTTAGCTCTTCCTGTAAGCTCGAGTAAGCTGACTTTTCTTCTTGAACGCGTGTTGATAACAGTTCATAGCGTCTTTGTAATACTTCCAAATGCTTTAAGCCCGCTTTTGGAATTTCCGCTTCTTTATCCTGTAAACGGTAGCTATGCTGTACATAAGCGACTTCATCATTAATGTCCTTAGTGAGGCGCATTACATCATTGATCACACTGTACATACCAGAACAGTTGCGTTCAACATATTTTCTTGCCATAACTTCTTTTTCCAGCAAGTTATAGAAGTGATCAATTTCATCATTAATTGTTTGAATGCGTGGTGAAACTGCCGGCAAGTTCAATTCAGCAATTGCCGCTTTTAACATTTCCAGTTCGTTTTCAAGTCCATTCAAATATTCAGTCAGTTCTAAATGGCGTAAATAATACCTTTGTTCTTCCATTTCACGCTGTCCATTACGAAGTTCATGAATTGCAGTTGGGATTTTAGTTTGAATTTCTGTAAGCAGTGTCGGCACATCATTTAATAAACTAAAAATTTCTTGTGCTTCACTGTTCAGCTGTAGGACAATTTCACGTGCCTGCAAATAGTTGCCGTCTTTCGTTAACTCATCAAACTCTTCAAACTTCGGCGTAAATTGCTCCAGCTTCTTTTCCAACGCTTCCAACGCAGGTCCAAATGAATGCTGGTGCGCCAAAATTGTCTTGCGTGCAGAGCGGTAATATTCTTTCAGCTGCTCGATTTCAATGCGGTTTTTCTCTTCACTGCCAATCAATTCATCCAGTTCAGTAATAATCTGCACACGTACTTGCTCACATTTAGCAAGCTCCTGTTCGATATCACGTTCTGTATGTGATGCTTTTTTAAATTTAAATCGGTCGACAAATTCTTCCGCATCAAACAACAATTCGTCAATTTTCGGAATTTGCTTATCGACAACATCCAACCAGCGATTACGCCAGTTTTCAAACAGCTCTTCTGTTTGACCGTTCATATTAAGGGCTTTTACTTTTGCGAGCTCCTCAAAAATCGGGTAATGTTGTATTTGTAGTTTTTCCTTATCTAATCGTCCTATTTCTGCATTATGCTTGCGTCTTACTACTAAGCCTGCCATTAATAATGCTAATAGTACGACGACAACAATGATGATATACTTTATCATTGTAAGCCCCCTAATCCCAAATAAAATCAATATTTTAGCTATATACGTATTATTTATAATAACATGTTTTTTTATATTTGTTTAACTATTTCCAGCTTTTTTTACTTTTAAATACCATAATTTTGAAGGAAGGTCATTCAATTGAAACGAGACGGTCATATACATACACCTTTTTGTCCCCATGGTTCTACAGATTCGATCGAAAAATATGTCGAAAAAGCGATAGCAAGCGGCTTTAAAGAGATTACTTTTACAGAGCATGCCCCCTTACCTGAAAACTTTGTCGATCCAACACCTGACAAGGATAGCGGCATGAATTCCGCTTATTTGATGGATTACTTTAAACAACTGAAGCGCGTTAAAGAACAGTATCAATCTGAAATTAAAATCAATATTGGCTTAGAAGTAGACTATATTGTCGGCTATGAACATGAAACAAAACAATTTCTGAATGAAGTCGGTCCATTGATGGATGACGCCATATTGTCCGTACACTTTTTAAACTTTCAAGACGAGTATGTATGTATTGACTTTTCACAGGAAGTATATTTACAATTTGCCAATAAGGTTGGCGGCATTCTTCCTATGTATAAGCTTTACTACGAAACTGTGAAAAAGTCGATCAAAGCAGATTTAGGCTTATATAAACCAAAGCGTATAGGACATCCTACTTTAATCCATAAATTCCAGCATGCCCATGACGAACAGATCGATGATGCAGCGGACATCAGTGAATTATTGAAGATGATGCAAACCGGTCATTATGAGCTGGATTTTAATAGTGCCGGTCTGAGTAAACCGTATTGTAAGGAGCCATACCCGCCCTATCCATTTGTGAAACAGGCAATTGATTTACAAATCCCGGTTATTTTCGGCTCGGATGCCCATACGGCAGCTGATTTACATCAGCATTATGATTTATTGCAAGACAAAATAACTTTTTAATTGGAGGATTTCTATGTTTGGAAATATTACTTATAACGGGACTTTGACAGAACAGTACGAACTGCTTTCTAAACAGCTGGATGCATTGCTGGAAGGGGAAAAAAACTTAATCGCTAACTTAAGTAACGCTTCCGCTTTATTAAATACTTTTTTAAAGGAAATTAACTGGGTTGGATTTTATTTAATGGATGAAGGCGAATTGGTACTCGGACCATTCCAGGGTTTGCCTGCTTGTGTTCGAATTCCTGTAGGCCGCGGTGTTTGCGGCACAACCGTTGCAAAAGAACAGACAATGGTTGTAGACGATGTACACGCTTTCCCAGGTCATATTGCTTGTGACGCTGCATCCAAATCGGAAATCGTTATTCCTTTAATTAAAAATGGAGTCGTTTTAGGTGTTTTAGATATTGATAGCCCGATTGAAGCACGTTTTACTACCGAAGATAAAGATGGTTTGGAAAAATTCGTGAATATACTGTTAAAGCATATTTAATTGCTAAAAAGGGAGTGCCCGAAAAATAATTCCGGGTACTCCCTTTAACATTGTAGTTCCATTGGTTTTTCATATACACATAGTCGGTTTTTTCCGTTTCGTTTTGCATGGTAAAGTGCAATATCAGCTTGCAAAAACATATTTTTAAAATCCGGACGGCTGCTCTTATGCCACGTAATCATACCCGCAGAAACCGTAACTGAAGGATTTGTTACGTTTGGCACCATCTGTACAATCCCATCAGAAATTTCAATTGCCTCTCTTTCTGAAATATTCGGAATATAGATAGCGAGTTCTTCACCACCCCAGCGTGAGCATATGCCTCTTTTTCCTATTTCACTTTGGAGTCGCTTAGCTATTTGTACGATTACATCATCTCCAACTTGATGGCCGTATGTGTCATTAACTTTTTTAAAGTTATCAATATCAATTAACAGGAACATCCCTGAATCGTCCTTTTGAATTGCCTTTTCCACGTATGCATCGGAGTAACTTCTAGCGTAAAGCTTTGTTAAATGGTCTCGATCCACCATTTCCTGAAGCTGTTCACGCAATACCGAATTGGAAATTGCTAACGAGGAATGATGAATAAGTGATTGCATTAATTTGAAGCTATCAAAGGAGAAGAAATATGGTTCTTTATGCAATACAATGCTAAACCCGATAATATCTTCTTCTACAATCATTGGAATGGCCATGATCGATTTATACTCAATGTCCCCTGAAATAAGACGGCTGAAATCAGCAATAAATAATGGGTCTTGTGTCGATTGGAAATGTTTTTCCACATGCTGGATATATACATTACACGCTATATGATTGAAAAGGTCTGTACAAGCTTCAGTCAAAATATACTTGTCATCTTCTTTAAAAAGGAATCCTAACTCCATCGGCTGAAACGATTTCATCATTTGCTTTTGTAAAAATAATAGCATTTCACTGATTGTCAATTTCATATTTAAACGATGGGAAGTTTCATTGATCAACTGCAAATCCGTTATGAGACGATGTGATTGATGATAGAGTTTTGCGTTTTCCAAAGCATTTCCTGAAGCTTGGGCAAGCATGCGGATAAATTCTTTTTCTGAACTTGCAAATGGGTAATTGATAGGCGCTTTCACCTGTAAAATTCCGTATATGGCTTGTCTCCCTTTTATAGGAACATTCAATAATCGGCGGTTTTGTTCAACAGCTATATCCTCATTCAATTCTCCCGATACGAAAGACTCGATGGTTGCTGGCCGCTCTGACAAATAGTCGAAAGGTTTTATTTTCACTCTCGTTTGACGGTCTTGGTCATTCGATAAAATCAGTTCAACTTCCAGACCAGGAAAATTCTCTTCGATTGTAACAAGCACATTTTCCAAAATTACATCAATATCCATCGTCGAATGGAAAAGATCGGTCATACCGTACAATTTACGGTATTTTTGTTCATTCGAATAAACTTCATATTTTGAAGTTAAAAATGAATAGGAACCCGATATCGCACTTACAATATCTTCTGTCAGCACTTTTTCAATAGGTGCGTTTACTGGATTATATTTAAATATAATAATAGCTTCTATTTTATCGTTTATTATAAGTGGCATTACATCCGTATGGTTCGCAAAATACGGCTGCTCTCTTAAAAACCCGGGTAACTTCACAACTTTATTACCGTTAAAATAGGGTTGTATTAAATCTAATGTTACATCAACATTCAGCAGTTCTAAGTTGTCGATCGGTTTCAATTTATTTTCGCTTACATGAAATAAAAAACAATGTTCCATATTAAAGTGTTTTATTAGGCTTTCTTCTAATAAGAAAAAGTAATCATAAAATTTACTTCGTTGTAATTTCGTCTTCATACAAAGGCTTAAAATATCCGATTTAAATTGATCAATCTTTTGTTGATTTTCCACCATTAAATCACCTTTTCTTTTACTATTGCAATGTCGGTTCTTTTCACTTAACCACAAGTATACACATTTTATGCCTTATTGACTATTTAATTTTGTTATATTTTTCTAATAAACACCTCCATTTGCATTGTTTTTCGAACATTCAAGCATTTTACCGTTCTTATCTACTACCCAGTTTTATGCTTAAATACCCATACAAATGATCATTTATTTTTATTTTTCATTTCCTCTTAATATATTCAAAAGTAATACACCTTTGTTGACGAATAGATAAAAAAAAGATACAATAGCCTTTGTGTAAAATGAATGCAGTAGTTGTATAACTTAAATGTAGTATTTTATTCCTTCTGTTTAGACAGAATGGTGTATTGTGTAACCCTTTCGGCTGCATGGGCGAAGATACATGAAAATAGAATACCGTTTAATGTCGGGTACAACTGGTTTTTTCTTTTACAACAAAAACCAATTTTAAGGAGGAGACACAATTATGTCTCGTTATACAGGTCCATCTTGGAAACTATCTCGTCGTCTTGGTATTTCATTAAGCGGCACAGGTAAAGAAATCGCAAAACGCCCTTACGCACCAGGTCAACACGGCCCGAACTCTCGTGGTAAAAAATCAGAGTACGGTCTACAATTAACTGAAAAGCAAAAATTACGTCATATGTACGGTATGACTGAACGTCAATTCAAAAACACTTACCTACGTGCTGGTAAATTACAAGGTGTACACGGTGAAAACTTCATGATCTTACTTGAAACTCGCCTTGACAACTTAGTTTACCGTTTAGGTTTAGCTCGCACTCGTCGTGCAGCTCGTCAATTAGTTAACCACGGTCACATCTTAGTTGATGGTAACCGCGTTGACATCCCATCTTACTCAGTAAAACCAGGTCAAACGATCTCTTTACGTGAGAAATCAGCTAACCTTTCAGTTGTTGCTGAATCAATCGAAGTAAACAGCTTCGTACCAGAATATTTATCATTCGATGCAGACTCTAAAGTAGGTACTTTCGTACGTTTACCAGAGCGCTCTGAATTATCTTCTGAAATCAACGAACAGTTCATCGTAGAGTTCTACTCTCGTTAATCTTTCGAGCTTCAGATATATTCGAATCAAACCATCAAGCCCTGTTCATCAGGTGCCTGGTGGTTTTTTTTGCATTAAATAATTTTTTGAAATTTGTTCAATCGCCCCGGTCAACCTTGCTTCGTTGAATAGGATAACGAGGAAAGGGGGTGAATTTAATGGGTTACGGATATGAAGGGTATCAACAACAACCAAGCTACGGTGGTTACGGCTGTGGTGGCGGTAACAGCGGTGGTAACAGCTCAACTTTCGTTCTGATCGTTGTTCTATTCATTCTTTTAATTATTGTGGGCGCTACTTTCGCTTACTAATAGCATCGATCACAAAAATTCTTTAGCTAGCCAGAAATAATTCCAACTACTTATTACTGTTTTTCACGCCATTAGGGTCACTTCCCCCAGTGACCCTTTTAATTTTACGTTCCGTGACAATTTATTCAGCTTTTTCCTTTATACTTAGACGATATACAGCCTGCTAACAACAAAAAAGATGCTGTACGCTAATTTAGCGGCAGCATCTTTTAACTATATTTTAAACACATAATATTATTAAAAATGTATTTTAGTAAAACAAAAAGTACATTGCTCCTAATACAGCAATTACTATAAATGAAGCAAAAAATGCTTTCAATTTCGAAATGTGGTGGACTTCTGAAATTCCAATCACGGTAATGACATATGTCCAAATACTACTAATAATAATCAGTGTTCCGCAAACAAATTGCAGGATCAAATCACCTAATGATGTTTCCATATAAGAAATCGAGAAAAATGACTGTGGTGCGAACTGCATCCAGAAAAGCAGTACCGGCAATATCCAAATATAAGGAATCATTGTCATACTAATCATGCGGAACATTTCTTTAAATTTCCCTACACCACCGAACGCTTTTGCTGATAGTGTCAATACACCTGCCGATAAGACGGTAGAAAGAAAGTACAGTATTAGACTAACTAGAAATGTTGAATAGACGATATCCCCCAATGTAAATTGTCCTGTAAATTCTTCACCGATAAAGCCGGTTAAATTGCTAGCAAATACTCCGATAATACCAACGAAAATGAAATAAGATAACTTTTTAGTTGTTAACACATAACGAATAGTATCTCGGGGTTTAACAGCAATGCTTAATATGGCATGTCGATCATCGACTGTGCCCGTTAATTGCTCACTCAAAATAACATCCCCCTAAAAATATGTATACATTCTATTATACTGATACTTTTAAGGTGATACAAAATTATTGCTCCTTTAGTAGCATACCAATCTTTTGCTATTCGCCAGATTTAAGAGATACATAGCCAGCCTTTTCAACTAATGCCTGCCCTTCTTCCGAAAGCACCCAATCAATCAGTTCCTTAACATTTCCTGTTGGCTCGCCTGCTGTCACAATATAAAATTCGGAAGCTATCGGATACGTATTGTTGCGAATCGTTTCTCTTGTCGGTGCAACTCCATCGATTTCCAAAAGTTTGATTTCTTTATTTTTAACCATCTCATTTGAATAGTAGCGGAAAGTATAGCCGATTGCATTTTTATAATTTTTGTATCGGGACACTTCATTGATTATTCCGCCCATTCCTGTCGCTATATCTTCCGTTGGTGCTTCCATCAATCGAGTATCTCCCATAAGCCGTTGAAGGGCTGTCTGCGATCCACTGTCCTGGGGTCTTTGGAATGCCCTGATTGAATCATCTTTGCCCCCAACTTCTGACCAGTTTGTAATTTCCCCAGCATAGATTCCCTTAATTTGATCGAGCGATAAACGATTGACTTTATTTTTATTGTTGACGAAAAAGACAAATGCTTCTTTTCCGATTGGTGTCAGATGAAGTTTAATCCCCTGTTGTTCAGCCTGGTTAATTTGCGCATCGGAAGGACCCGCTGCAAAAATCATGTCCGTCTTTCCGAAAATCAGATTTGTATAGGCTTCATGCGTCTGGTTGACCATAACTTCACTTTTGTAGGGATTGTATTCTTTTTCTGGATATACATGCTCTGTAATGGCGGCATACAATGGATACAATGCGGTTGCGCCATCCATCTTCGGTAAAGGTTCCTCTAGCTTTAAAGTAGGCTCATTCTCCAATTGAACTAATTTATTTTCATCTGTAAATGGCTCATATTGGTAAATATTCACTTCTGCATCAACAGTCGGCACCCTATTATCGAACCATTTATAAACAGGTTGTATCAAACAGACGACTAAAATGATTCCGGCAATCGTCCAAAAGATTTTTATACGTTTTCTATTTTTATAAAATACATCAAAAAGCACAAGCACATAACCAATGTATATAATGACCGCAGCGGAAATGATGAACGGTATAAAGTGAATGTTACCGCTAAACGCTACCATAAATAATAATATGAAAGTAAAAAAGCTGACAGTCAGTAAGACAAAAATGGAAACGACAATTTTCCATAAATACGATTTATTTCCCAATATTATCACCCCTATCCTATACCTTCTTTATGAAACAGGAAACTCCTTTTAAAAAAACGTCTTGGAAAACTGCTGCCTTCCAAGACGTTTTATTTTAATTAAGCAAATTTAACCATATGGTATTTTTTCTTACCGCGACGGATAATGGCAAAAGCATCTTCCAAACGGTCTTTCGAATCGATTACATAGTCAAGATCCGTAATTTTTTCACCGTTCACACTAATCGCACCGTTAGTTACATCTTCACGTGCTTGGCGTTTGGATGAAGAAATCCCTGCTTCTACGATTAATTCCACGATATTTTTATCCTCTTTTGTCACTTCTACAGAAGGAACACCAGAGAAGGCTACTTTCATTTCTTCTACTGATAATGCTTTTAAATCACCAGAGAATAATGCTTTTGTAATACGCTCTGCTGCTTCCAGACCTGCTTCACCATGAATCAGACGTGTCATTTCTTCAGCCAGCGCTTTTTGAGCTTTACGTAAATGCGGCTCTTCTTCCACACTTACTGCAAGACCTTCAATCTCTTCACGTGTCAGGAATGTGAAGATTTTCAGGTATTTCACGACATCGGCATCCGCTGTATTGATCCAGAACTGGTAGAACTCGTATGGAGATGTTTTTGCAGCGTCCAGCCATACAGCGCCACCCGCTGTTTTACCGAACTTCGTACCATCCGCTTTTGTTACAAGCGGAATTGTAATACCGAACGCCTTCGCATTTTCATCATGTGTTTTACGAATCATTTCCAGGCCAGTTGTAATGTTGCCCCACTGATCCGAACCGCCTACTTGAATTCGAACATTGTGATGATCATACAAGTGGTTGAAGTCGATACCTTGGATTAATGTGTAGGCAAATTCAGTGAATGAAATACCTGAGTCGAGTCGTGATGCAACTGTATCTTTATTTAAAATGTAGTTAACATTGATCAGTTTCCCGTAATCACGAAGGAAATCGATTAATGACATCGGACCAACCCAGTCATTGTTGTTTACAAGAACAGCACTGTTTGCCGCATCCGATGAAAAGTCGAATAAGCGCTCCATTTGCTTTTTTAGACCTTGCACATTTTTTTCGATCTGATCCATTGTCTGTAACTGACGCTCTTCTGAACGGCCAGATGGATCTCCTACAGTTCCTGTAGCTCCGCCAACTAATAAAATCGGTGTATGGCCTGCTTTTTGGAAGCGGCGTAATGTAAGCAATGGCACAATATGTCCGATATGCATCGAGTCTGCTGTCGGGTCAACACCTACGTATAGGGAAACCTTTTCCTCATTTAATAGCTTTTCCATACCTTCCGCGTCTGTTTGCTGGTATAACAGTCCGCGCCATTCCAAGTCTTGCAGTAATTCATTTGTCATTTGTTTTCTCTCCTTTTACATGATGCGTCATTTACTTGTAAGGAAACGAAAAACGTCCCTACACGCAAATGCATGCAGGGACGTCAAATTATTATTTAACGCGGTACCACCCGGCTTGAAGAAATTTCAGTCTTTCTTCCACTTTAAGCGTCTATAACGTGACGATCCGTTCAGGCTCCAAGTACGTAATTCATAAATGCGCTATGTCTAGCTTTCACCAACCGCTAGCTCTCTATGCAGGGAACACATTTATTACTGCAAACTCTTCGTTGCCTGAAATTTATATTTTCTATTCTACCTAGAAAATAGTTGATGTCAATATTTATATTCGTTTATATCTCAAATATGCTATAATAAACAAGATTTTAGGAGGTCGATGATGTGAGAGAATGGCTCGAAAAATTGAATAAAAAAATCGAAATCCTTGCTTCTTCAGAACGAATGCGCTATGTCCGGATCGGAAGCGGTGTATTCTGGAATTTAATATTGCTGGCGATTATTTTTACAGCCGCGACACTATTGTTTGTCGGAGCTGTAGGCGCAGGTTACTTCGCATCATTAACAAAAGATGAACCTTTGCGATCAAAAGATGAAATGCGCGAGCAAATTTTCAGTTATGAAGAAACAAGTGAACTTTATTTTGCGAACGATATTTACATAGGAAAGATCCGAACAGATTTGGACCGTCGTGAAACATCGCTTGCCAATATATCCCCATCCTTAATAAATGCTGTTCTTGCAACAGAGGATGAATATTTCCGCGAGCATACAGGTATTGTACCGAAAGCTGTAATCCGCGGTTTACTGCAAGATGTATCCAACTCATCTACACAGACAGGTGGATCTACACTTACACAGCAATTAATCAAAAACCAAATATTAACGAATGAAGTTTCATATGAACGTAAAGCAAAGGAAATTTTACTTGCGTATCGTCTGGAACATTTTATGACAAAAGAAGAAATACTTGAAGCGTATTTAAATATTATCCCGTATGGCCGAAACTCTTCGGGACGTAATATTGCCGGTATTGAGACGGCAGCGCAAGGTATTTTCGGTGTATCTGCATCTAAATTAAATTTACCGCAAGCGGCCTATATTGCCGGTATCCCTCAGGCACCGTTCAAGTACACACCTTTTACAAATAAAGGTGAGAAAAAAAGTGCGGATGGGATGCAGCCAGGTATTGACCGTATGAAGACGGTTCTTTATCGTATGCAGGAAGCTGGTTATATTACGAAGAAAGAATATGACGAAGCGATTAAGTACGATGTTACACAAGACTTCAAAGGATATGAAATTCGTCCCGAAGAAAAATATCCTTGGTTAACAGCAGAGCTTGAGCTCCGTTCAAAAGAAATTTTTGCAAAAATACTTGCTGAAAAAGACGGTATTGATCCGGATCGTTTAAAAGAAGAAGAAAACTTAAATGAGAAATATACTATAATGGCCGACCGTACAATACGTTCCGGTGGTTACCGTATTTACTCTACGATCAATAAAGATATGTATGATGCCATGAAAAAAGTGACGGAAGAGTTCACTTTATACGGTCAAACATACAAAAAGAAAGAAAAGGATCCTGAAACAGGAGAAGAAATAGAAGTGGATGTTCCTGTACAAACAGGAAGTATCGTTATTGAAAATAGCACCGGCCGCATTTTAAGTTTCGTTGGCGGACGCGACCACACTATTACACAAGTGAACCATGCAACAAACGCATTCCGTTCAAATGGTTCAACAATGAAGCCATTACTTGCCTATGCACCGGCAATCGAATATGGTGTCATCGGAGCAGGAAGCCCTGTTGTCGACGTGAAATTTAAACATCCGGTTACTGGTTGGGATCCTGTGAACTATAACCCGAACCAGGAATTAGGTATTATTCCTGCACGTCAGGCTGTTGCGTCATCGCAAAACTTGGCTGTAGCACGTTTATATGATTCCATTTTAGATCGTCGCCCTGCTACTTTCCTGGAAAAGATGGGCTTCTCTAAATTACTGCCTGTTGATTACGAAAACAGTTCGACCGTTCTGGGCAGTTTGACGATTGGTGCTTCTGTTGAAGAAAATACTAACGCTTATGCTACATTTGCCAATAATGGTCAATTTATCGATGCTTACATGATTGAACGCATTGAAGATCTGGACGGCAATATTGTTTATGAACATGAAGTAGAGCCTGTGAAAGTATTTGCACCTGAAACAGCATATATCATGACCGATATGCTGCGTGATGTGTTGAAGCAGGGCGGAACTGGTACATTGGCAAAGAGCCAGCTGAAATTCTCGTCTGACTTTGCTGGCAAAACCGGCACAACACAGGACCATAACGATGTTTGGTTCGTGGGATATAATCCGAATATCTCGGTAGGTGTCTGGATGGGTTACGAAAAACTGCGTACCCTTTATGCATTTAATAACCGTTACCAGCACCCAAGTCAACGTGTAAACCGTCTATGGGCAAATTACTTGAATACGTTATATGATATCAACCCGGAATTAGTCGGTACGAAAGAAGCATTCAAAAAACCTGAAGGCGTTGTGACACGATCATTTTGTGGTATTTCAGGCCTGGCACCTTCAACTTCATGCGCCAATGCCGGTTTAGTCACTTCCGATCTATTTAATAAAAATGTATTTTTACCAACACAGCCGGATGACAGCTTTGTATCTTCTACATCGGTTGTGATTAACGGCAACACGTATGCTGCATTACCGAATACACCTACTGAGTTTGTCCAAATGAGCGGTTTCGGATTGAATCAGGCATTCGTTGACCGGATGTTAGGCAGACTGGGTGGAGACGCTTCAAAATTGCTGTCGTTCAGTTCTGGTAATGGAGTTGTAACCGGTGCTCCATTCTCTGCGGACAGTGCACCACCGCAACCTGTTTATGCGACATTGGCAAACGGTTCACTATCATGGACAGCCTCCGCATCCAATGATGTTGTTGGCTACCGCGTATATAGTGTTACCGATCAGGGCAGATCGCTTGTACGTTCATTAAAATCTTATGAAGGTTACCGGGTATCTGTTTCACCAGGTGTTCGCTACATCGTTGTAGCAGTCGATATTACAGGATTGGAATCAGGCTATTCGAATGAAGTCGGAGAAGTGGTTGAAACTGCACCACCAGCTCCACCGGAAACGGAAGATGAGGAAAATGTTGTACCTGGGGAAGTAATTGAAGACCTGGATGAGATTGAAGTTGACGTCGATCCGGTCGAACCAGAACCATCAGGGGAATAAAAGAAAAAATCTCACCAACTTTTATAGGTTGGTGAGATTTTTAATGTAATTAAATTGATAATTGTTCTGCTTTTAATACATCTTTAAGTAAATTGACTGCTTCATCAATTTCCTGTTCGCTCACTGTTAAAGGTGGTAATAGTCGAATCACTTTCGGGCCGGCAGCAACTGTTAATAGACCAGCTTCATCCAATGCGGCCACATAAGGTGCCACACCTTCTCCGCCAAGGCTTAGACCAAGCATTAACCCTTTCCCTTGAACTGAATATTTATCTTCCGGAAAAGCTTCTTCCAGTTTTTTAATAAAGTATGCTGATTTTTGTTTTACATTATCCAAAAAGGCATCATTGAATATTTGATCGATAACTGTTTGAGCAACGGCAACACCTAATGGATTCCCGCCGAATGTCGTACCGTGTGTACCTGCATTAAATGTGTTAAACAGCTTTTCTGTCCCAAGAATTCCCCCGATTGGGAAACCCCCGCCGAGACCTTTAGCCATTGATACAATGTCCGGTTTAATAGCTGTCTGTTCAAATGCAAAACGAGTTCCTGTACGTCCGATACCTGTTTGTACTTCATCAACAATGACTAAAATATCTGAGGATTGCTGAATTTCATGAATGGCTTTCGCGAATTCATCCGTTGCAGGATTTACTCCGCCTTCACCTTGAATCATTTCAAGCATAATCGCAGCAGTATCTTCATCAACTGCAGCTTTCAATGCTTCGATATCATTAAATGGCAATGTTATAAACTCACTCACTAAAGGACCGAATCCTTTACGCACTTTATCTTGTCCAGTTGCGCTCATCGCACCAAATGTACGTCCGTGAAAGCTCTGTTCAAACACAATGATTTTATGTTTCCCTGTATGCTTACGTGCTAATTTAATAGCCGCTTCGTTCGCCTCTGCACCACTATTACAGAAAAATGCATATGATAAATGCAAATCTTTCACTAATGATGCGGCAAGTTTTTCCTGTCCTGGACTTTCAAATAAGTTACTAATATGCCACAGTTTTTGACTTTGTTTTTGAATAGCTTCAACGATTGATGGATGTGCATGCCCTAAACTACAAACAGCAATGCCGCTCGTAAAATCTAAATATCTCTTCCCTGTCGTATCAAATACTTCTGTTCCTTTGCCTTCGACAATAGCAAAAGGTCTTCTTGCGTAATTTTGGAATAATGCACTCATTTCACTAGCTCCTCACTTAAAATAGTCGTCCCGGTTAAAGCTTCATTAACAATTTGTACAGAAGGTATACCTGCCTTCAAACAATTCAGGGCACCCTGTACTTTCGGAATCATCCCGCCGTAAATATGCCCTTCTTCAATCCATTGTTCGATCAGGCGTGGTGTTACTTCTGTCTGGTATTCATCCTGTATGCGAATACCGGCCACATCCGTCACAAGCAGGAGACATTCCGCCTCGACAGCCAATGCAATTTCACTTGCCACTGTATCGCCATTAATATTCAGCGCCTGCCCATCCTTCGTTGCACCGATACAGGCAATAACAGGTACAATTCCAGCTTCCGTCAAAGAGTTTAACATATTTATATTAACACGCTTCACTTCTCCAACATATGCGTAATTTTTATAATCTAAAAATTCACACTCCAGCAGTCCCCCGTCAAATCCATTCAGCCCAATAGCAGAAATATTTGCTGAATGGAGCTCATGTACAAGTGAAGGGTTTACTTTTCCGATTAAAGTTGACTGTACAATACCGATCATTTCTTCACTTGTTACACGCAGTCCGTTTACCGTTTGTGACACGATACCGGCAGCGGCTAATTCACGGTTGATCGCAGGTCCACCTCCATGTGTAATAATGAGTTGGAACCCTTGATCCTGCAACGCTTTAAAATTGCGAAAGAAGGTCTCGTTAAGACCTTCTAATGTGCTGCCGCCAAGTTTGATGACCATTTTACGAGCGGTATGATGCGTTGATTTGAACGTAGTCATAAGTCAGGTCACACCCCCATGCAAATCCGTGCCCTTTCCCAACTTCAAGTGACACATATATTTTTACTTCATGCTGTTTTAAAATTTCGATAAGCTCATCCTCGGAAAACTTAATTGGTTCGCCATTTTCCACCATTGTTGCCCCACCGATTTTGATTGTGATTTTATCGGGATCGATTACAGCACCTGAATAGCCAACTGCTGCAATAATACGTCCCCAGTTTGCATCACAGCCAAATACTGCTGTTTTTACAAGCGGTGAACCTACAACTGTTTTTGCAATTTTACGTGCCTCTTCATCTGAAACTGCTCCATCCACTTCTACTTCAATCAGCTTTGTTGCGCCTTCCCCGTCACGTGCAATTGACTTTGCTAAGTCTTCTGCCACAAGACGTAGTGCTGTGTAAAAGTTTTCCCAGTCAGGATGTAATGGAGATAGTGGTTCATTTCCCGCTAAGCCATTAGCCATTACAATAACCGTGTCGTTCGTAGATGTATCACCATCCACTGTGATTGAATTAAATGTGCAATCCGTTACACTTGATAATGCTTTTTGCAGCTCATTTGATGCAATATTGGCATCTGTTGTAATAAACCCGAGCATTGTCGCCATATTCGGTTCAATCATTCCGGAACCTTTAGCTGTTCCTGATACAATGACTTCCTTGCCATCAATGATCGTGGCATAAGTTGTATTTTTCATGACAGTATCTGTTGTTAAAATTGCCTGAGAGAAATCAATACCGCTTTCTAACTTTGAATCAGGATTTAATTGTTCAACACCTTTTTTAACCGGGTCCATTTTCATAATTTCCCCGATGACACCCGTAGAGGCTACCCCTACCAAATTAGATGCGATGCCAAGCTTTTGTGCGGCAAGCAGTTGCATTTCATATGCATCCAATACGCCTTGTTTACCTGTACATGCATTGGCATTTCCTGAGTTGACGATCATTGCCTGCATTTTTTTCGTTTCATATACAACTTCTTTTGTTACTTTTAAAGGTGCTGCCTGAACTGCATTAGTTGTAAATACTCCGGCAACGCTTGCTGGTACTTCACTTACTAGAATCGCTAAATCTTTTTTCTTATGTTTAAGTCCGCAATGAACACCTGCTGCTGTAAACCCTTTTGGTGATACGATATTTTTGCTTGATAATTTCTTCATCTCTATTGTTGAAGTCATCTAATGACCCTCCCTTAATTGTCCTCGTCATAATCTGTTCGCTGATGAATGAGAAGGCACAATCGACTCGCCTTCCCCTCCAACCAATCAACTTGATAGTCATTTATTTCTCATCTTTATAAATCAAATAAAATACGGAACGAGTTGTAAGCCTGTTTGCTGCGGGAAGCCGAATTGGACATTCATGTTCTGAATAGCCTGGCCGGCAGCTCCTTTAACTAAATTATCGATCACACCGATAATCGTTGCCCGATTTGTCCTTTCATCGAGTTTCACATAAATATCACAATAGTTTGAACCTTTCACGCGATTTGTTCCCACTGCGGAAGCCTGTTGAATGACACGGACAAATGGATGATCTTTATATGTTTCTGTTAAACAGTCCACTAATTGTTTTTGAGTAACCCCTTCCGTTACTTGTGCATAGGAAGTTGCTAAAATACCTCGTGTCATCGGTACAAGATGCGTATTAAATGTTACTGTTGTTTCGATATCGGTAAACATTGAAATCGCTTGTTCGATTTCGGGAATGTGCTGATGTTCATTAATTTTATAAATCGAGAAGCTCTCATTTGCTTCACTGAAATGTGTTGCCTGTGACGGTTTGTTCCCTGCTCCTGAAATTCCGCTCTTCGCATCGATGACGAGGAAGCTCGGATCAATTAGACGATGTTTTATAAGAGGCAGGATGGATAATAAAACAGCCGTTGGATAGCAGCCCGGGTTGGCAATTAAATCTGCGTTTTCAATCGCCGACGCATTCCACTCCGTTAATCCGTAAACACTTCGATCCACAACTTCCTGTGGTGCCGGATTTTTTTTATACCATGTTTCATAGCTTGCTAAATTTTTCAGCCGGAAATCCCCGGATAAATCAATTAATTTTGGACCCCGTTCAACTAAAGATGGAAAAATCGTACTTGATACCCCGGATGGCGTACTTGCAAATATGACATCGTATTGCGCCAATGCCTCATCATCCAATTTAAGTAATGATTGATTATAAATATCCGTTAAATGCGGAAATTTATCCGAAAACTGAGTTCCTTCATCAGAAGATGTGAATAATCCAATTTCTTCTACTTCTTTATGATTATGCAAAAAACGCAGCAGTTCTAGCCCGCCGTACCCTGTTGCACCAATAATACCTGCCTTCATGTTGTCACCTCGTCAATTTTATATAACCGAAAAAATCTTTTACGAATTCTAAATGATAAAAATAAGTATAAGTATGTATATTTATTTAGTCAACTGTATTTTTATATAATTCTAGATTATTCTAAATTATTGTTCAATAATAATACAAAAGGCGCCTACATATGTAAGCGCCCCGATTTAAGAAGTACTGGCATATAAAATTAATCTTCCATTGTTGATAAGTCGCCTGCCGGTAAATCAAGTTCCCATGCCTTTAAAACACGGCGCATAATTTTACCGCTTCGGGTTTTCGGCAGCTTATCTCTGAATTCAATTTCGCGTGGTGCCGAATGGGCGGATAGACCGTTTTTTACAAAATCTCTAATATTCGATTCAAGCGCTTCGCTAGGCTCTACCCCTTCACGCAATGAAATAAATGCTTTAATAATTTCACCGCGCACCGGGTCTGGTTTTCCGATGACGCCTGCTTCCACTACATCAGGATGTTCAAGCAGTTTACTTTCCACTTCAAATGGTCCTACACGTTCTCCTGACGTCATAATGACATCGTCTACTCGACCCTGGAACCAGAAGTAACCTTCTTCATCCTTAAATGCAGAATCACCTGAAACATACCATTCTCCTTTTAAGAAATAGGATTCATAGCGTTCAGGGTTCCCCCAAATTTGCCGCATCATTGCAGGCCATCCTTTTTTGATGGCCAAATTCCCCATTGTATATGGCGGGACTTCATTGCCTTGATCATCTACAATCGTTGCATAAATACCTGGCACAGGTTTCCCCATCGAACCCGGCTTAATATCCATTGATGGGTAATTGCAGATCATATGGCCACCCGTTTCCGTCATCCACCATGTATCGTGAATACGGTGATTTAATATTTCCATACCCCACTTTACGACTTCCGGATTTAATGGTTCACCGACCGATAAAACGTGACGAAGAGTTGAAAGATTATATTTACCGATAATATTCGGACCTGCACCCATCAACATTCGAAATGCAGTTGGCGCACTATACCATACTGTGACACCATATTCCTCAATTGCTCCATACCAAGCCTGCGGACTAAATCGTCCCCCGATAACGACATTCGTCACACCATTTAACCATGGACCGAAAATCCCATAAGCCGTCCCTGTTACCCATCCAGGATCGGCTGTGCACCAGTAGATGTCATCCTCCTTTAAATCCAGTACCCATTGTGCTGTCTGATATTGCTGGATCATTGCATAATGGACCTGTAATACCCCTTTTGGAGCACCCGTTGAACCGGAAGTATAATGCAAAAGGGAGCCATCTTCCTTATCGACCCATTGAATGTCAAAATCCTGAGATGCCTCTGCAAAGTATTTATTAAAATCTAGTATCTTATCCGTTTCTTCAATATTTTCCCCGACAACAAAAACCGTTTTTAAAAGCGGCAGCTTCTCAAGCGGGACTCTGCTTAACAATGCTGGTGTTGTAATGATTGCGGTCGCTTCACTATCCATTAACCGGTCATATACGGCCCCTTCCATAAATGCTTCAAATAATGGCCCTACGATTGCGCCAATTTTCAATGCACCAATTAAGCTGAAATAAAGCTCCGGCGTGCGTGGCATAAAAATAAATATACGGTCCCCTTTTTTTAAGTCCGCCTTTTCCTTCAACACATTCGC
This sequence comes from Solibacillus sp. FSL W7-1324, assembly GCF_038008025.1. Taxonomy (NCBI): domain Bacteria; kingdom Bacillati; phylum Bacillota; class Bacilli; order Caryophanales; family Caryophanaceae; genus Solibacillus; species Solibacillus sp. FSL W7-1324. The sequence goes on from NZ_JBBOYH010000001.1 coordinate 2,631,631, forward strand.
AGCCTTATTTGTATGACGTTTCATATCATAAAAAGAATAGGCTTCTTTTCGATTCCCATCACTATAATAAAGAGCGACTTTGTTTTTGCGGTGTGTTGTTGCATGTCGGTCTATTGCTTCATATGCAATATTGACCTTCCCCGTTTCAAACCAAGAAAATGCTGTTTCACTATGTTGCCAAACATGATTCGCAGCTGTTTCCTCATAATTTTTTAAATTATGTTCCCCCGGAATGACTGCTAGCTTTTCCATTGTTTTCATCCCCATGAAAAATCCCCTTTCATTAAAAACTACAATCATTTTACAATAAAAATACTATAATAGGCAAAATATTTAAAACTTTCAATCAATTTAGTGACATCTCGCGAATTTAAGCGTATTTTCGCATGAAATAGAGTATAATAGATGTATTAAATGCAGGTGGTGTGATTATGATTCATGTGAAAAATTATTATCGTCTTGAATTCAAAACGAAGAATGGTAATGTTTTAGTAGAAGGACCTGTTTCTTCCGAAAAACTAGCTACCTACACATTACATGAAGATTTAAAAGCTTTCAGACCTTCCCATCAACAGCATGAAGCCCTTGTCGGGATTGCTAAGCTGGAAGAAGGGCGCATTATTGTCATTCGACAGGATAATATTATTGTCGGCTATGTCACGTATCTCTATCCAGACCCTTTGGAACGCTGGTCTGAGGATCGGATTCCGAATATGATTGAGCTTGGCGCCATTGAAGTCATTCCTTCTTTTAGAGGATCCGGCTCCGGCAAAAAATTATTGGAAGTATCATTTATGGATAATGCAATGGAAGATTATTTGGTCATTACAACTGAATATTACTGGCACTGGGATTTAAAAGGGACAGGTTTATCCGTGTGGGAATACCGGAATATGATGGAGAGAATGATGACATCCGTCAATTTCGAGTATTATGCAACAGATGATCCTGAAATCACTTCCCATCCTGCCAACTGTCTCATGGCGCGTGTGGGGGCACGTGTCGGAACTGAGACATTGGAGAGATTTGACAGACTTCGCTTTAGAAATCGTTTCATGTATTAATTCTTATCACAAAGGGGAATGAACTATGATTGTCGAAGAAATTATGCAAAGAGAGATACATACACTCCTGCCTGAAAACACAGTACGTGATGCTGTCGGACTAATGCGGGATAAAAATATCCGTCATGTGCCGATTGTAAACAAAGAGAATCTTGTTGTAGGCATCATTACAGACCATGACTTGAAAAACGCTTTGCCTTCCCGGTTACGCGAAGAACCGGACTCTACGGTTTATGATGCTCCAATCGAGAAAATCATGGTCAAAAATCCGATTGTCGGCCATCCGCTAGACTTCGTTGAAGAAGTAGCCATGACTTTTTATGATGCTAAAATCAGCTGTTTACCTATTGTTACTGCCGGAAAGCTGATCGGTATCGTCACGACGACTGATTTACTATATACTTACATCGAATTAACAGGCGCACATAAACCCGGATCTAAAATTGACATTCGGGTAAATGACAAGCCCGGTATGCTGTTTGAAATAACAAAAGTATTCCATGATAACAAGGCAAATGTATTAAGTGTTCTCGTATATCCTGATGGTGAAAATAAGAAGTCCCGAATTGTAAGTGTCCGTCTGCAAGTAATCAATCCGCTGCATATTATTGAAGAGTTGCGTAAGCAAGGATACGATGTATTGTGGCCAAACTTGCCTGGCGTTACATTATGAAAAAAGCTGTATTTATTTATTCACCAGAACAACTCACTTACAAATTTTCGGACACACACCCGTTTAACCACAAACGGTTACACTTAACGATTGATTTATTGAAAAATATCGGTGCCCTCAAGGATGAGGATATCGTCCCTGCCCGTATTGCGACAGATGAAGAAATTGCGCTGGCCCACGACATGCAATATATCGAAATCGTAAAAAAAGCTGGTCATGGCGAGTTAACACCCCAGCAAGGGGAACCATATGGTATTGGAACAGAGGATACACCGATATTCAAAAATATGCATGAAGCAAGCGCACTGCTCGTTGGCGGTACATTGCAGGCAGTCGATCAAGTACTGCAAGGTAAATCTCAGCATGCTTTAAACTTGGGCGGCGGACTTCATCACGGTTTCCGTGGAAAAGCATCCGGTTTTTGCATTTATAATGACAGCAGCGTAGCGATTAAATATATTCAGGAAAAGTATGGGCTACGCGTTTTATATGTAGATACTGATGCACATCATGGCGATGGTGTTCAATGGTCCTTTTATGATGATCCGAATGTATGTACATTATCGATTCATGAGACAGGCCGCTATTTATTCCCTGGTACAGGCAATATAACAGAGCGCGGGAACGGTGAAGGATACGGGACTTCTTTTAACTTCCCTATTGACGCATTTACAGAGGATGAGAGCTTCCTGGAAATATATGAACAGTCCATGCGTGAAGTATTTGAATTTTTCAAACCCGATGTCGTCTTGACGCAAAACGGTGCAGATGCCCATTATTTTGATCCGCTCACACATTTGTACGGGACAATGAACATTTACAAAGAAATACCAAAGCTTGCGCATAAATTGGCACATGAATATTGTGAAGGTCGCTGGATTGCAGTTGGCGGCGGTGGCTATGATATTTGGCGGGTCGTTCCGCGTGCTTGGTCACATATTTGGACGGAGATGACCGATCAGCCTGCCCCGACTGGACCGTTACCGCAGCAATGGCTCGATAAATGGCAGACGGAATCGCCTGTTCAGCTAATACCGACTTGGCATGATCCACAACCTTTATACGATCCGATTCCGCGTAAAGCTGAAATTGAGGAAAAAAATGCACGAATGCTTGAAAAAGCCCTACATATAATTCGTACAGAAAAAAACCGTTTATAATGTTGCTATAAATTCCGGGTGAAATTATAGAGCTATCCTAAAACAAAAGCGCCTGTCAGCTGTTGACAGACGCTTTTATTATTTACTTGAACCGCGCTTTTCTATGCGGTGTGGTAAGATGACATGTTGCTGTTCAACTTCCTCTTTGTTCATATACTTCGTTAATAAGCGCATTGCAACTGCTCCGATATCGTATAAAGGCAATACAACACTTGTCAGTCTAGGTCGTACCATGCGCGCTAGTTTTGAATTTTCGAAGCTGATGATTTCCACATCATTCGGTACATTTTTCCCGCTATCTTGAATGCCATGGACTAATCCAATTGCCAACTCATCATTCCCGACAAAAATGGCAGTAGGCGGTTGCTGTAGTTCACTTAAATTCGCCCAGCTTTCCAATCCGTCGTCATAAGAGCCATCTCCGGCATCAATTAAAGCATCATCTATTTCTATGTTTGCTTTTTTAAGGGCATCTTTATAGGCAGCAAGTTTATGCTGACCATTCACTGTATACTTTAACGGCCCTGAGACAAATGCAATTCTCATATGTCCATTATTAATAAGTGTTTCTACAGCTTCAAATGCCGCATTATAATAGTCAATATTTACAGAAGCTACTTTTTCAGTAGAACTGATAGACCCTGCCAATACAATCGGTACAGGGCAAGCCTCCACCGCACGTTGAATAGTGTCTGTTACCTCTTCACTCATCATCACAATGCCATCCACTTGCTTCCCTAGCATCGTATCAAGTAACGTTAGTTCTTTTTCTTCATTTTGATCTGAATTCGCCAAAATAATGTTATAGCGGTACATTGTCGCAATATCTTCAATGCCTCGAGCAAGCTCGGCATTTAAATTATTCGAAATATCAGGGATGATGACTCCTACTGATGTTGTTTTTTTACTTGCTAAGCCACGTGCTACTGCATTTGGACGATATTCCAGACGCTCTATCACTTCCAACACTTTTTTTCTTGTTGCAGGCTTAACATTTTGATTTCCATTTACTACGCGAGATACGGTTGCCATTGATACATTCGCCTCACGTGCAACATCATAAATTGTGACAGTCAAAAGTTTCTCCCCCTTTTTTATCTTAGTGATACAAGTTTTTCAAATTGACTAGTAATACTAATTGTTATGTATAGCTTCATCATATAATATTTTCATTTCTCTTTTCAATCCAAAACCTAGTGAATACCTGGTTTTTTCATCAATTGTCTTAAAATATTCAAAAAATATGCCATCAACACGGAAGCACTTGCGAAAAATACAGAAAGGCCCATGTTGAAATGACTCAACATGGGCTTATTAATATTTATTTTGACACTTCGTATTGTTTCATGAATTTTAATAGTTCATCGTAGTATGCATTGAATGTCGGGATATCCATTTGCTGTTGCTGATCCGATAATGCGATTGATGGATCTGGATGCACTTCTGCCATGACACCGTCTGCTCCAATAGCGATTGCCGCTTTTGAACATGGCAACAATAAATCACGGCGACCTGTAGAATGCGTCACGTCTACCATTACCGGTAAATGAGTTTCTTGTTTTAAAATCGGAACTGCCGAAATATCCAATGTGTTACGAGTAGCTTTTTCATATGTGCGGATACCGCGTTCACATAAAATAATGTTTTCATTACCTTTTGACATGATGTATTCTGCTGCATGGATGAACTCATCAATTGTTGCTGCAAGACCGCGTTTTAATAATACAGGCTTATTTGTTGATCCAGCCGCTTTTAATAGTTCAAAGTTTTGCATATTACGAGCACCAATCTGAATGACATCAATGTAATCTAATGCATGATCTAAATCAGCTGGTGTTACGATTTCTGTGATAACACCTAAACCGTATTCTTTTGAAACATCTTTTAGAATTTTAAGCCCGTCCAGACCTAAACCTTGGAAATCATACGGTGATGTACGTGGTTTGTATGCACCGCCACGGATCAGTTTTAATCCTTTTTCCTGGATTGTTGCAGCTACTGCGGCAACTTGTTCATATGATTCAACCGCACATGGTCCAAATACGAAAGAAGGAGCACCTGTACCGATTAATTCACCATTAACATTAATGACAGTATCTTCTGACTTTTCTTTACGTGAAACGAGTAATTCTTTTTTCTTTTCTGCTTCTAATTGTTTAAGCGCTGTTTTGAAGATTTGTTTAAAAATATAATCAACCGTCATTTGATTTAACGGACCGTTATTGTTTTCTTTAATTAAGTCAAGCATATGACGCTCGCGTAGCGGATCATAGCGATTCACACCTTGTTTTTCTTTAATCTTACCAATTTCTTCTACTACAGTTGCACGTTCATTTATTAAACGTAAAATTTCTAAGTTCAGGCTGTCAATCTGGCTACGTAAGCTTTCTAAATCTTGTTGATGCATATTCCTCTACCCCTCTTCTTTGCGTATCCGGCACTTTCAGTTAAATAAAAAGTATGATACATTTTTAAGTAATAATCTTATTATAATCAAACTATTGTAGAATGTCACGCATTTTTAATTTAGCGCTTCAACTCGCTAAAGTATATTGTGATAATAATAGAAAGGAAGCGTTTTCATATGGCAAACAAATTGTTCGCACTTGATATTGGAACACGGTCCGTTGTCGGCATTATTTTAGAGCAGCATGCAGACACCTACCATGTTGCCGATATATTAGTAAAAGAACATAAAGAGCGTGCAATGGTTGATGGCCAAATACATAACGTCCTGTATGTAGCGGAGCTAATACAGGAAATCAAGACTGAATTGGAAGAAACGCATGGTCCTTTGGAGAAAGTGAGTGTAGCAGCAGCCGGGCGTGCATTAAAGACCGAACAGGCCAGTGTTTCCATTTCTATTAAAAACCGACCGATCTTTACGGAAGAAGATATTAACCGCCTGGAGCTGCAAGCCGTTCAGCAGGCGCAGCAACAATTATTGCTCCATAAGGAAGATACAAAAAATAACCATTATTATTGTGTCGGCTATTCCGTTTTATATTTCCGTTTGGATGGTGAAGAAATTGGAAGCCTCCTTGATCAGCAAGGTGATGAAGCATCCGTTGAAGTGATTGCCACTTTCCTGCCACGTGTTGTAGTGGAATCATTGCTTGCCGCATTAAAGCGAGCCGATTTGGAGATGGAGGCGCTCACGTTAGAACCGATTGCCGCAATCAATGTCCTTATTCCACCATCTATGCGCCGCTTAAATGTGGCACTTGTTGATATTGGTGCCGGAACTTCGGATATTGCCATCACAGACAAAAGTACGGTTGTCGCATACGGAATGGTGCCGACTGCCGGTGATGAGATTACCGAAAGTTTAAGTGACCATTATTTACTGGATTTCCCGGTCGCTGAAATGGCAAAGCGCCAATTGCATACGAGCGAGGAAATTCTCATCCAGGATATTTTAGGATTTGACGAACATTACCCACGGGAAGAAGTAATTAAAGCAATATACCCTGCGATTGAAAATTTGGCAAAGTCCATTGGCGAGGAAATTTTAAGGTTAAACAATAACATCCCACCAAAAGCGGTCATGTTAGTCGGCGGCGGGAGCTTAACACCCCGCTTGCCGGAAGAAATCGGCAAAACACTAAATTTGCCGGCTAACCGTGTGGCGGTACGTGATGTGAATGCCATACAGAATTTAACACGCGCACAGAATATTGCTGCAACGCCTGAGCTTGTGACACCGATTGGAATTGCGATTGCTGCACAAAAAGCGCCGATTCATTACATGTCAATTCAAGTGAACGAACAAATCGTAAGACTATTTGAATTAAAGGAAATGACTGTCGGTGATGCATTTTTGGCTGCGAATATTAGAGCAAAACAATTATACGGCAAGCCAGGACATGGATTGTCGATAACAGTGAACGGTCAAAATGTTTTCGTGCCTGGTGAACATGGTCAGCCTGCACAAATTATACTCAATGGGGAAAATGCCTCGATTAAATCTCTTATTAAAAATGGAGATCAAATAAAACTGATTCCAGGAAAAGATGGGACAGCCGCAGCTGTTACTATTGGAGATATTATTGACCATGCTTCCGTCATGACTGTGACAATTCAAGAAAAGCCATATAATATTAAACCGAAAGTATTTGTAAACGGTAAAATCGTCAAACTCGATACACCTATACAGGACCGAGACGTAATTGTCGTCGAAACAATCGAAACGGTAGAAGATGCATTGAAGTCATTGAACCAATCTGTGCATATGCAGCAGTTCCAATCTTATTTTGTTCATATCGACGGGAAACCTGTATCATTCCCTGATTTTTCATCACAGCTTTTCATTAACGGAAAGCTAGGGAAACTGCATTACCCTATTCAAAATGGGGATATTATTACATTTGAACAACGCCATTTACCGACAGCTGAACAAATTGCAGCACATTTAAATTTATTGCTGGAAGAAAAAGCAATCGTATCGTTTCAGCATGAACAAGTCGAACTTGTAAAAGTAGCCCGTGAGTTTTTACTAAACGGTCAAGTAGTCCAACATGAAGCAATTGTGCCGAATGGGGCTACAATTAATATTATCGAGAAAGATACAAGCAAGTGGATTTATCAGGATGTCTTTCGTTTTTCCAACTGGCAGCTACCTGCAACATTTAAAGGGTCATTTACGATTTTACGGAATGGACAGCCCTCTTCGTTTGATGCCGAAATCTTCGGTGGTGACCAATTGGAAATTCAGCTAACGGATCAACCGGTTATTGAATAAAATAAAAAACGGCTCCCCATATTTTGGGAGCCGTTTTTCTTATTGTACATCTGTATGGCGTGTTGAGTTTGGTGCGATATCCGGGTCTGTATTTACACTATCCGGATCCGGAGATTCAGCAGCAAGTACTTCTTCATCGACCATTTTGTCTAATGGTAATGGTTCCTCACCTTCCGATGAAGCTGTTCCATCATCCATAACAGGTGGTTGTTTTGCTGTCTTTGCTTTTACTTTTTCAACAATTGAAGAAGACTGCTCTTTTAATTGCGTTGAAAGCTGTGCTGTCTTTTCCTTTGCCGTACCAGAAAGCTCAATACTCTTATCTTTTAATGTAACAGCTTGTACCGCCACATCATTACGCATTTCACTGCCTGTCTTCGGTGTCAGTAATAATGCTGTCGCTACACCGACAATACCGCCTACCAATGCTCCGATAACAAAATCCTTAACATGAATTTTTTCATCATCATAAATCGAATCATTTAATCGGTTATAATCATAACGTGTTTCTTCCATTTTAAAAACTCCCCCTTGTTATTGAATGTCGTTTCCCTTATTACTTGCGTTTTAAGAAACCAAACTTTGACTTCTGGCCTAAATTTGGTGGTGTTTCATTTGTTTTAGTACTCGTATACACAATATCTTCTTCATTAATCGGCTTGCGCTGACGCCATTGATCTGCAATCCCCATTGCTACATTACTCCATTGAACGACTTGCGCAATCTTGTCTTCATTTTTATGCACTTCTGTTGAGATCGATGTTGTAATACGTTGAACGGATGAATTCAAGTTATTAACAGAATCACCAACACCTTTTACAGCATGCATTACTGAATTTAACTTCTCCGATTTATCTGAAATATCATCTGCCAGTGCATTCGTTTTTGTAAGAAGGCTTGTTGTCTCACGTGTAATGCCTTCCATTTGTCCTTCAATACCGGCAACTGTTCCTGCAATTGAATTTAATGTATTCTTCACAGAAAACAATGTCATACCAATACTTACACATAGGACTAAAAATCCGATTGCAGCCACTAATGCCGCAATATAAAGTAATACTTCCATCAAATATAACCTCCTCTATCTAGTTCCATTTATTACATTCGACAAAAATTGCGACAATCCTTTTCCTAGAAAAGCATTTTTTCCGCAAAACCCTCAAGAAATACAAGCTTTTCTTACGTGAATACCATTAATTTGTTATTTATTTATTCACTATAGGCGAATGACCTTTTTGTCCATGCTTTCATATTCCCCAATCTGTAGATGAATAAAACCCTTTATGGAGAGAAGTTCTACATTTCCCCGCAATAACGGAAAGCCCAATTGGTTCATTCAAAACACATTGTTGGTCGTCACAAGTATTTCACGTTATGTATGGAAAAACAGCTTATCCTTTAGTTTGAGGTTAAGCTGTTTTTCAATTAGTTCAAAATTGCTTCAAAAGCATCTTGATATTTATGAACATCTCCCGCTCCCATGAACAGGAATACGGCATTTTCATGTTTTTTAAGTTGATCAATTGTTTCAAGTGTTAAAACAATACAGCCATCAATTAAGTTTGCTAAATCCTGAATTGAAAGCTCACCTTGTTTTTCACGTGCCGAACCAAAAATATCACATAAGTAGGTTGCGTCGGCACCGCTCAAACTATCCGCAAAGTTTTGTAAAAATGCTTTAGTTCGAGTAAAGGTATGCGGCTGGAATACCGCAACAACTTCACGATCCGGATACTTTTGGCGTGCTGATTGCAAAGTTGCCGCGATTTCTGTTGGATGATGTGCATAATCATCTACTAAAATCGCATTGCCCATTTTCGTTTCAGTAAAGCGACGTTTTACCCCGCCATATGTGTTAAGGCGTTCTTGTATCAGCTTTGCCGGAACCCCTTCATAATGACACAGTGAGATTACCGCCAACGAGTTTAAAATCGTATGATCACCGAATAACGGGATAAAGAACTTACTGTAAAACTCATTTCGAACATAAACATCAAACTCCGTACCTTCCGATGTTTTAACGATATTACGCGCTGAAAAATCATTAGCAGGATCAAAACCGTAGTAGACAACCGGTACATTGGCTTGAATTTTCTGAAGCTGTTCATCATCACCGCAAGCAATAATTGCTTTATTCACCTGTAAAGCAAGCTGTTGGAAAGCATCATATACATCATCAATGCTTGTGAAATAATCCGGGTGATCAAAATCAATATTTGTCATGATTGCATAATCCGGATGATACGCTAAAAAGTGGCGACGGTATTCGCATGCTTCCATAACAAAATATGAAGCATCTTCTTTACCTGAACCAGTACCATCACCGATTAAATACGATGTCGGCATATAACCGCCTATAACATGGCTCATTAAACCAGTCGTAGACGTCTTACCGTGTGCACCTGTAATGGCAATAGAAGTATAGCGATTGCTGTATTCGCCTAAAAACTTATGGTAGCGAATAACTTCAACACCCAACTCGCGTGCACGAACTAATTCTGGATGATCATCATTAAATGCATTCCCTGCAATAACGGTTAAACCTTCTTTAATATTGTTTTCATCGAAATTTAAAATTTCTATTCCTCGATCACGTAATGGTTGTTCCGTAAAATAATATGTTTCATAGTCGGAACCTTGAACTTCCTCTCCTGCATCAAATAGAATTTGTGCCAGGGAACTCATGCCTGAACCTTTAATACCGGTAAAATGATAGCGTGTCATTATTTATAAAACCCTCCTAGGATACGAAGACCCCATTGAATTATCAATTTATTGTTTCAAAGTATGCCTACATTATAGCACTAAATACACGTTACGATAATTGAACGACAATTCTAATTTTTTATTGTTCAACTTGCTGGTGCATTAGCCTCCGAATTGCTCAAACAGCTCTTCCTCTGTAATATATACATCTCTTGGTTTGCTTCCTTTTGGTTCTGAAACATAACCATGTCGCTCTAACATATCGATTAATCTAGCTGCCCGATTATAGCCAATATGATAACGGCGTTGTAAAAGTGATGTCGATGCTGAGCCTTGTTCAAACACAAATCGGCATACCTCTTCAAACAACTCGTCTTGTTCCTCTATTGTTTCTGAGCGTTTTAATAGTTCTTCCTGTTTAAATATATATTGTGGCTCGCCTTGTTCACGTACATACTCGATTATTTCTTCGATTTCATCATCTGTTACGAATGTACCTTGAATACGTGTTGGAGCCGACATTCCATTTCCTAAATATAGCATATCTCCTCGACCGAGCAATCGTTCTGCGCCCTGTGAATCCAAAATTGTGCGAGAGTCGATTTGCGATGATACAGAAAAGGCGATACGCGTTGGAATATTGGACTTGATCAGACCTGTTATAACATCTACAGATGGGCGCTGTGTAGCAACAATTAAGTGTATTCCTGCAGCACGGGCCTTTTGCGTAATTCGTACAATGCTGTCTTCCACATCTTGCGGGGACATCATCATTAAATCTGCCAACTCATCGATGACAATTAATAAGTATGGAAGTTTCTGTGCATACATACCATTTGCATCGCACATTTTATTATATGCTTCTATTTTACGTGCACCGCTATGCATAAATAACTCATAACGTCTTTCCATTTCCTCTACTGCCCATTTTAATGCTGCAGTCGCGGCTTTAACATCTGTAATTACAGGGCTGACTAAATGCGGAATATGATTAAATGGCGCAAGTTCCACCATTTTCGGGTCAATCAGCATCAGCTTTAATTCATTCGGATTTGCTTTATACAGGAGGCTCACTAAAATCGAGTTAATACATACCGATTTACCTGAACCTGTCGCACCGGCAATCAGACCATGCGGCATTTTCCGTAAGTCGATTGTGACCGGCTTCCCTGTTAGATCCAATCCGAGTGCTGCCTCCAGTGGTGAATCCGAATCTTTAAAAGAAGCTGATTCTGTCACTTCCGAAAGGCGAACCGAACGAGAAATCCTGTTCGGAATCTCAATACCGATTGATCGCTTCCCTGGAATTGGCGCATCGATTCGAATATCTTTTGCAGCTAATGCCAATTTAATATCATCCGTTAAATTGCGGACTTTGCTTACCTTTGTGCCGTGTCCTACGGTAATTTCAAATTGAGTAACAGCCGGTCCTTGGACTATCGATTCAATTTGAGCCTGGACTTGGAAATGAGACAGTGCTTCCACTAAATTTTCGCCTTGCTCATCCATCCAGTCGCGGTCTTCCACCATTTCCTCTGGCGGTACTAAGTATTCAAGCGGTGGTTTCACATAAGGAATTCTTTTTACTGGTGGTGCTTCTATTACGGTTTCAGCTTCCTCTTCCATCACTTCTTGCGTAGATAATTCTTTTCCATCTGCCGTTTCTTCAACAATTGGCTCTTCCTCTACTTTAACTGACGGTAGTTCTGTCACTTCTTGAATTTCCGGTACTTCCTGAACGTTCAAAGTTTCCGGCACTTCTTCCACTACAGCTTCCGTAGTTGCTGCTACCTCTAATAGCTCTTCAACTTTTTCAGGTATATCGGATTCACGTTCCAGCAACCCTACAGATGTAGAAGTGGATGTGCGCATCGTTTCCTCTTCATACTGATTCGTCGGCTCATGCTTTATAACATGTTCGTTAAAATTGATTTCAGCATTTTCCTGTACTTGTCGTACTTCATTTTGCAATGGCTCTGTTGCTGGATTAACAGCTTCTGCTTCATCATTGTTTCCTTGCTGCACTGTATCCTCTAGTTCTGGATTAGCTTCATCTGTCTGTGCAGTCGGATGAATCATGTTCTCTTGCTTTACTTCATCTACTTTATTTTGTTTGCTTTGCATGCTAAGCTGCTGCTCGACAAATTGTTTTGTCATCAATTTTTGCTTATCTGACTTCAGCATCACCACATTAAACGGAACACGGCTTCTCGTACTGATTGGCTGAACTTCATCCGTTTCTTCCTTCTTCTCTTCAATTACAACGGCTTCTTCAGATGATGGAGGCATTTGCTCCACATTTAAATGACCGATATGAATCGTTGAATTTTCAATCGTTACATGTTTCACTTGAACATCATTGATTGTTTCTGTAGCTGAAGGTTCGTCTACTACAGCCTCTTCCACTTCATTTTCTACCTCACTAACCGCTTCTGTCAGATGTTCAACTACCTCTTCTTCCATCGGTTGCTGCTCTTCTTCAACTGATTCGTCCGTTTCGCCTAAAATTAATTCTTCCGGTTCAGGTGCTGGATCTGCCTCAGCTTCATATGCAGGTTCTAGTTCAGGTTCTGATTGTGACTCTGGTTCAAGGTTTTCAGTCTGTGAAATTTCTACTTCTTTACTAGACTCGTATATTCCTTGTTCAAGATTTGGCGCAGCTTGTTGTTCTTCCTCATTAGTTGGTATAACAACCTGCTCCATCGCTTGTTCTGCATTATCAGTATGTTCTTGTTCAGTTCGTAATTTAGGTTCCTGCTCTTCTTTTTTTAACTTTTCATCCTGCTGCTTTTCAATTAATTTTTCAATAGGTGACGGTTTTTTAAAACCATGGACAGGTGATGGAACGTCAGTAGGAATAAAACGTTTCCTAATTTCGATCGGTTTTAAAATTTGTTTATTTTCAGTTCTTTCACCACGTACAGGCTTATTGTGACGTATTGCTTCTCGTTCTTCTTTTAAATTTGGCAAACGGCGAACCGGGTCTCTTGTATGTGCTGCATTTGTATGACTTTTCCCTTTACGGCGGCGTTCCAGCAAATCCCGAATGCCGGAGACTTCAACATCATATACTTCCTTCGCAGAATGTTTTTGCAAATAATTCGGTAATGTCAGTTCTTCCTTATCATCATCATAAAAGCGCGTCGTTTGTCGCTGCTCATTTTCCGGTTTTACTGATTGCTCATAATTATCTTCTATTAGAGGAAAACGGAATGCTTTTTTTGGTGCATCAGGTTCTTCATAATAATCTTGCTGCGCTTGTGATTGGTTTGTCTGATTTATATCATCCGATTTTGGTGATTGTTCATACTCATCATATTCTTCATCTGAATCCATTTTAAATAGTTTATTAAATTTATTTTTAATCCAACTCATAAATACCACTTCTTTCCTTAAAAACATTGCCGTACAAATTCCACTATTTGCAACGGTCTTTATTCTTATTTAGATTGCTGTGCATAAATAATATACACCTCAAAAGCATATCATATTTGCCGGTTAAATGCGCTTTGTCGCTGATATTTTTAAGGATAAAAAAAAGTTAGTATGAGAGACTCAGCTCAACATACTAACTTATCGTACTTATTAACGAGTTGGAACTTCGAATGGGCTTCCTACTTCTGCAGAATCATCCAGTACTAAAATCCCTTTTACTTCAGGTGCACCTGGAATTGCCAGTTCACGTGCTGAGCAAAGCATACCGAATGAATCTTCACCACGCAGGTTACCTTCTTTGATCAGTAAACCTGAAGGCATTACAGCGCCAACTTTAGCTACAACTACTTTTTGGCCTGCATCAACATTCGGTGCTCCACATACGATCTGTAATGTTTCATCCCCGACATTTACTTTACAAACACTTAATTTATCTGCATTTGGATGCTTTTCTTTTGTTTCAACATAGCCAACTACAAATTTTGGTGAGAAGTCTACATCCAATGAGATTTCTGCGCCATTTGCTTTTAATGCCGCTTCTAGTTTTTCTACAAGCTCCGGTGTTACTTCCACATTTCCTGCAACATCCAGTTGTACGTACTTACTTGCATTAAAAAGGTTGAAAGCTTTCACTTCACCAGTTGTCTCTTCTTTTAAAATGGCTACATCGCCAGCGCGATCCATCGCTGTTTTTACGATTGACTCCATTGATAATTGAACTAATAGGACATCTCCTACGTGTGCTTTGTTGTAAGCTACTTTCATTTTTCTTCTTGCTCCTTTTTTACTTTGTTTTTCGCTAAAATAAATATTGGTTCTAAATGACCGTTTTCATATACAAATGACAAGCTCGTAATCGGAACCGCGCCAACTGTAAAGAAATGCATCGTCATCTGCGCTAATACATCATACCCTACTTCATTGCGAATATCACCAATAATTAATACATCCTGGTGCGGGACAGATACCGTCATTTCGCCTTCAATTTGGCCTTCCATTTCCTTTAAAAAGCTTTCGTTTAAAATTCGGCTTGCATCATAACCGTCATTCTGATTTAAAAAATAATATACATTACCTGAAACTTCATCCCGTTTAACAGAAGTCGGCAATTTTTTTACAGAAAAACGGGCAGCTTCGCGTATATGCTCCTCTGTTACATTTAATTTCGATAACATGGACTCATCGATTAAACGATATGTTGTGCCTAGATCAAGCGCATAATAAATACGTGTTTCCGCCGTATGATCTGTCATAATAAACGCATGTCCTTCATTCGACTTTTTAGGGAAAGATGTTGAGCGGATGATCGGATAAACCGATGCCAATCCAGCAAACCCCTGCTCTTTTTCCCGTTGCATCGCTAAAAAGGTTTGTTCGATTGTATAAATCACTTCATCGATTGCCTGCTGCTTTTTCTTTTCGTACTTCGTTAAAATTTCGGGTAAAGAAATATCCATACCCCGCCCGATTTTTTTATGTTCAAGACGTAATTTATCATGCTTTTCATCGAATGTGAATGTAAAGTTTGCCTCACCTAACTTAGCCTTCAGTTCAGCTACTAACTGTTTCGATTCCATTCAACCACTCCTTTATCTAATCAAAAACGGCTCACAAATGTGAACCGTTCCATTTACTTCATCTATTGTAACAAAAAAGCTATATGATTACTTTCCCTAACGCTTCAACTAGTTAACCACTTTCACCGATTTCACAATTTCCATCATTTCCTTGATTTTATCGTCCATTTTCTTATCCTCGGAAATAGTCGATAATTTCACTCCGCCAATATTTACAATCAGCTCATATTTCTCTTCAGGTAATTTCGTGACAGCAGAAAATCCGAAATGGCCATCCTCTTCGAAAGTTTTTTCTTCCACAATTTCATTTTTGTTTTCCTGCTTTAGCAAGTCATACTGTAACCGACTGTCTTCCGGTTCATTTTGATTGACGAAAAGTATATAAGAATCTTTTCCGTTCAAAATTGTATAATTCAATTCATCGATTCCTTTTTCAATGCTATATCCTTTTGGTAAATATAGCTCTATATGTCCAATCGTTTTGTTTGCTTCGTTCGTTTCGCTGCTAAATATTGTTTCAGCATTTTCCATCCCAGCTTGTGCCTGTTCTTCGACTGTTTGACTGCATGCTGATAATATAACAACAATTGAAGTAAGCAAAAACAAATGTATCCATTTACGACCCATTGCTTTCCCTCTCTTTCAAACGTTCAATCGTATCATAATAATTTTTCGAGCCGTATTGCAACGAATGTGCTTTACATCTGATCCTTTTTCTCTTTATTCATTTTAAATAAAATTTGACCGACTAATAATTTCACAATATGTTCAAACATTTCCTGACGGTCAATTAAATTATTTGAGAAAATACCGACTGCTCCTTGATGATGGCGAATATTTTCGCTATTTGTATAGACGTCCATCACCGGCCCAAGTTCCTTGCCCATACGAAGCTCCTGAGCAATTTCTTCAGGTAAGGCAAATTGTGCCCCTGAACTGGCAATAACTGTTCCATCTTTTAAAACAGCCGCACCCCAGTTACAGCAATACATCGTTCCTTCGATTTCATCGACTCCACCTTCAAGTCCAAATGTCATATCTGCATTTGTCAGCATCATTGTATGGCGTGCACGATTGATCGCACCTTGTCTCGTTTCTTCATTTGAAAAAGGCTGAATCGATACATCTGAGGGTACTTCCATATTTTCGATTGTGGCTTCAGGGAAATACTGTTTGACAATTGCTTCAACGGCACCTAATTTCGCCTTATTTTTTGATCCGACTGCTACTTTCATTATTTCATCTCCAAGCTGTTCGTTTTTAAACGGTCTATACCTGTATAAAATGGTTTACCGATTTCCTATGTAAGTCACGTTCAACCTAGTATCCGCAACTAAAAAACAAGAATGCGATAAGTTCGCATCCTTGTATTATAATATAATATTGAATTTTTTTATACGTTTGCGCGAATAGTTTCGATTGTAGATCGGTCTGCTGTTTGAATTAATTTTACTAACAATTCTTTAGCCGCCGCATAGTCATCCACATGAATAATCGAAGCAGAAGTATGAATATAACGTGAGCAAACCCCGATTACTGCAGAAGGAATACCGTCATTTTGTGTATGCACACGTCCTGCGTCTGTACCGCCTTGAGAAACGAAATATTGGTATGGAATATTGTTTGATTCTGCTGTGTCCAGCACGAACTCACGCATACCTCGGTGTGTTACCATTGAACGGTCCAGGATTCGAAGTAATGTTCCTTTACCTAATTGTCCAAATTCATTTTTGTCGCCAGTTGTATCGTTCGCAGGTGATGCATCCAATGCAAAGAACAGATCAGGCTTGATCATATTCGATGAAACAGCCGCTCCGCGTAAGCCGACCTCTTCCATAACATTTGCTCCGGAATAAATATGGCTTTTCACTTCCTGACCTTGAATCTCTTTTAACAGTTCAATCGCTAAACCACAGCCGTATCGGTTATCCCAAGCTTTTGCCATAATTTTTTTCGGATTGGCCATCGGTGTGAATGGGCATACGGGAATAATGGATTGCCCTGGACGTACACCTAAATTCAACGCATCTTCTTTAGAATCTGCCCCGATATCAATCAGCATATTTTTAATATCCATTGGTTTTGAACGCTCAGCATCTGTTAATAAATGCGGCGGAATTGATGCAATAACACCCGGAATTTCACGATCTTTTGCATAGACCGTAACGCGTTGTGCCAGCATAACCTGATTCCACCAGCCGCCAAGTGTTTGGAAACGGATCATGCCGTTTTCAGTAATGGAAGTAACCATGAAAGCAACTTCATCCATATGGCCAGCGACTAATATTTTTGGCGCTTGTTCATCTTTTGCTTTACGCACGCCGAATACGCCACCTAAATTATCCTGGATAACTTCATCAGAATATTTTGCTAATTCAGAGCGCATAAAATTGCGGACCGCGCGCTCATTCCCTGGTGCACCAGGCAGTTCTGTTAATGTTTTAAAAAGAGCAAGTGTATCTTGATTCATTCTGCAACACCTCTAAATGTAGATTTGCATTCATTATACCACAAATTGCAAGCAATATTTCGACTTTCGAACCTTCTATTATTTTTACTCTATTTTCAGAATATGATAAAGTAAATGTAGTCACTATTTTGAGGAGGTATTTTGAGATGAATTTAAAAGACTTTACAATAGGGGTAGTAACAGGGATGGCAGCAGCTGTCATTGTTAAAGAAATGAGCAATCGTGTCGCACCATTTGCGAATCCAGATCAAATTTTAGCCAACATCAAAGATGAATTTAAAAAACACGCACCAATTGATGGTTCTTGGATTTACATGAAAACAGAAAACTTCAGTAATGGCTTTACAGAAACTCCGGTCTATCGTGGAGGTATTTCCCGTACAATCGATGGCGAGCTTGAAAACTACGAGTTCGCAGCAGATGCACGTTCCGGTGCCATTGTTGATATTAAACAAATATAATGTAGAGGATGCGATGACGTAATTTTAGTCATCGTATTTTTTCGGCCTCCAATAAAAATATTTTAGTCAACTTGACAAATATACTCGTCAATTTGACTCGATTGTTTTACAATCATATACAAGAGGTGAAGAAATGAAAACAAGATTAAAGGAGTTGCGGGCAAGGTATCAGTTAAATCAAACCGAATTAGCAAAACGCGCAAAAGTATCAAGACAGACGATTAGCCTGATCGAACGCGAAGAACTCGTCCCTTCACTATTAATAGCCGTAAGAATATCAAAAATTTTGAATGAACCGATTGATGAGATTTTTATTTTCGAAGAGGAGGAATTGTAATGAAACGAACTGTAAAACAATTTTTATTGGGAGGTATTGTAGGGGGACTTATAAGTGTCTTTATTGTATCAGGCGGGTTTACACTGCCGTTGTACGAAATTGCAACAGAAATGACTTTTGTTTTTTTGGGGATTGCGTTTCTTTTAACAGTTGTTGGCTTCATTAAATTAAGTCAGTTAAAAAGACAATCACTACACCAACTAAGCGGTGAAGACGAAGATTTGCAGGAAGAGAATTTATATAAACTGTACAGTGATGCTTCACTGGCAATTAATATGTCATTGATTCTTAGTATTGTAGGAGCTTGTGTAGCTATCATCACAGAACAGTCAATCATTATTCAGATCATATCAGTTCCTGTTATATTAATCCCTATTATTGGTACACCACTAGTAGGCAATTATATTAAATATGTGTATCCGTACCGTGAAATCCCTTCTTATAATGATAAACAATATTCGAAAAAGATGTTTGAAATGTCGGACGAAGGCGAACGCCATATTATGTTGCAAGGATTATACTCCGCATTCAATCTGACAAATGTTTTATTATTATGTTCTTTGTTGCTGTGCATGTTCTATTCAGTCGCATCCGGCGAATCCCAGCTTTTCGCCATCCTTATCATCGCTATCATATTAATTACTGTAAACACTCAATACATGCTGAAAGTACGCAACCGATAATAAAAAGCACCTGCATCGATCATCATGCAGGTGCTTTCGTGTTTACTTAATTAATGCCGGTTTTGAACGTTCCAGGCTGTCCGTTACTTCCTTGCCTGTTGCGTCCCACTGAATCATGCGGTAATACGCATCATGGTAAAAGATAAAGCGGTAGCCATTTGACAGCGCTTCTTTCATTAACTTTTCCTTCGCAAATACGCTTGTCATCGGATAATCGTCATACGCCAATACCCAAAGCGGATTTTGGTGGGCATGTGTCGGCATAATATCCGCCATATGTAGTGCCACTTCACCGTTTTGTTCAAGGCGAATAATCGCATGTCCTTCACTATGGCCGCCTGTATGGATCATTTTTAATCCAGGTGCCACTTCCAGCTCCCCTTCATACGTTGATACTAAATGCTGTACAGGCTCCCAGTTTTCTTTCCAATACGTATTTTTTGAACGAATGTTCGGATTGCGCATCTCGTCCCATTCAATCTGTGTCGTGTGGATAACTGCATTCGGGAAAACCGGAACAAGCTTGTCCCCTTCCCACTTCGTTAAACCACCAGCATGATCAAAATGGAGATGTGTCATTAAAATTGCATCAATATCGCCTGGCTGTAATCCAGCTTCAGCTAAGCTTTTTTCAATTGTTGATTCTTCAGAAACACCGAAGTTGCGCAGCTGCTTTTCATTTAACTTACCAGCACCTACACCCGTATCGATTAAGTAATTTTTCCCCTCGTATTGAATTAAGATCGGTTCACATGCTAATTCAATCTGGTTCAATTCATTCACCGGATATTTACGAGACCACAGTGCTTTTGGCACTACCCCAAACATAGCTCCGCCATCCAGTGCTGTGACACCTCCATGTAACCATGTCAATGTCATGTTGTGAAATTCAAATCGATCCATTTCTCCATCCCCCTAAATCGTTATTATTTCGTCTTGTATTGGCATTCTAGTCGATATATTGGCTGACCGAGTTTCGAGAATTTCTCCTCGTATTCTGTCATAATATTATCTTCCGGCATATTCGCATGTAAGTCTAGCGATACATAGTTTAATGCCATACCATACTCGTTCATACTTACGAGTGAATATTCAAAAAGACCACGGTTATCCGTTTTGAAATGGATTTCACCGTTATCAACTAAAATGTTTTCATAAATTTTCAGGAAACCTTCATGTGTCAGGCGACGTTTTGCATGTCGTACTTTTGGCCATGGATCCGAGAAGTTTAAATAAACACGGTCCACATCCCCTTTTCCGAAAAACTCTTCCAACTTCGCGCCATCAACTTTTAACAAACGTAAATTCGATGGTTTGTTTTCTGCTTCGATTTTTTCAAGGGCACAGACGATAACACTATCAAATAATTCAATACCGATATAGTTAATATCCGGATTTTGCAGTGCCATTCCTAAAACGAATTGCCCTTTACCCGTACCAACTTCAATATGAATCGGGTTGTCGTTGCCGAATACTTCATTCCACTTACCTTTATAATCTTCCGGGTTTGGAATAATTACATCAGGATGTTGTTGAATGTATTCCGCTGCCCATGGTTTATGCTTTAATCTCACTTACTTATCCTCTTTTCTATTGTGTAGCTGCCTCATATTATAACGGAAAATAGCTTCGTTTGCTTTTATTTTGCTAAATTCCACGCATTTTTCTGAACGGAAATTTCAATTGTATTTTGACCAGGAGTTAACTTTTGAGTTTCCCCGTCTGCATGTACCAAGACCGGATCCTCAAAAATCAACTGTACATCCGTCGCTGCAAACTGCTCAACTTCCTTCAAAAGTGTATGCTTCCCTAAAAAGACTGTTCCGAAAAGAAATAATAATTTCCATTTCGATAAATTGGAAACGACGGTCAGTTCGAACCGGCCGTCGGTTGTATTTGACTGTGGAGATAACTTCATTCCCCCACCAAAATAAGGCTGATTGCTCGCCGTAACAAACCACACATTTTCATAGCGCCTTATTCTCTCTTCCTGGAATACTGTAAGCGTAAATGGTCGATATGAAAATAGGGCTTGAATGACATAATACGGATAACTCAGCTTTCCCAGTTTCCATTTATTAAGGGTACTTTTGAGTGGGGAGTTGTTTGCGGTATTCGCCACTAATGCATCAAACCCTACACCAAAATTATTAATGAAGTATTTGGTTCTCCCATTGAGGTTCACTACCCCACAATCGTGTGAAGTACTTTTTACTGTGTTTACAAATTGCTCTAGCTGTTCACCCGTTTCGAATGCTTTATATCCTCTGGCAAAATCATTGCCGGAACCTGCCGAAATTGCCCCTATATAGACATTTTCAGAATGGATTGCGCCATTCAACACTTCATGGATTGTCCCATCGCCTCCGATAGCAATTAGACAGACCGGGTTTTCCTTTGTTGACCGTCCGGCAAATTCCTTTGCCAGCAGAAGCGAATGACCTTTGTATTTTGTCCAATGGATTTGATAAGGGATCGTCAACTGATTTTGGAAATGGCGCCAACGTATAACCCCCTGGCCGTTACCTGCCTTAGGATTAATTATAAAATGCACTTCCATTGTTTAATCTTCCTTATTTTCCGTATTCCAAATATCCCGATGAAAGGATGTTGTCTGAACAGTATTTAAGATGGATTGTGCCCCACGTATTTGCATATGCTTCATCGGTGAAACGGAACGCGCTAATTGGCCCATCCACTCAGGGAATTTTCGTTTATCCACAAATGAAACGCCATACATTGTTCCAGGATAATCAATATAGCCATTTCGTGTTAACAATACTTTTCGAATCGGCAATTCAATTTGATTCTGTTGAAAAATCTGTTCGATCACTTTTTCCATCCGGTTTAATTGAATTAAAGGGCTTAACACTTTTTTTTCATTTTTCCCGACCTTCTTTAACCAGAAACGTTCACTATTTGCGATATATACCGCCTGACTTTCCTGTTCCAAAACCGTAATGCATAGACATTCTGTCGGTGTCATAATGATAATATCCAATTCTATCGGCGCTTTTTTTACACGTAAAATCGGATAATAGAATACTAAGTAATTGTCCGGCAATGTTTGAAGCATGGAACGCAATAATGTATCACGCATAAATTTTGGATCTACATAAGATTTTTCACGTAATGTCGAGCTTGCCCATTTCATTTGAAAATGAAAAAACTGATCAATGAACATTTTCTTAAGTTCTTCCAATGTTTTTGGCGTATAGACAAGATTCGGTTCAAAAATTAACGTCGTATCTTCTTCCTGATACGTATTTTCTTCTACAGCCCAATCGTTGGAAATGTTCACTTTTTCGATATCTTCTTGTTCTTCTTCAAATACTTCTACACCTTTTTTGAAAGGGAAAAGTTTTTGGAACAATGATTTTTTCTTCTCTTCCTTTACTTCTTCCTCAATATGTTCCCAACGTTCGATTGTTTCACCCGTCTGCCATTGATACTTTATTCGCTCCCACTGATTTTGCTTTAAGCGAATAAACTGCGTTGGATAGCGTGCCAAGTCAATTTCGTATCGTGAAATATAATCTTGAAGTTTTATTAACTGAGCCATTTTATCTACTCCCTAAGTTCATTCCAAATCTTCATTACGTTATATTTTACAGGTTATCTGCAAAAAAAAATAGCGCCTTGCCGTTAAGCAACGCGCTATTTTTAAATTAAGGAATTATAATTTCCCCATAACATCGGGGTTGATTTCCATTCCGGGTCGGACGCTTTCCGCGGGCGTGAGGCCAACAGGATGTTGGTCACAAAAGCGTTGCCACAGGACGTGGCGTTCTTAGCTTTTGTTCCTAATCTCAGGCGGCACGCTATTCCCGCAGGAAGCTTTGCTTGTGACTGACGCTTACGCTTTCGTCACAGAGAAAATCTTGTAGCGAAAGGCGTAAGCCGTCAGCTAGTGTTTTAGCAGTGCGAAAGGTGTAACCGTCAGCACGAACACTCGCCCTCCACTCCAATCAACTTGTTCGCAATAATGTTTTGCTTATTAATATAATACGGCGTACTAAATTATGCTTTAATCCCTTTTGGAATTTTTGTTTCAAATTGTGCTTGTAATTTACGTGTCCATTCGCCCGGTGTACCATTGCCGATAACTTTACCGTCAATTTCAATAACTGGCGTTACTTCTGATGTTGTTGAAGAAACGATTACTTCATCCATAGCAAGCAGCTGTTCTTTCGTCATCGCCTGTTCGTTAACAGGAAGACCGATTTCCGCAGCACATTTAATGATTACTTGACGTGTAATTCCATTTAAAATCAGGTTATTGGCTGGGTGTGTATAGAGTACGCCTTCTTTAATTCCGTAAATATTTGAAGATGAACCTTCCGTAATGATTTCATCACGGTGTAAAATCGCTTCATAGCAGCCCTTTTCATATGCTTCCTGTTTTGCAAGAACCGCACCAAGCAAGTTTAATGATTTAATATCACAACGTAACCAGCGAATATCTTCCACAAATGTAGCTTTTACACCTTTTTCAAAATTTTCTAATGGGCGTGGATTTTCTTTTGTATTCCCTGTAATTACCGGTTTCACATCATCCCCAGGGAAAATGTGGTTTCGAGGGCCGGCACCACGTGTAATTTGGAAGTAAACATGACCTGTGTCAATATTATTAGCTTCTACAAGTTCATGCAATAATTGGTGCAATTTATCTTTAGTATAAGGAACTGTAATACGGATTTTTTCAGCACTGCTATAAAAACGGTCAATATGCTCAGTCGCTGTAAACAATTCTCCATTATATACTTTCACGACTTCATATACACCGTCGCCGAATTGGTAACCGCGGTCTTCCTTATCCACCAGTACTTCTTCATTTTTTACAATTTGATCATTCCATAAACTAAAGCTCATCTCAAATACCACCTTTTTATTAGTTAGTTGCTAAATTTACGATTGCTTCTGCATAAATCGCAGCCGCCTTTATCAAGTTTTCAATATCAACAAATTCATCGGCCTGGTGGGCAACATCTTGTTCGCCTGGGAACAGCATTCCAAATGCGACCCCTTTTTCCATAACGCGCGCATAAGTTCCTCCGCCAGTTGAAAGTGGCTTCGAGTAGTCATTGCTGTATTTGCGGTAAACTTGCAGCAATGTTTGCACCAATTCATCTTCCTCGCTCACATAATGCGGAACTGAATTGCTCACTACATCTAGCGAAAATGCTTCATTCTGGAGTAGTGCCTGTGCTTTCGTAATTTTTTCTTCGAATGGATATGTCACAGAATAGCGCATACTCACTTCAATTGATGCCCCGCGCTCATCAAAGCTTACGATTCCAGGATTTAATGTTGTCGGTCCTGACATTGCATCTTCAAATTGGAAGTCCAATGCTGTTCCAAAATGATCCTCAAAAACACGGACAATAAAATCAACAAATGCCTTACTTTGTTTTGTCTTCACAACATTTTGTAAAAATTTCGCTAAGTAAACTGCTGCATTTCTTCCCTTTTCCGGTTCCATTGCATGAGCTGATTTACCTTTCACCACAATTATAATCCCATTATCATTTTTAGTGAAAGTACCTTCAACATCATTTTCTTTTAAATATTTCAGAAAATTCTCATTTGTGCTTTCTTCGGCATATTTTAAAATAGCTGTCGCTTCATCCGGCACCATATTTGTTCGGTTGCCTGCATAGAATGACAGTAATTGCTCATCGCCTGATTGTTTTTCTTTACTTGAGAACGTTAAATGGGCAATACCTTTTTCAGCGTTGATTAGCGGAAAATCTGCATCAGGTGCAAAACCAATTGTTGGCATTTCCTCTTTTTCGAAGTAGCGCGTTACGCATTGGAATCCACTTTCTTCATCTGTGCCAATAATCATACGTACACGTTTTTTCAACGGAATTTTTGCATCATGAATCAGCTTCATCGCCAGCCATGCAGCCATTGTTGGACCTTTGTCATCGATTGCACCACGGCCAAATAATTTTCCATCGGCCACTTGTCCTTCAAACGGAGGATATGTCCAGCTTGCAGCATCTCCTGCAGGCACTACATCTACGTGGCAAAGTACCCCGACAAGTTCTTCACCTTGGCCCATTTCAATATGGCCGGCCATATGATCCACGTTTTTTGTAATCATCCCTTGCTCGATACCTTTTTGAAGCATGAATTCCAATGCTGCTTTAGGTCCAGCACCGAAAGGCATTATATCAGAAAAATTATTTTCATCTTTTACACTTTCTATTTGAATCAATTGCTGTAATTCCTGAATAAGCTCTTCTTTTCTTTCCTGAGCCAGTTGTAACCAATCCATCACGACACCTCATTTTTATAATATTGTTATTGTACTCCTTCTTCTTGAAATTACAATAATCATTTGACAAAATCATCATTTTCTCTATTTCTAGGAATATTAAATATATGAATTTTCTGTAAAAATAGTGTTTTTCGTCTTTCATTTCTGGAAATCTGTTTGGTTTTCCGCTATAATGTATGTGTCAGAACATCTATTCTGACCAAACTTTCAGAAAAGGGGATGTCTAAGGCAAACTATTAAAGCCTAAGTGCACTCCGCACATATTTTGTCGTCCGCTAGTCTTATGCCATGAGAAATTAAGATCGAAGGAGTGGTTTTTAGAAATGAAGCCAACTACTGATAGAATGCTTAATCGTATTAAAGACGTGTATATGTTTATCCTGAATAAAGGAGAAGTGACTACACAGGATTTAGTCGAAGAGTTTAACATCACTCCTCGCACCATTCAAAGAGATTTGAATGTGTTAGCCTTCAATGACTTGGTAATGAGTCCAAGTCGGGGTAAATGGACAACGACGAAGAAAAAAGTAAAAATGACATCTTAGAATTCTTGAAAGCGGCTGATTCTTTATTTTGTGAGAAAGGACTAATTGTCCCAACATAACGTAAGGTGTCGATCAGTTACAAATGAAATATTATGAACATTGCTGACTCAGCAAGCGTTCACTTAGTTCTTGACACAGAGAACTAAAAGAAGCGAATGCCTTTTCGTCGGGGCATTCGCTTTTCCTTTGTTTATTATTTTGTCGCTAAAAGTTCAAGTTCCTGTTCTGTCAGCTCGCGGTATTCCCCTAAAGCCAATTCTTCATCAAGCTCCAATGTTCCCATTGACAGACGCTTTAAATACGTCACTTTCTTGCCTACCGCCTCGAACATGCGCTTCACTTGATGGAACTTACCTTCTTGGATCATCAGTTCAATTTCCGATTCTTCGCCAGAAACTAATATTTTTAAATCCCCCGGCTTTGTATGATAGCCATCATCCAATGTTACACCTTGTGCGAAAGTTTCAATATCAGCTTCCGTTACTACTCCGTCTATTTTCGCGTAATACCATTTTGGGACATGCTTTTTAGGAGAAAGCAGATTATGTGCTAAATTGCCGTCATTTGTAATTAACAGCAACCCTTCCGTATCTTTATCCAACCGTCCGACAGGAAATGGTTCGAAGTGCTGATAAGACGGATCAAGTAAATCAATGACCGTTTGATCATAACGGTCTTCTGTAGCTGAGATGACACCCGGTGGTTTATTCATCATTAAATAAACAAACTCCACATATTCTACACGCTCACCGAATACCGAAACATTTTGCTTTTCAGGATTTACATGCATTGCTGAATCTTTTACTGTAACTCCGTCCACTGTTACCGCTTTTTGTTTTAATAATAGTTTAACTTCTTTTCGTGAGCCGTAGCCCATATTGGCCAATAATTTATCTAAACGCATAAAGTCCTCCATGAAAAAAGGGGACGCCTTTTATTGTAGACGTCCTCATTTTTATTTTACTAATCTTAATTTACGTGCAATTTTCGTGAATTTTTCACCTAATAATAATTGGGCTAACCCTAGTCGATATGAAATCGCGCCGTAAAGAATCGCACCGACTCCTGCACAAATAATTGCATACAGCAGTGCCAAGACTTTTGTATCCGCCGGGGCAATCGCTGTTAAAATCATATGTGTAATCCATACACCTAAAGCCATCACAACAGTGAGAATAATAATTAATAAAATACGTCGCAACACAACTGTCGCATTGTAATCTGTCACTTTTTTCAGGACAAAAATATTAATTCCAATTGTCACTCCATAGCCAAGCGCTGTCGCTAAAATCGCTCCATCAACCGACATGAGGTGAATAAGCGGTATCGTGAGTATCGTCTTTGTAAGCAAGCCGACAAGTAAACTGAAGATGACCCACTTTTGGTAATTGACCCCTTGTAACATAGCAGCTGTTACTGAAAATAAAGCAAAGAAAATCGCAAGTGGTGCATAGTGACTTAATACTTGTGTACCCATTTCGCTGAAGGAATAGAAGAAATGATACAAATCTTCCGCCAAAATTGAAATTCCGATCGCTGCCGGTACAGTAATAAACAGCAGTACTTGATACGTTTTATCCATCGCACTATGTACTTGACGCAAATTACCTTCCGTATAAAATTTCGTCACCGTCGGAATGATTGCCATTGAAAAGCCTGTCGCCAACACAACAGGTATCATGACGATTTTTTGTGTTAGCAAATTGAGCATTGTAAAATACGGTTCATAAATTTCCGCCGGTACTCCACTTGCGCTCATCGCACGGTTAAATGTCAGCAAATCGATAAGCTGGAATAACGATCCTCCCAACCCGACAAAAACAACAGGAATCGAATATTTGAAAATTTCTTTGTACATATCCGAATAAGGAAGCCTCTGTTCTTTCGGTGCAACAGTTTGAACAGCCTTAATTTCAGGGCGTAGCTTTTTCCAGAAATAAAACAATGTCAACAGTCCGCCAATCGCTCCAATAAATGCGGCAAACACTGAGAAATTAATTGCGGCAATCTCATCACCGCCCATCACTTTAACAACGAGGAATGCCCCACCAAGTAAAAAGACAATGCGCACGATCTGCTCGACTAACTGAGAAACAGATGTCGGTAAATAGTGGCCGTATCCTTGCAAGTAACCACGTACTAAACTCATAAACGGTACAACAATTAATGCATAGCTCACCCATTTGATCACGTTCGCTACTTGCTCAACAGTAAATGTCTGTTCTTCACTGTCAATCACTATATTTGCAAGCGGTGTTGCAAGCATATTCATTAAAATAAACGCTACAATTCCTGTAAGCGTCATCAGTAAAGCACCTGTTTTTACTAGTCTTCGGCCGGCATCATAATCTCCAAGTGCATTATATTTCGAGACGAATTTTGAAACTGCAATCGGCAGTCCCGCAATGGCAACACTTAACATAATGTTATAAGGAATGTAGGCGTAATTGTATAAAGCAATATTATCTTCACCTACAATGGCGTAAAACGGGAAAATATAAATTAACCCTAAAAGCTTTGATAGAAACAACCCGATTGTCAATATGGCTGTTCCTTTCATTAATGAAGACATGAAATAACCTACCGTTCTATATGAAATTCTCTTAGTATAACAATTCACTTACCTTACAACTCTGTAGAGCAAGTTATTTATTTACATTATTTAACTTCCTTCATGTGACGGTACTCTCCTCAAAAAGTTCCCGTACATTTCCTTTTACAAGTTTACATGTGAAAGACCATTTACTCAAATAGTTTCTTCACTTCGTGTATAATAAGTAAGAGAAAAATCCGTTGAACGAAAAAATTTTTGCAAAAGAAAGTGAGAAATTATCTATGTATGATGTAATTGTAATAGGAGGCGGTCCATCAGGATTGATGGCAGCAATCGCAGCAGCCGAGCAAAACAAAAAAGTGCTGCTCCTTGAAAAGGGCTCAAAAGTAGGAAAGAAATTGGCCATATCAGGTGGTGGACGTTGCAACGTAACAAATCGACTATCAGCGGAAGAAATCATTAAACATATACCCGGCAATGGACGTTTTTTATACAGTCCCTTTACCGTTTATAATAATGAAGATATTATTGCATTTTTCGAAGGGCTTGGCGTGGCATTAAAAGAAGAGGATCATGGACGTATGTTCCCTGTCTCCAACCGCGCACAAGATGTTGTAGATGCCCTTGTTAATGAAATGAAACGATTAAAAGTGGAAGTCCGTTTACACACGGCAGTAAATAAATTACTCATGGATGATGAAAAGATCTATGGTGTACGTTTGGAGAGCGGCGAAGAAATCCGTACTAATGCAGTTGTTGTCGCAGTCGGCGGTAAAGCTGTTCCTCAAACAGGCTCAACTGGAGACGGTTATCCGTGGGCAGAACGTGCTGGCCATACCGTTACTACGCTTTACCCTACAGAAGTTCCGGTAACTTCTAAAGAACCATTCATTCAATCACGTGAGCTGCAAGGGCTGGCATTACGCGATGCAGCTGTCTCTGTCCTGAATAAAAAAGGAAAAGTTCTTGTTACACATCAGATGGATATGCTGTTTACGCATTTCGGTTTAAGTGGTCCTGCCATTTTACGATGCAGCCAATTTATTGTAAAAGAGCAGCTGAAATCCGGCAGCGCGCCCGTACAAGTCCGAATTCAATCTTTACCGGAATATAACGAGGAAACATGCTTCCAAATGTTGAATAAAACAATTAAGGAAGAACCGAAAAAAGCGGTGAAAAACTTATGGAAATCACTTGTTCCGGAACGCTGGCTTCTATTTTTAATGGAGCGCGCTGGTATTGACGCACAGTTAACAGGCATAGAATTATCTCAGGAGAAGATTCGCAATTTTGCACGTGAACTTGTCGCATTTACGATGGACGTTCACGGTACCCAACCGATCGAAAAGGCATTTGTTACAGGGGGCGGTGTTTCGGTAAAAGAAATAGAACCAAAAACAATGGCTTCCAAGAAAAAACAGGGACTCTACTTCTGTGGTGAGATTTTGGATATTCACGGTTATACAGGGGGTTATAATATTACTTCCGCGCTCGTAACAGGTCGAATTGCAGGTATGAGTGCTGGTCAACAGTAATGTTATCTGATTTTAATCGTAAAAATACTAGAACTGCTCATCATTCCCTAGTATCATAAGAGGTATGTACACTCAGGAGGATACGGCACGATGAATAATTCTCAAAAAAACCAGACTATGCTTTATTTAGCATCAGATGAGCTAATGCAAACGCATTTATCTTGCACTAAAATAAGCAATCGTAATAAAGATGAATTTACCTTTTCCATTCGTGTTTTTTGCTATGTCGAAAAAAATAACTCCTATGCGAAAAGTGTTCCATTATATTTGATACTCGGCTTAAATAAACAAGGCGTCGGCATGACTTTGGCTGTCGATTTAGTCAATATCCCAAATGTTTGCCCGATGCAATTAAAAAAGATTGTTGAACATTTGCAAAAAAGTCCGGCACTATTGCTAGTCGTTTGTCAGCAGCTCGATAAAATTGCTTCTTCTTCATCAATTGAAGAGGCCGTGCAAGCAAAACTGGCAAAACATTTCTTCATTGAAAATGCGCCAAAAGGAATTACAAGCTTTACGACAAATCGGCAGGCAAATGAACTGTACTGGCTCATGCATAAAAACCAAATAATTTCAGATATGGATTCTTTTAAATTGGACAGTGAAGGCGGACATATCGCATTTACCGTTCAGGTTGGCTTTAAACATGATTTTATAATGCAATGCTATGAAGTAGATTGCATGATGCATATGTTCAATGAAGACGAAAAGCTCGGCTATTATTTTGAGCTATATTTGGATCAGGAAAATTACCATCATCAGCTACTATATGAAACGTTGCCTGATCAGTTCATGGACAACAAAACATTTTTAAATCAAGTTTTGGAAGAAATGAAAAAGCGCAATGAAGAACAGTATGACGATTATTTGCAGGATCTAATCGAAAAGTTTACAGCGAGCATATAGAAAGAGTCAATCCCGGTATTGGGGATTGACTCTTTTGTTTATACATATAAGTAAATTGCGAAGAACATTGCGACACTGCCCCCCAAAACAAAAACATGCCAAATTGCATGGTTGTATGGAATGCGGTCATTTTTGTAAAAGTATGTGCCGATCGTATACGAGAGGCCACCGATTAATAATGTGGCAAAGCCTGCGATTCCGATATGCGCGAATAGCGGCTTGGCAACAAAAATAATAAGCCAACCCATTCCGATATAAACTAACAGCGACAGTAATTTGAAACGGTAAACAAAAAATTGTTTTAGTATAATACCGATTGTTGCTAAAATCCATTGAATCGCAAAAATCATCCAACCTAATTTGCCGCCAATTGCGACTAATACGATCGGTGTATATGTTCCTGCAATCATTAAAAATATTGAGCTATGGTCGAGCTTTTTCAGAAAGGTTTTATGTTTCGGCCATGAATGATACATCGTTGAAGCAAAATACAGGCAAAACATTGAAATACCAAAAATAATATAGCTTATAAGCTCTAAAGTTGTGCCTTGATGCTGGGCTTTGTTTATTAACAGCAATGTTGCGGGAATTGTCAGCAATGCGGCAACTCCGTGTGTCAGCCCGTTCCAAAATTCTTCCTTTGCACTATATCCACTTTGTTCCATCATGATTTGTGTCATAAAGCCACCTCTTTCATTATTCAATTATAAAAAAGTGTATTCAGTTGTTATAGAAGAACATGTCATATTTTCCATATGATATTTATCATAGGTTTGCTGGAAATCTTTTATTATGACTAAATAATATATTCTGTTGACTATAATCATTACAATATTGACTAAATTCATCCTTATAGTGACTAAATCTTTCCTTATAGTGACTAAATTCATCCTTATAGTGACTAAATCTTTCCGTTTATTGACTAGATTAATTATTTCCGATGAATTGTGCAGGAAAACAGACAATCTCCGTATGAAAGGTTTTTAAAAAAGGAAGTTTCGGCAATTCACTTCCATTCAAGAAATAGGCTATATAGAATTGATTTGGAGGTGTTTTTTTGAAAAAATCGAATCATTATTTATTCATTGAAGCAGCCGTCCAGCGAATACTCCCAAATGATCCGGAAGCTGCTGCTTTTCAAGAAGAATTTTACCGTATGAAAGCCGGATTTGCGGGTGAAAAAAAGCTGAAAAATACCTTAAAAGATTTCTCCTTTAAAAGCGATTATTCTATTTTTTATAACTTTGAATGTGTAAATGACCGCGGTTTTACCCATCAAATCGACGCCCTGCTCATTACTCCGTATTTCATCCTCATTTTCGAGGTAAAACAACTGTCAGGAAAGCTCTCTTATAAACCTGTTTTTCACGAATTTACCCGCATAACAGAAAATCAAACTCGCGACAACTTTCCAAATCCCTTTGATCAAGTGTACCGCCACAAACTTTTTATCAAACAATTTCTACAAAAATTAAATATAACGATGCCCGTCCTTCAATTAGTTGTGATAGCCAATTACCGCGCAGAGCTTGACGTCTCTTTGGAAGGTTTCCCGATTATCCATATAAGCGGATTGCCTCGTTATTTAGAAAAACTTTATGCGGAAAATAACCATAAAAAGGTCAATATAACGGATATATGCTCCAAACTGAAAATGTTAATACAGCCTTTGCCTGCCAGAAAAACCATTGCACGCTGCCGGTTAAAATCGGGCGTATTATGCCAAAAATGCGAGTATATGGGCCGGATGCATTACGAGCGCGGAATTTGGCAATGCGAAAAATGTCACTCAAAATCCCGGGTAGCTTTACATGAAGCACTGCATCATTACCGGGTGCTGATCAGTCCGCGTATTTCAAATAAAGAATTTCGTGAATTTACTGGGATTAAAAGTACTTTTGCAGCTTCCAAAATTTTGGCGAGGCTCAATTTTGAAAAGTATGGTGCAACAAAAGGCCGCTATTATCTAATTCCTGAAGATATTTATTATAAGGGCGATGACTAATATGAGAAGTATTGGCAAAATAACAACGTCCGTTGGCTAAATAAGAGTCCCCATTGACTAAATCATCACAGATATTGGCTAAATTCCCTCCACCTTTGGTAAAATTTCCGGTACCTTTGGCTAAATCTCCCCTCCCTTGCCTCCTATTTCGTTCCACTAAAAAACCCTACCGGATATATTTTTCCGGTAGGATTTTGGTAATTACGCTTGAATATGACGAGCGATTTTTTCTGTTAAGCGAGTCGTTACTTTCGGCAATAATACTTTAATAGCCGGATTTAATACTGCACCTGAAAGACCGCCAGCAGTTACTTCTACTGTACCTGTCATATATGTACCGCCATCTTTCGGCTCGGCTGTAAATTCACCGCCGCCTTTAATATTATCTGATAGCCCTGTAATTTCAAATTTAATTTTAGAAGGCTCATTCATTTCGATAATTTTAATTTCGATTACAACTTTTTTCTTTAAACCTTTAAAGTTTCCTTCGAATGTCCAATGTGATGTTTGGGCATCCAGTTCTTTATGCTCTTTGTAAGCTGGAACTAATACTGCCCATTTTTCTATTTTACTTACGAAAGCCCATACTTTGTCCTGGCTAACCGGGATTTGTACTGAATGTGATGCTTGTGCCATGTTGTTACACTTCTTTCTTCAATTCATTAAATGTCACCATTTACTATTCTAGTATTACATAGAAATCGGTTACGCAACATAGTTATTTTTGCTTTTCATGCAAGATTTGTGCTATTTCCCTTAGTTTCTTATTCGTTGTACTTTTCGTCCGTACAAGCCTGGCTTCCCCATCAAAAGCTATTCTTCCAATATTTAATATCATCAATTGCTCATCCTCTAACATAAAGCGTAGATGTGTAAATGATTGCGGCGCCCCCTGCCATTCAACCTGTGTACCGATCACTCTTATACTCATGCCATAATACACGTTATCCTCTATTTCAATCCGTTCCCCAATTTTTAAATCTGCCTTAGGTAATACAAAATTCCCTTCTACTGTTTCATATGTTAAATACGGCTCATTCCTTGCTAAAAATGCAGCCTGTTCATATGTCGTCACAAAGGAAATTTCAAGTTCATTGCTTCTCGGATAGACTTTCAGCGTAACGTCATGCGGGACAGACTGTACGAGCTGTTCATCAAATGAATAATCTTTCTCCACAGGATACGGTTCCTTAGCGGTCATATCTGAGGTACAGCCACTAAGTAAAAATAATAACGTAATTAGTAATAACTTTTTCATCCGCGGTCCTCCTTATCCATAAAAGAATAGAATCCATAAGAATAATAAGATTGATGCTGACATAATCCAGTCATAAATTTGCTCATTTCTAGGCTTATCCTTATCTTCCATTAAAGGAATTACAATAATAAATCCTAATGCATATACAATGAATTGAAGATCCTGATAAACTACATATTCATGTTCCTGCAAATAATTATTGTAGTAATGCATTGAAACAAAGACTGTTATATAGACTAATGAACCTTTCCAGCTAACTGTTTTTGGTTGTTTTTGCCTGGACTTCGGCAAATTCAGAACAAGCTTTAAAATGTAGGAGATCATTAAAATTGCTCCGCCAACCATTGCTAATTCCCCAAAACTCAACCCAGCTTCCTCTACTTTTTGATTCCATCTTGAATAATTAACCGCCGATGTATCTTCAAGTTTATAAAATAATTTTGTTCGAACATCTTGGACCGCGAACCATCCACCACTTTTATAGATTTTCAGCTTCAGGTGTTCGCCATTCGCCATCACTATAAGCACATCTCTATTAAAACCATTATTAGAAGGCCTTTCAGCCAGCTTTAGATCATGTAAAAGCCGGGTCATAGCAAGGGCATCTTCGTCGTTCTTAAACGCATGCACATCCTTAAAACGACTCGAATCCCGCGCAAAAAATTGTTGTGCATCACTATATTTTGAGCTTATAAAAAATTCCTCGACCGTTGTTTCTTCAATGAGCTTTTCCAAAGGGGTTGCTGTTTGGACTGGTGGTTCCACTTGAGTTGGCCCCATTAAAAAAAGTATGAATACAACGATACAAAACGAAACGGCAGTCAGCCCATACCGCCAGTCAATCGAACGTTTGGATGCCTTCTGCAATATTTTTGCTCTCAATTCAGGGGTGAATTTTTGTTCCTCCCCTATATAGCGGTCTATTTCATCTTTCCATTTCGTCATATTGCTGCACCTCCCATTCAAAGTTCATTAGCAGTGGCTTCAGTTTTTCTCGCCCTCGAACAAGCCTCGTTTTTACAGTGTTTTCACTTACCTGTAAAAGTTCTGCAATTTCCCTGATTTTATAATCATCGTAATAATGAAGAATAAGGACTTCACGGTATTTTATCGATAGCTGCAACAAAGCTTCAACTAACTCTGACTGCTGTTCTTCATGAATTTTCTTTTGTTCAATGGAAGGAGTGGCAAGCTTTTTTGGTAAAATATAGGTCATTTTGCGTTTCCAGCTTCTTAAATAATCATGACTTTTATGTATCGTTATTTTCACTAAATATGTTTTTAAAGAAGATCGTCCTTCGAATCGCTCCTGTTGCCTGTAATAAGCTAAAAATGTGTCCTGCACAATTTCTTCTGCAGCTGCCCAATCCTTTACATATAAATAGGCAACACGCATACAGTATTCACCATATTCCTCCATTACCTCTTCTAAATGTGCTGACACGGTCCCACCCCTTTCACTGTTTTCTTTATAGTCGCATATTTCCAAGAAATTGTTTCACTTTCTGGAAATTTCCTTTAAATTTTTCTTAAGCAAAAAAGCCATTTTTCTCAATGAGAAAAATGACTTTTAAATATTTTTTCAATTATTTTACAACGATATTAACTAATTTACCTGGGATAACAATTACTTTCACAACTGTTTTTCCATCGATAAACTCTTGAACTTTGCTGTCTGCTAAAGCAACTTTTTCTAATTCTTCTTTAGTAATATCTTTAGCAACCGTTACTTTTGCACGTACTTTACCTAAAACTTGAACAACAACTTCGATTTCATCGTCAACTAGTTTCGACTCATCGAATGTTGGCCATGTTGCATACGTGATTGTATCTTCGTGTCCTAAAATTGACCAAAGTTCTTCAGCAATATGCGGTGCGATTGGTGATAAAAGCTTCACGAAGCCTTTTGCATATTCTGTCGGAATTACTTCCGCTTTATAGCAATCATTAATGAAGACCATCATTTGTGAAATTGCAGTGTTGAAGCGAATGCCTTCATAGTCTTCCGTCACTTTTTTCACAGTTTGGTGATACACTTTTTCCAATGTTACATCAGATGAATCCTGAATTTTTGCAGCCAGCTTTCCTTCATCTGTTACGAATAAACGCCAAATACGATCTAGGAAACGACGTGCTCCGTCAAGACCGTTCGTGCTCCATGCAACAGAAGCTTCCAGTGGTCCCATGAACATTTCGTATAAACGTAAAGTATCTGCACCGTGTGAAGCGATAATGTCATCCGGGTTTACTACGTTACCTTTTGATTTAGACATTTTTTCGTTGCCTTCACCTAGAATCATCCCTTGGTTAAATAACTTTTGGAACGGTTCCTTCGTATGAACAAGTCCTAGATCATAAAGTACTTTATGCCAGAAGCGTGCGTATAGTAAGTGAAGTACCGCGTGTTCTGCACCACCGATATAAATATCGACTGGAAGCCAGTGTTTTAATAATTCAGGATCTGCAAGCGCCTGATCATTTTTCGGATCGATATAGCGCAGGAAGTACCATGATGAACCAGCCCATTGCGGCATTGTATTCGTTTCACGGCGTCCTTTTTTGCCTGTCACCGGATCTACTACATTTACCCATTCTTCAATATTGGCAAGTGGTGATTCACCTGTACCTGAAGGACGGATATTTGTTGTTTTCGGTAATTCCAATGGCAGCTCTTCTACAGGAATCGTTGTCATTGTGCCATCTTCCCAGTGAATGACTGGAATTGGTTCACCCCAATAACGTTGACGGCTGAATAACCAGTCGCGTAGACGGTAAGTGATTTTCTTTTCCCCTACACCATTTTCAACTAACCAATCGATTGCCTTCGCAATGCCGTCCGCTTTATTTAATCCGTTTAAGAAATCCGAGTTAATGTGCGCACCGTCACCAGTGAATGCTTCTTTCTCGATGTCTCCGCCTTCAAGAACCGGAATAATTTCTAAGTTGAACTCTTTTGCGAATTCATAGTCACGCTCATCATGTGCAGGAACAGCCATAATTGCACCAGTTCCGTATGTTGCCAATACATAATCAGCAATCCAGATTGGCACTTGTTTGCCGTTGATCGGGTTCACGGCATAAGCACCTGTGAATACACCTGTTTTTTCTTTAGCTAAGTCTGTACGCTCTAAATCAGATTTTAACGATACTTTTTCCAAGTATGCTTCTACCGCTTCTTTTTGGTCTGCAGTCGTAATGTCAGCTACTAATTTATGCTCTGGAGCTAATACACAGTATGTCGCGCCAAATAATGTATCCGGACGTGTTGTGAATACTTCGAAGTTTTTGTCTGTGTTAGCAACTGTAAATTTCACTTGTGCACCTTCAGAACGGCCAATCCAGTTACGTTGCATTTCCTTGATTGATTCCGGCCAGTCAACATCCACTAAATCATCAACTAAACGGTCTGCATATTTTGTAATACGCAATACCCATTGTCGCATCGGACGACGTACTACAGGGTGACCGCCGCGCTCAGAAACGCCGTCTATTACTTCTTCGTTTGCAAGTACTGTACCTAATGCTTCACACCAGTTTACCGCGACTTCATCCACATACGCTAAATCCATCTCCACTAACTTCGTGAAAATCCATTGTGTCCATT
This sequence comes from Solibacillus sp. FSL W7-1324, assembly GCF_038008025.1. Classification (NCBI taxonomy): domain Bacteria; kingdom Bacillati; phylum Bacillota; class Bacilli; order Caryophanales; family Caryophanaceae; genus Solibacillus; species Solibacillus sp. FSL W7-1324. The sequence goes on from NZ_JBBOYH010000001.1 coordinate 2,669,631, forward strand.
TGTAGTATGAAGGGTCTGTTGTGTTGATTTCACGATCCCAGTCATAAGAGAAACCTAGCTCGTTAATTTGACGTTTAAAAGTTGCGATGTTTTTTGCCGTAAATTCAGCCGGGTCATTTCCTGTATCAAGTGCATATTGCTCTGCAGGTAAACCGAATGCATCCCAACCCATTGGATGAAGAACATTATAGCCTTGCATACGTTTAAAACGAGATAAAATATCTGTCGCTGTGTAGCCTTCAGGGTGTCCTACATGAAGACCCGCCCCTGATGGATACGGGAACATATCCAATGCATAAAACTTGGGCTTATCCATTCCACTTTCAGTTTTGAATGTTTTATTGACATCCCAGAACGTTTGCCACTTTTTTTCAATTTGCTGATGATTAAAACTCACAATAATTCCTCCTTTAAATATATTCTTGCTGTGGTTTATGTATTTTAGGCGCATCATCAATGATTTAACAGAATATTTAAAAAATAAAAAAATCCCGTCCCATCTTATGATAAGAAGGGACGAGAGGTATTTTACTCCCGCGGTACCACCCAAATTAGTGACGCAGCACTCAGCTTCATTTCTTAACGCGAATACACGGCCATTAGCTACTATTACTTCACTATAGCAAACTCCGAGGCGAGTTCAATTTGACACTTACCGGCTTCCACCTGCCGCCAGCTCTCTATAAAGTGCGTCCATTTACTATTCCTCATCACAGTCAATATTATTATTTCATTCATTTTAACGAATTCAGCACAAAAGTACAAGTAACTGTTTTATGTTTGTTCGTTTCGTAGTGTTCGATCGAAGAACAGACACGGAATAATAGCGAGAATAATGAGTACCGATAGTATAAGCATCAAAATTTGCATGCCATATAAATCTACCATTAACCCGCCAAATACAGGACCTATCATTCGTCCAATTGTTGAAGCACTATTGACGAGTCCTTGATAGAAACCTTCTTGTCCATGAGGCGCCAATTTATTGGCAATCATCGGGATTACCGGTGTAAAGAATACTTCCCCGAATGTCAAAATGACCATAGCCGCAGCAAACATCTTAAAGTCCTGTGCAAAATAAACGACGATATAAGAAAACGACATCAATATGAGACCCAGCACCAGCTGATGTTTTATTTTGTTTTCCCAGCGTGTTATTAGTGGTCGGATAACCGGCTGAACTGCGACGATCATGAAGCCATTAATTGTCCATAGTAAACTATATTCGGACAGGCTCATCCCAAGCCCTTGTGTATAAGAGGAAATGGTCGCGCTCCATTGGGAATAGCTTAACCAGCAGACGATTAAAGAAATACTTAATATACTGATCGCCACAATCGGTCCTCTGTTTCTTCTTTTTGTCTCATTTCCTGAGAACGGTTTGGTTGTCAGTCCCCTCATATCAAAACGTTTATAGGTCGTAAGGACAAGCACAAAAAATACCACATAGAAAAATAGATTCGCACTAAATACATAGTCAAACTTAATATCGGCAACAATACCTGCCAATGCCGGGCCAATTGCGACCCCTACGTTGTTTGCCAAAAAGATAGAGTTGAACGCACGTCGACCCCCTTCAGGCCAGGCACTCCCTGCTATTGCATAAATCGCCGGGTACACAATCCCTCCACTGAAGCCCAACATCGTTAAAAATACAATGTACTGCGGCCAGTCATGCCAGATGGTCAACAGAGTGATTGAGATTAAATTAAATACAACCCCAATTAAAATTGCTTTATAGCCACCTAATTTATCAAATAAATAACCACCTACTAGATTGCCGAATACACCTGCCAATGAATTTAGCATAAGGACAATCCCAGCGGTAGTTAAAGATTTACCTAAATGATCATGAATATAAATACTATTTAAAGGCCATAAAAATGAATTTCCGACCGTATTTACGAATGTGCCAATAATTAAAAACCATACTTGTTTCGGCACTCAACTTCCTCCTTCAATATTTGCTCAATTTACTAGTTTATTCTTTAAAAGGAATTTGTACAAGAAAAAGATTTCTAGTAGGACACGGTGTACTGTCCGTGTTAGAATAATACGTTAGAGGAGTGAGCAAGGAATGACTGAAACAAATTTCCCTTTCCCGTCAGACGGGAAACGTTATTATACATGGAATCGCTATTTACGAAATGAATTCGGAAAGAAAGTTTACAAGGTTGCTTTGGATGCAGGGTTTGATTGTCCAAACCGCGACGGTACGGTCGCTTTTGGCGGTTGCACTTTCTGTTCGGCAGCAGGATCAGGAGACTTCGCGGGCAGTAAAGTCGATCCGATTCCGGTACAGTTCGAAAAGATTAAAGCAAAGATGGAGCACAAATGGAAAGACGGTTTAACAATGGCCTACTTCCAAGCGTATACAAATACACATGCTCCACTTGAAGTATTAAAGGAAAAGTTCGAAGCAGCACTTGCCTGTGAAGGAGTTATGGGACTTTCAATTGCAACCCGTCCCGACTGTTTGCCGGATGATGTTGTAGAATATTTGGCAGAGTTAAATGAACGTACGTATTTATGGGTTGAACTGGGGCTTCAGACAGTTCATGAAAAAACAGCAAATTTAATTAACCGTGCACATGATTATGCGACATATGTAGAAGGTGTCAATAAACTGCGCAAGCATGGGATTCGTGTTGTGACACATATTATTAACGGATTGCCTTTAGAGGATTACGATATGATGATGGAAACAGCCCGTGAAGTGGCGAAGCTTGATGTACAAGGCATCAAAATCCATCTGCTGCATCTTTTAAAAGGAACACCACTTGTGAAGCAATACGAAAAAGGCATGCTTGAGTTTATGGAAAAAGATGCTTATATCCAACTCGTAGCAGATCAGCTGGAAATTATCCCGCCCGAAATGATCGTCCACCGTATTACAGGTGATGGTCCAATCGATTTAATGATCGGTCCGATGTGGTCTGTCAACAAATGGGAAGTACTGAATGGAATTGATGCGGAGCTGGAACGTCGTGGCTCTTATCAAGGGAAGTTTTATAAGGCGGATGTGACAAAATGAAATTAGAACGTGTTCTTCAATATGCCCAAACCTTGTTGGAAATGTCCGTTTCCGAAGGTGATATTGCGGTCGATGCAACAGCAGGAAATGGACATGATACGCTTTTTCTGGCAAATCTCGTTGGAGATGACGGCTATGTATATGCATTTGACGTACAAAAGGAAGCGGTTGATGCCACACTGCACCGCCTGCTTGATCATGCACTTGAGCATCGGGCAATCGTTTTGAAAGACGGGCATGAAAATGTCGCAAACTATATTCACAAACCTGTTTCAGCCGCAATTTTCAATCTTGGTTATCTGCCAGGCAGCAATCATGAAATTGTGACAAAGCCGAACACTACAATCCAAGCGATTGAAAGTTTGTTAAAGCTGTTAAAGGTGGGGGGAATGATCGTTTTAGTCGTTTATCATGGTCATGAAGGCGGAAAAGACGAGCGTGATGAAGTGATTCGCTATGTAAGTGATTTACCGCAAAAACATGTACATGTGCTGCGCTATGAATTTATGAATCAGAAAAATGATCCCCCATTTATCATTGCATTAGAAAAAGTAAAAGAATTTCCGATAGAGGGCTAAGTTTTCTTAGCTCTTTTTCATATCTTTAATGAGGTGAACCGATGCGTTTATGGCATACCGAGCTAATCCCTTTTATCCCGAAAAGTCAGCTGCTTGCCCAGTGGCGTGAGCTGAACAGCATTTTTGCCAAAGAAGACAAACATGTACTGATCAATTATATTTACGAGTACCCGAAAGAGGATTTATATATTTATACACAAATTGTTCTGGAGGAGATGCGCGCGCGAGGCATTACGATACGGACAATCGATAAGATGGAACGTTATTTTGCCGATCTTCATATTCCTGAAAATTATCCGCCATACACTCATCATCACAACGATGAATATTTAACAATCTGTTACTATAATCTATACGAAAAATATATTCGCGGACAAAAAGATTTTACTAAGGAACAGTTCGAAGCATTACACCTGTATTATTCCACGAAAAAAGGAGCAGCTTTTTAAGAGCTGCCCCTTTTTTTCTATTCATCTTGCTTATATGTCTCCCAGAAATCTGCGTTTTTAATACCGAGTTTTTTCGGATCAAACACTGGGTCTTTGCCTTCTTTTTTCTGTTGCTCATAATCTTTCAGTGCAATGAGGGCTGGCTTCATGATGAACAATAGCATAATTACGTTAATCCATACCGTTAATCCTAACCCGACATCACCAAATGCCCAAGCTAAATCGGATGTTTTAACCGTACCGTAAAATGCCGAAGCCAATAATACGAACTTCATTAAGAATATTCCAATTCGTCTTGCACCACCATTAAACATATACGAAACATTCGTTTCAGCGATATAGTAGTATGCCATTAATGTAGTGAATGCGAATAGGAATAATGAAATTGCGACAAACCCTGAACCGAAGTTATTTAAAGCAGGGAACGCTTCATTTACAGCAGCTTGTGTAAAGCCTGAATACGTAATTGACTCATCCATTTTTGCTTCGATTAGAGCTCCGTCTTGACTACCCTCATGGACATTGTATGTACCCATGAATAAAATCATTAATGCTGTTGCAGAACATACTAAGATTGTATCAATATAAACTGAAGCCGCCTGTACCAATCCTTGCTTAGCAGGATGGGAAACTTCTGCAGCTGCTGCCGGATGCGGTCCAGTACCTTGACCTGCTTCATTTGAGTAGATGGCACGTTTTACGCCCCAGAAAATCGCACTACCGATCATGCCGCCAAATACAGCATCTGTAGCGAATGCACTACGGAAAATTAAAGCAAATACTTCAGGCACTGCTGTAATATTCATAATAATGATTATAAACGCTACTAACAAATAAGCTAATGCCATGAATGGAACTAAAATCTGGGCAGCATTCGCAATACGCTTAACACCACCAAAAATAATGACTGCTAATAAAAGAATTGTAATAAGACCTGTAATCCATGGTTCAATCCCGAATGCATTATCAACGGCACCTGCAATGGCATTTGCCTGAACACCTGGCATTAAAAATGCAACGGATGCAATCATCGCAATGGCAAAAATAACACCTAATGCGCGAATACCTGTTGTCTTTTCAATATAGAATGCCGGCCCACCACGATATTGCCCATCTTTTTTCTCTTTGTAAATCTGAGCTAATGTCGACTCCATATAAGCAGTTGATGCACCGATAAATGCTGTAACCCACATCCAGAACACTGCACCCGGTCCACCGAATGCAATTGCAGTTGCGGTACCGACAATATTACCTGTACCGACACGCCCCGACAATGCAATCGATAATGCCTGGAATGACGAAACACCTGCTTCTGATTTTTTCCCTGAGAACATTAACTTGAACATGTCTCCAATTAGCCTGACCTGGGCGAATTTTGTAAGGATAGAGAAAAACAAACCAACGATTAAAATACCATAAATCATTACCGGGCCCCATAAAATATTATTGGCCCACCCTACAAAATCATTCAAAAAATCCATATTATACCCCCTTGTTGAAATAATGTATTAATTCGAAATTTAGTATATTACAAATATTCGAAAATTTCGATATATTTTTTTATTTTTAAAAAAAAACCTAACAAATTGCAAGTTTGTTAGGTTCTTCACTATTCAATAATATAGCCCAAATCTCTTAAAACATTGTTAATATAATCAATCGTAAATTTAAAGACATCTTCCCGCTCTAATTCAAAATACAGGCTATGAAGACAGCCTTTCCACTGCTTGTAATGAAACTCTGAAAGCGAATGCTCGGTAATCCATTTCTTTGATGTACTGATGTCTGTTACTCTATCATTTTCACCTGTCATTAATAATACAGGGATATCCGGAAACTTCAATTCGGGATTACGGATTGTCCGAGTCATCTGCTGCCAGTCCCGATACCATTTAACCGTCACCATGCTCGTTAACGGTAATTGTTCTTTCAATTCCATTAACACATCTGTATTCCGTGTAAGATGATGAGGCTCCAATTCATGTTTCAGCTTAACATTGGATGTAATAGCGCTGAAGCTTGATAAAGCATTCGACAATTTTCCAGGTGCCAGCTTTAAATTAAACCAAGGGGATGTTAATACAACACCCGCACATTCTATTTTATTGTTCTGAAGCACATACGTAGCGATTGCAGCTCCTAGCCCATTTCCGACGATAAAAAGCGGTAAATTATATTCCAGTGCCACTTTCAATAACACCTTTGTATACTTGTAATATTCTTTAAAATCCTCATCATGATACTTTGTATACTTTCCTTGTTCACCATGTCCCGGCAAATCTCCCATTACAACATGAAAGTGGGAACTGCGGAACTTTTCGATTAACCATGCGTACCACCGATGATGTTCATATGCGCTATGAAGAATAACGACTACGGCTTTTGGTTGTTGCTCTGTTTCCCATTTCCACATGGCCATACTCCTTACATATAAATTATTTTACTGTCATAAATACGTGACCTTTAATAGAGGTCAGAGTTGTTAAACTGTATTAAAAAAATACGATGTTACACCTTCTTTAACACCGGCATCATTATATTACTTTTTATTTGTTTAATTATAATACATTCCTTTCTAAAAGAAATGTTAATTGAAAAATCTTCACGTTTTGTTACGATATCTATAGATTTATCTACAATTTTATAGAAGAAATGAGGAATTGAAAATGATTTACCCTTATAAGGATAAAGAACCGACGATCCACCCTTCCGCATTTATTGCCGACTATGCCACAGTTACCGGCGACGTAACAATCGGAGCCGAAACTTCAATCTGGTTTAACACGGTCATCCGCGGCGATGTCAATAAAACAATAATCGGAGAGCGTGTCAGCATACAGGATTTGAGCTGCCTTCACCAAAGCCCTGCTTATCCTCTCATTATTGAAGATGAAGTAACAATAGGTCATCAAGTTACATTACATAGCTGTACAATTAAGAAACGTGCTTTAGTTGGTATGGGTTCCATCATATTGGACGGTGCCGTTATTGGCGAAGGAGCATTTATCGGTGCCGGCAGTCTTGTTCCGCCGGGAAAAGTGATTCCTCCTAATTGTTTGGCGATGGGTCGTCCAGCAAAAGTCGTACGTGAAGTAACGGCAGAAGACCGCGCTGATATGGACCGGATTATTTCCGAATATGTGGCGAAGGGTCAATACTATAAATCACTTCAGAAATAATTTTACACTCATATATTATTTTTCGGAATCTCTACCTATTATATAGGAAATTTAAAAGAAATTATAAAAAAGGAGCACTCCACCTAACTGGATGCTCCTTTATATTTTATTAAATTCCTGCTTTTGCTTTCAGTTCAGCTGCTTTATCCGTATTTTCCCATGGTACATTTAAATCTGTACGACCGAAATGTCCGTAAGCTGCTGTTTGCTTATAGATCGGGCGACGTAAATCAAGCATTTTAATAATGCCTGCAGGACGTAAATCAAATAGCTCACGAACCCAGTTTACGATTTCTGATTCCGCCACTTTACCTGTACCGAATGTATCAACTGCGATTGACACTGGTTGTGCAACACCGATTGCATACGCCAATTGTACTTCAGCACGGTCAGCTAAGCCAGCCGCTACAATGTTTTTAGCAACATAGCGTGCTGCATATGCTGCAGAACGGTCAACTTTTGTTGCATCCTTACCTGAGAATGCACCGCCGCCGTGACGTGCATAACCGCCGTAAGTATCCACAATAATTTTACGACCTGTAAGACCTGCATCGCCTTTAGGTCCGCCGATTACGAAGCGACCTGTCGGGTTGATGAAGTATTTTGTAGCTTCATCCAATAAATGTGCAGGAACTACCGGTTTAATCACGTGTTCTTTAATGTCTGTTTGGATTTGTTCCAATGTTGCTTCTTCATCATGCTGTGTTGAAATAACGATCGTATCCACACGAACAGGTTCATTGTTTTCATCATATTCGATTGTCACTTGTGTTTTACCATCCGGACGTAAATATTCTAATTCCCCTGATTTACGCACTTCTGTTAAACGACGCGCTAATTTGTGAGCTAAAGAAATAGGCATCGGCATAAGTTCCGGTGTTTCGTTACATGCATAACCGAACATTAAACCTTGGTCACCTGCACCAATTGCTTCAAGTTCATCTTCCGTCATTGAACCTTCACGTGCTTCCAATGCCTGATCAACACCTTGTGCAATGTCAGGTGATTGCTCTCCTACTGCTACTAATACTGCAAGATTTTCAGCATCAAAGCCGTACTTACCGCGTGTATAGCCGATTTCTGCCACTGTATCGCGGATAATACCCTTCATATCTACATAAGTAGACGTTGTAATTTCACCAGATACTAATACTAAGCCTGTTGTTACCGTAGTTTCACAAGCTACACGTGCATTTGGATCTGCAGCTAAAATAGCGTCTAAAATGGCATCCGAAATTTGATCACAAATTTTGTCCGGATGTCCTTCCGTTACACTTTCTGATGTAAACAGTCGACGATTTGTCATGTCATTTCCTCCTAAATCACTTTGGCAATTGTTTTTTATTGATACGGTACTCATTACCCATGTCCGTTATATTAGAGCACTTACGCATATGCGTATCCGGCCTTTTTAACGTCAAGCTATATTTGCTTTAACACGAGGGTCTGAAAGGCTGTAACTATATAATTTTCGCTCAGTACGAAATTGTAAAACAGAATAAAAAAAATCCTTTCGCTCATAGCCGTGTTCATCACACGTGAGGAAAGGATATTACGTTTCGTTACCTTTCACTCTTATCGTTCAAGGGAAATTTTGCCCTTGCATCAGGTTGGCACCAACACGTATAAAATATACGCAGGTTGCCGGGTTTCATAGGGCCTGCCCCTCCACCAGCTCGGGATAAGAGTATCCGTTCAATAAAACATTTTACGCAAAAAATCAATGACTGTCAACAAATTTTGACTTTTTTCGATATGTCAAAATTTACGAAAAAATAATTTGCAATTAGTATAGATTATTTCACTTAATGTGTTATACTATTTTTGAATTAGGAATCAACTCCCCTCTATAAGGGAATACTATAAAAAAGGATGGTATTTAATAGATGAATTCGGTAGAAATTGCTAACGAGCTGAAAGAACTTTTAAACGGGGAAAACATCAAAACTCAATTATCTGTTCCACAATTGATTGAAAAAGCGACATCACGCGGAGAAGCAACGCTAACTGTTGAGGGTGCTTTACGCGCTGAAACAGGCAAATATACTGGCCGCTCTCCTAAAGATAAATATATAGTAGAAGAAGAAATCTCAAAAGACAAAATCGATTGGGGTAAAGTCAACCGTCCGATCTCAGCAGAAGTATTTGATAAACTTTATGTAAAAGTTTTAAATTACTTAAAAGAACGCGACGAGTTATATGTATTCAACGGTTTTGCCGGTGCAGACAAAGATTCTCAATTATCTATTAAAGTAATTAATGAATATGCTTGGCATAACCTATTCTGTCATCAATTATTCATCCGCCCAACAGCAGACGAATTGGCTAAACACGTTGCCGAGTTTACAATCGTATCTGCGCCAAACTTCAAAGCAGATCCGGAAGTAGACGGTACTGGATCGGAAACATTTATTATAACATCTATCGAAAAGAAAATCATCTTAATCGGCGGAACTGAGTACGCAGGTGAAATGAAGAAGTCAATCTTCGGTATTATGAACTACTTATTACCTGAACAAGGTATTTTCCCAATGCACTGCTCTGCCAACGTTGGCGAAGAAGGCGATGTAGCATTATTCTTCGGTTTATCTGGTACAGGGAAAACTACGTTATCAGCTGACAAAGACCGCAAATTAATCGGTGATGATGAGCACGGCTGGTCTGACAACGGTGTATTCAACATTGAAGGTGGTTGCTACGCAAAAACAATCAACCTATCTGCTGAAAATGAGCCGGAAATCTACAATGCGATCCGCTTTGGTTCAGTATTGGAAAACGTGGCAGTAGACCCTGAATCACGCGAATGCGACTATGCAGACGGTTCTTTAACAGAAAACACACGTGTTGCTTACCCAATCGACTTTATCGACAATATTGTATTGCCATCAGTAGCAGGTCATCCGAATACAATCGTCTTCTTAACAGCCGATGCATTCGGTGTATTACCTCCTATCTCTAAATTAACGAAAGAGCAGGCAATGTATCACTTCCTAAGCGGTTTCACTTCTAAACTTGCCGGAACAGAGCGCGGTGTAACAGAGCCGGAACCAGTATTCTCTACATGCTTCGGTTCTCCATTCCTACCGCTTGCCGCTACAGTTTATGCTGAGCAATTAGGTAAGAAAATTGATGAGCACGGTTCACAAGTATTCTTAGTAAACACTGGTTGGACTGGTGGCGAATACGGTGTAGGTAGCCGTATGAAGCTTTCATATACACGTAAAATGGTTCGCGCTGCAATCGAAGGGAAATTAAACAATGTTGACACTACAAAAGATGCTGTCTTCGGATTAAACATCCCTGTAGAAATTGAAGGTGTACCAACAAACGTATTAAATCCTCGTGATGCATGGGCAGACAAAGTGGCATACGACAAAAAAGCTTCTGAACTTGCTGAACTGTTCAAAAACAACTTCAAGAAATTCGAGAATGTTGAAGAAGAAATCATTCAAAAAGGCGGCCCATTAGTATAATTTACTAATCAGCTACGTTTATTCAATCAAAAGGGGTTGGGACAGAATTAGTTCCAGTTCACGCAAAAAGAGAAATTGCACAATGCAATTTCTCTTTTTTGCGTTTTATAAAGAAAATATTGGAAGAGGTGTTATCCTCTTACCGCATACTTCCTTAAATTTGTGGCCATTAATGCCAAACCTATTTCGTTAGTAACTTTCGATTTTCCACGAACAGAAAATCGACGGAAACACAAATTAGCCTTCAAGAATCCAAAAACTGGCTCCACGTCGATTTTACGTCGACGATAAATGGCAGCCGTTTTTTCTTCTGAAAGCTTCGCTCTTACTTCTTCTTTTTGTTTTTCCCATTTCTCATTAATCATGAGTCTACGATTTTTACCTTCTGCAGCTTTTGTACATTTTGTACGGAAAGGACACCCTGTACATTCCTCACATTCATAGATTTTAAATTCTCGTTGAAAACCCGATTTATCTGTACGAACAGAGTTATATTGGAATCGTAATCTCTTTTCATTTGGGCAAATGTAGACATCGTTTTCTTTCTCATACACCCAATTACTTGTCTTAAAAGGATCATTTTTATATTTTCGCTTCTGTTCGTTCAAGTATTGATTAAATGTAATGAGTGGAGTTCGTTTGCGTTTGTTAAGAATATCATGGTAATTCTGTTCACTGCCGTATCCGGCATCCGCTACAATATGTTTTGGTAACTCGAAATAATTTTCTTCAATTTGACTAAGAAATGGAATAAGTGTTTTCGTGTCTGTTGGATTTGGAAATACATCATAAGCGAGTGTGTATTGACCTTCAGTAGCGATTTGTACATTATACCCTGGCTTCAATTGGCCGTTTTGCATATAGTCATCTTTCATCCGCATAAATGTTGCTTCATGATCCGTCTTTGAATAACTGTTACGTGTGCCAAACACTTCAAAATCTTTTTGGTATTTCTGCTTTCTTATGATCCAATCATGTACTTGTTTGAGGATTTGCTTCGGTGTTTTTCGTTCGCTACGTAATCTTTTTCGCTCAATGACATCTTCAGAATGTTCTATTTTGCTTGTATAGTCGTCGACTACTTCTTCTAGGTGATGTGCTACTTGAGTTAACTCTTCTATCGATAACTGCTCATCACTTTCACGTTTGATTTCAGGAATAATTTGATGCTCCAATAACTCATCGTAAAGTTTATTTGATTTTTCTACGAGGTTGGTATGATGTTTTTCCACTGATTTTTTCCAAACAAATGTGAATTTATTGGCATTTGCCTCAATCTTTGTGCCATCGATAAAAATCGCTTCTTGATCGATGAGTTTTTCTTCAACTAGCTGACAGCGGAATTGTACAAAACATTGGCGAATGAGTTCCTTCATATTGGGATGTACACGAAAACGGTTAATAGTGCGATAACTTGGTTCATATCCTTGGGCAAGCCACATCATACGGATACTGTCTCTTGTCAGATCCTCTATTTTTCTTCCTGAAAAAGTGGATTGTGTGTAACCGCATAAAATCAGCTTTAGCATCATACGTGGATGATATGATGGACAACCAGTATGGTGAATAAAAGGAGCGAAAGCTTCGTTCGGAATGCTTTCGACCAAATGATGGATAGAAAAGGCAATATCATTTTTATGTAACTTTACTTCTAAATCTAGCGGTAATATAATTTGATTCATGTTATAATCTTTAAACATAGGGACACTTCTTTCGTTTGAAATTTGGTTGTAGGATACTTAAATTTTAACAGAGAATGTCCTTTTTTCATGCCTGAAATTATGCAGAGATTTACTTGATATAGAAGAAAAATTAGTTGTTCGGAGTGAAGGCGGCGACTCCCAGGGGACAAGCACGTGGGAGAGACTACAGGCTCGAGCCGTGCCCCCAGGAAAGCGTCCGCCGTAACGGAGAACAACGACTACATAGTAGACACATAATAATAAAGCCGTTCAAACTTTACTCATCGTAAATTTGAACGGCTTTTGATTTTGGGGCGGGTTTTGTCCCACCCCCTTTTTTGTTGTGTATTTATTGGCGTTTCATCCAGTCACACAAGTTTTTCACAGTATCACGGTTCAGGTTTGGGGGATAGTGATGCTTTAATCCGGATGAGTACCATGTCTCAACAGATTTCCCTTCCCTTTTTAAATACTGCTCCAATTTATAGGCATGCTCGATATCAACATGCTGATCTTCTGTACCATGAATAATGAGGACGGGAGTTTGAATTTTTTCGATTTCTAATAATGGGGTACGGTCATCATAGTTTTCCGGTACTTTATTTGGCGTACCGCCCACGATTCTTTTTAATCCGCGCCGCATATCCACACGCTCCCAATATGTTGCGGTCGCATCTGATACTCCTGCCCATGTTACGAGCGATTTAATATCATTACGTAAAATTGCTGTCCATAATACCATTAACCCGCCGCGGGAAAAACCATATAAATTCACTTTGTCCACCTGAATAAATTGCTTCAGTACTTCTATGCCGTTTACTGCATCATAACGGTCATCCCCGGCGAATTCGTCCTTTCCTTCCCCTCCGCGATTTCCGCGGTAATACGGGGCAAACACGACGAAGCCTTGCATCGCAAACTGGGCAATACGTGCAGGTCTGACCATGCCAATCGATTGAAGTCCCCCGCGCAAATATAAAAGCGCTTCATATGTACCAGAAGCTTTAGGACGCGCCAGTAATCCTTTTACACGCAATCCTTGTGACCAATACGTGATTTCATCTAATCGGATATGAGGATTTGGTGACGGGTAATTGCGTATCGAAAAAATCTTACCATTGTCGTTCATGATTTTTCACTTCCTGCAACATCTTTTTCATTCCTGCATCCCGCATATAGAAACTCAATTTTGGCTGCTGCCAAAGCTCCTCTTCTGTCAGCCATAACATGCCTTCCGTTTCATGGTCTCCTGTAAAAGGTTCGATGGCCTTTACTTTAGCAGTAAAGACCGCTTTGCAAAACGGAACCTCATCATGCACAATGTAGTAGGCAAACCACTTTACATCTTCTATGACCACATTTGCTTCTTCGTAAACCTCTCGGACAGCCGCTTCGTATAACGTCTCGCCGGGTTCCTGCTTGCCGCCTGGAAACTCAACACCTCTACGGTGATGAATCGTGCATAACCATTTCCCCTTATATTGTACGAGTGCCAATACATGCTTCGGTTCAACTTCGAATGGACCTTCATCAAATCTTAAATCAACTTGTAAATTATTTTCATCGATAAATGTAAACATCTTTTCGCTCAACTCCTACTATATAGTGTAACGAACAGATGTCACCCGTTCAATCAAATCGCCTATTTAACGAGTAAAGTAAGGCAGTTGCTCAACGAATTTTTTCGTTTCCTCATCACCGAATTCATGTATCAGCGCATAGACTTTTTTCAGACGGTGGTCGATTTCATGATTTAATCTGTCCAAATGATATGGAATAAATGGCATATGGGCCCGGAATGCATTTGACGCCTCCAGCTCCTGCATCTGATTGAACAGCTTCATAAATACACGCGCTTTGTACGGCTCCATTTTCAGTACAAATTCATAGGATGACCCTGGATGCAGATTGCATGTTAAATTGGCAATGGATACATAAACATTATTTTTTTCCATTATTCTCACCTCATAGTTAAGGTGGACGGCAATAATCGCATTTATACATCGTAAGGGATCGCACAGTCATTCCGTATCGTAAAGACCGCTGAATAAACAAAAAACGACTCCGATTTTGGAGTCGTTTTAACCGATATTATTTGCCTAAATAAGCATTTAACATCCATGTATGTTTCTCAAGGCTTTGGAATTGAGCATTCAGTAAATCCTCTGTGCGGTCATCGCCTTCTTCTGAAGCTGTTTCCATTGCCTTATTTAAAGCATCCATAATTGTATTGAAGTCTTTAATTAAGATAGCTACCATTTCTTCTGTTTCTTCTTTGCCTGATGCTTCTTCAATTAAAGAAAGATCTAAATGTTCCTTTAATGTTGCAACAGGTTTACCGCCCTTTGTTAAAATACGTTCTGCGATTTCATCTAAGTTAAGTGTTACTTCGTTGTATAGTTCTTCAAATTTTACGTGTAATGTAAAGAATGATGGTCCGTTTACATACCAGTGATAGTTATGTAACTTCGTATACATTACCGACCATGTTGCTACTAAATCATTTAATTGTGTGTTTAATTGTTTCTTTGCCATTGTCCTTCACCTCATAAATTATTTTTAAAATTTCTAAGCGAAATTTTAATCCTGATATTTTACTATTTCTATTATTTTTAGAAATGTATCATGGTTGTATTATATCCGTTCTATCACTTCTTAAAACATTTAGTTCAACCATTATTTACACATACCCTGTTTTTTTCATGTAAGATGGAAGAGAGCGAGGTGAAAAACATGAGCTTACCTATTGTATTGATTGTGATCGTAACGATTATGGGAATATTCGCATTCTCTATTATTTTACTTGCCCGGAAAAACAGCGTATCATTAAAACAAACCGTTGATGCCAAACCAATCCGGACTTATAAAAATGGAGAGCACAAACAGCAATGAAAAAACTATTTATCGGATTCATTCGTCTTTATCAAAAATATATTTCGCCCATGTCGCCGCCTTCCTGCCGGTTCCATCCGACATGTTCACACTATGGGATTGAAGCAATTCAAAAGCATGGTGCAATAAAAGGATCGATCATGACCGTTATTCGAATACTAAAATGTCAGCCGCTTCACCCAGGTGGATTCGATCCAGTACCTGAAAAATGGCCTTCGAAAAAAAAGTAATTTTCGAAGGCTTTTTATATTGTTTTTTTTTATTGAATCCTGTATGATTGAAAATGTTCAAAAATACAAATCGTAATTATTACTATTTAAGGAGATTTACTTATAATGAAAAAATGGTTTTCAATCATTTCGATGTTTACGCTAATTTTATTATTAGCTGCTTGTAATGCAGAGGATACTAAAAAAGATAAAAACGAATCACAGCAAAATGGAGATGCCCTTTCGGTTTATACTACCGTTTATCCATTACAGTATTTCACAGAGCAAATCGGTGGAGAGTACGTTGATGTCTCTTCTATTTATCCTGCAGGTGCAAATGAGCATTCATTTGAACCAACCCAAAAAGACATGATGGCTTTAGCAGATGCGGATTTGTTTTTCTACATCGGTCTTGGACTCGAAGGGTTTGTTGAAAATGCGCAGAAAACTTTGGCCAATGAAGATGTAAAATTAGTAGCTACTGCTGCTGATGTAACGGAAGATCAGCTTCACATTTCAACAGGTCATACACATGCCGAGCATGAGGAACATGATGACCACGGGCATGATGACGGAGAAGAGCATGCACACGAAGAACATGATGCGCATGTATGGTTATCCCCGGTTATTTCACAGCAGTTGGCATTAACGATTAAAGATGAGCTTGTTGCTGCATTACCGGAACATGAAGCAACTTTCAATTCTAACTACGAGCAATTATTAACAGAGCTTGCAGCATTACATTCAGACTTTGAAGAGATGGCTGCCGCTACGACGAATAAAACATTCTTTGTATCGCATGCAGCATTCGGCTATATTGCGGGACATTACGGTTTCAATCAAGTTCCTGTCGCTGGTCTTAACTCACAAAGTGAACCTTCGCAAAAGGAATTAACGGCAATTGTTGATTTAGCAAACAAAGAAGATATCCAGTATATTTTCTTCGAGCAAAATGTTTCATCTAAATTAACGGAAATTATTCAAAAAGAAGTAAATGCAGAAACATTAACATTGCATAATTTAAGTGTTTTAACAAAAGAAGATATCCAAAACAATGAAGACTACTTTACATTAATGCGTAAAAATATGGATGTCCTCAAACAAGCTTTAAGCAATTAATCATACAAAAAGGTCCAAGCATTCCATGTTATGCTTGGACCTTTTCATTTCTTTATCACTCTTCCAACAGCTGCATCAGCTTTCTTCGCAAAAGCTTATTGGAGCCGCTTCGAGGTAAATGGTGAACAAAGTGAACTTGCTTCGGGACTTTATAATTTGCTAAATGCTCTGTACAGAAGTCGATGATTTCTTGTTCTGACATCTGTTTTTTTGAAACAATAAAAGCAACAGGTACTTGCCCCCATTTGTTATGCTCCATTCCACAAACACCCGCCTCTTTTACATTTGGATGTCCGAGAAGTATGTTTTCAATTTCAGCCGGATAAATATTTTCACCACCTGAAATAATCAAGTCACTGCGGCGATCGACGACATATAAATAACCTTGTTCATCTAAATATCCGACATCCCCTGTATGGAGCCAGCCATTAGTAGTCGTCGGTTTGTCTTTAAATCGGCCGATATATTTCGGTGTTACATGAGGTCCGCGGATTAAAATTTCACCTATGGATTCCCCGTCTTTTGCATCAATTTTTACTTCATTGAAGAACAGCGGCTTGCCGGCAGATCCGATATGTGTCATGGCATCCTCGTTTGCCAATGTTGCGGTTTGAGAAGATGTTTCCGTCATGCCGTAAGTTTGGGCAACACGTAACTCCAGTTTTTCTGCACGTTTTAAATAATCGACAGGAACCGGACCGCCTCCTGCCAAAGCGGTTGTAAATTGAGGATGCGCTTTTTGTCCAACCCGTTCCATTTCGGAAAGGATATTTTCAAGAATGACCGAAACGACCGACATTTTCGTAACGGTACCTTCGATAATTTCCTGAGCACATTTTTCAGCATCGAATTTTTCATATAAACGTATTTTCATCCCATATAGCAATGAACGGACGACAATCGAAAAACCACTTATATGAAAAATCGGAACAGTACAAAGCCATGTATCGTTCTCTGAAATACCTAAGTTCAATGCCGAGCTGACTGCGCTGGAACTATGGTTTGAAACCGTTTGGCAAACACCTTTCGGAAATCCTGTTGTTCCGGATGTATACATGATTGTCAGTGCAAAGTCCTCATCCCACTGTGCTGCAATCTCATATTTCGATTCTGTTGTCTCATAGAGCTTGGAAAATGGAATGATCCGGGCATCATCAGGAAGTTTGGCAAGCTCTTCATCGGCTACTAATATCGCATCCACTTCTGCATCTTCAACTTGATACGCAAGCTCCTGTTTTGCAAGTCTTCCATTTAGCAGCACCATCTCGCATTGTGCCTGCATACATCCATAGAGCAGTTCGATTAAAGGCGGTGTAGACGGTGCTAAAATTGCTACCCGCTTTCCACTTGTTAAACGAAGTGTATTTAATTTATAGGCTAAGCTGACAGACTTTAAATAAAGCTCTTTAAACGTCCATTGCTCATCATGAAAGCTCAGTGCGATTCGATTCGGTGTTAAATAGGCGCGTTGCTTTATCCAGTTTGGCTGCATCCCTTTTTCCTCCTATCGTAAAGAAAAGGGATGTCCAAAGTTTTCGGACATCCCTTTTGAATAGTATAACGAACAAATCAAGGGAAACGTGGGAATTGACCGAAGTCTGGTTTACGTTTCTCTTTGAATGCATCGCGGCCTTCTTTTGCTTCATCAGTAGTGTAGTAAAGAAGTGTCGCATCACCAGCAAGCTGTTGGATACCAGCTAAACCGTCTGTGTCTGCGTTCATTGCAGCTTTTAAGAAACGTAATGCTGTTGGAGACATTTCAAGCATCTCTTCACACCATTTTACTGTTTCATCTTCTAACTGCTCATATGGTACAACTGTGTTTACTAAGCCCATTTCAAGTGCTTGCTGCGCATCGTACTGACGGCATAAGTACCAGATTTCACGAGCTTTTTTATGTCCTACGATACGTGCTAGGTAACCTGAACCGTAACCAGCATCGAATGAACCGACTTTAGGACCTGTTTGGCCGAAACGTGCATTTTCTGCAGCGATTGTTAAGTCACATACTACGTGCAGTACATGGCCGCCGCCGATCGCATAACCTGCTACCATCGCTACAACCGGTTTCGGAATTTTACGGATTAATGTTTGTAAGTCTAAAACGTTTAAGCGAGGAATTTGGTCATCGCCTACATAGCCGCCATGACCGCGTACTTTTTGGTCGCCGCCTGAGCAGAATGCATGCTCGCCTTCACCTGTTAAAATAATTACACCAACACGCTCATCATCACGAGCACGTGTGAAAGCATCGATCATTTCCGCTGTTGTTTTTGGACGGAAAGCGTTGCGAACTTCTGGACGGTTAATCGTAATTTTTGCGATTCCGTTATAGTATTCATACTTAATATCTTCGTAAGTATGTAAAGATGTCCATAGACGTTGCTTTGTCATATATATTGCCTCCTAATTCGGTTATGAAATCGTTTCCTTTACTATTGTAGCAAACTTTGTCGGATTTTCCACATGAATTGCGTGGCCAACTGCTGGAATAATAAGATGATTTGCTTTTTCGATACGCTCTTGCATTTCATTGTTTAATTGCACGAATTTTTCGTCAAGCTGACCGGTAACGAGTGTTACAGGCATTGTTAATGTATTAAGCTTACCCCAAAGTTCGGGCATTACACCTGTTCCCATGCCGCGCAGACTGTTTGCAAGCCCGATTTCTCTCTGCTGTATGCGCTCTGAACGGATTTCCTGCTGTACATCTGGAAGAAGTCTTTTTTGAGAAGCAAACAGCGGGATATTCTCCCACTTATTTACGAATGATTCAATCCCATTTGCAAGTATCTTTTCCGCAAGTGTATCATCCGCCTGTTTTCGTGTAGTACGCTGCTGTTCTTCCACTAGTCCTGGGGAAGCACTTTCCAAAAGCAAATGCTCAATTCCAGACGGATAACGAACCGCATAGCTCAGCGCTACACGTCCTCCCATTGAATAGCCTACCAGCGTAAAAGTATCTAGCTTTAATTGTTGAAACTGTTCATGCAGCAGTTCCACTTGAAATGCCATCGAGTACGATTCAACAGTAGTCGGTGCTGCTGTTTTACCATGTCCGATTAGATCAACTGCAATACATCGGATGTTTGAAGGCAGTAGCGAAACAATCTTTTTCCATGTATTTGTGCTCCCTGTAAAACCATGAAGAAATACAACCGTTTGAGTTGCCTGTTCATTCCACTGTTCAATATGCACATCCAACCCTTTTACAGTGAAGCGAGCCATTGTTCCATCACCTCATGAATCCGCGCCCACAGCTGTCGATGCTGCTTCACATTCTCTTCCCGATCTGTGAAAGCTTCGATCAGTTTAATCGATGTTTGTTTATCCTCAGACAATGCAGCCGTAAATTGTTCCAATGATGTTGCTTTTACGTAATCCAGCTCATACATTTTGGCCATTTGTTCGAATGTCAATGCAGTCGGTGTACCGAAAAGATCTTCATAATGCTCCTCTACCTTCGATTGCGGTAAATACGAGAAGATGCCGCCCCCGTCATTATTCATGACAAGTACCGTTAAATCGCACTCCTGATAACGGCTTGCAACAAATGCATTGGCATCATGCAAAAATGCCAAATCACCAATCAATAAATACGTTTTGCGGTTTTTTCGGCCATTACTGAAGCCCAGTGCTGTAGATGTTACTCCATCGATCCCATTTGCTCCGCGATTTGCGAAAATTTGAACAGGACGATTTTGTGTAAGTAAAAATGTATCAATGTCACGTATCGGCATACTGCTGCTAACATAAATGTCGGCGTCCTCCTCAATACTTGTAAGGAATGCCTGTACCATTGCCCCTTCATCATCGGCAAATTCACTATACTTTTCAATGACATCAGCAGCTAGTAAATCTGCCATTTTCCAAAATTGAACGTATGCCATTTCTGCTCGAGAGTGCGCTAACTTCACATCCGACAGCCATTCTCCTGGCAAGGCATGAATGAAATGTGTCGACATATGAGTAGAATCCCTATACATCGGATCTTCGTCGATGACAATATAGCTTTGCGGTTTTGCCTGTACGATAAACTGCATTAAAAATTTGGAAACAGGCTGTGCTCCGAAACGAATGACCGTTTCTGGTCGAACATTTCGTTTGAATCGCTCATTTTTCATCAATGCATCATATGTAGTAATCGCATATATTTGGCAATCCTCCGGTATTTCTGTGCGCAGGTTTGATAAGCTTTCAATCATTACCGGCCATTTCACTTCACGAATAAAATCCCATAAATGTTCCGTGTTCGTTCCTAGCGGCAATTCTCCTACGATCAGAATTCCGTTCGTTGTTTGTTCGATGATTTCTGTCAGTTCAGCTACCGCTTGCTTGGCAGGCTGAAGTTCATTTGTATAGCTTTTAATATAGCTTGATGCTGGCAATGTTTCCGCAAAATCGATAATCAACGGTTCACGGAACGGGATATTCAAATGGACCGGTCCAAATGGTGCTGTCGTTGCAATATTTACTGCACGGACAGTATGGCGTTCGATAAACGGAAGCGTTTGCGGTGCCTCATCCGGAATCGGAAATTCTGCCGACCATTTCACATTTTCCCCATATAAACGTACTTGATTGATCGTTTGAGGTGCTCCTACTTCACGTAATTCATGCGGACGGTCTGCTGTTAAAACAATTAGCGGCACTCGGGCATATTTTGCTTCGACAATGGCCGGATAGTAATTGGCCGCTGCTGTTCCAGAAGTACATACGAGTACGACCGGTTTTGCAGTCGATTTAGCTAATCCCAGCGCGTAAAAGGCTGCTGCCCGTTCATCGACTTGACGATGCATTTCGATTTCCTTCGTTGACGCAAATGCATAGGCAAGCGGCGTAGAACGGGAGCCGGGACTTACGACAACCTGCTCTACACCAGACGCTACTAATGCTGATACTATTGTATATACATAATTGGATAATACTTCACGATCATTCATGTAACTGGCCTCCTAAAGCTCGAAGCATTGGTCGGAATTTCACGAGAGTCTCTTCATATTCCGATTGCGCTTCCGAATCTTCGACAATGCCTCCGCCTGCATATAAATACGCTTTATCCTGTACTAATGCAGCCGAACGAATTGCTACTGCAAACTCGCCATTTCCATCGGCATCCAGCCAGCCGATTGGAGCCGCATACAGACCTCGGTTCATCGGCTCATATGTCCGGATGATTTCCATTGCCTGTTCACGCGGAACACCGCCTAAAGCTGGTGTTGGATGCAAATGTTTCACAAGCTGCAAAATCGTTGCATCATCATTTAACTGTCCTTCAACCGGTGTATATAAATGCTGAATATCACGGATTTTCAATAGCTTCGGTCCATGCGGAACTTTTACTTCCGTACAATTTTTATTAAATGTATCCGTAATCATCTCCACAACATAATGATGCTCTCCAAGATTTTTCAGATCGCTCAGCAACGTTCTCCCTAATTCCTCGTCAGCTTCAGCTGTTGTACCGCGCTTAATCGAGCCCGCTACACATGAAGAATAGGCACGACCGTTATCCACCTTCACTAAACGTTCCGGTGAAGCACCGTAAAACAGTAAATCACCATGCTCCAAGCCAAACAAATAGCTCTCCGGCTGCTCATGTACGACATGCGACAAAATTTGCGGAGATGTAATCGTTTCCTCAAATTGCAATGCTAAAGACCGGGCAATAACAACCTTTTGCGCTTCGTTTGCTTTGATGAGGCTTGTCACTTTATTGATGGAATTTAAATATTCCTGCTTATAAGGTTCCATATAGCTTGTCATCTTCGGTTTCGGATAAGTTTTTACTTCCTTCACCTGTGCTGCATGGATGAGTTCATCACGTTCCTTACGAAGTGCTTCAAATGTTTTCGCACTATTTTCCTCATCCGTAATATAGTTAATTGTTACATACGCTTTATCATTACGAATAACTAACTGATGTGTTGCGACAGTAAAATAGCTTTGCGGGAAGTTTGTCCATTCTGCCGAAACTTCATTTTGCGGATCAAAAGTAAAACCGCCGAAAAGGATTGGCTGCAGATGCTGATCTTCCTCTATGATTTGACTCGTCAGTTTTTTCCATTCACGTTCTACTAAATCGAAACGGGCATCAGATGCATTGTTTTCGATTGTATAGGCATGACCTAAACCAACCAATGTGAAGGTTTTTTCACGATTTTGCCAGTAGTTGCGTTTTCCTTTATATTTCGATTCGCCCGCAGCAAAAAATGCCAATGCGGATAATCGGCTTACTTCGATTGTTTCCATATAAAAAATTTGCTTTGAATTTGAGCCTACTTCTATTTCAGTGGCGTTGTACCACTTGTGTTGCATGAAAATTCCCTCCGTCATGTTGCAAATTCACTAAGTATGATGCAAGTATAGCGTTATTTTAATACGTGCCTGAATTTTTATATAATTTGCTTATTTTTTTGCGTTCGCGCAGTAAATAATACGTTCCTATCATAACATTTTTCGAGCAAACGTTACATGTATTGTCCCTTCACTCTGTTCAATTTGTTTTATTTGCATTACAATAGTTTAGATAATTGTATTTAGTTAGGAGCGTTTTTTTATGACAAAAGTCGTTGAAGCGGACACGGGTTTTAAAGTTTGGTGGCATTTAACACGTCCCCACACATTAACAGCTTCATTTGTACCTGTATTATTAGGTACGTCTATGGCACTTTCTATAAATCATGAAACAATTCATTTTGGACTGTTTTTTGCAATGCTTATTGCCAGTATGCTCATACAGGCAGCAACCAATATGTTCAATGAATATTATGATTATAAACTTGGCCTGGATAATGAAAATTCAGTCGGTATTGGAGGCACAATCGTCCGACATGGTGTAGCACCAAAAACTATTATGGCTATTGCGCTAAGTTTTTACGGTATCGCAATGCTATTAGGCGTTTACATATGTGCCATGACATCCTGGTGGCTTGTTGCTGTCGGTCTTGTATGTATGCTGATCGGCTATCTGTATACTGGCGGACCGTATCCGATTGCTTATTCACCGTTCGGAGAGCTAGTTTCAGGGGCAGTAATGGGGATGGGGATTGTTCTGATTGCTTTCTTTATTCAAACAGGCGATGTAACAGCTGATGCTGTAATTATCTCTGTGCCGAGTATGATTTTAGTCGGAGCGATTATGCTTTCAAATAATATCCGGGATATTGTTGGAGATACAGAAGGCGGACGTAAAACGATGGCCATTTTAGTTGGCCGACATAACGCAGTAACTGTACTGGCCGGTTTCTTTATTGTTTCGTATATTTGGATCATTGTTCTTATCGTTCTAGGTCATTTGACACCATGGGCACTGCTTGTATTATTAAGCGTGAAAAAACCGATTGAAGCGATTAAATTATTCCGAGCAAAAGAAAAACCGCTGGAAGTAATGCCGGCAATGAAATATACAGCCCAAACAAACACGATTTTCGGTTTCTTGTTGGCTGTAGGTCTATTAATTTCATATTTCATTTAAAACTAAAAGAGGTATGTTGAACAGTCAACATACCTCTTTTATTATTCTGCCACTTCTTCTACATGGTCAATACATGTTAAAGCTGTCGGAACCGCTTCTAAACGCTCAAAGGGAATCTCTTTTCCACATACGATACATTCCCCGTATGTGCCCTCATCCATAGCATTTAAAGCTGTTTGAATTCTTTCGATTTCGTCTTCCTTCAGTTCACTTAATGTTTTTTCCGTAACAATTGTCGTTAAATCAGTTGCTGCATCTGCCGGATGATTATCAACTGCCGTTATTTCTGTTTCATCTAAAGATGGTTCTTCATTAACATGCTCCTGCAATGTCGCAAGTTCCTCTTCTAAAACGCTACGTAATTGTTGTAATTGATTGATATCCATATTAAATCCCCCTTTTTCCATTAATAAAATATTACCTTTATGGGGATTTCTAAAACATCTTTTCTTATTTGTTCGCTGCATAAACAGTGATTACATCATGCAAAAATTGTGTAGCTCCAGGAGCGACACGCTCATCATAGTAAGCAGTGAACCGGTCATCGCTTACATACATCTGTGCTAGGCCTATATGTGCTTCAGGAGTATATTTTGCCCAGGAGAAGCTTAACCAGCGTTTATGAAGTTCCGCTGCTTCCATTGCTATGTCTGATGTTACATCCCCGGACACAAGCGCTTCTTTTAAACGTTCAAATAGTTGTTGTTCCAGTTGCTGCATCGCATTATATTGTTCTTCTGTCATATCCCTGAATTTTTTATTGCTCGTTTCCACTTGAGCTTCACCGTATTTATCACGTATTTCCTGACCGTAGCTCTTTTCATTTTCTTCGATCAATTTGTTTTTAAATACGTCAAACTTCTGTTCATTTGTCATCTTAAGTTCCCCTTCCATCATTTGGATTGTTTGCTCTATCGTTATTAGTAAGTCGTCGATATATTGTCTTTTCTTTTGTAGTAGCTCGAATTGTTTTTTCAGTGCTTCTTTTACTTTATAATCAGGATGATCGAGCAATTTCTTTATTTCTTCTAACTTAAAATCAAGCTCCCGGTAAAATAGTATTTGCTGTAACCGGTCAATATCGTCTTGGCTGTATTGCCGGTAGCCATTTTCCGCAACAGCAGAAGGCCTCATCAAGCCGATTTCATCGTAATATCGCAGTGTGCGTGCACTCACACCCGAAAGTTTGACCAGTTCATTAATTAGCACATGATCACCTCCTAATTAGTACTATAAAGGTTGACGCAACGTGAAGGTCAATAGTTAATTATATTTTCTTAATTATTCTAAAAAAAGAAGCTAACCTAAGTGTTTTCAGGTTGCTTCAATTAACATCTTTTTCAATCTCGGGATAAACTCCTGCAAATAGCTTTCGGGCAGTGCAGACATTTGTTCTAGTCCGATCCGTTTCACTTCATCATGACGTAAATCATTTACGTATTTATAACCGGATACTTCGATTTCCTTTATTTTATGTGTCGCAAGCAATATAAATTGGTTTAAGTTAGCAGAGTATATAC
The DNA here is from genome assembly GCF_038008025.1 of Solibacillus sp. FSL W7-1324. Classification (NCBI taxonomy): domain Bacteria; kingdom Bacillati; phylum Bacillota; class Bacilli; order Caryophanales; family Caryophanaceae; genus Solibacillus; species Solibacillus sp. FSL W7-1324. The sequence continues at coordinate 2,695,243 of NZ_JBBOYH010000001.1, forward strand.
CATCAAGTTCTTCGCGTTGAAGAGTAAACTGCTCAATTCCTCCTGTTAACACATATACAAATACGTTTGCAAACTCATAATCCTTTATTTTTTCATTGTCTATACTGTACGGGATGACTCCAAGTGACGTTAATTGCGAAAACATTACGTTAATCCCTACTTCTTCCTTTAATTCGCGTACACCGTCCTCAATCGTCTCCGTTGCCGGTATATGACCAGCTGCGGTGATATCAAATTGGTTTGGGTAATCCTTTTTATTTTTGCTTCTCAGCTGTAAATAAATGCGCCATTCTGAATTTGTTTTTTCAATAACCCAGCAATGAAACACTTCATGCCAATAACCTTTTGCATGAATGAGTTTACGTTGTTCAATGCCCGTTTCCTTATAATATTGATCAAATACTTTTAAACGTTCATTCACAAGATCCGCTCCTTTTATACAAAAAAAACGCTAAGCACATGTAACAGTACTTAGCGTTCTTCGTTTTCCTATGTATGACCCGTACGGGATTCGAACCCGTGTTACCGCCGTGAAAGGGCGGTGTCTTAACCACTTGACCAACGGGCCGATGGCGGAGACAGAGGGATTTGAACCCTCGCGCCGCTTACGCGACCTACACCCTTAGCAGGGGCGCCTCTTCAGCCTCTTGAGTATGTCCCCAAAAATAGAAAAATGGCTCCGAAGGCAGGACTCGAACCTGCGACCTGCCGGTTAACAGCCGGATGCTCTACCAACTGAGCTACTTCGGAATAATATGGTGGGCCTAAATGGACTCGAACCATCGACCTCACGCTTATCAGGCGTGCGCTCTAACCAGCTGAGCTATAGGCCCTATTTAAAAACTGGAGCGGGTGATCGGAATCGAACCGACAACATCAGCTTGGAAGGCTGAGGTTTTACCACTAAACTACACCCGCATATGGTGGGTTTGGACGGAATCGAACCGCCGACACTTAGAGCTTCAATCTAATGCTCTACCAACTGAGCTACAAACCCACAAATGGCGGTCCCGACCGGGATCGAACCGGCGATCTCCTGCGTGACAGGCAGGCATGTTAACCGCTACACCACGGGACCATTTGGTTGCGGGGGCAGGACTTGAACCTGCGACCTTCGGGTTATGAGCCCGACGAGCTACCACTGCTCCACCCCGCGATAATATGATGTTCAACCTGTTTTCAGTACCCAGTTTGTAAAAATGGAGGAGGTAGAGGGATTCGAACCCCCGCGCGGTGTTACCCGCCTGTCGGTTTTCAAGACCGATCCCTTCAGCCAGACTTGGGTATACCTCCATTATTATTAGTACGTTAACTGGTGGACCTTACAGGACTCGAACCTGTGACCGGACGGTTATGAGCCGTCTGCTCTAACCAACTGAGCTAAAGGTCCTTTAAGATGGCGGCAGAGGGAGTCGAACCCACGACCTTTCGGGTATGAACCGAGTGCTCTAGCCAACTGAGCTACACCGCCAGGATCTTTATTTTGGTTACAAAATTATGGTGGAGCCTAGCGGGATCGAACCGCTGACCTCCTGCGTGCAAGGCAGGCGCTCTCCCAGCTGAGCTAAGGCCCCATAAATGATGGTCGGAATGACAGGATTCGAACCTACGACCCCTTGGTCCCAAACCAAGTGCTCTACCAAGCTGAGCTACATTCCGAAATAATATGGCGCGCCCGGCAGGAGTCGAACCCACAACCTTCTGATCCGTAGTCAGACGCTCTATCCAATTGAGCTACGGGCGCATATTGTTTATTGTAAAGATGGTGCCGAGGGCCGGAATCGAACCGGCACGGTGATCACTCACCGCAGGATTTTAAGTCCTGTGCGTCTGCCAGTTCCGCCACCCCGGCATTTTTTGGAGCGGAAGACGAGGTTCGAACTCGCGACCCCCACCTTGGCAAGGTGGTGTTCTACCACTGAACTACTTCCGCAAAATGCTTAAGATATTTTTTTACTCTGACAGTAATATGAAATTAAAATGGTGCGGGTGAAGGGAGTCGAACCCCCACGCCTTGCGGCGCTAGATCCTAAGTCTAGTGCGTCTGCCAATTCCGCCACACCCGCTAAGCAGTATAAAATATAAACTGGTGAGCCATGAAGGACTCGAACCTTCGACCCTCTGATTAAAAGTCAGATGCTCTACCAACTGAGCTAATGGCTCTCTAAATGGTGCCGGCGAAAGGAGTCGAACCCTCGACCTACTGATTACAAGTCAGTTGCTCTACCAACTGAGCTACACCGGCAGTTTAGAAATGGTGGAGGATGACGGGCTCGAACCGCCGACCCCCTGCTTGTAAGGCAGGTGCTCTCCCAGCTGAGCTAATCCTCCAATGGGTCTTTGCAAGTTACTCTTTTGTAACCGCATGTCCTTTCTCTTAAGGACAAGATTTATATTATCATTACTTTTTTTATAATGCAATACTTTTTTTGAAATTATTTTTATAAAATATATTTTTTTCTATTTTTTCCATAATTCCATTGAGGTTGCACATGAAAACGTTTACTTAGTATAACGAAATTCTAATATGTTTGACTAATTTTATCAAGACTTGTTTTTAATATTTATAAATCATTCTGATATAATTATTAACATTACTGATAAATATCAAGTGTTTTAGAATATACGACTTCTTATTTATACATTTTATCAACTAAAACTGTCAAGGAAATGTCCATACATTTACCATTATTTTTTAGTCTATATCTTTTATTATTTCATCCTAATGTTTTTTCAATATATTCTCTATCTCTATAGTATTCTCCATTTTTCCTATGTTATTCTATAATAATATTATTCATAATTAAATGCTTTGAAATGGGTATATTCTTTAGATGGATTTATGCATACGGCAGCTTTATTTGGGGTTCAACGAATCAGATAGTAAATCCTTGTTATTCACCTTTTGAATTGCTTTTTACAATGGTATTGGGGATTTAATACCTCTATTCATAGACTATAGGGATAAGTAGGTTTATTCCCCCTCTAATTTGCTTTAACTGAACTACTTCTATGGTTAATTAATAACTGGACAATCCCTTCTACATTTCCGCTCCTGCCTTCTAGCATATTCTCCTTTAATCATGCATCCTTCAACATAGTGATCGAAAAAATATGCTTTTTTAGCTACACTAATAAAATAATTCATTTAAAGAAGATAACTGTTGTGGGTTAATTGGAAAATTATATTTCAACTTAGTTTTTATATCTTTGAACAATATACTATTGTATAAGAAATTATTAGTTCTTTGAGTATTGCAGCATTGTTTATTATTTTTATAGAGCTTTTGACGCAAAAAAACGCTAAGTACATGTAACAGTACTTAGCGTTTTCCGCTTTTCTATGTATGACCCGTACGGGATTCGAACCCGTGTTACCGCCGTGAAAGGGCGGTGTCTTAACCACTTGACCAACGGGCCGATGGCGGAGACAGAGGGATTTGAACCCTCGCGCCGCTTACGCGACCTACACCCTTAGCAGGGGCGCCTCTTCAGCCTCTTGAGTATGTCCCCAAAAATAGAAAAAATGGCTCCGAAGGCAGGACTCGAACCTGCGACCTGCCGGTTAACAGCCGGATGCTCTACCAACTGAGCTACTTCGGAATAATATGGTGGGCCTAAATGGACTCGAACCATCGACCTCACGCTTATCAGGCGTGCGCTCTAACCAGCTGAGCTATAGGCCCTATTTAAAAACTGGAGCGGGTGATCGGAATCGAACCGACAACATCAGCTTGGAAGGCTGAGGTTTTACCACTAAACTACACCCGCATATGGTGGGTTTGGACGGAATCGAACCGCCGACACTTAGAGCTTCAATCTAATGCTCTACCAACTGAGCTACAAACCCACAAATGGCGGTCCCGACCGGGATCGAACCGGCGATCTCCTGCGTGACAGGCAGGCATGTTAACCGCTACACCACGGGACCATTTGGTTGCGGGGGCAGGACTTGAACCTGCGACCTTCGGGTTATGAGCCCGACGAGCTACCACTGCTCCACCCCGCGATAATATGATGTTGAACCTGTTTTCAGTACCCAGTTTGTAAAAATGGAGGAGGTAGAGGGATTCGAACCCCCGCGCGGTGTTACCCGCCTGTCGGTTTTCAAGACCGATCCCTTCAGCCAGACTTGGGTATACCTCCATTATTATTAGTACGTTAACTGGTGGACCTTACAGGACTCGAACCTGTGACCGGACGGTTATGAGCCGTCTGCTCTAACCAACTGAGCTAAAGGTCCTTTAAGATGGCGGCAGAGGGAGTCGAACCCACGACCTTTCGGGTATGAACCGAGTGCTCTAGCCAACTGAGCTACACCGCCAGGATCTTTATTTTGGTTACAAAATTATGGTGGAGCCTAGCGGGATCGAACCGCTGACCTCCTGCGTGCAAGGCAGGCGCTCTCCCAGCTGAGCTAAGGCCCCATAAATAATGGTCGGAATGACAGGATTCGAACCTACGACCCCTTGGTCCCAAACCAAGTGCTCTACCAAGCTGAGCTACATTCCGAAATAATATGGCGCGCCCGGCAGGAGTCGAACCCACAACCTTCTGATCCGTAGTCAGACGCTCTATCCAATTGAGCTACGGGCGCATATTGTTTATTGTAAAGATGGTGCCGAGGGCCGGAATCGAACCGGCACGGTGATCACTCACCGCAGGATTTTAAGTCCTGTGCGTCTGCCAGTTCCGCCACCCCGGCATTTTTTGGAGCGGAAGACGAGGTTCGAACTCGCGACCCCCACCTTGGCAAGGTGGTGTTCTACCACTGAACTACTTCCGCAAAATGCTTAAGATATTTTTACTCTGACAGTTTTATGAAATTAAAATGGTGCGGGTGAAGGGAGTCGAACCCCCACGCCTTGCGGCGCTAGATCCTAAGTCTAGTGCGTCTGCCAATTCCGCCACACCCGCTAAGCAGTATTAAATATAAACTGGTGAGCCATGAAGGACTCGAACCTTCGACCCTCTGATTAAAAGTCAGATGCTCTACCAACTGAGCTAATGGCTCTCTAAATGGTGCCGGCGAAAGGAGTCGAACCCTCGACCTACTGATTACAAGTCAGTTGCTCTACCAACTGAGCTACACCGGCATTTTAGAAATGGTGGAGGATGACGGGCTCGAACCGCCGACCCCCTGCTTGTAAGGCAGGTGCTCTCCCAGCTGAGCTAATCCTCCAATATTCTAGCGAAGCGACGTCCTACTCTCACAGGGGGAAGCCCCCAACTACCATCGGCGCTAAAGAGCTTAACTTCCGTGTTCGGTATGGGAACGGGTGTGACCTCTTTGCCATCATCACTTCACTTGCACATGGATGTGCTGGCGTCTACGTTACCACAGGACGTGGTGCTTTTAGTAGACGTTCCTTAATTGGCTTCCAATCCACTAGTGTGTCTTGAAACCCTTGAAAAGAATTTTCATTCTTTCAAAACTGGATAAACGTTTCATTGAGTTTGTGCAATAAAATGTGGTTAAGTCCTCGACCGATTAGTATTCGTCAGCTGCATGCGTCACCGCACTTCCACCTCGAACCTATCTACCTGATCGTCTTTCAGGGGTCTTACTTACTTGCGTAATGGGAAATCTCATCTTGAGGGGGGCTTCATGCTTAGATGCTTTCAGCACTTATCCCGTCCATACATAGCTACCCAGCGATGCCTTTGGCAAGACAACTGGTACACCAGCGGTATGTCCATCCCGGTCCTCTCGTACTAAGGACAGCTCCTCTCAAATTTCCTACGCCCACGACGGATAGGGACCGAACTGTCTCACGACGTTCTGAACCCAGCTCGCGTACCGCTTTAATGGGCGAACAGCCCAACCCTTGGGACCGACTACAGCCCCAGGATGCGATGAGCCGACATCGAGGTGCCAAACCTCCCCGTCGATGTGGACTCTTGGGGGAGATAAGCCTGTTATCCCCGGGGTAGCTTTTATCCGTTGAGCGATGGCCCTTCCATGCGGAACCACCGGATCACTAAGCCCGTCTTTCGACCCTGCTCGACTTGTAGGTCTCGCAGTCAAGCTCCCTTATGCCTTTACACTCTACGAATGATTTCCAACCATTCTGAGGGAACCTTTGGGCGCCTCCGTTACTCTTTAGGAGGCGACCGCCCCAGTCAAACTGTCCGCCTGACACTGTCTCCTACCCCGCTAAGGGGCATGGGTTAGAAGTTCAATACAACCAGGGTAGTATCCCACCGACGCCTCCTTCGAAGCTGGCGCTCCGAGATCTCTGGCTCCTACCTATCCTGTACAAGTTGTACCAAAATTCAATATCAGGCTACAGTAAAGCTCCACGGGGTCTTTCCGTCCTGTCGCGGGTAACCTGCATCTTCACAGGTACTATAATTTCACCGAGTCTCTCGTTGAGACAGTGCCCAGATCGTTACGCCTTTCGTGCGGGTCGGAACTTACCCGACAAGGAATTTCGCTACCTTAGGACCGTTATAGTTACGGCCGCCGTTTACTGGGGCTTCAATTCACAGCTTCGCTTGCGCTAACCGCTCCTCTTAACCTTCCAGCACCGGGCAGGCGTCAGCCCCTATACGTCACCTTACGGTTTTGCAGAGACCTGTGTTTTTGCTAAACAGTCGCCTGGGCCTATTCACTGCGGCTTCTCTAGGCTATGCACCCAAAGAAGCACCCCTTCTCCCGAAGTTACGGGGTCATTTTGCCGAGTTCCTTAACGAGAGTTCTCTCGCACACCTTAGGATTCTCTCCTCGACTACCTGTGTCGGTTTGCGGTACGGGCACCTCTCACCTCGATAGAGGCTTTTCTTGGCAGTGTGAAATCAGGAACTTCGCTCATACGAGCTCGTCATCACAGCTCAACGTTAAAGTATGCGGATTTGCCTACATACACGCCTTACTGCTTGAACACGCGCAACCAACGGCGTGCTTACCCTATCCTACTGCGTCCCCCCATTTCTCAAACGGTGAGGAGGTGGTACAGGAATATCAACCTGTTGTCCATCGCCTACGCCTATCGGCCTCGGCTTAGGTCCCGACTAACCCTGAGCGGACGAGCCTTCCTCAGGAAACCTTAGTCATACGGTGCATGGGATTCTCACCCATGTTTCGCTACTCATACCGGCATTCTCACTTCTAACCGCTCCACCAGTCCTTCCGGTCTGACTTCAACGCTGTTAGAACGCTCTCCTACCACGCATACTCAAAGTATGCATCCACAGCTTCGGTGAATCGTTTAGCCCCGATACATTTTCGGCGCAGCGTCACTCGACCAGTGAGCTA